>NZ_ANFY01000022.1 GCF_000331225.1 Sandarakinorhabdus sp. AAP62 | reverse complement strand
AGGGGCCTCCGGCGGGCAGGGACGCAGTCCCTGCCCGCCAATTTACTCACCAAAACGGACTGTTGACTGTCCAACATCGGTCGATGATAATGAACCGCACGGGTGCAAAGCGAGTTTTTCGTCTCGCTTTGATTAAGTAGCTGTTATTTGTTTCGATCTGTTGTAATTAGAGAAAATGACAGAAAGTTACGTTTTGAGTTTGACGGAGCGCGCTGCTTCCGGGCCAAACTTCGTAGGCGGCAAGTGCTTTGCATGTGGAGGTGAGCCAACCTCTGGACAAGGTGAGCATGTAATTCCCAAGTGGATGCAGCGCCGTTTCAAACTGTCTGACCAATTTATTAATCTCATCAATGGCACTAGAATTCCGTATCGGCACCTTACTATTCCCTGCTGCGAAGTCTGTAACAACGGATTCCTACGTGATATCGAAAATGAGGTTATTGATTTCATCGACCGCCCTGATTTCAGTAAACTAGGTTCACGGTTCGCTTTGGGGAGGTGGCTGTGCAAAATATTTGTCGGGCTGTTGGTTAAAGAGACATCGCTGCTTCTAGATCGTGCAGATCCATCCAAGGGTCCAATAGTGTCTCCGGAATTTCTGGAGGAATTTTGGCACGCACAGTTAATTCTACAGAGTGCTCGTAAAAAGACGCTTTTTAATTCACTTCACGGCCCTTACCCGTTCACATTGTATCAGTACAAAATTGAGATTGATGATGATTTTGGGCAGTTTGACCTTTCAACGAATATTATCGGTCAATCTATCGCGATAAGAATGGGGACGGTTGGTATTGTGTTTGTAAACGATGGAGGGCTGCAATATGTAGCTGGCCGAGGTGGGCCGCTAAATTTAGTTGGAAGACGGCTGCATCCAATACAATTCTCCGAGATTGCCGCGCGGGTGCATTACAAGGCGACGCTCAGAGATGCGACTCATGCTTATACGACCGTAGAGACGCCAACAGAGATCATTGTTGATCAGGTCTCGGTTCGCCCCTTCTCAAAGATATTAACAGCAGAAGGTTCCATGCAAATCTTTAGGCCGTGGGACGACATTGAATGTGCGCAGCTAATAGAACATTTGAGGCCCATAAAGGGGCCACCAGTTTACGATCCTAAATCCCGACTATTCACCACGACATTGAGTAACGGCAGAGGTGGAATTCAATCTCCAAAGCGATTTTTGGGTCCCAAGAAATAAACTTGTGGCGAAGTGTGCGCAGTTCCGCAATCGGTTTCCTCAAACAAACGGGTGCAGGGTCTGCGACCCTGCCCGCCGGAGGCTCGCCTCCTTCTAACCCCTCACCACTTCGTATCCGCCAGCAGCGCCGCGTAGATCTCTATCCCGTCCCACAGATTGCCGAGGCGGATATTCTCGTTCGCCGCGTGCTGGTTGTCGTCGGCGTTGGCGACGGAGACGCCGATCATGGGGGCGTTCAGGGCTTCGACGATTTCGGCAAACGGCGTGGTGCCGCCCATCAGGGGGAGCAGCACGGGTGGGCCGGCGGTGCGGGTGATGGCGTCGATGACGGCCTTGGCGGCGGGGGTGTCGAGGGGGACTTTCACCGCGACGGAGCCGCCTTCGTCCCAGTCCAGTTTCAGCAGCTTGGGGTGGGCGCGGCGGGTGGCGGCGTCGGGGGTGGTGCGGATGATGTGCCAGCCTTGCGCGGTGAGGTGGGATTCGACCGCCTGTTTCACATGGGTGGTGGTCTGGCCGGGGGCGAGGCGGATGTCGAAGCTGGCCCAGGCCTGGGTGGCGATGGCATTGGCGGCCGGCGATCGCGTGTCGCCGCCGTGGATGGCGCGCACGTTCAATGTGGGCATCAGATAGCCATCGGCGAGGCGCGGCGTGCCGATGTGGCGGCCAAGGGCCAGTTCGTCCATCAGTTGCGGTTCGACGGCGGGCAGGGCGGCAAGGGCGGCCTTGTCGGTGGCGGTGGGCGGCGGCACTTCGCTGGCAAGGCCGGGCACCTTGATATTGCCCTGATCGTCGCGCAGCTGCATCACCAGATCGGCGATCATCACCGTGGGGCTGGGCACCCAATTGCCATAATGGCCATCGTGCAGCGCGCGGGCGGGGCCATAGACCGTGGCTTCGAAATCGACGATGCCGCGGTTGCCGCCGCTCACCAGCGGGCGGCCGGATTGGTGGACCGGGCCATCGCCCATGATCAGCAGATCGGCGGCGAGCAGCGCCTTGTTGGCGCGGACGATGGTGCCGAAATTGGGGGAGCCGGCCTCTTCCTCGCCTTCCCACAAGATCTTGATGTTCACATTTGGCTTGATGCCCTTGGCGGCGAGGGCATCCAGCGCCCAGAGCGTGGCGGCAATGGTGGCCTTGTCATCGCCACTGGCGCGTCCGTAGAGACGCCATTCCCTGTCGACGGCGGTGGCGGCGGCCAGATCGACCTTGGCGCTGGCCGGCGGCGCGGTGCGCAGTGTGGGCTGGAACGGCGGATCGAGCCAGCCGGGCTGGTTCACCGGCTGGCCGTCGTAGTGGGCGTAGAGCAGGAGGGTGCGTTTGGCGCCGGGGGTGCGGCGTTCGGCGAAGACGCTGGCCGGGGTGCCGGGGCGGGCGCGCAATTGCTGCGTGGTGAAGCCGCGGGATTTCAGCTGGGCTTCGAGGAAATCGGCGTTGCGGTCCACATCGGCCAGGTTGCTGGCGATGCTGGGCATGGCGACGAACGCGCTGTAATCGGCGATCAATTTGCGTTCATTGGCTTCGCGCCAGCTGCGGACGTTGCTGCGCAATTTGTCCGACGCGGGGCTGGCCGCCACCGGCGTCGCCACCAGCGCCAGCAGCGCCCATCCGATCAAGGCCCGATTTTTCATGAGAATTCCCCTTTGATTCCAGACTGGCGCAGGCCGTCGCGCTTGGCAACTGTCCACCGCTTTACATACATAATACAGCTGCTATGAAACGCCTGTTCAACGGGAGGAATTTCGCATCATGTTGCAACTGTCGGGCGTCACCCATGTCTATGCCAACGGCACCCGCGCGCTGGATGATGTGAATTTGGTGGTGCCCAACGGCATGTTCGGCCTGCTGGGGCCCAATGGCGCCGGCAAATCGACGCTGATGCGCACCGTGGCGACGCTGCAGACGCCGACGGCCGGCAGGATCATGTTTGGCGATATCGATGTGATCGCCCAGCCGGAGCGGCTGCGCGAAACGCTGGGTTATCTGCCGCAGGATTTCGGCGTGTATCCGCGCGTTTCGGCCTATGCGATGCTGGATCACATGTGCGTGCTGAAGGGCATTGCCAGTGCCGGGGAACGCAAGGCGACGGTGGAGACGCTGCTCAACCAGACCAACCTGTGGGCGGTGCGGAGCAAGGCCATCGCCGGTTTTTCGGGCGGGATGCGGCAGCGGTTCGGCATTGCCCAGGCGCTGATCGGCAATCCGCGGCTGATCATCGTGGATGAACCCACCGCCGGGCTTGATCCGGAAGAGCGCAACCGTTTCCTAAACCTGCTGGCCGAGATTGGCGAGAATGTGGTGGTGATCCTTTCGACCCATATCGTCGAGGATGTCTCTGATCTGTGCCCGCGCATGGCGGTGCTGGCCGCCGGGCGCATCCAGCTGGAAGGCGCGCCGCTTGATCTGATCGCGCGGGCGCGCGGCAGTGTGTGGGCCAAGACGATCGGCCGCGACGAGCTGGAGGCCGTGAAGGCCGCGCATGAGGTGATTTCCACCCGCCTGTTTGCCGGCCGCACCATCGTGCACGTGCTGTCGGATCGCGATCCGGGTGTCGGCTTCGCGTCAGTCGAAGGCGGGCTGGAGGATGTATATTTCGCCACGCTGGCGAAGAGCCGGCGCGTGGCTCCGGCAGTGGCGGCCTGAGCCATGTTTGCATCGATCGCACTGTTCGAGCTGAAGTATCAGCTGAAGAACCCGGTGTTCTGGGTTGTTTCGGTGCTGTTTTTCCTGATGACCTTTGGCGCCGTCACGGTGGACGAGATCCAGATCGGTTCAGGCGGCAATGTGCATGTCAACAGCCCTTCGGCGATCACCGAGATTCACCTGATCCTGTCCCTGTTCTTCATGTTCGTCACCACGGCGTTCGTCGCCAATGTGGTGGTGCGCGATGATGAAAGCGGCTTTGGCCCGATGGTGCGGGCCACGCGGGTGAGCAAGTTCGATTATCTGATCGCCCGCTTCACCGGCGCGTTCATCACCGCGGCGCTGGCCTTCCTGTTCGTGCCGCTGGCGATCTTCATCGGTTCGCTGATGCCGTGGCTCGATCCCGAAACCATTGGCCCCAATCGACTGGCATATTACGCGCAGGCCTGGGCTTTCCTGGCGCTGCCCAACATCTTCCTCACCTCGGCGATCTTCTTTGCGGTGGCCACGGTGACGCGGTCGATGATGGGCAGCTATGTTGGCGTGGTGGTGTTCCTGGTCGCTTATCTGGTGACCAACGGCATCGTGGGCAGCAAGCCCGAATATCGCGAGATCATGGCCTGGGCCGAACCCTTTGGTCTGGCCGCCACGGCAGTGGCCACCCAATATTGGACGGCGGCGGAATCCAACAGCCAGATGGTGGCGCTGGAAGGCGCGTTGCTGGGCAATCGCCTGATCGTGATCGCGCTTGGCCTGCTGGCGCTGGGCCTTGCGCTGTGGCGCTTCTCCTTCACGCAGAAGGCGCTTTCGGCGAAGGCGGCGGCCAAGGCTGATGCGAAGCTGGCCAGGGCGGCAGCGGTGCCGCCCACGCTGGTCGCCACCCTGCCGGCGGCGCGGCCCGATCAGGCCGGCGGCGCCCGGCTGTGGCAGCGCATCCGCTTTGAAATGGTGCAATTGTTCCGCAGCCCGGCCTTCTTCGTGCTGATGATCGTGGGTCTGTTCAATGCCGGTGGTGCGCTGTGGTTCTTTGGCGAGCTGTATGGCACGCCGTCGCGGCCGGCCACCTTCGCGCTGATCGATCAGCTGCGCGGCAGTTTCGGCATCATCCCGATCATCATCGCCATCTATTATGCCGGCGAGCTGGTGTGGCGCGACCGCCAGGTGAAGTTCCACGAGATCATCGATTCCACCTCCTTGCCCAACTGGGCCTATCTGGTGCCCAAGGTGCTGGGCCTTGCCGCCGTGCTGCTCTGCGTGCTGCTGATTTCGGTGTTGGCGGCGGTGCTGCTGCAACTGGTCCGCGGTTTTGATGCCATCGCGCTCCATCATTATGTCCTGTGGTATGCGCTGCCGTTCACGGTGGAGATGCTGCTGCTCGCCGTGCTGGCGATCTTCGTGCAGGCGCTCTCGCCCAACAAATATGTCGGCTGGGCGGTGATGACCGTCTATCTCGTCGCCGGCATCGTGCTGGGCCAGATGGGCTTTGAACACCCGCTCTATCTCTATGGCGAAACGCCGCGCGTGCAGCTTTCGGACATGAATGCCGATCGCCTGGGCGGGGCGGCGGGGTGGTGGCTCCGGGCTTATTGGGCCTGCTGGGCGTTGCTGCTGGCGGTTCTGGCGCACCTGTTGTGGCGGCGCGGCAATGACGTTTCGCTGCGGCCGCGGCTGGCGCGGTTGCCCGCCCGACTGCGCGGGGTGCCGCTGCTGCTGGTCGGCGCCGGGCTGGCGGGATCGGCGGCAACGGGTGCCTATGTCTATCAGAACACCAATGTGCTGAACGAATATCGCAACCGCGATGATGGCGAGATCTGGCAGGCCGATCTGGAGCGCGCCTATCTGCGCTATGAGCGGCTGCCGCAGCCGCGGGTGACCGATGCGGTGGTCACCGTCGATCTGAAGCCGGCCGAGCGCCGCTTTGATGCCACTGGGCGCTATACGCTGATCAACGACACGGGTGCGCCGGTGGAGACGTTGCACGTGCTGCTGGGCGACCGCGACACACGGATCACCAGGCTCGTCGTGCCGGGCACAAGCGTGGAGCGCGACGACAAGCGTTTCAACTATCATATCCTGCGCTTTGCGACGCCGCTGGCGCCCGGGGCGACGACCACGCTCGATTTTGCCACACGGCGCTGGCATCGCGGCTTTCCGGCGCGCGGCCAGGATCGCACGCTGATCGAGAATGGCACTTTCCTCAACAATTTCGACTTCGCGCCCGTCATCGGCATGAGCCGCCAGGGTCTGCTCACCGATCGCATCACCCGGCGCAAGCGCGGCCTATCCGGCGAATTGCGCGCGGCCAAACTGGGCGATCCCTGGAGCCAGGGCCGCAACATGCTGAGCAATGCGCCGTGGGTGACGAGCGACATCACCGTGATCACCGACGCCGATCAGACGGCGATCGCGCCGGGCGACAAGGTGGCCGATACGGTGGCCGGCAATCGCCGCACCGCGCGCTTCGTGTCGAAAACGCCGATCCTGGCCTTCTTCTCGGTGCAATCGGCGCGTTATGCCGAAGCCAGGGGCGAGGCCACGCTGGCCGACGGCCGCCGCATCCCGCTTTCCGTGTTCCACCATCCCGATCATGGCTGGAATGCGGCCCGCATGATCAGCGCCATGCAATCGAGCCTCGCTTATTTCACGAAGAATTTCGGGCCGTATCAGTTCAACCACGCCCGCATCATCGAATTCCCGGCCTATGCCGAATTCGCCCAGGCCTTTGCCGGCACCGTGCCCTACAGCGAGGGCATCGGCTTCCTCGCCAATGCCGCCGAGCCGGACAAGATCGATTATGTCACCTACATCACCGCGCACGAGCTGGGGCACCAATATTGGGGCCACCAGATCGTCCCGGCCGATACGCAGGGATCGACGCTGGTGGTGGAAACCATGGCGCAATATTCGGCGCTGATGGTGATGAAGCAGCTCTATGGCCCCGACAAGATGCGGCGCTTCCTGAAATATGAGCTCGACAATTATCTGCGCAACCGCGGCAACGAGGCGATCGAGGAGCTGCCGCTGCTGAAGGTCGAGAACCAGGGCTATATCCATTATCGCAAGGGCAGTGTGGCGCTCTATCTGCTGCAGGATCGGCTGGGCGAGGAACGGGTGAACGCCATGCTGGCCGCACTGATCGCCCGCTACCGCTTCAGCGGCCCGCCCTACATGTCACCGCAGCTGCTGGTCGATGGTTTCAAGAGCCTCGCCCGCACGGCCGAGGAGCGGCAACTGGTGAGCGACTTGCTGGAGCGCATCACCGTTTTCGATCTGAAGGCGACGACAGCTACCACGCGCAAGCTGCCCGATGGCCGCTGGGAAACAAGACTGACTGTGGATGCGACCAAATTTTACGCCGATGGCAAGGGCGTGGAGAAAGTCGCGCCGCTGGCAGACAGCATTGATGTCGGCCTGTTCACCGCCAAGCCGGGGCAGGGGGCGTTCAACCAGAAGGACGTGCTGCTGATGACGCGCCTGCCCATCAAGTCCGGCAAGCAGACGCTGGTGCTGTTCAGCAAGGCCAGGCCCAGCGTGGCCGGCATCGATCCCTACAGCAAATATGTCGATCGCAACGCCGACGACAATCTGCAGGATATCAGCTGATCCGCTGGGCCCAGAGCGGCGCCAGCGGGCCAGCGGCAAAGGCCGCCCGATCCAGCGCATAATGGACATGCGTGACCGGGCCGGTGGAAAGCGCAACGGTCGCAATCCGGTCGATCAGCGTCGCGCCAATGCGCTGCACGGCGGTGCGGGACCGGATGTTGGTCTCGCCGATCATGAAGATCACCGTGTCCAGCGTCTGCAGCGCGTGGCCAACCATCAGCGCCTTCATCACGTGGTTGGTCGTGCTGCCCCAATGGCGGCGGACAAGGAAGGTCCAGCCCACTTCCACTTCGCCCGGCTCAACGCGGGTGAAATCGAAACGGGAGGAGCCGATGATGACGCCGGTCGCCGGCTCCTGCGCCACCAGCATGCCGCCGCTGGCCAGGCCATCCTCGAAAAAGGCGCGGAACACCGGTTCCTGCCAGCGATTGCTGGCCGGGTGGCCTTCCCAGATGCCGGGATCGTTGGCGGCGGCAAAGGTTGCCGGCCAGTCTTCGGCTGTGGCCGGACGCAAGGTGAGCGCGGGGTGGGCGAGGGTGGGCTGACGATCAAAGGCTGAATTGGCGGTCATGCCAGGCTCAATGCGGCAGCAGCACGAACCTTGCAACGGCATAGATGGTGACACCGATGCAGCCGCCAATCAGCGTGCCGTTGATGCGGATGAACTGCAGATCGCGGCCCACGGCCTGTTCCACCTTGTCGGTCACGGTATCGGCATCCCAGCCGCGCACGGTTTCCGAGACGAGGCTGACAATCTCGTCGCCGTGGTTCTTGGCCAGGCCAGCCACGGCGCGGCGCAGGGCCGTATTGAGCCGGGCCTTCAGTTCTTCGTCGCCATCGATGCGATTGCCGAGCGCCGTCAGCGTGGCGCCCAGCCCGTTGCCAGCCGGGTCCTTCAGGCTGCCGGCAAGGGCGCCGCGCGCGGCATCCCACAGGCCCTGCACCCAGCTGCTCATCGCCGGATTGGCGAGCAGATCATCCTTGAAGCCTTCCACCCGCGCCTGGGATTCGGGGAAGTGGCGCAAATCGAACGTCCATTGCTTGAAGGCTTCCACCAGCCGCTGCCGCACCGGGTGCCACGGGTCGTGCTTGATCTCCACCAGCAGGCGCTGCACCGAGCTGATCATCGTGTCGGACAGGCTTTCATCGGCACCGGCCAGGCGCAGCAGCCAGTTGGTGCGCTCGGCCACCTTGCCGCGAATATTGGGGGCTTCGTCGACAATGGTCGCCAGCCCCCATTCGACAGCGGCATCGATCAGCAGTTCATGGCGGCCACCGGCCACCAGCGTATCCACGGCATCGGCAATGATCGGCGAAAGCGGCATCGATTGCAGGCGGCCGCGCGCCAGATCTTCCACCGCCCTGGCGATGGCAGGATCATCCAGCCCGTCGATCAACTGGCCAACCAGCGGTGCGATGCCATTCCTGCGGTTGGGGCCGGCGGCAGGCGGTGCGGCGAGCCAGCGCGCCAGCACGCCGGCCAGATCGGCATCGTCCAGCCGGCGGGCGACGACCTGTGGCTTCAGGAAATTGTCTTTCAGGAACTGCGCCAGCGTCTCGCCCAGCCGATCCTTCTGTTGCGGGATGATGGCGGTGTGCGGGATCGGCAGGCCCAGCGGGTGACGGAACAGCGCGGTAACGGCGAACCAGTCGGCCAGCCCGCCCACCATCGCGGCTTCGGTGAATGCCATCACCCACGGCACCACCGGATGCGCCCTGGGATATATCAGGCAGACGATGAAGATCACGGCCATCGCTGCCAGCAGCAGCGTCGCCATCAGGCGCATCCGGTGAAAGGGCGATTCCGGCAGAAGGCTGGTCAGGACGGTCTTACTCCGCAGGGGCTGTGCCCGGCAGCTTAGCAGCCCCTTCGTTGTTGGTGAACCACCGCTTCATCCGCGGAGCCAGCCATTCTTCGACCGAAACAGCGATGGAGAAGCCCGCCGGCACGATAATCAGGGTGAGGGCGGTCGACACGATCAGGCCGCCGATCACCACGATGCCCATCGGCGCGCGCCACGAACCATCGCCGCCCAGCGCCAGCGCCACCGGCATCATGCCGGCCACCATGGCCACCGTGGTCATCACGATCGGCTGCACCCGCTTGTGGCCGGCTTCCAGGATGGCTTCAAGCTTGGGCACGCCCTTTTCCATTTCCTCGATCGCCATGTCGACCAGCAGGATGGAGTTCTTGGCGACGATTCCGAGCAGCATCAGCAGGCCGATGAACACCGGCATCGAAATGGCATTGCCCGTGAGCGCCAGCGCGATCAGGCCACCCAGCGGCGCCAGCAGCAGCGACATCATGTTGACGAACGGCGGCAGCACCCGCTTGTAGAGCAGCACCAGCACCGCGAACACCATCACCACCCCGGCGATCACGGCCAGGATGAAGTTGGAAACCAGTTCGCCGAGCCACTTCTGCATGCCCAACTGCGCGGTTTCGACGCCGGGCGGCAGGTTCTTCACGGTCGGCAGATTGTTGACCTTCACCTGAACATCACCCGACAGCAGGCCGGGGGCAAGGTCGGCACCGATCTGGATGCGACGCTGCTGATTGTAGCGACGGATCTCGGTCGGGCCAGCACCAAAGCTGATTTCCGCCACCACCTTCAACGGCACGGTGCCGCCGCGGCTGGTGGGCACTGGCAGGTTTTCGATGGTCGAAAGGTTTCGGCGCGATGATTCCGCAAGGGCGACACGGATCGGGATCTGGCGATCGGCCACGCTGAACTTTGCGACGTTCTGATCAATGTCGCCCAGCGTCGCGATACGGATGGTTTCCGACAGGGCAGCGGTCGTCACGCCCAGTTCGGCGGCCAGATCAAGCCGGGGCTTGATGGTGATTTCCGGGCGTTGCAGGCCGCCATCGATCCGGGCCTGGCGCAATTCCGGCATGGCGCGCATTTCCTCCACCACCTTGCGGGCGGCGGCGTCCAGCGTGATTGGATCATTGCCGGTCAGCGTGATGCCGATCGGGCGGCCACCGGGCGGGCCATCGCCCTGGGCGGCAAAGCCAACGCGCGCATCGGGGATGGCCGCCAGCTTGGGCGCCATGGAGCGTTCCCATTCGATGCGATGCATCCCCCGCTCTTTCTTGAGCGTGAGATAGATGTTGCCACCGCCAACATCGACATCGGCAAAGGCCAGCGCCAGTTCGGGCGAGCTTTCCAGCACCGCCACGGCCTTTTCCACAACGACCTCAGTTTGCGCCAGGGTGACGCCCGGCGGCAGCGAGATGGTTACCTGGCTGTCGTCATTGTCGACATCGGGCTGGAAGGTCATCGGCAGCATGGCAAACAGGGCGATGGTCATCGCCAGGGCGCCGCCGCCGATGCCGAACACCGTCTTCATGCGGTTGGCCAGCGCCCAGTTCAGGATCGCCATGTAGGTATCGACCCACTTGCCATTGCCATGTTCGGCCTGGCCTTCGCTTTTCAGGAAGAAGGCGGCCAGCATCGGCGTGATCAGGCGCGCGACGGCCAGGCTGATCAGCACCGACACCGCAACCGTGGCGCCGAAATTCTTGAAGAACTGGCCGGAAATGCCGGGCATCAGCGCGACCGGCAGGAACACCGCGACGATCGACATGGTGGTGGCAACCACGGCCAGACCGATTTCATCGGCGGCGTCCATGGAGGCCTGATAGGCCGATTTGCCCATGCGCATGTGCCGCACGATATTTTCGATTTCCACGATCGCATCGTCGACCAGCACGCCGGCCACCAGGCTGAGCGCCAGCAGCGAGAGCTGGTTGAGCGAGAAACCGAGCCAGACATCGAGGAACCAGAAGGTCGGGACGGCTGACAGCGGGATGGCCAGCGCCGAAATCACCGTCGCGCGCCAGTCGCGCAGGAACAGCCACACCACCAGCACGGCCAGGATCGCGCCTTCGATCATCGCGTCGATGGCGCCATGATACTGGTTCTTGGTATATTCAACCGAGGTGAAGATCAGGCGGAAGCTGATCTTGGGATATTGCTTGCGCAGGGCCTCGATTTCCTTGACCGCCGCATCATAGACCGTGACGTCGGACGAGCCCTTGGCCTTGGCCATCGAGAAGCTGAGCACCTGGCGGCCATTGAGTTTGGAAATGCTGCGCTGTTCGGCATAGCCGTCACGCACCTCGGCGATATCGGCCAGGCGGATGCTGCGGCCCTGGCCCAGGTTGATCTGGGTTTCGCCAAGACCGATCGCGTTGCGGGCGTTGCCCAGCACGCGCACCGATTGTTCGGCGCCGGCGATCTCGGCCCGGCCGCCAGCCGCGTTCAGATTGACCTGGCGCAACTGGGCATTCACCTGGGCAGCGGTGACGCCATAGGCCTGCATGCGATCGGGATCGAGAATGACACGGATTTCCCGGCTGACCCCGCCGGAACGGCGCACCTGTGCCATGCCGGGGATACCCAGCAGGCGCTTGGCCACGGTATTGTCGACGAACCAGCTCAGTTCTTCCAGCGTCATCGCGGTGGATTCAACCGCGAAATAGGCGATCGGGCCGCCAGCGATATCCAGCCGGTTGACCTGCGGCTGCAAGATGCCCTGCGGCAGATCGGAACGGATGTTGGCCACGGCGTCGCGCACGTCGTTGACGGCGCGATCGATCGGCGTGCCGATGGCGAACTGCACCATGGTGCGGCTGCTGCCTTCGGAAACGAAACTGTTTACCTCGTCGACGCCGGTGATGTTGCGCACGGCGGCTTCGACGCGCTGCGTCACCTGATTTTCCAGCTCTTCCGGCGCAGCGCCGGGCTGGGAAACGATGACCTGCGCGCCCGGGAATTCGACATCAGGCTGGTTGTTGATGTCCATCGCGCGAAACGACAATATGCCGGCCAGCAACAGCAGGGCAAACAGCACCAGTGGCGGAACCGGGTTCCTGATCGACCAGGCAGAGATATTGCGCATCGCGTGCGTGTCCTGTTCGTGATCAGCGCGTTGCGGCGGCGTCGGCAGCGACGGCGAGAACCGGCTTGACCTTGTCTCCCGGTTTCAGGAAGGCGCCGGCACTGGCCACCACCTTTTCCGTGCCATTCAGGCCGGCTGCAATGCCAACACCGGCATCGCCGATGGCGCCGACATCGACGCTGCGGCGTTCAACCTTGTTATCCTTGCCCAGCACATAGACGAAATTGCCGGCAGCATCTGCCAAAACCGCCGATTGCGGCAGCAACGGCCGGGTGGTTTCGCCGCCTTCGATGCGTGCGCGGGCAAAGGCGCCAACGCGCAGGCCCGGCGCATAATCCAGCTGGATGCGCACGATGCCCTGGCGGTTGGCCGGATCGACGATCGGATCGATCAGCCAAACCTTGCCCTTGAAGCCTTCCGTCGCACCCACCGGGGTGACGACAGCCGGCATGCCCACCTTCAGCCGGGCGAGATCCTGTTCGGCCACCTGGGCGCGCATTTCCAGCGCATTGCCTTCGGCCAGCCGGAACAGCGCGCCGGTGCCGGGGCCGACCACCTGGCCGGTTTCGACATTGCGCGACAGGATCAGGCCGGCGGCCGGCGCCCGCACGTCAAGCCGGTCAGCCCGTTCGCGGGCCGCTGCCAGCTGGGCACGGGCCACGCCCACGCGGGCCTGCGCGCCATCACGGGTGGCAATGCGCTGATCAATGTCGGCGCGGCTGATGAAGCCCTTGGCGACCAGGCTTTCGGCGCGGGCCAGATTGGCCTGGGCCAGCCGGGCTTCGGCCTCGGCCTGGCGCACGCTGGCGGAAAGCTGGGCGATTTCCTGGGTTTGTACCTGGCGATCGATCTGGGCCAGCACCTGGCCGGCGCCAACACGCTGGCCGGGTTCGACCATCACGCGCACCACGCGGCCGCCTTCGCCCTGCACGCCAACGGCGGCGTCGCGCTTGGCAGCGATGCTGCCCGGCGCGGTGATCGTATCAGCCAGCATGGTGGTGCCCGGCACCAGCACGGTCACTTCCGGCAGGTTGCTGGCCGGCGCGGCAGGCGGTGCCGACGACGGGCCAAAGGCCTTCCAGCCGCCCACACCGGCCAGCGCCACGATCAGCGCGATCAGCCCCGGCTTCACCCAGCGATTGCGGCTGGTGCCGCCTTCATCCGGCGGGAAAGCATAGACCGACGCAGCGTCGGGAGATGGAACTGAATTGTGCGCGTTCATGGTCATGAATCCTCTACGGTAGTGTATTATCGAAATACATCACCGCGTGCAAGTGCTTTCCCTTACCGCAAGTCGGTGTTTGCAAAAAGGGGAATTTGAGTGACACTCGGGGCCGTGACGCCGCAGTGGCAGCGGGCAGAGAGGCGGTTTTGTGGGTGACGCGGCCGCCGCGGCGGGCCATGATTGCACATCCCGTCTGCGAAATGAGGCCGTCGATGCGCCGATTCCTGCCGTTGCTTGTCCCGCCGCTGCTGCTCACCACGGCCGCTGCCGCGCAGGACCGACCCACGCCCCCGGCCATGCTGACCCTGACGGCCAGCGCCGATGTCGCCCGCGCGCCTGACCAGCTGCGGCTGACGGCCGGCGTGCTGACCAATGGCGCCAGCGCGGCCGACGCGATGGCGGCCAACAGCGTGCGCATGAACAGCGTGCTGGCCGCGCTCAAGGCTGCTGCCATTGCCCTCCGCGACGTGCAGACCACCGGGCTCAGCCTCAGCCCGCAATATCGCTACCAGCCGGAACAACCGCCCATCCTGACCGGTTATCAGGCCCGCAACAGCATCAGCATCCGGACCGGCAAGCTGGGGGAGGCGGGCCGACTGGTCGATGCCGTGATCAAGGCGGGCGCCAACGAAGTGCAGGGGCCGGAGTTCACGCTGGCCAATCCGGACGCCGCATTGGACGAGGCGCGCACCGCGGCGGTGGCCAAGGCGCGGGCACGGGCCGAGCTTTATGCCAGGGCCGCCGGGCTGAAAGTGAAACGTATCGCCAGCATCAGCGAAGGCGGCGCCATGGCCGATCCTGGCCCGCGGCCGCTGATGCGGTCTGCCATGGCCGAAGCCGCCGCCGCGCCGCCGGTGCAGCCCGGCGAACTGGCCATGGTGGCCAGCGTGACCGTCAGTTTCGAATTGGAACCGATGCCGTAACCGGCGGTGAGCGCGACCAGCTGATGCGCTGATCGCGATCGCCGCCAGACCGGATCGGTCGCCAGGATCAGGCGACTGTCACGCCGCCATCAATGACGAAATTCTGCCCCGTCGTGAACGCGCCGGCCTTGCCCGCGAGGAACACCGCCATGCCGGCGATTTCATCGGGCACGCCGATGCGCTTGAGCGGCGCGGTGGCGGTGGAGCGCTTCAGGGTTTCGGCATCATCCCACAGCGCCTTGGCAAAATCGGTCTTGATCAGGCCGGGTGCGATGCAGTTCACCCGCACATTGTCGGGCCCATATTCACAGGCGAGGTTGCGGGCGAGCTGCATGTCGGCCGCTTTCGATATGCAATAGGCGCCGATGATGGTCGATCCGCGCAGGCCGCCGATGGAGGAGACGATGGTGATGGTGCCATCCTTGCGGGCGCGCATCGCCGGGGCGACCATCGCGATCAGCCAATGGTTGGAAACGATGTTGTTCTGCAGGATCTTGGTGAAGGCCTCATCGGAAATGCCGCCCTGCGGGCCATAATAGGGATTGCTGGCGGCGTTGCAGACGAGATGATCGATCTGGCCCCACTTGGCGATGGTGGCATCGACCAGCGCTTGCAGGCTTTCCTTGCTGGCGATGTTGGCGGGGATGGAGATGGCGGCTTCGCGGCCCACGGCGGCGTTGATCTCGTCCCGCGCGGCTTCGCAGGCATCGGCCTTGCGGCTGGAAATCACCACGTTGGCGCCATGTTCGGCCATGCGGTGGGCGATGGCCTTGCCGATGCCGCGGCTGGAACCGGTGATGAGGGCAGTCTGCCCGGTCAGATCAAAAAGCGCCGGAAGGGCCATGATATCGTCTCCCCATTGGTTGTTTGACGCAATCTAGGCCGCAGCCGCATCATCTGTCCACGCGCGAAGAGTGACAGGGTGATGACAGCCTGCCATCAAACGGCATGACCGAATCATCCCCTGCAAAACTCAGTGCCAACGGCGTGCGCGCCACCCTCTTGTCGTGCCTGTTCTTTGCCGGCTTTGGCGCGCTGATCCCGCACCTGCCGACCTGGCTGGATGCGGCGCAGGGCTTCACTGGCGTGCAGATCAGCCTGGTGCTCACGGTGGGCGGCCTGTCGCGCATCGTGGTGGGGCCGCTCACCGCCGCCTGGGCTGCCGGACAGCGCGACAAGCGCGCGCCCTTGTTCCTGTTTGCCTTCCTGCTCACGGCCGGGTTCGCCTCGCTGTGGTTCGTGCAGGGATTCTGGCCGGTATTTGCCATCATCTTGGCTATGGATGTCGGCTTCTGGGGCCTGCTGCCGGCGGTGGAAGCCGCGCTGATCCGGCTCACCAAGACCGGCCTGCCGCCCTATGGCTTCGCGCGTGGCCTTGCGTCGGCAGCGTTCATCGTCGGCTCGTCCAGCGTCGGCGCGCTGGTGACGGATTTCGGACCGTGGGCGATCTGGGCGTGGTTGCTCGGCGTGTCGATCGCGCTGATCGGGGCGGCGTTCGTGATGCCCAGGGAGCCCGTGCTGGGCAATGAGGAAGGCGATTTCCTTGGTCGCCTCAAGGAAGGCGTCGGCCTGTTGAAGAACCGCCGCTTTGCCCTGCTGATCTTCGCCGCCGGCATATTGCAGGCCACCCACGGCTATTTCTATGGCTTTGGTGTGCTGATCTGGACCAAGGACCAGGCGATTTCGCAGACGGTGGCCGGCAATCTCTGGTCGGTCGGTGTGGCCGTGGAAGTGATGTTCCTGATGTTCCTCGGCGGCTGGTCTTCCAAATTTGCCTCGGAAACGCTGATCCTGGTCGGCGCCATTGCCTGCATCATCCGCTGGACGGCGATGGCCTTCCTGCCGCCGGAAATCCTGCTGTGGCCGCTGCAGGTGCTGCACGCCGGCACCTTCGCAGCCGTGTTCCTCGGCGCGATGCGGCTGGTCAACCAGATGATGGGCGATGAACAGACGGCGACGGCGCAGATGATCTACATGGCGCTGGCTTCGGCTCCGGCGCAGGCCTTCACCACCTTTGTTTCGGGTTATCTCTATGATGCGCTGGTGGCGGATGGAGACGCGGCGCTCGGCTATCTGGCGATGACGGCGGTGAGCGTGGTGGGCCTGGTGCTGGCGATCATGCTGTGGGTGACGCGCGCCAGGCCCAACGCCCGATTGGCACCCGCCTAACTGCGCAATTCCTGTTCCGGCTGGCTGGCATATTGCGGCAGCGGGATGGCGGCGGCAGCAGCGCGCAGGGCGTTGCTCCAGCGGTTGTTGAGTTCGCTGTAATATTCATCGTCCACCTCGATGCGGTGGATGAGTTCCAGATCGGAAACCCCGCTGCGGATGGTGGCGATATCGACCGGCAGGCCCACGGCCAGGTTTGATCGCATGGTGGCGGAAAAGCTGATCAGCGCGATCTTCAATGCTTCGGCCATCGGCGTTTCATAGGTCAACATGCGATCAAGCACCGGCTTGCCATATTTGGTCTCGCCAATCTGCAGGAACGGCGTGTCGGACTGGCACTCGATGAAATTGCCGGCCCCATAGATCTGGAACAGCCGCGGCCGCCGCCCGCCGATGCTGCCGGCCAGCAGCAGCGTGGCATCGGTGTAGATATTGTCGTCCTTCACCACCCGGTCGATCTCTTCCTTGGCGTCGGAAAGCGCCTGGCCGACCAGCTGCGCGGCGCGGAACACGGTGGGCACATCGGCCAGCGTTTCCTTCTCGCCTGTGTCAGGCATGGTGACGCCCAGCGCCACGCGGGAAAGCGCGCTCTGCGTGACCGAAAGCGAGCCCGCCGACGCGCACATGATCACCCGTTCCGGGCCATGTTCCATCACGCGCAGCTTGCGATAGGTGGAAATATTGTCGACCCCGGCATTGGTGCGGGTATCGGCCATCAACACCAGGCCTTCGCGCACCAGGATGCCGATGCAATAAGTCATGATCGCGGTTCCATTTTCCGTGGATTGCCGGCAATTGTGCCGTGCTGGCCGCCAGCCGGCAAGTCAGCCCTGGCTCTGCACCTGGATCTGATCGCCCAGCGCACCCAGGCCGGGGTGTATGCCGGTCGCCTGCGTGGTGACGGCCACATTCATGGTTTCCATGCCGCCCCCGCGCCGGGCGCCGCGGATGGGGGCGGCATCGCGGTAATCAAGGCCGACCGCAACGCGCAGATAGGCTTCGGTCGCGCACATGCCGTTGGTGGGATCAAAGGCGACCCAGCCCAGATCGGGGATCAGCGCTTCGGCCCAGGCATGGGCGGCCGGCTGGGTGATCAGGCCATCGCCACGCACGAGATGACCGGAGACATAGCGCGCCGGGATGCCAAGCTGGCGCACGACGCTGAGGAAGATATGGGCATAATCCTGGCACACGCCGGCCCTGATCGCGAAGGCATGGGCGGCATCGCTGTGGGCATGGGTAACGTCGGCATCGAAGGTCATGCTGTCATACAGCAGGGTGGTGAGGCGGTGACAGCTGGCCAGTGCATCGCCGGCATCGATCTGGCGGGCCAGCGCCTGCAGCGCCTCGTCGGGCCGGGTCAGCTCGCTCTGGCGCAGGAAGGCCAGCGCCGGCAGCGGCTCGAAACTGCCGGAAACGATGCCGTGGGTTTCCTGCGTGTCGACCTCGCCGGTGACATGCAGCGCCAGCCGCTGGATCTGGCCATCGGGGTAGAACATGTGGGTGATGTTGCCAAAGGCATCCTCGCTGCGCCGCAGATGGCCGTCGCAATCACTGTCGATGCGCCAGTTGACGACATGCTGGCCTTCATGGCCGGCCGGCTGCACGCGCAGCAGCTGCAGCACGTTGCTGGCCGGCTGGGCATATTCATAGATGGTGGAATAATCGACCCGGATGCGCATGGCGGCTTTCAGAAAAGATATTGTTCGGCGATGGCGTCGCCCAGCCGGTTGTTGTCGGCGATGAACTGGGTGAGGAATTCGTGCAGGCCGCTGGCAAAGATGGAATCGATATTGCCATTGGCCAGCCTGGCGTGGCCGGCGCTGGCCAGCCGGTGGGCGAGGCCGCGGCGGCCACTGTGGCTGGCGAGCTGATCAAGCTGGCGCAGGATCTCGTCATAGCAGGACGCGAGGCTGCGGGGTATCTGCCGGTTGCAGATCAGCAGATCGGCGACCAGCCACGGCTTCACGCTGTCGTTGTACACCCAGCGATAGGCGGTCATGGCCGAAACGGTGCGCAGGATGGTGGTCCACTGGAAATAATCCAGGCTGCCGCCCACCGGCTCGTCGCGTGGCAGCAGCAGGTGATATTTCACATCCAGCAGCCGCGCCGAATTGTCGGCCCGTTCGATGGCGGCGCCCAGGTTGGTGAACCAGAACGCGTCTGATCTGAGCATGGTGCGGTAATTGGCGCCATCAAAGGCGGCGATGGCGTGCTTCACATATTCGATCAGCTGCGCCAACGTCTCGCGGCTCGAAAGATGGGTGCCATAGCGGCTCACTTCCAGCCAGGCGGTGTTGATCGCTTCCCAGCCTTCCTCGGTCATCGCGGTGCGCACGGCGCGGGCATTGTTGCGCGCGGCTTCCAGGCAGGAACGGATGGAGGAACTGTTGGCGGCGTTCAGCGTGAGATATTCGGTCACCTCATGCTCGTCGACAGCAAGGCCGGTCGCGGCAAAGCCATCGGTCTGACAGGCGGCGGCCAGCGCCGATTCCCACGCATTCGACGCGCCGCCATAGCTGGAAGGCAGAGCGGCGAGCCGCTGTGTCGCCTCAATGAGGCGCGCGGAAAAATCGGCCCGTTCAAGATAACGGCCCATCCAGTAGAGGTTGCCGGCGGTGCGGCTCAGCATGGTGCGCTCCTGTCACCTCTCCCCGCCGGGGAGAGGTCGAGAGACGCGCGCAGCGCGGCCCGGGAGAGGGGCAGGCCCA
>NZ_ANFY01000021.1 GCF_000331225.1 Sandarakinorhabdus sp. AAP62 | reverse complement strand
GGGGGGGGGGGGGGGGGGGGGGTGCTTGCCACCAGGACGATCCCCTGCGGAGAGAACCCTCCCCCGGCCCCTCCCTGCAAGCAAGGAGGGGAGAATTTACTTGAACAAGCTCCCCAAAATCCCGCGCACCAGGCTCTTGCCCAGCGATCCGGCCACCTGCCGGCCCAAGGTGCTCGCCGCCGCCGTCACTGCCGAGGCCACGGCCTTTTCCGTCGCGCTCGGCCGGGCGGCGGCGCGGGCCTTGGCCGCTTCCAGCCGCGCCGCCTCGCGTTCGCGTTGCGCCTGCAGCTTCGCCTCTTCCTTCGCCGCCTGCGCGTCGAGTTTGGCCTGCAGCGCTGCCTGCTTCTCGGCCTCGGCCTGCGCCGCGCTTTCCTCGCGCTTCATCACCAGCAGTTCGGCGGCGGAGTCGCGGTCGATCCGCTCCTCATATTTGCCGGCATAGGGTGAGGCATTGATCACATCCATGCGCTCGCCCGGCGTCAGCGGCCCAACGCGGCTGCGCGGCGGCGCGATGCGGGTGCGCTCCACCGGGCTGGGGGCGCCATCGGGCATCAGGGTCGAAACCAGCGCCTCGCCCACCTTCATTTCCGTGATCACCGCCGCCACATCCAGCCGCGGATTCGGCCGAAACGTCTCGGAGGCCGACTTGATCGCCCGCGCATCCCGCGGCGTGAAGGCGCGCAGGGCATGCTGCACCCGGTTGCCGAGTTGGCCCGCCACCTTTTCCGGAATGTCGATCGGGTTCTGCGTGACGAAATAGACGCCGACGCCCTTCGACCGGATCAGGCGGACCACCTGTTCCACCTTGTCCATCAGCGCATCCGGCGCCTCGTCGAACAGCAGATGGGCTTCGTCGAAGAAGAACACCAGCTTCGGCTTGTCGGGATCGCCCACTTCGGGAAGCGTCTCGAACAGTTCCGACAGCAGCCACAGCAGGAAGGTCGCATAGAGGCGCGGGCTGTTCATCAACTTGTCGGCGGCGAGGATATTCACCCGCCCCCGGCCCTTGCCATCCAATGCGATGAAATCGGTGATGTCGAACGCCGGCTCGCCAAAGAAGGCCGCGCCGCCCTGGCTGTCCAGCGTCAGCAACTGGCGCTGGATCGAGCCAACGCTCGCCTTGGTCACATTGCCGTACTTGCTGGAAAGCTCGTCGGCAATATCCGCGCACCAGGCCAGCATCGCCTGCAGATCTTCCAGATCGAGCAGCAGCAAATCATGCTCATCGGCATAGCGGAAGGCGATGGTGAGCACGCCTTCCTGGGTATCGTTCAGGCCCATCAGGCGCGACAGCAGCAACGGCCCCATTTCGGAAATCGTGGTGCGGATGGGGTGGCCCTGTTCGCCGAACAGATCCCAGAACACGACCGGCATCGATTCCCAGTCGTAATCCTCCATCTTCATTTCCATGGCGCGCTTGGCCGTCCAGGCCGCGGCCTCGCTGCCTGCGCGTGCCATGCCGGCGATATCGCCCTTCACATCGGCCAGGAACACCGGCACCCCGGCGCGACTAAAGCCTTCGGCCAAGCCCTGCAGAGTCACCGTCTTGCCCGTGCCGGTGGCGCCCGCGATCAGCCCGTGCCGGTTGGCGCGTTTCAGCACGAGGCTTTGCGGCGCATCCTGATCCGACAGGCCAATGAACAAAGAATCAGTCACGTGCGTCTCCCCTTTGTGGCGCAGTTTCAGCGCGTAGGCGGCGTCACGTCCAGCCGGAAGATATCAGGCCTTGCATAATGGCCGGCGGCATCGAAATCGAAGCGGCTGCGCACGATATCGGCCAGATCGACCTCGGCCACCAGCAGCCCCTCCCCGCCGCGCAACGGCCCGGCCAGCACCTCGCCCATCGGCGAGACAATGATGCTGCCGCCGCCGATGATCGGCACATCCTCGGCGCGGTCGATCAGCGTGATCGGCTCGCCCAGCGCTTCGCGGGTGGGCGGCTTCCACTGGCAGGCCGATACCAGGAAGCAGCGGCCTTCATGCGCGATGTGGCGCATCGCCACTTCCCATTGCGGCCGATCATCCACGGTGGGCGCCGCCCAGATCGCGACGCCCTTTTCGTACAGCGCCGCGCGAAACAGCGGCATGAAATTTTCCCAGCAGATCACCGGCGCGATCCGCCCCACCGGGCTGTCGAACACGCGCACATCGTCAGGCCCGCCCTGCCCCCAGATCAGCCGCTCGGCTGCAGTTGGCATCAACTTGCCCCGATGCCCGGCGAGGCGGCCATTGGGGGTGAAATGCAGCGCGCAGCAATGCAGCGTGGCCCCGGCCCGCACGATCGCGCCCACCACCATGGTGCAAGCGAGATCTGCCGCCAGTTCGCCCAGCGCCGCCACTTCCGGCCCGTCAATCTCGATCGCCTGTTCCCAGTAACGCTTGAACGCATCGCGCCCGGCCGGCGTGCGATAACCCAGCCGCACGCCGAAATCCGCACCCTTCGGATAGCCGCCCAACAAGGCTTCGGGCAGCACCAGCAGATCGGGCCGGGCCGCCTTAAGTTCCTCCCGCCGTTCCAGCAGCGCGGCCAGCGTCTCGGCAGTGGTTGCCCGGCTGCCGATCTGCAGCGCGGCGAGGCGGGCGGTTCCAGTCGGGATGCTCATGCAGACTCCAATCGTTCCAGCGCCCAACGGGCGGCATCAGCCACCACCGGATCATCACTCCCCAGATGCGCGCGCACCGCCGGGATCAGCGCCGCTTCGCCGCTGTTGCCCGCCGCATACAGGCAATTGCGGATAAAGCGATTGACCCCGATGCGCTTGACCGCTGAACCGGAAAAGAGCGCCCGGAACGCGGCATCGTCAAGCCCGAGCAATTCGGCCAGTTTCGGCGCTGTCAGTTCGGCGCGCGGCAGAAAGGCGGGCTCCTCGGTCGCCTTGGCAAAGCGGTTCCACGGGCACACGGCGAGGCAATCATCACAGCCATAGATGCGGTTGGCCATTGGCGCCCGGAACTCTTCCGGAATGGGGCCTTTGTGCTCGATGGTGAGATAGGCGAGGCAGCGCCGCGCATCGAGCCGATAGGGCGACGGGAAGGCCTGAGTCGGGCACGCCGTCTGGCAGCGGGTGCAACTGCCGCAACGGTCTGCGTGCGGTTCGTCCGCCGCCAGATCGAGCGTGGTGTAGATCGCGCCAAGGAACAACCAGCTTCCGTGCTGGCGCGACACCAGATTGGTGTGCTTGCCCTGCCAGCCCAGCCCGGCAGCCGCCGCCAGCGGCTTTTCCATCACCGGCGCGGTGTCCACGAACACCTTCAATTCGCCGCCCGCTTCAGCCACCAGCCAGCGCGCCAGCGCCTTCAGCCGTTTCTTGATCAGATCATGATAATCACGATTCCACGCATAGACCGAGATGACGCCCGTATCGCCCTGCCCCGCCAGCCGCAGCGGATCGAGCGGCGGGGCATAGCTGGTGCCAAGCATGATCACGCTCTTCACATCCGGCCACAGGCCCTTTGGCGATGCGCGTTCATCGGCGCGGTCCGGCATCCAGATCATGTCGCCATGGCAGCCATCGGCCAGCCAGGCCTTCAGCCGCGCACCCGCTTCCGGAATCGCATCGGGCGCTGCTATGCCCACATCGGCAAAGCCCTGGGTCAGCGCCTCGGCCTTCAGCCGGGCAATCAACCCAGCGTCTTGAGCCAATCCACCACCATCGATGCCAACCGGTCTTCCACCTCGCCGTAAAACAGCCAGTGCGGCACCCCCGGCAGTTCCTGATAATCCACCTGGCCCGTGAGATTGCGGGCCGTCGCCCGTGCTATGCCGGGCGGGGTGATGCGATCGTTGAGGCCCACCACCACCAGCGCCGGCTGGTTCAGGCGCGCATAATCCACGCGCGTCACATTGCCGAACAGCGGCGGCAGCGCCATTTCGGCCAGCACGCGGCCCGAATCCCACACCAGCGCATCAATCTCGCGGCGCGTCACAGCCTCGGGCACGCCGTTGAAGATCCCCCAGCGCGCGCCAGCCTCGTCACACAGGGTCGGATTTTCCCACCAGCCCCATTTCAGCACGACATTCTTCAGCGCCTTGGCGGGATCGAGGCTGAAGGCCTGCGAATTGGCCGCTGCTGCCGGCGACAACAGCACCAGGCCCGCATGCGGAATCCGCTGCGCCACCATCTGCGCCAGCAAACTGCCCATCGAATGGCCCAGGATCACCGGTGGTGCACCCAGCTTCCCGGCTTCGGCGACCAGATGATCCACGTAGGCCGTGATCGACAGTTCCCCCAGCGCCGGCGCCGGCGGCAGCGAAACCGGCCGATCGTGGAACAGGATGCACGGCGCGTGGGTGCGATGGCCGGCTTCCTCCAGCACGGGGCGCAGCCGGTCAAACGTGGCCGGCGTCGACCACATGCCATGGATGAGAAGAACGGGCGGTTTCAGCACACCCAACTCAACACACGACGCCCGTGGAGGCCAGCACGCCCAGCGTGACGATATCGGCGGCGTTGCTGTTCATCGGCACGATCTGCACCGGTTTGGACATGTTGACCAGCATCGGGCCAACAACCCGCAAATTGGCGACTTCCTTGATCAGCTTGGCAGCGATGTTGGCGCTGTGCAGCCCGGGCATGATCAGCACATTGGCCGGGCCCGACAGGCGATTGAACGGATATTGCGCCCGCATCGACGGGTTGAGCGCCACGTCGGCCGACATTTCGCCTTCATATTCAAAGCCGACCTGGCGGCTGTCGAGCAGCTGCACCGCACCGCGCACATTGTCGACAAACTCGCCGCGCGGGTTGCCGAAATTCGAATAGCTCAGGAAGGCCACGCGCGGTTCCTGGCCCAGCCGGCGGGCGACGGCCGCGGTTTCGATGGCGATGGTGGCCAGCGATTCCGCCGATGGCCGCTCGGTCACCGTGGTATCGGCCACAAAGATCGTCTGCTGCTTGCCCACCAGCATGTGGATGCCGAACGGCCGCGTGCCCGGCACCGGATCAATGACCTGGCGCACCTGGCGATAGGTGGTGGCAAAATTGCGGGTAACGCCGGTGAGCATCAGGTCTGCCTCGCCCATCGCCACCAGCAAGGCGCCAAACACGTTGCGTTCGTGGTTCACCATGCGCTGCACGTCGCGGTGCAGCATGCCGCGGCGCTGCAGCCGTTCGTAGAGAAACTCCACCATGCGCGGCACCAGCGGCGAGATCGAGCTGTTGTGGATTTCAAAACTGTCGATGTCGGTCACGCCCAACCGGGCCAGACCTTCGCGCACCGGCCCTTCGCGGCCCACCAGCACCGGCGTGCCGTAACCGCTGTTCTTCCAGTTCATCGCGGCGCGCAGCACCACATCCTGTTCGGCTTCGGCAAACACCGCCCGGCGCGGCCGGCTCTGGGCGCTTTCGATCGCGCCCTGCAGGATCGAGGTGGTGGGATTCAGCCGGCCCCGGAGTTCCTGGCGATAGGCCTCTTCATCGAAGAAGGGCTTGCGCGCTGCGCCCGACGCCATGGCGGCCTTGGCGACGGCGGTGGGGATATGTTCGATCAGGCGCGGATCAAACGGCGCCGGGATGATATATTCCGGGCCGAAATTGCGCGCCTTGCCCCCGTATGCGGCGGCCACTTCATCCGGCACCGGCATGCGGGCCAGGCTGGCAATGGCGTTGGCCGCGGCCAGCTTCATCTCTTCGTTGATGGCGGTTGCCCGCACATCCAGCGCGCCCCGGAACAGATAGGGGAAGCACAGCACATTGTTGACCTGGTTGGGATAATCGCTGCGCCCGGTGGCCACGATGGCGTCCGAACGCACGGCGTGGACTTCTTCCGGCGTGATTTCCGGATCGGGGTTGGCCATCGCGAAGATGATCGGATTGGCCGCCATGCTGGCCACCATCTCGGGGCTCACGGCGCCTTTCTGGCTCAGGCCCATGAACACGTCCGCGCCCACCATCGCCTCTTCCAGGGAACGCGCCGGCGTATCGGCGGCATGGGCCGATTTCCACTGGTTCATGCCCTTTTCGCGGCCCTTGTAGATGACCCCCGACGTGTCGCACATGATCACGTGCTTGACGCCATAGAGCTTGATCAGCTCGGTGCAGGCAATCGCGGCCGCTCCGGCACCGTTCACCACCAGCTTCACATCTTCCGGCTTGCGGCCGGTCAGATGCAGGGCGTTGATCATCCCCGCCGCCGCCACGATGGCCGTGCCATGCTGATCATCGTGAAAGACCGGGATGTTCATCCGTTCCTTCAGCGTGGTTTCGATGATGAAACATTCCGGCGCCTTGATATCCTCAAGGTTGATGCCGCCGAACGACGGCTCCAGCAGTTCGACGCAGGCGATGAACTTGTCGACGTCTTCGGTGTTCACTTCCAGATCGATGCTGTCGATATCGGCAAAGCGCTTGAACAGCACGGCCTTGCCTTCCATCACCGGCTTTGATGCCAGCGCGCCCAGATTGCCCAGGCCCAGGATGGCGGTGCCATTGGAGATGACGGCAACCAGATTGCCCTTGATGGTATAATCATAGGCACTGTCGGGATCGGCGGCGATGGCGCGCACCGGGGCGGCGACACCGGGGGAATAGGCCAGCGAAAGGTCGCGCTGCGTCGCCATCGGCTTGGAGGCGACAATGTCGATTTTGCCTGCCTTGCCCATGCGGTGATAGGCCAACGCCTCGCGGTCACCAAAGTCGTTGTCGTCAATGCTGCTCATGGTCTGTCCTGAAGCGTGCCTGAACCCGGGGATGCGCCACGGATAGGATTGTGGCAGCAAAGGGGCAAGCGCTTTGGCATGAGGTGTGCCGCTTTCACGCGCCCCTTTGCACCGAACCGCCCGCGCGCTATCGCAGGGGCGTGACCGCCGCCTCCCCCATGATGACGCAATATCTCGGCATAAAGGCCGAGGTGCCGGACGCCTTGCTGTTCTATCGCATGGGCGATTTCTACGAGCTGTTCTTCGAAGACGCCGCCGCTGCCGCCGCCTGCCTCGACATCGCGCTGACCCGGCGCGGTGAACATGGCGGGAAGCCTATTCCCATGTGCGGCGTGCCCGTCCATGCCCATGAAAACTACCTCGCCCGCCTGATCCGCGCCGGGCACCGCGTCGCCATTGCCGAGCAGGTGGAAGACCCGGCCGAAGCCAGGAAGCGCGGCAGCAAGAGCGTTGTCGCCCGCGCCATCGTGCGGATCGTGACGCCCGGCACCATCACCGAAACGGCCCTGCTGGAACCCAAGCGCTCCAACTGGCTGGCAGCGCTCGCCGGCGACGGCGATGCGGCGGGGCTGGCGTGGCTCGACCTTTCCACCGGCGCCTTCCACACGCGCGCCGGCAGCGTGGCGGAACTCAAAGGCGAAATCGCCCGCCTCGCGCCGGCCGAACTGCTCGTTCCCGAAAGCCACGCCACCAAGGGCACCTCCCGCCCCGCCACCGATTTCTCTGCCGCCCGCGCCGAAGCCACGCTGAAATCCCGCTTTGGCGTCGCCACGCTCGACGGCTGGGGCGATTTTTGCCGCGAGGAACTGGCCGCTGCCGGCGCCCTCCTCGCCTATGTGCAGGAAACCGCCCGCTCGGCCGCCCCGCTGATCCTGCCGCCACGCCAGGAATTGCCCGGCAGCCGCATGGCCATTGATGCCGCCACCCGCGCCAGCCTCGAACTCGCCCGCACCGCCTCGCGCCACAGCCTGGAAGCCGCCATCGATCGCACCGTCACCGCCGCCGGCGCACGGCAACTCGGCCAGGATATCGCCGCCCCGCTCACCGATCCGGCACGCATCGTGGCCCGGCTCGATCTGGTCGAATGGTTCATTGCCGATCCGCTCACCCGTTCGGCCACGCGCGACACGCTCGCCGGCCTGCCCGACATCGCCCGCGCATTGGCCCGCCTCACCATCGGCCGCTGGAGCCCCCGCGACCTGGGCCAGCTCTCGACCGGCCTTGCCCGCGCGCTGGCCCTCAGGCACGCCCTCACCACCCGCGCCGCACCGCCGGAACTACTCGCCGAAACGCTTGGCCAGATCGGCGCCGGCCTCGGCGCGCTGGTCGAACAGCTCGCCCGCACGCTGGTGGACGAACCGCCCATCGAACTGCCCGGCGCCATCCGCCCCGGCTTCGATGCGGCGCTCGATGCGCTGCGCGACACGTCCAGGGACGGCCGCTCTGCCGTGGTCGCGCTCGAAACCCGCCTCAAATCCGAAACCGGCATCACGGCGTTGAAGATCCGCCACAACAATGTGCTGGGCTATCACATCGAGGTCCCCGCCGCCCGCGCCGATCCGCTGCTGCGGGCAGACTCCGGCTTCATCCACCGCCAGACCATGGCCGGCGCCGTCCGCTTCTCCAGCCCCGAACTCGGCGAACTCGGAACCAAAATCGCCCAGGCCGCCGATCACGCGCTCGCTGCGGAAGCCGCGCATCTGGAAGAATTGCGCGAAGAAGCGCTCAGCCACACCGCCAGCATTGCCGCCACCGCCGCCGCGCTCGCCCGCCTCGACGTTGCCGCCGCGCTGGCTGAATTGGCCGCATCGGAGAATTGGTGCCGCCCGACTGTGGACGCCAGCACCGCCTTCCATATCGAATCCGGCCGCCACCCCGTGGTCGAACTCGCGGTGCGCAAATCCGGCACCCGCTTCACGCCGAACGATTGCGACCTGTCGGCCGACAGGCGGGTCTGGCTCGTCACCGGTCCCAACATGGCCGGTAAATCCACCTTCCTGCGCCAGAATGCGCTGATCGCCGTGCTGGCCCAGGCCGGCAGCTACGTGCCCGCTGCATCAGCGCATATCGGCGTGGTGGACAGGCTCTACAGCCGCGTCGGCGCCGCCGATGATCTGGCGGAAGGCCGCTCCACCTTCATGGTCGAAATGGTGGAAACCGCCGCCATCCTCACCGGCGCGAGCCATCGCTCCCTCGTCATCCTCGATGAAGTCGGCCGCGGCACCTCCACCTACGATGGTCTCGCCATCGCCTGGGCCGTGCTCGAAGCCGTGCACGACGATCTTGCATGCCGCTGCCTGTTCGCCACCCACTATCACGAACTCGTGCCATTGACCGCCAAGCTCGCCAGCCTTGCCTCCGTCACCGTGAAAGTGCGCGAATGGAAAGGCGATCTCGTCTTCCTGCACCAGGTTGCGCCGGGCGCCGCCGACAAGAGCTACGGCCTCGCCGTCGCCCGCCTCGCCGGTGTTCCCGCCCCCGTCCTCGCCCGCGCCCGCGCCGTCCTCACCCGCCTCGAAACCCGCCGCGACCAGACCGGCGGCATCGCGGCCGGGGTGGACAGCCTCCCCCTCTTCGCCGCGCCCGCCGCCGCCACACCCGACGACCTGCGCGAGAAACTGAGCGCGATTGATCCGGACAATATCACACCGCGTGAGGCGCTGGACCTGCTGGCGGATCTGAAGGCGCTGGCTGCGCCGAAGGGGTAAGATGTGGGCCTCCGGCGGGCAGGGACTCGTCCCTGCACCCGTTCGATTCAGGGTGGCGCTCAGCTGCCAGTTGCGCGCTCTGCCAACCCGTCACCCCGGCGAAAGCCGGGACCCATCGCCCACAATCTCCACCAGCGCGCCTGTCGGGGCGCTTGGGTGATGTGCCCCGGCTTTCGCCGGGGTGACGATGACGTTGTGGGCAATAGAAAACAAACGGGTGCAGGGACGAGTCCCTGCCCGCCGGAGGCCCCCTACTTCAACTCCCACACCTTCACCCAGTCCACCTCCATCGCCACGGTGCCGGCATTGATCTTGTCCACCGTGGCTTGCGGCAGGCCGAAGTAAGGCGCGGCTATGCCATTGACCTTGTTGGGGTAGATGCCACCGATGGCGAAGTTGAGGATCAGATATTGCTTCCGGTCGAAGCGCCACGGGCCGTAGCGCTCGACGACAGCTTTCGTCACCCGGTAATATTCGCGACCGTCGACGGTGAAGATCACCGCATCGGCGGTGCGTTCAACGGCATAGACGTGCCAGCCGGTCACATCCTCCCCGGCCGGGAAGTCAAAGCGCTTGTACAAGGGTGTGTCCCCGGAATAGCCGGGCCCGTGGATGGCGGCGTTGACCCATGATTTGTCGCCAACATTTTCCATGAAGTCGATTTCGCCGCTGTCGGGCCAGGTGCCATAGCCCAATAGCCAGAACGCCGGCCACACGCCGGTCGCGTCCGGCATGCGGATGCGGGCTTCCACCTTGCCGTAGGTCACCTCCACCCGGTTTTCGGTGTTGATGCGGCCTGAAACAAAATCCGTCACCCGGCCGCCGGGCGTGACAAAACCGCGGCGCGGTACCGGTTTCAGTACCAGCGCGCCGCCATCAGCCCCGGCCGGTGTCGCGAAACTGATCGTCTCCGGGCTGTCGACATAGGCCTGGACTTCGTTGTTCACCCAGAAGGCCGGGCCTTCGACATTCCATGTCGTCCGATCCAGCGCGCCAGAATTGAATTCGTCGGCAAAGACCAGCCGCATGGTTGGCGGCGGGGCCGGCGCAGGCGCAGGCGAAGGTGCGGGCGCAGGAGCAGGAGCTGGCGTGGGGGCTGGCGTGGGGGCGGGGGAAGACACGGCCGCCGCGCTGACACTGCCGCCGCCACTACAGCCTGCAAGCAGTGCCAAGGCCGCCACCATCATGCTCCTGTGCAGGCGAGACCGCATATTGCCCCCGGATTCCGCTGCGTCTGTTCGGCATCGCAGCGATTAATGATAACGTTCCCATCACGGTAATCGCGTTGCGCTGGCGTGGCAAGCTGCACGGGAGAATTGCGTGGAGCGCCGCGAACAACAAATGCAGGCCGGCATGGCCAATAGCCGGCAGGCGAGGCTTGCCGGCTGATGCACGGTTTCTCTGCTTGACCGCCTCCGCCCGTCCCGCCACCACAAACCCATGGCGGGATGGCAATTCTGGATCGATCGCGGCGGCACCTTCACCGATGTGGTGGCGCTGCGGCCCGATGGCGGGCTGGCGACGGCCAAGCTGCTGAGCCATGCACCCGAACAATATGACGATGCGGCGCTGGCGGGAATCGCCCGGCTGCGCGGCGCAGACAGCGCCCCCATCGACGCCGTGCGCATGGGCACCACGGTGGCCACCAATGCCCTGTTGGAACGGCGCGGCCAGCCGACGGCGCTGGCCATCACGCGCGGGCACCGGGACGCGCTGCTGATCGGCCACCAGGCCCGGCCGGATATCTTCGCGCTTGAGATCAAAAAGCCCGTGCCGCTGTATGAAGTGGTGGTGGAAATCGATGAACGGGTCACGGCAGAGGGCCAGCTGCTGCGGCCGCTCGATGAAGCCGCCGCGCGCGTTGCCCTGCAGGATGTGTTTGACGCCGGTTATCGCAGCCTGGCCGTCGCCTGCCTGCATGGCCATGCCCATCCGGCGCACGAAACGCGCGTGGCCGACATCGCGCGCGAGATCGGTTTCACGCAGGTCACCACCAGCCACGAGGTTGGCGCCGTCATCCGGCTGGTGCCGCGCGCCAATACGGCGGTAGTGGACGCCTATCTGTCGCCGCCGCTGCGCGATTATGTCAGCCGGGTCGCGGCCGGGCTGCCGCAGGTGAACGTCGCTTTCATGCAATCCAATGGCGGTCTGGCGCGTGCCGGGCATTTCCACGGCCGCGATGCCATTCTTTCGGGTCCGGCTGGCGGCATTGTCGGAATGGCCGCGGCCGGGCGCAGCGCGGGCGAAAACCGGCTGATCGGCTTCGACATGGGCGGCACCTCCACCGATGTCAGCCTGTTCGACGGGCAATATGAACGTGCCGAGGAAGTGATGATCGCCGGCGTGCCCATGCGCGTGCCAATGCTGAAGATCGATACGGTTGCGGCCGGCGGCGGATCGATCATCAGCCACAACAATGGCCGGCTGAAAGTGGGCCCCGAAAGCGCTGGCGCCGTGCCCGGCCCGGCCGCATATCGGCGCGGCGGGCCACTCACCGTCACCGATGCCAATGTCATGCTCGGCATCGTGCAGCCGGCGCATTTCCCATCGCTGTTCGGGCCGGGCGGCGATCAGCCGCTCGACGCCGAAGCCGTCCGCGCCGGCTTTGCCGAACTGGGGGCCGCCATCGGCCAGCCGCCGGAACAGGTCGCCGCCGGCGCGCGGGCCATTGCCACCGAAACCATGGCGCAGGCCATCCGCCGCATCTCCATCGCGCGCGGGCACGACGCCGCGCGCTACACGCTGACCAGCTTTGGCGGCGCCGGCGGCCAGCACGCCTGTGCCATCGCCGACCAGCTGGGCATGACCCGTATCCTCATCCATCCGCTTGCCGGGTTGTTGTCAGCCTTTGGCATCGGCCTGGCCGAAGTGCGGGTGGTGCGCCAGCGCACGCTGAACTGGCCGCTGGGCCCGGCAACCGAACTGGCAGGCCCGGCTGCCGAACTGGCGGATCAGGCCCGATCGGCCCTGCTGGCGCAAGGCGAGGCGGCGGCGCGCGTGCAGCTGTTGGCCCGCATCCGCTATGCCGGCTCCGACAGCGGGGTTGATCTGCCGCTGGCCGATCCGGCCACCCTGGCCAGCGCCTTCGCAGCGGAACAGGCCAGGCGGTTCGGTTTCACAATCGCCGATGCCGATCTGGTTGTGGACGCGCTGATTGCCGAAGCGGTCGGCGAAACGCCTGCATTGCCGGCCGTTTCGCCAGCCGCCCGCCACGGCGCGCTGCATCTGGCCACCCACGATGTCTGGTTTGGCCACGGCTGGCAGCGCTGCGCCTTCTACAACCGCGCCGCCCTGCCCGCTGGCTGGCGCATCGCCGGCCCGGCGGTGATCATCGACAGCGCCGGCACCACACTGGTCGAGCCGGGTTGGCAGGCCGAAGTCGATATCGCCGCCAATCTCATCCTGACCCGTCTGGCCCCGGCAACGAAAGCGGCCACGACCACCGCTACGGCTGATCCCATCCGCCTCGAGCTGTTCGCCAATCGCTTCATGGCCATCGCCGAGGACATGGGCGAAGCGCTGAAAACCACGGCCTGGTCTGTCAACATCAAGGAAAGGCTGGATTTTTCCTGCGCGCTGTTTGACGGTGAAGGCCATCTGATCGCCAATGCCCCGCACATGCCGGTGCACCTGGGATCAATGGGTGACAGTGTGCGCACAGTGATGGGCAAATGGGCCGCTTCCAGCCGCGGCATCCACCCCGGCGACGCGTTCGTGCTCAACAATCCCTTCGCGGGCGGCACCCATTTGCCGGATGTCACCGTGGTGATGCCGGTGTTCGCCGGCGGCGCGGCGCCGTCCTTCTGGGTCGCCGCGCGCGGCCATCAGGCCGATATCGGCGGCATCACCCCCGGATCCATGCCGCCCGACAGCAAGACCATCGCCGAAGAAGGCGTGCTGATCGACAATATCGTGCTGATCGACAGGGGCCGTTTCTGTGAAGCCGAAATGCTCGCCCTGCTCGGTGGCGGCCCCTGGCCGGCGCGCGATCCGGCGCGCTGCATCGGCGACCTGAAAGCCCAGGTCGCAGCCTGCACGCGCGGGGCGCAGGCGCTGGTGGCCCTGTGCGGCAGCGAAGGCGAGGCCGTGGTGGCGGCCTTCATGCGCTACGTGCAGGATAATGCCGAAGATGCTGTTCGTGCAGCCATTTCTCGATTGAAGGATGGCGAACACACGGTGGAGATGGACAATGGCGCCCGCATCTGCGTCACCGTCCGCATCGATCCGACCAGCCGCAGCGCCACCATCGATTTCACCGGCACCTCCCCGCAATTGGCTGACAATTTCAATGCGCCCTTTTCCGTGGCGCAGGCGGCGGTGCTTTATGTGTTTCGCTGCCTAGCGGGCAATGATCTGCCGATGAATGATGGCTGCATGCGGCCGCTCAGGCTGATCGTGCCGGAAGGCAGCATGCTGCGCCCGAAGGCCCCGGCGGCCGTCGTGGCCGGCAATGTCGAAACCAGCCAGATCATCACCGATGCCCTGTTTGGTGCGCTCGGTGTTCTGGCTGCGTCCGAAGGCACCATGAACAATTTCACCTTCGGCAATGAAGCGCACCAATATTATGAGACGATCTGCGGCGGCGCCGGGGCTGGAGACGGCTTTGCTGGCGCCAGTGCGGTGCAGACCCACATGACCAACAGTCGGCTCACTGATCCGGAAGTGCTGGAAACTCGCTTTCCCGTCCTGGTTGAAGAATTTGCCATAAGAGATTGTTCTGGCGGCAGAGGCCAATGGTCTGGTGGGAATGGCGTTGTCCGCCGCATCCGATTCCGCGAGGCCATGACGGCCTCCCTGCTCTCCGGCCGTCGGCGTACTCGACCTTTTGGCCTCAACGGCGGCAGCGATGCCCTGCCGGGCAGCGCCCGCGTCGAACGCACCGATGGCAGCGTTGTCCAGCTCGCTGCCTGCGATCGCGCTGAACTCGCCGCCGGCGACATGATCGTGATCGAAACCCCCGGTGGCGGCGGCTTCGGCGGGTGACCACGCTGGACACTGCCGCTCTTCCGGGCCTGTGGCCGCTGGCCGGCATTGCCATCGTGGTGATCGGCTTTGCCCTGCGTGCCAATCCGCTGGCGGTGGTGGTGGCCGCGGCCTTCGGGTCAGGCCTGGGGGCCGGCCTTTCGGTGCCCGAGGTGGTGGCGGCACTGGGCAAGGCCTTCCATCAGAACCGCTATGTCTCGGTGCCGTGGCTGGCCCTGCCGGTGATCGGCCTGATGGAGCGGGCTGGGTTGCAGGAACAGGCCGCCGCCCTGATTTCCCGAACAAAGTCCGCAACAACCTCGCGCATCCTGCTGATCTATCTCGGTTTCCGGCAGATCACCGCGGCGCTGGGCCTCACCCAGATCGCCGGCCATGCCCAGACCGTGCGGCCCTTGCTGGCCCCGATGGTCGAAGCCGCCGCCACCCGCGACAATCCCTCACTCAGCGAGGACGAGCGCAACCAGGTCAAGGCAATGGCGGCGGCGACGGACAATGTCGGCATCTTCTTTGGTGAGGATATCTTCCTCGCCATCGCGTCGATCCTGCTGATCAAGGGCTTCCTCGAAAGCGCCGGCATCATCGTGCAGCCGCTGGAATTGTCGGTGTGGGCCATCCCCACGGCCCTGGCCGCCTTTGCGGTGCATGGGTACAGGCTGTGGAAGATGGGCCGGTGATCGGCCTGCCTGCCCTGTACGCCCTCGCCGGCGTGGTGTTCGGCAGTTGGGCCGTGGCGACAATGCGGGATCGCCAGCACCCGAAACGCCGGCGCGGCGCGGCCTTCTGGGGCCTGTTGGCGGCCGAGTTCCTGGCGGGCGATGCCCTTGGCGACATGGGCAATGGCCTGTTGCTGCTGGCACTGGTGGCGCTGGCGCTGCTGGGCGCACCGGGCAAGGGCCACGCGCTCACCACCGATGCTGCCGAACGCCTCGCCAGCATCGCGCGCCACGGCAATCGCCTGTTCCTGCCGGCGCTGATCATGCCCGGCGTCGCGTTGGCCGGCACCTTCCTGTTTCCGCTGCAACCGGGCCTGGTTGATCCCAGGCAAGTTACCCTCGTCAGCCTGGGCCTGGGCGTTGTGCTGGCCATCGCCTTCCTGTTGCTTTGGCAGCGCCCGCCGCGCGCCGCGCCTGTTCAGGAAGGCCGGCGGCTGGCCGAAGGCGTTGGCTGGGCGATGATCCTGCCGCAGATGCTGGCCAGCCTGGGCGCGCTTTTCACGGTGGCCGGCGTGGGTGAAATCGTCGGCGCGCTGGCCCCGCTGGCAATTCCGGAGGGCAGCCGCCTCGCCGCCGTGGTCGCCTTCACCGGCGGCATGGCGATCTTCACCATGTTGATGGGCAATGCCTTTGCCGCCTTCCCGGTGATGATGGGCGGGATCGGCCTGCCGGTGCTGGTGCTGGGCATGGGCGGCGATCCGGTGGTGGTGGGCGCGGTGGGCATGCTGGCCGGCTTTTGTGGCACCTTGCTGTCACCGATGGCGGCCAATTTCAATATCGTGCCGGCGGCACTGTTGAACCTGCCCGATCGCTATGCTGTGATCCGCGCCCAGGTGGCGACGGCAGTGCCGCTGTGGCTGTTCAATACCGCGATGATCTGGGGATTTGCCTTCCGATGATCATGGACGAAACCCAGGCCGCCCGCATGGCCGGCATCGCGCTGGGCCATGTGACCCGCGAATATCCGCACAAGCTGGATCATGTGCTGGCCAGCGACGCCGATGCCCGCACGCCGCGCGATCTCCACCCGGTGTTTTACGGCAGCTTTGATTGGCACAGCTGCGTGCACGGCTGGTGGCTGCTGCTGCGGCTGGCGCATCGGTTTCCGCAGCATGCCCGCGCCGCCGAAACGCTGGCGCTGGCGGCTGAAACCTTCACGGCGGCAAAGGTGGCCGTGGAACGCGCCTATCTTGCCCGGCCGCTGTCACGCGGGTTCGAGCGGCCTTATGGCTGGGCCTGGCTGCTGAAGCTGCATGCCGAAATGGCCAGTGCAAACAATCCATTGGCGCCAATAGTTGAACCATTCGCGCATGATTTCGCCTCGCATTGGCGCACGATGCTTGGCAGCTTCACCTATCCCATCCGCACTGGCGCCCACGGCAACACCGCCTTTGCCCTCGTGCTCAGCGCCCAGTGGGCTGCCGATCATGATCCCGATCTCTTCGCCCTGATGGCCGCCAGGGCCCGCGCCTGGTATGGTGCCGACAAGCACGCGCAGGCGTGGGAACCCGATGGCGATGCCTTCCTGTCGCCCACATTGATGGAAGCGCTGGCGATGGCGACCCTGCTGCCGGCACCCGAATTCCGCCGCTGGTTCCGCGCCTTCCTGCCCAAGGCAAAGCTGCAAGCCCCTGCCAGCCTGTTCACCCCCGCCACCGTCACCGATCGCAGCGACGGCAAGATTGCGCATCTCGATGGCCTCAATCTTTCACGGGCCTGGGCGTTCCGCGCGCTGGCGGCCAGACTGGGCCCGCGCGACGCCGCCGCGCCGGTGCTGCGCGGCGCGGCCGATGTCCATGTTGCCTCTGCCCTGCCCCACATTGCCGGCGATTACGCCGGGGAACATTGGCTGGCCAGTTTCGCACTCCTCGCGCTGGAGGCCTGATGGCGATGCGCCGCCGTACCCGCCTGTGGCTGGTCGGCGGCGCTCTTTTCCTCGCCGTCGCCGGCAGCATGGGCTGGCAGTTGCTGCGCGAAACCCACACCGCCGCCAGCGCGACCGCCCCGCCGCGAGCCGCACCCAGCCCCTTGCCGCCACCGCCGCCGTCCAGCATCGCCTTGCCGGTGCGGGTGCCGCTGGCCCTGCTGGAAGCCGCCGTGAACGAGGCGGTGCCGCGGCATTTGTGGCAGGTGGATCAACCCGGCAGCGTGTGCCTGAAGGCGGGCCGGGTGAAGCTGTTCGGCGCGAAACTGAAACTCACACCCGATGTGAAGTGCCGCATCGTCGGCGACGTGATCCGGGGGCCGATTCGCCTCACCAGCCAAGGCGGCAAATTGCACCTCGCCATGCCGGTGGCCGCCACATTGGAGGCGCGCGATATCGGCGGCGTGATCGCGCGCAAGGGCACCGAAGCCGAAGCCCTGATCACCGCCGATCTGGTGCCGGCGCTGACGCCGCAAGGCCAGCTGACGGCACGCATCCAGCTGCGCTATGACTGGCGGCAGGAACCGACCGTTTCAGTGCTGGGCCAGCAGATCAGGCTGACCGAAAGGGCCGACGAGAAGCTCGCGCCCGTGCTGGCCAGCGTGCAGGCCGAACTGCCGCGCCGGCTGGCAAGGCTGCCGGTGCGAACCGGGCTGGAGAAACTTTGGCGGCAAGGCTTTACCGTGCAATCCCTCAACCGCCGCAACCCGGCCGCCTGGTTGCGCCTTACCCCGCAGGCGCTGGCGGTGGATGATATCGTGGTGGAGCGCCAGAATTTGCGCATCGACACGCGGCTGGGCGCCCTGGCCGAGGTGGTGCTGGGCCAGCAACCCGCCGCGCCAATCGCCACGCCGCTGCCGGCCATCGGCAAGACAGGCGGCCCATCGGGCCTGCTGCTGCACAGTGCCGTGCTCGCCGATCCGGCCACGCTGCAACGCCCGATCGACAAGGCCCTGGCCAAGGTGGCGGCACGCGGCATATTGGTACCGGAATGGGGCCGGGTGAAGGTGCGCTTTGGCCCGTCCACCCTCTATGCAACGGATGGCGACAAGCTGGCGCTGGGGCTGGACATCAGGGCGCGCGGGCCACGCCAGCTGCTGGACACGCACGGACGCCTGTGGCTGACGGCGCGGCCGGAAACCCGGCCGGACAGCGAACGGATGCTGGTGCGCGATCTGGCGCTGGCTGCCCAACCCGGCGACGATGTGCAATTGCCGCTGCTGGTGGCGGTGGCGCAATCCACCGAGGTGAGGGCTGCGCTGGAGGAAGCGCTGACCCAGGATTTCACCCACGATTACACCAGGCTGCTGGGCAAGATCGATAAGGCGCTGGCCGACGTGAAGATCGGCGATTTCCGCCTCGCCATGCGCTTCAACCAGGTGCACCACGGCAAGGCGGTGGTACTGGGCCAGGGCATCTACCTGCCGGTCACCGCCACCGGCAGTGCCCGTCTGGATTATGCGAAGCTTCAGCCGCGGCCGCGATAAGGCGGCTTGTGCGGCGGACGCGGGCCAGAATTGGGGCTGCCAGCCGGACGCGGGCCAGATCGGGGGCCGCCGGGGTGCGGCGGACGCGCTGACAAGGTGCGCTGCTGCGGCGGGCGCTGCTGCGGCGGGCCGCCGGCCGGGCTGATATCGATCTGGTCTTCGGCGCTGTTACCCTTGCGGGTGGCGTGGCGCTTCAGGGCGACCACAAAGCGCTCCGCCATGTCGGGCGCGATTTCCACCATGGTTTCGCCGGGGAAGATGCGGATGGCGCCGATATCGGGCTTGGTCACACCGCCACGGCGGCAGAGCAGCGGGATGATCCAGCGCGGATCGGCATTGTCACGGCGGCCGACATCAAGCCGGAACCACACACCCTCGCCGCCGCGATCACCGCCCCGGTCCGGGCCGCGGCCGGCATCATTGCCCTGCCGGCTGTCGCGGCGCTCGGCGCGCGGTGCCGGGCCGGCATCCACCAGTTCCTCGGCCTGCGGCAGGCGGGCGCGGTGCATGCGCACCAGGGCGGCGGCAATCTCGTCGACACCGTGGCGGGTGAGGAGTTCCTCGCCCAGGCGCTTGTCTTCATCGTCCAGCGCGCCAATGCCTTCGCCGATGCTTTCCAGGAGCCGGGCACGGTCTTGCACGGCGATGGCTTCCAGCGTTGGCACCGGGGTCCATTCGGCCTTCACGCCGGCGCCGTGCAGCATGCGTTCCACGCGGCGGCGCGCCGGGTAAGGCACGATGATGACAGCGGTGCCCTTGGCGCCAGCACGGCCGGTGCGGCCAGAACGGTGCTGCAGGGTTTCGGCATCACGCGGCACTTCGACATGGATGACGAGGCTGAGGCCCGGCAGATCGATGCCGCGCGCCGCCACATCGGTGGCCACGCACAGGCGGGCGCGGCGGTCGCGCAGCGCCTGCAGCGCCTGGTTGCGTTCGGATTGGCTATGCTCGCCCGACAGTGCAACGGCGGCAAAGCCGCGCTCGGTCAGGCTGGCATGCAGGCGGCGAACATTGTCGCGCGTGGCGCAGAACAGCATGGCGGTCGGCGCTTCGTGGTAGCGCAGCAGATTGACCACGGCGGCTTCGATATCGGCCGGCGCGGTGGCGACGCATTGATAGCTGATATCGGCATGCTGGCTGGCGCGGCCGGCGGTAGCAAGACGCAGCGCATCCTTCTGATAATCGCGGGCGAGTTCGGCAATGCCCCTGGGCATGGTGGCCGAAAACATCAGCGTACGGCGTTCGGGCGGGGCGGCATCCAGGATTTCTTCCAGATCCTCGCGGAAGCCCATGTCGAGCATTTCATCGGCTTCATCGAGCACGACGACCTTGCAATTATCGAGCAGCAGCGCGCCGCGTTCGAGGTGATCGCGCAGGCGGCCGGGCGTGCCAACCACGATATGCGTGCCGGCGCTGAGCGAGCGCCGTTCCACCTGCTGATTCATGCCGCCCACGCAGGTGGCAATGCGGCCACGCGCCGGGGCATAGAGCCAGGCCAGTTCCTTGGCGACCTGCAGCGCCAGTTCGCGGGTTGGCGCGATCACCAGCGCCAGCGGCCGGGCGGGGGCCGGCAGTGCATCAGCCGTGCCAAGCAGATTTTCGGCCATGGCAAGGCCAAAGGCGACCGTCTTGCCCGAACCGGTCTGGGCGGAAACCAGCAAATCCCGGCCGCGCGCCTCATCGGCGATCACGGCGGACTGGACGGGGGTGAGTTCTTCATAGCCGCGCTGCGCGATGGCCTGGGCCAACGGCGCGGGGAGCGTTTCGATTGTCATGCGCGGCCTATGGCGCAAATGGCGGCGAAAGGCGAATCGCTTGGCTCCCCTCCCTGCTGGCAGGGAGGGGCTGGGGGAGGGGTCGTGCCGCCAGGGCCGCGCCAGGAGGG
>NZ_ANFY01000020.1 GCF_000331225.1 Sandarakinorhabdus sp. AAP62 | reverse complement strand
CCCGCCTGTGCCACCCCTCTCCCGGGCCGCCTGCGGCGTCTCTCGACCTCTCCCCAACGGGGAGAGGTGACACAGGCTCGCCTATCCCCTAAAGCCGCGAGCACCATGACCGCGCCCGATTATCGCCCCACCGTTTTCCTGCCGAAAACCGACTTTCCGATGAAAGCCGGACTGCCGGAGCGCGAGCCGCAAATTCTGGCGAAATGGCAGGCGGCCGATCTCTATGCGCAGCTGCGCGCCGCCCGTAACGGCCGGGAAAAGTTCATCTATCACGACGGCCCGCCCTATGCGAACGGGGACATGCACATCGGCCACGCGCTGAACCACGTGCTGAAGGATGCCGTGGTGCGCACCCAGTCGCTGCTCGGCAAGGATGTACCCTATGTGCCCGGCTGGGATTGCCATGGCCTGCCCATCGAATGGAAGGTGGAAGAGGCCTATCGCGCCAAGAAGCTGAACAAGGATGATGTGCCGGCGAAGGATTTCCGCGCCGAATGCCGGGCGTACGCGCAGCATTGGGTGAATGTGCAAAGCCAGCAACTGCAGCGGCTGGGCATCAATGGCGACTGGAAGAAACCCTATCTCACCATGGACTTCGCGTCGGAAGCGACCATCGTTTCTGAACTGCTGAAGGTGGCGGAGAGCGGCCAGCTCTATCGCGGCGCCAAGCCGGTGATGTGGTCGCCCGTGGAAAAGACCGCGCTGGCTGATGCCGAGGTGGAATATCACGACATCACCTCCACGCAGATCGACGTGGCGTTCGAGATCACGCACGCGCCCAACGCGCCGGAACTGGTGGGGGCCTACGCCGTCATCTGGACGACGACACCGTGGACCATCCCGGTCAACCAGGGCATCGCTTTTAACCCCTTTTTCCATCATGTTCCATTGAGCGATGGTCTCAATGGAGCCACCAACGCCGGCTATGCTGCCTTTCGCTCGAATGACGGAAGGTTGTTTGTATTGTCACGCGCATTAGCAGGCGCGTTCGCTTCACGGTCAGGCCTTTCCCTTGTTGAAGAGCTTGAGGTTGGTCCTAACGCATTCACTGGTGCCTTCGTTCGCCATCCGATGCATCATCTCGGCAGTTTCTTTGCCGAGCTTCGCCCCTTCCTGCCCGGTGAGTTTGTTACTACCGATGCCGGCACAGGGCTCGTCCATATGGCTCCCGATCACGGCGAAGATGACTTCGCCTTGTGCAGGCGATGGGCGGATGAGCTTGGCACGCCGAATCTTCCTCTTCGGCCGGTGTTCGCCGTGGAGGGTGATGGCCGTTACCGCGCCGATTGGCTGTGGCTGGGCGGCGAGGCGAAGAATGTCATCAATCCCAATCTCAATGCCCCGGATGGGCCGATCTGCAGCGATCTGAAGGCGGCAGGGGCGCTGCTCTCTGCCGGACCGTTCGCGCACAGCTATCCGCACTCGTGGCGGTCGAAGAAGAAGGTGATCTTCCGCTGCACGCCGCAATGGTTCGTGCCGATGGACAAGCCCTTGGGGCACGAACCCTCCCCCAGCCCCTCCCTGCAAGCAGGGAGGGGAGAAGAAGCCCCCCTCCCTGCAAGGGAGGGGTTGGGGGAGGGTGCGAGCGCAGCGAGCCCGGACACACTCCGCAATCGCGCCCTTGCCGCCATTGCTGCCACCCAGTTCACGCCCGACAAGGGCCGCAACCGCATCGGTTCGATGGTGGAAGGCCGCCCCGATTGGGTGTTGAGCCGTCAGCGCGCCTGGGGCGTGCCAATCACCTTGTTCGTTGATCGCAAGACCGGCGAATATCTTGTTGATAAGGCGATCAATCAGAAGATCGTGGAACGCTTCAAGGCCGAAGGCGTCGACGCCTGGACGCCGGAATTCGCCGCCGAACTGCTGGGCGACAGGGTCGACCAGTATGAGCAGATCACCGACATTCTCGACGTGTGGTTCGACAGCGGCTGCACCCATGCCTATGTGCTGGAAAGCGGCATCTGGCCGGAATACGCCTGGCCGGCTGACCTCTATCTGGAAGGCAGCGACCAGCATCGCGGCTGGTTCCAGTCCAGCCTGCTGCAAAGTTGCGCGACGCGCGGCCGGGCGCCCTACAAGGCCATCCTCACCCACGGCTTCACCATGGATGCCAATGGGCGCAAGATGTCGAAGTCCGAAGGCAACACCATCAATCCGCTGGATGTGATGAAAACCTATGGCGCCGACATCTTGCGGCTGTGGGCGCTGAGTGTCGATTTCACCGAGGATCACCGCATCGGCGATGAGATCCTGAAGGGCGTGGCCGATCAGTATCGCAAATTGCGTAATACCTTCCGTTACTTGCTGGGCGCTCTTGATGGCTGGACGGAAGACGAACGCCTGCCCGTCGCGGAGATGCCGGCGCTGGAACGCTGGGTGCTGCACCGCCTCGCCCTGCTGTCGGCCGAATTGAAGGCGGCGGTGATCGCCTATGATTTCAACCGCTACACCAGCCTGATCACCGAGTTCGTGCAGAACGATCTTTCGGCCTTCGCCATGGATGTGCGCAAGGACAGCCTTTATTGCGACGCGCCGGCATCAACCACGCGCCGCGCCTGGCGCTCCGTGCTGGATATCACCTTCCACGCCCTCACCCGCTGGCTGGCGCCGGTGATGGTGTTCACCGCAGAGGAAGTGTGGGGCACGCGCTATCCCGACGCGGGCAGCGTGCACCTGCTGGAATGGCCGGAGATCGAAGCCGCCTGGCAGGATGAAGCGCTGGCCAATCAGTTCATTCTGGCGCGCAAGTTACGCGAAGAAGTCTATCTGAAACTGGAAGAAATGCGCCGCGCCAAGGAAATTGGCAGCTTCCTCGAAGCCGCCGTGCGCATCGAGACCACCAACGAGGATCATTTCGTCGCCTGCCAGTCGCTGGATCTGGCCGAACTGCTGCTGGTCGCCCGGGTTGACCTGCTGAAGGGCGCCAGCGACGCGCTGACCGTGGGCAAGACCGACGACGCCAAATGTGCCCGCTGCTGGCGGCACTTGCCTGATGTGGACAGCGACAGCGGCCTGTGCGGGCGCTGCGATGCGGTGGTAAATGGCTAAGCGCGGCTATCTTCTCGCCCTCGTGGTGTTGATCCTTGATCAGATCAGCAAATATTGGGTGCTGGAGATCATCCACCTGCCGGAACGCGGCGGCATCGATGTGCTGCCCTTCTTCCGCCTGACCTTCGTGGGCAATATCGGCGTGTCCATGGGCATGTTGCAGGCCGATAGCGATCTGGGGCGCTGGCTGCTCACCGCTGTCACGGCAGGCATCGCGCTGGCCGTGGCCAATTGGCTGCGCCGGGAACAGCATCCCGTGGACGTGGCGGCCCTGGGCCTGGTGCTGGGCGGCGCGATCGGCAACATCCTCGATCGGGTGCGCTTTGGCTATGTGGTCGATTTCCTGCACTTCTTCTGGCAGCAATATAGTTTCTGGGTCTTCAATCTTGCCGATGCGGCGATTACAGTGGGCGTGATTTTACTGCTGGTCCGCGCCGTGCTGGCCAAGCCCGCCGAACAAAGGGACACGAAAGATGCGTAACCTGTTGATCCTGACCGTTTGTGCGCTGGCGCTGACGGCCTGCGGCGGCAAGCGGAACCAGCTGAGCGGCCGTGGCCCGGATGAACTGGCCATTGCCCGCGGCGCGCCGCTGGTGGTGCCGCCCGATTTCGCGCTGGCCCCGCCCACGCCAGGCGCACCACGGGCCGTGGGCGTTGATTCCCAGGCCGCCGCCATGGAAGCCCTGTTCGGCCCCGGCGTGAAGCCGCCGCCGAAGAGCGCCGCCGAACAGCAATTGCTGGATCGCGCCGGCGCCAACACACCCGATCCCGCCGTGCGCAGCCAGGCCGGCGATCCGCGCACCAGCACGGTGAACAAGGGCGTGTTCCTGCAGGAAGTGCTCGCAGCGCCGGTTGGCGTGCGTGACAGCAAGGTGGCCGAGTTCAAGACTCCAGCCTGATCGGCAGGTGATGGGCGTCCGGGGCGCTCGACACCGCCCCCTGACGGTGTGGCCCGCGCCCCGGACCGATGCACGGAAGCCGGCACTGCCCGCAACCGGCAGATCCTGCACGCCCACTGATGAATTGCACGAGGTCAGCGCCCCGAGTCATGTCGGGAAATTCCCCTAATCGCTGTCGATCCGGATCGTGCGCGCCAACAAGGCGTCGCCGGTGGTGACGCTGATGCCATGATCCCCCGGCTGGAAGTGCCAGCGCCCTGCCCCGCGCCAGCGCAGATCGGCCAGCCGCACCGTCATCATCACGATACGGGTTTCGCCGGGCTGCAGGGCAACACGGGTGAAGGCCGCCAGCTTGCGCGGCCAGCGTTCCACAGGGCCGGGCGGCGACGTCACAAAGGCGAGCACCGGCGTTTCGGCCGCCATCGCACCGTCGTTGCTGACCGCCACACTGATCAAAAGCGCGCTGCCGGATTGGCGCAGCGCCAGCGCCCGCAGGCCAAAGCGCGTGTAGCTGAGACCATGGCCAAAGCCATAGCGCGGCGCCGTGCCGGCGGAATCAAACAGCGCATAGCCGTGCCAAAGATCATAGGTGATGGCTGCTGCCGTGCGATCGAACCGCGGATAATGCGCCGGATCGCGCGCCACCGTGAACGGCAGCCGGCCCGAGGGTGAAACCTGCCCAAACAGCAGACGTGCCAGCGCAGTGCCGCCGGCCTGGCCGCTGTAGAAGCTCTGCAGGATGGCGCCGGCCTGTTCGTGCCAGGGTTCGACCAGCACGGCGGACCCGGCGACGATCACCACCACCAGCGGCTTGCCAGCGCTTGCAGCTGCCTTGATCAGGGCGATCTGGTCAGCCGGCAGACCGAGGTCGGACCGGTCGCCGCCAATGTCCTTGCCGCCGCCCTCCTGGCCAAGCGTGATGCCGCCGGGGATATATTCGCCTTCTTCCTGCGCGGTGTAGCCAGCGATCACCACGACGGCATCGGCGGACTGCGCGGCGGCCGTGGCGGCAGCCAGATCGGCTTCGTCGCCGGTGACCACCTGGCTAACCGCAGACAGGCCCTCCAGTGCGGTCACGACATGACGGGCGCGCACCCGCGACGAGCCATTGTCGCCCGTATTGGCGATTCCAGCCAGCCGACCCAGCACGGCCAGCCTGGTGCCCGGCGCGAACGGCAGCACGCTGTCGTTCTTCAACAGCACGGCCGATTTTTCCGCCGCTTCCAGCGCCAGGGCGGCATGGGCCGGGCTGGCGACCAGCGATTCCGGATAGTCGGGCAACGGGTCTTCGGCGCTGCTGAGGCTGTAGAGCGTCGTCAGGATGCGGCGGCAGGCCGTGTCGACCACCGAAGCGGCCAGGGTCCCGGCCTCGACAGCGGCGAGCAGCTTCTCGCCCCACACACGCGGTTCCGGATTTTCGACGTCAAGGCCGGCGGCGGCACCCCAGACGGTGTGAACGCCCATGATCCAGTCCGAATGCACGAAGCCGGTGAAGCCCCATTCGTGGCGAAGGATATCGGTGAGCAGCGTGCGATTCTCGCCGCAATATTCGCCGTTCAGCTTGTTGTAGGCGCTCATCACGCTGCGGCAGCCGGCGTCGAGCACGGTCTTGAAATGCGGCAGATAGACTTCGTGCAGCGCGCGCTCGTCGATGCTCACATCCACGGTGAAACGCATGTTTTCCATGGAGTTGAGGGCGAAATGCTTGACCGTGGCGCAGACATTGTGCGCCTGCAGACCGATGGCGAGGGCCGCGCCCATCGCGCCCAGGTGCTGCGGATCCTCGCCATAGGTTTCCTGCGCGCGGCCCCAGGCCGGGTGGCGCAGCAGGTTGATGCAGACAGCGCCGGAAAGATTGCAACCCTGGGCGCGCAGTTCGATGGCCATGGCCTCACCGATGCGGCGTTCCAGATCGGTATCAAACGTCGCGCCGCGCGCCATGGTGCAGGGAAAACAGGTCGATTGCCCGCGTGCGACGCCGCGCGGACCGTCGGAGAAGAAGAACGCCGGCACTCCCAGCCGTGCGACGCCGCCGCCCGCGCGATAGGGCGAGGCGCCCCAGACCTTGCCATCAGCCTTGTATTGCTTGAAAAATCCCTGGCCCGACATCATGGCGACCTTTTCCGCCAGTGTTGCTGTCGCCAGCACATTTTCGACCCGTTCGGCGATCGCGGTGTCGGACAGGCCGGGTTCCGGGAGCAGGGGCAGATTGATCATGCGCGGCAGGCTAAGCCCATCGCGGCTTGATTCCCAGCCGGCTTTGCAGTGAGGTGCCCGCCATGACGATGAAAGCAAATGGGGGGCGGGAAGCAAGCGGGGGCTGCCATTGCGGCAAGGTGCATTTTCGGGTGCGCTTTGCCGATCCGCCGGAACTGCTCGATTGCAATTGTTCGATCTGCGCCAAGACCGGGTTTCTGCACCTGATTGTCGACAAGGCGGATTTCACGCTGGAACGCGGCACCGATGCGCTCAGTGATTATCGCTGGGGCAGCGGCACGGCGCAGCATCTGTTTTGCAGCACCTGCGGCATCAAGAGCTTCTATGTGCCACGCTCGCATCCGCACGGATATTCGGTGAACTGGCGGGCGCTGGACGGGGTGGAGGATGTGGCGCCGCGCATCCGCGCCTACGACGGACGGCACTGGGAAAAGGCGCGGGCCGAGCTGGGCTGACCGCCACGGCGTGAAACCGCGCTGGCTGATGCTGCGTAGCTGGGCAGGTCAGCAACACCTGTCGGCCGGGTGGCTGATGTGTCTTTTTCCAGACACGGCGGCGCGCTCACCCAGCGTATCGGGGCTGGTCTTCCGGGGGGAACCAGCCGCGCCGCCTCCCTTTTGGCTCAGCGGCCGGTCTGCCCCCGGTGCAGCAGCATGGCATCGGCCAGCACCAGCGCCACCATCGCTTCCAGCACCGGGGCGGCACGGATGCCGACGCACGGATCATGGCGGCCCTTGGTGACGATTTCGGCGGCAGCGCCGTCCCTGGTGATGGTTTCGACCGGCGTGAGGATCGAACTGGTGGGTTTGAGCGCCATGCGCACCACGATCGGCTGGCCCGTGGAGATACCGCCCGCGATACCGCCCGCATGGTTGGAAAGGAACTCCGGGCCGCCTTCGCCGGGCCGCATGCGATCAGCGTTTTCTTCACCGCGCAGGCGGGCAGCGGCGAAACCGTCGCCGATCTCGACGGCTTTCACCGCGTTGATGCTCATGGCGGCGTTGGCCAGTTGCGCGTCCAGCTTGTGGTAGAGCGGGCTGCCCCACCCGGCCGGCACGCCGGTGGCCACGCATTCGACGATGGCGCCAAGCGAGGAGCCGGATTTGCGCGCCGCGTCGAGGTTTTCGGCCCAGATGGCGGCGGTCACAGCGTCAGGGCACCAGAAGGGATTGCGCTCCATCTCGGCCAGATCGAGCCGGCTGCGATCAATGGAGACGCCTCCGATTTCAACCAGATAGGCCGTTATGTTCACACCGGGAATGATTTTTCGCGCCACTGCGCCAGCGGCCACGCGGCTCGCCGTTTCACGCGCCGACGAGCGCCCACCGCCACGCGGATCGCGCAGGCCATATTTGGCATCATAGGCATAATCAGCGTGGCCGGGCCGATATTTGGCGGCGACGTCGCTGTAATCCTTGGAGCGCTGATCGACATTCTCGATCATCAGGCTGATCGGCGTACCGGTGGTCTGGCCTTCATACACGCCCGACAGGATGCGGACTGCATCCGGCTCCTGGCGCTGGGTGGTGAACTTGTTCTGGCCGGGCCGGCGCTTGTCGAGAAAGGGCTGGATATCGGTTTCGGACAGCGCCAGGCCGGGAGGGCAACCATCCACCACCGCACCGATCGCCGGCCCGTGGCTCTCGCCCCAGGTGGTGAAGCGCAGCAGATGTCCGAAGCTGTTCAGGCTCATTTTTCGAGCCCGATATCCGGCGCATCCTCCGCCTTCATGCCGATCACATTGTAGCCGGCATCGACATGGTGGGTTTCGCCGGTCACGCCGCTGGCGAGATCGGAGAGCAGGTAAAGGCCGGCGCCGCCGACATCCTCGATGGTGACATTGCGGCGCAGCGGGCTGTTATATTCGTTCCACTTCATGATGTAGCGGAAATCGCCGATGCCACTGGCAGCCAGCGTCTTGATCGGGCCGGCGGAAATGGCATTGACGCGCACATTCTGCGGGCCGAGGTCCATCGCCAGATATTTCACGCTGCATTCCAGCGCCGCCTTGGCCACGCCCATCACGTTGTAATGCGGGATCACCTTTTCAGCGCCATAGTAGGACAGGGTGAGCATGGCGCCGCCTGCAGGCATCATCGCGGCGGCTCGCTGGGCCACCGCGGTGAAGCTGTAGACGGACACGTTCATGGTCAGCAGGAAATTATCCAGGCTGGTATCGACATAGCGGCCGCGCAGCTCGTTCTTGTCGGAAAAGCCGATGGCGTGGACGAGGAAATCGATGGTCGGCCATTCGGCGGCCAACGCGGCGAAGCAGGCATCCATGCTTTCGGTGCTGGAGACGTCACATTCGAACAGGCGCGCGACGCCCAGCGCTTCGGCCAGCGGGCGCACCCGCTTTTCCATCATCGGGCCCTGATAGCTGAAGGCGAGGTCGGCGCCCTGTTCGGCCAGGGCCTTGGCAATGCCCCAGGCCAGGCTCTTGTCGTTGGCCAGGCCCATGATGAGGCCGCGCTTGCCGGTCATGATTCCCATGAAAATCTCCTTGGAGGCGGCCTTAATGGGCAATTGCGGCAATTTCCAGCCGGGCACGGCCGACAGCGGCATTCAGTTGCGCGCCAAGCACCAGGCCAAGGCCGATGATGTAGAAATAGAGCAAGGCGATGATCACCCCCGCCAGGCTGCCATAGGTGAGCGCATAATCATTGAACAGCGTGAGGGCACGCGGCAGCGCCAGGGTGGTGGCCGTCCACGCCGCCGCCGTGGCCAGCGCACCGGGCCAACTCGGCGCCACCCGGAAACGGCGCGGGCACAGCACCGAGAACAGCGACCACAGCGCCAGAAACAGCAGCAGCGCCGGCACGATGCGCTGCAGGCCCAGCGCCGGAAACACATTGGCCGCCATCGGCATCAGCCGATAGACGAAGGTTTCCGCGCCTGTCACCACCACCTGCGCGGCAAAGGCCAGCAGCAGCAGGATCACCAGCGCCAGCACTTCGGCCAATCCGATCAGCCGCCAGCGCCAGAACGGCATTTCCGATGGCGTACCATAGGCTTGCTGCACGATGGTCCTGAGTGTGACCAGCACGCCGCTGCTGGTCCACAGCGCGACGATCAGGCCGAAGGTGACCACGCCGCCCGTGGCCGGCGCCGCCACCACGTCGCGGATGGCTGGCGCGATGATGGCCGTCACTCCTTGCGGCAGCGCATTCAGAAAGCCGTTGACCGCCGCCAGGCCATCGGCGGTGCGGCCCAGCCGACCGGCAATGGAGGCGAGCAGGATGACGAACGGAAACAGCGTGACCAGGCTGAGATAGGCGAGGTTTCCGGCATGGGTGAAGCCGTGCTGGAACGTCCCGTCGACAGTATCGGCCACGATGCGGCGCAGCGACAGGCGCCGGGCAGAGGCGGCTTCAGCCATCAAGCGTGGCACGGATATTGCGCGGATCAAGGAAGCTTTCGGCAAAGGCCTTCAGCGTTTCATCATCCGGCGGAATATCGATCTGCACCGTCACCAATTGATCTCCGCGGGTGCCATCAAGCTTGCGGAAGCCCCTGCCCTTCAACCGGAACATGCGGCCCGAACTGGTGCCGGGCGGAATGGAAAGCGAGACCATGCCTTCGGCGGTGGGCATGCGGATCTTGGCGCCCAGCACGGCTTCGTCCAGCTTGATCGGCAGTGTCAGCCGCACATCGTCGCCATCGCGGCTGAGCGCGCGGTGCGGCGCGATCTCGATGGTGACAATGGCATCGCCGTTGCCGCCGGGGCCGGGCTCGCCCTTGCCGGCCAGCCGCATCTGCTTGCCGGATTCCAGGCCGGCCGGCAGCTTGATCTCGATGGTCTGTCCCGATCGCAGGGTGACGCGCTGCGGGGTCAGCTGCACGGCGTCGGTGAAGGGCACGGTAAGGCGATAGGCAACATCGGGCCCGCGCACCTGGGTGCGAAAGCCGCGGCCGCTGCCGCTGCTGCCGCCAAACGGGCTGCGGCCGCCGAAAATTTCGGCAAACAGATCATCGGCCGCGCCAGCAAAATCGGCACCGCCGCCGGCGCGCGCACCGCTGCCGAAATCGCGCGGGTTGAAGCCGCCACCGCCGCCGAAACCCCCGCCAGCAAAGGGATTGGTGGGCTGGCCATCGGGGCCGATTTCGCCGCGATCGAACTGGCCGCGCTTGGCCGCGTCGGACAGAAGTTCATAGGCCAGATTGGCTTCCTTGAAGCGCTCCAGCGCCTTGGGATCATCGGCGTTGCGGTCGGGGTGATTGTCCTTGGCGAGCTTGCGGAACGCCTTCTTGATATCGGCATCGCTGGCCGAACGTGGCACGCCCAAAACGCTGTAGGGATCTCGCATCGTCTGTCTTTATCCTGTTGGCCCAGAGATTGGCAGCAAGGGGCCGCTTTGCAAGCCCATACAGCCACCCTGCGGCACTGGCCAGCGTCACCATCCTGCGGCATGGGCGTTGGTCATGTCGCACCGCCTGATTCGCGCCCTTTTGCCCCTTGCCCTGCTGGTCGCGCAGCCGGCCTGGGCGTGGAGCGAATTTGCCCACCGCCTGACCGGCAGCATCGCCTGGAGCCAGCTGGCGCCGGCAGCGCGGGCCGAAGTACGGCGGCTGTTGCGGGCGGAAGCCCGGCTGGACACGCCGGAATGCCGGCTGGCCAGCATCGAGGATGCCAGCGTGTGGCCCGATTGCGTGCGCGGCCGCTACAGTGAGCGTTTCGCTTTCTCGGCGCCGTGGCATTATCAGAACATCAGCGTGTGTGCGCCGTTCGACATCAACGCCAAGTGCCCCAACGGCGATTGCGTGACGGCGCAGATCCCGCGCCAGCAGGCCATCCTGGCTGATCGCAGCCGGCCGGCGCATGAACGTCTGCAGGCCTTTTCCTTCCTGGTGCATTTCACCGGCGACATGCATCAGCCGTTGCATCTGGGCGACAAGGGCGATCTGGGTGGCAACCAGGTCCGTGCTGGTTATGGCGCCAAGGCGTTTGATCGCATGAACCTGCACCGGATCTGGGATTCGGATCTGGCCGAACGCGCGCTGACCGAACCGCCGGCGATCACCCCGCCGCGCATCACGCCGGCCATGCGCCGCGCCTTCACCGCCGAACCAGCCGCCACGCGGATCGCCATCTGGGCGCGGGACGCGTGGGAGATTTCGCGCACGGTCGCTTATCCGGAACTGCAAGGCTATCCTGATTCGTGCCCGATCCCCAGCGGGGAACGGCGCACCCTGCCGCGTGGACAAGTGACGCCCGATTATATCAGCAAGGCAACGCCAGCCGTGCGCGATCAGGTGGCCAAGGCCGGCAGCCGCATCGCCCTGCTGGTGAACGAGGCGCTGGCGCCGGGCGGGCGCAGCCGGTAACGTTCCGGCCGGGAGACGCCGGCCATGAACCTTGATGACGAACAGGAAAGCAGCAACATCGTAGATCGGCGCGGAGAGCGCGGGGGCGGTGGCATGCGGCTGCCGATCGGCGGCGGCAAGCTCGGCATCGGCGGCATGATCGTGGTGGGCGTGATCGCGCTGCTGCTGGGACAGAACCCGCTGGCAATGATCGGCATGGTGGAAGGTGCTGGCGTTGGTGGCCCGGGTGTGGGCCAGCCGCAGGAGGCCAATGCCCCATCAGCACCCCCTGCTCTGGATGGCGCGCATGACCGCTTCATTGCCAAGGTGCTGGGCAGCACCGAACGCACCTGGGATGCGGTGTTCCGCGATCAGTTGGGCAAGCCCTATCCGCAGCCAAAGCTCAACCTGTTCGAAGGCGGCGTGAACAGCGGCTGCGGCCAGGCCGATAGCGGCATGGGGCCGTTCTATTGCCCGGCAGACCAGCAGGTCTATCTGGATGCCAGCTTCTTCGATGATCTGTCGCGCCGCTTTGGCGCCCCCGGCGATTTTGCCGCTGCCTATGTGATCGCGCACGAAGTGGGCCATCATATCCAGACGGTGCTGGGCATTTCCGCCGAAGTGCAGAAGGCCCGCCGCGCGTCTGGGCCGGCGGAGGGCAATGCGCTTTCGGTGCGGCAGGAACTTCAGGCCGATTGCCTGGCCGGGGTGTGGGCACACCATAATCGCGATCTGCTGGAACCCGGCGATATCGAGGAAGGCCTGCGTGCTGCCGAGGCCATCGGGGATGACACGCTGCAGAAAAAGGCCGGGGCGCGGGTGAATCCGGAAAGCTTTACCCACGGCACGTCGGCACAGCGCATGCGCTGGCTGCAGGCCGGGCTGCAATCCGGGCAGATGAACAGCTGCGACACCTTTGCGGCGCGCAGGCTCTGACGCGGCTCAGCCCTTGCGGTCGGTGATGGTGATGCGGCCGCGCGCGACGCCGGCGGTGCCTTCATCCACGGCGATCACCATGCGATCACCATCATCGGTGGTGCCGGTGAGCGTGTTGCCGCTGCGGCTGGCGGGGCGGCCATCGGCGGCCAGCGCCTTGGCATACCAGTCCGCCACCTGCGTGGCGGTGCCGGGCGCCGTGAAGCCCAGCACGACCTGGCCGCGGCCATCATCGTCCTTGCCGCTGGCCTGCACATCGACATTGACCAGCTTTGCCCCCGGATAACGGCCCAGGCCATCAAGATCGAACTTGGCATCAGGTTCCATGCCTTCGGGGATCTTCACCTTGCCTGCCAAGCCGCCGGGCAATTTCAGTTCGACTTCGCCCGATTCCATGTCGGCCTTGATGTTCAGTTCGCCCTTCCCGCCATCGCTGCTATTTTCCTCGCTGTTCTCCAGCGCGATCTCGGCCGTGGTGCCTTCTTCCAGCTTTTCCTTCCGGTTGGCATCGCAGGCGGCGATGGCAACGCCGCACAGCAGGATGGCGATCAAGGCATTTTTCATGGCTTCAGGCTCCAGTGTATTGTAGATACAATACAGAAACAGGCCGCACGAATCAATGACCCTTGCGTGGGATGGCGTGCAGGCCGGCAACAATCAGCCCGCCCAGCAGGATGCCGAACAGGCCGGCTCCGCCCGCTTCCGCCAGCCAGCGCGCAACGCCGCCGGCGCCCTCCACCGCGTGCATGGCGGCGTGCAGCAGATCATGCGGCAGATGCGCGCCAAACTTGTGCAGGCCATCGATGACGATATGGCCGCCCACCCACAGCATGGCGAGCAGGCCCACCCAGCCCAGTATGGCCAGGAAAGCCGGCATGCCGGTGACCAGGCCGCGCCCGAACGCCGCCAGCGCGCCATTGTTCTTGCGGGCCAGAAACACGCCGAAATCATCGGCCTTCACGATCAGCGCGACAGCGCCATAGACCATTGCCGTGATGCCCAGCGCCACCACGGTCAAGGCGGCGGCCTGTTCGAAAATCGGTTCCTGCTCCACCGTACCCAGCGCGATGGCCATGATTTCGGCCGAAAGGATCATGTCGGTCCGGATGGCGCCCGACACCATGGAGCGTTCCTTTTCCACCGGGTCGAGGGCACCGATTTCCTCGGCAAATTCGTCATGCGGCGTCAGTTTTTCCCACAGTTTTTCCGCGCCTTCAAAGCACAGGAAGGCGCCGCCGGCCATCAGCAGCGGCGTGATGACGACGGGCAGGAAGTATGACAGGGCCAGCGCGCCAGGCAGCAGGAAGACCAGCTTGTTCTTCAAGCTGCCGCGCGCGATCTTGGCCACGATGGGGATCTCGCGATCGGCCGTGAAGCCGACGACATAGCGCGGCGTGACGGCTGCATCATCCACCACCACGCCCGCTGCCTTGGCCGAAGCCTTGGCCGCCGCAGCTGCCGTGTCATCCAGGCTGGAAACCGCCATGGTGCCGATGTCATCGACACTGGCTGCCGCCACCTTGGCGATGGCGGCAATATCATCCAGCAGTGCAAACAAACCGCTCGCCACGCGTCGTTCCCCCGTAAGTGCCAGGCCGTGATAGCGCAGCCAACGGCCAGCGCAATGCGGCGTTCAGCGGCGGTCGCGCAGAGCCAGCAGGATGGTCGCCACCACGCCCACGCCAAACCCGGCCAACAGCCCGATCGACGGTTGCCCGACCAGCGTGCCGCCAACTGCGCCCGCCACCAGGCCAAAGGCAATGAAGATACCGCCGCCGCGCTGTGGTGGCCGCGAAACAGGAGAGCCGGGAGACGCCATGCCCAGCCCCTTGCACCAGAGACGCGATGAGCGCCAGAGCCGGCTGCGGCTTGCGCTGTCTTGTCCATCCGGTAAACCCGGTCTGGTGCATCGGTTGCTGCCCCTCTTGCTCGTCGCTGCGGCCGGAACCGCACAGGCCCAGACTGCGCCCGCTGCCGAACCGCTGCCGATGCCGCCGCCTGCCACCGATGCGATTCCGGGGCCGGAATCGCCCCTGCCCGATCTGCCCGACAGCGATGCCGTGGCCTGGCCCGATGTCGAATCGACCACCGGCGCTGCCGACGCTCCGGATGCCGCCGTCCGCTACAGCGTGGAAGTCAGCGGCCTGGCCGAACTGGGCCTCGATGATGAATTCCGCAGCCTGTCGGCGCTGTGGCTGCACCGGGGCGAGGAAACCAACCTGGCGCAACTGGGCCGCCGCATCGCCGAAGACCGCGATCTGGCCGATCTGTTGCTGCGCTCGATCGGCCATTATGGCGGGCAGGCCCGGATCAGCATCGAGCCGGCACAGGCCGGCAGGCCCAGCATCGTGCGGGTGCGGGCGACGCCGGGGCCGATCTACAATTTCCGCGAGATCAGCATCACCGCCCCGATCGGCGCGCTGGGCCCCGATCCGGCGCGCATCGTGGGCCGGCTGCTGCCGATCCGGGTGGGCGATGCGGTGGAAGCCGCGCGCGTGCAATCGGCACAGGACGGCCTGCCGATCCGCCTTGCCGATGCCGGCTATCCGTTCGCGCGCATCGCACCGCCCGACATCACCATCGATCACGCCAGCCGCGATGCCACGCTGGTGCAAAGTGTCGATCTTGGCCGGCGCGGCGTGTTTGGCGCGATCCGCATTGATGATGGCGTGAAGGGCATGGACGAAAAACATGTCGGCCTGCTCGCCCGCTTCAAACCCGGAGACCGGTACAGCAACGCCGGGCGCGAGGATCTGCGCCGCGCGCTGGTGCAGACCGGCCTGTTCGGCGCGGTGGCGATCAAGCCCGGCGAGGGCGAAGTGCGCGAGGATGGCACCCAGACGGTCGATCTCGAAATCAGCAGCGAAGCCGCGCCCATGCGCACCATCGCCCTGGCCGGCGGTTTTTCCACCGGCCAGGGCGTACGCGCCGAAGGCAGCTGGACCCATCGCAACCTGTTTCCGCCCGAAGGCGCCTTCACCGCCCGCGCCGTCGCCGCCGAGCGCGAGCAGGTGGCGCAGGTGGAACTGCGCAAGCGCAATTTCGGCCAGCGTGATCGGCAGTTGCTGGTCACCGGCGGCTTCACGGCCAGCCAGCAATTCGCCTTTGCCGCCGAAACGCTGGGCATATCGGCGGCGCTGGCGCGCGAATCCAACATCCTGTGGCAGAAGGACTGGACCTGGAGCATTGGTGCCCAGGCGCTGATCACCAGCCAGCGCGACCGTTCGGTGCGCGGCGATCCGCGCCGCACCTTCACCGTGCTGGCGCTGCCGGCCAGCATCACCTGGGACCGGTCCGATGATCTGCTCAACCCCTCGCGGGGCTTCCGGCTGACCACGCGCCTCAGCCCGGAATTCACACTGAGAAACCAGAGCAATTTCAATTATCTCAAGGCCCAGTTCGAAGCGACGGCCTACAAGCCCTTTGGCGACAGCCTGGTGCTGGCCGGGCGCTTTCATCTGGGCAGCATCGTTGGCGCCAATCGCGGCGTGATCGCACCGGATCGGCGCTTCTATGCCGGTGGTGGCGGGTCGGTGCGCGGCTATGTGTTTCAGGGCGTTGGCCCGCGCAATGAGGACAATGTGCCGACCGGCGGCAACAGCCTGACCGAACTGGCGGTGGAAGCCCGCTATCGTTTCCAGGCGCTGGGCCAGGATCTGGGCATTGTCGCCTTCGTCGATGCCGGCGAGGTTTCCTCCGGCACCACCCCGGCCTTTGATCGGCTGTCGCTCGGCGCCGGCATCGGTGCGCGCTTCTACACCGGCTTTGGACCGGTGCGGGTGGATATCGCCACGCCGGTGAACCCGCAGCAGGGCGATCCCCGGCTGGTGTTCTATGTTTCCATCGGGCAGGCGTTCTGATGCGGCGCTGGCTGCGCCTTGCCTTGCTGTCGCTGCTGGCGCTGCTGGCGCTGATCATCGCCCTGCCCTTCGCGCTCGACACGCAACCCGGCCGCGACTGGGCGGCGCGCAGGCTGGGCGGCTTCAGCCTGGCCAATGGCCTTTCGCTGCATGTGACGCGCATCAGCGGCAGCCTGTGGGACAAGGCGACGCTGGAAGGCGTGGAACTGCACGATCAGCATGGCCGCTTCGCCCGCGCCCCGCGCGTGGCGCTCGACTGGTCACCTCGGGCGCTGATCGGCAACCGCTTCGAAGCCACCGAACTGATCATTCCCGATGCCACGCTGGAACGCCTGCCGCGCCTGAAGCCGGTGGCCGATCCGCGCATCCTGCCCGATATCGACATCAGCATCGACAGGCTGGAACTGGGCCGGCTGGTCGTGACAAAGGGTATCGCCGGGCCACAGCGGCTGCTGCGCGCGAAAAGCCGGCTTGATCTCCACGCCGGGCGGGCGCTGGTCGATCTGGATACGGCGGTGGCGGCGGGCGATACGCTGGCGCTGCACCTTGATGCAGAACCGGATCGCGACACGTTCGCGCTGGATGCCAGGCTGGCCGCGCCAGCCGGTGGCCTGGTGACGACACTGGCGCGGCTGCAGGCGCCGCTCAATGCCACTGCCACCGGGCGCGGGCGCTGGCGCGATTGGACCGGTCAGCTGGTGGCCAGGCTGGGCACCACGCCGCTGGCCAATCTGGCGCTGTCGGGCAAGGCGGGGGCGCTATCGGCGCGCGGGCGCATCGATCCGCTGCCGCTGCTGGGCGGTGCTGCCAATGATGCGCTGGCCGGCGGGCTGGCCGTGGTGGCCCAACTGGTGCCCGATGGCGACCTCATCCGACTGAAGCTCACCGCTGATGGCCGGCACTTCACTGGCCGCCTGAATGGCCGGATCGACCGCGCCGAAGAACGCTGGACCGACGCCGAAGCCCGGCTGGCGCTGGCAGATGGCAGCGCGCTCGCCAGATCGTGGGGCGTTGATGGGGGCCTGCTCAACGCGCGCCTTGCCGGGCCCTTGCTGGCGCCGCTGGTCGATGCGCGGCTGCTGGCAAAGCGGCTGGCGCTGCCGGGCGGGCTGGCGCTGAACGGACTTTCGGTGGCCGGGATTGCCGATCTGAACGAGACGGGCCTTTCGGTGCCGCTGGTTGCCGTCGCCACGGGCCTTGTTGGCCTCCCCGAAAATCTGGCGCCGCTGACCGGCAAATGGCGCGCCGAAGGCCGGCTGCTTTATGCCAGGGGCCAGTTGCAGACCAATGATCTGAAGCTGACCAGTGGGCCCTTGGCCGCTCGCATCGGCCTGTCGTTCGTGCCCGCCACCAGCGCCTGGGGGTTGAACGCGACGGGCGATGTGCGCGGTTGGGCGTTGCCGCAACTGGGACTGGCCGATGCCAGCTTCCGCGCCAATCTGAAACCCGGCGCCAACCAGAGCATCGCCGGCAACGGCGAATTCCGCCTGATCGCGGCGCGCCCGCCGGCCAGCGGGCTCACGCGCCTCACCGGTGGCGGCCTCACGCTGGGCGGGCGTTTTGCACTGCTGCCCGGCCTGGCGGTCACCCTGTCGGAGCTGGCGCTGTCCTCGCCGAAACTGGCTGCTGCCGGGCGGGCGGGTTGGGCCAATGGCCGTTTCACCCTGGCCGCCACCGGCAGAAGCCTCGATTGGGGGCCATTCGCCCTCGATGGCGAAGGCACTGCGGCCGCGCCGCACTTCACCGCCCGGCTGGCCAAGCCCGGCTATGGCCTCACCGCTGTCGCTGCCCGCATCGATCCCGCCGGCGATGGCTGGCGGGTGGAGGGTGACGCGCAATCCGGGCTGGGGCCGGTCACGCTGAAGGCCGATATCACGCTGTCGCCGGTGCTGCGGATCGATGTCGACCGGCTGGCAGCAGCCGATCTTGTCGCCAGCGGCCGGCTGGACCAGTCTGCCGCCGGGCCTTTCGCCGGCACGCTGGCGCTCGCCGGCAAGGGCCTCACCGGCAGCGCCAAACTGTCGGCCGCCGGCGACGTGCAGTTGGCTGAGCTGGCACTGGCCGGCGACATGCTCAACCTGCCGCTGGCGACGCCGATCACGGTTGACCGGCTGCGGCTTGCAGCGCGTGTGCTGCTGCCGGCCAGCGGGCCCGATATCGATGCCGCGCTTGATCTGGCCGGATTGGAACGCGGCAGCCTGGTGGTGGAAAAGGCGGTCGGCGCGCTACACATGGAGGGCGGTTCGGGCACCGCCAGCCTGGCACTGGCCGGCAACAGCGGCGAGGCGTTCAACCTCGCCTTCAGCGGCACCATCGCGCCCGATCGCTGGCAGATCAGCGGCGGCGGCGAATATGATGGCCGCGGCGCCAAACTGGCCGGGCCAGCGGTGATTACCCGCGATGCCGCCGGCTGGCACCTGGCGCCCGTCACGCTCACCAGCGCGCTCGGCAATGCCGAATTGGCTGGCGACTGGGGCGAGACGAAGCGGCTCAATGCCCGGCTCGACAAGGTGTCGCTGCAGATGGTGGGCCTGGCCTATCCGTCGCTCAATCTGGCCGGGCGGGTTTCGGGCACGCTGGCGCTGGCGCAGGCCGGGGATGCCGCCCCCACCGGCACGGCGGCCCTGCGCCTCAATGGTCTGTCGCGCAGCAACATCACCTCGACCTCAACCCCGATCGACGTTGGCCTCAACGCGGCGCTCGGTGCTGGCGGCACGGTGATGCGCGCGGTGATCGTGCGCGCCGGCAAGGTGGAAGGCCGTGCCCAGGCCCGATTGGGCCCGATCCCCGCCGGCGAGGCTGACCTCGTGTCCCGCCTGTTCGATGCCAGTGTTACCGGCCAATTGCGCTATGCCGGGCCGGCGCAGGATCTGTGGGGCTTGTCCGGCCTGACGGCGCTGGATGTGCGCGGCGCGGTGCAGGTGGCGGCCGATGTGTCGGGCACGCTGGGCGATCCGCAGGTGGCGGGCCAGATCCGCGGCACGGGCGGCCGGGTGGAAGCGCCCTTGTTGGGCGCAGTGGCCACCGATGTCAGCCTGGATGCCCGCTTCACCGCCTCAAAACTGGAACTCACCCGCTTTGCCGGCAAATCCGGACAGGGCAGCATCACTGGGTCGGGCGCCATCGACTTGAGCTATGAACGCGCCTTTCCGATGGATATCCGCATGGTGGCGACCAACGCCGCCATCCTGGGCCGCGACGATGTCTCGGCCACCGGCAGCGGCAATATCCGGGTGGCGACCGACGAATATGGCGGCGTCGTTTCAGGCGCCCTCACCCTGTCGCGCGCCGATTATCGGGTGGGGCGCACGGCCGTGGCCGATGTACCGGTGCTGCAGGTGACAGAGAAGAACACCCGCGTGCTCGGCCGGCGTACCCTGCAATATGTCGCCCCCACGCGCTGGCTGTTCAACCTTGCCATCAAGGCCGATCGCCGGCTGCTGGTGACGGGCATGGGGATCAATTCGGAATGGCAGGCCGATGTGCGGCTGCGCGGCGGCGCCACCACGCCAGAACTCTTTGGCCGGGTGCAACTGGTGCGCGGCGATTATGATTTTGCCGGGAAACGCTTCCAGCTCACCCGCGGCGATATCCGCTTCGTCGGCGGCTATCCGCCCGATCCGATCATTGCCGTGACCGCAGAAAACACCGGCAACGGCTTCACCGCCTTCCTGACCGTGGAGGGCACCGCACAACGGCCGCAGATCAAGTTCAGCTCCGTGCCGGCCCTGCCGGAAGACGAAGTGCTGTCGCGCGTGCTGTTCGGCAGCCGCGTCACCGATCTTTCGGCGCCCGAAGCCATCCAGTTGGCCGGTGCGCTGACCAGCCTGCGTGGTGGCGGCTTCAATCCGATCGGCGCGGTGGGCAAGGGGCTGGGCATCGATCGGCTGCGCATCCTGCCGGCCGATGTCGTCACCGGCCGGCGCACCACCGTCGCTGCCGGGCAATATGTGGGCCGCAATGTCTATGTGGAGCTTGCTACCGACGCGCAGGGCTATACCGCCACCAGCATCGAGATCGGGCTGACCCGCACCTTGTCGGTGCTCAGCCAGGTGGCAACGCTGGGCGGCACCTCGGCCAGCGTGCGCTGGAAGAAGGATTATTGAGGCAGTAGCCCAGCTGACAAAGCCAAAACCCGCTCATGCCGAGCTTGTCGAGGCACACGCCCCAGTCCGTGCGTGCCTCGACAAGCTCGGCATGAGCGGGTCTGGTCTTGTCCGGTCGCAGCGGAGAGTGGCGATTCAGCGCCCGATCAGCCGCTGCGCCGTCTGGTCCGCCACCACATCCGTCGCCAGCCCGCTGGTATCGGCTTCGGCAAACAGGGCCGCCAGGCGCGGGCCGATGGCGTCCACCTGTTCATGCACCTCGGCCAGAGTCACCTTGTTGCCTTCGGTCTTCGCCAGATATTCCGCCACCACCGAAATGATGCCGCCGGCGTTGATGACATAATCGGGGGCATAAAGAATGCCGCGCGCCGCCAGCCGGGCGCCGTCTTCGGGGGTTGCCAGCTGGTTGTTGGCAGCCCCTGCCACCACCGCCACGTCGAGCGCGGCGATGCTGTGCTGATCAAGGATCGCGCCCAGCGCGTTCGGGCTGAACACGTCGGCCTTCACTGCCATGATCGCCGAAACATCCACCTGGGTCGCGCCCAGTTCAGCGGCCAGTGCGGCAGCGCGGGCCGGATCGAAATCGGCGATGGTCAGGCGCGCGCCCTCGGCGGCCAGCGCCCGGGCCAGCGCACCGCCAACGCTGCCAACTCCCTGGATGGCGACGTGGAGGCCGGCGACACGATCGCTGCCCAGCTTGTGGCGCACGGCAGCCTTCAGCCCGGCCAGTGCCCCACGCGCGGTGAACGGGCCGGGATTGCCGCCCACTTCGCCGGGCGCAACCGGCAGGCCAGCGACATGCGCGGTGCGGCGGGACACGACCACCATGTCGTGCTCCGTCATGCCCACATCCTCGGCGGTGACATAATGGCCGCCCAGCGCGGCGACGGCGTCACCAAAGGCTTCCAGCAGCGCCTCTGTCTTGGGTGCGCCGCCTGACTGTGGGGCAATCAGCACCGCCTTGCCGCCGCCGGCCTTCAGGCCTGCCATGGCGTTCTTGTAGCTCATGCCGCGCGACAGGCGCAGCGCATCGGTGAGCGCAGCGGTCTCGCTGGCATAGGCCCAGCGCCGCACGCCGCCGGCCGCCGGGCCAAGATGGGTGGAATGGATGGCCACGATGGCATGCAGGCCGGTAGCCACATCCTGCACCAGCGCCACGCGTTCATGGCTGTCAAACGCCGGCGCGCCAGCGGCATCAAGCGCGGCCAGCTGCACGGTGGCGAAATGGGCAGCAGCGGTGGCAGCGGTCATCAGGGCGACTCCAACAGGCGAGATTTCATTGCGTCATATTGTAATAAAATTTCCGCAACGCGCAACGGCCATTCACGCACCGACGCCCGGAACTTCTGGCTTGCCTCTGGCCCCGCCCTCGTCTATCCCGCGCCTCCCGGCAGGATTGTCGTGGCGACTGTAGCTCAGCTGGTTAGAGCGCTGGTTTGTGGTACCAGAGGTCGCGGGTTCAAGCCCCGTCAGTCGCCCCACCTGTTTTCCGCACCTCGCCGCACGCAATGCGCGTGCCCGCATTGCCGGCCGGATCGCTGCGATAATCATCGGCCTTGGCGTGCAGCACCACCGCCGCGCCATCGGCATCAAGCAGCGGCGCGTCGCCATCGGCCAGGCGCAGCCCGGGCAGCATCAGGTTCATCTCCCCCATGCCCTTCTCGGTCACGGCCAGATTGGGCAGATCGCCGGCATGGGCACCCATCGGATTGTCGCGGCCATGCTGCTTGCCCGCCGGGTTGAAGTGCGGCCCGGCGCTGGTGAAATCCGGGCCAACACAGCGGCCGACGGCGTGCAGGTGCATGGCATATTGGCCTACCGGCAGCCCCTTCACCGTGGCGATCAGCTGCACGCCGTCGGCCATCTGCAGCAGTTCGACCTCGCCCAGGCTGTTGCCTTCCGCCGTGAGCAGGCGGGTGGAAAGCATCAGCGACGGCGGCGCGCCGCCCACCCTACCGAGGGATTCCGCCTTGAGCCCGCAGGCCGAAAGCGCCAGAAGCGGCAGGATCAGGGCGGCACGATGCATGAGATTCACTCCGAAATTTGCATCCCATAATGGCTGACAAGCCGATCAAGCGCCAGTTGCAGCACGAGTTTTCCCGCACGCACCGGCCAACCAAGCGCCCGTTCCGCCGCTTCCAGGCCTTCGCCCTGGCAGATCACCCGCCAGGCGATATCGGAAAGGCCCGGCCCGCAGGCAGCGACGGCCGCCTCGAAACGGCGCTTGGCCGCAATCTGTCCGCCGGAAAGATCGGGAGGCCCACCCGCATTGTGGCGCGCGGCTGCCGGCAGCGGATCCCAGCGCATCGTCACGCGCGGACCCAGTTGCGCATGGTGGAAATCGGCGCGCAGCCGTTCGCTGGCCAGCAGTTGCACCGGCGAGACATGGCCGCGCCGCACCAGCCAGGCCAGCGGCGATTCGGCCAGGTTCACCGTCACCCGGGCGCGATCGACGATATCCGGCGTGGCAAGGATTCGCGTCGCCAGCAGGCGATTTTCGGTTGGCGCAGCGATGTCTGGCGAGGCTGCAGAGGCACGGCGCGGCATGATTTATCTCCTTCATGGCACGTTGGAAGCAGGATAATCCTTGCACAAACCAACGTTTGTAGGACAGAACTAACCACATAGGTTATTTTAGAGGGAAAGATGCTCACTCGTATCCGCGACGTTCGCAAAGCGCGTGGCTTCACGCTGGCCGATGTCGCCGCCGCCTGCGATCCGCCCACCACGCCGCAAACCATCGGGCGGCTGGAAACCGGCATGCGCACCGTCTCCATCGATTGGCTGGAGCGCATCGCTACCGCGATGGCGGTGCCGGCCTCCAGCCTGGTCGCCCTGCCTGACCGCGCCGATGTGCCGGTGGCGGCGCTGATCGGCAGCAATGGCGCCGATGCACCCGAACGCCCGCGCACGCTGCTGCCGCCGCAACCGCAACCCGATCTGATCGGCCTGGTGGTGGAAACCGCCCAGGGCGATTATCGCAGCGGTGACGAACTGTGGGCACAACGCCTTGCCCCGGCCCAATTCGGCCGCGCCATCAACCGCGATGTGCTGGCGCCGCGCCCGGCCGGCCGCTTTGCCTTTGGTCGCCTGATCGCCGTGGACGGCGGCCGCATCCAGCTGCTGCCCACCACACCCGGCGCGCGCCAGCAGGTGCTGGCCGAAGTACCGTGGCTGGCCATGGTAACGCTGCTGGTCCGGCGGCCCTAGGCCAGGCTTAGCTCGGCAGATTGCCGTTCAGTTCCAGCGCCCTGCCTGCCAGGTGCAATGATCCGGTGACCAGCACCAGCGGCGGGCTTTCACTGTTGCGTGCGATGGCACGGATCGCCTTGGTGAGATCCGGCGCGGTGACAGCGGCCATGCCCATGGCCGATGCGGTAGCGGCCAGCCGGGCGGGATCATGCGCGGCATGGCCCGGCACCGGCACCGCATAAAGCGCCGAAGCCATGCCGGCAAAGCTCTTCAGAAAGCCCTCGGCATCCTTGGCCGCCAGCATGCCCGTGACCAGCAGCAGCCGCTGGCCGCTTTGCAGCAGGGGCCGCACGCTTTCCGCCAGGGCCCGCCCGGCAGCCGGGTTGTGACCGCCGTCGATCCACAGGCTGCTGCCCGTCGGTAACAAGGCGCACAGGGGCCCGCTTTCCAGTTTCTGCAGCCGCGCCGGCCATTCCACCCAGCCCATGCCAGCGCGATAGGCGGCATCCTTCACCGGCAGCGCCGTCTGGGCCCGCAGCATGGCGATGGCGAGCGCGGCATTGTCGTGCTGGTGGATGCCGGCCAGGCGCGGCAACGACACGGCCAGCTTTCCGGCTTCATCGCGGTAATGCAGCTGGCCCTCATAGGTCGCCGCATCCCAATCCTGGCCGCGAATCAATAGCTTGGCACCGGCGAGGCCCGCGACTTCTGCGATGCGGGCAGTGACGGCAGCCGGGTGGCGGCCGGTGACCAGCGGCACGCCCTTGCGCGCAATGCCGGCCTTTTCGCGGGCAATATCGAGGATGGTCGGGCCGAGCCATTGCGTGTGGTCCAGCCCGAGCTGCGCGATGCCCGAAACCAGCGCGGTGGGGATGATGTTGGTGGCATCCATCCGGCCGCCCAGGCCAACCTCGATGATGCAGGCATCGGCCGGCACCGTGGCAAAGGCCAGGAAGGCGGCGGCCGTGGTGAGTTCGAAGAAGGTGATTGGCGCTTCGCCGTTGCGGCTGACGACGTCGTTCAGCAATATGATCAGCGCATCATCGTCGATCAACTGGCCGGCAAGGCGGATCCGCTCGTTGAAGCGCACCAGATGCGGGCTCGAATAGACATGCACCCGCCGCCCTTCGGCTTCCAGGCAGGCGCGCAGCATGGCGCAGGTGCTGCCCTTGCCGTTGGTGCCGGCGACATGGAACACCGGCGGCAGGCGATGGTGCGGATTGCCAAGCGCGGCCAGCAAGCGTTCGAGCCGGCCGAGGGTGAGATCGATCTCGGTTGGGTGCAGATCGTGCGCCTTGCGGAGCAACGCGTCCAGGCGCGGGTTGTCAGACCGCGCCGGCGGCATGCGCGCGCCGGTCGGAGGCGGCGGCAGGCTCACGCGGCCACAATGTCCTTTGGCCGGCGCGCCATCAGCAGGGTAATCAGCCGGCCCAGCGTTTCCTTCAGGTCGCGGCGGTGCACCACCATGTCGAGCATGCCGTGTTCAAGCAGATATTCGGCGCGCTGGAAGCCTTCGGGCAGCTTCTCGCGGATGGTCTGTTCGATGACGCGCTGGCCGGCAAAACCAATCAGCGCATTGGGCTCGGCGATGTGGATGTCGCCCAGCATGGCATAGCTGGCCGTCACGCCACCGGTGGTGGGATCGGTGAGCACGACGATATAGGGCAGCCCGGCTTCGTTCAGCTGCTGGATGCCCACCGTCGAGCGCGGCATCTGCATGAGGGAGAGAATGCCTTCCTGCATGCGGGCGCCGCCGGCCGCGGTAAAGACGATATAGGGCGCGTTGGCCGCCAATGCTGCATCAACACCGGCCAGGAAAGCCTCCCCCACGCCCATGCCCATCGAACCGCCCATGAAGGCGAAATCCTGCACGCCCACGATTGCCCGCTGGCCCATGATCTGGCCATCGGCGACCATCATGGCTTCGGGTTCGCTGGTGGCGGCGCGGGCCGCTTTCAGGCGATCAGTGTATTTCTTCTGATCCTTGAACTTCAACGGATCTTCCGCGACTTTCGCCGCTGGCAGCAGCTTGTAATCGCCGTCGAACAACTGGGTGAAGCGCGCCTTGGGGCCGATGCGATCATGATGGTCGCACCGCGGGCAGACGCTGCCATTGTCTTCCCATTCCTTGGTGTAGACCATGGCGCCACAATTCTTGCACTTGGTCCACAGATTGTCGGGCGTGTCGCGGCGGGCGAGGAAACCCGTCAACTGCTGGCGGGTGCGGGTGATCCAGCTCATGCTGCTTGCTCCTTGCGGGCTGTTCGCACAGCCTGAGCCAGCGCCGCCACCTGGGCGGCAACGCGGGCGGGAATGTCGTTGGCGCGTTCCTCGGCGGCCGCACCGATGGCATCGACAATGGCGCTGCCCACCACCACGGCATCGGCATGGGCGGCAATCGCCGCAGCCTGCTCGGGCGTGCGCACACCAAAGCCGACGGCGATGGGCAGGCTGGTGGACGCCTTCAGGCGCGCCACGGCGGCGGCAATGTCGGTGGCGGCCGCGCTGTTGGCACCGGTCACACCGGCGACAGCGACATAATAGAGGAAACCCGACGCGCCATTGAGCACGGCCGGCAGGCGCTGGGCATCGGTGGTCGGCGTCGCCAGCCGCACCAGGTGCAGGCCATGGGCCGAAAGGGCGGGCACCAGTTCGCCAGCCTCTTCCGGCGGCAGATCGACAACGATGCAGCCGTCGATGCCGGCGGCCCTGGCGGCGGCCGCAAAGCGCTCCGGGCCGAAGGCGAGGATGGGGTTGAAATAGCCCATCAGCACAATCGGCGTGGCATCATCGGCCTTGCGGAAGTCCGTCACCATCGCCAGCAGCTGGCGTAGCGTGGTGCCGGCAGCAAGGCTGCGCAGATTGCCGCGCTGAATTGCCGGGCCATCGGCCATCGGATCGGTGAAGGGCATGCCGATCTCGATCACGTCGGCGCCTGCACCCGGCAGTGCGGCGAGGATTTCGGCGCTGGTGGCGAGATCAGGATCGCCCGCGGTCACGAAGGTGACCAGCGCAGCGCGCCCTTGTGCAGCGCAGGCGGCGAAGCGGGCGGACAGGCGGTCGCTCACATCGTCACTCCCAACGCGGCGGCGACGGTGAAGATGTCCTTGTCGCCGCGCCCGCACAGGTTGGCGATGATGATCTGGTCCTTGCCCATCGTCGGCGCGATGCGGGCGACAGCGGCGATGGCGTGGGCCGGTTCCAGCGCCGGAATGATGCCTTCGGTGCGGCACAAGAGCTGGAAGCCTTCCAGCGCTTCGGCATCGGTGGCGCTCTGATACTCCACCCGGCCAATGGCGTGCAGCCAGGCATGTTCGGGGCCGATGCCGGGATAATCCAGGCCGGCCGAAATGCTGTGGGCTTCGGTGATCTGGCCGTCTTCATCCTGCAGCAGCATGGTCTTGTTGCCGTGCAGCACCCCGGCGCGGCCACCGGCCAGCGAAGCCGCATGTTCGTGCGTGTTCAGGCCTTTGCCCGACGCTTCGATGCCAACGATCCGCACGTCCTTGTCATCAAGGAACGGGTGGAACAGGCCGATGGCGTTGGAGCCGCCACCAATGGAGGCGACCAGCAGATCGGGCAAGCGCCCTTCCCGCTCCAGGATTTGCGCGCGGGCTTCCTTGCCGATCACCGTCTGGAAATCGCGCACCAGTTCCGGATAGGGATGCGGGCCGGCCGCCGTGCCGATGATGTAGAAGGTGTCGTGCACATTGGTCACCCAATCGCGCAGCGCCTCGTTCATCGCGTCCTTCAGCGTCTTGCTGCCGCTCTCGACGCTGCGCACTTCGGCGCCCAGCAGCTTCATGCGGAACACGTTGGGCGCCTGCCGCTCGATATCGCGGGCGCCCATGAAGATGGTGCAGGGCAGGCCGAAGCGCGCCGCCACCGTTGCCGTCGCCACCCCGTGCTGGCCGGCGCCGGTTTCGGCAATGATGCGCGTCTTGCCCATGCGGCGGGCGAGCAGGATCTGGCCGATGCAGTTGTTGATCTTGTGCGCGCCGGTGTGATTCAGCTCGTCGCGCTTGAGGTAGATTTTCGCACCACCCAATTCGTCGGTGAGGCGTTCAGCGAAATAGAGCGGGCTGGGCCGGCCGACATAATGTTTGAGCAGGTCTTCCAGCTCGGCGTGGAAGGCCGGGTCCGCCTTGGCGTCCGTATAGGCCTGCTCCAGCTCAAGGATCAGCGGCATCAGCGTTTCGGCGACATAGCGGCCACCGAACTGGCCGAAATGCCCGTTGGCATCCGGTCCGGCGCGCAAGCTTGTTTCGGCGTTCATGCCGACCTCACAGCGTTGGCAAAGGCCCTGATCTTCTCCACCGATTTCACCCCTGCACTCTCTTCCACACCCGATGCCACGTCCACCAGCGCCGGCGCCACCCGGCGGATGGCCTCGGCAACATTGCCGATGCCCAGGCCGCCAGCCAGCCCGAACGGCCGCCCCGGCCGCGTATCAACCAGCAATTGCCAATCAAAGGCCAGGCCATTGCCACCGGGAAGCGGAGCGTCGTTAGGCGCTTTGGCATCAAGGAGCAACAGGTCGGCCGGCCCTGCGGCTTTTTCCGCCGCGCGGATATCGGCGCGGGTTTTCACGCCGGCCGCCAGCCAGACCGGCATATTATGGCGCGATTTCAATTCGTTCAGCCGTTCAGGCGACACATCGTGCAGCTGCAGGATGGTAATGCCGGCTGCGATCACGGCGGCGACCAACGCTTCATCGGGCGCCACCAGCACGGCCACCCGGCCCACACCAGCCGGCACGCGGGCGATCAGCGCGGCTGATGCGGCCGGATCGACAAAGCGCGGGCTGGGCGCGAAATAGTTGAAACCCAGATGCGCAGCGCCCACGGCAACCGCTGCATCCACCGTTTCCGGGGTGCTGAGGCCACAGATCTTGAACGGGGTCACAGGCTGGCGGCGATGGCGGCAGCCGCCGCGGCCGGATCAGCAGCCGCCGTGATCGGGCGGCCGATCACCAGCACACCGGCACCCGCGGCCAGCGCCTGCGCTGGCGTCATCACGCGCTTCTGGTCACCCACATCGCTGCCGGCCGGGCGCACGCCGGGAATGACGAACAGGCCGCCGGGCCATTGCGCCTTCACCGCCGCAACCTCGTGCGGCGAGCAGACAATGCCGTCCAGCCCGGCGCTGCGTGCCAGCCCTGCCAGGCGGCCAGCCTGAACAGCCGCCCCATCGGGCACCCCGGCGCTCAGCAGATCATCATCATCCAGGCTGGTGAGCACGGTCACCGCCACCACGCGGGTAAGGGCCGGCGCCGCAGCGCGGGCCGCCGCCAGCATGGCGTGACCACCGGCGGCGTGGACCGTCAGGATCGACGGCGCCAGCGGTGCCAGGCTCTTGATTGCACCGGCCACCGTGTTGGGAATGTCGTGCAGCTTCAGATCAAGGAACAGCGGCAGCGACTGGCTTTCCATCACGGCGGCGACACCCGCCGGGCCGTGGGCGCAGAAAAACTCCAGCCCCAGCTTCACCCCGCCAACATGCGGCGCCACTGCCGCCACCAGCGCACGTGCAGCCGCCACATCGGGCATATCCACTGCCACGAAAACCGGATTGGTCATGGCATCAGGCTCCGCTGGAAGGAGAGGCAATCTGTGTCTGCTCGCCCCGGGGCGGACGAACCCGGCGGCTTTCGGCCAGCGGGCGCAACAGGACGTGCCACGCCCAGGTGGGGATCACGCCCGCCAGGAAGGCGCCGCCCAGCAGCAGCGGCAATGGCACTGCCGTGGGCGTGCCATCCGGCAGGATGAAATCCACCAGCGTCCAGTTGGACACCGCCAGCAGGATGAAGATCACGGCGATCGCCGCCACGAAAACCCAGCGGAAAATCGCCATCACAGCTCTCCGTCAACCGGGGTGATACCAGCTTCCGCCAACGCCGCCATCAGGCTTTGCGCCACCTCTGCCAGTTGCGCTTCGCTGGTCGAGCGCATGACGAAATTGGCGCCGGTCTTGCCTTCGCGCCAGAACGGATAGGAACCGATCTGCACGCCGGGATTGTCCTTCTCGGTGCGCTTCAGGATGTCGGCGGCCTTGCTTTCCTGAGTCCAGGCACCAACCGTGCGTGACAGCACGGGCGCGCCACCGGGCAGTTTGCCATCCAGCCAGGCCAGCATGCCCTGGGTGATCATCGGCACGCCGGCCATGATGAAGATATTTTCCACGCGGATGCCCGGCGCCTTGGTGCGCGGATTTTCGATCAGGCTGGCGCCAGCCGGGGTGCGGGCCATGCGCAGGCGAGCATCGGTGAGCTGATCACCATAATGCGCGGCCAATATGGCGCGGGCATCGGGGTGCACGATCACTTCAACGCCCAGCGCGGCAGCGATGGCGTCCACGGTGATATCATCGTGCGTCGGGCCGATACCGCCAGTGGTGAAAAGATAGTCGTGCTTTATGCGCAGGGCGTTGATGGCTTCGGCGATGGCGTCCATCTCGTCGGCGACCACACGCACTTCCTTCAGGCGGATACCCTGCACGCCCAGCCATTTCGCCAGATAGGCGGCGTTGGCATCCTGGGTGCGGCCCGAGAGGATCTCGTCCCCGATGATCACCAGGGCGGCGGTGTAAATGCGGCTGCTGTCGCTCATGACTGGCGACTTAGCGCAGGCGGGCGGCCGTGACCATGGCGAAGATGGACTTTGCCGGTCCAAATCCCTATGTGCGAAAGGATGACGCAAGCGCTGTATACCACGGTAATGGACCCGCACGAGGGCCAGTTGCGCCTGCACGGGGCTGCGGCCTTTGAAGGCATGCGCAAGGCCGGCCGGCTGGCGGCCGAGGTGCTGGACCATCTCACCCCGCACGTGCTGCCCGAAGTCGCCACTATCGAGCTCGATACGATGGCGTGGGAGTTCGTGCGTGCTGCCGGCGCGGCTTCGGCGACGGTGTTCTATCGCGGCTATTCCCATTCGCTGTGCACCAGCGTCAATCATGTCGTGTGCCACGGCATTCCCGGCCCCAAGAAGCTGAAGAGCGGCGACATCATCAATATCGATGTCACCGTGGTGGTGGACGGCTGGTATGGCGACACCAGCCGCATGTTTCTGGTTGGCGATGTGCCGCTGAAGGCGCGCAAGCTGGTTGATGTCACCTATGAATGCCTGATGCTGGGTATTGAACAGGCGAAGCCCGGCAAGACGCTGGGCGACGTGGGCCACGCCATCCAGACCCATGCCGAACGCAACCGCTTTTCGGTGGTGCGCGATTTCTGCGGGCACGGGCTGGGCCAGGATTTCCACACCGCACCCAATGTAGTGCATGTCGGCAAGCCGGGTCGCGGGGTGGTGCTGAAGCCTGGCATGTTCTTCACCATCGAACCGATGATCAACGCCGGCGGCCCGGCCGTGAAGGTTCTGGACGATGGCTGGACGGCCGTGACACGCGACCGCTCGCTGTCGGCGCAGTTCGAACATAGTATCGGGATCACCGAAACCGGCTGCGAAATCTTCACGGCCTCGCCCAAGGGCTGGCTGGTGCCGCCGTACAGCTGATCAGCGGCGCTTTGGCGGCGGCTTCTTCGCCGGCGGCTTCACAACAGGTTTGGCTGGCGGTTTCGGCAGCGGAATCAGCCGGTTCACGCTGATGATCTTCACCGGCGTCTCGATCATCTGGCCCTTCATCACACCTTCGCCCTTGGTGGCAGAGATCGGCACGTTCAGGATCCTGCGCACCACGTCCAGGCCTTCGGTCACCCGGCCGAACACGGCAAAACCGAGATTGTCGCCCGGCCCAGCCGGATTGGCATCCAGCCCCTTCAGATTGCCCAGGATGAAGAAAAATTGCGCCTGCGCCGTGCCAGGCGCCGCGCGGGCCAGGCTGACAGCGCCTTCATCATGGGTGAGGCCCGTGGCGGTTGTCGGTTCGTGCGCCACCGGTGGCAGCAGCTTGCGGCCATCCTGGATGCCGGCCTGCACCAGGCCGATGCTGCCATCGGGCACCACCTTGTAGGCGCGATAGAAGGCACTGCCATCCAGCCGCCTTTCATCGACATGCTTGAGGATATAGCCCGCGGTCACCGGTGCGCGTTCGGTTTCCAGCGCGATGGTGATGGGCCCCAGTTCGGTGGTCATCACCACCTTCACCGTCGCCGGCTCGGGTGCAGCGGGCGGCGGCGGCGGCGGGGCTGGCACCTCTTGTGCAAGGGTGGGAAGGGCCAGCCCCAACAGGGCGGCGGCAAGAAGAGCGCGGCGAATCATGGCCGCAGCATAACCGTGCCGGCCGCAATCGCTACAGCTTGCAGGTGTTGACCCCGACCAGTCGATAAAGCGGGCAGAAACCAACCAGCCCGGTGACCAGCGGCACCAGCCCCAGCCAACCCCATGGTGTTTGCGGACCAACGAACACCATGGCGATCAGGGCAATGCCCAGCCCGGTCCGCAGAACGCGATCAATCGTGCCTTCGTTGCGCATGTCGGATTCCCTTTCATTGTTGCCCGAACAACATGGCACCGAGCAGGCCAATCGACGTTGATCCTGATCAAATCACCCGCAACGGCAGCCGCAGGAACCGGCGGCCCTTGGCATCGGCGGACGGCAGTTCGCCAGCAGCGATATTCACCTGCAGGCTGGGCAGGATCAGCAGCGGCGGCGCCAGGGTGGCGTCGCGGGCGCGGCGCATGGCGATGAAATCGGCGGCTTCCACGCCATCATGCACATGCACATTGCCGGCCTTCTGCGCGGCCACCGTGGTTTCGCAGGCAAAATCGCTGCGCCCGGCCGGCAGATAATCATGGCCCACGAAGATCCGGGTTTCCGGCGGCAGCGCCAGGAGCTTCTGGATGGAGGCATGCAGCGTCGCGGCGTCGCCGCCCGGAAAATCACAGCGCGCGGTGCCATAGTCCGGCATGAACATCGTATCACCCACAAAGGCCGCATCGCCTATCAGATAGGTGACGCAGGCCGGCGTGTGGCCCGGCGTGTGCAGCACGCGGATGGTGAGATTGCCGAGCGGCAGGGTGGCGCCCTCCTCCACCAGCATGTCGAACTGGCGGCCATCGGTAGCCAGATCATCCATGGCAAAGCGCGGCGCAAATTCGCGCTGCACATCGCCAATGCGCGCGCCGATCACCAGCGGCGCGCCCGTCTTGTCGCGCAGCCAGTGGCCGCCGGCCAGGTGATCGGCGTGCACGTGGGTTTCCATCACATATTTCAGTTGCAGCTGGCGCTGCTGCACCGTGGCGAGCAACCGATCCAACCCGGCGTGGGAAACCACAGCCCCCTTGGGCTCATAATCCAGCACGGCATCGATGATGACAGCATGGCCCGTGGCCGGATCGGCCACCAGATAGGTCCAGCTGTTGGTGGCAGGATCAAAGAAGGGGGTGATATCAGGGTGATTGGCGATGGTGTTCATGCGAGTCTCCTATCAACTTATATTATCACTTGCTAATTTAGATTCAACTGATATATTTCGACCCATGATCCCGACCGACCTTGCCAAATTCGAACAATCTGCAGGGGCTGCGGCGCGCCTTTTGAAGGCGATGGCGCATGATAGCCGGCTGCTGGTGCTGTGCCAGTTGGTCGATGGCGAAATGCAGGCCGGCCAGTTTGCCACCCGCCTGTCGCAATCGGCGCTGTCGCAGCATCTGGCGATGCTGCGCACCGAAGGGCTGGTTGCCACCCGTCGCGAAGGCCAGGCGATTTTCTATCGCCTCGCCAATCCGGCGGTGAAAGCCGTGATCACCACCCTGGCCGGCATCTACTGCCCCCCACCGGCCGACATTCTGGAGACGAACCATGTTGAAAAGCTTGTCACCCTCTGAAGCGGCAACGCTGGTCGATGCCGGCCATGCCCTGCTTGTCGATGTGCGCGAAGCCGGGGAATTTGCCGGTCGCCACATCCCCGGCGCCCTGTCGCTGCCCTTGAGCCTGCCCGATTCCGGTCCGCTGGCCTGCGGCATGGACAGCAGCCTGATCTTCACCTGCCAGACCGGGCGGCGCACCAGCAGCAACGCCGGGCGCTTGCTGGCCCGGGTTCCGGGTGGCCGCGCCTTCGTGCTGGAAGGCGGTGTTGACGCCTGGGCCCGGGCTGGCCTGCCGATTGCTGGCAGCGAAGCGACACAGGCGATCCCGATCATGCGCCAGGTGCAGATTGCCGCCGGCCTGCTGGTGCTGACCGGCGTGCTGCTCAGCATCTTCGTGGCGCCACCGTGGATCGCGCTGGCCGGCTTCGTCGGCGCGGGCCTCAGCTTTGCCGGTCTGACCGGCTGGTGCGGCATGGCCCAGTTGCTTGGCATGATGCCGTGGAACCGGCGTACGGCGTGATCCGATGACGGAAATGCTGCTCGCCGCCCTCGGCGGAGCCATCATCGCCCTGCTGCTCGGCCTCTTTGGCGGCGGCGGTTCGGTGCTGGCCACGCCATGGCTGCTCTATGCCGTGGGCATAGCCGATGCGCATGTGGCGATTGGCACGGGGGCAGCGGCGGTCGCGTTGAATGCCGGCGCCAATCTGGCACTGCAGGCACGGGCCGGCACGGTGAAATGGCCCTGTGCGCTCAGCTTTGCCGGGGCAGGCCTCGCCGGCTCCCTGGCCGGCGCAGCGCTGGCCCAGCGTGTGGACGGCACGGCGCTGCTCGGCGGCTTTGCGCTGGCGATGCTGGCGGTGGGTTTCGCCATGCTGCGACCACCGCGTGATGCAGGCGATCCGGCCGTGCGGCTGGATGCGGCGATGACGCTGAAACTGGTGCCGGCCGGGCTGGCGGTCGGGCTGGCTGCCGGCTTTTTCGGCATTGGCGGCGGCTTCCTGATCGTGCCCGGCCTGATGGCGGCGACGGGGATGACGCTGGCCAATGCCGCGGCCTCGTCGCTGGTGTCGGTGCTGATCTTCGGTCTCGCCACCTCGGCAACCTATGCAGCCTCGGGGCGGGTCGACGTCCCTGCCCTGCTGGCGATGCTGGCCGGCGGCCTGATCGGCGTGCTGGCGGCGCGGCAGCTGGCACCGAAACTGGCCGGCCATGCCCTGCTGGCGCGCCGGCTGTTTGCCGCGATGGTGATCCTGACTGCCCTTTATGTCGGCTGGCGGGCGCTGGGCTGAGCTTCAGGCCGGCTGTTCGGCCGTGAACCAGCCAAAACAGGCAATCACGCCATAGCAGGCGGCCGGCAAGGCCAGGCCCAGCGCGAGGCTGCCGCTGGCATCGACCAGCATGCCGGTGAGCAGCGGCACCACCGCGCCGCCGACAATGGCGACATTGATGATCCCCGAACCATCGGCGGCACGTGCGCCAAGGCCTTCGCAAGCCAGGCTGAAGATGGTGGGGAACATGATGGCATTCATCAGCCCGATGGCCAGCAGGCTGTAGCCCGACACATCACCCGTCGTCTGGGTGGATATCGTGATCAGCACCATGGCCCCGACCGCGACCAGCGCCAGCAAGCGGCCCGGCGCCACCAGTCGCAGCAGCGCCGAACCGATGAAGCGGCCCACCATGGCACCGCCCCAATAGAGGCCAATCAGCTTGCCGGCCTGTTGTTCGGCCAGGCCCATCACCTGCGCCTGACCAAGATAGGAAACGATCAGCGAGCCGATCGACACTTCGGCGCCAACATAAAGGAAGATGCACAGCGCGCCGAAGCCGAAACGACGCTGGCCGAGCAGATCGAGCCCGGCGAGGCCAGCGCTGGCTTCATGCTGTTCGGCCGGCAGGGCATTGCGGAAGAGCCAGACGACACCGGCGACCACTGCCAGCGCCACGGCCAAGCCGAGATAGCCGTTGACAATGGCCTGGCTGCCGGCGGTGCGATAGGCATCCAGCGCTGCGCCCGACAATTCGCCCGCCGACTGGCTGGCCAGCGCCCCCAGGATCAGGATGGCGCCGAAATAGGGAAAGATCGTCGTGCCCAGCGAGTTGAAGGCCTGCGCGAAGGTCAGCCGGCTGTGCGTGGTTTCCGGCTTGCCGAGCATGGAAATCAACGGGTTGGCGACCACTTGCACGATCACCACGCCGCTGGCCAGCACGAACAGAGCGGCAAGGAACAGGCCATAGGTGGCGGTGCTGCTGGCCGGAATGAACATCAGGCAGCCGATCATCATCAGCGCCAGCCCGGTCACCGCGCCGCGCATGTAGCCGACGCGCTTGACCAGTTTCGCTGCCGGAATGCCGATCACGGCATAGGCGGCGAAAAAGCATACCTGCACCAGCATGGCCTGGGTGTAGCTGAGGGTGAAAAGCTCCTTCAGCTTGGGAATGATGACGTCGTTCAGGCTGGTGATGCCGCCGAAGATGAAGAACAGCGCCAGCACGAAGACCTGCAGGCGCGGCGCTTCGACATGGCCGGCCACCGGGCGATCAGCAGTGACAGAGGGTGCGGCCATGGCAGGTTCCGATCAGATCAGGGCGCTGCTGGCGGGCAGGCCGGAAGCGGCAAGGGTTGGCTTAGACGGGCCGTGCGCAAACTCATGGCAAATCCACGCGGTGCTGCCAAGCGCAGCGGTGTGCCAACATGCGCAAGATCGGCCCCGGCCGCCGCAAAACAGGCCAGCGGAATCTCCAGCTTGGCCGGTTGCCCTTGCGGCAAGGCGCGCAGCGCAGCGCTGATATCAAGCGTCGCGCCGCCCAGGCTGAGCCGCACCGGGCCCGTGGCCAGCGCATCGATGCGCCAATCCAGCTGCAGGGCAAAGCCGCCGGTGCCCTGGCGGGACAGGCTGACCGGCGGACCATCGATGGCAATGGCGCCGGGCGCTGTCCAGCGGAACTGGCGCGCATCTTCCTGGGCCGAAATATCGACGGCGCGGGCGGTCACGACGCTATCCACACCCAGGCGCCAGGGATCGAGGATCTTGCCGCGCAGCATGTAACTGTCTTCGCTGGCCACCGCCGCCAGATCCATTTTCGGATCCTCGCTGAGGCTGCCAACAGTGACAGCGGTGCGGTAATTCAAACCATGGCCCACCGGCAGCACAGGCGAGGCCACCGGCGAGCGGGCGTCAGCCGGCCAGGCAAAGGGCAAGCGGCCGGTGAAATCGCGGGCCGGCGTGCCGTCGCGGCGCGCCACCAGCACATCGGCCACACCCTGCCCTTGCGAACCCGGCAGCCAGGCCGCGACAAAGGCATCAGAGGCATTGATCAGTTTCGGCACGAACAGCGGCCGCCCCGACAGGAAGACGGAAACCACTTTGGTGCCCTGCGCCTTCAACCGGGCAATCAGCTCGGCCTCGCCGGCCAGCGTCCGGAAGGCCAGATCGGGCACATCGCCCTGGAATTCGGCATAAGGCTGCTCACCAAACACCACGATGGCCACATCGGGCTTGCCGGGTGCGGCGCCATCGCTGGCAATCACCGCTTCGCCGCCAGCGTCGCGCACGGCGGCGGCGATCGCACGACCAATGGTCTGGCCCTTGGGGAAATCCGCCGCGCTGGTGTCGGTGCCCTGCCAGGTCACCGTCCAGCCGCCGCTCTGCATCGCCATATTGTCGGCACCGGGGCCAGCAATCAGCACGCGCGCGCCGGGCCGAACCGGCAGCACGCCATCATTGTTCTTCAGCAGCACCAAAGATTTGGCCACGGCTTCGCGGGCAACTTCGAGATGATCCGGCACGCCGATGCGCGACGGGTCACCACGCTCCATCGGCGCGGCGTCGAGCAGGCCCAGCTGCGCCTTCACGCGCAGCACGCGGCGCACGGCATCATCGATGCGGGCCGGCTTGATGGTGCCGCGGCGGGCGTGGCGCAGCGTGCTGTCGAACAGGCCCTTCCAACTGTCGGGCGCCATCACCAGGTCGAGCCCGGCATTGATGGTGTGCGGGCAATCGGTGGGCGTGCAGCCGGGGATCTGGCCGTGGCCATTCCAATCCCCCACCACCAGGCCTTCGAAACCCATGCGCCCCTTGAGGACATCGGTGAGCAGATACTGGTTGCCGTGCGCCTTGGCGCCGTTCCAGCTGGAGAAACTGGCCATCACGGCCAGAACGCCACTTTCCACCGCCGGCGCATAACCAGCCGCATGCACGGCGACCAGTTCGGCTTCGCTGATGCGGGCATCGCCCTGATCCTTGCCGCCTTCGGTGCCGCCATCGGCAACGAAATGCTTGGCCGTGGCAGCCACCTTGTTGGCCGGCAGCGGCGTGCCGGCCTGGAGCGGCCCCTGCAGGCCAAGCGTGAGCGCCCGGGCATAGGCCGCGATCAGCGACGGCTGCGCCGAATAGCCTTCATAGCTGCGACCCCAGCGCAGATCCTGCGGCACAGCGAGCGTGGGCGCGAACGTCCAGTCGATGCCGCTGCCCGACAGTTCGGCGGCGGTCACGGCACCAATGCGTTGCAGCAATTCGGGATCATGGGCAGCGCCCAGGCCGATATTGTGCGGGAAGATGGTCGCCCCTGGCAGATTGCTGTGGCCGTGCACGGCATCGACGCCAAACAGGATCGGGATGCCGGCACCCGACCGGCGCGACATGGCGCGAAATTCGCTGACCAGCTTCACCCAGGTCGCGGCATCGGCGCGTTCATTGCCATAAGGGCCGCCATTGCCGCCGGCGAGGATCGAACCCAGCGGATAGCGCTTGAGATCGCTCGGCTGGATGGCGGTGATATCGGCCTGAATCAGCTGGCCGACCTTCTGGCGCAGCGTCATCCGCTGGATGAGGGCGGTGATGCGCGCTTCGGTGGCCGGATCGGTGAGCGCGGCCGGGCTGCGCGTGGCAGGCCACGCCTGCGGATCGGCTTGTGCGGCCTGTGGTACTGCCACTGCCAGCACGATCAGGCCCATCAGCCAGCGCGCCTTCTTCATTGCCATCCCCTGCCCCGGCTCCCGCTGCACCCTGTTGCCAGATGCTGGCGGGATGGGTGCCATCGGCACCCGGTTCCACTCGCAAGCAGCACGTGTTCGCACTGCCTTCACCAACATCGTGAGATGTTGTGAACGTTCTCACCATTTCACGGATGCAAAGCGAAATCAAGAGGCTGCCGTTCGCCTGTCCCGTCAGTCCCGGCGCGACAGGCTGGCCAGCACAAGAGCACTCGTCAGGCACAAGACCGCAAGCGCCGCGAACAGCCCGGAAAAACCGAAGCGCGGCACCAGGCCAACGGTGATCCACGGCATGATCAGCGACGGGATGGTGTTGGTGAGATTGAACAGGCCAAGGTCACGTCCGCGCCGGTCCGGCCGTGGCAGCACACGCAGCGTCTGGGCGCTGTGCAGCGCCAGAAACACTGCCGAGGCCAGCGAAAACAGCGCAAAAGCCGCCGCTGCTGCCACCAGTCCCTGCGCCAGCGCCATCGCGACCAGCCCGACGAACGCGCCAAGGGCCGCCAGCACCAGCGGCCGGAACGGCTGGCCATGCCGATCGGCCCAGCGTCCGGCTGCCAGCGTCACAGGTGCCGAGACCACCAGCGCGGCAGCAAACACCCCAGCGACACGATTGTCGGTCATGTCGGCATCGACCGCCACGAACCAGAAATAGAGATAGGCAAACAGGGTCGCTTCGGCGATCTGCAGGGCCAGACGGGCCAGCCACATCCGGCGCACTGTGGCGGCAGGGTGCAGTGGCGGCGCGGGCTTGGCCAGCGGCGCCGGATCGGTTCGCCCCGGCAGCGGCAACAACAGGATCGGCAGCACCGTGCCGGCCACCAGCGCCGCCACCAGCGCCAGCCGGCCCTGCGGCGACATCAGATCCGGCCAGGTGACCAGCGCGCCCGACAGCGCACCCAGGCCCGGCGCGAACGCCAGCAGCCCGCCGAGCAAGCCCTTCTGGTCGTCGGGCACATGGTCCCCGGCCAGCGCTGCCAGCGGCGCCATCATCATGTTGAGCGCCAATTGCCAGGCAACGATCAGCACCAGCAGCATGTCGAGGCTGTTTGCCTGCCCCATCGCCAGCAGCAGCAGGCACGACAGCAACAATCCGGCGGCAATCCATGGCCGCCGCCGGCCGCTCAGGTCACTGAGCCAGCCAAACAGGAGATGGCCGGCACTGGCCGCCATCGCCCCGCCAAAACTGAGCCAGGCCAGCCAGTCGACGCCCACGCTTGTGCCCGCCAGGCCTTCGACCTTCACCGGCAACAGGATGGTCAGGAACGGCACATAGGCAATCGCCGCGCCCGCCCAGGCCAGTGCATAGAGCAGCAGGAAGCGGCGCGGCGCGACCGCGTCAGCCACGCCGGGCCACCGATGACCGTTCGATCAGGCGGGATGTCACCACGGTCAGCGTTTCCGGCAGCGGATCGCCCTTCAGCGAAGCAATGATCAGCTCGACCGCGGTGGACGCCGTGGCGGCAATCGACTGATCGATGGCGGTCAGCGGCGGCTGGGCGAACTGGACAACGGGCGTATTGTCGAAACTGATGATCGACAGATCGTCCGGCACGGCCAACCCCAACGCGCGCGCCACGTCCAGTGTGGCGATCGCCATCTGATCATTGCTGGCGATGATGGCGGTCGGCCGCTGCGGCGGATCAAGCAGGCGCAGCGCCGCCGTCCGGCCAGAATCATAGGAGAAATCCCCGGCATCGAGCAGACCATCGGTCGCCAGCCCGGCTTCGGCCATCGCGGCGCGCCAGCCATCGACGCGCCAGCCGCTCAGTTCATATTCGCTCGAACCGGCGATGAAGCCGATCCTGCTGTGGCCATGATCGATCAGGTGGCGCGTCGCGGTGCGGGCCGAGCCTTCATCGTCCATCGAGACCGGAATGCCAGCTTGACGTTGCTTGGATCCGATGCGGACGAACGGCATGTCCTGTTCGGCAAGGAAGGCAACGATCTGCGGATTGTCGCTGTGCGGCGGGGTCAGGATGATGCCGTCGGGCTGCAGCGCGGCGATCGCACCGGCCAGTTCGCGTTCGACATGATCGCTGTGCGTGTCGACCAGTTCAAAGATCATGCGATAGCCGTGCTCGGCACATTTCAGCATGCCGCCCAGCAGCATCTGGTCAACCCAGTCAGTGCCCTGCCGCGCCTGCCAATCGGCGATGGTGCGATCCCGATCGTTGATGGCGAGAATGAGATAGGATCGCGAGCCGCTCATGCGCTGGGCCGCGATGGACGGCACATAGCCCAGCCGGTCGATGGCGGCCTGCACGCGCTCCTTGGTTTCGGGGCGCACATTGGGCTCGTTGTTGATGACACGGCTGACGGTCTGCAACGACACGTCTGCCTCGGCGGCGACATGCCGGATCGTCACGGCCTGGCGACGTCTTGCCATGCTTCAACTGCCTCTCTTCACGCGGCTTTATGCGCCTGCGCCGCCGCATCGGTAGCACCGCAATAGCGCGCGACATAGGCGTGATGGTCAGGCAGGCCGGCCACCGTTTTTGTCACGCTGTCGCGCAGGCCACCCAGGAAGGCCTTCAGCTCTTCCGGGCGCAGCTTGGCCGCGACGGGGTGATGGCTCTGCGGCACGATCCCCTGCCCCATCATCACCTGCACCCAGCTGTTTTCCACGAAAAGCTCTTCATTCTTGCGGAAGACGCGAGCCGTTTCGCGGAACAGTTCGATCTTGTGGGCAAGGCTGTCGGGGATTTCCATGCTCGCCATCTGGCGCCAGAACGGGCTGTCGCGGCGCTGGGTCACCTTGTAGTGCAGGATCAGGAAATCGCGGATCTGCTCCATGTCGGTGAACATCTGCTCGTTGAATTCGGCGCGGTCGCGCTCGCTCACCTTGCCGGCGGGCAGCATGCGGCAGATGCGCAGCACGGCGCGCTGGATCAGGTGGATGGAGGTCGATTCCAGCGGCTCCATGAATCCGCCAGACAGGCCGACCGCGACGCAATTGCGGTGCCACTGCTTGCGGCGCACCCCTGTGCGGTAACTGATGATGTTGGGCTTCACCAGCTTCTCGCCCTCGATGGTGGCGAACAGGCGTTCCTGCGCGGCCTCCTGGCTCAGATAGCGGCTGCAATAGACGATGCCATTGCCTTGCCGGTGCTGCAGCGGGATGCGCCACTGCCAGCCGGCATCATGGGCGATGGCGCGGGTATAGGGCACGGCAGGGCGCACGCTTGCCGTCTGGATGGCGATGGCGCTGTCGCAGGGCAGCCAGTTGGTCCAGTCATCAAAGCCGGCGTGCAGTGCGCCTTCGATCAGCAGGGCGCGGAAACCGGTGCAATCGATGAACAGATCGCCTTCGATGCGGCGATCACCATCAAGGCAAAGCGCGGCGATGTCGCCGCTCTCGCCATCCAGTTCGACGGCGCTGATGCGGCCTTCGATGCGCCTTGCCCCGCCAGCCTCGGCGCGCTTGCGCAGGAAGGCGGCATAAAGGGCGCTGTCGAGCTGATAGGCATAGTTCAGCCGGTCATCGGGCAGATGGGCAAACTTCGATTGCATTGCCGCCTGCAGTTCCAGCGCATAATCATCATAGGGCGCGTCGTGGCCCTGCGTTTGCCCATGCAGCCAGAAATGCTGGAAGCCGGCCGACCAGTGATCCTTGCCGGTGCTGCCAAAGCTGTGGAAATATTTATGGCCCACATCACGCCAGTTTTCGAACATGATGCCCAGCTTGAAGGTGGCCTGGGTGGCGCGCATGAACTCGGCTTCATTGATGCCGAGCAGACGATTGAACAGCACGATCGGCGGAATGGTGCTTTCGCCCACGCCGATGGTGCCGATGGCATCGGATTCCACCAGGGTCAGATCGATCACCGGCCCCAGCGTGTGCGCCAGCGCCGCGGCGGCCATCCAGCCGCCCGTGCCGCCACCTGCAACCACGACCCTCAGTGGCTTGGCATTCATCGCGACAATCCTCTCAACAAACGGGCCTTGATCTGGCCGGCGGTGGTGGCGTCCAGCGGCGCCAATATTCCGCGGGCGCCGTCAGGCAGATGGGCGGTGACCATATCATCCGCGGCAAACACATGATGATCAAACAAGGCCTGCCACTGCGCGCGCTGCTGCGGCGGCAGGTCGCGCACGGCCAGGATGGCATGCAGCAGGGCATCTTCGGGATTGCCAAGCCAGCGCGGCACATCGCGCCACCAGAAGTTGATCAGCACATTGAAGGCCGCCAAGCCTTCAACATGATGCCACCACAGCGACGGCACGAAAATCGCATCGCCCGGCTCCAGTTCCGCCACCTGCGCGTGGCGCAACGCCTCGGCAAAACGCGGGTAGCGCGCCAGATCGGGCGCCCGCACGTCAACCATGCTGACCTGGCGGCCGGCCGGGGTATTTTCCAGCGGGCCCAGATAGAGATTGGCGAACTGATCGGGCGGGAAGAGGGTGAAGCGGCGGCGCCCGACGGCGCAGACGGCGATATTTTCGGGAATGTCGTTGTGGGCGGCAATGCAGGTGCGGTTGCCGATCCAGATGCTGGCGATCGGCTGGCGCGCGCCCAGGGGCAGGGCGTGGCTTTCGGCGAGGCCGGTGAAATAATCGCCCATGTCGATGGAGGACAGATAGACGGTGGGCGCTGCGGGATCGGTTTCGGCCGCCGCCATCGCCGCCAGCCACTGCGGCAGCGGGGCCATCTCCATGCGAAAGTTCATCGCCATCGCCGCATCATAGAACAGGCGATCATCAGCCCCGATGCTGGCCGGAAAGGCGCGGTTGCGGGCATGGGCCGCCAGCCAGTCCCGCGCGACACCGGCGCCCCTGCGGCCCGCCTCCACCAGCGGCCAATCCGCCGCCAGCCCGCGCACCACGAACGGCCCGGTGGCACAAGTGACGCGCTGCGCCAGCGCATCCGGCGCCATTTTCTCCTCGGCCACGCGCGGCAGCCGCTCCAGCAGCGCAGCGTCAGCCATGATCCCGCCGGTTCTTGGCGCCCACCAGTCGCGCCAGATTGCCCAGCGATGCCAGCGCCATGTAGGTAGGGAGCAGATGGCCTTCGGCGTGAAGTTCGGCCAGCGCGCCCGGCTCCAGCGCCGCCAGTTTTTCCTCGTTTACCAGGTGATAGCCCACCAGCCGATGCATGGCGCCACTCTCCAGGGTCACGTCCATCGAAAAGGGTTCGATCAGGTCATAACGGATGAGCGCGGCGAAATAGTCACCACTGGCGCGGTAGCCAGCGTCGAGCGCGCCCAGCATGTCGGCAATCTGTTCGAGATAAGGCGTCGGCTGGCCGCCCGGCTCGAACAATTTGATGCCCTCGCCATTCCGGGAAATGCGGGGGTGGTCCATATCGATATGCACCTGCCCCGGCCCGTCGCTCGTCCGGCTGCGGCCAACCAGGAACGGCTGCACCGCCAGCGCCAGCGGGCGGTTGGTGGCATCCCAACGGTCGCCATCAAGAAAGAGATTCTCGCCCGGTTCAAAGCCCATCAGCACCAGCGCCGAAAAGGCCCCGGTGGCTTCATCCTGCCGAAACAGGATGGGATAATCGATGGCGAGGCGGCGAAATTCGGCCGGCACGGTGATGCAGGCCATCACCGCATCGCCGAGCGCCGCGCCGGGCTGCGCCAGCACCCGCAGATCGGCATGGGCGTCGTGGGTGAGGATCTGGTGGTTGGACATGGCGTTCCTCAAGCGGCCTGGGCCGCGATGGCGGCAAGATAGGTCCGGTTTTCGGGGAGACCGGCAGCCATGCGGCGGGCCCGGTCCTGTACTTCGGCAAGCCGGGCAGCGGCGGCGGTGATGGCGGCGGCAGGCGGCGGGAGCGGCAAGCCATGGCCCATGCCATAAAGCACATAGGCCTGGCTGGCCGCCGGAAACATCTCGTCGTGCAGCGGGAAATCGCGGGCCGATGGCGGATGCTCGCGCCAGAGGACCAGATCATCGGCAAGGCGCTGCGGGATGGTGGCCGGATCGCGCTGCGCCAGCCAATAAGGTTCGGTCCGGCGGCTCAGCACATAGTGCAGCTTGAGGAAATTGACGATCCGATCCCAGCGGGTGCGGAACATCTCGTTGAAGCGCGCGGCATGCACCGCCATCGCATCGCGGCTGGCCGGCAAGGCATCGGCCAGCGCCCGGGCCGAAAGTTCGATCAGCACAATGGCAGACGCTTCCAGTGGCTCGATAAAACCCGCCGAAAGGCCAACGGCAACCACATTGCCCTGCCAGAAGCGCGCCCGGTGGCCGGTGGCAAAGCTGAGCTTGCGCGGGGCCAGTGCGGTGACATCTGCCCCCGGCACCTGCGCGGCAACGTGCGCGCGCAGCACGTCATCGGCTTCGTCATCACGCATGAAACGCGAAGCATAGACGCAGCCGATGCCGCGCCGGGTGGGCAGTGCGATATCCCAGAGCCAGCCGGCGTGGTGGGCGGTGCCGATGGTCTGCGAAGCGACCGGGCTGCCGGGCAGCACCGGCACCTGTACAGCCAGGGCGCGATCGTTGAACGACACGTCTGACCGGTCGATCCATTCCACCTGACAATGGCCATTGATGAGCCGCGCCGCCTGACCGGTGCAATCGATGAACAGGTCCGCTGTCAGCGCGCGCCCATCAGCCAGCACCAGCGTCGCCACATCGCCGTTGGCCGCTGCCGTGGTGGCCGTGACATTGGCGGCAATGTGGGCCACCCCCAGGGCTTGCGTGGCGTGGCGGGTGAGCAGCCGGGCGAATTTGCCGGCGTCGAAATGATAGGCGTAGTTCAGCGCCCCGGCATAATCCGGCATGCCGCGCTGGCGCGGCGCCAGATGCTGGGCACAGGCGGCGGCTTGTGCCGTCATGGCCTCGGCAAAACCGCTGCCGGTCGCAGACCATGCATGGAGCAGTGCCGCCATGTCGCCGGGCGGTGGCAGGGTGAAGGGGTGGAGATAGGAGTCCCCCGCCTCCCCCGTGCGCCAGCCATCAAAGCGCGATCCCTGTTTGAACGAGGCATCGCAGGCGACAAGGAATTCCGCTTCGGAAATGCCGATGCCGGCCAGCGTTTCGCGCATGGTCGGCCAGGTGCCCTCGCCCACGCCGATGGTCGGGATATCGGGTGATTCCACCAGGGTGATGGCGAGGCCCGGATGCCGCGCCGCCAGCACACAGGCCGTGAGCCAGCCCGCGCTGCCGCCGCCGACGATCACCACCTGAAATGGCTGTTCAGCCCTCACGCACTCTCTCTCCCACAGGCAGACACTGGCAGAGCAGAAGAAGAGCCGCAACGCTTACGCGCGCGGCTCTCCCTGCGACCCGGCCGGTGACCCGGTCAGAAGCTGAAGCGCACCCCTGCCGTGTAGCGGGCATAACCTGGCGCTGCGAAGAACACCGTCTGATCGTTGCGCATGTGGCCGCGGCGATCAGCATTGGTGATGTTGATGCCTTCAACAAAGGCGGTCAGGCCCTTCTTGAATTCCCACGAGGCCGAAACGTCGAACTGGCCATAAGGATCAACATAGAAGGGATCGAAGCCATAGCCTGACAGGAAGCCATCACGCCAGTTGTAGGCAACACGGGCCTGGATGCCGTTCTTGTCGTAGTAGAGCACGGCGTTGGCGCTGTCGCTGACCCCGTTCACCGCGAATTGGGTGGCGGTGTAGCGCAGCGTGTTGTCGAAGCTCGTGTCGCTGTTGACGATGGTGTAGTTCAGGATGACGCCAATACCGGTGTCCCAGAAGCTGTGCTGAACGGCGAATTCGAAGCCATGCAGCTTGGCCACCTGGGCACTGTTGCCCGGTTGGGTGACGGTGAACACCACGTCGGGATCGGCCGCCTGACCGATGATGCCATCGGCAACGCCATTGTTGAAGCGCACCACGCTGGGGCGGTTCACGGCCAGCCAACCAAGAATGGCAGCGAAGTTGGGGTTGCCGCCCAGCGCCGCCCGCGCTGCCTGCACCGCGGCGCCCTGCGCCGGGTTGGGCAGATCAAACAGCGGCCCCTGGGTAGTGGTGTTGGCAATGAAGTTGCTCACGTTCTTGTGGAAGAAGCCCACCGAAACATAGCTGTCCCTGCCGTAATACCACTCCGCCGACAGATCGATGTTCTTCGATTTGTACGGCAGCAGACCGGGATTGCCGCTGCTGGCCGTGCTGCCGCCATTGGGTCGCAGCGGCTGGGCGACCGTGATGCCGCCCTGCATGCTGGTGTAATCCGGACGGGTGACGGTGTGGCTGTACGATGCGCGCAGACGAATGCTGTCCACCGGTGCCAGATCGAAATCGAAGGCCGGCAGCCAGTTGTCATACTCACCGCGCAGGGTGTTGAACGAGGAGGCATTGCCGCCAACCAGGCTCATTTCGTTATCGGCCACCCAGACGACGCCGGTTGGCACCGGCACCAGGGCCGTCGAGTTGATGCGCGTCTTTTCATAGCGCAGGCCGAGCCGCACGTTGGCGCGCATATCCCCCAGATCGAACTTGTGGGTCGACTGGATATAGGGCGCCCAGGTTTCTTCGGTGATGCGGCGATCGGTGGCGCCGGGCGCGCTGAAGCTGGCAAGGCAGGCGCCCTGCACCGTGCTGGCGTTGCAGATGCCGAGCCGGCTCTGCAGCAAGCCAACCAGCGCCGCCGTATCAACCTGGAAATAGTTGGGGATGATGCCCGGCGCCTGGCTGCCGTTCATGCCCTGCAGCCGGTCCGGCAGGCCCGTGATGGTGTAGAGCGAATCCGGCGTGTCGGCCGCACTGAGCGTGCCACCCCAGCTGTCGTTCTGGATGACGTTGAAGGCCGAACGCACCTTGTTCTCGGTGTAGGTCACGCCGAAATCGAGGCTGTCGATGAGATCGGATTCGAAATCATAACCGCCGCGCAGCGACACCTCGTTGATGGTGTCCTTCATATAGGCATTGCGGAAGCTGTTGCCGGCCGGGCGGATGCTGCTGGCCGCGAAGTTCACACCCGGGTTCAGGGCAACGGAAATCACCGGCATTTCGGTCGTGAAATCCACCTTCTGGCTGGCCACACCGTAAATGGCACTGCCGACGGCGCTGTTGCTGCCAAAGGGCGACGTCGGCTTGCTTTCCGCGGTCGAATGATGGGCATCAAGTTCGACACGCAGGCCGCCGGGACCATCCCACTTGATGTTGCCGCCCAGCGATTTGTTGATGTTGCGATTGGCAGCCAGCGCCCCGGTGATGGCGAGGTCCTTGCCTTCGCCCGCGCCGAAATCCTCGGCATAGAAATTGGGGCCAGCGGCCGGACCATTGGTCCAGCTGCTGCTGGTGTTGTTGTGGTTGAACCACACGCCGATGCTGTTGGTGCGCGCATCGATGGTGTTCTGCGAATAGGTATAGTCCAACACCATGTTCAGCGTGTCGGTGGGCTTCACCTGCAGCACGACCTGGCCGTTGATGCGTTCACGATCGATATCGGTGAAATCATAACCGGCGTTCTGGGTCACCTGATAGGTATCATTCGGACCCGGACGGTTCTGCGTCTTGGCGAAATTGCCGCGCCAATCATTGGCATCAACCGGCAGCGAGCCCCAGTTGTTTTCATTGCCCAGATAGCCTTCGCGCCAGCCGGCGTTGAACTGCGCCAGGCTCGCCTTGCGGCGCTGATAGATGCCGGTGACGAGGATGCCGACGCGATCATCGGCAAAGGTCTTGGACAGGATGCCCGACACTTCCGGGGTCACCTTGGTGTCCTGGAAGGTATGGTCGATCATGCCCTTGACCGAGATGCTGCCCTTGAAACCGGGGCGATCAAGCGGACGCGGGGTCTGGATGTTGATGACCGAACCGATACCGCCGGTCTGCAGCGTGGCGCGGCCCGACTTGTACACCTGCACGCCGGCAATGCCTTCGGCGGCGAGGTTGGCAAAATCGAAGCTGCGCGAGGCCGGCGCTTCGCAGCAGCTGCCCAGGCCCGAAGCCGGCATCTGGCGGCCGTTCAGCAGCACCAGGTTGAAATCGGGGCCGAAGCCGCGAACCGTGACCTTCGAACCTTCGCCGTTCTGACGGTCGATCGACACGCCGGTGATGCGCTGCAGCGATTCGGCGAGGTTGGTGTCGGGGAATTTGCCGATATCTTCGGCCGAGATGGCGTCGACGACACCCAAGGCATCACGCTTGACGCTCAATGATTTCTGCAAGCTGGCCCGAATCCCGGAGACGACGATCATCTCCTCGTCACCGGCGTCGGCGGCCGCAGCCGTTTGCGCCTGCGCCATCACTGGCTGCGCAGCAACACCAAGGGCCAGCACGGAAGCACCAACCATGAAACGGCCCATAGCCGGACGTAACGACATGATCATCAGCGATTCTCTCCCCCAGATCGCTCATCCGACGCTATGATTTGCGGCGGTTGTGAACGTTCACTATCGAGATTCGGTAAATGAGAACGTTCTCGTAGTCAAGCTTCTGTCACAAACGCCCAGCGCGAAACGAATGCATTGTGCTCCCGAAAGCACACTGCCTTGGGAGCTGGAGCACAATGATCAGGCGGGGATGGTGACCGGCCGCCCTGAGGGGGGAGGATTGGCGGCCTAGACCAATTCGCAGGCCAGTCGCTTCAGGCCGCGGTGGATGTTGATCTTGACCAGCGATTCCGACTGCCCGCTGGCCGCAGAGGCCTCGACGATCGACATTCCATCGATCTTGACCAGGCGGATGGCATCGGCCTGGGCCGGCCGCAAACGGCCAAGCAGGCCGCGCACGGCATGGCAACTGACGACATCGATTTCGTGGCTGGCCGAAAAACTGTCCATCGGCGGCAGCAATTGCTCGCGCTCCATCGCCCGCAGCCGATCAACCCATTTGAAGCGGGCAATGGCGGCAAGCCAGGGCCGCAGCGGCTGCGTGCAATCGAAATCATGCCGGCGGTGATGCAGCGCGATCAGCGTTTCCTGCACCGCATCCTCGACATGGGCCATCGGCAGGCGCCGCCGGAAATAGCGCGCCAGCCACAGCCTGGCTTCGGCCATCAACGTGTCATAGGCGCGCCGGTCGCCGCTGCGCCCGCGTTCGATCAGCCCCGACCAATGTGCGGTCATGTCTGGCCGTGCCGCAGCGACCGCAGCACCTGTTCTTACCTGTCTGGTCATGGACTGCCCTCCAATCACCCGGCTTACTGTCGCCGGGGATGCACAGAAGGCACAGCCATGAAGGGTGCATGGGTTTGATGCCGGCAGGCTATGACCGGCCCACACCCCTTGTGGTGCGTTGCAACAATGTTAGGATGAACAGCGTCATGGAAATGCACCAGATCCGCTACTTCCTGTCGGCGGCGCGACTGTTGAACTTCACCCGCGCGGCGGAGCAATGCCATGTCGCACAGCCGTCGCTCACCCGCGCTATCCAGAAACTGGAAGAGGAACTGGGCGGCCCCCTGTTCCGGCGCGAGCGGGCCCGCACCCACCTCACCGAACTCGGCCGCCTGATGTTGCCGCACCTGGAACGCACCTATCGTGCCGCCGAAGATGCCAAGGCGTTGGCCAAGGGGTTCGGCAAGGGGCAGGTCGCACCGCTGGTGCTGGGTGTATGTTCGCTGGTCGAATCGGCCACGCTCGATGCCGTGCTGGCCGAGCTGGGCGAGGCCATGCCGGGCCTGCAGCTGAATGTGGTGGGCGGCACCAGCGCCGAATTGCTCGAACAGGCGCTGGCAGGCCAGCTTGACCTGATGATCATCGAGGCACCGGCCGATACCCCTGAACGTTTCGAAGCGTGGCGCTTGTTCAGCCACGAGTATCGCATGGTGGTGCGGCGCGACCATCCGGCGGCCAACCAGGCCATGGTGACGATGGCCGATCTGCTGCGGGAACCACTGATCGATCATGCCTGCGAAGGATTGGCGGCATTGCGCCGCCAGGCTGAAGTGGTGGGCATGTCGCTCACCCTGCGCCATGCCGCGCGCGATATCGGCCAGCTGAAACGGCTGATCAGCGCCGGGCTGGGCACCGGCTTCATGCCCGATCCGCGCGAACCGGCCATGTGCGCGATTCCGGTGGCGGGCGCCGCCGTCCGTGCCGATGTGGTGCTGGCCGGCATTCAGGGCCGGCGCCGCAGCCTGGCGGCCGACAGTTTCGTGCGGGCCAGCCGGGCCCGCCAGTGGGACAGTCCCTCAGGCTGAGCCCAGCGCGGCGATCACGGCCGCCGGTTCGGCCCGGCGACGGAAATCGGGATCGACGAAGGCAAAACGCACCACCCCGCCGCCATCGAGCAGATAGGTGGCCGGAATCGGCAGCAGGCGCCCGCTGCCGCCAAACAGCGCCGCCAGATCATCACCGCCCTCGCGGTAGGTCGCTGCCAGTTCGGCCGGAATGCTGATCACCAGCCCCAGGGCCAGGCACAGGCCCAGATCGACGTCGACCAGCCCAAGTCCGCCGGCGCGTGTCGCAAGGGCAGTGCCCTGCCCGGCCAGTTCGGCGGAAATCGTGATCAGGCGCGAGCCGGCTGCCGCCAATGCTTCGGCGGCATCACCCCACGCCGCACTTTCGACCCGGCACCAGGGGCACCACAGGCCGCGATGGAAGCTGATCACCAAGGGCGTTCCAGGCGCCAGCAGTTCGGCCAGGGTGTGAAAGCGCCCGGCGGCATCCGGCAAGGCAAAGCCGGGGAAGTGCTGCCCCACCTGCGGCGCCCGCCGGCCAGCGCCCAGGGCTGCCAGCTTTGCCACCAGCCCGTCATAATCGGCGGCAAGGTGTGCAAGGCGTTCGGTTTCGGCCTGCAGGGCGGGCGCAATCGGCGTCATGACCGCGTGATAGACCGGGCCGCCGCCGCAGCGCCAGTGGGCGATGTAACGGGGATGCTGCCGCTGCCGAACACGCAATCATGGCCAATGCGGTACGGACGGAAAACGCCCCGGTGGTGATCATCGGCGCCGGCTTTGCCGGTTTGGCCGCAGCGCGGGCGCTGGGTGCCGCCGGGATCAGCACCGTGGTCATCGATCGACAGAATCACCATCTCTTCCAGCCGTTGCTTTATCAGGTGGCCACGGCCGGCCTGTCTGCGGCCGATATCGCGGCCCCCATCCGTACCATCCTGCGCGATCTGCCGGATGTAGGCGTGCTGATGGACGAGGTTGTCGGGATCGACCGCGTGGCCCGATCGGTGCAACTGGCCAGCGGCGGCCACATCACCTTTGCCCAACTGGTGGTCGCGAGCGGCGCTCGCCATGCCTATTTCCGCAATCCCGAATGGGCGGCCCATGCGCCGGGCATCAAGACCATCGACGATGCCATCCGCGTGCGGCGCGATCTGTTGCTGGCGCTGGAACGGGCCGAGACCATGCGCGCCGAGCAGCGCGAGACGCGGGCCGATCATCTCACTTTCGTGGTGGTCGGGGGCGGACCGACCGGGGTGGAACTGGCCGGTGCCATCGCCGAACTGACCCGCCATGCCGCCGAGCGCGACTTTCCCCATATCACCCGCAATTGCGTGCGCGTGATCCTGGTGGACAGTGGCGACCGGCTGCTGAAGGCGCTGCCCGAAGCGCTTTCCGCTGCTGCTTCCCGCGCGCTGATGGGGCTGGGGGTGGAAATCCGTCTCAATGCCCGGGTGACAGCGCTCGCAGCCGGGCAGATCATGATCGGCGACGCCCGCCTGCCCGCCGCCGTCACCATCTGGGCGGCCGGCGTGGCGGCATCGCCGGCTGCACGCTGGCTGGGCGCGGCGGCCGATGGCAGCGGGCGGGTGCTGGTCGGGCCGGATCTGGCCTTGCCCGATGATGCGGAGATCTTTGTGGTTGGCGACACGGCGGCGGCCTGCAATGCCGATGGCGCGGCCGTGCCCGGAGTCGCCACCGCCGCCAAGCAGATGGGCGAACATGCCGCCCGCGCCATCATCGCCCGCCGGCAGCAGCAGCCTGCGCCGCGGTTCCGCTATCGCCACCAAGGCAGCATGGCCACCATCGGCCGGTCGCATGCCGTTGCCGATCTGGGCTGGCTGCAATTGTCTGGCCTGCCCGGCTGGCTGCTGTGGTGCACGGTGCACCTGTGGTTCCTGGCCGGCTTCCGCAACCGACTGGTGGTGGGGGCAAACTGGCTGTGGCGCTATCTGACCTTCGAGTCGTCGGCGCGGCTGATCACCCAACAGGGAAACGACATGTCATGATGCTGATGCTGGCCTGTGTTTTCGCTGCGGCCATCGTTGGCTTTGCCGCGCATCAGGGCGGCACCTGCGGGGTGTTGGCGGTGCGCCACTGGATTGATCGGCGCGATGCACGGTTGCTGATCGGCTTCGTGCTGGCCAGCGGCGCGGCCACATTGGTGTGCCTGCCGCTGGCCTGGATGCTGGGACGCGGCGCGACGCTGCCGGGCAATGCACCGCTGGGCCTGCCGCTGGTGCTGGGCGGTGTGTTGCTGGGCGTTGGCGCAGTGGTGAACGGCGCCTGCCTGGTGGGTTCGTTGTGGCGGATGGGCAACGGCGAGGTTCATCTGATCGGCCTGCCCGTGGGCATCGTAGCGGGCGACATGCTGGGCCGGGCGCTGGGCTGGCGGGTGATGGTGGCGCCCAGCCGGTTCGCCCATCCCGATCGGGCTGGCCTGATGCTGGTGGCGATGGGGGCCGTGCTGCTGGCGCTGGCCTGGCGCTGGCTGGTGCGCCAGGGGCCAGACGCGCGGCGGCTGGCCGTTACCATGGCGATGATGGGGGGCGCCGGCAGCCTGTTGTTTGTCGCCATGCCTGGCTGGACCTGGGCCGATGTGGTGATCGAACAGGTGCAGGCCCTGGCCAGCGGTCACGCCACCGGTGGCAGCGCACCCGTGCGCGTCACGCTGGCCACGTTGGCGGGGGCGCTGGCCTCGGGCTGGATGGCCGGGCAATTGCATGTGAAATGGCGGGGCTGGCTGGCAGTGGTGCGCAGCCTGCTGGGCGGATTGCTGATGATGCTGGGCATCGGCCTCATTCCCGGCGGCAATGATGCGCTGCTGCTGGGATCGGCGCCGGCAGGGGCGATCAGTGCGCTGCTGGCCTTTGGGGTGATGAACCTCACCATATTGGTGCTGGCCAGTGCCGGCCAGCTCAACCCCGCGGCACCACCAGCCCGGCACTGAGCCATTCACGCAGCCAGGCTCCGATGGCGAGGCTGTCGGCCCCGCTGGCATCACAGGCCGGGCCAAAGCGCTGCCCGGCTGCCAGTGCCGCCAGCAGTTCGCCCTCCCCGGCTGAAGTGCGGCGAAAGCGCGGCTCCAGCCGGTCGCGCCACACCAGCACCAGGCCCGGCGCCATGGCCGCGGTGATCGGCTGGGCGGGAATGGCGGCCCAGATCGCATCGGCATTGGTGGCAAAGGCCAGCAACGAGGTGCCGGGTGCCAGTTTCAGGCGCAGGGCTTCCCAATCGATATCGGGATCCTGGGCCCATGTGGCCGGCTGCGGATCGGCTGCGGCAAAGGCGCTGCGCAAGGCCCAATCCAGCGCTGCCAGTTCCGCCACTTCGCGTTCATCCGGTTGCTGGCGACGCAGATATTCCGGAAAATCATCGCCATAATCGGCCAGCGTCCAGCTGCTCGACGGGCTGATCGCGGCATAGGCCAGGGCCAGCGCAGTAAAGGCCTCGCCGCCCAGCCAATGCAGGGTTTTCGCGAAATTGTCGGCCAGCCCATCCACCAGCATGGCGCGAGCGGCATGGGTATGCACGGCGAGCCCGGCAGGGCGCTCCACGGCATCGGCCAGGGCACCCAGATCGCCGGCGATGAGGCCGGCCTGAAACTGCCGCTGGAACCGGGCCAGTGTCACAGGCTCACCTTCGCGTCCACGGCGCGGGCGCGGTCCAGTTCGGCCAGCAGATCGGCAAGCGGCGGGATATCATCGTCCCGTTCGATCATCACTGCCACCGGGCCGGCGCGGCGGCGCACTTCGGCATAAAGATCCCACACCGGTTCCGGCACCGGCGTGTCGTGCGTGTCGATCAGCAGGCCATCAGCGCCCTGGCTTGGGCCAGCCAGATGCAATTGGCGCACCGCATCCCAGGGGATGCCGTCCAGCCAGGCCAGCGGGTCGCAGCCGTGATTGTGGCCCGAAACATGGATATTGTTCACATCCAGCAGAAGGGCGCAGCCGGTGCGCTGCACCAGTGCCGCCAGGAACTCCCATTCGGTCATGCGGCTGGCGCGAAACGCCAGATAGGTCGATGGATTTTCCACCAGAAGCGGCCGGCCCAGCGCCGCCTGCGCCTGCTCGATATTGCGGCAGACGATGGTCAGCGCTTCTTCGGTATAGGGGATGGGCAACAGATCATGGCTGTTCACCCCGTCGATGCCCGTCCATGCCAGATGGTCGGACACCCACAGCGGCTCGATCGCATCCGCCAGTTGCTTCAGGCGGGAAAGATAGGCCGCATCAAGGCCGGTGGCCGTGCCCAGGCTCATCGACACGCCGTGAAGCACCACATCATGATGCTGGCGCACCCGGGCCAGCACATCGGCGGGCCGGCCGCCATCGACCATGAAATTTTCCGAAATCACTTCCACGAAATCGACCGGCACATTGCCGGCCAGAAACAGATCGTGATGCGGCCGCCGCAGACCAAGGCCATAAAGGCTGCGAGTCAGCGGCGGGATCATGCACGTCCTCCAGCGCCAGGCGCAGACAGGTCGGTGGGGGGCCGGCCCCGGGGATGCGGCCGGCCCCGCGCCGGCTTACTTCTCGGTCAGCCGGCCGCCGGCGGCCTTGCAAGCCTTCACGGTGAGCGCCTTGAAGCCCTGGCCCTTGCAGGCATTCTGGCCCTTGCAGGCGCTGCTGGCGGTCGCGCAATCCGAAGTGCCCTTGCAGGTGTTGATGCCATAACAGTGCACGACCTTTTCTTCGGCCGCTGCCGCCGATTGGGCGACGATGCCACCGGAAACCGCCACGACAGCGGCGGCAGTGGCGAGGGAAATACGGGTAGCGAGCATGTTCATCTCCATAGCTTGGCGCCGGGGCGAATGCCGCTGCGCCTGTTGCCGCCTCCCCATGGTGGCAGCACTGGCTTGTCCGCACCAGCCTGCATGATGGTTACATGGCGGCGATCTGTAACCAATCCCGAGGCTGCCGCGAAATTGGGGACAGTGCCGGTGATGAACGATGTCCGCCTCCCCGCCGGTACCAGCGCGGCTGCCGCCTTGCCCCGATTTGGCGGCAGCCGCGCTCCCCAGCGGATGGCGGCAACTGGAGGCAAACCATGAACAGCAAGACGATTCTGGGCGCCGCCGTGCTCGCCGCCCTGGCGGCCAGCGCCGCAACCGCAGCCGACAAGCCCAAGATGGAAAAATGCTTTGGCGTCGCGAAGGCGGGCCAGAATGACTGCGCCGCCGGTGCGGGCACCAGCTGTGCCGGCACGTCGAAGGTGGATTATCAGAAGAACGCCTGGAAGCTGGTGCCGGCCGGCACCTGCACCAAGATCAAGACGCCCAAGGGCACGGGCTCGCTGACCGCGGCCTGATCCTGCCCTGATGCACGGGACACTTGACCGGGGGCAGCCGGCCCAGCGCCGGCTCGGCGCGGGCATCGGCCTGCGCCTGCCGCACCTGGCCGAACTGGCGGCCGGCAGCACCACGCTGCCGGCCGACCT
>NZ_ANFY01000019.1 GCF_000331225.1 Sandarakinorhabdus sp. AAP62 | reverse complement strand
CCCCCCCCCGCCGCCGCCGCCGCCGCCTGAGCCCCTGCCGGGCACCGTCATTTATGGCACGGATAGTTCGGACAAGGCCATCATCGGTACTTCCAACAACGACATCATATCCGGCGTGCCGACCACGAGCACCACTCTGGGCAGCTTCACCTCCGACACCTTGACCGGCGGCCTTGGCAACGATGTCTTCGTCCTGGGCGACGGCCGCGGCGTGTTCTACAACGACGGGCGCGCAACCATGAACGGTGCTGGCGACTATGCGCGCATCACCGACTTCAGCGAGGGGGATCGCGTCCAACTGCTGGCCGGGAATTATTTCCTGAACACCGGAACCGTTGGCGGCTTCACGGGCACACGTATCTGGTGGGACAGCAACAACAACGGGGTGTTCGAGACGTTCGATGAACTGATCGCGCTGGTTCAGGGCAGCAAGACCATCACGGCGGCGGACTTCGTCTTCGTCGCCCCCGGCTCTTCCGCCATCGGCGAGATCGATCCGCTTGGCTTTGAAGCCACGGCCTTCGAAGCTGGCGCCTTTGCCGAAATCACGGCCGCCATTGGCAGCGGGCCAACATGGTTTGGCGATCTCGGCTTGGCCCAGTTGGGCATCGCCCAACTGCAGCAGCAGGACATCCAGATCGCTTGACGGGTCACGGCGCACGCGCCGTGCGGGGCGAAGGCCGGTCGGGGACGCCTGACCGGCCTTTTGCCGTTTGGGCCTGTCGCTTCTGGCAATGGCGGCCGGGCGGCGGGCCCGCAATGATGCCGGGTCTGCAAACAGGATCCGCTCATGACTTTGCCGCTGCCCAACGCGTCCCATGATCTTACCGGCCAACTCGCCATTGTCACCGGGGCTTCTTCGGGGCTTGGCGCCCGCTTTGCCCGCGTCCTCGCCGCCGCCGGTGCCCGTGTGGCGCTCTGCGCCCGCCGCGCCGACAAGCTGGAGGCGCTTGTAGCCGAAATCACGGCGGCTGGCGGTACGGCCCAGGCCTTCCAGATCGATGTCGCTGATCAGGCACAATGCCTCGCGCTGGCCGAAACCGTGGAAGCTGCGATGGGACCGGTATCGATCCTGGTCAACAATGCCGGCATTCCTGATGCCGCCCGCGCCCACAAGCTCAGCCCCGAGCTCTACAATCAGGTGATGGCGGTGAACGTCAACGCGCCGTGGCTGTTGTCCACCAGCCTTGCTGCCCGCCGCATCGCTGATGGCAAGCCGCTGCGGATCGTCAACATCGCGTCGATGGCGGCCTTTGAATATCAAGGCCATGGCGCGGCGCTCTACAGCATGACGAAAGCGGCCGTGGTGCGGATGACAGAGGTTCTGGCGGTGGAATGGGCGCGCTATCCGATCAACGTCAACGGCATCGCGCCTGGCGCCTTTGCCAGCGAGATGATAGACGGAATGTTGAGCCGCATGGGCGACATCACCCAGCATTTCCGCCGCAAGCGCCTGGGCGATCCGGCGATGATGGACAGCACCCTGCTCTACCTCGTCGCGCCGGCCAGCGAGGCGGTGACCGGCACGGTGATCAAGATCGACGACGGCCAGTCCAACAGGTGAGCAGCATGACCTACGAAACCATCAGCATCGAACAGCGCGGCCCGGTGGACTGGCTGACGCTCAACCGCCCGGAGGCGCTCAACAGCATCAACAACCAGATGGTGGCCGATTTGTCGGACTATTTCGGCACGCTGTTCCACGCCCGGAACACCCGCATCGTTGTGATGCGCGGGGCCGGTCGGGCCTATTGCGCCGGTCTCGACATCAAGTCTCAATCCGGGAGGGGCGAAGGCACGCAGGAAGCACCCTTCGCCGGCGGCTTCGGCTTTCAGGGCTGGTTGGCGGACGTTTATGTGAAGATGCGGCGGTGCCCACAGCCGATCATCAGCCTGGTCCATGGCGCGGCTTGCGGTGGTGGCTTTGCCTTTGCGCTGGCCAGCGACATTCGCATTGCGGCAACAAGCGCCCGCATGAATGCGGCTTTCATCAAGCTGGGCCTGTCCAGCTGCGACATGGGCACGAGCTATTTCCTGCCGCGCCTGGTAGGCGCCAGCCTGGCTGCCGAATTGATGATGACCGGCCGTTTCATCGATGCCCCGCGCGCGCTCGCCACCGGCCTGGTGAGCCAGGTGGTGCCCGATACCGAACTGGAAGCAGCGGGCGAAGCATTGGTCGCCGAAATGCTGGCTACCTCCCCCATCGGCCTGCGCATGACCAAGGAGGGGCTGGGCTATTCCATCGATGCGCCCAGCCTGGAAGCCGCCATCGCCATGGAAAACCGCAACCAGCTGATGTGTGCGGCCAGCGATGACTTCAAGGAGGGTCTGGCCGCGTTCATCGAAAAGCGGCCGCCCAATTATTCGCGCGGCTAGGCGCCGATACGGGCAATCAGCCCGATGGGATCGCCCTTCTTCACCTGATCCCAGCGATTCAACGCCGTTTCGCTGCAGAAGCGGCTTTCCCCCAGATCGACACGGCTGCCGCCCTGCGTGGCGGGAACACCCGCGCGCACCTGTCCGCTGGCCAACGCCACCACCACCCGTACCGGGCCGGCGCGGGTTTCAATCAGGCCGCAGACCCCGGGCTGGCCGTCGCCATCGAGCCCGGCGAGCGGCGCCAGCAATGTGGCATTATCATGCCCGGCCGCATGCAACAGACCCTCCGCACGGCGGGCGGCCAGTTGCTCCGGCCCGGGCTCGGGCGCGCAGGCGCTGATTGACAACAACAGAAGAATCAGGCGGCGCATGGCGGGCAGATAGCAGAGCCGAGGCAGATCTGCCCTGCCGGCACATCGTCGCGGGTGGCGATCAGGCTGGCTGGCTGGCCATCTTCTGCAGCATTTCGCCCATCATCTGGTGCACCATCTGGATGGCTTTCAGCGGCCGCACCATCACCTTGAAATGGGTGATCTGGCCAGCATCGTTCCAGGTGATCATGTCGATGCCATTCACCTTTATGCCATTGATGACGTTGTGGAATTCGATGATGGCACTGTTCGGCCCCACCCACTCGCCGCTATAGTGGAACCCCTCGCCGCCCAGCACCTTGTCGGCACTGGCGAGATATTTGAACACGATCTCGCGGCCCATCTGCGGCGTATGCACCACCGGACTTTCGAATACCGCATCCGGGTGCAGCATGTCCCACAGCGCCTGATGGTTGGGGTGTTTCACATGTTCGTGCCAACGGGCGAGATTTTCGGCGGCGGTGGGCATGGGATCTGTCTCCTTGCCGTAAGACTAACCCGTAAAGCCATCCCCTGCCCCTCTCAGCTGCGGGAGGGGTCTCATTCGGCCGCTTCGGGGCGGAAGGCCTGCCCCCCGGGCAGTTCCTTCACCTCGGCTCCGCCGCGCCGCACCCGGATCCATTGCATCACGCTTTCGATGCCAAGATAGACGACCGGGGTGATGAACAGGGTGAGCACCTGCGATACCACCAACCCGCCGAGCACGGCGATACCAAGCGGCTGGCGCAGCTCGGCGCCGGCACCAATGCCCAGCGCCAGCGGGGCGGCACCGGCCATGGCGGCAAAGGTGGTCATCATGATCGGGCGGAAGCGCTTGGCTGCGGCTTCGCGGATAGCATGGGCCGGCGTCCAGCCATGCTCACGCTGCCCGGCCAGCGCGAAGTCGATCATCATGATGGCGTTCTTCTTCACGATGCCGATCAGCAGCACAACGCCGATGATGCCGATCACGTCCAGCGGCATGTCGAACAGCCACAGGAAGGCGACAGCACCGATACCGGCCGCCGGCAGGCCCGACAGGATGGTGATCGGGTGGACGAAGCTTTCATAGAGCACGCCCAGCACGATGTAGATGACGATGATCGCCGCCAGGAACAGGATCGGCATGGATTTGGTGCTGGCCTCGAACTGCTGGGCATTGCCGCCCAGGGCGCCCGATACGCTGGCCGGCTGGCCAATCTCGACCCCGGCCGCCTCGATCAACGGCTTCACCTGGCTCAATGCCACCCCGGGCATCAGGTTGAAGGCCAGGGTGACAGCCGGCAGCTGGCTCTGGTGCGAAATGGTCAATGGCGCGCCGCCAACCGTGACGCTGGTCACCGCGGAAAGGGGCACCAGCGCGCCAGAACTGCCGCGCACATTCAGCCGGCCGATGGCATCAGGATTGGTCTGATCCTTGGGATCGATTTCCATGATCACCTGATAATCTTCGGCGTCGGTATAGATGCGGCTGATCTGCTGGTTGCCATAGGCCGCCAGCAGCACGCGGCGCACGGCTTCCACCGGTACGCCGAGCCGGGCCGCGGCATCGCGATCGACTTCGACATAGGCCTGGCGGGCGCCGCGCTGATAATCGCTGTTCACGTCCACCAGGCCGGGAATGCCGCGCATCGCCTGCTCCAGCCTGGGCGCAAAGGCGTACAGCTCGTCCTTGTCCACTGCCGAGATCGTATATTGATAATTGGTCGGCGAAGGCCGCCCGCCCAGCTGCAAATTCTGCTGCACGTTGGGGAAGGCCGCATAGCCGGGAATGCCCGACGTCGCCTTGCGCAGGCGGGCCAGCACGGTTTCGATATCGTCGCGCTCGTCGCGCGGCTTCAGCGGCGCAAACAGGCGGCCACTGCTCGACCCGCCCAGGCCCAGAATGGCATTGACGCGGGCAACCGCCGGATCGTCCTGCACGATCTTGGCGGCAATGGCGTGTTTCTTCACCATTTCCTCGTAGCCAAGATCGGGTGCGCCTTCGGTGCCGAAGAAGATGATCCCCGTATCCTCGGCCGGGAAAAAGCCCTTGGGCACGGCCATGAAGCCCCACGCCGCCACGGCGATGGACGCGACAGTCAAACCACCCACGACCTTGCGGTGCTGCAGCGACCAGTCGAATGCCTTCAAATAGCGCTCGGTCAGGCGGGCAAAAGCCGCCGTGGTGATGCGGGCAATCCTGCCGGGTTCCTGGTGGCCGGATTTCAGGAGACGCGCTGCCACCATCGGGATCAGCGTCAGCGACAACACCGCAGAGACCGCGATGGAGATGGTCATGGTCACGGCAAATTCGCTGAACAGGCGGCCGATGATGCCGCCCATGAACAGCAAGGGGATGAAGACGGCGACGAGGCTGACCGAGATCGACACCACGGTGAAGCTGATCTCGTTGGCGCCAATGATGGCGGCGCTGCGCGGATCCTCACCGTCTTCGGTGTGGCGCACGATATTTTCCAGCACGACGATGGCATCATCGACAACGAAGCCCGTCGCCAGCGTCAGCGCCAGCAGCGACAGATTGTTGAGCGTGAAGCCGAAGAAATACATGCCGGCAAAGGTGCCGATGGCAGCGACCGGCAGCACGATCGCCGGAATGAAGGTGGCGCGGGCGTCACCAAGCACCAGATAGATGACAAGGATGACGAGAAAGGCCGTGCCCACCAGCGTTGCCTGCGCGTCGAACACGCTTTCGCGCACCGATTCCGAACGATCGAGAATTTCGCTGATGTCCACAGACGACGGCATGGCTTCGCGCACCGACGGCAACACGGCACGCACATCGTCCACCAGTTTCACGACATTGGCGCCAGGCTGGCGGCTGACCGCCACGGTAAGCGACGGTTCGCCGTTGAAGCGCGCACCGCCGCGCAGCCGCTCGAAACTGCTGATCACGCTGGCAACATCGCCCACCCGCACCGGCAGGCCATTCCTGTTGGCAATGATGATATTGGCAAATTCCGACGGTTTTTCGAGCGTGCCGGACGCATCCAGCACATAGTTGCGCGCGCCACCGGTGATCGAACCAACAGCGATATTGCTGTTGGCGGCGGAAACCGCCGAGCGCAGATCGTCCACGGTCAGATTGCGGGCCGCCAGCGCGGCCGGATCAAACTGGATGCGCACGGCATAGCGACGGTCGCCAAAGGTCTGCACCTGGCCAGCACCTGGCAGGGTCGAAACCCGTGGTACCAGCAGATTGTCGACCAGTGTCTGCAAATCATTCAGCGCCCGTGTCTTGTCGCGCACCGAAAGAATGATCACCGGGGAATCGGCGGGATTGCTTTTGCGGAAACTGGGCGGATTGGGCATTTCCGGTGGCAGGCGGCGCGTCACTGCCGACAGCACCGACTGCACATCCAGCGCGGCAGAATCAATGTCGCGATCAAGCGCGAACTGTACGGTGATCTGGGTGGAACCGGTGCTGCTGGACGAAAGCACCTGTTCGATACCGGCAACCGTCGACAACTGGCGTTCGATGGGGGTCGCCACCGACGCCGCCATGATGCCCGGATTGGCACCCGGCAGACTGGCTTCGATCACGATCGTGGGCAGATCGACTTCGGGCAGCGCCGAAACGGCGAGCTGGCGATAGCCGAACAAACCGCCGAAGACGACGGCCAGGGTCAGCAATATGGTGGCGATTGGCCGCTCGACGCAGAGGCGGACGAAACCCATCAGCCGGCGCTCCCCGTCTGTGGCCCCATCTGTGGCCGTCCCGCATTGCCGGCCACCTGCGGCTTCGACGGACCCTTCAGGCGCACGCTGTCGCCTTCCTTCAGGCGCGCCAAGGCATCAACGACGACCTGCTCACCCGGCTTCACGCCGCTGGCGAGATAGACCTTGCCATCGAGTCGCCCGGCGACTTCGACATTGCGCATCTCGAGTTTTCCACCCATCCCCTTCGAATCTGGGTCCTTTGCGCCCGGCGGCTTCGGCCCGCCAGCAGCAACGGTCCACACGAATGGCGCATCGCGCCCGGTCTGCACGGCGCCTTCGGGCAACACGATATGCTGAACCGGTGCACCCAGCGGGAACAAGACTTCAACAATCGCGCCGGGCCACAGCACATCGCCATCGTTACGGAATTCGGCGCGCGCCGCGACGCCGCCGTTGCCGGGATCGACATTGTTGTCCAGAAACACCAGTCGCCCGGTGGCCAGCGTGGTTCCGGCCTGGCGGTCGCGCACGATCACCTGGCCGCCGCCGGCTGCCATCACCGCCCTCGCCTGCTGCACATTGGCCGCCGGCACGAGGAAGCGGACATGGATGGGCGAAATCTGGTTGATCGTCACCAGCGGCGTCGCATCGCCCTGGCGCACGTTGGCGCCAAGCCGGAAACCAAGCTCACCCGTGCGCCCGGAAATCGGCGCCTTCACGGTAAGGAACGACAATTGCACCTGCGCCGATTGCAGCAGGGCGCGGTTGGTTTCGATCTGGCTTCGCGCCGACCAGGCGTTGGCCCGGGCCAGATCCCGTGCGGCGGCGGAAACAAAGCCCTTTTCCACCAGCTTTTCGGCCCGCTCATAATCCAGCGTGGCGCGGCGCTCGGCTGCAATCGCACCCTTCAACTCGCCTTCGGCCTGCGCCACGGCGGCACGGGCCTGACGCGCATCGATGCGGAACAGCAACTGGCCCGCCCGCACATTGTCGCCTTCGCGAAAGGCGATGCCAACGATCTCGCCATCGGCCCGCGGGCGCACAGCCACGCTCTGGCTCGGCGAAACCGTGCCCAGCGCCACCAATGTCGGCGCGAAATCGGCCATGGCTGCCACCTGTGCCGCCACCAGCTGCGGCGGGCGCTTCCTGCCGCCGGCACCATTCTTGCCTTCTTCCCCTCCCGAACAGGCCGTCAACAAAAACGCAAACGCAAGCGATAGCGCAGGCGCACCGCCGGTGCGTATGAAGGGGGCAAATTTGGTCATCGTTCTGCAGTCCAACCAGATTACGTGCCGCGCAGGCTAATCCCCCGCGAGTGCTTGTATGGGTTCCGTTATTCGGCTTTGCCATGCGCTGCAAATACGTTCTTGCCGCACGCCGCGCGGAAGCGACGGCCGGTTTCAGGCCCGCAACTTCCAGCCCGACTTCATCACACGATAGCACACCAGCCACAACACGACGTTGACCAGCGCCAGCATGACCGCCGATTGCAGCAGCGGCCCATCCGACACGCCAATGAACCCGGCGCGGAAGCCATCGATGACATGAAAGAATGGATTGGCATGGGCAATGCTCGCCACCGTCGGGCCAAGCCTTTCAACGGCATAGAAGGTCCCCGACAGCAAGGTGAGCGGCTGGATGACGAAGTTGGTGGCAGCAGCGGCATGATCGAACTTGTCGGCCCACACGCCGGTGAGAATGCCCAGCAGCGCCAGCATTATCGCCCCCATGGTGCCGAAATAGACGACCAGCAACGGATCGCGGACCGCGACATGCACGCCCGGTGCGACCGCCATCACCGCCCACACCGCCAGCCCGACCAGCCACGCCCGGGTGAGCGCGCCGCCAACCCAGGCCAGCATCAACTCGCCGGGCGAAAGCGGCGGCATCAGCACATCGATGATCGAACCCTGCACCTTGGCGACCAGGATCGAGGACGAGGTATTGGCGAAACTGTTCTGGATCATGCCCATCACGATCAGGCCGGGCCCGAGGAAATCGGCATAGGGCACACCGAGGATCAGCACTTCGCCGCGTCCCAGCGCGACGGCAAAGATCACCAGGAACATCAGCGTCGTCACCGCCGGCGCCCAGATGGTTTGCAGCTGCACCTTGAAAAAGCGCCGCACCTCTTTCAGATAGAGGGTCTTCAGCCCTTCCGTATTCAGCCGTGCGATCACGGGTACCCCCGGTTCCGGGTGTGCTGGCAGCTTGTTATCGGCGTGCATCATGGTTAGGGGCTTACGATTGCACGCGCGCCCTGCCAAGGGGGCGATTATTGAGAGCTGGAATTGCCATGGCCTGGACCGACGAACGCATTGCAAAGCTCAAGCAGGGCTGGGAAGGCGGCATGACCGCCACCCAGATCGCCGAGATGCTGGGGGAAGGCGTCACCCGCAATGCCGTGATCGGCAAGGCACACCGCCTGGGTCTGGAAAGCCGGCCGTCGCCGGTGAAAGCCACAGATGCCGCACCGGCCCCAACCCGCGCCGCGGCAGCGCCGGCCCCGGCACCAGCCCCGGTTGCCGCGCCGCCCGCGCCGCCGCCGGC
>NZ_ANFY01000018.1 GCF_000331225.1 Sandarakinorhabdus sp. AAP62 | reverse complement strand
CCACGCCCGCCCGCCTGCCGGCAGCAGATCGGCTTCCGGCAGCGCATTGCGGCGGGCGATGGCCTGGGTGGCCAATTGGCAGCCACGGTCGCAGCTGGTGATTTCCCGGCCAGGGCTGGCGCGGCGATCAAGCTGCGCGACCAGGTTCGGTGCCATTTGCGGACGATAATGGCGCAGCTCGACAACGCTGCTGCTGGTGCTGCACAGCGCCATGGTGACGATGCCGGGGCGCTCGCTATCCTCTTCGAGATACACGCCGCGGCGGCCGCCAAAATCAACTTCGCCCCAGCGCTGATAGATCGGCGCGGCTGCCAGCAGCAACGGCATCGCCAACAGGACCAGGGACGGACGCCGCATCAGAAATCCGGCAGCTTGAAACCCGGCGGCAATTGCATGCCGGCCGTGAGCTTGCCCATCTCGGCGCTGCCCGCCTGATCGGCCTTGGTCTTGGCGTCATTGAACGCCGCCACGATCAGATCTTCCAGCATTTCCTTCGATTCGGCCGTCAGCAGCGATGGATCGATGTTGAGGCCGCGCACGGCGCCGCGGGCGGTGGCGCGCACCGTCACCAGGCCGCCGCCGGACGCGCCTTCCACCTCGATCTGGTCAAGCTGGGCCTGGGCGCGGGCCATCTGCTCCTGCACGTTGCGGGCCGCATTCATCAGTTCTTCGAGGCTGGGCATGTCTCTTCTCAGGCGCTTTGTTTGAGGGGGGTGAGTTCCGCGTCGGGAAAGGCCGACAGCAGCGCGGCCACGGTCGGATCGGCCCGCATCTGTGCCTCCAACGCAGCCAGACGCGCAAGCTCTGCTTCGCGCAAGGTCGCCTCGCCGCCGTCGGTCTGCCAGTCGATCTGCCACTTCGCGCTGGTCCATTCTTCCAGGCTGCGGTGGATGGCCAGCGGCACATCCTTGGGCAGGCCGCTGGCGGCGAGCACCAGCAGCGGCGGCGCAAAGCGGACCAGCCGCACATCGTCGGTCAGATAATGCGCCAGCCGTGCCTCGCTCTGGCGGCGGAACAGGGCGACCAGGGCTTCGAAACTGTCGGGCATTTCGCCAGCCGGCGGCGCGCTGGCCGGCGGCGCAGCGGGAAGTGCAGCGGCGGGTGCGCCCGACGGTGTGGGTGCTGGCGCGGCAGGCGCGGCAACGGTGGCGCCCTGCTGCTGCAATTGCTTCACCAGCGCGCCCGGATCGGGCAGATCGGCCACATGGCACAGCCGCAGCAACGCCATTTCGGCGGCCTGCAGCGGCACCGGAGCCGACAGCACTTCCTCCAGCCCCTTCAGCAACATCTGCCACAGCATCGAGAGCCGCGGGAAGGTGAGCGCCTTCGCCCAGGTGTCGAGCGCGGCCTGTTCCTCGGCCGAAAGCAGCGGATCGCGGCGCGGCGCCAGGCGCTGGCGGGTGATGCCGTGCACCAGGCCCAAAAGTTCGCGCAGCAGCTGCGCCGGGTCTTGCCCCAGATCATATTGGCGGGCGACGGCGGCCATCAGATCGGGCACGCGGCCCTCCAGCACATGGCCGAACAGGGCGCGCACGGCGCCGCGATCGGCAAGGCCCAGCATGTCGCGCACCGCGTCTGCGGTGATCGTCTCGCCGCTGTGGGCAATGGCCTGATCGAGGATGGACAGGCCATCGCGCACGCTGCCTTCCGCGGCCCGTGCCACCAACGCCAGCGCATCGGCTTCAAAGCCGACCTGCTCCTGTTCGAGGATGCGGGCGAAGTGTTCGGCCAGGGTTTCGGCCGAAACGCGTTTCAGATCAAAGCGCTGGCAACGCGACAGGATCGTGGCCGGCACCTTGTTCACCTCGGTGGTGGCCATGATGAACTTCACGCCCGGCGGCGGTTCTTCCAGCGTTTTCAGCAGCGCGTTGAACGCTGCCTTCGACAGCATGTGGACTTCGTCGATGATGTGGATCTTGTAGCGCGCCGAGACTGCGGCATAGCGCACGCCTTCGATGATCTCGCGCACATCATCGACACCGGTATTCGATGCCGCGTCCATCTCCACCACGTCAAGATGGCGGCCGGCGGCGATGGCGGTGCAGGGCTCGCACACCCCGCACGGGTTGATGGTCGGGCCGCCATTGCCATCCGGCCCGATGCAGTTCAGCGCCTTGGCGATGATGCGCGCGGTGGAGGTTTTCCCCACCCCGCGCACGCCCGTGAGCAGCCAGGCCTGCGCCAGCCGGCCGCGCGCGATGGCATTGCCGAGCGTTTGCACCATGGCATCCTGGCCCAGCAGCGCATCAAAGGTAGCCGGGCGATATTTGCGCGCCAGCACGCGATAGGCTGGTGCGGCTACTGCGGCAGGCAGTTCAAGGCCCGGAAAGGCGATATCGGATTCGTCTGACATGCAGGCCTGTTCTAGCCGGGCCAGGCGGGCGCGTCACGCAAGCTTTGAAGCCGGGCTTGCGCTGCCGGGCAACAATCGCCATATGCGCCGTGGGAGCCGGGCGGACAGGCCGCTCGCCAACCCGGTCAGGTCCGGAAGGAAGCAGCCGCAACGATTCCGGTCTGGGTCGTTCCCGGTTCCCACCCCAGAATATTCGCCGTTCAGCGGTTCAGGTTGACCCCGCCGCGTCAGCGGCTCATGTCGACAACGCCGCGCGGGATCTTCACATCCAGGCTGGCGATATCGGCGGTCAGCCTGATCTGGCAGGCCAGCCGGCTCTGGCGGTTGGCGCCGGCGGCGAAATCCAGCATATCCTCTTCTTCCTCAGCCGGCGGCGGCAGTTTCTCGACATCGCCGCCCACCAGGTAGACATGGCAGGTCGAGCAGGCCATGGCGCCTTCGCACGTGCCTTCCAGCGGCATGCCATGCGCCTGCGCCACGTCGAGCAGCCGGTCGCCGGGCTTGCTCTCCACCAGGGCTTCCTGGCTGCCATCGGCAGAAATGAAGCGGATGCGGGTCATGCGCTGCAATGTGCCGCGATCAATCCATTTCTGCAAGTTTTTGCCGCACTGCAGCATTCAACAGGGTGGCAGCGGCATCGATCTCATCGGTGGTGGTGAATCGGCCGAAGCCCAGCCGCAGCGAGGCCTTTGCCGTGACATCGGGCAGGCCGAGCGCGGTCAGCACATGGCTGGGCCGCCCGGTCAGCGCAGCACAGGCCGAACCGGAACTGATGGCCAGGCCGGGCAAATGCTGCAGAAGCGGCACGAAGACGCCCGGAAAGCTGAGGTTGAGATTGCCCGGCCAGCGCCGCTGCAGATCGCCGTTGATCTGGCTCTGCACGGTCAGCGCGGCCAGCAGCCGGTCGCGCAGCATCAGGGCATGGGCGTGATCGGCGGCCATGCGTTCGCCTGCGATGCGCGCCGCTTCACCCAGTCCGGCGATGAGCGCGGTGGGCAACGTGCCCGAGCGGCCATCCTCCTGCCCGCCGCCGTGCAGCAGCGGGGCGATCACGGTGAACGGCCGCCGATACAGCGCGCCAACGCCCTTGGGGCCGTAGATCTTGTGGGCCGTGATGCTCATCAGATCGATGCCCATGGCTTCGACACCAATTGGCACCTTGCCGAAACCCTGTGCCGCATCGACGTGGAACACGGCGCCGACAGCGTGGACGAGGGTGGAGATGGCCGCCAGATCCTGCACCACGCCAATCTCGTTGTTCACTGCCATCACCGAAACCAGCGCCACATCCTCGCCCAGCGCGCGTTCGAGGTCGCCGAGATCCACCAGGCCGTTTGAACGCACCGGCACGATGGTCAGTTGCGCGCCGATGCTGGCCAGATAGTGCGCGGTTTCCAGCACGCTGCTGTGCTCTGTCGCCAGCGTGACGATGCGCCGCCGCGTCTGCCCCGGCGCGGTGAGCAGGCCCTTCAGCGCCCAATTGTTGCTTTCGGTCGCCCCGCTGGTGAAGGCGATGCTTTCCACCGGTGCGTTGATCAGCGTCGCCACCTGCGCGCGCGCCAGTTCCACCGCCGCCTTGGCCTTGTAGCCCCACAGATGCGCGCTGTGCGGATTGCCGAAACCACCCACGCCCCACGGTTCCATCGCCGCCGCCACCGCCGGATCGAGCGGTGTCGTCGCGCCATAATCAAGATAGATCGGCATGGTCATGCCGCGCCCTTTCGGCCCAACCGCGCCGCCATGGCAAGCCAGGCGGAGGCGAATGCGTCAAGCTCGGTATCCGTGGTGGCCGGTGACAGGCTGACGCGGATGGCCTCGCCCGCCGCCGCGCCCAGCCCCATCGCGGCGAGCACGTGACTGGATTTCACCTTGCCCGACGAGCAGGCCGCCCCGGCGGAGACCATGAAGCCTTCGAGATCCAGCATCATCACCTGGGTTGACGCGGCCACGCCGGGCAGGCCGATGCTGCTGATGTTGGGCAGGCGCGGCGCGGCCTCGCCGTGGATGATCGCGCCGGCGGCTTTCAACCATGTTTCCAGCGCCATGCGCCGCGCGGCAACCGCGTTCCAGTCGTGCGGCTCGGCCACGGCGGCGGCGAAGCCCGCGATGCCGGGCAGGTTTGGCGTGCCGCCGCGATGGCCACGCTCCTGCCCGCCGCCGCGCTGCACCGGGATCAAACTGGCGGGGTCTTTCACGATCAGCGCGCCCACGCCCGGTGGCCCGCCCAGCTTGTGGGCCGACAGCGCCACGAAGTCTGCATCGGGCAGCGTCATCTTCCCCGCCGCCTGCACGGCATCCACCAGCAGCAACCCGCCGGTATCGCGCACCAGCGTTGCCACCTCGGCCAACGGCTGGATCACACCGGTTTCATTGTTCGCGGCCTGCACGGCCACCAGCGCCGGGCCATCGGCAAGCACAGCGACCAGCGCCGCCAGATCGATCAGGCCGCTGCTGTCCACCGGCATCACCACTGCATCGTCGCGCGCCTGCAACACGGCGCTGTGCTCGGTCGCGCCCACCAGAAAGCGCGGGCGGGCCGGCCCCGCCAGCCGCGCGCCATTCGCCGCCAGCGCAAGGGCTTCGGTGCCCCCGCTGGTGAAGACGATCTGTTCCGCGGCCACGCCGGCAAAGCGCGCCACGGCATCGCGCGCGCCTTCCAGCAACGCATGGGCCGCGCGGCCGCCAGCGTGGACACTTGACGGATTGCCGCCCAGATCGAGCGCGGCCATCATCGCCGCGCGCGCCGCCGCGTTCACCGGCGTGGTGGCGGCATGATCGAGAGAGATTCGGCTTTTCATTGCAACAGGGCCTTTTGAGGCCATATAGGGCGCTTGCCGCGCTTTGCGCCAGAACTGGGAATCCCATGCCCGAAGTCATTCTTACCGGCCCCGAAGGGCGTCTTGAAGGCCGTTACCAGCCCGGCGCTGGCCCGCGCGCGCCGGTGGCCATCCTGTTGCAGCCGCATCCGGCTCAGGGCACGATGAACCACCCGATCGTACTGGCCATGTATCAGAGCTTCGTGAAGCGCGGCTTTGCAACGCTGCGCTTCAATTTCCGCGGCGTCGGCCGCAGCCAGGGCGTGTTCGACAACGGTATCGGCGAACTTTCCGATGCCGCCTCCGCGCTCGATTGGCTGCAGCAGTTCAACCCGGAAGCCCACACCACCTGGGTGGGCGGCTTCTCCTTCGGTGCCTGGATCGGCATGCAACTGCTGATGCGCCGGCCCGAGATCAAGGGCTTCATCTCGATCGCGCCGCCGGCCAACATGTATGATTTCACCTTCCTGGCCCCGTGCCCGTCGAGCGGGATCATCGTGGATGGCGAAGCCGACGAAGTGGTGCCGCCATCGGCCGTGCAGAAGCTGGTCGACAAGCTGAAGACCCAGCGCCACATCACCATCCACCACAGCACCATTCCGGGCGCCAACCATTTCTTCCAGAATGAAATGGATCTGCTGATGGGCGAGGTGGACGCCTATCTGGATATGCGGCTGGCGAACGGCGGGCGGTGAGGCCGGCGCTGTTTGATCCCGGCCCCAGCGGGCTGGTGCTGCTGATTGTGACGGCGTTATTCCTGCCGGCACTCTTCATCTTCATGCTGCGCGCTACAGTTGCGGCGCTAAGAACGCGCGAAATCCGTTATCGCGGCACGCTTTGCCGCCAATCCGAATCCGCTTTCTGGTACTGGCTGGTGATGTTGCTCGTCATCTTCTGCACAGCCTTCGTCGGCCTGAGTGCGCTGGTGTTGCTGACTGTGCTGCTGTTCCGGACCAAGCTGCCCGTTTTCAGCTAGCGATCAGGCCACCCGTCCACCCGCCATCGCCACCGGCACCCCGGTCGTTTCCGGCCAGCTCAGCGGCTTGCCATCCAGTACCCGCACGGCCAGCCACGCAAAGGCCTCGGCCTCCAGCGCATCGCCATTCCAGCCGACCGTTTCCACCGCATCGCAGGGCACGCCGCAGCGCGTGGCAAGTTCGGCCATCAGCACCGGGTTGAGCCGGCCGCCGCCCGTCACCAGCAGCCGGCCGATGGGCGGGACATGGGTGAGGGCAAGGCGCACGGTTTCCGCCGTGAACGCCGTCAGCGTCGCCGCACCGTCGCCGGGGGCCAGGCCGCGCAGCGCGCCGATATCCCAGGCGTTGCGGTCCAGTGATTTCGGCGGCGGCGCATCGAACCAGGGATTGTCCGCCAGCGTTTGCAGCACATTGTCATGGCACATCCCGCTGGCTGCGACCTTGCCATCCTCGTCAAACCCAAGCCCGGTGTGGGCGCGCACCCAATCATCGATCAGCGCATTGCCCGGCCCGGTATCGAAACTGCCCCACGTCCCGTCCGCTGCAAACCAGGTGAGATTGCCGACCCCGCCCAGATTCAGCACCCCCAGCGGCCGGCCCAATTCCTCCGATCGCGCCCGGTGATAGCCCGGCGCCAGCGGCGCGCCCTGGCCGCCGGCCGCCACATCGGCGCTGCGGAAATCAAAGGCGACGGGGATGCGCGTCGCGGCTTTCAGCGTGGCGCCATCGCCGATCTGCCAGGTCCATTTGCGGTCGGGCCGGTGCGCGATGGTCTGGCCGTGATAGCCGATCACCGCCACATCATCGCGGCGCGTGTGGGTGGCCGCCAACAGCCGATGCACGGCCATGGCGTGCAGGCCGGTCGATTCCTGTTCCACCGCGTCGATCAGCGCATCACGGGCCGGGGCGTGCATCTCCAACGCGCGCGCCATGGCGGCGCGCAGGCGCGGGCGAAAATCCGGTTCATAGGGGAAGAACATGAAGGCGATCGGGTTCACCACCCCTTCGCCATCGGTTTCCACCAGCGCGGCATCGATACCGTCGATGGAGGTTCCGGACATCAGGCCAATGGCAAGTCTTGTCGTCATGCCAGCAGGCTAGCGCAGCCGATGCCGGCTGGCCATGCCTGCCGCGCCTGCTTATGAAGCCAGACATGCGCACCCTTCCTGCTTTCTGCCTTTTGTTGGCCAGCCCGACCGAAGCAAATCCCCTTGGCAACCCGCTGGCCGCCCTGGTTGCCGGCACGGAAGCCCGCGCACCGCAGCTTTCCGGCGTTGTCGGCGTGGTGGCCGACCGCAACCGCATCATCCGCGCCGAAGCCCATGGCCTGGCCGATATCGCCGCCAATCGCCCGCTGCAGGCCGATAGCGTGATCCGCGTTGCCTCTGTCTCCAAACTGGTGGTTGCCATCGCGGTCTGGCGGCTGGTGGAGCAGGGCAGGCTCGATCCCGACAAGGATGTGGGCCAGTATCTGGGCTGGACCCTGCGCCACCCGGCGCATAAGGATGTTCCGGTCACGCTGCGCCAGCTGCTCTCGCACACCAGCGGCATCGTCGATGGCCCGGGCTATGGCTTTGCCCTCGAAGAACGGCTGCAGGACAAGTTGACCGCCGAACATTGGGGACCGGGCGCGCCAGGCCGGCGCTTTGCCTATGCCAATCTCAATTACGGCATCATCGGCAGCGTGATGGAGGCGGCCACCGGCGAGCGTTTTGACCGGTTGATGACCCGGCTGGTGCTGGCGCCGCTCAGGATCGATGCCGGCTATAATTGGCAAGGCGCGTCTGATGCAGCGGTGGCGCGCGCCGCCGTGCTGTATCGCAAGGGCAGCGATGAAACTGCGTGGAACCCTGATGGCCCGTGGGTGCCCCAGGTGGACGATCTGAAGGGCCAGCGTGCCGCTTGCCCCGTGCGCAGCACGTCAAACTGCGATCTGGCCGCCTATCAACTGGGCAGCAATGGCACGATGTTCTCGCCCCAGGGCGGCTTGCGCATCAGCATTCCCGATCTTGCCCGCATTGGCCAGTTGCTGCTGCGCGGCGGCGAGGTTGCCACCGAATCTGGTTCTGTGCGTCTGCTGAAGCCTGCGACGGTGAAGGCCATGCTCACGCCTGTCTGGCAGGCCGGCGGGGCCGTGCCGGGCGATGATTATCAGGGCCAGATGCTGTGTTATGGTGCCGGGCCGCAGTGCCTGACCGGCCGGGCAGGGGCGACCGATCAGCCGGTGCCAGGGGCGCGCTGGTGGGGCCATCTGGGCGAAGCCTATGGCCTGCTCGCCGGCCTGTGGGTGGATCGGACGCGTGGGCGCGTCATGGCCTATGCGCTCACCGGCACCAGCGCAGATCCGTTCAAGTCGCCCCACGTCGCCTCGGCCTTTTCGTCGGCGGAAGACATCATCATGGCCGAACTGGCAAAATGACCTGGCACGTCATCGCCGCGCTGCAACGCCTGTGTCACCGTTTGCTGGCCATGATGGCCAAAGGAGGAATCGCATGATCGGTTACGCGCTTTTCGGCAGCAATGATCTGCCCCGCAGCTTTGCCTTTTATGATGCGCTGTTCGCCAGCGTCGACATCAGGCGGCTGATGGAATTTCCCACCGGCGCCGTGTGCTGGGGTACAAGCTGGACGGCGCCGATGCTCGGCGTTGGCCCGGCTTATGATGGCCAGCCCGCCACGGCTGGCAACGGCACCATGATCGCCCTGGTGCTGGATACGCGCGCCAAGGTGGATGCCATGCACGCGGCTGCACTGGCTGCCGGTGGAAGCGATGAAGGTGCCCCCGGCGTGCGCGGCGATGAAGGCCCGCAGGCCTTTTATGGGGCCTATTTCCGCGATCCGGATGGCAACAAATTGTGCGCCTTCCGCGTTGGCCCCGCCTGATCGGAGCCGCATGTCTGCGCTGCCCCAGATTGCCGACGAGCTGAAGCAGCACGACCGGGAGCGTTGGCTGGCCTGCCTTTATGCGGCAGAGCCAGCCCGGCCCGGCCTGGTCGCGCTGCTCGCCCTCGATTGCGAGCTGGCGCAGGTGGTGGCCAGCACGACCGAGCCCTTGCTGGGCGAGATCAAGCTGGCCTGGTGGCGGGACCGATTGATCGAACTCGATACCCAGCCCGCCCCGGCGCAGCCGCTGCTTCAGGCGCTGCAGACGCGCGTGCTGCCACGGCTGTCGGGCGCCGATCTGGCCACGCTGGAAGACGGCTGGTTGGCCCGGCTGAACGGCGATGCGGCTGCCAGCGCAAATGGCAGCGTGCGCCTGTTCATCCTGGCAGCCCGGCTGCTGGGCGCCGATCCGGCGGAAGGAGATTATCTGGGCCGGGCCATGGCGCTGGCGCAAAGCCCGCCCGATCGCACATCGGTGCTGCTGCGCCCGCTGCGCGCGCTGGTGGAACTGGCAGCGCGTGATGCCGCCAACCGCGCCGCCGGCCGCCCACCCGAACCGCGCGGCACGCTCGCCCGGCAGGCGCTGATGTTCAAGGTGGTTGCACTCGGGCGCTGAGGCAGCGTATCGCTGGGCGCACAGGGTCGCGTGACACGGGGAGCAATGCATTGCGCCGCATCCTTGGCTTTGTCGTGGCTCTGGCGGGCCTGCTGGGCGCCGGCCTGATCATCTGGCGCGCGCCGCCGGTCACCCAGCCGGCCGCTGCGCTGGCGGTGGCCGATCCGCCAGCGGTTGACGCTTCTGCAACGCCGCTTGCGGCGCCAAGATCGCCCCTGTCCGATGCCGAGCGCGAAGCGCGCCGCCTCAAGCGCTATGACAAGAACAGGGACAGCGCGGTGGATCGCACGGAGTTTCTGAGCAACCGCCGGAAATCCTTTGACCGCGCCGATCGCAACAAGGACGGCCGGCTGGATTTCGAGGAATTTGCCGCGGCGACCGCCACGAAATTTGCCCGTGCCGATCGCAATGCCGATGGGCAGTTGAACGCGAAGGAGTTTGCCACCACGGCCATCAAGCGCAAGCCCAAGGCGGCTTGTGTGTGCCCGGTGCCGGACGAGGATTGAACCTCAGGCTTGTTTCATCCAGTTGGCCAGATCGGCGCGCGCCCGTGCAACCAACGCCGGCTTGCGCTGGTCTTTCTTCGGCACCGGGCTGAGCGGCGGAAACAGCCCGAAATTGACGTTCATCGGCTGGAAGGTCGCGGCCTCGGCACCGCCGGTGACGTGGTGGAGCAGCGCGCCCAATGCGGTGGTGGCGGGTGGCGGCACCGGTTCACGGCCCTGCCGCTCGGCAATGGCAAAGCGCGCCGCCATCAGGCCCACGGCGGCGGATTCGACATAGCCTTCGCAGCCGGTGATCTGGCCGGCAAAACGCAGCGCCGGCCGCGCCTTCAGCCGCAGCGTGCCATCCAGCAGAATCGGTGATTTGATGAAGGTGTTGCGGTGCAGGCCGCCCAGCCGGGCGAACTGCGCGTTTTCGAGACCCGGGATCATGCGGAACACCCGCACCTGTTCGGCATGTTTCATCTTGGTCTGGAACCCCACCATGTTCCACAGCGTGCCGAGTGCATTGTCCTGCCGCAGCTGCACCACCGCCCAGGCCCGATGGCCGGTGGCGGGGTTGGTGAGGCCCACCGGCTTCATCGGGCCAAAACGCGGCGTGTTGCGGCCACGCTCGGCCATCACCTCGATCGGCATGCAGCCATCGAAATAGGGTGTGTTGGCCTCCCATTCCTTGAAGCTGGCCTTTTCGGCTTCCAGCATCGCATCGATGAAGGCTTCATATTGCGCCTTGTCCATCGGGCAGTTCAGGTAATCCTTGGCGCCGCCCCCAGCCGCGTCAGCGGCGTTTCCAGACGATTTGTCCCAACGACTCTGGAACCAGGCGACGTCGGTGTTGATGGACTCGAAATGGATCACCGGCGCGATGGCATCGAAAAAGGCCAGCGCGTCCTCGCCGGTGAGGCTGCGAATGGCTTCGGCCAGCGGCGTAGCTGTCAAAGGCCCGGTGGCGATGATCACGCTGTCCCAGTCTTCCGGCGGCAGGCCGCTGATCATCTCGCGCACGATGGTGACGTTGGGATGGGCGGTCAGTGCTGCCGTCACGCCATCGGAAAACTGGTCGCGGTCCACGGCGAGGGCTGAACCTGCCGGTACCCTTGCCTTGTCGGCCTCGGCCATGATGAGGCTGTTCAGCGCCCGCATTTCCTGGTGAATCAGGCCAACGGCATTGTTGTCGGGATCGTCGCTGCGGAAACTGTTGGAGCAGACGAGTTCGGCCAGCCCATCGGTCTTGTGCGCGTCGGTACCGTGCACCCCGCGCATTTCGTGGATGACGACAGGGATCCCGGCCTCGGCGATCTGCCAGGCGGCTTCCGAACCGGCGAGGCCGCCGCCGATGATGTGGATGGGCTTTGTCATGCGCGGCCTATAGGCTTGAAACAGCGGGCGTCCAAGCCACCGCGGCAGACCGGCAACGCCGTGCTGCAGTGCGGCTGGCGCTGCAAACGTCCCTGCGAAAAATGCTGCAGCGCGGCAGAATGTCGCTCTTTGGCCTTCCCATGGCCAAGAGGCGCCGCTATACCCCGAACGGTCTGACGGCGGTGCGATGCCGTCCCTTTTGGAAGTGATCTCTATGCACGTGCGGCCAGTTTGCGGCCGGGCCCCTCAGCGGCATATCCGGCAAGGTTGACGTCATGCCGAAATTGACCGTCGATGGGATCGAAGTGGAGGTGCCGAACGGCGCCACGGTGTTGCAGGCCTGCGAAGCGGCCGGCGCCGAAATCCCGCGTTTCTGCTATCACGAGCGCCTGTCCATCGCCGGCAACTGCCGCATGTGCCTGGTGGAAATGGAAAAATCGCCAAAGCCGGTGGCCAGCTGCGCCATGCCGGCCGCCGATGGCCAGGTGATCCACACCCGCACCGAAAAGGTGAAGAAGGCCCGCGAAGGGGTGATGGAGTTCCTGCTCATCAACCACCCGCTCGATTGTCCGATCTGCGATCAGGGCGGCGAATGCGATCTGCAGGATCAGGCCATGACCTATGGCAAGGGTTCCAGCCGCTATGATGAGAACAAGCGGGCGGTGACCGAAAAATACATGGGTCCGCTAATCAAGACGGTGATGACCCGCTGCATCCACTGCACCCGCTGCGTGCGCTTTGCCGAGGAAGTGGCCGGGGTCGAGGAAATCGGCGCCATCGGCCGTGGCGAGTCGATGCAGATCACGAGTTACCTCGAAAAGGCCGTCACCTCCGAGGTGTCGGGCAATGTCATCGATCTCTGCCCGGTCGGCGCGCTCACCTCCAAGCCCTATGCCTTCCAGGCGCGGCCGTGGGAGCTGAAGAAGACCGATTCGATCGACGTGATGGATGCCATCGGCAGCAACATCGTCGTCGGCAGCCGCGGTGCCGCCGTGCTGCGCGTGACGCCGCGCATCAACGATGATGTCAATGAAGAATGGCTGGGCGACAAGAGCCGCTTTGCCGTCGATGGCCTGTCCGAACGCCGGCTCGACACGCCGTGGGTGCGGGTGAATGGCAAGCTGCAGAAGGCGAGCTGGGCCGAAGCCTTTGCGGCCATCGCCGCCGGCCTGAAGGGGCTGAAGGGCGAGGAGATTGCCGGCATCGTTGGCGATCTGAACGCGGTGGAAGACATGGTGGCGCTGCGCGATCTGCTGGCGGCGCTGGGCTCCAGCCGCATCGAATCACGCCAGGATGGCGCGCAGTTCGACGCGGGTGAGCCGGCCAGCTGGTTGTTCAACACCGGGCTCGCCAATATCGAGACGGCCGACGCCATACTGCTTGTCGGCACCAACCCGCGCCAGGAAGCGGCGCTGCTGAACGTGCGGCTCAGGAAGGCCGTGCTGAAGGGCAAGGCCAGGGCGTTCAGCATCGGGCCAGATGTTGATCTGTCCTTCCCGCTCACCCAGTTGGGTGACGATGCTGCGCTGCTCGGTGCGCTGCCGGCCGAAGTCGTCGCGGCCTTTGCCAAGGCGCAGCGCCCGGCGATCATCGTCGGCATGGGCGCGCTGAAGACGCCGGGCCTTTATGCCGCTGCTCGCGCGGCCGCAGCGCAGCTCGGCGTGGTCAGGGAGGGCTGGAACGGCTTCAACCTCGTCCACACCGCCGCTGCCCGTGCTGGCGCCCTGCGGCTGGGCCTCGCCGTTGAAGGCGGTGTCAATGCGCTGCTGGGTGACAGCAAGGTGAAAGCGCTGTTCCTGGTTGGCGCCGATGAAGTCAATGTGATGGCTGGCCGCTTCACCGTCTATATCGGCACGCACGGCGATCACGGCGTGCGCCATGCCGATGTGATCCTGCCATCGGCGGCCTACACCGAAAAGCCTGGCACCTATGTCAATCTGGAAGGCCGCGTGCAGCGCGCACTGAAAGCCACGCAGCCACCCGGTGACGCCCGCGAGGATTGGACGATCTTCCGCGCGCTCTCCTCGGTGCTTGGCGCAAAACTGCCTTATGATGATCTGTCGGCCCTGCGCCAGCGTATCGCCGCCGAGTGGCCCGATCTGGCCCGCGACGGCCTGATCGCCCGTGCCGAAACGCTGCCAGCCGTCAGCGCGGAACCGGTGCAGGGCCCGCTGCACCATATCTACAGCAACTACCACCTCACCAATCCGGTGGCGCGCGCCAGTGCCACCATGGCCGCCTGCGTGTCGTCGCTGGTCGTGGTGCAGGAGGCCGCCGAATGACCTTCACCGGCTGGTTCATCGAACAATTCGGGCAGGGCCCGGGCTGGTTCCTCGCCAATCTGGCGCTGATTCTCGCCATTGCCTTCCCGGTGATGGTGGGCGTGGCGCTGGCGGTTTATGCCGATCGCAAGATCTGGGCGGCGATGCAGATGCGGCGCGGCCCCAACGTGGTTGGCCCGTTCGGCCTGTTGCAGACCTTCGCGGACGCCGCCAAATTGTTCATGAAGGAAACCATCATTCCCACCGGCGCCTCCACGGGCGTGTTCCTGATGGCGCCGATGATCACCTTCGTGCTGGCGCTGGTGGTGTGGGCGGTGATGCCGTTCGATGCGGGCCTCGTGCTCGCCGATCTCAATGTCGGCCTGCTCTATATTTTCGCCGTCTCCTCGATGGGCGTTTATGGCATCATCATGTCGGGCTGGGCGTCCAACTCCAAATATGCCTTCCTCGGCGGCCTGCGTTCGGCGGCGCAGATGGTCAGTTATGAAGTCTCGATGGGCTTCATCCTGGTTGCCGTGATGATGTACGCGCAGAGCCTGAACCTTTCCGACATCGTGATGAGCCAGAAGGGCAATGTGCTCGGCATCTTGAACGGCAACGTGTTCAATCCGCTGCTGTTTCCGATGGCGATCATGTTCTTCATCACCGTGCTGGCCGAAACCAACCGGCCGCCCTTCGATCTGCCCGAAGCCGAAGCCGAGCTCGTCGCCGGCTACCAGGTCGAATATTCGAGCATGTCCTTCGCGCTTTTCTTCCTCGGCGAATATGCCAACATCCTCTTCATGTGCGCGCTGGTGCCCACCCTGTTCCTGGGTGGCTGGCTGCCGCCGCTGGACTGGGCGCCGCTCTACATCATCCCCGGCTTCGTCTGGTTCCTCGCCAAGATGGCCTTCATGTTCTTTGCCTTCGCCTGGGTGAAGGCCACCGTGCCGCGTTACCGCTATGACCAGCTGATGCGGCTGGGCTGGAAAGTCTTCCTGCCGCTGAGTCTGTTCTGGGTGGTTGTCGTTTCGGGCTGGCTGATGTTCACCGGCCACTTTGCCACTGCGCCGGGAGTGCTGTGATGACCGCGCTGCTCCGCTCCGCCAAGTCGCTGCTGCTGCTGGAGTTTGTCTCCGGCCTGTGGCTGACCTTGCGCTATGTGTTCCGCCCCAAGGCAACACTCAACTATCCCTTCGAAAAGGGCCCGGTATCGCCGCGCTTCCGTGGGGAGCACGCGCTGCGCCGCTATCCCAATGGCGAGGAACGCTGCATCGCCTGCAAATTGTGCGAAGCCGTCTGCCCGGCGCAGGCCATCACCATTGAAGCCGAACCGCGCGAAGACGGCAGCCGCCGCACCACGCGGTACGACATCGACATGACCAAGTGCATCTATTGCGGCCTGTGCCAGGAAGCCTGCCCGGTCGATGCCATCGTCGAAACGCCGAACTTCGAATTTTCGGTCGAGACCCGCGAAGAGCTGATCTACGACAAGGGCAAGCTGCTCGCCAACGGCGAGAAGTGGGAACGCGCCATCGCCAGCAACATTGCTGCAGATGCGGAGTGGCGCTGATGAAAATGGCGTTCGTCATGCTGGCGCAGGCCAGCATCCATGGCGCAAGCCCCCGTTCCACGCTGGATGCTGGCCTGCGCCAGCATGACAGGGAAGGGGCGAACTGATGGCCGCCTTCGCCTTCTATCTCTTCGCCTTCCTGCTGCTCACCAGCGGGCTGATGGTGATCACGGCGCGGAACCCGGTGCACAGCGTGCTCTGGCTGATCCTCGCCTTCTTCAACGCTGCCGGCCTGTTCATCATCCTGGGCGCCGAGTTTCTGGCGATGCTGCTGGTCATCGTCTACGTCGGTGCGGTGGCGGTGCTGTTCCTGTTCGTCGTCATGATGCTGGATATCGATTTCAAGGCGTTGCAGCGCGGCGCCATGAAGAATCTGCCGCTGGGCCTCGCTGTCTCCGGCATCATCCTTGCCGAGATATTGCTCGTCACCATGGGCTGGCAGCCGGGGCAGGGCGTGATCGTCCATGAAGCGCTGGCGGGTCCGCCAGAGGGCATGACCAACACGCAGTGGATCGGCAGCCAGCTTTACACCCGCTATTTCTTCGTCTTCTCGATGGCCGGCCTCTTGCTGCTGGCCGCCATGGTGGGCGCCATCGTGCTCACCCATCGCCGCCGGGTCGGCCTCAAGAAACAGGATATCAACGTGCAGAATGCGCGCACGCCGGCCGGCACCTTGGGCGTCGGCAAGGCCGGTCTGGGCCAGGGGGTCGAACTATGATCGGCCTCACCCATTATCTGGCGGTATCCGCCGCGCTGTTCGTGCTCGGCGTGTTCGGGATATTCCTCAACCGCCGCAACATCATCATCATCCTGATGGCGCTGGAATTGATCCTGCTCGCCGTGAACATCAACCTCGTCGCCTTCTCGGCCTTCCTGCACCAGGTGCATGGCCAGATCTTCGCGATGTTCGTGCTCACCGTGGCGGCCGGCGAAGCGGCCATTGGCCTTGCCATATTGGTCATCTATTTCCGCGGCCGTGGCACGGTGGCGGTTGATCAAGCCGATCTGATGAAGGGCTGACGATGATCACCATCCTCGTCTTCCTGCCGTTGCTCACCGCGCTTGTCGCCGGGCTCGGCGGCCGCGCCATTGGCCACACCGCGGCCAAGGCGCTCACCACTGGTGGGCTGTTCGTCTCCGCCGCATTGGCCTGGGTGATCTTCACCGGTTTCTGGCTCAACGACACCGCCGGTTATACCGTGCCGGTGCTGGACTGGATCGAAAGCGGCGGCCTCAACGTCAAATGGGCATTGAAAGTCGATACGCTCACCGCAGTCATGCTGGTCGTCGTCACCAGCGTCTCGGCGCTCGTCCACCTCTACAGCTGGGGGTATATGGAAGAAGACCCGTCGCAGAGCCGGTTCTTCGCCTATCTCTCGTTGTTCACCTTCGCCATGCTGATGCTGGTGACCGCCGATAACCTGGTGCAGATGTTCTTCGGCTGGGAAGGGGTCGGCCTCGCCTCCTACCTGCTGATCGGTTTCTGGTATCACAAGCCCTCGGCCAACGCGGCTGCCATCAAGGCCTTCGTGGTCAACCGCGTCGGCGATTTCGGCTTTTCGCTGGGCATCTTCGGCACCTTCCTGGTGTTCGGCACCGTCTCCATCGATGCCATCCTTGCTGCCGTGCCGCAGCACAGCGGCCAGACGTTCAGCTTCCTCGGTTCCCAGGTCTACGTGATGACCTGCCTCTGCCTGCTGCTGTTCGTCGGCGCGTGTGGCAAGTCCGCCCAATTGGGCCTGCACACCTGGCTGCCCGACGCCATGGAAGGCCCGACGCCCGTCTCCGCGCTGATCCACGCTGCCACCATGGTGACGGCCGGCGTGTTCATGGTCTGCCGATTGTCCCCGATGTTCGAAGCCAGCGACACCGCCCAAGCGGTCGTCTGCGTGATCGGCGCCTGCACGGCGCTGTTTGCCGCCACCGTTGGCATGGTGCAGAACGACATCAAGCGGGTGATCGCGTATTCGACCTGCTCGCAGCTGGGCTACATGTTCTTCGCGGCCGGCGCGGGTGCCTATGGCGCGGCCATGTTCCACCTGTTCACCCACGCCTTCTTCAAGGCGCTGCTGTTCCTTGGCGCCGGCAGCGTGATCCACGCCATGCACCACGAGCAGGACATGCGCTTCTATGGCGGCCTGCGTCGCCACATCCCCATCACCTTCTGGATGATGACGATCGGCACGCTGGCGCTCACCGGTTTCTTCTTCACCGCCGGCTATTATTCCAAGGATGCGATCCTGGAAGCCGCCTTCGCCAGCGGCACGTCGCACGGCACCTTCGCCTTCTTCGTCGGGGCGATCGTGGCAGCGCTCACCAGCTTTTATTCCTGGCGGCTGGTGTTCCTCACCTTCTTCGGCGCCCCGCGCTGGGCCGGTTCGGAGCATATCCAGCATGCCGCGCACGGCGATCATGGCCATGGCGACCATCATGCCCATGATCATCACCACGGCCATGATGATCCGACGGCTGGCTATCACCCGCACGAAAGCCCGCTCTCCATGCTGATCCCGCTGTTCGTGCTGGGCACCGGCGCGCTGCTGGCCGGCTTCGTGTGGCACGAACAGTTCGTCGGTGCGGAAGGCGGCGTGGCCTTCTGGCGCGGCAGTCTCGCCTTCGACACGCATCTGATGCACGCCATGCACGAAGTGCCGGCCTGGGTGGTCTACACGCCGTCGGTCGCCTTCTTCCTTGGCCTCGGCCTCGCCTGGCACGTGTTCCTCAACAAGCCGTCGATCCCGATCTGGTGGCAGAAGGAAGTGCCCGGCCTCTACCAGTTCCTCTTGCGGAAATGGTATTTCGACGAGCTGTACGACACGCTGTTCGTCAGGCCCGCGCAATGGATTGGTCGCATCTTCTGGACACGCGGTGACCAGCAGACGATTGATCGTTTCGGCCCCAATGGCGCCGCCGATGTGGTGGTGGTGGGCAGCAACATCGCCCGGCGTTTCCAGACCGGTTATGTCTATAGCTATGCCCTCGTCATGCTGGTCGGCCTTGCCGCCGCCGCCGCCTGGATGATGCGCTGATGATCCTTTCGTTCATGATCCTGCTGCCGGTGGTGGCAGCCCTGGTGGTGGCAACGCTGCCCGGTGGCGACGAAGAGCGCGCCGGCCGCGCCCGCGTTGTCGCGCTCGCCACCACGCTGGTGGAATTCGCTCTCGGCATCTGGCTGTGGACGCAGTTTGATCAGTCGACCGCAGCCTTCCAGTTCACCGAGAATCTGCCGCTGTTCGCGCCCTTCCTGAACTGGTCGCTGGGCATCGACGGCATCGCGCTGATGCTGATCGAACTCAGCGTCTTCCTGATGCCGCTGTGCATCCTCGCCAGTTGGGTGGCGGTGAAGAAGCGCGTGCCGGAATATATGGCCGCGTTCCTGCTGATGGAATCGCTGATGATCGGCACCTTCGCGGCGCGCGACATCTTCCTGTTCTACCTGTTCTTCGAAGGCGGCCTGATCCCGATGTTCCTGATCATCGGCATCTGGGGCGGCGCGCGGCGCATCTATGCGTCGTACAAATTCTTCCTCTACACGCTCTTGGGCTCGGTGCTGATGCTGGTCGCCATGCTGTGGATGGTGAATTTCGCCGGCACCGCCGACATTGGCGAACTCAGCAAGGTCGATTTCCCCAAGGAAGCCCAGTTCTGGCTGTTCCTCGCCTTCTTCGCCTCGTTTGCGGTGAAGATGCCGATGTGGCCGGTGCACACCTGGCTGCCCGATGCCCACGTCGAAGCACCCACGGCCGGCTCCGTCATCCTCGCCGGCGTGCTGCTGAAACTTGGCGGCTATGGCTTCATCCGCTTCTCGCTGCCGATGTTCCCCGATGCCTCGGCGCAGCTGATCTGGCTGGTGTTCGGCCTGTCGATGGTGGCCGTCGTCTACACCAGCCTGGTCGCGCTGGTGCAGCAGGACATGAAGAAGCTGATCGCCTATTCGTCCGTCGCCCACATGGCGTTCGTCACCGGTGGACTATTCGCGCTGAACACGCAGGGCATCGAAGGCGCGATGGTGATGATGCTCAGCCACGGCCTCGTGTCCGGCGCGTTGTTCCTGTGCGTCGGCGTGATCTACGATCGCCTCCACACCCGCGAGATCGGCCGCTATGGCGGCCTTGCTGATACCATGCCCAAATATGCGCTGGTGCTGCTGTTCTTCACCATGGCCAGCGTCGGCCTGCCGGCCACCTCGGGCTTCGTCGCGGAATTCCTCGTGCTGCTGGGCATGTATCAGACCAGCACCTGGGCGACGTTCGTGCTGACCACCGGCATCATCCTCGGCGCGGCCTACATGCTCTGGCTCTATGCCCGCGTCGCCTATGGCAAGGCCGCCGGTGACGACACGCGCGCCATGCCGGACCTGGACGCGCGAGAGATCGCCATCCTGGTGCCGATCATCATCGCCACGTTGTGGATGGGCATTTATCCCAAGAGCTTCCAGACCCCGATGAAACCGGCCATCGCCGAAGTCGTCGCCCGCCTCGAAGGTCGCGCGCTCGCCACCGTGCCGACCGACATGAGCCTGTCGCCAGCAATGCCCGCGCTGGCAGCCCCGGCTGCGGCGCAAGAGAGCCACCACTGATGCACCCGATCTTCACCTCCATCGCCATCGCTGGCCCGGAAACCGTGCTCACGCTCGGCAGCCTTGCGGCGCTGATGCTCGGCACCTTCTCCGGCAAGGGCCCAAAGGATTCTCGGGCCCTCACCGTCACCAGCCTGTTCGCCGTGGCCATCCTGGCGCTGGCCGGCTTCACGCTGCTCGATGCCCCCGCCGGCATCACCCGCGCCTTCGACGGCCTTTATGTCGCCGATGATTTCTCGGCCTTCCTGAAGGTCGTCATCCTCGCGGCGTCCGCGGCCTCCGTGCTGCTGGCGCTGCCGTGGTTGCAGGAAAGCGGTTCCGGCCGTTTCGAATATCCGGTGCTGTTGCTGCTGGCGACGCTGGGCATGACGATGATGGTTTCGGCCAATGATCTGCTCACGCTCTATGTCGGCCTCGAACTCGCCGCGCTGCCGTCCTATGTGCTGGCGGCTTTCCATCGGCAGGACGACCGTTCCGCCGAGGCCGGCCTGAAGTATTTCGTGCTGGGCGCGCTGGCTTCGGGCATCCTGCTCTACGGCGTCACCCTCATTTACGGCTTCTCCGGCTCCACCCAGCTGGACGTGATCGCTGGCGTCGTCTCCGGACAGACCGAACGTTCCATCGGGCTGCTGTTCGGCATCGTCTTCATCCTCGCCGGCCTTGCCTTCAAGGTTTCCGCCGTGCCGTTCCACATGTGGACGCCCGATGTATATGAAGGCGCGCCAACCCCTGTGGCCGCCTTCTTCTCCGCCGCGCCCAAGGCCGCTGCGCTGGGCCTGCTGGCGCGGGTGATGATCGTCGCCTTCCCCGGCAACATCGCCGGCGATTGGCAGCAGATCCTGATCTTCATCGCCATCGCCTCGATGGTGCTGGGCGCCGTCGCCGCCGTCGCGCAAACCAACATCAAACGCCTGCTGGCCTATTCGTCGATTGCCAACATCGGTTTCGCGCTCGTCGGCCTCACCCCCGGCACGCCGGCCGGCATTTCAGCGTTGCTCTTCTACGTCACCGTTTATGTCGCGATGACGCTGGGCAGCTTCCTGGTCGTGCTGCAACTGCGCCGTCCCGATGGCAGCCCGGTCGAAAGCATGGCCGATTTCGCCGGCCTGTCGAAAACCCAGCCGAAACTTGCCGCCGCGCTCGCCATCTTCATGTTCAGCCTCGCCGGCATCCCGCCGCTGCTCGGCTTCTGGCCCAAGTTCGCCGTGTTCCAGGCTGCCATTGCCTCCGGCCTGATCGCGCTGGCACTGATCGGCTTCGTCGCGTCGGTGATCGCCGCCTTCTATTATCTGCGCCTGATCAAGATCATGTACTTCGATGAACCCGCCCCAGCACCTTTTGGGCCGTTGGCGACGGAAGGCAGCGCGGTCAACGGCGCCATGATCGCGGCCTGCGCGCTGTTCTGCTCGCCCATCGGCATGCTGGCCATCTCGCCGCTGGTTGCCGCCACCGCTCGCGCCGCTGCGGCACTCTTTCCGGCTTGAGCAGCGTCACCCACCTCACCGAGGTCGGTTCCACCAACGACTGGCTGCTGGCCCGCGCCCAAGCCTTGCCTGACGGCCATTGGGTGATCACCGATCGCCAGACCGCCGGCCGTGGCCGCCGCGGCCGGGTGTGGAATGATGGCGCCGGAAACTTCATGGGCAGCGTGCTGGTGAAAGCCCTAGGCCAGGTGCAGCAACTCAGCTTCGTCGCTGCATTGGCGCTGCACGATGCGCTGACGCACATCACCTCTGCCCGCCGGGGAGAGGTCGACTCGGACGAAGCCCGGCGGGAGAGGGGCGGGGCCAACCCCACTCCCGGGTCGGCTACGCCGTCTCTCGACCTCTCCCCGGCGGGGAGAGGTGAACGCTTCACGCTGAAATGGCCCAACGATGTGCTGCTGGATGGCACCAAATGCTCCGGCATCCTGCTCGAACGGCAGGGGGAGGCGCTGGTGATCGGCATCGGCATCAACCTTGCCCACTATCCGACGAGCACCGAACGCCCCGCCACCAGCCTGGCCGCCGCCGGCCTTGCCGTGCCCACGCCCGCCGCCGTGCTTGATGAACTGGCGGCTGCCTTTGCGCACTGGCGTGAAACCTGGGCCACCTATGGCTTCGCTCCCATCCGTGCCGCCTGGCTGGCGCGGGCCTCTGGCGTCGGCGGCCGCATCGTCGCGCGGCTCGGCAGCGAAAGCCCGCAAGGCCTGTTCACCGGCCTTGCCGACGATGGCGCGCTGTTGATGCAGCTTGACGACGGCAGCACGCGTGCCATCCACGCCGGTGAAGTCTTCGCCCTGTTATGGGGATATTGAACCGGGAGAGGCCCGATGCTGCTCGCCATTGATGTCGGCAATACCAACATCGTCTTCGCGCTGTGCGATGGCAATGTCATCGCCCAACGCTGGCGCATCTCCACAGATGGCCAGCGCACGGCGGATGAATATGCCGTGTGGCTGCACCAGCTGATGGCGCTGGAAGGCGTCGCCATGGGCAGTGTCGATGCCGCCATCATCTCCACCGTGGTGCCGCAAACCCTGTTCAACCTGCAGCGCCTGTGCCGCAAATATTTCGAGGTCGAACCCGAAGTGGTCGCCATTGGCGAGATCAACCTGGGCTTGGCGATCGATCTGCCCAATCCGGCCGAAGTCGGCGCCGATCGCCTGGTCAATGCCGTCGCTGCCCATGCATTGTGGCCGGGCCATCTGATCATCGTCGATTTCGGCACCGCCACCACCTTCGATGTGGTATCGGCCGATGGCGCCTATCAGGGCGGAGCCATCGCGCCGGGCATCAACCTGTCGATGGACGCGCTCTATCAGGCCGCCGCCAAGCTGCCGCGCATCGCCGTTGAACCGCCCACCGGCAATGGCGGCGCCATCGGCAAGGGCACGGTCCACGCCATGCAATCCGGCGTGTTCTGGGGCTATGTCGGCCTGATCGAAGGGCTGGTGACGCGCCTGTCCCGCGAAATCGCCGGCCCGGTCACCGTGATTGCCACGGGGGGATTGGCCACCTTGTTCCAGCGCCACACCACTGCCATAGCCCATGTTGACGGCGACCTGACCATCAAGGGTCTGATCCGCCTCCACCAGTTAAATGCAAAGAACCCTGATTGATGACACCCGGTGACGAGTTGATTTTCCTGCCTTTGGGCGGGTCCGGCGAAATTGGCATGAACGTCAATCTCTATGGCTGCCAGGGCAAATGGGTGATGGTCGATCTCGGCATGACCTTCGGCGATCCGCGCTATCCCGGCATCGACGTGGTGCTGCCCGATCTCGCCTTCATCGAGGAGCGCCGCAAGGATCTGCTCGGCATCGTGCTCACCCACGGCCACGAGGATCATATCGGCGCCATCCCCTATCTCGCCGCCGATCTGAAGGTGCCGCTCTACGCCACCCCGTTCACCGCCGGCCTGATCGCCAAGAAGCTGGAGGAAGAAGGGCTGCAGGACGAAGTGAAGCTGAAGATCGTGCCCATGGGCGGCTCGCTCAAGCTCGGCCCGTTCGGCTTCACCTATGTCGCGCTCGCCCACTCCATCCCCGAAGGCAATGCGCTGATCATCGATACGCCCCATGGCCGCATTTTCCACACCGGCGATTGGAAGCTGGATGATGCGCCGCAGATGGGCACGCCAGCGTCCGCAGCGCAGCTCACTGCCATCGGCGACAGCGGCATCCTGGCGCTGATCGGCGACAGCACCAACGTCTTCAACCCCGAAGCCAGCGGCAGCGAAGCCGATGTGCGCGATGGCCTGATGCGCGTCGTCAAGGCGCGCAAATCGGGCCGCGTGCTGGTCACCACCTTTGCCAGCAACGCCGCCCGCCTCGGCACGCTGGGCGCGGTGGCGAAAGCTTGTGGCCGCGAGCTTGTGCTGGCCGGCCGCTCGATGGATCGCATCGTCGGCGTCGCCCGCGCCACCGGCTATCTGAAAGACCTGCCCGAACCCATCGATTGGGACACGGCGATGAGCCTGCCACGCAACAAGGTGCTGATCCTGTGCACCGGCGCGCAAGGTGAACCGATGGCAGCGCTGTCGCGCATTGCCGAAGGCAGCCACCCGAAACTGCGGCTGGAGCCGGGCGATCTCGTCGTCTATTCCTCCAAGCAGATCCCCGGCAACGAACTTTCCATCGGCCGCGTCCAGAACGCGCTGGCCACGCGCGGCATCGACGTCATCACCGAAAAACAGGCGCATGTGCACGTCTCCGGCCACCCCGGCCAGCCGGAACTGGAAGCCATGTACGAATGGATCCGGCCCGAAATCGCCATCCCCGTGCATGGCGAACGCCGCCACATGGAAGAGCACGCCAAGCTGGCAAAGGACTGCGGCGTGCCCAGGGCGATGGTGCCGATCAACGGCAGCGCCATCCGCCTGGCGCCCGATGGCCCGCACCTGCTCAGCCACGAACCGGCCGGGCGGCTGGTGCTGGATGGTGATGTCATCCTGCCCGCCGATGGCGCCACCATCGTCGAACGCCGCCGCATGGCCAATTACGGCCTGATCGCGGTGAGCGTCGTCGTCGGCAAGAACGGCCTGCCCGCCGCCACCCCGAAAGTCAGCGCCCACGGCGTTCCGGTGGAGGAAGACAAGGACGAATTCCTCGCCGAATGCGCCGAAGCCGCCGAAAAGGCCGCCGCGAAGGGTGATCCGAAACGCGCCGAGCATTATGCCGAAGCCATCCGCGTGGCGGTGCGCCGCATCGCCCGCGAATGGACCGGCAAGAAACCCGTGACAGATGTGCAGGTGACGCGGTTGTGAAGCTGCAATCCGCCCTTGCCATCTACCTGCTGTTCTGGACGCTCACCCTCTTCGCCGTCCTGCCGTTCGGCGTGCGCACCCCCGATGAAGACGGCAGCGAGTCCGTGCCCGGCCAGGCCAGCTCCGCCCCCAGCAATCCGCTGATCGGCAAGAAACTGCTGTGGACGACGCTGATCAGCGGGCTGCTGTTCGGCCTGTTCATGGCCAATTATGAATTTGGCTGGATCGGCGTCGATGATGTGCCCTTCTGGCGGAACCATGGGCCGTACGCGCCAATGAAGGCAGAATAAGAGGCCTCCGGCGAGCAGGGACGCAGTTCCTGCACCCGTTTGTTTGAGGGTAACCTGCTTCAAGAGTGCCCGTCATGCTGGCGCAGGCCAGCATCCACTGGTTCGCGCCATGCCTGCTGCATCGCAATGGACACTTGTGCCACGCTGGATGCTGGCCTGCGCCAGCATGACGGGCCTTTGAAGATGAGAGGTTCAAACAATCGAAAGCGGGTGCAGGGCCAGAGGCCCCCTTACTTTACCGCTGCCACGAACGCCCGCGCCAGCCCTGCATCCAGCCGGCCATCAACGCGCAGGCCGGAACACACATCCAGCCCCGCCGGCCGCACCTGCGCCACGGCTGCCGCCGCGTTGCAGGGGTTGAGCCCGCCCGCCAGGAACACCGGCACCGGGCTCGTCGCCACGAAGGCGGCGCTGATTGCCCAATCATGCACGCGCCCGGTGCCGCCCAGTTCGCGCGCCGATGGCCGGCCGGAATCGAGCAGGAAGCCGGTAACGTGCGGGCCGTGTGCCGGGATCATGGTGAGGGCGGCTTCATCCTCCACATGCACCACCTGCCAGCGTTGGTGATCGGGCAGCAGGGCGGCCAGTTTCGCCTGTTCGGCGGCATCGATATGGCTGACGATCTGAACTCCGTGCACAGCGGTGCGGTGCACATGATCGGCGATTGCAGTGGCGGTGGTTTCGGCGGTGAGCAGCAGGCTGAGCACATGGGGTGGCAGGCCGGCCGCGATTTCGGCAATGGCGTCGTCGCTGATCGGCCCCGGCCCGCTCGGCATGGCGGCGACCAGCCCCAGCACATCAGCGCCAGCGGCCAGGGCCAGCGCGGCTTCGGCGGGGGAGGCGATGCAGCAGATCTTGATGCGAGTCATCAGCCCTGTGCGGCGGCTGTCATCCGCGCGAAGAACTCGGCATCGTCCAGCGTGTCGCTCATCGCGATCCAGGCGTCGTCGCTCATGCGGGTGCGCATGCCGATGAACATCTGGGAATCATCGCCGCACAGCGTGCGGAACGCGGTGTTCCGACCGCTGACGATATCAAGCACGGCGTTTGCCACCACGGCAGGCGGTGTGCCCTTATCCGCATCGGCGTTCATGGCGACCATGCGGCGACCGCTGGGATACTCACTGTCGGCGCGCGGCTGCGGCAGGTTGGCGACGGCCATATCGGTGGCGATGATGCCCGGTTCGACCAGCGCCACCCGCACGCCAAAGGGCGCCAGTTCCTGTGCGGCCACTTCGCTGGCGGCTTCCAGCGCGAATTTCGATGGGCCGTAGGCGCTGTGCGAGAAGACCGCCATGCGCCCGGCGATCGACGAGATGTTGATGATCAGGCCCTGGCGCCGTTCGCGCATGCTGGGCACCACGGCCTTCATGCAGCGCAGCGGCCCAAAGAAATTGGTGTTCATCACTGCCTGGATCATGGCCATGGATTCATCCTCCAGGGCGTTGATCGACAATATGCCGGCGTTGTTGATCAGCACATCAACGCTGGCCATGCCTGCTTGCGCGAACAGCGCGGCAACCGATGCATCATCATCCACGTCCAGCGTCGCCAGGCTGATCGACAGGCCTTCCTGCGCAGCAATGTCTGCCAGATCGCAGCCGCCGGGATCGCGCATGGTGGCCACCAAATCGTGGCCGGCGCGGGCCAGGGTCAGCGTGATTTCCCGGCCGATGCCGCGGCGGGCGCCTGTTACCAAGATGCGTGCCATGCTGCTCTCCCCTTGCTCACCTCTCCCCGGCGGGGAGAGGTCGACTCGTGCGTCGCGCGGCGGGAGAGGGTCAACATGCGCTGAAACAGCCCCCCTCCCGGGCCGCCCTGCGGGCATCTCTCGACCTCTCCCCGGCGGGGAGAGGTGACATCCGCCTCAATTGAACCGCCCGGCCGCCTGCCCGATCGCCAGATACAATTTGCCCAATGTGGACGACAGCAACGTCGCCCCCAGTGCCTCGCCGCCCCGTTCCGGCACCACATCGGCGACCAGCGATTCGAATTCCTGCAGGTAGCGGCTGGCTTCGGTGCGGAATTCGGCGTCGTGGGTATAGTGGCGCACGAACTGGCGGCCGGCACCGCTGTCCAGCCCATGGGCGAGGCGGCGGGCGATGGCGCTGGCGTCGCCGGCGGCATAATCGGCCCAGGTCTTGTCGTCGATGTCGTAGTCCAGCAGCTTGGCCAGATCGATGGCGCTGGATTGCAGGCTGTCGATCAGCCCGTTGGCGCGGCGGCCCAGGGCATTGCGGACCCGCACTTCGGCGCGGGTTTCCACCGCGTCCACATGGGCTTCCACATCGGAAAGGGTGCGGGCCAGGCCGACCAGGCGCTGCGCCACGCGTTCGGCGGCGGCCTGGGCAGATTCGCCGGCGCGGCCCTGCAATTCCAGCAGTTCCTCGATGCGATCGCGGATCGGGGCGGCAAAGGCGGCCTCGGTGCGGCTGATGGCGGCCTTGTCCAGCGCTTCCTCGGCTTCGAGGATCACGCCGGCCAGCGCGGTGCGCATGGCGCCGGCGGCATTGTCGGCCACTTCGCGCACGCGCGCGAACGTGTCGATCAGGTCGCCGGAGGCGGTGAGGGAGAGGCGGCTGGTGTCGTCTTCGAGCGCGCGCATCTGCTCCTGCGCGCGGGCGATGGCGTCGGCCAGTTCGTCGGTGGTGGCAGTCAGGGTTTCGCGGGCGCTGGTCAGCCGGTTGCTGGCGTCGTTCAGCGTGGCGCTGCCCGATTCCAGCGGTTCGGCCAGGGTAGCGGCCTGTTCCTTGATGCTGGCCAATTGCGCTTCCAGCCCGGCGATCTGCCCGCGCAGCGCGCTCACCTGGCTCTCGCCGGCCGGCAGCTGGCTTTCGAACAGCGCAATGGTGCGGCCGGCTTCGCTGCCCATGGCTTCCAGTCGCAGCTGCACGGCCGAGAGTGCGGCATCGGCGTCGCCAAGCGGCGCGGTGAAGCCGGCGACCTGTTCGTTGGCAGCGGCCAGGCGGGCATCAAGGCCGGACAGCGCCTCGCTGTTGTTGGCGATGGCGGCGGCGAGGCGTGTTTCCAGCGCTTCGACGCGGCTGCCGAGTTCGTCCACCAGTGCTGCGGCATTGCGGCCGCTGGTTTCGATCTCGCCGGCCACCTTGCTGGCCAGCAGTTGCAGGCTGGCGAGCCGTTCATCCAGTTCCCGCGCGCTTTCGCCACCGATGTGCGCCAGCGCGGTGCGGGCCTGATCGACACTGGCCAGCAACGCGCTGGTCTGCGCGTGCACGGCATCGCGGGTCTGTTCGACCGAAAGGCTGGTGCGGGTGAAGGCATCATCGATGGCCGCGTTGAGCGCGCCGATCGGGGTTTCCACCGCAGCGCGGGCCTGGGCGGCAGCGCTGGCCATGGCTTCAAGGCCGGATTGGCTGGCCTGGGCCAGCGCGTTGATCTCGCCGCGGCTGGCCTGGGCGGCGGCGCGGGCTTCGGCTTCGGCTTCGCTGGCGCGGGTATAGAGGCTCGCCAGCAGGGTTTCGGTTTCGGCCAGCTGGCTGCGCAGCTGATTGTCCGCCCGGCTCATCAATTCGGTCAGGGCTTCGGCCTGCTTGCTGGCGGCGGGGACGGCGCCGCTGAGATCCGTGCTGGCGGCCATGGCCCTGGCCACCGTTTCGGCCAGGCGACTGTTGGCGCTTTCCAACGCGTTGGTGGCATTGGCGATGGCGCTGCTGTGGTCCGCCACGGGCGCTTCCATGGCGGCCATGCGGGCGGTGGCGGCCGCCAGTTGCTCTTCCAGCCGAGCCAGGGATTCGGAGCTGTGCTCCAGCCATTCGGCGGCCTGCTGGCTCCGCGCATCGGCAATGGTGGCACGGGCGGCATTCACCGCCCCGGCATCCCGCAAATGCACGAAGGCCAGCAGCGCCACGCCCAACGGCCCGGCCAGGGCCGCCAGCATCAGCAGCAGTGGCTGCACCGTGGCCGAAATGGCGATCGCGCCGGTCGCGGCACCCCAGGTGGCAATGATGGCAGCGGTCCAGGCCAGGCTGGCGATGATCGCGAGGATCCAGGGCCAGCGGCGCGGTTCAGGAGGAGCCAGAAAATCACCCATGCAATAGCACAAACAGGAAAAGGGGCCGCCGTTCAAGCCGGCAGCCCCGATTCACAGGGATATCCACAGGATTCCGTGCGGGCGATCAGCCGCGCTGGCTGAGCGGCACATAATCGCGGCGAGCGTGGCCGGTGTAGAGCTGGCGTGGGCGGCCAATCTTCTGCTCCGGATCCTCCATCATTTCCGTCCACTGCGCGATCCAGCCGACGGCGCGCGAGATGGCGAACAGCACGGTGAACATCGAGGTGGGGAAACCAATGGCCGACATCACCACGCCGGAATAGAAATCGACGTTGGGATAAAGCTTCTTGTCGATGAAATAGGGATCGGTCAGCGCGATCTGTTCCAGTTCGCGGGCCACGTCGAACACCGGGTCATTGATGCCCAGATTGTCGAGCACGTTCTTGGCGACCTTGGCCATCACCTTGGCGCGCGGATCGTAATTCTTGTAGACGCGGTGGCCAAAGCCCATCAGGCGGAACGGATCATCCTTGTTCTTGGCGCGGGCGATATATTCCGGAATCCGTTCCGGCCGGCCGATTTCGCGCAGCATGTTGAGCGCGGCCTCGTTGGCGCCGCCGTGCGCCGGGCCCCACAGGCAGGCGATCCCGGCCGAAATGCAGGCAAATGGATTGGCGCCCGACGAGCCGGCCAGCCGCACGGTGGAGGTGGAGGCGTTCTGCTCGTGATCGGCCTGGAGAATCAGCAATTTCTCCATGGCGTCTTCCACCACCGGATTGATCACATAGGGTTCGGCCGGCACGCCAAAGGTCATCCGCAGGAAATTGCCCGCGAACGACAGGCTGTTGTCCGGGTAGAGGAAGGGCTGGCCGATCGAATATTTATAGGCCATCGCCGCCAGTGTTGGCATCTTGGCGATGATCCGGTGCGAGGCGATCTCGCGCTGCTTGGGATCGTGGATATCGGTCGAGTCGTGATAGAAGGCCGCCATGGCGCCCACGATGCCGCACATGATCGCCATCGGGTGGGCGTCGCGCCGGAAGCCGCGATAGAAGGTCGCCAGCTGCTCGTGGATCATGGTGTGGCGGGTGATGTTGGAATTGAACCTGGCCTGATCCTCGGTGTTGGCCAGTTCCCCGTTCAGCAACAGGTGGGCCACTTCCAGGAAGTTCGACCGTTCGGCCAGCTCATCGATCGGATAGCCGCGATAGAGCAATACGCCTTCGTCGCCATCGATATAGGTGATCTTCGATTCGCACGACGCGGTGCTCATGAAGCCCGGATCGAAGGTGAAGCGGCCGGTGTTGGCATAAAGCTTGCGGATATCGATGACTTCGGGGCCAATGCTGCCCTTGTGCACCGGATAGTCGGCGGATTTTCCGTCAATGCCGAACGTGGCCGTCATGGCTCTTTTCCCTTCTTCAACCGGCCAGGGCGTCGTCGATCCGCCCCAGTACCTCATCCTTGCCCAGCACTTCGAGAACCTCGAACAGTCCGGGCGATTGGGCCGAACCGGTTACAGCAGCGCGCAACGGCTGGGCGATCTGACCAAGCTTGGCCGCTTCGCTTTCCGCCAGTTCACGCGCCACCTGTTCCAGCGCGGCGGCCGTCCAGTCAGACTGGGCGGCGAATCGTGCCCGGGCGCGGTCAAGCAGCCCCGGTGTCGCAGACGCTAGCAGCTTGGCAGCGGCTTCGTCCATGGGGATTGGGCGGCTGCGAAGATAGAAAAGGCTGCTGCCTGCCAAATCATTGAGGTTGTTGGCGCGTTTCTTCAACTCCGGCATGGTGCGCTGCAAAAGCGCGGAATCGGAATCGGTCAATTCGCGTCCCAATGCCGCAGCCACCCGGCCGGCGATCAGCGCCACCAGCCGCGCATCATCGGCGGCGCGCAGATAATGCCCGTTGAGGTTTTCCAATTTCTTCATGTCGAACCGAGACGGCGAGCGGCCGACGCCGGCAAGATCGAACCACTGCACGGCTTCATCGCGGCTGATGATCTCGGCATCGCCATGGCCCCAGCCCAGGCGCAGCAGATAATTTTCCACCGCTTCCGGCAGCATGCCCAGTTCGTCGCGATAGGCATCCACGCCCAGCGCCCCGTGCCGCTTCGACAGTTTCGCGCCGTCAGCGCCGTGGATCAGCGGGATATGGGCATAAACCGGCTCCGGCCAGTTCATCGCACGAATCAGCGCCAGCTGGCGGAAGGCATTGTTGAGGTGATCATCGCCGCGGATCACGTGCGTCACGCCCATGTCGTGATCGTCCACCACCACGGCGAGCATGTAGGTGGGCGTGCCGTCGGACCGCAGCAGCACGAAATCATCGAGTTCGGCATTGTTCACCGTCACCGGGCCCTGCACCTGATCATCGATGGTAACGGCCCCGTCGCGCGGGGCTTTCAGGCGGATCACGTAGGGGGCATCGTTCGGCCAATCGGTGCGGTCGCGCCAGCGCCCGTCATACCGCATCGGCTGCTTGGCGGCGCGCTGCTGTTCGCGCAGTTCGGCCAGTTCCTCGGGCGTGGCATAGCAGCGATAGGCATGGCCGGTGGCGAGCAGTTCATGCGCCACCTCGGCATGGCGGGCGGCCCGGCTGAACTGATAGACCACCTCGCCATCCCAGTTCAGGTTCAGCCAGGTCATCCCGTCCAGAATCGCCGCGATTGCCGGCTCGGTGGAACGGGCGCGATCGGTATCCTCGATGCGCAGCTGGAATTCGCCGCCATGGTGGCGCGCAAACAACCAGTTGAACAGCGCGGTGCGGGCGCCGCCAATGTGCAGGAAACCGGTGGGCGAGGGGGCAAAGCGGGTGACGACTTTGCCGGAAAATCCGTGGCTTGCGCTCATGCGCGTTTCATCCAATCCTGTGGGTTCAGGGTCTGGCCGGGAGGGGCAGACGGAACGCGCGGGTGGTTAGCAGAAGGATCGAAGCGAGACAAACCGCGGGGCAAGCGTTGATGGCCGGCTGGCACCGCTGGCTGGACGCCGAACGCGCGCATCTGCCCTTGTGGTTGCCGGTGGCGCTGGCGGCCGGCATCGCGCTGTGGTTCGCGCTGCCATGGGCGCCGTGGCGGCAGGCGGCGGCGCTGGGCGCAGCAGCATTGGCCGGCGGCCTTGTATTGGCCGGCTTGCGACCGCTGGCCTGGATGGCGCTGCTGCTGCTGGCCGGGCTGGGGGCGGCCGAACTGCGGCTCGCGCTCAATCATCATCCGGTGCTGGCCGGGCGGGTGTTCGCCACCCTCACCGCCCGGGTGGAAAGCGCCGAGCCGCTGGCCTTTGGTGATCAGCGTCTGGTGCTGGTGCCGGCCGCTGGCCACGGCCTGCCCGGCGGCACCACGCGCCTGCGCATGCGCCTGCGCGGTGAGCAGCCACAGATCCCCGCTGGCGCCATTGTGACGGCGCGCGCGCTGCTGTCCCCGCCGTCGGGCATAGCGGTGCCGGGCGGTTATGATCTTGCCCGCCGCACCTGGTTCGATGGCATTGGCGGCACCGGCGTGGCGCTGGGACAGGTCGCGATCGTGGCCGCGCCGCCACCCGGCCCGGGCCTGTGGCTGGGCGGTGTGCGCAGCCGCTTGCAAGCCCTGATCACGGCGCGCATGCCCGGCGAGGCCGGTGCTGTTTCCGCCGCCTTTGTCACCGGCTGGCAGGGGGCGATCCCGCCGGCCACGGCGCAGGCCATGCGCGATGCCGGCCTGGCGCATCTGCTCTCCATCTCCGGCCTGCATATTGCGGTGGTGGTGGGCAGCGTGTCGCTCATGATGCGCTGGTTGCTGGGCCTGTGGCCGTGGCTGGTGCTGCGGGTGCCGGTGCCCACGCTGGCGCTGGCGGCGGGCGCGCTGGCGGGGCTGGCCTATACGCTGCTGGCCGGCGCACAGGTGCCCACGGTGCGGGCGGTGATTGCCGCCTGCATCGTCGTTGTCGGCTTGATGTTGGGCCGGCAGGCGTTGAGTTTGCGGCTGCTGGCGGCGGCGGCCTTTGCCATATTGGTGGTACGGCCCGAAGCGCTGCTCGGCGCCAGTTTCCAGATGAGCTTTGCCGCCGTCATCGGCATCGTCGCGCTCTATGAAAGCCGGCTCGGCAAATGGCTGACGGCGGTGCGGGAGGATGAACCCTGGTGGCAATGGCTGGCCCGCGCGGCCGCCTCGCTGCTGGCCTCAGGCCTGGTGGCGGAATTGGCGCTGTCGGGCATCGGCCTTTTTCATTTCGGCCGCAGTGGGCTGTACGGCATCGCCGCGAACATCGTGGCCATTCCCTACACCAGCTTCGTGGTGATGCCGGCGCTGATGCTGGCCATGCTCGGCGAGGCATTGGGGCTGGGCTGGCTGTGGCCACTGGCCGGCTGGGCCATGCAGGGCCTGATCGATCTGGCGGATTTCACCGCATCGCTGCCCGGCGCCGTGATCACCAGCGCCGCCATCCCGGGGCCGGCGTTTGCGCTGGGGGCCGCGGGAGGTCTGTGGCTGGCGCTGTGGCGCAGCCGCGCGCGTTGGTGGGGGCTGGCGCCGATCACCGGCGCGGTGCTGCTGGCCTGGGCAGCAGCTGTGCCCGATCTGCTGGTCAGCAGCGACGGCCGTCATTTCGCGCTGCGGCTGCCCGATGGCCGGCTGGCGCATGCCCGTGAACGCGTGGGCGATTTCCTGATCGACAATTGGGCAGAGGCCGTGGGCAGCGATCCCGCCAGCGCTGTCTGGCTTGGCACATTGCCATCCGCCCGTTGTTCGGCGGAAAGCTGCGTGGCGGATGTGGAGCACAGTGGCCGGCGCTGGCGCGTGCTGGCCACCACCGGCCGCAGCCTGATCCCGCGTGATCGCTTCGCCCCGGCCTGCGCCGCAGCCGATATCGTCGTTTCCGATCGCCGCCTGCCTTATTGGTGCCGGCCGCGCTGGCTGAAACTGGATGCCGCCGCCCTGGCGCACACCGGGGCCGTGGCGATCTGGCTGGCGCCGCAGCGGGTGGCAACCGCCGCCGATGCAGCCGGCGACCGGCCGTGGCAACCCCACTGAACACTGCCAGCTTGCCGCCTCGCCGGTGAGTGGCGATGCTGGGGAAGGGGAGACTCACATGGCCAACATCATCGATCCGGAACGCCCGATCATCGATCCGCATCACCATTTGTGGGATCGGCGCTTCGTGCCGCAGCCGGCGGCCGACGCCACGGATTTTGAACGGGTGATCGGCCTCAGCCCGCTCTATCTGCTCGATCAACTGAATGCCGACATGAAGGCCGGGCACAATGTGGTTGCCACCGTGTTCCTGGAATGCGGGGCCTTCTATCGCGCCGATGGACCGCCCGAACTGCGCTGCGTGGGCGAAACCGAGTTCGTGAACGGCGTCGCCGCCATGAGCGCGTCTGGCCTGTACGGCAAGCCCCGCGCCTGCGCCGGCATCGTTGGCCATGCCGATCTCACCTTGGGCGCCGCCGTGCGCCCGGTGCTGGAGGCGCATCTGGCCGCCGCCCCGGCGCGGTTTCGCGGTATCCGCCACTCCCCGGCGTGCGATGCGGATCCCGCCGTGCTCGGAATGTTGCAGCGAAACCCGCCCGGCCTGCTGGCACAGCCGGCCTTCCGCGCTGGCCTGGCCGAACTGGCGGCGCTTGGCCTCAGCTACGATTGCTGGCTGCTGGCACCGCAACTGCCGGAACTCATTGCCATGGCCCGAGCCGTGCCGGATCTCACCATCATCTGTGATCACCTCGCCACCCCGCTGGGTACTGCGTCTTACGCTGGCCGGCGTGATGCGGATTTTGCGGCGTGGGCTGGCAACATCAAGGCACTGGCCGCCTGCCCGAACGTGGTGATGAAGGTGGGCGGGCTGGCCATGCCGTTCGGCGGCTTTCCCAGCTTCATGGCCGAACCGATGGCCAGCGCCGAAATGCTGGCCAAGGAATGGCAGCCGTGGATCGAAACCGCGATTGCCGCCTTTGGTGCAGACCGCTGCATGTTCGAAAGCAATTTCCCCGTCGATCGCGGCACCTGCGATTACGCCACGCTGTGGAACGCCTTCAAACTGCTCAGCGCCAGTGCCAGCGAAGACGAAAAGACCGCCCTGTTCAGTGGCACGGCGGCGCGGGTCTATCGGCTGGCCTTGTAACGGCAACGTCACGACAACGCCCGCCAGTTCAGGGCGGGCGCTGCGTGGGAGCGGAATCTCGTCTGTCAGTGATAGCGGCGCAGCAGCCCGGCCAGCTTGCCCTGGATGCGCACCTGCTCGGGGTGATAGCGCTGCGGCTCATAGCTGCTGTTGGCCGGATCAAGGCGCACCAGGCCCTTTTCATGGTGCAGATATTTCAGCGTCGCCTCGCTCTCGTCGATCAGCGCCACCACGATATCGCCATCGCGGGCCGTGTCGCAGCGGCGGATCAGGGCATAATCGCCGTCGAAGATACCGGCATCGATCATCGAATCGCCTGACACTTCCAGCGCATAATGATCGCCAGGGCCCAGCAGCGCCGCCGGCACCGACATCGAACGGTCGCTTTCCAGCGCTTCCACCGGCAGACCGGCGGCGATGCGGCCGTGCAGCGGCACGGTGATGGTGTCGTTGGCCGCCAGCATCGCGACAGCTGGCGGGGCAGGCGCAGGCCGGCTGGCCACCAGAGCCAGGGCCGGCTTTTCCACCTTCAGCGCATCGGGCAAGCGCAACACTTCCAGCGCGCGGGCACGGTTGGGCAGGCGGCGGATGAAAGCGCGTTCCTCCAGCGCATTGATCAGCCGGTGCACGCCCGATTTGGATTTCAGGTTCAGCGCCTCCTTCATTTCCTCGAAGGAGGGCGACACGCCGTCTGACTTCAGCCGCTCATCGATGAAAATGAGCAATTCCTGCTGCTTCCGGGTGAGCATCTCATTGACTCCCATGCCGCTCCAAACGGAACATGGAAAGAACATCTAGAAAACAGAATGGAACATGTCAAGCGCAATGCAGGTAACTTCATCGCCTGCGGCAGCGGCTGGCGCGTGCGCCTCGCGGATGATCAGCAGTTCGGCCTGCGCCAGCAGCGCGAGCAGGGCGCTGTCTTGCCGGGCAAAGGGTTCGGCACCGGCTGGTGTGCGCCGTGCGCGCAAATGATCGCGGCGCGGGCCGTTGGCAGGCAGCGGCGCGGCCAGTTTCAGCCTTTGCAGCGGCAGTTCATGGCCACGCCCGCCCAGCCGAGACACCAGCGGCACCGCGAACAACAGGGCGGTCACGAAGGCGGAGACGGGATTGCCTGGCAGGCCCAGCACGCGGGTGCCGCCCAGCCGCCCGGCCAGCAGCGGCTTGCCCGGCCGCAGCGCGATCTTCCAGAAATCAATATCGGCGCCTAGTTCACGCAGCACGGGCACGACCAGATCATGATCGCCCACCGATGCGCCGCCGATGGTGATGATCAGGTCGGCCGCCGCAGCCTGCAACGCCGCGGCCAGCGCAGTGCGATGATCGGGGATGATCCCGGGATCATGCACATCGGCGCCAGCGGCGCGGAGCAGGGCGGTGAGCATCACCGGATTGGCCGAGATGATCTGGCCCGGCCCTGGCGCCTTGCCCGGCTGCACCAGTTCATCACCCGTCGCGATCAGCGTCACCCGCGGCCGCCGCACCACCGGCAGCGCTCCCCAGCCGCCGGCCGCCGCCAGCCCCAGATGGGCGGCCGAAAGCCGCGTACTGGCCGCGATCAAGCTGTCACCGGCTGCAAAATCCTGACCGGCCGGGCGGATATGGGCTTGCGGGCGCAGCGGGCCTTCGCCGGCCAGCCGCGCCACCGCGCCGTCGCGGGTCACTTCTTCCTGCACCACGATCACATCGGCGCCATTCGGCACGGGCGCGCCGGTAAAGATGCGCACCGCCTCGCCCGGCCCCAATGAGCCAGCCCAGCCATGGCCGGCGGCGCTTTCCCCGACCACGCGCCACCTTGCCTGCAGATCGGCCCAGCGGATGGCATAGCCATCCATGGCGGCGGCAGCGAAGGGCGGCTGGGTCAGGCGGGCGATGACCGGTTCGGCCAGCACGCGGCCGGCGCAATGATCGAGGGGGAGCGTTTCGGCAGGCAGCGCCTCGACGCCCGAAAGCAGTTGATCCAGTGCCTCCTGAAAAGGCAGCAAGCCACTCATTCCGAGACGTAATCGCCCGAGCGGCCGCCGGATTTCCGCAGCAGGCGGATGCCGTCGATACGCATCGTCCGGTCGAGCGCCTTGGCCATGTCGTAGACGGTGAGCAGGGCGGCGGAGACGGCGGTGAGGGCCTCCATTTCGACGCCGGTGCCGTGGGTGGTGGCGACGGTGGCGGTGGCGCGGATTCCAGTGGCCTCGATGGCCAGGTCCACGCTCACCGCATCGATGGGCAGCGGGTGGCAGAGCGGGATCAGGTCGGCCGTGCGCTTGGCCGCCATGATGCCGGCGATGCGGGCCGTGGCGAGCACGTCGCCCTTTTTTACGGCTTGTTCGGCAATGGCTTGCAGGGCGTTGTTCGCCACATGGATGAAGCCTTCCGCCACCGCTTCGCGCCGCGTGGCGGCCTTGGCGCTGATGTCCACCATGCGCGCGGCGCCGCTGTCATCGAGATGGCTGAGCTTGCTCATGCGGCGAGGCCCAGCAATTGGCGGGTGGCTGCCGTCACGTCGGCCTGCCGCATCAGGCTTTCCCCAACCAGGAAGGTGCGGATGCCAACACCGGCCAGCGCGGCCAGATCGGCATTCGAGCTCAGGCCGGATTCAGCCACCAGCGTCTTGCCCTCATCCATTGCCAGCGTATCGGCAAGATCAAAACTCGTCTGAAGACTGACGTCCAACGTCTTGAGATTGCGATTATTGATGCCAAGCAGTGGCGTCTTCAGCAGCAGCGCGCGATCCCGTTCGGGGGCATCATGCACTTCGATCAGCACGTCCATGCCCCAATCGTGGGCCACGGCTTCCAGTTCGGCGGCCTGCGCGTCAGACAGGGCCGCCATGATCAGCAGGATGGCATCCGCCCCCAGCGCGCGGGCTTCGATCACCTGGTAGGGATCGACGATGAAATCCTTGCGGATCACCGGCAGCGACACGGCGGCGCGCGCGGCCTGCAGATAGGCGTCAGATCCCAGGAACCAGCGTTCCTCGGTCAGCACCGAAAGACAGGCTGCACCGCCGGCAGCATAGGCGCGGGCCAGGGCTGCGGGATCGAAATCGGCACGGATCAGGCCCTTGGACGGGCTGGCCTTCTTGCACTCGGCAATAAGCGCGTGGCGGCCGTCTGCATGCGCCGCGTGCAGCGCCGCGATGAAGCCGCGCGGGGCATCGGCCGCACGGGCGGCGGCTTCCACATCCGCCAGTGCCCGCTGCGCCTTGCGGGCGGCATAGAGGTCGCGTTTGTGAGCGACGATGGTTGAAAGCGTGTCAGTCATCGAAAGGCGATCCAGCGAGCGAGGATGTCAGCAGCGGCGCCGCTGTCAATGGCGGCGGCGGCTTGCGCCACGCCTTGGGGCAAGGTCAGGCCGGGGCGCACCACGCCCAGCGCGGCAGCCGCATTGAGCAGCACCATGTCGCGATAGGCGTCGGCCTGGCCAGCGAGCAGGGCCTTCAACCGCTCGGCGTTGTAATCTGGGCTGCCGCCCTTCAGCGCCGCGTTCGGCTGGCGCGGCAAGCCGGCGGCTTCCGGGGTGATGGTGTGGGCACTCAGCGCACCGCCGGTCAGCGCCACGGCGTGCGTTTCGCCAGACAGCGCCACTTCATCAAAGCCCTGGCCGTGCACCACCAGCGCGGCGCGGCTGCCCAGATGCTGGAGCGCTTCGGCCATCAGCGGCACCGGGCCGGGGGCGAAGACGCCCAGCAATTGCTGATCGACGCCGGCCGGATTGCACAGGGGCCCAAGCAGATTGAAGATCGTCCGCCGGCCCAGCGCGCGCCGCACCGGGGCGACGCGGGCCATCGCCGGGTGGTGGCGGGCCGCATGCAGGAAGGTGATGCCGACCTTGTCCAGACACGGCCCCAGCCGGTCCATCGGCAGTTCCGGCACGCCCAGCACCATCAGCACGTCGGCCGCGCCACTGGTGGAGGAGGCGGCGCGATTGCCGTGTTTGGCCAGCTTCACTCCGCAGGCAGCGACCACCAGCGACACCGCCGTCGAGATGTTGAGGCTGTGCATGCCATCGCCGCCGGTGCCGCACACGTCGAGCGCATCGGCAGCGCGGAACGGCTGGATGGCGCGGGCGCGCAGGGCGCGGGCGGCGGCCACCACTTCGCCCACCGTCTCGCCACGATCGGCCAGGGTGGTCAGGAAACTGGCCAAAGCCTCGTCGCTCACCTTGCCGTCGAAGATGGCGGCAAAGGCCTCGGCCGCCGCGCCTTCCTCAAGCGGGCAGGACGGATCGGGCAGCAGGCTCATGCCGCGACCGAAAGATCGGGTTTCAGGCCGGCCAGCACCATGAAATTGGCGAGCAGGCGGTGGCCATGCTGGGTGGCGATGGATTCGGGGTGGAACTGCACGCCGTGCAGCGGCAGTTCGCGGTGATGCATGCCCATGATCAGGCCATCGGGGCTGTGGGCGTTCACCACCAGTTCGGCCGGCAAGCCGGCCTCGCGCACGACGAGGCTGTGATAGCGCGTCGCTTCGAACGGGGAGGGGATGCCGGCGAACACGCCGGTGCCATCATGAGTGATGGCGCTCACCTTGCCGTGCATCACCTGCGGCGCCCGCTCCACGATGCCGCCAAAGGCCTGGCCCAGCGCCTGGTGGCCGAGGCAGACGCCGAACAGCGGCGTTTTCGTTTCGGCCGCCGCCGCGATCAGCGCGAGGCAGATGCCGGCCTCGTTCGGCGTGCACGGGCCGGGCGAGAGCAGGATGGCCTCAGGGTGCATCGCCATCGCGTCCTGCGTCGTCAGCGCGTCGTTGCGCACCACGACGGTTTCCGCCCCCAACTCGGCCAGATAATGGACGAGATTGAAGGTGAAGCTGTCGTAATTGTCGATGACGAGGATGCGATGGGGGATGCTCATTGTCCGAATCCGGCTTGGGCAGCCGTGGCGATGGCTTCGCGCGCTGCCGCGATCAGGGCGCCGGCCTTGGCCTCGCATTCGCGCTGCTCATATTCGGCCTGGCTGTCGGCCACGATGCCGGCGCCGGCCTGCACGTGCATCACGCCATCCTTCACCACGGCAGTGCGCAGCACGATGCAACTATCCATGTCGCCATTGGGGCTGAAATAACCCACACCGCCGGCATAGGGCCCGCGGCCAACGCCTTCCAGTTCGGCGATGATCTGCATGGCGCGCACCTTGGGCGCTCCTGAAACCGTGCCGGCCGGGAAGCCGGCGAGCAATGCTGCCACCGCGTCCACGCCATCGGCCAGCCGGCCCTGCACGTTCGAGACGATGTGCATGACATGGCTGTAGAATTCGACGAAGAACTTGTCGGTCACCTTCACGCTGCCCGGCACCGAAACCCGCGCCGTGTCGTGGCGGCCCAGATCGAGCAGCATCAGGTGCTCGGACAATTCCTTGGGATCGGCGAGCAGGCTTTCCCGGTTCTCGGCATCCTCGGCGGCATCCTTGCCGCGCGGCCTGGTGCCGGCGATCGGCCGGATCGTCACGTCGCCGGCGCGGGCGCGCACCAGGATTTCCGGCGATGATCCCACCAGCGCAAAGCCCGGCAGATCGAGGAAATAGAGGAAGGGCGAGGGGTTGATGCGGCGCAAGGCGCGATAGAGATCGAACGCCGGCAGCGGGAAATCGACCGAGAAACGCTGGGACAGCACGACCTGGAAGATGTCGCCAGCAAGAATATACGCGCGCGCCTTGTCCACCATGGCGGCAAAGCGCGCCTTGTCGGTATGGTGGCGGGGATTGGCAGCGGGCAGGTCCTCCAGGGCACGCGGCTGCGCGGGCAGGGCCTGCGCCAGCCGGCGCTCGGCCTCCACCAGCCGCTCGGCGGCGGCATCCCAGGCGGCACCGGGATCGGCGGCGTCAAAGATCGGCGCGACGATGAACAATTCGTCCTTCAGCCGGTCGAACACCAGGAGCAGGGTCGGGCGCACGAACACCATGTCGGGCAGGCCCAGCGCCGACGGGCCTGCATCGGGCACGCTGGGTTCGACCAGCCGCACCGTTTCATAGCCCATATAGCCGACCAGGCAGGCCAGCGCCGCCGGCAGTTCGGCCGGCACATCGGCGCGGGCTTCGGCCACCAGTGCGCGCAGGGCGGTCAGCGTGTCGCCATCAACCGGCGTGAAGGCGGATTGATCGTGCCGCCAGTTGCGGTTGATTTCGCTCGTGTCGCCGCGCGCCCGCCACACCAGATCGGGATCGAGGCCGAGCAACGAATAGCGCGCGCGCACGCTGCCGCCTTCCACCGATTCCAGCAGAAAGGCGCCCGAACCTTCGCGGCCCAGTTTCAGCATGGCCGAGACCGGGGTTTCGGTATCGGCAACGATGCGCGTCCAGATCAGCTGCGGCTTGCCATTGGCGAGGGCCGCGCTGGCGCTGGCGCGATCGGGGGCGATGCGCCGGTCTGGCGGGCTGTTGGCCATGATGATTATTGCAGGCCGTCGCCCGACAGGCGCTGGCGCAGCTTCTTGATGGTGGCGTCGTTCTTGTCCACGCCAACGGCAGCCATGCTGGCCTTGGCCAGGCCTTCGGCCATTTCGCCGGGCAGGGCGCTGCCCACTTCGCGGCGGCTGGCTTCGATCAGGCCGGCCTGCGCCTTGGGATCGCCGGGAATGATGCGATCGACGTGGATGAGGATCCAGCCGCCCTGGCCGGCGATCAGTTGCGTGCTGCCCGCCGCGCCGTTCAGGAAGGCGCGGGCGGCTTCGGGCACATTTTGCTGATTGATGATGTCGATGCGACGGCCATTCAGCGGGCGCGGGCTGGCAAGGCCGGCATCGGCCAGCGCCTTGGCGAAATTCACGCCCTTCTTCGTGGCGGCCAGCACGGCATCGGCTTTCACCTTGGCGGCTTTCATCGCCTTGTCCTGTGCGGCGCCGGCCATGGCCAGCGGCATCACTTCGGCAATCGGCGGCGGTGCGGCCGGCAACACGGTGGCGGTTTCGATCACCACCAGTTTGCCGCCGCCAATATCCTCCACCACCGGGCCATCGGCCGGCTCATGCTTGAACGCGCGCGCGGCGATGGTGGCCAGTTCCCCGGTGAGCGGCGGCTGGCCCTGGGCCAGGCCCCCAATACTCAGACCTTTGTCGGTGACCGGCGTCTGGCTCTTGATGATGAGCGATGCTTCCCTGGCGATATCGGCAAAGCTCTTGCCGGCTTCCACCCCGTCTTCGATGCTGGCCACCACATCGGCGACGGCGTCTTCGATGGCGCGTTCCTTCAGGCCGGCTTCCACGGCCGGCCGGGCCTGCGCCAGCGATTTGCCGGCGCTGCCAAGGCTGGCGACGCGCACCACGTGCCAGCCAAAGCCGGACTTGATCGGCGCCGAAACGCCGCCAACCGGCAGGGCAAAGGCGGCCTTGGCCACCTCGCTGGAGGTCGCCCTAGCAAAGCCGGCCTGGGTCTGGCTGCCCAGCGCGATATCGCTGGCACCAAAGCCGGCCAGCGTTTGGGCTGCGGCCGCAAAGCCCTGCGTACCGGCGGCTGCCACGATGGCCTTGGCCTTGGCTTCGTCGGGCACCACCACCTGTTCGAGCACGCGGGTGGCGGCGCCGCCATATTTGGCCGGATCCTTGGCAAATTCGTCGGCAATGGCCTTGTCGCTGAGGGTCACGCCAGCGGCGATCTGGGCGCGATCGATGATGGCATAGCGGAAGCCGCGGCGTTCGGGGATGGTGAAACGGGCGCTGTTGGCCTTGTACCAGGCCTGGGCTTCGGCCGCCGTCGGCGCGCCGGCTGGCGGGGCCGGGATGGTGGCAACGGCGCCTTCGTGGCGGTCCACCAGCAGCCGCGCATAGAGTTCGGCCACGCCATCCGGCACGGCCAGCGCGCCGGTGACCGGCTTGATCAACTGTTCGCGCACCAGATCGCGGGCGATGGACTGGCGCAGGCGCTTGTCGGTCAGCCCCTGTTGGGCCAGCGCGCGATCATAGCTGCCCTGATCGAACTTGCCGCCGCTCTGGAAGGCGGGGATGCCGGTGATCACCACGTCAACCGCGGTGTCCGACGCGCTGAGCCCAGCCTTCCCGCCCATTTCTTCCATGGCGGTCTGGCCGATCAACTGGGTGGCCATCAGCTCCACCACGCCCTGGCGCGCGGCTTCGGCCTGGGTGAGGTTGGGATCGCGCTGGCGCAGGTCGCGCACGGTGCGATCGATGGCCTGCAGCAGATCGGGCTCGGTGATGGTGCGTTCCCCCACTTTCGCCACCGAACCGGCCGGCGCGCTGCCGCCCAGCGGATCATTCACCCCGGTGATGGCAAAGGCGACCAGGATCAACCCGAACAGGGCGAGCACGGGCCAGCTGGTGAGCGAACGGCGGAAAAATGCAAGCATCGAAATTCCATGGATAGGCGAACGCGCCGCTTGTAACGAGGCGCACCGCTTGCCACAAGCGCCACCACCAACCGGAGGAGCGCCAATGCCTGCCCTGATTGTCGGCAACTGGAAGATGAATGGCCTTGGCGAGGATATCGCAGAGATTGCCGCGATGGCGGGCAGCGGAGCGCGTGGCGTGTGGATCGCGCCGCCCTTCACCCTGATTGATCGCGCGGTGATTGTTTCGGCCGGTGCAGTGAAGATTGGCGGCCAGGATTGCCATGCAAACGCCAAGGGCGCCCACACCGGTTGCGTGTCGGCGGCGATGCTGGCCGATCTGGGCGCGGGGTTCGTGATCGTGGGCCATAGCGAGCGGCGGCGCGACAATGGCGAAACGGATGCCGACGTGCGCGCCAAGGCGCAGGCCGGCCAGGCGGCGGGGCTGGAGGTGATCTTGTGCATCGGCGAGACGCGGGCGCAGCGGGACGCCGGGCAGACCAATGCGGTGCTCACCAGCCAATTGTCAGGCTCGCTGCCGGATGACGCCGAAGCGCTGATCATCGCCTATGAACCGGTATGGGCCATCGGCACCGGGCTGATCCCGACGCTGGACGATGTCGCCGCCGCCCACGCCCATATCCGCCAGCATCTGACAGCCCATTTCGGCCCGGCCGGCCATGGCGTGCGTATTCTCTATGGCGGCTCGGTCACACCGGCCAATGCAGGCGAATTGCTGGGTGTCGCCGATGTTGGCGGGGTGCTGGTGGGCGGGGCAAGCCTGACGGCGGCGAGTTTGCTGGCGATCGCAGCCACTGCGCCGTAACGCGGCCCATCGACAATCCCGCACCTTGATTGCACCCGCGCCCGAAGCCATGTAAGGCGCGTCCCCATATTCCGCACGATTGAACGAAAGCCTGCCCGCACGTGATCACCTTCCTGCTTGTCGTCCACGGCCTCATCACCCTTGCGCTGGTGGCGGTGATCCTGTTGCAGCGCTCCGAAGGCGGCGCGCTGGGCATTGGAGGCGGCGGTGGCGGCGGCCTGATGACGGCGCGTGGTGCGGCCAATCTGCTGACGCGCGCGACCACCATCCTGGCGGCCTTGTTCATCGTGATGGCGATCCTGCTCGCCGTGCTGGCAGCGGGCACCAACAAGGCGCGGGTGATTGATCCCACCGTGGCGGCCAAGGCGGGTGCGCCCGCCGCGCCGCCGCCTGCGGCGCCGGCGCAGCAATTGCCGGGCCTGCCCGGCGTTCCGGTCGCCCAGTAAACCGCATCGCGTGGCCGGATCCGCTAAACCCGGCCAGTTGCGCCAGATTTTCGGCGGCGCGGCCGGCAATCTGGTCGAATGGTATGATTGGTACGCCTATTCGGCCTTCGCGCTCTATTTCGGGCCGCGCTTCTTCCCGCCGGGTGATGATCTGGCCGCTGCGCTGAACAGTGCCGCCATTTTCGCGGTCGGCTTTCTCATGCGGCCGATCGGCAGCTGGATGCTGGGCGCCTGGGCCGACAAGCGTGGGCGCAAGTCGGCGCTCACGCTCTCGGTGGCCATGATGTGCACCGGATCGCTGATGATCGCGGTCGCCCCCACCTATGATGATGTCGGGCTGCTGGCGCCGGCGATATTGCTGCTGGCGCGGCTGGTGCAGGGGCTTTCGGTCGGCGGCGAATATGGCGCGTCTGCCACCTTCATGAGCGAGGTGGCGCGGGCGAAATGGCGCGGCTTCCTCGCCAGCTTCCAATATGTCACGCTGGTCGGCGGGCAATTGCTGGCGCTGGCGCTGCTGGTGCTGCTGCAGGGCCTGATGGATGATGCCGCCCTGAAGGCGTGGGGCTGGCGCATCCCGTTCGTGGTCGGTGCGGCCTGCGCGGTGCTGGTGTTCTGGCTGCGCACCGGTCTGCATGAAACCGAGGCGTTCCAGAAGGCCGTCATCCCGCCCGGCACGCTGCTGCAGCGCCTGCTCGCCCATCCGCGCGAACTGCTGATCGTGCTGGCGCTCACCGCCGGCGGCAGCCTGTGGTTCTACACCTTCACCACCTACATGCAGAAATATCTGGTGCTCTCGGCCGGCTGGAGCAAGCAGGAGGCCACGTCGGCTTCGGCCATGGCGCTGCTGGCCTATGCCGCCATGCAGCCATTGTTTGGCGCTGCTTCCGATATCCTTGGCCGGCGCACGCTGCTGGTCAGCTTCGGCATCATGTCCACCCTCGCCACCGTGCCGGCACTCACCGCGCTCGGGACGGCGAAACCGGGCATCGAAGGCCTCGCCATGATGATCGGCTGCCTCGCCATATTGTCCTGCTACACCAGCATTTCGGGCCTGGTGAAGGCCGAGATGTTCCCGGCCCATATCCGCGCGCTCGGCGTCGGCATGCCCTATGCGCTGGGGGTCGCCATCTTCGGCGGATCGGCCGAATATGTGGCGCTGGCCTTCAAGGGCGCCGGCATCGAATCCGGCTTCTTCTGGTATGTGACCGGCATGTCCGGCATCGCCCTCACTGCGGCGCTTGCCTTGCCCGATACCAAGGCCAACAGCCGCATCGAAACGGATTGAAAACAACGCGTTCAGCCAATGGGCTGCAGTTGTGTTCAGGTCCGAATCTGCGCATTCTGCGGCCGATGTCGCGTTCACTTGTCCTGCCTTCACTTGCGCTGGTGCTGCTGCTTGCCGGCTGCGGCGGCAGTGGTGGCGGGGTAGGAACAGTGCCCGCGCCGCCGCCGGCACCAACCCCCACACCCACGCCCACGCCCACGCCAACGCCCACGCCCAGCGCGTTTGACACGGTGGAATATCGCCGCTCCAACGGCGCGGTGCAGGTACAGGCGCTGGCGGCCTATGATCGCGGCTTCAGTGGCAGCGGCATCACCGTCGCCGTGCTCGATTCCGGCGTGAACCCGGCGCTGGCCGAATTCGCTGGTCGCATCTCGCCGGCCAGCCGCGACGTGGCGTCCAACCGGGCGCTGGCCGATGAACGCGGCCATGGCACGTCGGTCACCGGTATCCTGCTGGCGGCGCGCAATGGCAGCGGCATCCACGGCGTCGCCCCGCAGGCGACATTGCTGGCCCTGCGTGCGGACACGCCGGGCAGTTGTGATGATCAGGGCTGTTCCTATTCCGGCACGGCCATCGCCGCTGGCCTTGCGGCAGCAGCCGACGCCCGCGCCCGGGTTGTCAACGTCTCGCTGGGCGGCACGGGCACCGCAACGGCGGAGCGCGCGGCGGCCGCGCGATTGGCTGCAGCCGGCGGCATATTGGTGCTGTCCGCCGGCAATGAAGCCCTGTCCACCCCACAAAGTTTCGCCAACCAGCTCGTCGCCGTGTCCCAGGCCACCACCATCGTGGTGGGCGCGGTCAACGCCAGCAACGAGATTGCCAGTTTCTCCAACCGCGCCGGCGTGCTGGCACCGAACTTCCTGGTGGCGCCGGGCGTGGAGCTGCGCAGCTTCAACCAGGATGGCACCGCCTTTCTCTACAGCGGCACGTCGGTGGCGGCGCCCGTGGTTTCCGGCGCGGCGGCGTTGCTGGCCCAGGCCTTTCCGGCGCTTTCGGGCGCGCAGATTGTCGATATCCTGCTGCGCTCCGCCGATGATCTGGGCGCTGCCGGCACCGACGAGATTTATGGCCGCGGCCTGCTCAATATCGCCCGCGCCTTCCAGCCGCTGGGCACCAGCAGCATCGGCGGCCAGACCGTGGCAATCACCGCCGGCGGTACGCTGGGGGCAGCGCTGGGCGATGGCGGGCGGCTGACCAATGCACTGGCCGGCGTCGCCATCACGGATATCTATGGCCGCGCCTTCACGGTCGATCTGGCCCAGGGCCTGGTCACGGCTCCGCCGGGCCGTCTGGCCGGCCGCCTGCTCGCCACGCCGACGGAAAGCGCCCTCACCAGCAGCGATGGCACCAGCACCGCCTTCTCGCTGCTCGGCGAACAGCGCAATCAATGGGCAGGCGACCGCGCTACCATGGCGGCGCTCGGCCCCGGCCAGCGGCCGCAGGCGAGTCCCGTTGGCCATGTCCGCCTCGCGCTTTCGGGCGGTTCCGTGCTGGTCGCCGGGCATGGCGAGGCAGTGGCCGGGCTGGTTGCATTGGCAGACTCTGGGGCCGAACCAAACGGCCGCGGCCCCGATCTGGTCACGGCCGATCCGGCGCTGCCGCTGGGCAGCCGACCCCTGGGTGCGGCCGCTTTCGCCCAGCCGCTGGGCGGCTTCACCCTGGCCGCCGGCTTTGGCCAATCGGTACTGCCGGCGCAGGACCGGCAGGCCGCCGCACTGCAATCCACGGCGATTGTCCGTCTGTCGCGCACTCTCACACCGGGCCTTGAACTGGCGGCGCTGCTGCGGCTGGACGCAGAACGCGGCAGCCTGATGGGCACGCGGCTTTCTACCGGCTTCGGCCTGGCGGGCGGCACCACCACCAGCCTTGGCCTCGCAGGCCGGCTGGCGCTGGGCCCGCGGGCGCGGTTGGCGGGCGAATGGCGCCGGGCCAGCAGCCGGCTCGCTCTGTCAGGCGGCCTGATTGCCGGCGCCGGCGCCTTGACCGGCGATGCCGCCAGCCTGGCGCTGACGCTGGATGGCGCAGGTTTGCCGGGTGATTCGCTCACGCTCGCCGTCACGCGCCCGCTCGCCCTGTCGGGCGCATTGTGGCTGCTTGGCCTTGCCGATCCCGTGCGGGCAGGCCCCAGCGTGCGCGAAACCGCCGCCGAGGCGCTCTATGCCGTGCCGCTTGCCGCCGGGCAGTTGCAGTTCAGCCTGTTCCACCGCGAACACCCCGGCCATATCGCGGCCAGCCCCGATGACGATGGCGCGGCGGTGCGTTTCTTCCTGCGCTGGTAAGTTTCGTCCACAGTGAAATTGGCGTCAGGCGAACGCAGGGGCTGGCGCTGGCCGGCGATATGGGCTTAAGGCTTTTCTCCCATGACGCGGTATATTTTCATCACCGGCGGCGTGGTTTCCTCGCTGGGCAAAGGACTCATGGGCGCTTCGCTGGCGGCCCTGTTGCAGGCGCGCGGCTACAAGGTGCGCATCCGCAAGTTCGATCCCTATCTCAATGTCGATCCGGGCACGATGAGCCCCTATCAGCACGGCGAAGTCTATGTGACCGACGACGGGGCAGAGACCGATCTCGATCTCGGCCATTATGAACGCTTCACCGGCGTGGCCAGCCGCAAGACCGACAATATCACCTCGGGTCGCATCTATTCCGATATCATCGCCCGCGAACGCCGCGGCGAATATCTGGGTGCCACCGTGCAGGTGATCCCGCACGTGACCGATGCCATCAAGACATTCGCCCGCGCCGACACCGACGGCCTGGATTTCGTCATCTGCGAAATTGGCGGCACCGTTGGCGATATCGAGGGCCTGCCGTTCATGGAGGCGATCCGCCAGATGGCCGCCGACGTGGGCAAGGCCAATGTCTGCTATATCCACGTCACGCTGGTGCCATTCATCGCGGCGGCGGGCGAGCTGAAGACCAAGCCGACCCAGCACAGTGTCGCCCAGCTGCGCGGCATCGGCATTCAGCCAGATGTGCTGGTCTGCCGGTCCGAACACCCGCTGCCCGAAAGCGACCGCGCCAAGATCGCGCTGTTCTGCAACGTGCGCAAGGAAGCGGTGATTTCGGCGCTGGATGCGGAGAGCATCTATGAAGTGCCGCTGCAATATCATGCCGAGGGCCTTGATGACGAAGTGCTGCATGCCTTCGGTATCACCGATGCGCCGCGCCCCGATCTCACCCGCTGGCAGAATATTTCGGAACGCATCCACAATCCGGAAGGCGAAGTGACCATCGGCGTTGTCGGCAAATATACCGGCATGAAGGACGCCTATAAATCGCTCACCGAAGCGCTGGTGCACGGCGGCCTGGCCAACCGGGTGAAGGTCAACATCAAGTGGCTGGATGCGGAGGAATTCGAAGGCACCGATGTGGCGGCCCGGCTGGAACCGATGCACGGCATATTGGTGCCCGGCGGCTTTGGCGAGCGTGGCAGCGAAGGCAAGATCGCCAGCGTGCGCTTTGCCCGCGAACGGCGCGTGCCCTTCTTCGGCATCTGCCTGGGCATGCAGATGGCCTGCATCGAGGCCGCCCGCAACCAGGCCGGCATCGCGGCGGCCAGCACCACCGAGTTCGGCGAAACGCGGGAGCCGGTGGTCGGCCTGATCACCGAATGGATGAGCGCCGAAGGCCTGCAGACGCGCAGCGAAGGCGGCGATCTGGGTGGCACCATGCGGTTGGGCGCCTATCCGGCCGAACTGGGGGCCAACAGCGTGGCGGCGAGCGTCTATGGCAGCACCCATATCGAGGAACGCCACCGCCACCGTTATGAAGTCAACGGCGCCTATCGTGGTCGGCTCGAGAAGGAAGGCCTGATCTTTTCCGGCCTGTCCCCCGATGGCCTGCTGCCGGAAGTGGTGGAACGGCCCGACCATCCCTGGTTCATCGGCGTGCAGTTCCACCCGGAGCTGAAATCCAAGCCGTTCGACCCGCACCCGCTGTTTTCGGGGTTCATCGCGGCGGCGATGGCGCAAAGCCGGCTGGTGTAATTCTTCTCCCCTCCCTGTTTGCAGGGAGGGGCCGGGGGAGGGTGCGCACCGCCAGCGCAGGTTCTTGTCTCCAATGACCCTCCCCCAGCCCCGCCCTTTGGCAAGGGAAGGGAGCCGGTTGCGCCGCTTCCAAACCCCAGCCACACTTGCGCCATGACGCCCACCACCCCCGCCGCTCTCGCCGCCCGCATCGCCGCCCGGCACCGCCCCGGCGAAACGCTGATCGTCGGCATCACCGGATCGGTGGCGGTGGGCAAGACCACCCTGGCCCGCCAGATTGCCGAGGCGCTGCCAGCCAATGTGAAGGTGGAGATCGTTTCCACCGATGGCTTCCTGAAGCCCAACGCGGTGCTGGAGGCTGAAGGCCTGTCCATGCGCAAGGGCTTTCCCGAAAGCTATGACGCACCGGCCATGGCGGCCGCGCTGGCCGGATTGAAGCACGGCGCGGTCACGGTTCCGTCCTACAGCCACACAAGCTACGACGTCGATCCGGCAGCGGCCCGCACCATTTCAGGCGCCGATATCGTGCTGGTGGAAGGCCTCGGCCTTGCCCCCGATGCCGCCGGCCAGCGCCCGCCGCTCGACCTGCTGATCTACATCGATGCGGCAGAAGACGACATCATCGCCTGGTTCCTTGCCCGCTTCATGGGCCTGTGGGCAGCGGCGGCGAACGACCCCAACAGCTTCTACGCCCGCTTCCGCCACCTGAACGAAGCTGAAGCCCGCCAGTTCGCGCTGTCCGTCTGGAATGGCATCAACCGCCCCAATTGGCTGGAGCATATCGCGCGGGCCAGGGACGTGGCGGATATCGTGGTGGTCAAAGCGCTCGATCACAGCCTTGCGACATGATCCGTCGGGTCATGACCAGGCTCGGCATGAGCGATTTGTGATTGCGGTCAGGAGCGATCAGCGCCGGGCCAGCCACGCCACCACCGCGTCCACCGGCGCACCGGGCGGTAGCCGCTGCATGGCGGTGCCGGGCACCAGCGCGTCCGGATTGGCCAGGAACATCGTCAGCGTCTCGCGCGTCCACACCAGCCCCTTGTCACCAGCCGCGCGCAGGGCAGGGGAATAGACGAAATCGGCCCGGCTGCCCGCGCGCCTGCCCACCAAGCCATCCAGATTGGGCGCCGGCAGGCCGGTTTCGGCCGGATCAACGCTGTGGCACGAGATGCAATATTGAAACGCCGGCGGCGTTTGGTTGGCCTGCGGCGCCTGGGCCGCCGCCAGCAGCAGCGCGGCAAACATCATCCCTTCTTGCCCGTCTCCACCAGCATCACCCGATCAAGCCCGCTTTCCGGCAGATAGATTTCGCCCTTGCGGCCCAATATCTGCCGCACTTCGGCCTTGGGGCCAGAGCCGGGATAGGTGCCGATGATCTTTTCGGCCTTTGTATCAAAGGCGATGGTGACATTGCCGGCCCATTCGGTCACCCAGGCCACGTCCTTCTCGTCCACATAGACGGCATAGGCCCGCGGCTTGTCCCCCGGCATCTTCCAGCGCTTCCACTGGCCATCCTTGGGCGTGTAGCGCGCCAGATGCCCGCTGTTCCATTCCGATACCCAAAGCTGTCCCTTGCTGTCCGACCAGACGCGCCGGCTGCCGACACCCGGTTCGACCGGTTCCACCACCGTGGTTGCGCCCGTTTCCATGTTCACCTTGGCGAGGAAACTGCCGGCCAGTGACACATACCAGATCTGGCCATCCGGCGTCGCGGCGATGCCATAGGGCCCGCGGCCTTTCGGCGCCGGCCACACATCAACCTTGCCGGTCTTGGGATCGAGCCGGCCATAGATGCCGGTCTGCCCGGTGAACCACACCCGGCCCTTGCCATCAAAGGCCGGCGTGTTGAGATTGGTGTAGCCGCTGTCGGCGGGCAGCGGCCAGCTTCTTACCGCCTTCGTCTTCGGATCAACCCGCACGATGGCGTTCAGCCCGCCATCGGTGATCCACGCCGCGCCGTCCGGCCCCATGATGACGCCGTGGGGGGAGGATTTCTCGCCCAGTCTTACCTGCTCGACGCTGCCGGTCTTGATATCGATGATGCCCAGCGCGCCCTGCCATTGCGCGGTGTACCAGATGGTGCCGGGCGGGCCCGGCGCCACATCATGCGGGTGGGCGCCCTTGGGCACATCATATACCCGCACCGGATGTTCGGCGCGCGCCGCGCCGGCCAGCGCCAGAGCGGCCACCGCCGCCATCCAGAGTGCCCGCATCGTCTGTCCTCCCCTTGCCACTGATACGATGCCCTTGATCGCATCCCCCGCGCAAGGGGCGGGGGAAAGCCGGCGCCCAGCCGTAGACATTGCCGCACGGGATTTCCCTTGGCTGCTTATGCGGTTAGGGGCAGCCCAATCAATCTGCCCCCCGAATTCAGGAATGCCCCCTTGATCCTTCGATTTGCCCTGTTGCTGGCGGCTGCTCCGGCTGCGCTCGCCTCTGCCCAGGAAGCGCCTGTGCCTGCCGCGCCGGCGCCTGCCCAAACCGCGCAAGCCATGCCGGAAGACGAAGAGGTGATCACCGTTTCCACCCAGCGCCTGCCTGGCCAGGTGGTGGGCGATATCAAGCCGGAATTGACTCTCGGCACGCAGGAACTGCGCGCGCTCGGTGCCGGCTCGATCACGGAGATCCTCGCCCAGATCGCGCCGCAAACCCAGAGCGGCCGCGGTCGTGGCGGCGGCCCGCCGGCGGTGCTGCTCAATGGCAAGCGCACGTCGGGCTTTCAGGAAATCCGCAACATCCCGCCCGAAGCCATCGCCCGGGTGGAAGTGCTGCCCGAGGAAGTCAGCCTGAAATATGGCTTCCGCGCCGATCAGCGGGTGATCAACTTCGTGCTGCGCCCGCGCTTCCAGGCGTGGACCGGCGAGTTCGACATCGGCGGGCCCACGGATGGCGGGCGTTTTTCCTCTGAACTTGAGGTCAATCTGCTGCGCCTGCGCAACGGCACCCGCACCAGCATCGAAGCCGAATATGAAATCAACACGATGGTGACGGAAGCCGAGCGCCGCATCACCACCCCGCCGCAGAGCCGCCCTTTCGCGCTGGAGGGCAATGTTTCGGCGCTGCAGCCAGGCGCGGAGGTCATTCCCGGTCGCACTGTGCTCGGCGTACCGATCGGCGTTGCCAGCCCTACGCTGGGCCAGTTTGCCGCCGCACCCCTCAACAGCACCGATATCCGCCCGTTCCGCAGCCTGTTGCCCGACAGCCGCACCGCCAGCCTGAATGGCACCATCGCCGGCAATCTGTCGCCCACCGTGGGCGCGACGCTGACCGGCGGCATCGAGCGGACGCTGACGGAAGCCATGCAGGGCCTGCCCGCCGCCAGCTTCAATCTGCCTGCCGGCGGTGCGTTCTCGCCGTTCAGCAGCCCGGTGCTGGTCAACCGCTATGCCCCCGATCCGCTGGGCCGCTTTGGCGACAACTGGAACAGCCGGCTCGGCACCGTGCTGGATGGCAATATCGGCAATTGGCGCTGGAATCTCACCAGCACCTGGAACCACGCCGAAAACCGCAGCCGCATCGAACGTGGCATCGATGTGAGCGCGCTGCAGAGCCAGATCACGGCCGGCACGCTTTCGCCCTATGGCGCGATCAGCGGGCCGACGCTCACCGATACCGCCCGCAGCATCTCCGACAATCTCAGCGCAGATCTGCTGCTGAACGGCAGCCCGCTTTCCTTGCCGGCGGGCGCTGTCGGTGTGGCGCTGAAGGCGCAGGTGCAGCATCTGGCATTGGATGCGTCCGCCACCCGCGCCGGCATCGTCAGCGCCGCGCAGCTGTCGCGCACGCAGGGCAATTTCCAGGCCAATATCGATCTGCCGATTGCCTCGTCACGCGACAATGTGTTGCCATTTCTCGGCAAGTTCACGCTGAACGGCAATATCGCCGCCGATACGCTGTCGGATTTCGGCACGCTGATCACCTGGGGCGCCGGCGCCAATTGGGAGCCGTCGCCGGGCTGGAGCTTCATCGCCAGCTTCACCCGCGAACAGGGCGCGCCCAGCGTTGGCCAGTTGGGTGATCCCACCATCATCACGCCCAATGTGCGCGTGTTCGACTTCATCCGCGGCGAAACCGTGGACATCAGCCGATTGGATGGCGGCAACCGCGCCCTGCTCAACGACACGCGGCAGGTGTGGAAACTGGGTTTCAACCTGAAGCCGTTTGAAAAGACCGATATCGTCTTCAACGCCAATTACATCAGTTCGCGCATCGATGATCCGATCGCGTCCTTCCCCACGGCGACGGCCGAACTGGAAGCCGCTTTCCCGGATCGCTTCACCCGTGATGGCAGCGGCCGCCTGCTGCAGATCGACAATCGCCCGGTGAATTTCGACTATTCGCAGCGGCAGGAACTGCGCTGGGGCTTCACCTTCACGCAGCAGCTCAAGCCCGGCAAGGCCGAGCGCGCGGCGGCGGAAAAGCGCTTTGCCGAACTGCGCGCCAAGGCCGCGGAAAGCTTCCGCGCCGGCAATGGCCTGCCCCCCGAACTGCGCACCCTGACACGCAATCCCTTTGGCTTCACGCCCGGCCAGCGCCCACCCGGCGCTGCTGGCCCGCCCGGTACGGCAGCGCCAGCGGCGCCGCCCGCAGCCGGCGCCGCGCCGCCC
>NZ_ANFY01000017.1 GCF_000331225.1 Sandarakinorhabdus sp. AAP62 | reverse complement strand
CCCCTCCCTGGAAGGGAGGGGAGCAGCGTGATGAAGTTCCTGCTCGAACTCCAGTCCGAAGAAATCCCGGCGCGCATGCAAGCGGCTGCGGCGGAGCAACTGCGCACGCGTTTCGCGGACGCGCTGAAGGCTGCCGGCCTCGCTCATGGCGCTGTCACCGCCGACGCCACCCCGCGCCGGCTGTGGTTGATTGCCGATGATGTCGCCGCCGCCAGCGAGGGCAGCGCGGAAGAAGTGAAGGGCCCGGCGGCCACGGCTCCGGCGCAGGCTATCGACGGCTTCCTGAAGAAGACCGGCCTGACCCGCGATCAGCTGGAAGAGCGCGAGACGCCCAAGGGTATCGTGCTGTTCGCCGTGCTGCGCCGCGAAGGCCGCACCGCGTCCGATATCCTCGCCGAAGTGATCCCGCAGATCATCCGCGATTTCGCCTGGCCCAAGTCCATGCGCTGGGGCGCCGCCAGCCAGTCCACCGCCGCCCCGCGCTGGGTGCGGCCGCTCACCGGCATCGTGGCGCTGCTGGATGGCGATGTGGTGGCCTGCGAAGCGCATGGCATCACTTCCGGCCGCGACACCCGCGGCCACCGCGTGCATGCGCCGGGCGTGCTGACCATCACCAGCGCTGCCACCTACCTCGATCAGTTGCGCGCCGCCCATGTGCTGGCCTCCAGCGCCGAACGCCGCCAGATCATCGCCACCCGCGCCGCCGAACTCGCCGGAGCCGCCGGCCTGTCGCTGATCCCGGACGATGGCCTGGTTGCCGAAAACGCCGGCCTCACCGAATGGCCGGTGCCGCTCTTGGGCCGCTTCGATCCCGATTTCCTGTCAGTGCCGCGTGAGGTGATCGTGCTCACCATGCGCACCAACCAGAAATATTTCGCGCTTTCCGATGCCAGCGGCGCACTCGCCCCGGCCTTCATCTGCGTCGCCAACCTCGACGCCACCGACGGCGGCGCCGCCATCACCCACGGCAACCAGCGCGTCCTCTCCGCCCGCCTGTCGGATGCGCGTTTCTTCTGGGAACAGGATCTGGCCACCGTCCGCGCCGGCGGGCTGGAAGCGTTCCTGCCCAAGCTCAACGACATCGTGTTCCACGAAAAGTTGGGCACGCTGGCCGACAAGGTGGAGCGCGTCGCGGCGCTGGCCAAATGGCTGTGCGAAAGCGGTGCGGTGCCGGCTGACCCGGCGCAGGCCGAGCAGGCGGCGCGACTGGCCAAGGCCGATCTCGTCTCCGCCACTGTTGGCGAGTTCCCCGAACTGCAAGGCCAGATCGGACGTTACCTCGCACTGGCTATCGGCATGGAGCCGGCCATCGCCGATGCCATTCGCGACCATTACAAGCCGGCGGGGCAGGGGGATGATGTACCGATACAGCCAGTGAGCGTGGCGGTGGCATTGGCGGACAAGCTTTCTACAATTGGGCTGTTCTTTGCCGTTGGGCTCAAGCCCACCGGATCCGGCGACCCCTTTGCGCTAAGGCGTGCAGCAGCTGGTTCAATTCTAATTATTGTACAGAGTGAATTGAGGCTTTCTCTTTTTATGTCTCTTGTGAGGCCGGTCGTCACTTATTTCACAAAAATCGAAGCAGAGGGCAAAATTACAAAATTTGATTCGGCGATAGGGGCGATGAATGAAGCCGAAATTTCCTTACCTGAAGGTTTCCAAGCTAAATTTGGTGAAAAATATGTAGAATTTTTTACTGGTGATGGAATGATTGAGGCGATCATTGTTCCAATGACGTCTACGGTAAGCTCAGTGCTGAGATTCTTTGCCGACCGACTCAAGGTCCAGCAGCGTGAAGCCGGCGTGCGCCATGACCTGATCGACGCCGTGTTCGCACTCGGCGGTGAGGATGATCTCGTCCGTCTGCTTGCCCGCGTGAAGGCGTTGCAGGCGTTCGTCGAAACCGAAGACGGCACCAACCTGCTCGCTGGCTACAAGCGCGCGGCCAATATCCTGAAGGCGGCGGAGAAGGACGGCATTGGCGAACCGGCCAGCGGCGAAGGCGAGGGGGCCGAAGCGCTGCTCGCCGCCGCGCTGGCGACGGCGCTGCCCACCGCCAAACAGGCCGTGGCCGAAGAGCGCTTCACCGATGCGATGGCGGCGCTGGCCAGTTTGCGCGGGCCGGTCGATGCATTTTTCACCGATGTGATGGTCAATGATCCCGATCCGGGCATAAGGGCGCGGCGATTGGCCCTGTTGGCGCGGTTCCGTGATGCTGTGCATGGCGTGGCGGATTTCGCGAAGATCGAGGGATAGGAATATTCTCCACCTTGGAGGGATCGGGCGGGGCTGCGCCTGAGAGTGGGATTTTGGAGTGTGGGCGCAATGAAATCAGTTTTCCGGTTCGGTGGCGGCACGGCCGAAGGCGATGCCCGCCAAAAGGAATTGCTGGGCGGCAAGGGCGCCAATTTGGCGGAAATGGCCGGCATCGGCCTTGCCGTGCCCCCGGGCCTGACCATCGCCACCCATGTGTGCGCCGCCTATTATGATGCCGGCGGCCGCCTGCCGGATGATGTGCAGGCCCAGGTGCTGGACAGCCTGGCCTTCATCGAAGGCGTTACGGCCAAGAAGTTCGGTGACGCCACCAATCCGCTGCTCGTCTCCGTCCGTTCCGGCGCGCGCGTGTCGATGCCGGGCATGATGGATACGGTGCTGAATCTGGGCCTGAACGACCAGACGGTGGAAGGCCTCGCCGCCGCGTCGGGCAATGCCCGTTTCGCGTGGGACAGCTATCGCCGCTTCATCCAGATGTATGGCGATGTGGTGCTGGAACTGGATCACTATGCCTTTGAAGATGCCCTCGAAATCGCCAAGGAAGACAAGGGCGTTACCCAGGATACTGGGCTGGACGCCGACGATCTCAAGAAGCTCGTCGCGCGGTACATGGCCATTGTCGAACAGGCGCTGGGCCGCCCGTTCCCGCAGGACCCGCACGAACAATTGTGGGGCGCGATTGGCGCCGTGTTCGGTTCGTGGCGCAGCGACCGGGCGCGCACCTATCGCCGCCTGAACGACATTCCCGAAAGCTGGGGCACCGCAGTCAACGTGCAGGCCATGGTGTTCGGCAATCTGGGTGACACGTCGGCCACCGGCGTGGCGTTCACCCGCGATCCCAGCACCGGCGAACGCGCCTGGTATGGCGAATATCTGATCAACGCCCAGGGTGAGGACGTGGTGGCCGGCATCCGCACGCCGCAATATCTGACCAAGGTGGCGCGCGAGAAGGCCGGCGCCAAGGCGGCTTCGATGGAAGAGGCGATGCCCACCGTGTTCGCCGAACTGGGCCGCACCTTCGACCTGCTGGAGCGGCATTACCGCGACATGCAGGACATTGAATTCACGGTGGAAGACAATCGCCTCTATATCCTGCAGACGCGCAGCGGCAAGCGCACCGCCAAGGCGGCGCTGCGCATTGCGGTCGACATGGTGGGCGAGGGGCTGATCAGCGAAGCCGATGCCGTGCGCCGCGTTGATGCAACGGCGATGGATCAGCTGCTGCACCCGACGCTGGATCCCAAGGCGCCGCGCGACATCATCGCCCGCGGCCTGCCGGCCAGCCCCGGTGCCGCCAGCGGCGCCGTGGTGTTCGACAGCGACAGCGCCGAAGTGAAGGCCCGCGCCGGTGAGGCCGTGATCCTGGTCCGCACCGAAACCAGCCCCGAGGATATTCATGGCATGCACGCCGCCAAGGGCATCCTTACCGCGCGCGGCGGCATGACCAGCCACGCTGCCGTGGTCGCCCGCGGCATGGGCCGGCCCTGCGTGTCGGGCGCCGGCGGCATCAGCATCGACATGTCGGCCCGGGCCATGAGCACGGGTGGCCGCATCATCAAGGAAGGCGACCGCATCACCATCGATGGCGCCACCGGCGACGTGATGCTGGGCGACGTACCGACCGTTGAGCCCGATCTGTCGGGCGATTTCGGCATATTGATGGAATGGGCCGACAAGCATCGCCGCCTGAAAGTCCGCACCAATGCCGAAACGCCGGCGGATTGCCGCGTGGCGCGCCAGTTCGGCGCCGAAGGCATCGGCCTTTGCCGGACCGAGCACATGTTCTTCGAACCCAGCCGCATCACCGCCGTGCGCCGCATGATCCTGGCTGAAGATACGGCTGGCCGCGAAGCCGCGCTGGCCGAGCTGCTGCCCGAACAGCGCGCCGATTTCGCCGAGATTTTCCGGGTGATGGCGGGCCTGCCGGTGACCATTCGCCTGCTTGATCCGCCGCTGCATGAATTCCTGCCGCATGATGATACCGGTTTTGCCGACGTGGCCGCCGCCACCGGCATGCCCGAAACGCTGGTGCGCCGCCGCATCAGCGAGCTTCACGAATTCAACCCGATGCTGGGCCATCGCGGTTGCCGCCTGGGCATCACCTATCCCGAAATCTATGCCATGCAGGCCCGCGCCATTTTCGAAGCCGCCGTGATGGTGGCCCAGGAAACCGGCGCGGCGGTGGTGCCGGAAGTGATGGTGCCGCTGGTTGCAACCGCGAGGGAACTGGAACTGACCAAGGCCGCCATCGACGGCGAGGCCGCCGCCGTGTTTGCCGAATCCGGCGTGACGCTGGATTATCTGGTGGGCACCATGATCGAACTGCCGCGCGCCGCCCTGCGTGCCGCCGAGATTGCCGCCCACGCCCAGTTCTTCAGTTTTGGCACCAATGATCTGACGCAGACCACGCTGGGCATCAGCCGCGATGATAGCGCGCGGTTCATGGGGCCCTATGTCGAAAAGGGCATTTATCCCAAGGATCCGTTTGTCTCGATCGATGAAGACGGCGTGGGCGAACTGGTGGCAATGGCGGCCGAACGTGGTCGCGGCGTCAAGCCTGATCTGAAACTCGGGATCTGCGGCGAACATGGCGGCGATCCGGCCTCCATCCTGTTCTGCGAGAAGCTGGGGCTGGATTATGTCTCCTGCTCGCCTTATCGCGTGCCGATCGCGCGGCTGGCGGCGGCGCAGGCGGCGCTGAAGAAGGGCTGATCAGCGCTTCCAGATCCACCAGCCGGTTGCCAGCCCGACGGCAAAGCCGGCCAGCACCCACAGCCAGATCTCGCCGAACAGCCAGATCATTGCGGCACCCAAACGGCGTCGGCGATGCCGGGATGGCGTTTCAGATCGGCGATCACCGCGGCTTGCGTCGCAGTGGTGGCGGTGCCGGAGAGGCGGGCCATGCGGGCGACCATGCCGGACGGCTGACGAAAACTGATGCGGCCATCCACCACGCCGTGTCTCTGCATGGCAATAGCGGCTGCCTGGCCCATCTTGGCGGCCATCGCCTGGCCCTGGTGCAGCGAGGCGCCACGCGCCAGCACGACTGTGGCGGCCAGGCCAGCAAGCAGTTTGAACCCCGGGTGCATGATGGCCACGCTACGCCCCAGCCGGCTGAATTGGCAACCCAAGGCGCTGGCAAGCAGCGCAAATTGGCTTTATCGGTGGCCATCATGAGTATCGTGCCCGAGAATGATCCGTGGATGCGTCGGCGCAGCCTGCCAGCCGGTGGGGAACGCCTGTTCCTGCCGCTGCGCGATGGCTGGCCGGTGCGGCTGGAACATTGGGTGCGGCGCGATCCGGCCCGTCGCCATCTGCTGTTCGTGACGGGCCGCGGCGACTTTGCCGAGAAATACAGCGAGACGCTGCATGATCTGGTCGATGCCGGCTGGGGGGTGACCATCTTCGATTGGCGCGGGCAGGGCCTGTCGCGGCGGGTGGGCAAGACGCCGATGCACGGCGCGTCCCCCGGTTTCGACGTGTGGTTGGACGATCTGCGCGAACTGATCAGCTGGACCGCCGAACGCAGCGGCGGCCCGGTGCTGGCCATGGCGCATTCGATGGGCGGGCATTTCCTGCTGCGCCATCTGGCCTGCGCACGTGGCGGCGTTGATCGGGCCGTGGTGCTGGCGCCCATGCTGGGGCTGTCAACGCCGCCGCTGGGACCGGGCATCGCCCGCCGGCTTGCCGCCGTGATGGTGAAATGGGGGCGAGGTGAAGATTATGTGCTGGGCGGCGGCCCGTTCGAGCCTGGCGTGGCCGGCAGCGCGCGGCAATTTCTGCTGACCAGCGATCCCGATCGTTTTCGTGACGAAAGCTGGTGGGTGGGCCAATATCCATCGCTGGCGATCGGCAGCGTTACCTGGGGATGGCTCGATGATGCCTTTGCCAGCCTGGATGCGTTGTGGGCGCGTGGCGGTGCGGAGGCCATCACCGTGCCCGTGCTGGCACTGATTCCCGAAAGGGACGGGCTGGTGGACAGCAAGGCGACCCGTCGTTTCATTGCGCGTATCCCGGCGGGCGAAACCGTCGAATATCCCGGTGCCGGCCATGAACTGCTGCGCGAAGCCGAACCCATGCGCAGCAATGTTCTGGCCCGTGCCCGCGGTTTCCTGGGAGAGCAGACATGAGCCAGGATTTTGATATCGCCATCATCGGCGCCGGTATCGCCGGGGCCAGCACGGCATGGGCCCTGCTGGAAGCGTCCCCCAATTTGCGCGTCGTCCTGATCGAGATGGAGGAGCGGCCGGGTTATCACACCACCGGGCGTTCGGCGGCCATCTTCATCGAAAGCTATGGCGGCCCGGCCATTGTGCCATTGAGCCGCGCCAGCCGGGCCTTTTTCGGCGCGCCGCCGGCCGGCTTTCCGCCACTGCTGCACCACCGGCCCAGCCTGATCATCGAAGGCCCCGACGATGCCGGCGGTCTGGAGCGTGTCGCGGCGGAATATGATGAAGGCGGCGTTGCCTATGATTGGCTGGATGCGGCTGCGCTGGCCGCGTCGCCGGTCGGGCCGATGCTGAAGGCGGAATGGCGGGGCCGGGGGCTGATCGAACCTGATTGCCACGATATCGATGTGGCCGCCTTGCATCAGGGCTTCCTGCGCGGTGTGGATGGCGCCAAGCCGACGCTTGTGACCAATGCCGAAGTCACGGCCATCGAACGCCGCGCCGGTGTCTGGCAGATCAGCACGCGGGCCGGTGACTTGCGTGCACCCATCATGGTCAATGCCGCCGGGGCCTGGTGTGACGGCGTGGCGACGCTGGCCGGTGCGGCGGGCAAGGGGTTGATGCCCCTGCGGCGCACCATGGCCGTGTTGCGCATTGATCCGGCCCCACCGGCTGATCTGCCCACGGTAATGAGCAGCGATGGCAGTTTCTATTTCAAGCCGGATGGCGAACGTTTGTGGCTGTCGCCGCACGACGAGATCCCCGATGTGCCGCACGATGTCCGCCCCGATGAGATGGATCTGGCCGTGGTGATCGACCGGTTCGAACAGGCGACGACCGTGCAGGTGAAGCGGCTGGAATCGAGCTGGGCCGGCCTGCGCACCTTCGCGCCGGACCGATTGCCGGTGTTCGGTTTTGATGCGGCCGTCGATGGTCTGTTCTGGTGCGCCGGGCAGGGCGGCTTCGGCATCCAGACCTCGCCGGCTGCCGGCCGGTTGTGTGCAGCGCTGCTGCTCGGCGGCAACCCGCCGCTTGATCCAAAGCCTTACTGCGCAAATCGGCCTTTGGCCTGATAGCGAGCAAGGAAGCTTGCGGCAAAATCGCCGAGACGCTGCTGTGCAATGGCGGTACGCAGACCGGCCATCAGTTGCTGATAGAAACCGATATTATGCTGGGTCAGCAGCATGGCGCCCAGCATCTCGCCCGACTTGATGAGATGGTGGAGATAGGCGCGGCTGGCAGCCTGCGGTCCGTGGCAGACCGGGCAGCGGCAATCTTCATCCAGCGGGCGCAGATCTTCGGCATGGGCGGCGTTGCGCAGGTTCAGGGGCCCATCGTGGGTGAACGCCTGGCCGTTGCGGCCAGAACGGGTGGGCAGCACGCAATCGAACATGTCGACGCCGCGCACCACCGCGCCAACAATGTCATCCGGCTTGCCCACGCCCATCAGATAGCGCGGCGCCTCTTCCGGCAGCTGGCCCGTGGCATAATCGAGCACGCCAAACATCGCCGGCTGGCCTTCGCCCACCGCCAGCCCGCCGATGGCGTAGCCGTCGAAACCAATTGCGCGCAGGGCCGTGGCCGATTCAGCGCGCAGCCGTTCATCCAGCCCGCCTTGCTGGATGCCGAACAGCGCCGCGCCGGCCGCATGGTCACCGCCGGCGTCAAACGCCGCCCGGCTGCGCGCCGCCCAGCGCATGGAGCGGTCCATGGCGTCCTTCACCACTTCGCGCGGGGCGGGCAGGGCGACCAGCTCATCGAACGCCATGACGATATCGCTGCCCAGCAGACGCTGGATTTCCATCGATCGTTCCGGGCTCATCAGATGCCGGCTACCGTCGAGGTGGCTGGCGAAGGTAACCCCGTTTTCCGTGCGCTTGGTCAGGCTGGAAAGGCTCATCACCTGGTAGCCGCCGCTGTCGGTGAGGATCGGCCGGTCCCAGCCCATGAAGCTGTGCAGCCCGCCGAGGCGGTGGATGCGCTCCGCCGTCGGCCGCAGCATCAGGTGATAGGTATTGCCCAGGATGATGTCCGCACCCGCCGCGCGCACTTCCTGCGCGCGCATCGCCTTCACCGTGGCCGCCGTGCCCACCGGCATGAAGGCGGGCGTGCGGATTTCGCCGCGGCGCATGGCAATCGTGCCGGTGCGGGCCTTGCCGTCGCGGGCGTGGATGCTGAAGGCAAAACGAGTCATTGGCCGCGCATAGCGTCTGTGGCAGGCTTTGGCCAACATGCTTGGGGTCTTGTTCTTGCTGGCCGCCGCCAATCCGCTCACCGCGCCTGCGGCGGGGCCGGCGGCGACCTGCCTAATCGTCGGCCGCCAGCTCGACTACAAGGTGGCCAGCGCCGACGCGCTGCTGGTGCGCGCGGGCGGGCGCTGGCACCGGTCGCGGCTGCCCGATGGCTGCCCGGGCCTGAAGCCGAACATGATCCTGGTGCGCCGCGAGGCTGGCCCACGTGCCTGCGCCAATGATCTGTTCGAGGCGCGGGACAATTTCACGCCTGAAGTGTTCAGCCTGTGCCGGTTCGGCCCGTTCGAGCCGCTGGACAAGGCGAGCCGGTTCTGACGACGGGGAGACAGATGATGATGCAGAAATGGGGCGTTGGCGCAGCGCTGGTGCTGGCGGGCTTTGGTGCCGGCCTGGCGGTGGCGCAGGGGGCCATGCCCACCGGGCGGACACCGCAGTTCGCCAATGACGAGGTGAAGGTGTGGAAATCGGTGATCGCGGTGGGCAATCCGTTGCCACTGCACCGACATGATCACCCGCGCGTGCTGATTGCCCTGAAGGGCGGCACCATGGACATCCGCGAGGAAACCGGCCAGTCCGACATTCAGAAGTGGGAAACCGGCAAGGCCTATTGGTTACCTGCCAATCCCAAGACGTTGCACCAGGATATCAATGTGGGCAGTGAACCCATCGAAGTGATGGTGGTGGAGCTGCAGAAGGCGTGGTGAAGAGGGGGGTGAAGGCGCGCGTCGATCAACTGCTGTTCGAACGCGGACTGGTCGAAAGCCGCACCCGCGCGCAGGCGCTGATCATGGCGGGCCTGGTGTTTTCAGGTGATCGCAAGATCGCCAAGCCGGGCGACACGCTGGCTGTCGATGCGCCGCTGGAGCTGAAGGGCCGCGATCATCCCTGGGTGTCACGTGGCGGCATCAAGCTGGATCATGGCTTGGCGCATTTTGGCTGGGATGTGGCGGAGCTTGTGGCCATCGATGTCGGCTCGTCCACCGGCGGGTTTACCGATGTGCTGCTCAGCCGCGGCGCGAGCCGCGTTTATGCCGTTGATTCCGGCACCAACCAATTGGCGTGGAAACTGCGGCAGGATCCCCGCGTCGTCGTGCTCGAACAGCTTTCGGCTCGTCTGCTGACGCCCGATCATATCCCCGAACCCATTGATATCATCGTTTGCGATGCGAGCTTCATCAGCTTGGACAAGGTGCTGCCGGTGCCGATGCGCTTCGCCAGACCCGGCGCCCGCCTGCTGGCGCTGATCAAGCCGCAGTTCGAAGCCGGACGCGAGGATGTCGGCAAGGGCGGCGTGGTGCGCGACGAAGAGGTGCGGGACCGTGTTTGCCGCGATGTCGCTGCATGGCTCGAAGCGGAGGGCTGGAACGTGCAGGGCCTGACCACCAGCCCGATCACCGGCCCCGAAGGCAATGTCGAATTTTTGATCGGCGCCCAGCGGGCCGATTAGCGCTTCTTGCCCCTGGTGGGCGCATGAAAATCCGGCGGCTTGCCGGCAACCCACGCCACGAACGCCGCCACGCCGGGTTCCGCCAGCAGCGCCGCCCTGTGTGTCCCTGGGTCTGCGCCCATGCGGCCGAGCTGGCTGTTGCTGAAATGGGCGTGGATGGCTTCATGGCAGATCGGGTGCACTTGGCGGCGATCACGGCCGCCCTTGGCCTTGGGGACAGGGTGGTGCCACTCCACCTGCGTGCCCAGCGCCCGCCCGCACAGCCAGCAGCGATCGCTCATCGGCGCTGCGTCATCATCCACCATGCCTCACGTGTAGCGCGCGGGCGGGCAACCGGCTACACCGGGGTGGATGACCGCTGCCGATTCCATCGACACCCCAGAGTCCCTTGGCGAACCCTGGTTTTCCACCGGCAGCTTCGCGCGTGCTGCCATCGTGGCGGTGCCGGCTATCCTGCTGCTCGGCGGGCTGGTGGCGCGGATCGCCGGGTCGACCGAAACCAACGCCTGGTACCAGTCGCTCAGCCTGCCGGTGTTCCAGCCGCCGGGGCCGCTGTTCGGCATTGCCTGGGCGATCCTCTACACGTTGATCGGCATTGCCTTTGCCATGGTCTGGGGCACCAAGCTGGCAGGCGCTGGGCAGGTCCAGGGCAAGCGCCTGGCGCTTGGGCTGTTTGCCGTCGGCTTTGCCATCAATCTGACCTGGTCGCCGGTATTTTTCCGGCTGCACATGATTTCGGCGGCGCTGGGCATCATTGCGGTGATGCTGCTAGTGGCGATTGCGACCACCTGGAGCTTCTGGCGGGTCAACCGGCTCGCCGGCTGGCTGATGCTGCCTTATTGTGCGTGGCTGTGCTTTGCCGCCGCCCTCAACATCTCGATCATGATGCTCAACCCCATGGCCGATGCCATGCAGATGGGAATTTGAACCATGCAGAACGACAACAAGATCTTTGAAGACCTGTCCAAGGTTGCCACGGCCGCCATGGGCACGCTGGCCGGCGCCACGCGCGAGTTTTCCGGCGTGGCGCGCGAGCGCATGAAGGATTTCGTGGGCGCTGGTGAGATCAGCCGCGACGAATTTGAAGCGGTAAAGGCCATGGCGGTTGCCGCCCGCACCGAAGTGGAAAATCTGAAGGCCGAACTAGCCGCATTGAAGGCGCAAATCGCGCCTGCCGAGTCGGCGCCGAAGAAGAGCCGCAAATCTGGTGGGGCCGAAGCCTGATATCCACAATATTTTGTAAGGCTTGCTCTTGCCGAATCGGCAGGGCTTGCCCAGCCTGTGTCTGCGCCGGTAAGGGAGAGGCGAAATGAGCTTTTCCGAAATTGATTATGGCACGGGCGAACCCGCCCCGATCGACCTGCTCGAACAATTGTTCGATGCCAATGGCTGGGCCTCCGAACGTGTGGGTGATGAGGAAATCATCACCACGGTGAAGGGCGGCTGGTGCACCTATCAGCTGCGTGCCCTGTGGCGCAGCGAAGACCGGGTGCTGCAGATCATTGCCCAGGCCGATCTGATGGTGCCCGACGATCGCCGGCTGGCGGTGTATGAAAGCATCGGCCTGATCAACGAACAATTGTGGATGGGCCATTTCGAACTCTGGTCGGCCGATGGCATGATCCTGTTCCGGCATGCCACGCTGCTGGCTGATGACGACGCCGAGGACGGCGGCGATCTGTCGCCGGCCCAGGCCGAAATCCTCACCGATGCCGCAGTGGAAGAATTTGAACGCTATTATCCGGTGTTCCAGCTGGTGTTGCTGGCTGGCCAAAGCCCGGTTGAAGCACTGGCCGCCGCGCTGATCGAGACAGCCGGCGAAGCCTGACACCGGCTATTTGGGGGCTATGATGGCAAGCGGAGCGCCGATCTGGTTGATCGGCTGTGGCAACATGGGCGGTGCGCTGCTCAGGCGTTGGCTGGCCGAAGGGCTGGGGCCGGTTGCCGTGATCGATCCGGCGGCACGCAATCTGCCGCCGGGCGTTGAAGCTTCCGCTCGACCACCGGCAGAAGGCAAACCCGATATCGTCGTGCTCGCTGTGAAACCGCAGGCTTGGGCGCAGGCGGTGCTGCCGCTGGCCGGCCGGCTGGGGCCGCTCACGCTCGTCATTTCCGTGATGGCCGGTGTGCGCACGGAGGATCTGGCCCGGCTGTTCCCCGGTTCCGGCATCGTGCGCGCCATGCCCAACACCCCGGCCGCCGTAGGGCAGGGGGCCACCGCTCTTTTCACCCGCGATGGTGATATCGTGCAGGGTGCCGCCGAAGCCCTGTTCCAGCCGGTGGGGCAGACGATCTGGCTTTCCGATGAAGCCCAGTTTGATGCCGTCACCGCCGTTTCCGGTTCCGGCCCGGCCTATGTGTTCCACTTTATCGAGGCGCTGGCTGCGGCTGGCGAAGCCGCAGGCCTCGAACCCGCCATGGCCATGCGTCTTGCCCGCCAGACGCTGATTGGGGCGGCGGCGCTGGCGGCACAGGATGGTGCCACGCCGGCCAATGTCCTTCGCGAACGCGTCACCTCGCCGGGCGGCACCACGGCGGCGGGCCTTTCGGTGCTGATGCCGGCGCTCACGCCGCTCATGGAACAGGTGGTGGCCGCTGCCGCCGCCCGCTCGAAGGAACTGGGCTGACAGCGGCGCGCGGCTGACCTAGGCTTGGGTTTCGGGGGGAGCCGCCATGCACAATCTGATGAAGGCCGGTCTCGGGCTGTTTGGCGCGGCGCTGCTGGTGGCGGCCGGCGCTGCCGGTGCGCTGGTCTGGGCGGGCCAGCAGAGCCTCGACAAGGATCATGGCGCCTTGCCGGAAACGCTGGCCGGCGGCTCCGGCGATGCCGTGCTGGGGGCACGGCTGGCCCGCGTCTATGGCTGCAGCGGCTGCCATGGCGCGGCGCTCACCGGCGCGGATTTCTATGGCATCGTCGCGCCCAACCTGCGCCGCCGGGCGCGGGCGTGGAGGCCCGAGGATTTCGCCCGCGCCGTGCGCAAGGGCCTGCGCCCCGATGGCACCAGCATCAGTTGGGCGATGCCATCGGAAATGTTCGCCGCCATGGCCGATAACGAGATTGCCGCCATCTACGCCCATCTGCGCACGCTGCCGGCGGCCAGGGATGCCCAACCGGTCACGCTGAAGCACCGGCTGTTCAAGGCGTGGGCCGCCGCCACCGGCGAGTTGATCCCCAATGTCGTGCTGGTGCGCGCCACCGATGCCGGCCCCACCGTCGCGCCGGCCCCCGGCACGCCGCAATGGGGCCCCTATTTCACCCGGCAGGCCTGCGCCGAATGCCACAATCACGGGCTGGGTGGCAATGGCGGGCAGACGCCGGCGCTGGCCGATGTCATCCAGATTTATGATTGGCTGGCGTTCGAACGGCTCACCACCACCGGCGTGCCGCTCGATGGCCGCAAATTGCGGTTGATGGGCGGTGTCGGCGCCAAGCGGCTCTCCCACATGACCGCTGCCGAACGCCGGGCGCTGTTTGATTATCTGAAGGGCTTGCCTCAGCCCTGACCCTGCAGCGCTTCGACCTGGGCGCGGCCATCGGGCGGCACCAGGCCCATCAGCACGGCCCAGAAACCGGTGACCGCCTGCTGCCCTGCTTCGCCATAGGCACGGGCCATCGATCGTTCCAGTTCGGTGAACAGCCGGGCTTCCAGCGCCGCGCCCGATGGGGTCAGGAACAGCAGGCGCTGGCGGCGGTCGCTGGTGCCGACCTTCTGTTCGACAAGGGCGCGGCCCGAAAGATCATTCAGCACCCGGCCCAGCGACTGTTTGGTGATGCCCAGCAGGCCGATCAGTTCCCCCACCGACAGGCCTGGCCGCCGCGCCACGAAATACAGCGCGCGGTGATGGGCACGGCCCAGGCCCTGCGCCTCCAGAATGGCATCGGCGCCGCGGATCATCGCCGTGTAACCGAAATAGAGGAGTTCGATGCCGCGCCTTATCTCGTCCTCACGCAGGAACAGCGGCGAGGCCGGTGTGACCTTCAACGGGGAAACATGCGCCGGCGCAGCGGAATTAAGGACAGTCATGTTGACTTATCTGCCATAAAGCCTATGTCAGCACAAGCGGGACGCGCAATTCCCGGCAAGACGGAGGCGGCAACGCTGTTCGTTTGTTGCTGGCGAAGGGCAAGGCGCCCCCTCATCGTTTCACGCTGCCAGAGGCTGACCATGACAGACGCCACCTTCGACGATCGCAACGGCTTCATCTGGATCGACGGTGAACTGAAACCCTGGCGGGAGGCCAATGTCCATATCCTCACCCACGGCCTGCACTATGCCAGCTCTGTGTTTGAAGGCGCGCGGGCCTATGGCGGCCATATCTATGCGCTGTCGTTGCACTCGCAGCGGCTGATCGATTCGGCCAACATCATGGGCTTCCCGCTGCCGTGGAGCGTGGACGAGATCGACGAAGCCTGCCGGCAGACGCTGGCGGCCAACGGTCTCACCAACGCCTATGTGCGCCCCGTTGCCTGGCGCGGCAGCGAGCAGATGGGTGTTTCGGCCCAGAAGACCAAGGCGCATCTCGCCGTCGCCACCTGGGAGTGGGGCGCCTATTTTGGCCCGGAAGCGCTGAAAAAGGGCCTGCGCCTCAACATCGCACCGTGGCGGCGGCCCGCGCCTTATACCGCGCCAGTGCGCGCCAAGGCCGCCGGCCTCTACATGATCTGCACCCTCTCCAAGCATGCCGCGGAAAATGCCGGCTACAATGATGCGATGATGCTGGATTGGCGCGGCCAGGTGGCTGAAGCGACGGGCGCCAACATCTTCTTCTTCCAGAACGGCGAACTGCACACGCCCACCCCCGATTGCTTCCTCGATGGCATCACCCGCCGTTCCATCATTGCGCTCGCCCAACGCCGCGGCATCAAGGTGGTGGAACGCGCGATCTGGCCGGAAGAATTGGCCAATTTCCAGGAAGCCTTCCTCACCGGTTCAGCCGCCGAAGTGACGCCGCTGGCCGAAATCGGCCCGTGGAATTTCCAGGTCGGCGCGGCGACGCTGCAACTGGCGCAGGATTACAGCGACCTTGTCCACGGCCGCATCACCGGCGTGGAGCCGGTGCCGTCGACGCAACGCTGAGACTTTGGGTCAAAGCGTTTCCAGAAACGCATCCACCGCCTTGAAATGGCTCGGCCAATCCGGCGCGCGGAACTGCGCCAGCCGGGCCATCTGGGCGGCGCGGGCCGGGCTGTCGGGGGCGGCATAGGCCATGATCGCGGCGGCCCAGCCCTCCACGTCGTCGGGCGGCAACAGATCGGGCACGCCCTGGCCGATCTCGCGGAACACATCCAGATTGCTGGCGATCACCGGCACGCCGGCATCCAGCGCCTCCACCAGCGGCAGGCCATAGCCTTCGGCAAAACTGGGGAAGAGCAGGGCACGAGCGCCGGCCAGCGCCTGCGCGATATCATCGTCTGACAGCGCGCCGGTTTCCACCACGCGGCTGCCAAAGCCCCCGGCATCCAGCCGTGCCAGCACATCATCACAGGCCCAGCCGCGCCGCCCGATGATCACCAGCCGCGGCGCGGCTTCACCGTACTGCGCCACCAGCCGTTCCCACACATTCAGCAGCAACATGTGGTTCTTGCGGCCCTCGATGGTGCCCAGGATGATGAAATCATTGCTCGGCGCCGGCCGCGCGCCCGCCGGCATGGCCAGCCGCGGCGTGCCCGGCCATACCGGCAGGACACGCGGTACCGCCATGTCGATACTGGCCGCATAGGCGTTCAACCGGTCCAGCGTATCCTGGCTGTTGCCGAGTATGGCATGCGCGATCCTGAGCAGCGTCTTCACCCGCACCTCGTGCCGCGCCCTCTCGCCGTCGCGGCAATATTGGGGGTGGGTGATCGGGATGATATCGTGCAGCATCAACACCGGGCGGATATCGGCGGCGCGCACCCATTCGGCGAGATGAGGCAGGTTGAGCCCGGTGTGGCCGACATTCAACCACAACCGCCCAAGCCCCGACTGCGGCCGCAGCAGGTGGATCAGGTTGCGCGCCGCCCACGCCACAAACCGCCGGCGGAACCGATCGCGCGGGCCCTCATCGTCCAGCAGCCTGAACAGTGCCTGTGATGCGGCCATCGGCAGGATGTGGCGGCCACGCCGGTGCACCAGCACGACCTGGGCGCGGGCCGCATAATGATCATGCCAGGCCAGGCACAGCCGATCGATCCCGGTTGGACGCACGCCAGCCCAGCGCCGCCACACCATGCGCGAGGCGTCCAGCAACAGTGGTGCGGCGTTGTCAGCCACGAACGTTGGGCTCAGTTCTGCTGAATGACGGTGGTAACAGTGGCAATCGGCAGCAGGGTCTGCGAGACGATGCTCACAAAGCGCTGCAATTCCGCGATTGGGGAATTGGTGATGTAGATCACATCCTTGTCCGCCATGCGGAACTGCTGGGTCAGGAAATAGACTGCCGGGTCCTTCAGATCGAAGCTGTAGATGACCGGCACCCGCGGGCCGCCCGGCGTCGCAGGTTCCTCCCAACGGAACAGGAAGACACCGCGCGGATTGGCCCGGCCATCCTGCAGGCCACCAAAGCGGCCCAGCGCCTGCGACAGGGTGATGCCCATGGCTTCAAAGCGGATTTCATCATTCTTGGTCGCCGCGCCCAGCACGGTGAAGCTGTAGGGCTGGAACAGCGCAGTGATCACGTCATCCTTGGCCAGCACGATATTGTTGTTGGCCTGGGTGATGATGTCGGCCAGCGCCATGCGATAGGTGCGGCCGTCGCGTGTCACCTGGATTGTGGTCAGGTTCACCGGTGGTTTCACCCCGCCCACCTGGGCCAGCGCATCGAGCAGGCGTTCCCCGCGCGGGCTGATCGGCAGCCGGGCTGAATTGGGAACTTCGCCCACCACCGTCACCGTGGCGGTGGTGTTGCGCACAAGTCGCACAATGGCTTGCGGTGCATTGGCCCGGCCGCGCAGACGACGCACGATATCGGCCTCGATCTCGCGCAGGGTGCGACCACTGGCCGGCACCTGCCCGGCAAAGGGCACGCTGATGCTGCCTTCGGGGCCGACCAGCAGTTCGGGCAGGGCGGTGGGCCGCGCCGTGCTGATCGCGGTGCCGATGCGGGTATCGATGGCGCCGCCAAACAGGGTGGCCGGCGGGGCTTCCCAGATCGTCACCTCCAGCGCGTCGCCGGTGCCAACCACGGTGCCCACCGGCTTGGCGCCACCCAGCACATCGGCAAAGGCCGGCCACGGCGGCGGCGGCTTGAACTGCGCCGCCATGTCTCCGCGCACCTGCACGACCTTGATCTGGGCTGCGGCCTCATTGGCGGCGGCGGGCACGCTGCCCCCGTTCAGCACGACCTGGCGGCCGGGGCCAAAGGGCTGGCAGGCGGCCAGCGCTATGCCGGATGCCGCCAGCAGCGCAAGCCGGGCAGCGATGAGCGGACGGGAAGGCAGGCGAGAAAGGATCATGAACGAAGCGCTCGTGCAGACTATGGGTTCCGGGGGCTGAAAACCGGCATCGGCATGGCATCAGGCCCGGCCAATGTCAAAGCAGGGCCGGTCCGCTGCATTGGTGAAACCGTCCGCACCCAACCGGCTTCCACAAGATGTTGCGGAAATGCGACGAACGGCTCCGTTCTGGTTCAAGACCCTGTGCAGGCAATCGGCGACAGACATGATGATGACCAGCAGACATCGCGCCGGAACCGCAAGTCAAGGCGGGCTGGTTTGCCAGTGGAGGAGAATGAAATCGCCATGATCTTGTTTGCACCATGCCGAAACAATATTCATTGGCCCGTCGGCCTTGGCGCGCTGGTGCGGCGCCAGCGCCCATCTAGGCGGCAAGGCCATTATCCGCTATCCGCAAGGGCAATTCTCCGGCCGCGGTCGGGGGTGCCCCCTGTTGTGACGTGACGGAAACGATGAATTCTCAGCCCAAGATCGACCCGGGTTCGGCAGACGTGGCGCCCTATGGCGGCCCCGGGCCCGTTGGCGGCCTGAAACGCTGGCTCTCCGGGGTGGGGCTGCTGTTCTGGCTGTGCGTGGTGGCGCCCACCGGGCTGGCGGTCCTCTATTTCGGCGTCCTGGCGTCGGACGTCTATATTTCCGAAAGCCGTTTCGTGGTGCGCAGCCCCAAGAAACCTGCGGTTTCGGGCGTGGGCATGTTGCTGGAAACCGCCGGGTTTTCCAACGGCAGCGATGAAATGCGCGCGGCGCAGGGCTATATCAGTTCGCGTGATGCGCTGCGGGCGCTCGATACCGATGGCCTGGCCCGCCGGGCGTGGGGCAACGATGGCATCTTCATCCTCAACCGCTTCGATCCGTTCGGCTTCGATGGGTCGTTCGAGGAACTGTTCCTCTATTACGAAGACAAGGTCGCGGTCGATTTCGACAGCGAGACCGGCATCGCCACCATGATGGTGCGGGCCTTCACGCCGCAGGACGCGCAGGTGATGAACCGGCGCCTGCTCGAACGCGCCGAAGCCCTGGTGAACCAGCTCAATGATCGCAGCCGCGGCGATCTGGTGCGCTATGCCGAACGTGAAGTGATGGAAGCGCAGGGCCGGGCGCGCACGGCAGCGCTGGCCCTCGCAGCGTTCCGCAATCGCGCCGGGGTGATTGATCCGGAACGCCAGGCCAGCGTGCAGCTGCAGATGATTTCCAAGCTGCAGGACGAACTGATCGGCGCGCGCATGCAATTGCTGCAACTGTCGGCCGTTGCTGGCGAAAATCCGCAGATCCCGCTGCTGAAGGTGCGCATCGCCGGCCTGCAGCGCGCCATTGGCGAACAGATGGGCGAAGTGGCGGGCAGCAGTGGTTCACTGTCGGCCACGGCCGCCCAATATCAACGCCTGCAGGTGGAACGCGAATTTGCCGATCGCCAACTGGCGGCGGCGCTGGCCACCCTGCAAGACGCCCGCAACGAGGCAAGGCGCCAGCGCGCCTATGTCGAACGCGTCGCCCTGCCGAGCCGGCCTGATGATGCGATGGAACCCCTTCGCATCCGGGGCATCCTGTCCACACTGATCGCGGGGTTGGTCGCGTGGGGCGTGCTGTCAATGCTGCTCGCCGGCATTCGCGAACACAAGGACTAGCTGCGTGTCTGCTGCCAACGCCTCGCTGGCACGTTCCGCCCGAATCCAGCTGGGCGTTCTGCGCGCGCTGTTGCTGCGTGAAGTGCTCACCCGCTATGGCCGGCACAACATCGGTTTCCTGTGGTTGTTCGTTGAACCCATGCTGTTCACGCTTGGCATCACCACCTTGTGGACCATCGCCGGGCTGCACCAGTTGTCGGACCTGCCCATCGCCGCGTTTGCGCTTACGGGCTATTCAACCGTTCTGTTGTGGCGAAACATGCCCAATCGGTGCATCGGCGCCATCGCGCCCAATTCGGCGTTGATGTATCACCGCAACGTACGCATCATGGATATCTACATCGCGCGCATTGTGCTCGAGGCCATGGGCGCCACCACGTCTTTCGCTATTCTTGGTATGGCATTCGTCGGTCTTGAACTGATTGAACCCCCGGAGAACCTGCTGCTACTGGTCCTTGGGTGGTTTTTGACAGCATGGTTTGGTGCTGCCTTCGCGATTTTTCTCGGGGCGTTGTCAGAGAAATCCGAAACGGTCGAAAAGCTTTGGCATCCTGCAGCTTATCTGCTTTTCCCGCTGGCCGGTGCCGCATTTCTGGTCGAAGCGTTGCCGCCCGATTTCCAGTCGGCGGCACTGCTGATCCCGATGGTCAATTGCACGGAAATGATCCGGGACGCGTTCTTTGGCAGCGTCTTTGATGCACGGTATGATATTGGCTATCTTGTGGCCGTCAATCTTGGTCTCAGCATCATGGCCCTCGCTCTGGAGCGCAAGGTCAGCCGTGAGTATGTGCTCGAATGATCCGGCTGACCGACGTCCACAAATTCTATCCCGTGCGCGGCGGGCAGGTCGAGGTGCTCAAGGGCATCAACCTGACGGTCCAGCGCGGCGATCATGTCTGCATCGTTGGCGGCAATGGCGCCGGCAAGTCGACTCTGATCCGCCTGATCAGCGGCATTGAGCAGCCCTCGTCGGGCAAGATTGAACGGACCATGCGAATTTCGTGGCCACTGGCGTTCACCGGCGCCTTTCAGGGCGCTCTGACTGGCGTGGACAATATCCGCTTCATCTGCCGGGTCTATGATGTCGCGTTCGAAGATGTCATCGATTTCGTCGAGGATTTCTCTCAGCTTGGGCGCTACCTGCGCGAACCGGTGAAGGTCTATTCGTCCGGCATGCGGGCAAGGCTGGCGTTCGCCCTGTCCATGATGATCGACTTCGATTGCTACCTGATCGACGAAGTGGTTGCGGTTGGAGACTCCCGCTTCCAGCAACGTTGCCAAGAGGAATTGTTCGTGAAGCGCGCCGATCGCGCCTTGATCATCGTATCGCACGATAGCCACTATCTGCGGCTGCACGCTCAACGCGCCTGCGTGCTGGAAAAAGGTGTGCTGCACCATTTCCCTGATATTGAAAGTGCACTTGCTCATCACAACCAGGTCATGGCCGCTTGATGCCCAGTTGAGCGTACTGCATAGTCGCTACGTTCGACCAATTGGATTTACTGAGTGAATTGCCCATGACGATCACGCTTTCCACCATTGGCCAATCGGTTTCTGTCGATCAGCGCGTGGAAGGTGCCCCCGCCTACCGCATCACGGCCACGGGCGTTCGGCTGATCAACACCGAACGCGGCCGCATCATCTCCACCAGCGCCGATCAGCCCGCCATCAGCCTGGAAGCGGGCGGCGTGATCATCAACGAAAGTGGCGGCATCATCCGCGGCTTTGACAGTTTTCCGCCGCCCTTTGCCATCCGTGGCTCTGCCGAAGCCGACGAGGTCCGCAATGCGGGCCTGATCGTCGGCAACGTGGCGTTGCAGGGCGGCAATGACCTGTTCGTGCAAAGCCCGGACCAGAGCACGCAGTTCGATCTGCAGGTGAACCTGGGGACCGGCGATGATGCCTACCGGCTGATCAGCAAGCCCGGCCAATCCCACAATATCAATGCCAACGGCGGCGACGGTTTTGACACGCTGACCATCCAGGGCACGCCGGATGAACTGAACGGCAATTATTCCGCGTCGCTGGCCATCAATTTCGAGCGACTGGAGCTGATCGATGCCAACGGCAACCTGTCCGGCTTTTCCGGGTTTCAGCAGATATCCATCGTTTCGACACTCTTGAATGGCTTCCCGGGCACGGTGGGCCTGATCGAATCCCGCAACCCGGAAACGGATGTCGCGTTGGACGGCAGTCGCCTGCGGCTTGCTTCGGGATCGACGTTGCGAAACGTCACCGGATCGGACCGCACGGAATCGCTGGAAATCACCTCGTCAAGCTTCGGCCAGACACGTCTGCTCGGCTCGGCCCTGCTGGGGGGTGGCGACGATGAATTCTGGTGGAGCGCCTTTGGCAACGCGCCTTTGCCCACCATCGTTGGCGACGTGGATGGCGGTGCCGGCATCGACTCCCTGCGCATCGATGCCGTAACGGAGCAAACCGTCGATCTTGGCCGCTTCAGCAATTTCGAACGGCTCGATACCGGCACCTACACTTCGGCCACCTCCTTCGTACGGCTGATCAATGCCCGCGATCTGCTGGAAATCACCGGCGATTCCGCCGGCCAGCTCACCCTGGCCCAATCGCAACTGCCCAATGCCGCCGTCACCGTTTCATCGCGCGGTACCCTCATCCTGGAATCGACCGCCACGATCGGCCGTTATGGCTTTCCCAACCGTGATTTCTTCGAAACCGTGTTCGATCAACGCCAGCAGGCCGATGATCGACTTTCGGTCACCGTGATCAACAACGGCACCATCCTTGGCCCGGTGCAGCTTTATTATGGTGACGATGTCTATGATGGCCGCATGGGCACCGCCGGCGGCACCATCTTTGGCTATGCCGGCAACGATCGGCTGTTCGGCGGCGCCGGCAATGATCGGATCGAAGGTGGCTTTGGTGGCGATGATCTGTTCGGCAGCGCGGGCAACGACACGCTGGTGGGCGGTGGCGGTTCCGACCGGCTGGATGGCGGCATCGGCAGCGATACCGCGGTCTTCTCGGGCGGCCGCCGCGATTACGAGGTGACGCGCAGCGGCGACATCGTGACCGTGCGCGATCTGCGCGCGCAGGGCGACGGCACGGATACGCTGACCGGCATCGAGCAGGTGGAGTTCGCCGACGGCCTGATGGACCTGATTGCCGAGGAGCTGGTGCTGTTCCTGCCCGGCTCGCGCGATCTCATCGCATGGGATCCGGCGCAGGGTTCCAATGGCTTCAGCTATTTCCTGCGGGTCGGCGGCAACAGCCAGGTGATAGCCTCGGCCGATTTCACCGGCGATGGCCGCACCGATATGCTGTTCCGCCAGCCCGATGGCGGGCTGATCCGCTGGGATGTGGCGCAGGGTGGCAATGGCTTTGCGGTGCTGCCGTCGAGCCCCGGCTTCAATGTTGTTGGTCTTGGCGATCTGCGCGGCAATGGGGCCGCCGATATCCTGCTACAAGGGCCAGACCGAACCTTGCGTGTGCTCGATGCTGCTGCCGGCAGCGCGCAGCATCTGTTCACGCTGACGCCGGGCTGGACGGTGAAGGGCGTGGCCAACATCAATGGTATCGGCAAGGATGACATTATCATCCAGAATGACACGAGCGGCCAGGTCATCGCCTTCACCGAAGGTGGCTGGCGGCATTTGCTTACATTGTCGTCGGGTTGGCAGATCGCAGGCTTTGGCGATGTGATCGGCGGCTTTGCCGACGATTTCGTGCTGATGAACAGCAATCGCGACACGGTTTTCTGGGATGTCGGTCGTGGTGGCGACGGCTTCCAGACCTTCGCCACGATCACAGCGGGGTGGTCGATCGCCGGCCTTCATGATCTGAGCGGTGATGGCCGCGACGACGTGCTGCTGCGCAACGAGAACGGCGCTGCAATCTATTGGACCGGTGCTGAGTGGGGTTCGCTCGGCAATGTATTGGCCGGCACCGAACTGGTGGGGACGGGGGTGTTCCCGTGACGGTTCAGATGAGTATAGGGATTATTCAAAAATCCAATCTGGCTTCTCGAAAGGTATTCGAACGGAAGATCTTGCCGTCCTGTTCCGAAAATGGACAGGCGCGCGCTCCTGCTTCGTAAAATAAGCAATCATCGTCGTCGGTTTTAGCATTCCGGAATCGAGCATCATCTCATTCAATTTTGACATGGCTCCGATGAATTCAACATCCCATTGGTTGTTTTGGTCAAAGCCGGGGCCATAACCACGGTCTGTCAAAACGTCCATGAAGCCGCCATATCCGAAAAATTTGTACGGAAAGAAGCGATTGAGAATCAGATAGAGAATGTCTTGAGCCCGGATTCCTTCAAAGCCTTCAGTTGAACAATCATGATCCACGAACCGCTCTCGGTCGTGACGTAGCAATTGATGGTGAAAGCGCTGCCGATCTGAAAGAAGTGGCCAAATGGTTTGCAGGACTGCCTCACTTTCCGGCCAGCGCATGTGCCCATTTCGCCCGATCATATCGCAGGTCGCAAAAATTCCATCATCAGTTAAAGATTCGAAAATGAAATCAAAAATACCTTCCAATTCAACAATATGATGAAGTGAATGATTAGCCATAATTACATTATATTTTTCGGATGGTGTTCTCTTGTTCAGATCGGCAATTTGCGGGAGGATATATCCCTCAAGCTTATTTGCATGAAGCTGCTCGCGGAAGCGTTCGATAAGGACCGGCGACAGGTCGACCGCCTCGATACGAAACCGAGTAAATCCGGCTTCGATCAAGGATAGCGCCAACTGAATTTCGACATTACCGTCGCCACATCCGACGCTGAGAATGCGGCAGCCGTCTCCAAATTGCTTGCTGGCTTCGCGGACGGCGCCCTTGTACACATCGTTGATTGATTCGACCCCAAAAACATCGGCTATTCCTGGTCGAATATAATTGTGCGACCAAATGTGAAAAATCTCTGGAAGGTCATGAATTGGCTGATCAATAAATTGATCGATCTGTTGTTGTACGCGCGCATTGTAGGCGCTGTCCTTGTTGTCGATATCGCTCGCCATCGGAATATTCCTTTTCGATATCTTCAATTTTGGTCGGAATTCAATTCCGCATACGCACACGCGATATGATAGAGCGAGCTCGCCGGGGCCAGTTCGGGAATCCAGCTGCCATCGGGATTCAACTTGTCGCGCCACAGGCCCGGCGTCGGCACGGCGTAATATTGCTCCAGGCCGGCGAGCGCGCGGGCGGCCTCTTTGGCTTCGGCGGCGGTGCCGAGCCGGCGGTGGCGGATGGCGGCGGCCTTGATGCGCTCGGTCTGCGGCCACAGCCGGGCCTTGCCATCGTGCAGGCTGCCGTCGGTCAGCACTTCGTTGATGCAAACGTTGCGGGTGGCGCAAATGCCGTGGGCGCGGGCGAAGGCGGTGAGCCGATCAGACACGGCAAAGGCGCCCGCTCGGCCGCTGGCGCCCAGGCGCTCGAACAGCCATGCCCACTCGAAACAATGGCCCGGCTCCACGATGCGGCCTTCGATGCCGGGGGCAGGGGCCAGATCGTCGGTGAAATATTCCAGCAGGGCGCCGGTGGCCGGATCGATGAAGCGCGTGGCGGCCAGATCGGCGATCATCGCGGCAAAGGCCAGGAAGCGCGGGCGGCCGCTGGCTTCGGCCAGGGCCAGCGAGGCTTCGAACAGGTGCATGTGCGGATTCTGCCGGCGGATGCGCGGATCGTCCTTCTCGCCCTCGGTAAAGCCGCCGGCGGGGTGAGACCAGTTGGCCTCGATCGTGTCGAGCAGTTCTTCGGCGACATCAAACCAGTGTGGTTCCGCCAGCGCTTCGCCCGCCGTGGCCAGGGCCAGCAGCACGAAGGCCTGATCATAGAGATCGGCGCGGGTATCGAGTGGCCTCGCCTCCACATCCAGCCGGTGGACGTAGAAGCCATCGGTGCGGCGCGCGCCGGCCACCAGCGCGCGAATGGTTTCGCCGATCAGCTGCTGCCACGGCCCGTCCCAGCCCAGCCGGCCGATGGTGGCAAAGCTGTAGACATGGCGGGCCTGCACGAACACGCGGAAATAGGCCGGATCGGGCACGCCATCCAGCGTCATGCGTTCGGGAAACAGGCCCGAGGCGGTGCGGCCACGAAACGCCCACAAGGGCGCGGCGACATCGCACAGCCAGCGCTGGGCGCGACTGGCCTCTGGCAGGAGGGTGGCGGGGGAAACGGAATCAGGCATGGGGGGCACCTGCTTTGATCTATCCTGTCATTGCGGCAAGGTGGGGGGCAAGGAAATGGTGCAGATTGCCACCAGCGAACGGTACGGCGGCAATGCCCGCCGCTGCGGCGGCAGCCAGATCGGTGGGTTGATCGCCCACCAGCAGGCTGTGTTCACGGTTTACGGGCCAGTGCGCCATCAGATCATTCAGCATCCCCGGCGCGGGCTTGCGCCAAGGATGAACGCTGGCATAGGCCGGATTTGTGGCATTCGGGTGAAACGGGCAATAGCGCCAATCATCGATGGCCGCGCCCGCCTGGCGCAGCTGCGCCGCCATCCACTGATGCAACGCCTGCACATCGGCTTCGCCATAATGGCCCTTGGCGACGCCAGCCTGGTTGGTGACGACAAACACATAGATGCCCAGCTGGTTGGCCAGCCGCACCGCATCGGCGGCGCCCTCCATCCAGCGCAGCCGATCCGGCGAGCCGACATAATGATCATCGTGGTTGAGCACGCCATCGCGATCGAGGAACAGCGCCGGGCGGGTGCGCTGGCGCGGGATGGCGGTTTGCGCTTCGGCATAGCTGTCGGGCACGCCGATATCGATGAAATAGCCGGTGCGGGCCACGGCGCGTAGCCGGCCCTGCTGCACCAGTTGCGGCAGCAGGTCGGATTCGATGGAGAATTTCGCGGGGAAGGTAAGGATGTCGGCCTTGTCCAGCACATAGGCGCCGCCGTTGATCAGCACTTCGCCCTTCGCTTCGCCGCGCGGCACGATGCGGGTCACGCGCCCGTCGCTGGCGATTTCCAGGGTTTCAAACCGGTCTGCCGCCGGCACCGGCCGCGCCGCCAGCGCCGGGCCGTGCGTGGCGGCCTGCAGCAGATCCAGCCAGTGGAAATCGAACCAGGTATCGCCATTCAGCAACAGGAAGCGATCGGCCAGGTGATCGCTGGCAAAGCGCACACCGCCGCCAGTGCCCATCGGTTCCGGTTCCACCGAAACCGTCACGCGGGCACCCGCTGGCAGCCGGGCGCGCAGGCCTTGCGCATAATCCTGCACCACATCGGACGCATGACCGGCCAGCAGCAGCAGATCGGTGAAACCGCGCCGCAGCGCTTCGCCCACCAGTACATCGACGAAAGGCTTGCCGGCCACGTCCAGCAGCGGCTTGGGCATGGCGCGGGTGAGGGCGCCCAGCCGCGTGCCCAGCCCGCCGAGCAGGATCACGCACTGGCGGATATCCGCCCCGGTCATGGCACTGTCCAGGCTTCGGCGCCATCAAACGTCAGCTTCACGGCGCTGGCCTGGCCGCCATTGGCATTCAGCGCGCGGATCAGGCCCAGGCGCCGTTCCGGATCGGCCAGCAGCATGATGAAGCCGCCGCCGCCAGCACCCGAAACCTTGCCGGCCCAAGCCCCCGACGCCATCGCGATATCGAGCAGTTCATCAACGGTGCTGGTGCTGATGGCCGATGCCGTCTGCTTCTTCGACAGCCAGGATTGGCGCAGGATTTCGGCCATACCCTTGATATCGCCGGAAAGAATGCAGGACTTCATGGCGTGGGCATGATCCTTGATTCGGTGCATCGCGGCCAGCTTGGCGGCGTCGAGCTGGTCGATGCCCTCCACCTGCTGGCGGATGATGTCGGCTGATTGCCGCGATTGGCCGGAAAAACAGATCACCAGCGCCGATTCGAACTCGTTGAGCACATCGCGGCGCAGGCGCAGCGGGTTGACGATCACGCCGCTGCCGCCAGCCAGGAACTCGATGAAATTGAAGCCGCCGAACGCTGCTGCATATTGATCCTGCTTGCCGCCAGCCATGCCCAGTTGCCGCCGCTCGATGTCAAAGGCCAGCCGGGCGATGTCGTAGGGGCCCAGCGGCAACTGCATGGCGTGGGCAAAGGCCTCGATCAGCGCCACCGTCAGCGCCGATGAGGCGCCCAGCCCCGATCCGGCCGGCACGTCGATCGTGGTGGTGATCGTCATCGGTAGCGCCCGGCCGTCGTTGTAGGTCACCATCATGTGGCGATAGACGGCGCGGTGCAGCACCAGGCCGTCGTGAATATCGAAATCCAGCCCCAGCGGCAGCCGCTCCTCGGTTTCCAGATCGTCGGCCTTGAAGAGGATGTCGCCGCCGCTTTCCAGCGTGAGATGGGCATAGGCATAGCGGTCGATGGTGGCATTGAGGACCACGCCGCCATGCACATCACTGTAGGAGGCCAGATCAGTGCCGCCACCGCCCAGACCCAGCCGGAGCGGCGCGCGGGAGCGCACGTTGGTGGCAAGAAATGGCGTCACGTCATCCTCACTGTGCAGGGCCGGCGTCAGGCGGGGGCAAGGCCGGCTTCAAGAACGCCCAGCATCGCGCTGGTCGAATAATGCTGATCGATGAAATCAAGGGCGGCCCGTGCCCGCTGGCGGGCGGCCTCGTGATCGGTGGCGGCGATCACGGCAGCGGCCAGCGCCTCGGCCGTGTTGGCGATGAACAGCAGATGTTCGGCACCGTCGATGCCTTGCGCGCCCACATCGGTGGTCACCACTGGCACGCCGCGCGCCATCGCCTCGATCACCTTGCCCTTCACCCCGGCGCCATAGCGCAGTGGTGCGATCACCATGTCGGTTTCGGCATAGAGGCGCAGCAGTTCCGCGTCCGACACAAAGCCGCGCACCGTCACGCCGGGGCGTTCCAGCGCCTTGATCTCAGCTCCGGCCTTTGAACCCACAATGGTCAGCGCCAGTGCGCGCCCGCCGGCTTGCGCGAGGGGCAGCACCTCGCGGCAGAACCAGGTGATGGCATCCGCATTGGGCGGGTGGGCAAAGCCGCCGACGAACAGCAGGCGGATCGGCCCCTGTGCTGGCCCGCGCTGCTGCAGCGCCGTGCGCGCGCCGGCCAGTTCGCTGGCCGTGAAACGATAGGCGGCAATGGCGCGCACATCGGTCCTGCCATCCAGCAGCCCGGCCATCACCGTGGCTTCCTCCTGGCTGGGGTAGAGCACCAGATCGCTGCGCCCGGCGATGCCAAGCTCCTGCGCGCGCATGGCGGCCACCTCGGCATCCTCGGCCGGGCGGCCTTCCAGCGTGCGCTGCGCCATCATGCGGCGGAAATGCACGTCGTGGCCATAATAGACGATGCGCGCCCGGCTGTGGCGACGAACGGCATCGACATAGTGCACCGCCACATGCGGCCGGCTGAGCAGCACCATGTCGTACAGGTCGGCGCGTTCAGCCATGAAGCCATCAAAGCCGTCACGGAAACGCACGCCGTGGATCACCTCCACGCCCAGTGCCTGCAACTTGGGTGTGTAATCCGGGTCGCGCCACAGATTGTCGGGCCAGAAGGTCACGGCATGACCGGCCTCCAGCAGCACGCGCATGAATTCGTGCATGCTGCGCGATCCGGCATCGCGATCCCACTGCGGCACATAATGATCCACCACCAGCACGTGGCGCTTGCTGAAACTGCGATCGCGGGCGCGCAGCACGTTCTGGGCATTGGGATAATGATCGCGCTCCAACACGTGGCGCCAGCGGTCGAACAGGCGCTGACTGTTGGCCACCTGATAGGCCTTGATGCCCGACCCGACATCGCGGCCATGGCTGCGGCCTTCGTGGTGCATCACTTCCGATGCCGGGCTGTAGAGCGTTCGCCAGCCGGCCTCGCGCAGGCGGAAGGCCAGGTCGCTGTCTTCGCAATAGGCCGGCGTATAGGCCGGATCGAAGCCGCCCATCTCGCGCCACACGCTGGCCGGCACGGCGATGGACGCGCCCGACACATAGTCGACGTCCTTCAGATAATTATACTCCGGCGCGCGCGCATCCTGGTTGCGGCCGAAATTCCACGCTGAACCGTCGCGCCAGAAGATACCACCGGCTTCCTGCAGCGTGCCATCCCAGTTGATCAGCTTGGAACCGACCAGGCCCACCCGTTCAAACGCGGCGAACGGGGCCAGCAGGCCGTCGAGCCAGCCGGGAAACACCAGCGTGTCGTTGTTGAGCAGGATGATATGCTGGCCAACCGCCTGCACCGCTGCCGCATTGCAATTGCCCAGGAAGCCCAGATTCCGCGGCTGGCGCAGGTGGCGCACGCAGCCGCCAATGGCCCCCACCAGCGCCGCCGTGGCATCACTGGAGCCATCATCGGCCACGATCACCTCGAAATCATGCGCTTCATCCAGCTCCAGCAGGCTGGCGAGGCAGATCAGCGTATCGAGCACATTGTTGTAGACCGGGATGATGATGCTGGCATCCGGGGTGCGGCCGGCGGGCAGGGTGCGCAGTGCGGCGCGCAGGCGCAGCCGTTCCAGCAGGGTGCGGCAATCATCGGACGCGGCAAATTCGGCCTGCCTGTCCTGCCAGCGCTGCATCAGCGACAATAGATACCAGCAGCGGTTCAGCACGGGCTCGCCATGGCCATCCAGCAGGAAATCGCGCAGGCCCTGTGGTGGCCAGTAATCATCCACCGGCCTGGGCGGCCACGCCGCAGTTTCGGGTGCGGCGGCGTTGGCGGCAGCGGCAGGCGGTGCCGGTGGCGGCGTGGTCAACAGGTGGTTCAGCAGGCCGACACTGGTTGCCTGGCCGCCCAGCACGCCGGGCCATTCGGGATCCCAGCCGCGGAACTGCGGCTCGCGTCCCTCGTGTTGGCCATGGGCGATGAAGTGGGTGAACGGATCAACGCCGGCGGCCGCGACATCGGGATAGCGATCCAGATAGGCGCGCGGATCAAACAGCGGGTTGGGCCAGCGCCCCTCGCGCCAGCCGTGCTGCAGATAGTGATCGAGCGGGTTGATGCCGCCATCGGCCGCCACGTCAGGATTCTGCGCCAGATACCAGTCGTTGGGGAACAACGGGTGCGGATTGCGCCCTTCGCGCCAGCCATGCCGCACATAATGCGCCAGCGGCGCCATGGCTTCGGCCGCGACATCGGGATTGGCCGCCAGATAGGCGCTGGCGGCAAACAGCGGGTGCGGATCAACCGCATGCAGCGCCGGATCGGCCAGATAGCTCGCCAGGGTGACCCGGCCAAGGCCGGGGCGCTGGCGCTTCACCCAGTCGGCATCGAAGATACGGGTGGGCAGCGGCGCCGGCCGGCCCAGCAACTGCTGTTGCCAGCGGCGTGGCGGCGGTGGTGGTGGCGGGCCGATGCGCCCGGCCACCCGCGCCGGCGCACTGGCCAATGCCGCGGTCACTTGCTGGTGGACCGTGGCCAGTCGTTCCTTTCGCCGGGTGACCTCGGGCGACGGCGCCTGGGCAGCGGCCGCCTTGTGCAGGCGATGAAGTTCGGCGCGGGCGCTGGCCAGTTCGGCACGGGCGTTTGCCAGATCCGCCTTGTTGCTGTTCAACTCGGCCCTGGAACTGGCCAGCTCGGTGCGGATGCCGTCAAACTCTGCCCGCGTGGCTTCGAACGCGGCGCGAGTACCGGCCAGCTCGGCCTGCTTATTGCCCAGTTCAGCGTCCCGTTCAGACAGCGCTTGTGCACTGGTTGCCAGTTCTTGCGTCAACCGATCAGTGTCACCCTGCATGCGCGCCAGCGCCGCGAGTGTTTGCGCATTGACCTGCTCGCTGCTGGCCAGTTGCTGCTGCGCCCTTGTCAACTCCATCGACAGTTGCTCGCGCTCGGCGGCCGTAGCGGCGCTGCTGGTCATCAGATCGGACAACTCGGCCTGTGTGCGGGCCAGGGCAGCGCTGCCTGCTGCCAGATCACGCTCCAGCGCGGATAGACGCGCTGCAAGTTCGGCACTGCGAGCTTCGGCCTGCGCGGCAGCGGTTTTGGCTTCGGCCTGTGCTGCCGCTTCACGCGCAGCCTTCTCCTCGGCCATTTCGCCTCGCAGGCGAGCAGTGAGCAGTTGCTCGTTCAGCGCGAACAAACCGGCGATGATATCGGTGTCGTCAGCTGCAACAGGGCTGCCGCCGGCCTGCCCCAACAGTCGCGCCAACATGCTCCGCCGGCTGTCAGCCTCACGGTCACCCCCGGCACGCTCGCGTTCCAGCGCCTGAGCCAGCGCATCATTGCCCTGCCGCAGATCGGCGGCCTGTTGATCCAGCCGCTGATGTTCAGCGCGCAGATCATTCAGCAGCGCACGTTCCCGCGCCAGTTCGTCATGCAGCCGCATCACATCGGCCCGCAGCAGCTCGTCCTCCTCGTGGAGCTGCGAGGCCCAGGCCATGATCCGCTCATGCTCCATCCACAGATCATCATTGCTGTTGAGATAGAGGCTGGATTCAACCGGAAGCGCTTCCAGCAACTGATCCGAACAGGCGGCAAGCAGATACTCCGGGTCAGCCAGGCCGAATTCGCCGGACAGAAGCTCGGGCTGGCCAGCCGGCGTCACGCTGCCGTTGAAGATGCGTGCGGCTCCCAGATTGTCATGCGGGCTCGCGTCCAGCGGGTAGCCGACCGAAAGCAGCGCCATGCGCGTGCCGGTCAGCCGGACATGGCGGAAATGCCGGCCCAGCATGTCCATGAATTCGTGCTGGTCCATTTCCGAAATGTGGAATGCATTGGGCGCTTTGAAGCGGTTGTATACCGGCTTATTGGGTGTGGAGACCAGCAGCAGCCCTCCCGGCACCAGCACCCGCCTTGCCTCGGTGATCAGGGCGTCATGATCCGCAACATGCTCGATCATCTCGTTGGCGACGACGACATCGAAGCTGGCGGCGGCAAACGGCAGATCGAAACAATCGGCGATCACGAATGTGACATTGTCACTGCCATGGCGCTTGCGGGCAAGTCGGATGGCGGCAGCGCTGATGTCCACCCCCGTCACCTGCGCACCTTGGGCGCCCAGGATGGCGGTGCCATAACCGGTGCCGCAGGCCAGATCGAGCACGCGCTTTCCAGCGACATGCTGGGCGCACAGGGCGTAACGGTGCAGATGTTCATAGGCGATGCGGCCGCGCTGTTCGGCCGGATCAAAGCGTTCCAGTTCACCCGACATGCCTATCACCCTCCAAGTGCACGACAGGTCGGCCATCATGGCCACGCAGCAGCCAACCGAGGCCGCGCAACAGGCGGCGGGCATGGCGGGGATGAGCGCGATGGTGACGCAGCGCCAGCCGGGCCAGCGGCAAGTCACCCGTCCGCACGGCCTTCACCAGCAATTCCGTGCTCTCGCGTTCGCCAATCACTCCGGGCTCCAGATCTGCCAGCCATGTTGCCAGGCGTGTCGAGCCCAGTTCGGCCAGCATGTTGAACACGCCATGAACGCCAAACTCCAGCCCATTGGAATCGCCGCGTTCATAAGAGAAGGCGCGCGCCACGTCCATGTTTGCAAAGCGGATGCCGTGCGCCTGTTCAAGAAAAGGCCGGTGCGTGCGACAAATGGCAACGTCTTCCGGTACGTCACTGGGCGGAAATTGCGCCGTTGCTTGCAGCAGCCGGCGCGATCGCAAGGAAAAACCGCCGTTGCCCACCGCCATGTCGCCCCGATATTGTGGCCAGGGCGCGCCGATATAATCATAATCCAGAAATTCGTCGCGCCACGCCCGGCCATCGCGCACGAAGCCATCCCATTGCACCAGCAAGGCGTGGCTGGTCTCGATATACCCGGCCAGGCTGCCCATGACAAAACGCGAATAATCGGCGCGGCTGGCCAGACGCGGGATCGCCCGCCAGGTGATGCCGCTGCCGGCAAGGCCATCGGGCGCGCGGTCCGACAGCAGCAGCGCCGTGCCAAAGCGGGCCTGGCCCATACTGTGGCGCAGGGATGCCAGCGTGGCATCAAGGGCAACGCTGGTGACGGCCACCAGCGTGACATCGGCAAGATGCGGGCGGGCCGTCATGCCATCGACAGCAGGCAGGCTTCTGCCGTGGCGGAAAACAACGGGTTGTGATGCGGATCGCAGCGGCCGGCGGTGCGCCAGCGTTGTTGCAGCAACGCCCGTTCGCGATTGAAGCGCTCCACCTGATCGGGCCGGTGGTCGCGCGGGCGGGTGCGGGATTCGGCGTGGATCAGCCGGCTTTCGGCGCAATAGACATTGGCCAGGCCCGACGCCTGCAGCTTCAGGCAGAAATCGACATCGTTGAAGGCGACCGCAAAGCCCGCCTCGTCCAGCCCGCCGACGGCCGCATAGTGCTGGCGCGCCACCAGCAGGCAAGCGGCGGTCACCACCGAGACCTGGCGGGTGACGGCGTGCCAGGCGGCATGATCGCGGCTGGCCGGATCGATGCCGCGCTGGACATGGCCGGCAGCATCGCCAAGGCCGACGGTAACGCCGGCATGCTGGATGCTGCCATCGGGATAGAGCAGCTGCGCCCCAACCGCGCCCACCCCGGGGCACAGCGCATGGCGCACCATCAGCGCCAGCCAGTCTCCGTCCAGCGCCTCCACATCATTGTTGAACAGGCACAGATAATCACCGCTGGCGCTGGCGGCGGCCCGGTTGTTGAGGCGGGAAAAATTGAACGGCCCCTCATCGCGCAGCAGCCGGATGCGGCCGGCGGCGGCCTCGGCATCCAGCAGGGCCAGTGCCTCGGCATCGCGGCTGCCGTTGTCGACGACGATGATCTCCACCCGGCCAGGATAGGACAGGCGGGCGAGGCCCGACAGGCAGGTGCGCATCAGATCGGCGCGATCGCGGGTGGGGATGATGATCGACACCGCCGGCCATACCGCCGGCACCGGCGGCAGCACGCGCAGGAACGGCAGATTGTCGCCGCGCGGCACGATCTGCCAGCCGGGCCAATGCGCTTCCACCAGCGCCGGCCAATGCGGCAGCGGCGCCATCGCGCTGGCCCGGTGGGTGAGGATCAGCGGCACATGGGCCGGCACGGCACCTTGGCCCAGCATGGCCAGTTGCAGCCGGGCCAGGCCGGCGGCGGTGGCCGGCAGTTCGGGCAGTGTCGCCAGCGCGGCGCAGGCGGTTTCGACATGGATGGCGCTGGCCCCGCCCAGGCAATCGCGGGCCATGTGCAGCAGTGGATCCCACGCCGGCTTCAGCCACGGCTCGGCGCGGCCGGCGGGTGTTTTCACATCCTCGTCCCAAAAGATGATGCGCGCATCCGGCCAGCGCGACAGCGCGGCGCCGAGCGCGGAGGGCAGCGCCGCACTGGTCCGGTCCCCCGGCCACAGCGGCACCAGCCATTGCCTGCCATCGGCTTCCGTGCTGGCCAGCAGATCGTGCAGGCGCACATCGTCGCTGGGCAAGGCGGCGATGGTCAGGCCCGGCAAGGCCGCTGCTCCGCCGATCCAGTGGGCCTCGCGCAGCGGTGCCGTATGGGCCACCCAGCGCCGGTAATCCGCCGGGTGGCGCGCGGCCAGGCGGCACAGCGCGTTCCAGGCCCGCACCCGCTTGCCGCTGAGCAGCGTGGCCAGCGCCGCCAGCGTGGCCAGTGGCGCCACCCGCGCGGCCAGCGCCAGCACGGCACGCAGGGCGCGGCCCGATGGCCAGGGGAGCGGGCGCCGGGCCATCAGCGCCCCAGCAGGCGGCGCACGCGGCCGGTGGCGCGGCGCACGGCGACAACGGCGCTGGCGGCGGCATCCAGTGCGGGCGGTGCGGCGGTCAGGCGCTGCACCAGCACCTCTGCCGGGCAGGGCAAGCCGGTTTCGGGATCGAGATAGCGCGGGTAGAGCAGATAGGCGGCGGCGACCAGCTCATCCAGGCTGCGCCGGGCGGTACGGCGGGCGGGGACCGGGCCGCGGTCGGTGGTAAGGCCCCAGCCGGCGTAGAAGGGCACGCCGTGGACAGTGACCGGCTTGCCGCGGAGCAGCGCTTCGAACCCGGCCAGCGAACTGTTGACGTGCAGCTCGTCCACCATGGCGATGAGGTCCGCCATGGGTGCCGCCGTTTCCACCCGGTCAGCCAGCGCAGCCATGTCGGCTGCCGCAATCAGGCCCTTGCGGTGACCGGCAAGCACGTCGGGATGCGGCTTGTAGATCACATAGGCGTTCGGACCGGTTTCGGTGCGGGCGCGGCGCAGCAGTTCCAGATTCGACGACAAGGCGCCGCCGCTGGTGACGGCGCGATCATCCTCAACCTGGCCGGGCACCAGAATGTGCCGGCGCGTGCCGCCGGGGCGAGGCAGCGGACTGGCCTCTCCCTTTTCATATTTGGACAGGCCGGCCGCGACAATTGCGGTTCGCAGCGCTTGCGCACGCGCTAGAAGATTATCCGGGAAATCATTGTTCTGAAGCAGATTTTCCAGTTCGCTCGGCTGGCTCGGATCAAAGTGCGCGCCCAAGCGATCAACGATGATGGAGAGTGGCGGCACGCAATCTGCCCCCAGACCTGCGGAACGGATGAACCCATCTTCCACCTCCAGAACAGGCCAGTCGGCAAGGGCCTTTGCTTGCGCTGCCGAGAGCCGGGAGCGCCAGATGGCGACGCCATCGCCGGTGGCAAGTGCCGGCACGCCGCGTCTGAATGGGGTTTTCTGGCCGTTCCACATCAGGGGGGAAACGGTAGGGCGCTTCCAGTAGGCAAAGCCCAATGCCGCCGATATGTGCCGGTTGCCATCAATCAATAGCCGCCAGAAACCACATAATTCAATTGCTTGCAGCGGAGAGATGATGTTTCCGTTGAACGGATCGCGCCATTGCCAGCCGGTCAGATGCGCCTTCAGCAGGGAGGTCGCATCGCCGTCGTACAACTTGCCGGCCGCCATTGCCAGCAGGGCGCGCGGATCGTCTGCGGGCAGCCGTACTTCGCTCGCATTGTCGAGCAGTGTCCAGGGATCGGCATCGGCGGGCCAGTTGGCGGCATCCAGCACGGCTGGGCTCGCCACTTGCCGGCCCCAATAGCAGCCGCCAACCCGATGCCGCGCCAGGGCGGCCAGCAGTTCTTCGGGATCATCATTTCCCGCGCCGCCGGGCACGGCAAAGGCCGGCGGGCGGGCACCGGGAAAGGGCGGAATGGCCAGCAGCGGGGCCATCAGCCCAGGGCGGCAATGGCGATGAGTTGGCGCATCAGGCCGGGAAGCTGATCCAGTGGTACCATGTTGGGACCGTCCGACAGCGCCTGGTCGGGATCGGGGTGGGTTTCCATGAACAGGCCGTCGACCCCAACAGCAACCGCAGCGCGGGCCAATGGGGCGACGAACTGGCGTTGGCCCAGCGAGCGATCGCCGCCGCCACCGGGCAATTGCACGCTGTGGGTGGCGTCGAACACCACCGGGCAGCCCATTTCGCGCATGATGACGAGGCTGCGCATGTCCACCACCAGATTATTGTAGCCAAAGCTCGATCCGCGTTCGCACAGCAGGATGGTGCCGCCTTCGGTGCCAGCGGCGGCTCGGGCCTTGCCCAGCACGGCAGCCATGTCGCCCGGCGCCATGAACTGCGCCTTCTTGATATTGACTGGCCGGCCGCTGGCAGCAGCGGCGCCGATCAGATCGGTCTGGCGAGCAAGAAATGCCGGTGTCTGCAACATGTCAACCACTTCGGCCACGGCCTTCACCTGATCCGGCAAGTGCACATCGGTCAGCACCGGCAGCCCGGTTTCCTGCCGCACCTTTTCCAGCACGCGCAGGCCTTCTTCCAGCCCATGGCCGCGAAAGCCGTTCACCGAGGTGCGATTGGCCTTGTCGAAACTGGCCTTGAAGATCACGGGCAGGCCCAGTTCCTCGCCCATGGCTTTCAGGCGCGTGGCGATGGCCAGGCACAGCGTTTCGCTTTCGATGACGCAGGGGCCGGCGATCAGGAACGGCGACGCTCCGGGGGCACGGGTGAAATTGGGCAGCATCAGCGGCTTTCGGCGAGCGCCCGGCGTGCCAGCTCGGCTTCGATCAGCGGCACATCGGTCGGGTTGTTGAGTTCGATCATCTCCCAGGCCGGCGCGGCACATCGGGCGACGCCCACCGGCAATCCGGCATCCAGAAAGCGCAATTGTTCCAGCCCTTCCTGCAGTTCCAGCGGTGCGGGCCCGGCGGCAACATAGGCCACTAGCGCGGCGGGGCGATAGGCATAAAGGCCGACGTGCAACAGCACCGGTTGCGCCGGCGTGCTGCCCGGCGCGACGTGCGGAATGATGGACTTGGAGAAGTAGAGCGCGCGGCCATCGCGGGTGCATACCGCGGTGGTGCCGCCCACTCGGCCAGCGGCCGCATCCGTTTGCAAATGGCTGAGCACCGTCGGGGACGCGGCCACCACGGCGGTTGCCATCGCCAGATCGGGCCGGGCCGCGAGCAATTCCACGACGGCCGCCACCATGCTGGCCGGGGTCAGCGGCGCATCGCCTTGCAGGTTGACGACAATATCCGGCACCTCGCTGAGGCCATTGAGTGCGGCGGCGCAACGCTCCGTGCCGTTCAGGCAGCTTTCCGGCGTCATCGCCACGGTCATGCCCAGAGACGTGCAGGCTTCGGCAATGCTGGCGTCGTCGGTGGCGATCACGCATTGCACTTGGCCGGGCAGGGCAGCCGCTGCCGCCTGTGCCGCAGCCCAAGTATAGGCGATGGCTGGTCGCGCCGTTCCATCGGGGCCATGCAGCGGTGCGAGGGGCTTGGCCGGAAAACGGGTGGAAGCCAGACGCGCCGGAACGACGATGGCCACGTTCATCGGCGCGCGGTGCATCGTGTCAACGACCCCAGGGCGGGGTGGCGGCGATGTCGTAGATCTGGACGGCGCCAATCGGCCGACGCGAATTGGCGTCGGGCACCACAAACAATACGGTGATACGGTGCGCGCGCATCATTTCCAGGGCATCATCCACCGAGGCGGACTGCTCGATGATCTTGGGCGCCGGCGTCATTACCGCGCTCACCGCCCCGGTGGCGACATTGGTCATCTGCCGGCGCAGATCGCCATCGGTGATCACGCCGACCAGATCGCCATCGGCATTCACCACGCCGGCCATGCCCAGGCGCTTTTCGGTCATGGTGATCAGCACCTGCGGCATTGGCGTGTCGATGGCCACCAGCGGCAGGCGATCGCCGCTGTGCATCACATCAACCACCATGCTGCGGCGCCGGCCAATGTCGCCGCCGGGGTGCAGGGCGCGGATCTCGTCTTCGGAAATGCCGCGGGCGTGCATGGCCGAAACGGCCAGCGCATCGCCCAGTGCCAGCATCATGGTACTGGATGTGGTGGGTGCCATGCTGGCGGTGCAGGCTTCGGGAACCTGCGGCAGCAGAAGGCCAATATCGGCGCGGCGCATCAGCAGCGAATCGCGGTTGCGACACACGCCGATCACGCGCACGCCAAGCCGCCCGGCATGGGCGTAAAGTGGTTGCAATTCAACGGTATCGCCGCTGTTGGAAAACACCAGCAACACGTCGCCGGGCATCACCATGCCGGCATCGCCATGCGCGGCTTCGGCGGCGTGGACGAAATGCGCCGGGGTACCGGTGGCGGCCAGCGTGGCGGCGATCTTGCGCGCAATGTGCCCGGATTTGCCCATGCCGGACACAACGATCCGTTGCTTGCAGGCCAGAATCTCGTCGACGGCGTCGGCAAAGCTGCCGTTGATCATTTCGCCCAGCTGAAACAGGGCTTCTGCTTCAAGCGCAATGACTTGCCGGCCGATGGCCTGATGGCGTTCCCTGGTCAGTCTCAGCATGATATTGTCCTGATGAATGACCCCTGTCGTGTGGGCCTGTTACTGCTGCAGCCGTCGCCGGTCAATTCTTGACAGCGGCGACAATGCCGGGAAGGCAGGTCGCCATGACTGCAACGCGCCAGCCCGGCCCGATCCTTCGCCACATCCTGTTTGATCTTGATGGCACATTGGTCGACAGCGTCCGGATCACCTGCGCCATCATCGATACCATGTTGGCGGCGCGCGGCGTCGCGTTTCATGCCGATCCAGCGCTGGCACGTGCCATGGATGCGATCGGCGGCGAAGCGATGATCGCCGCAGTGATGGGACCGCACTGCCGCGATCCCGGGATCGAGATTGCCGAATTCCGCGTCCGCCATGCCGTGGTTGCGACTCCGCCGGATCTGGCCTTCCCGGGCGTTGCCGAGGCACTGGCGGCCCTGGCCAGCGCGGATATCGGCCTGGGCATCTGTTCCAACAAGCCGCAACATCTGTGCGAGAAGATCCTGACCGATCTTGATCTGGCCCGGTATTTCGGAGCCATTGTCGGCGCCCGCAGCGATTTGCCGCGCAAGCCCGCCCCCGATGGCGCGCGGTTGGCGCTGGCAGCGCTCGGCGCTGATCCGGCTTCGACGCTGTATGTGGGGGATTCGGCCGTGGACGCCGCCACGGCAAGGGCTGCCGGGCTGCCGTTGGCGCTGGTCGCTTGGGGCTATGGCCTGGCCGGTGCGCGTGCCGCCGCGCCTGAAGCAAGGGTGCTGGTGAGCCTGAGGCAATTGCTGGATTAGGCGCGGCGTTCGCGGGCGATGCGGGTGCCGAACAGCCGATCCCACATCATGCCGGTGATGGCATAATTGCCTTCTTCATCAAGATGATGGTGACGCATGTGATGGGTTTTCAGCAGCCGCGCCATCCGGCCCTTCATCGGCCATTGGTGGCAGGCATAATGCACCAGATCATAAGCGACATAGCCGCTGATCCAGCCCAGAAACAGCCAATTGCCGACAGGGCCAGCCAGCCCCACCACGACGGCCCAGATCACAGCTGCCACCGGCAGGCTGACGATTGGCGGCATCAGGTTGCGCAGCGGATCATTGGGCATGTCATGGTGGTTGCCGTGCATGACGAACACGAATTGTTCCATCATCGCCGAGGCCGGATCCCAATGGAACAGGAAGCGGTGCAGGGCATATTCGGTCAGCGTCCACAACACCACGCCGGCAAGACAGGCCGTGCCGGCTGCCAGCATATCGGGCGCACCTTGGGCGCCGGCCGTTGCCAGCCATGCCCGCCAGCCGATGACAGGCAACGCCACTGACCACAGGGCCAGAAAGCCGGGGATTGAAATCACTGTCAGCTTTTCCAGCCAGCGATTTTCAAACAGCTTGATTCGAGAATGGGAGGGCACCATCACCGACGGTCTCAACAGGAGGTCGCGGCCGGTGTCAAGGTGCAAGCGACGCAACGCCCAATAGTTACGACACTCCGCCAAGTGCTTGTCACATTTTGGTAATTCGTGAACATTTCGTGATTGCTGCGTCGCAACATCTTGCCCCCGATTCCTTGGCTTATCAGGTCTTGCGGGGTGTTCTATGAACAGGCCATGAGCAGTTCGCCCGATGCGTCGGTTCCAGCCCCCCACGGCGATATAACGTCCGAAACGGTGCCATTCCTTCGCCGTGTCCTGATCACCGGCGCGTCGGGAGCCATCGGCGGCGCGCTGGCGCGGCAGCTGGCGGCGCCGGGAACCCAATTGCTGCTGTGGGGCCGGGATGCGGCACGGCTGGCGGCCATCGCGGCCGAATGCCAGGCCGCCGGGGCCGCCGTGGAACTGCGCCAGATCGATCTGGCCGATCCCGCAACTGCGGCGGACGCCGTGGCGGCCGAAGACAATGCAGCGCCGATCGATTGGGCGCTGCTGGTTGCGGGGCAGGGCGACGCGGTGCCACCGGGACAGATTGTCGAACCGGCCGAACAGGTTGCGCGCCTCGCGGTCGTCAATTTCGCGGGCCCGGCATCCTTGGCGGCGGCGTTGGCGTCGCGCATGGCCGGGCGCGGGCAGGGCCGGATCCTGCTGGTGGGTTCGGCAGCGGCCTTCCATGCCTTGCCGCACGCGCCGGCCTATGCCGCCAGCAAGGCCGGGCTGGCGCGCTTTGGCGAGGCGCTGCGACTGGCGGTGGCGCCCCATGGCGTGACCATCACGCTGGTATCCCCGGGTTTCGTCGATTGGGCTGGCGGCGGCCGGCCGGTGCCGAAAGCCTTGCTGCTGCCGCTGGAGGACGCTGCCCGCCGTATCCTGGCGGCGTTCGATGCCGGGGCCGGCCATGCCATCATCCCGCGCCGTTTTGCGTTGCTGCGGCTGCTGGATCGGGTGCTGCCCAGTTTCGTTCGGGATGCGCTGTTGCGCCGGCTCAAGCCGTGATGCTGTCCACCAGCAGATGGTGCAGCTGCGCCGGGGTCAGGTCCTGCGGCGTGCCATTGCCTTCCAACACCGCCCCATCGGGGCCAAAGCGCAGCAGCACATAGGGTGTATCGCGATCGCCGCCCGGATCGACCAGGCCGGCAATGCTGGGGCGATGATCGCCATAGAACAACAGGATTGCCGGCCGCTTCAGCGCCGATATTTCATCGATCAGGCGGGTCAGCATGGCATCCCCTTTCCCAACCAGGTGCAGATAGGCGCTTGATCGCTTGCCGTGGCTGGCGCCGCTGTCGGCTGGCCATGGGCCGTGATTTTCGATGGTCACGGCATGGATCAGCACGGGGGCGTCGCTGGCGCGGGCACGGGCCATCATCATATCGGCAATGGCCGCATCGGAGACATAGCGATGCTCGCCGCGCCCGGGCAGGCAAAAGGCTTCTGGTCCCAGCATCTCGCTGAAACCCGCGGCCGGCATGATCTGGTTGCGGCCATAGAAGCCAAGGTCGTGCGGGTGAACGAACAGGCTGCGCCAGCCGGCGCGGGCAAGGCGGGCCGGCAAGGCGTGGCTGCTTTCTCCCAGGGCGGTGAGATAGGGATCGTAGCGGCGAAACCCGAGCACATCCTCGTCACGGCCGAACAGCACGCCATATTCGGCACGCTGGGTATAGGCGCCAAAGCCGGATACCAGCAGGCGCCCCTGGGCCCAGGCCTTGCGGCGCGCCGCGGCCAGCCCAGGCAATGCCAGGGCTGGATCACCGAAAAGATCGGCCGGATCGGCAAAGCTCTCGCATTGCACCACCACCACCAGACTGGTGCTGGGCTTCATCACTTCGGCGGTGCAGGCCGGTGGATCTTCGGTGTGCCACCACCGCCACCAATAAAGCAGGATTGAGCCGATCAGGCCATGGCGCGCCATGTCGGTAATGGCATCAGGTTCCATGGCCAGCCGGTTCCATGGCGGGGCCACCACACTCCCCCGAATGATCAGCAGCGCCAGCAGCAGCTGGCCCAATCCAGCAAGGCGCGCCGTGATGTCGAACACAAATTGCCAGGCCAGCAGCCCGATCAGCGCCATGGCGCCAGCGATCAGCGCCACCAACTGCCAGGGCCGCAAGGCGGAAAGATAGAATTGCGGATGACGGAACACGGCGACCAGCAGCTGCAGATCCGAAAACAGCAACGGCTCACCCAGCATGGCGTTCTTGGCGTTGGAAACGACCACCAGCAGGATCATCACGCCCAGTGCCACCAGCCCGGCCACCAGCGCATTGCCGAACAGCAATTGCACAAGCCCGGCTGCGGCCAGCATCGTCCACAGATGCAGCCAATATCCCGCCAGGCTGCGCGGCCGCCTCGGCCGCACGAATGCATCGGCCAACACGCTCGCAATCAGCAGCAGCAGAATGATCAGGAAGGTGCGACCCATCGATTCTTTCGGGATCGAATGGCGAGGTACCACCGATTTTGGCAGGCTGAATAGCCGGGGATTGCCGGCCTGTCATTATGCCTGTGCGACGGCTTGCCGTGGGCAGGCAGATTTTCACGCTGGCGAGTCCGGCCAGGCTTCGCAATGCCAGCATGTTCGAGGCGTTGGCCCCAGTGTCGCCGCAATTCGCAGCCAGCCTGTCGACAAATGCCAGCAACCCACCCTAAAGGCAGCGCGAGAGCCAGAGTTGGAGCCGCCCGTGAGGCCTGAGATGACCAGTCCCGCGACTGGCGCAATCCCTGTTTTGCAGCATGCATCTGCACCGTCGCCGGCCCATCGCAGCGTGCTGTTGCTGCAGGGGCTGATGGGGCCCTTGTTCCGCCGGCTGGGCCAGGGCCTGATCCGCGCCGGCTACCGGGTGCACAAGGTCAATTTCAATGGGGGTGACCGCGCCTATTGGCGGCTGCCCGGCGGCATCGATTATCGCGGCAGCCAGGCAGACTGGCCGGCGGCCTTTCGCGGCCTGATCCGCCAGCATGACGTGACCGATGTGATGCTGTTTGGCGATTGCCGCGATTATCATGTCGTGGCCCGCGCCATCTGCCGCGAACTGGGTGTGCGGGTGCATGTCTTTGAAGAAGGCTATGTCCGCCCCGATTGGGTGACGATGGAAGAAGGCGGCGTGAACGGCCACAGCAGCCTGCCGCGCGATCCGGACTATTATCGCCGCCGTGCCGCCCAGTTGCCGCCGGTGCCGCCGCATGGACGGGTGCAATCTTCCTTTCCCCGCCGCGCGCTGGAAGGGGTGATCTACAATGTCGCCGATGTGCTGACCCGCTGGCATTATCCGCATTGGAACAACCACCGCCCCTGGCACCCGCTGGTGGAAGGCATGGGCTGGGCGCGCAAATTGTGGCGCAAGCAGCGCCGGGAGGCGGCTGGCGCGCAGCTTTTGGCCCGGCTTGAAGCATCTGGCGCACCCTATTTCCTGTTTCCGCTACAATTGGACAGCGATGCCCAAATCCGCATCCATTCGCCGTTCGTGGGCATTGCCGATGCGCTGAAGACCGTGATCGAGTCCTTTGCCGCCCATGCCCCGGCCGGCGTGCGGCTGCTGGTGAAGGAACATCCGCTCGATAACGGCGTGAGCGACTGGCAGCAGGTAACGGCCGACATTGCCGCGCGTTTCAACGCGGCAGACCGCATCGATTATCTGGTGGGCGGCGACATCGAGGCGATCAGCGCCCGGGCACGCGGCATGGTAACGATCAACAGCACCACAGGCACCCTTGGTCTGGCCATGGGCGGACCAGTGATCGTGCTGGGCGAAGCCATTTACGACATGCCCGATATCACCTTCCAGGACGGGCTTGATGCCTTCTGGCAACGGCCCACGCCGCCTGATGCCGAGACATTTGCCGCCTGGCGCCGGGTGCTGATCGATCATTGCCTGATCCCCGGCGGCTTCTTCTCCACACAGGCGCTGGACAAGGTGGTGAAGCACGCCATCGCCCGTTTCGAAGGGCGTCCGCTGGCGCCGGAGTGATCAGGCCGGATCCTGATAGAGCAGGGTCACGCTGATCCGGCGATTGCGCGGATCGTTGGGCTTGTCCTTCACGTAAGGATCGGTATCGGCCACGCCTTCGATGCGGCGGAAGCGGCTGCCTGGGATGCCGGCACCCATCAGCAGGCGGCGCGTGGCATCGGCGCGGGCGGTGGAAAGGCTCCAGTTGCTGGTGCCGCCCGGCCTGGAGAAGCCCAGCGCATCGGTGTGGCCGCGCACGGTGAGATTGTTGGGCATGTCCTCGATGGCGTGGGCCACGGTCTGCACCAGTTCGCCGGCATCGCTGGTGGGGGCCGCCGTGCCAAGCCCGAACATGGAGAAATCGGCGCGCTCCACCAGATCGATGCGCAACCCGTCGCGCGTCTTCACGAAACGCACCTGGCCCTTCAGGCCTTTCAGCGTCGGATCGGCCTCCAGCTTGGCCATGATGCGCTGAGCGGCCTTGTCGAGCGCGGCGTCGTCGCGGGCCCGCGCTTCGGCGGCAGCCCTGGCGGCGGCTTCCGCGTCACCGGGCCGCGCCAGCTTGCCGCTGTTGCCGCTGGCCTGGCCCTGCTGACCTGATGCTGCATTGCTGCCTTCGCCCACGCCGGGCCTGGTTGCGGCGCTGTCGCTGCCTGCGGCCGTCACCGGCCGCCTGCCGGTGGTTTCGGGGCGGATGGACGCGCCATCGGGTGCGGTCACGGAACGGCCGCCAAACAGCCCGTTGGAACCGCCGCTGTTCTGCATCTGGATCACCGTGGGGGTGAAATAATCCGCGATGCCCTTGCGCTGCTGTTCGTTGGTGGCGCCCAGGATCCAGAGCAGCATGAAGAAGGCCATCATGGCAGTGACGAAATCGGCATAGGCAATTTTCCACGCGCCGCCATGGTGGGCGTGGCCGTGCCCTTTTGCTTTCTTGATAATGACTTCCGGTTCAATGTTCAGTTCAGGCTTCACGGACGGCTCCTCACTTTGCTGTCCGCATGCCGTCAAAAATCTCGCTGAAGCTGGGCTGATGGGTGGGGCTGATCGACGTGCGCGCCGCTTCGATCACCAGCGGCTGCGGCTGGCCCTTCAAGGTGGCGATGATCACCCGCCGCACCACCATGTAGATTTCACTGTCTTCATCGATCACAGCCTTCAGCCGCGCCGACAGCGGGCCAACAATGCCATAGCTGAGCAGAACGCCAAGGAAGGTGCCGACCAGCGCGGACCCGACCATGGCGCCCAGGATGGCCGGCGGCTGATCGATGCTGCCCATCGTCTTGATGACGCCCAGCACGGCCGCGACAATGCCCAGCGCTGGCAGCGCGTCCGACATGGTCTGCAATCGCTCGACGGGCTTCAGGGCGGCGTGGTGGTGGGTGTCGATATGGGTTTCGATCACTTCATCGACCGCGTTGGGGGACAATGTGCCGGTGGACACCACCAGCAGCCGGATCGAATCCGTCACCAGATCGATGAAGAAATGATCGGCGGCGAACTGCGGATATTCGGCGAAGATGCTGGAGGATTTCGGGTCTTCGATATGCGGTTCGACGGCCGTCGGCCCTTCGGTGCGGAACAGGCGCATCAGTCGCGCGGTGAGGAAGATCGCCGCGCCATAATCGGCCTTCTTGTATTTGGGACCTTTCACCACCTTGCCAAGACCGCCGCCCATCTCCTTGATTCCCTTGATATCGGTCGCCACAAGCGTGGCGCCGGCAGCGGCGCCGCCGATGATCAGGAATTCGTGGGGAAGGGCGTGCAGAACCGGCCCCAGGCTGCCGCCGGTGATGGCAAAACCGCCAAACACCATGACGATGAGCACGACAAGGCCGATGATGGACAGCATGCAGGGGCCGGCTCCGCAGGGTGAAGGGTTCCCCCGGATTACGGCCCGTTCAGAACGGACTTAATGATGACTGCCCCACTGGAACCAATCTCAAATCCGCTCATGCCGAGCTTGTCGAGGCATCCGCCGGCTGTGGTGCGTGCCTCGACAAGCTCGGCATGAGCGAGTATCTCTCTGTGCCAGAGCGCCTAGCGGATATCGTCCCACAGGCTGAGGCGTGACACGCGGGCAAAGCTCGCCTGCGCCGCTTCCAGCACCACCGACAAGCGGTCGAGCCGGGCAATCGCCTCGGTCATGTCGGTGTCTTCCAGCTTCGACAGGCTGGATTTCAGTTCGAGCTGGCTGCGATCGAGCCGGTCGCTTTCGGCCTCCAGCCGCGCCGCCCGCGCGCCGAGCAGCGCCTGTGCGGCGGCCAAGCCACCCACATGATCGTCGATGGCTGCCAGCGCTTCGTCTATCGCGGCATCGAAGAACAGCGGGCGTGGCTCCTCCAGGCTGTCAGCCAGATGGGCCAGACTGTCGAAGAAATTGCGCTGGCGGGGCGGCGGCGGCACGTTCGGATCCGGCGGCGGCGCCAGCGGGTCGACCGGCGGCAGCGGTTCGGTCACGCCAAAGGCTTCCGGCCCGGTGATGCCGGCGGCGATGCGGCGGCCAATGGTGGCCACTTCCGGCGCTGCGCCCAGCCCGGCCCAGGTCGCGAGGCCTTCGGGATCATCGGCATAGGCCGGCGGGGTGCCAACCCCGGCAAACAGCGCCTCGCCATCGGCGCCGCGCGCTTCGGCCAGCCCGCGGGCGGCGGCGGCCAACTCCCGCACTTCCAGCGCCAGCACGCGGCGATCGCCGGCATTGAGCGCACCGTTGCGGCCCGCCAGTGCCAGTTCCTTGGCGCGCGCCGCCAGATCGGCAATGCTGGCCAAGGCCACTTCACTGGCCGAAAGCCGGGCACTGGCCGCATCCATCGCCTTGCGCTGCACTTCGGCCTGGCCGTCGGCGCGGCGCAGCGTGGCGGTGCGGGCAAAGGCGATGGCATCATCGCCGGGCTTCTGCAGTTTCTTGCCCGTGCTGATCTGTTCCTGCACCTGCGCCAATTGCTCCGAAAGCCCCTTCAGGCGGCGGACGGCGGCATCATGGCCGGCCCGGGCGGAAAGCGGCGGGATCATCGGGCGAGCCCGAGAATCTGATCGAACAGGTCACGCGCCACGCCGATCACCTGGGCATTGGCGCGATAGGCGGCCTGCAGGCGGGTGAGTTCAGCCGCTTCCTTTTCCAGATCGACGGCCGATACCGCATCATTGGCGCGCGCGGCATCCTCCTTCAGGCTGGCGGCGGCCGTTTCCAGCCGCCTTGTATCGGAAACGCCGGCGCCGATGCCTGCCAGATCGGCATCCAGCACCGCCTCGATCGTGCCGTTGGGGCCGGGTTGGGCGCGTAGGCGGCCGAGTTCGAGCAGGTTGCGATTGTCCTGCGCGCCTGCCGGAGTGGGGGCGATGCGGAACAGATCGCCCTCTGCCGCATCGGCCGGAATGCGGAATCGCACGCCCGGCCCTTCGATCAAACTGCCATCGGCGGGCACGGTGGCCAGCAGATTGACCCCGGTGGGATCGCGGATCTCGGCCAACCCGCCGGCAATCACCGTGATGCGCCACGGCGGCGGCGTGGTGTCGCCACCAGGCAGGGCGAGCGCAGTGGCATCGTCGAAAATCTCGGGCAGGCTGCGGGCGCCATTGCTGGGCAGGCCATCGATCTGCCAACGCGCGGCCGCGGCCACCTCGGCCGGCTGCAAGGGACGCAGGCTCAGCCCCTGCGCGCCGGTCAGCGGCGCCACCGTCCATTGGTCACCACTCACCCAGCCATTGCCGATGGTGACGGTCAACCCATCCAGCAACAAGGGCGAGGGGCCGGTGATGCTGGCGCTGTTGTCGGTGCGGGCCAGGGTGAAACCGCCGGCTTCGGCAATCAGCCGATAGCCGCCCGCAAAGGGGGTTGCACCATCGGCCAGCACCACATCCAACGGCGCCTGGCCGGCATTGGCCTTGCCCACGCTGGTGCGGGTGGCGGTGGTGGCAAAGATCGCCTGACCGGGCTGGCCCAGCGCATCAATACCTTGCTGGTGCCAGTTGTTGACCATCGTGGCAAAACTGCCGGCGCTGCCATCCAGCGCGGCGCGGGCGCGGATGATCTGGCCACTGGCTTCCAGCAGGCCCGCCAGTCGCCCCGACGCCGGCAGCCGCAGCGGCACGGGCGCATGATCGGGATCGAGCAGCACGGATTGGCCATCGGGCGCGATGCCGATGCGGCTCGAATTGCCGGCCCTCGGCACCAGCAGCACCGCTGATGGGCCAAAGCCGAGCTTGACCTCCACCACGCCGCGTTCGCCTTCGCTTACGCTGATCCGCACTTCATCCGCCAGATCGGCGAGCAACCGGTCGCGATTGTCGAGCAGGCCGGCTGCGGCAATATCGCCCCGGTCGCCGCGCCGCAGCTGATCATTCACGCGCACCAGGGCGGCGGCCAGATCGTTCACCCGCCGTGCCGACAGGCCGGCTTCGGCGCGGACATCGGCTTCGAGCTGTTCGAGGTCGCGGCCATGGCCCGCGAACGCCGCAGCGGCATCTTCGGCCGCATCCAGAAACACGGTGCGTGCTGCGGGCTGGGTGGGGGCGGCGGCCAGCCTTGTCGCGGCATCGAAGAAACCGCCGACCCGGCCGACCACATCGGCGGTGGCGGCCAGCGACTCCAGCCGCTGCAGCCAATCGAGGCGAGCGCCGAACCGGGCCTGATCGCCGCTGGCGATGCGGGCGGCATTGGCCTTGAGCGGATCAACATCGCGCACCAACGCGGCCGTGCGCACGCCGGCGCCGCTCAGGGTGGCGCGCTGGAAGGGTCCGCCGCTGCCGGCCGGCTGCGTGGCGAGCACGATGCGGCGGCGGACAAATCCGGGCGTATCGGCATTCGCCACATTGTCGCCGGTGGCGTTGAGCGCATTCTGGAACGCCAGCACGCCGGAGCGGCCGAGCGAGAGCAGGTCCATCATTTGCCTGCCTCCTTCGCCAGCAATTGCGCCAGGCCGAGCGGCGCAGCGGCAGCGATGGCGCGGCCGCGCTGGTCATCCACCATGTCGCGGATCTGATCATTGTTGCCCAGCATGTCATCGCCCAGCTTGGCGGCGCGCGCCGTCTTCAACAGCCGGGTGACGAGCAGGGCTTCGAAATCCTGGCCGGCCTTTTTGGCGGCCTTCACTTCATCAGGCTGGCGCGTGATGGGCATCGTGACAGGCTTGATCTCCATCAGATCACCACCAGTTCGGCTCTGAGCGCGCCCGCAGCCTTGAGGGCTTCGAGGATGGCGACAAGATCGCCCGGCGCGGCGCCCAGCGCGTTCACCGCATCGATGATCTCGCCCAGCTTTGCCCCCGGCGCGAACAGGTTCATGCGGGTCTGCGCTTCGCCGGCTTCCACGGTGGATTGCTGGGTGACCACCGTCTGGCCGCGGCCGAACGGGCCGGGCTGGCTGGCCTGCTGGTTCTCGGTCACCCGCACCGTCAGGTTCCCGTGGGCGACGGCAGCGGGGAGGATGCGGACTTCGCCCGATATCACCACTGTGCCGGTTCGGGCGTTGACGATCACCTTGGCGGCGGGCGGCTGCAGGGTGACGTCCAGCGCCTCCACGCGGGCGGCGAGCGCGATGCGGCTGGCCGGCGCATCAGGCGCGTTGATGGCGATGCGGATACCGTCTTCGGCGCGGGCCGCTTCGCCGCCAAAATTGCGGTTGATGGCATCGGCCACCGATTTGGCGGCGGAGAAATCGGGTTCGTTGAGATCAAGGAACAACGGCCCGCTGCCCGTGAACGGTGAGGCGACGGCGCGTTCGATGATGCCGCCGCCCGGCACGCGGCCGGTGGCGGGTGTGCCGACCACGATTCGGCTGCCGTCGCGGCCTTCCGCACCGAAACCGCCGACCGCCAGCGACCCTTGCGCCAGTGCGTAAATCTCGCCGTCCGGCCCTTGCAGCGCTGTCAGCAGCAGCGTGCCGCCACGCAGGGATTTCGCCTGGCCCAGCGCCGCCACCGTCACGTCCAGACGCTGGCCGGGCTTGGCAAAGGGCGCCAGTTCCGCCGTCACGATCACCGCTGCGGCGTTGCGCAACTGCGGGTTGACGCCCGGCGGCAGCAGCACGCCCAGCCGGGCGGTGGCGGATTTCAGCGACTGGATGGTGAATTCCAGATTCTGGTCACCCGTGCCGGTCAGGCCCACCACAATGCCATAACCCGTCAGCGCGTTGGCACGCACGCCGGAAAAGCGCGCGATGTCCTTCACCCGCTCGGCGCTGGCCGGTGCGTTGGCGAGCATCAGCAACAGAAGGGCAAGCCAGCGGATCACAGTGGGGAAATCCTGGCAAAGAAGCGCGCCAGCCAGCCCTGGCGGCTGTTGTCGGCCACCTGACCAGTGCCGCCAAAGCGGATGCGGGCATCGGCAACGCGGGTGGAGGGCACGACATTGTCGAAGCCCAGATCATCGATGCGCACGAGGCCCGTCAATTTCAGATGCTCTTCGCCGCGATTGAGCATCAGCCGCTTTTCGCCGGCAATGCGCAGCACGCCGCCGGGCAGCACTTCGGCGACGGTAACGGTGATCTCGCCAAACAATTCGTTGTTCTGCTCGGCGGAGCCGCTGCCGCTGAAGCTTTGCGTCGCGCCGCCCTGGGTGGCGCGATTCAGCGTGTCGGCGAACGGAATGGCCGGCGGAAACCGCAGCGCATTGTCGCTCTCGCGGCCGGATTCAGCACTGGCGGATTTGCTGGCGCGGGTGCGTTCCACCAGGCGGATGGTGATGAGATCGCCCACCCGCCGCGCCCGCCGATCGGTGACGAGGCCGCTGAAATATTGGGCGTTGAACAGGCTGCCGGTGGGGATGGCAAGCAGCACCGGCGCCGCCACCACGGCCGGCGGGATCGGCCGCAGCTTCTTGGCCGCAAACGCCGGCTGCGCCAGAACGAACAGGATGGCCGATGCCAGCAGCCAGCAGGCCAGCGAAAGCTGCGCCGATTGCCGCTCAGACATTCTGCACCACATAGCGGCTCATCTCGTCGGCCGCGTTGATCACCTTGGCGTTGATCTCATAGGCGCGCTGCGTCTCGATCATGTCGACCAGTTCCTGCACGGTGGACACGTTCGATCCTTCCAGCATGCCCTGGCGGATATTGCCCATCCCGGCCTGCCCTGCGACGCCCAGCGTGGGCGGCCCCGAACCGGCGGTTTCGCGATAGAGATTGTCTCCCACTGGCATCAGCCCGGCGGGGTTGAGGAAGCGGGTGAGCTGCAACTGCCCCACTTCCACCGGCGCGGCCTGGCCGGCCACGGCGGCGGTGACGATGCCATCGGGCGAAATGGTGATCTGGCTGGCGCCATCGGGGATGGTCAGCGGCTGCGCCAGCCGCAGGCCAGACGCGGTGACCATTTCGCCATTGGCCGAAAGCTTGAAGCCGCCATCGCGGGTATAGCCAACCGTGCCATCGGCCAGCTGCACGGCAAAGAAACCGGCACCATCGATGGCCAGATCCAGCGCATTGTCGGTGGTCTGCAGCGTGCCCTGGCTGTGCATGCGTTCGGTGCCCACCACGCGCACGCCGGTGCCGGTGCCCAGCCCGGTGGCATATTGCGTGTCGGCCCCGCTCGCCGCGCCGGGGTTGCGATCATCCTGGTACATCAGGCTGGCAAAGCTGGCCCGGTCCTTCTTGAAGCCGGTGGTGGAAACGTTGGCGAGGTTGTTCGAAATCGTCTTCATGCGCTGGTCGAGCGCATCCAGCCCCGAACGGGCAATCTGCAAGGCGGTCGTCATGCTTTCCCTCCTCAGCCATCAAGTCTCATCAACCGTGCGCCCTGTTCGTCCATGTCCTGCGCCAGCCGGATCAGCCGGGCATTCACTTCAAAGCCGCGCTGTTCTTCCACCAGTTCCACCAGCGCCTCGGTGGCGGTGACGTTGGCGCTTTCCAGCGCGCCGCTTTCCAGGCGCGCGGATGGATCGCGGGTCAGGGGTTCTTCCGGCAGGAAGAGGCCATCGCCGGCCTTGTCACGCCCGGTGAGCCCGCTGCCGTCCACCATTTTCAGCTGCCCCACCTCGGTTGGCCCATCGGGCAACAGGGCGCTTATCCGGCCATCAAAGGCGATGGTGAGCGCCGCGCCCGGCGGCACGGAGATGGGCGCATTGTTCGCTCCCAGTAATACCCGGCCATCACCGTTGGTGAGCAGGCCGGTGGCCGAGACCGACAGATCACCGCGCCGCGTATAACCTTCCTTCACCTCGCCGCCGATCACCGGACCCTGCACCGCCAGCCAGGCCCGGGCCGACAGCGCCACATCCAATCCGCGCCCGGTGGCCTGCACCTTGCCCGGCACCGCTGGCGTGGCGAGACTGGGCGAACCCACCTGCGCGCGGGCTTCCCACGCGCCGTCGGCCATGCGCACGGCATCGAGATAGCGGCCTTCCTGCGCGACGATATCGCGGCGGAAGCCCGGCACGCTGGCATTGGCCAGGTTGTTGGCGGTCACCACCGACTCGCGCCCGCGGGCGTTCATTCCGGTCAATGCGGTGTAGATCAGCCGGTCCATCGTTCGGCCCGCCTCAGTTCCGCAGGTTGATGATGGTTTGCAGCAACTGGTTGTCGGTCTCGACCGCCTTGGCGCTGGCCTGGAAATTGCGCTGGGCGGCGATCAGATTGACCAGTTCGGTGGTGAGATCGACGTTTGATCGTTCGATATTGCCGGAAAGGATGGTGCCGATGCCGTTGCGGCCGCCTTCACCCATCAGCGGCTCGCCCGATTGCGGGGTGACCACCCAGCTGGCATCGCCGGTCTGCTTCAGGCCTTGCGGGTTGGAGAAATTGGCCAGCGCCACCTTGCCCAGCACCTGCACTTCGCCATTCGAGAAGCTGGCGCGAACCAGGCCATCGGGTTCGACAGAAACGCTTTCCAGCTGGCCGGATGCCACGCCATCCTGTTCGATCAGGGCGACGCTGAACGGGCCGGCCTGCTGCACGGTGGCGCTGCCGTGATCGATGGCGATGGCCATGGCGCCAGCGCCGGTATCAGGGGTGAAGGCATCAAAAGCAAACGGCGTGGTGGGATTGGTGAGATTGCCGTTGACATCGAACTCCATCGGCAGGGCCGGGTTGCCAGCGACACTCAGTTCCTGGTTGCCGACAAAAACGCGTGCGGTCCAGCGGTGGAACGGATCGCCAAGGCTGGGCACGCTGTCCTTCACATAATAGATGGTGGCGGCCAGCGGATTGCCCAGGCTGTCGAACACGGTTTCCGATGTGCTGTTGTTGAAGGTGGCCGGATCGTTGCGATCAAACACATAGGGGTTCTGCGGCGTGTAGATCGGCCGGTTGGCGATGATCGCGGCATCGGCGGGCAGATTGGCGGTGATGCGGATTTCGGTGGTGGCCTGCGGCGCGCCGCTGTTGAGCGGCAGGCGGGCCGGCACCGTGCTCGACAGGGTGGTCGATTGCAGCGCGCCATCGGGCGTGGTCGGAAATAATTGCAGGGTGCGGCCCTGATTGTCGACCACAAAGCGATCGGGGGTCACACCGAAACTGCCGGCGCGTGTGAAGTGCGTCTGCACGCCGCCAGCGCCGGATTTGACCACGAAAAAGCCCGGCCCGGCCAGCGCCATGTCCAGCGCGCTGGTGCTGGTTTCGGTCGGCCCTTGCTGGAACTGCTGGGTGATGGCGCGCACCGTGGTGCCGGAACCGACGATGCGGTTGGGGTTCTGCAGCGCCGAGGTGGAGATGATGTCGCCAAAGGCCACGCGGCTGCGCTTGAAGCCGCTGGTGCTGACGTTGGCGATATTGTTGGCGATGGTCGCCATCTCGGTCTGCGCGCCGGTGAGGCCGGAAAATGCGGTGTAGAAAGCCATGCGACGGGTCCCTTCAGTTTGCTGCTTCGGGCGGGGAAATGCGGGCAATCAGCTGGTCGAGCCGGTCGACCACGGCATCCAGCTTGGCGTTGGTTTCACTGCCGCCCTCGATCTGGGCAAACATCGCCATCTGCTGGACATATTGGAAATTATCGACCGGCTTGGTCGGATCCTGGTTCTGCAACTGGGCCGTGAGCAGGCGCAGGAAATCGCCTTGATCCAGCGTCGATTTCGGCACCCTGGCGGTGGGCGGCTGTGCGGCGGGGACGCCGGCTACAGTTGCGGTGGAATCAACGCTGTTCATTTGCCGATCCTCAGGGTTTCGAGCATCAGGCCGCGGGCCGTGCTCATCACTTCGACATTGTTGGCATAGGCGCGCGCGGTCTCGACCATTTCCACCATCTCCTGGTTGGGATCGACCGCAGCGGCCCACACATGGCCCGTGGCGTCTGCCAGCGGATGATTTGGGTCGAGCTTCCTTTCGGGGCTGCCGGTGCGGGCCATGCGGGCGACATCCACCGTCGCGGCCGGGCCATCAAAAGTGGCGCTGAACACGGGTTTGAGCGCGCGATAGGCGCCCTGTTCGCTGCCGGCGATGGTGCCGGCATTGGCCAGGTTGGAGGCAATCGCGTTCATCCGCACCAGCTGAGCGGCCATGGCACGGCCAGAGATGTCAAAAGTGCTCAGGCCCGAGGCGTTTATGGGCTTCATCACTCACCCCCCTTCAGCGCCATCATGATGGTCTGGATGCGACTGGTGAGAAAGCCGAGCGAGGCGCGGTACTTCACGGCGTTTTCGGCAAAGGCGGCCTGTTCGGTGGCCATTTCCACCGTGTTGCCGTCCATGCTGGGCACCAATGCGCTACGATATTGCAGATCACTGCCCAATTGTTCGGACATCAGCGCCCCAAAGCCACCACTGCGCGCCGCCTGCAGCCGGGCGAGCGCACCATCCGCATCCAGATCACGCGCCTTGTAGCCGGGGGTGCTGGCATTGGCGATGTTGCCGGCAATCACGTCCAGCCGCTGCGCCCTGAGTTTGAGGGCGTCGGCAGAGAGACCAAGGGCGCTATCAAGCATCGTCATGCCCATGGCTCAGCAACAAGCGTGCCAAAGCGCGGTTCACCACGGAAAGACGGGATTGGGGGCTGGAATTGGGGCGGCCTGGGGCGGCAAGGGCTTGCCGGGGGGAGCGGCAAGGGCTTGCCGGCCCCAGGCCGGCGAAAGGCGCACCGCAAGAGGGGGTCGGCGGTTGGCGCGCTTCTTGCTGGACGGATGGTGCACCGCTCGGGGGACTGCGCGGGGAACATGCCATCCAGCACAGGAAACAACGGCCCATGCGCGCCAGGCTTAAATCATCCGCTGTTCGCCACATCATCCTGGCCATCGCTGGCCTGGGCGCCCTCATCGCGGCGCGACCGGTGCCAGCGCAAGCCTTGGCTCCGGGCCTGCACGATGTCGCGGCCCTGAAAGCCCAGGTGCAGCGCTTTGCCGGCGGCGCCAACGCACGGGTCGATCCGCGCCTGGTCGTGCCGGCCTGTCTGGCGCCGGCGTTGAGCTGGGCGCGCGCCGATGTGGTGCGCGCCGACTGCGCCAGCCCGGCGTGGACGCTCTATGTGCCCATCGATCAGCCATTTACCCCGGGTTTTCAGCCGCAGGCCCGCGCGCGTCCCGCGATCCGGCGCGGCGAGCGGGTGCTGGTCGAAGCCGGCGGCCAGGGCTGGGCAGTGAGCATCGAGGCCGAAGCCGAACGCGACGCCGATGGCAACCGCGTGGCGCTGAAGGGCCCGGCCGGCCGGCGCTTCACCGGCCGCATCGAGGAGGGCGGCAAGGTCGTGCTCGCGCGCTGAAACACACGGTGAGCATGGCGATTAAAGCCCCATGGTGAACGGCCGTTAAGTGCGTTGCGCCCTTTGCAGGGACGGAAAGGACCAGATGATGATTGACGGTATTTCAGGTGGTGGCGGCCCGATCCGCGGCCCGATTGGCCAGCGCCAGCCAGCGACCGAGACCACGGCAGCCGACCCATCGCGCAGCCTGCGCCGCGCCGCTGCCCCCAACGAGCCTACGGCGTTTCGTCCCGGCAGCTCTTCCGTGGTGGCCGATCTGGCCAAGGCGCCGCCAGTCAACGCCGCGCGCGTGGCGGAGCTGAAGGCCCAGATCCAGGCCGGGCGCTACACGGTTGATCCGCTGCGGATCGCCGATGCCATGCTGAAACTGGATCGCATCCGGCCATGAGTGCAGCCGACGATCTGGCCCAGGCCCTGGTTGCCGCGATCCAGAGCGAGCTGGCCGCGCTGGATGCCGAAGATGCCGATGCCATCCTGGCGGCCAGCGAAGCCAAGGCCAGGGCGCTGGCAGAGCTGTCGGCCGCCATTGCCGGCGGTGCGCCGCCGCCGCGCCCGCAGCTGGAACAGGCCCGCGATCTGAACAGCGAAGCAATCCTGAAAAGCCGGGCCAAGATGATCAGCGTTGAAAAGCGCCTTGCTGCGCTGCGCCCCGGCCCGGTCATCCCCCGGCCCGATCCGGTCACCTACGGCAGCAACGGTCGCTGGGCCTGAACCATGGCGAGGGAGGGGGGGATGGGGGGAAGCATCCGGATTGGCGCAAATGGCGGGGCCATGCTGGCACGCGCCTTGCTTGGATTGTGGGCATGACCCAGGCCATATCCTTCCATCGCCCTGCCGGCCCGCCCGATGTGCTCGATGCGGTGCGCAGCGCGGCCAACCGCACCGGGGTTGATTTCACCTATCTGCTGGCCAACGCCCGCGCTGAATCCGGCCTCAATCCGAACGCCCGCGCCGCCACTTCGTCGGCCACCGGCCTGTTCCAGTTCACCGATGCGACCTGGCTCGCCACTGTTGCCCGCCATGGCGAAAAGCACGGCCTGGGCTGGGCCGCCGATGCACTGAAGCACGGCGCCAGCGGTGCGGTCAGGCAGACCATCCTGTCGCTGCGCCACAATGCCGAAGCCGCCGCCACCATGGCCGGCGAGTTCACGCGCGACAATGCCGCCCGCCTCGAGGGCGCCCTGGGCCGCGCGGCTGGATCGGCAGACCTGTATCTGGCGGCCTTTTTCGGGGCCGGCGGCGCCATCAAGTTTCTGAAGACGATGGCAGCGGCCCCCGGCATGGCCGCTGCCAGCCTGTTGCCGGCCGCAGCAGCAGCCAATCGCTCGACCTTCTATCACAAGGACGGCAGCGCCCGCAGTCTGGCCGAAGTGCATGATCTCGTCGCCAGCCGCATCAACCGGCACATGGGCGGCGCCCTGCTGGTTACCGCCGGCAACAGTCTGCCGACCGGCGGCAACGCCTTGCCGGGGCCCGATCCGGCGCTGACGGCGGTCCGCGCCCGCATGGCCTATCTCGTTCTGGCGGCAATGGCATGAACGCATTGGCGCTCGATCCCCGCACATGGAGCGCGCGCACCACGCTGATGCCGGCAGCGATCCTGATTCTGGTCGCGCTGATGGTGGTGCCGCTGCCCACCTTCCTGCTGGATCTGTTTTTCGTCACCAATATCGCTGTCGCGCTGATCGTGCTGATGGTCGCCATCAACATCCGCCAGCCGCTGGATTTCTCCGCCTTTCCAACCGTGCTGCTCTACGCGACGCTGCTGCGGCTGGCGCTAAACGTCGCCTCCACCCGCGTCGTGCTGGTGCATGGCCATGAAGGCACGGCGGCGGCCGGCCATGTGATCGAGGCGTTCGGCACCTTCCTCGTTGGCGGCGATTATGTTGTCGGCCTGTTCGTCTTTGCCGTGCTGATGATCATCAACCTGGTGGTGATCACCAAGGGCGCCGGCCGCGTTTCCGAAGTCGCGGCGCGCTTCACCCTGGATGCGTTGCCCGGCAAGCAGATGGCCATCGATGCCGATCTGAACGCCGGCCAGATCACGGCGGACGAAGCCCGCGCCCGCCGGCTGGAAGTCACCACCGAAGCCGATTTTCACGGCGCCATGGATGGTTCGTCCAAGTTCGTGAAGGGCGATGCCGTGGCCGGCGTGCTGATCCTGGCCATCAACATCATCGGCGGCCTGATCCTCGGCACCGTCTCCCACGATCTCACGCTGGCGGATGCCGCCACCACCTATCTGCTGCTGGCGGTGGGGGATGGCCTGGTCGCGCAGGTGCCGGCGCTGCTGTTGTCGATCGCGGCCGCCATGGTGGTGACACGCGTTGGCAAGGAAACCGATCTTGCCGGCCAGGTCGGCCTGCAATTGGGGCAGACAGCGCCGTGGCTGCCGGTGGGCATCATCCTCTCGCTGCTGGGCCTGCTGCCCGGCATGCCGCTGTTGATCATCGCGCCGGCAGCAGGCTTTGCCCTGTGGCTGGCCCTGAAGAAGAAGCCCGTCATCGAAACCCCGGCCGAAACGGCTGCCGCCGAAGCCGCCGCCGACGATGCCCGGATCGATTGGGCCGATGTGGCCGATAGTGCGCCGGCCAGTATCGAGATCGGCTTTGGCCTGGTGCCGATGGTCGATGATGCGCGTGGGAGCCCGCTGATGGCCCGCATCACCGCCGTGCGCCGGCAATTGTCGAAGAATCTGGGCTTCGTGCTGCCGCAGGTGCGGGTGCGCGATGATCTGGCGCTGCCGCCGTTCCGTTATCGCATCACCCTGGCCGGCGTCGTGGTCGGCGAAGATGATGCCTGGCCCGATGATGTGCTGGCCATCGAGGCCGGCCCGATTTCCACACCCATTCCCGGCCGCGAAACGCTTGATCCGGCCTTTGGTATCCCGGCGCGCTGGATCGATCCGGCTGAAACTGATCTGGCGGAAGCAGCAGGCTATACGGTCGTCGATCCCGCCGCCGTGGTCGGCACGCACCTCAATCAGCTGCTGATGGCGCACGCGCATCGCCTGCTTGGCCAGGACGAGGTGCAGGCGCTGCTGGATACGCTGGCCGAAGCGACACCGGCCCTGGCGGGCGCGCTCACGCCGAAATTGCTCAGCGTTGCAGTGGTGACACAGGTGCTGCAGCGGTTGCTGGAGGAAGGGATTTCGATCCGCGATCTGCGCTCCATCGCCAATGCGCTGGTGCAGATGGCGCCCAAATCGCAGGAGCCGGCCGAACTGGTCGAACTGATCCGCCCCGCCCTGGGCGCGGCAATGGTGCAGGAATTGGCCGGCGTGAAGGCGGCGCTGGCGGCCGTGGCGCTCGATCCGGGCCTCGAAACCTTGCTGGTGCAGGCGGTGCGCGCCAATCCCGGCGCTGCGCATCCGTTCGATCCGGCGCTGGTCACCCGCGTCGCCGAAGCGGTGGCCGTGGCCACCCGCGCGCCCATGAACGAAGGCCGGCGTTTTGCCATCGTCACCGTGCCGCAGGTGCGCCGCCCGCTGTGGCAGTTGCTGCGCGCCCGGCTGCCGGGCGTGCCCGTGCTCGCTTTCCCCGACATTCCCGATGACCGCGACGTGGAGGTGCTGGCCGTGATCGGCGCAGCCCAGCCTCAACGCGCCCCAACTGGAGACGCCTGATGGACGCCCGCCTTGGCCTTGATCCTGCCCTTTATGCCCCGGCGCGCCTGGCGCAGGTTGATCCCGAACGGCTGATTTCCAGTCATCTGCAACTGGTGCGCCGTATCGCCTGGCATGTGCATGCGCGGGTCTCGTCTGCCATTGATGTGGAAGATCTTGTGCAGATTGGCATGGTCGCGCTGATCGAGGCTGCGAGAAGCTTTGAAGATCGCGGCCACGCCGCCTTTGCCACCTATGCCAGCGTGCGGGTGCGCGGCGCGATGATCGATCAGTTGCGCAAGGGGGCCACGCTGGTGCGCTCCGCCATGCGCCGCAAGCGCGAATGGGGGCAGGTGCGCAGCCGCCTTGAAGGCCAGCTGGGCCGCACCGCCACCGACGAGGAAATGGCCGCCGCGCTGGCGCTGCCCCTGGCCGAATATCGCGCCGCCAACGCCCAGACCCATGCCGCGCAAACGGAAAGCCTCGACGATGTCTATTCCGATCACAGCGAATGGTTTGCCAGTGGCGATCCTGATGCTCACGACTGCCTGGAACAGGATCGCCGCCGCACGGCCATCGCGCAGGCGATTGCCACGCTGCCCGAACGCGAAGCGCAGGTACTGCAACTCTATTTCGTCGAGGAACTGAACCTGGAGGAAATCGGCCAGGTGCTCGGTGTCGGCGCGGCGCGCATCTGCCAGATCAAGAAGGCGGCGCTGACCAAGCTGCGCGGGCAGCTCTCGGGTTGGGCCGACGATTGAGTTGCAACGCCGCCGCCGGGCTGGCAGCGTTGCCGGCATGGACATGACCCGCCTGCGCTCACCGCTTTATCTGCCCGCCAACCGCGCCAGCGCCGTTGCCAAGGCGCGTACCCTGGCCTGTGATGCTGTCATCCTTGATCTGGAGGATGCGGTGCAGCCTGAGGCCAAGGCCGATGCCCGCGCTGCGGCCGTGGCCGCGGCGCAGGAAGGCGGATGGGGCACACGCACGCTGTTCCTGCGCGTCAACGGGATCGGCACGCCCTGGCATGCGGACGACATCGCCGCCGGGCAGGCTGAAGGCTTTGCCGGCATCGTGGTGCCCAAGGTGGATACGCCGGCCGAGGCCGCCCAGGTGGTGGCGCAGTCCGGCGGCCGGCCGGTGCTGGCGATGATCGAGACGCCGGCCGGCGTGATCAATGCGCCCGCCATCGCCGCCACGACGGGCATTGCCGGGCTGGTTGCCGGCATGGCGGATCTGGCCAAGGCGCTGCAGTGCGGCAGCGATCCGGGCCGCACGCCGCTCCTCTACAGCCTTTCAGCCATCGTCATCGCCGCCCGCGCCGCCGGCATTGCCTGTTTCGATGGGGTCTGCACCGAATTTCGCAACGAGGCCGCATTCAGGGCCGAAGCCGAACAGGGCAAGCTGCTGGGCTTTGATGGCAAGACGCTGATTCACCCCAGCCAGGTCGATCCGTGCAACGCGGTGTTTTCACCGTCCGCCGACGAGATCGCCCATGCCCGTGCCATGATCGCCGCCTATGAAGCCGCGCTGGCCACCGGCCGCGGTGTGGCGACGCTGGATGGCCAGATGGTCGAAATCCTCCACGTCGAACAGGCGAAACGGCTGCTGGCCCGGGCTTAGGCCGGCTCCGCCTTTGCGCCGCACTTGTGGCAGAAGGGTGAGAATGTGCCCTTGCGCGCACTGCAATTGCCGCAGCGTTCGAACAGCCCGATCCCGCAGTGTGGGCAGAAATCAATGTCAGGGTTCTTCAGGTCCACCGGTCGCTCGCAGCCGGGGCAGACGCCCTTGGCCAATCGCGCCAGCGCCTGATCATAGGCCAGATCCTGCCGGCGCATGGTTTCGGGCTGGGCTTCGGCCAGTTTCTGCCGTTCCAGATATTTGCCCAGCTCGATGATGGCCCAGCGCCCTACGATCATCGTGATGATGATGCCCACCGAATAGCGCACATAGCCGCCATAGCTGGGCAGATAGGGCACCAGTTCCACGAAGAAGGCGAACAGGGCAAAGAAGATGAAGCCCCACACGAATGGCCACCAGCGCCCCTTGCGCGCCCTGGCAAACAGCCAGCCGGCAATGGCCAGCAGCGGCAGGGTGAGGGCGAGGCGATAGAGGAACACCCTGAGTTCCGATGCCTCGATTGCGGCATCGAACCGGGCCTGGGCGGCGTCGCGGAACGGGATCATGGCGGCTTCCGCGCGCTGTTCGGCCTGTTGTGCGTCGAGCAGCTTCTGGCGCTCGGCTTCGCTGGCGCGGGTGGCGGCGGTTTCCGTGGCCTTCAAGGCATCAAGCGCCGCCGTGCGGCTCTTCAGCTCGGCATCCTGATCGGCCCGGCCGGTGGCCTGGCGGGTGGCTACCCAATTGTCGAAGGTGGCGCGCGCTGCCTCATATTCTTTCTGGGCGCCCGTGCGCTTCAGTTCGGCCTGGTCCAGGGCGGATTCGGCTTCAAGTCGCCTTGCCCTGGCCTGATCCTGTTGCTGCTGCACATCGCCCGCCGGCTTGTCCATGAACTGTTCGATGCTGATATCGGCTTCCACCTGCGGCAGATCGCCCACCACGGCATTGCCAAGGCCGATCAGGAAGAAGGCAAAGGCCAGCGCGATCAGCCACAGCGCGCGGACAAACCATTTTTCGGACAGGCGGATCGCGTTGTTCATGGCCATGATGCTGGTGCGCGCGGCTGCGCCTGTCAAATCAACTTGGGGCTTGGCAAACGCACGCGGATTGCCTAACCGGCAGCCCTTGCTGGCCACGGCCGGCTGTTGGGGCGTCGCCAAGCGGTAAGGCACCGGTTTTTGGTACCGGCATTCCCAGGTTCGAATCCTGGCGCCCCAGCCACCCGACAGGGCGACAGCGGCGCGGCGGTCCGGCCTGACCAATCTGATCGTGTGATGCCCATGCGCGCCCAGTGCGCTTTGGAGGGCGAGGCCCCAGTTCGGCGGCCCGAAGGGTCAATTCGGGCTGGCGGAACTGAGGCCCCGACTGGTCCGGCTTCAGCCCGGCCCGGCAATGGAATTGCGCGGCGCATCTTGCTTTCCCCGCCAACCGCCAGCAACCGCCGCGGTATTGGCCGGCAAATTGCGCTGCACACGCCGGAACCGGCTGCATGCCTGATGCAGGAAGGCGGCACAGGTGAGGGTCGCCACCTCGCTGCCATTCGCTGCATCTTCTGCCTCGAAAGGACGCGGGCACGCGCCATTTTCAAGGCAGGCTGGGGCCGACTCGCCATCAACCCCTTGCCTGATCAAACCTATGGTGCGCGCGCTCACTGGGCGTCGTAATTTCGTGATGAAAACGTGAAAAGCGTGCGGCGCGCGCAATCGCCTGCGGATCGCTGCCGCTGGCTGCGGCCCGCCACCCCCTCCGCACTATTGGCAGCGTTGACTTGCTGTCGGCCGGCTGACTTGGTGCGGGCGAGGTTGGAGCGGAGGCGGCGGACATGGGCAAGTTGTCGGGCATCAGGGTGGTTGATCTCAGCCAGTTCCTGCCTGGTCCGATGCTCAGCCTGATGATGGCCGATCAGGGTGCCGAGGTGATCAAGGTGGAGCCTGCGGCCGGCGATCCGGCGCGCAGCCAGGGCCCCTTTGCCGATGGCCACAGCATCTGGTTTGCCAATCTCAATCGCGGCAAGACCAGCGTGGTGCTCGATCTGAAAAGCGAAGCCGGCAAGGCGGCGCTGACTGAACTGATCCAGCGCAGCGATGTGTTCATCGAAGGCTTTCGCCCCGGCGTGATGGCTCGCCTGGGGTTTGACTGGGAAGCCGTGCGCGCGCTCAACCCGCGCATCGTCTATTGTTCCATCTCGGCCTTTGGCCAGCAGGGCACGCTGGCCCATCATCCGGCGCACGACATGGCGGTACAGGCGCTGGCCGGCGTGTTGTGCGTGAATGATGGCCCGGATGGCACGCCCGCCGTGCCCGGTGTGCCGGCGGCCGATGTCGCCGCCGGGCTGACCGGGCTGGCCGGCATCCTGATGGCGCTGATCGGTCGCGAACAGACCGGGCAGGGCGACTATCTCGATATCGCCATGTTCGACAGTCTGTTGCCCTGGACTGCGCACATCGCCGGCAGTGCGCTGGCGGGCGGACCAAGCCCGAATTCCAGCAACCAGCGATCGCTGGGCGGCGCGGCCTTCTATAATGTGTATGAAACGGCCGATGGCCGCCACGTCGTGCTGGGCGGACGCGAGATCAAGTTCGCCCGCAGCCTGCTCACCGCGCTGGGTCGGCCCGATCTCATCGCGCTGGCCGAGGCCGATGCCGGCCCGGCCCAGGCGCCGCTGATCGCCTTTTTGCGCGAGACATTCCGTACCCGCAGCCGCGATGCGTGGGATGGCTTCATGTCCGAACTTGACGTCGCCTACGCGCCGGTGCTGGACTTTGTCGAAGCGCTGGCCCAGCCGAACGTGGCAGAACGTGGCCTGATCAGGGGCCACCATATCGCCCCGGCGATCCGCTTTGCCGGGCAGGCATGGGCACCCGGACCGGTGCCGGAGCTGGGAGGGGACAGGGCATGACGTTGCGATTGGAACATGACGGACCGATCACCCGGCTGCTGATCGACCGGGCCGACAAGCGCAACGCCCTCACGCTGGCGATGTGGGAAATGGTGCCAGGCCTGTTGGCGCAAGCCGCGCAACGGCCGGAACTGCGCCTGCTGGTGGTGCAGGCGGCGCAGCCGGGCGGCGCGTTCTGCGCCGGTGCCGATATTGCCGAGCTGTTGGCCAACAGCCATGATCGCGACTGGCTGGCGGCGAACCAGGCAGCCATCAACCGCGCGCAGCATGAATTGACCCGCTTTGCGCTGCCCACCATCGCCTGGGTGGAGGGCGATGCCGTCGGCGGCGGCTGTGGCCTCGCGCTGGCGTGCGACATCAGGATCGCGACCCATTCGGCCCGCTTTGGCATCACGCCGGGCAAGCTGGGCATTGTCTATCCCCTGCACGATGTGAAGCTGCTGGTGGATCTGATCGGGCCAGGTCAGGCCAAGCGATTGCTGTTTTCAGCGGCGCTGATCGATGCCGATGAGGCCTATCGGATCGGCCTCGTCGAGCTGCTGGCCGGCGGGCCTTCCTGCATCAAGGATGCGATCGTTGCCGCCTCCCGCCACAGCACCAGGGCGGCCAAGGATTTCGTGCGTCGTGTGCTGGACGGGCAGAGCGCCGATGATGGCGAAACCCTGGCCGTCTTTGCCGCCGCGTTTTCGGGCGCCGATTTCGCCGAGGGCGCTGCCGCCTTCATGGAACGACGCCCGCCGCAGTTCATTGCTTGAGGACCGGGGCCTGACCCATGCGTGCTGCCGTTTGCTCCACCCTGTCCCCCGATCTGTCGGGCCTGGCGCTTCATGAGGAATGGCCCGAACCGCCCGCACCGGGACCAGGTGAGGTGCTGGTGGCGGTGAGCCATGCCAGCCTGAACTTTCCCGATTATCTGATGCTGCAAGGCGGCTATCAGTTCAAACCGGAGCTGCCCTTCATCCCCGGCACCGAAGGCACCGGCACCGTGATTGCGGCCGGGCCGGGCGCGGAAGCCATGCTGGGCCAGGCGGTGATGCTGGGCGCCCGCAACGGCCTGATGGCACAGCGCATCACCGTGCCGGCGCGGGGCCTGCGGCCGGTGCCCCAGGGCCTGACGATGGCCGAAGCCGCCGCCTTCACCGTGGGTGCGCTCACCGCCTGGGTCGGGCTGGTGGAGCGCGGGCGGCTGCAAGCCGGGGAACGCGTGCTGGTGACGGGCGCTGGCGGCGGCATGGGCCGGGCGGCGGTGCAACTGGCCGCGCACATGGGTGCGCAGGTGGTGGCGGTGGCATCGTCGGAAGCCCGGCTGCAGCTGGCGCGCGAAGCCGGCGCGCACGAGACATATCTGATCGATCGCGAGCACCCGCAGATACCGGTGCGGGATATTGATCTGGTGTTCGATCCGATTGCCGGGCCGCTGGTGATGCCACTGGTGAAGTGCCTCAGGCGCGGCGGGCGTTATGCCATCATCGGCTTTGTTGGCGGACGCGGGGAGAGCGTGCCTTTGAACCGCCTGTTGCTGAAGGAAATCGCCCTGATCGGCGTGCGGGCGGGCGAACAGGGCCGGCAAGACCCGGCCGCCGGGGTGCGCCACATGCGCGAGATTGATGCGCGGGCCGTGCACATGAAGCCGCATATCGGACTTGAGGTGCCGCTTTCCGACGTCCGTTCGGCGTTTGCGGCGATGGGAGAAGGGCGCATCGAGGGCAAGTGCGTGATCCGCATCTCGTCAACCGGGCTTTCGCCGGCGTGACGGGCTAGGGGTGAAAGGCCGCCCGCGTTGCATCATCCGCCGGAAACAGCAGTTCCAGCCGCAGATCGCGCACTGTCACGTCCTCGCTCGTCCCGCACTGGGCCACGACAGACAGAAAGCTCATCAACCCGCCGATCCCGCGATAACTGACGGGCAGCACCGGCGAGCGGGTGCGGGACGCCGGCCGATAGGGATGCCGGGCTGCGGCTGCGCGGGTGACGGCGATCAGATCGGCCAGCACCGGATCATCCCCGGCCAGGCCTTGCTCCAGCGCCAGCCGCTCCAGGCTTTCGTGCAGCACCTCGGGCAGATTGGCGATGAATTCCGGGGCCTTGGGGTGGCAGGCGGTGAGGCGGAACACATTGGGCGGCCCGGACCAGCCTTCCAGAAACGGGCTCAGCATGGCGGCAGCGGATGGGCTGGCTTCCAGCACGTTCCAGTGCCGATCACAGAGCAGCGCCGGGAAGGGCGCGTGATTGTCCATCATCGTTTTCAGGATCGCCCGGAATGGCGCGATCGCCTCCGAACTCAAGGGCGATGCCGGATAGGCCGAGGCAAAGCCGGCGGCATTCAAGAGATGATTGCGGGCGGACAGCGGCAAGGCAAGGGCTTCGGCCAGGTTCATCACCATGTCCCGGCTTGGCATCGCCCGCCCGGATTCGAGGAACGACAGATGTCGCGCGCTCACCCCGGCATCGAGCGACAGGATGAGTTGGCTGACCCGCCGGCTGTTGCGGGCGGCTTTCAACGCAGTGCCGAAGGGGCCAGGATCACAGCTGTCGGGACGGGTCGCCATGCCGGCATGATGCCAGAGCAGCGCGGGCGCGCAATGATGTAGGAGGTAAGGGCCGCGATGATGTGGACACGCGCATCGGCCTCTCGACCCAATCAGCTACCTTGTCGGGCCCAAAGCCGATAGGCTTCGCCAAACAACAAGGGGGAGACTCGCGATGCGGCGCGCAATTGGTCTGTGGGCAGGGCTGCTGGCGTCGGCGAGTGCGGCGCAGGAGGTGCCGGAAATCCGCTTCGACGCCGTCGACGCGTTGAACCCGCCGGCCGACATGCATCTGGGCGAAATCGCCGGCGTGGCGTTGGGCAAGGTTGGCCAGATCTATGTGTATCAGCGCGGCGACACCACCGGCCCGGCCTATGCCGCGGCGGCGGCCCAGTTGCTGGAATTCGATGCCAAGGGCAGCTTTGTTCGCGAGATTGGCCGGCATCTCTATGCCTGGTCCTATGCGCATGGCGTGCGCGTCGATCCAGCCGGCAATATCTGGGTGGCCGACAAGGGCTCCAACATGGTGGTGAAGTTCACGCCCGCCGGCCGCGTGGCGATGGTGTTTGGCCGCAAGCCGGAAGCCAGCGACGAGAATGCGCGGCCTTTGGAGCATCCGAAACCGCCGCTGCCGGCGGTGGACGGACGTTCCGGGAAGTGACCGACATGGCGTGGGACAGCCAGGGCAACACCTATATCAGCGATGGCTACATCAATTCGCGCGTCGCCAAGGTGGCGCCGGATGGCCGCTGGCTGGGCTCATGGGGCAGCCCCGGCAGCGCACCGGGCGAATTCAACACGCTGCATTCGATTGCGGTTGATGCGCGCGATCAGGTCTATGTTGCCGATCGCGGCAATCGGCGCATCCAGGTATTTGACACCAACGGCAAGCTGCTGCGGATCATGCAGATCAACGTGCCGTCGCCGGCCGATGCGCCGGTGGCGATCGGCAACCGCCCGGTGGTGCCGGCCGCTGGCCCGGATGCGGCGCCGGTCAAGACGATGATGCCGGGTTCGCCCTGGGCGCTGTGCATCACCCCGCCGGGCAAGGGCGGCGACCAGACCCTGTTTGTCGCCGATGCCTGGCCGGGGCGAATCTACAAGCTGACGCTGGACGGGAAGGTGCAGGGCTGGCTGGGCGGTTCGGGCAAGCAGTTGAAGCAGTTTGGCTGGATCCACGCCATGGCCTGCCCGACGGAAAACAGCCTCTATGTCGCCGAGCTGCTCAACTGGCGTTTGCAGAAGCTGACCTTGCGGCCTTGATTGCGCGCCGGGCTTTGCGTAGCCCGGCGTTCACATCGGGTGCATCAGCGGGAAGTGCAGGATGGCGGCCACGGGCGCTGCCGGATCGGCAACGCCGGCGACGACATTGTGCGCCAGCGCCAGCAGGGCGCGCTCGTGATCGCCCATGAATTGCGCGATCTTGGCGGCTTGCGCATCTTCATCGGCTGAAACCAGTGTGGCCAGTTCCTCATAGCGCGGCAGATAGGTGGTGCGGACGGACTCGCCCAGCAGCACAAAGCGTTCCCGCCACGGCAGCTCCTTGAATGCTGCCACTGCCGCTGCGGTTTCGGCGCGGGTGTTGCCAGGATCGAGCAGCGGCAGACCCAGGCGGGAAATCAGCGGCCGCATCAGCGCCTTGCCTTCGGTTTCTGCCTGCAGAAGCGTGCCGAAGATATAGCGCTGCTCGTCATCTTCGGCGTGGGAGAGCATCACTTCAAAGGCCGCCTCACCCCCATGTTCGGCGATGTAGACATCCATCAGGCATTCGCGGAACAGTTTCGAGACCATGGCTTCCCCCCTCCCATGTGCTGGCCGAAAGCCTATGGCCAACGCCTTCATTGTCAATCATCAATCCGCCTCGGCTGCCATTCAGCCACGGTATCCAAGATCGCGCGACCTGCGCTGCGCGCCATGCTAAGCTGCGCTTGCGCCGCTGGGGGAGCGCGCGATGACCAGGGGGCGATGCAGATCATGATCCACTATGGCGACCCGCAGTTTCCGAACGACGTGTTCGTGCCGCACTTCTATCCCGAACATCTCGTCGATCTGGGCGAGACCAGGATGAATTACGCCATGGCCGGGCCGGAGGACGCGCCCGCACTGCTGCTGGTGCCGGGGCAGACGGAAAGCTGGTGGGGCTATGAGCCGGCGATGCGGCTGCTGGAGGATCGCTTCCGCCTGTATGCCGTGGATCTGCGCGGGCAGGGGCGGTCATCACGCACGCCGGGGCGCTACACGATCGACAATATGGGCAATGATCTGGTGCGCTTCGTGCAGATCGTGATCGGGCGGCCCGTGATCGTCTGTGGGCTGTCATCGGGCGGGGTGCAGTCGGCCTGGCTGTCGGCTTTTGCGCCACCTGGGCTGATCAGGGCGGCGCTGTATGAAGACCCGCCGCTGTTTGGCGCGGAAGTTCGCCCCAGCCGTGGCCACAATCTGCATGGCAGCGCGGTGTCGCTGATCTTCGGCGCCTTTGCCAAATATCTGGGCGATCAATGGTCGATCGGCGACTGGCCGGGCTTCGTGCGCGAGGTGAAGACCACCATGCCGGCCGTGCTGGCCGCGCGACCCTATGATCCGGCGACACCAACGCAGATGCTGAAGGAATATGATCCCGAATGGGCGCGCCGCACGCTTGATGGCACGCTGTTCGCCGGTTGCGATCACGCGCGGATGCTGGCGCAGGTGAAGGTGCCGGTGCTGATGACCCATCATTATCGCGGCATCGACACGGAAAGTGGCCTGTTCGTGGGCGCGCTCTCGGATGAACAGGCAGACCGCGTTGGCGAACTGATCCGCGGCACCGGCCAGCGTTACGAATGCCAATCCTTTCCCGCCATGGGGCACATGATGCACATGCAGGACCCGGTGCTTTATGCCCAGGTGGTGAGCGACTGGGTGGCCACGCTGGACTAGAAGCCTACGCCACACGTAATTGCGACGCTTCCCCGTTGGGCGCAGCCTTGGCGCATCAACAACGGGAGACATGGTCATGACACGCGGATTCTGGGAACATTGCCTGCACGCCTGGGTGTGGCTGACGATCGGTTTCGGCCTGCTGTTCTCGGGCGCCGGGGTGCCGGGATTGGATGGCGGGGCAGGGCTGTTCTACTGGCTGGTCAGCGGCGGCATGGTGGATGCCAGCGCCTTCGATGCGCCGGGAATGCGGATTTCGGTGAGCCTGGTCGGTGCAGTGATGCTGGGCTGGGGCTGCGCGATGTTGGCCGTGTTTCGCGCCTGTGGGGCCGATCCGGCCGTGTGGCGCGGGCTGAGCCGGGCGGTGATCATCTGGTGGGCGGTGGATTCGGCGCTGTCGGTGATGACGGGCTTTGCGCTGAATGCGGTGAGCAACACGCTGTTCCTGGCGTTGTTCCTGGTGCCGGCGGTGAAGCTGGGTTTTTTTGGGCAGATGGTGCGGGCGTGAGGCTGGGCCCCTCTCGCGCCGCGCTGCGCGCGAGTCGACCTCTCCCCGGCGGGGAGAGGTGACTCGTTTCTTCACCTCTCCCCGCCGGGGAGAGGTCGAGAGACGCCCGCAGGGCTGCCCGGGAGAGGGGCGGCTCAGGCCGGAAACGGCGTCCAGATCACCTGCCTGATATCAGTGCCGCCAAGCGCCAGCAGGGCGAGGCGGTCAAAGCCCAGTGCGACTCCGCTGGCGGGCGGCATTGCGCCAAGGGCCGCGATGAAATCCGCATCGATGGGATAGCGGCGGCCATAGAGGCGCAGCTTCTCGTCCATGTCGGCCTCGAAACGGCGCTGCTGTTCGTCCGGGTCAGTGAGTTCACCGAAGCCGTTGGCGAGTTCCACCCCGCAGGCATAGGCCTCGAAGCGCTCGGCCCAGCGCGGATCGGTGGGGCAGGGGCGGGCCAGCGCCGCCTCGCACACCGGATAATGGGTGAGGAAGGTGAGGCGGCCGTCGCCCAATTTGGGTTCGATCGTGACGATGACGCGGCTGAACAGGTCGCTCCATGTGTCGTCGGCGCGCACATTGAGCCCGATGCGCGCCACTTCGGCGGCCAGCGCGTCGCGGTCGTTCAGGCAGGCGGCGAGATCGATGCCGGCGTGGATGCGGAACGCCTGTTCGCAGCTCAGCATTTCCGGTTCGGCCATCGAGTCGCAGCTACGCCCCTTCCAGCGCAGCGGGCCCGTGCCGGCGGCTTGCGCGGTGCGGGCCAGCGCCAGCGTATCGGCGATCACCGCCGTCCAGTCTGCATGGGCGCGATACCATTCCACCATGGTGAACTCGGGCGCGTGCAGCGGGCCCTGTTCGCCATTGCGCCAGACACGGGCGAAATCCACGATCTGCGTTTCGCCGGCGGCAAGCAGTTTCTTGGCGGCGAATTCCGGGCTGGTGTGGAGATAGAGCGTCTGCTCCGCGCCGCCTTCGGGCCGCCAGGTGACGGGGAAGCCATGCAGGTGGGTTTCATTGCCGGGGCTGATCTGCACCGCGCCGCATTCGACGGCCAGGAAGCCCTGATCGGCGAACCAGGCGCTCAAGGCAGCCTTGATGCGGTTGCGGCCGATAAGAAACGGCCGGCGATCGGCGTGGATATCGGCGTGCCAGAAGGGGCGGGACACGATGCTTTTCCCAATCATAATTTGCTTGAACAGTGCGGGTGCGATGCCCTAACGCCGGGCGTCATTTCAGCGCCATCGCGCACAGGGGATTATATGGTCAAGGAAATCGCCAGCAATTTTCGCAAGGGTCAGGTCATCGAGCATGAGGATGGCCAGCTCTATGTCGTGCTGAAGGCCGAAACCTTCCGCCCTGGCAAGGGCACGCCCACCACCACCATCGACATGCGCCGCATCGCCGATGGCGTGAAGACGGTGATCACGGTGAAGACCACCGACAGCCTGGAGAAGGCCTTCGTCGAGGAAGTGTCGCACAATTATCTCTACAAGGATGGCGACGAATATATCTTCATCAACAACGAGACCTATGACCAGATCAGCCTGACCGAGGCGATGATCGGCGACGGCATCGGATTTTTGCAGGAAAATGCCGAGTGCAAGATCCTGATGTTCGACGGCAAGGCCATCACCATCACCCTGCCGACCCGCGTGACGATGGCAATCGTTTCGACCGAGCCGGTGGTGAAGGGGCAGACGGCCTCGTCCAGCTACAAGCCCGCCATCGTCGAGTCCGGCGCCCGCGTGATGGTGCCGCCGCACATCGAGGCCGGCACCCGTATCGTGATCAACACCGAAGACAGCAGCTATGTGGAGCGCGCCAAGGATTGATCCGGCGTTTCCTGCGGGCACGTGAAGGGGCTGGCCGCAAGGCCGGCCCTTTTTCGTTGGGCGCATCCGACTTAACGATTTTTTCGATTGAAGCAGGCACGACAATCAATTTCTTGATGCGATGGCTCGGGCCTACCGTAACCAGCATCGGGGCAAGCCCGGATAGAATTTCAGGGAGAAACAGCAGATGAAGCGCTCGTTCGTATCCATTGTTGCGCTGGCGATTGCCAGCCTGTCTGGCGCCAGCAGCGCCACAGCCGCGGAGGCAAACATGACGCAGAACGCTAGCCCACAATTCTGGTGGCCGGAACTTGTCGACCTGTCGCCGCTGCGCGCGCAGGCACCGCAATCCAACCCCTATGGCGCCGATTTCGATTATGCCGCCGAATTCTCGAAGCTCGATCTGAAGGCGGTGAAGGCCGATATCGCCAAGGTGCTGACCACCAGCCAGCCCTGGTGGCCGGCCGATTATGGCAATTATGGCCCCTTTTTCATCCGCATGGCCTGGCACTCGGCCGGCACCTATCGCATCGCCGATGGCCGCGGCGGCGCCGGCGGTGGCCAGCAGCGTTTCGAGCCACTGAATTCGTGGCCGGACAACGCCAATCTCGACAAGGCCCGCCGACTGCTGTGGCCGGTGAAGGCCAAATATGGCCGCGCGCTGAGCTGGGCCGATCTGATGGTGCTGGCCGGCAACGTCTCGCTGGAAACCATGGGCTTCAAGACCTTCGGTTTCGCCGGTGGCCGCCAGGATGATTGGGAGGCCGACAAGGTCTATTGGGGCCCGGAAAACAAGTTCCTCGACGACAAGCGCTATTCGGAAGGCCGCAAGCTGGCCAACCCGCTGGCCGCCGTGCAGATGGGCCTGATCTATGTGAACCCGGAAGGCCCCAATGGCGTGCCTGATCCGCTGCTCGCCGCCAAGGACATCCGCGAAACCTTTGGCCGCATGGCGATGAACGACGAGGAAACCGCCGCGCTGATCGCCGGTGGCCACACCTTCGGCAAGGCGCACGGCGCCGCATCGGCCAGCAATGTCGGCAAGGAGCCGGCGGCCGAGGCCCTGGAAAAGCAGGGCATGGGCTGGGAAAACAAGCATGGCACCGGCAAGGGCGCCGATACCATCACGTCGGGCCTGGAAGGCGCCTGGACCTCGGCCCCCACCCAGTGGACCATGCAGTATCTGGAAAATCTGTATCGGTTCGAATGGGTGCAGACCAAGAGCCCGGCCGGCGCGATCCAGTGGGAGCCCAAGGACGCCAAGGACCAGAAGTTCGTGCCCGATGCCCACCGTGACGGCGTGTTCCACGCGCCGATCATGTTCACGACCGATCTCGCGCTGCGCACCGATCCTTCCTACAAGAAGATCACGCAGAACTGGCTGAAGAACCCCAAGGCGTTCGAAGATGCCTTTGCCCGCGCCTGGTTCAAGCTGACCCACCGCGACATGGGCCCGCGCGCCCGTTACATCGGCCCGGATGCGCCCAAGGAAGTGCTGAGCTGGCAGGATCCGGTGCCGGCGGTTGATCACCCGCTGGTGAACGATGCCGATGTGGCCACGCTGAAGGCGAGCGTGCTGAACAGCGGCCTGACGGTGCCGGAACTGGTCCGCACCGCCTGGGCGGCGGCGGCTTCCTATCGCGGCACCGATGGCCGTGGTGGGGCCAATGGTGGCCGGCTGCGGCTTGCCCCGCAGAAGGATTGGGCGGTCAACTCGCCCGTGGAACTGGCCAAGGTGCTTCCCGTGCTGAGCAAGGTGCAGGCCGATTTCAACAAGATGGGCCCCCGCAAGATCAGCATAGCCGATCTGATCGTGCTGGCCGGCAATGCCGCGGTGGAAAAGGCCGCGGCTGATGCCGGCGTGGCGGTCACGCTGGCCTTCACCCCGGGCCGCACCGATGCGTCACAGGCGCAAACGGATGTGGCCAGTTTTGCCGCGCTGGAGCCCAAGGCCGATGGCTTCCGCAATTACTGGACGGCGGACAGTTTCTACAACCCCACGCAGGGCCTGATCGACCGCGCCAACCTGCTGGGCGTGACCGTGCCGGAAATGACCGTGCTGGTCGGCGGCCTGCGCGTGCTGGATGCCAATGCCGGTGCCAGCAAGGTCGGCGTGTTCACCGCCAGGCCGGGCGTGCTGACCAACGACTGGTTCATCAACCTGCTCGGCATGGAAACCAAGTGGCAGAAGTCTGCGACCGAAGGCCTGTATGAGGGTGTGGACCGCAGCACGGGCGCGAAGAAGTGGACGGCCAGCCCGGTGGACCTGCTGTTCGGCAGCCATTCGGAACTGCGTGCTGTGGCTGAAGTCTATGGCGCTGCCGATGGCCATAGCCAAATGGTGAGCGATTTTGCCAAGGCGTGGACGAAGGTGATGAACCGCGATCGCGTCGGCAAATAGGGATAGACCCGGCACCGCAAGGAGCCGGATCGGAGCGGCGCTTCTCCCCCCGGGAAGCGCCGCTTTTTCCTTCCTGGGCTGTTTTTTTGCGCCGGGGTGTAACGGCGGGCTGTGCTGGTGCGTATGGTGAGTGTCTGCCCGGTCTTCCCCCGATTGGGCCGGCCAGACGCAAGACCGTGACATGTGCGGTCAATACAAACGGCGAGGTCCAGCCAGGCGCTGGATCGGGCGGCGCTTCTCCTCCCCCGGGAAGCGCCGCTTTCGTTTGTTCAGGCCCCTATGTGTTCAGGCACGGCCTGAATAGAGCAGGTGGCCGGGGCCGAGGCGTTCGAGCACCAGTTCGACATCGCTCTGCGAAAAGGCGAAGCAGCCTTCGCTGCGGCCCAGCTTGCCGGTCTGTTTCAGCACTTGTGGCTCGCAATACCAGGCGCCGTGGATGACGATGGCGCGGGCTTCTGCCGTGCTGTTTTCCGGCTCCAGTCCGATCAACCGGCGCGAACGGCCGTGCTGACCCACATAAGCCGCCCCGGTGAGATAGGCGCCGGCGCTGCTGGCCGCCGAACCAGGCTGGGCGGAAAAACGCTGCAGAAAGCCACTATGCGCCGGATCGGAACCGCGCCCGTGCGAAACGCGCAAGGCCGTCACCTGGCCGCTTTCCGGGGCAAACAGGAAAAAGCGCGGGAAGGCGCTGTGCAGGCTGTAATCGGCGATGGCGACGACATCGCGGGCGCTGATGCGGCTGCTGTGGCGGGCAAAGGCATCGCGGGCGCGTTCGAGCAGGCGCGGGTGCGGCGCGGCAGCGTGAGGCAGCGAGGCGAGGGCGGGGGCAGCAAGGGCCGCACTGCCCAGCGCTGCACGACCAAGGACGGCGCGGCGGGAGAGGGGGTTTTCACGGATAGCCATCGCCCGGGAATATAGGGCAGCATGTAGCGTATTACAGTGATGCATCGTCCAACTGCCCCGAATCGTCGGCCAATTGTCGCCTTGGCGGCCCTTGCGGGCAGTCTTGCGTTCGCGCTGTCCGCTTCTGCCCAGCCTGCTGCATCGCCAGCGGAGCGTCTGGCCGCTGTTGATACCGCGCCGCTGGACGCCGATGCCCGGCTGAAAGTGGCGGCCAGCCTGGCGCGCTGGCAGGCGCTGCCGTCGCCGCCGGCCGGCCGCTGGTTGCTGGTCAACATTCCGGCCTATGAGATCAGCCTGTATGACGGGCTGCTACGCACCGGCACGTGGCGCGCGATCGTGGGCAAGCCGAAAACGCCCACCCCGCGTTTTGCCGGCAATGTGACCGGCGTGATCCTCAATCCGTGGTGGGAGGTGCCGAAAAGCATCGTGGCGGAAAGCGTGGGCCGGCTGGTGGCGCGCAACCCGAAGAAGGCGGCGGCGCAAGGCTATGTGCGCGACGGTGATCGCTATCGTCAGCGGCCGGGGCCACACAACCAGTTAGGCCTGATGAAACTGGATTTCCGCAATGCCTACAGCGTTGGCATCCACGACACCCCGTCGCGCCAGTTGTTCGAAAAGGAAAAACGCGCCTTCAGCCACGGCTGCATCCGGGTGGATGATCCCTTCGCCTTCGCCGCCGCCCTGCTTGGCGAGCCCACCAGCCGCGACAGCCTGAACACCGTGCGCGAAACCAACCCCGATACCCAGCGCCTGCCACTGGCCGAGCCGCTGCCGGTGATCGTCGGTTACTTCACTGCCGAAGTGGCCGACGACGGCGCGCTGCGCCTGTTCGACGATGTCTACAAGCTGGACCGCGGCGCAAGCGGTACTGCGCCTGCCGGCGATGACTGCGCGCGGTGACGATTATTTCCGTTTGATTGCAGCGGCTTCCACCACGATATCAAAGGCCGTCGTCAAACCCTTCACGAACGCACCGCGCTCCACGTTGATATATTCATCCAGCGCATGTGCCCGAAAGCCGCCGCCGCCGGCCGACAGGGTGACCGCCGGGATGCCGAGGCTGATCGGGATATTGCTGTCGGTCGACGATGCGGTGAGCGTGGCGTCGTAGCCATTGGCGGTGAGCACCTTGGCCGCCGCCTGCACCAGCGGATCGCTGGCCGGCGTGGTGCCGGCCGGCCGGTCGCCGATCAGTTCGGGTACGGCGCTGATCTTGCCAAAACGCGTGTCGCGGGCGGCGTTCTCGGCGGCCACGCTTTCTTCGATGATCTGCAGGAAGCGGGTTTCCACGGCCTTCAAATTGGCCGGTGAAGCCGAGCGCATGTCGAATTCGGCCAGGATCAGGTTGGGAATGGAGTTGACCGATGTGCCGCCGGCGATGGTGGAGGCGGCATAGGTGGTCTTCACATCCTGCGGGATCGGGATGCTGTACATGCCGCTAACGGTGCCGGCCATGGCCACCATCGGATTGACCAGCCCGAACGCGCCATAGCTGTGGCCGCCCGGTCCCTTGAAGGCGACGCGATAACGACGCGAGCCGACGGCGCTGTTGGTGATGCGGCCCACAGTGCTGCCATCAAAGCTGATGAAATCGCCGATCCGGGGTTTCAACGGGCTGGCCGAGAAGATGTGGCGGATGCCGCGCAGGTCGCCCTGGCCTTCCTCGCCCACATTGGCAACGAAGATGATGTCACGCGGGGTCTGCAGCTTGCCTGCATCCATGGCGCGCACGAAGGTGATCAGCGCGGCCACCGTCACCGTGGTGTCTCCGATGCCCGGCGCATGCAGCGTATCGCCTTCGCGGCGCACCTTGATCGGCACATCGGGCGGGAACACCGTATCGAGGTGGGCGGCAACCATCAGCGCCTTGGCCGCACGATCCTTGCCCGGCCTGGTGCCGATCACATTGCCGACGGCATCGACATGGACATTCTCCAGCCCCAGCGCCTTGAACTTCTCCAGCACACGCTGGGCGCGGGCGGTTTCCTTGAAGGGCGGCGCGGGGATCTCGGTGAGTTCGATCACCTCGGCGACCGTCTTGTCGTAATCGGCGGCGATCCGGGCATGGGCGGCCGCCAGGCTCGCCGATTGGGCGAAGGCCGGGGCAGCAGTGGTCAGCAGGACGGCAAGGAACAGCGTGCGCATCAGATCAGCCTCAATTGGTGGACGATGGCGCCAGGCGGATCACGCCCACGCCCTTTTCGATGGTGATGGTGGTGCCGAACGGCGCCGAAAGCCGCTGCAGCCGTTCGAGGATGCGCTGCGCGACGGCCGGACTGGCGGTGCCGGGAACGCCCTTGGCCGCGCCTTCGACATTCGTGCCAAGATCGATCGGGTGCAGTCTGATCTCGGCGACCTGGCCCTTCACATAACGGCTGACCGCGACCACCGATTCATACAGCACCGGATCGGCAAAGCTGCGGCTGTTGCGCGCGGCAAGCAATTCGGGCGGCGTCGCATCGGCCGGGTTGACGCCGAACTGCTCGTACATGTCGAGCGGCACGTCATCGAGGCTGTTGTTCATCATGGCGAAGTTGCCGAGCGAGTAGAAGATCGGCTTGCCCTTGTAGATCTCGATGCCGCGCAGCTGGTGCGGGCCGTGGCCAACATAGGCATCGGCGCCGGCATCGATCAGCTTGTGGGCGAAATCGACCGCGAACTGCGCCGGCACCTGGCTGCCGTTGCCGGGTTCGTGGTTGTGCAGCGTGTAGACGACGAAATTGCCGACCTGGCGGGCCTGGCGCACGGCGCGCAGATTGGCCGCCTCGTCCCGGCTGTTGATGACGTAGCTGATCTCCACCGGCGTCTTCGGCGTGTCGGTCGCTTCATAGCGCACGCCGCCGATGCGCACCGGCGCACCGCTGCGAGCGCCCGCCACGCGCGCCAGGACAGCGAGATCGGCCGCACTGACCTTGCCCACCCGTTCGGTGCGCACCGTATTGGCGCCCGGCCGGCCCGGCACTTCGCCGAGCGGATCGGAAGCGCGCGAGCCCGGCGAGAAGCTGGAGGTGCCCGAAACCAGCGCCACGCGGCCGGCAGCCACGTCGAGATAACGTGGCGCCCGCGCGGCCGCCATGGTGCGGCCGGTGCCGGCCGCGACCAGCCCGCCCTTTTCAAGATGGTCGAGCGTTTCGAGCAGGCCCTGTTCACCCCAGTCGACCGTGTGATTGTTGGCATGACCAACGATGTCGAAGCCCATCTTGGCCAGATCAGGCACGATGGCCGGCGCACCCAGCATCCAGGTGCCACCGGATTCGGCCCCCGGGCTTGCCTTCGTCGTCTTCAGGTCGAGCACGCTGGTCTCGAAATTGCCGAAGGCCACATCCGCATCGCGCAGCAGCTTGACGAGCCCCGGTGCCTGCCGCTCGACTGTGGCCAGCATCGGCCGCAGGTAGATCAGATCCCCCACCGCCGCAAAGGTGAAGCCATCGGCGATCGGCGTCGATGGCACCGGCTTGATGTCCATCCCGGCCTGCTGGGCGTGGGCGATGCCAGCGCTTGCCAGCATCGCTCCAGCCAGCAACAGTCGGAACACCCGGCCGCCGCGATCCCCGTTCGACATCCCGATCATGGCAAGCTCCTCCCCGAGATTGCCGCCAGCTGGGATCAGCCGGCGAAGTTGAACCTGATCCCCACCAGGAAGGTGCGACCCAGATAGTCATAGAGAGTCTGGTTGCCGAACACTTCCACGTTGGACGTGTCCGACGGGCCCTTGCCGACCGGAACCATATCCTTGTTGAACAGGTTGCGCACCCGCAGATAGATTTGTGGTTTGAACTTCTCGTTGGGCAGCGTGTAGGCGAACGAGGCATCGACATAGGCCGCACCGGGAATCCGGTTATTGGCGATGGTACGATTGACGGCGTTGCTGGCCGGGCAGCCGCTGGTGCATTCCACCCACTGGTTGTTGTAGACCCCGCCCGACAGGCCGCGCAGCGCGAACTGCATGGTGAAATTATCGAGATTATAATCGAACGTGGCGCGATAGATCCAGCTCGGCGGGCCGCTCAGCGTGTTCTCGCCAGCGGTATCGGTGGGCGGATCGACGCCGTTCGATTCCGAATCCTCGATATAGTGCGTCGCGACGGCACGGATGGCGATATTGCCGGGCAGGGCCGACGCGATCGAATCCAGGCTGAAGCGATAGCTGGCCTCGATGTCGACGCCGCGGACGCGCTGGGTGAGGAAGTTGAACGGGCTGTTGGCGATCAGAAATTCCGAGACGCCCGGCGCGCCGCCGGCCTGTGTGAAGCCCGGCGAACCGAACGCCACATTGGTGCCGCCGATGATGGCCGTGAGACGCTGGCACAGCGCGAGATTGCCATCGAAGCACCGGTCGACGATGTTCTGCGGGCCAAGGTTGCCGATCGCACCGTTGATCTTGATGTCATAATAATCGACCGAAAGGCCAAAGCCTGGCAGGAAGGTCGGCCGGAAAATGGCACCGATGCCCAGCGTATCGGCTTCCTCCGGTTCCAGATTGAGGTTGCCGGTCACGGTTTGCGTGTAGCGCACCGAGCTGGCGTTCTGCCAGGGATCGAACACCGAGTTGGTGTTGCGCGTGCCGGCCGCGAACAATTCCTGCAGATTGGGCGCGCGGATGTCGCGTGAGCGGGTGATGCGCAGGCGCAGATCGGGGATCGGCTGCCAGGCACCGCCCACCTTCCAGGTGACGACATCGCCGGTCTGGCTGTAGCTGGTATAGCGCGCGGCACCCGACACTTCGAGGTCGAGCGGCAGCTTGAACAGCGTTTCGAGATAGGCTTCGGTGACAGTGTAGGAGCCGAAGGTGGGCAGATAGTTGCCGACCACCCAGCCGCTGTCGGCACCGGGCGAGATCACGCCCGAAATCGCCTCGCGCCGGCGTTCAACGCCAAAGGCGAGGCCGATCGGATCAATCAGGCCATTGTCGATCTTGGTGCTGAAGTTCAACGCAGCCACGTCCTGCTTGAACGTCTGGATGCGGAACGGATCGCCGATGATGTAATCCACCACCGCCTGGCTGTTAACGCCGGTGCCAAAGCTGTTGTAGGGCAGGCAGCCCGCCGCCAGCGGGTCGGTGCTGCCATCGCGGGTGACACGGCAGACGATCTGGCCGGCACTGTTGCGCACCGCGTCGCGGGCAAAGCCGAGCCTGGTGCGGTTGATGGTCTGCAGCAGCTGCTCGCGCGCCTTGGTGACGCCGTGCTGATAATAGCCGTCAATATTCCAGTCGAGCCCGATGGCATCGAAATTGGTGTTGAAGCCAACGACATAACGCTGCAGGCGGCGCGTATTGTTGCTCTGCCGGGACGGCAGGTCGGCGTCCCAGGAGCCGAGCGTGAGGTTGGACGTGCCGATCAGCGACTTGACCGATGCCGGAATGAAGGCGTTGTCGTTGCGGATGGTGATATTGCCCTTGCTGGTGAAATAGCCGCCATCGTTGAAGGCGCGGCTCCAGTTGTAGGTGGCTTCACCGAACACGGTGAAATTCTCCAGCACGTCGAAGCTGGCGCGGGCAAAGCCGCTGGCAAAATTCTCTTCCGGCTGCAGCGAGGTCCGATCGAAATGCAGGCCCTGTTCCCAATCGCCGCCGATGGTCCATTCACGGTTGTTCAGGCGGTTGGGGCCGTAATTATACTGGCGGATGGCTCCGCCGGGGCCGAAATAGGTGCCGCGCGCTGGCCCGGCGGTGACGATGCCGCCCGCGGTCAGGCTGTTGAGGCCGGATTGGGCAGAGGCAAGGAACTCCGGCTCGCCATTGCCTGCGACAAAGCGCGGGTTCTGCACCAGGTGCCAGCCGTCGCGGGCCCAGGGGCGCGGCGCGCCGATGATGCCGTCACGGCGCAGATAGTCGCCGCTCAACAGCAGGTGACCACGGCCGCCGGCGAACTTCATGCCGCCGGTCAGGCTGATGCGGTACGTCTTGTCGTCGCCATAGGTGGTCTCGCCATAGCTGACATCGCCCTTGAGACCGGTGAACGTCTTGTCGAGAATGAAGTTGACAACACCGGCAACAGCGTCGGAGCCATAGACCGACGATGCACCGCCGGTGACGATTTCCACGCCCTTCACCAGGCCCTGCGGGATGGTGTTGATGTCCACCGTGCCGATGCTGGTCGAGCCGACCGAGCGCCGGCCATCGAGCAGGATCAGGGTGCGGTTGGTGCCAAGGCTGCGCAGGTTCAGCGTGTTGATGCCGGCCGTGCCGGCGCTCAGCAGACGCTGGCTGTTTGACGGCGTCTGGCTGCCGACCACCGAAGGGATCTGGTTGACGAAATCGGCGAGGTTGGGCTGGGCGGCGGCCTTGATGTCCTGCTCGCCAATGACGGTCACCGGGGTGGGCTGGTCAAACCCGCTGCGCGTGATGCGCGAACCGGTAACGGTAATCTGCTCCTCGGCGGCTTCAGCCGCGGCGGCAGTTGCCGCCGGCTGATCGGCCTGCTGGGCCAGCGCACCCGTAGCCGATCCAAGCAACAGGCCGGCGATGACCAGCGATCGGGAATAGCGCCGGCCGCCGGGTGCAGCTTGGGCTGAATGCAGCGATTCGGACAACGACATCATGAGCTTGACCCCCAGTTTTCGACTTCACCGTCATGCGCATCACTGCCCGATGACGAACCTTCGTCAAAGGCCTGCGCCCCCCATAAACATAGTGGCAATATACCCCACCCTCACAATTATGTGAAACTTCTGTGTCGTCGGGGCAACGGGCCCTATCGCCGCGCTTGCCATTTCCCGGGGAATCGGCTTGACTTGGACCGGAGCGATTGCGCATTTCTTGCGTAATGAACTGGATTTACACAAGAATTTTACAGGGGGTCATGATGCGGACTGGCGTTTTCAAAGCCTTGATCGGCGTGTTTCTGGCCACGGCCTCGGGCGCGATCCAGGCGCAGGCCTATGATCCCTCGCTGTGGTCGGGTCTGCATTATCGCCAGCTCGGCCCTTGGCGGGGCGGCCGGGTAACCACCGTTACCGGCATCCCGTCGCAGCCGCGCACCTTCTTCATGGGCACCACCGGCGGTGGTGTGTGGAAAACCAGCGATGCCGGGCACAGCTGGACCAATCTCACCGATGGGCAATTGCCGCTGGGCTCGATGGGCGCTGTCGCCGTGGTGGAAAGCAATCCGGACATCATCTACGCCGGTACCGGCTCGTCCAAGATCCGCAGCAATGTCTCCATTGGCCGCGGCGTCTGGAAGTCGGTGGATGGCGGCAAGCGTTGGCAGTTCATCGGCCTGCGCGATGTCGGCCAGATCTCCACCATCCGCATCAACCCGAAGAACCCCGACGAAGTGTTCGTGGCGGCCACCGGCAACCCGTTCAAATATTCGTCCGATCGCGGCGTCTATCGTAGCCGTGACGGTGGCAAGACCTGGAAAAAGGTGCTGTTCATCAATGAGACGCTGGGTGCGGCCGATCTGGAATTCCAGGCCGATGATCCCCGCGTGCTCTATGCCGCGATGTGGCACGGCATCCGCCGCCCGTGGACGATCACCTCGGGCAGCGCGGATGGCGGGCTCTACAAGTCGACCGATGGCGGCGAGACCTGGAGCAAGCTGGGCGGCGGTCTGCCCACCGGCCTGTTCGGGCGCGCCAATGTCGGCGTGAGCGCGGCAGCGCCAAACCGGCTCTATGCGCTGATCGAGGCCAAGCCCGGCATGGGCCTCTATCATTCCGACGATTTCGGCACGTCGTGGAAGCTGGTGAACAGCGAGGGGCGCTTGTCGACCCGGCCCTTCTATTACACCACGCTGGGTGTCGATCCCAAAAATGCCGATGTCGTGTTTGTGGGCAACGAAGGCTGGTTCAAGTCGGCCGATGGCGGCAAGAGCTTCACGGTCCAGAACACGCCGCATGGCGACAACCACGATGTGTGGATCAATCCCAACAACAGCATGATCATGGTCCAGTCCAATGATGGCGGCGCCAACGTGTCGCTGGACGGCGGCAAGACCTGGTCGGGCCAGGCCAATCAGCCGACGGCCGAAATGTATCAGGTCGCGGTCGACAACCAGTTCCCCTATCGCATCTACGGCGCGCAGCAGGACAACACCACGGTGATCATCCCGTCGCAGCCGCTGGGTGACGGGCAGGGCTTCCGTGTCGGCCCCGGCTGCGAGACCGGGCCGAGCATTCCCAAGATCGATGATCCGATGATCGTCTGGGGCGGCTGCAAGGGCCAGTTCAGCCGGCTCGATCTGCGGACCAACCAGAACGAGGGCCAATATTGGATCGGTAGCGAATCCCTCTATGGCAGCCACCCCAAGAATCTGCGCTTCCGCTTCCAGCGCGTGGCGCCGATGGAAGTGCATCCCACCGAGCCCAACACCATCTATTATGGCTCGCAACATGTGCACCGCTCCCGCGACGGCGGCATCAACTGGGAGGTGATCAGCCCGGATCTCACTGCCAATCCGCCCGAACGGCAGCTGGCATCGGGCGATCCGATCACCATCGATGCCACCGGTGAAGAGGTCTATTCGACCGTCTATGCCATCCGCGAAAGCAAGGTGAAGCCGGGCGTCATCTGGGCCGGCTCCAACGATGGCCTGATCCATGTGACGCAGGATGGCGGCAAGAGCTGGAAGAACATCACGCCCAAGGGCCTGCCCCCTGGCGGCCGCGTGCAGAATATCGAGCCCGGCGTGCGCGATCCCGGCACCGCCTATGTCGCCATCTATCGCTATCTGCTCGGCGATTTTGCCCCCTATCTCTACCGCACCGATGATTATGGGCAGACGTGGACCAAGCTGACCGACGGCAAGAACGGCATTGCTGCGGATGAACCGACCCGTGTCGTGCGCGAAGATCCGGAACGGCCCGGCCTGCTCTATGCCGGCACCGAATTCGGCATCCATGTCTCGTTCGACCGGGGTGCCCAGTGGCAGAGCTTCCAGAACGATCTGCCGGCAACGCCGGTGACCGATATCCGCCTCGCTCATGGCGATCTGGTGCTGTCCACCCAGGGCCGCGGCTTCTACGTGCTCGACAATCTGAGCGCGCTGCGCCAGCTGCCGGCGCCCGCCGAGGCCACGGCGAGCCCGCGCCTGTTCAAGCCGGCGGTGGCAACGCGGATCAATGCCTCGGCCGAATTGGGTGAGCCGGGCGGACCGGGCCCCGAATATACGCTGCCCGGCGCGCAGATCGATTATTATGTCCCAGCCCAGGCCGCTGGCACCAAGGTCAGCATCAGCATCCTTGATGCCAATGGCGAAACCCTGCGCAGCTTCACCAGCGAAGGCGACGACGCCCGGGCCGGCGGTCGCGGCCGCAACCGGCCGACCTACCGGACCAGGCTGGACGCCACGGCCGGCATGCACCGCCTGATCTGGGATCTGCGCCGCTCCGGCCAGACCATGAGCGCCATGCCAACGGGCGTGCTGACACCGGCCGGGCCTGTGGTGCCGCCGGGTGATTATCGCGTGGTGATGACCCATGGCAGCGTGACGGCGCAGCAGCCGCTGAAGATCGTCGCCGATCCGCGCGTGCTTGCCTCGGGCGTAACCAATGCCGACCTGGTGGACCAGTATGCGCACAACATGCGCGTGCTGGCGCTGGTGAACGACACCAATGTGGCGGTGGCTCGCCTGAAGCAGGCGCAAGCCGCGCTGAAGGACAAGCCCGATGCGGCCCGTGCGGCGGCGCTGAAGGCGATTGCCGACAGGCTGCTCACGCCTGCGGTGCGCTACAGCCCACCCGGCCTCGACACGCATGTGAGCTATTTGCGCAGCCAGACGGATGGATATGACGGCAAGATCGGCAACCATCCGCGCGAACGCTATGTCGAGCTGCGCACGCAGATCGATGACATCATCGCCCAGCTGGCGAAGCTGCTCGATTAGCGCGAGCTTGCAAGCGCAGGCGGATTGGCGGCGCAGGGCATCTGATCCTGCGCCACCGTTTCTTGCCGCAGTGTGCAGAAGATAAGCTGTTATCGGTCAGCGCGGCTGATGGCGGACAGAGTGGGATTCGAACCCACGGTGAGGTTTCCCCCACGGCGGTTTTCAAGACCGCTGCCTTAAACCACTCGGCCATCTGTCCGGGGTCCGGCCTAGTGGTTTGGGGGCCTGCCGGTCAAGTCACGTTGTGCGGGCGCACCTTGCGCAATTCGGATGGCGGGCGGCCATAGCGGGCGCTGATCACCTCGTTGAAGCGGCGCAGAGATGCAAAGCCGGCAGCGTGGGCGATTTCGGTCATCGGCAATTGCGTCTGCGCGATCATCTGCATGGCGCGCTGGACACGGCGGGTTTGCGCGACCTCGACGGGGGAGGCGCCGAGATGCTGGCGGAACAGGCGGGTGAGGTGGCGGGCGCCGATGCCGCAACGTTCCGCCAATTGTTCGACCGTGCCGTCTCCATCAAGGGCGCCGCTGTCGATCAGTTTCAGGGCGCGCTCCACCGTTGTCTTGGTGCCGTTCCAGGCCGGGCAGAAAGGGGCGCTTTCGGGGCGGCATTTCAGGCAGGGGCGATAACCGGCGCGCTCGGCGGCAGCAGCGCTGGGGAAGAAACTGATGTTGCGGGTGAGCGGTTGGCGCACGCGGCAGACCGGGCGGCAATAGATGCCGGTGGTTTTCACCGCGATGAAGAAGATTCCGTCATAGGCCGGGTCGCGGGCGAACCGCGCCGCGTTCATCGTGTCGAAGTCGAGGCCGTGGACGGCGGGGGCGACCGGGGCGTGCATGGGCTTGACGATATGCCCACGCCGCTTGCGCTGCCAGTGGCCACGTGAAGACGATGGCCGATTTCCGCCAGCAACGATGGTCTCGGCCGCAACGGCATGAGCGGGTCTGGGATATTGTCCTCGTTACAGCCGGGTCATCGCCAGCGCCGCTTTGTTGCCGTATCGCAGACCGGCTGTGTGGGGCAAGGCAGTGTCCAGCGCAGTGATGTCGGCGCCGGACAGGGTGAGCGTGGCGGCGCCAGCGGTGTCGATCAAGGTGGCGCGGCGTTTGCAGCCGGGGATGGGCACAACATCGGGGCCTTTCGCCAGCAGCCAGGCGATGGCGACCTGCGCCGGGCTGGCAGCGTGGGCAGCGGCGATGGCCTTCACCGTGGCGACGGCAGCCATGTTGGCGTCGTAATTCGTGCCCTGGTAACGCGGATCGGACTTGCGATAATCGCCATCGGGCAGATCCTCGGCGCGGGGCACGCTGCCGGTGAGGAAGCCGCGGCCCAATGGGGAGTAAGGCACGAAGGTGACGCCGAGTTCGCGGGCGGTCGGGGCGATATCGGCCTCCACATCGCGTTCCCACAGGCTCCATTCGCTTTGCACGGCAGCAATGGGGGCAATGGCGCAGGCGCGGCGCAAGGTGGCGGCGGAGCATTCGGACAGGCCGATGGCGCGGATCTTGCCCTCCTTCACCAGCTCCGCCAGCGTGCCGACGACATCTTCGATCGGCACGGCGGGATCGACGCGGTGTTGGTAAAACAGGTCGATCACATCGGTGTTCAGGCGTTTCAACGACGCCTCACACACATCGCGGATATGGCTGGGCTGGCTGTTGACCCCGGCCACGCGGCCGTTGTCGATTGCAAAACCGAACTTGGTGGCGATCACGGCCTGGTGGCGGCGGCCGGCAAGGGCTTCGGCGACCAGCTCCTCATTGGCGAACGGGCCGTAGATTTCGGCGGTGTCGAAGAAATTGATGCCGAGATCGAGCGCGTGGTGGATGGTGGCGATGGCTTCGGCGCGGTCTACCGGGCCATACATGGCGGCCTGGCCCGCGGTGCCGGCCATGCCCATGCAGCCCAGCCCGAGGGCGGAAACACTCAATGGGCCGATGTTGCGTCGTTCCATGCCGCATCCTTTCTTTGGTTCGCATCACAGGCTAGAGATTGCGGCCATGAGCAGCAAGCATACCCGCCGTTATTTCGGCACCGATGGCATTCGTGGCCTGACCAACAGCGAACCGATGACGGCCGCCATCGCCATGAAGGTGGGCCAGGCCGCCGGGCGGCATTTCCTGCGGGGGAGCCACAAGCATCGCGTCGTGATCGGCAAGGACACGCGGCTTTCCGGCTACATGATGGAATCGGCCCTGGTCGCCGGCTTTACCAGTGTCGGCATGGACGTGACGTTGCTGGGCCCGATGCCGACGCCAGCGGTGGCGATGATCACCCGATCGATGCGGGCTGATCTGGGCGTGATGATTTCGGCCAGCCACAACCCGTTCCACGATAATGGCATCAAGCTGTTCGGCCCCGATGGCTACAAGCTTTCGGATGCCGATGAAGCCGCGATCGAGGCGATGCTGGATGAGGAGATTCCGCTGGCCGAGCCGCGCGCCATCGGCCGGGCGCGCCGTATCGACGACGCGCAGGGGCGTTACATCCATTTTGCCAAGGCGACCTTTCCGGAACATCTGCGCCTCGATGGGCTGAAGATCGTCATCGATTGCGCGCATGGGGCGGCCTACAAGGTGGCGCCGGCGGCACTGTGGGAACTGGGTGCCGAAGTGATCGCCATTGGCGTCGCGCCCGACGGGTTCAACGTGAACGACAAGGTGGGATCGACCCATCCCAAGGCACTGCAGCTGAAGGTGCTGGAATCGGGCGCCGATATTGGCATCGCGCTGGATGGCGATGCGGATCGGCTGATCGTGGTGGATGAACGCGGCCAGGTGGTGGATGGCGATCAGCTGATGGCGCTGATCGCCTCTCGCGCCGCCGAAGCCGGCACGTTGAAAGGCGGCGCGCTGGTGGCGACGGTGATGAGCAACCTGGGGCTGGAGCGGTTTCTGGCCGGCAAGGGCATTGCGCTGCACCGGGCCGCCGTGGGCGATCGCCATGTGCTGGAACTGATGCGGGACCGCGGCTGCAATGTGGGTGGCGAGCAATCGGGGCACATCATCCTGTCCGATCACGCCACCACCGGCGACGGTCTGGTGGCGGCGCTGCAGGTGCTGGCGGCGCTGGTGGGTTCGGGCAAGCCGGCGAGCGAATTGCTCCACCTGTTTGATCCGCTGCCGCAGCTGCTGAAGAACGTGCGCTTCAAGGGCGGCGCGCCTTTGGAAGCTGACAGCGTGAAGGCAGCGATTGCCGCCGGGGAGGCCAGGCTGGCCGGGCAGGGGCGCCTTTTGATCCGCAAGAGCGGCACCGAGCCGTTGATCCGCGTGATGGCCGAAGGTGAGGACAAGGTGCTGGTTGGCCGCGTGGTGGATGATATCTGTGCCGCCGTTGCGGCAGCGGCCGCCTGATGCTGGAACTGCGGCCCGATTGCGAACGCTGCGGCCTCGATCTGCCGGCGGATGTGGCGGGCGCGCATATCTGTTCGTTCGAATGCAGCTTCTGCGCGGCCTGCACGGCAGGCCCACTGGCTGGCGTTTGCCCCAATTGCGGCGGCGACCTGCAGCCGCGCCCGCTGCGGGTGGGTGCGGCGCTGGCGAAATATCCGGCTTCGGCGGAGCGCAAACATGGTCGCTAGGATACTCGCCATTGCCGGATCGGATTCCGGCGGCGGTGCCGGCATCCAGGCCGATATCAAGACGATCACCATGCTTGGCGGCCATGCCATGACAGCGGTGACGGCGATCACCGTGCAGAACACGCAAGGGGTGAGCGCCATGCATGCGGTGCCGCCCGAAATTGTCGCTGGCCAAATCCGCGCCTGCATCGATGATATCGGCGTGGATGCCATCAAGATCGGCATGCTGGGCAATGAAGCAAGCATCAATGCCGTGGCTGATGCGCTGGAGGATGTGCGCGTTCCCATCGTGCTCGATCCGGTGATGATCGCCAAGGGCGGCGCGGCACTGATCGAGGAAGAGGCTGTCTGGGCGCTGATGCAGCGCCTGTTGCCGATGGCGACGGTGATCACGCCGAACCTGCCGGAACTGGTGGCGCTGACCGAGACCGAGGTGGAGGACGCCGCCGACATGCTGCTGGCGGCGCAGGAATTGCTCAATGCCGGGCCGCGCGCTGTCTTGGCCAAGGGCGGCCATCTCGAGGGCGACCTGCTCACCGACTGGCTGGTGAGCCGGCACGGGCATCAGGCCTTCACCGATACGAAGATCGACACGACGAGCAGCCATGGCACCGGCTGCACCCTGTCGAGCGCGCTGGCGTGCGGGTTGGGGCAGGGGCTTTCGTTGCCCGAAGCCGTGAAACGCGCGCGGATCTATGTGCGGCTGGCGCTGCGTTCGGCGCCTGGCTTGGGGCATGGTCATGGGCCGATGGGCCACGGCCAGGTCATCAACGACAGCAGCGCACTGGCGCCGGTGCTGAACCAGATCACGGTGCCGGCCACCGACTATGCCGCTTCGCTGGCCTTCTACCGGCAACTGGGCCTGCGCATGATTGTCGATAGCCCGGACAATGGTTATGCCCGGTTCGAGGCCGGCAATGGCGTCACGCTCTCGATCCATGTTGGTGATGGGCTGGCGGGCGGTGCCACCGTCTATCTGGAATCGCTGCGGCTCGACGCCTGGGTGACGGAACTGGCGGCGGCCGGGTTGCTGATCGATCAACTGCCACAGGACGAGGATTGGCTGTGGCGTGAAGCCCGGCTGACCGATCCCGCCGGCAACCGCATCTGCCTCTATGCCGCCGGCGAGGCGCGGCGCTTTCCGCCGTGGCGCGTCTGATGGCCCCATGATCGTTGCCGGCGTTGACGAGGCCGGACGCGGACCATGGGCAGGGCCGGTGGTCGCCGCCGCCGTCATCCTGCGCGGGGCGGTGCCGGCGGGGCTGGACGACAGCAAGAAGCTGAGTGCGAAACGGCGGGACGCGCTGTTTGAAGCCTTGCAGTCCAGTGACTGCCTGATCGGCGTTGGCCAGGCCAGCGTGGCCGAAATCGATCGGATCAATATCCTGCAAGCAACCTATCTCGCGATGACCCGCGCCGTTGAAGCCCTGGGCGAAACGCCCGGCCATGTGCTGGTTGATGGCAATCGCCTGCCGAAATGGCGCTGGCCGGCGACGGCGATCGTTGGCGGCGATGGCAGCGAGCCGGCGATTTCCGCCGCCTCGATCATCGCCAAGGTGACACGCGACCGGATCATGGCGGAACTTGATGCTGCCCACCCCGGCTATGGCTGGGCCAGCAACCAGGGCTATGGCGTCGCCGCCCATGCCGAAGCACTGATCCGGCTTGGCGCAACCCCGCATCATCGCGCCAGTTTCAAGCCGGTGAGGGCGGTTTTGCAGAAACTTCAGGGGTGAGTCTTTTGAGTCACACCACTAGGGATTGAGTCCCGGGGAATCGCCTGGACTCCAGATGTGGATTTGTTCCCGTTTTGATTCCTTGTTGTGACAAATGCATGAATCCTGTTGATTCCAAAAGATTCTTGACCGTGAATCCACTCTGACTCATCACCACGATCCTGTGTTGGAGCGCGTGTGATGAAATCATTCAGAACGTCCGATCATCGTGATGCCGAACGGCTGCTGGTGGATACCGGCCTGGCCGGCAAGGCCCGCGCGCCCAAGCTGGAAACCGATCGCATCCTGGTGGGCGATTGCATCGAGATGATGAACAGCCTGCCGGCCGGCAGTGTCGATCTGATCTTTGCCGATCCGCCCTACAATCTGCAGCTGGGTGGCGATCTGGCCCGCCCGGATGGCAGCCATGTCGATGCCGTCACCGATGATTGGGACAAGTTTTCCAGCTTCGAAGCCTATGATCGCTTCACCCGCGCCTGGCTGAAGGCCGCGCATCGCCTGCTGAAACCCGATGGCGCGATCTGGACCATCGGTTCCTATCACAACATCTTCCGCGTTGGCGCCGCGTTGCAGGATGAAGGCTTCTGGATCCTCAACGATATCATCTGGCGCAAGGCCAACCCGATGCCCAATTTCAAGGGCACGCGTTTCACCAACGCCCATGAAACCATGATCTGGGCGGCCAAGGGCGAGCACAGCCGCTACTGCTTCAACTATCACGCCATGAAGGCGATGAACGATGATCTGCAGATGCGGTCGGACTGGACGATCCCGATCTGCACCGGCGGCGAGCGGCTGAAGGACGGTGCGTCCAAGGCCCACCCGACGCAGAAGCCCGAAGCCCTGCTCTATCGCATCCTGGTTGCCTGCACCCAGCCGGGTGATGTGGTGCTTGATCCCTTCTTCGGCACCGGCACCACCGGCGCTGTCGCCAAGCTGCTCGGCCGCCGCTGGATCGGCATCGAGCGCGAGCCGAGATATGTGCGAGTGGCGAGTGAGCGTATCAACAATCTGCTGCCCCTGGAGGGCGGCGACATCAAGATCAGCGAAGGCAATCGCAGCCTCGCCCGCATCCCCTTTGGCAGTCTCGTCGAGAGCGGCTACGTCCGCCCCGGCACACGCCTGTGGGGTCCGGGGCGGCGTGTGGGGGCCAGCGTACGTGCTGATGGCAGCCTGGACATGGCCGGCACGACCGGATCCATCCACAAGATGGGTGCGGCCGCGCAAGGCCTGCCAAGCTGCAATGGTTGGACCTTCTGGCACATCGAGGACGACGATGGCCGGTTGGTACCGTTGGATGCCAGGCGGCAGGCGTTCCGCCACGCCACTGCTGTGGACGGCTGAAGCCTGGCATCCATTTCCCCCTGGCACTTTCCTTCCGGGGTTCCCGGTTGGCAGTCGCGTATTGAGCCGCTAACACGCTCGCCATGAATTGATGGGGAGTGATGTGATGCGCGTGATGTTGTTTGCCGCCAGCCTGATTGTGCTGGCCCACCCGGCACTGGCCGCCGAACGGCCAGCCATCGGCGGGTTCGGGTTCGACACCACCGCCATGGATCGCAGCGTCAAGCCGGGCGACGATTTCAACCGTTTTGCCAACGGCAGCTGGCTGGCGCGCACCGAATTTCCAGCTGACAAGGCCTATATCGGCGTCGCCATCGATGTTGACGAAAAGGCCCGCGCCCAGGTGCGCAGCATCATCGAGGCCGCCGCCGCCGACCAGAGCGCCGCGCCCGGCAGCGTGACCCGCAAGGTGGGCGACTATTATGCCGCCTTCATGGATGAAGCCGCCATCGAAGCGCGCGGCCTGGCGCCCGTGCAGCCGTTGCTGGCCAGTATCGCCGCCGTGACCACCCGCACCGAGCTGATTGCCGCCATGGGCCGGGCCAATCGGCTTGGCATCGGCCTGCCCATCGGCCTGGGCATCGGCATTGATGACAAGAATCCGGATGCGTTCACCGTTACCCTGGCGCAGAGCGGCCTAGGACTGCCGGATCGTGATTATTATCTCGATACGGCCAAACCCGAATTCGCCAAGGCCCGCGCTGCCTATCTGGCCTATATGGCTGCCATGCTGCGCCATGCCGGCATGGACAATGCGGCGGCGCGTGCCGAGGCCATCATGGCGCTGGAAACCCGGCTGGCCACGGTGCACTGGACCCAGGTGGAAAGCCGCCAGGCCGAAAAACTCTACAACCCGGTTGCCACCGCGGAACTGGCCGGAAAATTTCCGGGCATGGACTGGCAGGCGTTTCTTGCGCCCATCGGCGTGGCCAGTGAACGCCGGGTGATCGTGGCCCAGCCCAGCGCCATCGCCGGCACCGCAAGGCTGATCGGCGAAGCGCCGATTGCGGTATGGAAGGATTATCTGGCGTTGCGCACGATGGGATGGGCATCGGGAACATTGCCCAAGGCGGTGCTTGATACACAGTTCGAACTGACCAGGGCGCTCACGGGCGCGCAGCAGTTGCGCCCGCGCTGGCAGCGCGGCGGGGCGGCAACCAGCGCCGCGCTGGGCGATGCCGTTGGCCAGATCTATGTGCAGAAACATTTCCCGCCCGATTCCAAGGCCAAGATTGATGCGATGGTGAAGAACATCATCGCCGCGATGGACCGGCGGCTGGCCAATCTCGATTGGATGGACCCGGCCACCCGCGCCGTGGCGCGCGAAAAGCTGGCCGCATTCCGGCCCAAGATCGGCTTCCCCGATAAGTGGCGCAACTATGATGCGCTGGTGGTGGACAAGGCCGATGCGCTGGGCAACCGGATGCGCGCGGCCGAGCTGGATCATGCGCGGGAAATCGCCAAGCTGGGCAAGCCGGCGGATCGGGATGAATGGTATCTGGCGCCGATGGTGGTCAACGCCTATGCCAACCCGACCTGGAACGAGATCGTGTTTCCTGCCGCCATATTGCAGGCGCCGTTCTTCGATGATGGCGCCGATGATGCGGTGAATTATGGTGCCATAGGCGCGGTGATCGGCCACGAAATCACCCATCATTTCGACGATCAGGGCCGCAAATATGACAAGACCGGCCGGCTTGCCGACTGGTGGACGCCGCAGGATGTGAAGCGGTTCGAAGCGCGCGCGGCGGTGGTTGTGCAGCAATATGCCGCCTATGAACCGATACCGGGCAGCAAGCTCAACGGCGAACTGACGCTGGGCGAGAATATCGCCGATATCGCCGGCCTGCTGGTGGCATGGGATGCCTGGCAGCTGGCGCGGCAGGGCAATCCTGCCGCCAATGCGGTGATCGATGGCTTCACGCCGGAACAGCGCTTCTTCCTGGGCTATGGTCAGGCCTGGCGCGCCAAGATGCGGCCGCAGCTGCTGCAGCAGGTGATCGTATCCGATCCGCATGCGCCGGCTGCCGAACGGGCGCAAGCGGTGCGCAATCTGGATGGCTGGTATCAGGCGTTTGACGTGAAGCCGGGCGACCGTCTGTATCTGCCGCCGGAGCAGCGTGCCCGGCCATGGTGAGGCGCTATTACCGCCCGATCGTGAGCGCAGGCGAGGGAAGCAGGGGGTCTCTGGCGCTGGCCGGCGGCCCCTTTTCCTTTGCGCGGGCCGAGGTGCTGACACGGGAAGGCAGCAAAGGGATCATCGACGCCGCCGATGTGCCGACGGACTGGTTGGAACGATTGACGCGGCCCCGCCCACTGCTGGCCCGGTTTGAGCAGCCGCTGCCGCTGGTGATGGGCATCCTGAACATCACGCCCGACAGTTTTTCCGATGGTGGCCGCCATGACGCGCCGGATGCCGCCATTGCCGCTGCTCGTTCCATGCACGCGGCCGGTGCTGCGATGATCGACGTGGGGGCGGAATCGACCCGTCCGGGCGCGCCTTCATTGCCTGTGGCCGATGAACTGGCGCGGTTGGCGCCGTTGTGGAGCGGCCTCAAGGGCCTGCCGATCTCGATCGATACCCGCAAATCGCCCGTGATGGCGGTCGCGCTCGATGAAGGCGCGATGATCGTCAATGATGTCAGCGCGCTGGGCCATGATCCGGCGGCCATGGCGCTGGTGGCGCAGCGCGGCTGCCCGGTGATCCTGATGCATCACCAGGGCACACCCGAAACGATGCAGATCGCACCGCACTATGACAACGCCCTGCTCGACGTGTTCGACTGGCTGGAGGGACGGATTGCCGCAGCCATTGCCGGCGGGATCGCACCCGATGCCATCATCGCCGATCCCGGCATCGGTTTCGGCAAGGGGCTTGCCCATAATCTTGCGCTGCTGAAGGGTCTGACCCTGCTGCACGGCCTGGGTGTGCCGATCCTGCTCGGAGCAAGCCGCAAGTCCTTGATTTCAAAGCTCACGGGTGAAGTGCCGGTGGAGCAGCGCCTGCCCGGCAGCCTGGCGCTGGCGCTGGCCGGGGCCAATGCCGGGGTGCAGATCATTCGCGTACATGATGTTCCGGAAACCGTGCAGGCCCTCACGCTTTGGCGGGCCTGCCATCCTGCGCTGGCCTGAGCGGGCATTTGCCCCTTCACAGCCGCGCCGTGTCTGCTAACAGGCAACCTGCACGGGTTGCGGTTTTGCAACCCGCCACTGCAATTCAACGAGGGTTTCGCCAGCCATGGCCAGCAACGAACAGCAGAACGACAGCCACCGTTCCACCTATGAAAGCTTCACTGGCTTCACCAAGTGGGGCACGATCTTCGTGATCGTGGTGGTGGTCGCGCTCTACGTGTTCCTGGTCTGATTGCAGCGCAGCTTGGGGGCGGAACCATGAAGATCGCGGTGCTGAAGGAAGCCGGCGGCGTTGAAACGCGCGTCGCTGCCACCCCGGAAACGGTGAAGAAGCTGATCGGCCTGGGCGCCAGTGTGGCGGTGGAAACCGGTGCCGGCTTTGGTGCCCGGATCAACGATGCCGATTATGCCGCTGCCGGGGCCACCGTGGCTGCTCGCGCCGATGTGATTGCCGGCGCCGATATGGTGTTGGGCGTGCAGGGGCCGGCGCTGTCCGATCTGCCGGGCATCAAGGCGGGCACGATCGTGGCTGCCATCCAGTCGCCCTTCACCGATCGCGCCAAGATTGACGCTTATGCCGGGGCCGGCCTGATCGCCTATGCGATGGAATTCATGCCGCGCACCACGCGCGCGCAATCGATGGACGTGCTGTCCAGCCAGTCGAACCTCGCCGGGTACAAGGCGGTGATCGATGCCGGCGAAGCCTATGGCCGCGCCTTCCCGATGATGATGACGGCCGCCGGCACCATTTCCGCCGCGCGCGTGTTCATCATGGGCGTTGGCGTTGCCGGCCTGCAGGCCATCGCCACGGCGCGCCGTCTGGGCGGGCTGGTTTCGGCCACCGACGTGCGGTCGGCCACCAAGGAACAGATTGAATCGCTTGGTGCCAAGGCGATCTTTGTCGAGAAGGTGGCGGGCATCAGCGGCGAAGGCGCCGGCGGCTATGCCACCGAAATGAGCGATGAATACAAGGCGGCGCAGGCCGAACTGGTATCCTCGCACATCGCCAAGCAGGATATCGTCATCACCACCGCACTGATCCCGGGCCGGCCGGCACCACGCCTGATCACCGATGCGCAGGTTGCCTCGATGCGGCCAGGCAGCGTGATCGTCGACTTGGCGGTGGACAGCGGCGGCAACGTCGAAGGCGCCGTCGCTGGCCAGGTGGTGGAGCGTCACGGCGTCAAGATCATCGGCCACAGCAATCCGGCCAGCCGCATGTCGCCGGATGCCAGCGCGCTCTACAGCCGCAACCTGTTCAACATGATCAGCGCCTTCTGGGACAAGGAGGCCAAGGCCGCCGTGTGGCCGGCCGATGACGACATCGTGAAGGGCATCAAGCTGACCGAGGGCGGCGCCGTCGTCCACGAACGGCTGCTGGGTTAAGGGGCACGCACATGGATTTCCTGTCGATCCTGTCGATCTTCGTGCTGGCGGTGTTCGTCGGCTATTATGTCGTGTGGTCAGTCACCCCGGCGCTGCACACGCCGCTGATGGCCGTCACCAACGCCATTTCATCGGTGATCATCGTCGGCGCGCTGATCGCGGCCGCGGCGGGTGCCATCACCGATGGTGGTGGCCTGTCGCAGTGGCTGGGCCTGCTGGGCGTCGTGCTGGCCAGCGTCAACATCTTTGGCGGCTTTGCCGTCACGCGCCGCATGCTCGCCATGTACAAGAAAAAAGACAAGAAGCCGGCGGCTTCGAAGTAAGGGCAGGGGCAAACGACCATGGAACACGCAGTCGCCGCTACCCCGGCCTGGGCCGTTCTGGCCTATCTCGCCGCCGGTGTGCTCTTCATTCTCGCCCTGCGCGGGCTGTCGTCGCCGGAATCCAGTCAGGCGGGCAACCGCAACGGCATGATCGGCATGCTGATCGCGGTGGGCACCACGCTTGCCCTGCGCCCGACCGGCCTGGAGCTGATCATTGGCGCCATCGCCATTGGCGGCGGCATTGGCTGGGTGATCGCCCAGCGCATCCAGATGACGGCGATGCCGGAACTGGTCGCGGGCTTCCACAGCCTGGTTGGCATGGCCGCCGTGCTGGTCGGCTGCGCGGCCTATCTCAATCCGGGTGCCTTCGGCATCACCGATGCCGCCACGGGCGCGATCCTGGCTGTCAGCCGCGTCGAAATGGGCCTGGGCGTTGCCATCGGGGCCATCACCTTCTCCGGCTCGATCATCGCCTTCCTCAAGCTTTCGGGCCGCATGTCGGGCTCGCCGATCCTGCTGCCAGCGCGCCACGTCATCAACCTGGGCGTGCTGGCCGGCATCATCGTGCTCACCGGCGTGTTTGCCTTTGATGCGGCTGCCGGCATGGGCCAGGGCCCGCTGTTGTGGGTCATCCTGGGCCTCAGCTTCGTCATCGGTGTGACGCTGATCATCCCGATCGGCGGGGCTGACATGCCGGTCGTCATCTCGATGCTGAACAGCTATTCGGGCTGGGCCGCCGCGGCGATGGGCTTCACCCTGCAGAACACCGCGATGATCATCACCGGCGCGCTGGTCGGTTCGTCGGGCGCGATCCTCTCGTACATCATGTGCAAGGCGATGAACCGCAGCTTCATCAGCGTCATCGCCGGCGGCTTTGGCGCGGATTCGGGCAGCGGCGGCGCCAAGGGCGAAGTCATCCAGAAGGCCTACAAGGCCGGTTCGGCCGACGATGCCGCCTTCATCATGCAGAACGCCGAAACCGTGATCATCGTGCCGGGCTATGGCATGGCGGTTTCCCAGGCCCAGCACGCGCTGCGCGAAATGGGCGATCTGCTGAAGAAGGAAGGCGTGAGCGTCAAATACGCCATCCACCCGGTGGCGGGCCGCATGCCCGGCCACATGAACGTGCTGCTGGCGGAAGCCAATGTGCCCTATGATGAAGTGTTCGAACTGGAAGACATCAACAGCGAGTTCGGCCAGTGCGATGTCGCCTTCGTCATCGGCGCCAACGACGTGACCAACCCGCTGGCCAAGACCGACAAGACCAGCCCGATTTACGGCATGCCGATCCTGGACGTCGAAAAGGCCAAGACCGTGCTGTTCGTGAAGCGCTCGATGGGCGGTGTGGGTTATGCCGGCGTGGACAACCCGGTGTTCTATGCCGACAACACCATGATGCTGCTGGCGGATGCGAAGAAGATGGTGGAAAATATCGTGAAGGCGCTGAATGGGGGCGGGCATTAATCGCCGCCGGGCGCGCAAATAGCGGAGCTATTTGCCGACTCCGGCAAGATCGGACGGCGAGCGAAAAAGGCGGCCCCTCAGGCCGCCTTTTTTGACTCGTCCGACGGCGTGGCTTTGCCACGCTCTTTCTTCCTTCTTCCTTAAACACCCCAAGCGGACTCGGCGGCTTCGCCGCCGGCCGCGCTCGCAGGGGGTGCCTCAGAGATCTTGGGGTGCCTCGACAGGCTCGGCATGAGCGGGAGGAGTTTTGCGGCACGTCCCCACCCCCGACCGCTCCCCTGAGCCGAAGGCCGGTGCAGCCAACGGGAGGGGAACAACTACGCCGCCGGCTTCTCACTCCACAACTGCGGAAACAGCCGCTTGAACCCCTCCACCTTGGGAATGTCATTCCACACGATATAGGGCTGCGTCGGGTGGGCGCGCAGGTAATTCTGGTGGTAACCCTCACCGGCATAGAAAGGCTTGGCGCCTTCGAAGGTCGTGACGATCTTCGGCTTCCAGGTGCCGGCCTTTTCCAGCTGTGCCACATAGGCCTTCGCAATCCGTTCCTGCTCCGCGCCGCGGGTGAACAGCGCGCTGCGATATTGGCTGCCGGTATCGGGGCCCTGGCGGTTCAGTTGGGTCGGATCATGCGCGACCGAGAAGAAGACGCGCAGCAGTGTGCCGTAGCTCACCACCGCTGGGTCGTACGTCACCTCAACCGCCTCGGCATGGCCGGTCAGGCCGCTGCCGGTCACTTCATAAATGGCGGTGGCCTTGGCGCCGCCGGCATAGCCCGACACGGCGGAGCGCACGCCCTTCACCCGTTCGAATACGCCTTCCACACCCCAGAAACAGCCGCCGGCAAAAACGGCTTTCTGCAGCGGGCCCTTGGTGAGTGGCGCATCAACGGCCGGGGCAGGGGCCAGCACCATGCGTTCGGCAGCGCAGGCGGGGGTGGCGAGAATGGCGAGAGCCAGGACAAGGCGCTTCATGCGGTTTTCCCGGGGATGAACTGGAGGGACAGGCCGTTGATGCAGTAACGCAGGCCCGTTGGCTTGGGGCCATCGTCAAACACATGGCCCTGGTGGCCGCCGCAGCGGCTGCAATGCACTTCGGTGCGGACCATGAAATAGCTGGTGTCGCGCGTGGAACCGATGGCGGCCTTGGAAATCGGCTGCCAGAAACTCGGCCAGCCGGTGCCGCTGTCAAACTTGTGCGCTGAACTGAACAGCGGCAGCGCGCAGCCGCGGCAGACGAAGGTGCCGGCGCGTTTCTCATTGTTGAGCGGCGATGTGAAGGGCCGTTCGGTGGCCTCTTCGCGCAGCACGGCATAGGCATCCTTGCCCAGCTTGCGCCGCCACTCATCGGGCGTGAAGCTGACGGCAAAGGCCTTGCCGGCGGCGATGGCCGGGGTGGCAGTGAAGGGCAGGGCGGCCAGCAGGCCGAGGAGGGTGCGTCTTGTGGTCATGCCCCAATATACGCAGCAGCGTCGGAAAAGTTACGTTCAGCGTTGCCGCAGCCAGCGATTGCCCTGCGATTTCGCCAGATCGACCAGATCCTCCATTGCCACCTGCATGTCGATCAGGTGCAGGCCCCAGCCGGGCACGATCTGACCGCCCACCATCACGTCGCCATTGATCGTATCGGTGCGCGGATCGGACGGATCGGCATTGATGCCGATGGACAGCACATTGGCGTTCTCGCGGTTCATGCACTCACCCGTCAGCAGGCCGGGCAGGGCAACGAACGGCGTGTAGATGTTGCGGCCCTTGGCCCATTTCGGCACCGGGGTGCCGCTGTCGACAATGCCGGTGCGATTGACCATCAACGGGCGCAGCGCGGTGCGGCCTCCTGAAAGCGCCGCCGGATTGGTGCAGGCCACTGCCATCCCAGCCGGGGCCGTGGCGGGCGGGCGGCCATACAGGCTGGCGGGCGGCACCGGCATGGTGTCACGGAAAGACACCCAGGAAACGACGCAGCCGGTTTGCGTGGCGGAACGGCACAAGGGCGTGGACTTGAAATCACCGCCCACATCCTGTCCCTGCGGCACCAGCACATTATGGCCGGCCAGATAGGCGGCGATGATCTGCTTGGCCACCGGCTTGCCTTCGATCTCGGTCTGGATCAGCGCCTTCAGCACGCCGCTGCCCTGGCTGTGGCCGATCAGGATGACGCCGCGCCCCTTGTTGTCGTGCTTCATGTAATCGGCAAACGCGGCAGAAACATCGCGCAGGCCCATGGCGAGATCGGCGGTGACCGGCTTGCCCAGCATGCGATCACGCAGCGTCGCCAGCGTGACCTGGCGATAGAGTGGCGCGAACACCCGGCAAGCCTGGCGGAACGGGGCGGCCTGCGCCTGGGCCACGCCGATCTCGGCCGGATCGGCGGTCATGTCGCTGTTGGGCGTCGGGTCCGTCGAAACCGTGGGATAGACGTAGAAACAGTCGATCTTCGGCTTTTTCGCGGGCGGCAGCATGTCGAGCGTGACGACCGCATTGGCCGCTACCCGCGACGCGCTGGCATCACCACTGCACGGGTCCTTGGCGCCAGGCCGGCAGAGCCAGCTTTCCGGTTTGCGATAATCCGGCGCAGGCGCGGGCTGGGCGATGGCTGGCGCGGCGAGGAGGACGAGCAGGGGGAGGAGGTGCAGCTTCATGGGCTGCATCCTGAACCAGTTCGCCACCCCGGCGCAAGCCGGGGTGGCAGCGGTTGGTGCGGCTTATTTCCAGCCGTCCTTCAACACGGGCGAAACCTCTTCGCCCATCTTTTCCAGCACTTCGATGATGCGCTCGCGGCCCACATCATTCTGCGCCCAGAACATCGGGCCGCCGCGATAGACCGGCCAGCCATAGCCATTGATCCAGACGATATCGATATCGCTGGCGCGCTGGGCCTTGCCTTCGGCGAGGATGCGCGCGCCTTCGTTCACCATCGGGAACAGGCAGCGTTCCAGGATCTCCTGATCGTCGATGGTGCGGCGGTTGATGCCCTTTTCGACTGCGTAGGCGTCGATGATGGCCAGCGCTTCCGGGTTGGGCGTGCGGTTGCGGTTCTCGTCATAGACATAGAAGCCCTTGCCGTTCTTCTGGCCGCGCAAGCCGGCTTCGCACAGGCGGTCGCGCACGGTTTCGCCCTTGCTGGTCTCGGCGTTCCAGCCGATGTCGAGGCCAGCCAGATCGCTCATCTGGAACGGGCCCATCGGGAAACCGAAATCGGTCAGCACGCGGTCGATATCGGCCGGCGCGGCGCCTTCCAGCATCAACAGATTGGCCTGCTGCTGGCGGCGGCTGAGCATGCGGTTGCCGATGAAGCCGTGGCACACGCCAGCGACCACGGCGATCTTTCCGGTGGCCTTGCCGATGGCCATGGCGGTCGCCAGCACCTGCGGATCGGTCTTGGCGCCGCGCACCACCTCGAGCAGGCGCATCACGTTGGCCGGCGAGAAATAATGCATGCCCAGCACATATTCGGGGCGCGACGTGGCCGAGGCGATCTCGTCGACGTCGAGATAGGACGTGTTGCTGGCCAGGATGGCGCCGGGCTTGGCAATCTTGTCCAGTTTGCCGAAGATATCCTTCTTGATCGCCATATTCTCGAACACGGCTTCGATGATCAGGTCGCATGTCGAGAGGTCGTTCATGTCGAGCGTCGGCGTCAGCCGGCCCATGCGGGCTTCGACCTCGCTCTGCGGGAAGCGGCCCTTGTCGGCGCTGTTCTGATAATTCTTGCGGATGATGGCAACGCCGCGATCCAGCGCCTCCTGCTTCATCTCGACGATGGTGACGGGGATGCCGACGCTGAGGAAGTTCATCGAAATGCCGCCGCCCATGGTGCCGGCGCCGATCACGCCCACCTTCTTCACCGGCAGTGGCTGCATGTCCGCCGGCAGGCCGTCAATCTTGGCGGCCGCGCGTTCGGCGAAGAACACGTGGCGCTGGGCCGCCGATTGCAGGCCGGTCATCAGCTTCATGAATTCGCTGCGTTCGACCTTCAGCCCCTCTTCGAACGGCAGGGCAACAGCGGCTTCGATGCACTTGATATTGGCTTCCGGCGCGTCAAAGCCCTTGAACGCCTTGGCATTGGCCTTGCGGAATTCCGCGAAGAACGGTGCCAAGCTGGCCGCGTCGCCGCCCAGCTTGCTGCTGTCGTCGCGGACTTTCTTGAGCGGGCGTTTTTCCGCCAATATCTTGCGGGCGAAGGCGATGGCACCGGCGGTCAAGTCACCGTCCACCACTTCGTCGACCAGCCCGGTGGCCAGCGCATCCTTGGCGCCCATCTGCGCGCCGCTGGTCACCATTTCGGTGGCCTTCCTGGCGCCAACGATGCGCGGCAGTCGCTGCGTGCCGCCGGCACCGGGCAGCAGCCCCAGCTTCACTTCCGGCAGGCCAAACTTGGCCTTGGCATCGCTCACCCGGTAATGTGCGCACAGCGCCACTTCCAGGCCGCCGCCCAGCGCGGTGCCGTGGATGGCAGCGATGACGGGGACGGGTGAGCTCTCCATCGCATCCTGCACGGCGGGCAGGGCGGCGCCGCGCGGCGGTTTGCCGAATTCGGAAATGTCGGCCCCGGCGATGAAGGTGCGGCCGGCGCAGACCAGCACGGCCGCTTTCACCGCAGAATCGGCGGCGATGGCGGCAAACGCCCCTGCCAGGCCATCGCGCACATCGGCCGAGAGCGCGTTGACTGGCGGCGAATTGACCGTAACGACGGCAATTTCACCGTCTTTCGAAAGGTCGACGACGTTGTTGATGGCGGCCATAGTGCATTTCCTCCCCAGAGCGTTGCTTTATGGACACTGCTAGCACCACTTCTGTGCGATTGCAGCCTTGTGGATAGGCCAGTGTTTGCGTAGTTTCGCATGCGATGGGGATGAAGCTGACCTTGCAACAACTGATGACGCGTGCCGCGCTGCCGGCGCTGTGCGTTGCTGTTGCCAGCTATTTCGCGTTTCATGCCGTTTCGGGCCCCACCGGTTATGTCGCCTGGCATGAATACAAGGTGCAGCGTACGAAACTGCAACAAGCCGTGCAGAGCAGCGAGGAACAGCAGGCAGCGTTGCAGCGTCGGCTCGTGCTGCTCGATCCGCGCCATGTCGATCCCGATCTGGCCGATGAACTGGTGCGCCGCAATCTCGATCTGGTGAAACCGGACGAGGTGATCGTGCCGCTGCCGCAGGCTGCGCCCGCCAACTGATTTCCTGAAAAGTGATGCGATTAACCAATCCGGCACCTCGCGCGGGATAGGGGCTTTTCGCGCGTGGTGCGACATTTTATACCTCCATGGTACCGCCAGTGAAAGGTGAACATCTTGGCACGCAGCCCCGCCCGTAACAGTGCCCGCAAGGCCGCATCCGCCCCGCCTCTCCCCAACTGGCCGCGGCCTGATGAACCGGAACGGTTCGTCGCCTCACGCGATCAACTGCTGGAAATGTATCGCCAGATGGTGCTGATCCGCCGCTTCGAGGAACGCGCCGGGCAACTCTATGGCATGGGCCAGATCGGCGGTTTCTGCCACCTCTACATCGGCCAGGAAGCCGTGGTGGTCGGTCTGCAGGCCGAACTGATCAAGGGTGACAGTATCATCACCGGCTATCGTGATCACGGCCACATGCTGGCCTGCGGGATCAGTTCCAAGGCGGTGATGGCGGAATTGACCGGCCGCGCGGCCGGGATCAGCGGCGGCAAGGGCGGTTCGATGCACATGTTCAGCGTCGAACATGGCTTCTTTGGCGGCCACGGCATCGTCGCGGCGCAGGTGCCGCTGGGTGCTGGCCTGGGATTCGCCCACAAGTACAAGAATGATGGCCATATCGCCGTGACCTATTTTGGCGACGGTGCCGCCAACCAGGGCCAGGTGTATGAAAGCTTCAACATGGCCGAGCTGTGGAAGCTGCCGGTGATCTTCGTGATTGAAAACAATCAATATGCCATGGGCACATCGGTGAACCGCGCCAGTTCGGAAGACCAGCTCTATCGCCGCGGCGAAAGCTTCCGCGTGCCGGGCCTGCAGGTGGACGGCATGGACGTGCTGGCCGTGCGCGGCGCGGCGAAACTGGCGGTGGAATGGGTGCGCGGCGGCAACGGGCCGTTGCTGCTGGAAATGAAGACCTATCGCTATCGCGGCCATTCGATGAGCGACCCGGCCAAATATCGCAGCCGCGACGAAGTGCAGGCGATGCGCGAGAAGAGCGACCCGATCGAGGGCCTGAAGAAGCTGATCTTTGATGAAGGCCACGCCGATGAAGCCGCGTTGAAGGCGATCGACCGCGACGTGCGCGATGAAGTGGCCGAAGCGGCTGACTTCGCCCTGGAAGCGCCGGAGCCGGCGCTGAGCGAACTCCACACCGACGTGCTGTTGGGAACCTATTGATGCCGCAGATTCTTCTCCCCGCCATGTCGCCCACCATGGAAGAGGGCACATTGGCCAAGTGGCTGGTGGCCGTGGGCGACACGGTGAAACCCGGCGACGTGATAGCCGAAATCGAGACCGACAAGGCAACGATGGAACTGGAAGCCGATGATGGCGGCACGGTGACGGCGCTGCTGGTGGCGGCGGGTTCCGAGGGCGTGAAGGTGGGAACGCCGATCATCATCATTGCCGGTGAGGATGAGGCGGCTGCGCCGGAGCCAGTGAAGAAACCCTCCCCCGGCCCCTCCCTTGAAGAAGGGAGGGGAGATTCGCTTCCTGCTCCCCTCCCTGGAAGGGAGGGGTCGGGGGAGGGTGCGAGCGCAGCGAGCCCGGCCACTGCCCCCGAAGCCCCCACCGGCCCCACCCGCCGCCAGACGGTGCGCGAAGCCCTTCGTGATGCCATGGCCGAGGAAATGCGCACCGACGCGGCCGTGTTCGTGATGGGCGAGGAAGTTGCCGAATATCAGGGCGCCTACAAGGTGACGCAGGGCCTGCTGGAAGAATTTGGCGGCAAGCGGGTGATTGATACACCGATCACCGAATATGGCTTTGCCGGCCTGGGCACTGGCGCGGCGATGGGCGGCCTGAAGCCCATCGTGGAGTTCATGACCTTCAATTTCGCCATGCAGGCCATCGATCACATCATCAATTCGGCCGCCAAGACGCTCTACATGTCGGGCGGCCAGATGCGCTGCCCGATCGTGTTTCGCGGCCCCAATGGCGCCGCGAGCCGCGTGGCCGCGCAGCACAGCCAGAATTACGGCCCCTGGTATGCCAGCGTGCCCGGCCTGATCGTGATTGCGCCCTACAGTGCCGATGATGCCAAGGGCCTGCTGAAGGCCGCGATTCGCAGCCCCGATCCGGTGGTGTTTCTCGAAAACGAACTGCTCTATGGCCAGAGCTTTGACGTGCCGGAAGGCGATCATGTCGTCCCCATCGGCAAGGCGCGCATCGTGCGCGCGGGCAGCGATGTGACGTTGGTGAGCTACTCCATCGGCGTCGGCGTCGCCCTGCAGGCGGCCGAAACGCTGGCCGGGATGGGCATCAATGCCGAGGTGATCGATCTGCGCACCCTGCGCCCGATGGATACCGCCACGGTGCTGGCATCGCTGAAGAAAACCAACCGCATGGTGGTGGTGGAAGAAGGCTGGCCGGCCTGTGGCATCGCCTCTGAAATCATGGCGGTGGTGATGGAAAAGGGCTTCGATGATCTCGATGCCCCGGTGCTGCGCGTCACCAACGTCGATGTGCCGCTGCCCTATGCTGCCAATCTGGAAAAGGCGGCGCTGGTGAAGGCGGAAGATGTTGTCACCGCCGCCCGCGCTGTCTGTTACCGGTAAGCATCATGCAAACCCGCGTCGCCGTGATGATCGATGGCAGTTATTTCAACCGCGTATCGACCTTCTACAAGTTCGAACACGAAGCAGGCCGCCGCCTGTCGTTGTCGGGACTGATGGACTTCATCCGCGTCGCCGCCGCCGACATGGAAGAAGTGCCGCGCGCCCGCACCCGCGTGGTGGAGGCGCATTATTTCCGTGGCCGCTACACGCTGCGCGATCTGGAAGACCGGGCGCGCAACGCCAGTTTCGTCGAGGAATCGCTGCGCAACGACCGGGTGTTCGATCAGATCCTCGCCGCCAGCAACATCACCCCGCACTTCACCCGCATCGACACCAACAGCGAGCCGCCCAAGGAACAGGGCATCGATGTGTGGCTGGCGCTGGAAGCGTTCGATCTTGCCGTGTCCGACCGCTGCGACGTGGTGGCGCTGGTGGCCGGCGATGGCGATTTCGTGCCGCTGGTGAAGAAGATCAACGCCATCGGCAAGCGCGCGCTCGTCGTGGCGTGGAGCATGAAATCCGACGCCGGCACGCAGGTGCGCTATTCCGGGCCGCTGGCCGGTGCCGCCGCCTATTTTCTCGACATGGCCGACCTGATCGACAACCCGGACGACGAGGAACAGCGCGCCCTGGTTGATCAGCTTTTTGTGGACAATTGATCATGGCAATCGACGTTACCATGCCCGCCCTGTCGCCCACCATGGAGGTAGGCACGCTGGCCAAATGGCATGTGAAACCCGGCGATACGGTGAAATCCGGTGACATCATCGCCGAGATCGAGACCGACAAGGCCACAATGGAAGTGGAGGCCGTGGACGAGGGCACGGTGATCGAACTGGCCGTGCCGGAGGGCCTCGAGAATGTGCCGGTGGGCACGGTGATCCTGCGGCTTGCCGGGGATGGGGAGGCGGCAACGCCGGCACCCAAGGCTGCATCTGCGCCAGCTCCGGTGGCGGCACCTGCACCGGTTGCGCCGCCTGCATCGGCTCCGGTTGCGGCCCCGGCTGCGCCTGCGCCGGCCGGCGAACGCGTGATCGCCAGCCCGCTCGCCCGCCGCATCGCGGAGCTGAAGGGCGTGGACCTGGCCAATATCGCTGGCAGCGGGCCAAGGGGGCGGATCGTGCGGGCGGATGTGGAAGCAGCCGCCACCTCTCCCCGTCGGGGAGAGGTCGACTCGCCGAAGGCGGCGGGAGAGGGGTCGCCGCCTGTGCCAACCCCGGCACCCGCTCCGGCCCCAGCCGCGCCCGTCACCAGCGATATCCCCCACACGGTCGAAAAGCTCGGCAATGTGCGCAAGGTCATCGCCCGCCGCCTGACCGAGGCCAAGCAGTCGATCCCGCACATCTACCTGACGCTTGATGTGGAGCTGGATGCGCTGCTGAAGCTGCGCGGCGAACTGAACAAGGCGCTGGAACCGCGCGGCATCAAGGTCAGCGTGAATGACCTCGTCATCAAGGCGCTGGCGCTGGGCCTCAAGCAGGTGCCGAAGTGCAACGTGTCGTTCGCGGGTGACAATCTGCTGGTTTATGACCGCGCCGATATCAGCGTCGCGGTCGCTGCCCCTTCGGGCCTGATCACGCCGATCATCGCCGGCGCCGATGGCAAGGCCGTCAGCCAGATCGCGGCAGAGATGAAATCGCTCGCCGAAAAGGCCCGCGCCGGCAAGCTGCAGCCGCATGAATATCAGGGCGGCACCGCCAGCCTGTCCAACCTGGGCATGTTCGGCATCAAGCAGTTCGAAGCGGTGATCAACCCGCCGCAGGCGATGATCCTGGCCGTCGGCACCGGCGAAAAGCGCGCCGTGGTGAAGGGCGATGCACTGGCCATCGCCACCGTGATGACCATCACCGGCAGCTTTGACCACCGCGCCATCGACGGCGCCGACGGCGCGGCCCTGATGAGCGCGGTCAAGACGCTGATCGAAAACCCGCTGGGGCTGGTCGCATGAAAATCCCCTCTCCCCTTGCGGGAGAGGGTCGACTCGGCGCAGCCGAGCGGGGTGAGGGGGCTGCGCCTCTGAAGCAACGCGCCCGCACCATGCGTAAGGCCGCAACCCCAGCTGAACAAGCGCTCTGGCACCTGCTGCGCGATCGGCGCTTTTCCGGGCACAAGTTTCGACGGCAAGTGCCGGTCGGGCCTTACATTGCTGATTTCCTGTGCTTCGCGGATCGCCCGATCGTCGAGGCGGACGGCGGCCAGCATGCTGAAAATGCACACGATGAAGCCCGCACGCGCTGGCTCGAAGCACAAGGCCTTCGGGTGTTGCGCTTCTGGAATCACGAAACCCTCACCCAGCGCGCGATGGTCGCGGAGCGACTGTTTCTGGCGCTGACGCACCCCTCACCCCGCTCGCCTGCGGCGAGTCGACCCTCTCCCGCAAGGGGAGAGGGGAAGGAAGAACAATGACCACGACCCATGATCTCGTTATCCTCGGCTCGGGCCCCGGCGGCTATGTCGCCGCCATCCGCGCGGCGCAACTGGGCCTGAAGGTCGCCATCGTTGAGCGCGAGCGCCTGGGCGGCATCTGCCTCAACTGGGGCTGCATCCCGACCAAGGCGCTGCTGCGCACCAGCGAAATCTATCATTATATCACCCATGCCGATGCCTATGGGCTGAGTGTGGAGAAGCCGTCGTTTGACCTGAAGAAAGTCACCGACCGCAGCCGCAAGGTGGCGGCGCAGCTGAACAGCGGCGTCAAGGGCTTGATGAAGAAGAACAAGATCGAAGTGGTGGAAGGGCAGGGGCGGTTGACCGGGGCCACCAGTGTTTCCGTCACCACGGCCAATGGCGAGCGCGTGCTGACGGGCAAGAATGTCATCGTCGCCACTGGCGCGCGCGCGCGTGACCTGCCAGGCGTGGAAGCCGACGGCAATCGGGTGTGGACCTATCGCCACGCCATGGTGCCGCCGGCCATGCCGTCGAAATTGCTGGTGATTGGTTCCGGTGCGATCGGCGTCGAATTCGCCAGCTTCTACAGCGACATGGGCGCGAAGGTGACCGTGGTCGAAATGCTCGATCGCATCCTGCCGGTGGAAGACGAGGACGTCTCCGCCTTCGCCCAGAAGGCGCTGACCAAACAGGGCATGACCATCGTCACAGGCGCCAAGGTTTCGGACGTGACGCCGGGGCCGGACGGGGTGAAGGCCACCATCACCACCGCCGACGGCAAGGCGACCACCGACAGCTACAGCCATGTCATCGTAGCCATCGGCATCGTGCCGAATACCGAGAATATCGGCCTGGAAGCCCTGGGCGTCGCCACCAACCGCGGCCATATCGTGACGGACGGCATGTGCCGCACCAACGTGCCCGGCCTCTATGCCATCGGCGATGTCACCGGCCCGCCGTGGCTGGCGCACAAGGCCAGCCATGAAGGCATCATCGCGGTCGAACATATCGCCGGCGGCCACCCGCATGCGATGGACGTGGCGCGCATTCCGGGTTGCACCTATGCCCGCCCGCAGGTGGCCAGCATCGGCCTGACCGAGGCCAAGGCCAAGGCGGCCGGCCACACGGTGCGCGTCGGCAAATTCCCCTTCATTGGCAACGGCAAGGCCATCGCGCTGGGCGAGGCGGAAGGCTTTGTGAAGACGGTGTTCGATGCCACCACCGGGCAGCTGCTCGGGGCGCACATGGTGGGTGCGGAAGTCACCGAACTGATCCAGGGCTATGCCATCGCCATGGGCCTGGAGACGACCGAGGCGGAGCTGATGCACACCATCTTCCCGCATCCGACGCTCTCCGAGATGATGCACGAAAGCGTTCTCGACGCCTACGGCCGGGCGCTGCATTACTGATGAGCCTGCTGGCGGCCCTGGCGGTGGCCGCTGCAGGCACTGCCAGCCTGATGCCGCCGGGGTGGAGCGTCTTGTGCCCGCCCAAGCGGCGGCCCGACGAGATTGTGGTGTGTGCTGATCGAGAGCCAGCCAAATCGCCCTATCGTGCGCCGCTGCCGGTGTTGCGGGAAATTGGTGAGCGCGGCACCGCCAGCGTATCGGCCGAACGCAACAAGTTGCTGGGACCGGATGTTGGAACCGCCGGGACGTGCTCGGGAAGCTGGGGCCCAGCCGGGCCGTTTGGATGCAAATATAACGCGTTCAAGAACAACGTGAATCAGGCGGCCGGAAGCAGTGATCCGCGTGGCCGGGCCTATGGCGAACCACGCTAGCTGCGGCAGCCTGCCGCAGGTCAAAATGACAGAAAGGCAATCTTGGCGCTTGCAAACAAGACCAATATTGTCCTATATCGTCTGCAACGGCGCGGCCCGAGGCAACTGCCCTTGTCGAAGGCCAAGCTGCTGCGGGCGTATCCGGCACTCCCCCCTGTTTGTGTCGGATACGCCCGTTTCGCGTTTCAGGCCGATTTCAGCGCCGTCACATTCTCCTCTTCCCACTCCACCGGCAGCGATTCGAACTTGCCGGTTTCGTGGTTGAGCACGCGCAGCACGCCTTCGGCGATATCGAACAAGGCGCCTTGCAGATGCAGGTCGCCCGTGGCTTCAGCGGCGGCGATGAAGGGGAAACTGCGCAGATTTTCGATCGAAAGCCGGATGGACGCCAGTTCCAGCGCGCTGCAGGCATCGATATCGGGTGAAAGCTGGGCGGCGGCGCGGATGGTATCCCGGGCCGGGGCGATCTGGCTCATCCAGCGGTTGATGAAGCCGCCTTCACCCGGCGCCGCATTGTCGAACGTGCCTTCCAGGCTGGCCTTGATGCCGCCGCAGCGGGCATGGCCCAGCACCAGGATATGGTGCACTTTCAACTGGGTAACGGCATATTCGATGGCCGCCGACGTGCTGTGCTGGCCGTGGGTCGGATCGGGATCGAAATGCGGCACCAGATTGGCGACATTGCGCACCACGAACATCTGGCCCGGTTCCGCATCGAAAATGCGGGTCGGGTCCACCCGGCTGTCGGAACAGCTGATCACCAGCACGCCCGGGGCCTGCCCCTTGTCGGCCAGCGCGTCGTAGCGCCGGCGCTGTTCCTGATAGGCGCCGGTGCGAAACCGGCGATAGCCTTCGAGCAGGGCCTTGAATTCGGGCATCTCATCCTCCGCAATGCAGCATTCATGTTGGATCGATTATCTCAGCATCCGGGCCGGCTGCCAATGCTTATCGATTCGTGGCCGGCCAGAGTAGCGCGTAAAGGGGATGTCGGCAGATGAACTTTGCAGCCCGTTATCGTGAAGAAGCACCGGTGCGCGTGGCACTGGCTGGTCTTGGCCTGTTGATGCTGGCGGTGCTCCTCACCTACCATCTTCAGCAAAAGGCCCCCGGCATTGCCGGCGCCCTGGTCTGGATCCTCGCCTTTCTGGCGCTGATCGCGCTCAGCATTTCCTATTTCCTGCTGCGCGACAGTCGGCCGGCGGTGCGGCTTTCGTCGGATGGCATCAGGGATCGGCGCTGGTCTGCCAAGCCGATCAGCTGGCTGAACATTGCCGAGTTCGATCCGGTCCGTTGCCTTGGCTTGCCGGCGGTGCAACTGCGCCTGCACGATCCGGCGCTCAATCCGCCGCATACGCTGCTGGCGCGGTTCCTGCGCAGCTATGGCTTTGTGGACAGCAATTGCGTGTTGCTGCTGGTGCCCGGGCTGGACTGCACCGCCGATGCGCTGTGCGACAAGATCATGTCCATCGGCACCGCCGCCATCGAGGCCGCCGAAGAAGCCGAGCTGTGGGCAAAGGGCAGCCCCTATGCCGCACCACCGAATGGCTGATATGCGCAACTGACCGGTTGTTCACACCCGGACTGACGGCTATCAGGCAGGCATGAGCGAGCCTGTCCTTGATCTTCCCCTCACGCCATCCGGCCTGCCGCGCAAGCCGGACTGGATCCGGGTGAAGGCGCCGACCAGCAAGGCCTATAACGAGACGCGGGCGCTGATGCGTTCGCTGAAGCTCAACACCGTCTGCGAGGAAGCCGCCTGCCCCAATATCGGTGAGTGCTGGAGCCAGAAGCACGCCACCGTGATGATCCTGGGCGATACCTGCACCCGCGCCTGCGCCTTCTGCAACGTGAAGACCGGGATGCCGAACAAGGTGGACGCGACCGAGCCCGGCCATGTTGCCGAAGCCGCCGCCAAACTGGGCCTCGAACATATCGTCATCACCTCGGTGGACCGCGATGATCTGCCCGATGGCGGCGCCAGCCAGTTCGTGAAGGTGATCCAGGAACTGCGCCGGCAGACGCCGAGCACCACGATCGAGATTCTCACCCCCGATTTCCGCAACAAGATGGACCGGGCGGTGGAGATGATCGTCGAGGCCGGGCCGGACGTGTACAACCACAATCTGGAAACCGTGCCGCGGCTCTATCCCACCATCCGGCCGGGCGCGCGCTATTATCATTCGCTGCGCCTGCTCGACAAGGTGAAGCAGCTCAGCCCGACGATCTTCACCAAATCCGGCCTGATGGTGGGGCTGGGCGAAACGCCGCTGGAACTGCACCAGGTGTTCGACGACATGCGCTCGGCGGGCGTGGATTTCCTCACCGTGGGCCAGTATCTGCAGCCGACGCCGCGCCATGCCAAGGTGATGGAATTCGTGCCGCCGGCGACCTTCCAGACCTACGCCGCCGTCGCGCGCTCCAAGGGTTTCCTGCTGGTGGCAGCCTCGCCGCTCACCCGGTCGAGCTATCACGCCGGGCGCGATTTCGCCGAGATGCAGGCGCGCCGGAAAGCTGCAGCAAAAGCCTGATGCCCAAGCATCGCGAAGTGCGCCGGCTGCCGTGGTCGGCAACGGAAATGTTCGATCTGGTCGCCGATATCGGCCGCTACCCGGAGTTCCTGCCGTGGGTGCAGGGCATGCGGGTGGGACCAGAGCGGGACGGTATCGTGGTGGCGGACATGATCGTGGGCTTCCGCATGATCCGCGAGAAATTCACCAGCCGGGTGACGCTGGATCGGCCGCGGACGGTGCATGTCGAATATCTCGACGGGCCGATGAAGCATCTGTTCAACGACTGGACGTTCCGCGATGCGCCTGATGGTGGCTGCGAGATCGATTTCGCGGTGGATTTCGAATTCCGCAACCGCGCGTTCGAGGCGCTGGCGGGCATGTTCTTCACGCAGGCCTTTGAAAAGATGGTGGGTGCGTTCGTGGCGCGCGCCGAAGCGCTGTACGGGCCGCGTTAGGGCCGCAGCAGCTCAAGCGCCACCCGTGCTGCCAGGCGGCGCACTTCGGCGCGGCCCAGATCACCAAATTGCCGTGTATCGGCAACCACCATTTCCGGATCTTCGCCGCGCACGGCGCGGGCAAACACCACCATGCCGACCGGCTTGTTGGCAGTGGCGCCGCCCGGCCCGGCGATGCCGGTGATGGATACGGCAACATCGGCGTTGCTGTGCTTCAACGCACCCAACGCCATGGCCCAGGCGGTGGCGACGGAGACGGCGCCGAAAGTGGCGAGCACGTCTTCGGAAACGCCCAGCATTTCCATCTTGGCTTCGTTGGAATAGGTGACGAAGCCGCGATCGAACACGTCGGACGAACCGGGAATCTCGGTGAGCGCCGCCGCCACCATCCCGCCCGTGCAGCTTTCGGCGGTGGCGACGCGCCGGCCGGCGGCGCGGTTTTCGGCCAGCACCTGTTCGGCAAGGGCAATCAGATCGGGGGTCATGTGATTGACTCCGGCAGGCGCACGCTGGCCATGGCTTGGGCTGCGATGCCTTCCTGACGGCCAGTGAAGCCCAGTTTCTCGGTGGTGGTGGCCTTCACGCTGACCCGGTCAATGCCGAGCCCGAGGATTTCGGCGATCCGCGTGCGCATGGCCTCGCGGTGCGGGCCAACCTTGGGGCGTTCGCAGATCAGGGTGACATCGACATGATCGATGAGGCCGCCGCGTGTCCGCACCAGGGTGGCGGCGTGGGCGAGGAACTGGTCTGACGCCGCGCCGCGCCAGCGTTCATCGCTGGGCGGGAAATGATCGCCGATATCGCCGGCCGCGATGGTGCCGAGCAGCGCATCGGTGAGCGCGTGCAGGCCGGCATCGGCATCGCTGTGGCCGATCAGGCCATGATCGTGCGGAACCTTGACGCCGCACAGCCAGACATGTGTCCCTGGGCCGAACTTGTGCACGTCAAAGCCGGAGGCGGCGCGGGAAGAATAGACGGTCATGGCCTCGGCTTTGGCAAAATCGGCCGGCTCCGTCACCTTGAAAGCGCGTTCGTCGCCGGGCGTGATGGCGACGCTGAGCCCGGCGGCGAGTGCGATGGCGACGTCATCGGTCGCCCCGGAAACGGCGGCGCGATGGGCCGCGAGCAAGGCGTGGTAGCGGAAGGCTTGCGGGGTTTGCACGCGCCACAGGTGCTCGCGGTCAACGCTGCCGGAAAAACGGCCGGCTTCGCCCCGGCGCAAACTGTCGACCTGGGGCAGGGCAGGGCAGGCGCCGTCCACGCCCGCATCGGCAAACGCCGCCACCAGCGCATCGATCACCGCATCCGGCACGAAGGCGCGGGCAGCATCATGCACCAGCACGATGTCCGGCGCGTCGGCAGCCAGTGCTTCGAGCCCGGCCAGCACGCTCTCCTGCCGGGTCGCGCCGCCCGCGACGGGTTCGGGCAGAACCAGCCCGGCCACCGCTTGGTCATACAGCAGGCGGCATTCCGGGTTGATCACCACGGTGACGCCGGTGATGGCGGGATGGCCCAGCAACCGCTCGACCGCGTGGCGCAGCAGCGGCTGCCCGGCCACGGCGCGATATTGTTTCGGCATGCCGCCGCCCGCCCGCAATCCGGCTCCGGCTGCAACGATGATGGCGTGAATCCGCATGTGGCGGGGCATAAGCCGGGCTTGCCTTGTCGGGAAGGGGCATAATGCGATATGGGCCGCGCGCAATGAGCCTCATCTCCCCCATCCGGATCGGCCCCAACCGCATCGACGTGCCCGTGATCCTGGCACCGATGACCGGCGTGACCGACATGCCGTTCCGCACGCTGGTCAAGCGGTTCGGTGCCGGCTTGACCGTGACCGAGATGATCGCATCGGAAGCGATGATCCGCGAGACGCGGCAGAGCATCCAGAAGGCGGCCTGGCATCCGAGCGAGGAGCCGGTGTCGATGCAGCTGGCCGGTTGCGAGCCGGAGCGGATGGCCGAAGCTGCCAAGTTGAACGAGCAGAAGGGCGCGGCGATCATCGACATCAACATGGGCTGCCCGGTGAAGAAGGTGGTCAACGGCCACGCCGGCTCCAGCCTGATGCGCGATCTGCCACTGGCGACGCAGTTGATCCGCGCGACCGTCAAGGCGGTCAATCTGCCCGTCACGCTGAAGATGCGCATGGGCTGGGATCACAACAGCCTAAATGCGCCGGAACTGGCGCGCATTGCCGAAGGCGAGGGCGTGCACCTCATCACTGTCCACGGCCGTACCCGCTGCCAGCTTTATTCCGGCACCGCCGATTGGGCCTTCGTGCGCAAGGTGAAGGACGCCGTGAAGCTGCCGGTGATCGTCAACGGCGATATCTGTTCGATCGAGGATGCGAAAACGGCGCTGGCCCAGAGTGGTGCGGACGGCGTGATGATCGGCCGCGGCGCCTATGGCAAGCCGTGGCTGATCGGCCAGGTGATGGCCGCGCTGACCGGCCGTGACGTGCCGGCGGACCCGACGCTGGTGCAGCAGCATGCGCTGGTGAAGGAACATTATGCCCTGATGCTCGATCTTTATGGCGAGCTGAACGGCGTGAACCTCGCCCGCAAGCATCTGGGCTGGTACACCAAGGGGCTGCACGACAGCGCGTCCTTCCGCAACACGGTCAACTTCGTGGCCGAGAGCCAGACGGTGCTGGCGATGATCGACCGGTTTTACGAGGCGCAGATGGCATTGCCGCCGCGCCCGTCCGCACTGGCCGCATAGCCTCCTTTACCGTCATCTGTCGCATCAGGGCAACGCTGCGGCGCTGCACTGTGTTCCTAAAGACACAATGGCAGAGTATGCTGCTGTTCTGTGACGGTCGAATCGCCCAGTTTTGAAACCCTTCCGGTTCGCCGGCGGCGTGGCCTTGCGGCCCGTCTGTCACTGCGCGGGCGACGACTGTGGCGCCGGGTGCTGCGGATCACCCGCCACGACAATTTCTATCCCCGCCTCGAAGTGCTGGCGGCGGCGGCCACCATCATCTTGGGCTGGTCCAGCTATGCGCTGCTCACCCGCCGCGAAGTGCCGGCAACCGGTGCGTCCCAGCCGCTGGTGGCGCTGGTGCTGGTCGCCTGCCTGGTGCCGGCGATGCTGCTGGTGGTGCTGATCGGCCGCCGCGTCGCCATTCTGATCACCAACCGCCGCAAGGGCCTGGCCGTGGCCCAGTTGCACCTGCGCCTGGTGGCGCTGTTTGCCGGCATTGCGGCGGTGCCAACGCTGCTGGTGGTGGTGTTTGCCTCGCTGCTGTTCCAGTTCGGCGTGCAATTCTGGTTTTCCGATCGGGTGAAGACCATTCTCGACAGTTCCAACCAGGTCGCGCAGGCCTATGTCGAGGAAAACCGCCAGCGCATCGGCGATGATATCGTCGTGATGGCTGCCGACGTCGCCAGCTATGCCCGCGATTTCGGCGAAGCCACGCCGCTGTATCGCCGCGGTCTCGATTTCCAGGTGGCGGGCCGCACCCTTACCGAAGCTGCCGTGTTCCGCATGACGCCCGAGGGGCTGCAACTGGTGGCGGCCAGCGGCGCGTCTGCCAGCGAAGTGCAGGCGCATGTGGGCAATATCGATCTGGCTCGCGCCGCCACCACGCCCGTCACCCTGATCGGGGCCGGCGAGGATCGGGTGGAATCCGCTGTTGGCGTGCCCGGCAGCCCTGGCACCTTCCTCTATGTCAGCCGCAAGGTCGATCCCGCCGTGCTGGCCCGCGCCAACCAGGCCGCCGGCGCATTGGGTGAATATAATGCGCTCACCGAACGCAGCCGGGTGATGCAGTTGCGTTTCAACCTCATCCTGATGGCGGTGTCGCTGCTCACCTTGATCGTCGCCATCTGGTTTGCCTTGTGGCTGGCCAATCGCCTGGTGGCGCCGATCGCGCGCCTCGCCAGCGCTGCCGAGCGGGTGGGCGATGGCGATCTGGATGTGCGCGTGCCGGTGCGCGGCCAGGCCGATGAAATCGGCGTGCTGGAACGCGCCTTCAATCGCATGACCAGCCAATTGAAAGCGCAGCAGACCGCGCTGCTGGGCGCCAATGACGAGCTGGACACTCGCCGCCGCTTTACCGAAGCGGTGCTGGCCGGGGTGTCGGCCGGTGTCATGTCGATCACGCCGGAAGGGGTGATCCGGGTCGCCAACGCGTCGGCCGCGGCGCTGCTGGCCCTGCCGCACCGGGTGCTGCGCGGCCAGATGTTGCAGGATGTGGCGCCGGAACTGGCCGATCTGCTGGAACAGGCGCGGCAGACCGGGGACGCCGCCGGGCAAGTGCGCATCGAACGCGGCGAGGAAACCCAGACGCTGGCGGTGCGCATCGGTGCAGCCGAAGCAGCCGAAGGCCGCGCCGAAGGGTTCGTGCTCACCTTTGACGATATCACCGCCCAATTGGCCGATCAGCGCCGCGCCGCCTGGGCCGATGTTGCCCGCCGCATCGCGCACGAGATCAAGAACCCGCTCACGCCCATCCAGCTTGCCGCCGAACGCCTGCAGCGCAAGTTCGGCCGCCAGATCGACGAGGATGCCGATACATTCGCAACGCTGACCAGCACCATCGTGCGGCAAGTGGGTGACCTCAGGCGCATGGTGGATGAATTTTCCGAATTCGCCCGGCTGCCGCGCCCGGTGTTTGCCTCCGAAGCGCTCGACCGCCTGCTGCGGCAGGCGCTGGTGCTGCAGGAAGTCGCGTTCCCGGCGATCCGCTTCACGCTTGGCGGCACCACCGATCTGGCGCTGGTGTGTGATCGCCAGCAACTGGGCCGGGCGCTCACCAACCTGATCAAGAATGCCGCCGAAAGCGTGATGGTGCGGGTGGAGCGCGATGGCGATACTGCCGCGCCCGGCCTGATCGCCATCAGCGTGGCCGCCGATGCCCATTACGTCCGCATCAGCGTGGCCGATAATGGCCTGGGCTTCCCGGCGGAGGACCGCATGCGACTGCTCGAGCCTTATGTCACCACCCGTGCACGCGGCACCGGGCTGGGCCTCGCCATCTGCGCCAAGATCATCGAGGATCATGGCGGCCAGCTTGAACTGGCGGATAATCCTGATGGCCCCGGCGCGATGGTGATCGCCCGCATCAGCCGAGAGCTCGCCGCCGAACCGCAACCTGGCTTGCCCCTGCCAGTTGCCGCCACCACCACCGCCTGAGAAGGACTGCCCCCCATGGCCCTTGATATCCTGATCGTCGACGATGAAGCCGATATCCGCGAGCTGGTGGCCGGGGTGCTGGGGGATGAGGGCTTTGATACCCGCACCGCCGCCAATGCCGAAGGTGCGCTGGCCGCGCTGGCCGAACGCCGGCCCAGCCTCGTCATCCTCGATGTGTGGCTGCAGGGCAGCAGCATGGACGGGATCGAGCTGCTGGATGCGATGAAGGCGCGTGATCCGACCCTGCCGGTGGTGGTGATTTCCGGGCATGGCAATCTCGATACCGCCGTCGCCGCCATCAAGCGCGGTGCGTACGACTATATCGAAAAGCCGTTCCAGGCCGAACAATTGCTGCTGGTGGTGCGCCGCGCCACCGAGACCGAGCGGCTGCGCCGTGAATATGAGGCGCTGAAGGAACGGGTCGGCATCGATATCGAGCTGACCGGCACCAGCCCGCAGATCAACCAGGTGCGCGCCACGCTGAAGCGCGTTGCCGCCACTGGCAGCCGCGTGCTGATCAGCGGCCCGGCCGGTTCCGGCAAGGAGGTCGCCGCCCGCCTGCTGCACCAGTGGAGCCCGCGCATCGACGCGCCGTTCGTGGTGGTATCGGCGGCGCGCATGACGCCGGAACGGGTGGAAGAGGCGCTGTTCGGGGTGGAGGAAGGCGGCGAGAATGTTCGCGCTGGCCTGCTCGAACAGGCGCATGGCGGCACGCTGTTCCTCGATGACGTGGCCGACATGCCGATGACGACCCAGGCCAAGATATTGCGCGTGCTCACCGAACAGGTGTTCCAGCGGGTGGGCGGGGCGCGCTGGGTGCGGGTGGACGTGCGGGTGATTTCGGCCACCAGCCGCGATCTTTCCGCCGAAATCGCCGCCGGCCGCTTCCGCGAGGATCTCTATTATCGCCTCAATGTCGTGCCGGTGCGCCTGCCGCCGCTATCGGAACGGCGCGAGGATGTGGCCGAACTCGCCCGCTATTTCCTTGCCCGCTATGCCGCCGAGCGCGGCATGCCAACGCCCGACCTGTCGGAAGACGCGGTGGCGGCGCTGCAAACCTATGATTGGCCGGGCAATGTGCGGCAGCTCAGAAACGTCATCGAGCGCACGATGATCATGGCCCCCACCACCAGCATGGCGATCCTGGATATCGACATGCTGCCATCGGAAGTGACCGCCGAACCATCGCGGCTGATGCCCGGCCAGGCGGCGCGATCGATCATGGGTACGCCGCTGCGCGAAGCCCGCGAGGCGTTCGAGCGCGAATATCTGCGCGCCCAGATCCGGCGTTTTTCCGGCAACATCAGCCGCACCGCCGCCTTCATCGGCATGGAACGCAGCGCCCTGCACAGGAAGTTGAAGGCGCTGGGCCTCGCCGATGAACCGGGCGCCGACGACGCAGCCATTGATCGGGCCGACGATCCGGCCTGACGGCATGTGGCGAAACACGTATTTGAAAAAGCAGCCTGCCATCCCTATTTCGTTGGCGCGGCGGCATTTGGCCGGCCCAAGAACAAGAGGATGGCCAGATGGCGGACAAGCCCAACACCCTGCAGGACATGTTCCTGAACACCGTGCGCAAGACGCGGACGCCCGTCACCATGTTCCTGGTCAACGGCGTCAAGCTGCAGGGGGTCATCACCTGGTTCGACAATTTCTCGGTGCTGTTGCGCCGCGACGGCCACAGCCAATTGGTGTACAAGCACGCCATCTCGACCGTGATGCCGGCGACTCCGCTGCAGCTGTTCGAGGCCGAAACCGAAGACTGAGAGCGATATTTTGGGATATAGTCCACCTCAAGCCGGCGAATTGACCATCGGCGGCTTTGACGAGGCACGCGGCATCCGCACCGTTTCGCGCGCCATCGTCATCCTGCCGCACATCACGGCAAAATCCGTGCACGCGCTGCGCTCGCCGGAGGCCAAGCTGGCCGAGGCGGTGGGATTGACACGCGCCATCGCGCTGGAGGTCGTCCACGCCGAGGTCATCAAGCTGCGGTCCGTGCAGGTCTCCCGCCTGTTGGGCAGCGGCCAGATCGAGCGGCTCGCCGGGTTGGTGGCGGCGCTGGAGGCCGAGGTGGTCATCATCGATGGCCCGGTCACCCCGGTGCAGCAACGCAACCTTGAAAAGCTGCTGAAGGCCAAGGTGATCGACCGCACCGGCCTGATCCTCGAAATCTTCGGCGAGCGCGCCAGCACGGCGGAAGGCACTTTGCAGGTGGAACTGGCGCACCTGCAATATCAGGCCAGCCGCCTGGTGCGCAGCTGGACCCACCTTGAACGCCAGCGCGGCGGCTTCGGCTTTTTGGGCGGCCCCGGTGAATCGCAGATCGAGGCGGACAGGCGCCTGATCCGCGATCGCATCGCCCGCCTGCGCAAGGAACTGGAGGAGGTACGCCGCACCCGCGGCCTGCACAGGAAGCAGCGCCAGAAGGCGCCGTGGCCGGTGGTGGCGCTGGTCGGCTATACCAACGCCGGAAAATCCACCTTGTTCAACCGGCTGACCGGTGCCGAAGTGCGTGCCGAGGATCTGCTGTTTGCCACATTGGACCCCACCATGCGTGCCATCCGCCTGCCGGGGCATGACAAGGTGGTGCTGTCGGACACGGTGGGCTTTGTCTCCGATCTGCCGACACAGCTGGTCGCCGCCTTCCGCGCCACGCTGGAGGAGGTGCTGGAAGCCGATCTGATCATCCACGTGCGCGACATCAGCCACCCGGACAGCGACGCGCAGGCGCAGGATGTGATCGACGTGCTCACCAGCCTGGGCCTCGCGCCGGGCCAGCGCGAAACGCCGATGATCACGGTGTTCAACAAGATCGACGCGCTTGATGCCGAACAGCGTGCGGTGGTGCTGGGCCAAGCCGGCGATGATGCCATTCCGGTGTCCGCGCTCACCGGTGAAGGGCTGGAGCGCTTGCAGGCCGCCATGGACCTGACGCTGCGCGCCGGTGCCCGCGTGCATCGCATCACCCTGCCAATGAGCGATGGCCGCCGGCTCGCCTGGCTGCACAGTCACGGTGAGGTCTTGGGCGAAGTGGTGGGCCAGGCCAGCGATGACGGCAGCTTCAGCATCGATGTGCGCCTGTCAGACAAGGACAAGGCGCGCTTTGACGCGATGAACTGAGGTTTTGGGCCTTTCCCAACCGGGCAGGCTTTGGCACAAAGGGTCATGAACGCCCGCATCCCCCTTCTGGCGCTCGTCCTCGCTGTTGTTGCGCCGCTTGCAGCACCGGCGTGTGCCGACGAAACGCCGGTCTCGACCCAGCAGCAGGCCGCGTTCGCCGAATGGCTGAACCTGTACCGCGCCGAAGCAACGGCGCGCGGGTTGAGGCCGGAATGGCTGGATGCGGCGTTGAGCGACGTTCGCCTCGTGCCGCGCGTGATCGGCGCCGATCGCAACCAGCCCGGCGGTGCGGCGAAGCCGATCCGATTCCCCGACTATCTGGCCAGCAAGTTTCACGGTGACCGCATCCCGCATGGTCAGCGCCAGTTTGCCGCCAATCGCGAACTGCTCGCGCAGGCTGAAGCCGCCAGCGGCGTGCCGGCCGCCGTGATTGCCGCCATCTGGGGCATCGAAACCAGCTATGGCCGCGTGCTCGGCCGTTATGACTTACCGTCCGCGCTTGCCACACTGGCTTTTGATGGCCGCCGCCGCGACCTGTTCACCCGTGAACTCGATGCCGCCGTGCAGATGGTGGGCGAAGGCCGGGTGGCGCGCGAGGCGATGAAGGGCAGCTGGGCCGGCGCCTTTGGCCAGACGCAGTTCCTGCCCAGCTCCTATCTTGCCTATGGCCGCGATGGCGATGGCGATGGCAAGGTCGATCTGTGGGGCAGCCAGGCCGACGTGTTTGCCTCGATCGGCCATTATCTGGCCAGGAGTGGCTGGCAGAAGGGCGAAGCCTGGGGCTTCCGTACGCTGGTACCCGAAGGCTTTGATCGCGCCACGGTTGTCGCCAGCGAAACGCCCACGCGCTGCGTCACGCCACTCTCGCGCCATTCGGCCCTGAAACCGGCGCGCGAATGGCGCGCGGCGGGCTTCACGCCGGTCAATGGCAGCTGGCCGGCCGACGACGTGATGATGAGCCTGATCGAGCCGGACGGGGCCGGGCAGGGCGCCTATCTCGTCACCCGCAGCTACCGCGCCGTGCTGGGCTACAATTGCTCCAATCTCTATGCGCTGTCGGTCACACTGCTGGCCGATGCCATCAGCTTGTCCCCCGCCGTCGCACCCGCGCCGGTGGTCGCATCAGGCAGCCTGCAATGAAGCAGTTGCTGCTGCCGGTGCTGGCCGGTCTTGCCGTGGCGGCCTGTGGCGGCAAGCCGCCGCCCCGCACCGCCAACGTGCCGCCGCCGCCGCCAAAGCGTTCGGTTGACGTGTCCGACGATACCGCCGCCGTGGCCCGCGACGCTGCCAAGCTGGGCAAATGGCCGGTGAAGATCGGCAAGCCCTATCAGGTCGCCGGCATCACCTATTATCCGGCCGATGAACGCGATTACCGCGAAGAGGGCGTTGCCAGCTGGTATGGCCCCGGCTTCCATGCCGGCAGCACCGCCAACGGCGAACGTTATGATCAGGATGATCTCACCGCCGCGCATCGCACCCTGCCGATGCCGAGCTGGGTTGAGGTGGAAAATCTCGACAACGGCCGCAAGTTGACCGTGCGGATCAACGATCGCGGCCCGTTCGCGCGCGGGCGGATCATCGATCTGTCGCGCAAGGCGGCGCAGCTGCTGGGCGTCGATCGCGCCGGCACCGCGCGCGTGCGCCTGCGCCGGGTCTATCCGGGTGGGCGCGGCGAAGTGGCCCCACCGCCGCCGCCAATTGTCGTCGCATCGGCGCCGGTTGCCCCCGTCACCACCGTGGCCCTGCCCACCGCCAGCCGCGATCCCGCGCCAACGGGATCCAGCTGGCTGGTGCAGGTCGCGGCGCTGGGGGACGGCGGCCGCGTGTCCTGGCTGAAGGGCTTCCTCTCCAGCTTCGGGCCGGTGCTGACCGAAATCCTGCCCGGCGGCCTCACCCGCGTGCGGCTTGGCCCCTATGGCAGTGAAACCATGGCCAGCGCGGCGCTGGCGCAGGTGCGCGCTGCGGGCTATGCCGACGCACGCCTGATTCCCCCCACCACTTCACGCTGATTGACCCGAGGACGATGATTCTGATGCGCCTGATTGCCCCGATTGCCCTGTTTCTTGCCGCCACGCCCGCCCTGGCCCAGGCCCCGGCCTACACCACCGCGGCCCCCATCGCCTTCATGAAGGACCTGCAGACCGGCCGCATCCTGCTGGCCAAGGATGCCGACAAGCGCATCCCGCCCGCTTCGATGGGCAAGATGATGAGCGTCTATGTTGCCTTCAAGCTGATCAAGGCCGGTGAAGCCAATCTGGACCAGCCGATCCTGGTGCGCGAGGAAACCTGGAAGAAGTGGAACAACCAGGGCAGCACCATGTTCCTGGACGTGAACAGCCAGGTGAGCGTGGAAAACCTGCTGCACGGCATCGTCACCCTGTCGGGCAATGATGCCTGCGTGGTGCTGGCCGAAGGCCTGGGCGGCACCGAAGCCAATTACGTCGCCTTGATGAACCGCGAAGCCAAGCGGCTTGGCCTGAAGAACAGCAATTTCGCCAACACCAATGGCTGGCCTGATCCGAACGAATATGTGACCGCCCGCGATCTCGCCATGATTGCCGAAGCGACGATCCGCGATTTCCCCGATCTCTATGCCCGCTTCTACCAGAAGGAAGGCTTCACCTGGGGCAAGACCATGGGTGCCGGCCAGGCCATCACCCAGGGCAATCGCAACCCGCTGTTGGGCAAGGTCGCCGGCGCCGATGGCCTGAAGACCGGCCACACCGAAGAAGCCGGCTATGGCTTCACCGGTTCCGCTGTGCAGAACGGCCGCCGCCTGGTGATGGTCGTCGCCGGCCTGCCCAGTTTTGGCGCGCGCGTGGCGGCCAGCGTCGATTTCATGAACTGGGGCTTTGCCGCCTGGCAGAATATCCCGCTTGGCAGACAAGGCCAGGTGCTGGGCAAGGTCGCCATCGATGGCGCGGCTGATCCACAGATCGACGCGGTGGCCGGCAAGGATCTTTTTGTCACCCTGCCGCGCGGGTTCGGGATGGAGCGCAAGACCGTGGTGGAGGGCCTGCCCGGCCTGAAGGCGCCGCTGAAGGCGGGTAGCCAGGTGGGCTGGCTCACCGTCACCATGCCCGGGCAAGCACCGGCCAGGGCGCCGCTGGTGACGCCGGTGGCCATCGAGGAAGCCGGTATGTTCCGCCGCGCCTGGAACTGGCTGATGAGCTTCTTCGCCTGATGAAGACTGGCCGTTTCATCACGCTGGAAGGCGGGGAGGGGAGCGGCAAGTCCACGCAAGGCCGGCTGCTGGCCGAAGCGTTGCGATTGCAAGGCCACGAAGTGGTGCTGACCCGCGAACCGGGCGGCACGCCCGGCGCAGAAGCCATTCGCGGCCTGCTGGTGACCGGCGATCCCGATCGTTGGACGCCATGGAGCGACGCGCTGTTGATGACGGCGGCGCGGGTTGATCACGTCGCCCGCGTCATCCGCCCAGCGCTGGAACGCGGCGCCACGGTGATCTGCGATCGTTTCATCGATTCCACCCGTGCCTATCAGGGCGCCGGGCGCGGGCTGGAAGATGCCGCCCTGATTGATCTGCACAATGAAGCGGTCGGCCTGTGGCCGGATGTGACGCTGGTGCTGCTGCTCGATGAAGCCGAAGGGCTGGCCCGGGCGGCGGCGCGCGCCAAAGTCACCGGCAGTGCCGAAGCACGCTTCGAAGCCATCGGCGGCGATTTCCACGCCCGCGTGCAGGAATTTTTCGTGGCCTTGCCTGCTGCCGAACCAGCCCGCTGCACGGCCGTCAACGCTGGCGGCAGCATCGATGATGTGGCCCAACGCATCCGGGATGCGCTGTGCTGATCGGCCACCAGTCCCAGATCGAGGCCTTCACCGCTGCCTTCACCGGCGGCCGCCCGCACCATGCCTGGCTGCTCGTCGGCCAGCAGGGGTTGGGCAAGGCCAGTTTTGCGCGCGAGGCGGCGACCTGGCTGCTGGCCGGCGCGCCGCATGGGTGTGGCTTTGCCGTGCCGGCTGACGGTGAGGCCGCCCGCTTGATGGCCGCCGGATCGCACCTCGATTATCGCTTGATCGAACGCACCGAGGCCAAGACCGGCAAGATGCGCAGTGAAATCGTCATCGGCCAGATCGTGCGCCGGCCCGACAGCGAGGGGCAGCCGTTGCGCGAATTCCTGTCCGGCACGCCGATGCTGGGTCCGCGCCGGGTGGTGGTGATCGATGCGGCTGATGACATGAACCGAAACACTGCCAACGCCTTGCTGAAGAGTCTTGAGGAACCGTCGGAAGACACGGTGTTCCTTCTGGTCAGCCATTCGCCCGGCCGGCTGCTGCCCACCATTCGTTCGCGCTGCCGCACGTTGCGCTTCTCGCGCCTGACTGATGCAGAGGTTTCCCGCGTGCTCGCCAGCGCCGATCTGGAAGGCGAGGACGAAGCCCTGCTCGTACGCCTGGCCGAAGGCTGCCCCGGCCGCGCCATCGCGCTCGCCGGCGCGGGAATCACCGCGCTGGAACGCGATCTGGCCCAGCTCGCCGCCCTGCCGCCGCAGATTGCCAACCCGGCCGCCCTGATGTTGGCGCGCGGCATCGGCGGCAAGGGGCGCGAAGGGCGCTACGCCGCCCTCTTGGACCGCGTGCCGGCCTTGATTGCGGCGCGGGCGCAGCGCCTTTCCGGCCCAGCGCGGGGCGCGGCCATCGCCGAATGGGAAGCCGCCAGCCGCCTGGCCCGTGAAGCCGTGCCGCTGCAACTGGAGCCGGGGCAGGTGGCGCACGCCCTCGCCCTGCATCTCGCCGCCGTCCCGGCTTGAATCGGCCGGCATATTGCCCCATTGGCCGTGGCCATGTCTGATCAAAGATCCTCCAAGCCGCGCTTCTACGTCACCACCGCCATCGCCTACCCGAATGGCAAGCCGCACATGGGCCATGCCTATGAAGCGATCGCCACCGATGTCATCGCCCGCTTCAAGCGGCTCGATGGCTTTGATGTGCGGTTCCTCACCGGCACCGACGAACACGGCCTGAAGATCGACCAGGCCGCCCGCGCTGCCGGCAAGGCCCCCAAGGCCTATGTCGATGAAATGGTTGCGCCGTTCCAGGCCCTCGATGATGCGCTCGGCATCAGCTACAGCCGCTTCATCCGCACCACCGATGAAGATCACAAGGCGCTGGTGCAGGCGCTGTGGCAGCGCATGGCGGCCAATGGCGATCTGTATCTGGGCCGTTACGAAGGCTGGTACTCGGTCCGCGATGAGGCCTATTATGACGAGGGCGAACTCGTCGCCGGCGAAGATGGCGCCAAGCTGTCGCCGCAAGGCACACCGGTGGAATGGACGGTGGAGGAAAGCTGGTTCTTCAAGCTTTCGGCCTATCAGGACAAGCTGCTGGCCCTGTACGAAAGCCACCCGGAGTATATCCAGCCTGCCAGTCGTTTCAACGAGATGCGCGCCTTTGTTGCCGGCGGGCTTTCGGATCTGTCGGTCAGCCGCACCAGCTTCACCTGGGGCATAAAGGTGCCCGGCGACGAACGGCACGTGATGTATGTCTGGCTCGACGCGCTGGCCAATTACCTGACGGGTGCGGGCGGGCTGGACGGCGAATGGTGGCCGGCGGATCTGCATGTGGTGGGCAAGGATGTGGTGCGTTTCCACGCCGTCTATTGGCCGGCCTTCCTGATGTCAGCCGGCATCGCGCTGCCGAAAACCGTGTTCGGCCACGGTTTTCTGCTCAACCGCGGCGAGAAAATGTCGAAATCGCTGGGCAATGTCGTCGATCCGGCCGCGATGGTGGAGCGCTTTGGCGTCGATCGGTTGCGCTGGTTTCTGTGCCGCGAAGTCGCCTTTGGCGAGGACGGCAGCTATTCCGACGAAGCCATTGTGGAACGCACCAACGCCGATCTGGCCAACGGCATCGGCAATCTGGCGCAGCGCAGCCTGTCGATGGTGGGCAAGAACCTGGGCGGTGTGATGCCAACCCGCGCCGGCACGCCGGGCGAGACGGAAGTCCGCCTGAAAGAAGCCTTTGTGGCCGGTTCCGAGGCCTATTTCGCCGCCATGAACGCGCTGGCGCTGCACAAGGCGCTGGATGCGCTGATGGCGATGGTGGCGGCCGCCAATGGCTATTTCGCCGAAAATGCGCCGTGGGCGTTGGCCAAGACCGACGTGGCGCGCATGGCCGAAGTGCTGGCCGCCACGCTCGACGCCACCCGCCGCATCGTCATCCTGGCCCAGCCCTTCATGCCGGCCAGCACGGTGGCGCTGCTAGATCAGCTGGGCGTGGCGGCTGATGCACGTGATTTCAGTGGGTTCAACACGCCAGTTGAGGCCGGTGTGCAACTGCCGCCGCCGGCCGGCGTGTTTCCGCGCATCACGCTGGAAGGCTGAGATGCTGATCGACAGCCATTGCCACCTCAACTACGCCATCCTGGGGGAAGATGTGCCCGGTGTGCTGGCCCGCGCCCGCGAGGCCGGGGTGGGCGGATTCCTCGCCATTTCCTGCCGGGAAAGCGAGTGGGACGGGGTGATCGCCATCGCCGATGCGCACGATGGCGTGTGGGCCAGTGTCGGCATTCACCCGCACGAGGCTGACGAACATCCCGATACCGATGCCGCCACGCTGATCGCCGCTGCCGCCCACCCACGCGTGATTGCCATCGGCGAGACCGGCCTCGATTATTATTACGACAAATCGGACCGGGAGCGGCAGAAGACGAGTTTCCGCAGCCATATCCAGGCAGCCCGGGCGACAGGCCTGCCGCTGATCGTCCACACCCGCGATGCCGAATCCGATACGCTGGCGCTGCTGAAGGAGCCGGGTGAGGGGCCGCTGAACGGCGTCATCCACTGCTTCACCGCCTCACAGGCCTTTGCAGATGAAGCCCTTGCGCTGGGTTTCTACATCTCTCTGTCAGGTATCGTCACCTTCAGGAACGCCCGCGATCTGCAGGAAACCGCCAGGACGATTCCGGCGGATCGCCTGCTGGTGGAGACGGACTCGCCTTATCTCGCCCCGGTGCCGATGCGCGGCAAGACGTGCGAGCCGGCCTTCGTCGCCCACACTGCCCGCTTCCTGGCCAATCTGCGCGGCGTTAGCGAGGCGGAACTGGCCGCCACCACGACCGCCAACTTCCGCGCGCTGTTCACGAAGGCGGCATGAAGATCACCATTCTCGGCTGCGGCACGTCCAGCGGTGTGCCGCGCATCGGCGGGGCGGATGGATCAGGGAACTGGGGCCTGTGTGACCCTGAAAACCCGCGAAACCGCCGCCGCCGTGTCTCCGTGCTTGTGCAAGCCGCCGGCAAGACGGTGCTGATCGATTGCGGGCCGGATTGCCGCGAACAATTGCTGTCGGCCCGGGTCGCGCATCTTGATGCGGTGATCATCACCCATGATCACGCCGATCATGCCCATGGCATCGACGATCTGCGCCAGGTTTTCCATGCCATGCGCCGCCCGGTGGACGTGTGGGCCAGCCCGGCAACGTTCGCGGTGCTGAAATCGCGTTTCGATTATGTGTTTCACGGCGCCACCGGCTATCCGGCCACCTGCACACCGCATGATTTCACCGCGCCGATGGTGCTGGGCGAGCTTGTCATCACTCCGTTCCCGCAGCTCCATGGCGACATTGAATCGACCGGCGTGCGCTTTGATCATCAAGGCAAGAAGCTTGCCTATTCAACTGATGTAAAAGACTTTGATGCCCGCGCCGATGCCGCGTTGACCGGACTTGATCTTTGGATCGTCGACGCGCTGCGCCGTGAACCGCATCCGACGCACACGCACCTGGAACAGACTTTGGCGTGGATCGCGCAGCGCCAGCCGGGCAGGGCGGTGCTCACCCACATGGACCAATCGATGGACTATGAAACGCTGCGTGCCGAGCTTCCGCCGGGTGTGGAGCCGGGCTTTGATGGGCAGGTGATCAGCTTATAGCGCAAGAACCGCGAAGCCCAGCGCCGCCGCCAGGCTGGTGAGGCTGGCGGCAATGCCCACCAGCAGTGGCTTGGGCCCGGCTTTCAATATCTCGCCCAATGGTGAGCGGATGGCCGTTGCCGCAACCGAGACCGCCAGCATCCAGCTGGAGACATCGGCTGCAAAACCAGAGACTTGCGCCGGGATGATGCCCGTTGAGTTGATGCCGGCCACGACGAAGAATCCCACCACGAACCACGGCAGCAACGGCGCCGCGCGCTTGCCGCCACTGATCTTCAGGGGTTGGGGCGCAGCCAGTGCCACCAACGCCAGGACCGGCGCCAGCAGGGCCACACGGGCCAGCTTCACGATGGTCGCGGTTTCACCGGCGGGCCCGGAAAAGGCATAGCCGGCGCCCAGCGTCTGCGCGACATCGTGGATGGAGACGCCGAGCACGAAGCCAGCCTGCAAGTCATTCAATTTGAACAGTTCGCAGATCGCCGGATACAGCACCAGCGCCGCGCTGCTCATCGTTGATGTGCCGACCAATACCAGCGTGAGTTCCGCCTGGCGCAGGCGGCGTTCGCCCAGTGTGGCGGATAATGCCATCGCGGCCGAGGCCCCGCAGATGGCCACGGCGCCGCCCGACAATGTGCCAAAGGCCGAGGAAAACCCGAGGCTTCGTGCCGCCAGCACGCCAGCGCCGATGGTGATGGCAACGATCAGGACCACGGCAACCAGCGACAGCGGCCCCAGCGCCACAATCTGTTCCAGCGTGATGCGCGCACCGACCAGCACGATGGCCCAGCGCAAGAGCTCGCGGCTCGCCAGCGTCAGGCCGGGCGTCAGGCGTCGATCGGCCGACAGGAAATTCATGGCAAGGCCAATCAGCAGCGCCAGCAGTGTGAGCGGCGCACCATAACGGTCTGCCAACGATGCGGCCGCCAGCGTGGCCAGCACGGCCACCAGCAGGCCGGGCAGATAATCGCGCCAGCGCGTGGCTGGCGTGCGTTCGATATCGCCGTAGAGATCGGCGGCCTGTGGCAATTGATTGGCGGCATCCATCGTTGCAGGGTTAGGCTGCCAGGCGGACTTCGCCAAGGGGGTCCGTTTCAGCTCTGCGTATATTAAACATAATATATATTATCAGGCTATCATGGCGTTACATGACAGACGCGCCACTCCGCTTCCCTGCCATCAATGCCGATTGCCAGATGATGTCCCGTTGCGCCACCGTGCCTGTACCCAAAGGCGGAGCATCCCATGCGCACCCTGACAGTCGATAACGCCGGCATCGCGCTCAATGTCGTCGTCGCCGGGCCAGACGACAGCCCCGACCTGCCGATCCTGTGCGTGCATGGCTGGCCGGAACTGTCACACAGCTGGCGGCACCAGCTCGCGCATTTCGCCGGGCAAGGCCGCCGCATCGCCGCCATGGACGTGCGTGGCTATGGCGGCAGCGACAAGCCTCATGCGGTGGCGGCCTATCGCCTGGCAGTGCTGGCGTCCGATGTTGCCGCCGTCATTGCCGCGCTGGGCGGCCGCGCCATATTGTTCGGCCATGATTGGGGTGCGCCCATCGTCTGGAACACGGCGCTGCGTCACCCTCAGGCCGTGGCCGCCGTTGCCGGGCTGAGCGTGCCATTCACGCCGTGGGGCGAAACCCGTTTCCTCGATGTGATGCGCCAGTTGCACGCCGGCAAATTCTTCTATCAATTCCATTTCCAGCCCGATGGTGTGGCCGAAACCGAACTCGCCGCCGATCCGGACGCACTGGCGAAAATCTATTTTGCCCTGTCAGGCGACGTGCAATGGCCGGGCTTTGGCCGCAAGTTGCCGGGCGACACGCTGCTCGCCGGCCTGCCCCTGCCCGATCCGCTGCCATCCTGGCTGCCGGCCGAAGACCTTGCCATCTACAAGACCGCCTTTGCCGCCGGTGGCTGGCGCGGGCCGATCAACCGCTATCGCGCGCAGGATCTGGATTTTGATGATGCCGTGCCATTGCGCGGCCAGTTCATCACCCAGCCCGCCGCCTTCATTGCCGGTACGCGCGATCCGGTGCGCGGCTTTGCGCCGGGTATGGATGCCTATGCCAATGCCGGCGCCTTCTGCCGGGATTTTCGCGGCAAGACCCTGATCGAAGGCGCTGGCCACTGGGTGCAGCAGGAGGCGCCAGCCGCCACCAATGCCGCCCTGTCGGCCTTTCTGGACGGGCTGAAGGGGCTTTAGGTGATCAGACCCAAGGCGCGTTCAACCCGCGCCACCCAGGCCTGCACCGCCGGCCATTCGGCCAGATCAAAGCCGCCTTCGTGCGCCACCCTTGTATAGGCCACCAGGCCGATATCGGCGCAGCTCAGCCCCTGCCCGGCAAACCATGTGTGCGTGGCCAGATGCTGCTCCATCTGGTCGAGTGCGGCGCGGCCCTTGCGGGTCAGTGCCGGATCAATCTCGCTGTCGGGCTTGCCGAGGTAATATTTCTGGAAGCGGCGCACAGCGATGGCCGGTTCGTGGCTATATTGTTCCCAGAACAGCCATTGCAGCATTTCGGCGCGGGCGAAGCTGTCCGCCCGAATCAGCGCGCTGCCTTCGGCCAGGTGCAGCATCAGGGCGTTGGATTGCGCCAGGCAGCGCCCATCGGCAAATTCCACCGCCGGTACCTGCCCCATCGGGAATCTGGCGAGAAACGCCGGAGCCTTGGCCTCGCCCTTCACCACGTCCACATCAACCCAGCAATAGGCGAGGCCCAGATGGTCGGCGACCCATTTCACCTTGAGGCAATTGCCGGAAACCTTGTCGCCAAAGATCGTGAACATGGCATTTCTCCCTGGCCGCAGCCCATAACGACCGTGCTGCGCGATTGAAAGCCGCGCGCCAGTGGGGCAGGGAAAAAGCCATGAGCACCGCCCCACTCTCGCTTGATCGTCTTGCCGGCATCATGGCTGCCCTGCGCCACAAGGAGCATGGCTGCCCGTGGGATCTGGCCCAGGATTTCGACACGATCGCGCCCTACACGATCGAGGAAGCCTATGAGGTGGCCGAAGCCATCGCGCTGCGCGACATGGCGGAATTGAAGAAGGAACTGGGCGATCTGCTCTTTCAGGTCGTCTTCCACAGCCGCATGGCCGAAGAAGCCGGGCATTTCGCGCTGGCCGATGTGGTGACCGCGCTGTGCGAGAAGATGGAGCGGCGCCATCCGCACATCTTTGGCGATGGCACGCGCGCGGCCGACGCCGTGGCGCAGAAGGATGAATGGGAACGCATCAAGGCCGCCGAACGGGCCGCGGCCGGCGCACCCGAAAGGCCGGTTTCGGCGCTCGATGGCGTCGCGACCGCCCTGCCCGCCCTGATGCGCGCCGAAAAGCTGCAGGCCCGCGCTGCGCGGGTCGGCTTCGAATGGCCCGATGTGTCTGGCGTGCGCGCCAAGCTGGAGGAGGAACTGGCCGAATTCGATGCCGCCACCGATGACACGCACCGCGCCGAGGAGATGGGCGACGTGCTGTTCGTGGCCGCCAATCTCGCCCGCCGCCACGGCATCGATCCCGAAGCCGCCCTGCGCGCCGGCAATGCCAAGTTCGAACGGCGATTCCGCGCCATGGAGGCGTTGGCCGGCACCGCTTTCCCGACGCTGCTGCTGGCGGAGCAGGAAGCCTATTGGCAACAGGTGAAGGCTGCGGAACGCGGCTTGCCGGCTGCGGGCTGACTTGCCACACTGAACCCTGCATAAAGGGGGAAGTGCCATGACCATCAATCGTCGCCTGTTTCTCGCCGGGGCTGCCGGCGCATCGCTGGCAGGATCGGCGCGCGCGACGCTGGTTGCGCCGGGGGCCAGCGCCGCCGAAACGAAGTCGCTGGAAGCGGTGGCTGCCTATGTGGAGGCGCACCGCCGGCATTTCGGCTTGCCAGCCATGGGGGTGGTCGTGTCGGCCGGGCCAGGGCGGCATTTCACCATCCTGTCGGGCACACGTGATTATCGAGAAACGCAGCCCCTGGCCGGCGATGAATTGTGGCAGATCGGCAGTATTTCCAAGAGTTTCGTGGCGCTGGCCTGCCTGTCCCTGCAGGCCGAAGGCAAGCTGACCCTGGACGATGAACTGCGCCAGCATCTGCCCGAAGCGCAATTGCCGGGCGTGTCGTCGGGCGGGCCGTTCACCATCAGGGGCCTGCTCGATCACACCACGGGCCTGCCGGATTTCGCGCCATCGCTGGGCGTGAAATTGTGGCGCGGTTTCAACGCCGGCAAGGGCTGGAGCTACAGCAACACCGGCTATGATCTGGTTGGCCATGCGCTGGAACGCATCGAGGGCAAGATCCTCCATCAGATCATCGAGGAACGCGTGTGCCGGCCGCTGGGCATGGCCGCGACGCGCGGCGCCATCCAGTGGAAGGACCGCGCCCGCTATCCCGCCAGCTACAGCCCGCTGCGCCCGGATCGCCCGGTGCTGCCGGGCATGGCAATGGCGCCGGCACCCTGGGTGGATGCCAATCTGGGCGCCGGTTCGGTGGCGGCGCCGCTGGCCGACATGGGCCGTTATCTGGATTTCATCGCCGCCGTTGGCCAGGGCAAGGGCGCGCCCCTGCTCACCGATGCGCAGGCGCGGCTGTGGCTGGAAAATCCGGTGGTACAGGATCCGGCCAACCCGGCGGAAACCTATGGGCTGGGCCTGATGCACCGCAGCGATGAAGGCCGTGCCTTGCTGCATCACACCGGCGGCATGGTGTGTTTCTCCTCGTCCATGCATGTCGATGCGGCGGCCGGCCTGGGCGCCTTTGCCAGCTGTGCGGTGGGCGGCATCAATTATCGCCCGCGCCTGATCACGCTTTATGCTCTGCGGGCCTTGCGGGCGGCGGCGGCCGGCGGGGCGATTCCGGCGCCCCCCGAACTCGCCGCCCTGCCCGCGGATGCCGGCGATTATGTTGGCAGTTACAGCGACGGGCAGCAGCAGCTGGACATATTGCCGGGCCTGATTGCCGTGCTGGATGGTGCGCGGGTGCCGCTGCAGGCGATCGCACCAGGCATGTTTGCCACTGCCCATCCGGGGCTGGTGGATTGGCCTCTGGTGGCGCAGCGGCGCGACAAGGCGGTGATCGCGCTCGATCACGGCAGCCGGCGCTTCGTGCGGTCAGGCGTGAATGCCGCCCTGCCCGCCACGCCGCCGGAACTTGCCGGGCTGGCCGGCCATTATCAGAGCGATGATCCGTGGATTGGCGGAGCCGCCGTGGTGGCGCGCGGCGACAAATTGTTCCTGGGTGGCGTGCTGCCCCTGCGCCGCACCGGAAAGGATGATTGGGTGCCCGATGATGCGCCAAACAGTCCGGAGCGGCTGCGGTTCCTGGCGCATGTGGCTGGTGTGCCGCAGGCGATGGAGTGGTCAGGCCGCCGGCTCGAGCGGCGGGATGTGTAGCGCCGCGCAGCGGTCGCGGCCGGCCAGATCGGGGTAAATGCGGGCGGCAAGGCCATGGGCGGCGGCCATGTCCAGCAGGGCCGGCCCCTGGCGGTGGCCGATCTCCAGCAGCGCCAGACCGCCGGGGTTCAGCAATTCGGCAAGCTGCGGCAGGATCCGGCGATAATCGTCGAGGCCATCGCTGCCGGCAAACAGCGCACGGGCCGGTTCGTGGCGGCGGACTTCTTCGGAAAGTGAATCATTTTCAGCAATATAGGGCGGATTGCTGAGAATGAGGTCAAACCTCTCGGTCAGCCCCTCACCCCAGTCTCCCAGCCGGAAGGCGGCGCGTTCGGCCAGTCCGGTGCGGTGGGCGTTTTCCTGCGCCACTGCCAGGGCGGCCGGGCTGGCATCGATGCCTAGGCCCGTCGCCTGCGGCCACTCGCTGAGCGCGGCCAGCAACAAGGCGCCTGACCCGGTACCAAGATCGAGGATGCGGCGCGGCGCGGTGCAGCGCTGCAACGCCACTTCGATCAGGGTCTCGGTGTCGGGGCGCGGGATCAGCACATCGGGCGTGACCTTCAGGGCCAGCGACCAGAATTCGCGGCTGCCGGTGATGTGCGCAACAGGTTCTCCATTGGCGCGCCGTTCGATCAGTTTTTCATAGTCTTGCGGATGGATATTCCGATCTGGATTCAAGATCAGATCGCCACGCGAGCACCCGAGATGATGGGCCAGCAACACTTCGGCATCGAGCCGCGCCGTGTCTCCACCGATACGCAGAGCCGCTGAATGCAGGAGATCGGCGATGCGGGTCACCCCCCCAACTCAGCCAAGGCTCGCCAGGCGGGCAGCTTCATCCTCGGCAATCAACGCCCCCACCAGTTCATCAAGGCCGCTGCCATCAATGATCTCGGGCAGGCGATGCAGCGTCAGGTTGATGCGGTGATCCGTCACCCGGCCTTGCGGGAAATTATAGGTGCGGATGCGTTCGCTGCGATCGCCGCTGCCCACCATGGCCTTGCGATCCGCGCTGCGCGTGGCTGAAAGGCGCTCGCGTTCCGCATCAAACAGGCGGGTGCGCAGCAATTTCAGCGCCTTGGCCTTGTTCTTGTGCTGGCTGCGTTCATCCTGCACGGCAACCACGATGCCGCTGGGCAGATGGGTGATGCGCACGGCGCTGTCTGTCGTGTTGACATGCTGGCCGCCGGCGCCCGAAGCGCGGAACACGTCGATGCGCAGATCCTTGTCGTCGATGGCGACATCCACATCTTCGGCTTCGGGCAGCACGGCCACGGTGGCGGCACTGGTGTGGATGCGCCCGCCGGCTTCGGTGGCCGGTACACGCTGCACACGGTGCACGCCGCTTTCAAACTTCAACCGGGCAAATACGCCGGCGCCGGCGACGCTGGCCACGATTTCCTTGAAGCCGCCGAGATCTGATGCATTGGCCGACAAGATTTCCCAGCGCCAACCGTGGTTTGCCGCATAACGCTCATACATGCGGGCAAGATCGCCGGCAAACAGCGCGGCTTCATCGCCGCCCGTGCCGGCGCGGATTTCCAGCACGGCGGAGCGATCATCGGCAGCATCGCGCGGCAGCAGCTTCAGCGCCAGCGCTCGCTCCGCGCCCGGCAAACGCGCGGTGATTTCGGCCAGTTCTTCCTGCGCCAGCGCATGCATTTCATCGCTGGCGGGGATCGCCTGCAGTTCGTCCCGCGTCGCCAGCAGGGCCCGCCACGCCTGCGCCGCCTCCACCAGCGGAGTCAGTTCGGCATAATCCTTGGACAGCGCCACGAACTGATCGGCCGGCAGCGCCGGATTGCCCATGTCGTGCGCCAACTGGGCATGGCGACGCTCGATCTGGGCGATACGCTCGACCGGCAGCGTCATCCCTTGAGACCGCCCCCGGACAGGCGGGCCCGGATGGCGGCGACGGCTTCGGCCATGGCCACCGGCACCTGTTCGCCGCTGCCCAGATCGCGCAGGGTGACATTGCCGGCCGCCACTTCGTCCGCGCCAATCAGCACGGCGAGCCGCGCGCCCGACTTGCCGGCGCGTTCCATCTTCTTCTTCAAATTGCCGCGCCAACCCTGTTCGGCCGATATGCCGGCCAGCCGCAGGCCCTGCAGCAGCGCCAGCGCGCCATTTTCGGCTTCCGGGCCAACGGCGACCACGGCGACCTGAACCTTGGGCAAGGTCGGTTCCGCCACCAGCATCGCCAGCCGCTCGATCCCCGCCGCCCAGCCCACAGCCGGCGTTTCCGGCCCGCCCATATGGCCGATCAGGCCGTCATAGCGCCCGCCGCCGAGCACGGTGCCCTGCGCGCCCAGGCTTTGCGTGATGAATTCGAACACGCTGTGGCGATAATAATCCAGCCCGCGCACCAGCCGGGCGTTGCGCGTCCAGGCGATGCCGCTGGCGGCCAGGCCGGCCTGCAGGCGCTCGAAGAACTGCCCGGCTTCGACGCTGAAATAATCATCGATCTGCGGCGCATCGGCTACCAGCGCCTGATCACCCGCGTCCTTGCTGTCGAGAATGCGCAGCGGGTTGGCGTCCAGCCGGCGCTGGCTGTCTTCGGACAGGTCACCGCGATGCCTGGTGAACCAGGCGGCCACGGCGGCGCTCCAGGCGGCGCGCGTTTCCGGATCGCCCATGCTGTTGATCGTCACCACCACATCATCGGCCACGCCCAGTTCTTCCAGCAGATGCTGGCCGAGCGCGATCACCTCGACGTCTGCCGCCGGCTCGCCCGCACCCAATATTTCGGCGTCCAATTGGTGGAATTGGCGAAACCGCCCCTTTTGCGGGCGCTCATAACGGAACAGCGGCCCCCACGCCGCCAGCTTCAGCGGCGCCAGTTGCTGCCAGCCATTTTCGATATAGGCGCGGGCGATGCCGGCGGTGAATTCCGGGCGCAGGCACATGGCATCGCCGCCGCGATCGGTGAATTCATACATTTCCTTGGAGACGACATCGGTCGTTTCGCCCAGGGAGCGCGTGAACACGGCGGTGCTTTCGAACACCGGCACTTCCACCCGGCCAAAGCCATGCAGCTTGCGCACGCGGTTGAAGGTTTCGATCACATGATCGAAGCGGGCGGCGGCCTCGCCGATCATGTCTTGCGTGCCCCGAGGTTTCTGGGGTGGGTTCTGGGGCGCCTTGCTCATGGCAACGGCGTTTAAGCGAGGCAGACTGCCAGCGCAACGCCGGCATGGCATTCAGGTGGTGGACATTGCCGCACGGCTCTGGTCCACTGGATCGGGATCATCGGGGGATAGCCCATGCAAATACCAAGGGCCGTCGCGGCCTTCATCATGATGGCCGGCGTGTCGGCACCGTTGTGGGCGCAATCGCTGGTGGTGGTGAACCAGGGCAATGCCACGGCCAGCATCATCGATGGCACCTCGCTTGAAGTGGTAGGCAGCATCGAGCAGCGCCTGCCGGACCGGAATCGCGCGCATGAAGTGGCGATCACGCCGGATGGCAAGACGGCCTATCTGCCGGTCTATGGCAATTCCGGTGTCGGCCGGCCGGGCAGCGATGGCCGCGAGATGCTGATCGTCGATCTGCCGAGCCGCACCATCATCGGTACGGTGGATTTCGGTCGCGGCGTGCGCCCGCACCTGCCGGTGATCGATCCGAAGAGCGGCCTGGTTTACGTGACCACCGAGCTCGACAACAGCGTTGCCATTGTCGATCCCAAGGCCCGGGCCGTGGTTGGCCGCATCCCCACCGGCGCCGAACAATCGCACATGCTGGTGCTGTCACCCGATGGCCGCACCGGCTACACGGCCAACGTGGGGCCGGGATCGGTTTCCGTGCTGGACATGGTGGCCCGCAAGACCTTGGCGGTGATCAAGGTGGCCGATCAGGTGCAGCGCATCGCCCTTTCCGCCGATGGTCGCCTTGCCTTCACGTCGGACACGCAGGCCCCGCGCATGGCGGTGATCGACACGAAGACCCGCACCCTGAAACAATGGGTGCCCCTGCCCGGCCGTGGTTATGGCGCCGCCGCGTTGCGCGATGGCCGCTCCCTGCTGATCATCATGCGTGAACCGGCCGGATCCGACGCGGTTGCCGTGGTTGACCTGAAGAAGATGGCGGTCGTCCAGACCATCCCGGTCGGGAAAGGCCCGCAGGCCATTGTCATCCAGCCTGATGAAAAACTGGCCTATGTCAGTTGCGCGGGCGATGGCACGGTGGCCGTGATCGATCTGGCACAGCGGCGGGTCATCCGCACCATTGCCACGGCCGCCGGTGCCGATGGGATGGCCTGGGGGGGCAAATAGGCTTGAAACAGGCGGACATTGCCGGCTAACCCTTCGGCCATGCGCATGTTTCTCCTGCTGGCTTCCGCCCTTATCGCCGCCCCTGCCCTTGCGCAGCGTTCGATGCCGCAACCGCTGCCGATCGTGGACGCCTTGCCGGCCGCGAAGGATATGCCCTTCCCCGGCACCATGCGCCTGCATGTGGACGCAACCGATACCCAGCGCGGCGTGTTCAAGGTGGAACAGACCATCCCGGTGCCGACCGAACTGGCGGGCCAGCGCATGGCGCTGCTGTTCCCGAAATTCCTGCCCGGCAAGCACGCGCCGCGCGGCGAGATCGAGAAGCTGGCCGGCCTCGAAATCCGTGCCCAGGGCCAGTTGCTGCGCTGGCAGCGCGATCCGGTTGATGTCTTTGCCTTCTGGGTGGAGGTGCCGGCCGGAGCCACGGCGCTGGATGTGCGCTTCCAGTTCCTTTCTGCCACCGATGGGCCGCAGGGGCGGATCGTCGTCACCTCCGACATGCTCAACCTGCAGCCCAACAGCGTCTCGCTCTATCCGGCGGGCTGGTTCACGCGCCAGATTCCGGTGTCGCTCTCCGTCACCTGGCCGCAGGGCTGGCAGGCGGCCAGCGCGATGCGAGAGGCCAGCCGCGATGGCAGCCGCGTCGCGTACCAGACGGTGGATTATGAAACGCTGGTGGATAGCCCCTTCTTCGCCGGCCGCCATTTCGCCAGGTGGGATCTGGGCCAGAATGTCACGCTCAACGTGGTCGCCGATGATGCGCGCTTCCTGAAGGCCAGTGACGAACAGATTGGCAAGCACAAGGCGCTGGTTGCGCAGGCGGTGAAGCTGTTTGGCACCCGCCAGTTCGATCATTATGATCTGCTGCTCAGCCTCACCGAGAAGATGGGCGGCATCGGGCTGGAGCATCACCGCAGTTCCGAAAATGGCGTCGACACCGGCTATTTCACCGATTGGGATCGCGGACCTGGCCGGCGCAACCTGCTGCCGCACGAATTCACCCACAGCTGGAACGGCAAGCACCGGCGCGGCGCCGATCTGGTCACGCCGGATTTCCGCACGCCGATGCGCAACTCGATGCTGTGGGTGTATGAAGGGCAGACGCAATTCTGGGGCTATGTGCTGCAGGCGCGATCCGGGCTGGTTGGCGCGGCTGACACGCTCGACCAACTGGCCAATATCGCCGCCACGCTGGACAACCGCCCGGCGCGCAGCTGGCGCAGCCTGGATGATACCACCAACGATCCGCTGATCACGCCGCGCGCGCCCAAGGGTTGGCTCAGCTTCCAGCGCAGCGAGGATTATTACAACGAAGGCCTGCTGATCTGGCTGGAAGCCGATGCAATCATCCGGCGGGCCAGCAATGGCACTCGCAGCCTCGATGATTTTGCGCGCCGCTTCTTTGGCACCGGCGATGGGGATTGGGGGGTGAAGCCCTATGATTTCAATAGCCTCGTTGCCGATCTGAATGCGGTGCAGCGGCATGACTGGGCCTCCCATCTGCAGCGCCGGCTCACTGAGAAGGCCGAGGGCGCGCCGCTGAAGGGCCTGGAACTGGCGGGCTGGAAACTGGTCTATCTCGACAAGCCGACGGCGGCCTTCACCGATGCCAACCGCCGGCAGCTCAATCTCAGTTTCTCCGGCGGCCTGCTGCTGGGCACCGCCGGCAAGGTGGAACAGGTGCTGTGGAACAGCGCTGCCTTCGAAGCCGGGCTGGTAGTGGGCGATGTGCTGCTGGCCGTGAACGAGCTGCCCTACAGCGATGAAACGCTGCGCGCCGCCGTGACGGCCGCCAAGGGCGGGACCACGCCGATCCGGCTGCTGGTGAAAACGGATGACCGGGTGCGCACGGTGGAATGGGCCTGGCACGGCGGCCTGCGCTATCCGCGCCTGGAACGCATCGGCACCACGGCACCAACGCCGCTGGAACAATTGCTGACCCCGCGCAAATGAACCCGGCGGCCCGGTCGCCCGCGGCATTTGAACCCCCTTTTGCCCCATGGACAAGCGGGTTCCAGCCCCGTAACCGGCGCTGCAAGGATTATCAGGAGAATATGATGCGTATCGACGCGATCCCGATTGGCGTTGCCCCGCCCCACGATCTCAATGTCGTGATCGAATGCCCGCTGGGCGGCGAACCGGTGAAATATGAGCTCGACAAGGCCTCGGGCGCGCTGTTCATCGATCGCATCCTGCACACGCCGATGCGCTATCCGTGCAACTATGGCTTTGTGCCGCACACGCTGGCCGATGATGGCGATCCCATCGACGCGCTGATCGTGGCCCGCACGCCGTTCATGCCCGGCTCCATCGCCCGCGTGCGCCCGGTGGGCGTGCTGATGATGGAAGATGATGGCGGCGGCGATGCCAAGCTGCTCTGCGTTTCGGTCAACAAGGTCTATCCCTATTATTCCGACGTGCAGGAATATGGCGATCTGCCCAGGATCGTGCTCGATCAGATCGAGCATTTCTTCACCCATTACAAGGACCTGGAGCCCGGCAAGTGGGTGAAATGCCAAGGCTGGGAAAGCAGGGCCACGGCCGAGCGGCTGATCATGGAATCGATCGAGCGCTACAATGCCGAGAAGGAAGGCCGCCTGATGGTGGAGCACAAGGAACACCCGGGGTCACCGCTCGGGTAAGCCTCTGCGCTACGAACAGGCATGGGCGGTCCGTTTGGGCCGCCCTTTTCTGTTGGTGGTGCTACCCCGCCGCCAGCGCCGAGAGTGCTTCGCCTTCCACCCGCATCACCGTCCATTCGTCCATCAATTTCGCGCCAATCGCCTTGTAGAAGCCGATGGCCGGTGTGTTCCAATCGAGCACGCTCCATTCGAACCGGCCATATCCGCGCGCCACGGCGATGCCGGCGAGATGCACCAGCAGCGCCTTGCCCAGGCCGGAACCGCGTGCGGTCGGCAGCACGAACAGATCTTCCAGATAGAGGCCGGGCTTGCCGGTCCAGGTCGAGAAATTGGTGAAGAACAAGGCGAGGCCCACGGGCTGCCCGTCCTGTTCGGCCAGCACGCATTCCGCCGTGGGCCGTTCGCCGAACAGGGCGCGCGCCAGATCGTCATGCGTGGCCTTCACCGCGTCCGGCTCTTTCTCATAGATCGCCAGTTCAACGATCAGCCGGTGGATGGCCGGGATATCGGCAGGGGTTGCAGCGCGGATCATGCGCCCTGCCATGGCAACAGTTCAGGCCTGGTGCAAGCGGCGCAACCACAGCGCCAACCCGGCCAGGCTCCACGCGGTCAGCAGGGCGAGCACCGCCCCCTGCCAATGCTGCTCGATCAGCCAGACCAGCGCTGCCACCTTGGCCAGGCCGACACCCAGCCACAGCAGAGCGGCCGCTGCGCGGATCAGCACGGCGTGCGCCGGTTGCCCCGCAATCAGGCGCGCTGCAGCCGCCGGCGGCGCATGGCGAGTCCGGTCGAACCAAAGCCGAGGATCATCAGCGCCCAGCTCTGCGGCTCGGGAATACCCGGCGGTGGTGGCGGCGGCGGCGGATCCCGAACAATCTCGGCAGCCAGGCCGCCGATGCTGAATGCCGACGAGATGCCGATCTGGGTGAAGTTTGAGCCGGGGCCGAGCTTACCGGCCAAGAGATCGGCATAGGTGGCGTAGGAGGCGATATACACCTCATCGGGGGCGGCTGTGTCGGCGCGCGATTGCAGCATCAGGCGATAGGCGCTGCCATCCCAATCAAAACCCTGCGCGATGAACGCCGACGAAATGCCGACCTGGGTGAAGGTGGAGCCGGGGCCAAGCGTGCCGGACAGCAGATCGGCATAGGTCGCGTAGGAGGCGATATAGATTTCATTCGGGGCTGCCGTATCGGCGCGCGATTGCAGCATCATCCGATAGGAGCCATCATAGGCCAGCCCGGCGATGCGGAAGGCGGACGAAATGCCGATCTGGGTGAAGGTAGAACCGGGGCCGAGCTTGCCGATCAGCAGATCAGCATAGTTGGCATAGGAGGCGATATACACCTCGTCGGGTGCAGCCGTGTCGGTGCGCGACTGCAGCATCATGCGATAGGCGCTGCCATCATGGGTAAGGCCAGCAATCTCGAAGGCCGAGGAGATGCCGATCTGGGTGAAGGTGGAACCGGGGCCCAGCGTGCCGCTCTGCAGATTGGGATAGTCGGCATAAGAGGCAACATACACCTCATTGGGCGCCGCCGTGTCGGTGCGCGATTGCAGCATCATGCGATAGGTTACGGAATCGGCCTGTGCCGCCGTGGCCAAGGTCATTGAGTAGGCGACAGCCGTCGCCGCAAGCAGGCGCAACTTCATCTTACGTCCCCCCCGGAAACAAAGTCGGGGGAGAGATTAATTCAATCTTAATGAACTTGCAAGATTGGCCTACAACATCCGCCCCATCGCCTTGAACATCCACATGACGCTGAAGAAGGCGAGGCCGACCGACGGCACCGCGAACACCCAATAGCGCACACCGCGGTCGACCCGATCGGGCAGCCACAACCGCTTCAGTAGCCAGGCCAGTGCCGCCGGCCCGGTGAGGCCGGCGATCCAGGTGATGCGGTCACCATCGAAACCGAGGCCGATGGATTCGAACAGCACGACCAATGCGCCCAAACCAAAACACCAGAGCGCGACGCCATAGCCATAGGCCACGGCCTGCTGGCGCACGGGTTCTTCCACCCGGCGCGGCCGGGGCGGCCCCCCATGCATGGCTTAAGCCGCTGCCGCTGCTGCAGCGGCGTTGATGGCGTCGATCTCGGCGGCCTTGGCCTCGACCAGCTTCACGATGTGTTCCAGCATCTGTTCGCTATCGATCACGTGATCGGAAATGCCGGAAAGAAACACGGCGTGCCGGCCATTGCCGCCGCCGGTCAGGCCGATATCGGTTTCGCGCGCTTCGCCGGGGCCGTTGACCACACAGCCCAGCACCGAAAGCGACAGCGGCGTGGTGATATGCGCCAGCCGCGTTTCCAGCGCTTCCACGGTGCGCACCACATCAAAACCCTGGCGGGCGCACGACGGGCACGACACGATGCGCACGCCGCGAGCACGGATGCCGAGCGATTTCAGGATGTGATAGCCCACCTTCACTTCCTCCACCGGATCGGCGGAGAGCGAGACGCGGATGGTATCGCCCACCCCGGCCCACAGCAGCATGCCAAGGCCGATGGAGGATTTCACCGTGCCGCCGATCAGGCCGCCAGCTTCGGTGATGCCCAGATGCAGCGGATAATCGCAGACTTCAGCGAGGCCGTTGTACGCCGCGACGGCCAGGAACACGTCGCTGGCCTTCACGCTGATCTTGAATTCGTGGAAATCCTCGTCCTGCAGATATTTCATGTGCTCCAGCGCGCTTTCCACCAGCGCTTCCGGGCAGGGCTCGCCATATTTTTCGAGCAGATGCTTTTCCAGGCTGCCGGCGTTGACGCCGATGCGGATGGCGCAACCGTTGGCCTTGGCGGCGTTCACGACTTCGCGGATGCGTTCGCGGCTGCCGATATTGCCGGGGTTGATGCGCAGGCAGGCGGCACCAGCATCGGCGGCTTCCAGCGCGCGCTTGTAGTGGAAGTGGATGTCCGCCACGATCGGCACCTTGGCGGCACGGGTGATGGCACGGAATGCCGCGGTGGCTTCCTTGGTCGGGCAACTCACCCGGATGATATCGGCGCCCACGTCTTCGCAGGCGCGGATCTGATCGATGGTCGCGCCGGCGTCTTCGGTCGGCGTGTTGGTCATCGTCTGCACGGCGATCGGGGCATCGCCGCCCACGGGCACCTTGCCCACCATGATCTGCCGGCTCTTGCGGCGGGTGATATCGCGCCAGGGACGCACGCTCATGGCCTAAGGCTCCTTGCTGTTCACGCCCTGCCCGGCGACATTCGTTGATGTCGCGCGTTGCGGCGCGCGGTCGCCCTGCCCGATAGCACAGGGATGCAGCCATGCAAGACGCGGCTTATCATCGCCACATGACTGACTCCGCCAAACCCGTCTCCATCCAGGCTGCCACCGTGATTCTGGCCCGCGAAGGGCCGGGCGGCGTGCCCGAATATCTGCTGGTGCAACGCGGCGAAAATCTCGCTTTTGCCGGCGGCGCGCTGGTCTTCCCCGGTGGCCGGGTCGATGCCGCCGATATCCACATCGCCCGCAACGAGCTGCTGGCCATGGGCTTCGACGGCCTTGAAGATCTCGACGCCGCCGCCCGCATCACCTGCGCCCGCGAAGCGCTGGAGGAAACCGGCGTGCTCTTGACCGAGGGCCCCCACCCCGACGAAGCCGCCCTGGCCCATGCCCGCTCCCTGCTCGCCGCCGGGCCGGATGAAGCCGAAGCCGTGGGCTTTGCCGGCATGCTGGGCGCCATGGGCCACAAGGTGGATGCCGCCCGCTTCATCCCCTTCGCCCGTTGGGAGCCACCTGCCGCCGCCGCCATCGCCCGCCGCTTTGATACGCGCTTCTATCTGGCCGATGCGGGCCGTTCCGCCAGCGCCGTGATCAGCCCCGATGGGTTCGAGGCGCAGGCGCTGCGCTGGACAACGGCGGCCCAGGCCATCGCCGATTATGACGCCGGCCGCGCCGCCATGGTGTTCCCCACCTGGTGCAACATGCACCGGCTGGCGCAATATCAAACGCTGGCCTCGCTGTTCGAACGGGTCAGCGCTCTGCCCGCCCCCTATGTGCAGCCGGCGTTTGTCACCCGCGACGGCGAGCCGTGGCTGACCATTCCCGAAGGCATCGACTATCCGGTCACCGGCGACCGCGTCAGCAACATGCGGCGGGAATAAGCGCGCTCACCTCTCCCTGGCGGGGAGAGGTGATCTTGCGGGGGATTGCGCCTGTCTCAACCGTTGATAGGCTGGCCCCATCCAACCGGAGATTGCATCGATGCGCCTGTTCCTTGCCCTCACCCTGCTCGCCGCCACGCCCGCTTTCGCACAGGCAGCCGCGCCCGCCACCCCGCGGGAACGTCTGATCGCCGCCGATGCCAACAAGGACGGCAAGTGGAGCAAGGAGGAATGGCTCGCCGCCGGTCGCCGCGAGATGGGCTTCGCCATGCTGGATGCCGACAAGGATGGCTTTGTCACCCAGCCCGAGCTGATGGAAGGCATGAAGCGCATGCAGGCGATGGGGATGACGCCGCCTCCGCAGGATTGAGGCGCGCGCCCTCAGGGCCGCAGCCCCCGCCCCTTCGCCCCCGGCTTCAACGCCCGTTGCGCCATGGTGGCAAAGCGGCACAGTTCCGCCCGCGTGGTGCGCGGATCAATGATCGCTTCCACGCCAAACTTCTCCGCCGTGCGGAACGGCGATCGCACCTGTTCCAGCCTGGCCTTGATCTCGGCCAGCTTCGCCGCCGGGTCTTCGGCAGCTTCCAGATCGGCGCGATAGGCCGCTTCCAGCCCGCCGGCGATGGGCAGCGAACCCCAGTCGCCCGACGGCCACGCCATGCGCCAGCGGAATCGGTCGGCCGGTGCGTGGCCGCTGCCCGCCATGCCATAGGCCTTGCGCATCACCACGCAGCACCAGGGTACGGATGCTTGATATATGGCCGCTAACGCTCTGGAACCCCAGCGAATTGTCGCCTCTTCCTCCGCCCTGCGTCCGATCAGGAAACCGGGATTATCAACCAGCTGGATGATCGGCAGATGGAAGCTGTCAGCCAGGTCCACCATGCGTTCGACCTTGCGTGCGGTGGCTGCCGTCCACAGCCCGCCCAGGCTTTCCGGGTTGGACGCGACAATCGCCACGGGCCAGCCATCCAGCCGGGCAAGACCGGTCACCACGCCCGTGCCCCACTCCCGCCCGATCTCGAACCAGCTGCCTTTGTCCACCACCGCTTCCACGATCGGCCGCACCGGATAGAGCCGGCGCGGATCGCGCGGCACCGCGCCGATCAGCCATTCCTCGGCGCGGGTTGCCGGATCGCGGCAGGCGGCCCGCGCTGGCAGTTCGTCCACGGAAGACGGCAGATAGGAGAGGAACCAGCGCGTGCGGGCAAACGCCTCCGCCTCGCTCGCCACCCGATCGTCCACCGCGCCATTGGCGGCATGGATGGCGGCGCCACCCAGTTCTTCCTTGGTGCGGCTCTCCCCGGCGGCCGCCACCACCGGCGGCCCGGCAACGAACATCTGCGCCAACCCATCCACCAGCAGCGAATAATGCGCCATCACCATCCGGCCAGCACCCAGCCCGGCGACCGGCCCCAGGCCCAACGCCACCACCGGCACCCGGGAAAGGTTGGCGGTCATCAGCTCCCAGCCGGGGATTTCGGGGATATAGGTGTAACCGGCGCTTTCCAGCGTGCGCACGCTGCCGCCGCCGCCGGTGCCCTCGATCATGCGGATCAATGGCAGGCGATATTCGCTGGCCAGCTGCTCGGCCGCGATCAGCTTGCGGTGCAGGCTGGCATCAGCCGCGCCGCCACGCACGGTGAAATCATCGGCGGTCGCCACCACCGGCCGGCCATCGATAGTGGCATTGCCAAACAGGAAATTGGCCGGCTGAAACCCGGTCATCTCGCCCGCGTCGTCGTAACGGGCAAAGCCGGCAAGCTCGCCCACCTCGTGGAAGCTGCCGGGATCGACCAGCGCCGCCAGCCTTTCACGCACGTTCAATTTCCCTTGCGCGCGCTGCCGGGCCAATTTCTCCAGCCCGCCCATGCCATGCGCGGCCTCGCGGCGGCGGCCAAGCTCATCAATCTCTGATTCCCAGCCCATCAGCCTATCAAACCCCATCTCAATGATTGATAAGTCACCATCGTGGCAGGCCGAGCAGGTGGCTGAAAGTGCATGTTTGGAGAGGCTGATTCGGATCCGGGCCGATTCGTTCCCAAAACGGGCCCAAAACGGGATTCGCAGGGCTTGCACCAAGGGTTTGACGCCAAATCGGAAGAAACCTTGCCAAACCCCTGCAAAATGGTTTATGTTTTCCGGGTTGTGGCATTCCGTCGCCGCCAGAACGCGTGTTTTGCCTTGTTTCCCTCTGGGGAAAGGCTCATAAATCATTTTGGTTTTTAGCGTCGCATGGGGTCGCGGCTATGCTGAGTGGTCGAATTTCAAAGAATATCGGGGGTGCGGGCGTGGCAACGCTTGACTTTGCCGCCTTCCCGTCACTGTGTTCTATTGTGGCAACACGGCAAGACTCTGATGGCCCGCGCAATCCGCGTGTGACGCTGCTGACCGATGCGGAGCGCGATTGCCTGCGTCTCGTTTTCCAGCACATGACCAGCAAGGACATCGCGCGCCAGCTCGGTGTGTCGCCGCATACCGTTGATATGCGGCTGCGCCAGGCCATACGCAAGCTTGAGGTCACCAACCGGATCGAGGCGGCCCGCGCCCTCGTCCATACCGAGATTCTCCTTGGTATCGCCCAGCCCGTCGCTGATAACGGCACCGGCGATGCGTATCAGGAATTGATATACCAAGCTTCGGAGATTGCTGACGACGCGAAATCAGCGACGATTGGGGCACCGGCTTCTCAGGAACCGGGTGCAGCCTCCAATCGTTCCAGCGACCCCAATCAGCTAGAACATGGATCCCTCGCAAGGACGCTGCACCCACCTCTTGGCAGGCTGGATGTTGGTCCATCAGGTGGCTCCCTCGCCCAACCCGGTGCATCAGCAGGCAATATCGCTTCGGCGACGCTTGCAACGGATTGGCCGGGCATTGCAGCCCCCGACCCTGGCATTGGTGCCCGGCCATTCCACACCACACCGTTTCACCAGACACGGCCGTGGGGCCAGAAGAATGATCTCGGAATCGGCCACAGGCTTGGCTGGATCATGGGGATCGCCATGGCCTCTGCGCTGAGCTTCGGCGGCATTCTCGCTGCCCTGGCTGCATTAAAGACACTCGTTTAGAGCTTCCGGAACCAGTTGCGTGGCGTCCGGAAGGGCGTCTAACCAACTGGCTGCGCGTATCAGCCGCCAGTTCTTTTATTCAAAAGGATTGTGCTATGCTGAAAGAACGTCGTCTCGCCGCGAACAAGGTTGCCGAGCAGCTGTTCGCCGCTGAAGCCGCCATCAATGCCGCCGTGTCGGCTGTGGCCCAACTCACCGCCGTGATGCCCATGGCCGCCCAGGAAGCCAATCTGGCGGCCTGCATCGGCCAGGACGCCCTGATGGGCGCCATGGAAACCTGCCAGCAGCTGGTGCAGGCCCGTTCGCGCATCATCGCCACGCACGCCGCCCTGCGCGCCGCCCAGACCCAGATCGGCCTCGATGCCGTGAACTTCATGGGCAACTGCCCGCCGGAACAGGGCAGCCTGGACGAAACGGTTACGCCGCGCCGTCACCTCACGATCGCGGCATGATCTGGGCGCAAGCCTTTTTCAGCTGAAACTGGGTTCATGGCGCTGATGCGCCGGAGACCGCTTCTCGTCTGGAGTATGGACGATGTTTCTTGAAATTCTTGCTGTTGTCACCGTTGTCGCCGCGGCCCTGCTGGCCTTTGGCTTCGGCGGTCGTGATGAACAATTGGCCGCGATCGGCTTCCTGGCCGCCACGCTCGCCACCCGCATGATCACCGCCGAATATCAGCACGTGGAATATGGCGTGCTGGCCGTGGACTTCGGTCTGCTGCTCGGCCTGTTGGCGCTGGCGCTGACGAGTGATCGCTTCTGGCCGATGTATGCCTCTGCCTTCCAGCTGGTTGGCCTGCTGGTGCATGTCGGCAGCCTCACCAATGCCAGCGGTGGCATGGCGTGGGCCTATGCGGTCGGCCTGATCTTCTGGTCCTACGCGGTGATCGCTGCGCTGCTCGCCGGAACGTGGCTGGAAGGCCGCAACCGACGGTTGGCAGGGCTGTAAGCCTCTGTTCTTTCTTCGCTCTATCAACAGTTGGTAGAGCTTCGCATGGCACGGCCACCCCCGGCTTGATCCGGGGGTGGCTCTGCCGTGTTTCATGCTGAATGCCACTGCGACAGTGCTGCGCCTGCGCCAGCCCTTGCCGTGGCCGCCTGCGCCTCGTAACTCCCGATCAAGCCGGCTTGCACGGCCTGAACAAATGTGGAACATACGGGCTCATGCTGAACCATATCCAGGTGCGCGGCGCGCGGGAGCATAATCTGAAAGGGGTAGACGTCGATCTGCCCAAGAACGCGCTCACCGTGATCACCGGCCTGTCCGGCTCCGGCAAGTCGTCCCTCGCCTTTGATACCATCTATGCCGAAGGCCAGCGGCGCTACGTGGAATCGCTCTCCGCCTATGCCCGCCAGTTCCTGGAAATGATGTCCAAGCCGGACGTGGACCATATCGAGGGCCTGTCGCCGGCGATCAGCATCGAACAGAAGACGACGAGCAAGAACCCGCGCTCCACCGTCGCCACCGTCACCGAGATCTACGACTATATGCGCCTGCTGTGGGCGCGCGTCGGCATCCCCTATTCGCCGGCCACCGGCCTGCCGATCACTGCGCAAACCGTCAGCCAGATGGTCGATCGCGTCATGGCGCTGCCGGAAGGCACCCGCCTCTACCTGCTCGCCCCCATCGTGCGTGGCCGCAAGGGCGAGTACCGCAAGGAGCTGGCCCAGCTGCAGAAGGACGGCTTCACCCGCGTGAAGATCGACGGCGCGTTTTATGCCATCGAGGAAGCCCCGGCGCTCGACAAGAAATACAAGCACGACATCGACGTGGTGGTGGACCGGCTGGCGGTGAAGGAGGGCCTGGAATCCCGCCTCGCCGAAAGCTTCGAAACCGCGCTGAAACTGGCCGAGGGCATCGCCTTCGTCGAACTGGCTGATTCTCCCCTCCCTGCAAGGGAGGGGTCGGGGGAGGGTGCGAGCGCAGCGAGCCCTACAGCCGAGCGCATCCTCTTCTCCGAAAAATTCGCCTGCCCGGTGTCCGGCTTCACCATTTCCGAAATCGAACCCCGGCTGTTCTCCTTCAACGCTCCGCAAGGTGCATGCCCGGCCTGCGACGGCCTGGGCGAAAAACAGCATTTCGATCCCGATCTCATCGTCCCCAACCACGCGCTCACACTGGAAAAGGGCGCCGTCGCGCCGTGGGCCAAATCCAACCCGCCCTCGCCCTATTATCTGCAGGTGCTGGCCAGCGTTGGCCGCGCCTATGGCTTCACGCTCAAATCCAGATGGGCGGACCTGACGGAAGAACAGCGCCACGCCGTCCTGCACGGCACCGGCAGCCGCGCCATTCCGCTGCGCTTCGAAGACGGGCGCAAGGCCTATGAGGTCGTCAAGACCTTCGAAGGCGTCGTCCGCAACCTGGAAAAGCGCCTCAACACCGAAAGCACCATGATGCGCGAGGAGCTGGAGCGCTACCAGTCCCCCTCCCCCTGCGAAGTCTGCCACGGCGATCGCCTTCGCCCCGAGGCGCTCTCCGTGAAGATCGCCGGCGAAACCATCTCCACCGCCGTGCGCCGCCCCGTCGGCCAGGCGCTGGCCTGGGCGCGCGGCGTCGCCGATCATCTCACCCCCAAACAACGCGCCATCGGCGATCGCATCCTGAAGGAAATCATCGAGCGGCTCGGCTTCCTCGACAATGTCGGCCTTGATTATCTCAACCTCGATCGCAAGTCCGGCACGCTGTCGGGCGGCGAATCCCAGCGCATCCGCCTCGCCTCCCAGATCGGCTCCGGCCTGTCCGGCGTGCTCTATGTGCTCGATGAACCCTCCATCGGGCTGCACCAGCGCGACAATGATCGCCTGCTCACCACGCTGAAACGCCTGCGCGATCTGGGCAACACGGTGCTGGTGGTGGAACATGATGAAGATGCCATCCGCCTGGCCGATTATGTGGTGGATATGGGCCCCGGCGCCGGCGTCCACGGCGGCGAAGTCGTCGCGGCCGGCAGCCTGCAGGATATATTGAACAGCCCCACCAGCATCACCGGCGCCTATCTGTCAGGCCGCCGCTCCATCCCGGTGCCGGCCAAACGCCGCAAGGGCACGGGCAAGAAACTCACCGTGAAAAACGCCCGCGGCAACAATCTGCAGGGCGTCACCGCCAGCATCCCGCTTGGCACCTTCACCTGCATCACCGGCGTGTCGGGCAGCGGCAAATCCACCTTCACCATCGATACGCTCTACAACGCCGCCGCGCGCGAACTGAACGGCGCGAGGCTGCTCGCCGCCCCGCACGATGGCCTCGACGGGTTGAACCACCTCGATAAAGTGATCGACATCGATCAATCCCCCATCGGCCGCACGCCCCGATCAAACCCCGCGACATACACCGGCTGCTTCACCAATATCCGCGATTGGTTCGCCGGCCTGCCGGAATCGCTCGCCCGCGGCTACAAACCCGGCCGCTTCAGCTTCAACGTGAAGGGCGGCCGCTGCGAGGCCTGCTCGGGCGACGGCCTGATCAAGATCGAAATGCACTTCCTGCCCGATGTCTATGTCACCTGCGACGTCTGCCACGGCCACCGCTACAACCGCGAAACCCTGGAAGTGAAATTCAAGGGCAAATCCATCGCCGACGTGCTGGACATGACGATCGAAGACGGCGTGGAGTTCTTCAAGGCCGTGCCGCCCATCCGCGAAAAACTCGCCATGCTGCTCGAAGTCGGCCTCGGCTACGTCAAGATCGGCCAGCAAGCCACCACCCTTTCGGGCGGCGAAGCCCAACGCGTCAAACTCGCCAAGGAACTCTCCCGCCGCGCCACCGGCAACACGCTCTACATCCTCGATGAACCCACCACCGGGCTGCATTTCGAAGACGTCCGCAAACTGCTCGAAGTCCTCCACGCCCTGGTGGAACAAGGCAACAGCGTCGTCGTCATCGAACACAATCTCGACGTCATCAAAACCGCCGACCACATCATCGATCTCGGCCCCGATGGCGGCGACAAAGGCGGCCAGATCGTGGTGACCGGCACCCCCGAAGCCGTGGCCGCCTGCGACGCCAGCTGGACCGGCAAATATCTCGCGCCGTTATTGGCCAACGCGCCGCGTCCGGTGGAGGAAGAATCCGCCGCGCCGGTGAAGCGCCCCCGCAAGGCCAAGGCATGAGCCTGTGGCGGCCGCAATTTGATGCCGCCCTCACTGTGCTGGCCGAGGTCAGTGATGCCGTCGCCGCGCAAGGCTTCCCCCGCCCCGTCCTTGTCGGTGGCGCAGCCGCCGAGCTTTATTCCGGCAGCGCCATCGCAACGGGCGATTTCGATCTGGTCGCGATCCGGCAAGATGTGGTGGAAGCCGCACTGCAAGCCAGAGGCTTCGTCAAACCCAGCGGCCCCGGCCTTTTGACCAGAGGCTGGGTGCATCCCGATCTCGCCCTGGGCTTCGAAATCGTCGCCGATACCCTGATGGACGGCCATGCCGACCGGGACCGTATCCGCCTGTTCGCCGTCAACAGCGGCGAAAAACTGGCTGTCATACCCATCGAAGATCTGATCGCTGATCGCGTTGCCCAATATCATTCCGGCACCGCCAGCGAAATGCTGGAACAAGCCCGCCTGCTCAGCCGCCTTGCCGAACATCTGGACGAAGACTATCTTGAGCGGCGTATCCGGGAAGAAACCGGTGGAGACCATGGCCGCACCATCCTCGAAACCCGCTGAAGCACCCGCCGAAGCCACGCCGCTCGCCCAGTTCGCTGAGCGCCTGGCCCAACGCCGTGCCGCCCTGGGCAAACCCGAACTCCCCCGCAACACCGGCACCCGCCGCACGAAGAGCAAACAAGCCCTCCTCGCCGCCATCACCAAAGCGGGCGGCGACTGGTAACCGCCCAAATTGCCCAGCGATCTCTGCCCCGACGGCGGCGACAAAGGCGGCCAGATCGTGGTGACCGGCACCCCCGAAACCGTGGCCGCCTGCAACACCAGCTGGACCGGCAAATATCTCGCGCCGCTATTGGCCGGTGCGCATGTGGCGGTGGAGGCAGAGGTGGCGGCCCCGGTGAAGCGGGCGCGCAAGGGGAAGGGCTGAGGAAGGAAGGGCCTCCGGCGGGCAGGGACGCAGTCCCTGCACCCGTTTTTCTGGCGGCCCCTGCCTTACATTCAGCCGTTATGCTGGCGCAGGGCAGTAACCATCGCCGTGCAAGTAGAGGCGTGGGTTGGCAACTGTGCCTGTAGTTGTATAGCCCTACTCCTGTCGAATGCGCCGCAGGCGGTGGAATGAGATGTTGGACTTACGACAGCTGAGCCAACCAGAAAGGCAATTGGGACAAGCAGTAGGAGAACTCTAGCGTGCACCATCGTGGATGCTAGAGTCCGTTTCAGGGGGCTGCAGATCATCGAGTTGAAGATATTCGCGAGGAGGTTCAAGCCTAGTACCGCGCCGATAGGTCTTCACTAAGCGATTGTTATCTGTGTCGAAGCTGACGCCTCCGCATAGGCAGTATGCAGCTATGTCCGGATTTGCCTTCACAATCGAAAGATAGTTTTTTCGCGTCCAATTAAGCACGGCCTTACGGAAAGGATACATTTGCCGGTCGCGTCCGTCTTTCCCTCCTACCGTAAGACCAAGAACGTTCAGGCACATCCCTAATATTCTTGCACCCTTGTAATTCGGCCAGCGCTCCATCTCCTTAATGTCGTTAAACAATAATCGGAAAATCTTGAAGCGAAGTACTCTCCAAGCCGGACTCTCTTCTCGGAAACCAAAGATACGTCCCCAAACGAGAACATATTGAACACCCCAAGAGCGATCAGGAGGAGATTGAACATAAGCGGCATTATGCACAATATCATAGGCTAGCTGAGCGATTTGTTCGAATATCGGTGATGAATGATAACGTGCAGTCTCGTGAACCCGGAGATGCCCGAAATCTAAGTCAGGCTTTTCGCCAAGGAAATCGATTACATCGTCGACAAAGCCGACAGCTGCCATAAGCCGCAATGAGGCAACATCAAGCTCGCCATCTGGCGGGCTCCCGTTCAATCGAGATATGTCCCGGCCTGCGCTTTCAATATTTTGAAATGCGCGAAAGAGCGCCGTCGAATGCTGTCGGTAGTAATCACCTTCAATGAAATTTTTGAAGGTTATGAGGGTTATCCGACAGTAGGCATCAAACTGGTCACCATCCAGTGAAGAAACCACGCGCCAGTCTATGTCTAATGGAGAGTATCGGCCTGAGCCGATTCGCTGCACAAGTTGGTAATCTCCGTACATGGCCGTACTAAATGGCTGGATGATGCCAACTAAGTCGGATGCATTAAGTCCATCCTCGAGGTACAAGATAGAATCTTTGTTAAGTAATGCCTCTGTAGTGATGTTACGGGCAAATTCGCCCAATGGCGCATTATAACATTTATTTGACGAAGCCTCTTCCATTAGAACGATGGCAGTGACAGAAGATGAAGAAACGATATGTCGGCAAAGTTTACGATTTCCTAGCATCAGTAATACGTTGTGAGCAAAATCGACGACACTTGCACTATTATTTTTCTTATTTACACTACTGTCAATTTGTTGTTGTGAACTGCTATTCTTCAAAATTCGGATCAACGTCGGAGCAGACCGCATCACCTCCGCCGCTAAGATTGGGAGTTGGGCGTCCGACCCACGAACCAATGCGCTATATAGCGCAGAATGGTAACGCTTGCAGTTAAATCGGCCGAAAATTGGTGGGCGCATGAACGCGAACCAAATCCAGAGAAGCGCCGTAAACAGAAAGAGCGTAGCAAACATTCCCTGGATGCTCGCAAGGGATAGGCCCCAAGGCAGCGACGGCCACCGTACGGCGAACCAAAGGTCGGTTATTAACGTACCTGCACCAATTAACACGGTTGCCACAAACGTGATGAGAACGAGCGGGATCGGGGCAACCGCAGTTCGAAACCGATACAAGTAGTCAGTCGAATTGAAGACCAATACCAACAATGCGAGGGCAGCCAAAAACTCTGCAAACCCGAATATGCTAACGCCCGCATTTGAAGGCGGTAGTGTGAGGCAACTGTGAAGGATCACCTGAGCGCATTTCATGTAAATTTTGGTAGCCGGTTGCCAGCGGCATGGGAAGATTTGTGAGCTGCAATTTTTCCATACCGTGCCTCAGCAGCTTTGATGGTGCTCGGTGCACTGATGTATCACTGGTCGAAGCATTCCGATCAGCGAACGGCTAACAGACCGCCCCAAATCAAACGGGTGCAGGGACTGCGTCCCTGCCCGCCGGAGGCCCCCTCTTCTCCTCCCCTTCCCCCCCAACAAATTGATTCGCAAATCATAAACTCTTCGCGTGTACACACACTTCCGCGATTGGGGTCGCTGGAACGGTTGGAGTGCAGGAGAACTGCGCGTGGCCGTTCACGTGAATGAGTGTAGCGCGAGGGTGAGCATGCAGATTGGCGAGTTGTTGGTGGCGGCCGGGTTGGTTACCCAGGCGCAGATCGAGTTGGCGGTTGATCGTCAGCTTGAGGCGGGTGGTCGGTTGGGTCCCAATCTGGTGGCGATCGGGGCGATTTCGCCGGAGGCGCTGGCGCAGTTTGTGGATGGGGTGCCGGTGGAGCCGTCCACCATCCCGGAGACCGGCCTGCCCGAGCAGTTTCTGATCGATCTGATGTTGAAGTTCCTGTTTGTTGGCACGGCGGAGACGACGGCCGATCTTGCCGGCGCGTTGCGTTTGCCGCCGGGGCTGGTGACGGAGTTGCTGGAGGCGGCGACGCGGGGCCAGTTGGTGGCGGCGTTGGGCTCCATTGGCGGCGGCCAGTTGGGCATGCGGTTTGAATTGACCGACATGGGCAAGGCGCGGGCGCGCGAGGCGATGGCGCGGTCCAGCTATACCGGCCCGGCGCCGGTGCCGCTGGAGGTGTATGCCCATTGGATCGAGCGCCAGAAGGTGACCAACGAGATCATCGATGCGGCGGGCATGCGCGCGTCGTTTGATGGCCTGGAAGTGGCGGACGAGCTGGTGAACAAGCTGGGCCCGGCGATCACCATGGGCCGGGCGTTGTTGATGTATGGCCCGCCCGGCAACGGCAAGACTTCGGTGGCGCAGCGGCTTGATCGCGTGTTTCGCCATGTGATCCACATTCCGCATGCCGTGCTGGTGGAAGGCCAGGTGATGACGGTGTTTGATCCGGATGTGCATCTGCCGGTGGATCGCGATGCCGCCGCCGCGCGCCCGCGCCTGGTGGCTTCGCTGTACCGGGATGAAGCCGATGGCCGGTTCGTGCCGTGCCGCCGCCCGTTCATCGTGACGGGGGGTGAACTGACGCTGGAGATGCTCGATCTGAAGCATGAGGCGGGCGGCAATTTCTATACCGCGCCGTTGCACATGAAGGCGGCGGGCGGCGTGTTGCTGATCGACGACTTTGGCCGCCAGATGGTGTCGCCCACGGCGCTGCTGAACCGCTGGATCGTGCCGCTGGAAAACCGGGTGGATTATCTGAAGCTGGCCACCGGCAAGAGTTTCCGGGTGCCGTTCCAGACGGTGGTGATCTTCTCCACCAACCTGGCGCCGGCCGATCTGATGGACCCGGCGTTTCTGCGGCGTATTCCGTACAAGCTGGAGATTGGCCCGCCGTCCCCCGAGGCGTGGCGGCGCATTTTCAGGAGCGTGGCGGCCGCGAACGGCATCGAGGCCGAGGATGGCCAGATCCGCGCGATCGAGCATGATCTGACCGTGACGCAGGGGCTGGATCTGGCCGCCTATCAGCCGCGGTTCCTGATCGAGCAGATTGTCGCTTCGTCCCGCTTCAAGGCGCAGCCGCCGGCGTTGCACCGCGAACTGGTGCAGCTGGCGCTGGCCAATCTCACCGTGGGCCGCAGCCCTGGTGGCGGCGACGGCGTGGGGGTTGGCAGCGGATCGCTGGCCAGAGTCGCCTGAGGCGTGGCGTGAGGCGTTTCACCTCTCCCCGCCGGGGAGAGGTCGAGAGACGCCCGCAGGGCGGCCCGGGAGAGGGGTAAGGCGCGCGTGTCGCCCCTCTCCCGCCGGGCTTCGCCCGAGGCGACCTCTCCCCGGCGGGGAGAGGGGATTCAGTTCCAGCCGAAGCGCACGCCGTAGCTGAGCCCCACCGACAGCTGATCCCGCTGCCCGCGCAGGCGGATCAGGGGTGAGTCCGCCGCCACGTCGCCCAGCCGATCATAACCGGCGAGCAGGGTGAGCGCGCCGTTCTTGCCAAAGCGGCCCAGCGGCCTGGTGAGCGCGCCGGAGACGCCGGCGGAGATCAGGCCCGAACCGGTGCGAAAGCTGGGGAGACCGGTGGCGAAGCTCTGCCCCGGGGTGACGCCGAAATAGATGTTGCTGTAGTCGCTGTCGGCCCAGGTGGCGCGCAGGGAGAGGTTCCACAGCAGGCTGAAGTCCTGCTTGCGGTCGCTCCAGCCGATGATGGTATCGGCAATCAGGCCATCGTGGCCGCCGGTGCCCTGCCGCACTTCGGCGCGCAGGCGCAGCTTGCCACCGGCCAGGCTTTTCTGGGCAAAGCCGCCGAATTCACCGGCCAGATCGACATCGCCCATGCCGCGCAGCGCCGTGGAACCGCGAGTGACGAGGAAGGGCGAGCCGCCGCTGTTTTCCTGCCGGCCAAAGCGGAGCTTGGCGAGCGGGCCGATCTTCCAGCCATCCTGGTTGATCGCGTTCCAGCCAAGGCCATCGGGCACGGAGAGGAACACCTCATCCTTGTAGTTGAGGCGCAGATCCGGGAAGATCGAAAGGCCGTAATCGCGGCTGCCCTGCCAGACGGGCGCATAGATGGGGGCGATGCCGAGGCCGAGGGTCCAGGCCTTGGGCGCGGGCGGGCGCATCGCAGCCGCGCCCTGCACTGTGGTGGGCACGCCGGGCGCCGGGCCTTGCTGGGCCAATGCGGGGGCAGCGGTGATCAGGATCAGGGCGGCGGCGGGGCGGATCATCTTGTGCCTCGGGCGGGTTGGGGGTGACTTCGCGATAGCGGGATTATTACGGAATCGCAATGTGTCCGTTGCGCCAGCAGGCCGGCACACGCCGGCAACAGGCCGGCACTGATGGGCAGCAGATACGCAATCGCCACGATGGGAAGCGGCACCGGGCCGGCCCACATTGGTGGCAAGACAAACCCCTTGGGAGCGCCACATGAGCCATTTGCCACAGGACCTGCACGACATCTTCCCCGCCGCCGCCGACCGGTTGCGGGCGCTGAAGGAAACGGACCGGCATTTCCGCACGCTGGCGGAGCGTTATGCCGTGCTGGATGATGAAATTCACCGCAGCGAAATCGGGACGGGGCCGGCAATGGATGATATGGTTTCCGAGCGGCTGAAGAAGGAACGGCTGGCAGTGCTGGACCAGATCGCGGTGTTGCTGGAAGGGGAAAAGGCATGAATGTCAATGAGATCGCGGAAACGCTGAAGGGTCGATTGGCCGAAGTGCACGCCGAAATCGCCCGACTGGAACAGGCCACCATCCAGCCGCTTTCGGCCAAATTTGCCGATCAGGCCAATGATCTGGAAGAACTGGCGACCAACGAAGGCATGGAGGTGCAGCACATCCATGAAGCCGAGCAGATCCTGGCCGCGCTGGCCCGAATCGAGGCTGGCCACTATGGCGAATGCGAAACGTGCGGCGGTGAAATCGCGCCGGCACGGCTCGCCGCCCTGCCCACGGCAACGCGCTGCATCAAGTGCGCGGCATGATGACGGGTGACAGGGGGCGGCGGCGCGGCTAACCACCGCGCATGAGCCTGCTGCCCCACCCTGCCCCGTTCACCCGCTTTGGCGAATGGCTGGCTGCTGCCGAAGCGGCAGAACCCAATGATCCCAATGCGATGGCAGTTGCCACGGCGACACCGGATGCAGCGCCGTCCTTGCGGGTCGTGCTGCTGAAGGCGTGGGATGAGCGCGGCTTCGTGTTCTACACCAATCTCGACAGTCAGAAGGGCAGCGAGCTGGCAGCCAACAGCCAGACGCATCTCAATTTCCACTGGAAATCGCTGCAGCGGCAGGTGCGCATCGGCGGCCGCGCCGAACTGGTGACCGATGCGGAGGCCGACGCCTATTTCGCCACCCGCCCGCGCGAAAGCCAGCTGGGTGCCTGGGCCAGCCTGCAGAGCCGGCCTTTGCCCGATCGTGCCACCTTCGAAGCCCGCATCACCGAAATGGCGGCACGCTTCCCCTCTGAAGTGCCGCGCCCGCCGCGCTGGAGTGGGTGGCGGGTGGTGCCGGAACGGATCGAGTTTTGGCAGGCTCGTGATGGCCGCTGGCATGAACGCGAAGTGTTCTGGCGTGAGGCGGATGGCTGGCGCTTCGGGCTGGTTTATCCTTGATGCGCCTGCCCTTCACCCAGGTTGATGCCTTTGCCGATGGGGCGTTCACCGGCAATCCTGCGGCCGTGATGTTTCTGGCCGAATGGCTGCCCGATGCCGTTCTGCAAGGCATTGCGGCCGACAACAATCTTTCCGAAACCGCCTTTCTGGTGCCGCACGATGGGCCGGAGGCGGATTTCGCGTTACGCTGGTTCACACCCAAACTGGAAGTGGCACTGTGCGGCCACGCCACGCTGGCCAGCGGCCATGTCGTTCTGGAAGCGCTGCCGCAGTTGCAGGTGGCGCGTTTCCTTACCCGCAAGGCTGGCCTGTTGATGGTGGCCCGCGATGGCTCGCGACTGGCGATGAGCCTGCCGGCCTGGCCTGCCGCGCGGCCGGTGACGGGCGCCGAGGAAGCGGCGGTGGCGTCCGCACTGGGGGCGTTACCCCATGAAATATGGGCACGCGGTGATGATTATCTGGTGGCAGTGTTTGATTCCCCCGATCAGGTGCGCGACCTGGCGCCTGATTTCGGGGCGGTGCTGGCGCTGGCGCCGGGTGTTGATCTGATGCTGATCGCGACGGCACCGGGCGAAGACACGGACGTGCTGTCGCGGGTGTTCGTGCCGGCCTGCGGGATCGGGGAAGATCCGGTGACCGGCAGCGCCCACGCCGTGATCGCGCCGCTGTGGGCCGGGCGCTTCGGCCGCCCGCAGTTCAGCGCCTTCCAGGCCAGCGCGCGCGGCGGCCGGCTCGATTGCCGGGTGGCCGGTGACAGCGTCCTCCTCACTGGCACGGCGCGCACCGTGATCCGCGGTGAGTATGACTTGCCGGATGCGGTTCTCTCCGGCTAACGCCGGGGAATGACGCACTTCATCAAGATGCACGGGCTGGGGAATGATTTCCTTGTGCTCGACGCGCGCGAGCAGCCGGTTGCGCTCAGCGCGGCGCAGGTGCGGGCGCTGGCCAATCGCCATACCGGCGTCGGCTTCGATCAATTGATCCTGATCGAACCCAGCAGCAGCGCCGATGTGCGGCTGCGCTTCTGGAACAGCGATGGCGGTGAAGTGGCGGCGTGCGGCAATGGCAGCCGGGCGGCAGCGGCGCTGCTGGGTGGCCACCACAGCATCGAGACCGCGGGCGGCAGGCTGGAGAGCGCGGCCACCAGCGGCGGCGCCGAGGTGGACATGGGCGCCCCGCGCTGGGAGTGGGATGCGGTGCCGCTGGCCTATCCGATGGACACGCGAAACCTGCCGCTGGCCTGGGAAACCCTGGAACATCCGGTCGCCTTGTCCGTGGGCAATCCCCATGTGGTGTTCTTCGTTCCCGATGCCGCCGCCGTGGCGCTGGAACATATCGGCCCCGTGATCGAGCATGACCCTGTGTTTCCGGAACGGGTGAACGTGGGCATCGCGCAGGTAGCCGCCCGCGATCACCTGATCCTGCGGGTTTGGGAACGCGGCGCCGGGGCAACGCTGGCCTGCGGCACCGGCGCGGTGGCGGCCGTCGCCGCAGCACAGCGGCGCGGACTGGTGGATGCAGCCGTGCGTGTCTCCCTGCCCGGCGGAGACCTGAACGTGACACGGCGCGACGATGGCCATCTGCTGCTCGCCGGGCCGGCGGTGATCGCCTTTACCGGCGATCTTGATCTGGAGCGCTACGCATGAGCTGGATGGGGCGGCTGACGCAGGGGCTGGCGAAATCCACGAAGCGCCTGGCCGATAATATCACCGGGCTGGCCACCGGCACGCTGCCGCTGGACGACGAACGGCTCGACGAGATCGAGGAAGCCCTGATTGCGGCTGATCTGGGCCCGGCGGTGGCTGGCCGGATCCGCACCCGGCTTGCCGATCAGAAATTCGCCAAGGGCATTGATGACGCCGGCATTCGCCAGGTGGTGGCGGAAGAGGTGGAGGCGATCCTGGCGCCGGTGGCGTTGCCGTTGGAGATAATGCACCGGCCGCAGGTGGTGCTGGTGGTGGGTGTGAACGGCAGCGGCAAGACGACAACCATCGCCAAGCTGGCCAGCCAGTGGCAGGCGGGCGGGAAATCGGTGATGCTGGCTGCAGGCGACACGTTTCGGGCGGCGGCCATTGCCCAGCTGAAGATCTGGGCCGATCGCATCGGTGTGCCGATCGTGTCGGGCGAACAGGGCGGAGACGCTGCCGGCCTCGCCTATGATGCGGTCAAGCGGGCGATGGACGAGGGCATCGATCTGCTCATCATCGATACCGCTGGTCGGCTGCAGAACAAGGCCGGGCTGATGGACGAACTGGCCAAGATCAAGCGGGTGATTGCCAAGCTCGATCCCTCGGCGCCGCATGATGTGTTGCTGGTGCTCGATGCCACGACCGGCCAGAACGCACTCAGCCAGATCGCGGTATTTGGCGAGGTGGCCGGCGTGACCGGGCTGGTGATGACCAAGCTCGACGGTTCGGCCCGTGGCGGCATGCTGGTGGCGGCGGCCGAGAAATATGGTCTGCCCATCCACGCCATCGGCGTGGGCGAGGGCATGGACGATCTGCAGCCTTTCGACGCCGGCGAATTTGCCCGGGCGCTGGCCGGGGTTGAAGACTGAGGCCGAGCGGCGCTCTAGCTTGCCGCCCGCAGCCGCAACCCGGCGAGTGCGGCGGCTTCCGCCATGGCGATCGCGTCTGAAATGCGATTGGCCGGCACTGGCGGAGACAGGGCAAAGCCCTGCACGCGGTGAATGCCGGCCGCGCGGGCCAGTTCCAGTTCCTCGCGGCTTTCAACGCCTTCGGCCACCAGCATCAGGTCCATCGAATGGCCCAGGCTGGCCGCAACACGGAAGATATCGGTGGCAGCCGCCTTGCCGGGGGCGCCAGACAGGAGCGAGCCCGAAATCTTCAGCGCGTTGATCGGCAGCCGACGCAGGCGATCAAGCGAGGAGAAGCCGGCACCGAAATCGTCCATGGCCACGCCCACGCCCAGCCGGTTGAGCAGTTCGATATTGCCGCGGCAGGCATCTTCATCGGTCATCAGCGCGGTTTCGGTGACCTCCAGGGCCAGCCGGTGCGGCGCCAGGCCGGCGCTGGCCAGCTCGGCGAGCACCTCGTCCACCATGCCGGGCTGGCGAAGATCGTGCACCGACGCGTTGATCCACAGGTTCAGCGACGGGTCGCGGTTGGCCACCACGGCAGCCGCCTGTTCAAGCACCAGCCGGCGCAGGGTCGCCACCAGCCCGCGCGCTTCGGCGATCCGCACCAGTTCATCGGGCGCCACCGCTTCGCCGCCGTCGGGCTGCCAGCGGGCCAGCGCTTCCAAGGCCACCACCTGGCCAGTTTCAAGATCGATCATCGGCTGATAGGCGACATCGATATTGCCGGCGCGCAAGGCGGCACGCACGCGGGAATCCACACCGGCGTTGCGGGCCGAAAGCAGTTTCAGTTCGGGCGTGAACAGGCAGACGTGGCTGCCCGGGTGGCCCTTGGCCGACAGCAGCGCCAGATCGGCCGCGCGCAGCAGATCTTCACCCACCGTGCCATTGCCGGGGCTCAGCGCGACACCCACGGCCGCCCCGACCTGGATTTCGGCATCACCAAATCGCGCCGGCTGATCCACGGCCTCGATCAGCAGCCTGGCCAGCGCCATCGCAGCCTCCGCGTCGTCTCCATCGGCGAGGATGGCGAACTCGTCGCCGCCCAGCCGGCTGGCAAACAGGCCGGGATCGGCGGTGCGCAAACGGAAGCCGACGCGCGTGATCACCCGGTCGCCCATGGCGTGGCCAAAACGGTCGTTCACCTGCTTGAAGCCATCGAGATCGACGAGCAGCAGCACGAACCGGTCACTGCGCACCAGGCGCTGATCCAGTTCCTCCATGAAGGCGCGGCGGTTGGGAAGGCCGGTGACCGGGCAACGCCTGACCTCGCGGTTCAATTCGGCGATGGCGTTGCGTTCGCCGGTGCTGTCGCGCATCACCGTCACCCAGCCGCCGCCGGGCACCGGCTGGCATTCCACATCGATCACGCGATGATCGTCGAGGTGCATGGCGGCGTTGAAGGCCTGGCGCGTGCCGACCAGCATGGCGGCGTGGCCCAGAAACTCCTCCCGGTTGCCGGCGGCCTTCTGCAGATTGGGCGCATCGGCCAGCAGCTCGGCAAAAGTGGGCGGATTGGCCGGATCGATCGGTGCCACGCCCAGCAGATCGAGGGCGCTGCGGTTCACCGCCACCACCCTGGTATCGGCATCGAGAATGGTCACCGCCTGGCTCAGCGTGTGGACCGCGGTTTCCAGCCGCTGGCGTTCGGCCGCCTGCGCTTCGCGGGCCAGCAGCAGCTGCATGTTGGTGGCATAGGCCCGGCGCGCCATCGCCACGCACAGCAGCCCGAACACCAGCACACCCACACCAGTGCCAATGCCCCAGGGCGCCGGCCAGTGACGGATCAGCGACAGGCCGATGGGCAGGCTGATGGCCGGGAACTGCACCAGCGCGATCAGCGGGCGACCCGGTCCGGTGCCATTGGCGGCCCCCAATGTTGCCAGCGCCACCATCACCGCCATGGCCTGCGCAAACACCGGCGCCGGCCCGCGCAGCACCACGGTCACGATCCCGCCAATGCCAACCGCAACGATGATGGTGCCCAGCACATAGCGGGATTCCACGTCTTCCAGATCGACATCGGCATCGGGCAGCCGCACGGCGCTGCAGGCCGAGATCACGAAGCCGAAGCCAGCCAGCGCCAGGCCGGCAAAGAACAGGGCCGCCATGCTCTGCACCGTCAGCGCCGTGGCGATGGCCAGCAGCGCGGCGATTGGCCCGGCAAACACGAAGGAGAGGAAGTAATTGCCCAGATCGCGGGTCAGTTCGGCCTGCAGGGATGGCGGCAACAGCGCACCCAGCAGGTTCCGGGCCCAGCGCAGGGGCCAGCTTCGGCGCATCTGCGCCTGAGCACGAAGAACATCGGAACCAACCATTTCAGCCCGATGCTTAACATGGTCTCACAAGGCTGAATAGCAGCCTGGTTTGCGGCGGGAACGACGCCCGCGAGGCACGGTGCTTGACCGCCCTGCCCCATGCGCCTAAGGAGGCGCCGGCTTCCGGGAGGAGGCCATGCGTCCGAGGATGCACGCCGGCCAGCGAGTTTTCGCCCGCCGGCGCGTTTCCATTTGGAGGCAAGCGGGTTTTTCGAAAGGGCCTCAGGGCTTTGTTTGACAGTCTTTCCGAACGCCTTGGCGGCATATTCGAACGGTTGCGCGGCCGTGGCGCGCTGACCGAGATCGACGTGCGCGCCGCCATGCGTGAAGTGCGCGTGGCGCTGCTGGAAGCCGATGTCGCCCTGCCCGTTGTCAAGGATTTCATCGAGAACGCCACCCAGCGCGCCATCGGTGCTGAAGTCATCAAGTCGGTCACGCCTGGCCAGCAGGTCGTCAAGATCGTCAATGATTGCCTGGTGGAACTGCTGGGCGGCGAGGATGAACCAACCCCGCTGAAGATCGCCGTCACCCCGCCCGCTGTCGTGATGATGGTCGGCCTGCAGGGTTCGGGCAAGACGACCAGCAGCGCCAAGCTGGCCAGCTGGCTTTCCACCCGTGAGCGCAAGAAGGTGATGATGGCCAGCCTGGACGTCGCCCGTCCGGCCGCCCAGGAGCAATTGCGCGTGCTGGGTGAGCAGACCGGCATCGCCACCCTGCCCATCATCGCCGGCCAGACGCCGGTACAGATCGCCGAACGCGCGCGCCAGTCGGCCCGGCTGCAGGGGTTTGACGTGGTGGTGCTCGATACCGCCGGGCGTCTCGGCATCGATGAGGAATTGATGGCCGAAATGGCCGCCATCGCCACCGCCACCACGCCCGATGAAATATTGCTGGTGGTCGACAGCCTGACCGGCCAGGACGCGGTGAATGTGGCCGCCGCCTTCAAGGAACGCGTGGCGCTGACCGGCGTGATCCTCACCCGCATGGACGGCGATGCCCGCGGTGGTGCGGCGCTGTCGATGCGGCAGGTGACGGGTGCGCCGATCCGCTTTGCCGGTGTGGGTGAAAAGCTGGATGCGCTGGAATTGTTCGACGCCCGCCGCGTCGCCGGTCGCATCCTGGGCATGGGCGACATCGTCGGCCTGGTGGAAAAGGCCGCTGCCAATTTCGAAGCCGAACAGGCCGAGAAAATGGCCGAGAAGATGGCCAAGGGCCAGTTCGACATGGACGATCTGCGCCAGCAACTGGCCCAGATGAAGAAGATGGGCGGGCTTTCGGGCCTGGCCGCGATGATGCCGGGCATGGGCGCCGCCAAGAAGGCGATGGACAGCGGCGCGGTCAATCCCAAGATGCTGGACCGCATGGAAGCCATCATCCTGTCGATGACGCCCAAGGAACGCACCAAGCCGGAAATCCTCACCGCCAAGCGCAAGATCCGCATCGCCAATGGGTCCGGCACCACCGTGCAGGATGTCAACAAGGTGCTGAAGATGCATCAGGAAATGGCCAATGTCATGAAGCGCCTGAAGAAGATGGGCGGCATGAAGGGCATGATGAAGATGCTGGCCGGCATGGGTGGAGCTGGCGGGCCGGAAGGCGGTGCAGGCGGCGAAGGCCCCGGCGGCGCCATCGATTTGGGGGCAGTGGGCCGGATGTTCGGCCGCCCCGGTATGGGCAGCCTGCCGCCCGGCTTCAACAAGTTTGGCAGAAAATAACCACAATCACCTGAATGAACTGAAGGAAGATACCAATGGCAATCTCGATCCGTCTCGCCCGTGGTGGCATGAAGAAGCGCCCGTTCTACCGCATTGTCGTGTCCGACAGCCGCGCCCCGCGTGACGGCAAGTTCCTGGAAAAGCTGGGCACCTACAACCCGCTGCTGCCCAAGGATTCGGCCGAGCGCGTGAAGCTGGACACCGAGCGCGCGGCTTACTGGCTGGGCGTTGGCGCGCAGCCGACCGACCGCGTTGCCCGCTTCCTCGATGCCGCCGGCCTGCGTACCCGCGCCGCCAAGAACAACCCGAAGAAGGGCGAACCGGGCGCCAAGGCCAAGGAACGCATCGAAATGGCCGCCCAGAAGGCTGCCGAAGCTGCCGAAGCCGCTGCTGCCGCCGAAGCCGAAGCGGCTGAAGCCGCCGCCGCTGCCGAAGCTGCTGCTGCCGAAGCCGCTGCTGCACCGGCTGTCGAAGAAGCCCCGGCTGAAGAAGCGGCTGTGGAAGTTGCTGCTGAAGCGCCTGCTGAAGCCGCTGCCGACGACGAAACCGCCGCTTAAGGCACGCGTGCAATGGCGGCCGATCAGATCGTGCTGGCCGCCATTGCCGGCGCCCATGGCATCCGCGGCGAGGTGCGACTGAAGCTGTTCACCGACGACGCGCAATCCCTCGCTCGCCACGCCCGCTTCGATGCGGGCGGGCGGGCCCTGGTTTTGGCGGCGATCCGTGCTGACAAGCCGGGCACCGCCATCGCCCGCTTTGAAGGCGTGACCGATCGCAACCTGGCCGAAGCCATGCGTGGGCTCACCCTGTCTGTCTCCCGCGCGGCGCTGCCGCCGCTGGCGGAGGGCGAATATTATGTTGCCGATTATCTGGGCCGCACGGTGGTCGATGAGACCGGCGAAGTGGTCGGCACGGTCAAATCAATCGACAATTTCGGCGCGTCCGACATCATCGATATCGCGCTGGCCAGGGGCGGCACGGTGATGGTGCCCTTCCTCGCCCACGTCGTGCGCGAGGAGGCGGACCGGCTGATTGTTGATAAAGCCTGGCTGCAATGAGCTGGCAGGCAACGATCCTCACCCTCTATCCCGAGATGTTCCCCGGCCATCTTGGCCAGAGCCTTGCCGGCCGCGCGCTGGATGAGGGCATCTGGGCCTGCAACGCCGTCAACATCCGCGATTTCGCGGCCGACAAGCACCGCACCGTGGATGACACGCCGGCCGGCGGCGGGCCCGGCATGGTGCTGAAGGTGGACGTGCTGAGCGCTGCCATTGATGCCGTGGCCGATGGCCGGCCCGTGCTGGCGATGACGCCGCGCGGCAAGCCCCTCAGCCAGTCCCGTGTGCGCGAACTCGCCGCCGGCCCCGGCGCCATCATCCTGTGCGGACGTTTCGAGGGCTTTGACGAGCGCATCTTCCAGCGCCGCGCCATCGAGGAAGTGTCGATTGGCGACTATGTGCTGTCCGGCGGCGAAGTTGCCGCACTGGTGGTGATGGATGCTTGCGTGCGGCTGCTGCCCGGTGTAATGGGCGCGGCTTCCAGCGGGATCGAGGAAAGCCACGAAAGCGGCCTGCTTGAACATCCGCATTATACCAGACCCCCCGAATGGGAAGGTCTGGCGATCCCCGAAGCGTTGCGATCGGGGGATCACGCACGCATCGCCAGATGGCGGCGCGCGCGGTCCGAAATGGACACACGGTCACGGCGGCCGGATCTGTGGGATCATCATGGGGATGATCGGATCCATTCGCCCTCTGGCGCGCGACAACAGAAGAAAGAGGAATGAGATGAATCTCATCCAGCAGATCGAAGCCGAGCAGATTGCCAAGCTCACCGAAAAGCGCAGCATCCCGCTGTTCCGCGCCGGCGACACGCTGCGCGTGGGCGTGAAGGTTGTGGAAGGCGAGCGTACCCGCGTGCAGAATTATGAAGGCGTGTGCATCGCCCGTTCGAACCGCGGCATCAACTCGTCGTTCACCGTGCGCAAGATCAGCTTCGGCGAAGGCGTGGAACGCGTGTTCCCGCTGTACAGCCCGAGCATCGAAGCCATCGAAGTCGTCCGCCGCGGTGTCGTGCGCCGCGCCAAGCTCTATTATCTGCGTGGTCGCAGCGGCAAGTCCGCCCGCATCGTCGAAAAGCGCGACGCGCGCCCCGTCGCTGAGTAATTTCGCCGAATAATCCCCATTCAGATTGCCGAAAGGGCGCCAGTGGCACTGCTGCTGGCGCCCTTTTTCGTTGCGTGTCTGCTGCCCTAGCCCCTATCTGAATTCATGTCCCCCCTTCCCCCCTCCGGTGCGATCGACGGCGGCATCCACCGCCTGCCCGCGCGTGTCTATTTCGAAGACACGGACACGGCCGGCATCATGTATCACGCCAAATATCTGCACTTCATGGAACGGGGCCGCACCGAATTCCTGCGGGTGGTCGGCATCGATCACGGTGCGGCGGTGAAGGCCGGTGTAGGCGCCTATGCGGTGACCGAAATGCAGATCAAATGGCTGCGCCCGGCCAGGCTGGACGATGTGTTGACCATCGAAACCCGCCTGCTCTCCGTGCGCGCTGCGGCCTGCGCCATCGCCCAACGCATCACCCGCGCTGGCGAGCCACTGCTGGACGCAACACTTGTCGCCGCATTCCTCGATCCCGCCGGCCGCCCCCGCCGGCAACCGCGCTATTGGATGGCGCGGTTCCACGAACTTCTGGCACAGGAACCATGATGCAAGCCGATATCGCCATCAAGACCGCGGCCGAACTGTCGCCCTTCGCCCTGTTCATGCAGGCGGACATTGTCGTGAAGGCGGTGATGTTCGGGCTGTTGCTGGCCAGTGTTTGGAGCTGGGCGATCATCCTCGAACGCTCGCGGCGACTATCGCGCCTGAACGGCGAGGCCGCCAAGTTCGAGGACTGGTTCTGGAAGGCCAAGGACCTGGACAGCCTCTACGAACCCGCCTCCCGCGCCGATCACCCGTCGGCCCGCGTCTTTCTCGCCGGCATGAACGAATGGCGCCGCACCCTTGCCGGCAAGTCCGGCCGCAGCATCGATCGCGAAGGCCTGCGTTCGCGCCTGGCCAGCGCCACGGGCGTCGCCATCGGCCGCGATATCGATGAACTGTCAGACCGGCTGAACGCGCTCGCCACCATCGGTTCGGTGGCGCCGTTCGTCGGCCTGTTCGGCACGGTGTGGGGCATCATGCGCAGCTTTGCCAGCATCGCCGCCAGCCAGAACACCTCGCTGGCCGTGGTGGCGCCGGGCATCGCCGAAGCCCTGTTCGCCACCGCCATCGGCCTGTTTGCGGCCATTCCTGCCGTGATCGGCTACAACCGCCTGCTCCACCGCGTGAACCGGCTGGAAGCGCGCCTCAACGCCTTTGCCGAGGAATATCTCAATCTCCTCTCCCGCCAGCTTGACGGGATGGAGAGCCAGTAATGGGCATGGGTGCACCCCGCCGGGGAAGAGGCCGCCAGCCCATGGCGGAAATCAACGTCACGCCGCTGGTGGACGTGATGCTGGTGCTGCTGATCATCTTCATGGTGACGGCACCGTTGCTGGTGGCGGGCGTACCGGTGGACCTGCCCGACGCCAAGGCGCAAAGCCTGCCGCAGGACCAGTCGCCGATCCAGATCAGCCTGAATGCGGCGGGTGAGCTGTTCGTCGATCGCATGGCCATCGCACCGGCCGCCCTGCCTGCCAAGCTCGCCGCGCTGCGCGAAGCCCGCAGTGACGAAGCGCGCGTGTATGTGCGTGCCGATCGCGGGCTGGATTATGGCCGGGTGATGAAGGTGGTTGGCGACGTGAATGGCGCTGGTTTCAAGAAGGTGGCGCTCGTCACCGACGGCCAGAACACCAAGGCGCCCAAAACCCCGCAATGACGCCCAGCGAACGCCTCAGCATTGCTGGCGCCGCCACCGCGCACATCGTGCTGCTGGCCGCGCTGAGCCTCGCCTGGCAGAACCAGAAGATGCTGGCTGCGCCCACCGACGCCGTGCCGGTGGAAATCGTCGACATATCCGATGCACCGCGCACACCGGAACCGCCGAAGCCCTCGATGGAAGCCGCGCCGCAGGATACCGCGGCCGCTGCCCCCGAAGCCGAAGCTGCGCCGGAACCCGAACCGGTGAAGGCCGATGCCGTGCCGCCGCCCGAACCCACCAAGCCCTCGCCGCCCAAGCCCAAGGCCGCGACGCCGACCAAGGCGCCGCCCTCGCCGCTCGACACCTCCACCCTGGCCAGCCTGATCGACAAGTCGCTGCCCAAGGCGACGAAGAAGCCGCTCGATACGTCAAAGCTGGCCAAGGAATTGAACGCCGCCGCGCCCGCCCGCGCCACCGTTGATCCCCGCGCCGCCGCCACGCTCGCCCAGGCCATCCGCGCCCAGGTCGCCCCGTGCTGGAACCCGCCCGTGGGCGGCCGCGACGTGCGCCGGATGACGGTGATCGTGACCGTGAACTACAGCCGCGACGGCCGGGTGATCGGCATGCCGCAAGCCGGCACCCCCACCGGCATGACCGCCACCAACGCCGATTACGCGCGCGCCTTCGCCGAAACCGCCCGCCGCGCGGTGCTGCGCTGCCAACCGTTGAAGCTGCCGGCGGAATTGTATGATCTGTGGGGGAGCGTGGAGATCAATTTCGATCCGGAAGAGATGACGTGAGGAGGAAAGGGAAGCCTGCTAGTTCCCCGCCTCCCACACGAACCGCCCTTCCTTCATCGTCCCCACCACCTTGATTCCCCGGATGCGCGCCACCGGCGTCTTCAGCGGATTGGCGCTGAGCAATGTGAAGTCCGCCAGTTTGCCCACCTCGATGCTGCCGCGCCGGCTTTCTTCGCGATAGGCCCAGGCCGGGTTGATGGTCAGCGCCTTCAGGCCGGCCCAGGCGTCGAGGCGCTGCTCTGGCCCCAGCACGAAGCCGCTGCGGGTGGTGCGGGCCATGCTGGTCCACAGGATGAACATCGGGTCCAAGGGCGTGACGATGTAATCGCTGTGGTTGCTGGCCCTGATGCCCAGCGCCATCGCGCTCCGGATTGGGGAAATATGGGCCGCGCGCTCCTCGCCGAAGTTGCTGCGGTGGACGTCGCCCCAGAAATAGCTGTGGTTGGTGAAATAGCTCGGGGTGATGCCGAGCGCGGCATAGCGCGGCAGTTGATCGGGGCGCTGCACCTGGCTGTGGATGACAACCGTCCTGTGATCGGCGGGCAGCTTCAGCGTGTCCACCGCATTGATCACGTCGTCGATCGCGGCATCGCCATTGGCGTGGATGAACAGTTGCAGCCCGGCAGCGCTGGCGGCCTTCGCGGTGGCGAGGAAGGCCGGATAGGGCTGGATGCCCTGCGCGCGCCAATTATCCTGTCCGTTGGGGCCGCCGTGCAGATAGGGCACGCTCATATAGGCGGTGCGGCCTTGCGGGCTGCCATCCTGGGTGATCTTGATGCCCTGCAGTTTCAGCCGGCCCTGCCATTGCGCGATGGGGTAGGCGGCATTGCCAGCCCAGCGCTTGAAATCGACGAATGACGGCAGCGCCACCACATCGAGCACGAGCCGGCCCTGCGCGGCGGCGGCCTGCAGCAGATCGAGATCGGCAAGACTGGTGAAGCCATCATTGGCCAGCGTGTAGCCATTTTTCGCATAAAGCTGCTGCACGGCCGCCAGATTCTGCAGCCGCTGCTCGCGCGGCGGCGGTTTCAGCGCCGGCCCGGCCAGCATCAGCGCGCTTTCCCAGATCTGGCCATTGGGCGTGCGGCCATCGGCTTCACGGTTGATCAGGCCGCCTTCGGGTGCCCTGGTTTCCGGCGTCACGCCAATCGCCGCCAGCCCGGCGCTGTTCAGCACGGCACCATGGCCGGACACGTGCATCACCAGCACCGGCCGATCCGGGAAGCGCACATCGAGATCACGGCGGGTCAGGTCGCGCTTGTCGGCCAGCAGGCTGGCGTCATAGCCCCAGCCCACCAGCCATTCACTGGGCGCGATCTTCAGCGTTACCTCTTCAGCCGCCAGTTTCCCCACCAGATCGGCAATGCTGGCCACCGTGCCCACCGGCGCGCCCGACACATTCACCCGCCGCGCCAGATCGATCGCCATGGCGAGATGGCTGTGCGCGTCGACAAGGCCGGGCAACAAAGTGCGGCCCTTCAGATCAAGCTGCGGCGTCCCCTGCCCGGCAAGGCGGCGCGCCTGTGCCAGCGGGCCGACGAACGCGATCCTGCCGCCTTCGACCACAATGGCGGCCACGGTTTGCGGCCTTTCCCCCACCATGGTGAGGATCGGCCCGCCGTGGATCAGCAGGTCTGCCGCGCTGGCCGGGCTGGCCAGCAACACGACCAGGGCGAACCGCTTCATTTGGCCGGCTTCAGATGGCGTTCGAACCAGTCGAGCGTGCGCTGCAGCGCATCCAGCTGGTTCTCGCGCTTGCGAAAGCCGTGGCCTTCGGCGGGGTAGAATATCGTTTCCACCGTGTTGCCCTTGGCCTTCAATATGTCGGCGACTTCCTGCGCCTGGCCGCGCGGCACGCGGATATCGTTTTCGCCCTGCAAGGACAGCAGCGGCGCAGTCGCGGCACGGATGAAGGTCAGCGGCGAGACGGCTTCATAGACGCCCTTGTACTCGTCCGGCGCGCCGATCAGGCTGCGCTGATAGGCCTGCAGGCGCGCGTCTTCATTTTCCCACATGGTGCGCCAGTTGATGATGCCATATTGCTGCACGGCGGCGGCAAAGGCCCCCGGCGCCTTGCCGATCGCCATCAACGTCATGAAGCCGCCATAGCTGCCGCCGGTGATGCCGATGCGTCTGGCGTCGACATAGCCGGTCGCCACCAGGAAATCGCGGGCCGACAGCACGTCCTTCAGATCGCCGCCGCCCAGATCCTTGTGGTTGGCCTCCATGAAGGCGCGGCCATAGCCGGTGGAACCACGGAAATTGGGCTGGATCACCAGATAGCCGTGGCTGGCGAACAGCGCAGCGGTGCGGCTGAAGCCGTCCTGGCTCTGCCCGGTGGGGCCGCCATGGGGCAGCACGATGGCCGGCGCACTGCCGTCGCGCTTCAGGTTCAACGGCATGGTCAGCACAGCGCTGAGCAGCGTGCCGTCAAACCCCTTGAAGGTGACAATGTGGGATTTCGGCAACGTCGCCGGATTCAGGCTGGCCATCGCCGTTTGGGTGATGGCGTGGCTGGCGCCGCTGGCAACATCATAACGGAACAGATCGGCCGGCGTGTCGGCCCCGGCGTGGGTGAAGATCAGGCTGCGGCCATCGGGCGCGAACGCGGCGCCCGGCGCACTGTTGACGCCAGGCGGCAGTGGCAGCGGGCGGGCGGCGAGCGTGGCGACATCCACCAGCGCCAGGGTGGAGCGGCCATCCTCGTTGGTGCGCACCAGCAGGGATTTGCCATCCGGGCTCATTGCGCCCGATGTTTGTTCCCACGGCGTCGCCGGCAGCCAGCGCAGTTTGCCGCTGCCGGCATCGAGCACGCCGGCATGATCCTGGCCGCTGCCTTCATCGCTGGTGATGGCGATGGCATTGCCATCCGGGCTGGCGGCCGAAGCGGCATAGGTGACGCCCTTCTTTCCGATCAGCAGGGTCGCCTTGCCGCTCGCCACCTCGATGCGCCAGATCTGGCCTTCGGTGCCGCCGGTGGTGCTGCGATTGGCAATCAGGGCGCTGTCGTTCGCGACCCAGGCCACCGCCTGCCAGTTCCATTGCGGGTCCTTCTCGTCAGTCAGCAGGCGCACGCTGCCGGCTTCGAGCACGGCGATATTGGTCTGCGCGGCTTCCTTGCGCTTGTGGGCGATGGCGATGGCGCCGCTCTTGGCCAGCAGCGGCTCATCCTCGCTCACGTCATCGGTGCGGGTCACCTGCTCGATGGCGCCACCGCCGCTGGGCATGCGGAACAGGTCGGAATATTCATTGCCGCCCTTGTCCTGCGTGAAATAGAGCCAGCGACCATCGGCGGATGCGGCCAGGCCGGACTGAACATCATCGGATTGGACCATCTGCACCGGCCAACTGCCATGGCTGCTCATGCGCCAGATGTTGAAACGGCCCGACAGGTTGGTGACGAGAAACAGGGACTTGCCATCGGCGCTCCACACCTGATCGCCGGCGCTGCGCGTGAAGACCAGATCGGCCACCGGCAACGGCCTGGCGTTGGGGTTGATCGGGGAGACCAGCAGCGCCGGATCGGTGAGCGGGCGTGGCGGCGTTGGCACGGCGGCAAGGGCCGGTGCCGCTGCCAGCAACAGCGCCGCGCGAAGGATGGTCGACTTGATCATGAGGCCCCCCAAAGTCCGTGTGTTGTTTCTGCAATACACTATCGTCGCACGAACCTTGGCCCCTCTGCAAGCATAGTTGCCGGTTTTACTCCCGTTCATCCGGCCGGACTGATATGGTCGCACCATGCGACTGATTCTGCTTGTCACCGGCTTGGCAGCTGCCCCGGTTCTCGCCCAATCCGCACCGTTGCGCGTGGATATCAATGCCGGGCTGATGCAGCCGATGCCGATTGCCGTCCCGTCGTTCGCGCCGGGCAACGGGGCCAGCACCGAAGCCGGCACCACCACGGCGCTGGGGGAGCGGGCGGCACAGGTGATCGCGGGCGATCTGCGCTCCTCAGGCCTGTTCAAGCCGATCGATCCGGCCGCCTACACGACCAGCGTGGGCATCGATGATGTACTGAAACCCGATTTCCCGGCCTGGCGCACGATTGCGGCGCAGGCGCTGGTGACCGGCACGGTGACGGCCAATCCCGATGGCGGCATAACGCTGGCCTGTTATGCCTATGATGTGTTTGCCGGCGCCGAAATCGCGCGCCAGGGCTTTGTCACGACGGCGGCGGGTTGGCGGCGGGCGGCGCACAAATGTGCGGATCTCGTCTATTCCCGCCTCACCGGCGAATCCGGCTATTTCGACAGTCGGATCGTCTACGTCAGCGAAACCGGCGCCCGCACCAGGCGCATCAAGCGCCTGGCCATCATGGATCAGGATGGCGCCGGCCACCGTTTCCTCACCTCGGGCCAGAATCTGGTGCTTACCCCGCGCTTTGCGCCGGGGCAGCAGACCATCACCTACATGAGCTTCGAGAACAACCGGCCCCGGGTGTGGCTCTACACGCTGGGCAGCGGCCGGCAGGAAGCGGTGGGCGCTTTCACCGGCATGACGTTTGCACCACGATTCTCGCCGGATGGCCAGAATCTGGTGTTTTCCATGGCCGTGGGCGGCAATACCGATATCTATCGTTTCAACATCGCCACCCGTGCCACCTCGCGACTGACCAGCGGGCCGGGCATCGATACCTCGCCCAGCTATTCGCCCGATGGAGCCAAGATCGTGTTTGAAAGCGATCGTGGCGGCAGCCAGCAGGTCTATGTGATGAACGCCGATGGCACCGGCCAACAACGCATCAGCTTTGGCGAGGGTCGTTCCGCCAGCCCGGTGTGGAGCCCGCGCGGCGATTACATCGCCTTCACCCGCATCGGCGGCGGCCGCTTCGGCATTGGCGTCATGCGCCCCGATGGATCGGGCGAGCGCCTGCTGACCAATGGTTATCAGGATGAAGGCCCGTCCTGGTCGCCCAATGGCCGCGTCATCCTGTTTGCCCGCGGCGACCGTTCGGGGCAATCGGGCTTGTGGTCCGTTGATATTTCCGGTTTGAATGAGCGTCGGATCGCCACCCCGCTGGATGCATCCGATCCGGCCTGGTCGCCCTTGTTGCCTTAATCGTTGCCGTAACTGGAAAGGAGCCCCCAAATGACCCGCCAGCTGCCGAAACTGCCCCTGCTCGCGCTCGTCCTGATCGCTGCTGCCTGTACACCCAAGAAGCCGCCGGCGATGATGGAGGCGCCACCTGCCACGGCCCGGCCCGAAGCACCGGCACCCACACCGACGGAACGGCCTGCCACGGTCGAGACCGGACCGAGCAGCATCATCCCCGGCAGCCAGGACGATCTGCGCGCCCAGGCCGGCAGCGACACGGTGCTGTTTGGCTATGACAGCTATGAACTGGATGGCGAGGCCCGCGCCACGCTGACCAAGCATGCCGCCTGGCTGCGCGCCAATCCGGCCGTGCGCGTCACGCTGGAAGGCCATTGCGATGAACGCGGCACCCGCGAGTATAATTTGGCACTGGGTGATCGCCGGGCCAATTCGGCGAAGAATTTCCTGGCCTCGCAGGGCATCGACGTGAGCCGCCTGTCGACCATTTCCTATGGCAAGGAACGCCCGGCCGTGGAAGGCAGCGACGAAGCCGCCCACGCGCAGAACCGCCGCGCCGTGACCATGGTGATGAGCCGCTGAGGCCCCTTCCCTCGGCTTGGGTTACCCGATAACAGGCGTGCGCCATGGGACTGAGACTTCGGATCATCCACATGGGCACGCCCTTTTTTGCGGTTCCGGCGCTCGAAGCGCTGGTGGCGGCCGGGCACGAGATCATGGCGGTCTATACCCGCGCACCCAAGCCGGCGGGGCGCGGCAAGCAGTTGCAGATGAGCCCGGTGCATGCTCGGGCCGAGGCACTGGGTATCCCGGTCTTCACGCCGCGCACGTTCCGCGATCCGGCAGCGGTCGAACAGTTTCTGGCGGTGGCGCAAGGCTGTGACGTGGCGGTGGTTGCCGCCTATGGCCTGATCCTGCCGCGCGCCGTGCTGGATGCGCCGCGCCTCGGTTGCCTCAACATCCACGGTTCCCTGCTGCCGCGCTGGCGCGGAGCCGCGCCGATCCAGCGTGCCGTGCTGGCCGGCGATGCCGTTACCGGCGTCACCATCATGCAGATGGAGGAAGGCCTCGACACCGGGCCGATGCTGGCGACCGTGGAAACGCCCATTGGCACCAAGACCAGTGGCGATCTGTTCAGCGAACTGGCCACATTGGGTGCTGATCTGCTGATCGATGTGCTTGCGCACCCACGTGCCGCCGTGCCGCAACCAGAAGACGGGGTCACGCTGGCCACGCGCATCGACAAGGCCGAAGCCCATCTTTCCCCCACCCTGCCCGCCGCCGTGCTGGAACGCCAGGTGCGCGGCTTCAATCCGGCGCCAGGCGCTTGGGCGGAAATTGGCGGGGAGCGAGTGAAGATCCTCGCTGCCGAAGTCGAACCAGGCACCGCCGCGCCGGGCGTGACGGTGGATGATCGGCTTGGGCTGGGCACCGCCGATGGCGTGCTGCGGCCGACGCTGGTGCAGCGTGCCGGCAAGCCGGCCATGCCGGTGGGCGCCTTGCTCAACGGTTGGCGGGTGCCGGCGGGAACCCGCGTGGCGTGACCCGCTTCCGCTTCACGGTCGAATATGATGGCCGCCCCTTCATGGGCTGGCAGCGGCAGGCGCATGGCCCATCGGTGCAGGGCGCCATCGCGGCGGCGATCATGGATATCACCGGCGAGACGGTGGAGGTTTTCGCATCAGGCCGGACCGACGCCGGGGTGCATGCCCACGCCATGCCGGCCCACGCCGATATCGAAAAGACCATCACGCCGTTTCGCCTGATGGAGGCGATCAACGCCCGGCTGAAACCGCAACCGGTGGCGATCCTGGACTGTGCGGAAGCGCCGGACTGGCACGCGCGCTTCGATTGCACCGGCCGGCGCTATCGCTATCGCATCGTCAACCGCCGCGCGCCACTCACGTTCGATGCCGGCCTGGCCTGGCGGGTGCCGACTCCGCTCGACGCCGATGCCATGCACGCCGCTGCCCAGCGCCTGGTGGGCCGGCATGATTTCACCACCTTCCGATCGGCGCAATGCCAGGCCAGTTCGCCGCTGCGCACGCTCGACCGGCTCGACGTCACCCGCATTGGCGAGGAGATTCATGTCGTCGCCGCCGCCCGCAGTTTCCTGCATCACCAGGTGCGATCGATGGTCGGCTGCCTGAAGATGGTCGGATCAGGCCAATGGAGCGCCGACGATCTGGCCGCGGCGCTGGCAGCCCGGGATCGGGACGCGCTGGGGCTCAACGCACCGCCGGATGGACTCTATTTTGTCGGTGCAATTTACCCGAAATTGTCGGTGGGCTTTACACTCTGATTCTGGCGCATCTGGGCGCCATGCCGGATTCCAAGGGCTTGCCGCCGGCCAATCAATTGGCATGCATATTGCAGGAATGGTTGCCAGTTGGTTTCCATAACGACAGACAAGAATGCCAAACGGCTCGCACCTTTCCCGCAATCAGCACGGCCCGCAGCTTGTCCGCCGGGTCTGGCTGTGGCTGGGCCTGACGCTGGGAACCGCCGGCGGCGCGCTGACAGGCTGGCTGATCGGCGGCTGACCCAGGCCGCCTTACTTCCAGCCGAGCGCCTCGGCCATGATGTGGAAGATCAGGTTCTGCTCCATCACGCCGCGCACCAGATCGGCACGCGGGCCTTCGGCAAACAGCGCCACATCCTCGCCGCCATGGCTTTCGGCGCTGGTGCCATAGGTCTTGTTGGCGAGAAAATCGGGATCCGTTGGCGGCAGCGTGCGCGACAGGCCGCGCGCCACGAAGGGCCCGTTGGCATAGCTCAGGGTGGTCATCGGCTGACCGCGATCATCCAGTGCATAGCCTTCTGGGCTCAGCCCGCCATCCCCTTCGCCGCCGCCCTTGGGCGGCTTGATATAGCCCAATATATCGTTGCCGCGTTCCGGATAGCCGGCGATGGTCAGCACATGGCTGTGATCGGCGGTCACCAGCACCAAGGTCTCATCCAGGTTCACGGCCTTGAGCACTTCGGCCACCGTGGCGCTGAACATCTGCGCTTCCTTCAGCGCCCGATACGGATTGCTGGCGTGGTGGGCGTGATCAATGCGCCCGCCCTCGATCATCAGATAATAGCCCTTGCCGCTGCGGGCGGCCTTGCCGGCTTCCAGCTTGGCCAGCGCAAAGCGCGCCATTTCCGGCAGGCTGGGCTCGGCATCATCCTTGCGATCATGCTCGAAATTCAGATGATCGGGATGGAACAGGCCGAACACCGGGCCGCCATCGCGGGCATTGAGCGCGCGCAGCCCCTTTGAATCCGCAACATATTTCCCCTGTGGCCAGGCTTTCTGCCAATCTTCCACCAGATTGCGGCCATCATCGCGCTGGCCGCCCTTGCCCAGGGGCAGGAACCGCGCCCGGCCGCCGCCCAGCACCACGTCCAGCCCGCCCTTGAAGGCGACCAGCTGCGTGGCAAGATCGATGCAGCCCGATGTGCGCGCTTCGGCCGGATAGGCGCGATCCGCCCCTTCCCAATCGCGAAACGGTACATGGCCATAGACGGCGGCCGGCGTGGCATGGGTGATGCGGGTGGTGGTCACCACGCCCACGGCCATCCCCTGCCCCTTGGCAATCTCGGCCAGCGTGCGCGGCAGGCGCGAAGGCGTCTTGCACGCCTCCACGCCTTGATCAGCGCCCATGTTGATGGTGCCGATGCGCGTCTTGACGCCCGTGTTCATCGCGCTGGCGGTGCCGGCGCTGTCGGCGGTCTGGGCGTTGCTGTTGTAGGTCTTGACCAACGCCGTGTTGGCCATCCTGTCCCACGCCAGGTTGTTTTCCTCGCCTGTGGAGGGCGCGCGGCCATCGATCGGATGCTGGCCATCAAAGATGCGTGCGGCGGTGAGCGTGGTCACGCCCATGCCGTCGCCAACCATCAGGATGACATTCTTCGCCCGCTTCGGCCGGTTTACCACTTTCAGCCGGGCATCGAGCGCGGCGCGGCCATCGGTCCACCAACTGTCTTTCACCGGCGTATCGAGCACCGGAGCAGCGGAAACGGAGGTGGCCAGCAGGCCCGCCAGAAACATCGCGCGCATCATCATGTCATTCCCCCTGCCCAGCTGATGTTACAGCAATTTGATATCGCGCAGCCGTTCCATCAGATAATCGTTCGCAGTGATCGGCGGTTCTTCCATCGGCCCGCCGGGCAGCGCGGTGATCAGATAATCCGGGCGGAAATGCAGGAAGAACGGCGTCGAATAACGCGCCACCCCCATCCGTTCCGGCGCCGGATTGACGACACGGTGCGTGGTCGATGGCAGGCGATGCCCGGTCAATCGTTGCAGCATGTCGCCCACGTTGCACACCAGGCTGCCGGCCGGCGCATCGATGAAGCGCCATTCGCCATTCTTGTCGAGCAGTTGCAGCCCGGCTTCCTCGGCACCCAGCAGCAGGGTGATGACATTGATATCCTCGTGCGCGCCAGCCCGGATGGCCCCGGCCGTTTCCGGCGGCACCGGCGGATAGTGCAGCAGGCGCAGGATCGAATTCCCGTCGCGCACCGGATCGGCGAAGAAATCAGCGTCCAGCCCCAGGTGCACGGCAATGGCGCGCAGCAGGGTGGCGCCGGTCTTGTCCAGCGCGTCGAACAGCGCCCACACGGCTTCGTGGAAATCGGGGATCTCGCTTGGCCACAGATTGGCCGGCATCACATCGGCATAGAGATGGCCCGGCGGCAGTTCGCGGCCGACGTGCCAGAATTCCTTCAGATCGGCCTTGGCGTGGCCCTTGGCGGCTTCGACGCCAAACGGAGTCAGCCCGCGCTGGCCGCCACCGCCGGGCACGACATAGCGGCGTTTCACATCGTCTGGCAGCGCAAAGAACGCCTTGGTTGCGGCGTTGGCCCTGTCGATCAGGCCCTGATCAATCCCATGATCGGAGACGACCGCAAAGCCGGTGCGGGCAAAGGCGTCGCCAAAGCCAGCCGCGGCGGCGGCCAGGTCGCTCTGCACCAGAGACAGGGGAATCGGCGTGATGTCGGCAGACAAGGTCATGCCCGCCCTTTGCCTCGAATTTGGGCGGCCTGCCAGTCCCCATGAATACGGATGCTGGCGGTTGACCAACAGCATCCCAAGCCGCCAGAAACAGGGGCATGACCCGCGCCGCTTTCGCCCTCATCGCCCTGATTGCCACCCCGGCCCTGGCCGATCCGATCCCGCCGCCGGTGGCCGCCATGATCGAGGCCGCAGCCGGCAATCCCGATCAATTGAAGGTGGTGGCCGAGATCGCGCGGCGGACCAATCCGGCCAGCATATCCGAGATCGATGCCCGCGTGGCCGAGATCAACGCGGCGGCGGCGAAGGCCCGCGAGGAACGTTTGGCCAGCCAGGGCGCGCTTGATGGCTGGACCGGCAACGGCGAACTGGGCGGCTTCATTTCCAGCGGCAACACCGAAAACCGCGGGCTGGCGGTGGGGGTGAACCTCACCAAGGAAACAAGGCACTGGAAACACGGCTTTCGCGGGATCGTCGATTACCAGGAGGATCAGGGCGTCACCTCGCGCGAACGCTATTTCGCCGGTTATGAAGGCAATTGGAAATTCACGCCGCGCGGCTTTGCCGTGCTGGCGTTGAGCTTCGAGCGGGATCGCTTCACCGGCTTCACCAGCCGCTTCACCGAGGCGCTGGGCCTGGGTTATCGGCTTGTTGATGGCCAGCGCCTGACCATCGCCGTCGATGGCGGACCGGCCCTGCGGCAGACGCAGTTCACCAATGGCACCAGCCAGTCCGAGCTGGCGCTGCGCGCCGCGCTGAATGGCAAATGGGTGATCGCGCCGGCGCTGATCTTCACCGAAACCGCGACCTATTACAGCGATCAGCGCAACAGTTCGCTGCTGTCGCTTTCGCAGTTGACGGCGCGGTTGAACGGCCGGCTTTCGGCGCGCATGTCGTTCCAGGTGAACAACGAAAGCAACCCGCCGCCGGGCCGCGAAAACACCGATACCGTCACGCGCGCCACCCTCGTCTACAACTTCTGAAACCCGGTTGACCCACAGGGACGCCGCCACTATAGCAGCGCCTCCCAAACGCCTGTGGCAGCGTAGCTCAGTTGGTGAGAGCGCCGGATTCATAACCCGGAGGTCGGCAGTTCAAATCTGCCCGCTGCTACCATCCCTTTCGGATCCGCGATGAACAATTCCCCCGCCTGGTCGTTGGTCGTCCACGGCGGGTGCGGGCAGCTATCGCCTGAGACACTGCCGGGGCCCGAAGCCGAATGCCGCGCCGGGTTGTCTGATGCCCTGGCGGCCGGCAAGTCCGTGCTGGGCGCCGGCGGCAGCGCGGTGGATGCCGTGGTTGCCGCGGTGCGCATCCTGGAAGATCACCCGTTGTTCAATGCCGGTCGCGGCGCCGTGTTCACCGCCGAAGGCCGCACCGAACTGGATGCTGCCGTGATGGACGGCACAACCCGCAAGGCCGGCGCGGTGGCGGGCGTCACCCGCACGCGAAACCCGGTGCAACTGGCCCGCGCCGTGATGCAGAAAAGCGCCCACGTGCTGCTCGCCCGCGACGGGGCCGATGTCTTTGCGCTGGAACAGGGGCTGGAGCAGGTCGAGCCCGGCTGGTTTCGCGTCGAAAGCCGCTGGCAGGCGCTGCAGATGATGAAGGCCGCGGCGGCGCGGGGCGAGAATATGTTCGATGCTGATCTGAAATATGGCACGGTCGGCGCGGTCGCCCGCGATGCGCAGGGCCATCTGGCCGCCGCGACATCGACAGGCGGGCTCACCGGCAAGCGCTGGGGCCGCATTGGCGATTCGCCGTTGATCGGGGCGGGCACGCTGGCCGATGATCGCAGCGTGGCCCTGTCCTGCACTGGATCCGGCGAGGCCTTCATCCGGGCCGGCGTCGGCCATGAAATGGGTGCGCTGGTGCGTCTGGCCGGCCTGTCGGCGGCGCAGGCAGCGGAGCGCGCCCTGGCCGATGTGAACATGCTGGGCGGCACCGGCGGCATCATCTTCATCGGCAGGGATGGCATGCCGGGCTGGGTATTTTCAACGCCCGGCATGTTCCGCGGCCGCGCCACAGCCTGCGACGAGGATGAGGTGGCAATCTGGGGCAGCGAAGGCTAAACCTCGTCTCCTGTCCTTGGGGAGAATATCCATGTCCATGCCCGCTGCCTTCGCTGGCCGTCTGTCGATCCCGGTGATCGGTTCGCCGCTGTTCATCATTTCCGGGCCGGAACTGGTCATGGCGCAGTGCCGCGCCGGCATCATCGGCAGCTTCCCCAGCCTCAACGCCCGGCCGCTGGCTCAGTTCGAGGAATGGCTGCAGCGCCTGTCGACCGAACTTGGCCCCAATGATGCGCCCTATGCCGTCAACCTGATCGTCCACAAATCCAACGACCGTTTGATGGACGATCTGGCGCTGTGCGTGAAATACAAGGTGCCGATGATCATCACTTCGCTGGGCGCCCGCGAAGACGTGAACGAGGCCATTCACAGCTATGGCGGCATCGTCATGCACGACATCATCAACAACAAGTTTGCCAGGAAGGCGGTGGAAAAGGGCGCCGATGGCCTGATCGCCGTTGCTGCCGGCGCCGGCGGCCATGCCGGCACCACCAGCCCGTTTGCGCTGATCCAGGAAATCCGTGAATGGTTCGATGGCCCGCTGGCGCTGTCCGGTTCGATCGCCACCGGTGATGCGGTGCTGGCCGCGCAGGCGATGGGCGCCGATTTCGGCTATATCGGCAGCGCCTTCATCGCCACCAAGGAAGCGCGCGCGGTGCAGGATTACAAGGACATGATCACGCAGAGCGCGTCGTCCGACATCGTCTATTCCAACCTGTTCACCGGCGTGCACGGCAATTATCTGCGCCCGTCCATCGTCAAGGCTGGCATGGACCCCGATAATCTGCCGACCAGTGATCCTTCGGCGATGAACTTCGGCAGCGGCGGCAACACCGAAGCCAAGGCCTGGAAGGATATCTGGGGCTGCGGCCAGGGCATTGGCGCGGTAAAGTCCGTATTGTCGGCGGGTGAATTTGTCGCCAAGCTGGTCAGCGAATATGAAGCCGCCAGGGCCCGGATCGGCCTTGCCCCGGTGGCTGTCGCTGCGGAGTGAGATTGATGCAGGTGGAACTCAACACGCGAACCCGCGCGCTCTGGTTGGCGGGCGCCTTGGTTCTGGGTACGCTCAGCCAATGGTGCATGGCTTTCGGGCCGTGCGGCGCACCGATCTGAACGGGCCAGCAGAAACAACAAAGGGCCGGCGCTCCCGATGGGGAGCGCCGGCCCTTGCTTTTGTGCGGCGCTAACCGATGCGCTCGGCGCCCTTGGCCCGGGCATCCTCGGTGCCGGCGGCACGCTGCTTCACGCCCAGCGAGATCAGCAGCGACGAGGACACGAAGATCGACGAATAGGTGCCGACCACGATGCCGAGCACCATCGCCGCGGTGAAACCGAAGATCACCTCCGGCCCCAGGAACAGCAGCGCGACCAGCGCGGCCAGAAGCGTCACCGAGGTCATCACCGTGCGCGGCAGGGTTTCGTTGACCGAAAGATCGATGATGCCCTTGATGTCCATCTGGCGATATTTGCGCAGATTCTCGCGGATACGGTCGTCGATCACCACCTTGTCGTTCAGCGAATAGCCGATGATGGTGAGCACGGCGGCGACGATGTTGAGATCGAATTCCAGCCGGGTCAGCGCGAAGAAACCCAGTGTCACCACCACGTCATGCACCAGTGCCACCACGGTGGAGACGCCGAAATACCATTCGAAGCGGAACCAGGTGAACAGCGCGACGAACAGCATCGACAGGCCCACCGCCCACAGCCCGTCCTTGATCAGCTCGTTTGACACCTTGCCCGATACGCTTTCGACGCGCGAGAATTTGACACCCTTGTAATCGGCCTCCAGTGCGGTGCGGACCTTGGAGACAACACGCTGAACGGCGCCTTCTTCGCCCTCGGGCAGCGGCAGGCGGATCAGGATGGTCCTGTCGTTGCCGAATTCCTGCAGGTTGGAATCGCCCACGCCCACCCGGTCAACCCGGGCGCGCAGCGTGTCGAGCGCCGGCGGTTCGGCAAATTCGACCTGCATGGTGAGGCCGCCGACGAAATCGACACCCAGGTTCAGCCCGCGCACGGCCAGCAGGCCGGCAGCTCCAATGGTGAGCGCCAGGGTGAGCGCAAAGGCGATGAAGCGGAGTTTGACGAACCCGATGTTGGTATTGTCGGGAACAAGTTTCAGCGGCATCGATTGGTCCTCAGATGCTCAGGGTCGCAGGGCGGGCGCTGGTCAGCCAGCGCGCCACCATCCAGCGCACGATGGTCACCGCGGTGAACACCGACGTGGCGATGCCGATCGACAGCACCACGGCAAAGCCCTTGATCGGGCCGGAGCCGAACAGGAACATGATGATGGCGACGATGATGTTGAGGCTGTTCGCATCCCAGATGGTGCGGCTGGCTTCCTTGAAGCCGGTCTCCACGCTGGTGACGACGCCCCTGCCCTTGCGCTGTTCCTCGCGGATACGCTCGTTGATCAGCACGTTGGCATCCACCGCCGCCCCAATGGTCAGCACCATGCCGGCAATGCCCGGCAGGGTGAGCGTGAAGCCGGCGGCCGACATGATGCCCAGGATCATCAGCACGTTGATGGTGAGCGCGATCACCGAATAGACGCCAAAGCGGCCATAAGTCATGATCATCAGCAGGGCGACAGCCAGCACGGACACGATCGAGGCGATGATGCCGGCCTTGATCGAATCCGCGCCCAGATCGGGGCCGACAGTGCGTTCCTCCACCACCTTCAGCTCCACCGGCAATTTGCCGGAGCGCAGCAGGATGGCGAGATCATTGGCGGTCTGCACCGTGTAATTGCCCTGGATGATGCCGCTGCCGCCCAATATGGGCTCGTTGATGTTGGGCGCGGAAATCACCATGCCATCCAGAAGGATGGCGAACGGCTTGCCGACATTCTCCGTCGTGGCCTGGGCAAAACGCCGGCCGCCGGTGGAATCAAAGCGGAAGGAGACCGCCGGCGCCCCGTTCTGATCGGTGGTCACCTGGCTGTCCACCAGCTGGTCACCGGTGATGATGGCGCGGCGCTTGACCACGACCTGGCCACCTTCCTGCGACGGCAATATCTGGCTGCCGGGCGGGGCACGGCCCTGCGCCACCTCTTCCGCATCGGCAGCGGTATCGACCAGCTTGAATTCCAGCTTGGCGGTCTTGCCGAGCAACTGCTTCAGCGCTTCCGGGTCCTGCAGGCCGGGCACCTGCACGACGATGCGGGTCTTGCCCTGACGCACGATGGTGGGTTCGCGGGTGCCCAGTTCGTCGATGCGCTTGCGGATCACTTCCACGGCCTGCGCCATGGCGCCATCGATGGCAGCGGCAATGCCGGCGCTGGTCGGCGTCACGATCACCTGGCCGGGCAGACTGCTCCGACTGATCTCGACTTCGCGGCTGGTGCCCACGCCCAGTGGCGCGGTCGCCTTGTTGAGGATCGCAATGGCCTGATCAAGGCGGGTGGCATCAGCGACGGTGAAGCTGAGCCGGCCGCCATTCAGCGACAGATCGGTGGCGGCAATCGCCCCGCCGTCGGCGGCGCGCAATTCGCCGCGCACCGTGTCTTCCAGCGTTTCCAGCTTGGCCTTTTCCACATCCTGCGGGGTGGCTTCCAGCATCAGGTGCGAGCCGCCACGCAGATCGAGGCCCAGCGGCAGCTGCGATTTGGGCAGGCCATCGGGGATCATCGCAAGCTGCGACGGTTCCAGCGCGTTGGGCAGCGCCAGCAACAGGCACAGCACCACCGTGGCCCACATCGACCAGGTCTTCCACTTGGGGAAATCCAGCATGGGTTCAGGCGCTCTTGTCGTTCGCCGCCGCCGGCAGCCCACGCGGCTTCACATCGGCCAGCGTGGATTTCAGCACGGTAAACCGCACGTTGGGGCCGGCTTCCACTTCCACTTCGGTATCGGTCACCCGCACTGCCTTGCCCAGGATGCCGCCGCCGGTGATCAGATCATCACCCTTCTTCACGGCATCGACCATGGCGCGGTGCTGCTTCACCCGCTGCTGCTGCGGGCGGATGATCAGGAAATAGAAAATGCCGAAGATGGCCAGATAGGGCAGAAAGCCGATCAGGGCCGCCATGCCGCCAGCGGCGGCGGCACCGCCTGCTGCTTGCGCATAGGCCGGGGTTTCAAACATCGTGGTTTCCGTTGTTGCCGATGGATTGGCGCAAGGCTCTAGCCGCTTGGGCGATCAGGTGCAACCGATGGTGGTTCCTTGGCGGCGTGCTTTTGGCTATCGCTGGCGGATGAACAGCAACGATCAAAGCCTTGCCCGCATCGCTGCCGCGCTGGAGCGTCTGGCACCGCCACCGCCAACGGCGGCCGATCCGGGCCATGGCCACTGGTTTGGCTGGGATGGTCATGCGCTTGCCTCCCTGCCCCCGGCCCGTACCACGCCGCTGAGCCTCTATTGCGGGGTTGAGGCGCAAGCCGCGCAACTGTGGGAAAACAGCCGCCGCCATGCCGCGCGGCTGCCCGCGCATGATGTGTTGCTGTGGGGCGCCCGCGGCATGGGCAAATCCAGCCTGGCGCGCAGCGTGGTCGCCGATCTGCTGGGCAACGGCCATGATCTGGCACTGGTGCAGGTGATGCTGCCGGCGCTGGCCACCCTGCCCGCCCTGTTCCAGGCGCTGTCCGGCACCAGCCGCGCCTTTCTGATCTTCCTTGATGATGTGTCGCTGGGGGCAGATGCCGCCGAAGTGCATGCGCTGCGTTCCCTGCTGGATGGTGGGGTGCAGGCGCGGCCAGACAATGTGCGCCTGATCGTCACCAGCAACCGCCGCCACCTGGTGCCGCGCAGCCTGGCCGAAAATGACGCCGAGGCCATCAATCCGCGCGATGCGGCCGATGATCATCTGGCACTGGCGGACCGCTTTGGGCTGCGCCTGGGCTTCCACGCCTGCGACCAGCAAACCTATCTGGCGATCTGCGCGGCCTATGCCCAGGCCCATGGGCTGGCGTTCGATCCGGCAGCCGCCCTCACCTGGGCAGCCGGGCGCGGCGCGCGTTCGGGCCGGGTGGCGTGGCAGTTCACCGTTGAACAGGCCGGTGGGCAGGGCAAACCACTTTGAACAGGGTCGTTTCCCGAACATCGCTGCGGCCGATCTTGACTTGATTTCCCCAACTGGCACCATTCATCCAGCGGCAATTGGGACAAGCGCAGGATCGCCCTTGCCCTATTGTCCAACCGGGGGAGACGATCCGATGCGCCGCCTGCTTGTGTCTGCACTGTCCATCAACGCGCTGGCGGCCGGCGCCGCGCTCACCCTGCCCGCCGCGCCCGCAGCCGCCCAGCAATGGCGCGAAATCACCTGCGAAAGCTGGAATTACCGCGAAGCCGTCTGTGCCGCGCCCGGTGCGGTGCGCGTGCAGCTGCTGCGCGTGCGCGGCGGCCAGTGCATCGAAGGCGAGAGCTGGTATCACGATGGCCGTGCCATTCACGTGCGCAATGGTTGCCGCGCCGTGTTCCGCACCGATGCCAATGATGGCTGGGGCGCCGGTGGCTGGGACCCCAATGCTGGCGCTGGCAATAACTGGGGCAACGGCCCGGGCGATGGCCGCTGGCAGCTGCTACGCTGCGAAAGCTGGAATTACCGCGATCAACGCTGCCCGGTGCAGGGCGTCATCAGCAGCGTCCGCCTGCGGCGCGTGATCGCTGGTGATTGCCGTGATGGCGCCACCTGGCGCTGGGATCGCCGCGCCATTTCCGTGCGCAATGGCTGTCGCGCCGAATTCGAAGTGCTGCAGGGCGCGACCGGCTGGGGCGGCTCTGGCGGCGGCTGGGGTAGTGGCGGCGGTGGCGGCTGGGGCAGCGCTGGCCAGCAAGTCAGCATCACCTGCGAAAGCTGGAATTATCGCGCCGCCACATGCGCTGCGCCGCGTGGCCGCCAGGTGCGCCTGTCGCGCGTGCTGGGCGGCAATTGCGTGGAAGGGCGCACCTGGGGCACGAGGCCGGGCCAGATCTGGGTGAATGGCGGCTGCCGCGCCGTGTTCGACCTCTATTGACGCCAATTTCCGGGGGGAACCCACATGCGCCGCAGCGCCAGCCTCATCGCCTTGCTTGCCCTTGCCGCAACGGCCGTGATCCCGCCGGCCGCGGCCCAATCCGACTGGAACAACCAGGGGTGGAACAACAATGGCGGCGGCCAGATCGTCCGCTGTGAAAGCTGGAATTTCCGCTATGCCCGCTGCAGCGCCAACACCCGCGACGGGGTGCGGCTTTCGCGTGTGCTGGGCGGCGATTGTTCGCGCCGCAACTGGGGCAGTGATCGAGGCAGCATCTGGGTGAGAAACGGCTGCCGCGCCGAATTCGAAGTCGGCCGGCGCGGCGGTGGCGGCCCATCCACCGGCGCGGTGATTGCCGGCGCGGCCGTGGCCGCCGGCCTGCTGGCGCTGCTGCTTTCCAAGGGCAAGAAGAAGGAAGCCGAAAGCGCCACCCAGGGCGGCAGCAAGCCACCGGCCACCATCAACATCGGCCCGAACCAGGTGCCGCCCGCCGCAGAACGCGCTTTCCGCCAGTGCATCGATGAAGCCGCCCGCCAGATCGGCGCCACCGGCGGCACCAGCCTGCGCCTCACCGGCGAAGTGCAGCATCGCCTGCAGAATGGAGGCTGGGAATTCCGACTGCCGCTGGAAGGCACCTGGCCAAACGACACCCACGCCACGCCGGCGGAATGCAGCGCCACCGATACTGCGGTGCAGAAACTGGATTTCCTGCCCGAACCGGTCAATCCCTGATCAGCCTTCACCGGGCATGCGGCGCGGCGGCCAGTTGCCGCTGCCACGGGCCTGCTGCTATGGCCTGGGCTCCGTTTCCTGAAGGCACTGCATCTTGAAAACCCTTGGCCTCGTTTGGCGCATCATTGTCGGCATCAAGGATTTTCTCGTCCTTGCCCTTTTGGCGGTCTTCTTCATCGGCTTTTCGGCGCTGCTGTCCTCGGCGAAACCGGCCCACGTCCCCGATGGCGCCGCGCTGGTGCTGGCGATCGATGGCGCCATTGTTGATCAGGCAACGGAAACCTCGGTCCTGGATGCCGCATCAGGCAATGTCGCATCCGAAATCCAGGTCCGTGATCTGGTGCGTGCCATCGACACCGCGGCCGAAGATGATCGCATCAAGGCCATCGTGCTGGAACTCGATGGCTTCATGGGCGGCGGTCAGGCCAATCTGACCAGCGTGGGCGACGCCCTCGCCCGCTTCCGCAAGGCCGGCAAGCCCGTGCACGCCTGGGCGACGGCCTATACCGACGACAGCTGGCTGCTTGCGGCGGGCGCAAATCGCATCTGGCTCAATCCGCTGGGCGGCGTCATCATCACCGGTCCGGGCGGTTCGCGGCTCTATTTCGCCCGCGCGCTCGAAAAATTGCAGATTGATGTCAACGTGTTCCGCGTCGGCACCTACAAAAGCTTCGTGGAACCCTATACCCGCGCCAGCGCCTCACCCGAAGCCAGGGCCGCCGATCAGGCGCTGGCCGGCAGCCTGTGGGCCAGCTGGCTTGCCGATGCCCGGCGGCTGCGACCCAAGGTGGACGTGACCGCCTATATCAACCAGTTGCCGCAGCGTCTCGGCAGGTTCGGCGGCAATATTGCCAGGGCGTCCCTGGATGCCGGCATGGTCGACGCCCTGGCCGACCGCGATGCGTTCGATCACGCCATGATCGAGCTGGTGGGCGAAGACGAGCGCGCCGATTGGGGCCATTTTGCCGGTGTCAGCCTGACCGACTATCTGTCGGCCACCCGCAGCAGCGGGCGCGGCGATGCCGTGGGCGTCGTCTATGTCACCGGCAATATCGTTGATGGCGAGGCCCCGCGCGGCACTGCCGGCAGCGCCACCATCCGGGCGGCGCTGGAAGAGGCACTGGCCAGGAATGACGATATCAAGGCCCTGGTGGTGCGGGTCGATTCCGGCGGTGGTTCGGTGACGGCGTCCGAGGAAATCCGCACGGCGTTGCTGGCCGCCAAGGCCGACGGCCTGCCCATCGTTGCCAGCTTTGGTTCGGCGGCGGCCAGCGGCGGCTATTGGGTTGGCACGGCGGCCGATCAGATCTTTGCCCAGCCTTCCACCATCACCGGCTCGATCGGCGTCTTTGCCATCCTGCCCAGCTTCCCGCGCGCCCTGAACGCGATCGGCATCAACGCCGATGGCGTGAAGACCACGCCCTACAGCGGTGAACCCGATGTGGTGGCCGGCCTGTCGCCGCAGGTGCGCACCGTGCTGCAGATGGGCGTGGAAGACACGTATCGCCGCTTCCTTGGCCTGGTTTCCGCCGCCCGCAAGCTGCCGGTGGCCGATGTCGATCGCATCGCCCAGGGCCGTGTGTGGGCCGGCACCGAAGCCAAAAGCCTGAAGCTGATCGACAATTTCGGCGGGCTTGATGCCGCTGTTGCCGCCGCCGCCGCCAAGGCCGGCCTGAAGGGCGATGTGCGCGTGATCGATATCGAACGGCCTATCCCGGCGTGGCAGCAGGCCTTTGCCGATTTCGGCCGCAGCGAAACCGAAGAACCCGCCGCGCGCGATCCGTGGGCGCGCCTGGTGCAGGCCTCTCGCCTGCGCCTGCTCAGCGCCGCACAGGATCTGGGCTGGCTGGCCGGCGGCAAGGGCGCCACCATGCAGGCATTGTGCATCGAATGCAGCATGGCCGGCTCGCCCCGCCCCGCGGCCGCGCGTGAAGCGGAAGGCTTTGTGGCCCGCCTAATTCAATCCTCGTCCGTATCCGGCCGGTAACCCGGCAGGGCCAACCCGGTGGCAATGGCAATCCCGCGCAACCCAAAACCGGCGGCGGCGCCAATGATCGCCGCCGGCCACAGCGACAAGCCGAGTAGGGTGAGCCCCACATAGATCCCCGCCCCCAGCGCGGCGGCCGAAACATAGATTTCACGGCGCAGCAGGATGGAGGGTTCGCCGGCCAGCAGATCGCGCACGATGCCGCCGAAACTGGCAGTGAGCACGCCCATGCCAATCGCCGGCAGCGGCGGCACGCCCAGGCTCAGCGCCTTGGCCGCGCCCAGCACGCTATAGGCACCCAGGCCAAGCGCATCGAACCACAGCAGCGCATCCAGGCGCCAGCGATCAGCGCGCAGCAGCCACACCGATGCGGCGCCCACCAGGCAGATGCCGAGATAATCCGAACGCCCCACCCAGAACACCGGCGCATCGATCAACATGTCGCGCAGCGTGCCGCCGCCCAGCCCGGTGACGGTGGCGAAGAAGGCGAAGGTCACGATGGTCTGCTTGATCCGCGCCGCCGCCAGCGCGCCCGACACGGCAAACACCGCCACACCCGCCATGTCGAGCGCGGCCAGCACCGGCTCCAGCGGCGGGATCGGAAGCGCGGCCATCACCGCCGCCAGAAATGCCGGATGGTGAGCAAGGCCCCGGTGAGCACGACGCCCAATGCCATCAAAGTGGCGATGATGATCACCGGGCCATGGGTGTTCTCGCGGTCCTGCCAGTCGAGGATGTGCAGCCCCCAGAACAGATCATAAAACCGCCACCACGGCGTGCGTACTGCCCCGATGTCGCCCTGCATGGTGACATACACGCGCACATCATCGGCAAATTCAACCGCAAAGCCATTGGTTTCCCGCCAGTCGCTGGCCGGTGCCTTCGGCGTCACTTCCCGGACCGTCGCCGGCCCGCTGAGCGTGGTTCCGGCGCGAGCGATGGCCTCGGCGCTGGTGGCCGTGATGGCGATCGGCTTGCCGGTGGTGGCATCCAGCAGATGCTTGCCCTGCCCATCTGTCAGCTTCCACACCGGGCGCCCAAGCAACTGGCCGAGTTCCAGCTTCTCGACACCCTGCAGCGGCGGTAACCCAGCGGGCATCGCCAGCGTCACGGGCGCCTCCCGCCGCAGCGTGGTGCCGCGCACTTCGTCCAGCGGGCGAACCACCATGACGAGACCAGACGCCACCCAGAGGATGATCTGGATACCGATGATGACGCCGGTCCACAGATGGAGCCAGCGAACGGTGCGGGTGGCGCGGGGAGACAACATGAAGGCGCTGTAGCGGCCGGATTGGCCGCCGTCACCCCTCAGTTAGTGGGCCAACAGTTCCGCCAGAGCGGTGTTGATGAACATCATGTCTTCGGGGTTCATGCCGCCGCCCGCCATATGCCCCCACACCGACGGGATGACGCGCAACTGAGCGTGCGGCATGTGGCCGACTTCGATCTCGCTGTCTTCGGGTGGAAAATAGAGATCGCTGCGGCACGGCATGACGAAGGCCTTGGCGGTGATGGCCGCCAGCGCCCTTGCGAAGTCCCCGTCAAACCGCGGATCGGCGCTGATGTCGGCCGCCTGCCAGGTGGCCAGCATCGCCAGCAGATTGTTGGCATCATGCGTCTGGAAAAACGGTTCCCAGGCAAGCTGGAGAAAATCCTCCATGGAGGGCAGGCCGAGCCGCTCCCGATCCAGTTGCTGGCGGAAGAAGGTTTGCGACCACGCCCACCCTGCATACACCCGCGCAAAGGCGCGGATGCCGGCAACGGGCGGCGCCGCATAATCCCCGCCGGCAAAGGCCGCATCGGCCATCAGGGCGCACTTGGCCCCTTCCAGGAACAGCCAATTGTGCCGCGACACCCGCGCCGCGCCGCAGAAGGGCGCGATCCGCTGCACCATGTCCGGAAACAGCGCGCCCCATTGGAACGTCTGCAGCGCGCCCATCGAATGGCCAAGGACCAGTTGCAGCGTGCTGATGCCGAACACTTCCGTCACCAGGCGGTGCTGCAACAGCACATTGTCCCGCACCGTCACCAGCGGAAACCGCGGGCCATCAAACGGCGCCGGCGTGTTGCTGGGCGACGATGAAACCCCGTTGCCCAGCATGTTGGGAATGATGATGAAATATTTCTGCGGGTCCAACGCCATGCCCGGCGCGATCGCCCAGGCATTGCTGTCGTGATTGCCCATGTAGTGCGTCGGGTAAAGGATGGCATTGTCCCGCGCCGCATTGAGCTGGCCGTGGGTGCGATAGACGAGCTTCACATCCGGCAGCACGACGCCCGATTGCAGGGTGACGTCGCCAGCTTCGAACGTCGCGAGGCCTGTCATGGGCGATGTCCTTCCGGTTCATTCACATAATCGATGCTGAACGGCTTATTGGTCACGAACAAGCCCAGCATGTCGCCATCGGCGGAGGCGCCATGCTGCATCGGCTCGCCTTCGGGGAACCACACGAAGGTGCCGGGGCCATATTCGCCGCGATGCGTCACCAGCCGGCCCTCCAGCACATAAATGCCGTGGCCGCATTGATGGGTGTGATGCGGATTGGTGAAGCCGGCCGGATAGCGCAGCATCGACAGGCTCATGCCGGTGTCGGGCTCGTCGAGCAGCGGCTTGATGAAGAACGGCCGGCCGACCTGCGGCAGCAGCATTTCCAGCCAATCGCTGTCGGATGGGTTCACCACGTCGATGCGGCCGTTGATCATTGGCTTGCCCCCGATTGCCATGCGCGAAGATCAGCGATGCTAGCACATGCGCGGCGATATGGACGAACGGTTCGGAACGCTCTCAATCTGCCCACAGCAATCCGGCGAATAATTGCTGCGCGCAAAAATCCACCTGCAGCACACGCCGCCGTCGCGGGGCGGCGGCGCGTGCAGAACGGTGCAGGATCGGTGTGCGATAGATCCACAGGTCACCCGCTTCTGCGAGGCACAACTGACGCGGATATCGTTCGGCTGCACTGGCTGCCGCTTCGGCCGCTACCCGCTCTCGGTGGGAGCCATTTGCGACCTCAAGCGGCGCATTCTCGACTGGGCAATCATCGATATGCAGGCGCACCGTCAGCATCGCCGCCAGCAAGGCAAAGGGCGGTTCGACATGACATGTGCCCTGCTTCACCGACCACGGGCCAAAGCCCGGCGCATCTCGGCGTTCGCGCACCGCGATGGTCCGATCCTGATGCCAGGGCACCAGCCAATTGGCTTCAGGCGTCTTGTCGAACCAGAGGGCGCGGACGGCGCGGGCGCGGGGCTGAACCGGTTCGACGATGCCCGTCAGAGCCGACAGCACCTCCTCCAGAGCGGGATCACGGGTCGAAACCCGCGCGCCAGCTTTCACCGAACCCAACCGATCCGCAAGCCGCGTGAGCGCCGGACCGGCCGCGGCGCCGCTTACCAGCAGGCAGCCGTCCCGTTCCAATCGCTCCCGGTCTGCGGCCATCACATGTGAATGGGTTTGCCGGTAACGGCCATCGCGGCTTCTTTGAGCGCCTCGCTGTGCGTCGGATGCGCATGACAGGTCAGCGCAATGTCCTCGGATGAAGCCCCAAACTCCATCGCCTGCGCCGCCTGGGCAATCATCGTGCCGGCCATGGCGCCAATGATGTGCACGCCCAGCACGCGATCAGTCTTGGCATCGGCCAGCACCTTCACGAAGCCATCGGTGTCGCGGTTGGTCTTGGCGCGGCTGTTGGCGGCAAACAGGAACTTGCCGGCCTTGTAGGCGACGCCTTCGGCCTTCAGTTCCTCCTCGGTCTTGCCGACGGTGCCGACTTCGGGGTGGGTGTAGACCACGGCCGGGATGACGGCGTGGTTCACGTAACCGGCCAGCCCGGCGATATTGTCGGCGCAGGCCAGGCCTTCGTCTTCCGCCTTGTGGGCCAGCATCGGGCCTTCCACCACGTCACCAATGGCCCAGATGCCGGGCACGGCGGTGGCGAAATGATGGTCGATCGGCACGCGGCCCTTGGCATCCAGCGTCAGGCCGGTGGCGGCCAGGTTCAGGCCATCGGTGTTGGGCCGCCGGCCGATGGAGAGCAGCACGACATCGGCTTCGATGGTCTCGGCGGCACCGCCGGCGGCCGGCTCGACGGTGACGACCGCGCCGTTGCCCTTGCGGGTCACACTGGTCACCTTGGTGGCGGTCTTCAGCACCATGCCCTGCTTCTTCAGGATGCGGGCAAAGGCATCGGCCACTTCGATATCCATCGCCGGCACGATGCGCGGCGCATATTCCACCACCGTCACCTTGGCGCCAAGGCGCCGCCAGACGCTGCCCATCTCGAGGCCAATGTAACCGCCGCCGATCACCACCAGATGGCCGGGCACCTTCGGCAGGCTCAGCGCTTCGGTGGAGGTGACGATCACCTCGCCATCCGGCGTCATGCCCGGCAGCAGCGCCACTTCGGAACCGGTGGCGATGATGAAATTCTTCGCGGTCAGCGTGCGGTCACCCACCTTCACCGATTTGGCGTCGACGAAGCTGGCCTCGCCCTTCACCCACTCCACCTTGTTCTTCTTGAACAGCATCTCGATGCCGCCAGTGAGTTCCTTCACCGCCTTGTCCTTCTCCCCCAGCAGCGCGGACAGGTCGAAGCTGATATTGTCGGCCTTCACGCCGAACTTGGCGAGATGGCCGCCGGCCAGTTCCTCGTAGAGATGGCTGCCGTTCAAGAGCGCCTTCGACGGGATGCAGCCAACGTTGAGGCAGGTGCCGCCGAGCGCACCGCGCTTCTCGACGCAGGCGACCTTCAGGCCATGCTGGGCGGCGCGGATGGCGGCAACATAGCCACCGGGGCCGCCGCCGATGACGACGACATCAAATTCGGGACTGGCCATGGTCTGGCTCCTTTACAGGTCGATCAGCAGGCGCGCCGGGTCCTCGATGGCCTCTTTCACGCGCACCAGGAAGGTCACGGCTTCGCGGCCATCGATCAGGCGGTGATCATAGGACAGCGCCAGATACATCATCGGGCGGATGACGATCTGGCCGTTCCGCACCACTGGGCGATCCTCCACCCGGTGCAGGCCAAGCACGCCGGATTGCGGCGGGTTGAGGATGGGGGTGGAGAGCAACGAACCGAACACGCCGCCGTTGGAGATGGTGAAATTGCCGCCCTGCAGCTCGTCGATCTTCAGCGTGCCCTTGCGCGCCCGGTCACCGAAATCGGCGATATCCTTCTCGATCTGGGCAAAGCTCTTGGCCTGGGCGTTGCGCAGGATCGGCACGACCAGCCCGCCCGGCGACGACACGGCCACCCCCAGATCGGCATAATCCTTGTAGACGATTTCGTCGCCCTCGATGGCGGCGCCCACCGACGGCACGTCCTTCAGCGCCAGCACCACGGCCTTGGCAAAGAACGACATGAAGCCGAGGCGGATGCCGTGCTTCTTCTCGAACATGTCCTTGTAGCGGGCGCGGGCCTCGATCACCGCGCTCATGTCCACGTCGTTGAACGTGGTCAGCATGGCGGCGGTGTTCTGGGCTTCCTTCAGCCGGCGCGCGATGGTCTGGCGCAGGCGGGTCATCTTCACCCGCTCCTCCCGGCGCTCGGCCGGAGCGGCAGCGGCGGCTGCGACCGCAGCGGGGGCCGGGGTGGCAGCGGATTTCAGGCGGGCAGTGCCAGCCTCGATCGCGGCGAGCACGTCACCCTTGGTCAGGCGGCCATCCTTGCCGGTGCCGCCGATGCTGGCAGGATCGAGATTGTAGGTATCGATCAGGCCGCGCACGGCTGGGCTGATGGCGTCATAGGCCGGCGATTCCGCGGCCGGAGCGGGTGCGGCAGCAAGCGGCGGCGGTGCGGCAGCGGCCGGCACCGGCGGGGCAGCGGCGGGCAATGGCGCGGCAGCGGCGGGCACCCCGCCCTCCACGATCCGCGCAATCAGCGCGCCCACCGTCACCGTGTCACCGGGCTTGAACATCTGTTCGCCCATCACGCCGGCCACCGGCGACGGCACTTCCACCGCCACCTTGTCGGTCTCCAGCGCCACGATGGCTTCGTCGGCCGCGACCGCGTCGCCGGGCAGCTTCAGCCATTGGCCAACGCTGGCTTCGGTGATGGATTCGCCCAGGGCGGGCACGATGACATCAGTTGCCATGATCGAACCTTCTTACTTTTTCTTGAGACCGCCGCGAATGGCGGCTTTCACTTGGGTCGTGGTGGCGCCCAGCGCTTCTGCAACCAGCTTGGCCTGTTCGGCGTTGTGGCGCTTGAGCAGGCCGGTGGCGGTAGCGGCGGCCGCGGCACGTCCGGCATAGACCGGGCGCCGGCCGATGGCCGCTTCGATCAGCGGCGCAACGAACGTCCAGGCGCCGCCGTTCTGCGGTTCTTCCTGCGCCCACACCACGGTTTCGACATTGGGGAACTTGGCAGCATATTCGGCCACCACGTCGCCGGGGAACGGATAAAGCTGTTCCACCCGCAGCAGATAGACATCGTCGCGGCTGTCCTTCTCGGCCGCGTCGAGCAGATCATAATAGACCTTGCCCGTGCACAGCACGAGGCGCTTCACCGCCTTGGGATCGCACGGCTTCACATCATCCAGGCAGCGGTGGAAGGTCGTTGCCGGGCCCATTTCGGCCAGCGTCGACACCGCCCGCTTGTGGCGAAGCAGCGATTTCGGCGTGAACACGATCAACGGCTTGCGGAAATCGCGCAGCATCTGGCGGCGCAGCAGGTGGAAGAAGTTGGACGGGGTCGTGCAATTGGCGACCTGGATATTGTCTTCCGCACACAGGCTCAGGAAACGCTCGATACGCGCCGAGCTGTGCTCCGGCCCTTGCCCTTCATAGCCATGCGGCAGCAGCATGACGAGGCCATTGGCCCGCAACCACTTGATTTCGCCTGAAACAATGAACTGATCGATGATGGTCTGCGCGCCGTTGACGAAATCGCCGAACTGGGCTTCCCACAGGATCAGGCTCTTCGGATCGGCCAGCGCATAACCATATTCGAAACCGAGCACGCCAAATTCGCTCAGCGGGCTGTCCAGCACTTCGAAGCGCGAATCCATTGCCTTCAGCGGCACGTAACGGCTGCCGTCCTTCTGGTCGGTCCACACCGAGTGGCGCTGGCTGAAGGTACCGCGGCCGCAATCCTGGCCAGACAGGCGCACGCCGTAACCATCCTTCAGCAACGAGCCAAACGCCAGCGCTTCGGCCGTGGCCCAATCGATGTTCGCACCGGTGGTGAACATCTCCGCCTTGGCGTCAAGAACGCGCGCCAAGGTCCTGTGAATATTGAAGCCATCGGGCACTGTGGTCAGTTGCTTGCCCAATTGGTGAAGCTCGGTCATCGACACACCGGTCATCGCGGCGCGGCGGCTGTCGATGGCCTCCTTGGGCTTGCCCAGTCCGGCCCAGCGGCCACCGAACCAATCGGCAGCATTGGCCTTGAAGCCCGCCGCGGCGTCGAATTCGTCTTCCAGCATCGACACATAGGCGTCGATCATCGCCTTGTAGCCTTCGGCCGGCAGTACGCCTTCACGGGCGAGACGTTCAGCATAAAGCTCGCTCACCGTCTTTTTCTTGCCGATCACGGCATACATCAACGGCTGGGTGAAGCTTGGTTCGTCGCTTTCGTTATGGCCAAAGCGGCGATAGCACCACATGTCGATCACCACATCGCGGCCGAACTTCTGGCGGAATTCGGTGGCGACCTTGGTGGCATAGGTCACGGCTTCCGGATCATCGCCATTCACATGGAAGATCGGCGCCTGCACGATCTTGGCCATGTCCGACGGATAGGGCGACGAACGCGCAAACTGCGGGCTGGTGGTGAAGCCAACCTGATTGTTCACGACATAATGGATGGTGCCGCCGGTGCCGTAGCCATTCAGCCCCGAAAAACCGAAACATTCCGCCACGATGCCCTGGCCGGCAAAGGCGGCATCGCCATGCAGCAGGATCGGCATCACCTGCTTGCGGGCATTGTCTCCAATGATGGTCTGGATGGCGCGCACCTTGCCCAGCACCACCGGATCGACCGCCTCGAGGTGCGACGGGTTGGGCACGAGGCTCAGGTGCACCCGGTTGCCATCAAACTCGCGATCGGTGCTGGTGCCGAGGTGATATTTGACGTCGCCGGAACCGCCCACGTCATCTGGGTTGGACGAGCCACCGGCAAATTCGTGGAAGATGGTGCGGAACGGCTTTTGCAGCACATTGGCCAGCATGTTGAGACGCCCGCGATGCGGCATGCCGAACACGACTTCGGTGATACCCAGCGCGCCGCCCACCTTGATGATCGATTCCATCGCCGGGATCATGGCTTCGGCGCCATCGAGACCAAAACGCTTGGTGCCGACATATTTGCGGCCCAGGAATTTCTCGAACTGCTCGGCTTCAACCAGCTTGTTCAGAATTGCCCGCTTGCCATTGGCGGTGAACTGGATTTCCTTGTCACGACCTTCGAATTTTTCCTGCAGGAAACGACGCTCTTCCACGTCGTTGATGTGCATATACTCAAGGCCGACATTGCCGCAGTAATTGCGCTGCAGGATGCCGACGAGTTCGCGGATGGTCGCTGTCTGCAGGCCAAGCGCGCCACCGATGTGGACCGGGCGATCGAGATCATTGGCCCCAAAGCCGTGATAGCCCGGCGTCAGATCGGCCGGCAGATCACGCACGGCCAGGCCGAGCGGATCAAGATTGGCGGCCAGGTGACCGCGCACGCGATAGGTGCGGATCAGCATCAGCGCACTGATCGAATCCTGAGCGGCGCGGGCAATGTCTTCGGGCGTGGCGCCAGCAGCGGCGGCGTTGGCTGCGGCGCGACCGGCGGTCCTGGCGGTGCTTTCGGCAAACATGCCGGCGGCATCAAGCCCGCGCGTCAGATCATCGCCGGGCAGGATCGGCCAGTTCGGCCGGGCCCAACTTGGCGCCGGCCGATCTTCCGGGCCGGGCAGCAGGGCTTCCATATCCATCGTGACAGTCCTCAAACTCGCGATTCTGTCCTGTTTAACGGCACATGGCGGTCATGTCATGACAAACTGTCGCATGCCGGCCATGCACTGCCAACATGCGCAGCCAATTCCCGCACCGTTTGAACGGGCTTCAGCCCTTCAGAACCTCGATCAACGTTTCACCCAGCAGCGATGGCGACGGCGACACGCGGATTCCGGCCGCTTCCATGGCCGCCATCTTCGAACCGGCATCGCCCTTGCCGCCCGAAACAATGGCGCCGGCATGGCCCATGCGTCGACCGGGAGGCGCCGTGGTGCCGGCGATGAAGCCGACCATCGGCTTCTTGCGGCCACGCCTGGCTTCGTCGATCAGGAACTGGGCGGCCTGTTCTTCGGCATCACCGCCGATCTCGCCGATCATGATGATCGACTGGGTGGCCGGATCGCCCAGGAACATTTCCAGCATGTCGATGAAGTTGGTGCCATTCACCGGGTCGCCGCCAATGCCCACGGCCGTCGTCTGGCCCAGGCCCACGGCGCTGGTCTGGTGCACGGCTTCATAGGTGAGCGTGCCGGAGCGCGAGACGACGCCGACCGAACCCTTGCGGAAGATATTGCCGGGCATGATGCCGATCTTGCATTCACCGGGAGTCAGCACGCCGGGGCAATTCGGCCCGATCAGGCGGGTCTTCGAACCCTGCAGCGCGCGTTTGACGCGCACCATGTCGAGCACCGGAATGCCTTCGGTGATGCAGACGACCAGCGGGATTTCCGCGGCAATGGCTTCGCAGATGGCATCGGCCGCGCCGGGCGGCGGCACATAGACCACCGACGCATCAGCGCCGGTGGCTTCGCGCGCCTGCGCCACGGTATCGAACACCGGCAGGCCAAGATGGGTGGAACCGCCCTTCCCCGGCGCGGTGCCGCCGACGACCTTGGTGCCATAGGCAATGGCCTGTTCCGAATGAAACGTGCCCTGCTTGCCGGTGAAGCCCTGCGTGATGACGCGGGTATTGGCGTTGACGAGAATGGACATCAGGCAGCCTTCTTCACTTCAGCGACGATCTTGGCCGCTGCATCACCCAGATTGTCGGCCGACACGATCGGCAGGCCGGAGTTCGCAAGGATTTCCTTGCCCAGTTCGACATTGGTGCCTTCGAGGCGCACCACCAGCGGCACCGAAAGCTGCACTTCCTTCGCGGCGGCGATGATGCCTTCCGCGATGATGTCGCAGCGCATGATGCCGCCGAAGATGTTGACCAATATGCCCTGCACCGCCGGATCCTTCAGGATCAGCTTGAAGGCGTTGGTCACCTTTTCCTTGTCCGCGCCGCCGCCGACATCGAGGAAGTTGGCCGGCTCGGCGCCGTTCAGCTTGATGATGTCCATGGTGGCCATGGCCAGACCAGCGCCGTTGACCAGGCAGCCGATGTTGCCATCAAGCTTGATGAAGGCGAGGTCGTACTTGCTGGCTTCGACTTCCGCCGGGTCTTCCTCGGTCAGGTCGCGCAGTTCGACCAGATCGGGGTGGCGATAGAGGGCGTTGCTGTCGAAACCGACCTTGGCATCCAGCACCAGCAGCTTGCCGTCATCCGTCACGGCGAGCGGATTGATTTCCATCTGGCTGGCATCGGTGCCGACGAAGGCATCATACAGCTTCAGCGTCACATTCTCGGCCTGCTTGGCGAGCGGGCCGGTCAGCCCCAGCGCAGCGGCGACAGCGCGGCCATGGTGCGGCATGGCGCCGGTGGCCGGATCGATGGTGATGGTGTGGATTTTCTCGGGGTGGTGGTGGGCCACATCCTCGATATCCATGCCGCCTTCGGTGCTGGCAACGATGGCGATACGGCCGGTGGCGCGATCTACCAGCATGGCCAGATAAAGCTCCTTGGCGATATCAACGCCGTCGGTGACATACAGCCGGTTGACCTGCTTGCCGGCCGGCCCGGTCTGGATCGTCACCAGCGTGTTGCCCAGCATGTCGGTGGCGGCCGCGCGCACATCATCGGCGCTGCGGGCGAGCCGCACGCCGCCCTTGGCTTCCGGCGGCAGTTCCTTGAACTTGCCCTTGCCGCGGCCACCGGCGTGAATCTGCGCCTTCACGATATAGAGCGGGCCCGGCAGCTTGGCCGAAGCCGCCACGGCTTCCTCGACGCTCATCGCGGCAAAGCCGACCGGCACCGGAACGCCGAATTTGGCCAGCAATTCCTTGGCCTGATACTCATGGATGTTCATTGGAAATCCCTATCCTTCGGTCTGCGTGCCGGTGAAATTCACGCCAGCGATGGGTCGATGCCCTTGCAGGCCGTCAGCAACTCTTTCACCGCATCCACGCTCACCTGGAAATTGGCTTTTGCCGACTGCGACAATTCGATCTCCACCACGCGCTCGACGCCGCCGGCGCCGATGATCACCGGCACGCCGACATAAAGATCGCTCACGCCATATTGGCCGGTCAGGTTCACGGCGCAGGGCAGCAGGCGCTTCTGGTCATAGAGGTAGGCCTCGGCCATCTCGATGCCGCTGGTGGCCGGCGCGTAATAGGCGCTGCCGGTCTTCAGCAGGGCAACGATCTCGCCACCGCCCGAACGGGTGCGCTGCACGATGGCATCGATACGCTCCTGCGTGCTCCAGCCCATCTTGATCAGATCGGGCACCGGGATGCCGGCGACGGTGGAATATTCGATCACCGGCACCATGGTGTCGCCATGGCCGCCGAGCACGAAGGCGTTCACATCGCGCACGCTCACCTTGAACTCGTCGGCAAGGAAATGGCGGAAGCGGGCGGAATCAAGCACGCCGGCCATGCCGCAGACCATGTGGTGCGGCAGGCCCGAGAATTCGCGCAGCGCCCACACCATGGCATCCAGCGGGTTGGTGATGCAGATCACGAAGGCGCCCGGGGCGTGGGTCTTGATGCCCTCACCCACCGCCTTCATCACCTTCAGGTTGATGCCGAGCAGATCATCGCGGCTCATGCCCGGCTTGCGGGCAACACCGGCGGTCACGATGATCACATCGGCGCCAGCGATATCGGCATAATCGTTCGACCCCTTCAGGTTCACGTCAAAGCCTTCGACCGGCGCGCACTGGGCCAGATCGAGCGCCTTGCCCTGCGGCACGCCTTCCACCACGTCGAACAGCACGATATCGCCCAGCGCCTTCTGCGCTGCGAGGTGGGCAAGCGTGCCGCCGATGTTGCCGGCGCCGATCAGGGCGATTTTCTTGCGAGCCATGGGGGGGTCTCCGTTGAATTGGGAATCTGAACGATTCTGGCAAAATGTCGCAGGCTGGATAGAGCGCGGCGGCGCACTGTGCAACCGCAGCAAAGCCCCATCCGGTGAAAACTGGGAGGCGGTTACCCTGTCCTACACGGCCCAATCCTGTCATCGTCCGCCTGGCGCATGGGCGGGTTCGGTGCCCGTCGCCTGCCCAGACGTCCGTTCAAACACGCGAAATGCGGAAAAACTGTCAAAAGTGAAGGCCGGTTTCCGGCAGGTGCTTGCTCTTTCACAATCGAGCCGCCACGCATGGCGAAGATTTCATCCGCCGTGGCCGAGCGCCAGATAGGCGGCGGACTGCATCTCCATCAGCCGGCTGGCGGTGCGTTCGAATTCGAAGCTGGAATCGCCGGCGGGATAGAGTTGATCGGGCTGGGCATCGGCCGCAGCGACCAGCTTGACCTTCTGTTCGTAGAGCGCGTCGATGAGGTGGATGAAGCGGATCGCCTCGTTGCGGTTTTCCGGGCCAAGCCGGGGAATGCCGACGATCAACACCGTGTGATAATGACGGGCGATGGCGAGATAATCGGCGGCGCCCAACGGCTGCCGGCACAGGCGGGCAAAGCTGAAGACGGCGACGCCCTTCAGCGATTTGGGCACATGCAGGAACCGGCCGCCCGGCAGCGGCAATTCGGCGGTCGGCACATGCTCGCGGTCTTCCGGCGGATAATCGGTCATCCGGAAGAAAGCCGCCGACAGCGCGGCGGTGGCTTCGGGGCCATTGGGGATGTGCCAGGTCTGTGTTCCGCCAAGCCGCGCCAGGCGATAATCGGTCGGCCCGTCCAGCGTCACCACATCGAGTTTCGTCTCGATAAGGTCGATGAAGGGCAGAAACAGGTGGCGGTTGAGCCCATCCTTGTAGAGATCGCGCGGGGGCCGGTTGCTGGTGGTCACCACGGTGACGCCCTTCTCCATCAGCGCGGTGAACAGGCGGGAGAGGATGGCGGCGTCGGCGATATCCTTCACCTGCATCTCGTCGAAACACAGCAGGCGGGCAGATGTGGCAATCTGATCGGCGACGCTGATCAGCGGATCGGCATCACCGGCCTGGCGGCGGGCGTGAATGGCGCCATGCACTTCGGCCATGAATTCATGGAAATGGGCGCGACGCTTGGGCGATACGATGGAAGCAGCAAAAAAAAGGTCCATCGCCATGGACTTGCCGCGACCGACCCCACCCCAGATGTAGAGACCTTTCGGAGCAGTGGGCGGTGCCTTGCCAAACAGGCGGCCAATCAGGCCGGGTGTTTCGACAGGACGGTTCAGCGCCATTTCCAGCGCTGCCAGTCGCTGCACCACCGCCGCCTGCGCGGCATCGGGCTTCAGTTCACCCGCCGCCAGCAGTTCGGCATAGCGGCCGGCAACATCAGTCAACCTGCATCTCTCCGGGCCGTGCCGCATGGCCTTCCCCGGTGGGCCGCGGCGGCCGCGGGATCTTGCGCATGGTGCCGGTGAAGCTGGCCAGATTGACGCCATCCTGCGTCACCAGCCCGCGCACGAACAGCATCTTGCCGGTTTCCTTCAGGATCTCGCCATGGGCTTCGATCGGTTTGCCGACGATGCCGGCCGAGAGGAAATCGGTGGCGCACGAAAGGGTGACGGCGGCCGAGTTTTCGAGCTGGCGGAAGATGAACGCGAACATCGCCATGTCGATGAATGACATGATGAAGCCGCCATGCAGATAGCCGAGGCCATTTGAATGCTTGCGCGCGGTTTCCATGCGGCATTCGACGCCGCGGGCGCCTTCGCGGAAAAAGAAATCGCCCAGCATCGAGGCAAAGCGGCCATCCGGATCCCGGCGCCAGCAGGTCCAGCCCGCATTCGGGCCCTCGGTGAATGTTTCGCGCGACATGGCTATGCGGTTAGCGCCGGGGCGCGGCGGCGGCAAGTGCTAGCGATGTGCGGCCGCCAACAGCCATTGCGCGGCGGCGCGCCAGTGGAAGGGCAGCAGGCGAAAGGCGGCGGCAAATGCCTCTCTTGCTTCGTCAAAGCGGCGCAGGGCGCGCAACTGCGACCCCATCACATAATGATGTCGGGCCAACGCCTCTGGCTGGGCCGCCATGGCGTCACCATGTTTTCCGATCAGCCGCTGGCGGCCAATTATGCCTTTTTCGACGCTGCGGGTCAGGCTGTCGGGGCTGTCATGGGCGATTGCCAACGGTTCCGCGATATAGCGGAAACGCGCGCCCGCCTGGGCCAGCCGCAGCACCAGATCCCAATCCTGAAAACGCGGCATGGCCGGATCAAAGCCGCCGATACGCCGGAAAATCGCGCGGGTCATCGCCAGTGTCTGCGTGGAAATATGACTGCTGCCGAGCAGCTGGGCATAAACATCCTCGGCCAATGTCCAGCCCGCTGGCGGGTAAAACACCTGCGCCGATCCATAGCGCTGCTCCAGCTGACAGAAGGAGACATCGGCGGTCTTGAGGGCGTTCACATGCGCGGCCAGCAGGCCGGGCTGCCATTCGTCATCACTGTCTTGAAAGGCGATCAACGGGCTGCGTGCCATGGCAACGCCGGCATTGCGCGCCGACGGCGCTCCGGCATTTCGTTGCTGATAAACGGCAACGCGGCGATCACTGTAGCCGGCAAGCAGCTTCAGCGTCTCGTCGGTGGAGCCATCGTCGACAATGATCAATTCGAACCGGTCCAGCGTTTGCGCCAGCACGGATGTGATAGTGCGGCCGATCACGCCGGCGCGATTGTAGCTGGGTATCACCACCGAAATCAGCGGATCGCTGGCCGTGGCCGGCCGGATACAGACAAGTTCAGGCCCCACGCACGCCGCCTTCCATTGCGCCCCCCAAGGCGGTTCATGTGCCAGATGAGGGGCTATGCTATCAATGGTCCATGAAAAAACGAATCATCGGTGCAGGCCTTGCGCTTGCCGGCGTTGGCGCCATGGCGATCGGGTTGTTGCCGCAACCCAGCCTGCTGGCCGCCCAGGCGCGTGGCGACGTGGTGGAAGTGGCCGATGGTGCCGCGCTGCAGAATGCGATCATGTGGGCCCGGGCTGGCAGCACCATCCGCCTTGCCGATGGTCAATATCCGCAAGTGCTGATCTCGCGGGAGATCGACGGTAGCCCGATCCGCATCACCGGTTCGCGCGGCGCTCGCATCAACCGGATGATTTTCCGCAAGGCCGCCAATTGGCGCGTGGATGGCGTCACCATCGTGGGCGGGATTGGCAAGGCCATGCCGCTCGATATCGGCGTTTCCCGCAACATCATGATGGTTGATGTCAAACTCACCGGATCCACTCCCGATGAAGGTCCGCGATGGGAAGAATCGAACGCCTTCGTCATTCAGAACAGCCAGCACGTGGTGATTGCGCTTTCGGAAGCGACCCATGTCAAGCAGATCGCCGGCATTCGTGACAGCTGGGGTGTGGTCATTGAAGGCAATCGTTTCACCAATGCGCGCGAAGGCCTGATGACACGCGCCACGCATGGCATGATGATCCGCCACAATCTGTTCGTTGGCTGGGAACCGCGATACGACCTGCGCGAACATCCCGACATGATCCAGTTCTTCACCCAGCAAGTACCCACCGGATCATCGATGGTCACGATCGAAGGCAATTATCTTTCGGCTGGCCTCGATCGCAATGTGCAGGCCATTTTCATCCGCGCTGAAGCCTATGAAAACGGGAAGGAGCCCTTGGGCTATCACCGCGATTTCACCATCCGCCACAATGTCTATTACGGCTCATCGCGCCACGGCATTAGTGTCAGCAGCGTGCGTGGCGTCGTGGTGGAAAACAACACGATAATCAGTTCGCCGCATGGCTTTTTCGGCAGTGTTCCGCGCGATCAGATCGGAAGGGCCAGTTCGGGCTGGCAGCCCGCCATCATTGCGTCGGGGATCACCTGGGGCCGAGTATCAAACAATATCACCGCGCTGATGGCCATTCGAGCCGAATCCATTGGCACCAAGGACATCAACAATTTCGTCTACAAGCCACGTGTGCCCGCCGACAGCGTGAACCCGGGCAAGACCTTCCCCAGCCCACTGACGGCCGGCGATCTTCCGTTGAGCGCCTTTGCGGTGCTGCCCAGCTCCGAAAATGGCAAACGGGGGCGCGGTGCCGATATCAGACGGGTTGGCCCGGATGCCGCCATCCGCGATCCCGAAGCGCTGATGCGCGAAGCCATCGCGCTGGCCGACGCCGCCCGCAAGCAGGACCTGACCAAGGATCTGCTGCCGCCACAATGAACCGACAGCAGGCGGTTCGGCGCACGTAAAGCCTAACGCCGAACCAGCGCTGTTGACGGCGACGGCAGCGCCCGCTCGGCCTTGGGTTCCGCAGCGATGCGCTTCGCCTGGTGCCGATGCAGAGCGAGAATGGCCACAGCCAGCGTGAACACCAGGTAGTTATTATCGGCAAAGCTGATGACATAGGCCGAGATGATGAAGTTCAGCAGCGAAACGGCCAGCACACCACCCCATTCCTCCAGATCATCCTTTGCGCGCAGGAATGTCATGCCTCCAAGCCAGGCAATGCGGGCCAGACAGCCCATGAAGCCGATGAAGCCGAGCGGTCCAACCCCCACGAGCAGGTTGATCCAATAGCTATCGACAATGACCACGCCCTTGGCATTGGCGAGCCCCACATCGGGCAGCGGCGTCCCCAGGCCGACACCGATCGGATTTCGGCCAACCGCCCGCCAGGCGCCGGCCCATTGCGCGTCACGCACTGCATTGCTGCCGGCATGTTGCGAACCACCGATGGTGTACATGCGGGCCCGATGGCTGGTGGCGATGGCGCCGCCCAGCATGGCAACGCCCAGCAGAACCAGGGCCACCATGATACCTGGCTTCAGGCCATCGCCCCGCGGCCGGAAGAACAGTTGCCGCACCATCATAAGGCCGGCAAAGCTGAACAGTGACACCAGCAGTGCAATGGTTGCCGTTCGGGCATTGATGAACCACACGGTCTGCAGGATCAGCGGGATCAGCGCCAGCGCCAGCACCCGCTTCCAGCCCTTGGACTTGAACATTTCATAGAGCAATGGCGGCAGGATCAGGCCAAGATACTGGGCGTAATACAGCACGATGCCAAAGGTAGCGCGAATGCGATACCGGCCATCGCCAATGCGCGCCTGCGGCGACACATAGGTTTCATACAGCACCGGATCGATGCGGAAGAAACTTGGGATATAGCCAAACCACGGCGGCCGTTGCAGGTAGTTTTCCAGGACAGTGATCAGCATGCTCAAGATGCCGGCCAGCACGACCAACCGCATCAGCCGCGGAATCTTCTTCACATCCGCAAAGCACCATGCGGCCGCCACCATGGCCGAACTGTCGAGCACGCCCTGCATCATCTCATAGCTGAACACGTCGATCGGGGACGGTGCCAGCGGCAGCACAACCACCTGCATCAGCAGGAACAGACCATAAAGCTTGAACGCCAGCGGATCATAACCCAGCAGCCCAACCACCTTGCGTCGCGCTTCGGCGATCTGCGGGAAATGGGTGAGCATGGCGATCAGCAGCACGCCCAGCACCAGTCGCGGTGGTGTCACCCAGGGCAAGCCGGGGATGGCAATGGCCACATAGGACGGCCAGGCGACCATCAGGAACATGTAGATTGTCAACAGCTTGTAGAACGGCGGGTTGTCGGCCTTGTCCACATCTGGCAGCATCCACAGGCTGACCCCAGCCATCACCAAGATCGGAAAGCCGACAAAACGGAAGGCCAAGGTGCCGCCGATGGCGACCAGAAAGCCGGTGTACATGGTGAGGAACAGCGCCAGCGCCACAAAGGCCACAGTGGCAAATTTCCACCAGGTGCGATGATGCAGGCTGTTATATTGCGGCAGGATGCGCGCTGATTTGCGGTCCATCGCGGCGCGGGTCGAGAAGGTGACAGCGCTCATGCGTTCACCTGCCCGGTCCATCGGCTAACGATCTGCTGCACAGTCCCACCCATCATGCCACATTTACGGCCAGCGACAGCTGGCGTTGCGGCGGCAACCTATCAAAGCCATCAAGACCCGGCAAGCGAAGCTGCTGTGACAGTGGGAAAGAGCGCCGCAACGGCCATGCCGATGGCCAGCAATTGCCGGTCGCTGCCGGCCGGTCCATCAAGCTCGATACTCACCGGCAGGCCGCCGGTGCGACCACAGGGCATGACCAGGCCGGGCAGGCCCGCCGTGCTGCCGGGGAGGATGTTGCGGCCAATGGCGGTGGCGAAGGGCACATCGACGCCGTTGATGGTCACCATGGAGTCTGAACCGATCGGCGTCGCCGTCACCATGGTGGTCGGGAACAGCAGGGCGGCGATGTCATGCTCGACAAAGCAGGCAGCCAGCAGGCGCTGCAAGGCTGGGCGATGCATATCGCGCGCAGTGACATAGCCCGTGTCTGGCCCATCGTTGAACTGCGCACACAGGCTGAGCGCGGCCTGTACATCTGGGCTGGCCACCTGCGCCTGCACCTCGGCAAGGCTCACCGGCGCGTCGTGCATGGCCAGATAGTCAGCAAGAGACGGCAGCGTGTCGTGGAACAGAATCGGCATACAGGCGGCATCGGTCAACGCCGCGAGGCCGGGCAGTTCCACATCCACCATCACCACACCGGCGGCTTGCAGACGGGCAATGGCGTCCTCGACTGCCGCGGCCACACCGGCATCAAGGCCGGCAAAATGGAAGTCCCGGCACAGGCCAATCCGCAGCCCGGCTAATAGGGCCGGCGCGATCGAGGACGCGTCACCCGTCATCACCGCGTCGAACAGCATGATATCATCCATGCAGCGCGCGTGCGGACCGACCTGATCGAACAGCGCCGTCATCGGCACCACGCCCGTACTGGGATAGCGGCCCGTCGTGGGCCGGAAGCCAAACAGTCCGCACAGCGCCGCCGGCACCCGGATCGAACCGCCGGTGTCTTCCGCCACACCCAACGGCGCCATGCCGGCGGCCACCGCTGCCGCCGTGCCGCCCGAGCTGCCGCCGGGAATGCGGGTGGGGTCGTGCGGGTTGCGGACTGCGCCAAAGGCGGTGTTCGTGCTGGTCCAGCCAAAAGAGAGTTCGTGCAGATTGGTCTTGCCCAGCACGATGGCGCCAGCCTCGCGCAGCAGCGCCACACAGGCGGCATCGGTGGCGGGGCGGAATTCGCGCAGGGCATTGGTGCCGCCGGTGGTGGGGTAATCCCTGGTGTTGACGCTGTCCTTCACCGGAACCGGCAGCCCGTGCAGCAGCCCGAGCGGCCTGCCGGCCGCACGGTGGGCATCGGCAGCGCGGGCCTGTTCCAGCACTTGGCTCACATCAAGGCTGATGAAGGCATTGAGATGCGCCCCCTGCCCGCAGCGCGCCAGCAGCGCGGTCGCATAGTCTTCGGCGGTCAATTCGCCAGAGGCCATCAGCGCGACAGCGGCGCTGGCCGAAAGTTCGCACAGCGCCGTGTCGTCCATGGACTTTTCCTTTAACCGGCGCGTTCCAGCATCATCAGCTTGATGTCCGCAATCGCCTTGGCCGGGTTCAGGCCCTTGGGGCAGACGTTGGAGCAGTTCATGATGGTGTGGCAGCGATAGACGCGGAACGGATCTTCCAGCGCATCCAGGCGTTCACCGGTCATCTCGTCGCGGCTGTCGGCCAGCCAGCGATAGGCCTGCAACAGGATGGCGGGGCCCAGGAACTTGTCGCTGTTCCACCAATAGGATGGGCAGGCAGTGGAGCAGCAGGCGCACAGGATGCACTCGTACAGCCCGTCCAGCTGCTCGCGCTGCTCAGGCGACTGCAACCGTTCCTCACCCGATGGCGCTGCAGTGACGGTCTGCAGCCAGGGCTTGATCGAGGCATATTGCGCATAGAAATGCTTGAAATCAGGGACAAGGTCCTTGATCACCTCCATGTGCGGCAGCGGCGTGATCACCACCTCGCCCTTCACCTCCTCGATCGGCTTGGTGCAAGCCAGCGTGTTGCTTCCGTCGATGTTCATCGAGCACGATCCGCAAATCCCTTCCCGGCACGAGCGGCGGAAGGTGAGCGTGGGATCGACCTCGTTCTTGATCTTGATCAGCGCATCCAGAACCATCGGCCCGGTGGCATCGAGATCAAGGCTGTAGGTGTCGTAACGCGGGTTTTCCCCGTCGTCCGGATTCCAGCGGTAGATCTTGAACGCCTTGGTTCGCGCGGCACCGGCCGGTGCCGGATAGGTCTTGCCGGTCGCCTTGATGACGCTGTTCGGCGGGAGGGAAAATTCAGCCATGATCTATCCCAACTAGGTCTTGCTTGCGTGACAGGCAACAGCCACCCACGCCAAAAATGCACATTCGCAGATCTCTATAGTCACGCTAGGACACCGCAGCATGCGCAATCTCCAGCATCTTGTTTACAAGTCCGGCAAAACGCTTTGCAAGATTCGGGTCAAGCAGTCTAGTTGCCTCAAAAGCTGGAAACCCTTTAATATTTTTTGACGACAATGGCCCAATCGCTGCCACTGCCTCATTGTATAATGTTTGCCTTACCCGCTCGTCGGCGAAGGCGGGATGGTTCGCCAAATAGGTCAGGCTTAGCGAGATCGTGGGCACCTTGGCCGGCCAGAAGTGAAACGGATAAAATTTACGCCCGTCTGCGCTCTTGAAGCACCCGTAAATCGAACCTTGAGTGGCTGGGATACCCAGGCTTCCGCCAGCTTGCTCGATCAGCCCGCGGAATATCGTTGAAGCAGTAACTTGTTCCGCGCCGAACGGCGCGATCTTGCTTGCAACCCAATCATCAATACTAGCAGGAGGCAATGTGCCCCTTCTTGAGGTCTTTGCAGCAGCTGAGCGCTCGGTTTCACCGATGACCCGGGGACTTAATGTCATGTGCCCTTCGTCACCGGAGAACCACCGAAGTTCAATAGCCCTAACGTCGGCTTCCATTTGGTCGTTCATAAACTCGACAATTCGAGCCAACTCACGGGGAATCACATCCGCGACGAACAGCAACTTCATACGGCCAGCCCGCAGGTTGCTTCCCAATTGCTCCCAAAAACCAGAAACATCTCCTGTTCCAACGAATTCAGCCAGAACCGCATCCGGATCTTTGTTGGCCGCGCGAGTGGTTGCCGCAAAAGATTCGGCCAACGCTGATGACTGCCAATAGGCCGAGGCATTCGCTGCATAGTCCAGCATCTGACCCACGACCTCGCGACGCAAACGGGTATCAACGGCCCTCTTCAATTCAACCAGAACTGGCACAGCTTCACGCGTCACAAACAGGTGATCGATTGACCAGCGACCTGAACCATCATGGCTATCCGCTACCGGCTGCTCACGCTTTACCAGCAGCAATTCTCCGACCGCCTCAGAAATGAGATCAGGAAAACGGGCAACCAGATCCTGCATCACGTCTTCACTAGAAGGAGCAGACGGAGACATACGCCTGAGATTCCCGGCAGAATCTATCTGATAAAGGTTGCCGGTTGCCACCCTAGCTTATCCGCACTCAGTACGTCCGCGCCTTGGGCTTGATATACTCGATATCATCCGACAGCGTGTAGGTGTGCACCGGGCGCTTGGCGAGTTCGACCGAGCCATCGCGGAACCAGCCCAGCGAATGCACCATCCACGTATCGTCATCCCGGCTCGGGAAATCCTCGTGCATGTGGGCGCCGCGGCTTTCGTGGCGTGATTGGGCCATGTGCATGGTGAGCACGGCCTGGCCGATCATGTTGTCGAGCTCCAGTGTCTCGATGAGATCGGTGTTGAACACCATCGAACGATCGGTGGTGCCTATATCGGCCATGCGCTGATAGACGGCGTCGATCTTGCGCACGCCTTCATCAAGGATCTCGCTGGTGCGGAACACGCCAGCATTGGACTGCATCGTCTTCTGCATGGCCAGCCGCACTTCGGCGGTGGTGGAACCACCCTTGGCATGGCGGAAACCATCGAGGCGGCCGAGCGCGAAATCGGCATTGTCCTTGGGCAGCGCGGCGTGGCCGGCGTTGGCCTTCTGGATGGCGGCGACCCGGTGCGCGGTGGCGCGGCCGAACACGACCAGATCGATGAGGCTGTTGGAGCCGAGGCGGTTGGCACCATGCACCGACACGCAGGCGGCCTCGCCCACGGCGAACAGGCCGGGCACCACGCTATCGGGGTTGCCATCCTTCAGGGTGACGACTTCGCCGTGATAATTGGTCGGGATGCCACCCATGTTGTAGTGCACGGTCGGCACCACCGGGATCGGCGCCTTGGTCACGTCCACCCCGGCAAACACCTTGGCGGTTTCGCTGATGCCGGGCAGGCGCTGGGCCAGCACGGCGGAATCGATGTGATTGAGGTGCAGGTGGATATGATCGCCTTCGGCACCGACTCCGCGGCCTTCGCGGATTTCCATCGCCATCGAACGTGAAACCACGTCGCGGCTGGCGAGGTCCTTGGCCGACGGGGCATAGCGTTCCATGAAGCGCTCGCCAGCGCTGTTGGTCAGGTAACCACCCTCCCCGCGTGCGCCTTCGGTGATCAGCACGCCGGCGCCATAGATGCCGGTGGGGTGGAACTGCACGAACTCCATGTCCTGCATGGCAACACCAGCGCGGATTGCCATGCCACCGCCGTCCCCGGTGGAGGTGTGGGCCGAGGTGGCGGAGAAATAGCAGCGGCCATAACCGCCGGTGGCCAGCACCGTCTGATGGCTGCGGAAACGGTGGATGCTGCCATCTTCCATGTTGATGGCGATGACGCCCTTGCACTCGCCGTTCACCATGATGAGATCGATGGCGAAATATTCGATGTAGAAATCCGTGCTGTACTTCAGGCTCTGCTGATAGAGCGCGTGCAGCATGGCGTGGCCGGTGCGATCGGCGGCAGCGCAGGTGCGCTGGGCCGGCGGGCCATTGCCCATGTTCTGCATCATGCCGCCGAATGGGCGCTGATAGATGCGGCCGGCTTCGGTGCGGCTGAACGGCACGCCGAAATGCTCCAGCTCGTAAACGGCGGCCGGTGCTTCCTTGCAGAGATATTCGATGGCGTCCTGATCGCCAAGCCAGTCGCTGCCCTTGACCGTATCATACATGTGCCAGGTCCAGTGATCCGGGCCCATGTTGCCCAGCGCAGCCGCGATGCCGCCCTGTGCTGCCACCGTGTGGCTGCGGGTGGGGAAAACCTTGGTGATGCAGGCGGTTTTCAGTCCGGCTTCGGCAATCCCCATGGCCGCGCGCAGGCCGGAACCACCGGCCCCCACCACGACGGCATCATACACGTGATCGATGATCTGATAGGCTTCAGGCACTTGAGCTTCCAATCAACCGGCAGACAGGGCGACCTTGAGCACCGAAAACAGTGCCAAGGCTGCAAGAGCAAAGGTGTAGAAGTTGAGGGCCAGCATGGCGATGACGCGCTTTGACCCATGCAGATAATCTTCCAGCATGACCTGCACCCCGAGACGGAAGTGCCAGAAAACGCTGACCACCAGCAGGCACATCGGCACGGCCACCAGCGGCTGGCGCAGCCACATCACGGTGCTGGCATAATCCAGGCTGGGCAGCCGGGCGAGGCTGAAGACGAACCACAGCACCAGGAACAGGCTGGCCACCGCCGTCACGCGCTGCAACCACCAATGATGCACGACCGCGCCGCCGCCGGCGCCAAGACCGCGCACCCGGCCGAGTTGCGTTCCGTTGCCCATGATCAATACCCCCTGCCGAGCAACACGAATGCCCAGAACGCCAGCGTGGCCAGCACCGAAAATGCGAAGGTCAGCATCGCCATGCGGCGCGAGGTGGCCAGATCAAAGCCTTCACCCGAATCCATGATGAAGTGACGGATGCCGCTGCCCATGTGCTGGAACATCGCCCAGGTCAGGCCGAAACCGACCACCACGCCCAGCGGCGAGAAGACGATATCCTGGAACAGGCGATAATAGGCCGGCCCGCTGGCCAGCGCCGCCAACCACCAGGCAAAGATCACCACGGCGCCAAAGGCCAGCGCATGGCCGGTAACGCGGTGCATGATGGAGACCGCCATGTGCACCCGCCATTTCCAGATGGTCAGGTGCGGCGAGAGCGGGCGCGGCGCCGGTGCTGTTGGTCGAGAAGCCATTATTTGCCCTTTTTTCTGGCCCCTTTCGCTGCCCTGCCTTGCGGCTGGCGCAGCGTTCGGTCTGTGATGCCCGCCTTCATACCGCGCTGGCGCTGCGGTGCAACACTGGTGTGAACGGCAGTTTCCTTATCCGCATTGGATCAACACGGTTCGTTCCAACCCGGCATAACGATGCACCAATGCATCCCGGTAGCTGTCGTTGGCCATCATGTTGAGGAAATGCTGGCGCGTCGGATAGCGAACCAGCAGCAACTTGTCCCAATCGGCGGCGTCAGTATCGGCCTGGCCGATGAAGACCTGTTCGCACGGACCATCATAGAGCACTTCGGCTTGCGACACCGAACCCACCGCTACGGTGAAGGCGTGCTGATATCGGTCATAGGCTTCTTTCCCCGAGCAGGGCGCCATCCCGGCTTCGGGCGGATAGTTGGCGGTTTTGCGGAACTTCAGCAGGTTCATCATCACCACCGGCCCGTCACGGCCATTGTCGCGCAGATTGCGGACCTGTTCACGGGTGGGATCGATGCTGGCGTCATGGTTATTGTGAGAGGGAATGGCCATCGCGCTGGGACTCGCAGTTGTGATGATTCCATCGTAGCATCGCAGCAACGACCGTGAACAGGCGGCGCTCGAAATGGGGAGGATATGATGGCGACGATTGCTCCGACCAATGTGTCTGAAGTTCCGCTCGACGTGATCGATGTGTCGGATGCGACGCTCTATGCCAACGACAGTTGGCGGCCGGTGTTTGCGCGGCTGCGCGCCGAGGCCCCGGTGCATCACCAGGCCAACAGCCCGTTTGGCCCGTTCTGGTCGGTCTGCAGCCATGCCGACATCATGGCGGTGGAGGCGCGGCCCGATATCTTTTCCAGCAGCCATGAATTCGGCGGCATCACCGTGGTCGATCTGTTTGGCGAATATAATCTGCCGCAGTTCATCGCCATGGACCGGCCACGCCACAGCGACCAGCGCCGGGTGGTGGCACCAGCCTTTGGCCCGTCGGAAATCGCCCGCATGGCCATCGAGGTGCGCAAGCGGACCAGCGAGTTGATCGACAGCCTGCCGATTGGTGAGGAATTTGATTGGGTTGATCGCGTTTCCATCGAATTGACGACGGGGATGCTCGCCATCCTGTTCGACTATCCATGGGAAAAGCGCCGCGATCTCACCTTGTGGTCGGATTGGGGTGGCGACATCGAAGCGGCGCTCAATCCGGCGACCAAGGATATCCGCCAGCAGCATCTGATCGACATGACCCACGCGCTCGATGCGCTGATGGCCGAGCGCAAGGCCAAGCCGCCAACCGGCGACCTGATCAGCGCAATGGCACACAGCAACGCCATGGGCGACATGCCGTTCCAGGAACGCACGGGGAATTATATCCTGCTGATCGTCGGCGGCAACGACACCACGCGCAATTCCATGTCGGGCCTGGTCGAAGCCTTCAACCGCTATGACGGCGAATGGGCCAGGCTGGAGGCCGATCATTCCCTGATCGGCAACACGATTTCCGAAGTGCTGCGCTGGCAGACGCCGCTGGCCCACATGCGCCGCACTGCGGTGGAAGATGCCGATATCGCTGGCGTGCCGGTGAAGAAGGGTGACAAGATCGTCGTCTGGTACATCAGCGGCAACCGCGACGAGAGCGTGTTCCCCGATGCCGAGCGCTTTGACATCAGCCGCGCCAATGCCCGCCGCCACCTGTCGTTCGGCTTTGGCGTCCACCGCTGCGTGGGCGCGCGGCTGGCCGAGTTGCAGATTGCCGTGCTGCTGGAGGAATTGCTGGCCCGCAAACTTTTCCCGCGCCAGGTCGGCGCAGCGGAATATGTGGCGCAGTGCTTCGTGCACGGTTTCCGAAAGCTGCCGGTTGTGCTTGAACGGCGTTGATGCCGAAGATTGCTGTCGATGCCCTGCCGGTCAACACCGGGTCCAACTATCTCCCGCCCCATCACGAGGCGGTGGCGGGCCGGGCATGGCGTGCCGTGGCAGCGGCCGGCGGGCTGACGCAATTCGGCGCCAATCTTGTCACCCTGCCTGCCGGTGCCTGGTCGAGCCAGCGGCACTGGCACAGCCACGAGGACGAGATGGTGGTGATGCTGGCCGGCGAGGCTGTGCTGGTCGAAGACGGCGGCGATACCGTCATGAAACCGGGCGACATCGCCTGTTTTCCCGCTGGTGCCGCCAATGGCCACCATCTGCAGAATCGTTCCGCCCTGCCCTGCCAGTTCCTCGCGATCGGCACCGATCGCATCGACATCGATGAATGCCATTACCCGGATATCGACATGCATCTTGATCCGGCCGGCTTCCGGCGCAAAACGGCGTGATGGCGCGGCGCACCCTGCTGGCTTCTGGGCTGGTGGCCGGCCTGGCCAGCCTGCTCCCGTCCCGGCTGGCGGCGCAGACGCTGCGCCAGGGCGCGACATCCCCCGGGATCCGGCTGGCCCCGGATCAGGAGGCCATGGTGCCGGTCGAGGGCGGCCGCATCTATGTGCGGGTGAACGGGGCGCTCGACGGCAAGCGGCCGCCGATCCTGTTCATCCACGGCGGGCCGGGCAGTTCGCACTGGAGCTGGCTCAATGCCACTGCCCTCGCCGATGAGCGCGCCGTCATCCTTTATGACCAGCTCGACTGCGGCCGCTCTGATCGTCCCGGCAATCCGGCCAACTGGACGGTGGCGCGCTATCTTTCGGAAATCGAGGCGATCCGGGCTCATTTCGGCATCGCGCGCTGGCATGTGCTCGGCGGCAGCTGGGGTGGCACGCTGGCGCTGGAATATGGCGCCACCAGGCCAGCTTCACTGGCCGGGCTGGTGCTGCAGTCGCCGCTGGTTTCCACCGAAATCTGGTTGCGCGACGCCGCCGAGTTGAAGGCTGGCATGCCGGCCGATGTGCGCGACCTGCTGGACCGCTGCGACACACCAGGCGCCGCCCCGCAGGCGGCTTGTGATGCCGCGACCGCAGCCTTCTATGCCCGCCATGTGCGCCAGGTGCTGCCGCCGCCGGCCATTGCCGCCTATCGCGACGCCCTGCCCGCACCCTTTGCGGAAGCGCTCTACAATCACATGTGGGGCCGCGCCGAATTCACCTGCACCGGCACGCTGAAGGATTATGACGGGCAACCGCTGCTCGATCAGCTCGATGCAAGGCGCACCCTGTTCGTGGCCGGCGTGGATGACGAGGCGCGTCCGGAAACCGTCGCCAATTTCGCCATCGCGGCCGGCGCGCGGTTTGAAGCCATCCCGTCGGCATCGCACAGCATCATGCTCGATAATCCAGAGGCTTATCTGGCGTTGCTCAGGCCGTGGCTGAGCCGGCTAGACGTTTGAACCAAGCCTGATGGTTCAAACGCCAAGCCGTTTGACCTGTTGTTGGTTCAAACGCCAAGCCGTTTGAACGTGGAATAACGCGGATTGTCCACCGCGCACTTGGCCAGCGCCACCGCGAGCAAAGCATCGACAAGGCCCGGCGTGCTGGCGTTCTTCGTTCCGCTCCGCAGGTCGTCGCAAAGGTCGGCGCGCAGCCTGTCCAGCGGCGCCTCCTGCCCCATGATGCCAGCCAGCAGCGCCTGCTCCCTGGCCTGCGGCTGCTGCGCCAGCTCACGCAGCACGATGGCCAGCGCATTGCCAGCCACCTTGGCATGAAAGGCGCGGCGGCCCTTCAGCTCCGGTTCCAGTTCGGCAAGGAACAACTGCACCGCTTCGATCAATGTGGTGGCTTCGATCTGTTCAGCCATCACACGCTTCCGAATTTCAGCATGTGCATCAGGTCCAGTTCCACTTCGGAAACTCGCCGTCCGATGGCGGCACGTTCGACATTGCGGAGGCGGCCGGAGACATGGTCATCACCCAGCGTCAGGCACGACAGGCCCCATTTCAGCGTGCCCAGCACTTCCCACCAATGGGCACGGCCCTTGTCGACCGGGTCACCACCTGCCGCTTCATAGGCGGCGTGCAGTTCGTCACGCTCGCCAAAGCCGCCGACCGGCTTGTCCCACACGCCGAAGCGCCAGCTATTGCAGCACAGCCAACCCAGATCCTCGTGCGGATCGCCAAGATGCGCCAATTCCCAATCCAGCACCGCCACCAACCCATCAGGCGCGACCAGGAAATTGCCGGAGCGAAAATCGCCGTGAACGATGCTGCTCGCCGGCCGATCGACGATCCGCTCTTTCAGCCAGGCAAAGATGAGATCGAAAATCGGGCTGCTCACCGCAAAACGGCGATAATTCGCAAACATGCGATCCAGCAGTTCTGCCGTGCTGCCGGTGGGCAACGCCAGCCCGGCAACGCCCGCCATGGGCAGTTGGTGCAATCGGGCCAGCACGTCGGCGCATTGCCGGGTCAACACCGCCCGGGCCGGCGCATAGTCCGGCAGTTTCAGCCATCGCGGTGCCAGCGCCTCGCCGGGCAGCCTGGTCATCACATAGCCTTCGCCCAAGCCATCTTCCGGCACCAGTACCCGCACCACCTCCGCCACCGGCAGACCATTGGCAAAAGCAAATTGCTGCAACTGCGCCTGATCCGCCCGCGGCAGCCCGCCTGGCGGCACAGATCCGGTGGCGGCGCACTGCAGGATCAGCGGCCAGGGCGCGTCATCGCGGATCGCATCAACGGAATAGGTTGCCGACGACGCACCGCCCGACAATTGCTCCACTGTCCGCACCTCGGCGCCGATCAGGGCGGCAACGATGGCAGGCGTCGGCCCAGGCACCGTGCTTGCCATCAGTCGCTGGCCAGTCGGGCGTAACTAAGTTCGTCATACCAGGCATCGCCGTCGCGCCAGCTTTGCACGAAGCGGCCTTCCTCGCGGAACCAGCAGCGTTCCAAGACCCGCTGTGCCGGCCGGTTGCGGGCATCGGTGACGGCCACCACACGACGACGATTGTTGCGGAACAGGCGGCGCACCATCGCTTCCACCGCTTCAGCGCAGAGCCCCTGCCGCTGCCAGCGCAGATCAATGGCAAAGCCGATTTCCGCCGTGGCGCTCCACGGCGGCGAAAAACGGATGCCCAGATCGCCGATCATGCTGCCATCCTTGGTCGTAATCGTGAATTGCTGCCACCCATCGGAATCGGGAGCCGCGCGCCGCTGCATGGCAGTGATCAGCGCGATACTTTCTTCCACCGATCGGTCCAGTGGATCAAATGGCGCGGCAGCGCGGATGCGGTGCCAGTCGGCCGCTTCCTCCACCCGCATCGGCCGGATCAACAAGCGATCCGTTGCGATTTCCCAGTCATTCATCCTGTAACCCGCATCTTGTAACCCATTGTCGGACGACGATTGGTCTTTCCGTTGCACGATGGCAACGGTCGGGCAAGAAGCGTCAGTGCCGGGCCGCGGGTCGGGCTTGAAAAAACATGAAGCATCTGTAATTCCCTGCGGCATGGCCCGACGAACGGGCTTGTTCGGGGCCGCCGTCGATAACGGCCAAGGCCTGGATTTTTTGGGAAGGAACTTCATGTCGACTGTTGAAACCGCAGGCATCGTTGCCCTGCGCGCTGCCCTTTTGCTTGGCGTTTCCGCCACTGTTGCCCTGGCTGCCCCCGCCTTTGCGCAAACTGCTGCCGCCGATGAAGCCGGCGATGAGGAAATCATCATCGTCACCGCCTCCAAGCAGGCCAAGACCCTGCAGGACACGCCGATTTCGGTCTCCGTCACGTCGAAGGCGCTGATCGAGAATGCCCAGATCCGCGATGCCCTTGACCTGCAGTCGGTCGTGCCATCCCTGCGCGTGTCGCAGCTGCAATCGTCGGCCAACACCAATTTCATCATCCGCGGCTTCGGCAACGGTGCCAACAACGTGGGCATCGAACCGTCGGTTGGCGTGTTCATCGATGGCGTCTATCGCAGCCGTTCCGCCGCCCAGATCGGCGATCTGCCCAGCGTTGAGCGCATCGAAGTGCTGCGCGGTCCGCAGTCGACCCTGTTTGGCAAGAACGCCTCGGCCGGTATCATCTCGGTTGTCACCGCCGAACCGAAGTTCGAATATGGCGGCCAGGCCGAACTCAGCTACGGCAACTATAATGCGCTCATTGCGCGTGCCGAAATCACCGGGCCGATCAGTGAAACCATCGCCTTCAGCCTGGCCGGCAACTACAACCGCCGCGACGGCTATGTGTTCAACGAAGCGCTGAACATCGACGAGAACGACCGCAATCGTGGCGGCGTGCGCGCCCAGCTGCTGTTCAAGCCCAGCGAGGATTTCAAGCTGCGCCTGATCGGCGATTACGACAAGATCGATGAGATCTGCTGCTCGGTGGTAAACCTGGTTGACGGCCCGACCGGCAACGCCGTGCGTGCGCTTGGCGGCCGCATCATTTCCAATCAGCCGCTGGCGCTGCGTTCGTCGACCAACTTCCCGTCCACCAACGAAGTCGACAACTTCGGCTTCTCGGCCCAGGCGGACTACAAGGTTGGCCAGTTCGATCTCACCTTCATCGGTGCCTATCGTGGCGTGCGGCTTTCCACCAACGCCGACAGCGATTTTACCAGCGCCGATCTGATCGGGGAAAATAGCGGCCGCAACGCCATCGATACGTACACGGCCGAATTCCGTGTCGCCTCGAAATTCGATGGCCCGATCAATTTCCTGGTTGGCGCCTTCTATTTCCACGAGAATATCGATGCCAGCGGCCAGCTGACCTTTGGCCGGGATTTCCGCAACTATGCCAGCGCGCTTTCGGGCGGCGCCTACACCAGCCTGGAACCGACGCTGCGGGCGCTGCTGCCGGGCACGCCGGCAGGAGCATTCGGCGGCCAGGGCCAGGGCCGGTTCGAACAGTATGACTACAAGAACCGCGCCATCTCGATCTTCGGCACCGTGGATTGGAACCTGCTGGACAACCTGACCCTGACGCTGGGCGGCAACTACACCCACGATCGCAAGGAATATGCCACCAACGTCGTTACCACCGATGTGTTTTCCGGCCTTGATCTGGTGCGCGCCGGTGTGAACGCCGGCGTGCCGGCTGTCGTTGCGGCCAATCCGACCTTCAACCCCTTCCTGGGCCTGCGCGGTCTGCAGTTCATTCCGCCCTATCTCAACGTTCCCAATGGCGTTGAGGATGGCCGCACGTCTGACAGCGATTTTGCCTACACCGTGCGCCTGAACTACAAGTTCAACGACAATCTGAACATCTATGCCACGCATGCCACCGGCTTCAAGGCGAGCTCGATCAACCTGTCGTTCGATGCCCGTCCGCCGGCCGCGCTGTTCATCCCGGGTTCGACCGCACAGTCGCCGGCGCCGGCGGCCTCGCCGATCCGCACCGCGCTGGGCGCCAACCTGCCGGTGAACCTCACCACCGGTTCGCGTTCGGCCAATCCGGAACATGCCACCGTTTATGAACTGGGCATCAAGGGCCAGTGGGAAGGCTTTGGCTTCAACCTGGCCGCGTTCCGTCAGATCCTGCAGGGCTTCCAGAGCAACGTGTTCTCGGGCACCGGTTTCATCCTGGCCAACGCCGAACAGCAGTCGGTGACCGGGTTTGAACTCGATACCACCATTTCGCCGGTCAAGGATCTGCGTTTCTTCGCCAACTTCACCTACCTCAACATGAAGTTTGACAGCTTTGTGGGCGGTGCCGCCCTGCAGGCCGGCAGCTTCTCCACCCTGCCGCAGGATCTTTCCGGCCTGCGCGTGGCCGGCGTGCCTGAGTTCGCGGTATCGGTTGGCGGTGATTACACCGCCCGCCTGAACGACAACGCCAAGCTGAACTTCCACGCGGACTACCAGCACGAAAGCCCGACGCAGATCGCCCAGGGCACGGTGACACTGCAACGCACTGTGGACAATCTGAACGCCGCCGTGACTCTGGTGCTCAACAACAAGCTGGACATCACCCTGTGGGGCCGCAACCTGACCGACCAGGCCTGGGTGACCACGATCTTCCCTGGCGTGGCGCAGGCCGGCACGCTTTCGGGCTATCGCAACCAGCCCCGCACCTACGGCGGTCTGCTGCGTTACCGCTTCTGATCAGCGGTGAGCCGTGAACAATGGGGGGCGTGGCCAGTGGCTGCGCCCCCTTTTGCTTGCGTGGCTTGCAATATTTTCGCGTCGCGGGCTTAAGACGACGCGTGAATCCGTGGGAACTTGCTGCGTCGGCGTTCGGGCTGGCCAACGTCGTGCTGCTCGCGCGGCGATCCGTGTGGAATTACCCGTTCGGCATGGCGATGGTGGCCATCCTGGCCATCGTGTTCTGGAACAGCCGGCTCTATGCCGTGGCCGGCCTGCAGATATTCTTCTTCCTCGCCCAGGCACAGGGCCTGTGGATGTGGCTGCGGGCACCGGCCGACGAGGGCCAGGTGGCAGTGCGGCGCCTGCCGCCCATGGGCTGGCCGGTGGTACTGATCAGCGGTGTGATTGGCAGCGCTGTTCTGGCTCTGTTGTTGGCGCAAACCGATGCCGCCGCCCCCATCACCGATGGCGCCGTCGCGGGCTGGTCGCTGGTGGCGCAAGTGTTGATCAACCTTCGTATGCTGGAAAGCTGGCCGCTGTGGGTGGGCATCAACATCGTTTCGGTGGGCCTTTATGCCAGCCAGGCGCTTTGGGTGACGGCGGCGCTGTATGTGGCCTTCCTTGCTGTGGCGATCTGGAGTTGGCGGCTGTGGCTGGCGGCGGAGCGGCTTGAACCATGACGAGCCTGCATGTGTGTTTCACCGGCGTGGAGTCGACGGGCAAGACCCGGATGGCAGAGCGGCTGGCGCGCCGGCTGGGCGGGGTGCTGATGCCCGAATATGGCCGCGAATATGCCGAAACGATTGGCACCGATTTCACCCCTGACGTGCTGCGCACCATCGCCCGCATCCATGCCGAACGGCGCCACCGGCTGCTCGCGTCGCACCCGCGGCTGCTGATCGAAGATACTGATGTGGTAATGACGGCCGCCTGGTTTCGCATGCTGCATGGCCACCGCGATCCCGCGCTGTCGGCAATGTCGGCCGCTGCCGATCTCTATCTGCTGTTCGCGCCCGATACGCCGTGGGTGGCCGATGGCACCCGGCAATTCGTGGGCCGCGACCGACTGGCGTTTCAGGCGGCCATCGAGGATGAGATGGCCGCACGCAATATCGAACCGGTGCTGATCATGGGCAATTGGCAGCAGCGCGAGGCTCAGGCGACCGAGGCCCTTACCCACCGGCTGGACAGCCTGCCCCAGTCGGCGTCATAGGGGCCAACATGGCAACCATCCTCCTCACCGGCGCATCACGCGGCATTGGCGCGGCGGCGCGCACCCTGCTGGAACAGTCTGGCCACAAGGTCATCGGGCAATCCACGGCGGGCAATGCCGGGCTGATTGCTGCCGATTTCGCCCAGCCTCGCGCCGCCGATGCGCTCTGGGAGCAGGCACTGGCCCAGGCCGGAGGCCGCATCGATGTGCTGGTCAACAATGCCGGCGTGTTCGAGGCGGCAAATATCATGGATGCCGACGGCTTTGCTGCCACCTGGGCGCGCAGCCACGCCATCAACCTGCAGAGCGCCGCCGATCTGTGCCGCCATGCGGTTCTGCATTTCCAGGCCAATGGCGGCGGCCGCATCATCAACGTCGCCAGCCGCGCCGGCCATCGCGGTGATTCGCCCCAGCATTGGCATTATGCAGCCGCAAAGGGCGGCATGCTGGCGATGACCAAGAGTATCGCCCGCGCCTATGCCGCGCAGAATATCCTCGCCTTTGCCATCACGCCGGGCTTCACCATGACCGGCATGGCCGAGGACTATCTGGCAAGCCGCGGCGGTGACAAGCTGCTGGCCGATATTCCGCTGGGCCGCGTCGCCATGCCCGAAGAGGTTGCCGAAATGATCCGCTGGCTGGCCAGCGATGCGCCGGCGTCGATGACGGGCGCCACCCTCGATATCAACGGCGCCAGCTACGTGCGCTGAGGACAGGACTGAACATGCCGAATGTGACCGTGGTTGGCGCCCAATGGGGCGATGAAGGCAAGGGCAAGATTGTCGATTGGCTCTCTGCCCGCGCCGATGTGGTGGTGCGCTTCCAGGGCGGCCACAATGCCGGCCACACGCTGGTGGTGGGCAATCAGACCTACAAGCTGTCATTGCTGCCGTCGGGCATCGTGCGCGGCACATTGTCGGTCATCGGCAATGGCGTCGTCTTCGATCCCTGGCATTTCCGCGACGAAGTCGCCCGCATTGCCGGCATGGGTGTCGCGATCACGCCCGAAAATCTGATGGTATCGGAAACCTGCCCGCTGATTCTGCCGCTGCACCGGGATCTGGATGCGTTGCGCGAAGATGCCATGGGCGCTGGCAAGATCGGCACCACAAGGCGCGGCATCGGCCCGGCCTATGAAGACAAGGTAGGCCGCCGCGCCCTGCGCGTGATCGATCTGGCGCATCTGGATCAGATCGGTCCGCAGCTCGAACGCCTGCTTGCCCACCACAATGCCTTGCGTGCCGGCTTTGGCGTGGCACCGGTGGATGCCGCTGAACTGCAGGCGCAACTGGCCGACGTGGCGCCGGCCGTGCTGCCCTATATCCAGCCCGTGTGGAAACGCCTGCGCGATGCCCGCTGGCGGCGCGATCGCATCCTGTTCGAAGGCGCGCAGGGCGTGCTGCTTGATGTCGATCACGGCACCTGGCCATTCGTCACCTCGTCCAACGTGGTCGCCGGTCAGGCTGCGGCCGGTTCGGGCATGGGCCCGGATGCCACCGGCTATGTGCTGGGCATCACCAAGGCCTATACCACCCGCGTCGGTTCCGGCCCCTTCCCCACCGAACAGGAAAATGACATTGGCCAGCGCCTGGGCGAACGCGGGCACGAGTTCGGCACTGTCACGGGCCGCAAGCGCCGTTGTGGCTGGTTCGATGCCGTGCTGGTCCGCCAGGCCATCGCCGTGGGCGGCATCACCGGCATGGCGCTGACCAAGCTGGACGTGCTCGACGGGTTCGACACGGTGATGATCTGCACCGGTTACCGCCTTGATGGCCGCGAGCTGGATCATCTGCCCGCCCACCCTTCCGAACAGGCGCGGGTCGAACCGATCTACGAGTTGTTTGAAGGCTGGAGCGAATCGACCGCCGGAGCGCGCAGCTGGGCCCAGCTGCCGGCCCAGGCCATCAAATATATCCGCCGCATCGAGGAATTGACCGAGTGCCCAGTGGCCCTGGTCTCCACCTCGCCGGAACGGGAAGACACGATCCTGGTCAAGGATCCGTTCCGGGATTGATCAAGGGTCGGGCCGAGATCGGCCGCCGTTGACCACCGAATCGGGGCTTTCCCTTGCCCCGTAATTTCGCGCGAGCGCCCTCATTCTTGGGTCAAAAGCGCCCGGCAGGCCCTTGTTTGTCTGCGGCAATTTATATTCCGACCGGCTTCCTCCTTGGTGATCGCTCGGCATTGCGACGCGTCGCTGTCAAAACGCTTGCCAAACCGTAAATATGTTCCACTATGGTCGTATGTTGTGCGCCGCTCATGGCGCTGCCTGCTCCGCTTGCGGCGCTGGCGGCAAAGTGGGTGCCGGCGCCGGCCTGGATCGCGGCGGGCGCTGCCATTCAGTCCGGAACGGCACTGGCGGTTGTGCAGCAGCGATGCCTTCGATTTGTCGGGCAACGGCAGGCTCGGGTGGGCCTGCGTGACCGGCAAATCTACTGCCCGTCACGATCATCTGTGTCTTTGGCCCAGCCTAGGGAGCCGAGCCACAGCGCAGATGGTCGTGATTCTCTGGGCCAGCGTGAAGCTGGGCGGCAAGCAGTATGGTCGCAAGGCCAAGGGCGGCGGCAGCATGTGCGATGCACACACGCCGTTTCACGCACTGTTTGGGGTGTTGGCGTTCAAGAATGTTTGCGGGGGAAATCATTGCGGGTGCGTTGCTGGGCAGTTTTACCTGTCTGGCGCCGGTCCACGACAACGCCAGCACAGTGCGTTGTGCCAACCGTCCCGAAATCATTCGGCTGATGGGCTATGATGCGCCGGAGATGCCGGCGACCTGCCAACCCAACAAGGCCTGCCCATCCGGCGATCCCTTTGCTGCTCGCGAGGCGCTGCGCGGACTGACGATGGGCCGGCCACTTGCATGCGAAGCCGCCGGAACCGACCATATGGGCCGCGTTCTCGCGCGTTGCCGTGTCGAAGCCACCGATCTTTCCTGTGCAATGTTGGCCACCAGCTATGCCGTGCCGAGCCGGACGGCCGGCGATTGCAATTGTACGACGCCGGTTCGCCGTCGCGCGGTGCTGTTGCAATCCGCCAGTTATGCGCCGGGCACACTGCCAGGTGGCCTGCCAAAGGCGCTTCCGGCCGAAGGGCAGATCACGCTCGATCTTGGTGAATCCGGCCCATCGCGTCCGCAAGCTGCTGCTCCGGCCGTGGTGATGGATGGCGTGGCGCTGCAGGAAACCCCGTGGTCGCTGCCGATTGCCGGCGCCATCGTGATGATCGGCCTGTGGATGGCGATGGCCAATCTGGCCCTGTTGCAGCTGGCCCATGAACGCTGGCCGTCACGCGACCGCTGGGGCGCGCCGATGGACCGGCTGGATCCCTGGCTGTTCCTCGGCCTAGCCGCCGCCGGCGCCTCCCCTGCAGCATGGACCGCCCTGTGGACCCGCCACGCCGGCCGCCAGGGTGAAGCGCTGCTGCCCCGCCTGCTCAACATCACCGGCATCCAGATCGGGTTGGCCATTGGCGCACTCTGGTGGTGGATTGCCGGCTGAACCGGCTTGCGATTGCGCTACCCGTCGATAAACAGGGGCCATGCCCCTGCCAATGATCGCCCTGGCCGCCGCTGCCGCCAGCTTTGCCTGCGAAGGTCCCACGCATCATGATGGCGACAATCTGCGCTGTGCCAACGTTCCCGGCGCAATGCGCCTGCAAGGCATCGATGCGCCCGAAATGCCGGGCGCCTGCCGGCCGGGGCGACGCTGCGTGGATGGCGATCCCTTTGCCGCGCGCGACCAGCTGCGCCGCCTGACACGCGGCAAGACTCTGCGCTGCACGCAGGAAGATACTGACAATTATGGCCGCGCCATCGTGAATTGCACGGCCGGTCAGGTGAACATCAGTTGCGCGATGATCGCTTCCGGCCACGCGGTGCCGCGCTATGCCCCGCTGGATTGTGCTGATCAGATGCTGGAGCCCCAGGCCGTGCAGCGGCGCCCCCCGCAAACCGCTGCGGTACCCGACGGGGTACCCGCCCGGCTTCCTGAACGTGTCATCGTGCCGCCCGATACGCCGGCGCCGGCGCTGCTGGTGATCCACGGTCCCGGCCTGACCCTGCTGCTGGTGCTCTGCCTGGCGTTGATCAATGCCGTCACCTGGGCGATGTTTGCGATGGACAAGCGGCGCGCTGTGGCTGGCCGGTCCCGCGAACGCATATCCGAAGCCAGCTTGCTGGGCTGGGCGGCGGTCGGCGGCAGCCCGGCGGCCTGGCATGCCATGCACCGGCTGCGCCACAAATCATCGAAAGACAGTTTCAAACAGTCACTGGTGCTGATCACCGGCGTCCACGGCGGTATTGTGCTTGGCGGGCTCTACTGGTGGCTGATGGGCTGAGGCTGCTTGTCATCGCCGCTATCGTTCACGGTAAACGGGGAAATTGATTGGCGCCGCTGGCAGCGCTGGCCTATCAGCCGCCACGGAGACAGACATGAGCCATGATTTCGACCTTTTGGTGATTGGTGCCGGTTCCGGCGGGGTGCGCGCCAGTCGCATTGCGGCCAGCCACGGTGCACGCGTGGCGGTGGCGGAAGAATATCGGGTGGGTGGCACCTGCGTGATCCGCGGCTGCGTGCCCAAGAAGCTGCTGGTCTATGGCTCCCATTTCGCCGAGGATCTGGAAGATGCCCGCCGCTTTGGCTGGCATATCGAGGCCAAGCGCTTTGACTGGCCCACCCTACGTGACAATGTGGCGGCCGAGGTGGACCGTCTGAACGGCCTGTATCAGAACACGCTCGACAACAACAAGGTCACTACCCTGCCGGGCCACGCCCGGCTGATCGACGCCAACACGGTGGAAGTGGACGGCAAGCGCCACACTGCCGAGACCATCCTGATTGCCACGGGTGCCCGGCCCTTCACGCCTGATATTCCGGGCGCGGAACATGGGATCACCTCGAACGAGGTTTTCCATCTGCCCACACTGCCAAGGCGCATGGTTATCGCCGGCGCCGGCTATATCGCCACCGAATTTGCCGGCGTGTTCCATGAACTCGGCGTGGACGTGACGCTGATCAACCGCAGCGACACCATCCTGCGCGGCTGGGAGCCAGCGCTGGCCGATCGCCTGCTGCAGATCAGCCTGGCCAAGGGCCTGAACTTCAAGCTGAACTGCCGTCTGGAGCGGGTGGAGAAGACCGAAACCGGCCTGGTGCTGCACTTCACCGACGGCAAGACCATGGAAACCGATGTGGTGCTGTGGGCGCTGGGCCGGGTGCCCAATATCGAAGGACTTGGCCTTGATGATGTCGGCGTGGCCCTGAACGAAAAGGGCGCCATCGCTGTCGATGCCGACAATCGCACCAATGTCGCCAACATCTTCGCCGTCGGCGACGTGACTGACCGGGTGCAGCTGACCCCGGTGGCCATTCGCGAAGGCCACAGCTTTGCCGATCGCCAGTTCGGAGAGAAGAACTGGCACGTGGACTACAGCGCCATCCCCTCTGCCGTCTTCTCCAACCCGCCACTGGGCAGCGTGGGCATGACCGAAGCGCAGGCCCGCAACGCCTTCGGACAAGTGAGGATCTTCACCTCCGATTTCCGGCCGATGAAGAATGTGCTGGCCGGCCGCAACGAACGCGCGCTCTACAAGCTGGTGGTCGATGCCGCCACCGACCGCGTGGTGGGTGCCCACATGATCGGCCCGGATGCGCCGGAAATCCTGCAGGCCGTCGCCATCGCGGTGAAGGCCGGGCTGACCAAGGCGCAGTTTGACGACACCATGGCGCTGCACCCGACGATGAGCGAGGAACTCGTCCTCATGCGGTGACTTGCTCACCCTGATGATTTGCCGCAAAGCACCTGCGCTATGACGAAGAACTGGACCCCCGACAGCTGGCGCCAACACGAAGCCCGGCAATTGCCCACTTATCCCGACGCAGCGGCGCTGCGCGCCGTGGAGACCGAGCTGCGGTCCTATCCGCCGCTGGTGTTTGCCGGTGAGGCGCGCGATCTCACCACGCGACTGGCCGATGTCGCTGCCGGAAATGGCTTCCTGCTGCAGGGCGGCGATTGCGCCGAGAGTTTTGCCGAGTTCCACCCCAACACCATCCGCGACACGTTCCGCGTGCTGCTGCAGATGGCCGTCACTCTCACCTTTGCAAGCAAGATGCCGGTGGTGAAGGTGGGCCGCATGGCCGGCCAGTTCGCCAAGCCGCGCTCGGGCGATTTCGAGGAAATCGATGGCGTGTCCCTGCCCAGCTATCGTGGTGACAATGTCAACGACATCGAGTTCACCGCAGAAGCGCGTACGCCCAACCCGCAGCGCATGATCCGCGGCTATATGCAATCAGCCTCGACGCTGAACCTGCTGCGCGCCTTTGCCAGTGGCGGCTATGCCAATCTGCACCAGGTGCACAAATGGAACCTGGATTTCGCCGCGCGCAGCCCCTGGGCCGAACAATATGCGCAACTGGCCGATCGGATCGGCGAAGCGCTGGATTTCATGGAGGCCATTGGCCTTTCGCCCGATACGGTGCCGCAGTTGAAGGGCACCAGCTTCTTCACCAGCCACGAGGCCCTGCTGCTGGGCTATGAAGAGGCGATGACCCGGCAGGACAGCCTGACCGGCGACTGGTACGACACCTCGGCGCATATGCTGTGGATCGGCGACCGCACCCGCTTTGCGGGCAGTGCCCACGTGGAGTTCCTGCGCGGTGTCGGCAACCCACTCGGCCTTAAATGCGGCCCCAGTCTGGAACCCGATGACCTGATTCGCCTGATCGACACGCTGAATCCGGCGAATCAGCCAGGCCGAATCACCCTCATCACCCGATTCGGTCATGACAAGGTGGAGGCCCATCTGCCGCGCCTGATTCGCGCCGTGAAGCGCGAAGGTCGCCATGTTTTGTGGAGCTGTGACCCGATGCACGGCAACACGATCAAGGCCGCTGGCGGCCTCAAAACCCGCCCGTTTGACCGGATTCTGGCCGAAGTGACCGGGTTTTTTGCCGTGCACAGGGCCGAAGGCACCCATGCTGGCGGCATCCACCTGGAGATGACCGGACAGGATGTGACCGAGTGTACCGGCGGCGCCATCGCCATTTCCGACGAAGGCCTTGCGACCCGTTACCAGACCCAGTGCGACCCGCGCCTGAATGCCAGCCAAAGCCTTGAAATGGCATTTCTTATCGCAGAAGCCCTGAAGGCCGAACGCGAAGCCCTGGCGCACAGCGCCGCCGCCTGATCGCGATCTGAAATCTCCCGAACGGCCGCACCCGGCCAGCCCATCATGGCTGGCCGGGTGCGGTCGTTTTTTTCGTGCTCAATCCAAGGCGAAGGGAATTTTTAATCCAACTTTATCGTTCATTATCATGAGAATTACAGTTCACGGAGGTTTAGGACAAAATGTTTTCGGCGTTTACAATTTCCACACCAATACGGACTAAGCAGCTGTCGAAACCGGATGTATCAGCGTTTCGATGCAGTCGGTTAACGAAAAATTTTTCTTCTCGAATATTATTCGAGGTAAAGGCTTCGTTACCAGTTGCTTGGCGTAACCCCGTGTTCACTATTTTGTCGTGTGCGTTAACCGCTGTAAAGTTTGCGTTGCGCACGTGGTCTGAGAGGGTCAACCACGATGTCTGAGTATCGCTTCCAGATGGCTCGTGAAGATTGGGATGAATACGCCCGTCCCGAAGCCACTGCGGCGGACAGTTTTGCGTTTGGGAGCCTCGGCCGCCAGGATGGGATCCCGGCCGTGGCTGCCCCCGCAGCAGACTCCGCCCGCACTGTCACCGAGTTGCTGGTCCAGTTCCGCGCTGGCGCCAGCGCGGCAGATCAAGCCTTGGCCGTGAGCAATGCCGGCGGGGGCAATGCCAGCGTGGTGCGCAGCGATGCGGAAGGCGATCTGCTGGTCATCAGCGTGGCGCCGGGCCGTTCGGCCGAAGCCGTGATGGAAGCCCTGGCGCGCAACCCCAATGTGGCCTTTGCTGAAGTGAACGCCACCCTGTCGGTGCAGGGCAGCAACGACACGCGTTACACCAATGGCGGCCTGTGGGGCATGTATGGTGACACCACCACCCCGGCCAACCAGTTCGGCAGCCAGGCCGGCGAAGCGTGGGCCCGTGGCTACACCGGTTCCACCAAGACGGTGATTGGCGTGATCGATACCGGTATCGATTACACGCACGCCGATCTGTATCTCAACATCTGGCTCAATCCCGGCGAAATCCCGAACAATCTCGGCCTGGTTGATACCGATGGCGACACACTGATCACCTTCCGCGATCTCAACAATGCCGCCAACGCCCACGCCGTGAGCGACGTCAACGGCAACGGCCGTATCGATGCCGGTGATCTGCTGAACGATACGCGCTGGGAAAACGGCGTCGACAATGATGGCAACGGCCGCATCGACGATCTGATCGGCTGGGATTTCGTCAACAACGACAATGATCCCATGGATGGCAATGGCCACGGCACGCACGTCGCCGGCACCATCGGCGCCATCGGCAACAACGCGCTGGGCGTGGCAGGGGTGAATTGGGCCGTGCAGATGGTGGCCCTGAAGTTCCTGCCCGACAGCGGCTCCGGTTCCAGCGCTGCGGCCATCAGCGCCATCGATTATTACACCAATGCCGCCAAGGCCCATGACGCCGGCGCCGGCAATTATGTCGGCACCAACAACAGCTGGGGCGGTGGCGGCCAATCCCAATCGATGCTTGATGCCATCGTGCGCGCCGCGAAGCAGGATCTGCTGTTCGTGGCGGCGGCCGGCAACGGCGGCACCGATGGCGTGGGCGACAACAATGATGTGACCGCCTATTTCCCCACCAACTATTCCACGCTGGCAGCGGTGGGATGGGATGCCGTGGTGTCCGTGGCCAACATCACCTCGTCCGGCAGCCGCGCGGGCTCGTCCAACTTCGGCAAGCTCACGGTGGACCTCGGCGCGCCGGGCACCTCGATCGTGTCGACCACGCCCGGCGGCAACTATGCCGCCTACACCGGCACATCGATGGCGGCCCCGCACGTTGCCGGCGCGCTTGGCCTGCTCTCGGCCTATGCCGAAGGCTTGACCGGTGCCCAGTTGCGCGCTGCGCTGCTGAACAGCGCTGAAGCCACGACATCGCTGACCAACATCACGGTCACCAATGGCCGGCTTGACGTCAACGATCTGATCTCTGCCGGCCTCAATGTCGCGCCAGCGCCGAGCCCGACGCCGACTCCCACGCCGACGCCCACGCCCACGCCGACGCCCACGCCGACGCCGACGCCGACGCCCACTCCGACGCCGTCTCCAGACCAGGTGATCTATGGCACCGATGGTTCGGATACGCTGACCGGTGGTGCCGGCAACGACACCATCACCGGTGTGGCGCTCTCCAGCACGAAGATCGGCAGCCGCACGGTCGACGTGATGACCGGCGGTGCCGGCAATGATCTCTTCATCCTGGGTGATGGACGCGGCGTGTTCTACGACGATGGCCGCAGCAACAACCAGGGTAATGGCGATTACGCCCGCATTACCGATTTTTCCGAAGGTGATCGGGTGCAGCTGGCGCCAGGCACCTATTTCCTGAGTGCTGGCAGCGCCGGTGGCTTCACGGGCATGCGGATCTTCTTCGACAGCAACGGCAATGGCAAGTTTGACAGCCCTGACGAGTTTGTCGCGATGGTTCAGGGCAGCAAGTCGCTCACCATGGCCGATATCGTGTTCTCGGCTGCAGCGCCGGCCCCCCCCC
>NZ_ANFY01000016.1 GCF_000331225.1 Sandarakinorhabdus sp. AAP62 | reverse complement strand
GGAACGGATATGGCTGGTGGAGCACCCGCCACTCTATACGGCGGGCACCAGCGCCAACTTGTCAGAACTGATTGATCCTGAACGTTTTCCGGTCTTCAGCGCGGGACGTGGCGGTCGCTACACCTATCACGGACCCGGCCAGAGGGTGGCCTATGTGATGCTGGATCTGGCCGCACGGGGCCGCGATATCCGCTGTTTTGTTGCGGCGCTGGAGGCCTGGCTGATCAACGTGCTGGCCGATTTCGGCGTTACTGGGCGAATCATACCGGGGAAGGTGGGCGTTTGGGTGGATACTGCCGCAGGCCCTGCCAAGATCGCGGCCATCGGCGTGCGGGTGCAGCGCTGGGTCAGCCTCCACGGAATTGCCCTGAACGTTGCACCGGATTTGAATGATTTCAGTGGGATAATTCCGTGCGGATTGTCCGAGCCCGTCACAAGCCTGGCAGCGCTTGACCGCGGCGCGGCGCTGGCAGACGTTGACGAGGCGCTTGAACGGCACCTGCCCGCCATGCTTGCACGTCTCGTCGCATGATGTCGGCTTGATGCAACGACGCGCTTGCGCGATTTCACGCGTCTCGCTAATGTCTACCGCAGTTGGGGGATTAAGGCCGAGCCGACCCAACTCGTCCTGGGTTCAGGCGTTACCGTCCAAGGAGATTACAAATGACCATCGTTGAAAAGCTGAAGACTGCCTCGATCATCGCTGGCGCCGCTCTGCTCGTCGTTGCTTGCGGCGAAAAGAAGGCCGAAGAAGCTCCGGCCGCTGAAGCTCCGGCCGCTGAAGCCGCTCCGGCTGCTGAAGCCGCTCCGGCTGCTGACGCCATGGCCCCGGCCGCTGACGCCGCTGCTCCGGCCGCTGACGCTGCTGCTCCGGCCGCTGATGCCGCTGCTCCGGCCGCTGAAGCCGCTCCGGCCGAAGCCAAGTAATTTTCGACTTTTCGTCGAATTGCTTTAGGAAGGGCCGTCCCGCTAGGGGCGGCCCTTTTTTCATGTTTGGGGAAGGAATGACCATGAGCCTTGCACAGATCACGGAACAGATGACCGAGCGCATGGGCGCCGGCGGGCAGTTCAAGAAGTCCGTGAAATTCGACTTCGGCGCCGATGGCCTGGTGCGCATCGATGACACGGTCTCGCCGGTTGTGGTGAGCAACGAGGACGGCCCGACGGCCTGCAGCATCAAGGTTTCGATGGCCGATTTCATGGATATTGCCACGGGCAAGCAGAATGCCCAGATGGCGTTCATGATGGGCAAGTTGAAGATTGAAGGCGACATGTCGGTTGCCTTGTCGCTGGGCAGCATCCTGGGCTGACAGCGCCATGACGGTCCACCGGGCTGGGGCCAACGCCCTGCCCGGTGACCGAAGCCGCCTTGTTTGAATGGGTTGATGATGCGTTCAATATTGTGGCTGGCATTGATGGGCGTTTTGGTGGCCAGCGCTGCAGACGCAGCGCCGCGCAAGGGCAAGCGCCCGGTGCGCAAGCCTGTGGCCAAATCGGCCAGCAAGGTGCCAGCCAAGCCGTCGGTTCCAAAGGCACCAACCGTGCCCGGCATCATGGTGCCTAGAGCCATCATTCTGACGCGGCCCACCCCGGCCGAAGCCCGCGCACACGCCGTCTGGACCTTGCGCGCCGCGATGAACGTTGCGGCCTTGCAGTGTCAATATTCGCCGTTCCTGCGCACGGTCGACAATTACAACCAGATGCTGAAGAAGCATGGAAACGAGCTGACGGCAGCGCAATCCGTGATGCAGGGTCATTATAATCGCACGCTGAAGCGGGGCGGTGCCGCCGCGTTCGATCGCTACAACACCCGCAGCTACAACAGTTTTTCAACGCTTGATGCGCAATATAATTTCTGTTGGGCTGCCGGTCAGGCTGGTCTGGCGGTGCGGGTTGGCGATGTCGGCGCCATGGGCGAGATCGCCCAAACCATGGTGCCACTGCTGCGCGAAGCGCTGGCCCTTGTGCCTCCGGCTGCCGGATTGAACGTACCGCCATTGCCGCCACTGCCCGACGTTCGGCTGGATCTGGCAAACCTCACAGAAAACTGACCGCCTGATCATCAGGCTTGCCCCTCAATGGGTGAGCGCGCATCTGCGTGGTCGCGGTGGCTGCCTGTGCTATCTGTTGCCAGGTGACAGACAAAGAAAAAGGGGGAGCGGCTGGGCCGCTCCCCCAATTCCAATCAGCCTGTCGGCCGCTTACTGCGGCTGGCAGGGGCCCGTCGGGGCCGGCGCCGGAGCACCGCTGAAGGTGATTTCCACACGACGGTTCTGCGGTTCACGCACACCATCAGCGGTATCAACCAGCGGGCGGCCTTCGCCGAACGCCTCGGTGCCCATCGCATCGGCGGGGACGCCCTTGCCGGCCAGATAGGCCTTCACGGCATCAGCGCGACGCTGCGACAGCTTCACGTTATAGTCGTCCTTGCCCGACTTGTCGGCGTGGCCGGCAAGCGCAACACTGGTCTGGCCAGTGGCGGCAAACTGTTCCGCAGCGCGATCCAGGATCGCAGCCGCTTCAGCAGTGATGGCCGACTTGTCCCAATCGAAGAAGACCAGGAACGGACCCGGCGTCACAGCAGCCGGCGGGCACGGCGGCAGCGGCGGCGGCGGGGGCGGCGGGGGAGGCGGCGGCGGC
>NZ_ANFY01000015.1 GCF_000331225.1 Sandarakinorhabdus sp. AAP62 | reverse complement strand
GCGCGGCGGGAGAGGGGCAGACCAGCGCGCCCCTCTCCCGGGCCGCGCTTCGCGCGTCTCTCGACCTCTCCCCGGCGGGGAAAGGTGAAGTTGCTCGCCCCCTATGCCACCCACTGGCAGGCCAGCCGCGGCCGCCTGCACGCCGAGGCGCCGTCCGCCACGCGCAGCCCGTTCGCGCGCGACCGCGACCGCATCATTCATGCCGGCGCGTTCCGCCGGCTGCGCTACAAGACACAGGTGTTTGTCGCCCCCGATGGCGATCATTTCCGCGTCCGGCTCACCCACAGCCTGGAAGTGGCGCAGATCGCGCGCAGCCTCGCCCGCGCGCTGGCCGTGGACGAAGACCTGACCGAGGCGTTGGCGCTGGCACATGATCTGGGCCACCCGCCGTTCGGGCATAGCGGCGAGGATGCGCTGGAACGGGTGATGGCGCCGTGGGGCGGTTTTGATCACAATGGCCACGCCCTCAGGATCGTGACGAAACTGGAATGCCGCCACCCCGGATTTGATGGCCTGAACCTGACGTGGGAAACACTGGAGGGCCTGGCCAAGCACAATGGGCCGATCTTCGAACCTGGCTGGGCGCTGGCGGGGGTTGACGCGGCCTGGCCTTTGGATCTGACCAGCCATGCCGGGCTGGAAGCGCAGATTGCCGCCATTGCCGATGATATCGCCTACGATAATCACGACCTGGATGACGGCATCCGCGCTGGTTTGTTCGATATTGATGAAATCACCGCTGCGGTTCCTTTTGTTGCAGACTGCTGGTTGGCGGTGACGCGGCGCTGGCCGGCGGTTTCGGCGCGGCGGCGGCTTGTGCCCGAATTGGTGCGCGAGCAGATGGGGCGGATGGTGAGCGACCTGCTGACCACCACCCGCGCCCGCCTCGCTGCGATCGGCGCCACGCGCGTGGAGGATATTCGCGCCGCCGGCCACACGATTGCCGGCCTCTCGCCCGCGCTGGTCGCCGACGTGCGGGCGCTGAAGAATTTCCTGCGCGAACGCATGTACCGCGCCCCGGCCGTCGCCCGGCTGCGCGATCCTTCGGAATCGGTGGTGGAAGGCCTGTTCGCCGCGCTCCACGCCGAACCGGCGCGGCTGCCCGGCGACTGGGCCACAAGCTGCCCGGCGGATGAACCTGCCCGCGCCCGCCATGTCGGCGATTTCGTGGCCGGCATGACCGATCGTTATGCGTTGAATCTGTATCGGCAACTGGTAGGGCCTTCACCCCTGCCCGAGGAGATGGTGACATGAGCGTTGTGCACGGAACAATCGATCCCAAGTTCGAGCGTGTGCGTGACGCGCTCGCCGCCTCGCTGGCCAGCGGGCAGGACCTGGGTGCCAGCTTCGCCGCCACCCTGAACGGCGAGCCGATCATCGACATCTGGGGCGGCTGGACCGATGCCGAGCAGACGCGGCCCTGGGAGCAGGACACGATCGTCAACGTCTATTCCACCACCAAGACGATGACGGCGCTGACCGCACTGTGGCTGGCCGATCAGGGCGAATTGAAGTTCGAAGAACGCGTCGCCCATTACTGGCCGGAGTTCGCCGCCGCCGGCAAGACCGACGTGACCGTGGCCCAGCTGATGAGCCATTCGGCCGGCCTGTCGGGCTTTGCCGAACCGATGCAGCCGGCGGACATCTATGATTGGGATCTGTGCTGCGCCCGGCTGGCTGCGCAAACGCCCTATTGGGAACCCGGCACCGCCGCCGGCTATCACGGGCTGACCCAGGGCTGGCTGGTCGGCGAGGTGGTGCGGCGCATCACCGGCAAGTCGCTGGGCAGCGTGTTCGCCGAACAACTGGCCGGGCCGCTGGGCGCCGATTTCCACATCGGGCTCGACGCCGCGCATGATCCCCGCGTCGCCGATCTGGTGCCGCCGCCGCAGGGCGCCAGCATCACCGACGGGCCGCAATCGGACCTCGCCAAGAACATGGGCAGCAACCCGCCGGTCAACCCGCTGGAAACCCGCACCCGCGCCTGGCGGGCGGCCGAAATCCCCGCCGCCAATGGCCACGGCAACGCGCGATCGGTGGTGGCGGTGCAGACGCTGATGGCCAACGGCGGCATGGCCGGCGGCAAGCGCCTGCTCAGCGAAGCCGGCGTGCGCCGCGCGCTGGAAATGCAGATCGAAACCCCCGCCGATCTCGTGCTCGGCATGCCGGTGCGCTACGGCCTCGGCTATGGCCTGCCCAGCCCGCTGCGCCCCTTCCCCAATGCGAACTCGGTGTTCTGGGGCGGATACGGCGGCTCGCTCGTCGTCTGCGACATGGATCTGAAGCTGTGCATGAGCTTCGTCATGAACAAGATGGCCGGCACCACCGTGGGCGACATGCGCGCCGGCATGCTGATGGCGGGCGTGTGGGGGGCGTTGATGTCTTGATCTTGGCAGTAGAGGGGCCTCCGGCGGGCAGGGGCTGAGCCCCTGCACCCACTTTCGTTCTTGGTCGGTCCCTTTTGTTGCCAGCGTGAGCGGCCAAGCGCGTGATGCCAACAGGAAAAGCGGAACCCTGCCTTGCGTGCGGGGTGCCGGTTGGAGGTTACGCGCTGCCCCGAAACAAACGGGTGCAGGGACGAGTCCCTGCCTGCCGGAGGCCCTTCTTCCTGTCGGTCCACCCCGCACACGCCGGTTGTGCCATCGGCGATAATCACCCTAGATGGGAGGTGAAGAGGGAGGATTTCGGCATGAAGCGCTTGATGATCGCGGCGGTGTTGGCGGCGGCGCCGGTGGCGGCACAGACCGCGCCTGATCCCCACCGCCTCGCCCTGGCCGCCGGCTACAAGGCGGCGTTCCTCTGTTCCGGGCGCTGGAATGCCGGGCAGGATGAGGCCAGCATCAGCCGCGATGATCTGACCGGCATCTATCGGGAGTATCAGGCGGCGGTGACGGCGTTGCCGGCCGTGATTGACGAGGCAGCGCGCACCGTATCGGTGGCGTTCGAGCCCGCCATGCCGCCGCGCATCGCGGTGTGGCGGCCGTTGCTGGGCTGTGTGCAATTGCCGCCGGGCGCGACCGCCGTGGCCGAGGTGCCGCGGCTGGTGCCGGGGCTGGCAGCGCCCGATCTGGCGGTGACGGATGCGAAGCCGTGGCCGCTGGGCGACCAGGGCGCGGTGCAGCCCTTGCGGCGCCGGCGGGATCGGGCGGCGCTCGATGCGGCGGTGGCGAAGGCGTTTGACAGCGACCGCACCACGGCGGTGATCGTGCTGAAGGATGGCAAGATCATCGCCGAGCGTTATCGCGCCGACTGGACGATGCACACGCCGCAGCGCACCTGGAGCGTGGCGAAATCGCTGACCGCGACGCTGGTGGGCCGGGCGGTGCAAAAGGGGCTGGTGGACGTGGCGCAGCCGGCACCGGTGCCGGAATGGCAGGCACCGGGCGATCCGCGCGCCGCCATCACCTGGTCGCACCTGCTGCGCATGAAGAGCGGGCTGTGGACGGCGGGGCCGGGCAACCGCACCGACGAGGTCTATGTGGGCGGCAGCCAAGTGGCGCAGACGGCGGCGGCGATGCCGCTGGAGTATGCGCCGGGCACGCATTTCAATTACAGCAACAATGACATCATGCTGGCGGCGCTCGCCCTGTCCCGCACGGTCGCGAAGGACGGCGGCAGCCACGCCGCGCTGGCCTTCCCCTTCACCGAATTGCTGTGGCCGCTGGGGATGACGCGCACCACGCCGGAGACGGACTGGCGCGGCGATTTCGTGCTGTCATCCCAGGTGTGGACGACAGCGCGCGACATGGCGCGGCTGGCCTTGCTCTATCAGAACGGCGGGAAGGGCGGTGGCCAGCAATTGCTGCCGCCCGATTGGCCGGCCTTCGTGGAGCGCGCCGATGGCCCGCAGCCGGTAGGTCGCGCCGAGGGCTATGGCGCCGGCTTCTGGCGCTGGTCCGGCCAGGCCGGGCTGCCGGACGGCACCTATGCGATGAACGGCAACCGCGGCCAGTTTGCCGTGATCGTACCGGCGCGGAACATCATCGTGATTCGGCGTGGTTTCGATCTTGTCGGCGCCGCATTCGACATGCCGCGCTTTACGGCTGCGGTGCTGGCGGCGCTGCCCGACAAATGACGGGCAGCGCCACCCGGCGCGATCAGGCTATTGCGACCGTGCGGCGCCGCAGGGCCGCGCCGACCAGGCCAAAGCCGGCCAGCATCATCGCCCAGCTGCCCGGTTCCGGCACCGCGCCGCCATTGAAGGCATAAAGCCCTTCGATCGCGTCGAAATCGGCCGAGACAACCGTGGAACTGTTGACGATCTTCACGAACGACACCGGCCCAGCGAACTGGCCATTGAAATCGATGAACGCGTTGGTGGCGTTGAAACCGCCGATCAGCGTGAAGTTGATGTTGTCGGAACTGACGAACAGATCGAAGGTCTCGTTTGCCGACGAGGCCAGTTCGTAGAGCCTGAGGTCGGCTCCGGCGCCATCACCAAGCGCCGTGGAGAAACCGACGGTGAATTGGCCGGGGAAAGTGGGCGGATCAGAATCGCTGCCGATGAACAGCCCGCCGCCATCAGGCGCGCCTGTCACCAGCCCGCTGCCAAAGCTGGTGGTGTTGACTGCGCTGACCAGGCTGTCAGCAAAGAAGGAGGCTTGGGCCGGGCCGGCAGCCAGTGCTGCCAGCAATGCGGCGGAGGTCATGATGCGCTTCATGCTCGTTTCCCCTTGGAATGATTCCACAGTGGATGGAGGATGCGACCTGACTGTTAAGACAATGGTAAGCTTCTGCTCATCATTGGTCAACGGGCTCGGCATCGCAGGCGTGAGGGCGTAAAAAGTGCCATATAGGTTACTTTAATATTGACAAGCGTAACGCTTTTGGTTATTAATCCGGCATGCCTGCGGAATCGGCCTGAACAGGGCTGAAACCGCCGCCTTCCAGGAGCTTCTTGCATGCTTGATGCGCTCGTCGCGCCGTCGATGGCTGGTGATGTGTTTGCTGTGGCTGACTGTGCCCCTCCGGCTCGCAAGCCGCGCGACCGTTCGGCAGCACGGAACCGTCATCGGCCAGGCACCCGGGAGGCGCGGCGTCTGGTCGGCAGCCGCAAGGATCGCATGGCCTTTCTGGAATTGTTGGCTCGCCATGGCGATCCGGCCGTCGCCGCCGATCAGCTGGGCCTGCCGCTGTTCGTTCTGTTCCGCCACCGCGATGCCGATCCGGCCTTTGCAGCGGAATGGCTGGCGGCCGTCCAATATGCCTGGGAACGGGTGGAAAGCCGGGTGCTGGCGGCGCTTCTGGGCCAGCTGGCCGACAAGGATGGCAAGATTGATACCAGGCTGGCGCTGGCCATTGTGGGCCGTCGTGACAAGCCGGTGACGCACAAGGGCGCGGCCAAGCCCTATGATGGCGCTGGAGCCGCGCGGCTGCGGGCGGAACTGCGGGCACTGGCTGGCTTGAACGACACCGACAAATGAGCGTTGCCGGCTCGCCCGGCTGACCAGTTTCCTCCCGACTCAAGTCCGGTTGCTGCCGGCGCAGCCGGAGTGTGCCTGATGGCGGATGCGGGCGATGGCCTTCCTCTGATTGATCTTTTTCGGGCCTTGCCGATGGATGTTCGCCGCCGGGTATGGCGGCGGCATGGCGAAGCGGCCATGCTGGAATGGTTGATGGGGCCTGGCAGCCTGCGCCCCGCGCAGCGCCCGCCGATCGGTGATTGGGGCATCTGGGTGATCCTGGCCGGCCGCGGCTTTGGCATTGCCGATCAACTGAACAGGAGGCTGACCAATGCCCACAACACCGCGTCTTGCCCTGCCGTTGATTGCCGCCGGCCAGGCGCAGAAAGACGTCACTCACAACGAAGCGGTGCTGGCGCTGGACCGGCTGGTTGCGCTGGAGGTCAATTCGCGCAGCCTCATGGTGCCGCCATCGGCGCCGCAAACCGGCGCCTGCTATATCGTGCCCGCTGCTGGCTCGGTTGCCTGGGGTCATCCGGCCGGCACCTTGTTGCACTGGCAGGGCGCTGCCTGGCTGCCGGAAACACCACGCGACGGGCAGATCGCCTTGCTGGTCGATGAAGGGCTGATGCTCATCCACCGCGGCAATTGGCGAGATCTTTGGCCGGTCGCCGGCCTTGTTGTTTCCGGCCGCGCGGTGCTGGCGGTGCCACCTGTCAGCCTGGCTGCGCCGAGCGGCGGCGCCATCATCGACAGTGAAGCCCGCACCGTGCTGACGGCGCTGCTTGCGGCCCTGCAACAGCAGGGCATAATTTCCTGAAAACAGGGCGCGTTGCCGCCATTTTCCCCACTGAACTGTTGCGCCCGGGCAACAATCTCTGCCAATCCAGACTTGCATCCCCGCAAGTGCCTGCGTTACAGACTGGTCAGAGGCCAGAATAGGACTGGCGCTACACAAAGGGGAAGACGATGCGCAAGCTTGCGATCGGCCTCGCCCTCGCAGCCACCGCGCTTTCTGGCGCGGCCGCTGCGAAGGACAAGGCTTGGTATATTGGTCTCGAAGCGGGTGTGAGCCTGGTGCAGAAGCAGCAGCTGAGCATCTCGAATGCCAATCGGACTGGCACGGTGGCCAATGCCATCAGCCACACTTATTTTCCCGGTTTTGATGTTGGCGGGAACGTCGGTTATGATTTCGGCGGCTTCCGCACCGAGTTCGCGCTGAACTATCTGCGGGCGAAGAACCGGTCATCTGAAGTTCTCGCGGCGCCGGGCGCCATCCCGTTCACGACGGCAGCTGGCGTCAACCAGAATCCGGGTGTTCCGCCGACCGGCCTTTATAACGACGCCGGCGGCACTGCCAGCGCCTTGGCGTTCATGGTGAACGGCTTGGTCGATTTCGGCGGCAAGGATAAGGAATTTGGTGGTTATGTCGGCGCTGGTGCCGGTATCGCCCGCGTCAAGCAGTTCGCGCGCCTGCGCAATCCGGGCCTGGTGTTCCAGGACGATTCGGACACCTCGTTCGCCTGGAACATTCTGGCTGGCGTCTACAAGCCGATCTCCGATCATGTTGACCTTGGTCTGAAGTATCGCTTCATGAACGTGAACGACGTTGACACGTTTACGGTCAACGGCCGCGCTGTGGACAATCGCTTCCGCAGCCACAGTGTTCTGCTGACCCTGACCTACAACTTCTTTGAAGCTGAACCGCCCCCGCCGCCCCCGCCGCCGCCGCCGCCGCCGCCT
>NZ_ANFY01000014.1 GCF_000331225.1 Sandarakinorhabdus sp. AAP62 | reverse complement strand
GGGGGGGGGGGGGGGGGGGGGGTTTCCTCTCCGCAGGGGATCGTCCTGGTGGCAAGCACCCTCCCCCGGCCCCTCCCTTTGCAAGGGAGGGGAGAAGATGGAAGGAGACACACATGACCACCACACGCAAATGGCTGCTGAAATCGCGCCCGAACGGCCCATTGAAGGACAGTGATTTCGAGCTGGTCTCGGTGCCGATGCCCGACGTGGGCGAGGGCCAGTTTCTCGTCAGACTTACCCATTTCTCCTTCGATCCCACCCAGCGTGGCTGGCTGGGCGGTGACACCTATCTGCCGGCGGTGCCGATTGGCGGCGTGGTGCGCGCTGGCGGCATCGGCGAAGTGGTGGCGAGCAAGCACTCCGGCTTCGCGGTCGGAGACGTGGTGCAGGGCACCTTTGGCTGGCAGGAACATTGGCTGGGCGATGGCAGCACCGAGACCGGCCCGGTGACCAAGCTGCGCGGCGGCATCACGCCGGAACAGGCGCTCGGCGTGTTCGGGGTGACGGGTCTCACCGCCTGGTTCGGCCTCACCGAAATCGGCCAGCCCAAGGCGGGCGACACGGTGCTGGTATCGGGCGCCGCGGGCGCTACCGGCAGCGTGGTGGTGCAGGTGGCGAAAGCCCTGGGTTGCAAGGTGATCGGCATCGCTGGCGGCGCGGAAAAGTGCGGCTGGGTGGTCGAACAGGCCGGCGCGGACGCCTGTATCGATTATCGCGCCGGCAACGTCGCGCGCCAGATCCGCGAACATGCGCCCAAGGGCGTGAACGTGGTGTTTGAAAATGTCGGCGGCGAAATATTGGATGCGGCGTTGGCCAACCTGGCGCTCAGGGCGCGGGTCGTGCTGTGCGGCGGGATTTCCAGCTACAATGATACCGCCGAAGATCGCACGCCGGGCCTGCGGAACTACATGAGCCTGACCGTGATGCGCGGGCGGATGGAGGGTTTCATCATCCTCGATTTCGCCAAGCGCTATGGCGAGGGCGTAGCCGAACTGGCCAAGCTGATGGCGGCCGGCAAGCTGAAGACCGCCGAAGACGTGGCGCATGGCTTCGAGAATTGCCCGGCGACGCTGCGCCGGCTGTTCGAGGGCAAGAATTTCGGCAAGCAGTTGCTGAAGGTTTGAAGCAATACGTCACCCAGGCTTTTACCGGGGTGACGAAGAATGGCTCAGAATGTGCCCGGCATCTCGCGCTGGGCTGCGTTTGGCGTGCGGGCGAGCAGCGGTTGGCGGCCCAGCGATTGTTCGCGGATGTCGCCCGCCGCCGCGGCAATGGCGGCGCAGTTCTCGCCGCGCAGCGAGGCGATGGCGCGCGCGGTGGACGCCTCGGCCGGGTTGCCCATCACACGGCCGAAATCATCGCTGGCAGCGCAGGTTCGCCCGCCGCGTGACGGCAGATAGGGGGCCAGGCCATTGAAATAATCGCCCTGGCGGCTGGCGTTCTGGGTGGCAAAGGCAACGATGCGCAAGCGATCATCGCAGGCGGCGCGATCGATGGCGATCTGGCCCACCGGCTTGCCCGATGTATTCTCGCCCACCAGCGTGATCCGGTTCTGGAGCCAGGGCAGCATCGAATTGATCACCAGCTCGCTGGCAGACGCGCTGGCATCGGTGGCGATGAAGGCGAGGTTGGTTGGCGCCACCGCCTGCGCGTCAGACCGGAACAGGCGGGTTTCGTTTTCGGCCGATTTCGACGCGCGATAGGTGGTGAAGCTGAACACGTCGCTGGCCAGTCGATCGCGGCCCATCAGATCGCCCATCACTTCGGCGATGCGCACCAGTCCACCACTGTTGTAGCGGAAATCGACGATGATGTTGGTGGCGCCTTCGCTGCGGAAGCGGGCGAAGGCATCGCGCAGCGGGGTTTCGGCGGTGCTGATGAAGCTCCTGAGATTGACATAGCCAACCCGGCCCAGCCCCGGCTGATCATAGCTCTGCACGCCAAAGCGGCTGGACACCGGCGGGATGTTGAATTCGGCGCGGCTGATGGTGACGGTACGCTCCGTGCCGTTCAGCGTGAAGCGGATCGTGCGGGTGACGCCGACCTGGGAAGGCCCCAGCGCATCGGACACCGCCGCAGACCCGCCTTGCACAAACAGGGTGGTGACCGGGACAAGATTGTCAGGGCTGGTGCCAATGGCAAGGATTTCGGCGCCGCGATCAAAGCCGGCGGCAAAGGCGGGGCCGGTTTCGAACACGTCGAGGATATAGGTGCGCCGGGCATTGCTGTCATGTTCCAGCCGGATGCCGAAGGCCGCCGTCTGGCCTTGCGAGAAGAAGGCGTTCTCCTCGGCGATACTGGTCACATAGGTGAAGAATCGATCCTTGCCCGCGGCGCGCGCATTGGCGGTGAGCGCGTCGATATAGGCCTGCACCGTGGCAAAGCCGTCGGGCGACAGGCTGGCCGGCAGGTCTTCGGGGAAGAGATACCATTCGCGGATCTGCGCTTCGGCCCAGAGCTGGCGATCACGCAGCGTGCATTGCGGTGTGGGCGTTGGCGTGGGGGCAGGGGTCACTGCAATCGGCCCGCTGCTGCTGCCACCGCCGCCGCCACAGCCGCTCAGCAACAGGGCGGCGGCCAGCGTGGCAGACAGGGCGGAGCGCAAACGGGGCATCGCCCTGTTGTGGCGGTGCGGCACCGGCTTTGTCCAGATGACAAGATGACATTCTCGCGACAGGGCGTTCTTGTTGCTGCGAAACCCTTGACGGCGTCGGGGCAGGGACCCATATGCCTCCTCAGCCGCTGGCACTCGCTTTGGGTGAGTGCCAACAGCGGCGGGAATTTGTGCAAACACTGCAAATCGAAAGAGGGAAACATGGCATTCCGTCCACTCCATGACCGCGTGCTGGTTCGCCGCGTCGAAGCCGAATCCAAGACTGCCGGCGGCATCATCATCCCCGATTCCGCCAAGGAAAAGCCGCAGGAAGGCGAAGTTGTCGCCGTTGGCACCGGTGCCCGCGCCGACAATGGCACCGTGACGCCGCTGGAAGTGAAGGCCGGCGATCGCATCCTGTTCGGCAAGTGGTCCGGCACCGAGGTCAAGCTGAACGGCGAAGACCTGCTGATCATGAAGGAAAGCGATATTCTGGGGATCATGTAATCCCGGAAATTCAAGTCGCTGAATCCATTAGAAATTCAAAGGAGCAAGGCAAATGGCTGCCAAGGACGTGAAATTTGGTCGTGATGCGCGTGAACGCATCATCCGCGGTGTTGATATCCTCGCTGATGCCGTGAAGGTGACGCTGGGTCCCAAGGGCCGCAACGTCGTCATCGAAAAGAGCTTCGGCGCCCCGCGCATCACCAAGGACGGTGTGTCGGTGGCCAAGGAAATCGAACTGAAGGACAAGTTCGAGAACCTGGGCGCGCAGATGGTGCGCGAAGTCGCTTCCAAGACCAACGACGCTGCCGGTGACGGCACCACCACTGCCACCGTGCTGGCCCAGGCCATCGTGCGCGAAGGCATGAAGTCGGTCGCTGCCGGCATGAACCCGATGGATCTGAAGCGCGGCATCGATCTGGCCGTGACCAAGGTCGTTGCGGATCTGCAGGCGCGTTCGAAGCCGGTTTCGGGCTCGTCGGAAATCGCCCAGGTCGGCACGATTTCGGCCAACGGCGAAAGCGAGATTGGCGACATGATCGCCAAGGCGATGGAAAAGGTTGGCAAGGAAGGCGTGATCACCGTCGAGGAAGCCAAGGGCATGGACAGCGAGCTGGACGTGGTCGAAGGCATGCAGTTCGACCGTGGCTATCTGAGCCCCTATTTCATCACCAATGCCGAGAAGATGCAGGTCGAGCTCGACAACCCCTATATCCTGATCCACGAGAAGAAGCTTTCCAGCCTGCAGGCGATGCTGCCGGTGCTGGAAGCCGTGGTGCAGTCGGGCCGTCCGCTGCTGATCATCGCGGAAGACATCGAAGGCGAAGCGCTGGCCACCCTGGTGGTCAACAAGCTGCGCGGTGGCCTGAAGGTTGCCGCCGTCAAGGCGCCGGGCTTTGGCGATCGTCGCAAGGCGATGCTGGAAGATATCGCCACGCTGACCGCCGGCGAGATGATCAGCGAAGACCTGGGCATCAAGTTGGAAAACGTCACGCTGGCCATGCTGGGCAAGGCCAAGCGCGTCACCATCGACAAGGACAACACCACCATCGTTGATGGCGAAGGTTCGGCCGATGCGATCAAGGCGCGCGTGGAACAGATCCGTGCCCAGATCGAAATCACCACCAGCGATTACGACCGTGAAAAGCTGCAGGAGCGGCTGGCCAAGCTGGCGGGCGGCGTTGCCGTGCTGAAGGTTGGCGGCAGCACCGAAGTGGAAGTGAAGGAGCGCAAGGACCGCGTTGATGATGCCCTGCACGCCACCCGCGCCGCGGTGGAAGAAGGCATCGTTCCGGGCGGTGGTACCGCGCTGCTCTATGCCACCCGCGCGCTGGACGGCATGAAGGGCGCCAACGACGACCAGACCCGCGGCATCGACATCGTGCGCCGCGCGATCCAGGCCCCGGTGCGCCAGATCGCCGTCAACGCCGGCCACGATGGCGGCGTGGTGGCCGGCAAGCTGCTGGAAGGCAATGATGCCACCATCGGCTTCAACGCCCAGACCGAAGTCTATGAAAACCTGGTCAAGGCCGGCGTGATCGATCCGACCAAGGTCGTCCGCACCGCGCTGCAGGATGCCGCTTCGGTGGCCTCGCTTCTGATCACCACGGAAGCCGCGATCACCGATCTGCCGGCTGACGACAAGGGCGGTGCCGGTGGCATGCCGGGTGGCATGGGCGGCATGGGCGGCATGGATTTCTGATTGAGACGGCTGGCCGCAACGCAGCGCGTTGCGGCCAGACTCGGCGAGATCCGGCCAGCGAACGAAAAGGGCGGTCCCTCAGGACCGCCCTTTTTGATTCGTCTGACGGCGTGGCTCCGCCACGATCTTCCTTGCTTACTTTATTTCTTGGTAGCCCAAGCGGACTCGGCGGCTCTGCCGCCGGCCGCGCCCACCAGCGCTGCCCCACGCATCTGACATCCGAATTGCCAAATCCCACATTTACAATCGCCCCTGCCCATGAAACAATATTTTGATGAGGGTTAGCAACGGGGGTTGTCATGCGCTTGTTTTTCATCGCCGCCACATTTGTGCTGGCTGCGCCGGCATTTGCAGCCGGCGCGACGTCGGCCAGTTTCGGGGTCACCTTTGTTGATGCCGACAAGGGCGGGCCAATCGCCGGCAATCTGCAACAGACATCGATTGCCGGTGCTGGTGTGATTGATCTCACCGGCAATCAGGGCCCGGGCACCGCCAACAATGTGAAGGTGCAATCCAGCCCGTGGCTGAACAAGCTCGGGATCGCGTCGGACGCCTCGGCTGGTTTTGTCTATGGCGCTGGGACCAGCGTGTGGGCGGTGAACCAGACGGTGACCGGCACACCCGGCACGACGGCGCGGCTGACCTATGATTTCCGGCTCACCGGTAACTTTGCGCCAGGACCGGCCGATCAGTATCTGCCACCGGAGATCGCCGCCCCGCAGAATTTCACTTATTATTTCCTCGCCTATCGCGGGGTGGCGCAGGGGTTCACCGCTCTCTCGGACGCCAACGGCAGCTATATCCTGTTCGAAAGCACGGCCGGCGACATCACGCTGATCAAGAGCCCGAACTCGCCGGGTTATATCAACACGCTGCAGCCGCAGTTCATCGGGCGGGCCGCCTGTTTCGGAGCGGATACGCGCTGTTCGGCGGGCGGCAGTTTCGATGACCGGCTGTCCATGAGTTTCGACATGGACGTGGGCGAGAATTATTTCATCGTCGGCTTCATGAGCAGTCAAACCAGCGGCCAAAGTGATTTCTATCACACCGCCCGACTGCTCACCATTGATCTGGCGCCGGAGTTCGGGCTGTTGACGGATGATGGCGGCATTCTTAACCGCAATGCCAATGGTACCTTTGGCCTATCGGTGCCCGAACCCGCGAGCTGGGCGATGCTGATCACGGGCTTTGGTCTGGTTGGGGCCATGCAGCGCCGCCGTCGGCCCTTGCCCGCCTGAACCTCACTTCGCGGCTCCAGCCTCCGCCTCGGCCGCCATCACGTCGGCATTGGCCTTGTCGATGACCGCTTGCTCATTGCCGGCGGGCGCAGCCGCGTCCTTGCTGCACGAAACGAGCAAAAGGGCGACGAGGGCAAGGGTGATCCGCATTCCCTGACGATAACCAGTGCTGGCCAGCGCGCCAACCCCGTGCAAACATCGCCGACATGGGCCTTTATTCCGAAACTATCTTCCCGTGGCTGCTCGATCGGGCGCTGGGCCATCCCAACATCATGCGACGGCGCCAGGCGCTGGTGAGCCAGGCCACGGGTGACGTGCTCGAAATTGGCTTTGGTTCCGGCGCGACCCTGCCCTTCTATGATCCCGCGCAGGTGATCAGCCTGACCGTGGTGGAGCCTTCGGAGGGCATGAACCGGCGCGCGGCGGCGCATCTGGCGGGATCGCCGGTGCCGATCAAGTCCGTGCCCGGTGCCGGTGAGAAATTGCCCTTTGCCGATGCCAGCTTCGATACGGTTGTGTGCTGCCTGACGCTGTGCAGCGTGCAGGATGTGGGGCAGGTGCTGGCCGAGGTGCGGCGGGTGCTGAAGCCCGGCGGTCGATTCCTGTTCATGGAGCATGTGTTGTCCGACGATCCGGAACGGCAGCGCTGGCAGCAGCGGCTGAACCCGATCCAGAAAGTGGTGGGCGTGGGCTGCAATCTCAATCGGCCATCGGCGCAGCTGGTGCGCGATGCCGGCTTCACGCTCGATCCGATGCCGGTGCAGGAGGAGGAACATGCCTTCGGCGCGCTGAAGAAACTCACCCCGCTGGTGATGGGCAGCGCCATCAAGGCTTAGGCGGTTCGGCCTTCGGGGGTTCGGGGGGCGGCGTTTCCTCGGCCGGCTCCGCGAACGGGTCTTCCTCGGCCGGCAACTGGCCGTCGAACAATTGCAGGCGGCGGCGCTGCAGATAGGCGGATTTGGCCAGCGTGTAATCATCGAGGCTGTCGGCCAGCAACTTGTCTGCGCCGGTTTCGATCAGCGTGTTGCGGAAATTGATGATGCGCCCGCCCGCCATGCCGATGCGCACGTCCCAGCCGGGGCTGAGCCAGGCGTTGCGGGCAAAATCGGCGGGATCAACGAAGAAGTCCACCGGAGTCATGATGCCATCACGCAAGGTGGAGGGGCCGAACAGCGGCAGCACCACGTAGGGCCCGGATTTGACGCCCCAACGCGCCAGCGTCTGGCCGAAATCCTCGGCCTCGCGCGGGCGGCCGAGATCGGTGGCGACGTCCATCGCGCCGGCCACGCCCAATGTGGAATTGAGCAGGAAGCGATCGAGCGTGCGGAAGGCCTGGGCGAACTTGCCCTGCAATACGCTGTTGAGGAAATTGGCCGGCTCGCCATAATTGCCATAGGCATTGGAAACGGCGGTGCGCACCGGCTTGGGCGTGACGGCGCGATAACCGCTGGTGACGGGCTTTACCACCCAGCGATCCAGCCCCTTGTTGAAGGCGAACACGCGGCGGTTGCTCTTCTCCCACGGATCAGCTTCGGCACGGGCAAGATCGGTGCTGCCGGTGCTGGCGCAGCCGGTGAGCAGCAGGGCGAGGAGCGCGAGCGGGGGCAGGGAGCGCATGGCCGGAAGCTTGGCATGACAGCCATCCTTATTCAATCGAATGGCATCACATAAAGATTGCTTTATGTCTTTAAATGCGTGTAAAGGGCCGGTCATGGAGCCGCTGCTCGCCATATTCCGCGCCATTGGAGATCCCAGCCGGCTGCGCATCCTGCTGCTGGTGAAGGGCATGGAGCTGGCCGTGGGCGAAATTGCCCAGGTGCTGCAACAAAGCCAGCCGCGCGTGTCCCGCCATCTGCGCATCCTGGCCGAATCGGGCCTGGTGGAACGGGTGCGCGAAGGCGCCTGGGTGTTCGTGCGGCTGGGGCCGGTGGCCATCAGCGGCCCCGCGCTGGCGGCTATCGAGGCGCTGGCCAGCGTCGTTCCCGGCGCCGCCGATCTGGGCGCCAGCGATCGGGCCCGGCTCAGCCAGGTGCGCGCCGACCGGGCAGCGGCGGTGGACAGCTGGTTCGCCGCACACGCCGGCGAATGGGAACAGGAACGCAGCCTGCACACCCGCGAAGCCGGGGTGGAACAGGCCATCGTCGCTGCGCTTGCCGGTGATCTGGGTGATCTCGTCGATGTCGGCACTGGCACCGGGCGCATGGTGGAACTGCTCGGCCCGCGCGCCCGCTCTGCCTTGGGGCTGGACCGCAACCCGGAAATGCTGCGCCTGGCGCGCAACCGGCTGGAAGCGGCGGGCCTGACGAGCGCCCGCGTGCAGGCCGGTGACATGTATGAAATGCCGCTTGGCCCTGCCAGTGCCGATACGCTGGTGCTGCACCAGGTGCTGCATTTTGCCGATAATCCCGCCGCCGCCATTGCCGAGGCCGCGCGCGTGCTGCGGCCCGGTGGCCGGCTGCTGGTGATCGATCTGATGCCGCACAATCGCGAGGAATTGCGGGTGGAACGCCGCCACCTGCGCCTGGGCTTTGCTGATGAGGCGGTGCTGGGCTGGATGGCCGATGCCGGGCTGGCGGGCGAAGTCGCGCGGCGGCTGCCGGCGGAAGCCGCGGATCAACTCGGCGTGACGATGTGGTTGGCAACCAAGCCGGCCGTAAGGGTGAAGTGATGAACCTGACTCTCAATCAGATGGCCGAAGCCGCGCGGGCGCTGAACGGCCCATTGTTTGCCGATCTGCCCGGCGATCTGGCGGTGAGCTTTGAATTCTTCCCGCCGAAAACCCCGGCTATGCAGGAAAGCCTGTGGCAGGCCGTGGAAACACTGGTGCCGCTGAACCCGCGCTTTGTGTCGGTGACGTATGGCGCCGGCGGTTCGACTCGGGAACGCACCCACGCCACGGTCGCGCGCATCGTGCAGGAAACGCCAATCCCGGCTGCCGCGCACCTGACCTGTGTGAACGCCACGGCCGAGGAACTTGATCAGATTGCGGATGAATATTGGGCCGCTGGCGTGCGCCATATCGTGGCGCTGCGTGGTGATCCGCCCCAGGGGCCCTTGGGTGGAGAGGCGAAATTCCAGCCCGTGCCCGGTGGTTACGCCAGCGCCGCCGAATTGGTTGCCGCCCTCAAGCGCCGCCATGATTTCGAGATTTCGGTAAGCTGCTACCCGGAAACTCACCCGGAAGCCGCCAACGCCCAGGCCGATCTGGACGCGTTGAAGGCCAAGCACGACGCCGGCGCGACGCGGGCGATCAGCCAGTTCTTCTTTGAACCCGATACCTTCTTCCGCTTCCGCGATCAGGTGGCCGCCGCCGGCCTCGATATCGAACTGGTGCCGGGCATCCTGCCAGTGAGCAATTATGCCAATCTGAAGAAGATGGCGGTGAGCTGCGGCACGCATCTGCCGGAGTGGATGGGGCGCCTGTTCGACGGTCTGGATGACAAGCCCGCTGCGCGCCAGCTGGTCGCCGCCACCGTGGCCGCCGAAATGTCGCGTCGGCTCTATGCCGGCGGCGTGCGGCACTTCCACTTCTACACATTGAACCGCGCCGAATTGTCGTACGCCATCTGCCATCTGCTGGGCGTGCGGCCGGTGCAGGAGACCCACGCATGACCGCCGCTGAATCGCTCCGTGCCGCTGCTGCCACCAGCATCATCGTGAAGGATGGCCCCTATGGCACCGCCATCCAGAATCTGGGCCTCACTGCCGCGGATTATGCCGGCCAGATTGCCAGCAATCATGATCAGAAGGGCAACAACGACATACTGAACCTGACGCGGCCCGATGCCATCGCCGGTATCTGCAACCGCTATATCGCGGCGGGTGCGCGGCTGCTGGCCACCAACAGCTTCAACGCCAACCGCATCAGCCAGGCCGATTACGGCATGGAAGACCGCGTGCGCGAGATCAACCTCGCCGCCGCCCGCATCATGCGCGACTGCGTGGACGCCGCCATCGCGGCTGATGGCATCCAGCGCTGGGTAGCGGGCTCGCTGGGGCCGACCAACAAGACGCTGTCACTCTCCCCGCGCGTGTCTGACCCCGGCTATCGCGAAGTGACGTTCGATGGCGTGAAGGATGTGTATCGCGAGCAGATCGATGCGCTCTTGGATGGCGGGGTGGACTTCATCCTGATCGAGACGGTGTTCGATACGCTCAACGCCAAGGCCGCCGCCTTTGCCGCCGCCGAGGCGGCTGACGCCCTGGGCCGCGAGGTTCCGGTGATGCTGTCGATGACGCTCACCGATCTGTCGGGCCGCAATCTTTCCGGCCAGACGGTGGAGGCCTTCTGGCACTCGATCCGCCATGTGAAGCCGGTGGCCGTCGGCCTCAACTGCTCGTTCGGCGCCACTGAACTGCGCCCGCACGTACAGGCGCTGGCCCGGCAGGCCGATACACTGATCATGACCTATCCCAACGCCGGCCTGCCCAACGATCTGGGCGCCTATGACGAACAGCCGGAAACGACGGCGGGCTTCATCCGTGGTTGGGCGGACGAAGGCCTGGTCAACATCGTTGGCGGCTGCTGCGGCAACACGCCGGAGCATATCGCCGCCATGGCGCGGCAAGTGGCGGGCCTGCCGCCGCGCATCATTCCCCATCCCGAAACGGCCCTGTATCTGACGGGCCTTGAGGCGCACCGCTATGCAGCGTGAGAACCCCTCTCCCGCCGCGCCTTCGTCGCGAGTCGACCTCTCCCCGGCGGGGAGCGGTGATGGTGCTTCACCTCTCCCCGCCGGGGAGAGGTCGAGCGACGGCGCAGCCGGCCCGGGAGAGGGGCTGGCCAGCGCTTCCTTCATCAACATCGGTGAGCGTACCAATGTCACCGGTTCGGCCGCATTCAAGAAGCTGATCCTGAACGGCGATTACACCGCGGCCGTGGAAGTCGCGCGCCAGCAGGTGGAAAATGGCGCGCAGATCATCGACGTGAACATGGACGAAGGCCTGCTCGACAGCGAAGCGGCCATGGTCACCTATCTGAACCTGATTGCGGCCGAGCCCGACATCGCGCGGGTGCCGGTGATGGTCGATTCATCGAAATGGAGTGTGATCGAAGCGGGCCTCAAGTGCCTGGTTGGCAAGGGCATCGTCAATTCGATCAGCATGAAGGAAGGCGAAGCGCCGTTCCTCGCTCAGGCGAGGAAGTGCCTGCGTTATGGCGCGGCCGTGGTGGTGATGGCGTTCGACGAACAGGGCCAGGCCGACACGGCGCAGCGCAAGGTGGAAATCTGCGAACGCGCCTACAAATTGCTCACCGGCATCGGTTTCCCGCCGGAAGACATCATCTTCGATCCCAACATCTTTGCCGTCGCCACGGGGATCGAGGAGCACAATGGTTACGGCGTCGATTTCATCGAGGCGACGCGCGAAATCCGCAAGCGCTGCCCGCACGCGCATGTCTCGGGCGGTGTCTCCAACCTGTCGTTCAGCTTCCGCGGCAACGAGCCGGTGCGCCGGGCGATGCACTCGGTGTTCCTCTATCACGCCATCGCGGCGGGGATGGACATGGGCATCGTCAACGCGGGCCAGCTTGATGTGTATGACGCCATCGATCCGGAACTGCGCGAGCTCGTCGAGGACGTGGTGCTCAACCGCCGCGCGGATTCGACCGATCGCCTGCTGGCGGTGGCAGACAAGTTCAAGGGCGGCCCACAGAAGGCGGCTGATCCGGCTGCCGAATTGTGGCGGACATGGCCGGTGGAAAAGCGGCTGGAACATGCGCTGGTCAAAGGCATGGACGCGTTTGTTGAAGTGGACACCGAGGAAGCGCGGCTGACCGTGGCGCGGCCGATCGAGGTGATCGAAGGCCCGTTGATGGCCGGCATGAACGTGGTGGGTGATCTGTTCGGCAGCGGCAAGATGTTCCTGCCGCAGGTGGTGAAATCCGCCCGCGTCATGAAGAAGGCGGTGGCGCACCTGCTGCCCTATATCGAAGCCGAAAAGACCGAAGGCGCATCGTCGAAGGGCCGCATCATCATGGCGACCGTGAAGGGCGACGTGCACGATATCGGCAAGAACATCGTCGGCGTTGTCCTCCAGTGCAACAATTTCGAGGTGATCGATCTGGGCGTTATGGTGCCGGCGCAGACCATATTGGACGCGGCGGTGAAACATGATGCCGACATGATCGGCCTGTCCGGCCTGATCACGCCCAGCCTGGATGAGATGGTGCATGTGGCCAGCGAGATGAGCCGAGCGGGCATGACCATGCCGCTGCTGATCGGCGGCGCGACCACCAGCCGCGTGCACACGGCATTGCGCATTGCGCCGGCCTATGAGGGGCCCGTGGTGCATGTGCTCGACGCCAGCCGCGCCGTGGGTGTGGCGGGCACGCTGGTTTCGGATACGCTGAAAGCGGCGCTGGTGGCTGAAACGGCGGCCGAATATGAGAAGATCCGCATCCAGCGCGCTGGCGGCGGCCAATCGGCGCTGGTGCCGTTGGCGCAGGCCCGCGAAAACGCCTTCCCCACCGATTTCATCGCGCACCCGCCGGTGAAGCCCAATTTCGTCGGCACGATGACCATCGACGATGTGACGGTGGAGATGCTGATCCCCTATATCGACTGGACGCCCTTCTTCCGCGCCTGGGAACTGCACGGCAATTATCCGGCGATCCTCACCGACGAGGTGGTGGGCGCCAGCGCCTCCAGCCTGTTTGCCGACGCGCAGGTGATGCTGAAAACCATCGTGGCCGAAAACTGGCTGCATCCCAAGGGCGTGATCGCCATCTGGCCAGCCCGGCGCGAAGGTGATGATGTCGTGCTGTTCGCTGATGAAAGCCGCAGCAGCGCCGTCAAGCGCCTGCCGTTCCTGCGCCAGCAGATCGCCAAGCGTGATGGCCGCGCCAACATGTGCCTGGCCGACTTCATCCACCCTGAAGCCGACTGGCTGGGCGGCTTTGCGGTGCAGGCGGGCGAGGGCATCGATGTGCAACTGGCCCGCTTCAAGGCCGGGCATGATGATTACAACGATATCCTGCTGAAAGCGCTGGCCGACCGGCTGGCCGAAGCCTTTGCCGAATATCTGCACGAGCGCGTGCGCCGTGAAATCTGGGGCCATGAAAAGGGCAACAAACAGTCCAACGAGGATCTGATCCGCGAGCGCTACACCGGCATCCGCCCGGCGCCGGGCTATCCGGCCTGTCCGGAACACAGCCTGAAAACCCATCTGTTCGACCTGATGAACGTGGAAGCGCGCGCCGGCATCACGCTGACCGACAGTTTCGCCATGTGGCCGACAGCCGCCGTTTCGGGCTTCTATTTTGCCCATCCCGAAAGCGCCTACTTTGGCGTGGCGCGGGTGGGGCCGGACCAGCTGGAGGATTATGCCGCCCGGCTGGGGGTAAGCCGCGAGCGGGCCACCCAGTTGCTGCGGCCAAATCTCGACTAGCCGGGCAGGGCTTGCGCGAGGTAGGGAAGGCGTCCCTGCCCTTTGCCCGCCCTGTGAACGCCCCCGCCTCCTTCCCGGCTCCAGCCGGCTATCTGGCTCGCCAGCGCGGCCTGCTGCCGGATTGGCGGCGGGTGCCGGTGCTGGCCATCGTCATCGCGCTGCATGTCCTGCTTATCCTGCTGCTGTTGCTGCTGGCGCCGCCCTTGCCCAAGGGCAAGCCGGGCGTGACCAGCATGGTGGCGGTGAATGTCGCCGCGCCCAGGCCGCAGCGTGCCCAGCCCAAGCCGCAGCAGCAGAAACGGGCAGAGAAGGCGCCGAGCAATCCGCAGCCCAAACCGCTGGTGACCGTGCCCGATGCCCCGCCGGCCAAGTGGAGTTTTGGTGATCCGGCGCTCAGGGATTTTGATCTCAGCAAGTTGCCGCCGGCCGACAGCGCGCCGGCCCAGATGGCCGAAGCCGGCCCGCCTGACAGCGCGGTGGTGGGCGTCGCGCCCGATGGGTCAAAGCTCTACGCCGCCGAATGGCAGCGCGAACCCACCGATGCGGAACTCGCTTTCTACATCAGGAAGGCGCGCTATTCCGGGCCGGGGGCCTATGGCCTGATCGCCTGCCGCACCGCGCCGCGGTTCAAGGTGGAAGATTGCCGGCCGATCGGGGAATCGCCCGGTTCCGGCATGGGCTACGCGGTGAACGAGGCCGCCTGGCAGTTCCGCGTGAAGCCGCCGCGGGTGAACGGCGTTTATCAGGTGGGGACGTGGGTGAGCATCAAGATCCACATCTCGCCGACCGAGTGAGGGGCCGGCACGACCGCGCCGGCCCCACCATCTCAAACCGATTGCATCACGGGTTCCACTGTCCGGAACCGGTTTGCATCGTGCCCTTGCCCGAACCGGAGATGACGCCGATGCGTTTCGCATAGCCACCGGTCAGGCCCTGCAAATGGCCCCAGCACGACATGCCGGTCGCCTGCGCGCCGGCGCAGCCCCAGGTCGAGGTCCAGGTGCCGCCGGCATCACCGCCATTGCAGATCATGTGCTGATCAAAGACCTTGGCATTGTTCGGCTGAGTCATGGACACGCAGGTGAAGTTCGACATCACCTTCTTGCCGTCCATCATCAGTTCACTGGTGCCAGACCAGGCCGCTGCGCCGAACGGCCGGCCATCAGGCCCGGCGCCGCCCACGAGCGTGCTGGGCGCGCTGGATGTGGAAACATAGGTGAAGCTTTGCGCACTGGCGACACTGGCGCTGGCCAACAAGGCAAGCGACATAATCCCGAAAACTCGTGTTTTCATGGCTTTCCTCCCCCAAAGACAGTCACTCATGTGCTGTCATTCTTCTGCGGGTCTGCTTTTTGGATAAAGGGGCTGGATTGCTCCCAAAGCCAAATTGGGGACTCGCAGTAGGGAAAGTGTGGGCCGTTCAGGCAGGCCTGTCGAACGAAAAAATTAACAGTTATTTATGAGCAGCTTGCATGCCAATAGATTGCCGGGACCGGCTTCAGCCACCGGTCATCGATCGCTGCACCTTGTTGGCGTCGATCAGCGTGATGGTGCTGCTGGCCTTGGCCAGCACCTTGCCATCCAGTGTCGTCAGCCGGCCTTCGGCAAATAATGTCCGCCCACCCGCCCGTTCGATCCAGGCTTCGGCAAGCACACGGCCGGGATTGGCCGGCGCGAAATAGCTGACCTTGATCTCCAGGCTGATCGGCACGCGTTCAAAGCCGAATTTTGCCATCACGGCGTGGGCCATGGCGGCATCGATCCAGCCGGCGACAAAGCCGCCCTGCGCCACGCCGCCGCTGTGGCAGATGGCCGGCAGCACTTCATATTCGATCACCGCATGGCCGGGTTCGAAGCGGACGATGCGGCGCTGCGCGAGACTGTGGGGCAGGGAGCCTTCGGGGCCAGTGTCGGGCGGTTGGGGCATGGCAAGCCCCTCTCCCGCCGCGGCTGCGCCGCGAGTCGACCTCTCCCCGGTGGGGAGAGGTGAAGAGGCGGCATCACCTCTCCCCGCCGGGGAGAGGTCGAGAGACGCGCCCTCGGCGCGGCCCGGGAGAGGGGTCTCGCTCATTTGCCAATCTTGTCCTGCGTTTTCGTCTCGAAATCGCTGGCGTCGTGGCGTTCGTGCAGCTGGCTGGCCGGATCGCCAAAGGCGCGGTTGACCATGCGGCCGCGCTTCACGGCCGGGCGCGTGCCGATCTGCTTCGTCCAGCGGATGACATTGGCATAGCTCGCCACATCGAGGAATTCGCCGGCGTCATAAAGCAGGCCCAGCGCCAGTGCGCCATACCAGGGCCAGATCGCCATGTCGGCAATGCTGTATTCGCTGCCCGCCATATACTCATGCTCGGCCAGATGCCGGTCGAGCACATCCAGTTGCCGCTTCACCTCCATGGCATAGCGGTTGATCGGATATTCCTGCTTGGTGGGGGCATAGGCATAGAAATGGCCGAAGCCGCCGCCTAGGAACGGCGCGGAACCCATCTGCCAGAACAGCCAGCTCAACGCCTCGGTGCGGGCCGGCAGGGCGGTGGGCAGGAAGGCACCGAATTTTTCCGCCAGATAGACCATCATGGCGCCGCTTTCGAAGATGCGGGTGGCCGGGGTGGTGCTGTGGTCCACCATCGCCGGGATCTTGCTGTTGGGATTGATCGCCACAAAGCCGGATCCGAACTGGTCACCCGCGCCGATGTTGATCAGCCAGGCATCATATTCCGCCCCTGCATGGCCCAGCGCCAGCAGCTCCTCCAGCAGGACGGTCACCTTCACGCCATTGGGTGTGCCCAGGCTGTAGAGCTGGATCGGATGTTTGCCGACCGGCAGGTCCTTGTCATGTGTGGGGCCCGCGATGGGGCGGTTGATAGCGGCAAAGCGCCCGCCGCTCTCCTTGTCCCACGTCCAGACTTTTGGCGGCACATAGTCAGTCATGTCACGTCTCCTGACGGGGGTGGCGCTGTTGTGGCGGCTGGCTGGGGCTTTGCCAACCCATCAGCTTGGCGAGAAAATCTTGGGGGCCGGCAAGGCAAAGGGTGGGACTGGCTTTTCCCGTTCTGACGTTTCCTGCCGATTGCGGGATCGCCGGGCGGCGGAACAGCCCAGGCGGGGCCTTCATCCCCTGGTCAGGCCCGACCGGCCAGCAGGAAGGCGCGAACGGCGGGATCGCTGGTCAGGCCGGCGGCGCGGCGGGCGGCGGCGCGGGCAGCGGACTGATCACCCAGGGCCGCCAGTGCCTCGGCGCGAACCGCCCACCACGGCTGATGATCGCTGCAGCGTGCCGCGACCGCATCGAGCGCGGCCAGCGCCGCCGGGGCGGCACCGGCAGCGGTGAGGGCGGCCGCGCGCGCCACCAGGGCGCCAATGCTGGGGGCAATGTCGAGCAGGCGATCATAAAGGCCGATCAGCGGCGCGGAGAGATCGGCACCGGTCAGCCGCTGCTGATTGTGAAGCGACTGGATGGCGGCTTCCAGCTGGAAGCGGCCGGGCTGGCCATGTTGGGCGGCCTGGCGCAGGGCTGCCTCGCCTTCGCGCACCAGATCGCGGTGCCACAGGTTGAAGTCCTGCCGATCGAGCGGGACGAAACCGCCGCTGGCATCGCGCCGCGCTGGCCGCCGCGCCTCGCACAGCAGGATCAGCGCCAGCAGGCCGGCGTTTTCCGGATCATCCGGGGCCTGGCCAGCCACCAGCCGGGCAAGGAACAGGGCTTCGGCAGCAAGATCGGATGGGGAATCGCCTTCCAGCTGATCCCAGCCGGCGCCATAGGCCGCGTAGATGGCGGTGCGGATGGCGGCCAGACGGGCCGGGCGCTCCACCAGTTGCGGCACGGTGAAGGCGATGCCGGCATCGCGGATGCGCGCCTTGGCCCGCACCAGCGCCTGCGCCATGGCCGACGGCGACACCAGAAAGGCCGCCGCGATCCGGGCCGCATCCAGCCCCAGCACCGCCTGCAGCATCAACGGCGCCTGCACGCGCGGCGTGATGGCGGGGTGGGTGCAGACAAACAGCAGTTTCAGCCGCTCATCGGGCAGATCGGTGTCGGGCGTTTCGGCGCGCTCCGCATCAAGCAGGGCCAGCGCCGGCGTGGCAGCGACGCACGTTGCAGCCCTGGCGCGGCCATGGCCCAATTGGCGGCGGGCGACGGTGAGCAGCCAGGCATCGGGATTGGCCGGCACGCCATCATCCGGCCAATGCGCCAGCGCCCTGGCCAGCGCGTCGGCCAGCGCGTCTTCGGCGGCGGCAATGTCGCGGCTGTCGCGGGCAAGCAGCGCGACCAACCGGCCATAGGACGTGCGCGCCGCCACTTCGGCCGCCCGGTGAGCGGGGGAAGCGGCAGCGCTGTTCACGGGATCAGACCAGATCGGGCGGAATGGTCGGGCGCACTTCCACCGATCCATCGACCACGCAGGGTGCGCGTGCCGCCCAGGCCAGCGCGGCATCGAGATCCTCGACCTCGATCAACGCCATGCCGCCCAGCATTTCCTTGGTGTCGGCAAAGGGCCCGTCTTCCACCTGCCATTCGCCGGCCTTGATGCGCAGGGTGGTGGCGGTTGGCGGCTGCATCAGGCCTGCGCCGCCGCGCATGATGCCTGCGGCACCCATGGCACCCATGTAGGCGCTCCATGCGCCCCAATAGGCTTCAGGTTCCGATTGCTCGCGGGCGAAATCGGCGGCGGTCTGATAATAGATCAGGGCAAATTGCATGGCATGGCTCCATCAACGAACCGGGCCGGGATGGCGGGTTCTGGATGATGAGCGGTGAGCATCGCGCAAATCGACAGTGGCGCAAAATATTTTTGGCCGGGTTGGCTTGCGTCGCGGCCCTTTCAATCGTCCAGCGCGGCATAGACCATGGTGCGCATTTCCTTGCGCACCGGCCAGGTGCTCGACGGGATGAGCTGGGTCATGAAGATGCCGATCAGGTCTTCCTCGGGATCGATCCAGAAGAAGGTGCTGGCGGCGCCGCCCCAGAAATAATCGCCGTTGCTGCCGGGCATCAGCGTCTGGCTGGCGTTCATGGTGGTGGCAAAGCCGAGGCCGAAGCCGACGCCATCATAGGCGGCTTCGCTGAACAGGGATTTGGACAGGGAGGCGATGCTGCCGCCGCCGGGCAGGTGATTGGCGGTCATCAGATCGAGCGTCTTGCGGCTGATGATGCGGTGGCCGTTCAGCGTGCCGCCATTGAGCAGCATCCGGCAGAATTGCAGATAATCCTGCGCCGTGGACACCAGCCCGCCACCGCCGGAAATGAAGCTGGGCGGCTTGAGGTAGGACGAGGTGGCGGGATCGTCCTGCAGGGTGATGGTGCCGGTCTTGTCGGGCTGATAGCAGGCGGCAAGGCGGTGGGCCTGGCCTTCGCGGACGTGGAAGCCGGTATCGACCATGCCGAGCGGCTGGAAGATGTGTTCGGCGAGATAATCCTCGAATTTCTGGCCGGAAACCACCTGCACCAGCCAGCCCAGCACATCGGTTGCCACCGAATAGTTCCAGGCGTCGCCGGGTGAGAATTCCAGCGGCAGCCTGGCCAGGGCCTGGATCATGCCCTCCAGCGTGCCGGCCTTCTCGATCTCGCCGATCTTCTCGCGGCGATAGGCTTCATCGACATTGGTGCGCAGCTGGAAGCCATAGGTGAGGCCAGCAGTGTGGCGGAACAGATCGACCACCTGCATCGGGCGGGTGCAGGGCCGCGTCTGGAAACCCAATTTGTGCGTGCCGGCGACGAACACGCCGAGATTCTTCCATTCCGGGATATAGCGGGCGACCGGATCATCCAGCGCGATCTTGCCCTGTTCGACCAGCATCATCAGCGCCACCGAGGTGATCGGCTTGGTCATCGAATAGATGCGGAAGATCGTGTCTTCGCGGCACGGAATGCCGCGTTCGACATCGGCCAGCCCCTGCGCGTGGCTGTGCGCAATCTCGCCATGGCGGGCAATCAGCGACAGGGTGCAGGGCAGGCGGCGGGTGGCGATGTATTTTTCGGCGAGATGCGCATCGAGGCGGGCAAGCCGGGCCGGCGACAGCCCCAAGGTATCGGTCATCGCGTGCATCCCCCCAGTTTGTTGTGGCCGATCAGAAGGTCGGCTGGTCGTATTTGCGCGGGGCGACCTGGCGGTGCAGTTCGCAGATCGCATCGGAACCGGCCGTCTTGTAGAGGCCGGGCACCAGCCCGTGGACGAAGCATTTCAGGCTGGCGACGAACATGCGGCCACCCACGCCAAAGGCGGCGCCCATATGCTCGGTATAGCTTTCGTTGACCACGCGCGGGTGTTCGAGAAACAGGCGGGTGAACATGCGGACCTCGTCAGCCGGGAATCAGTCAGGCCATATTGGCCGCAGCCGCGCGATGCCGCAACCGTGCCGTGCCGCCCATCAGGCGATTGATCGCCAGCGCCACCGCGATCGTGGCCAGCAGCGTCACCAGCATCAGGTGGATATAGTGGGCGGGCGTCCACATCCAGGTGAAGACGGCATAGAGGCCAACACCGAAGAGCAGCGCCAGCATCACCGCGGCGGCGCGGATGCCGCTGAACAGCAGCCCGCAGATGAAGGCGGCGAGGATCGGCATGGAGAGCAGGCCGTTCAGTTGCTGCACCAGATTGATGATGGAAGCGGCCCCGCTGTAGAGTGGCACCAGCGCGATGGAGATGGCCACGAACCCCAATGAGATGAACGTGTTGAGCCGGCCGACATTGGGGTTGCGGTTGATATAGGCTTCATGGATGTCGCACACCCACAGCGTTGTCGTGCTGTTGAGGATGGAGGTATAGTGGGTGAGCACGGCCGCCGCCATGAAGGCCGCAAACGCGCCCGAAGCCCAGGTGGGCATCACCTCGGCGACGATGCGGCCATAAGCGGTGTCTCCCAGCGGGCCGAACAATTTGTAGCTGGCGATGCCGGGCAGCACGACGATGGCCGGCACGATGGCGAGGCGGATGAGCCCGGCGGCGAACACGCCTTTCTGGCCTTCGCGCAAGCTGGGCGCGGCCATGGCACGCTGGGTGATGTTCTGGTTGGTGGACCAGTAGAAGGTCTGGATGAAGATCATGCCGGTGAGCAGGGTGGGCCAGGGGATCGGACTCTGTGGCCCGCCGACGAGGGTCAGGCGCTCAGCGGGGATGCCGGAGAAATCCCAGCCGATGGCTTGCAGGGCCAGCCAGACGATGGCCAGTGCCGATCCGAGCACGCCAACCCCGGCGATCGTATCGTAAACGGCAACGGCGCGCAGGCCGCCGAGGATGGCATAGAGCGAGCCCGCGACTCCCAGCACGGCCGCCAGCGGCAGCAGCGGCAGATCGGTGCCCGAAACCGTCCGCAGGAACAGGGCGCCGGTGTAGAGGGTGATCGGCAAATAGATCAGCAGATTGCCGGCCAGGAACAGCGCCGAAACCAGGGCGCGCAGGGCGGGCGAGTTGTAGCGTTTCTGCAGCAGCTCGGTCGTGGTGGTGCAGCCTTCCCGGTAATAGACCGGCAGGAAGACCAGCGCGAGGATGGCAAGGCCGGCCACCGCCGAAAGCTCCCACCAGGCCAGCAGAAGCATCTGCTGGCCATTCATGCCCACAAGCTGATCGGTCGAAAGATTGGTGAGCGTGATGGAGCCAGCAATGAACGGCCAGGTGAGCCCGCCGCCGGCGAGGAAATATTCGCGGTTGTCTGCCGCGGCAGAGCGCTTGCCCTGCTTGCGGCCCATGCGCCGCACCTGCCAGATGGTGGCAAGTGCCATGGCAAGGGTGAGCGCGATGAAGACGGCAGTCTGGGTCGTGTCGAGCGTGGCCATTGCCGCCTAGGTTGCACGAACCGCTGCGCGCCGCTAGGGGCGGCAGTGGCTGCGGCGTGGGCGCTTAGCTCAGTGGTAGAGCATCTCGTTTACACCGAGAGGGTCGGGGGTTCGAAACCCTCAGCGCCCACCACGCCGCAGCCCGGCCAGCGTGCGTGCTTCGCGCGGACTCGCGCAAGGCCGGGCTGGCTGCCGGCGATGCGGTGTTGCTGCACTGCAACACCGGCCCGCGAACTGGCCGCCCTGCTGCTCCGTCATGAACAGGCCATGAAGCTGTAACAGAAGCGTCACATTTCCCCGGCAGAGGCGAACGCAGTCTCAGGTGCGGGAAGTGATTCCCGCCATTTGCGCTGTCATTGCATTCCCATTCTCTAAAGGGGCCCCTCACATGCGTCATCTTCGTCTTGGTGTTGCGCTTGCCGCGCTTGCCGTTCCGGCTGCTCTCATTCCGGCTGCCGTGCAGGCCCAGGAAGTCAGCTCCGCGATCTCCGGAACCGTGTTGAGCAAGGATGGCGCCCCGGTTGCCGGCGCTGAAATCGAAATCCTGCACACGCCGACCGGCACGCGCGTCACGGTCACGTCGGGTGCGAACGGCCAGTTCTCCGCCGCCGGTCTGCGCGTTGGCGGCCCGTTCTCGGTCACCGTGAAGGCGCCGGGTTACCAGGGCCAGACCATCGAAGACATCACCGTTGGTTCCGGTGAAAATTTCAGCGTCACCGCCGCGCTGGAGCCGTCGGACACGGCAGAGACCATCGTCGTCACCGCCAGCTCGCTGCGCCGTTCCGGTGTGGTGACCACGGGTTCGGCCACCGTGCTGTCGGCCAAGGAAATCGCTTCCGTCACCTCGGTGAACCGCGACATCCGCGACGCCGCGGCCCGCGATCCGCTGACCAGCTTCGATCCGGTGCTGCGCGGCGTGTCGATCGCCGGTGCTTCGGCCCGCGCCAACCGCTTCACCATCGACGGTGTGTCGGTGCAGGATGATTTCGGCCTCAACCTCGGCGGTCTGCCGTCGCTGCGCGGCATCGTTTCGCTCGAAGCCATCGGCCAGCTGGCGGTGAAGTCGGCGCCGTTCGACGTCGGCCAGGGCAATTTCACCGGCGGCGCCATCGACGCCGTGCTCAAGTCGGGCACCAATGATTATCACGCCGTCGCCTATGGCAGCATCGGCGGCAAGGGCCTGACCGGCCGCGAAGTGCGCGGCGCCATCATCCCGCAGGCGCTGCCGTTCCGCAACTATGGCTTCTTCGCCTCGGGCCCGATCATCAAGGATACGCTGTTCGTCGCCCTGAACTATGAGCGGCTGACCGAAGGTGCCCAGATCATCTCGTCGGGTATCGCCGGCGAAGGCTTTGCCAACGCCATTCCGAACATCGGCGATTCCTCGTCCACGTCCGACGACCGTTCCATCGTCAACGGCATCATTGCCACCACCGAAAGCCGCTATCGCTATGATCCGCTGGACACGTTCCAGCAGATTTCGGAACGCGACCGCAAGATTTCGGGCAAGATCGACTGGAACATCACCGACGGTCAGCGCTTCTCGTTCACGTACATCGATCACTTCAACTCGGTGCCGCTGCCGGGCGGTGGTTCGAGCAACTCGAACACGGCGCCGAACGTTGGCCTGCAGTCCAACAGCTATGAAGGCACGGAATCGACCAAGGTCTATACCGGTCAGCTGAACTCGACCTGGAGTGACAAGCTGTCGACCGAACTGCGTGTCAGCTATCGTGACTATGTGCGCGGCCAGGTCGGCTACAACGATGAAGGCTTTGCCCAGTTCCAGGTCTGCACCAATCCGAACAGCATTGCGGCTGGCAGCAACCCGACCAACAACAACATCAACTGCGGCACCAACGCCCGCGTGACCTTCGGCACGGACTCGTTCCGTCACTCGAACTCGCTGGCGACCAGCAACCTGAATTTCCAGTTCAACATGCGCTACAATGCGGGCGATCACCGCATCAAGTTCCAGGTTGAAGGTGTCCGCCAGAAGGTGAACAACATCTTCGTGCCCAACTCGCGCGGCAACTTCTATTTCGACTCCGTCGCCGATTTCAACGCCGGCAATGCCAACCGCGTGACCTTTGCCAACGCGATCAACGGCGATCCCAATTCGGGTGGCGCCGCCCGCTTCACGCTTTATTCCTATGCCGTTGGTATCCAGGATGAATGGCGCGTGACGCCGGAGCTGACCGCGCTGATCGGCGCGCGCTTCGACGCCTTCTCGTTCGACGACAGCCAGATCACCTTCAACCAGAATTTCGTCAACCGCTATGGCTTCCGCAACACCACGTCGATCAACGGTGTTTCGGTGTTCCAGCCGCGCTTCGCGTTCAACTGGAAGCCGGAAGAGCGCGTGCGCGTTTCGGGCGGCGTCGGCATCTTCAGCGGCGGTGTGCCGATGGTGCTGTTCTCCAACAGCCTGGCCAACGATGGCACCCGTCTCAACACCATCGATCTGGAACGCCAGTTCGTGAACGGTGTGGCGACAGGCAACTTCATCGACCGCAACAATGCGACCACCAACCCGCTGGTGCAGGCGCAGATCAACGCGGCTGGTGCGGCGGCGCTGAACAATGTCGATGGCTTCGGTCTGCAGAAGAATCCGGTGGTCAACAACTATCTGGCCACCAACGTCGCCTCGCTGGCGCAGGCCACCACCAACACCGTCTCGCCTGATTTCAAGATGAATTCGGTGGTCCGCGCCAACCTCAGCGCCGAATATAATGCCGATCTTGGCTTCCTCGGCGATGGGTGGGTGTTCCGCGTCGATGCGGCCCACACCTGGAACCGCAACAGCTATACCATGATCGATCTGCGGGCGATCCCGAACGGCACCCTGCCGGATGGCCGTCCGCGCTATCAGGGCATTGCGGGCAGCGCTGGCAACGATCTGCAGTTGCGCTCGGTGAGCGGCGGCAAGGCGTTCGTGATCGCCGGCTCGGTGGCCAAGGAATGGACCAATGGCTTCAGCATCCAGGCGGCGTACACGCGCCAGCGCATCACCGATTTCCTGACCGACACGGGCGGCACCACGGCCGCCGGTTCGTACAACGTGGTCGTGCGTGATCCCAACCAGCCGGATGCGGCCACCTCCACGCTGCAGGTCGGCAATCAGGTTCGCCTGACGCTGAACTATCGCAACAACTTCTTTGGTGACAACGAGACCAACATCCAGATCTTCGGTCTCTATCGCCAGGGTCGCCGCTACAGCTACACCTTCAACGATCCGGGTGCGGGCCGTGGCAGCGTGTTCGGCACCACCGGTGGCAGCCGTTACCTGCTGTATGTGCCGAATGTCGCCAACCTGGCGATCCCGACCGGCACGGCGGCGGTGAATACCACCATCGATTCCATCGTGCAGTTCAATGGCACGCCGGCCCAGCTCACGGCGTTCCGGGATTTCATCCTGGGCACCGAACTGGCTGATTATCAGGGCCAGATCGCTCGTCGCGGCATTGCCAAGAACCCCGATTTCTACACGGTGAACCTGCACGTCTCGCAGCAGGTGCCGCTGTTCGTGGGCAGCAGCAAGCTGACCGTGTTTGCCGACATGGAGAATTTCCTGAACCTGCTCAGCGACAAGTTTGCCTTCCGCGAACTGTCGGGCCGCGCCCAGCAGGCGCGTATCGTCGACGTCGCCTGCATCAATTCGACCGGTGCCGTGGGTACGCTTGCCCAGGGTTGCGCCTCCTACCGCTACTCCAACTTCAACGTGCCGGCGCTGGAAACCTTCCAGCGGCAGTCGGCCTGGACGCTGCGGGTTGGCGCACGGGTCGAGTTCTAAGCGCCGTCGGGCGCACGGATAGCGCAGCTATCCGCGCGCCCGACAAGCACGGACGGCAAATGAAAAGGGCGGCCCCTCAGGGCCGCCCTTTTTGATTTGTCCGACCCCGGATCAGGTCCGGGGCGGGCATTGCAGCTTTGCCGCGCTCTTTCTTCCTTCTGCCTTCGGCATCCTCAGCGGACTCGGCAGCTCTCAATATGCTTCCCGCTTCTCCAGATTCAATTCAACATCCGCCCGTGTCAGCCATAATTGGCGGAAGCGTTTTTCGCTCAAGGCCTCCAGCTGGTCACTCCGGTGCGGGGAGCCCGGCTGGCTGCTGTTGCCATAGCTCATGGTGGCGATGGCCTTCATTGGCGTGGTGAACTGGATCAGGTTGACCCAGGTTTCGCCGGCTTGTGGCGTGCGGCTCCCGTCCTTCCAGGGCCACCAACTGATGGTGCGGAACAGGCCGAGGCCGCCTGCACCGCCATGGCCGGGGAAGGTGATGCTTTCTCCTGCGCTGAAACGCGAAACGTCTCCGTAGCGGGGATCAAGCCGGCCGTGCCGCGCCATCACGGCCTGCGCGGCGGCTTTCAGCATGGCGGTGGCGACCGCATTGTCCCTGATGCCGGATGGCGTGTTCACCGGATCATCCAGGGTCCAGCGGCGTTCGTAGTTGGCCTGATCATTCAAATCGGGCCCGGCGAAGCGCGTGGCCCATTCCTCGAACAGGATGGCGGCGCGGCTGTCTGGTTCAAACCGATTGTCCCATCCTGTCAGCAGGTCGCGCGCGGCGGCAATGTCCGGGTCAGGGTTGCTGGCGACTGCGGCCAGCAGGGCGGGTTTCATGCGTTCCGCCATCAGGCTGGTGGTGGTGAGCTTGCGGCGCTGGAACTCGGCGAAGGACAATTTGTCGGAACCAGCCAGCAGCCGGGCCGACATCTGGGCCCGCAGACTCGTTGGTGCAAGCGGTGCGACGTAGGCGGGATAGTCCCTGGGATCGATCACGCGCGGCAGGCTGTTGACCCATGGCGTGTCGTTGGCGTTCTGGACAAAGCCACCCGGCGGATCGAGCGCCTTGGGCAGGCTTTCATAGGGTTCGATCTCGGTGGAGATCAGGTCGCTGCGGTTGCCGGGGACGATGCCCGCCCAGAAGGCGTGCGTCCCGCCCGTCTTGTGGCGAGGCAGGATGCCGTTTGAAATGTGGAACACATGGCCGGCGCGATCGGCATAGACGATGTTGAAACTGGGGATCTGCACCCGCTTCAGCGCTGCTTCAAAGCCGGCGAAATCCTGCGCCTTGCCCATGTCGAGATAGGCCTGCAGCACGCCGGGGCGATCGAGGCCGGCGATGCGCACGGCAATCGGCTTGCCGTCCACATCGAACACCGGGCCGTGCACGCTGTGGCGCTGGATGAAGCTTTCGCGCTTCAGGCTGCCGTCGCTCTGGCGGATCAGCAGCGATCTGGTGACGCGGCGATAGGCCATCACCTTGCCGTCGAGCCTGTAGCCGCCGGGCGCTTCTTCCAGCGCAAAGCGCGTCGCACCCAGCATGTTGTTGACGGTGTTGGTGAAGCCCAGATTGTTGTTGAAGGCAAAGCGCAGCACCGGCAGGCCGACCTGCGTCGCGCCATAGACGCTGTAGCCCGGCGCGGTGATCTGCGCCTCGTAGTAGGTGAGCAGCGACGGCGCCCATGGCAGGTGTGGATTGGCCAGCAGCATCGCCGCGCCATCGCTCGTCCGCTGCGGCGCAACGGCCCAGCCGTTGGAACCGCCGGCATCACCGTCGCCACCATCACCATTGTTGGCATCACCGATACCGGTTGGCTTGAAATCCGCCGGCGGAGTGAGCATGCGGCCCATGGGGGCAACATAGAGGAACTGCATCAGCCGATGGGCGTGGGCCATCACGTCCACCCCAGTGATGGGCAGCACGCGTTTGAGTTCGGCCGGCACATGATCCGGGTGGGCGGCGAGATAGGCGTTGATGCCAGCGGCAAAGCCATCGAGATTGGCGCGCATCTGCGGTGTTTGCGCCTTGTACCAGGCCTTGCTGCGCTCCGGCGCGTCGTGGGCGATCAGGTAGCGATCGAGGGCGGCATAGTCCGCGCCCCAATATTCGGCCGCCCGCGCCCGGCTTTCGCCGTACATCCTGAGCAGGATATTGCCGTGGCTGGCCGCCTGCGCCCAGCCAAAGCCCTTGAAGGCGCCGGCTTCACTGTCGGCATGGATGTGGGGCACGCCATAGCGATCCCACAGCACTTCATCAGCCAGGGCCGGGGTGGCGCTGGCCAGCAGCAGGGCAAACACGGCAAGCTTCATGGCGGGCCTCAATTCTTCTTGAACCGATTGTACCAGTTGATCACCGCCAGGTTGGACTGCAGCCATTGCGATGGTCGGCCCATGCCGTGGTTGGCGCCTGGCAGGCGTACCATCATGGCCGGAATGCCGCGCACCTGCAGCGCCTGATAATAGGCCTCGGTCTGGGCGATGGGGGTGCGATAATCCTCTTCGCCGGTGATCAGGATGGTGGGGGTCTTGACCTTGCCGACAAGGCTGAAGGTGGAGCGCCGCCAGTAAAGGTCGCGATTGTCCCACGGATTGCCGACGACCCAGTTGGACAGGGTGAGCGCCGGCAGATCGGAGGTGAGCGCCTGGATCGACCAATCGGTGACCGGGCGCAGGGCGGCGGCCGCATTGAAGCGGTCGGTCTGGCCGATGGCAAAGGTCGTGAGCACGCCGCCGCCGGAGCCGCCGCCGATGAACTGGTTGCGGGCATCGGCCCAGGGACGTTTCAGCACTTCGTCCATGCCGGCCATCAGGTCGCCATGGTCGGGTCCGGGATATTCGCCGCCATATTCGGGCGTGATGCCATTGGCGAACTTTTCGCCATAACCGGTTGATCCGCGCGGGTTGGACCACAGCACGACATAGCCAGCTGCCGCATAAAGCTGGTGGGTGATGGAAAAATAGGGGCCGTAATCGCCGTTCGGCCCGCCATGGATTTCCAGCGCGACCGGGTATTTCCTGGTCGGATCAAAATTGGGCGGATATTGCAGCCAGCCTTCGATGGTCAGGCCATCAGGCGCCTGCCAGGTCAGCCGTTCCATGGCGCCGATCTGCTTTTCGGCCCGCCATTTCTCGTTGAAGTCGATCTTGCCGATCAGCTTGCCGGCGCGCATCACGCCCAGCGCGGCGGGGCGGTCGGCCTCTACCGTGGTGAAGGCATGGGTCTCGCCATTGCTGCTCCAGTCGCCGCCAGACGACGGGAGATAGAGGCGGGTGCCGCCGATGGCCGGAACGATGGTCTTGGCCGCGCCGCCGCCTACCGGAATGGCGGCCACCCTGACGATGCCGACATCGCCATAGGCGACGTGGAGCGCCTTGCCGTCCCTTGCCCATTCAAATGCGCCGACCGGCCGATCGAGCGCTGCCGACAGCTGCACCGGATCGCCGCCGCTCAGCCGCCGCAGCCACAGGCCGGGCTGGCAATAGAATTTCGTGGTTTTCGGGCAGCCGGTCCAGGCCAGCCACTGGCCATCGGGGGAGAGGCGGGGATTGGACTCGCTGCCGTCGATGCTGGTGAGTCGTTCAGGCGCGCCGCCACTGGCCGCGATCCGGTAGAGATCGGATTCGCCGGCCAGCCGGTCGTTGCCGGGCCGCACGGCGGCGGCATAGACAAGGCTCTGGCCATCAGGGGCCCAATTGGCGCTGCCTTCGATCTGGTCGCTGTCGCCCTTGGTCAGCTGGGTGGGTGCGCCGCCGCTGCTGGCCACAACGTAAAGCTGATCCGCGCCGGGCTTGTTGTAGCCGCCATCGTTGGTGCGATAGCTCCAGTCGGTGATGACGCGGGCCGGCGCGGCCCAGCTGGCGCCGGCCGGGGCCTCGGGCATACCGGCAATCCTGGGCGCTGGCGCTTCGGCGCGGCCGGTGAAGGCGATGGAACGGCCATCCGGGCTGAAGGCCAGGCCGCGCGGCGCGATGTTGCCGCTGGTGATAGGTTTGCCCACGCCGTCGGCCACATCCATCACCCAGATCTGCGGCTTGCCCAGCCAGTTGGCCACATAGGCAATGCGCTTGCCATCCGGCGCCCATACCGCGCCCGAGGCACCGGTCTGGGCGGGGATCAGCAGGCGCTTGTCGAGACTGGTCTTGCCCACCGCCGCCAGCCACCATTCGGTGGTGCGCCGGTCGGTCTGGATATCGAACTGCATGCGGGTGAACAGCACATGGTTGCCATCGGGCGACGTCTTCACGGCGTCGGTCATGCTGATGCGGTAGAGATCGGCCGGTTCCACCGGGCTGGCGGCATGAAGGGCGGTGCTGGCCAGCAACAGGCCGGCGGCGATGAGGCGGTGCATGGTGTGTTCCCCCAATTGAAGCGCCAATCTTGGTCGGGCCGCGACGCAACTGCAAGGGCTGCCCCCGCAAATTGCAACAGGCTGGTCGCGGCCAAGCTCCCGCGCCATAACGGGGGGAGGAGGCGAACCATGCAGCCGCACGATCAGGTGCCATTCCGCGATTTCGAGGCGCTGGCCGAGGCTGAAATGCGGGCGCGGGCGCGGGATTTCCACGCGCTCATGGCCCGCCGCCACAGCTGCCGCGATTTCGCCGATACGCCTGTGCCACAGGCCATCATTGCCGATTGCATCCGGGCGGCAGGCACGGCGCCCAGCGGCGCCAATCACCAGCCATGGTTTTTCGCTGCCATCAGCTCACCCGAACTGAAGGCGCAGGTGCGTGCCGCCGCCGAAGTGGAAGAGCGCGGCTTTTACGACGAGGGCAAGGCGCCGGAGGATTGGCGGGCCGCGCTGGCCCCGTTGGGCACCGATGCCAACAAGCCCTATCTGGAAACCGCCCCCTGGCTGATCGCCATCTTTGCCCAGCGCCGCGGCGGGCCCAGGGCGGGCGACAGGCAGAAGAATTACTACATCAACGAATCCGTGGGCATCGCCACGGGCATGTTGATCACCGCGCTGCACCAGGCCGGGCTGGCGACGCTGACCCACACGCCCAACCCGATGCAATTCCTGAATCGCATCTGCGGGCGGCCGGATGATGAGAAACCCTGGCTGCTGCTGGTGGCCGGCTATCCGGCGGCCACCGCCACTGTTCCTGTCCACGCGCTGATCAAGAAGCCGCTGGACGATATCGCCGCATTCCTGTGAGGACCCGGACATGAGCATCAGCTTCGACGAATGGCGGGCGCGTTCGCCCTTCTACAACGAAACCCATGAAGCCGTGTCGGCCAGCGTGCGCCGCTTCATGGCGGCAGAAGTGTTGCCCAATATCGACCAGTGGGAAGCGACAGGCGAACTGCCGCGCGAACTCCACAAGAAGGCGGCCGACGCCGGCATATTGGGCCTTGGCTATCCGGAGGAATATGGCGGCCACAGCGAAGGCTTTGATGTCTTCCACGGGCTGACCCAGTCGGAAGAACTGGCCGCCGCCGGCGCTGGCGGGCTGGGTGCCAGCCTGATGACGCACGGCATCGGCCTGCCGCCGATCCTGGCGCTGGGCAGTGACGAGATGAAGCGCCGCATCGCGCCGGCGGTGCTGGCGGGCGAGAAATTGATCAGCCTGGCGATCACCGAGCCTTCGGGCGGATCGGATGTGGCGCAATTGAAGACCCGCGCCGAGAAAGTGGGCAACAAATATGTGGTGAACGGCCAGAAGATGTTCATCACCACCGGCATGCGCGCCGATTACATGACGGTGGCGGTGCGCACCGGCGGGCCGGGGATGAAAGGCATCTCGCTGATGTTGATCGAAACCGATCGGCCAGGCGTGAGCCGCACCCGGCTCGACAAGATGGGCTGGCGCTGTTCGGACACGGCGGCGGTGTATTTCGACAATGTCGAGGTGCCGCCGGAAAACATGATCGGGCCGGAAAATGGCGGCTTCATCGGCATCATGCGCAATTTCAACAGCGAGCGGCTGGGCATGGCCCACGGCTGCTGTTCAATGGCGCGAGTGGCGTTGAAGGAAGCGATGGACTGGGCGCAGCAGCGCGAGACGTTCGGCAAGAAATTGGGCGCGCATCAATCGATCCGCATCAAGCTGGCCGATTGCGCGCGGCAGATCCAGGCGACGCAGGCCTGGGTCGATCTGTGCGCGCACCAGCATCGGCAGGGCGTGGGCGTGCCGGCGGATTATGCCATGCTGAAGGTGCAGGCGACCCGTATGCTGGAACATGTGGCGCGTGAGGCGGCGCAGGTGCTGGGCGGCGCCAGCTTCATCACCGGATCGAAGGTGGAGCGCATCTACCGCGAAGTGCGGGTGAACGCGATCGGCGGTGGTTCCGAAGAGATCATGCTCGATCTGGCCGGGCGGCAGATGGGGCTGGGGTGAGAAGCAGGGGGAGCAGAGGGTAGTGCTGTCGAACGGCCCCACCCCCGACCCCTCCCCTGAAGGGGAGGGGAGAGGTTAGAGGCAGCGGCACTCTGCTCCCCTCCCCTTCAGGGGAGGGGTCGGGGGTGGGGTCAGGGATTGCACCAGTCGCAGCTCGCCGGGCTCGCCGCCGTCACGCCGTCGGGACGGGGGCGCTTTCCGCGATGCGCACACACGCCGCAACCGTCGATGATGGCCAGCACGCCTTGCGTTGGCTGATTGCAGGACGAACAGGGCAGGCCACGCAACAGATCGACCTGACCCCAGCCGGGGGCGCCGCAAGCCGGGCAGCGCGTGCCCAGCCGCGCGGCGAGCCTGCCGGCCAAGGCGCGGATTGCGGCCATGCGGGTGGGGTTCATGTGGGCGCGCATGTCGGTTTCGAGGCGGTTGCCGGGCCAGGCCAGGGGCGACAGTGTTGCCATGTCCTGCACGCCGGTGGCCAGCACGGCGCCATCGGGCCCCTTCACCACCAGCGCGTGGGAGGGAAAGCCGATGCGGGTGAGGAAGGGAGCGATGTCGCCGCCATCCGTCACCTCGTGCTGGGCGAAATTGGTGCGGCGGGAAACGGCGGAGAGGGTGAGTTCGAGGCCGCGCGGCGCGTCGACGAAGGCCAGGGTTTCTACCCCGCCGGCGCCGAACGGCAGCCACGGGTGCGGCCCGAAACTGCCCTCGCTGGCCAGGCCCAGATCAAGGCCGGATGCCGCCATGCCGGCGCGGGCCTTCGCCAGTGCGGCCTCGGCCGCGGTGCCGGCGCGCAGCGTGGTGCCAGTGAAGGTGCCGAAGGCATCGGTGGCGATGGCGACGGGCTCGACGATCAGGCCCAGCCGGCGGGCCAGCGGCGGCGCCAGCGCGCGCGCCTTGCCATGCTGCGTGGCCAGTGAGACGCGCAGGCCTGAATAGGGATGATCAGGCAACGAAGCGCCAGTCCAGCACCTCGCCAGCGTGGAACGGCACCAGTTCGCTGCCCGCCGCCGGGATGCGCGCCGGCACCGGTGTGGCCACCCGTTCCAGCGTGATGAAATCGGCGTTCAGCGGCAGGCCATAGAAACGCGGGCCATGTTCGCTGGCAAAGCCTTCCAGTCGGCCCAATGCGCCTTCTTCGTCGAACACCTTGGCATAGGCTTCGATGGCAAAGGGCGCGCAATAGATGCCGGCGCAACCGCAATCGCTTTCCTTGGTTTCCACCGCATGCGGCGCGCTGTCGGTGCCCAGGAAGAATTTCGGATTGCCGCTGGTGGCCGCCGCCCGCAGCGCCTGGCGGTGCAGTTCGCGCTTGGCGACGGGCAGGCAATAGAAATGCGGGCGCATGCCGCCTTCGAACATGGCGTTGCGGTTGATGGCGAGATGGTGCGGCGTGATGGTGGCGGCGATGTTGGGGCCGCTGTCGCGCACGAAATCCACAGCATCCTTGGTGGTGATATGTTCGAACACGATCTTCAGCGCCGGGAAATCGGCGACCACGGCTTTGAGGATGGTTTCGATGAACACCGCCTCGCGGTCGAAGATGTCGACCGAGTGATCGGTCACCTCGCCATGGATCAGCAGCGGCATGGCTGTCCGCTGCATGGCTTCCAGCGCCGGATAAATGTGGCGCACATCGGTGACGCCGTGGGCACTGTTGGTGGTGGCGTGCGCCGGGTAGAGCTTGGCGGCGGTGAAGATGCCTTCCACGTGGCCGCGCACCAGCTCGTCCGGATCGATGCCATCGACCAGATAGCAGGTCATCAGCGGTTCGAACGTCAGGCCCGGCGACACCGCGGCGCGTATGCGATCCCGATAGGCGGCGGCGGCAGCAGCCGTCGTCACCGGCGGCTTCAGATTCGGCATGACAATGGCGCGTGCAAACTGGCGGGCGGTGGCATCGGCCACGGCCGCCAGCATTGGCCCATCGCGCAGATGGACGTGCCAATCATCGGGGCGGCGGATGGTCAGGGTTGCGCTCATGTCCGGCCTGTTACGCCGTTCATTGCGCCCGGAAAAGCCCTTCGAAACAGGGACACTCCGGAATGTTGCGTAAAGCCTTGGCGCGGGCTGCGGCGTAAAAGCAAGGCAGGGATGGAGGCTGGCCGGCAATCGGCCTTTCGGATTGGCGTCGCATGAAGAATATCCTGCTGAACATCCATGATGATGATGCCCAGTCCGGCCGGCTGGCGGTGGCGCTGGATGTGGCGCGACAAACCGGCGGGCATCTGACCTGCGTGCAGGTGACGCCGGTGGAAGCCTATGCTGCCGATCCCTATGGCGGCATGTTCGGCATGGCGGCCCTGATCGACACGATCCATGATCAGGACAAGGCGCTGCGCCTTGCCATCGAAGCCCGGCTGAACAGCAGCGGGGTTCCGTGGGATTGGCGCAGTTACGATGGCAATCCGGTGGAAACGCTGATCGACCAATCGTCGCTTGCTGATCTGGTCGTGCTCAGCCAACCCAGCACCCAGCAACGCCGGGGACTGCGCCAGCCGCAGGCCATCGTGGGGGATGTGGTGATGTACACGCGCTGCCCAGTGCTGATGGTGCCGCACGGCGTGGAGCAGCTTGATCTGGCCGGGCAAGTGGTGGTGGCCTGGAATGGTTCGGCAGAAGCCGCCCACGCCCTGCGGCTGGCGCTGCCGCTGCTGAAGCGGGCGGGGGCGGTGCACCTGGTGGAAGTGAGCGACGATGTGCCTGGCCTGGCCGCGCGCGAGGCGGCGCAGTGGCTTTCTCGCCATGGTATAGCCGCAGATGTGCATGAATGGCCGGCCAAGGGGCGGCGGGTGAGTGTGGCCCTGCTGCATGCAGCGGCCGAATTGTCGGCGCGTTACATGGTGATGGGTGCTTATGGCCACAGCCGGTTGCGCGAAACCGTGCTGGGCGGGGTGACGCGCGAACTGATCGCCTCGGCCAACCTGCCGCTGCTGCTGGCGCATTGAACGCTGGCGCAATCGGGCGTTGAAATTGCCGGCATTTGCGCCACTATCTTTGCCTGTGTGCCCGTTCATCACCAACCAGCCGCCAGCCAGCCCGGCCCTGCTGCACAGCGCAGAGGCGCTGCAGAACACCATATTGGCCACCGTTCCCGACGCCATGATCGTGATCGACGAGGCCGGCACGATTCTGCTGTTCAGCGAAGCCGCCCACCGCATGTTCGGCTATGACGATGATGTGGTGGGCAAGAATGTGAAGATCCTGATGCCCAATCCGGATCGCGATCGCCACGATGATTACATGCGTCACTATATGGAAACGGGAGTGGCCCATATCATCGGCATCGGCCGGGTGACGACCGCGCGCCGGCGTGATGGCAGCAGTTTTCCAATCGAGCTGGCGATTGGCGAGGCGCAGACCGAACATGGCCGGCTGTTCACCGGCTTCATCCGCGACCTGACCGAAATGCAGCGCACGGAGCGGCGGCTGAACGATCTGCAGGGCGAACTTTCGCACATCAGTCGGGTGTCGGCGATGGGCAGCCTGGCCAGTGCGCTGGCCCACGAACTGAACCAGCCGCTCACCGCCATTGCCAGCTATACTGAAGGCGCATTGGCGCTGCTGAGGGATAGAGGGACACCGACGCAGGACAATATCGACATGGTGCGCGAGGCCCTGACGGAAGCCGGCGCGCAGGCGCTGCGTGCCGGGCAGATCGTGCGCCGTTTGCGCGAATTCATCAGCCGCGGTGAGAGCGAGCGGCGCGTGGAACGACTCCGTCGGCTGGTGACCGAGGCCGCCGCGCTGGCGCTGACCGGCGCTGGCCACACGGGCATGGATTTCGAGATAAGGCTGGATCCTTCGGTTGATCTGGTGCTGTGCGATCGGATCCAGATCCAGCAGGTGCTGCTCAATCTGATCCGCAACGCGGTGGAAGCCATGCAGCGTTCGGTGCGGCAATATCTGGAAGTCCGCAGCCGGCCGGCTGGCAGAGGCCTGGTGGAGGTGGTGGTGTCCGATTCCGGGTCCGGGCTGGCGCCGGAGGTCGCGGCAGTGCTGTTCCAGCCGTTCAACACCTCCAAGGAAAAGGGCATGGGGCTCGGCCTGTCGATCTGCCGCACGATTGTCGAGGCCCATGGCGGTCGCATCTGGGCGGAACCGTCGGACTTTGGCGGCACCGCCTTTCATTTCACTCTGGAACTGGCAGAGGAGCCGCAGGATGGCTGAGAAGCGTGTTTACCTGGTGGATGATGAAGCAGCGGTGCGCCGCTCCGTTGGCTTCATGCTGAAAACCTCTGGCTATGAAGTGGAAAGCTTTGAATCGGGTGAGGCCTTCCTGAAGGCGGCGCCGCACCTGCCGCCGGGCTGCGTGCTGCTGGATGTGCGGCTGGGCGCGATGGATGGGCTGGCCGTGCAGCAGGCCCTGAAGGACAAGGGCGTTGTGCTGCCGGTGATCATCATTACCGGCCATGGCGATGTGGGCCTGGCGGTGCGGGCGATGAAGGCCGGTGCCGTGGATTTCCTCGAAAAGCCGTTCGAGAAAGCGGCGGTGATTGCATCGCTGGAACAGGCGCTGCGGCACAATGATGGCCGTGCCGAGCTCAATCGCCTGGCTGATCAGGCGCGTGCGCAGTTGAACGGGCTCACCCCGCGCGAGCGCGATGTGCTGAACGGGTTGGTGGAAGGCCAGTCCAACAAGGTGATTGCCTATGATCTGGGCATTTCCCCGCGCACCGTGGAAATCCACCGCGCCAATCTGATGTCGAAACTGGGGGTTGGCTCGCTTTCAGACGCGTTGAAGATCGCCTTTACGGCGCGCATGGCCGATCTGGCCGGGGCAGCGCCGGCGCCGTCAGAGCCGGCCTGAACCGCGCTTTTCGCGGCTGCAGCCGATGTGGCAGGCCTGGTCACATTCGCGGCTGGGTTCACGGGGCAGATTTTTGCCGCTGCACAGGCTGATCAGTGGCGCTTCGGCACGGGCCGTCACCGACATGGCGGCCAGCGCCAGGGCCAGCAGCGCGGGCAGATAGGCCAGCGGCTCAGTCCTGAGCATCGCGCGGCTCCTCATCGTCGATGAAGATGCGCAGGGCAGCGCCGTCCAGATCATCGAACTGGCCGCGCCCCACCGCCCAGAAAAAGGCGAACAGCCCAAGCAGGCCCAGGCCGAGCGCCACCGGGATCAGGAACAATATGCCGTTCATCGCGTCGAGCCCTTCAGGCGCAGGGCATTGGCCACCACGATGATCGACGAGCCCGACATGGCCAGCGCCGCCACCAGCGGGGTGACGAGGCCGGCGATGGCGAGCGGCACGGCGATTATGTTGTAGCCGATGGCCAGCGCGAAATTCTGACGGACCACGGCTTGCGTCGCCCGCGCGGCGCGGATGGCCGTGGCAACTGGCGCAAGGCTGCTGCCGAGGAACACCGCATCGGCAGCATTCTGGCTGGCATCGGCGGCCGAACCCGGCGCCATCGAGACATGGCCAGCGGCCAGCGCCGGGCCGTCATTTAGGCCATCGCCGACCATCAGCACCTTGCGGCCTTCGGCGCTGAGCGCCTTGATCGCGGCAAGCTTGTCGGCTGGTGACAGACCGCCCTGACCGTTGATGCCCAGCGCCGCTGCCACGGCGGCAACCGGGCCAGGCCGATCGCCCGACAGGATGCGGGCGGGCAGGCCCAATTCGGCCAGTTCGGCGATGGTGGCCGCAGCGGCTGGGCGCTGCGGATCGGCAAAGCGCAGCAGGATTTCCGGCGCCGCGCCGATGGAAAGGGCGGCGGCCATCAGGTCGCCATCGTTGCTGGCGGGGCGGCCCAAGCGGACGACCTGACCATGCCACTGGCCGGAAAGGCCTTCACCGGGCGTTTCCGTGACCAATGTCACCCGTTGCGGCACGGTGCCGGCAGCGGTGAGGGCGGCGCGCAGGGCTTCGGAGAGCGGGTGGCGGCTGCACTGGGCCAGCGCCAGCGCGATGCCGGCTTGCGTTGCATCCAGCACCGACAGGTCAACAGGTTCAGGTGAGCCCAACGTGAGCGTGCCGGTCTTGTCGAACACGGCTGCATCGGCTTCGGCCAGGCGTTCCAATGCGCTGCCGTCCTTCACCAGCACGCCGGCCTTCATCAGTGCGCCGGTCGCGACGATCTGGGCAGCGGGCACGGCGAGGCCGAGCGCGCACGGACAGGTGATGATGAGGACGGCGACGGCAATCAGCAGGCTTTCATGCCAGCCGGCGCCGGCCAGCATCCAGCCGATGAAGCTGCACAGCGCCAGCGTGTGGACGGCCGGTGCATAGAGGCGCGCCGCCTTGTCGGCGATGCGGACATAGCGGGAGCGCCCCTGCGCGGCATCCTGCATCAGCCGGGCGATATCGGCGATGCTGGTATCGGCGCCGGCCGCGGTGACAGCGACTTCCACCGCATCGCCGGTGTTGAGCGTTCCGGCCAGAACCTTGCCGCCAACGCCCACGGTCACCGGCATGGCTTCACCGGTGATCAGCGACTGGTCGAAATGGCTGCGGCCCTGGACGATCACGCCGTCGGCGGCCAGGCGCTCACCGCTGGCCACCAGCATCTTCATGCCGGGGCGGATATCGGCGGCCTTCATCCATTGGCTCTGGCCATCATCGCCCATCACCAGCGCACCGGCGGCCATGTGCTTCAGCAGCGCCGACACCCCGTCGCGGGCGCGATCGCGCATCACCGCATCCAGCCAACGGCCGGCGAGCAGAAAGAACAACAGCATCACCGCGCTGTCGAAATAGGCGTGGGCGCCGTGGGTGATGGTTTCAAACAGCGACAGCGCCGTGGCCAGCGTGACACCAATGGAAATCGGCACATCCATGTTGGTGTGGCCGGCCTTCAGGGCACGCCATGCCGAACGGAAGAAGGGCTGGCCGGCATAGGCGACCGTGGGCAGGGCGATCAGGGCCGAGAGCCAGTGGAACAGATCGCGCGTCAACCCGCCGGCACCGGACCAGACCGAGACCGACAGCAGCATGATGTTCATGGCGGCAAAGCCGGCCACGGCCAGCGCCTTGACCAACTGCCGGGCTTCGCCATCAGGGCCGGCGAGTGCATCGCCGAGCGGGCTTGCATCGAAGCCGAGGCCGGCAAAGGCCTTGACCAGCGCCGGGGCGGAGAGCGCTGGATCGTGGCTGATCTGTACCTGTTTGGCGGTGAAGTTCACCCGCGCCGCCGCGATGCCGGGGACAGCGGCGAGGCCGTTTTCCAGCTTGGAAATGCAGCCGGCGCAGCGCATGCCGGGTACGGCAAAGCGCGATACCGCCATTGCCTCGCCTGTGTGCAGAGGTGAAGGGCTGTTCATGCCAGCACCTCGAGCAGTCGCTTCACATCGCGGCCGCTGCGGACATCGATCCGCACCTGCCAGCGTCCGGCCGGCAGCGGCGTGGTGGAGACCAGTTGGCCCTGCCCATCGGCCACGAACTTCAGCGTCACATCAGCCGTGCGGCCCAGCGGGTGATGGGCGGTGCCCTTTGCCCCAAAGGCCGCGCCCGGCACGGCGATCACCACGCGGCGTGCGGCATCGAGGCTGACCGGCGTGGCCCAGCCCAGTTGATCCTGCGCCCGTGCCTTGGCCAGCCAGCCGTTGTATTTCTGGCTGGCGACATAGCTGTTGTCGACCACGGTGCCGCCGAAGGTACCGCTGGCCAGCCGCGCCATGGTGATGTTCACCGCCACCACCACGCCGAAGAAGGCAACCATGATCCACAAGAACATGCGGCCGGTGAAGGCGGGCTTGGGCGCAGCGGTGCCGTTCATGTCCGAAGGGTTCCTCATTGGCGGATGAACTTGATGTCACGCGCGGCCTCGCGGCCATCGTTGGTGCCGGAGGCGTTGTTCAGGGGGGCATCCAGCGGGCGGGCAACCAGCGCGAACGGCGTTTCGCCCGCCGGCCCGGCTGGTGCTGCCACATAAAGGTGGAGGCGGGTGGTGGCATCGGCGGCCAGATTGAGCCGCACGCTGCGTGCGGCATCCTTGCGGTCCATCGCATCGGTCCACATCCGGCCCTGGGGCAGGCCGGCCATGGTCAATTCCACGCTGCGCGGGCGGCTTTCCATGTTGCGCAGCTTGATTGTCCAGCCGTTGCGCACCTGCCCGTCCGACATGGTGACCACCACCGGATTGCGATCCTGGGCGCTGTCGATGGTCAGCCGGGCGCGTTCGCCCAACGTGAACAGCATGGCGAGCCCGATGCTGGCCCAGATGGCGAAATAGATCAGGGTGCGCGGGCGCAGCAGCGTCTTCAGGATCGGACGGGCCGCACCGCCAGCACGTTCATGCTTTTCATCGTCGAGGTTGAGATAGTCGATCAGCCCGCGTGGGCGGTTCAACTTGCCCATCACCTCGTCGCAGGCATCGATGCACAGCGCGCAGTTGATGCAGCCCAGTTGTGGCCCCTGGCGAATGTCCACACCGGTGGGGCAGACGGAGACGCAGGCATTGCAATCAATGCAGTCACCAACTTTCTCGCCGGCAGCAGCAGCCTTCTTCACGCCCTGCGTGCGCGGTTCGCCGCGCCAGTCGCGGTAGGTGACGATCAGCGATTTTTCATCGAGCATCGCCGTCTGGATGCGCGGCCACGGGCACATGTAGATGCACACCTGCTCGCGCATGAAACCGCCGAAAATGAAGGTGGTGGCGGTGAGCACGCCCACGGTCGAATAGGCGACGAACGGCGCATCACCGCTGAGGAACTGGCCGGCCAGCGTCGGCGCATCAGCGAAATAGAAGATCCACGCCCCGCCGGTGGCCATCGCGATGACGAGCCAGATGCTCCACTTGGTGAGGCGGCGGCCGAGCTTGGCAGCGCTCCACGGCGCGTTGTTCAGCTTCAGCTGCGCGTTGCGGTCACCATCGATCCAGCGTTCGACATGTTGGAACAGATCGGTCCACACCGTCTGCGGGCAGGCATAGCCGCACCAGGCGCGGCCCACCGCGGAGGTGACGAGGAACAGCCCGATGCCGGCCATGATCAAGAGGCCGGCAACATAATAGAATTCCTGCGGCCAGATCTCGATATCGAACATGAAGAAGCGGCGGTTGGCCAGATCGACCAGCACCGCCTGATCAGGGGCATAAGCGCCGCGATCCCAGCGGATCCATGGCGTGATGTAGTAGACCGCCAGGCACAGCAGCATCACCGCCCATTTGAGCTGGCGGAAACGGCCTTTCACCACACGGGGAAAGACCGGCTCACGCTTGCGATACAGCCCGCTGGTCGGGTTGATGAGATCAAGAGCCGACATTGGCCTCGCCAGTTGCGGCATCTGCCGTGACGGGTGCAGCCGGTGCCGGATTGGCCTCACCGCCGCCCAGTGAATGGACATAGGCGGCCAGCATCTTGACGGTGGCATCATCCAGCCGGCCGGCCCAGTGCGGCATCACCCCGTAACGTGCCTTGGCGATGGTCTGGGTCAGGCTGGCGCGGTCGCCGCCATAGAGCCAGATGCCGTCTGTCAGGTTGGGGGCACCCTGTTCGCGCATGCCCTTGCCCTCCGGGCCGTGGCAGCTGGCGCAGTTTTCGGCGAACAATTGGGCGCCGGTGGCACTGGGCTTGCCCTGGCCGGAGATGGCCCGCACGTGAGACACGATCGCGTTGATCTGGCCCCTGGACAGGATATCGGCAAAGGCCGGCATCTGGCTGAAACGGGCCTCTTCGGAGCCGGGGCTGCGGATGCCGTGCTGCAGCGTGTACTGGATCGCGGCAATGTCGCCGCCCCACAGCCAGTCGTCGTCATTCAGATTGGGATAGCCCTTGGAGCCAGCGGCGCCCGAACCATGGCACTGCACGCAGTTCACCTTGAAGGCGGCGCGGCCGCCCTCGATGGCGCTGCGCATCAGCCCAGGGTTGGCCGCCAACTGCTCGATCGGTGTGGCGGCGATGGCGCTGACCACGGGCGCACGCGCGGCGGTCTGCGCCTTCAGCGCATCATCCAGTTCACCGCGGCTGGACCAGCCGGTGGTGCCGCCAACATCGGGGAAGGACGGGTAGGCCACCACATACCCCGCAGCAAACACCACGGTGGCGGCAAAGATATAGACCCACCAGCGCGGCAGCGGCGTGTCCAGTTCCTCGATGCCATCCCATTCATGGCCCACCAGGTTGGTGCCGGTGGCTTCATCAACGCGTTTGTTGTGATCAGTCATCACTGTCACTCCGAAAAATCAGCTGTGCAGCTTCGTCATGGTGGCGGCGGGCGCCGGGCCGGAACGTCCAGCCGACAAAGCCGAGGAACAACAGGCACATGCCCAGCAGCGCCCAGCTGTCGGCGAACTGGCGCAGCAGTTCATAGCGGCTCATTTCGGCTGCTCCTGCGCTTCGCCCGCCTTGAAGTCGACCAGCGTGCCCAGCATCTGCAGATAGGCGACCAGCGCATCCATCTCGGTCACCACGGCCGGGTTGCCGTCGTAATCGCGCCCTTGCGACTTGGGGTAACGCGCCTGCAGATCCGCGATATCGGCATCGGGCGTGGCCTGGGCGACCAGATCGGCATTGGCCTGCTCGATGTCCTTGTCGGTATAGGGCACGCCCACGGCGCGCAGCGCCTTCAGATGCGCGGCCATGTCACCAGCGTTCAGCGGCTTTTCGGCCAGGAAGGCATAGGGCGGCATGATCGATTCCGGCACTGCCTCGCGCGGGTTCTTCAGATGGCCGACATGCCATTCATCGGAATAGCGGCCACCCACGCGGGCGAGATCGGGGCCGGTGCGTTTTGATCCCCACTGGAAGGGGTGATCATACATGCTCTCGGCCGCCAGGCTGTAATGGCCGTAACGCTCCACCTCGTCCTTGAACGGGCGCACCATCTGGCTGTGGCAGACATAGCAGCCTTCGCGCATGTAGATGTTGCGCCCGGCCAGTTCGAGCGGCGTGTAGGGGCGGACGCCCTCCACCTTCTCGATGGTGCTGTCCACCCAGAACAGGGGCGCGATTTCGACGATGCCGCCGATGGCGACGGCAACCAGCGAGCAGAGGCCAAGCAGCGTGATGTTGCGCTCCAGCGTGCGGTGGGAGAAGCCGGTTTTTTCGGGTTGCGAAGCCATGATTGATGCTCCCTCTCATTCGGCCGGCTGCAGATTGCCGGCGGGCAGGGGTCGGTCTGCAGCGGGGTTGTAGGGGGTTTCGGTCATCGGTTTTTCCGCCCGGATGCGCCCGGCGATGGTCATTGCGATGTTCCAGGCGAATACCAGCGCGCCGGCCAGGTAGAGGCCGCCACCGAAGGCCCGCAGCAGGAACATCGGGCGGATGGCGGCGACCGTTTCGGCGAAGCTGTTCACCAGATAGCCATCGGCGCCATATTCGCGCCACATCAGGCCCTGGGTCAGGCCGGCCACCCACATCGAGGCGGTGTAGAAGACGATACCGGCGGTCGCGAGCCAGAAGTGGGCGTTGATCAGCCGCAGGCTGTACAGGCGCTGCCGGTTCCACAGGCGCGGCGCCAGATAGTACATGCAGGCAAAGGTGATCATGCCGTTCCAGCCGAGCGCGCCCGAATGCACGTGGCCGATCGTCCAGTCGGTATAGTGCGACAGCGAGTTGACCGACTTGATCGACATCATCGGGCCTTCGAAGGTGCTCATGCCGTAGAAGGCCAGCGCCAGCACCATCATGCGGATGATCGGATCAGTGCGGATCTTCTCCCAGGCGCCATTGAGCGTCATCAGGCCGTTGATCATGCCGCCCCACGACGGCATCCACAGCATCACCGAGAACACCATGCCCAGGCTCTGCGCCCAATCGGGCAGCGAGGTGTAGTGCAGGTGGTGCGGGCCGGCCCAGATGTAGAGGAAGATCAGCGACCAGAAGTGGATGATCGACAGGCGATAGCTGTAGACCGGCCGCTCCGCCTGCTTGGGCACGAAGTAATACATCATGGCCAGGAAGCCGGCGGTGAGGAAGAAGCCCACCGCGTTGTGGCCATACCACCATTGGGTCAGCGCATCCTGCACGCCGGCAAAGGCCGAATAGCTCTTGGAGCCGGCGAGGCTGACCGGCAGCGACAGGTTGTTGACGATGTGCAGCATCGCCACGGTGATGATGAAGGCGAGATAGAACCAGTTGGCGACATAGATATGCGGTTCGCGCCGCTTGATGATGGTGCCGCCAAACACGATCAGATAGGCAACCCACACGACGGTGAGCCACAGATCGACATACCATTCCGGTTCGGCATATTCCTTGGCTTCGGTGACGCCCAGCAGATAGCCGGTGGCCGCCAGCACGATGAACAATTGATAGCCCCAGAAGACGAAGCGGGCCATGCCGGGGAAGGCCAGCCGCGCCCGGCAGGTGCGCTGCACGACGAAGAAGCTGGTGCACAGCAGGGCGTTGCCGCCAAAGGCGAAGATCACCGCTGATGTGTGCAGCGGCCGCAAGCGCCCGAAGCTTGTATATTCAAGGCCCAGGTTGAGCACCGGGTAGGCCAGCTGCAGGGCGATGAAGAGCCCGGCAGCCAAGCCCACGACACCCCAGAAAGTGGTGGCGATCACGCCCCAGCGCACCGGTGCATCGTCATACACGCTTTCATCGTGGCCCATCTGGCCGGCGACATCGGCGCCCTTCATCACCGCCAGCGCCGCGATCAGTGCCGCCAGCGCCATGATGCCCATGTGCACCGCAAAGGCGGTATCCTGTGCCTGGGCCATGCCAAACAACGCGATGATCATGGCCAGAAACAGGCCGCCTGATTTTGCCAGGGTCGCCGGCATATGTTTGCCCCCTAATGGTTATTGCAGCTTTGGCCCTTTTGGCGCGCCGTGTTGCGCTGCGGGAATACGGGCAAGCCCTATTAGGTATTGCAACGGAGGGCGTTTTTTCCCAGTCTGGCAGCGAAACAACAAATGGCCTGTGCAGTGCAGCAGGCCGGGGTCCTGCATGCATCAACTGGCAATTGTTCATGATCACGCCGATGGCTTCCAGCCGCTGTTTGCAGCGCTGTCGCGGGCCGGGATCGATTATCTGCCGGTCCACACCGCCGGCCACGGCTTTGATCCGATCGGTGGCCAGCCGCCGGCGCCGGTGGTCTTCAACCGCATCGCCATGAGTTCCGCCCGCCACGGCGTGCATCACCCGGTCTATTATGCCATGGCGCTGCTCGATCACTGGGCCGGGCAGGGGGCGTTGGTGCTGAACGGCGCCGATGCCATGGCCATTGATGCCAGCAAGGCCCGGCAGTTGGCGCTGATCAACCGGCTCGGCCTGGCGGCGCCCGCCACCCGGGTTGTGCACGATACGGCGGCGCTGCTGGCAGCGGCCACAACCATCGGTTTTCCGGTGGTGGTAAAGGCCGATGTGTCGGGCTTCGGCTCCGGCGTCACCCGCTTTGACGACCGGCAGTCGCTCGCCGCAGCCGCTGAAGCCGGCACGTTGCCGCCGTCGGCCAATGGCGTGTGGCTGTGCCAGGCGCTGGTCAATCCGCGCGGTGGCACCACGACCCGGATCGAAGTGCTGGGTGGCCGCTATCTCTATGGCGTCGATGTCGCCGCTGCCGAGGATGCGCTGATGCTGGCCAGCCCTGATGACCGCTTGCAGCGCCTGGCCCAGCGTCGCCGCCGCCGTGCCGAACCGCCGCCCAACCTGATTGCCGCCGCCGAAATGCTGGCCCGCGAATCCGGCATGGAGGTGTGCAGCATCGAGTATATGATCGACGATGTCTGCGGCACGCCGCGTTTCCACGACATCAACGGCCTTTCGCCCTTCGTGGAAAATCCGATGGATGTCCTGGGCTGGGATCCGCACGATCGGCTGGTCGAACGGCTGTGGCACCATATTCGCCGTATGGGTGGGTGAAGCGGCGGCGAGCGAAAATTGCCCGTCCGTTGGCGCCTTGGGAATAAAACACCTGCCAACACCGTTCAGAGCGCACTCCATTATTGCACCGCAGCAGTTGCCCCCTTAAGGGCTGCCCTGCGAAAGGAACGCCCTCATGAACCGCACCTCTGCCGCCATCAACCGCATCCAGCCGTCGCCCACCATCGCGGTGACCAACAAGGCGGCCGAGTTGAAGCGTCAGGGACGCGACATCATCGGGCTGGGCGCCGGCGAACCGGATTTCGATACGCCGGATTTCGTCAAGGAAGCCGCCATTGCCGCCATCCGCGCCGGCCAGACCAAATATACCGGTGTCGACGGCACGCCCGAATGCAAGGCCGCCGTGCAGGCCAAGTTCAAGCGCGACAACAACCTGAGCTATGGCCTCGACCAGATCAGCATCAATTCGGGCGGAAAGCACACCATCTTCAATGCCTTGCTGGCCACGCTTGATCCGGGCGATGAAGTCATCATCCCGGCGCCCTACTGGGTGAGCTACCCCGATATCGTCCTGCTCGCCGGCGCCACCCCGGTGGTGATCAACTGCGGCGTGGCGCAGGGCTTCAAGCTCACCCCGGCCCAGCTGGAAGCCGCCATCACGCCGCGCACCCGCTGGTTCATCTTCAATTCGCCGTCCAACCCGACCGGCGCCGCCTACACCCGCGCCGAACTGAAAGCGCTGGCCGACGTGCTGATGCGTCACCCCCAGGTGCTGGTGCTGGCCGACGACATGTACGAACATATCGTCTATGACGATTTCGATTTCGGCACCCTGGCCGAGATCGAGCCCGGCCTCTACGATCGCACGCTCACCGTCAACGGTGCCTCCAAGGCCTATGCCATGACCGGCTGGCGCATCGGCTTTGCCGGCGGGCCGGCGTGGATCATCAAGGCCATGGCCAAGCTGCAATCGCAGAGCACGTCGAACCCCTGCTCCATCTCCATGGCTGCCACCGTCGCCGCGCTGAATGGCGATCAGAGCTTCCTGGCGGAACGCAACGCCGCCTTCCAACGCCGCCGCGATCTTGTCGTCTCCATGCTCAACCAGACGCCCGGCCTGATCTGCCCGCGCCCGGAAGGCGCCTTCTATGTCTATCCCGACTGCGTCGGCCTGATCGGCAAGACCACCCCCACCGGCACCGTGCTCACCAACGATGAAGCCGTCGCCGCCTATCTCCTTGAAGCCGAAGGCGTTGCCGTCGTCCACGGCGCGGCGTTCGGCGGCTCCCCGGCGTTCCGCATCAGCTACGCCACCTCCGACGCGGCATTGGAAGAAGCCTGCAAGCGCATCCAGCGCGCGGTGGGCAATCTGCGTTGACCGGTTTTGACAGTTTTTCCGCATTTCGCATGGTTGCAACGCCGCCTTCCGTCCCAAAACCCAAGCGGGCCACCCGTCCAGACAGTGCCATGTTGACAGGCTTTGCCGGTGTAGGACAGGCCCGCACCTGAACCTGCAATAAAGGCCCGCCCCAAGGTTTGCCCATGCGCATCGCCCTTTATGAACCGGAAATCGCCGGCAATGTCGGCGCGGTGCTGCGGCTCGGCGCTTGCCTGGGCGTGCCCGTCGATCTGATCGAGCCGCTCGGCTTCGCGTGGGACGATGCCCGCGTCCGCCGCACCGCGATGGACTATATCGATCACGTCTCCATCACCCGCCACGCCGACTGGCCCGCCTTCCACGCCAGCATCGGCCCGGCCCGGCTGGTGCTGCTCACCACCAAGGGCAGCATCTCTGCCTATGATTTCACCTTCCGCCCCAACGACATCCTGCTGTTCGGCAAGGAAAGCGCCGGCGCCCCACCCCACGTCCACGCCGCCTGCGAAGGCCGCATCCGCCTGCCGATGCGAGCGGAGGTGCGCTCCCTGAACCTCGCCATGTCGGCCGGGTTGGCCGTGGGCGAGGCACTGCGGCAGACCGGTGGGTTGCCGAAGTAAGTAGGGGCCTCCGGCGGGCAGGGACGCAGTCCCTGCC
>NZ_ANFY01000013.1 GCF_000331225.1 Sandarakinorhabdus sp. AAP62 | reverse complement strand
GGATCCGCCCGTCGTGGCGCCGCCGGCCCCGCCCGCGCCGCCTGCGCCGCCCGCCGTGGCGCCGCAGCCGGCAACGCCCAAGGGCCGTGGCAACGTCTTCTCGGACGATGATTATCCCAGCGCCTCGCGCGCTGCCGAGGAAGAAGGCGTGACCCGAGTGTCCTACGTGGTGGGCACCGATGGCCGCGTGACGGGCTGCGAAGTGGTGCAGTCCAGCGGCTTCAAGCGTCTTGATGATGCGACCTGCTCGATCATCCAGCGTCGTTTCCGGTTCAATCCGGCCACTCGTGACGGCCAGCCCGTCCCGGAACGCAAGACCCAGCCGGTGCGCTGGCGCCTGACCAACTGATCCACCCATCCATGAGGGTCTGGCCAGGGGGCCAGTTCCAAACAATAACCGAGGGAAGAAGACAATGCAGACTGAAGCCGCAGAAAACCCCTATGGCCTGATGGCCGCCCTTGAGCAGGGGGGCATCATTGCCTGGTCCGTGTTCGGCCTCCTGGTGTTCATGTCGCTCTACAGCTGGTTCATCATCATCACCAAGTTCCTTGACCAGCGTAAGATCATGGCCGAAGCCATGGAACTGGAAAAGAAATTCTGGACCGCTTCCGACCTGAAGACCGGCGCTTCGAAGCTGGACAAGAATTCGCCGTTCCGCCAGATCGTTGATGACGGCCTGCGTGCTTCGGATCACCACGAAGGCCGCCTGACCGACAAGATCGATCAGCACGAGTGGGTGACGATGGCTCTGAACCGTTCGGTCGGCCTGATCAATGGCAAGCTGACCACCGGCTTCTCGTTCCTGGCCTCGGTCGGTTCGACCTCGCCGTTCGTCGGTCTGTTCGGCACCGTCGTCGGCATCTATCGCGCCCTGATCAACATCGGCCTTGCTGGCCAGGCCTCGATCGACAAGGTCGCCGGTCCGGTCGGTGAAGCGCTGATCATGACCGCTCTGGGTCTGGCCGTGGCCGTGCCCGCCGTGCTCGGCTACAACTGGCTGATCAGCCGCAACAAGGACATCGCCACCCGCCTGAACAACTTCACGTCTGACGTGCATGGTGCTCTGGTTTCCGGTGCGCGCATCCAGCGTCCGGTTGCTGCTGCTCCGGCCGCTGCTGCTCCTGCTGCCAAGAAGTAATCGGTCTGATCGCCGCATAGGGAGACAGTCCGATGGGAATGAGTATCGGCAAGGACAGTTCGGACGAGAATGCGCCGATGAACGAGATCAACACGACGCCGCTCGTCGACGTCATGCTGGTGCTCCTCATCATCTTCCTGATCACGGTGCCGGTCGTTATCCAGACCGTGCCGCTGACGCTGCCGACGGTGACAAACCTGCCCACCACCACCAAGCCGGAGAACGTGCTGATTTCGGTGGACGGGAACTGCGACACTTACTGGGCGCAAACCCGGGTGGAGTCGAAGCAGGAACTGCTCGACCGCGGCGTCAAGGCGCTGAAGGACGAGATTGCCCGCCAGGAAGCCCTGGGTGGCAAGATCGAACTGCCGGAAGTGCATATCCGTGGTGACAAGGACGTGGCCTATCGCTGCATCGGTGGGGTTGTCTTCACCATGCAGCGGGCCGGCTTCCTGAAGGTCGGTTTCATTTCGGAACCGGTGCCAGGCTTCGTTTCGCGCTAAACCAGAAATTGGCGGCACCGGCAGTGCTGGTGCCGCCTGATAACGGGAGTTTGGCCAATGGCCATGTCAGTTGGCAAAGAAGGTGGTGACGACAATCCGATGGTGGACATGAACACGACGCCGTTGATCGACGTCATGCTCGTTCTGCTCATCATGTTCATCATCACCATTCCGGTGCAGACCCACGCTGTGAAGCTGGACCTGCCGCCGCCGAATCCGAACAACACGAACCAGCCCGATCCGGTGTTCAATCAGATCGACATCGATTTTCTGGGCAATATCTATTGGAACAAGACCGAAGTCGACATGCCGACGCTGAAGGGTTACCTGAAGCAGGCAGCGGCCATGCCGGAGCAGCCGGAACTGCGGATGCGCCCCGAGGCGGAAGCCAAATATGTCATCGTCGATCAGGTGATGGCCGCGGCGCAACAGGCTGGCATCGAGAAGATGGGTTTCGTGGGCAACGAAGCCTACGCGAACTGATCGCCGCCGGGCGCGAAGGTAACGCGAAGCGTTATCTTCCGACTCCGGCAAGATCGGACGGCAGGAAGAAAAGGGCGGCCCCATCAGGCCGCCCTTTTTCTTGCCTGTCCGACGGCGTGGCTCCGCCACGCTCTTCCTTCCCTTCTTCCTTCTCACGACAAGCGGACTCGGCGGCTCCGCCGCCGGCCGCGCCCACAAGCGCCAAATTCCCCAATCGCCCCACCCCCAACCCCTCCCGCAAGCGGGAGGGGAGACGTCGCCGCCGTTCCGTCTTACCCTCCCGATCACAAAGGGAGGATCAAACCATGGCTCGACTCTCAGGCAAGGTGGCGCTGGTCACCGGCGCAGCATCCGGTCTCGGCGCTGCAACGGCGCGGCGGCTGGCTCGCGACGGCGCAGCGGTGTTGCTCACCGACCGCGATCTCGCTGGCGAAGAGGTTGCTGCCAGCATCGTCAGCGCTGGCGGCACGGCCGCCTTTCGCCTGCACGATGTCACCAGCCATCCCGATTGGGCGGCAGCCGTCGAGCACGCCGTCGCTGATTTTGGCCGGCTCGACATATTGGTGAACAACGCCGGGGTGGCCGGCGGCCGTCACGAATTGATGGATCACAGCTATGATGCCTGGCGGCAGATCCTCGCCGTCAATCTGGATGGCGTGTTCCTTGGCCTGCGCCATGCCGGTCCGCGCATTGCGGCCAGCAATGCCAATGGGGGCGGCGGCAGCGTGATCAACCTCAGCTCCATCCTCGGCAAGGTCGGCATGGCCGGCGCGGCGGCCTATTGCGCCTCGAAGGGCGGCGTGACCCTGCTCACCAAGGCGGCCGCGTTGGAATGGGCGCCGCTCGGCATAAGGGTCAACAGCGTGCATCCCGGCTTCATCGACACGCCGATGGTGAGCAATGCACTGGCCGAACGTGAAGATGGCAACGAGATGCGGGTCGCCTTGATGAACGCGCATGCGCTGGGCCGCTTTGGCGTACCGCGCGAGATTGCCGATGCCATCGCCTTCCTGGCCAGCGACGATGCCAGCTTCATCACCGGCGCCGAACTGGTCGTGGATGGCGGCTTTACCGCGCAGTAAGCCGTCTCATGCCAAGTCCCGGTGATTTTACCTTTCCGCGAGTAGGGCTTGAAGTAGAAGGAAGCAATGCCTCCGGCGGGCAGGCCTGAGGCCTGCACCCTTTTGTTTTTCTTGTGCTTTATGCCCGATTTTCGTCGTGGAGCGCGCACCAACGAAAGTGGGTCCAGGGGCTCAGCCCCTGGCCGCCGGAGGCAATTTTTGTCTGAACCTTTGGATGCCTGCTATCAGGCGGCGATCTGATCGAACTGCAGTCGCGCCAGGCGAGCGTAGAGCCCGCCGCCGGCCATCAGGCTGTCGTGCGTGCCTTCGGCAACGATGCGGCCCTTGTCCATCACCACGATGCGATCGGCATTGCGCACGGTGGCGAGGCGGTGGGCGATGACCAGTGTGGTGCGGTGCTTCATCAGCTCGTCGAGCGCGCCTTGCACCAGTTGCTCGCTTTCGGCGTCGAGCGCGCTGGTGGCTTCATCCAGCAGCAGGATCGGCGCATTGCGCAGGATAGCGCGGGCGATGGCCACGCGTTGGCGCTGGCCGCCCGACAGCCGTGTGCCGCTTTCGCCCAGGAAGCTGTGGATGCCTTCGGGCAGGTCCTTCAGGAAGATATCGGCGTGGGCGGCTTCGGCGGCGGCCCAGACTTCGGCTTCGCTGGCCTCGGGCCGGCCATAGCGGATATTTTCCAGCGCCGAGGTCGCAAAGATCACCGTTTCCTGCGGCACCACCGCGATGCGCTCGCGGATCTGATGCGGATCGGCGTCACGGTAGGGCACGCCATCGAGCCGCAGTTCGCCGCCTTCCGGATCATAGAAACGCTGTACCAGCTGGAACAGGGTCGATTTGCCGGCACCGGAAGGGCCCACCACGGCCACGGTCTCGCCCGGTTTCACGGTGAGGGTGAAGCCGTTCAGGGCCGGCGCGTCCGGCTTGGACGGGTAGTGGAAATGCACGCCCGCCAGTTCCAGCTCGCCCCGCGCCGGGACGGGCAGCGGGATGGGATCGGCGGGGGCCCGGATCAGCGGGCGGGCGGCCAGCAATTCTTCCATGCGGCCAGCTGCACCGGCCGCACGCATGAAATCGCCATAGACTTCCGACAGCGTGCCGAAGGCGCCGGCCACGATCGCGGCTGCAAAGACGAAGGCGGCAATGGCGCCGCCCGACAGACGGCCCGAGATCACGTCCAGCGCGCCCTGCCACAGCACCAGCGTGATGGCGCCGAACACCAGGGTAATCACCAGCGCGGTCATCACCGCGCGCAGGCGGATGCGGCGCTTGGCGGTATCGAAGCTGCGTTCGACCGCGGCGCCAAAGCGGCTGGCTTCGCGGCCTTCCTGGGTGAAGGCCTGCACGATGCGGATCGCGCCCAGCACTTCGGACACCATGGTGCCCATGTCGGCCACGCGATCCTGGCTGGCGCGGCTGATATCGCGCACCTTGCGGCCGAGGAACAGGATCGGCCCGATGGTGAGCGGGATCACCAGCAGCATCAGCAGGGTGAGGCGCGGAGACACCCAGAACATGTAGCCGATGCCGCCAATGCCCATCACCGTGTTGCGCAGCGCCAGGCTGGAAGAGGTGCCGACCACCTGTTCGATGATCGAGGTGTCGGACGTGATGCGGCTGGCGATTTCGGCTGGGCGGTTTTCCTCGAAGAACACCGGGTCCAGCGACACCAGATGACGCTGCACTGCGGTACGAAGATCGGCCACCACACGCTCGCCAATCCACGACACGAAATAGAAGCGCACGGCCGTCGCCACACCCAACAGGCCGACCAGACCGAGGAACACGGTGAAGAAGGGCGCGATGGCTTCGGGGTCACTGCCGCGGGCAAAGCCATTGTCCACCACCATCTTCAGCCCCTGCGGGATGGCCAGGGTGGTGACTGCGGCCAGGCACAGGGCAGACAGCGCGGCCACCAGCTGTAGCGGGTAGGCACGGGCAAACCGCCACAAGATCTTGAGGCGGGAGAATTTGCGCTCGGCTGGTGGTGGCAGCGGCGGCTTGGGTGGTCGGGAAGCCATGACGGCTGATAACAGGCGACCGGTCCACACTCAATGGCCGAGCCTTGGGATAAACTATGGCGGGCGCGGCCGTTGCATATTTGTTGCATTGCGACGGTTTAATGCCGTGCCGATGCGAATAACGGTTTATGCTGCACCTGCGATATGGCAGTGCAACCATGATGTCGCCCCGCCAGAAGGACTGATGATGCTTTATACCGCCTTTGAGATGCAGAAAGCATGGCTGGCGGGGATGGGCCTGGCGGCTCAGTCCAGCTCGGATTGGCTGCTCAGCTATGCCAATCCGCTGGCTTGGTCACCCACGGCGCCGTCGATGGCGCGGGCGCTGGAGGTGTTTGCCCACACGGTGGAAGTGCGCGGCAAGCCGCCCTTTGGTCTCAATGCCACCATTGTGGATGGCGTGTCGGTGCCGGTGTCGGAAGTTGTCTCGGTCCGGAAGCCCTTTGGCCAGTTGAAGCATTTCCAGCGCGCCGTGTCGGGCCGCCGCGATCCGCGCATCCTGATCGTGGCGCCGATGTCGGGCCATTATGCCACCCTGCTGCGTGGCACGGTGGAGCGGCTGCTGCCCGATCACGAAGTCTATATCACCGATTGGCGCGATGCCCGCCTGGTGCCGCTCAGCGCCGGCCGCTTCGATCTGAACGACTATGTCGATTATCTGATCGAGTTCCTGGAAGCGCTTGGCCCGGATACGCACATGCTGGCGGTGTGCCAGCCTTCGGTGCCGGCGCTGGCCGCGGTGGCGTTGATGAACGAGGATGATCACCCCTGCACGCCGCCCAGCCTGACTCTGATGGGTGGCCCGGTCGATACCCGCAAGGCGCCGACATCGGTGAATGATCTGGCGTTCAAGCGGCCTTTTGCCTGGTTTGAACATACGGTGATCCAGGAAGTGCCGCCGATGTATCCCGGTGCTGGCCGCAAGGTCTATCCCGGCTATCTGCAATTGTCCGGCTTCATGTCGATGAACCTGGCCAACCACATGAAATCGCACTGGGAAATGTTCAAGCATCTGGTGGACGGCGACGAGGAGTCAGCTGATTCCACCAAGGCCTTCTATGACGAATATCGCGCCGTGTGCGACATGACCGCGGAATTCTACCTGCAGACCATCGATCTGGTGTTCCAGCGTCAGGCGCTGGCCACTGGCCAGTTCGAACATCGCGGTCGCATCGCCGATCCGGCCAAGATTTCCCGTACGGCGTTGCTCGCCATCGAAGGCGAGCGCGATGATATTTCGGGCATCGGCCAGACCAGGGCTGCCCTTGATCTGGCGGTGAACCTGCCCAAGGCGAAGAAGCAATATCATCTCGCCGTTGGTGCCGGCCATTATGGCATCTTCAACGGTCGCAAGTGGCGCGAACAGATTGCGCCGGTGATGGAGAAATTCATCCGCAGCCACGACACACGCCGCGTGGCGCCGGCGCCGCTGCGGGTTGTGGTGCCAAGCCATATCGAGCCGGACGTGCCGCCGGGCGTCGAAGTCGCCTGAGCGGCTTCAACCCGCCAGCGCCGCTTCCATCTCGGCCAGCGCCAGCCAGCGCAGTTCGGCAGCGTCCAGCGTTTCGCGCAGGCGATCGAGTTCGGCCATCACGGCCGCAAAGCGCGCCGGGTTCTTCGCATAGAGATCGGGATCGGCCAGCGCGGCCTCGCGGGCGGCGATGTCCTTGCTCAGCGTCTCGATCCGGCCGGGCAGTTCGGCGAGTTCACGCGCATCCTTGTAGCTGAGCTTGCCGGCCTTTTTGGGCGCACTGGGGCCAGGCGCAACCGAACGGCCGCCCTTGCTGGCCGCCACCGCCGGCGCCTGCCGCGCCACCCAGTCGCTCCAGCCGCCCACGCTCACCTCCGCCTTGCCGTGGCCATCAAGCGCGACGATCATCGTCACCACCCGGTCGAGGAACGAGCGGTCGTGGCTGACGAGCAGCACGGTGCCGTCATAATCGCCGATCACCTCCTCGATCAGGTCGAGCGTTTCCATGTCGAGATCGTTGGTCGGTTCGTCCAGCACCATCAGGTTCGATGGCGTGGCGAATTCGCGGGCCAGCAACAGGCGCGATTGTTCGCCGCCCGACAGGGTTTCGGCCGCCGCATCGAGCACGCCGGGTTCGAACAGATATTCCTTGAGGTATCCGGCGACATGCTTCTTCGATCCGTTCACTTCCAGCCATTCGCCGCCATCGGCCAACACTTCGCGCACGGTGCGGCCCTTCAGCCGCTGGCGGTGCTGATCGATGATGGTGGGGGCCAATGCGGCGCTGCGGGTGATCGTGCCGCTGTCGGGCGTGATCTGGCCGAGCAGCAGCTTGATCAGGGTCGATTTGCCGGCGCCGTTGGGGCCGACAATGCCGATCCGGTCTCCCTTGCGGATGCGCAGGGAAAAATCCTTGAGGATGGTGCGATCACCGAAGGCCAGCGAAATCGCCTTGGCATCGATCAGGATTTTCGAGCCGGGGTCGCTGGATTCGGTGGCGATGCGGGCCGATGTCGGTCCGCGATCCAGGCTGCGGCGGGTTTCGCGCAGGTCCATCAGCTTGGCCAGTCGCCCCATGTTGCGCTTGCGCCGGGCGGTGACACCGCGCTGCAGCCAATGTTCCTCGGCCCGCAATTTCGTGTCCAGCCGCTGGGCCGTTCGTTCTTCCTCGGCGGCCACCGCTTCCGACCAGGCATCGAAGCCGCCAAAGCCGACTTCGGCACGGCGAAGCATGCCACGATCGAGCCACAGGCAATTCTTCGTCAGCCGGGTGAGAAAGGCGCGATCGTGGCTGATCACCACCAGCGCACAGCGGCTGCGGTCGAGCCAGTTTTCCAGCCATTCGATGGCGCTGATATCAAGATGGTTGGTCGGCTCATCCAGCAGCAGCAGATCGGGCGCTTCGGCCAGCACCCGCACCAGCGCGGCCCGGCGACGCTCTCCGCCCGATGCGGTGGCGGCGGGGCGGGCCAGATCCAGCCCGATCTGATCAGCCAGTGCTGCCACTTCATGCGGCTGCGCGCCGCCGGCCAGCACATAATCTTCGAGGACTTCGAAATCGCCCATCGGCGGATCCTGTTCCAGCCGGCCGATCTTCAGGCCGCCCGACAGTGCGCGCCGGCCCTGATCGGGTTCGATGCTGCCATCGATGATCTTCAGCAATGTGGATTTGCCGGCGCCGTTGCGACCGATCAGGGCAACGCGGTCGCGGGCATCAAGGGTGAGCGACAGGCCCTGGAACAGCCAGCCGGCGCCGTTCTTCAGGCCGATGGCTTCAAGGGTGAAGACGGGTTCAGGACGAGGAGTGGACATGGGGGCAGGGCAGTGGCCTGTCCGGGCCAAGCTGGCAAGAGGCAGTGGTTGCGTTGCAGCCCTTGATGCGGCACAAGACCTGCGTCTGCTGCGTGCGTGAATGTCGTTCATGTTCAGGGCGGGTTCAAGCGGCAGCCGGCAGGGTGGCAACCATGACAGCCGAAGTTGAAGCCGTTTCAGCGAGGTCGAACGACGAGGCCATGCGTGTGCGTAACCATTTGTTTTTCTGTGTCGCCCTCGTGCTGATGGCGCCTGCCGCTGCCGTGGCTGGCCCCAATGACGTGCAGGAAATGGTGCGCGCCGGGGAGATCATGCCGCTGGAATCCATCCAGCGCCGCGTGGTGCAGCAGAACCGGGGCGAATATGTTGGCGTGCAGTTTGACCAGAACAGCCGCACCTATCGTTTCCGGTTCGTGCGCGATGGGGCCCTGGTCAATGTCGATGTTGATGCCCGCACGGGCGATCCGGTGCGACGCCGGCAAAGTTATTGAGATGCAGGTGGCAGCGGCAGCCAGCGCTGCCGGACTGCCTGGAAACCGCTTCTTCCTGGATGGGGCCCGATGCGAATACTGATCGTCGAAGACGAACCCAATCTGCGCCGCCAGTTGAAAAACGCGCTGGAACAGGCCGGCTATGCCGTGGACACCGCCGGCGATGGTGAAGAAGGCCATTATCTGGGCGCCAATGAAGCCTATGACGCCGTGATCCTGGATCTGGGCTTGCCCGGCCTTGATGGGTTGACCGTGCTGGATCGCTGGCGCCGGGAAGGCCGGGTGATGCCGGTGCTGGTGCTCACCGCGCGCGACAGCTGGTCCGACAAGGTGGCTGGCCTTGATGCCGGCGCCGATGATTATCTCGCCAAGCCTTTCCAGGTGGAGGAACTGGTGGCCCGCCTGCGCGCCATCATCCGCCGCGCCGCCGGACAGGCGACCTCGGAACTCACTGCTGGCGGTGTGCGCCTTGATGGCCGCTCCGGCCGTGTGACGCTGAACGGCGAACCGGTGAAGCTGACGGCGCAGGAATTCAAGCTGCTCAGCTATCTGATGCATCACAAGGGCAAGGTGGTCAGCCGCACCGAGCTGATCGAACATATTTACGATCAGGATTTCGACCGCGATTCCAACACGATCGAGGTGTTCATCACGCGCATCCGCAAGAAATTGGGTGCCGATCTGATCATGACCACGCGCGGCCTTGGTTACAGTCTCAACGATCAGCTCTGAACCGGCGGTCAGCACGCGCCGCTCGCTGCAGCGGCGCATGGTGCTGATTGCGTCGGTGTGGATCACCATGTTGCTGGGCGTGGGCGGGCTGGCTTTGGTGCGCGTGCTCGATGATACGCTCACCGCCAGCTTCGATGAGCAGCTGGCCAATAACCTGAATGCGATGATCAACGCCGCCGAGCTGGACGAGGTGGGCGATGTGCGCCTGCTCAGGCCGCTGGGCGATCAGCGCTTTGCCGAGCCTTATTCCGGCCTCTACTGGCAGGTGTCGGGCGGCGGCCATGCGCCGTTTCCGTCGCGCAGCCTGTGGGATCGCGAACTGGCACCGGCGCCAGGCAATCAGGATTGCCGCACGCCCTGCAAATATGAAAGCACGCAGTTTCCCGGCGAAACGCTGCGGGTGATCGCGCGCAGTGTGCGCCTGCCGGGCGCCACGCAGCCCTTCCTGTTCCAGGTGGCGCAATCCAGCCGCGATCTCAACCGGCAACTGGCGCGCACCCGTACCGTCGTCGGCTGGAGCCTGGGGGTGCTGGGCATCGGCCTGATCATCATGGTTGGCCTGCAGTCCATCTATGGCCTGGCACCGTTGCGCCGGGTATCAAAGGCGATTGCCGCCATCCGTTCGGGCGAGGCGAAGCGAGTGGAAGAACAGTTTCCGATCGAAGTGGAGCCGCTGGTCGCGGAAATCAACGAGTTGCTGGCGCATGGTGAAGCCCAATCCGAAGCGGCCCGACGCCACGCCGGCAATCTGGCTCATGCCCTGAAGACCCCGATGAGCGTGTTGATCGGTGAAGCGCGTGGCCGCGACGATCCGCTGGCCCGCACCATCGAAGCCCAGGTGCAGGTGATGCGCCGCCATGTCGATCACCAATTGGCCCGCGCCCGCGCTGCCGGCAGACGGGCCGCGTCGAGTGCCCGCACGCCCGTCTGGCCCTCGCTGGAAGCCATCGCCCGAACCGTTGGCCGCATCCACCAGGGCAAGGTGCTGATCGATCTGGCGGGTGACCGCGAGGCCGCGTTTCGCGGGGAGCGTCAGGATCTGGACGAGATGCTGGGCAATCTGATCGACAATGCCGCCGTGCATGGCGGTGGCCGGGTGTTCATCACGGTGGAAAGCGATGCCGATATGGTGCGCATTCTGATCGAGGATGACGGCAAGGGCATCACCCCGGCCCAACGCAGCCGGCTGTTTGAACGCGGCGAACGGCTGGATACCGACAAGCCCGGCACGGGCCTGGGCCTCGCCATCGTCAAGGATGTGGCCGAACTTTATGGCGGCAGCGTCGCGCTCGACACGTCGGAGGATCTGGGCGGGCTGCTGGTGGTGCTCAGCCTGCCAAAGACCGCCTGATCATTGCTGCGCTGCCTGATGGTGGCGGATCACCTCATCGATGATGAAACGCAGGAATTTCTCGGAAAATTCCGGATCCAGATTGGCACTGGCGGCCAGCGCGCGCAGCCGGGCGATCTGTTCGGTTTCGCGGTTGGGATCGGCCGGCGGCAGGCCGGTCTGCGCCTTGTGGCGGCCCACGGCCTGGGTGATCTTGAAGCGTTCGGCCAGCATGAACACCAGCGCGGCATCGATATTGTCGATGCTTTCGCGATAGGCCTGCAACACCTGATCCGTCACGCTGATTCCCCCATTCGGGCTTCTGAAGCCGTGCGGTTCTTTTGCGGCACAGCAGCGCGGGGAGCAAGGCCGTGCTTGCACAGGCCGTTACTTGCGGTAAGGAAACCCCGTGACCGCGACTGTCCATACCCTTCGCCGCGAACCGTCAATCCAGGCGCTGATGAACCTCACCGCGCCGGGGCTGAACGCGGTCAATCACGTCATTCTCGATCGCATGCAGTCGCAGGTGGCGCTGATTCCGGAACTGGCGGGCCATCTGATCGCCGGCGGTGGCAAGCGGCTGCGGCCGATGCTCACCCTGGGCTGCGCCAGCCTGCTTGGCTATGAAGGCAGCCGACATCACAAGCTGGCCGCGGCCGTGGAGTTCATTCACACCGCCACCCTGCTGCACGATGATGTTGTCGATGCGTCGGGCCTGCGCCGCGGCAAGGTCACCGCCAACGCGCTTTATGGCAATCCGGCCAGCGTGCTGGTCGGCGATTTCCTGTTCAGCCGCGCCTTTGAACTGATGGTGGAGGATGGCTCCCTGCGCGTCCTCAAGATTCTCAGCCGCGCCTCTGCCGTGATCGCGGAAGGCGAGGTGGCGCAGCTCACTGCCGCGCGCGACGTCACCACCACCGAAGATCGCTATCTCGACATCATCAGCGCCAAGACCGCCGCACTGTTTGCCGCGGCCTGTCAGATCGCGGGCGTGGTCGCCGAACGCGATGAAAAGGCTGAGGAAGCGCTGGCCAGCTATGGCCGCTATCTGGGGATCGCCTTCCAGCTGGTCGATGATGCCATCGATTATGTGTCGGACGCCGAAACCATGGGCAAGAATGCTGGTGATGATTTCCGCGACGGCAAGATCACCCTGCCGGTGATCCTGGCCTATGCCCGCGGCAATGAAGATGAGCGCGAATTCTGGCGCCGCGCCATGACCGGCCGAGCCAATGGCGACGCCGAACTGGTGCGCGCCGGCGAATTGCTGCGCCAAACCAATGCGGTGGCTGATACCATGGCGCGCGCCCGCCATTATGGCCAGCGGGCCATCGATGTGCTGGGCAGCTTTGCCAAGGGCCCGGCCCGCGACGCCCTTACCGAAACGGTCGAGTTCGCGATCCACCGCGCCTACTGATCTCAGGTCGGCTCCGTCTCGCCTTCCAGCAACACCAGGTTCCGCTCGCGGATCCCCAGATCGGCAAATTGCGCCCGCCACACCGCCAGGTGCGGCGTGGCAAAATGCGCCGCCAGCGCCGCCCGGTCGCGCCAGCGCTCGACGACATGGATCAAGCCGGCATCAAACAGATCCTGGGCATAGCTGTAGGCAAGGCAACCCGGTTCGGCCCGGCTGGCGGCCACCATCGCCGCCATGGCAGGCAGGGCGCGGGACAGGCTATCGGCGGGCAGACGGATGGTTCCGGTGACGAGGATCATGGCTTCCCTCTTGCCTGCGCCAGCGGCACGCGGCAAGGAGAGGCCATGCACGCCCGTCTCTATCAACGTCCCAAGCACGCCCTGCAATCGGGCCATGCCCAAACGGGCCAATGGCTGCTGGAGTTCGAACGCGACGATCGCATGCGGGCCGATCCGCTCACCGGCTGGACCGGCAGCGGATTCACGGCGGGCCAGATCCAGCTGCGTTTTGCCAGCCAGGATGCGGCGCTGGCCTATGCGAAGGCCAATGGCCTTGAAGTGGAAATCGTGCCGCTGGGCCCGAAAACACTGAAGATCCAGGCCTACGCCGACAATTTCCGCTGATGCGTTCCACCTTCGCCACGGCGACGGTGCGGCTCTATCATCTCGATGACGGTGATCCGGTGGCCGAAACCCTGTTCTACGGCCCGCTGGACGAAGCGCTGGCGATCGCGGCAGCACAAACCGAAGCCGTGCAGGCCGGCCTGTGGATCGCGACCGACAATGACGTGGCTCACTATCTCGACCTGGCCAGCGACTAGGGCTGGATTTTCGGGCCGTTCGCGGGCATTTCCAGCAGCAACGCGCCCATAGCTCAGCTGGATAGAGCACGTGCCTTCTAAGCTCGGGGTCGCAGGTTCGAGTCCTGCTGGGCGCGCCATTCTCTGATAAGGTTCGGCAGCCGATGCTCAGAGCGTCTTCATGAACGCCACCAGTGCCCAGCGCTCGGCGTCGGTCATGCTGGCATTGCCATAATCGTGGCCCGCATTGCTGTTGCCGTGTATCGGCTTGCCGCTGGCATCCCTGACACGGAACCAGCTTCCGGTTGCGCTGGGCTGGTTCACGAACCCCACCTCGCGGGTATCGAGTTCGGGATTGCCAACCCAGAATGAAGCCGTGCGTTGGCCGGGCGGCAGCAGGATCTCGAAAAGAGATTTCACCGACCCGTTGTGCAAATAGGGCGCGGTCGCCCAGATGCCATTGAGCGGACGTGCCTTGTAGGCCAGCGCCTGCCGATCTTCGTCAATCTCATGCGTGCGACGTTGCCACTTGGCGATCTCGTCGGGCGATGCGCCTTGCGGTGGCGGCGGCGGATCCATCATCGCGGCCGCATCCATGCAGTTTTTCAGCCGCTCGTCCCGCGAGATCTGATCCGGGAGAACGACATAGCGCTGCGCCCCGAGCCGCACTGGCGGCTGCGATGGGGGCGGCGGTGGCGGCGGGGGCTCTTCATAGACCCTGATCTCTTCCTTCCCGCCCAGCGCGATCTTGATTGCGGCACCCACTTCCTGCCACTTGTGGCCCAGCAGTGACGCGATGGTCACGGTCCGCAGCAGCTGGCGGTTGGGCTCGATAGCGTTCAGCGGCTCGCCGGCAACAACGCTGATCCGGCTGCCGGTCAGCAAGCCGGCCCTGGCCTGGTAGGAAAAGGCGTTGCAGGCCATCCACGGATCGGTGCCGACCCCGCCCGGGCCCCAGATCGGTGTCATCTCGGCCTTGATCGGTGTTTTCACGTCATCCTGCGCCAGTGGCGCGTGGCAACCGGCACAGCGCTGCTTGAACAGGCGTTCGCCCCAACGCACCAGCCCCGGATCGGGCGTGCCGGCGGCGGCCGGCCACAGCGGCGATTTCAGCGTGGCCAGTTGGGTTTCCAGCCCGACCAGGCTGCGCACATCCACGCTGGAAGCAAAGCCGCCAAATCCGGCGGCGCCACTGACATCGACATCGGCAAAGACGCCGATGACTTCCGAGGCATTGCGCACCAGCGCCCCGGCATCCACCCGGCCACCGGGGCCCAGCGAGATCTTGATATTGGGCACGATGCCATTCCATTGCAGCCGGTCGTGCTGCGAGGCATTCCAGATGAAGGGATAGCTGACCGGCGCATTGGGCTCGAGGCGCTTGGCGTGAAGGTCGATGGCCTTGTTTTCGCCGGCAGCCAGATAGGCCATCTTGTTGAGGATATGGCCCACCGCGTCCAGGCGGCCATGGCCATAGACGCTGGGTTCCGGATAGCCGGGTTCGACGCCGGTCTGGTTGTACCACTCCAGCCGGTTCTGATGCTTGAGATGCGTCGTCAGCGCGGTTTTCAGCAGGACACGGTTGGCCGGCGTGTCGCTGGGGCCCTTGCGGCCATCACCCTTCAACACCTCAGCGGCAAAGCGGTCGAACTTGGCGGAATCGTCGGCGGTTGCCTGCAACGATTTCAGCAGCGCCGTCGAGAAGCCCTGGAAATCCGCCATCGACACGCCGCCTTCAACCAGGAATTCGCTGCCGTTCACGCTGATCTTGGTGGTATGGCAGGCTGCGCAGCCCATGCCGATCCACGGCTCGCGGTTGCCCTGCTTGTCGTACCAGCGCAGCTGGGTGGCGACGAGCTTGCGGTCATCCTGCGCGTCAAGCGCAAATCCGATCGGCCAGGCTGGCGTGCGGGCGGGCCGGGGCAGGGGATCGGGCAGATAGTTGAAGCGATCGAAATTCTCGGGTGCCATGAACTTCACGGTGGAATCGGCTGCTTCCAGCGCCAGCAGCCAGCGTTCCGGAATCAGCCGCGAGCCTTGTGTGCCGCGATACCAGATCTGGCGCTGCTGCGTTGTCCAGCCCTGCCCAAGCCTATCGGTTTCAGGCGGTGCGGCGGCGCCGAGCCGGGGCGGGCCACTGCCCGAACAGCCGGCCAAGGCCAGCGCGATGCCGGCCAACGCCGCCTGATATTGCCGATATCGCTGGCCCACAAGCCGTTCTCCCCAAATTCACGATCGGCCCATGGCCATGATATCGGCGCAACGCGGCATTGCAAGTGGCACGCTTGCTGTCATGACTTGATATTGGCTCCGCTTGCGTAGAAGATGTTCGCGGGTTGGAGGGGGAAATACCAGAATGTGCCGGATCACGTCGGCAGGTATCATGTGGATAACATGCGATGCCTGATATTTTCCTGTCCTATAATCGCCAGGATCAGCCGATCGCGCTGCGATTTCGCGATGCCCTGGCCGCCGAAGGCTTCGATGTCTGGTGGGATGTCGGTCTGCGTTCAGGCGATGCCTATGACGAAGTGACCGAAAAGGCCCTGCGCGATGCGCTGGCGGTGGTGGTATTGTGGTCCGAACGCTCGGTCGCGTCGCGTTGGGTGCGGGCCGAAGCCACGTTGGCCGATCGCGGCGGCACCATCATGCCGGTGATGATCGAGCCGTGCCAGCGGCCAATCATGTTCGAACTGATCCAGACCCCCGATCTCAGCCTGTGGCGCGGCAATGTTGCCGATCCCGCCTGGCTGGATTTCGTCGCCGATGTGCGGCGCAAGGTCTATGGCGATGCAGGTGAGCCCACGCCGGTGCAGATCGCCCGCGGCGCCAGCTTCAGCCTGCCGTCAAAGCCATCCATTGCCGTGCTGCCCTTTGTCGATCTCGATCCCATGCATCAATCCGAGCATCTGGCTGATGGCATTGTCGAGGAAATCAGCACTGCGCTCAGCCGGTTCCAGACCTTGTTCGTGATCGCCGGTGCATCCAGCCTGGGCTATCGCGACAGCAAGAAGGAACCGGAACAGATCTGCCGCGAACTGGGCGTGCGCTATCTGCTGCAGGGCAGCATCCGCACCGCCGGCAATCGCATCCGGGTCACCACCAAGCTGATCGACGGCATCGCCGGCGAACAGGTGTGGGCCGACAAGTTCGATGACGAGCTGGATCATATCTTCGACCTGCAGGATCGGGTGGCCCATGAAGTGGCCGGCATGATCGATTCCTCGATCGATACGATCGAGCTGAAACGGGCCAGCGACCGGCCAACCATCACGCCAACGGCGACTGCGCTCTACTGGCGGGCCAATGCGCTGTTCCGGCGCTGGGATCCGCCCTCGCTCAACGAGGCGATCGCGCTCACCGATCAGGTGCTGGCGATGGAGCCCGACAATGGCTGGGCCGCGTCGCTCGCCGGTTTCTGCCATGCCACGTTGTTCCAGAATGGCTGGGCCCCCGATCCGATGGCGACACGGGCGCGGGCGATGGCCTGTTATGAGCTGGCGATGCGGGTGGCCGGCGATGATGTGCGTGTGCTGGGCTATGCCGGGGCCACGCTGGGCTGCATCGGCGGCGATCCGGAGACGGTGGAACGGCTGATTGCCCGCACCATCGAACTGAACCCCGGATCAGCCAGCACCCTGTTCTGGGGCGGCTGGAACGACATCGTCGCCGGCCGCTTCGAACGCGGGCTGGAGCGGTTCGAAACCTCGCTGCGGCTCAATCCACGCTCGATCGTGCGGCCCTTCACCATTGGCGGCATGGGCCTTTGCATCTTCTTCCTTGGCCGGTACGATGAATCCAACATCATCCTGAAGGAAACCGTGCAGCAGGTGCCGATGTATCCGGCAGCACTGGCAGCGCTGGCGGCCGGTCAGGCGCTGGCCGATCGGCCCGAAGCGGCAGAAACGGCGGCGCGCTGGCGGGCCTGTGGTGCCAGCCTGGGCGCGCTTGCGGCCCTGCGCGATCCTGCGGCCCGGCAACGGCTGGCCGATGGCCTTGCCCGCGCTGAATCCCTGTCTGCAACCGCCAATTGAAAGATGCGATCATGGCCAGCGATCCCTTGCCGCCCGATTATTATGGCTCCGTGAATGTCACGGATTGGGGCTTGATGGTGGATTACGCGCCGGTCGTCTATTTCCGGCCGCGCGATCTTGATGAGTTGGCATCCACGCTGGCGTTCCTGATCGCCGATCCCGTCAACCATGGCCGCATCCGCATCTTGGGCGGCCAGCACAGTTGTTCCGACATCTTCAAATCCGACATCGTGATCGATCTGGGCGGCATACCCCTGGAGTTCACGGTGGATGGCAATCAGGTGGTGGCCAGCGCCTGGATGCATGCGCATGATTTCCTGTTCCGTGCCGCCCAGCACGGCCTGTCGCTCACCGCACTGGGTGGCACCGATGCGCAAACGCTGGCCGGCCTGATTTCCACCAATACCGCCGGCGCCACCATCCATGCCAGCGTTTACGAACTGGTGGACTGGATCGAATATCTGGTGCCCAGCGGCGGCCGGCTGGACCTGCGCCGGGTAACCAGGGATGAGCCGGCCTTTCAGGCGCTGATCTGTTCGTTGGGCTGCATGGGCTTCCTAACCCGCGTCGGCTTCACGCTGGTGCCGCAGCGTTTCTATCAGGCGGGCTTCACGCTTGAGGACAACAGCAATGTCCTGGGCAATCTGCAGAACACCTGCGACACGCATGATTTCTGGCGCATCGAATGGCTGCCCAGGAATGACGAGAAATGCCTGATGTGGAGCGCCAAGGCCGTGGCTGAAGCGCCGGTCGATGGCGACTATCCTGCCGACCAGATGGAGGCGTTGCTGAAACATTACATCAAGCAGGAAGAGCTCAAGAACCACAACGGCGGCTTCCTCGATGATGCGCTTGAAGCGGTCTACCAGGGAATGATTCCGAATTATCAGCCGCTTGCTGGCAAAGGCCCGATGCGCCTGATGATCCCGTGCGATCGGCTGGCGCCCCTGCGCTGCGCCATGGCGGAATGGAGCTTCAACCCCGCCGATCTGGCGCGGGTGCAGGATGTGTGCCGCACCTATTTCAACGCCAAGAAATGGCCCAATCTGGCAGTTGAGATCGAATGCACGCGAACCGATAGCTATCTGATGTCGCCGTGGAACTGGCCGGGTTTGCCGTACATCATCAAGTTCAATTTCCAGTATCTTACCCTTTACCTCGACGATACGGAAAAGGCCGCGATCGTTACCCACCTGAATGGCCTGTGGGATGAACTGAACAAGGCCGGAATCCCGTTCAAGGCGCATTGGGGCAAGATCAATTTCCTCACCCCGCACGATGTCGCAACGCGCTACCAGTGGGAGGCGTTCAAGCCGTATGTCCATCCGGCCTTCGTCAATCCCTATCTTTCCTCACGCTTCGGAGACTGAGATCATGGATGACAAGCAGCTCGTGCCCGCCACTGCCGCTGATCGCGATGCGCTGGTCGCGACCTTGACCGCCGCCTTCTTCGCCGATCCGATCTTTGCCTGGCTGTGGCCGGATGAAGCCGATCGCCGGGTCCATCTGCCGCGGCTGTTTGCGCTCAATTTCGATCTGGATCTGCCGGTGGCCCGCACCTTGAAGGCGGCGGACAATAGTGCGGTCTCGTTCTGGCGCCCGCCCGGTCAAGGCGCGGCGTCGACCCTCGATTATCTGCTGCGCCCGCTGCAGACCATCAAGGCCTTTGGCCTCGCCATTGGCCGGGTGACGGCGCTGGCCGATGCCATCAAGGCCCATATGCCGAACGACAGGCCGATCTGGCACGTGCATTTCGTTGGCGTGGCCCCCGAACAGCAGCGGCATGGGTGGGGCAGCGCCATGATGAAGGCCGGCGAAACCTTTGCGGCCGGCACGGATATCTATCTGGAAACGGCCCTGCAGCGGAATGTCGAATTCTACAGCGCGCGGGGCTACCGCACGACAGGTGAATGGCAGATCCCGGATGGCCCCACCATGTGGTCAATGCAAAAGTCCGTGGGCTGACCGCGGGGCTGCTTTCGATAGCATTTGTCTATGCACTCCATGAGGGGTGGCCGCTGGTGCGGGTGGGCGAGCGGGCCTATGGAGGATCATGGGCAGCGTTGATCCCTTGGCTCCTGCTGCACCCCGCCGCAATGGCCCGGTGGTCGATGCGGTCTGGCACGAGCGGGCCGACCGGCTTGTGGCCCGGCTGGCGGCGTTGGGTTCGGGCCGGATGGCCCCGATTGCAGGCCAGATCTTCCCGGATTTTGCCCTGTCCGACTGGCGGGGACGCACCCGCAGCCTGTCGGCGTTGTGCCGCGAAGGGCCCGTCGTCCTCAGTTTCCATCGCGGCCTATGGTGCCCCTGGTGCCGCGCCGAACTGGACAGTTGGCAAGCAGCGCAGCCGCAATTGCAGCAGGCCGGCTGTCGGCTGGTGGTGATCACGCCGGAAACCGGCATGCACGCCGCGGCCATGGCGCAAAGGATCGGCATTCAGGGCGAGGTGCTGTGCGATGTCGATTTCGGCGCCAGCACGGCGCTGGGCCTGGCCTTCTTCATGGGAAGGGATCTGATGGCCGAATATGCAGGCGCCGGGCTTGATTTGAAGGATCATTATGGCGCGGCCAGCGGCATCCTGCCGATCCCGGCCACCTTTGTCATCGAGGTCGGCCGGCGCACGCGCTTTGCCCATGTCGACATCGATTTCCGTCGCCGCGCCGATCCGGCGGCGGTGCTGGCGTCACTGCGGCAGTAAGGCCGCAAAGCACTGGCCATCGCCGGCGATGGTGACGTGCCCTTGGTAGCTGCGGCCGATAGCGGCGAGGCCTTCGGCCTGGCGGTCGAGCGCGCGCTTCATGTTGTGGGACAGCACCAGCTGGCCAGCGCCCAGCCTGGCGGCCGCTTCGCCCAACTGGGCGGGCGGGCGGTGCAGGCCGCGCGGCTGGCCCGGCCCTTCGGGAATGGCGTGGTGCATGATCAGCAGGCCGGGCCGGCTGCCTGCCAGCGCTGTATCGAAGCCAGTGGAAAATTCGCTCTGGTCGCCCGCCAGCACGGCGGTCTGGCCGCCGCTGCGCACGACAAAGGCCAATGCGGGCACCACGCCGTGATGGACCACCACGGCTGAAAGCCGATAGGCCGGGCGATCGACAAGCAGGGTTTCGCGCGGTGAATCAGGGTCGGCACTGTTCACTTCGGTGATGGTCAGCCGAGGCTTTGGTCCGGCCAACCAGTCGGCCAGATAGCGAAAGACGTCGCTCCGTTCACTGATCAGGGCCGTCACATGCTGGCGCAGGCCCGGAAACAGGCCACGGCCATCGGGCCCGAACAGTGCCAGCCGGGCCGGCGGGTCAGCGAAATTGGCGGATTTGAGGAGGGCGGGCAAATCGCCGGCATGATCGACATGCAGGTGCGACAGCGCGATGGCATCCAGTGATTCCGGGGCCACCCCGGCTTCGCCCAGCCGCAGCAGCGCGCCCGGCCCGGCATCGATGAGCAGGCGCGGTGCGCCCTCGACATGCACCAGATAGGCCGGCCCGGCACGGCCTTCGGCAATGGGCCCGCCCGAGCCGAGCACCGCCACGCTGAGACCCGTCGCCGGGCAGGCCAACGCCCCGGCCAGCAGCACTGCCGCCAGCATCATGCCGCCTGCGCCCGATCAAGGCCCAGCAGATGATCGAGCGAGATCGTGCCGGGGCCGCGCGCGATGATCGGCAGCAGGATCGCCGCCCAGCTGAGATGGGTGGGCCAGGCATCGGGATAGACGAAGATCTGGATGGTGGCCGTCATGGCCAGCAGGCCGATGGCCCCGAGCCGGGTGAACAGGCCGAGCGCCAGCAGGAGGGGCAAACCATGTTCGGCGTAGGTGCCGGCATAGGCGGCAATGTCGGGCGGCAGCAACGGCAGGGCATATTCATATTCGAACAAGGAGAAAGTGCTGTCCTTCAGGGTCAGCAGCCCATCGACCTTGGTGCGGCCCGACAGAAAGAAGATGGCACCGATGCCCAGCCGGCAGACCAGCAGCCACAGGGATTGCGGGATGCGCGACAGCAGGCCGGTCACGGCGGGATAGGGGTTCATCGTCAGTCTCCAACGGCGGGAACAAGGGCGCCGGCTGTGGCCAGTGCCGGCAGATGGGCCAGAAGGTCGGGCGCGATCCGGCCCAGCGGCGTGCGCTGATGCAACGCGGTGAGCAGAGCCGCCGCTGCCGCTGGCAACAATGTCACTTGTACCGCCCCGTCGGGCCGGCTGATCAGCGCCAATTCCCCGAGGCTGGGGAAAGCTTCCGGCCAGGGCGCGCCCGGCTGGTGCGCCTGCCACAGGCTGACCAACGGCCACGGCGACGCCAGCCAGCGCGTCGCCGGCGCCAGCGGCCAGCTGCGGCCGGGCGTGAGCCGGCGTGGCCGTTCGGGTGGATCGGCGGCAAACAGAGACTCTGTCACCAGCCGTTCCAGCCGCGCCATGTCTGCCAGCCACGGCCATTCGGCAAGATCGCTGAAGGCCGTCAGCGTTTCGGCCAGCCCGTCGCCATACAGGCACAGGCGTGGATCGGCGGGCGGCACCATCCTGGCATGGCGCACCGCCAGGCTGGCAAACGCCGTTTCGCCCAGCATGGCCCGCACCACGGGGAAATTGCTGGCCAATGCAGCGGTGGCGGCGGCCATGGCGTTGTTGGCATGCACGGCCACCGCCCGGCGCAGCGCGGCATCAACCGGCACGGCCTCGCCCAGCAGCAGCCGGGCATACCAGGCTTCAAAACGGGCCGGCGTGGCGAAGGGAACTGGTTCAGGCGGCATGGCGCACCCGGGCCAGCAACTGCGCGCCCGTCTGCGCCTCGGCCAGCAAATCGGCCAGTGGCGGCAGCGCGTCATCGCGTTCCAGCAGCAGCGGCAGCGGGCCGGTGCGTTCCAGCAGCCGCGCCGCCAGTGACCAGACATCGGCTGAAACCGGCGCGTCATGGCTGTCGATGAGCAGGCTGCTGCCGGCATCCTGGCTGTGGCCGGCAACATGAATTTCGGCGATGGCGCTGGCGGGCAATTGATCGATGAACCCGTGCGCATCCAGCCCCAGATTGGCGGCTGAAACATGGATATTGTTGACATCAATCAGCAATCCGCAGCCGCTGGCCTGTGCCAGTTCGGCCAGGAAGGCCGGTTCGGACATGTCGTGCCCGCCTACATCGGCATAATGCGACGGATTTTCGATCAGCAGGCGGCGGCCGAGTGCATCCTGCGCGCGGGCGACATTGGCGATGGTTTGTGCCAGCGCCTTGCGGGTGCGCGGAAACGGCAGGAAATCCGGCACATGCCAACGGGCATCGCCATCAGCCACCACTTGCCAGGCCAGATGATCAGACAGCAGTGCAGGTTGCACCAGATCGCACAGCCGGCGCAGGCGCTGAAGATGCGCCCGCGGTGCGCCGCGGGTGCCAGCCAGCGCCAGGCCAACGCCGTGCAGGGAAACCGGATGCCGGCGGGCAACGTCCAGCAGGGCAGCCAGGCGTGGCCCGCCCGCGACCATGAAATTTTCGGCGTGCACTTCCACCCACAGGTCGGCCGGCAGCGTGGTGCTGCCGGCCGCCAGTTCGGCCAGGTGCGGCAGG
>NZ_ANFY01000012.1 GCF_000331225.1 Sandarakinorhabdus sp. AAP62 | reverse complement strand
GGCGGGCATACATGTTGGCCAGACTATGCTCGGTCTGGGCCAATCCAAACTGATCACCGAGGGCCCCCAGCATTTCGATGCTGCGCAGATAGGCGGCTTTGGCTTCCTTATAGCGCTGCTGGCGGGCATCGTCATTGGCGGTTATGTGCAGAGCAATCGCGACTTCCCGTTGCCTCTTCTCACTCTGCGCAACCTTGCGCAACAGCGGCATTGCTTGCTCTCGGCGACCCGTTCTGAACAACACCATTGCGCGCAGGAACATGGTTTCAATTGAGCCTTGCGGTATTACTCCATCGCGCTCCTGTTTTTCGGCAAACTTGGCGCCCAACCACTGATTGCCGCGATAATCGCCCCGCGAGCAATTAGAATAGTGCTCCAGCGCGGATTCGATCTGCCCCGTTGCTGCTTTGTGATAGGCAAGTCCCGCGTCGGTGAACAGATAGTGCGGCGTTTCCCAGCCTGCCCTGGCCTTGTTCCCAGTTTTGCCTGCCTCAAGCAGCAACGCATGCACTTGCCTGACCTCATCCTTCGACAGCGCAGGCTTAGCGGTCAATTCCCGTCGGGCGCTTTCAGCAATGTTCCATTCGCTGTTGCGGGGTTCATAAATGTCCGAATAGCGCAGTGCCTCCAGGAAATCGTCAAAGCTCAAACCGGGAAGCGCCACTCCCTTGTAAAGAGATTGCGCAACATGATCGGTCAGGCATTCTGCCAACGCAAAAGCATGCAGCACTTTCTCCGTTCCCGGAGGCGCTTGCTGGAGCAGTTGCGATAGCTGGCTCAATTGTAATTCCATTGTCGTGATTTTAGGCTCAATAAAACGCCAGTGAGATTTGAGTGAAGATTGCTAATACTGTTCAAATTTTGGGCCAAGTGGGTTGCTGCTGCAGCGCTAGCCTGCATATCGGTTTGGCCAAAATCCCTAAAAACATCAATCAGGTCATCATAGGCACTCTCTTGACGCGCTTCGTTAGAAGCAAATTCTGTGGGCAGAGTTTTTGTCAAATTGGGCAAAGGTGCATCTTCATGCGCCCGTTGCTGACACAAGGGGCCCAGCATATGGACAAAGACCATTCCGCTTGTTTGGAAATGCGAAAGGAGCGGGGCCCATACATCGCGCCAGAATGAGTTTTGACCGCTTATTGGACGGTCTCGAAACTCAATCATGAACCTGCCACCTTCGGCGACAAATTTCTCAAGGGCATCACGTACTGCAATAATTCGTTTGGCAAAGTGATTTCGTCCGGGCTGAAAACCATAATTTTGAGTGATTGATCCGACGGATACAGCCATGTTTCCGGCGACTTCATTGTCCGCCAGAATTGCAAGACTCACGGCAGTAACATCGTTTTTTACTTCAATACCAAGCCGACTTAATTGCGCCTCAAACTCATCCAGAATGTCTGTGGGAGTATGTGTTGACGCGAAATCCTGATCTATACGAATTGAAAAGCGGAGACCATTTCCCTTTCGATCAACAAAGGATTGTTTTAACAGACTTGAAAATTGGTTCGCCGCGCAATCTTCATTGACGAAATTAATTCGCACAACGCCACATTTGTCCGCCAGATAGGGCGAAAACGCATCTAGTTCTGGACGCCAGTCAATTTTTCTTGTCGGTGCAGTCACGAATTGATCTTACCAGCCTTAACGATAAAGTCCCCATCCGTCTTATTGTTCGACAATATCTTTTCAGATCCCGGCGCAGAGACGTTATTGGTTTCAATCGACATCGAGCCGCCAACTTCGTTGTCGCTCAGGACCGCACCCTTTGAGGGCTTCTCTGGCGACATCCGCTTCGTGATAACAAAAGCTAAAAGGAAGATTACCAATGCAACCGCCGCGCGTGCGCCATTGCTATCGCCGCTCCAACGCACAACGAAAAGATCAATGGCCAGCACAACCGCACTCCCTGCCACTCCGATCAGTGTATTTTTGATCATCAATCGCCAGCTCCTCATCAACAAGTCGCCCTAATAATCGTCAGACATAAGCAATGCCCCAAAAGTTCGCAAGCTGTGACGAATTAGGATCACAGCGCCCTAGATCCTCCCCTCAACACCCACACCAGCGTATCCAATGCAGCCTCCAGCTTGCGCCCCGTCGCGGGCGCGCCATGCCCCCTCTCCGGGGCTCCGGTTCACTCATCAATCAGACAGGCCGGCGCTGACAATGGGGCGAGGCATGAACAAGCGCGACCCCGTCCCGGATCATGTCAGGGGCTACGGTCGAGGGTGACGCGGTGAGGAGAGTCGGGCCGCGCAAGGCGGAGCGATGGCCTGTCCTACACGCGGCTGGTGCGGTTATATTGTGGGCGGCGCAACGGCGACGCGCCACCGTCCAGGGACGCGCACGCGCATGAAGAGCAATTTGTAAGCTTTGTAACCTACAACCCCACCAAACGCGCCGCTGGAGACGGTGCGCGCCCTGCCCCATTGTCATGCTGGCGCAGGCCAGCATCCAGCGTGGAGCCTGGCCTGATGCGGAGTAGGGGGCCCCCGTCCCGCAATGTATGCTGGCCTGCGCCAGCATGACAGGGCTTTTTTGGGGGCACTGGCTGCCCAAAACGAACGGGTGCAGGGGTCACCCCTGCCCACGTCACCCCGGACCTGATCCGGGGCGGAGGCCTCAACGGCCTGGATCTTCCTCAGGCGGCCACCCCTTCCCGCATCTTTTCCTGCACCACCAGTTCTTGGGCCACCAGTTCCGACACTTTCATCACCATCGGCACGAACGGTGTCTCGCGGGTCAGGCCATAGTCGGCGCGAACGTCGGCCAGCGGGCGGTGGATCTGGTTTTCGAAGGCGACAAACTGGATGGATCTGGCCCGCCGGCCCAGCGCCCAGCCGTCGGTGATGGCGTCCATCGCCGGCTGAATCAGCCAGGGATCGACCAGCGTGGCGTGGCTGATGATCACCGAAAGCGTCATCGCCGCATAGGGATAGTCCGACTGCGCCAGTCCGAACGCCTGCAGGGCCAACTCGTGGAAGGGATGCGTGGTGTAGCCGGTGAGGACATGGTGGAGATCGTGGGTTTGATAGCCGCGCAGCACCTTGTATTTCAGCACGGCCGGCAGGCGGGCGAGCTTGCCGCTGGCTTCGAAATCGGCGGTGAGGCCGGCATAACCGGCGGCGAGTTTTTCCGCCAGGCCATTGGCCACCATATGCTCGCGCCAGGCGGCGCCCAGCGTGCCGGGGGCGCAATCGGCGACCTGGGCCAGGCTGAAATCCGGCGCCATCCAGCCGGCGGCCGCCAATGGCCCCTGCTCCGGATGTTCGGTGATGGCCGCCACATATTTGTCGATCGCATCCTGCGGGGCCTGTTCCCACCATTCGTTGAACAGCAGGTGCACGCCATAGGCATAGAAATTATCGACGGCAGTGAGGAATTTTTCGCCGAACACACGGTCCACATTCTGCATGGGGGCAACCTTTAGATCTGAATGCTGCAATTCTGGCATGCGGCTTTTCCGGCAGCAAGGCGGTTCAGGCATTGCTGCGGGGTTGGCGGTTCGGGCAGGCGTGGTAGACTGCTGGTGCTGATCAATCGGGGGGAGCCAACAATGCGGCCCATCGTGATGATGACCATGGCAGCCATGATGCTGCTGCCGGCAACTGTTATGGGCCAGGCCCGCAAGCCGCCGCCCAGGCCGGCCGCGAAACCGGCGGCCATCGTGCAGAAGGTGATCCCGCCCAAGGCGGTCTATTGGCTGTCGGCGCAGACGATGACGGGCTTTGGGATGGGTGGGAACATGCCCTCCCCCGGCGACATGATGCGCATGGCGATGAGCGGGCAGCAGCCGGGCGCCATGGCGAAATCGCTGAGCCTTGATCTGGGGGGCAAATTGCCCGTGTCGGCACCGCCGCCGCTGGCCCGCCACCTGATTCCGGCGGGCATGAACATGGGCGATCTGCTGTTCCTGAAAAGCCCGCAGCGCGCCGCGGCCACGCCGTCGGAGCCGGAGGATTATGAACCGCCCAGGGGGCGCGTGCTGCTGTTCTGGGGCTGTGGTGAAACCGCCCGCCCCGGCCAGCCGGTGGTGATCGATTTTGCCAGGATGGCCGCCGGCCAGGTGCCGCCCGGATTGTTTGCCGGCGAACGGGTGCGCATCGCCCGGCCGCCGTCCTATGCCGGCTGGCCCAATCACGGCCATTGGCCCAATGATGATCGCGCCAGCCGCCAGGGCGTGCCGGCCAATGCCAGCCTGATTGGCGATCATGCGGTTGCGGGCAACTATATCCCCGATATCCAGTTCAGCCTGACCAAGGATTTCATGGGCGCGCTGAACCTCGATCAGAAGAAGGCGCCTTCGGGGGCGATCGCCATGAGCTGGAACCAGTTGCCAGAGGCGACCGGGCACTTCGCCAGCTTCATGGGCGGCGAAGGGGAGGACCCGGCGAAAGGCGCCACCGTGGTGTTCTGGTCATCCTCGGAAAGCCAGACCTTCATTTCCGCGTTGGGCGATTATATCGCGCCGGCCGAAGCCGCGCGGCTCGTTGGCACGAAGCAGTTGATGCCGCCCACCCAGACCAATTGCGCCATTCCCAAGGAGGTGATGGCCGCCGCGCCGAACGGCCTTGTCAGCCTGGTGGCGCATGGGCCGGAGGAGAATTTCCTGTTCCCGCCACGCCCGGCCGATCCGAAAATCGCCTGGGATCAGCAATATGCGGTGAAGGCGCGCTTTGTGGCGCGAGCCGGCGGCCCGGCAGGGATGAACATGGCCGAGATGATGGGCGACGAAGACGAGGATCGCCCGCGCCGCGGCAGCCGGCAACGTGCCAAGCCGAAATGCAGCGATCGGCCAACCGCCGGCGATGCCCTGGGCGGGGTGATGGGCGGCCTGCTCGGCCGCCGCAAGAAGGCCGAGGATTGCGACCCGAGCTAGGCCGGGCCGCAGCACTGCCTCAGGGTGTCGGCGTGGCTGCGGGCGCGGCCGGTTTGAACTTGATGGCGGTGCCGGTGGCATTGGTCTTGCCCCAACTCATCGCCGTCACATGGCTGTCGCCATATTTGGCGTTGATCACCGCATCGGCGCCCAGTTTTTCGGCCCGTTCCCACAATTCCTTGTAGATCTTGGACTGGCTGGCTTCCTTGCTGAAGATGGTGGCCTTGCGCACACCGGCCTGCACCTCGCCCACCACATCATAGGGCCGGTCGCTGATGTCGCCCGGGAATACCGGCACGCCAACGCTTTCGTTGACCACGACAAACGCCTTGGGCGCATCCTTGGCGACGACAGATGACGCCAGCAACAGGACCGAAGTGCCAAGGACGAGCGACCAGATTTTCTGCATGTGATACTCCCCAAACTGCCGTTGGCCGGCAATCAAGACTTGGCAGAGGCCTTTGCCCGATGCAATCTGCCATCATGCTGGTCCCGCTCGTTTTTGCGCTGCTGCTGCAGTCTGCCTCGCCAGCGCCCGAACCCGTGTCGCCGCCAATCGCCGCTTCGGTGGTCGCCAAGGCCGGCACCGCGCTGCGCCTGATGGTCTGGAACGAGGTGAGCACCCGCAGCGCCAAGGCCGGTGACCGTTTCCTGATGATTGTCGATGCCCCCGTCACGATCGATGGCCGCGTTGTCATCCCGCGCGGCACCAAGGCCTGGGGCGAGGTGGTATCGGCGCGCAGCAGCGGCATGGTCGGCCGCGCCGGCGCGCTGGAAACCAGGTTGCTGCATCTCGATACGGCGGGCGGGCCGGTGCCGATTGCGCCCGCGCCAGCCGCTGTCACCGCCGACAAGGGCCGCAATGGTACGCTGCAGATGGTGATGGTCACCGCCGCGCTCACCCCGTGGGGGCCATTTGCCCGCGGCAACAATGCCCGTCTGAAAGCCGGTCACATCGTGGAGGCCGTGCTGAACGCCGACTTGCCCGTTGCGTCGCCATGAACGATGCGCCCACCGCATCTGGCCACCGCGAACGGCTGCGGCAGCGTTTGCTGGCCGGCGGCGGCGATGGCTTTCATGATTATGAGCTGCTGGAATATCTGCTGGCGCTGGCCATCCCCCGGCAGGACACCAAGCCGCTGGCCAAGCGGCTGCTGGAGGAATTCGGCAATCTGGCGGCGCTGATTGCCGCCACTCCAGAGGAGCTGAAGCGTGTCGAGGGGCTGGGCGATGGCGCGGCGGCGGCGATCAAGTTCGTCGAGGCGGTGATGCTGCGCTCCTTGCGGACCAAGGCGCTGGATCGGCAGGTGCTGTCGGGCTGGCAGGCGCTGCTCGATTATCTGCACGCGGCGCTGGCGCATCGGCCCACGGAACAGTTTCGGGTGATCTTCCTCAACAATCGCAACATCATGATCCGTGATGAGGTGATGAACGACGGCACGGTGAATGCGGCGCCCGTCTATCCGCGCGAGATCGTCAAGCGTGCGCTCGATCTGGGTGCGGCCGCCGTGGTGCTGGTGCACAATCATCCATCGGGCGATCCCCAGCCCAGCCGCGACGATATCCAGATGACCAGGGCGATCATCGAGGCCGGGCGGCATCTGGGCCTCGCCGTGCATGATCACGTGATCATCGGATCGACCGGGCACGTGTCCATGCGGGCCCAGGGGCTGATCTGAAACCCGCCTGATCTGACCAATACGCAATAATAACCTTGCGCTTGGGGCGACAACTTCGCACAAAAGCTGCGAAAGCCACACGGGAGGGGCAATGCAGGCCATCGCGGCCTTTGACGAGATGTTCGGCTCCGGCGAAGGCTATGACAGCCGCTCGCCGGCGGGGGTGACCCATGCCTATCGCGCCATCCGCCAATGGCTGGCCGACAGCCCGCCCGAGCTGATGGCCGCCCGGCGCGCCCAGGCCGAATTGTTCTTCCGCCGCATCGGCATCACCTTTGCCGTCTATGGCGACGCGCAGGCCACCGAGCGGCTGATCCCGTTCGATATCGTGCCGCGCATCATCACCCGCACCGAGTGGACGCGGCTGGAAAAGGGCCTGACGCAGCGGGTGAAGGCGCTCAACATGTTCCTGGCCGATATCTATGGCCCGCAGGAGATATTGAAGGCCGGCCTGATCCCGGCGGAACTGGTGCTGATGAACCCGGCCTATTGCCTGCACATGGTGGGCCGCACCCCGCCTGGCGGCGTGTGGGTGCATATTGCCGGCATCGATCTGGTGCGCACTGGCAGCGACGATTTCTATGTGCTGGAAGACAATGCCCGCACCCCGTCCGGCGTGTCCTACATGCTGGAAAACCGCGAGGTGATGCTGAAGCTGGTCCCGGAACTGTTTGACCAGGTGAAGGTGGCGCCGGTCGAGACCTATCCGGAAAAATTGCTGGAAACGCTGGCCAGCGTGAGCCCGCGCAAGCAGCGCGGCAGCCATCCCACCTGCGTGCTGCTGACGCCGGGCCAGTACAACTCGGCCTTTTATGAACACAGCTTCCTCGCCGACAAGCTGGGCATCGAACTGGTGGAAGGCAGCGACCTGTTCGTGCGCGACGACATGGTGTTCATGCGCACCACCGAAGGCCCGCAGCGGGTGGACGTGATCTATCGCCGGCTCGATGATGACTTCATCGATCCGCTGGTCTTCAACCCCAGCTCCATGCTGGGCGTGCCCGGACTGATGGCCGCCTATGCCGCCGGCAACGTGACGCTGGCCAACGCGGTGGGCACTGGCATCGCCGATGACAAGGCGATCTACAGCTACATGCCCGAGATCGTGCGGTTCTACACCGGCGAGGAGCCGATATTGGCCAACGTGCCGACCTGGCGCTGCCGCGAACCGGAAGCGTTGATGTATGTGCTGGATCACCTGCCCGAACTGGTGGTGAAGGAAGTGGATGGATCGGGCGGCTATGGCATGCTGGTCGGCCCGCACGCATCGAAAACCACCATTGCCGCCTTTGCCGCCAAGCTGAAGGCCAATCCGGAAAAGTTCATCGCGCAGCCCACGCTGGCGCTTTCCACCTGCCCCACCGCCACCGATGGCGGCATCGCCGCCCGCCATGTCGATCTGCGGCCGTTCGTGCTGACCGGCGCGGACGGCGTGCGCATCGTGCCGGGCGGGCTGACACGCGTGGCCATGACGGCGGGATCGCTGGTGGTGAACTCCAGCCAGGGTGGCGGCACCAAGGATACGTGGATCATCGATGGCTAAGGCGCTGTCCTCCTTCACCTCTCCCCGCCGGGGAGAGGTCGACTCGCGCGAGGTGCAGCGGGAGAGGGGCGGGCCCAACCTGCCCCTCTCC
>NZ_ANFY01000011.1 GCF_000331225.1 Sandarakinorhabdus sp. AAP62 | reverse complement strand
CCCCCCGCCTGCGCGAAGCCGAAGCCGCCGCCAGTGCCGCCGCCACGGCCGAGCGCACGGCGCGCCAGGCCCGCGATGCTGCTGCCCGCCTGCTGGGCGAAGCGCGCGGCCGGCTGGCCCAGGCCGAAACGGCCGCGGCCCGCGCCGCCGGCGAAGAAGCCAGCCTGAAGACCGCCACCGCGCAAGCACAGGCTGACCGGGAACGCCTGGTGGCAGAGGCCGAAACCGCCCGCGCCGCCGTGCCGGCCGACGATGCGCTGGCGGCTCTGTCGGCGGCGCTGATTGCGGCGCGTACCGGCAATGAACAGGCCCGCGCCGCGCTGGCCTCCGCCCGCGCCGCGGTGGATGGCGCCGCCCGCGACCTTGATGCCGGCCAGCGCCGCCGCAGCGCCATCGCGGCAGAGCAAGCCGATTGGCAGCGCCGCATCGACGCCAGCGCCGGCCAGCGCGCCGAACTCGCCCGCCGCCGTGAAGCCGCCGAAGAGGATCGCGCCGGCCTCGCCGCGCGCAGCCGCGCCATCACCGCCGATCTGGCCGGCCTTGCCAGCACCACGCAAACTGCTGATGCCGCCCGCGCCGCTGCGGCCGATCGGCTGGCCAGCGCGGAAGCGGCCATGAACCAGATTGCGGCGCGCGCCCGCGCTGCGGATGCCGATGTTGGCGAAGCCCGCGAGTTGCGCGCCACCGCCCGCGCCGAGGCCGAGCACCAGGATAGCGCCCGGCTCGATCTGGAACGACTGTGCGGTGAGCGTTTCCAATGCCCGCCGCCGCTGCTGCCCGGCCGTTTCGGTTTCGGCATCGAACCCGGCGATCCGACGGCACTGGCCGAATCCCTCGATGCCCTCACGGCCGAACGCGACCGATTGGGCCCGGTGAACCTGCGGGCCGATATCGAGCTGAAGGAACTTGAAGAACAGGCCCTGCTCACGGCATCGGAAAAGGCCGAACTCGATACCGCCATCGCCCGCCTGCGCGGCTCCATCGGCAGCCTCAACCGCGAAGGCAGGCAGCGGCTGCAGGCGGCGTTCACGGCGGTTGATGGCCATTTCCGCACCTTGTTCAGCGATCTGTTCGGCGGTGGCGAGGCGCAGTTGGCGCTGATCGAATCCGATGATCCACTCGAAGCCGGGCTGGAAATCATGGCGCAGCCGCCGGGCAAGAAGCTGCAGTCGCTCACGCTGCTTTCCGGCGGTGAACAGGCGCTCACCGCGACGGCTTTGATCTTCGCGCTGTTCCTCGCCAATCCGGCGCCGATCTGTGTGCTCGACGAAGTGGATGCGCCGCTGGATGATGCCAATGTCGAGCGTTTCTGCGACCTGCTCGACCGCATGGCTGCGCAGACCGCGACGCGCTTCCTGATCGTCACCCACAATGCGGTTTCGATGAGTCGCATGCACCGATTGTTCGGCGTCACCATGGGCGAACCCGGGGTCAGCCAGCTGGTGAGTGTCGACCTGCAGACCGCCGAGCGGCTGGTGGCCATGGCGTGACGGCGAGTGCTTCCTGCTTGAAGACCAGAAACCGCTCATGCCTTGTTCCAATGGGTGACTTGCCAAGGTTGCACTGCACAATAGTTTGGACCCGGGCGGTTGACATGCCCACCCCCCGCCTCTAGGACGCGCGCCATGTCTTGCCGGCTTCGCTGGTGGGGCCGTCTGCCATACCCGGCAGGCGAAAGTGACAACAGGGATTTGCGCCTTGGCCAAACCACCCACCGACGAGGACAGCCTCGCGCGCCGCATCGCTGCGGCCCGGGCGGCGGAACCAAGCCGGAAGGATGGCGCCAAGCTGCAGGAAAATCAGGGCTGGCAGGCCGCGTCGGAATTCATCGGCGCCATGCTGGCCGGCGGTTTCATCGGCTGGTTCATCGACCGGCAGGCCGGAACCGGCCCCTGGGGTCTGATACTGATGTTGATGCTGGGGTTTGTGACGGGCTTGACCCAGTCGCTGCGCCGGCAGAAGCGGCTGGATGACCAGCCCGCTGAACGCGATGAGGATTGAACGGCCGTGGCCAACCCGATGGAGCAGTTCAAGATCGAAACCATTGCGCCGCTGAGCGCCGGTGGTTTTGACCTGTCGTTCACGAACAGCTCGCTTTGGATGCTGATCTCGCTGCTGGCGATTTCGGCGTTCCTGTTCATCGGCACCGCCCGCCCGCAGCTGGTGCCGGGCCGCATGCAGGCCGCCGTCGAGCTGCTCTATGATTTCATTCGCGACATGCTGCGCGAGAATGTTGGCAAGGATGGCCTGCGCTATGCCCCGCTGATCTTCGCCATCTTCATCTTCGTGCTGTCGTGCAACCTGATCGGCATGGTGCCGTTCGTGCACAGTTTCACCCCCACCAGCCACATCGCCGTCACCTTCGGCCTGGCCATGATCGTCTTCGTTCTGGTCGTGATCGTCGGCTTTGCCCGTCATGGCCTGCACTTCTTCTCGCTGTTCCTGCCGGAAGGCACGCCGCTGTTCGTGGCGCCGCTGGTGGCCGCCATCGAATTCCTGTCCTTCCTGTCGCGCCCGTTCACGCTCGCCATCCGACTGTTTGCCAACATGACTGCCGGCCACGTGCTGATGAAGGTGTTTGGCGGCTTCGTGGTGTCGCTGGGTGCCGTCAACATCGGGCTGGGCATCATCCCGCTGGGCGTCAATGTTGCTTTGACCGCGCTGGAACTGCTGATCGCCGTCGTCCAGGCCTATGTGTTCGCACTGCTGGCCAGCATCTATCTCAACGACGCCGTCAATCTTCACTAATCAATCCAACCACTAGATCACCGTAGAGGACGAACAATGGAAACTGTTGCTGCTTACAAGCTGATCGGCGCCGGCCTGGCCGCCATGGGTGCTGGTTTCGCCGCCATCGGCGTCGGCATCATCTTCGGGATGTTCCTGCAGGGCGCGCTGCGCAATCCCGCCGCTGCCGACAAGCTCGGCGCCCGCCTGATCTTCGGCTTCGCCGTGACCGAAGCTCTGGGTCTGATCGCCGCCGTCGTCGCGCTCGCGCTGGCGTTCGGCTGATTTCGGTTCCGGCGCCCGGCGGTCCTCGCCGGGCGCTGAACCCTTCTTGGCTCAAGCCGGGGACGATCCGTGCCGCAATTTGATCCTGCCACTTTTGGTTCGCAGCTGTTCTGGTTCGGCGTGATTTTCACGCTGCTCTATTTCGTTGTGATCCGGCCAACCCTGCCCAAGGTGGGCAAGGTGATCGATGCGCGTGAAACCCAGGTCGCATCCGATCTTGATCGTGCCGAAGCGGCCAAGGGCAGCGCCGATGCGCTGCGCGCCGAGCACGAAGCTGCGATGAAGGCTGCCCGTGACGCGGCCCAGGCCACCGTGGCTCAGGCCCGCGAGGCCGCCGCCAAGGCGGCTGATTTGCAGCTGAAGGCGGTCACGGCCGGGCTTGATGCCGATGCCGAAACGGCTGCCGCGTCGCTGGCTCTGGCGATGACCAGCGCCCGCGCCGGTCTCGAATCGACGGTTGCCGAACTCACCAGCGAGGCCGTCGCCAGGCTGGCCGGCATTGCCGTCACCCCGGCTGACGTGTCGGCGGCGCTGGCCCAGAACTGAACCGGGGCGCTGAGGATTGACCAATGGCTGAAGATCAGGCTCACACTGCAACGACGGTGGCCGAAGGTGGCCATCATGCCGAACCCACGCTGCTTGGCCTGGGTGCCGAAAGCTGGGTCTATACCGGCGTTGCCATCTTCATGGTGCTCGCCGTGGTGGTGGGCAAGGTGCCCGGCCTGATCGCCAAGGCGCTGGACGAGCGTATTGCCGGCGTCCGCAAGGCTCTCGATGAAGCTGCCGCGCTGCGCAGCGAAGCCGAAGCCCTGCTCAGCCAGGCGCAGGCGGCCAAGGCTGCAGCCGAAAGCGACGCGGCCGCCATCCGTGCCCGCGCCGAAACCGAAGCCGCTGATCTGGTCAAGGCCAGCGAAGCCGCCGCTCGCGACGCCATCGCCCGCCGCACCGCCGCTGCCACCAGCCGCATCGCCGCCGCCGAACGCACCGCCGCGGCCGAACTGAAGGCCGAAGTCGCCGCGCAGGTGACGAAAGCCGCCGCAGCGATCATCGCCGCCCGTGCCGACAAGGAACTGCAGACCCGGCTGACCGACGAAGCCATCGCCGGCCTCGACCGCCGTCTGCACTGATTTCATCCCTTCATTGCATGTTCCGGAACCGGCTGATAAAACGCCGGTCATGATGCATCTGCTGAGACTTGGCCGACGAATCTGACACTGTGCCCTTGATGGTGCAGTGCCCGTTCGTGTTTGTTGTCCCGTCTGCAGAAAGTTTCCCCTTCCGTGTTCACGATCATTCCGCTGGTGCCATCGCATCAGCCCGCCATCGACTCCCTGCTGGATGACCGGTTCGGCCCGGCGCGGCGCAACCGCACCGCCTATCGCCTGCGTGACCGCACCGAGCTGCTGCCGGCTTACAGCTTTGTCGCGCTTGATGGCGATCAGCTGGTGGGCAGCCTGCAATGCTGGCCGATCCGGCTGAAGAGCGTGGGCGGTGCGCGCCTGCCGCTGATCCTGCTCGGCCCGGTGGCGGTGGCGGCCAATCGTGAGGGTGAGGGCATTGCCTCGGCGCTGATGCGCGCCAGCCTGGCGGCGCTTGATGCCGACGACAGCCCGCCGGTGCTGCTGATCGGCGATGCGCCCTTCTATGGGCGCTTCGGCTTTTCGGCGGCGGCAACGCGGCACTGGGAACTGCCCGGCCCGGTCGATCATGATCGGCTGCTGCTGCGCGGGCCGACCACCGGCCTGCCGCGCATCGCCTGGGTGGAGGCTGCTGCCAGCGGCAACCCGTCCCGCCCGGCCAAGGTTGCCTGAACCACCACTTGCCCTATCTAGGGCGCGTGACTGCCGAATCATCTGATCGCTTTGCCGAACTGCTGGCCCTGTCGCGGGCCGGCAAGCGGCTGCCCGTGGAACAATGGCACCCCAGCCATTGCGGCCACAGCGACATGCGCATCGCGGCCGATGGCACCTGGTTCCATGCGGGCACGCCCATCGGCCGCAAGGAACTGGTGAAGCTGTTTTCTTCGATCCTGCGCCGCGAGGCCGATGGCAGCCATGTGCTGGTGACGCCGGTGGAAAAGCTCGACATCGATGTGGAAGATGCGCCGTTCATCGCCGTCGATGCTGATTGGGAGGGTGAGGGCGAAGCAAGGCGCATCCTGTTCCGCCTGAACACCGATGATGTGGTGGCGGCCGGCCCGCACAACATGCTGGACGTGCAGATCGGTGGCGATGGCACCCCGCGGCCCTATCTGCACGTGCGGGGCGGGCTCCATGCGCTGGTCAACCGCGCCACCTTCTATCGCCTCGCCGATCTGGCGTTGGCCGAAGGTGGTGATCCGCCGGGTCTGTGGAGCGATGGGGCCTATTTTCCGTTCATGCAGGGCATCGACGATGCCGCTTGATCGCGTGCGCTCCCTGCTGAGCGGGCCGTTCACCCCGCACCCGCACGGTGATTGGGATCTGGACCGCGCCGGCCCGCCGCCGGTTGATGCGCTCACGCCCGCCTCCGTGTTGATGGCGATTTCGGACGAGGCCGCGCCGCAGTTGCTGTTCACCCGCCGCACCGCCAATCTGAAGCGCCACCCCGGGCAGGTCGCGTTTCCCGGCGGCCGACAGGATTCCGAGGATGCCGATGCCGTGGCCGCGGCGCTGCGCGAAGCCGAGGAGGAAGTGGCCCTGCCGCGCAGCCAAGTGGAGGTGTTGGGCACGCTTGATCCCTATCGCACCGGCACCGGCTATCTGGTGACGCCGGTGGTGGGCGTGGTGCCGCCCGGCCTGACTCTGCGCGCCCATCCGGATGAGGTGGACGAATTGTTCCATGTGCCCCTTGCCCATGTGCTCGATCCCGCCAATCATCTGCGCCAATCCGGCCAATGGCAGGGCCAGACCCGCCATTACTGGTCGATCCGCCACGATCGCCATTATATCTGGGGTGCGACTGCCGGTATGATCGTGGCGCTCTCGCGCCGGCTGGAGACGCTGTGAGCTTGCCCGAACATTTGCCAGCACAGGCCTGGACCACCACGTCTGCCGGCGCGGCACTGCTGACGGCACTGGAGGCTGATGCGGGCGAGACTCGGCTGGTGGGCGGCGCGGTGCGCGATGCGCTGCTGGGGCTGGATGGGGCGGACATTGATCTGGCAACGCGTTTTGCGCCCGAAGAAGTGATGAAGCGGGTGAAGGCCGCCGGGCTGAAGGCCGTGCCGACCGGGATCGCCCATGGTACGGTGACGGTGGTGGGCCATGATCTGGTCGCCGAAGTCACCACGCTGCGTCGCGACGTGCAAAGCTTTGGCCGCCACGCGCAGGTCGCCTTTACCGATGACTGGCGCGCGGATGCGGCGCGGCGGGATTTCACCGTGAACGCCCTCTATGCCGATCTGCCCGGTGGCGCACTGCATGATTACTGGGGCGGGCTGGATGATCTGTCGGCGCGCCGCGTCCGCTTCATCGGCGATCCGTTGCAGCGCATTGCCGAGGATCATTTGCGCATCCTCAGGTTCTTCCGCTTTTCCGCGCGTTTTGCCGCCGCGATCGATGCCGATGGACTGGCGGCCTGCACCGCCCGCGCCAATGATCTGATGGCGCTGTCGCGCGAGCGGATCGCGATGGAATTGCGGCTTCTGCTCGGCTTGCACGATCCGGTGGCGACACTCGCGCTGATGCTGGAAGCCGGCATTTTCCGCCCGGTCTTGCCGGAGCTGGCGGCAAGCCGCCTGCCGGTGCTGGCGGGGATGATTGCCGCGGAAGCCAGCGCTGGCCTGGCGCCGGCGTGGGAGCGGCGACTGGCGGCCCTGCTGCCGGCGGCCGACACGCGTGTCGCCTATGAAGTCGGCGCGCGGCTGAAGCTGTCCAACGCGCAGCGCATGCGGCTGGTGGCAGCGGCGCAGCCGACTGGCCCGGCACCGCATTGGAGCGCCGCCTGGCGCGACGGCAGTGAGGCGGTGATCGACCGACTGCTTGTTGCAGGCGATGCGGCGGCGGCTGTGCCATTGATCGGCTGGCAGCGCCCGAAACTGCCGGCGAGCGGCAAGGACATCATCGCCCGCGGCGTGGCGCCCGGGCCGGAGGTGGCGAAGCGGCTCGGCGCGTTTGAGCGCAGCTGGGTGGCGGCGGGCTTCCCCGATGATGCGGGCACGGTCGCCGCGTTGCTGGATGCCGCCGTTCAGTCTTGAGTTGGCGGCCGCCCGCGCCTGGGCCCCGGCGTCACCGCCACCTTCACGCCGCGTCTGGCCAGCGCCTCGCGCAGCAGCACTTCGATCTGCGCGTTGAGGCTGCGCAGATCGGCCGCTGCGGCCCGTTCCAGCGCCTCGTGCAGAGCCGGATCAAGCCGCAGCGGGAAGGGCTTCTTCGCCGTCATCACCGCATCAATAGAGGCTGCCGGCGTTGACGATGGGCTGGGTCTCGCGTTCGCCGCACAGCACCACCATCAGGTTGGACACCATGGCCGCCTTGCGCTCGTCGTCGAGCTCGACGACGTTCTTTTCGGAAAGCTGCGCCAGCGCCATTTCGACCATGCCGACCGCGCCAGCCACCAGCGTTTCGCGGGCAGCGACCACGGCGGCGGCCTGCTGTCGGCGCAGCATGGCGCCAGCGATTTCAGGGGCATAGGCAAGATGGGTGAAGCCGCACTCATCCACCGTGATGCCTGCCACGCTGAGCCGGTTGATCAGTTCGGCGCGCAGTTCGCCTGACACGCGTTCGTGATCGCCGCGCAGCGTGACTTCCTTGTGCTCGAAATCGTCATAGGGATAACGTGCGCCGATGGTGCGCACCGCCACTTCCACCTGGGCGGTGACGAAGCCGCGATAATCATCGACGTCGAACAGCGCCTGCGCCGTATCGGTGACGCGCCACACCAATTGGGCGGCGATCTCGATCGGGTTGCCACGCAGATCGTTGACCTTGATCTGCTGCGAAATCAGGTTGTTGGCGCGCAAGCTGATCTTCTGCTTGCCCATCCACGGCCAGGTCCAGCGCAGGCCGTTGACCCGGTCGGTTCCCTTGTAGTCGCCGAACAGGGTGATGGCCGCACCTTCATTGGGCTGCAGCATGTAGAAGCCTGTGGCGATGAAAGCGAAGGTGAGCGACAGCGCGATCACGCCCAGCACCGCCGACGGCTCGCCGCCGACCAGCGCCAGCAAGGCTGCGCCCAATGTCACCAGATTGATCAGCAACAGGAACAGCATGGCGATGCCATTGCTGCCAACGCCGGCCCGTTCAAGGCTGGGCTGGCGCGCCGGATCGTGGGTCGTCACATCGGTCTCCTCGGTTTAAATACGATATCATAATTATATCGATTCGAACCGAACGGGCAAGCGGAATCAGTCGTTGCTGCTGTCGCTGCCGGCATCGCTGCTGTCGTCATCCCAGTCGCCGCTGGCGCCGCCGCCGCCGAAATCGCCACCTCCGGGCGCGAACGGCGCTTCGTCACTCATCCGTTCGTCGGAACGCTCTCGCTCTGGCAGCGAGTCCGGCCACGGCAAGATCAGGGGGTCAAGGCCCGGGTCGATCATCCGATCAATCGGGGGGTCCCGGGGCAGCCGCTCAGGTGGGCTGGACGGGCGGCTGGCAACGACGATCAGGATCAGCAGCAACAGGCCGCCAATGATCAGCAGCGCGGTCACTGTGTCAGCGCCGCCCGTTCACGGCCAGGTAGCCGCCGCGTCAATCGCCCCCACCACCGCCATCGCCATCACTGCCAGCATCATTGACCACGCTGTCGCTGGCGCGCTGCTCCAGCCGCTTCAGGCTGGTGTCCTTGCGGGAATCGGTGAGCATGATGAAGCCGGCGACGCCCAGCGACAACAGGATGAGGATGACCACCACCATGCGCGTCAGGCCTGCGGCGGCTGGTCATCGCCAGCCGGCGGATTATCGGCCGGGCGCCGCCGCTTGAACACGTTCGAAGGGTCCTTCGCCGCCAGGTAGAAGAACCAGCTGAACATGGCGACGTTGAGCACGGCGATGAGGATGACACCAATCATGGTGCCTCCTTAACCTGCCGGGCCGAAGCTGGCCATGCGTCAGGCACTGAACTTGTTGTCACGGGGGAAGCCGTTGGGCGGCATGCGGCCCGCGCTGGCGCGGGTGCCCTTCCAGAAGGTCAGATCGGCTTCGGTGCGGGTGCGGCCACTGTCGCCACCCATCGGCCAGCTCAGGCCATCGGCCATCAGGAACGTGCGCACGTCGGCCATGCCGCCATCCTTGTATTTCTGCAGCGCCACCCCCTGGCCTTTCTGCATCTGCGGCAGTTCGTCGAGCGGGAAGACCAGCAGTTTGCGGTTCTCGCCGATCACCGCCACCATGTCGTCGGCGGGCGCGATCCAGCGCACCACGGCCAGGCGGGCGCCTTCGCGTGGGTTCATCACGGCCTTGCCCTTGCGGGTTTCGGCCAGCAGTTCGGCGCTGTCGATCTGGAAGCCGCGGCCGTCGCTGGCGGCGAGCAGCAGGCGGCGATCGGGCTGGTGGGTAAACAGGCTGACAATCTCCGTCCCCTCGGCCAGATCGATCATCAGCCGCACCGGTTCCCCCAACCCCCGCCCGCCGGGCAGGCGATCGGGCGACAGCGTGTAGAAACGGCCATCGCTGGCCGCCAGCACCAGCCGATCCGTGGTCTGCGCGTGGAAGGCATAGGCCGGGCCATCGCCTTCCTTGAACTTCAGCGCTTCGGTGCTGGCCAGATCGACATGGCCCTTCATCGCCCGGATCCAGCCCTTGGCCGAACAGATGATGGTCAGCGGTTCCTTCTCGATCATCGCCTCGATCGGCACGAAGGTCACTTGCGGCGCATCCGCAATGCTGGTGCGGCGGCGGCCGAGCAAGGTCGCCGGGCCATAGGCGGCGCGCAACGCGGCCAGATCGGTGGCCAGCCGCTCGGTCTGCTCGGCTTCGCTGCTGATCAGGCCGCGCAGGCCCTTGGCTTCCTCGGTCAGCGCCTTGTTCTCGCGGGTGATCTCGATCTCTTCCAGCCGCCGCAAGCTGCGCAGCCGCATGTTGAGAATGGCTTCGGCCTGCACGGCCGTCAGATCGAAGGCGGCGATCAGTTCTTCCTTGGCGTCGTCGGCCTCGCGGATGATGCGGATCACCTCATCCAGGTTCAGATAGGCCTTCAAGAGCCCGCCAAGCACTTCCAGCCGCGCATCGATGCGGCCGAGGCGATAGCGGGAGCGTGCAACCAGTACTTCGCGTTGGTGCATCAGCCACTTGGCGATCACCGGCTTCAGGCCCAGCACGCCCGGCCGGCCTTCATCCAGCACGTTCATGTTGAGCGGGATGCGCACTTCCAGATCGGTCAGCTTGAACAGGCTTTCCATCAGCACATCGGCATCAACATTGCGCGATTTGGGTGTGATGACGATGCGCAGCTGTTCGTCGCTTTCGTCGGCGACGTCAGCGAGGATCGGCAGCTTCTTTTCGGTGATCAGTTCGGCCAACTGCTCGATCAGCTTGCCCTTCAGCACCTGATAGGGGATCTCGCTGATGATGATCGTCCAGGTGCCGCGGCCCTGGTCTTCCACGCTCCAGCGCGCGCGCAGGCGGAAACTGCCGCGGCCCGTCAGATAGGATTCGGCGATGCTTGTCCGAGGTTCGACCAGCACGCCGCCAGTGGGGAAATCCGGCCCGGTGACGAACTGCAGCAATTCGGTGTCCGCCGCGTCAGGCGTGCGCAGCAGGTGCAGGGCGGCATCGACGATCTCGACCGGGTTGTGCGGCGGGATGCTGGTCGCCATGCCGACCGCAATGCCGGCGGCGCCATTGACCAGCAGGTTGGGGAACAGGCCGGGGAACACCTCCGGCTCTTCCTCCTCGCCATTATAGGTGGTGCGGAAGGGGACGGATTCTTCGTCCAGTCCGTCCATCAGGCGGATGGCGGCATCGGTCAGCCGCGCCTCGGTATAGCGCATGGCCGCCGCATTATCGCCGTCGATATTGCCGAAATTGCCCTGGCCATCGACCAGCGGCACCCGAAGCGCAAAACTCTGCGCCAGGCGCACCATCGCGTCATAGACCGACTGATCGCCGTGCGGGTGATATTTGCCGATCACGTCGCCGACGACGCGGGCGCATTTCTTGTAGCCCTGATCCGGGTTCAGCTTCAGCAGCCGCATCGCCCACAGCAGGCGGCGGTGGACGGGCTTGAGGCCATCACGCAGATCGGGCAAGGATCGCGCCGTGATGGTGGAGAGGGCATAGACCAGATAGCGTTCGCCCAGCGCGGCGCCGAACGGGGCTTCGAGGATATTGTCGCTCTCGGGAAGTGTGGCCATGGCGCTGGGTTAGCGATGGCGGCGAATGCCCGCAAGCGGTTCAGCGCAGCAGCAGACCCAGCAGCCGCTCGCGCGCCGTCCAGCAGCGTTTGGCCGCCGCGCTGTCCCGCAAGACGTCGCGGCCCAGGAAATGACCGGTCAGCGCCAGGCCGTCGGCGATGGCGGCGGCGTCGGCCTCACCCAACCCGAGCAGAAAGGCCGGCAACGGCAACAATCTGTCGGCCCAGGGCAGGCCGGCGCCGCGCGACACGGCCTGCCTTGATTTGGGGGAGACGTAGGCGAGATCGCTGGTGGCGCCAGTGGCGGCGCAACTGGCCAGATCAAGCCCGGTGCCCAGTTCCGCCAGCAGCGCCAGTTCCAGCCGCACCAGGGCCGGGCCGATGTCGGCGACGCCGGCCCCGGCGGCGGCGCCGCCAAACAGGGCATCGAACAGCGGGAACAGCCGCGACTGGGCCTCGCCCTCGGGCAAGGTGGCGGCGGCCAGGCTGGCGAGATAATCAACCAGCGCCAACGCTGCGGACCCATGCAGCATCGCCATGTTGGTGCTGAGCGGGTGGATGGTGGCAAAGGCCAGTTGCCCGGCGCTCCTGCTGACCAGATCGAGCGCGACGCGATTGCCGATCTGCAGCACCGGCCGCAGCTTGCGCCCGCGCCCGCCCTGCACATAGGCCGCTACAAGCCCCTGATCTGCCGACAGGAATCGTGCCACCACGGCATGTTCGCCGTGGGGAGCCAAGGCCACCACCAATGCCGGTTCAACGCGGATCATGGTCGCCATCATAGTGGCAAGAGGGCCGGCTGCAGCAAGGAAGTGCGTTAACCGAAAAATTGCAATGGATTCAGAGACGCGAATCGATTATCACTTCATTAGTAATGAGGTGTTAATGATTATGAACATTTTTGCGTTCGCTTTGGCTCTGGCCCTTGTGGCAACTCCGGCTTTTGCTGCCGTGTCCGTGCCGACCACGCCTGCGCAGTTCGCCGCGCTGAACGACAGTGTGTCGCTGAATTTCGGGGATGGTTATCTCAGTGGTGTGCAGCAGCCCGGCCTGGAGGCCGCCGCCACGTTCCGGCTGAGCAGTCTGTCGGGCGGCGACGGCACCAGCAACTGGACCAGCTGGACCTTCACCATCGACAATCTCGCCAACAACAGCAGTGGATCGGTGACGGCCTCGCGCCTGTCGTCGTTCGGCTTTGACGTGAACCCCAATGTGTCGGGCGCGTCAGCAACCGGCATGTTCGATCTGAGCACCCGCAACAGCAATATCTCGAATGGCATCAGTGTCGAAGTCTGCTTCCGCGATAGCGGCGGCCAATGCAACGGTGGCGGCAGTGGCGGCCTCGAGCTCGGCCAGTCCATCCCCAACGGCGCGTTCCCGAACAACACGTTCACCCTGCTGTTCTCGCAGGCTCAATCGTCGATCAACCTCGATCGCTTCGTGGTGCGCTACCAGAGCATCAACACCCTCGGCGGTGTGATGGGTGGATCGGGTGTCGGCATCGTAGGCGAGGGTCCGATCGATCCGTTCGGCAATCCGGTGCCAGAGCCTGCCAGCTGGGTCATGCTGATTGCCGGTTTTGGCCTGGTGGGCGCGGTCGCCCGTCGTCAGAAGCCGGCGCTGGCGCGCGTGACAGCCTGATCGGCATCATGCCGACGAAAAAGGCCGGGCGGTGGTGAGCCCACTGCCCGGCCTTTTCGTTTCGCAGCCACTTCGATTCCCGGCCGGCTTCAGTCGACGAAGTCCAGCCCGACTGCATTGTACAAGCTGCGATCATCGCCCCAATCGGCGCGCACCTTGATGTGCAGGAACAGATGAACCTTGCGGCCCATCAGTTCGGCCATGCCGGCGCGCGCCGCGGCGCCGATTTCCTTGATGCGGCTGCCGCCCTTGCCCAGCACGATGGCCTTCTGGCTGTCCCGTTCGATGATGATCTGCTGGTGGATGGCAACACTGCCATCGCGCCGCTCTTCCCATTTTTCGGTTTCGACGGTGGCGGCATAAGGCAGTTCGGCGTGCAATTGCAGATACAGTTGCTCACGCGTCAGTTCGGCTGCCATCAGGCGGGTGGTGGCATCGCTCAGCTGGTCTTCGGGATAATGCCAGGCGCTCAGCGGCAGGCGGTTCGCCAGCGCCGCCTTCAGTTCCGGTACGCCGTCACCGGTGCTGGCCGAAATGAAGAAAATCTCCTCGAACGGCAGCAGCGCGTTGCAGCGGCTGGCCAGATCGAGCAGCCGCTCCTTGACGCAGATATCGACCTTGTTGAGCACCAGCAATTTCGGCTCGCGGCGGTTCGCCAGCGCTGCGATGATGTCGGGCACATCGCCCTTCAACCCGGCCTTGGCATCCAGCACCAGCACGATCACATCGGCATCGGTGGCGCCATCCCAGGCGGCCTTCACCATCGCCCGGTCCAGCCGGCGGCGCGGGGCGAAGATGCCGGGCGTATCCACAAGCAGCATCTGGGCAGACTCGTGCACCGCGATCCCCACCAGTCGCTGACGGGTCGTCTGCACCTTGGGCGAGACGATGGCGACCTTCTGGCCCACCAGCGCGTTGACCAACGTGGACTTGCCGGCATTGGGGGCGCCGACCACGGCGATGCTGCCGCAGCGGGTAGTGATGGGGGTGCATTCGGTAGTCATGATTCCAGGCTCTTCAACAACAGGGTGGCGGCGGCCTTTTCGGCTTCCTGCCGGGATTTGCCGCTGGCTTCGGCCGGCGGTTGGCCACGCACCATCACTTCCACGGTGAACACCGGCGCATGATCAGGGCCATCGCGGCCCACCACCAGATATTCGGGCATGCCGAGCCGGCGTTTCAGCGCCCATTGTTGCAGGGCGCTCTTGGGGTCGTTCAGGAATGGCTGGTCCGATTGCATCATCGGGCCCCAATGGCGGGTGACAAACGCCGCCGCCGCCGCCCAGCCGCCATCGATGAACACCGCTGCCGTCACCGCTTCGGCCACATCGCCCAGCACATTGTCACTGTCGGCCAGGCCCTTGCCGCGGCTCACCGGCTCCATCGCGATCAGCGGGCCGGCATTCCAGCCACGCGCCACGCGGGCATTGGCCGGGCCTTCCACCATGGCATGCAGCCGCGCCGTCAGCCGGCCTTCGGCTTCGTCGTGCTGGCCATAGAGCAGGCTGGCGACCACGCAGCCCAGCACGCGATCGCCCAGGAATTCCAGCCGTTGGTAACTGGCGCCGGGCTGCCGAGTGGCGCTGCCGTGGGTAAGCGCGCGATCGAGCAGCGCCAGATCGGCAAATTCATGGCCAAGCACGTCGCGCGCGAACGTCGCCAGCCGCTCCATTCGGTTGGCACGGGCCAGTTCGGGGCCGGGCCCCGGATCGGGCATTGCCTTGCGCTTGCGAGTCATCGGCTTCGCCGTGGGCCGATTGCGCCAGCCGGTCAAGCCTGACGCGGAGATAGAGGCTGGACTCCGCGCGCCCAAGGCAGGAAAACGGCGCCCATGGACCATCTTGCTGCCATTCGCGCCGCCGGGGCTGCCCCGGTCGATATCCGCGCCCTGTTCGCGGATGAGCCTGACCGGCTGGCCCGCCTGACCGCCAGCGCCTGCGGCCTGGCGCTGGATCTGTCCCGCCTCGCGCTGCCGCTGCCGGTGCTCGATCAATTGCTCGTCGCCTGCACGGCCGCCGATCTGCCCGGCTGGCGGGCGCGGCTGCTGGCTGGCGAAATGGTGAACCCATCCGAAGGCCGCGCCGCCACCCATTGCGCCGAACGCGGCGTGGGCAGCCCCGCCGATGTTGCCGTGGCGCAGGCCGCTGCCCATGATGGTAATCGCATCGCCAGCCAGTTACGCGCCGAAGGCGTCACCGATGTGATCCTGATCGGCATCGGCGGCTCGGCGCTGGGCCCAGCGCTGCTGAACGATGCGCTGGGCCGCGATGGTGACGGGCCGACAGTGCATGTCGTCGCCAACATCGATGGCGAAGCGCTGCACCGGGCGCTGGCCGCCTGCACACCGGCGACAACGCGCCTGCTGGTCGTCTCCAAGACCTTCACCACCGCCGAAACCATGACCAACGCGCAGACCTCGCTGGAGGCGCTGGCCGCCGCCACCGGGCGCGATCCGGCCGCAGTGAAGGCTGAAGCCGTCGCCATCACCGCCCGCCCCGACCGTGCCGCCACCTGGGGCGCCAGCCACATATTGCCCTTCGCGGAAAGCGTGGGCGGGCGTTACTCGCTCTGGTCTGCCGTCGGCCTGCCGCTCGCCATCCGCTGCGGGCCAGAGGCGCTCAGCCAGTTGCGCGCCGGCGCTGCTGCCATGGACGCGCATTTCCGCGACACCCCGCTGGCGCAAAACCTGCCGGTGCTGGCCGCGCTGGCCGATGTGTGGGCCGCCCATGGCCAGGGCCAGCAGACGCGCGGCATCTTCGCCTATGACGAGCGGCTGCGGCTGCTGCCGGCCTATCTGCAGCAGCTGGAAATGGAATCGAACGGCAAGGGCGTTGGCCGCGATGGCAGCGCGTTGGCCGGGCCAACCGCCGCCATCACCTGGGGCGGCACCGGCACCGATGCCCAGCACGCGGTTTTCCAGCTGATCCACCAGGGCACGTGCGTGGGCCCGGTGGAGTTCGTCGCCGTGCTGGAACCCGCGCATGATTTGCCCGCCACCCACCATCGCCAGCTGCTGGCCAATTGCTTCGCGCAAGGGGCGGCATTGCTGAAGGGCCGCAGTTTCGAGGCGGCGCTATCGCAATCGGGTGGCGATGCCGCCCTGGCCCACGCCAAGACGTTCAGCGGCAACCGGCCATCATCGACGCTGCTGCTCGATCGCCTTGATCCGGCCACGCTGGGGGCACTGATCGCCTTTTACGAACATCGCACCTTCACGGCCGCCGTGCTGCTCGGCATCAACCCGTTCGATCAATGGGGCGTGGAACTGGGCAAGGAACTGGCCAATGCCCTGCTGGCCGGCGAGGATCTGGGCTTTGATCCCTCCACCGCTGCCCTGGTGGCGCGGGCAGGGTTGTAAACGAAAAACGGCGGCCACCCTGGGGCAAGGGTGGCCGCCGCAAGACCTGCCGGTGGATGAGGGGCCGGCAGGCGGGTTTCAGCCCGGGATCTCAGCGACGCTCGGCAAGCTGGACGGTGCTGCCCAGCTGGGCACGGGCGGCGGCGAACTTCCTGGCCGCTTCGTGGGTGTTGCCTTCCGCGCAGATCATCTCGGCCGTCTTCACGGTGCGCAGCACCTTGGCGGCATCCTTGGACTGCGCCGCGCTGATTTCCGTGCGCAGCTGCTGGGCTTCAACGGCGCACTGGGCGGTGCCGGCCTGGGCCGGGCTCAGCGCTGCGAAGGGCAGGATGGCGGTCAGTGCCAGGGCGGCGATGGTCAGGCGGTCGATGGCGAAACGGGTGATCATGGTCTGGGTCCTTTCAGTGGTCGGCGGCAGTGGCTTGCCGATGACTGGGTTTTAAGTCACACTCAGACCCAAGTTAATCCACGCAATGATTGTTGCCCCATGAAGAACAGCTACACAATCCCGCGCAACCTGCTCGATGGCCTCGAAGCCTTCCTGCGCGTTGCCGAACGCAAGTCCTTCCGCGAAGCCGCCGAGGATCTCGGCGTCTCCCCCTCCGCCATCAGCCAGACCGTGCGCCAGCTGGAAGACCGCATCGGCGTGCCGCTGTTCATCCGCACCACACGCTCGGTGGGCCTCACCGAAGCCGGCGCGCTGTTCCACGCCCAGGCCGCCCCGGCCTTCGCCAGCCTGGTGAACGCCTGGGAAGGCGCACGCACCTACGGCGGCCGCCCGGCCGGGCTGCTCCGGCTCAACATGCCGCGCTCCGTTGTGCCGCTGCTGATCGAACCCATCATTGCCGATTTCTGCGACCAATATCCCGATGTGGATGTGGAAGTGACCGGCGAAGACGCCCTGATCGATCTGGCCGCCAGCGGGCACGACGCGGGCATCAGGGTGGGCGAACTGCTCGAAGCCGACATGATCAGCGTCCGCCTCTCCCCACCCTTCCGCTTCGTGGTGGTCGCCACCCCCGATTATCTGAACCAGTACGGCCGGCCCCAAAGCGCCGCCGATCTGAAAAGCCACAACTGCATCCGCCAGCGCATCTCCAACGGATCGGTGATGCCGTGGCGCCTGATCGACGGCAACCGCATGGTGGAAATCGCCATCAAGGGCCGCGTGATCGTCAACGAAAACACCGCCGTGGTCTCGCTGACCAAACGCGGTCTTGGCCTCGCGCAAGTGAGCGAACCGCTGGTGATCGACGACATCCGCAGCGGCGCCCTCGAAGTGGTGCTCGGCCCGCTCTCCCCCTCCAGCCCGGGCCTCTTCCTGCACTACCCCGGCCACGCCCAGGTGCTGCCCAAACTGCGCGCCTTCATCGATCATGTGAAAGCGGCACTGGCGACGGGAATGCTTGATCGGCTGATTCCGCCGGAGGCCCCTTCTACTCCACGTCCCGCCACTGGCCGCCGATCAGCGCTTCGACCGGCTTGAACTTCGTCTTGTAGGCCATGCGCGAACAGCCTTCGATCCAGTAGCCCAGATACACGAACGCCAGCCCGGCGCGGGCGGCGCGGGTGATGTGATCGAGGATGATGAAATTGCCGAGCCCCGAGCGGTCGGCGAGATCGGGGTCGTAGAAGCTGTAGATCATCGACAGGCCGTCGGCTTGCTTGTCGGTGAGACAGCAGCCGACGAGGCGGCCGAGGCGGCCATCGGTGCTGGGCTCGCGATATTCGACCATCACCGTGTCCACCGGCGATTGTTCCACCATGTCGGCGAAATCATGGCTGTCCATCGCGGCCATGCCGCCATCAGGGTGGCGGGTGGCGAGGTAGCGGCGGAGCAGTGCCCATTGTTCCTCGGTGGCCCAGGGTTCGCAGGCGTGCACGTCCAGATCGGCATGCTGAGCGAGCAGTTTCTTCTGGCTACGGCCAGGTTTGAAGCGCGCCGTGGGCACGCGCACCGAGATGCAGGCGTTGCAGCCATCGCAGCTGGGGCGATAGACGACATTCTGGCTGCGGCGAAAGCCGATGCGGCCCAGCGCTTCGGCCATGGCGGGGGCGTCATCGCCTTTCAGTTCGGCAAAGACCTTGCGTTCGGTGCGGCCCGGCAGATAGGGGCAGGCCGAAGGCGCCGTCACGAAAAAGCGCGGAAACCGATAGCTTTGATCCGTCACCCGTGAACGCCCTTACCTCGCCAGTGCCCAGCGGCACCTTGTGGACCGCGCTACCCCCCGATAACGGCGATGCTAGCGCGGGATTGCGCGGCTGGCCAGTCCGGTTGAGGGTAAATCAGTCCGCTTCGACCAGTCGCGTTTCATAGCCGGCGGCGCGCAGGGCTTCGACCAGCCGATCGAGGTGATCGCGATCGCGGGTTTCGCATTCGATGTCGGTGATCAGGCCCTTGGCCGGCAGATTGGTGAACACGCGCTGGTGATAGACTTCCAGGATGTTGACCTGCTGCTGATCGAAGATGCGAGCGACTTCGAACAGCTGGCCGGGCCGATCCTTGAGGCGGATGCGCAGGCGCGCCAGCCGCCCGGAACGGGCCAGATCGCGCAGCAGCACGTTGGCGAGCAGGCGCGTATCGATATTGCCGCCGCACAGCACCAGGCCAACCTTGGCCCCCTTGAAGCGGCGCGGGTGGGCGAGCAGCGCCGCAAGGCCAGCGGCGCCGGCGCCTTCCACCACGGTCTTTTCAATGGTGAGCAGCAGCGAGACGGCGCGTTCCAGATCGCGCTCACCCACCAGCACGATATCATCGACCAGCGCGCGCACCACTTGGCTCGTGAGCACACCGGGGTTCTTGACGGCAATGCCTTCAGCCAGCGTGTCGCCATCGCAGGCCGCCGATTGCCCTTTCATCGCGGCATACATCGATGGGTAAAGCTCGGCCTGCACGCCGATGACGCTGATATCCGGGTTGCGCGCCTTGGCGATGGTGGAGATGCCGGAAATCAGCCCGCCGCCGCCGATCGGCACCACCAGCGTATCCAGTTCCGGCACGTCCTCCAGCATTTCCAGGCCCACCGTGCCCTGGCCTGCCATCACCTGGGCATCGTCGAACGGGTGGACGTAGATAAGCCCCTTCTTGACGGCCAGTTCCAGCGCGTGGGCGCTGGCATCATCATATTTCTCGCCGAACAGCACGACATTGGCATCGTGACTTTCGGTCTGCTGCACCTTCACGATCGGGGTGAAGCGCGGCATCACGATGGTGGCCGGGATGCCGAGGCGGCGGGCGTGATAGGCCAGGCCCTGCGCATGGTTGCCGGCCGAGGCCGCGATCACGCCGCGGGCGCGCTCTTCGGCGTTCAGGCTGAGCAGGCGGTTCAATGCACCGCGTTCCTTGTAGGCGGCGGTGAACTGGAGATTCTCGAACTTGAGCCACACCTGCGCGCCGGTCAGCGTGCTCAGCGTTTCCGATTTCAGGCAGGGCGTGCGGATCACCTTGCCATGAATGTTGGCCGCGGCGGCCTCCACATCGGCATGGGTGATCGGCAAAGCCTGCAGGGATTGCAGTGCCGGCGAAACAGGAGTGGTGGCGTTCATCCCTGCTCCATAACGCCGCAGGGCGGGCTGCGCTACCCGTAGAAGGGGGCGAGATAGCGGATGATGAGGTCGATCACTTCGCGGGTGGTGGCGGGCAGGGCGGTGTCGCGATCGGGGCCGGCGGCGGCCAGGGTGAGCAGGGCCTGGGCGGTTTCCACCACGACATGGGCGTGGCGGTCCCGATCGGCGGCCGGCACCTTGGGGGCACGGGCGGCAAAGATGGCGGCGAAGTGCGCCGCGCCGCCGTCCAGCATGGCTGCCGCCGAACCGCCGCCGGCGCGGGCGGCCAGATAAAGCTGCGGGAAGGCAGGGTGGGCGGCCATGAAGTCGGCCAGCGCCGTGACGCCGCGTGCCACTTCCTCGCCCAGGCTCCAGCGGGCGGGATCGGGATCGGCCGGCATCACCAGCGTGGCTTCGAAGGCGGCGACCTGGGCCTGGGCCAGCGCCGTGAGCAGGGCGGTCTTGTCAGGAAAATATTGATAGACGCTGCCAACCGCTATGCCGGCGCGGGCTGCGAGATGATTGGTGTTGAGCGCAGCAGCGCCGGCTTCGGCCACCATGTCGGCGGCCGTGGCCAGGATCAGATCAAACCGGGCCTGGCTGCGGGCCTGCGTGGGCAGGCGTCGCAATGGCGAATGCTGTTGGCGTGATTGACCCATCGGGCTGCCGCATTGGGCGCAGGGTTGGCCGCCGTCAAGACTTGACCAAAGGCCAGGAACATGAGCAATTCATCATGTTTCTTGCGAAGGGATTCGTGTTCGATGTACCGGCATGACGTAGCGGTGGTGCCGGCAGACATTGACCATATGGGGCATGTCAATAATGCCGTGTATCTGCGTTGGGTGCAGGATGCGGTGGTTGCTTATTGGCAGAACACCGCGCCGGCTGACGCGGTGGCCGCCCATCTGTGGGTCGCGCTGAATCACAACATCAGCTACCGGGCGCCGGCGTTCCTGGACGATGATGTTGTGGCCAGCGTGGTCGCCGAAGGCGTGCAGGGCGCGCGCGCCTTTTTCACCACCATGTTCAGGCGTGGTGAACAGGTGATCGCCGAAGTGAAGAGCACCTGGTGCTGCATTGATGTCGCCACCATGCGTCCGGCGCGTCTGGCCCGCGACGTGGTGTCGTTGTTCCTTCCCGGCTGATTGCGCCGCTGCGGTGCTGGCGGTAGAGCCGGCCCATGGGCAGAAACATCGCATATCTGGGGCTGGGCGTGATGGGCGGGCCGATGGCGCGCCATCTGGCGGCGGCCGGGCACAGCCTCACCGTTTACAACCGCACCGCCGAAAAGGCCGCCGCCTGGGTGGCTGCCCATGGTGGCCGCGCCGCGCCAACGCCGGCGGCGGCGGCAGACGGCGCCGATGTGGTGATCGCCTGCGTGGGGGCCGATGCTGATCTGGAGGCGGTGACGCTGGGCCCAGATGGCGCCTTTGCCGCCATGGCGCCGGGCACGCTGTTCATCGATCACACCACGGTTTCCGCCGCGATCGCCCGCCGGCTGGCCAGTGAGGGCGACGCGCACGGCCTGCACGTGGTGGATGCGCCGGTTTCTGGCGGCCAGGCCGGGGCGGAAAATGGCAAGCTCACCATCATGGTGGGCGGCACGGAGGCGGCATTTGCGGCGGCCGAACCGGTGATGAGCGCATATGCCCAGCGCATCGGCCACATGGGCCCGGCGGGCAGTGGCCAGCTCACCAAGATGGTCAACCAGCTGTGCATCGCCGGCATATTGCAGGGGCTTTCCGAAGGCCTGGCGCTGGGCATGAAGGCCGGGCTGGACATGGATGCGGTGGTGGACGTGATCTCCAAGGGCGCCGCGCAAAGCTGGCAGATGGACAATCGCGCCCGCACCATGACGCGCGGCCAGTTCGATTTCGGTTTCGCGGTGGACTGGATGCGCAAGGATCTGGGCCTCGCGCTGGACGAAGCCCGCCGGCTGGGCGTGCCGCTGCCGATGGGCGCGCTGGTCGATCAATTCTATGCCGACGTGCAGGCGCTTGGCGGCAACCGCAACGACACCAGCAGCCTGATCCGGCGGTTGGTGAAATGAGCGTCTACTATCGCCCGGCCCGCCTGCCGGATGATGAAGCCCTGCTGATCGACCTCAACGAAGAATATTTGCGCTTCGTGTTCGAAGGCGTCGCCGCACGCTTTGGCGTCCCACTGGCCGACATTTTCCCCGGCGGTGACATCCGCGCCTATCTGCCGGCTGTTCTCCCCAAAACGCTCGGCCCCGGCCCGCCCGAAAGCTGCTTCCATATCCTCGAACAGCAGGGCCAGCCCATCGGCATGGGCGGTGTGCGGCGGGTGCGCGACGGCGTGTGCGAGATGAAGCGCGTCTATGTGCGCGATGCTGCCAAGGGCCAGGGGCTGGGCCGCGCGCTGGCGGAGCGGTTGATCGCTGATGCGCGCGGCTTTGGCTATCGCACCATGTTCCTTGATACCTCGCCCACGCTGGCAACGGCGATTGGCCTTTATGAGCGGCTGGGATTCGCGCGCATTTCGGCCTATCCGGAAGTGGAAGTGCCGGAAATCATGTTCCCGCACTGGGTGTTCATGGCCAGAGACCTTTGAAAACAGGGGAAAACCCGAAATGAAGAAACTGATCCTTGCCGCACTGCTGGCCACTGCCGCGCCAGCGCTGGCCGATACGCTCTACACCAACGCCAATGGCTACACGCTCGACAGCAAGGGCGAACTGCAGCGCTTTCAAACGCTGGTGGTGGATGATGCCGGCAAGGTGAAAGCGACGCTGAAGGCTGGTGCCGCGCTGCCCGCCGGTGCAAAGGTGGACATGGCCGGCGCCACGCTGTGGCCGGGCCTGATCGATGCGCACGGCCATGTGATGCGGCTGGGCGAGCTGAAACTGGTGGTCGATCTGCGCGACACCGCCTCCATCCCCGAAGCGCTGGGCCGGATCAAGGCCGGCATTCCGGCGGCTGGCTGGATCATGGGCCGCGGCTGGAACCAGGAACGCTGGTACGCCGATGGCAAATTGATCAACCGCTTTCCCACCGCTGCCGAGCTGGATGCCGTCACCGGTGATCGTCCGGCGTGGTTTGCCCGCGTCGATGGCCACGCCGGCTGGGCCAACAGCGCCGCCTTGAAAGCCGCCGGCATCACCAAGGATACCAAGGCGCCCGATGGCGGCGAGATCATCCGCGATGCCGCCGGCAACCCCACCGGCGTGTTCGTGGACAAGGCGATGGCGCTGATCACCCGCGTCATTCCGCAAGATGACGAGCAGCGGCTCGACCTGGTGCTGGAAAAGTCGCTGGAAACCATGGCCGAGGTCGGCCTGACCGGCGCGCATGATGCCGGCATGGACAAGCCCACCTGGGATCGCTACGTCCGCTTCGCCAAGGCCGGCAAGCTGACGGCGCGCATCTATGCGATGGCTGGCGGACCCGATAACCGCAAGGCGATCGCGCCGGGTGGCCCGATCCCGTGGAGCCACGGCGACCTGGTGGCCATGCAGTCGATGAAGCTGGTTTCCGATGGCGCGCTCGGCAGCCGCGGCGCCTATCTGATCGCGCCTTATGCCGATATGCCGAATACGCGCGGACTGGAAATCACCCCGGCCGACAAGCTCAAGACCTTTGTCACCGAAGCCAGCCGCGAAGGCTTCCAGGTCAACACCCATGCCATCGGTGACCAGGCCAACCGCTCGACCATGGATGCCTATGCCGCCGTGCCGCTGGCCGAGCGCCTGGCCCGCCGCCACCGCAACGAACATGCCCAGATTGTCGACATGGCCGATCTCGGGCGCTTTGCCGATCTCAAGGTCATCGCTTCCATGCAGCCCACCCACGCCACGTCTGACAAGGGCATGGCCGAAGCCCGCGTCGGCGAAGCGCGGCTCAAGGGCGCCTATGCGTGGCAGCAGATCAAGAAGAGCGGCGCCGAACTCGCCTTCGGCAGCGATTTTCCGGTCGAACCGCCCGATCCGATGTTCGGCCTGCACGCCGCCGTCACCCGCCAATCGCGCGACGGCTTGCCGGCTGGCGGCTGGCGCCCGTGGGAAAAGGTCAGCCTTGTCGATGCCTTCGCCGGCTTCACCACCTGGGCGGCTCGTGCTGGCCACAATGAAACCAAGGTCGGCACGCTGGAACCGGGCAAATATGCCGATTTCATCACCCTGGAACGCGATCCCTTCACCGCGCCTGAAGGCGATCTGTGGAAGATCAAGGTGACGGCAACCTGGCTGGCGGGCCGTCAAGTGTTCAAGCGGAAGTAGAGCCTCTGGCGGACTGGGTCGCAGACCCTGCACCCGTTGGATTTCGGGCCGCTCTTCTCCAAAATGCCTTCGTCATGCTGGCGCAGGCCAGCATCCACTGTGGCATGGATACCAGTTGCGGCGCGATGGATGCTGGCCTGCGCCAGCATGGCCAGACTGTTGCCGGCGAGCCCAGACTGAATCGAACGGGTGCAGGGTCTGCGACCCTGCCCACGTCATCCCGGACTTGATCCGGGACGGAGGCAATTTCCTCCCTTGCTCCCGCCTTTCTGCACTGCCGACCTCTCTACCCGCAGCGCGCTGATTCAATCTTGCATAATTTCCTAAGAAAGCGTTAACTTTCTTCGATCGGGTGTGCGAGTCGCCTGTAGTTGCCGATTGGTGGCTTTTTGAAGGGGGTTTGTGATGCGCAGTGGGGTTATTGCCGTCGCCGTGGCCGCGTTGATGTCCACATCAGCCAGTGCCGCAATTCAATGGACCGACTGGACCAGCGTCGCCGGCGGCACTGCCACCGGCACGATCGCCGGTGCCACGGTCACCATGAACGGCCCGTTCGACACCTTCCAGGTTTCCGGCGGAACCGATTACTGGCGTACCGGCGGCAATCCCTGGGCGGCCTATGACGCGCTGTCCAACCTGCCCGGCAACAATGATTTCGTCGCGCCGTCGGGCGATGGTGTGGTGCACACCATCAATTTCTCCAAGGCGGTGCGCAATCCCTACATCGCCATCATCAGCTTGGGCCGACCCAACATCCAGACCAGCTGGACCTTCGGCGCGCCCTTCACCCTGATCGATCAGGGCCAGGGATTCTGGGGCAATGGTGTTTTCACCATCAACGGCAACACGATCAGTGCTGGCGAAGCCCATGGCGTGATTCAGTTCACCGGCAATTTCACCAGCCTGACCCTGACCACCAACCGGACAGAGAACTGGTCTGGGCTGACCATCGGCACTTCGGGCGTCGTCCCTGAACCGTCGAGCTGGGCGATGCTGATCGCCGGCTTCGGCCTTGTCGGCGCTGCCGCACGCCGCCGTCGCCAGACCGTTTCGGCCTGATCTGAACTGATCGCAGGCGGGCAGGGGCGTGGCCTCTGCCCTCCGGCCATTCGCGCACGGCAACGAAAGCCGGTGCAGGGGCTCAGCCCCTGCCCGCCGGAGGCTCCTTCTTTCCTCTTCCCCGCCCATCGCTCCCATGCCAACCTTGGTGAAACGACAAGGGAAGCACAGCCATGGCCGATTTCACCCTGAACCGCCGGCATTTGCTGGCCGGCGCCGTGGCAGCGACCGCCTTGCCGGCGCGTACGGCCGCGGCTGCGCCTGATGATGCCATGGGCCTCGCCGCGCGCATCCGCAGTGGGGAGGTGAGTGCGCGCGAAACGGTGCTGGCGGCGCTGGAGTGGGCCGAGGCGGCGCAGGCGAAGCTGAATTTTGCCACCCTGATCGATCGGCCGCGGGCGATCAGTGCGCTGCCCGCGGATGACCGCAAGCCGGTCATACCCACCTTCATCAAGGACTTGAACGACTACAAGGGCTGGCCGACCCGCAACGGCAGCCGGGCGTTTGAGAAAGCACCACCGGCGACCGTCAACGAACGTTTTGTCGATGCCTTTGCCCAGATGAACACCCTGCCGCTGGGCAAGACGGCGACGCCGGAATTCGGCCTGATGTGCGTGACCGAGCCGTTAAGCCACGGCGCCACCCGCAACCCGTGGAATCCGGATTTCTCGCCGGGCGGCTCGTCGGGCGGCAGTGCGGCGGCGGTCGCGGCCGGCGTGGTGCCGATTGCCCACGCCAATGATGGCGGCGGCTCGATCCGCATTCCGGCGGCGCTCTGCGGCCTGTTCGGTTTCAAGCCCAGTCGGGGCCGCATGGCGGGGCAGAAGACGGCGGATGATCCCGGCGAGATCGCGGTGGATCATGTGCTCACCCGGTCCGTGCGCGATGCGGCGCTCACCATGGCGGCGCTGCAGGGCCCCGGGGCCGACGGGCTGGGCGCTGCGGTGCCGCGCCTGGCTGGCCCGGTGGGAGAGCGCCTGCGGATCGGAGTGATTACCGTCACCGCCGATGGCAGCCAGCCAGATCAGGAAGTGCTGGCCGGCATTGCCCGCACCCGCACGCTGCTTTCCGGCATGGGGCACACGGTTTCCGATGCCCGCTGGCCGTTCAACGCGGCGGATTTCGGCCGGGATTTCCTCAGTTTCTGGGCGTTCAGTGCGGCGCAGTCGGTCGCGTTCGTCAGCAAGGCGCTGGGGTCCGATGGCGTCGCCCAGCTGGAACCGCTCACCCGCCACCTGGCGGCGCAGGGTGCCGCCTTGTCGCCCGCCGATTTCCAGGCCCTGATCGGCCGGCTGCTGGCCTATCGCGCGGCCTATGATGCCAGTTTCCGCGATTATGATGTGCTGCTTACACCGGTGCTGAGCCGCCATGCCGTGCCGATCGGCACTTTGTCGCACAGCCGCCCGCCCGCCGATGTGGTGGCCGACATGATGCGGCTGGTGGCCTACACACCAGTGCAGAACATGGCTGGTGCCGCCGCGATGAGCGTGCCGATCATGACTGCCACCAACGGGCTGCCCTTGGGCATGCATTTTGCCGGGCGGCGCGGCGATGATGCGCGGTTGTTGGATCTGGCATTCCAGCTCGAAGCAGCGGCCCCGTGGGCGCAGCGGTTACCGCCAATCTGGTTTGGTAACCGCCGCTGATACCGCCATGATGGACCCGGTCTGCCGCGCTGGCGGCGGGCCGGTGTGGCACATTCTGCCCTGTGAGCAAGGGTTGAGGTGTCGGCGTGGCGAGGGATTGGGCTTCGGGGCAGGGTGGTTCATTGGCTGCGGCGCGCCCGCGCTCGGATGCGCCACCAAAACCCGCTGTGAAACGGTCCGATCTGGTGTTTTCCGTGCGTCCGCGCTCGCCGCTGGATGCGCCCGTCACCAACAGCGGTGTGGCGCTTGGCCTGGGGCCGCCGCCGCCGCCGGGCAGTGACCGCATTGCCCGCCGCCTTGGCCTCGGGGTGATCGGCATACTGGCCACCTTCTTGTGGATGTGGAGCCTGGTGCCGCCCCCGCTCTGAGCCATCCACCTCGATTGGTGGCTGCCCCGCGCCCCTGCATGCGGCAGCCACCAAGGCCCTGAAGCCGGCGGACCGGAAGCCGCCCGCTTCAGGCGCTTGCACCCTGCGGCCCGGCGAATGTTTCCGCCGGGCCGCAGGGCCACTTGCCAATACCCGCCCGCCGCGCTTGATGGGCGCAGGAAAGGGCTGGCCATGTGCAATCTCTATGCGCTCACCAAGGGCCAGCAGGCCCTGCGCGATCTCGCCCGCGCGCTGGACCTGGGCGCGGTGCACGATCGGCTGGGCAATCTGCCAGTGCTGAGCGGCCTTTATCCCGATGCCGAAGCGCCGATCATCGGCCTGGCCCGCGGTGAAGCCCCCGGCCCCACGCTCAGCCTCGCCCGCTGGGGCATGCCCAGCCCGGCCTTTGCCCTGGAAGGCAAGACGGTGGATCGCGGCATCACCAATATCCGCAACACCGCCAGCCCGCACTGGCGCCGATGGCTGGCGCCACAATATCGCTGCCTGGTGCCGTTCACCTCGTTTGCGGAGCATGTGAAGACAGATACGGGCTTCCAGCCGTTGTGGTTCGCGCCCACCGATGACAGCCTCACCTGCTTCGCCGGCCTCGCCACCCGCTGGACCGGGGTGCGCAAAAGGGCCGAAGGCGAAGTGACCCTCACCGTCTTCGGCTTCCTCACCTGCGAGCCCAACGCCGATGTCGCCCCGCATCATCCCAAGGCGATGCCGGTGATCCTGACCACGCCCGATGATCAGCGGCGCTGGCTCACCGCCGATTGGGCCAAAGCCGCCGCCCTGCAACGCCCGCTGCCCGATGGCGCCCTGCGCATGCTGGGTTTTGCGGGGGAGGCCTGAACAGCCTCTTGCCACCCCACCCGCGAACGGCGCACAATTCGTCCATGGGTCGCACCAGCGGCAGCGCCAACCGGCCTGCCGTAACCGGGGATGTTGCGGCCATGGCGCAGTTCAAGATCAGCAGCTGGAACATCAAGCACATGCACGACGCGATCGCGCCGGGCGGCAAGGATGCGGCGCGGCTGCCCTTCATCCGCGAACAGATTGCGCAGATGGACCCGGACATCCTGTGCATCACCGAGGCGACGCCCGATCTGCCGCTGCTGCGGCAATGGGCGGCGACGCTGCACGTGCCCTATGTGGTGCCCACCATCCCCGGCACCGATGCGGCGCTGGCAGCGCTGCCGCACAATCCGCGCAAGGCGCTGTGCGGCCTGTATGGCTATCCAGATAATGTGCTGTCGGGCAGCCAGTGGATCTGGTTCCTGGTCAAGGCCGGGCACAATCTGGGCGCCGAACTGCAGGACCCGAAGATCTGGCGCCGCTTTGCCGCCAGCCAATATACCGATGCCGCCGATCAGGCGCGCAGCGACGGCAAATGGGGCCTGTTCTACTGGGCGGAGCGCAAGGCCGGCACGTGGGGCCACGTCCGCCAGCCGCAGGTGCTGGTGGCGACGATCGGTGGCGCGCGGGTGGAGCTCATCGGCGCGCACCTGCGCTCAAAGCTCAACCGCACCAACCCGAAAGACGTGTGGACCGACGACACAAGCAGCGAATTTGCCGATCCCTTCCTGCGGGAGGTGATGAACGACCGCATCAAGCTCGCCACCGAAGCCGAGAATATCCGCAAATATGTCGACGCCCGCTTCGCCCAGGATGCAGCACCGGCGGTGATGCTGATGGGCGATCTCAATGACGGGCCGGGCCGCGAGGTGTTCGAACGCAAGCATCTCTATTTCGATCTGATCGGCAATCTGCAGGGCAGCATCTTCGAGGCCGAACGCTTCCTCAATCACGCCCTGTTCGATTATGGCGCGCCCGCCAGCGGGACAGGGGCCGGGCTGCGCTGGAGCTACAAACTCTCCGGCAAGGACCCGGTGGACCCCACCCGCGATCCGCACCTGCTGCTCGATCACATCATGTTCACCCAGCGGCTGGTGGCGAAAGACCAGTTCCCGCGCATCCGCAGCGGCGCCGGCCTGGTGGAACACGCCATCCATGAACGCGTGAACGCCCTGCGGCCGAAGAAAGTGCCGGAAACCAGCGACCACCGGCCGGTGTCGGTTGTGCTGTCACTGGCCTGAGGAAAAAGAAGGGGCCTCCGGCGGGCAGGGGCTGAGCCCCTGCACCCACTTTCGTTTTCGGGCGGCCCTGCCTCACAATGCGCCCGTCATGCTGGCGCAGGCCAGCATCCACCTTGCCGTCATGCGAAGATATCATCGTCCACGCAGCGCCATGGATCTCGGCCTGCGCCAGCATGACGCTCACGCTTGGAAAAGGGCTGTCCAAAATCAAACGGGTGCAGGGACTGCGTCCCTGCCCGCCGGAGGCATTCTTCTGTTGGCCTTAAACCTTCAACGCCGTCAGCGCGTCCACCGTCAAAATCTGCGGCAGTTCCGTCTCGCCGCCGGCCGGGTCGTAATAGACATAGACCGGCACGCCGGCGCGCTTATGTTCGGCCAGCCAGGCCGAGATAGTGGGATCGTTACGGGTCCAGTCGCCTTCCATCACGGTGATGCCCTTGGCCTTGAAGGCCTCGGCGACGGCCGGATCGGCCATGGCGCCTTTCTCGTTGACCTTGCAGGTCAGGCACCAGTCGGCGGTCATGTAGAGGAACACCGGCTTGTTGGCGCTGCGCAATTCGGCGAGCGCGGCGGGGGTGAATTTCACCGCGTTCAGTTCGCTGGCGGCAGTGGTGGTGGCTTTCGCGGCGCCTTCGGGGGCAGCGGTGGGCACCAGCAGCACGGCGGCGACGATGGTGGCGAGGCTGGCAATGCCGGGGATGGCGAGGCTCTTGCCGCCATGCTGGCGGCTGCCCAGCCACCACAGGAACAGGCCAAACACCAGCGTACCGGCCAGGCCGAGCGCCATGCCGTTGACGCCGACCTGTTGCCCCAGCACCCAGGCCAGCGCCAGCGCGGTCAGGAACATCGGGACGGACAGGATGGCGCGCAGGCGGACCATCCACGCACCGGGCTTGGGCAGGCGGCGGCGCAGGGCGGGGCTGAAGCCGATCAACAGGAAGGGCAGGGCGAGGCCGAGGCCCAGCCCGGCGAAGACGGAGAGCGCCTGCACCGTGGGCAGCACCAGCGCCGCGCCCAGCGCGCCGGCCATGAACGGCCCGGTGCAGGGGGTGGCGACGAAGGCGGCGAGCGCGCCGGTGAAGAAGGCGCCCGACGCGCCGCCGGAACGGGCCTTGTCCTGCCCGAGGTTGCCGGTGGTCAGCGTGATCTCGAACAGGCCGGCGAGATTGAGCGCAATGCCGGTGACGAGCAGCAGCAGGAAAGCGATCACGCGCGGATCCTGCAACTGGAAGGCCCAGCCGACCTGTGAACCGGCGGCGCGCAGCGCCAGCACCAGGCCGCCCAGCGCGGTGACGACCAGCACGACGCCCGCCGTGTAGGCCAGCGCTTCGGCGCGGGCTTCGCGGGCATCGACATTGCCCTTGGCCAGCGCCAGCGCCTTCAGCGACAGGATCGGGAACACGCAGGGCATGACGTTGAGGATGAGGCCGCCCAGCACCGCGCCCAAGAGGATCAGGGGCAAGCCGGGGCCGTCGCCGCCACCCGCCGCATCATCGCTGACGCCGGTGGCGGCCAGCGCGGCACCGGGGCCAGGCACGCTGCCTTCCTTGGCGGTGATGGCAAAGCCCATCGGCGCCTCGCCTTCCATCTCGACGCGCAGCACGCCGGTCACCTCGCCTTCGGGGCCTGGGGTGCCGGCGTCCGTCTCGATGCGCAGGGCGTCGCCGGCGATGGTCACCTGCTGCGGCGTCACGTGGGTGATCACGGCATCGCCGGTGGAGAAGAACCAGGCCTTGCGCACCTTGTCGAGGCCCGCCATCGGCACGCTCAGCACGAAGCGGGTGCCGGCTTTCGCCCAGGTGGCGGTGGCGGCCAGCGGGCGCGGCAGCGCAGCGCGGCCTTCGGCGATCTGCGGCGCCATGGTGGCATCGTCGACCCCGTCACCCACCACCAGCGGCAGCGAGAGCGTGGCCTGTTCCGGCACGCATTGTTCGTGGCTGCACACCAGCCAATCGACCTGCACTTCAATCGGGAAGGCGCTGCCCGGCGCGACACCCGCGGGCACCGCCAGCTCGGTCAGGAGGATGTTCCGCTTTTCATAGACATGGTTCATCAGCCCCGACACGACCAGCGTGCCCGGCACCGGATATTGCAGTTCCGGTGGCGCACTCACACCGGCTGGCAGCCGCCATTCGGCCCGCGTCGGCGCGCCGGCATCGCCGGGGTTCAGCCAATAGGTGTGCCAGCCGGCCTTGGGCGTGAGCACGATGCCGAGCTGCAACGGCTTGCCAGGCGCGGGCGCGCTGCTCTGCGCGATCAGTTCGACCCGCGTGTGCGGCTGGTCACTGACCGGAGCCGCCAGGGCCGGCAGGGCCAGCAGGGCAAGGACGAAGGAGAGAAGGCTGCGAATCATGATCGGCCTTTTGACAGCCTGCGCGCCAGAGGGGAAGGCCAGCGCCGATTGGCCGCCCCCAAGCAAAAGTTGGTGTAACGAAAAACGCCGGGGCATCGCTGCCCCGGCGTTGATCTTGAACCGGCTCTCCGGATCAGCGCTTGCTGAACTGGAAGCTGCGGCGGGCCTTGGCCTTGCCGTACTTCTTGCGTTCGACAACGCGCGGGTCGCGGGTCAGGAATCCGGCCTGCTTCACCGGGGTGCGCAGCACGGGCTCATACTTGGTCAGCGCCTGGGCGATGCCGTGCTTCACGGCGCCGGCCTGGCCCGAAAGGCCACCACCAACCACGGTGCAGACCACGTCATACTGGTCACGGCGTTCGGCGACGTCGAACGGCTGGTTGATCACCAGGCGCAGCGACGGACGCGCGAAATACACGGTCTGATCGCGGCCATTGACCGTGATCTTGCCGGTGCCGGGCTTCAGCCACACGCGGGCGATGGCGTTCTTGCGCTTGCCGGTGGCATAGGCGCGGCCCTGCGCATCGATTTCCTGCTCCCGCAGCGGGGCGGGCGGGCCGCCGCCACCAGTGTGGGCGGTGTTGACGGGGCCTTCGGCATCCATGGTGCCGAGATCAGACAGGGACTGGCGATTGTCAGACATTTCTTATCCCTCAACCAGCAAGCGTGGTGTTTTTGCGGTTCATCGACTTGACGTCGAGCACTTCCGGCGACTGCGCGGCGTGCGGATGCTCGGCGCCGCCGAACACGCGCAGGTTGCGCATCTGATCGCGACCCAGCGGGCCGCGCGGCACCATGCGTTCCACGGCCTTGATCAGCACGCGTTCCGGATAGCGACCTTCCAGGATCTTGGCCGGGGTGGTTTCCTTGATGCCGCCGGGGTGACCGGTGTGGCGATAGTAAACCTTGTCGGTCGTCTTCTTGCCGGTGAAGCGCACCTTGTCGGCGTTGATGACAATCACGTTGTCACCGCAATCGACGTGCGGGGTGTAATTGGCCTTGTGCTTGCCGCGCAGGCGGTTGGCGATGATCGAAGCAAGACGGCCAACGACGAGGCCTTCGGCATCGATCAGCAGCCACTTCTTTTCGACTTCGGCCGGTTTGGCCGAGGCGGTGGTCCGGGTGAGCATGGCGTTGATTCCATTCTTCAAAATGCGAAACGGCCGAGGTTTTGGCCCCGGCGTCGATGCGGCGTATCGATGAAACACCCGCGCAGGTCAAGGAAAAACCGGGGTTTTTGGCATGTGGTATTATGATACCGCGCTCTTTTACGACGTCTCCAGCACCAGGCGCAGGCGCTGTTGCAGGGGCCCGATCGCGTCATGCGCAGCCAGAAAATCATCAACCCCAAGCAGTTGCGGGGAATGGCCTTCATTGCCGAAGCGGATCGACTCCACTTCGCGCCGGGTGATCGCGGCGGCGAGGAACCAGCCGATGCCGCCGACCGGATGCAGGGACGGAAAGGGGCGAGCCCACCAGAGCCGGGATTCGGGCAGGTGCAGGCCGAATTCCTCGTGCAATTCCCTGAGCACGCAGGCGCCAGGGCTTTCATTGCCTTCCCGCCCGCCGCCGGGCAGGTCGATCAGGCCGGGCCAGGGGATGCCGGGCTTCATGTCGCGGCGGTAGGTGAGGATGTGGCCGTCAACCAGCGCCGCCAGTTTGGCCCCGGCGAAATCGGCGCCGTCCCACGGGGTGATCACACTCTATATGCCTGCAAATGCCCGAGCATGGTCACCTCCAGAGTCTTGGTGTGTGTCGCTTCCAGCACCACTTCCGGTGCAAAGCCGGCGACACGCGCTTCCTCCCAGCGGCCAGCGCACAGGCACCAGCGGTCGCCTGGATTGAGGCCGGGAAAGCCAAACTCCGGCCGTGGCGTGGACAGATCATTGCCCACGGATTTGCTGAAGGCGAGGAACTCCTCGGTCATCACGGCGCACACCGTGTGCAGGCCGGTATCGGCCGCATCAGTGTTGCAGCAGCCGTCGCGATACCAGCCGGTGAGCGGCTCCATCGAGCAGGGGACCAATGGGCCGCCCAGAACATTCCTTGCGGTCATGCCTTGCGTCTCTGGCTCCAGTGCGCGGCCCACACGGTGGCAGCGACCAGCAGGGCCGCCACGCCCTGATGGGCAACGCCCAGCGGGATCGGCACATGATTGATGATGACCAGCACGCCGAGCAGGAATTGCAGCAGCACCAGGCAGCCCAAGGCCAGCGCGCGCATGCCGGCGCCAGCGCGCCACAGCCGCCAGGCAGCGATCAGAACGGCCGTCGCAACCACATAGGCGAGGCTGCGGTGCAGGAACTGCACGCTCACCGGATCGGCGATGGCATCGCGGGCGCTGCCCAATATGCCGGGCGGCACCATCGCGCCGAGCATAAGCGGCCAGCTGTCACTGGCATGGCCGGCGCGCAGGCCCGCGGTGAAGGCGCCCCAGACGATCTGCACCGACAGCAGCAGCGTCACCGGCCAGACCCAGGTGCGTGGGCGGTCGTGTCTGGCCCTGTCGCCGTCGATCAGATCGAGCGCGGTCCAGATGCAGCCGGCCATGATGATCAGCGCGTTGCTCAAATGCACGGCGAGTCGTTCGGGTGCCACTTCGGTGCGGTCAACCAGGCCAGAGGCAACCATCCACCAGCCGATGGCGCCCTGCAGCCCACCCAGCGCAAACAGCGCCAGCAACCGCGGCTTGTAGCCGGCCGGGATCTGCCGGCGAAGCCAGAACCACGCCAGCGGCAGCGCAAAGGCCAGCCCGATCAGGCGGCCCAACAGCCGGTGCACATATTCCCAGAAGAAAATGCCCTTGAAGGCGGCGAGGCTCATGCCGGTGTTCATCAGCTTGTATTGGCTGGACTGGCGATAGAGATCGAACTGGCGCTGCCATTCGGCATCGGCGAGCGGCGGCAGCGTGCCGGAAACCACATCCCAGCGCGTGATCGACAGGCCACTTTCGGTCAGCCGCGTGATGCCGCCGACCACCACCATCACGAACACCAGCGCCGCCACGCCCAACAGCCACACGGCGATGGCGTGCGGTCGCGCAGCGGCCTGGCTGTCGACTGTGCCGGGGGAAGCAACGAGGGTGGTCATGGCGCCTCCCTAATCCTTCCCATGCGGCTGGCCAAGCCTGCGCGCTGTCGCATCAATCCTTCTTGTCCGGATCCTCATAACGGAAGGGATCGGTCATTTTCGGCTTGGTCGGCAAGGGCTTGGCGGGCAGCGGCTTGTCGGCATTGGCGGCTTCCCACAATAGCGACGCCAGGATCACGCTGGCCTGGCGCAGGTCAGCCGGGCGCAGGTGATCGAAGGTGTCGACACTGCTGTGGTGCACGGTGGTTTCATAATCCAGCGGGTCCTGGATGAACTGGAAGGCCGGCAGACCCATCGCGGCCATGAATTCATGATCGGTGCCGCCGGTCGGGCTGGCAACCACGGTGCTGGCCCCCATGCTGGCAAAGGGTGACAGCCACTCCTGCAGGATCGGCACGGCGGCGAAATTGCCTTCAGCGTGGATGCCGCGCAGCTTGCCGCCGCCGTTGTCCATGTTGAAATAGGCTGCCATCAGGTTGTAATCGGCTTTCTTTTCAATCGGATACTGGTTCATCCGGAAGTCATAGGAAAGCCGGGCCTTCACCGGATCCGGGTTGGCCGGCCGGCTGGCAAGGTGACGCTCGATATAGTTGGACGAGCCATAAAGCCCCTGTTCCTCGCCCGACCACAGCGCAAAGCGGATGGTGCGCTTGGGCTTCACCTTCAGGGCGGCGAGGATGCGGGCGGCTTCCATCACCACGGCGGAACCGGCGCCATTGTCTGCCGCGCCATCGGCCGCCACCCAGCTGTCGAGATGGGCGCCGGCCATCACGTAACCGGCCTTGGCGTCGCTGCCGGGGATATCAGCCAACACATTGTAACCATTGGTATCGCTGTCGTCGAACTTCACCTGCGAATCGATTGTCAGCACGACTTCGCCCTGCTTGGCCAGCCGTGCCAGCCGGCGATAATCCTCGGCCGTCAGCTCAAGGCCGGGCAGCTTGGGCGTGTCACGGTGCTGATAGCCTTCACCGTGCAGCAGGCCATTGTCGCGGTAGCTCATGCGCACCCAGCCCACGGCGCCTTCCCTGGCGAGGAATTCATCGAGCTGCTTGCCGAACTGCAGATATTTGAACCAGCCTTCGCCATCATCCGGAGCGGTCACCGGCTGCTGATATTCGTCCAGCTCGCCGATCGCCTTGTCGTCCAGTCGCTTGAAGGCCGGCTTGGTGGCGTCGGCTGGCGGGCGCGGGAGGCTGACGGCCACGATCTTGCTCTTCAGCTTGCCGGCCCATTCGGCAAAATGGCCGGGCTTGCTCATCGGGGCCACTACCACCGGCGCGGTGATGCCGCCGGCCGGCGTGGCCGGTGTCCAGGCCACGGGCAAGGTGCGCATGCGCATCAGGCGGGGCGATTGCATCACCACACTGGCCCGCTCGACCGACCAGCCGCGGCCGAAATCAAAGCTTTCGGTGCGCACATTGCTGAGGCCCCAGGCCTTGAACCTGTCCTGCGTCCAACGTTCGGCGACCCGCATGCCGGGGGAGTTTGTCAGCCGTGGGCCGATGCGGTCGCTCAGCCAGGCCGCCGTCTCCACCACTTCGCCGCGGTTCATGGCTTCATCGGTGATGCGGGCCACCATGGCCAGATCGGGGGAAGCGAGTGCCGGGCTGGCGGCAGAAAGCAGGAACAGGGCGGCAAGGGTGCGCATCGGTCAAGGTCTCCAGCGAGAATTGGACCCTAGGTGGACGGTGACGGCAAGGCAATGCCGGGCCCTCAACCGTGCCAGCTGAACACATCCTCCACGCCGACCTGAAAGAAGCGGGCAATGCGAAAGGCGCTTTCCAGGCTGGGCGAATATTTTCCCTGTTCGATGGCGATGATGGTGTGGCGAGTGACACCGATGGCATCACCAAGCGCGGCCTGGCTGATATTGCCCTGGGCCTCGCGCAGCTCGCGCACACGGTTGCTGATCGGGGGGGGCGGCGGCATGGCCGGTCAGAAACCGCGCCGCAACAGCCAGGCAGTGCCCCAGTGCACCACGGTCTGGCTGGCCAGCAGGCCGGCAAACAGCGAGTGGAACAGCATCATCCCGTCGCGGTGGGCCATGAACCACAGCAACGCGCCGGCGATCACCGCTGTCAGCACATGGCCCGCCCAGGCGACAGCACGCGCCGATGCCGCATTTTCCCGCTCATCGGGTGCCGCGCCGGCTTCGCCGCGGTTGGCAATGGCCAGCAGGACCTGCACCACGATGCTGCCGGTTATGGTGAGGAACAGATAGGCCACCAGATCCCCCATCGGCAGCGAATGGCCGGGCAGCCAGGCGGAAACGCCCAGCCGGCCAAAATACCAGACCGCCATGGCGACCATGAGGGTTCCCATTGCCCAGGCGGATTTCTCCCGTACCGACATGCTTGACCAGGCGATTGTCATCATCGACTCCCTATGTTGAAAATCTTTTACATTGGTGCCTGATTCGGCTGGTCATGTAAAGAATTTTCGACACCTTGCATTCCGGCATGAATCGGCTTGCGGACAGGATGTGATAATGTTACATCGCAACCATGTCGGAACCTCCCGCCAGCCTGCTTGATCGAATCGCCATCGGTCTGTCCGGCCTGTGCCTGCTGCATTGCATGGCCGGGTTCGTCCTGCTCAGCCTGTTCGCCCTCTCCGGTGACTGGCTTGATCACCGTGTCCATGTGGTGGGTCTGGTGATGGCCATGCCGCTGGCGGCGGTGGCCTTGTGGCGCGGCTGGCGTCGGCATGGGCGCTTGCCAATCGGTCTGCTTGGTGCGGCCGGGTTGGTGGTAATGGCGGCATCCTTGCTGGTGGTGCATGGCGACGTGTCCGAAATGCTGGCGTCGATGGTGGGCGTGTCGCTGCTGGCGTTCGCGCACTGGCAGAACATGAAGGCGCTGCGCACCGCCTGAACGCTGCCCTTGCTCAGGCGCTTGCACCGTCGCGCACAAAGTTCAATATGATCGCCATGGCTCACACCGCTCATGTTCACGGCCAGCATTACAGCCGGGCAGATCTTGCTGCCGCCGCAAGAAACCGCCTTGTCAGCGTTGGCGAACAATGGACGCCGCTGCGCTCCACGGTGTTTCAGGCGCTGGCCGATTTCGACCGGCCGGTCTCGGCCTATGATGTGACCGACGCCGTGTCGGCCGCGTCGGGCCGGCGCATCGCCGCCAACAGCGTTTACCGTATTCTCGATCTGTTTGTGGCCAACAACGTGGCCAGCCGCGTGGAGAGCGCCAACGCCTTCATCGCCAATGCCCACCCCGATTGCCCACATGATTGCATCTTCCTGGTTTGCGATCGTTGTGGCCGGGCGACTCACGTCGATGATGATCGCATTACCGGTGATGTGCGCAGCGCCGCGATGGCAGCGGGCTTCACCCCGGTGCGCCCGGTGATCGAAGTGCGCGGCATCTGCGCCAACTGTGCGTGAAATCAGGCACATGCCGTGCTGCGGCAACGAATCTGTCATCCGGGGCAGACAGTCCGGGTGACAGGCCCTGCCATAATCGCTAAGGGCAATCCCTTAAGATTCAGCCACTGCGAGCCGTTCATATGACGCTTGAAACCCCGCTTCTCGACCAGGTCAACATCCCGGCGGATCTGCGCCGGCTGGAACCTGGGCAGTTGCGGCAGCTGGCAGATGAATTGCGTCAGGAGATGATCCACGCCGTTTCGGTGACGGGTGGCCATCTTGGTGCCGGCCTTGGCGTGGTCGAGCTGACTGTCGCGCTCCACTATGTGTTCAACACGCCGGACGACAAGCTGGTGTGGGACGTGGGCCACCAGGCCTATCCGCACAAGATCATCACCGGCCGCCGCAGCCGGATCCGTACCCTGCGCCAGGGTGGCGGCCTGAGCGGCTTCACCAAGCGCAGCGAGAGCGAATATGATCCGTTCGGCGCTGCGCACAGCAGCACCTCGATCTCGGCGGCGCTGGGTTTTGCCGTCGCCAACAAGATGATGAACAAGCCGGGCAAGGGCATCGCGGTGATCGGCGATGGCGCCATGTCGGCCGGCATGGCCTATGAGGCGATGAACAATGCCCGCGAGGCCGGCAACCGGCTCGTGGTCATCCTGAACGACAACGATATGTCGATCGCGCCGCCGGTGGGGGCGCTGTCGTCGTATCTGTCGCGCCTGTTGTCCGGCCGCAAGTTCCTGGAACTGCGTGAATATCTGAAGCAGGTTTCCGGCAAGGTGCTGCCGCCGCCGTTGCAGAAGGCGGCCGCGCGCATCGATGAATATGCCCGCGGTTTCGCCCAGGGGGGTGGCACGCTGTTCGAGGAACTGGGCTTCTATTATGTCGGCCCGATCGATGGCCATAATCTCGATCATCTGCTGCCGGTGCTCGAGAATGTCCGCGATGCCGCCGAAGGCCCGATGCTGATCCATGTCGTCACGCAGAAGGGCAAGGGCTATGCCCCGGCCGAAGCTTCGGCTGACAAATATCATGGCGTGGTGAAGTTCGACGTGGTGTCGGGCACCCAGCACAAGCCGCAGCCCAAGGCACCGGCCTATCAGAACGTCTTTGGCGACATGCTGATCGAAGAAGCCAGGCGCGATCCCAACATCGTCGCCATCACCGCCGCCATGCCGTCGGGCACGGGCGTGGACCGTTTTGCCAAGGCCTTCCCGGAACGCAGCTTCGATGTCGGCATCGCCGAACAGCACGCCGTCACCTTCGCTGCTGGCCTCGCCGCGCAGGGCATGCGGCCGTTCTGCGCCATCTATTCCACCTTCCTGCAGCGCGCTTATGACCAGGTGGTGCACGATGTGGCGCTGCAGAATCTCCCCGTGCGCTTTGCCATTGATCGTGCTGGGCTTGTCGGTGCCGATGGCGCCACCCATGCCGGCTCTTTCGATGTCACCTACCTTGCCACCCTGCCCAACATGGTGGTGATGGCCGCGGCCGACGAGGCCGAACTGGCCGACATGGTGCACACCGCCGCCCTGTATGACGACGGCCCGATTGCGCTGCGTTATCCGCGTGGTGAGGGCACCGGCGTCGCCATTCCGGAAAGCCGCACCCGCCTTGAAATCGGCAAGGGCCGCATCGTGCGGCAGGGCAGCAAGGTTGCCATCCTGTCGCTCGGCACCCGCCTCGCCGAAGCGCTGGCCGCCGCCGACACCCTCGACGCCAAGGGCCTTTCCACCACGGTCGCCGACATGCGCTTTGCCAAGCCGCTCGACATGGCGCTGATCCGCAAGCTGGCCGCCACCCACGAGGTGCTGATCACCATCGAGGAAGGCGCCATCGGCGGCTTTGGCAGCCATGTGCTGACCCTGGCCAGTGACGAAGGCCTGACCGATGCAGGCCTGAAGGTGCGCACGCTGCGCCTGCCCGATCTCTACCAGGATCATGATAATCCGGCCAAGCAATATGCCGAAGCCGGGCTGGATGCCGCCGCCATCGTGCGCAGCGTACTCGACGCGCTGCGCCACAATAGCGTCAACGCTGTCGACGCCAATGATCTTGGAGGCACCGCGCGGGCGTGATCCGCGCTGCGGCCCTGGCTCTGCTGCTGGCCACTCCGGCGGCCGGGCAGGTGGGCCGCACCTGGCACTACAGCCGCAGCAACGGCGATGGCAGCCTGGCCGAAGCGGTGCATGTGCACGTGCCAGCCGCCGGCCAGTTGGCGGTGATGAAGGCGCAAGCGCGCTGCACGCAGGCGGCGCTGGTCACGGCGCGGATCGATCCCGCCACCGGGCAGGCCAGCGAACTGGTGGGTGGGCAGCTGCGCCGCGATGGCGGGCAACAGGCCTTTGCGTGGTTCCGTGAGGATGGCAGCGGCCAGCTCACGGCCCGTGCCGCCTTGCCCGAGGGCGAATTGAAACTGGTCACGCCCGTCGGCACGCGGCCCTGGCATCTTTATGATTTCGATTTCGCCAGCCTCACCCTGTGGCTCGCCAACCGACCCGACCGGCGCGCGGATTTCCGCATCGGCCTGCCGCTGCTGCTGATTGGGCCGCAAGGGCCAACGCTGACCGACCTCGGCGCGCTCGACGGTCGCTTCTTGGCGGAAACGCACTGGATGGGAAAGCCGGCGCTGGTGTTTCAGCTGCATGGCCCGGCGCTGGGCGGCAAGTCCGGCTCATTGGTGATGGATGCCATTGCCGGCCACATCCTCGAAGCGCGCCTGCCCATCCCCAATCATGATGGCTACCGCGATTTCCGGCTGCGGCTGACCGGCATCAGCGACGGGGCCGCCGCCTGGGCCGAAGCGCGTGCGGCGCACTGGCGCGGCTGCAGGGGCGGTTGAACTTCCCCTCGACCGCCGCGCGTTGAGCCCCTACACGCTGCGCCGTGCACGCCCCGTCTGCCTCCCGTCAGCCCAGCCTGGGCGAGATCCTGTTGCTGGGGTCACTCACCGGCTTTGGTGCGGTCACCATCGATCTTTATCTGCCCACGCTGCCGGCGATTGCGCGCGATTATGGCACGTCGGCGGCCGCGGTGCAGCTCACCCTGTCAACCTTCTTCGTCGGCATGGCGATTGGCCAGCTGTTCTTTGGGCCGCTCAGTGACCGGATCGGCCGGCGGCCGACGGTTCTGATTGGCTGCGCGGTCTATGTCGTGGCCAGCCTGTTCTGTGCGTTGGCGCCCAATATCGAAGCGCTGGTCGCAGGGCGCTTCTTCCAGGCGCTGGGCTGCTGTGCTGCCATGGTCACCTGCCGTGCCATTGTGCGCGATCGTTATGACCACCGCGATTCTGCCCGCATTTTCAGCCTGTTGATGCTGGTGCTGGCGATTGCGCCGCTGCTGGCGCCCACCATTGGCGGCTGGATCGCCATGGCGGCAGGCTGGCACGCGGTGTTTTATGCCTTTGTCGCGGTCGGCGTTGCCGTGGCCGGTGCCGTCGCCTGGCGGCTGGAGGAAAGCCGCTCTGCCGCCACCGCCCAGGCGGCGCGCGGGAATGATGTACTGAGCACCTATGCCCGTCTGCTCGGCCATCGCCGGCTGATCGGCTATCTGCTGGTGGGTGCGGCCAATGGGGCGACACTGTTCAGCTATATCGCGGCATCGCCGGATCTGGTGGTCAATGTCTGGGGATTTTCCGAAGGCCAGTTCGGGCTGGTGTTCGCCGCCATCGCGGTGGGCATCGTGGGTTCGAGCCAGATCAACCGCGCCTTGCTGAGGCACCGATCGCCCGACGCGATTCTGGCCTGGGCCACCCTTGGTGCCGCCATGGCCGGGCTGGCGCTGTGGCTGGCGACGCAGGCCGATGCGCCGCTGTTGATCTTCATGCCGATCCTGTTTGTGGCGCTGTCATCCAACGGCCTGATCGCGGCCAACGCTTCGGCCGGGGCGCTGAATGTCGATCCGCTGCGCGCCGGGGCGATTTCCGGGCTGATGGGCGGCGTGAATTTCGGTGTCGGCGCGCTGGCTTCTGCGCTGGCGGCGGCGTTGCACGATGGCACGGCGCGGCCCTTGGCGCTGAACGTGGCGGTGGCGCTGCTGGTGGCCGCCACGGCCTTTCACCTGCTCGCCAAACCGCGATGAACGCCGCGGCATTGACACCCCGCGCCCTGTTGCTGGCGCTGGCCGTGGTAACGGTGTGGGGCAGCAACTTTGCCGTGATCGGTGCCACCCTGCAGAGCTTGCCGCCGCTGCTGTTTGCGGCGCTGCGCTTTACCGTCGTGGTGTTCCCGCTGATCTTCTTCGTGCGCCGTCCGGCCGTGTCGTGGCGCATCCTGGCCTTCTATGGGCTGGCCATCGGTGTCGGCCAGTTCGGCCTCTTGTTCATTGCCATCAACGGCCATATCGCCGCCGGCCTCGCCAGCCTGCTGATGCAGAGCCAGGTGGTGTTCACCATCGGCATGGCGATGGTGGGCGGCAACGAGCGATTGAAGCCCCTGCAATATGCCGCGCTGGCGCTGGCCCTGGGCGGCGTCGCGGTGATCGCCGGCCAGACGGGAGGCGAAGTGACCGCCACCGGCATCGCCCTCGTGCTGGGCGCATCCTTTGGCTGGTCGCTCGGCAACATGGCCCAGCGCGCCGCCGGCAAGGTGGACATGCTCGGCTTCATCACCTGGTCGTCATTGTTCGCCGTGCCGCCGCTCGCCGGCCTGGCGCTGTGGTTCGAGGGCTGGCCGGCGATTGAAACGGCGCTGCGTTCCACCACGCCGGCGATCTGGCTGGCGGTGGCGTGGCAGGCGGTGGGCAACACATTGTTCGGCTATGGCGCCTGGGGCTGGCTGCTCGCCCGCTACCCGGCAACCAGCGTCGCGCCCACGTCGCTGCTGGTCCCGGTGTTCGGCATGGCCTCCACGGCGATCTGGCTGGGTGAAGCCCTGCCGCCGTGGAAACTGCTGGCCGCCGCGCTGATCATCAGCGGCCTGGCATTCAATCTGCTGGCCTCGCGTCAGGCCGGAATGCGGAAATTGTAAGGCTCGGTCTGCTCGGCGGCCTTGATCCACGCCGGGCGTGCCTGCAGGCGCCTGGCATAGGCCGCGACATTGGGGAAATGGGCCCCCAGCCCCTGCATGGTGGCGATTTCGGCGATGAAGCTCATCATGATGTCCGCGCCGGAAAGCGCGTTGTTCACCAGCCAGTCGTTATCCCCCAGGCACTGGCTGAAATAGGCCACATGCGCACCAATCTGTTCCTGGATGCGCGGCGCCAGCGGTGCTGCGGCCTCGCCCAGGCGGGCGGTGTAGAGTGCGAGCAGGAAGGGCGTCATCGCCGAACCTTCGGCGAAATGCAGCCACATCAGATAATCCTCGTGCGCATCGGTTCCCGGCGCCGGCATCAGGCGGCCGCCACCGTGCTTGCGGATGATCCAGTCGGTGATGGCGCCGCTTTCAAAGATGATCTTGCCATCCGCCTCGATCACCGGGCTCTTGCCGAGCGGGTGCACGGCCTTCAGATCCGGTGGGGCGAGATTGGTCACGGCATCGCGGCTGTAATGCTTGATTTCATAGGGCGTGCCCAGTTCCTCCAGCAGCCACAGGATACGCTGCGAGCGGCTGTTGTTGAGATGATGAACGATGATCATTTTGTTCCCCCAATTGTTCGCATGATGCTGATTCGGTATGGCACATCATGGCCATTTCCATTCCCGAAGACGAACTGATTGAATCGTTTGTCCGCTCCAGCGGGCCGGGCGGCCAGAACGTCAACAAGGTCTCCTCGGCGGTGCAGTTGCGGTTCGACGTGGTGGCATCGCCCAGCCTGCCCGACGAGGTGAAGGAACGGCTGCTGAAGCTGGCCGGCCGGCGTGCCACGGGCGACGGCGTCATCATCATCAGCGCCAACCGCTTCCGCGATCAGGTGCAGAACCGGGCCGATGCGCGGGCGCGGCTGGCCGAACTTGTGGCGCAGGCCTGTATCCGGCCGATCAAGCGCCGGGCAACGCGGCCGACCCTGGGATCAAGGCAGCGCCGGCTGGATGCCAAGACCAGCCGGTCTGGCGTCAAGGCAGGCCGAGGCCGGGTTCGCACGGACGAGTGAGTTATGTGGTCAATACGGACTCGAAATTCTGCCACAGGCACATTATCTCTGATGAAGACCGGATTCCCCGAAAGGACGCGACCATGACCGATACGCCCGAAACCCTGCCGACCGTGACCGATGCCGCCGAAACCGCGGCCAGCAAGCTGGAAAAGCTGAAGGTCGATCTGAAGGATCAGGCCGACAAGGCCATTGGCAAGGCCAAAGATGCCGCCAACGCCGCTTATGACAAGGCCGCCGCCAAGGCCAAGGAACTCGCCGACGCGGCGCCGGAAAAGGCCCGCGAAGTCAGGGAGCGCGCCCAGAAGGTGGCTGAAGAAGGCACTGCCAAGGTGCGCACCACGGTGCAGGAACAGCCGCTGGCCGCGCTGGGGGCCGGCATTGCGCTGGGCTTCGTGGTTGGCTGGCTGCTGAGCGGCCGCAAGAAGGACTGAGTGAGCGGGCTTCGGCCCGTTGCCGACAATTACAGCCCCGCTCGTGCCGCGCTTGTCGAGGCAGGCACCACAGTTCGTGCGTGCCTCGACAAGCTCAGCATGAGCGGGTTTTCAGTTGCAACTGGACTCAGTGATGCCCTTCCGGGGGCTCCTGCATCAGTTCCACCAGCACGCCGCCCGTATCGCGCGGGTGCACGAAGATTACCGGCACCCCGTGCGCGCCCATGCGCGGCTCGCCGGTGCCCAGCACGGTGGCCCCCCGTGCCCGCATTGCATCGCGCGCGGCAATGATGTCCTTCACTTCGAAACACACATGATGCTGCCCGCCACTGGGGTTCTTCTTCAGGAAGCCGTGGATGGGGCTGTCGTCGCCCAGCGGCTCGATCAGTTCCAGCTGGCTGTTGGCGACATCGATGAAGGCGACGCGCACGCCCTGGGCTGGCAGATCAAACGCGGCCTTCGAAACGGTCGCGCCAAACAGCCGGCCATACATGGCCACGGTGTCGTCAATCGACACGCAGGCGATGCCGACATGGTTCAATCGGCCCAGAAGCAGGGGGGGAAGGTCGCTCATTTCATGTCCTCCTGAAGTCGGCTCCCCCTTGCATGGGGCGCGAAAGCCGGCAAGCTGGCGCAATGATCTATATCGTCATCAATGCCGTTCCGATTGCGCTGGCGACCCTGATGGGACTGCTCATCGCCCAGTTCGTCGATCGGCCCAAGGGCATCACCGGCTGGCTGGTGGCGCTGCTGGCCACGGCCTGGCTGTGCGCCATATTGGCCGGCGCGCTGATCCTGGCGCCGCCACGCGCACCGCCGTGGGTGATGACCATCGCCACCGCCTGGGTGATCTGGGTGGGCTTTGTGGTGCCGGCGCTGGCCGCCTCGCTGCTGATGGCCGGGCAGCGTTGGGGCCGCATTGGCCGGGCCTGCCTGTGGTGGCTGGTGGTGATGCTGGTGCAGGTAGTGGTGATGAAACTGGTGGGGCTCACGCCGCCGCCGGTCTGAGTGGTCACTCGGGCAGATGCACCACATCGGCCTTTGACGCGGGCCGCCGCGGCCGGCGCAACACCAGCAGCAGTGGCAGCATGGCAAGCGCCATGAACGCCATCGCTCGATAGACATCGATATAGGCAATCATCAGGGCCTGCTTGTTCACCGCGCCATCCAGCATGGCGACCACGCTGCCGGCACCGGCTGCAGCCAGGGTGGCCGGATCGGCCCAGGGCAGGTTGAACGGGGTGATGCCGCCGCCCAGATCGGCGTGCGCGGTCTGGGTCTGGCGTTCCAGCAGGGCGACCGCCAGGCTGATCCCGATCGAACCGCCGATGTTCCGCAGCAGCATGTAAATGGCCGATGCGTCAGCGCGCAGCCGCATCGGCAGGCTGGCAAAGGCCATCGTGTTCAATGGCACGAAGATCAGGCCAAGGCCGGCGCCCTGGAAAAACCCGGTGATCACGAACAGCGAAGCGCCTTGCACCGGGGAGAACAGGCTCATGCCCCACAGGGCCGCACCGGTGATGGTGAAGCCGGCGGCCAGCATCACGCGCGGATCAATGCCACGCCCGACCAGTTGCCCGGCGGCCATCATCGCCATCATCATGCCGATGCCGCGCGGCATCATCAGCGCGCCTGCCGATACCACGGGATAGCCATAGAGCGTTTGCAGCATCGTTGGCAGCAGCGCGGTGGTGGCCACCAGCAGGAAGCCCACCAGCGTGATGAACACCATGCCGGTGAGCGCGTTGCGATCGGTGAGCAGTTCGCGATCGACGATGCCGCCGGGCGTGGCCAGCGCATGCACGCCAAAGGCCCACAGGCCGGCGATGGCGATGCCGAATTCGGCCCGCACTTCCCAGCTTTCCAGCCAGTCCAGTTGCTGGCCGCGATCCAGCCCCAGTTGCAGCGCCGCCATGCCAACGGCGAGCAGGGCAAAGCCGGTCATGTCGAAGCGCCGTTGTTCAAGCCGGGGCTCCGGCAGCACCGCAGCGGCCCAGGTCAGGCACATGATGCCGAACGGCAGGTTGATCAGGAACACCCAGCGCCAATCGAAACTGTCGGTGAGCCAGCCGCCGATCACCGGGCCCAGGATTGGCCCGACCATGATGCCAACCCCCCACCAGGCCATTGCCGGCCCGTGTTTTTCCGGCGGCCAGACATCCAGCAGATAGGCCTGGCCCAGTGGCGCGATGAAGGCGCCGGCCGCCCCCTGGATCATGCGGAACAGCACCATCTCTTCCAGGCTGGTGGCGACGCCGCACAGCACCGAGGCGGCGGTGAAGGCTGCCACGCTCCACAGAAACAGGGTGCGCCGGCCGATGCGCGCCGAAAGCCAGCCGGTGAGCGGTGTGGCGATGGCGGTGGCGACGATATAGCTGGTCAGCACCCAGGTGATGCTGTCGGCCGCCGCGTTCAGGCTGGGCTGCATGTGCGGCAGCGCCACGTTGGCGATGGTGGAATCGAGGATGGTCATGAAGCTGCCCAGCATCACCACCAGCGTGACGGTGACGGGCGAGGCTCCGGATGCAGGCGCCACAACCGGGGCAGCGCTGCTCACCTGGTGATCACCTTCACTTCGGCCGAAAGCCCGGCGATCAAGGGCACCGATGGCTTGCCGTCCAGCTTGATGCGCACCGGCACGCGCTGCACCACCTTCACCCAGTTGCCGGTGGCATTCTGTGCCGGCAGCACCGAAAATTCGCTGCCGGTGCCGACACCGATCGATTCCACATGGCCGCGCAGCACATGATCGGGGAAGGCATCCAGCTGCACCTCGGCACGCTGGCCCACCCGCATGTCCTTCAGCTCGGTTTCCTTGAAATTGGCTTCGACATAGGCGCTGTCGGTCACCATCACGCTGAAGGCGGCCACACCCTGCACCATCACCTGGCCCGGCAGCACCCGGCTGGTCTGGGTGGCGATGCCGTTGGCGGGCGAGATCAGCTTGGTGCGCGCCAGTTCAAACGCCGCCTTGTCGCGCACCGCAGCGGCGGTCATCACCAGCGGGTGCTGCTCCACGTCCTGCACGCCATTGGCGGCAGTGCGGGCGGCGGCGTCGTCAGACAGGGCACGGTTCAGTTCGGCACGGGCATTGGCCACGGCATATTGTGCCTGTTGCAGCCGGGCACGGGTGGCAAAGCCGCGATCCAGCAAGGTCTGCTGGCGCTCCATCTCGGTGAGCGCATAATCCAGCGCCTCGCGCTTGGCGGCGACATCGGCGGCACTGCCACCAGTATCATTGCGCAGTCCCCGCACCTGGCGGCGCGCATCGGCCAGCCGGGCTTCGGCCTGGGCCAGCGCGATGCGGAACGGCGTATCGACCAGCTCGATCACCACCTGCCCGCGCTTCACTGGTTGATTTTCCGCCACGAACACCCGCCGCACCCGGCTGGTGATGTCACTGGAAATCGCCAGCTTGTCGACCCGCACATAGGCGTTGTCGGTCGTCACCTGGCCCAATCCGGAAAGCCACAGCCACAGCCCGGCTGCCGCCACCAGCAACGGCACCGAAAGCATCGCCACGCGGCTGCGCCAGCGAGAGGAAGATGTTGTGCTCGCCACTGGCGGATCGATGCGCTGGTTCATGTCGCCGATCCTTCGCGACCATCCAGGTTGCCGCGCAGGCGCTGCAGCAGGCCTTGCAGCGCCGCTTCTTCGGCAGCGCTCAAACCCGCCAGCATTTCGGCGCGGACATCCACCGCCACCGCCTGCAGCTCAGCCAGAATCGGATGCGCCCGCGGGGTGAGGAACAGCCGCCAGGCCCGGCGATCGGCGGGATCGGCCCGGCGTTCCACCAGCCCGGCCTCTTCCAGCCGGTCGACCATGCGGCCCACCGTGATGGTTTCCACGTCCAGCCGCTCGGCCAGACCAGCCTGGTTGATGCCTTCCGCCCGGGCCAGTGCGATCAGCACCCGCCATTGCGCGCGCGACACGCCGATGGAGCGGGCCCGGGCATCGAACCGCCGGCGCAGCAGCCGGGTCACGTCAGACACCAGCACGCCGATCGTGTCAGGCGAGGCAAAGGGCGCGATGGCCGGTTCCACTGTGGCGGCAAGCGAGTTCATGGTCCGAATTTAGCATGCATGCTTATTACAAGATAGATGATCACAGCTGTTGCAATGATCAGCGCTGCCGGACGGGGTGGCGCTTTGGCGCGCGTGGCGATAGGTTGCCGTCATGCCGGTGCAGGGACAGATGGCAGTGACGAGAGTAGAGACCCGTTCGCACGGAGCGCCACCATGATCGCGCTCACCGAAGTCGGACTGCTCAGCCATTTGCTGGCGCTGATCGCCTATCTCGGCCTGTTCGTCGCTGCACTCACCAAACAGCGCCGCGGCCTCAATCTGTGGCTGGGCGGCGCGGCGCTGGTCACCGCGCTGTGGGCCGCCAGCTTTGTCGCCAGCATCCTGATCGATCAGAGCCTGCAACCCTGGATCTCGCGGCTGCAAACCGTGAAGGTGGGGGTGTGGATCAGCGTGCTGCTCTACCTGCTGCGGCCAACCTGGCTGGGCGGCGAGGGCGAAGGGCGTTCATCCTTCTGGGTGGGCGGCATTCTCGGGTTTGTGCTCACCCTGCAATTCTTCATCGATGTCGCCGGGGCCGGCCAGGGCGCGCTGATCGGCAAGGGCGATGTGGCGGCCAGCCTGTTTCTGGTGATCCGCATCGCGGTGTCGGTCACCGGGCTGGTGCTCAGCCACAATCTCTACATTGCCTCGCGCAGTGGCCAGCTTTCGGGCATCCGCCTGCTCGCCATCGGCCTTGCTGGCCTGTTCCTCTATGATCTCAATTTCTACACGCTGGCGTTCCTGCTGCCGCCGGCCTCGATTGATCTCTACAATATCCGTGGCGCCGTGAATGCGCTGCTGGTGCTGCTGTTCCTGTTTGCCACCCGCGACGCCTGGGTGACCGGTGCGCGGGTGTCGCGCAATGTCGCCTTCCAGACCGTGGCCTTTTCCGGGGTCGGTTTCTACCTGATCGCCATGTCGCTGCTGGCCTATGCGCTCAAGCTGATGGGGGGCAACTGGGGCACGCTGCTGCAGGTCAGCTTCATGTTTGCCACCATCATGCTGGGCGCGGTGGTGCTGGTGTCTGATCGTTTCCGGGCCTGGCTGCGGGTGGCGATCGCGCGCAATTTCTACCGATATCGTTACGATTACCGTAGTGAATGGCTGCGCTTCATCGCCACTGTCTCGGCGCCGGGGGATGCACAGGGCCTGCCCGAACGCGTGGTGCAGGCCGTGGCCAGCGTGCTGGAAGCGCGCGGCGGCTGGCTGCTGGTGCCCGACGATGACCGGCTGAGCCCCGGTGCAACCTGGCAGATGGCCGATCGCCCACCCGAAGTGCTGGCCATGGATAGTCCGCTGGTGGACTGGCTGCGGCAGGATCGGCTGCTCGATCTTGAAATGGTGCGCGATGGCGAGCTGCCCGATGCGCCGGAACTGCCGACCTGGCTGGCGGCAGACCGCCGCTATTGGCTGGTGCTGCCGGCCTTCAACCGCGATGCGCTGGCCGGTGTGCTGCTGATCGGCCGCAGCCTGGTGCCGCGCCGGCTGGGCTGGGAAGACGAGGAACTGCTGAAAACACTGGGCCGGCAGGTGGGCAGCTATGTCGCCGAAAGCCGCGGCCAGTCCGCGCTGGATGAAGCGCGCCGGTTCGAGGAGTTCAACCGCCGCTTTGCCTTCATCCTGCATGATATCAAGAATCTGGTCAGCCAGCTCAGCCTGCTGGCCCGCAATGCCGAACGCCATGCCGATAATCCGGAATTCCGCGCCGACATGGTGGCAACGCTGAAGGAATCGGTGGGCAAGATGAACGCCCTGCTGTCGTGGTTGTCGCAGCGCGCCACCGGGATGCCGGCCGCCGATGCGCCCGTGCCCGTGGCCAGCCTGCTGGGCCTGCTGGTCAAGTCCCGCGCCGGAGCCTGGCCCGCCCTGAGCCTCAATCTCGGCCTGAAGGCGGATCAGGCCATGGTCTCCGGCGATGCGGCCCGGCTGGAACAGATGTTCGCACATCTGCTGCAAAATGCCATCGATGCCTCCCCGGCCGGCGCGCCGATCCGGTTTGACGTGGCGGTGGCAGGCAATGACCTGGTGGTCACCCTTTCCGATCGCGGCCAGGGCATGTCGGCCCGCTTCATCCGGCAGGAATTGTTCCAGCCGTTCACATCAACCAAGCCGGGCGGCTTCGGCATCGGCGCCTATGAAGCGCGCGAGATTGCCCGCGCGCACGGCGGCCGGCTTGACGTGGCCAGCCGTGAAGGCGAAGGCACAAGCTTCAGCATCACCCTGCCGCTTGCCGGAACTGGCGCCGGCGGGGTCGCAGCCGGGGAGCCCGCGCTGCTGGTGCAAGGGGGACAAAAGTGAGGGTCTGGCGTGAGTGAGAAGCCAAAGCTGCTGGTTGTGGAAGACGATACCGGCCTGCAGCGCCAGTTGAAGTGGAGCTACGAGGATCATGAGGTGATCCTCGCCGGCGATCGCGAGACCGCGCTGGAAGCGTTGCGCACGCACCAGCCGGCGGTAGTGACGCTCGATCTGGGCCTGCCGCCTGATCCCGATGGCGTGACCGAAGGCTTTGCCACACTGGAAGCCATATTGGCGACGCGGCCCAACACCAAGGTGATCGTCGCTTCCGGGCATGGTGCGCGCGACAGCGCGCGGCGCGCCATCGCCATGGGGGCCTTTGATTTCTATCACAAGCCGGTCGACATCGACGAACTCGGCCTGATCGTGCGCCGCGCTTATCACGTGGCCAGCCTTGAAGCGGAGAATCGCCGCCTTGCTGAAGCCGGCAACGGCGGGGACAAGGTGCTGGGCGGCATCGTCACGGCCGCGCCTGAGATGATCAAGGTGGCCCGCATGGTCGAACGGGTCGCTACGGCCAATGTGTCGGTGATGCTCCTGGGTGCCTCGGGCACCGGCAAGGAACTGCTCGCCAAGGGGCTGCACAATGCCTCGGCGCGGGCAGATGCGGCCTTTGTCGCCATCAACTGCGCGGCGATTCCGGAAAATCTGCTCGAATCCGAACTGTTCGGCTATGAAAAAGGCGCCTTCACCGGCGCGGTGAAAACCCAGCCCGGCAAGATCGAGATGGCCGAAGGCGGCACCTTGTTCCTCGATGAAGTCGGCGATATCCCGCTGCCGCTGCAGGTGAAATTGCTGCGCTTCCTGCAGGAACGGGTGATCGAACGGGTCGGCGGACGCAGGTCCATCCCGGTGGATGTGCGGATCGTGTGCGCCACCCATCAGGATCTGGATGCGATGATTGCCGCCGGCCGCTTCCGCGAGGATCTGTTTTACCGGCTGGCCGAAATCGTGGTGCGCATCCCTGGCCTGAAGGAGCGGCCGGGTGACGCCGTGTTGCTGGCGCAATATTTCCTCACCCGTTTTGCGCGTGAGAATGGCCGCGATTTCAAAGGGCTTACCCCGGATGCCATCGCCGCCATCTCGGATTGGCCGTGGCCGGGCAATGTGCGCGAACTGGAAAACCGCATGAAGCGCGCGGTCATCATGGCGGAAGGCAGCCGGCTTACCGCGACCGATCTTGATCTGGTCAACAGTGGCGACGAAGCCGCGCTCACCTTGAAGGTTGCGCGCGAGAATGCCGATCGCCAGGCCATTCGCCGGGCGATGCTGCGCGCCGATGGCAATGTCAGCACCGCCGCCAAGTTCCTGGGGGTGAGCCGGCCCACGCTCTATGATCTGCTCAAGCAATATGGGCTGGAAAACGCGGCCTGAGCGGCGAGAGAGGGGGTTGCATCGCGCCGGATTAGCCCCTAAGCCCCGCATCGGCTCGGAGCGTAGCGCAGCCTGGTAGCGCATCAGACTGGGGGTCTGGAGGTCGCAGGTTCGAATCCTGTCGCTCCGACCATTTTTCTCGGACATTCAGTCAATCCTGCACCTCTCCCCTTGGGGGGAGAGGCGGCGCGCAATCCTGCGTCTGTCCTACACTATCCCATTTGGTTATAAAGTCGGCCTCTCTGTCACCAGAAAGGCTGTTCAATGTCCGTTCTCAATGCGCTGATTGCCCCGGTTGCCGGCCTGCTCGACAAGATCATTCCTGATCCCAAGGCCCGCGATGCCGCCAAGATCGAGCTTCTGAAGCTGCAGAACAGCCAGGAACTCGATCTGCTCTCCACCCAACTTTCCGCCATCGTGGCCGAAGCCGGCAGCAACGACCCGTGGACCAGCCGCGCCCGCCCGAGCTTCCTCTACGTGATGTATGCGCTGCTGCTGTGGTCGATCCCGATGGGTGTCATTGCCGCCGTGCAGCCGCAGATGGCGCAGGATATCGCCACCGGCATGAACCGTTATCTCGGCGGCCTGCCCGAACCGCTCTATGCGCTGTTCGGCACCGGCTATCTTGGCTACACGGCCGCCCGCCAATGGGGCAAGGTCAAGGGCGTTGACAAATAAGCCCTATTCGGCGCGGCGATAACGCTGGGCGAGCGCGGCATAGCCTGTCGCGCCTGCCCGGTTGCCGGCGATTTCCTCGGGCTTCAGCATCCGCAGCAACGTCGCCGGCCGCCCGGCCCACAATTCGCCCGATTTCACCACCTTGCCCGGTGTCAACAGCGCGCCGGCAGCGAGCATGGCGTCGGTTTCCACCACAGCGCCATCGAGCACGACAGCGCCCATGCCGATGAAGCCGTGATTTTCGATGCGGCAGCCGTGGATGATGCAGCCATGGCCGATCAGCACATCATCGCCAATCTCCGTGTCGTGGCGGCCGCCCGAGATATGGACGATGGTGCCATCCTGCAGATTGCTGCGCTGCCCCACTGTGATCCGCCCGACATCGCCGCGCAGCACGCAGTTGAACCAGATCGAACTGCCGGCGCCGATGCGCACCTTGCCGATGATCCGGGCGCCGGCGGCGATGAACACATCATCGGCAATCTGCGGCCAATCCGAACCAAATGGGTGAATGCTCACCGCAGCGCCTCATAGACGATGTGGCGCCTGAGCGGGCTGCCCGCGGCGATGCGCGGATGATCGAAATCCAGATCGGCCCGGCGCCTGAGGCCCAGTCGCTCCATCAACCCCCAGCTGCGGCGGTTGCCTGGCACGGTGAAGCTGACGATGCGCGTGATGCCGCTTGCGAAGCCCCAATCAAGGCTGGCCTGTGCCGCCTCGCGCGCCAGCCCCTGGCCCCAATGTTCCCGCGCCAGCCGCCAGCCAATCTCGATCTCGCCTTCGACCGGGCAGGCAAACCGCACCGGGATGAGGCCGCAGAAGCCAATGAATTCGGCCGTGTCGCGCCGTTCCAGCGCCCAGAAACAATGGCCAAGCTCGGTTTGCAGGGCCATCTGGCGGTCAACGCCGGCATCACTTTCGGCCCGGCTGAGCAGCGCCGGAAAATGCGCCATCACCTGGGCGTCGGCTCCCATTGCCGCAAACGGGGCGCGGTCGGCATCGCGCCACGGCCGCAGCAGCAGGCGCGCTGTTTCGATCACGGGAAGAGGGGGGCCTGTTCCAGCCCCATGGTTTCGGGCAGGCCGAACATCAGGTTGAAATTCTGGATGGCCTGGCCGGATGAGCCCTTCACCAGATTGTCGATGGCGGCAATGACGATGGCGCGACCCGGCACGCGATCGGCAAAGACGTTCAGCACGACATGGTTCGATCCGCGCACCATGCGGGTGGCGGGCGCGACGCCAGCCGGCAGCAGATGCACAAAGGGTTCGTCGGTGTAGGCATCAGCCAGCACTTCGCGCAGATAGTCGGGCCCGTGTGCAGTTTCGACGATGCAGGTCACCAGTTCGCCGCGATTCATCGGAATCAGGTGCGGCGTGAAGCTGATCGTCACCGGCCGGCCAGCGCGCCGCGACAATTCCTGCTCCATCTCCGGCATGTGGCGGTGATGGCCGATCCCATAAGGGTGCACGGCCTCTGCCATCTCACCAAAAAGGTTCGCTTCCTTCAGGCTGCGCCCGGCGCCGGACACGCCGGACAGGGCGTTGACGGTGATCTTGTCGGCCGAAATCGCGTGGCTCTTCACCAGCGGCAGCAGCGCCAGCAATACGGCGGTGGGATAGCAGCCGGGGCAGGCGGCAATCCGCGCGCCGGGCAGCGCCTCGCGCGCAAATTCGGTCAGGCCGTAGACCGCTTCCGGCAGCAGCCCGGGCGCCGGATGGGCGCCGCCATACCAGTGCGCATAGGTGCCAGCATCCTTCAGCCGGAAATCGGCCGAAAGATCGATGATGCGCGACCCCGTGATGGTGGAGAGCAGTTCCGCCGAGGCGGCATGCGGCAGGCAGCCAAACACCGCGTCGATCGCGCTGAAATCAATGGCATCGGCCTTCACCAGCGTTGGCAGCGCCGGGTACATCGCGAAATGCGGCCAGATCTGCGCCATCGTCTGCCCGGCCTTGGCATTGGCGGCCAGCGCCGCAATCTCGATGCGGGGATGGGTCAGCGCCAGTCGCACCAGATCAGCCCCGGTATAGCCCGAAGCCCCCAATACCGCGATGCGCAGCCGTTCCGTCATGTGCGTCGGTTACGCCCAGTGGCCGGGCGGCGCAAGCTGTGGGGTGCTTGACGCGGTGCCGTGGCAAGAGCAGCCTTGTACCAATAACGGGGGAGGAAGATCAGATGGACATCACGAGGCGGCGTCTTTTGGGGCAGGCAGGTTTGTTGGTGGCGGGCGGTGGGCTGGCTGGTTCGGCCCTGGCACAATCGCGGCGCCCGACACGCCCGATGCAGATCGGTCCCTTCTATCCGGTGCAGCAGCCGGCCGACAGCGATGCGGATCTCACCCGCATTGCCGGTCGCGATGGCCGCGCCATTGGCAAGATCATCGAGGTGTCCGGCCGTGTCATGGGCCGCAACGGCCAGCCGGTCCCCGGGGCCCGCATCGAGATGTGGCAGGCCAATTCCGTGGGCCGATACGCCCACAAGAGCGATGATGCTGCGCCGCCGCTTGATCCCAATTTCGATGGCTTTGCCAGGCTGGTGGCCGACAAGGATGGCGCGTACCGATTTCTCACCGTTGAACCCGGGGCTTACAAGGCGGGTTCCACATGGCGGGCAAAGCATCTGCACTATCTTGTCGATGGCGACATCAACCGCCTGATTACCCAGATGTATTTCGCCGGCGATCCTTTGCTGGGCCAGGATCGCACGCTGGCGCAGGACCTGAATCAGCCCGTGGGGGGCCAATTCCCGCCAGCCATTTTCGGCCAGTCGCTGGGCAAGCGCGCCGATGGTGTGGAGAGGCTGGGCTTCGACATCATCCTGATCGACGGCTGAGCCCCGGCCATGGTGGTGCGGCTGATTCCGGCCAGCCCGGCCGATCTTGCCAATCCGCCGCCGGCGCTGCTGCGCGGCGTGGAGGATTTCTATCCTTCAGCCGAGATTGGCCTGACCACGCTGGACGCCATCATGGCCATCATGGGCGCGACGCCGCGGCCGCCGCCGTGGGCGGATTGGTGGGCATTGGACAGCAGTGGCGCCATGGTGGGCCTGTGTGGCTTCAAGGCGCCGCCGGATCCCGAAGGCACGGTGGAAATCGCCTATGGCAGCTTCCCGCTGGTGGAAGGGCGTGGGATCGCAACCGCGATGGCGCGCGATCTGGTGGCTATCGCTGCCGCCAATGGAGCCTGCACTGTCATCGCTCACACGCTGTTGCCGGATAACGCCTCTGCTGTTGTGCTGCGCCGCAATGGTTTTGTCACTGCCGGTACGGTCGTAGATCCAGAGGATGGCGAGGTCTGGGCCTGGCGCCGGCCGCTGTGATGAGGTCGCTTCGCCGCCGATGGCCCCGGTCCGGCATTGGGTCGCACCGGGGCCTGACGTCTAACGATTGTCGAGCTGGCTTCTGACCAGCGCCAGTCCCAGCCTGGAGATGCGGTAGGGTGCGCCGCCCTTTGACTCGATGTAACCACGCCGTTTCAGCCGGGCGAACAGATCGAGGCTCATCCCGGCCAGGCAGGCGCCATCACGGGTGAAGCATTTGACGTCGACGATATGGCCGTTTTCCCGGCGATGGTGAATGCTGCCGCCTTGCGCCAGCAGGTGCAGTATGCGCTGTTCGTTGCGCGAAATATCCATGTCTCTGGCTCTTCTGCAAAATCTGCAGGGCGCCGCACCGCTGCCGGTGAGGCGTGGCGAACCAACAGCTGCGGTGCAGCTATCGGTCAGCAGCCAGGAACAATCTCGCGCATATCCACTCCGAAAGAGGCCGGCATGTTACCACGCCGACCTGTCGCCGCAAGCCGCTATGGCCGGCGCCGTTCAAAGGCAAGCTTGCCGTCTAGGATCGTCATGTCGACCGGGATGGCGGCAAGCTGGCTGGCCGGCACCGCGCGGGGATCGGCGCCCAGCACCACCAGATCGGCAATCTTGCCGACCTCGATGCTGCCGAAATCCCTTTCGAGGAAATTGGCCTCGGCCGCCCAGATGGTGAACATCCTGATGGCCTCGATCACGCTGATCGCCTGGCCCGGCTGGACGATGCTGCCGAACTTGCTGTCGCGGTGCACGGCGCGCTGGATGGAGAACATCGGATAGGTGGCGAAATTCTGGGTTCCGATCGTGTCCACACCGCCGGCGGGGTGAAAGCCGGCGTCGATCAGGGTGTGCAGGGCGAAGAAATCGACGTCGGGTTCCCGGATGTTGGTGTCGGTCAACCGCCACAGGAAGGCGATCTGCGGCGAGGGGATGCCGCCAAGCCGGCGCAGGCGCGCCAGCCGTTCGGGGGTTCGCGCTGGGTCGCGCACCAGGAAATGCCCGAAATGTTCGATGCGCCAGCGCGCATCAGCGGCGGGCACGGCGGCGTTTGCAGCCTCATAGGCGGTCAGCACCTAGTCCTGCGCGCGATCACCGTTGGCGTGGATCTGCACCTGCCAGCCGGCCTGCCGCGCCTTCAGCACCAGCGCCGAGAGCGTCGGCTGGTCAAAACTGGTGCCGCCCCGGTTGTTGGGCACGAAGCTGGTCGCCGAACCCTCCCAGAACGGGCGATAGACGGCAGCCGTCGTGCCCCATACCCCGTCCTGGATGAACTTCACCGCGCCGGTGCGCAGCCAGTCATCGCCGCGGCCGGTGGCAAGGCCGCTGGCGATCAGGCGGTCAAGCTCGGCGGGCGTGCGCAGCAGGTAATTCAGGCGCACGCGGGTGGGCAGGCGGCCTTCGGCCCGCAACTCGTCATAGGCCTTGTAGGCCGCCGGCTCCGACATGTCGGACACGGTGGTGACACCGCGCTGCAGGTAGAAATCGCGCAATATGGCCTGCACGCCCTGCTTCAGTTGCGCTTCTGTCAGCGTTGGCAGCGGCACCTTGATCGGTGCATCGCGGCTGATCATCACCTCGCCATCGGCGGTGCGCTCATAGCGCCCGGTGCTGCCGGCCGGCGGATCGGGAAAATCCCGGCCCATGCCCAGCGCCACGGCCGCGGCGTGGTTGATCAGATGGTCGTGCACGCTCCATTGCAGATCGACCGGCGTGTCGGGAAAGGCCGCATCCAGTTCCGCCCGAGTCGGCATGATCTGGTTGTAGGTGCCCTGGCCGATCAGCCATGCCCCCTTGGGCCGGCTGGCCTGCGCCGCCTTCAGGCGGGCGATGATGGCCTGCCCGTTGGCCAGCGGCGGCGCCTGGATATTGATGTAATTGGCCTCGACATTGGCCATGCCCGACACGTGGCTGTGGGAATCGATGAAGCCTGGCAGCAGCGCCCGGCCCTTCAGGTTGATCACCCTGGTCTTCGGCCCGCGCCACGCCGCCACGTCGCCCACCGCGACGATGCGATTGCCCTCCACCGCTACACCGTTTGCAATCCGGTTGCCGGCGTCCGCCGTGATGACAGGGCCACCGATGAACAACAGATCGGCAGGGCGGGCAGCCAGTGCCGGGCCATTCAGCGCCAGTGCGATCAGCAGGGCCATCATCCGGCGCAATGCGGCCATCTTCCCTCTCCCGCAGCCGGCGCGCCGGCCTGAGTTCACGCCCCCAGCAGCCGCGCCGCCAACGGCGCGTGATAGGTCAGCACGCCGTTGCAGCCCGCCCGCCGGAAGCTCATCAGCGCTTCCAGCACGCCCTTGTTGCGATCGAGCACGCCGGCGGCGATGGCGGCTTCCAGCATCGCATATTCGCCCGACACCTGGTAGGCGAACACCGGCACGTCGAAGGCGTCGCGGATGGCCCGGATGATGTCGAGATAGGGCATCCCCGGCTTCACCATCACGGAATCCGCGCCCTCGGCAATGTCCAGCGCCACTTCGCGCAGCGCTTCGCGGGCATTGGCCGGGTCCATCTGATAGGTCTTCTTGTCGCCCTTCAGCACGCCGCCGCTGCCCACCGCATCGCGATAGGGGCCATAGAAGGCCGAGGCATATTTGGCCGAATAGGCCATGATCTGGGTGTTGTGGAACCCGTCAGCCTCCAGCCCGGCACGGATGGCGGCGACGCGGCCATCCATCATGTCGGACGGGGCGATGATATCGCAGCCGGCGCGGGCCTGGTTCAACGACTGGCCAACCAGCATCTCCACCGTGGCGTCGTTCAAGATCTCGCCGGCGTCGCTCAACAGGCCATCGTGGCCATGGCTGGTGTAAAGATCGAGCGCCACATCGGTGAGCACGCCCACTTCCGGCGCCGCATCCTTGATGGCGCGGATGGCCCGGCAGATGAGGTTATCGGGGTTAAGCGCTTCCCTGGCATCCTCGCTGCGGCGATCGGCCGAGGTGTGCGGGAACAGCGCCACTGCCGGAATGCCCAGGCTTGCAGCTTCCTTCGCGGCCTTGGCCAGCCGGTCGACCGACAGGCGCGACACGCCGGGCATGGTGCCCACCGGCACCTCCTGGTCATGGCCTTCGGTGGGGAACAGCGGCCAGATCAGATTGGCCGGGCTGAGCGACGTTTCGCGGTGCAGATCGCGGCTCCAGGCGGTCATTCGGGTGCGGCGCAGGCGGGCGGCGGGGAAGGCGGCATGAGTCATGATGGTGGATTAGCCCGCTGCAGGGTCGCTGTCACCCTCTGCCCTTGTCATCAGGTGCGGCGTACCGCATCATTCAAATGGAACAGGCAGGGGGGGAAACATGCTGTTTCGTTGGGGACTGCCGTATCTGGCATTCATGGTGCTCGTCACCTTCGTCGGCTTCTGGCCAACCTATTTCGGCAAGATCGACCGGGTGCCGCTGCCGTTCCATGTTCATGCCATCTCGGCGATGATCTGGCTCAGCCTGCTTGCCGTGCAGACCTGGTCCATCCAGCAACGCCGCAACGCGCTGCACAAGCAGGTGGGCAAGGCGAGTTTCCTGCTGTTCCCGCTGCTGATCATGGGCCTGGTCGCCATCGTCAATCTCACGGCGACCCGCTATGCCGCCGGTGATCAGGGCAAGATGGTTTTCGAACCCGCCATCGGCATCATCACTTTCGTGGCGATCCTTGGCTATCTCACGCTGTTCCATCTCGCCATCAAGCATCGCCGCAATGCCAGACTGCACGGCGCCTATTTGCTGGCGACGCCGCTGATCCTGTTTGAATCACCGGCCAGCCGCGCCACCGGCAACTTGTTCAATTGGCCGGATTTCGCCAACCGCACGCCCCTGCAACAGTTTGGGGACAGTGTTGCAGTCCCGGACGCGATGTGCATCGCCTTTGCCCTGCTGGTCTATGCCAGCGACCGCAAGCATGGGAAGCCATGGTTGGTCGCCGTGTTCTTCCTCGCGGTGCAAGCGCTGGTTGTTTATGTTCCCGATGCCATTCCCGGTTTCAACCGCTTCCTGGCCGCCTTTGGCACGCTGCCCGCCGCAGTCACCCTGGGCGGCGGCCTGCTCGCTGGCGCATTGGCTGGCTGGCTGGGCTGGGAGCAAGGCAAGCCACCCTCCCGACGCGTGCCATCGCCACAACTGGCCGAATGAAGTGCGCTGCCATCGCCGGCTTTGCCTTCTTCGCCATTTCGTGCAGTGAGGCCGCCAGCAGGAGGCAGGATGACAAGCGATTCAGCGCCGGATGCAGGCGGCGATACCGGCTGGCTCGCCCGTCAGTTCAAGCTGGCGGAGCGTGGCACCACGGCCCGCACCGAGACGCTGGCCGGGGCCACCACTTTCCTGACAATGGCCTATATCATCCTCGTCAATCCGGTGATCCTGGGCCAGGCCGGGATGCCGGTGGCGGCGGTGGCGGCGGCGACCTGCCTGGCGGCGGCCATTGGCTCGATCCTGATGGGCCTGTTTGCCAATGTGCCGATCGCGCTGGCGCCCGGCATGGGCATCAACGCCTATTTCACCTTCACCGTCGTGCTGCAGATGGGCGTGCCGTGGCCGGTGGCGCTGGCCTGCGTGTTCCTGTCGGGCGTCGCCTTCCTGGTGCTCACGCTGACCGGCGCGCGCCAGCTGATCATCGCGGTGATGCCGCCCAGCCTGCTGGCGGCGGTGGCGGGCGGCATCGGCCTGTTCCTCGGCTTCATCGGCCTGAAGGAGGCCGGGCTGGTGGTGGCCAATCCGGCGACCTTCGTGGCGCTCGGCGATCTCACGGCACCGGGCCCGGCACTGGCGCTGCTGGGGCTGGCCATCATTGCCGTGCTGTCGGCGTGGAAAGTGCGGGCGGCAATCCTGATCGGCATCGTCGCCACCAGCATCGTCGCGGCGCTGACCGGCCAGGTGTCGGCCTCGACCCAGCCCTATAGCCTGACCGCCATTGCCGATACGGCGTTCAAGCTCGATTTCGCCGGCGTCTTCGGCCTGTCCGGCCAGCAGGGCCTGGGCCTGATCGAGATATTGTTCGTGTTCCTGTTCGTCGATCTGTTCGACAATGTCGGCACGCTGGTCGCTGTCACCAAGCGCGCGAAGCTGATGGACGCGGCGGGCAACATCCCGGGCCTCAATCGCATTCTCACCGTCGATGCCGTGGCGGCGATGGCAGGCGCGGTCGCGGGCACCAGCACGGTCACATCCTATGTCGAAAGCGCGGCTGGCGTGCAGGCGGGCGGGCGCACCGGGCTCACCGCGCTGGTTACCGGGCTGCTGTTCCTCGCTGCCATGCTGGTCGCGCCCTATGCCGGGCTGGTACCGCTCGCCGCTGCCGCTCCGGCGCTGATCGTGGTCGGCGCTTTGATGCTGGCACCGCTGGCGGAAGTGGACTGGGATGATGCCCTCACCGCGATCCCGGCCTTTCTCACCGTCATCCTGATCCCGCTTACCTTCTCCATCGCCAATGGCCTCGCCTTTGGGCTCGTCGCTCATGCCCTGCTCAAATTGGGGCGCGGGCAGGCTTCAGCCAAGGACTGGTTCCTCTTCACCCTCGGTGCGCTGTTCGTCGCCCGTTTTGTCTGGATGTCTGCTGCATGATTCGCCTGATCCTTGCTGCCCTGCTTGCGCTGCTGGCTCTGCCTGCCCAGGCGCAAAAACTCGACGACACCCCGCGCACCGTGGTGATGACCGCCTTCAAGCCGGAGTGGGACGCGCTGGTGCCGCTGATCGCCGATCCGAAGGAACATGCCATCAATGGCCGCATCTTCCTCACCGGCCGCTTTGCCGGAAAGCCCGTGATCCTGATGCAGAGCGGCGTCAGCGTGGTCAACGCCGCGATGAACACGCAGCTGGTGCTGGATCGTTTCACCGTCAGCCGCATCGTGTTTTCCGGCATCGCCGGCGGCGTTGATCCGCAGCTTGGCGTGGGCGACGTGGTGGTGCCGGCCGATTGGGGCCAGTATCTGGAATCCGCCTTTGCCCGCAAAGCCGGAAAGGGAGCCAATGGGGGTTGGGCCCCGCCACCGCTGGCGCTGGACGGCGCGCCGGCCAACTGGTTCTTCATCTTCCCACGCGGCACAATGGTGACCAACGCCGCCACCCCGCCCCGGCGCCTGTTTCGCATCCCCGTCGATCCCGGCCTGCTCACACTCGCCCGCAGCGTGGTGCAGGGCATGACACTGGAACGCTGCGTGCCGAAATCAGCGCAGATGCGGGCTGAATCGCAGCTCTGCCTGCAGCGCCCACCCCGCCTCGACGTCGGCGGCACTGGCGTGACCGCCGGCGTCTTCGCCGACAACAGGGAATTCCGCCTCTATCTGCAAAAGGCCTGGTCCGCCCGCGTGCTCGACATGGAAAGCGCCGCGGTCATGCAGGTCGCCTACAGCAACATGGTGCCGGCCATCGTGTTCCGCAGCATCTCCGATCTGGCGGGAGCCGACCGGCACAAGAATGTCGAAGAGACATTCGCGCACCTGGCCTCGGTCAATTCGGCCAAGGTCGTGCAGGCCTTTGTGGCGGCGCTGCCGGATTAAGGGTGAAAGTAAAGCCTCCGGCGGGCAGGGTCGCAGACCCTGCACCCATTGGTTTTCGGGCGGTCAGCCGGGCCAGTGAGGCTTGTTGTTTTGGGAAATTCAGAACACGGCCAGCTTCTTGCCCGCGTTTCCGGGGGTGAGCACGATGTCGCCAAAATGCGCCGTCGCCTCACCCTGCTGGATGATGGTGTTGGCGATGAACCACACCTGCACGATACGGCCGGGCTGTTCCGGGCCGACATGTTTGGCATAGTCGGCAGCGATATTGCGGCTTTCGGCCAGCCATTTGCCCACATCGCCGCCGCCGGAACGGACGACGACATGATATTCGCGCCCGGTCCAGCCGGGCAGCGGGCAATCGAAGCCGAACTCCTTGTCGAGGCTGGAACTCCACATGTAGGTGAGATCCTTGCCGTTCTCGAACTTCACGGCGATACTGAAATAGTCGTGGTTGGCTGCGGCCGTTTCCGGCAGTTTCGACGGGATCTGGTCGATCTTCCAGCGCCATTGCAGCTGCGTCGCTGCCGTCAGCGGCACATCGACATCGCGGGTAAGGATACCGGCATTCTTTTTGCTATGCACATGCATCCGGGTTCTGGGGCCACCTTCGCCGTTCTGGCGCTGCACGATTCGATAGATGTCGGCCGGGCCCAGCACCGCGAGTTCGGGCAGATAGGCCCAGCCTTCCGGTGGAGTCGCGAGGCCGGGCTTGGCGGCCGGCACGACATTTGGCACGGCGTCTGCGGCGGGTTGGCCGGTTGCGGCCAGGGCCATCAGGCCAGCCAGGAGCGGCGCGGCCACGCGGATTGCTGAATTCATCTGATCGTCCCCCTGGATCATGGTGGAAGCACGCTGCGCGACACGCCGCCCTGAGGTCGCTGGGGCTGGTGCGAGCTTACGCCTCCAACGGCAGAAGGCAACTGCCGTCGGCCGCTCATGGCGGACCGCCCCATCACAAGGGGGTGCAGGGGCTCAGCCTTTGCCCGCCGCCGGCCCGATTTCGGCCTTCGCTTGTCGCCGCAACATGTTGAGCAGGACGATCCCGATCACGATGCAGGCAGCGATGGCCGCCAGTCCCGAATCATAGCTGCCGGTGGCATCGCGGGAGACCCCCAGCGCGCTGGTGCTGAAGAACGACCCGAACTGGCCCATGGTGTTCACCGCCGCAATGCCAACCGCGCGATAGCGTTCGTGCAGCGTTTCCGACAGTGCTGCAAAGAAGACCGGCTGCGACGGCAGCCACAGCGCAAAGATCAGCACGACCGCGATGATGGCCGGCGTCGCTGATGTCGCCAGCGCGAGCAGGGCAAAGGCGGCGGCAACAAGCGTCCACGGCACGATCATGTGCCAGTAACGTTCCTGCCGGCGATCACTGTGCCAGCCCAGGCTGAGCAGCATGATCACCCCGATCACCCCGCCAGCAACGGTGAGATTGCCGATGCTGCTGATATCCATGCCGGTTTTGGCGGCGATGATCGTCGGCATGGAATTATAATAGGCGTTGACCGTACCGACGTAGAACAGCCAGACGAAGCCGGCTGTGAGCACCCGTCGGTCGGTAATCGCCTTGAACAGGCTTTCATGGGCGCTGCCGTTGGTGGCGGCAGCATCGGCGGCCAGCGCGCCGGTCAGCCAGCGGCGTTCGTCGTCCGCGAGCCAGCCGACCTTGTCGGGCGAATCCGGCAGATAGCGGAAGATGATCAGCCCCATCAGCAGCGCCGGCCCGCCTTCGATCAGGAACAGCCATTGCCAGCCATGCAGGCCCATTGCGCCATCCAGGCCCAGGATCGGCGGCGATACCAGCCCCATCACGATCGATGTGATTGGCTGTGCCACATAGAAGCGGCTCACCACCCGGCCACGCCATTGGGCCGGAAACCAGATGCTGGCATAGTAGAGGATGGCCGGGAAGAAGCCGGCTTCGGCGGCACCAAGCAGGAAGCGCAGGATGTAGAAGTGCATCGGCGTCGTCACGAACATCTGCGCGGCCGACAAGATCCCCCAGCTGATCATGATCCGTGTGACCCAAACGCGCGTGCCGAACCGCATCATCGCCATGTTCGACGGCACTTCCAGCAAGGCGTAGCTCACAAAGAAAATGCCACCGGCAAAGCCGTAGACCGTGGCCGTGAAGCCCAGATCGCGATTCATCGTTTCGGCGGCAAAGCTGATGTTGATGCGATCGACGATGGCGATGAGATAGGCGATCAGCAGGAACGGCAGCAGCCGCAGCTGCGCCTTCTTCATCACGCGATCGGGCAAGGCGGGGTCAGCATTGCCAGTCGTATGATCGATCATGCCACTCGCCCCCGCTGGATTGGGTTTAGGCGATTGTTCGGTCTTGTCCAGCCGGCGGCCTCACGCCACCGCCCGCCCGCCCAAGGTTTCCGACAGTTTCGCGGCGATGGCCGTGCGGGCCCGGGCGGAAAGCGCCTTGCGGTCGGGCAGGTCGGCGGGGCTGAAGGGTTCCAGGAAATGCACGCGGACTTCCCAGGTGCCAGGGCGTGACAGCAGGCGCCAGGCATTGGCCGCACCGGTTTCCATGCCGACCCAGGCCAGGTTGCGCCCGGCTTCGTCGCAGTCGATGACGACCGGCTGCAGCGTGGCACCCGGCGGCGGCGGGATCAGCATGGCAAACAGCGGCGCCTTGAATGGCAGCAGGCGGCGGCCGTCGCTGCAGGTGGCTTCGGGGAACATGGCGATGCGGCTGTGGCGCATGAATTGCGTGCGCATGGCGGCGATCTGCGCCGGCACGCCCATGCGGTCACTGCGGTTGACGAAGATGGTGTCGTTCAGCCGGCAGATGAAGGCGAGGCCAGGCCATATGGCGATACCGTCCTGCGCCACGAACACGGTGCCGGTTTGCCCACCAAGGATGAGCGCGTCGGTCCAGCTCAGGTGATTGGCGATGTAGAAGACGTTGCGACTGACTGGCTGGCCGATGCTGCGGACGCTGATGCCGCAGGCGCGGGCGGACCAGCCAAGGAAGCGACGGGCCCAGGGGGAGGGGATACCCAGCCGGCGGTGCAGGCTGTGGGCTGGCACGCACACGGCAGCGATGGCCAGCAGCCACAGCGATCGGGCAATCACGCGCAGCGCGCCGGCCGGATCACGTGCGCAGGCGCCGGCAAAGCCGCCCAGCGCGCCGCCAAGGCCCGGCACCGGCGGCGCGACGAAGCCGCTGGCATCAGGCAGCGGCGGCGGCCAGGTTTCGGCAGTGGGGGAAGAAACCGGATCGGCCATGCCGCCTGCATAGAAGCAGGCGGTGCCGGCAGGTCAAGCCCTGCGGTGCCGCCGCCGCTTGCGCCGCGCCGCGCTGCCCGCCATGGCAAAGCCGGCCAGCATCTGGGCCCAACCCGCCGGTTCGGGCACCGGATCGCCGGCGCTGTCGATGAATTCCGAAAGCGACTGGCCCACCGTGATGGTGCCCGACAGGCTGCGGCCGTCGAGCAGATAATTTGAGAAACTGATGCCGATCGCATTGGTGATCAGCGTGCGGGTGTCGCCAAAGTTGCTGGCAAACTGTTGATTCAGTGTTACTTTCAAGCCGCCCTGATCATAGGCGACGAAGTTGACGGCGGTTTGCGCGTTGCTGCCCGTGCTGAACACGTTGCTGCCATTGATGCTGAGCGCCAGATTGTCGAACAGCGACTGGCCGGTGTTGGTGGTGACCAGGCCTGCCTTGGTGACGGTGGTGACCGATTGCACCTGGTCGGCCGTGAGGCTGAGGACGTTGGGGATCGCGCCGCCGATGGTGAACAGGCTGATGGCGAGATTGTTGATCTCGGAACTGGCACTGCCCGATGTCGTGTTGGCTGGTGTGGTGCCATTGGCGCTGGCCGCCGTCGCGATGGCGCCGCTGTTGAGGGAGAGGGTGGCGGTCACGAGATTCTGATTCCCCAGCCCCACGATCGCCGCCAAGCTCGGCACGCTGTTGTTGAGCGAATAGCCGGGCGAGGTTCGGCCGGTGACGATGGCGTTTGGGCCCACGAGAAAGGCGGATTGCCCGACAACTCGCACGTTGCTGAACACGCCGCGGGCCGTGGTGGAAATTTCCACCGTCGCGTTGGCCGCGTTGGCCAGCCCGAAGGCGGCGACTGCGCCAATGATGACATGCCTGAACATCTGTCTGGTCCTTCGTCGTCCACCCAGCAGCCGGCGGTCGTGCTGAACCCCGGCTACTGCTGTTCACGGCCACATCGCGGGAAAATGCAGGGGCTGAGAACCCGTTTCATTTCTTGTTGAGGATGATTCCTGGCGGCGCTTTGCCTTTTGCCGCCTGCCATGACATGAGGCGGAGGACGCACCGCGAACGACTTTGGGGAGGCGACGATCACTCACATCCTGATGCTTGATTCCGGCGTTGGTGGCTTGTCGGTGCTGGATGATGTGCGTGCGCGCCTGCCGGCAGTGGATATCAGCTACATCGCTGATAATGCGGGTTTTCCTTATGGCACCAAGACCGAGATGGAGGTTGCCACCCGGGTGTGCGCGCTGCTCGGCCGGCTGACCGAGCGGCTGAAGCCCGACCTGCTGGTGATCGCCTGCAACACCGCCTCCACCATCGCGCTGGCCCACGCCCGCGCCGTGCTGGATGTGCCGGTGGTGGGCACGGTGCCCGCCATCAAGCCGGCGGCCGAAGCCAGCCGCAGCCGGGTGATCGGCGTGCTCGGCACGATGGCAACGGTGCGCCAACCCTATGTGGCGCGGCTTTCGGCTGATCATGCCGCCGATTGCACGGTGCTGCTGCACGGATCGGCGCGGCTGGTCGAACTGGCCGAGGCGCGGTTGCGGGGGGAGGCGGTGACGGCAGAAGATGTCGCGCCCGAATTGGCCGGCCTGACCAGCCAGCCCGGCGGTGATCGCCTCGATCAGGTCGTGCTGGCCTGCACCCATTTTCCGCTGCTGCTGCCGCAGCTACAGACAGCAGCGCCGGATATGGGCTTTGTCGACGGCGGCCCCGGCATTGCGCGGCGTGTGGCCTATCTGCTGGGCGAACGTGGGACGCAAGGCGATGGGCTGGGCCGGGCGCTGTTCACTCGGCATGACGAACAGGTTGACGCGCTGGCACCGGCGCTGCACCGCTATGGTCTGACCATCAAGCACTGAGGCACGCATGGCCCTGAACGATGAAGACCTCAAAGCCCGGATGAACCGCTTCGTGCCGCCCACGGCGGCGATCCTGGGCCAGGAAATCCTGGAAATCGACAGTGAAGCCGGCTGGGTGAAGATGAAATTCCTGCCCATCGATGCCTGCCGCAACCCGATGGGCAATGTGCAGGGCGGCATCATCGTCGCCATGCTCGACGATGCCGCGGCCTTTGCCGCCATCATCAAGAGCGGCAAGCGCATCGGCATCCCGACCATCGAGCTGAAAACCAGCTTCTTCGCCCCGGCCAAGGCCGGCGTGCCGCTTTTCGCCGAAGGCCGCTGCCTGAAACTCGGCAAGCGCATCGCCTTCATGGAGGCGGACCTTTATGATGAAGCCGGCACCCACATCGCCCGCCTCACCACCTCGGCCATCCCCATCGACATGGAAGGCCCCAGCAAATTGGTAGACCGCGCATGACGCACGCTCCCGAAGTCCTTGTTGAACGGCGCGGCCATGCGCTGTGGATCACGCTCAACCGGCCGCAGGCGCTGAATGCGCTCAACCATCCGATGGCGGTGACCATCCACCGTGCGGTGATCGACGCGATGGGCGAGCACCAGGTGCAGCATATCGTGATCGATGGCGCCGGGGATCGCGCCTTCTGCGCCGGCGGCGATGTGGCGCTGCTCGGCCGCGAAGGCCGGCAGGATCGGGCGCTGTGGGAGAATTTCTTCCACGACGAATATCGCATGAACCAGGCCATCGCGCGCTGCGGCAAGCCGTGGGTGGCGCTGATCGACGGCATCACCATGGGCGGCGGCGTTGGCCTTTCGATCCACGGCCCCTACAGCATCGCCACCGAACGCACGCTGTTTGCCATGCCCGAAACCGGCATCGGACTGATCCCCGATGTGGGCGGCACCCACGCGCTGGCGAAGCTGCCCGGCGAGATCGGGACCTGGCTGGCATTGACCGGGGCGCGGCTGAAGGCGGCAGACCTGCGCTATTGCGGGATCGCCAGCCATTATGTGCCGTCCGCCCATCTGCCAACGCTGTGCGATCTGCTCGCCACCAGCCACGAACCGCTGCCCGAGGTGCTGGCGACGTTCGACGAAGACGCCGGCGAGGCCCCGCTGGCCGCGTATCGCGACGCCATCGATTATCATTTCGGGCATGACCGGATGGAAGACATCATGGCCAGCCTCGATGCCGGCGATGATTGGGCGCAGGCGCAGGCCGCCACCATCCGCAAGATGAGCCCGATCAGTTGCAAACTCAGCCTCGCCGGCCTGCGCGCCGCACGCGGGCTGGAGATCGAGGAGGCGCTGATCACCGAATATCGCATGGTGTGCGAAATCCGGAACGGTCATGATTTCTTCGAAGGCATTCGGGCACAATTGATCGACAAGGATCGCAATCCCAAGTGGCAGCCGGCCACGCTGGAGGCGATCAGCGACGACGATGTGGCGCGGCATTTCGAAGTGCCGGAAACGGGGGATCTCAGCTTCGAATAAGCCGCGCCTGTTCGATCAAAGCCCGTCGACGGCCTTGCTCACCAGCACGTTGACAGCAACGCGGCGGTTCTGGGCCTTGCCTTCTTCCGTGCTGTTGTCGGCAGCCGGATCGGATTCGGCCATGCCGCTGGGCGTGAGGGTGCGGAATTGTTTCCAGCGGCACACCTGCTGCAGATGCGCCAACACCCGGCTGGCCCGCTTCTCGCTCAGTTCCTGATTATAGTCCTCGTCGCCCACGCTGTCGGTATAGCCAACCACCAGCAGCAGCGAATTGGGGGTCTTTTCCGCTTCGGCTGCCGTCGCGCACAGCTCGGCCTTGGCCTGATCCGACAGCGTCCATTTCGCCGTGTCGAAATAGACATTCGCGGTGCGCTTGATGTTGTAATTGTCGATATCGGCAACGCGGCCGCGCAGGGCAGCGGTGGCAGCCGACTGTTCCTCGAACCCCTGCGCCGTGCCGCTGCGGATCATGCTGGCGGTCTTGAAATCGCTGCTGCGAAAGGTGACGACACTTGCCACCAGTGCATCGCCGGCCGCCCAGGTCTTCACCGTCACCGGCAGGCCGTTCATCAGGGCGCTCACCCCGAACTTGCCCTTGCCGCCAAACAGCCCGCTCTTGCCCTTCACCTGCGTCGCGTCGTCCAGCGTGATGATGGTCTTGGTGCCATCCTCGGCGGTCACCGCCATGCGATCGCCGCTGCGTGCGGTGATATAGCCCCTGATCTCCGGGCCGGGCTGCGGGCGCTCGCCGGTCACGATCTGGGTGTTGGGGGCGTCGGGCGTGGCGGCAGGATTCTGCGCCGCCAATGGGGCTGCGGCGGCCAAGGCCAGCATCATTGCTGCGGCTCCGGCTGTTCTGGTCAAAATCGTCATACACTTCATCCCTTGAACTCTGGTTGCGGCGTGGCTGCCGGTGCCCCTGGTGGCAAGCCGAACCCTGACTCACGACAGGCCGATCACGGACCAGCGCTGCCGGTGCCCACATCCGGCTCCGGGCCCTTGCTGCCAAATGAACATGCCTGGCGCCAGCGGTGAAAGCCCGGCCGAGTTGTGCGATCACCGCGACAAGCCGCGCTGAAGCGGCAGGGGAAGCGCGACGTTGGGCCTTGGCGATTCCCCAGGCCGCGACTCCAGCGGAGCCTAGAAACAGGCCTTCCACTGCACTGTATCGACGAACCAGCGCTCTTCGCTGATCTTGTCCCCCACGAAGCGGAACAGCACGGCCAGTTGGCTGCCGTCCGGGCATTTCGTGCTTTGCCAGTGCAGGATCGAAACGACCTCGTCGCCATCGGAAATCTGCCGCAGGCCGGTGATCTCGAAGCCCGGCGGCAGGGCAGCGCCCAGGTTTTCCAGTGCGCCGCGAAACGCTGCCGTGCCATGCAGCATGTCGGTCTGGCCCGGCATCACGAACAGCATGTCGGGCAGATAATCGGCAATCAGCGTGTCCCAATCGCCGCGGCCCACGGCCTCCCATCCCCGTTGCACGATTTCGGCGTGGCTGGTGGTGTTGGTCATGACGGGTTCGATCCATGTCTGTTGCGTACGCGCCGTGCGCACCAGCGGGATCATGCCGCATTTTGGCCCCTCGTCGCTACCCGGCAAATGGCCCGGTGCTCGAGTCAACCCGGCAGCGCCCGCGATTGCGCTGTTGGCTGCGGTGGCCGATAACCAAAGTTCATAAAGCCGGAGGACCCATGCGCAGCCACCGCGAAACCCATCTCGTCGCCCGAGCCGGCTGGCTGCGGGCGGCCGTGCTGGGGGCGAACGACGGGATTGTCTCCACGGCCAGCCTCATTCTCGGCGTGGCTGCAGCAGGGGCGGATCGGCCGGCGCTGCTGGTGACGGGCGTGGCCGGGCTCGTGGCTGGCGCGATGTCGATGGCGGCGGGGGAGTATGTCTCGGTCAGCAGCCAGGCCGATACCGAAGCGGCCGATCTGGCGCGTGAACGGGCGGAATTGGCTGCCAATCCCGAGCATGAGCATGAAGAACTCGCCGCGGTCTATGTGTCGCGCGGCGTCGATGTGGAAACTGCCGGCAAGGTGGCCAGCCAGATGATGGCGCACGATGCATTGGGCGCCCACGCCCGTGACGAGTTGAACATCACCGATATCACCACCGCCCGCCCTGTGGTGGCCGCACTGGCATCGGCCGGCACCTTCATGGTGGGGGCGGCGCTGCCGCTGCTGCTCGCCGTGCTGCTGCCGATGAAGATGATGGCGGTCGGGCAGGGCGGTGGTTCGATCCTGTTCCTGGCGTTGCTCGGTTATGTCGGCGCGCGCGCTGGCGGGGCGCCGCCGCTGCAGCCAGTGGTGCGCGTGGTGTTCTGGGGCGCGCTGGCGATGGCGCTGACAGCAGGCATCGGCGGGCTGGTTGGCACGGCGGTGTGATGCGTCTAGAGAGCGGGCACTCTCCCGGAGTCGCGCTACATGCTCACGATTGCCCTTGCTTCCGACCATGCCGGATACGCTCTGAAGGCGCAGCTGGTCGATGAATTGCGTGCGGCGGGCCACACGGTTCTTGATCTTGGTCCCGACAGCGAAGCCAGCGTGGACTATCCCGATTTTGGCCGCGCCTTGGGCGAAGCCGTGGCGCAGGGCCGTGCCGAGCGGGGCATCGCCGTTTGCGGCACCGGCATCGGCATTTCGATCGCGGTCAATCGCATCGCCGGGGTGCGCTGCGCGCTGGTGACCAGCGGCTTGATGGCGCGCTTTGCCCGTGATCACAATGATGCCAATTGCATCGCGCTGGGCAGCCGGATAATCGGCGTCGAAACCGCCCGCGATTGCGTGGCCGAATTTCTGAGCACGCCCTTTGGCGGCGGCCGTCACACCGGCCGCGTCGCCAAACTCGGTTGAGGAGAGTATCGATGAGCAGCCGCCCCGTTACCGAGATCCGGCCTGACGGCTTCTTCGAGACGCCGCTGGCCGGCAGCGATCCGGCTGTTGCTGCTGCTGTCGCTGCCGAGCTTGATCGTCAGCAAAACCAGATTGAGCTGATCGCGTCGGAAAACATCGTTTCCCGCGCCGTGCTGGAAGCGCAAGGCAGCGTGTTCACCAACAAATATGCCGAAGGCTATCCCGGCAAACGCTATTATCAGGGCTGCCATCCCTCTGATATCGTGGAACAACTGGCCATCGATCGCGCCAAGGAGCTGTTTGGCGCCGCCTATGCCAACGTGCAGCCGCATTCGGGGGCGCAGGCCAATGGCGCGGTGATGCTGGCGCTCACCAAGCCGGGCGACACCATCCTGGGCATGAGCCTCGATGCCGGTGGCCACCTCACCCACGGTGCCAAGGCAGCGATGAGCGGCAAATGGTTCAACGCCATCCAATATGGCGTGCGCCGCGAAGATCATCTGATCGACTATGACGAGGTTGAGCGGCTGGCGGTGGAGCACAAGCCGGTGCTCATCATCGCCGGTGGTTCGGCTTACCCGCGCATCATCGATTTCGCCCGGTTCCGCGCCATTGCCGACAAGGTGGGTGCGCGCCTGCTGGTGGATATGGCGCATTTCTCCGGGTTGGTGGCCGCCGGCGTCCATCCGTCGCCGATCCCGCACGCCGATGTGGTGACGACGACCACGCACAAGACTCTGCGCGGTCCCCGGGGTGGCATGATCCTGTCCCGCGATGCCGAGCTGGGCAAGAAATTCAACAGCGCCGTGTTCCCCGGCCTGCAGGGCGGCCCGCTGATGCACGTGATCGCCGGCAAGGCGGTGGCCTTTGGCGAAGCGCTGCAACCGGGATACAAGGATTATTGCCGCGCCGTGATCGCCAACGCCCAGGCGCTGGCCGCCCGGCTGGTGGAGCGCGGCTGTGCCGTGGTGGCGGGCGGCACCGATACCCACCTGGCGCTGATCGATCTCAGCCCCAAGGGCATCACCGGCAAGGACGCCGATGAAGCACTGGAACGCGCCGGCATCACCTGCAACAAGAATGGCGTGCCCTTCGATCCACTGCCGCCGACGAAGACCAGCGGCATCCGCGTCGGCTCGCCGGCCGGCACCACCCGCGGCTTTGGCATTGCCGAGTTCCAGGCCATTGGCGACATGATCGCCGACGTGCTGGACGGGCTGGCCGCCAATGGGCATGATGGCAACGCCGAAGTGGAAAAGGCGGTGAACGTGCGGGTACGGGCGCTGTGCGCACGCTTCCCAATCTATCCGGCCTGATCCGCTTTGCCATTGGCAAAGGGGAGCGCGGATGCAGGGGGATGAAGGGCCAAGGCCGGAGCCGGACAGGCTGACGCAGATGGCCGAAGACGCTGCTGCCGCCGGCAAGCGCGCGCTCGACAGCGAGACGGGCAAGCAGATTGCCGAGATCGCCGATGCCGGCTTCACCAAGGCCGGGCGGGTAGTGGACGATCTGCTCGACAACCCGACCGGCGAGAAATTGAAGCAGGGCGCCAACGATCTGCTCGACAAGGCTGGCCCGGTGGCCGGCACCGATGTGGGCCGCAACCTGTTGGCCGGCGCGGCGGTCGGCTTCTTTGTCGGCCTGCTCTTTTCTTCCATCGGATTGTTCTGGGGCACGCTGATCGGCGCCGGCCTCGGCTTCCTGCGCACCATTACCCGGCGGCCCTGATGCGCTGTCCCTTCTGCGGCAACGATGATACCCAGGTGAAGGACAGCCGTCCCACCGAGGACGGATCGGCCATCCGGCGGCGGCGGCAGTGCCCGGCCTGCGGCGGCCGCTTCACCACCTTTGAACGGGTGCAATTGCGCGAGCTGACACTGATCAAGAAGAGCGGCAAGCGCGAGCCGTTCGACCGTGACAAGCTGGCGCGATCGATCGAGATCGCCTGCCGCAAGCGCCCGGTGGAACAGGACCGCATCGAACGGCTGGTCAACGGCGTCGTGCGCCAGCTGGAATCGCTGGGCGAGGCCGAGATTGAAGCCGATGTGGTTGGCGAAATGGTGATGGTGGCGCTGAAGGCGCTTGATCCGGTCGCCTATATCCGCTTTGCGTCCGTCTATCGCGATTTCCGCGAAGCGAGGGATTTCGAGACGTTCGTGGGCGGCCTGTCGGAAGCGGTGAAGGGCGTGAAGGGCGACTGACAAGCGGCGCTGACAAGCTGGGCCAAAGCCGCTAGGGCCACCACATGACGACACTGCCGCCCAATCCCCCCGCCATCATCCTGGTGCGCCCGCAATTGGGCATGAACATCGGTGCGGTGGCGCGGGCCATGCTGAACTTCGGCCTGACCGAACTGCGCCTCGTGCAGCCACGTGATGGCTGGCCCAACCCCGAAGCCGGGCCGTCGGCGGCCGGGGCCGATAGCGTGATCGAGGGCGCGCGGCTGTTCGACAGCCTCGCCGACGCCATTGCCGATTGCACGTTCACCATCGGCACCGCGCAAACCACGCGCGACATGGTGCGCCGTGTCACCTCACCGGCCGGTGCAACGGCTGAAATGCAGGCGCTGCCGGGCAAGACGGCGCTGCTGTTCGGGCCGGAACGCACCGGGTTGGTCCGCGATGATCTGCTGCATTGCCACGCCATCTGCACCATTCCCAGCAATCCCGATTTCGGCAGCCTCAATCTGGCACAGGCGGTGGCAGTGCTGGGCTATGCCTGGGTGACGGCCATGCAATCGCCGCCGCCAAGCTGGATGGTCAATCACGACGGCCCGGCGGCGCAGCATGAATTGGCCGGGTTGATCGCGGCAGTGGAAACGCAACTGGCAAACAATGGCTTTTTCAATCCCGCTCCCGGCAAGACCGAAACCGCACTCTCCATGCTGCGCAACGTGTTGACGCGTCCCGGATTTACCGGCGCAGAAGTGCAGTTCCTGCGCGGCGTCGTGCGCAGTCTTGCAGAGCCACGGAACACGGGTTCGCGCCAACTGGTGCAGCCGCCTCGGCCATCCTGACAATGAAAAGGGCCGCCGGTTGCCCGGCGGCCCTTTTGATGCCCTTGCCGTGACCTGGGATCAGGCCACGGCAGGATATTCACTGGGTTCCGGGTCGCGCAGCGCATAGCCGCGGCCCCAGACGGTTTCGATGCAGCCCGACGACGGGGCGCCGGCGATGTGCAGCTTCTTGCGCAGCTTGCACACGAACACGTCGATGATCTTCAGTTCCGGCTCGTCGCGGCCACCATAAAGATGGGTCAGGAACATTTCCTTGGTCAACGTCATCCCCTTGCGGAGCGACAGCATTTCCAGGATCGCATATTCCTTGCCGGTCAGCGCCACGCGCTTGCCTTCCACGCTGACGGAACGTGCCGCCAGGTCAACCGCCACCGGGCCGGTGACGATGACCGACTGGCCATGGCCCTGGCTGCGCCGCACCAGCGCGTGCAGGCGGGCCATCAGTTCCTGACGGTCAAAAGGCTTGGTGACATAATCATCGGCGCCCGCACCAAAGCCGGTCACCTTGCTGGTGGTTTCGGCATCGCCCGACAGGATCAGCACCGGCGTGTTGATGCGCAGTTGCCGCAGCTGGCGCAGCACCTCATGCCCGCTCATGTCGGGCAGGGTCAGGTCCAGCATGACCACATCGAACTCATAGGTGCGCGCATATTCCAGGGCCAGTTCGCCTGTGCCCGCAGTTTCATGCTCGATGCTTGCTTCGTCGAGCATGCGCTCAACGCTGCGAGACATGGCACGATCGTCTTCAATCAAAAGAACGCGCATGCGTACCTCTCCGGATTCCGATTAAGCCCTCAATTAAGCCCCGTCAGGCGCAACTCGCCCGGCACATACCCCAGTCACAGTTAACCTGATTTATGAGCATCCGTAAATACCCCTTTAGATTTTTCTGCAAGCGATTCAGTCTGTTCACCTATTTTTTACGGAGTTGTTCATCCGATTCGAACAGCGGACGATAGATCTGGACCCGGGTCACGCGCAGACCCGGCGTGCCCACCTTGTCCACGGCGCGCTGCCAAAGCTGAATCTCTTCAATGCTTAAGCGCCAACGCTTGCAAGCGTCTTCCAAGCTGATGCGGCCTTCGCGAATGGCATTGAGCACGGCGGCCTTGCGGCTGGGCACCCAACGCACAGTGTCATCCGGCGGCAACACATCTTTACCAAATCCCGGCGGGGGTGGAGACATGAACGACATTTGACTTGCCTCCTTGCGGGCCGCTTGGGCCGGCTGAATGAGATGATATGTTCACCATGACGGCGGCAGGCGGCCGGGCTTTACCCGCAGCCGGTCGTGCACCGGCACTTGACGACAACCGGTCGCATCCCCATTGCCGCAGCCGTGACGGACGCTGCCGCCTTTCCCCTTGATCTGGCCCGCATGCCGGACAGTGCGCGCGCCGTGCTGGCGCCGCTGGCGGGCCGCCGCGTGGCCGTTGCCATGTCGGGCGGGGTTGATTCATCGGTGGTGGCGGCGCTGGCGGCGGCGGCCGGCTGCGCCGCGGTGGGCATTACCCTGCAGCTTTATGATCAGGGGGCCGCGGCGCGCCGGCCCGGCGCCTGCTGTGCCGGCGCCGATATCCGCGATGCGCGTGCCGTCGCCGAACGCCTGGGCATCGCCCATTATGTCATCGACATGGAAAGCCGCTTCCGCGAGGCGGTGATCGACAATTTCGTCGAATCCTATGCCAAGGGCCTGACCCCGGTGCCGTGCGTGGAGTGCAACCGCACGGTGAAGTTCACCGATCTGATCGCCCTGGCCCGCGATCTGGGGGCAGAAGCGCTGCTGACTGGCCATTATGTCCAGCGCCTGGGCGGCGCGGCTGGCGCCGAACTGCATCGCGGCGCCGATCCCGCGAAGGACCAGAGCTATTTCCTGTGGACCACCAGCCAGAACCAGCTGGATTATCTGCGCTTTCCGCTGGGTGGCCTGGCCAAGGCCGAAACCCGCGCAATGGCCGAAGCCTTTGGGCTGATCGTCGCCGCCAAGCCCGACAGCCAGGATATCTGCTTCGTGCCTGGCGGCGATTATGCCGCGGTGGTGGAGAAGATCCGTCCCGAACTGGCAGCGCCCGGCGAAATCGTGGACGCCGCCGGCCATGTGCTTGGCCGGCACAACGGCATCCATCGCTTCACGGTTGGTCAGCGCCGCGGCCTGGAATTGGGCGGCCAGGCCGAGCCGCTCTATGTCGTCGGCATCGATGCTGGCCGCAACCGGGTGATCGCCGGCCCGCGCCGGGCACTGGCGGTCAGCGCCGTGCGGCTGGAGGGCGCCAATCATCTGGGCCCGGTCGATGGCCCGCTGATGGTCAAGGTCCGCTCGATGGCACCGCTGGCCAGCGCCTGGCTGGAGGGCGACCGGCTGCGCTTTGCCGAGCCGCAATATGGCGTGGCTCCGGGCCAGGCCGCGGTCGCCTATGTGGGCGATCGGCTGGTGGCCGGCGGCACCATGGTGGAGACGATTGCGGCCGATCCACAGTTGATTCCGGCCTGAACCGCAGCGTCAAGAAATTGACAGCGTCAAGAATCTGACGCTCGCCGCGTCGACCTTCTGACACTTCGCCTGTCGGTTTTCTGACGCGTCACGAAATATTAACCACAAGTCATCTGAACAGTCGTTCATAATGGCGAATTGGCACGCGCCTTGCTTTGGAATGGGCATGAGCACGCCTGTCCCAGTCCCGTCGCCCTTGCCCTGGATCCCCGGTCTTGCCGAATGGGACCGCACCGATCTTGAACTTGTCATTGGCCAGCAACGGCTTCCCGGTGCCGGGGTTAAATCACGCCGCCTGGTGCTGACCGAAGCCAGCGCCGGCAGCGCCCGGCTGGATGGCGACACGCTGCACATTGCCGTGGCCCCGGGCGATGCCGAATGGGCGCTGGCGCTGGCGGCGGCCTTTGATGCCCCGCAGCATCCGGCGGCGGCCGACCCGGCGTCGCGCGATCTGCTGGCGTTGGCCGCCCGGGTTGGTGCCAGCCCGACCAGCGTGCTGATCGAAGGCCCCACCGGTACCGGCAAGGAGGGGCTGGCCCGGCTTGTGCATCATTCTTCCCCCCGCCGCGATTTCCCCCTCGTCGCGGTGAACTGCGCCGCGCTCGCCGAACAGATGGTGGAAGCCACGCTGTTCGGGCACGAGCGCGGCGCCTTTACCGGTGCTGTCGGGGCGTCGCCAGGCCTGATCCGCAGCGCCGATGGCGGCACCCTGTTCCTTGATGAAGTCGCCGAGTTGCCGCTGGCTGCGCAGGCCAAGCTGCTGCGCGTCTTGCAGGAACGCGAAGTGCTGGCCGTGGGTGCGACCCGGCCGGTGGCGGTGGATGTGCGCATCATCGCGGCGGGCAATCGCGATCTGGCTGCCGATGTCGCTGCCGGCCGCTTCCGGGCTGATCTTTACTGGCGGCTGGCCGTGTTTCCGCTGCGCACCACACCGCTGGCGACACGCCCGGCTGATATCCTGGCCATCGCCGCCCATTGGCTGCTGGGCCGCGCGGGCGGTGACGGCCTGATCCCGTGGCTCAAGCCCTGTGCCCGCGCCCGGCTGCTGGCGCACGGCTGGCCCGGCAATGTGCGTGAGCTGGGCAATGTGCTCGATCGCGCGCTGGTGCTGTGCGACGGGCCCGATATCAGCGCCCGCCACCTGCTGATCGACACGCGCACCCCGCCGCCGCCCTCCAGCATTGGTCTGCCGCTCCCCGGCCAGATGCGGCTGGCCGAACAGGAAAGCATCGCCCGCGCGCTCGCCACCAGCCCCAGTCGCCGCGACGCGGCCCGCCGGCTCGGCATTTCGGAACGTACGCTGCGTTACAAGCTGGCTGCGCAGCGGGGCAGCCGGCCTGAAGCCAACATGGTGCAATGATGCTGCCTGCGGTTGATACCTCGGCGATCCTGAAGCTGCGCCAGCAGATATTGGCGCGCAACGAAGGACTGCAGGGTTTTGGCCAATCGCAGGGCCTGCATCAGGGTCTTCGGGGCATCGGCGCGCCGGCTGCGCCGGAACAGCCGCAGTTCGGCACGGCGCTGAACGAGGCGCTGCGCAGCGTTTCCAGCATCCAGGATCAGGCCAGCGCTGCCACCAACAGCTATGAAACCGGGCAGACCCACGATCTCGCCAGCGTGATGATCGCCCGCCAGAAAGCCGCCATCGCCTTTGAAGCCACCTTGCAGGCCCGCAACCGCCTCGTCGGTGCCTACAAGGACGTGATGAACATGCCGCTGTGAGCTGATGAGCGAGGCCGCTGCCATTCCCGCTGATCCGCCGCCATCGGGCCTGGCCGTGCCGCCCGCGCTGGCGCCCATCGCCGGCCGCGCCCGCAGCCTGTGGGCCAGCCCGGCCGTTCAGCAGGCGCGCCCGGCGCTGCTGGTGATTGCGCTGCTGGCGGTGGCCGCACTGGCCTGGTTCACGCTGCGCCAGCCCAATTGGCGGCCGCTCTATCCCGGCCTTGCCGAAGCCGATGCTGCCGCCGTGAGTGACGCGCTGGCCGCCGCCAATTTCGAATATCGCATCAATCAGGACAGCGGCACCGTGGAAGTGCCCGCTGGCGACGCCGCCCGCGCCCGCATCCTGCTCGCCGGCCAGGGCCTGCCGAAAGCCAGTGCCGCCGCCGGACAGGCGCTGGCCGACATGCCGCTGGGCGCCTCGCGTTCGGTGGAGGCTGCCCGGCTGAAGCAGGCGCTGGAGCGCGAACTGGCCGCCAGTGTGGAGGCCATCGATGGCGTGAAGTCTGCCCGCGTGCATGTGGCGACGCCGGAGCCTTCGGTGTTCATCCGTGATCGCGCCGCGCCGTCGGCCAGCGTGTTCGTTACCCTGGCACCGGGCCGCAGCCTGGCCGAAGCGCAGGTGCGCGCCGTGATCTGGCTGGTGGCCACATCGGTGCCCGGCCTCGCCAGCGACCGGGTGAGCGTGGTCGATCAATCCGGCGCGCTGCTTTCGGCCGGGGTGTCGGGCGATGCCCAGCATCTGGCCTATCAGCAGCGGCTGGAAGGCCTGGTGCGCGAACGGCTGGTGAAATTGCTCACCCCAATGCTCGGCCCCGGCCGCTTCACCGCCGAAGTCGCTGCCGACGTTGATTTCAGCGAGAATGAAGCCGCCAGCGAGCGCTTCCAGCCGGCCGGCACCGTGCGCAGCGAGCAGACCAGCCGCAACATGGATGGCACGCCGCCCGCTGCTGCTGGCATCCCCGGCGCGCTGACCAACACCGTGCCGCAGGCGGCGCAGGTGACCGGCAATCCGCCGGCCGCCCCTGCGCCGGCCGCGGCGGGCGGCACTGTCACCGCGGAAACCGCGGCGCGCAATTACGAGATCGGCAAGGATGTCTCCGTCACCCGGGCCGGTGCGCCGCGCCTGAAGCGCCTGTCGGTCGCAGTCGTGCTGGACGCGGCGGCGTTGGGGAAGGACGGAGCGAAGGAACTGGCCAATATCCAGCGGCTGGTGCGCGGCGCCATGGGCTTTGACGCGGCGCGCGGCGACCTGGTGGAGGTGCAGACCCGCAGCTTTGCCAGCGAAACCGATGCGCCGGCGGCCTGGTATGAAACGCCTGTCGTCAAGGATTATGGCCTCTACATCGTCGCTGCGGCCGGCGTGCTGATCCTGGGGCTGGGCGCAGGCTTCTTCCTGTGGCGCCGCCGCACCGTACTGGCCGCTGCCGCCACAGCCACGGCCGAAGCCGCCTCCGCCGCCCTGTCCCGGGGTGGCACGCCCAGCGCGCCCAGCCTGTTTGCCGAAGGCACCGCCGACAAGGCCGCCGTGGAAGCCATGATCGACGGCGGTGAACTCCTGCGCCCGGCCGCCGCGCGCGATTACAGCGGCAAGCTCGACATCGCGCGCACGCTGGTGACCGGCGATCGCGACCGCGCGATGGCAGTGGCGCGGCAGATGCTGCTTGCCGATCTCACTGCGCCGACTGCGCCGGCCTCCGCCGCCGCGCCGCCGCCGGACGAGGAGGCGGAGGCATGAGCACCATCGACCTCGCCAGCCCTGCCGCGTCCTTAACCGGCGCGCAGAAATGCGCCATCCTGCTGCTGGTGCTGGAAGAGGCGCAGGCTGCCGAGATGCTGTCCGGCATGAGCCCGGCCGAAGTGCAGCAGGTGGGCGAAGCCATGCTGACGGTGGCCGAAATCGATCCGCTGGCCATCGATCATGTGCTGGACGAATTTCTGGCCCGCACCGCGCAGGTGGCGGCGCTCGACAGCCAGGGCCGGCAGCTGCGGCAACGGCTGGGCATGGCGCTGGGCACGCCGCGCGCCGAGACGATGATCGAAAAGATCGGCCCGCCCGCAGCCGGCCGGCGCTTTGCCGTGCTCGATTGGGTCGATGGGCCGGCGCTGGCCAAGCTGATCGCCGATGAACATCCGCAGGCCATCGCCGTGATCCTGGCGCACCTGCCCGAAGCCCGTGCCGCGCAGACGCTCGATGCCCTGCCCGAAACGCTGCAGCCCGATGTGGCCGCCCGGCTGGCGACGCTGACCCCGGTCAACATTCACGATCTGGCCGCGCTGGAAGCCGATATCGAAACCAAGCTGCGCGGCATCGGCACCAGGCGCGATCATACCCAGCTCGCCGGCACCGATTTCACCGCTGCGGTCATCAAGAAGGCGCGCGGGCGCGGCGCCTTGCTGGAAACGCTGATGGCGCTGAATGCCGAACTGGCTGCCGAGCTGGAGGCCCAGCAGTTCATCTTTGCCGATCTCATCGGCCTGTCCCAGAAAGACATGCAGCTTGTGCTGCGCGAGGTTGATCCGGGCCAGCTGGCGATTGCCATGAAGGGCGCCGATGGCCCGCTGAAGGCGTTCATCTTTGGCGCCATGTCGAAGCGTGCCGCGTCGCAATTGCAGGACGAACTGGCCGAACGCGGGCCGATGAAGCGCTCCGAGGTGGAAGCCGCCCAGCGCGAATTGTGCCGTACCGTACGCCGCCTGGGGGACAGCGGCGCCCTGACCCTGCCCACATCCACGGAGGCGATGTTGTGACCGCCCATGATCCCCGCCTGGCGGCGCTGCTGGCCGGCGTTTCGCCCGAAATGCGTGAAGGCGCACCGGGGCTGGCTCGCCTGCTCAGCAGTCTGATGCCAACGCAGGCGCCGCCTCCGCGCACGGAAATGGACGTGGCGGTGCTGCTGGCCGAGGCCCGCACCGAAGGCCGCGCGCAGGGCCTCGCCGATGGCGAAGCGGCCGGCCGGGCGGCGGCCGATGCCGAACTGGCGCCGCTGCGGGCGGCCCTGGCCAATGCCGCCGCAGCCGCCCGCGCGGCCACCGCGATCGATGAAGCTGCCCTGCGGCCGATGCTGGTCACCCTGGTGGAAGCCGTGGCGCGCACCGTGCTGATGGCGGAACTGACCGGCGGCCGCCGCGTGCTCGCCCCGCTGGTGGAGGCGGCGCTGGCCGAAGTTGGTGAAGGCGCGCTGCCCACCCTGATGGCCAACCCCGAAACGCTGGCGCTGCTCGGCCCCGAGCTGCCGCCGGGCCTTGCCACCGCACCCGATGCCACCCTGCCGCCCGCGCATGTCGTGCTGGCCGCGCCCGACTATCGCATCGAAGCCGGGATCGAGGAACGGCTTGCCCGCATCGTGAAGGCGCTGGCATGAGCGTGACCGCCAGCCTTGCCCGCCAGCTCGCCGCCATGGCCGTGCCGGCGCTGCCGATCCGGCGCGGCGGCTGCGTGGTGGCGGCTGACGGCAATATATTGGAAGCAGTCGGCGTGCGCGCCGGCATCGGCCACCGCGTCACGCTGGGCCCGGCCGGACTGAGCGGTGAGATCATCGGCTTCCGGGATGGCCGCGCCCTGCTCATGGGCCTCAGCCCGCTGCCGGGAATCGCTCCGGGGGCACTGGTGCTGGCAGACGTGGGCGGCAACGGCGTGGCGGTGGGTGAAGCCCTGCTGGGCCGGGTCATCGACGGCCTTGGCCGGCCGCTCGATGGGCTGGGCCCGATCGAGGCCAGCGCTGCCGTGTCGCCATCGCCGCCGCCCTTGCTGCCGCAGGCGCGGGCGCGGGTGACGCAGCCGCTGGCGACCGGGGTGCGGGCGATCGACGCGCTGCTCAGCTTTGGCATTGGCCAGCGCATCGGCATCATGGCGGGCACAGGCGTGGGCAAATCGGTGCTGCTCGGCCAGATCACCCGCTGGGCGCAGGCCGATGTGGTGGTGATGGCGCTGATCGGCGAACGCAGCCGCGAAATCAGCGATTTCATCGATACCGAACTGGCAGGCCCGGCGCGGGCGCGCACCGTCACCATCGCAGTGCCAGCGTCGGACGCGATGCTGTGCCGGGTGCGCGGCGCGCAACGCGCCTTTGCCATTGCCGAATGGTTCCGCAGCCAGGGCCGGCAGGTGCTGCTCATTCTCGACAGCCTGAGCCGGGTGGTGCACGGCGCCCGCGAAGTGGCGATGGCGCGCGGCGAACCCACGGGCGCACGCGGCTTTCCGCCCTCGGCGCTGCAACTAGTGGCCGATCTGGCCGAGCGCGCCGGCGGGGATCGCCGCAGCGGCGGCAGCATCACCCTGGTCGCCACGGTGCTGGCCGAGAATGACGATCGCAGCGACCCGGTGGTGGATGCGGCGCGCGGCGTGATGGATGGCCACGTGCTGCTTTCGCGGCGCCTCGCCGGGCGCGGCCAGTTTCCGGCCATCGATCTGGTCAGCAGTGCCAGCCGGGTGATGATCGACATTGCCAGCGAAGATCATGTGCGCGCCGCCCAGCGCTTCCGCCGCATGGTGGCGCTGATCGAGGAAAATCGCGATCTGGTGCTGATGGGTGCCTATGCCCCCGGCCAGGATGCGGAACTGGATCTGGCCCTGGCGCTGCAGCCGGTGCTGGCGGCCTTCATGGCGCAGGATCGTGCAATCCAGGCCGATTGGGCTGACAGTATCGCCACCCTGGCGCAGATCGTGGCAGATGACTCAGGGCTGGGGTCTGCAGCATGAGGGCGCTCGACCGCCTGATCCGCGTGCGCCGCATCCGCGAGCGGTTGGCGCTGGCCGATCTGGCGCGTGCACAAGGCCAGGCAGCCGCCGATGCGGCGCTGCTGGAACGGGTGCGGGCGCTGGTTGGCGGACAGGCTGAGGGCGTGGCGAGCGCCGCGGTGCGCTCGGCCCGCGCCCGCATCGATGCCCAGGTGCAGGATATTGCCGTGGAAATCGCCCTGCGCCGCGACCGTTCGGCCAGCAGCCGCGATGAAGCCAGCCGCAAGCTGGCCGCCGCCCGCGCTGCCGTGGATGCCGCGCTGACCCGCCGTGCCGAACAGGAGGATGCATGTTGAACCTGCCCAGCCCGCAAACCGCGCTGCCGTTTGATCTGGCCGCGCCGGTTGCCCTGCCGGTCCTGATGCCGGCCGACTGGCTTTTGCCACCAGTTGTGCCGCCGGATGAAGGCGCACTGCAGCCGGTCTTTGCCGGTCTGCTGGCGGCACAGGGGCCGCAGCCGCCGGTTGCGGCCGACCCGCTGGAAACCGCGCCCGAGGCACTGGAATCAGCGGAGCCCGCCGCCATCACGCAGGCCTGGGCGCTGGTGCTGGTGCCGGAACTGGCCAATCTGCCGGCCGAACTTGCCCCGCCGGCCAGTCCGCTCCCTGCCGCGCCTGTCGCATTGTCAGAACCGGCGCCCGAAACCAGCGCTGTTGCCGGCGATGCGGCGAGCCGCAGCGCAGCCGTCTTGAACGACAGCGGCGCCAGCGCCTGGCCCAAGCGGGCTTTCACCAGCCCGCGCCTGGCCGGCTTGCCGCTGGCCGCCGATCCCGGACGGGTCCGGGGCTGGCAGAATGGCCTGCCCTCCGGCCCGGCACCGGCAGCCGCGACGGCAACCCCGTCGCCGGCGCTGCCGTTCATCCTGCGCAATGTCACCGGCCAGCCGATCCCCTTTCCCACCGCCGATCAGCCGCCTTGGTATGATCCGCACGTGCCGCCGCCCTGGTTTGATCCGGCCAATCCGCCGCCGGCCTGGAGCGATCCGACCCAGCCCGCGCCGCTCTGGTATGATCCCACCAAGCTGCCGCCAGCCTGGCTTGATCCGGCGCGGGTGCCGGCGGCCTGGTTTGATGCACTGCGTCCGCCCTCCACGCCCGGCAATGCGGTGGTGGTCGTGCCGCCAGCACCGTCTTCGCCGGCGGTCACGCTGCCAGCCTTGCCCGCGCCCGCAGCGCCGTCGCCGGTTGCGGCCATCACGCCGCCGCCGGTGCCAGCTACGGTCACCGACGGGGCTGCTCCACCGGTGCTGGCCTCGGTTGCAGCGCCCGTGCCAACGCCGGCGCCCGCATTGACGCCCGGCCAGGCGGAACCGGCGTTGCCGCCCATTACCCGTCGCGCAGTCGTGGCAGCGCCGATCCGGGCCGAAGGCAGCCGACGCGCGGCGATCGATGAACAACCTGCGCTGGTCGAACGGCCGCAGCCCAGCGCCAGTCTGCCGGCCTTCGCCCTGGCTCTGCCACCAACGCCGGCTCAGCCTGCAAATCCGGCCTTTGTGGCCGCCGCCCCAGCGCCGGCTGCGACGCACGCGGCCGAGACCAATCCCGCCCTCACCATCGCCAGCGACCGCCTGGGCGATGTCGCCGTGCGGCTGAGCGGTGGGCCGGAGCAATTGCAGGTGACGATGCAGGCCCAGCCTGCCGCCGCCGCGCTGATCGGTGCCGATGCGCCGCGGCTGAGCCAGGATCTGGCCGCAGCCGGCGTCGCGCTGGCGGGCCTGTCGGTCAATGGCCAGCGCGCCGATCTGTCCGGCGGCGGGCGCGAGCGTCAGCGCCAGCCGTCCCGCCGCAACGAAGACGCGCCGATCGCCGCCGCGCGCCGGCTGGTGGCGCGTCCCGCCCTGAATCGCCCCGTCACCGTTGACCGTTTTGCCTGAGGAACCCGCCATGGCCGAAGCTGATCCCAAAGTGAAAGAACAGCCCAAGAAGAAGAAGGGTTTGCCGGCGGTGCTGGTGCCGCTGCTGGCCTGTGTGCTGGGCGCCGGTGCCGGCGGTGCCGGGGCGGCGATCGCGCTGATCAAGTTTGCGCCCGCCCTGCTGGGGGGCGGTGCGGCCCATGCCCCGGCTGCCGCGCCGCACGATCCGGTGCCGGAAGGGCCGCTGGAATATGTCGAGGTCGATAACGCCTTCACCTCCAACCTGGCCGACAGTGGCCGTTATCTGCAGATCAAGATTTCGCTTTCCACCTTTGGCGGGCCCACCGCCGTCGAGTCGATCGAGAAGCACAAGCCGGCGATCGTTTCGGCCGTGCTGGCGGCGCTGGGCGAAGTGCGGGAGCCCGATCTGGAAAGCGCCAAGGCCAAGGATGATCTGCGCGAGCGGCTGAAGGGCGTGATCAACAGTGCGCTCAAATCCAAGGGCGAACCCGGCGGGGTGGAAGAAGTGTTCTTCACGTCGCTGGTGGTGCAATGAGCAATCTGCTCATCCGCACCGAAGCGCCGCCGGAGCCGGATTTCGTCGACAGGTGGCGGCCGCGGCCAGCCGAAGCGCCGCCTGATGATGGCGATGACACGCCGTTCGAACCGCTGATCATGGCGCTGGAAGATGAACTGACCCGCACGCTGGGCGTGGCGGTGAGCGTCCATCCCGGGCGCGGCCTTGCGCCGGGTGCGCCCGATTTCGCCCCGGAACTGGGCGCGCTGCTCGCCACCATCCGTCTGGGCGGCGATGTCAGCCGGCCGGTGGGGCAGATTTCCGGCGTCGTCACCACCCGCCACGCCAGGGTATTGGGTGAACAATTGCTGGGCCTGGCGCACCGCCTGTGGCCGCCGGGGCGGCGGCGTCCGTCGATCACGCTGGATGTGCTGGCCACCGTTGCCGACGATGTGAGCGTGGTGGGCAGTATCCGCCTGACCGCGCCGCCCGATCCGGTGCCGGTGCAGCCGGCCGTGCCGCTGGGCGCCGCGCTGTTCGGCCTGCCGGTGCGGCTGGCAGTGCGCATCGCCGATGAAGACGTGCCGTTGGCCTGCCTGCTGCCGCTGCAGCCCGGCCTGGTCATTCCGTTCAACGCCTGCCCCGAAATGCCGGTGCTGCTGGGCGATCATCAGATCGCATGCGCCAGCCTGACGCCGCTGCCCGATGGCCGCCAGCAGGCCAGCATCACCGCCACCTTCTTGAAACCGCTTGGAGACCGCGCATGACCATCGAACCCGGCAATTTGAATGGCAGCCCCACCGATGCCCCCGCCGACGTCGCCCGGAACCTCGGCACTCTGGGCGGCTTTGGCGCCATCAGCGTGCGGCTGGCCATCGAAGTGGGCGGTATCCGGCTGAAGCTGGCCGATGTGCTCGGCATGGCGCCGGGGCAGGTGCATGTGCTCGATCGGCGGGTGGATCAGCCGGTGGATGTGCTGATTTCCGAACGTCTGGTGGCGCGCGGCGAGATCGTGAGCGTGGGCGACAAGTTCGGCGTGCGCTTGACCGAGGTGCTGCCGGGGAGCGGACTGTGAGTCTGGTGTCCACTCTTTCCCGTCGCCCCGGACTTGATCCGGGGCCCCGGATCAAGTCCGGGGCGACGAAGGATGGGAAGGGGCAACTCACCCTTGGCGGCATGATCGAGGCATTGCGCCGCCGCGCACCGGGATGGAGCCTGCCGGCCCGCCATGCCGCTGTGGTGCAATCACTCCCCCTTGGCCCCGGCAGCCGGCTGTTGGTGGTGGAGTTCGCCGGCCGCCGCTTGCTGGTGGGCCAGTCACGCGCCGGGCTGAGCCTGCTTGGCGAGGCCGCACCCGAATGACCGAGGTGCTGAACCTGCCGCCGCTGTCGGCGTCTCTGCAAATATTGCTGCTGATGACGGCGCTGACGCTGCTGCCGGCCGCGCTGTTGATGATGACCGCCTTTACCCGCATCGCCATCGTGCTGGCGATCCTGCGGCAGGCGCTGGGGCTGGGGCAGAGCCCGCCCAACCAGTTGCTGGTCGGCACCGCCTTGCTGCTGACCATCTTCGTGATGAAGCCGCAACTCGATCGGATCCACGACGGCGCCTGGAAACCCATGGTGGCCGGCAGCCTGCCCGCCGAATCCGCGCTGGCGCGCACGGGCGCGGAACTGAAGTCGTTCATGCTCACCCAGACGCGCCAGAAAGATCTGACGCGCTTTGCCGAAATAGCCGGCGGCGGGCCCTATGCGCGGCCCAGCGATGTGCCGCTGCCGGTGGTGATGCCGGCCTTTGTTTCGAGCGAATTGAAGACGGCGCTGGAAATCGGGCTGGTCATCTATCTGCCGTTCCTGATCATCGATCTGATCGTCGCGTCGATCCTGATGGCGATGGGGATGATGATGGTCTCCCCCGCCACGGTGAGCCTGCCGCTGAAGATCGCATTGTTCGTGATCGTTGACGGCTGGAGCCTGGTTCTGGGCGCGTTGGCCAAGAGCTTCGGTACATGACCGGCGACGCCCCTGATGATGTGATGCTCGGCGATCTGGCGCGCGAGGCAGTGCTGCTGTTTGCCGGCAGCGCCGCGCTGTTCCTGGTGCCGCTGCTGGTGGTCGCCGTGGTGGTGGGCCTGATCCAGACCATCTTTTCAGTGCAGGAAAGCAGCATCAGCTTCCTGCCCAAGCTGGCGGCGCTGGTGATGGTGACGGCGATTGCCGGGGAAGGCCTGATGCTGGGCCTGGCGGATTATCTCGAAACCGGCCTCACCGACATGGTGGGGGCGATCCATTGAACATCGCACTGCCTGGCTTTGACGGCCTGGAATGGCTGATGCGGTTCATGCTGGCGGCCGTGCGACCGCTGGCGATGGTGGTGCTGCTGCCCAACATTGCCGGCGCCGATCTGCCATGGCGCGGGCGGCTGGCGCTGGTCGCAGCGCTGGCCGTGTTTGCTGCCTTCCGGCCCGGTGCGCCGGCGCTGACGGGGGCGGATGTGCCCGCGGAAATGCTGGCGGGGCTGGTGGCGGGTCTGGCGCTGGCGCTGGCTTTTGGCGCGGCGGGGTTGGCAGGCGAAATGCTGGCGCAGATGGTCGGGCTGGGCTTTGCGACGATCCGCGCGGCTGATGGCAATGTTGGCGCCTTGTCGGCGCTGTTCACCACCCTGGCCTGGGTGGCGCTGCTGGCGACGGATGTGCATCTCGATCTGTTTGCCTTGCTGGCCAGCGGCGCGGCGCTGGTGCCGGCGGGCGGGCAGGGGCTTGGTGACATTGCGGCCTTTGGTGGCCTGATGTTCCTGTGGGGACTGAAGGTGGCGCTGCCGATCCTGGCGGTGCTGCTGCTGGCCAATGCCGTCGTGGCGATCACCACGCGCGCGGCGCCGCAATTGTCGGCAATGGCGGTGGGGCCGGCGGCGCTGCTGCTTGGTTTCGTCACCTTGCTGCCGATGTTGTTCGGCCATCTGTTTGGCCGGCTGGCGGAAGCGCTGGCGTCCGGCGTGGGGCTGCTTGGCTGATGGCGGGTGAGAAGACCGAAAAGCCAACACCGCGCCGGCGCGAGAAGGCGCTGGAGGAGGGCAATGTCTTTGCTCCGCGCGAACTGGCGCCGGCCGCCAGCATCGCGGTGGCGACCCTGTTCCTCAGCCTCGCCGGCCCGGCGCTGTGGCAGGATCTGGCCGGGTTCCTGGCCGACAGCCTGGCCCGCGCCGCCGCTGCCGATCCGCGCGCCCTGCTGCGCCGTTTGCCGATTGCATGGCCGCTGGCCCTGTTCGTGATGGTGGCGGTGGCGGCCTTTGGCGTGCAGATCGCAACAACCCGCCATGTCAGCGCGAAACTTGCCGCCCCGAAACTGTCGCGCCTGTCGCCGATGAATGGCCTGAAGCGGCTGTTTGGCTGGCAGGGCGTGGCCGGGGCAGCATCGGCGCTGCTGAAGATCGGCGGCATGGCGGCGCTGGCGGTGATGGTGCTGCAGCCGCTGTTGCCGGGCCTGGTCGGGCTGGAGGAAGGCGGGCTGCCGATGATCGGTGCGGCGCTGCTGCGGCTGGCGATGGCCGCGACGCTGCTGCTGGCGGTGGTGGCCGCCGTTGATGCCGGCTTCACCTGGTGGCGGCGCGAGCAGCAACTGATGATGAGTCGCGAGGAAGTGAAACGCGAATCCCGGGAGAATGAAGGCGCGCCGGAACTGAAAGCGGCGGTGCGCCGTGCCCAGATGATCGCGGCGCAGGGCCGCATGAAGAAGGGGCTGGCCACGGCATCGGTGGTGGTGGTCAACCCGACGCACTTTGCCGTGGCGCTGCGCTACCGTGCCGGGGAGGATGAAGCGCCGGTGGTGGTGGAGAAGGGCCGGCTCGACATGGCGCATGCGTTGATCGCGGCGGCGCGGGAGCTGAAGCTGCCGATCGTCCGCACGCCGCGGCTGGCGCGCGCGCTGTTCTGGTCGGCCCGGCGCGGCGAGATGGTGCGGCCGGAACTGTTTCAGGCAGTGGCCACCATCCTCGCCTTCGTCATGCGCTTTGATGATCCTGAAGGCGAGGCGGTGCCCGATGTGTTCGTGCCGCCCATCCTGGATTTCGACGAGAACGGACAGCCGCGCAAGCCCGGTGCGCCGCTGCCGTTATGACGCGTTAAGGAACCGCCATGGCCACCAATCCGCTCACCACTTTCAATGCCGGCTCCGGGTTGGACAGCCGACTACTGGTCGATGGCCTGGTGAATGCCGAACGCGAGGCCCGCTCGGCGCCGCTCACGCGCCGGGTGGAAATGCTCACCGCCCGCATTTCGGCGCTGGGCCAGCTGCGCTCGGCGCTCAGCGGCATTGCCACCTCGCTCGACAGCCGGGTGCGGACCGGCGAACTGGGCGTGCAATTGGCCAGCAGCGATGCCGCCATCAGCGTGGAGCGCGTCGGGCTTGGCCCCACCAGTGCCGTGGCATCGGCGGTGGTGGTGAACAAGCTGGCGGCCGGGCAGCGGCTGAACAGCCCGGTGTTCACCAGTGGCACCGATCCGGTGGGGCTGGGTACGCTCAGCTTTGTCTTTGGCCGCAAATCACCCGATCCCAATTCCACCAGCTTCCTGTTTGCGGCGGGCACGCGGCCATCGCTGAACGTCACCATCACCGCCGAGAACAACAGTCTGACCGGGCTGGCCAAGGCCATCAACGATGCCAGCACGGCCGCGGGGGCGGGAGTAACCGCCAGCATCGTTGCCAGCACCGGCAGTGCCACGCTGGTGCTGCGCGGGGCGGAAGGGGCGGAAAATGCCTTCATCATCAGCGCGGCGGCCACCGGCGGCCCAAATCTGGGGACTCCGGGCCTGGAACGGTTCAACCACACGCCCGGCGCTGAAACCATCGTGCAGGGCGAAGCGGCGCAGGATGCCGAGCTGGTGCTGGACGGCGTCGCCATTACGCGCAGCAGCAACCGGATCGAGGATGCGATCGGCGGCGCCCGCCTGACCTTGCGGCGCACCACCACGGCCGGCGTCGCCATCACCGCGGCACGCGACGGCCAGGCCGTTTCCGGCGCGCTCGCCGATTTCGTTGGCACATTGCAGGCCATGCGCCAGCTGATCGGAGATTTCCGCCGTCCATCGCAGGATGGCGAGGAACCCGGCCCGCTGGCCAATGATCCCACCGCGCGCGCCCTCGATCAGCGCATCACCCGGCTGGTGACCGAGCCGGTGGCGCAGGCGAATGGCCTGCGCCTGGCTGATCTGGGCGTAAGCATCCAGCGCGACGGCAGTATCACGGTGGACAGCGCCCGGCTGGCCAATCTGCCGCCAACCCGGCTGGCCGATGCCGAAGCCCTGCTGCGCGAATTGTCGGGCCCGGCCAGCCCGACCCGGCCCGGCCGACTGCAGAGCATCGCGCAGCTGGCGGTGACGGCCAGCGACGGCCTCACCCGCCAGCGCGACCGTGCCAATCAGGATCTGGAAAAGGTGCAACGCGCGTCAGACGTGCAGCGCACCCTGCTCACCCGCCAGTTTGCCGCGATGGATCGCGCCGTGGCGCTGTCGCGCGCGACGCAGGTGCAACTGGATCAGCAGATCGCCTTCTGGACCCAGCGGGACAATTGAGGCGGCAAACGGCCTATTCCGCCACCGCGATCTGCATCCGCCGCATCTTCTCGATCAGGGTGGTGCGCTGCAGGCCCAGCAGGCGGGCGCAGCGGGCGATGGTGCCGCCCGACAAGGCCAGGGCTTCGCGGATATAGGCCTGCTCCAGATCCGTGAGCAGCTGTTTCAGATCAACACCGTCAGGGCCAAGCAGGCTGGCCGTGCCGTGATCGGGCGTTTTCACCCCCGGCGGCGGTGCAATTTCGTTGGGCCGCGGCGCGGCTTTCGGTTGCGGCGGTGAGGTGGCACCACGCAGCAACTGTGCCAGCGCTTCGCGGCCGATGGTCTCGTCACCATGATGGATGCAGGCGCGTTCGACGAAATTCTTCAGTTCGCGCACATTGCCCGGCCAGGGCAGGCCCGCCAGCGCCTCCAGAGCGGCCGGCGTGAAGCGCGCCGGCCGGGCCGCAGCCGAGAGGAAATGCTGCACCAGACACGGCACATCTTCCGGCCGTTCGTTCAGCGGCGGCATGGCGATGTGGATGACATCAAGGCGATAGAGAAGATCGGCGCGGAACCGCCCGGCGGCGATGGCGGCGGTGAGGTCCACGCTGGTCGCCGCCACCACCCGCACATCGACGCCGATTGGCAGCATGCCGCCCACCCGTTCGATCACCCGCGTTTCCAGCGTGCGCAGCAATTTGGCCTGCATTGCCGCTGGCATGTCGCCCACTTCGTCGAGGAACAATGTGCCGCCGTGCGCCGCCTCGAACCGGCCGGCGCGGGCCTTCACGGCGCCGGTGAAGGCGCCCAGTTCATGGCCGAACATTTCGGATTCCAGCAGGTCGGCCGGCACCGCGGCGCAGTTCAGCGCCACGAAGGGCCGGGCGGCGCGGCGGCTTTTCTGGTGCAGCAGGCGGGCGACGACATCCTTGCCACTGCCCGATGGCCCGGTGATCAGCACCGACGCATCGGCATCGGCGATCTTTTCGATTTCGCTGCGAATGGCGGCAATGGTCGGGCTGATGCCGACCAGTGCGGCCAGTTGCAAATCCGTACGCCCCGAAACTGGTGAACCAAGCCTGGATTTGCTCCGCATTTCCGCTGTCCTTAACGCAAATCTAATCAAATCGACACTTTTTATCCACAGGCGAACCATGGCCTTATCCACAGCGTTATCCTGTTGTTGCGTGAGGTTGAGGCGCGATTGCTTCCAGTATGACGCGGCTTGTGTCATTCAATGCTGACGTCTTCTCCATTCCGGACCTGTCATGAGCGAATGTCGCATCCTTGCCCTTGGTGGAGACTGGCCACAGGCTGGCCCGGGCTGGCGTTTGGTCGCATCTGGCGACAATCCGTTCGCGGTAATGGCCGATCTGGCACTCGTACCGGCCGATTCGGCACTGGATGATCCGTTCATTGATCGACTGGCGCTGCCGCTGCTGGTGGCCGTGGGCGAGGCGGCGCTGCCGCACTGGCTGGACCGGGCCGATGGCTTCGTGCTGGCCGGCGATGATGCAGACACGATCGCCACTGTGGCGGCCAGTGTGCGCAATGCCGGCACCGGCTGGCGCGTGGCCGAACAGGCCGGCACGGCCCAGCATATCTCGGCGCTGTCGGCCGAAGCCCAGCGCATTGCCGATGCGCTGGCGCAGCTGGCACGCGAGGCCGAAGGGGAAAGCGAGGCGCAGGTTTCCGCCGCGATGGTGCGCCGCCTGATCCGCCTGCGCCGCGACCGCGATCGGCATTTCCCGGCGGATCTGTTTGGCGATCCGGCGTGGGACATGCTGCTCGATCTGGTGGCGGCGCGCATGGAGGGGGTGGATGTCGCCGTCTCCAGCCTGTGCGTGGCTGCCGCCGTGCCCACCACCACGGCGCTGCGCTGGGTGCGCAGCCTGAGTGAGGCCGGCATCTTCGTGCGCCGCACCGATCCGGGTGACGCCCGCCGCGCCTTCATCACCCTTTCGGATTCGGCGCATGAGGCGATGATTGGCTGGCTCAGGCGCTTTGCGACGGTGTTTGTGTTGCGCTGATCAGCTGACCCCGCCGACCGGCACGACCGCGACTCCGGCGCCGATGGGGAAGGGCTGGCCTGTCCGTTCGAGCAATTCCAGCACTGGCGCCAGGCTGCGATCCGGCGCTTCCTCCATCGGGATATGGCCGATGCCATCGAGGATGGTGACGCGGCTGCCCGGAATCTGCTGGTTGAACCATTGCGCCACCGAAACCGGGATGAGCTTGTCGTCCCGGCCCCACAGGATCAGCGTTGGCACGGTGAGGGACTTGAGCTTGTCTGCAGCGCCATCATCGCCGCTATACTGGCCAAAGCGCTGCACCGTGGCGCGGCGGTTGCCGGGATAAAGATGCAGTTCCCAATAACGATCGATCATCGCCGGCGTGGCGATCGCCTGGTTCGATATTGATTGGGCAAAGGATTTTTCGAAGATCACGCGCGGGGTGACGGTGGCGAGAATATCGCGCGCCACGGGTATCCGGGCCAATCGAAAGCCGAGCGGCGGGGAGGAGCCCTTGCGGCTGGGTTTGCCGCTGGCATCAACCAGGATCAGCGCCGAGAGCCGTTCCGGATGCGCGACGGCGTAGCGCCAGGCAACGCCGCCCCCCATCGAATTGCCACCCAGCGCAAAGCGCTTCAGGCCCAGCCTGTCCACCAATTGCGCCACAACGCCGGCATAGGCCGCACCGGTATAGAGGCCCTGCGGCGTTGGGCCGGACAGGCCATGGGCTGGCAGATCGAGCGTGATGACGCGATAGCCCTTGGCGGTCAGCCGCTGCACCCACGGTTCCCACGTGTGCAGCGAGGCGTCGCTGCCATGCACGAGCACCACCGGGTGTCCATCGCGCGGGCCTTCATCGCGGAAATGGATGGTGGTGCCGGGCGACAGTTCGACGAACTGGCTGGCTTCGTTGGCATATTTGGCGCGCAGTGTGGCGACTGGAATGTCGGGCGTGGCGAACACTGCCCACAACACCGCGATCAGGCCGGTGAACACCGCCAGCCCATAACCCAACCCGCGCCACCAATTGCGCCGCTTGCCACCCGCCATCAGATGGCCTCGATGCGGACGGGCAGGCCGTCCTTGGGCTTGGGGATCGGGAACATGCGGAAATCGCTCTCGACATCGCCCAGCGGCTTTTCGGCGACGATGCGATGGCCTTCCAGCAGGGCGAAGAAGAACATCTTCACCTGCATGTAGGCGAAATGCTGGCCCAGGCACATGTGGGCGCCGCCGCCGAACGGCACCCAGGCATATTTGTGGCGGCCGCGGCTGTTTTCGGGGCTGAAGCGGGTCGGGTCGAAATGCTCCGGGTTCGGCCAATATTCCGGCAGCCTGTGGCTGATCATCTGGTTGATCCCCACATGCGCACCGGCCGGCACGACATGGTTCTGGAAGGTGAAGCTCTTCACCGCCCGGCGCGGCATGGAGGGGACGGGCGGGATCAGCCGCAGCGCTTCCTTGAACACCATGTCGGTCAATTCCATCTCGCCCAGCGTCTGGTAGGTCAGCTTGCCGTGGCGTTCGCGGATGGACTTGATCTCTTCGCGCAGCCTGTCCTGCCATTCCGGCCATTTCGCCAGGCACCAGACGATGGAGGTGATCGACGAGGTGGTGGTGTCGTGCGCCGCCATCATCAGGAAGTTCATGTGGTCGATGATGTCCTGCTCGCCCAGCAGCTGGTCATTTTCGTCGCGGGCGTTGCACACCTGGGTGAAGATGTCGTTGGCTTGCGTGCCACGCCGCTTGGGGATTTCGCGGGCGAAATACTGGCTCATGAAGGCGCGGCCATCGACGCCGCGCTTCATGGCGGTGAAGGGCAGGGGCTTGCGGATCACGGCCACCGAAGCCGCGACCATGTCCTGGAAGGCCTTGTTGATCTTGTCGGCCTCGCCGCCCCACGGCACGCCCAGGAAGCTGGTGGCGGCGAGATCGAGGGTGAGCGCCTTGATCGACGGGTAGAATTTGAGGCGCGTCGGCCATTTCGCCAGCCCGCGGGTGATGCCCTCGTCAAGCTGGGTGAAATAATGCTGCATCGGCTCGGTCTTGAAGGCGACCGACAGGGTCTTGCGGTGGATGCGATGTTCCTCGAAATCCATCAGCATCAGCCCGCGCGGGAACAGCAGTTCCAGCACCGGGTTCCAGCCCAGTTCACTCGAAAAAATCTTGTCCTTGTTGAACAGCACCAGCTCGTTGGCTTCGGGGCCGATCAGCGAGACGCCCCAGCCGCCGAAATCCTGCCGGCGCACGATGCTGCCATATTGTTCGAACAGCTCGCGGCTGCGGCCCAGCGGGTTGGCGAGAAACTTCAGCGTGCGCAGCATCTTGAAGCGCGCCGGTTCCATGCCGGGAATATGCTTGAGCTCATCATAGGTCGGCTCGGGCAGATCGGCCGGGATGAACTCGCTGTTGTGGGCATTCATGGCGCAGACCTCTCCCTTGGTGCGGAGTGTGGATACGCATTTGCGCGGCAAGGGGCAATGGCGGGGGTGTCGCGGTGGGAGACGTCTGGCAGCAAATGACCCTCCCCCGTCCCCTCCCTGCAAGGGAGGGGGCAGAAGGACAACTCCCCTCCCTTCAAGCAGGGAGCAGGGAGGGGGGCAGAAGGGCAACTCCCCTCCCTGCTTGCAGGGAGGGGCCGGGGGAGGGTGCGAGCGCAGCGAGCCGGCCAAGCGACATTCAATCCCCTTCCCCCCGCGCGCCCACCCGTCTAACACGCCAGCCGTGAACCCGGATTTTGATCTGATCCTCGCCGGCGGGGGCCTGGCCAATGGCCTGATCGCGCTGCGACTGGCGCAGCTGCGCCCGGATGTGCGCGTGGCGATCGTGGAGGCCGGGCCGTCGATTGGTGGCGATCACACCTGGTCTTCGTTCGGTCTCGACATCAACGAGGAGCAGCGCCGCTGGACCCAGCCACTGTTTGCCCATCGCTGGGATTGCTATTCGGTGCGCTTCCCGCGCCACAGCCGCACGCTGAACGTGGGTTATGGCAGCAGCAACAGCGCGCGACTGGCGGCGGAGGTGGCCAAGGCGTTGCCGCCGGAGCGCATCATCACCGGCGTGCCGGTGGTGGCGCTGAGCCCGACAGCCGTGACATTGGCCGATCAGCGCGTGCTGACCTGCAGCGCCGTGATCGACGGCCGCGGCCAGAGCAAATCGACCGCGCTCGATCTCAGGTGGCAGAAATTCCTCGGGCAAGAGGTGGAACTGGCCGAACCGCATGGCCTCGCCGGGCCGATCATCATGGATGCCACCGTGCCGCAACAGGATGGCTATCGCTTCATCTACACGCTGCCGTTCGGCCCCCGGCATGTGCTGATCGAAGACACCTATTTTTCCGACGGCCGCGATCTGGCGCCCGATCTGCTGCGCCGGCATATCGCCGATTATGCCGTGGCGCAGGGCTGGCAGATCACCGCCGTCACCCGCGAGGAGGCCGGCATCCTGCCGCTGGCCATTGGCGGCGATATCGAGAAATTCCTGGATGAAGGTGTGCCCGGTGTGGCGCGCGTCGGCCTGGGCGCCGGCCTGTTCCATCCGGTGACCGGCTACTCGTTTCCCGATGCGGTGCGCATGGCTGACATGGTGGCGGCGCTGCCGGCCTTTGATGCTGCGACCATCCACCGCGCGGCCCGCGACCATGCGATACGTGTGTGGAACAACCGCGGCATGTATCGCATCCTCAATCGCATGTTGTTCCTGGCCGCGCACGACGAGGAACGACGCACGATCCTGGAACGTTTCTATGAGCATCCAGACGATCTGGTTGGCCGGCTCTATGCCGCCGACAATCGCTGGAATGATTGGCCGAAGGTGTTTTCCGGCCGGCCGCCCATCCCGCCGTTGCGGGCGCTGGGCACGCTGGTCAAATATGAATTGGGGATCAAATGACGACTGCTGCAGTGATTGGTTCGGGTTTCGGAGGCTTGGCGCTGGCCATCCGCCTGCAGAGCGCGGGCATCCAGACCACCCTGATCGAGGCCCGCGACAAGCCGGGTGGCCGTGCCTATGTGTTTGAAGATGATGGCTTCAAGTTCGATGCCGGCCCCACGGTCATCACCGATCCGACCTGCCTTGAGGAATTGTTCGAACTGTCGGGCCGCAAGCTGTCCGATTATGTCGAGCTGATCTCGGTCGCACCCTTCTATCGCCTGCTGTGGGAAGATGGCACGGTGTTCGATTATTCGAACGATGAAGAAGCCCTGTTTGCGGAAATCGCCAAGCTGAGCCCGGATGACGTGGCCGGCTACAGGAAATTCCTCGAATTTTCCGACAATGTGTTCCGCGAAGGCTATCAGAAGCTCGGCCACGAAGCCTTCCTCGATTTCAAGTCGATGCTGAAGGCGGCGCCGCAGCTGATGCGTTATGAAGCGTTCCGTTCGGTCTATGCGATGGTCTCGCGCCACATCAAGGATGATCGCCTGCGCCAGGCGTTCAGCTTCCACACGCTGCTGGTGGGCGGCAACCCGTTCAAGACCAGCTCCGTCTACGCCCTCATCCATGCGCTCGAAAAGAAGTGGGGCGTCTGGTTCCCGCGTGGCGGCACCCATGCGCTGGTGCGTGGCATGGTGAAGCTGTTCGAGGATATCGGCGGCCAGGTCCGCATGGGCAGCAAGGTCGAAGCCATCATGGCCGACAGCGGCCGCGTGACCGGCGTGCGCTGCGCCGATGGCTGGTCGGGCCGTTTCGATGCGGTCGTTTCCAATGGCGACGTGGTCAACACCTACAAGGAGCTCTTGTCGGCCCACCCGCGCGGTGCCGAAATGGCCACCAAGATGATGCGCCGCAGCTTCTCCCCGTCGCTGTTCGTGACCTACTTCGGCCTGAAGGGCGAACGCCCCGATGTGAAGCATCACACCATCCTGTTCGGCCACCGCTACAAGGGCCTGCTCGATGAAATCTACAAGGGCGGCGCGCTGCCCGATGATTTCTCGCTCTACCTGCACCACCCGACTGCGACCGATCCGGAAATGGCGCCGGCGGGCCACAGCGCCTTCTATGTGCTGTCCCCGGTGCCGCATCTGGGCAAGCTCGACATCGATTGGGAAAAGGAAGCGCCGCGCTATGCCGATTCCATCCTCGATGCGCTGGAACGCCGCTGCATCCCCAACCTGAAGCGCGACCTGGTGACGATGCGTACCTGGACGCCGAAGGATTTCGAGACGGTGCTGGGCGCCCACAATGGCAGCGCCTTCAGCCTGGAACCGGTGCTGTGGCAGAGCGCCTATTTCCGCACCCACAACCGTGATGACGTGCTGTCCAACCTCTATTTCGTTGGTGCCGGCACGCACCCCGGCGCCGGCATCCCCGGCGTGGTGGGCAGCGCCAAGGCCACCGGCAAGCTGATGGTGGAAGACTTGCTGGGCAAGAAGGCGGCCTGATCTCCGCCATTCAGCCCGCTTGCGCCGCGCGGCGCAGGCGGGCAGAAGCCCATCCGTGTCTGTCGTTCTCGATAATGCCCGCACCGCCATCGCGCGCGGTTCCAAAAGCTTCGCACTGGCGAGCCGCCTGTTCGATGCGCCGACGCGCGATCGCGCCATGCTGCTTTATGCCTGGTGCCGCCACACCGATGACGTGATCGATGGCCAGGTGCTGGGTGAGGGCCGCAACGATGATCGCCGCCCGCCGGCCGAGCGTTTGGCCGAAGTGCATTGGGAAACCGAACGCGCGCTGGCCGGCAATCCCACGCCCGGCACGCCTTACGAGGCGCTGGCGATGGTGGTTGAGCAGACGGGCATGCCGGCGCGTTACCCGCGCGATCTGATCCAGGGCTTCCGCATCGACATGGAGGAACGGCCGTTCCGCACCTTCGATGATACGCTCACCTATTGCTATCACGTCGCCGGCTGTGTGGGCGTGATGATGGCAATCGTGATGGGCGTGAAGCCCGATGAGCGTGCCGTGCTGGAACGCGCCTGCGATCTGGGGATGAGCTTTCAGCTCAACAACATCGCGCGCGACGTGGTGGAAGACGCGCTGATCGGCCGCCGCTACATTCCTGATGATTGGCTGGCCAGCGTGCGGCTGGAGCCGGAGACATTCGTGCTGGAAAAGAATCGCCGGCAACTCTCCCGCCTTGTCGCCCGGCTGGTGTTCAAGGCCGAGGAATATGAGGAATCGGCGCGCTACGGCACGTCGCAATTGGGCAACCGCGCCGCCTGGGCGGTGCTGGCCGCCGCGCGCATCTATGGCGGCATCGGCCGCAAGGTGCGCGGGCTGGAGGAAAAAGGGCTGGAAAAGCGGGTTTCCACCACCAGGGCCGAAAAGGCCCGCGCCGTGGCGCTGGCGCTGGGCGATGCGCTGGTGCGCAAATCGCGCTGGCCAATGCCGGGGCCGGCCCGCGAGGGCCTGTGGACGATGCCGGAATAAAAGTGCCCGTCTTGCTGGCGCAGGCCAGCATCCACGGTGGGGCATGGGCCAAATGGCGCGGTGGATGCTGGCCTGCGCCAGCATGACAACCGCTTCTTGGTCAGCGCGCCCAATGTTCGGCGTTGTCGATCATGCCCATTTCAGCCTTCATCTTCGCGCTGGCGCGGATGCGGCCGCGGCCATCGGCTTCCAGTTGCGCCTTCAGCTTGCGGATCGGCGGCGCCCAGATGAAGCCAAAGCTCACCGTGCCCTCCTTGGTTTCCACCACGTGATGCAACCGGTGAGCCTGCACCACGCGCTTCATGTAGCCCCATTGCGGGTTCCAGCGATGCTTTACCCGGCGGTGTACCAACACGTCGTGCAGGCCGAAATAGATGGCGCCATAGGCGGTGATGCCAGCGCCGATCGCGGTGATCATGTGCAGGCCATAATGGGTGCCGATCATCAGCAGGATCATCGATGGAATGGCACCCGCCACGCCGAACCAGTCGTTCTTTTCAAACAGGCCGGTGCGCGGTTCGTGGTGGGATTTGTGCAGGCTCCACAGAAAACCATGCATCACATATTTGTGGGAGACGATGGCTACCACCTCCATGATCGCCACCACGATCAACGCGATGCCGATGCCCTGCCACCAATTCACATCGGCAAGCACGGGATGGCGGGTAGAGAGCGAAGCCAGATAATCGAGCATGGGTTCATGCTATAGCCAGACAAATCCCGCTAATCACCTCTGTAGTTGCCGCACCCCATGATTTCGGAGCCGCCATGAAGTCGCGCCTTTCCCTTGCTGCCCTCGTTGTCCTGCCGCTGGCGCTCACCGCCTGCGCCACCCCCGCCCAGCGCATCACGCGTAACCTGACCGAGCTCGGCGTGCCGCCGCGCCAGGCCCAGTGCATGGGCGGCCGCCTGGGTGAGCGCCTCTCCATCGGCCAGCTGCGGCGGCTGCAGGAACTCACCGGCATCCGCGCCGAACGTTTCGAACGCATGAGCATCCGCGAGATCGCCAACAAGTTGACCGACGAGCGTGACCCCGGCCTTGTGGCGGAATTCCTGCGCGCGGGGGTGGGCTGTTTGATCTAGAAAATGAACAAAAAAATTAATTTGAAATTAAGTCGGAGATAATGGCATCCTGTAGGCCACAAGCTTTTGGGGCTTGTGATGTCGGGGGAATCATTATGCGTTTTTCTTTGCCGATTGCAGCCACGGCTGCATTGTTGTCGTCTGCGGCCAGTGCCGCGCTGATTTCCGGGGCTGGCAGTCTGGCCGGCGCCAACAACATCACGCTACCGGCGGCAAATTTCGTCGGCGCGGGCCCGCAGTCCCTGGGTCCCATCACCTGGACATCGGATTTCGCGGCGTCGCGCTATGGCTGGACCGGCGGCGCCGATTTTGGCAGCAACGGCAATTGGGCACCCGGTGGCGCGCCGATCCTGGGGCTGAACACCGGTTTCAATCCCAACACCGGCGGCTATGCCAACATGACGCTGACGTTCGACAATCCCGTGTCGGGGTTTCTGGCGGAAGTGAACTGGGCGCTTGGCGGCACCAATGCTGCTTCGGTGATCATCCAGGCCTTTGATGTGAACGGCAACCGGCTCACGCACCCGGAATTCCCAACCACCAGTGATTTCCACTATTACTGGTTTCTGGCCAACAACGGCAATTCCAACGTCATGCAGCCGGGCTATTATGGCTTCACCTTTGCCAACCCGGTGATCAAGAGCGTGGTGTTTTCCAACGGCTTCATCGCGGTGCGCAACCTGAGCTGGACTGGCCCAGCGGTGCCCGGTGGCGGGGTCGGTGGTGTGCCGGAACCGGCAAGCTGGGCTATGCTGATCGTTGGCTTTGGCCTGGTGGGGGCAATGCAACGCCGGCGGGGGGCGGTGCGGGTCAGCGCCTGAAGCTATTCACTTGGTCAGGCGCCAACCGTCACTCCGCCGAAGGCCGGAGTGACGGGAAAGCAGGATTCATCGCCCCGCCCCGCGCCGCTTTCCGGAAAAGCCCTTCTTCTGCATCTTGGAAAAGCGCGTCGTCCGTGTCCCCGCCGCGCCGCCCGTCGCACGGCCTTTCACCGGCGCCGTTCGCGCATCCACCGGCACGCCGAGTTCGTCCATTTCCAGCCGCCGGATCTGGTCGCGGATGGCCGCCGCCGTCTCGAATTCCAGATCGGACGCGGCCTTCTTCATCTGCTCCTCAAGGTCGGCGATATAGGCCTTCAGATTGTGGCCAACGAGATGCTGGGTCTCGTCATCGCCGGTATCGACCACCAGCCCATCCTTCATCGACACATCGGCCAGCACGTCGCCAATGTTGCGCTTGATGGTCGTCGGCGTGATGCCGTGCTCCAGGTTATAGGCTTCCTGCTTCGCCCGTCGCCGGTCGGTCTCGGCCATGGCGCGTTCCATGCTGCCGGTGATGCGATCGGCATAAAGGATCACCCGGCCCTCGATGTTGCGTGCCGCCCGCCCGATGGTCTGCACCAGCGACGTTTCGGAGCGCAGGAAGCCTTCCTTGTCGGCATCCAGGATCGCCACCAGCCCGCATTCGGGAATGTCGAGGCCCTCGCGCAACAGGTTGATGCCAACGAGCACGTCATAAACACCCAGGCGCAGATCGCGGATCAGCTCGATGCGCTCCAGCGTTTCGACGTCCGAGTGCATGTAGCGCACGCGCAGGCCCGCCTCGTGCAGGAACTCGGTCAGGTCCTCGGCCATGCGCTTGGTCAGCGTCGTCACCAGCGTGCGATAGCCGGCGGCGGCGACCTTTTTCGCCTCCTGGATCAGGTCTTCCACCTGGTCCTCCACCGGCTTGATCTCCACTGGCGGGTCGATCAGCCCGGTGGGCCTGATCACCTGTTCGGTGAACACGCCGCCGGTGCGCTCCATCTCCCACGGGCCGGGCGTGGCGGAGACGAACACCGTCTGCGGCCGCATCGCCTCCCACTCGGCAAAGCGCAAGGGCCGGTTGTCGATGCAGCTCGGCAGGCGGAAGCCATATTCGGCCAGCGTCACCTTGCGGCGGTGGTCGCCCTTGGCCATGGCGCCGATCTGCGGCACCGTCACATGGCTTTCATCGATGAACAGCAGGGCGTTTTCCGGCAGATATTCGAACAATGTGGGCGGCGGTTCGCCAGGCAGGCGGCCGGTGAGGAAGCGGCTGTAATTCTCGATGCCCGCGCACGCCCCGGTGGCGGCGATCATCTCCAGATCAAAGTTTGTTCGCTGCTCCAGCCGCTGGGCTTCCAGCAACTTGCCTTCGGCGTTCAACTCCTTCAGCCGCTCGCTCAGTTCGTGGCGGATGGCGTCGGCGGCCTGCTTCATGGTCGGGCCGGGCGTGACATAGTGGCTGTTGGCGTAGATCTTGATCTGATCCAGCCTGGCCACCGTCTCCCCGGTGAGCGGATCGAATTCGGAAATCTGCTCGATCTCGTCGCCAAAGAAGCTGATGCGCCAGGCACTGTCTTCATAGTGGGAGGGGAAGATTTCCAGGCTGTCACCGCGCACTCGGAAATTGCCGCGTGTGAAGGAAAGATCGCCGCGCTTGTACTGCATGGCGACGAGCTTCCTCACCACCTCCCTCAGATCGGCCGAGCCACCCTTCTTCAGCGCGAAGGTCATCGCCGAATAGGTTTCCACCGAGCCGATGCCATAGAGGCACGACACCGACGCGACGATGATCACGTCGTCCCGCTCGAGCAGCGCGCGGGTGGCGGAGTGTCGCATCCGGTCGATGGCCTCGTTCACGCTCGACTCCTTCTCGATATAGGTGTCGGAACGCGGCACATAGGCCTCGGGCTGGTAATAGTCGTAATAGGATACGAAATATTCCACCGCATTGTCGGGGAAGAAGCTCTTGAATTCGCCGTATAATTGCGCGGCGAGGATCTTGTTGGGCGCCAGGATCAGCGCCGGGCGCTGCACCGCCTCGATCACCTTGGCCATGGTGAAGGTCTTGCCCGAACCGGTCACACCCAGCAGCACCTGATCGCGCTCACCCTCATTGGCCTGGCCCACCAGTTCGGCGATGGCGGCGGGCTGGTCCCCGGCGGGCGTATATTCGGTGCTCAGCACAAAGGGGCGGCCGCCCTCGCTCTTCTCCGGCCGGGCCGGGCGGTGCGGGGTAAACTCCGTCAGTTCCGTTTCGGCAAGGCTGGTGCGAATCTGGATGGCCATGTGCCGACTATGGCCGTTGTGCGCGCTTTGTTCCAGTCCTCAGCGCAACATGCGGCGAATCAGCTGGCGATCGCGCAGCGCGAAATGATGCCACAGCACGGCACCGGCATGGGCGACAAACGCCGTGGCAAACAACAGCGAAAGTCCGATATGCAGGGCCCGCGCCGGCAGCAGCGGCACCGCTGGTTGCAGGCCCAGCACCGCAACGCCGGTCGCGCCCGCCAGCGCCACGCCCGACACCGGCAGCGTGGCCAGCGCCAGATACAGCGCCAGCTTGTTCAGCCGCGCCGCGCCATTGGGGCTGGCCGGGCCAGGCGATGCCCCCTGCGCCAACCAGCGCAGCAGCAGCAGGAAGAACAGCGCCACCCCAATGCCGATATGCACGTCGAGGAAACCGGCGCGTTCTGGCGAGGGCGACAGCACGCCCACAAACAGGCCCATCGGCAGCGCCACCAGCATCAGCACGGCGCTGGTCCAGTGCAATATGCGCGCAATCTGGCCCCAGCTCTGGCGGCGGTTCCAGTCTGGCACGCTGTCCACCGTCCGTCGCCACTGCACCGGCAAAAGCGCCAGCAGCAGCAGGATCACGAACAGCGCAATCACCGCCATGGCATTCAGCAGCAACGGCCGCAGATCATCACTGGCTCGGGCAGCGAACGTGCCATCGCCATTGGCCAGCCAGATCGACCAGACCATCATGAACAACGCCGCCGCTGCACACAACTGCGCCCCCATCCGCCACAACCGCGCCGGGTGGTTGAGGCCAACGGCCAGGCCGAGAGCCAGCAGGAGGTAGAAAATGGTCATTGACGCGCCGGATGGGGGATATGGGCTTGCGATGCAAGAGCAGCTTTGGCCCGAGATCGCTTGTCTGTGTCGATCGGATTGGGCAGTGCGGCGGCACAGGCTCCCGCCATCATGCGCAAGGCGGCAGTGCCTGCGGAGTGCAGACCGATGACCGAAGATGCGTTCCGCGATGCCACCCAAACCAATCCGTTCAACGCGCAATTGCTCGACCGGCTGGCAGCGCTGGCCTTGCCGGATTGCCACCTCACCGCCGGCTGCCTGTTCCAGACCGTCTGGAACCAGCGCTCCGGCCGCGATCCAGCCTGGGGGATCAGCGATTATGACGTCTTCTATTTCGACGCGTCTGATCTGTCGTGGGAAGCCGAAGACCGTGTGATCCAGCGCGTCGCCGCGGCCACTGCCGATCTGCCGATCACCGTCGAAGTGAAGAACCAGGCCCGCGTCCACCTCTGGTACGGGGAACGCTTTGGCGGCGCCTATCCGCAGCTCCACTCGGCACCCGATGGCATCAAACTGTTCCTGGTCAGTTCCACCTGCGTCGGCATCGATGTGCAAAGCCGCGCGGTTTTTGCCCCCTATGGTCTCGACGATCTGTACGCCGGCCGGCTGGGCATGAACCGCTTCAACCCAAAGCCCGAACAGTATCGCGCCAAGGCCGCCAGCTACCAGCAGCGGTGGGAATGGCTGACGATCATCGACGCGGATTGATGATAGCCAGCGCCTATTGATTTCATGCCACGCCACTGTTCGGTTGTATCGCTTCGCAAAACCGGCCCATCATTGCTGCTCCGGAACCGGCTGCTGCCGGGCCCGCTGCTGCAAAGGAACCTCTGGTGGAGCTCACCCAAGGCCGCACGGTCAAGATTGTCGCCAGCTTGCTGATGCTGGCCGCTGTCACCCAGTCGATCTATACCGCCCTGTACCTGCAGGCGCCCGATATTGATCGCAAGCTGCTGTGGGGCATGGAGGGCCTGCTGTTCGTGGTGCTGGCGGCCTTGGCCGGCTCGGCCCTGGCCATGGCCAAACGCCATCGCCTGGGATTTTCTGCCCTCGTCTGCGCTGCCTTGCTCAATGTCGTTCAGGTTGCCGTGGGCCTGACCCTGTTTGCGCCCTTTGGCGCCATGGCCAAGGCCAACGCGGAATTTGCCGGTGTCGCCAGCGCCGTCGTCGCCTTTTCCTTCTTCATCTATAATTGCGCCAAGATGCTGCTCGGCCTGGCTGCGGTGGTGTTCGGCATGGCCCGCCTGAACGCAGGCAGCAAAGCCCTCGGCGGCGCGACAGTGCTGGTCGGCGCCGTCGCCTTTGTGGCCAATACGCTGGTGATGATGTTCGGCCTGGACGGCTTTTTCCCGTCGCCCATCGCCGGCGGCTCCGGCGTGGTGGCGACCCTGCTGCTGGCCCTCTGCCTGTTCGGCACCGCTAGCGACGATTGATCGTCGCTGGGCCGGCCCAGCGACCATTTGGTCTTTGGGCGGCCCTGTTCCCAAGGCCCCGTCATGCTGGCGCAGGCCAGCAACCACCGAGCCGGGCAGCGCTGGCGATGGAGTGCGCGGCAAGTTACTGGGCGATTTCGGCCCATATCGCATCGGCGATTGGCGCATCATCTCCGACAGGCAAGACGGCGTGATGCCGATCACGGTGATCCGCCTCGGCAACCGCCGCGAGGTCTTACGGCGGTGAAGCCCTGGACCCGTTTGTTTGGATTGCCCTGACAATCCGTCACCCCGGACTTGATCCCGGGTCCCGCTATTTTGGCGTTCGAAGCAGAAATTGCTATCCTGATCGCGACCGGGCAGCCTGACATGTAATGAATATCCGAGAGACGTGCATCCACATGAGCCAACCAGCCCACAAAAAGCTCATGAGCGGACTGTTGGACGTGTTGGGCCCGTATTGGCATCGTGCAAGGGCAGACATCATTTACCGAACTGATCGCAATGGCCTGATCCACTGCATCACCTGCCTGTCGTCAAACTTCTCCAACGATTATGTGCCATCGACATTTGGCCACGTTCAGGCCAGGCGGGATGACTTTTTTGCGCATGGATTCTGGTGGTCGGCTCAAGACTTCCCGCACCGGTCTTTTTGGGCTGAAACCACGGCGCGAACTTTGGCTGGACGGTTCGACTGATCCACCAATGGCCAATGTGCTGCACCTTGCGGCAGCGCAACGATCTCAGCGGCAGCCTTGGGGCCAACGGCTAACGGCCGAAACGGCAGCGGGCCACCTGAAAACGAACGGGGCCAGGGTCTGCGACCCTGGCCGCCAGCGGCCCGTCCTGTTCTCCGCCTGATCGGTCGTTCAATGCTGCGCAGCCAACCCGTTGCGGCCGGGCCTTTCCCGCAATTTCACTGGGCCGGCAGTGGGTCGCGGCGCCAGAAGTGGCGAACTTCGTCGTCGAGGCCGGTCAGGTCGTAGCGGATCACGGAAAGGGGCATGCGTCCTGCGGCCATGACGTCATCGTGGAACTGCTTCAGCACGAACTTGTCGCCCAGTTGGTGGCGGCGATCGGCCAGCAATTTCTGCATTTCGATCATGCCGACCGTGTAGCCCAGGCCATAGCCGGGCGGGCGGCGCAGGTAGATTTCGGCGTCGACCCGGGCCACGTTCCGGTCCAGCCAGGGTGTCCATTTCTGCCATTCGGCCACCACTTGTGGCACGGATTTCCGGTTGAGCTGCAGTTCGATATCGCCGGCCACGCGCACGGCCCGGAAGATGCCGAAGATATCGATGAGTTCGCGCACGCGCGGCCGGTCTTCGAGGAAGCCCAGGCGCTGCGCGGCTTCTTCCAGATAGACGCCCCAGCCTTCGGCGCGCACGCCATCCCCGATATTGCCGCGAATGGGCCGTTTGTCGCGCCGGGCCATCTGCCCGTCAAAGGCATGGCCGGGCAGTGTGGCGTGCAGCAGATCGGGCGTCGGGTCGCGATATTGCACCTGTTCCCAGAAATTCGGGCCGTCGGGCCGCACGATCCACGGCACGTTGATGTAAAGATCGCCGATGTCGTCGGGAACGGTGATGATCTCCTCGCGCGCCACCCAGGCGCGGATCAGTTCCAGCGAACGCGCCTTGCGGGCCGCATAATCCTCGGGCGTGGTGGGCAGCGTCAGCGGCGTCTGATTGCGGTTGCGATGTTCTTCCAGTGCGTGCGCCGCCCACAGGCGTTGCGTTTCCCGGGCCCCCAGTACCATCAACTGATCCGAGGTGTAGGGCAGCAGCTTGACGTTTTTCAGGTACCAATCGAAACGGGCCTTGCCCACGCCTGCCTTGGCGGTCATTGCGGGACGGCCAGCCTTGAGCCAGGCCTGAAACTCCACGGCCGCGGCCCGGGCCTTGCGGATTTCGGGCAGCAATTCGGGCTGATGTTTCTGTGCGCGCGCCGCCAGATCGTCCAGCCAGCCCAGCACGCCCGGCGGCGGCACCGGCCGATAGGGATGGCCATGGCCCACACCATCAGCCGTATCAAGATTGTGCAGGGCCAGATCGGCATAATCTCCCGGCACGTTCTCCAGATTGGCCTTGGCGGTGGCTGTCAGGCGCGGCACATCGGCCAGCCGCGTCTTCAGCCGCGCCAGGGCGTCACCCGTGGCCGGCAATTCGGCGAATCCGATATCCAGCATGCGATCGACATAGAAACCGGGATCGCGCTGCCAGGGTTGGGCCACATCAAGCAGGAAATGATGTTCCAGCATCTTGGCGCGTGCGGCCAGGAATTCGGCGCGCTGGCCGCGGTCCATGCCGGCCACGTTCATGTCGTCAACCTGGCTGAGGAAGGTCGCCATGCGGCTGCGTTCCGCTGATATGCCGGTTGCAGACCAATCGGGCGTGCGGGCAGCAAAGCCGCTGCGCCAGGTGCGGAATTCCGCCCAGATGCGCAGCAGATCCTGATAGCTGCCGCTGCCCTGCGGCGGCCCGGCTTCTGCCATCACCGGTGCTTGAGCCGCCGCCCCGCCACCCACGGTGGGCAAGGTCAGCGCCGCCATGGCCGCGACCAGCAATATTGGCGCCTTCATCTTCTTCCATCCCCCGCCGTGACGGCGGCCAGCGCCCGCAACAGGCCTGCACCGCATGCGTCTTGAAGACAGTCCAGCGTGCTGCTCGCCCAAGCAGGGAGGCCTTCCTGTCCGCACGGTCGAGGATGGGGGAAGCCTTGCCCCGGATCAAGTCCGCACGGAAGGGTGAGGTTTCAAGCGGGCCGGCGCTGCGTTTGCTGCGCTCGGGGCATGACAAGCGCCGCGTCACACCGTAAAGCCGTCCCCGCCATGACCTACAGCAGCGATTTCCTCCGCCGTCTCGAAACGCGCGGCTACATTCATCAGATCACCGATGCGGCGGCGCTGGACGGCGCGGCGGGGAAGGGCGCGATCACCGCCTATGTCGGCTTTGATTGCACGGCGCCCAGTTTGCACATCGGCAATCTGGTTTCGATCATGATGCTGCGGCATTTGCAGCAATCGGGGCATCGGCCGATCGTGCTGATGGGCGGGGGCACGACCAAGATTGGCGATCCGTCGGGCAAGGATGAGGCGCGGCAGTTGCTGGATGATGCGCAGATCAATGCCAATCTGGCCAGCATCAAGCGGATTTTCGAGCGGTTTTTGCGCTTTGGCGATGGGCCGACTGATGCGGTGATGGTCAACAATGATGATTGGCTGTCGCGGCTGCAGCTGGTGCCGTTCCTGCGCGATTATGGCCGGCATTTCTCGATCAACCGGATGTTGACGTTTGACAGTGTGCGGTTGCGGCTGGAGCGGGAGCAGCCGCTGAGCTTCATCGAGTTCAACTACATGATTTTCCAGGCGTATGATTATCTGGAGCTCAATCGCCGCTTTGGCTGCACGCTGCAGATGGGCGGTTCGGACCAGTGGGGCAATATCGTCAACGGCACCGATCTCATCCGCCGGGTGGACGCCAAGGAGGCCTTTGGCCTGACGACGCCGCTGATCACGCGGGCGGATGGCGCCAAGATGGGCAAGACGGCCAAGGGCGCGGTGTGGCTGCACGAGGATCAGCTGCCGCATTTCGACTACTGGCAGTTCTGGCGCAACACGCATGATGCCGATGTGGGCAAGTTCTTGCGACTGTTCACCGATCTGCCGCTGGACGAGATCGCCCGCCTGGAGGCGCTGGAAGGCGCCGAGATCAACCTGGCCAAGGAAGTGCTGGCCACCGAAGCGACTGCACTGTGCCGGGGGCGCGAGGCCGCCGAGGCTGCTGCCGAAACGGCGCGCTCCACCTTTGCCGGTGGCGGCGCGGGCGAGGAGTTGCCGCAGTTTGCGGTGAGTGCGCCCGTTACCATCGTGGATGCGCTGATCGGTCTGGGCTTTGCCGCCTCGAAGAACGAGGCGCGCAAGCTGGTGGCGCAGGGTGGCGCCCGCATCGATGGCGAAGCGGCGGGCAGCGATGCGGCGCTGGTCAATCCGGGCCAGAAGGTGAGCGCCGGCAAGAAGCGGCACGGGCTGGTGATCGCGGGCTGAGGCCTATTCCGCTGCCGGTACGACGGGCAGATCGATCGCCACCAGCAGGCCGGGATTGTTGTCGGCAAGGCTGATGCTGCCGCCGTGCAGGCGGGCGACGGCGGCGGCCAGAGACAGGCCAAGGCCGGCACCCTGCAGGCGTTGGCCTTGCCGCCCGCGCGCCGCGTCCAGCCGGCCAAAGCGCTTGATGGCATCGTGGCGCTGGCTGGCGGGGATGCCGGGGCCATGATCGGCCACCAGCAGCCGGGCGCCGCTGTCGCTTGCCTCCACGCCCAGTTCGATCACCTTGCCTGCAGCGCCATAGCGCAGGGCATTGTCGATCAGGTTGGCCAGCGCCCGGCCCAGCAACTGACGATGGGCGCGCGCCGTCACCCGCGACAGGCCGGGCTGCAGTTTCAGTGCGACGCCGGCATCTTCGGCCAGCGGTTCGTACATGTCGGCCAGATCGGCGATCATCCGCGACAGATCGACCTCTTCAAAGCGGTCGCGGCCGATGCCGGCTTCGGCGCGGCTGATCTCCAGGCTGTTGTCGAGCATGGCGAGCAGCGATTCCGCTTCGGCCGAGACGGCGGACAGATCGGCAGCGTCCACAACGGTGCCCAGACCCAATTTGTCGATGCGGGCCTTCAGCCGGGTGAGCGGTGAGCGCAGATCGTGCGCCAGTCCATCGGTGACGGCGCGCAGTTCGTCGAGCACCGATTCCACCCGCGCCAGCATGACGTTGAAGGCCGCGCCCATCGAATCAAAGGCATCGGCCGGTGGCCCGGGCGGCAGATCGACCCGGGCGTGCAGATTGCCGCCGGTCACCTCGCTCACCACATCGGCAATGCCGTGGGCGCGATCGGTGATGATGCGGGCGATCATCCGGCTGGTCAGCCACGCCAGCAGCGCCGCCAGCGGCAGCGCGGCAGTGAGAATGGTGGTGAGCGTCATCAGCAGGCGGACTTCGGCTTCCAGGCTGCGGCCCACCAGCAGGCGATAGCCCTGCGGCATCGGCCGGCCGGTGACCATATAGGGGCTGGGATCGCCCTGTTCGGTTTCCATGGCGGTAACGCGGTAATAACGGCCATCGATCGGCACATCATCCGGCCAGCGCGCCAGATTGCCGAGCAGCAATGTGCCATCGCTGGTGGCAAGATGGATGACCAGCGGCCCCGGCACCTGCAATTCGCCATCGAGGATGGTCACGGCGGCTTCCAGGCCCTGTTTGCGCCACGCCAGCAGCGAGGCATCGGCGATGGCATCGATCCGGGTCTGGGCGTCGCGGTCGAGCAGATTCTGGGTGGCGCGTTCCAGCAGGACCAGCATCAGCGCTGATCCGGAAAACAGCACGAGAAACAGCACAAGGCTGATCCGCGACGTGGTGGTGCGCGGCATCAGGCGGTCCAGCAGCCGATGCAGTTGCGGGGGCAGCATCATTGATGGCCCCGCGCGGGGCACGGCAGACAGCCCGTTCTCAGGCCGAAACCGGCTCGCCGCCGACACGATAGCCGGTGCCGCGAACAGTCTGCACGATATTGCCGGCGCCGCCTTCATCCAGTTTCTTGCGCAGGCGGCTGACATGCACGTCGATGACGTTGGTGCCCGGATCGAAATGATAATCCCACACGCCTTCCAGCAGCATGGAGCGGGTGACGACCTGGCCGCGGTGGCGGACCAGATATTCCAGCAGGCGGAATTCGCGCGGTTGCAGATCGATGCGCTTGCCGCCCCAGGTGACACGGCGGGCGAGCAGATCAAGTTCCAGCTCGCCTTCCACCAGCCGGGTGATTTCCCCCGACGGTGCGGCCCGGCGCTGCACGGCTTCCAGGCGGGCGAGCAGTTCCGGCAGTTCGAACGGCTTGGTGAGATAATCGTCGGAACCGGCGCGCAGGCCCTTCACCCGTTCATCGAGGCTGGCCAAGGCGGAGAGCACCAGCACCGGCGTGCGGTTGCCGGCCTCGCGCAGACGGGACAGCAGCGTGAGGCCATCAAGCCCGGGCAGCATGCGATCGAGCACGATGGCGGCATAATGGCCGTCCATCGCCAGCTCGAGACCCAAGGTTCCGGTGCCGGCAATATCAACATGATAGCCGGCTTCGCGCAGACCCTGCGCGATGTGTTCGGCCATGGTGGCGTCGTCTTCAACGCAAAGGATGCTGCTCATGGCTGTGACTTTATGCCGCTCATTACAAAAAACTCAAGTACTTCGACGGACAATATCGTGTTTTTCTTCCCCGTGTATCCCTAGCGCTGCTAGGCATCCGGCCGACACATTGCAGAAGGCCATGACGTTTGACTGATCACCCTGGAGACGACAATCCGGCTGACCCCACTGCGACACCGGCGGCACGGCCGGCACGGGTCGAGCGACCGGCGCGATTGCCGCGCCTGTTCCTGTGGCTGGTGGCGATTGCCATCATCATCGTCATCGTGGCTGGCCTGACATACCGGCTGGCCGGCAATCGCCTGATTAGTGCGGCATTGGTACCACGCGGGGAATTTGCCGCGGCCGACGCTGGTGCCGCCTATGATTATGGCGAGGCCGCCAGCTGGGCGGCGCGGCCCGGCCAGGCCGATGATCCCACGTCGTTCGTGCCGGAAGGGGCGGCGGCGCTGGCCAGGGGCGACGTGCCGGTGTTCTTCGTGTCCCCTACCGCCGCCTTTGAAAATGGCCAGTGGAATGGCCGATCCAGTGAACCCACCAAGGCGCTGCGGCTGGCCGGCTTCCTGCGCACCGAGGCCAGTGCGCTGGCGGCGGCCGGGCCCTTGTGGGCGCCGCATTACCGCCAGGCCGTGCTGGGCAGTTTCCTCGCCAACACGCCCGAAACCCGCGCTTCGGCACAGGCGGCGCAGGATCTGGCCTATGCCGATGTGAAGGCGGCCTTTGCCCGCTTCCTGCAGGCGCAGCCAGCGGGCAGCCCCATCATATTGGCCGGTCACAGCCAGGGTGCGCTGCACTTGCTGCGCCTGCTGAAGGAAGAGGTGGCCGGCACGCCGCTCGCGGCCCGCATCGTGGCGGCCTATGCCGTGGGCTGGCCGGTGTCGATCGATGCTGATCTGCCGGCGCTGGGTCTGCGCGCCTGCGAGCAGCGGGCGCAGGCGCGTTGCCTCCTGAGCTGGCAGAGCTTTGCCGAGCCAGCCGATGCATCGGCGATCCTGGATGTCTATTATCGCGGCACCGGCCTTGCTGGCACGCCGCGCAACGGCACCGCCATGCTGTGCAGCAATCCGCTTACCGGCAGCATCGGCGATGCGGCGCCGGCCAGCGCCAATCCGGGCAGCCTGGTGCCATCGGCCACGCTCACCGCCGGCAAGCTGGTGACGCCCGGCGTGCCGGCGCGCTGCGACGCACGCGGCCTGCTGCTGATCGGCGAGACACCTTCGGGCTATCCAGCCTTCGTGCTGCCTGGCAACAATTTCCATGTGTTTGATTATCCGCTGTTCTGGGAAGCGGTGCGACAGGATGTGGCGGCGCGGGTGGTGGCATGGAAAGCGGAACGCTGATCGCGACCACCGCGCCGGACTATGCGGCGGCGCTGCCCGATGCCGGCCGGCTGGGCGGGCTGGACGTGGGCACCAAGACGATCGGGCTTGCCACCTGCGACGCCAGCTGGAGTTTTGCCAGCCCGGCCCACACCATCGCCCGCACCAAATTCGCCGCCGATCTGGCGGAACTGAAGTCCTGGGTGGGCAAGGAACGGCTGGTGGGGCTGGTGATCGGGCTGCCGCTCAACATGGACGGCACCGACAGTTCGCGCACCCAATCGGTGCGGGCGTTCGCGCGCAATGTCGCCGTGCTCGGCCTGCCGCTGCTGCTCTGGGATGAACGCTGGTCCACCGCAGCGGTGGAGCGCGCCATGATCGCCGAGGATTTGTCGCGCGCCCGGCGTTCGGAGCGGGTGGACAGGCTGGCGGCGAGCTATATCCTGCAAGGTGCAATCGATGCTCTGTCGAGATGGAGACCATGATGAGCTGCCTCAGCCCCGAAGCCCGCGCCGTGCTGTTCGAACATGCCACCGAACGGCCGTTCACCTCGCCGCTGAACGACGAGAAACGCGCTGGCGACTATCATTGCGCCGGCTGCGGAGCGCTGCTCTATCACAGCAGCACCAAGTATAATTCCGGTTCCGGCTGGCCGAGCTTTTACGATGCCGTGGAAGGCGCGGTGGGCACCAGAACGGATAGCAGCCACGGCATGCTGCGCACCGAAGTCCATTGCGCTGGCTGCGGCGGGCATCTGGGCCATGTGTTTCCCGACGGGCCGCCGCCGACGGGCTTGCGCCACTGCATCAACGGACTTGCCCTCGATTTCCAGGCGGATGAACTCTGATGAAGAAGCTGTTGCTCCTCGCTGCACCGCTGCTGCTGGCACAAGCGCCGCCGCCGGCCGAACCGCCCGTGTACAACGCCGCCGACAAGATCATCGCCGAAGCGCCGCAGACGCATTGGCTGACGATCGACCCCGACGACATCATGGTGATGGAGACGGCCGCCGGGCGCATGGTCATCCAGCTGGCGCCGGCCTTTGCGCCCGCACACGTGGCCGCCATTAAGCAGCTGGTGCGTCGTGGCGAGTTCGACGATGGCCGCATCGTGCGGGTGCAGGATAATTATGTCGTGCAATGGACGGCGCGGCCTGATCCATCCAAGCCCAAGCCCACGCCGCTTCCGGCCGAATATGAGCGGCCGCTGGCTGGCCTTGCCTTCACCCCGTCGCCCTACAAGGACACCTATGCCGAAGCCGGCTGGGTGTCGGGCTGGCAGGCCGCGCGCGACACCAGCACCGGCACCGCCTGGCTGGCGCACTGCTATGGCACGGTGGGCGTGGGCCGGGACAATCCGCCCGATACCGGCGATGGTGCCGAGCTCTACACCGTCATCGGCCATGGCCCGCGCCATCTCGATCGCAATATCGCCAATGTTGGCCGCGTGCTGGCCGGCATCGAGCCGCACGCCGCGCTGCCGCGCGGCACCGAGGAGCTTGGCTTCTACAAGGACGACGCGCAGCGCACGAAGATCACCCGCGTGCGCCTTGCCAGCCAGATCCCCGGCTTCCCGAAATGGCAGATGATGGACACGGCCTCGCCCAGCTTTGCCGCGGTCTCGCACGCCCGCGCCAACCGCATCGGTTTCTTCCCGCGCCCGGCCGGCGCAGCAGATCTGTGCACGCTCAGGGTGCCGGTGCGTGAAGCGAAATGACGCCGATCGTCAAGCTGCTGCGGGCGGCGGAATGGGCGCAGTTCCAGGCGACGCGCGTGTTCGCCGGTTCGGCTGACGATCTGCGTGACGGCTATATCCACATCTCCACCCCCGAACAGGCGCCCGGCACACTGGCCAAATGGTTTGCCGGTGAAGCGGGCGTGGTTGCGCTGACGCTGGACGCCGATGCGCTGGGCCCGGCGCTGAAGTGGGAGGAAAGCCGGGGCGGGCAACTCTTCCCGCACCTTTATCGCAATTTACTTCTATCCGACATAATGCAGATAAGTCAAATAAATTAATATCGATGTTCATTTCTTTGCAAATGGATCATCCCGATTGATAGGTTTTGACTTTTGGCAAAGTAGCATTTCTCTCACCGCTTCCGTGGTTCCTGACAGACTTAAGGAAGCAACAGGTTGTCCTTTGAAGTTAACGGTCATTGATTTTGCTTCTAGAAATTCATCCCAAAATTTCGTATCAGCAAAATCTGCTCGTAGAAAAACTACATCATTCAATTTTTGACCAGTAGTTGGGAGATTCCACGCTCCAAGAGAATCGAACTCAACAATGAGGTCATAATTTTTATTCTCTTCTAATGACTCCCATTTTAAGTTTCCAATCAAAATGTAACTGGATCTAAAATCAGATTTTCTAAAGCCAATTCTTAGCGCAGTTCCTCTTTCAAAATCGGTATATATCGCGCAATTTCCAGATAATGTGAGATCCCGGATTACAGTCCAGCCTGCGATTTTCTTCCACAGAGATACCTCGGTAGCGCTATTCTGTGGCTGCATAGACATGGTAGTGATTGTAGGAACAGGTGTTGTTTGAATTTTATTGTCAATGTTTTTTTCGCCAAAAAGTTCAACATCTATTCCAGAAGTCTTATAGTTTTCCGGAGTGAGCCAGATAATGCCATTCGGGTCAGCCATTGTAGCAAAAGCAATCGCTTTCTCGGGAAGATTGAGGAGCGTGAGATAGCGTCCTACTAACGCATTACCAAGTCCTGATGTAATTCTTTCTCCTTGATTGTTGGTATAGGTAGCATGAAAACCAACTCGCGCTCCCTTTTCAAGAAACTTATTTGAACCTGCCAACCAAATGAGACCGCAAGCCGAGGCGCAGACGCGGCCATTAAATACAAATGTAGAAACACTCTTTAAGCGAATTGATTTTCCAATTTCAATTGCTTCAACGGTAGAGCCGCCAGTACTATCAAGAACGACCATTTCCGCATTTGTTTTGATCAACTCTAGAGCGAATTTCCGAGCATCATCACGTTCTATTGGGCCGCTGATTATAATGAAGGCTTTTCCTGAATTTGTTCGATCAGAGATTATTTTTGCTGCATTAGCTGCAACAGGCGCAAAAAACAAAGAAAGCGCAATAACACTGCGGAAAGGAAAGTGAATTAATCTAGTCATCATAAAAATATAAGGCAGGAAGCTATCGTTTGTCAATTTTCGTAGTGGATGTTGCGCTAGTCTGATTAGCTCCGTTGCGCCGCCTTGGCGCGCTGGAAGCCTTCGCGGGACTGGCAGCGCTCCCAGTAGGACAGCAAATGCGGCCCCACTTCACCCAGATGCCCCAGATTGCCGGCCAGCAGCAGCGCATAGGCAACCGCGATATCGGCCACGGTGAATTCATCGCCGCACAGCCATGGCCGGCCATCGGCCAGCGCGCGTTCGGCCCAGATGGTGCGGGCGATGAACCAGCGGCGATAGTCGTTCGCCACCTTCGGGTTCCGATTCTCCGGCTTTTCCAGCAGCGTGTAGCGCAGCACCAAAGTCTGCGGAAAGGTGAGTGTCGCATCCGACTGGTGCAGGAAATTGAGATAATCGCCGTACCGCGGATCGCCCGGCATCACGCGCAGGGCACCTGCCCCGTCTCCTCCATAAGTGTCGGCCAGATATTGGCAGATGGCGGCGCTTTCCGTCATCTTCACGTCACCGTCGGTGAAGAACGGGATGGTGCCGAGCGGGTTGATTTCGAGGAAGCTCGGTTCCAGCCAGCGCGGCGGGAAGGGCAGCAGCACCAGCTCATAGGGCAGGCCCAGTTCTTCCAGTGCCCACAGCGCCCGGAAGCTGCGTGCATCGCGGCAGTGCCAGAGTTTCATGGATTCCCCCTTCGCAAAGCCAAATCGCTCCCCATATTCATGGCTGCTTAAACTTCACGCAGCAATCTCGGTGAAATGAACAGGATCTTCACACGCATGGTGCAGGGCACGAAAATCGCGGTTGGCGCAACGATCGGCTTGCTGGCCGGGGTCGGGCTGGCGGTGGGCGTCGCCCGCCTGTCCGACACCGGTCATGTCGCGGCACAAATCCCGCCGATGGATACAAGCGAAGTGCCCCGCGCCGTGCCCGCCGCTGGCCAGGTGGCGCTGAGCTTCTCGCCGGTGGTCAAGACCGCGGCGCCGGCCGTCGTCAACATCTACACCGCCACGGTCGATCGCCGCCCGCGCAGTCTGAACGAGGAATTCATCCAGCGCTTCTTTGGCGGCGCGCCCGTGCAACCGCGCGTGTCGCAATCGCTGGGATCGGGCGTGATCGTCGGCGCTGATGGCCTGATCATCACCAACAATCATGTGGTGGAAGGCGCCGATCAGATCCTGGTCGCGCTGGCCGATCGGCGCGAGTTCAAGGCGAAGATATTGTTTGCCGATCCGCGGCTTGATCTGGCGCTGTTGAAGGTTGAAACCGAAGGTGCCGTGCTGCCCGTCATCCGCATGGCTGATTCCGACCGGGTCGAGGTTGGCGATGTCACCGTGGCCATCGGCAATCCCTTTGGCGTTGGCCAGACAGTGACGACCGGCATTGTCTCGGCTGTGGCCCGCACCGGCATCGGCGTTTCCGATTGGCAGTTCTTCATCCAGACCGACGCGGCCATCAACCCCGGCAACAGCGGCGGCGCGCTGCTGGATGCGCAAGGCCGGCTGATTGGTGTGCCCACCGCCATCTTCAGCCGCGGCGGCGGTTCCAACGGCATCGGCTTTGCCATTCCATCCAAGATGGTGCGCGTGTTCCTGAACGCGGCCGACAAGGGCAAGCTGGTTTCCGGCTGGATCGGCGTGGAAGGTGAAGCCCTCACGGCCGACACGGCAAAGCAGCTCGGCCTCGATCGCCCCGGCGGCCTGCTGGTGACAGCGGTGGTGCCCGGCAGCCCGGGCGCGCGTGCCGGCATCAGGGTGGGCGACGTGCTGCGCAGCGTGGACGGCAAGGAAGTCGCGAACGGTGGCCAGCTGCGCTACAGCCTTGCCACCGAAGGCGTTGGCACCACGCTGAATGTCCAGATCTGGCGCGACGGCGCGCAGCGGCAGGTGCCGGTGATCCTGGCCGCCCCGCCGGAAAACCCGCCGCGCAGCCTGACGCGCATCGCGGCCCGCTCCATCCTCACCGGCGTGACGCTGGCCAATCTGTCGCCGGCCTATGCCCAGGAATTGGGCGCCGGCCTGCCCGAACAGGGCGTGGTGGTGGTCGCCATCGATGGCAATGCCCCGGCCGCGCGTTTCCTGCGTCCTGGTGCGCTGATCGAAAGTGTTGGCGGCCAGCCGGTCAAGTCGGTGGCCGATGCGGTGCGGCTGGCCCAGGCCGGCGCGCTGCTGGTGCGCTTTGCCGTGGGCGAACAGCGGGCTGAATGCGGGGTCAATAATCAGGGTGGGCTCAGCTGCCGGACATGATGGCGGATTTCCGCCAGCATCCCATCGTGAAGCCGGGTAGGAAATGGCTATGAGCCATCTCCTCTCTCGCATCACCAGTCCGCTAGGTGATCTCCTCGCCATCACCGTGCCCGATGGCGCGCTGCACGCGCTCGACTTCCACGATTATGCCGACCGGATGCATCGGCTGTTCGCCCGGCATCATCCCAGGGGCGAGCTTGTCGAAGGGCCAGCCCCGCCGGCATTGGTGAAGGCCCTGGCGGCCTATTTCGCCGGCAATGTGGCGGCACTTGATGCGCTGCCCGTCGCCGGCATCGGCAGCGATTTCCAGCGCAAGGTGTGGGCCGCGCTGCGCCGCATCCCGGCGGGTGAGACCCGCAGCTATGGTCAGCTTGCCGCGGCCATCGGCCAGCCCTCGGCCAGTCGCGCGGTCGGCCTGGCCAATGGCGCCAACCCCATCGGCATTGTCGTGCCCTGTCACCGGGTGATCGGATCGGGCGGCGCGCTGACGGGATACGCGGGTGGCGTGGAGCGCAAGGCCTGGCTGCTCAGGCACGAAGGCGCGCTGGCCCCGCTGCTGGCTTGAGGGCGCCATAGCCCGCCCATGGCCGCAGCCAGCCGATACGCGCCGTGATCAGGCAGAAGGCGGCCGTGCCGATGATGGTGGTGCTCAGCAGCAATCCGGCCTGCATCGCCAGCGGCAGTCCCAGTGGCAGCAGCCACCAGGCGGCCAGCACGATGATGGTCTGGTGGATCAGATAGGCCGGGAACACGGCTTCGGCCAGCGGTTGACGCCATGGGTGATCAAAGGCCAGCCAGCGCTGTGCCACGCCCAGCAGGCCGACGATCATGCCCCAGGCCTGCACGGCCCGCGCCGCGCGGCTGAGGGCAAGCAACGCCCCGTCGGGATCGCCGGGCTGGCCGTTGATCCAGGCGACGACGGCCCAGCCGATCACACCCAGCACCAGGCCTGCCCGCCACAGCCGTGCGATGCCGGCCCACAGCGGCCCGGCCGTGCCCATCGCCACGCCGATGAAGAAGCTGCCGCCATAGACCCAGTGCATGCACCAGTCGCTGACCAGATCATGGGATTCCGGGAAGCGATCGGCGAGGCTGATGCGGATGGCGGCAATGGCCAATATCGGCAGCCACAACAGGCGGTTGCCGGCCAGAAGGTGGGAGGCGCCCCGCGCCAGCCTCGACCGCACCGCCGCCGGCAGCAGCGCCAGCAGGACCGTGTAGGCCCACAGATAGACGACGAACCACAGATGGTTCCACGTCGGCAGGATCAGGCCAAGGCGGCTGGAAAAGTCGAAATATTCGCTTTGCCAGAAGGTGAGGAAGCTGCCGCTCCACACGCCGTTCACCTGCACCTCCACCCACGGCTGCGGCGGCACGATCAGCACCACGCCCAGCAGCAGCGGCAGCAGCAGGCGCTTGCTGCGGCTGGCGAGAAAGCCGCCGCTGCCCTTTCCCAGCATCGCGGCAGAGGCGATGCCAGAGATGAGGAACAGCAGCAGCAACCGCCAGGCGTTGGTGAACAGCATCACCGGTTCCAGCCAGTCGAGCCGGGCCAGCTTGATGTGCCAGCCCCACGGCACAAAGGCCATGCCGGCGTGATAGAGGATGAGCAGCGCGAAGGCGGCGATGCGCAGCCAATCGAGATCGTAACGGCGGGCGGATGGGTTTGTCATGCGCCGGACAATCGCCTTGTGTTACCGGCAAATCAGCGGTGAAGTGCCGGCGGGCACCAGTGGCGGGATGAACGGCAGTCAGGTGGGGACAGGCGGCGACCAATCAGGGACAGGCGGCATGCGGTGGCTGGCCACCGCGGTCGTGATCGCGGTGATTCTGGCCAAGGCAGTGCTGGATGGCAATTCGGCGCGCGCCTTGCTGCCCGATCTGCCGGCCTGGCAAGCCTTTGCCCTGGAATTGACCAGCGCCAGTTTCTTTGTGGCGCTGCTGCTGCCCTGGTGGTGGCTGGTGCGGCGGCTTGCCGTTTGGCGCTGGCCGATGGCGCTGGCGGCGTTGATCGGCCTGTCGGCACCGGTGGCGCTGCTGCACGTGGGCTGGCTGTTGATCAGCCGCAGTCTGGCCTATTGGCTGGCGGGCGACCACTATCGCTGGCCCGAACTGGTGCGGCAATTTCTGTTCGAATGGCCCAAGGATGTGCTGTGGCTGCTGGTGTTGGCAGCGCTGGGCTGGGCGCTCGATCGCCTGCTCGCCCAGCCAGCGCCACTGGCTGCGCCGCTGCGCGATGATTTCCGGCTGGCGGTGAAGGATGGCAGCCGCACGCTGTTTCTGGCGCCGGACGAGATCAGCCATGCCAGCAGTGCCGGCAATTATGTCGAGCTGGCCACTGTCCACGGAGCCGTGCTGCATCGGGTGACACTGGCGTCACTGGCGGATGAATTGGCGCCGCACGGCTTCCTGCGCATTCACCGCGCCCATCTGGTTCGCGGTGGCGCGATCGTCAGCGTGGCCAGCGAAGGCAGCGGCGATTTTTCGGTGACGCTGGCGAGTGGTCAAAGCCTGCCCGGCAGCCGCCGCTATCGCGCCGGGCTGGACCAGTTGCGCCAGGGCTGAATCAGACGGCCGCCGCCTTCCGGCTGCGGCGCAGGGCGGCACCCACGGCGCCAAATCCGGTCAGCAGCATCACCCAGCTGGCCGGTTCCGGCACCGGTTCGATGCCGAGGAAATCGATCTGCATGCGCGGCCGTTCGCTCTGGAACGCGCCGTTGCCGCCGGTGTTGCGGAACACCAGGTCGCCCAGGATCTCGATCGATCGGAAGCGCGGGCCCAGTGGATCCGGCTCGAAGAACTGGCCGATGGACGGGCTCAGGCTGTCTGCCGTGAAGCTGCCCAGGTTGGTGCCATTGATGCGCAGATTGCTGATGTCGATCGCATTGCTGTTGACACCCGAAGTGCGGCTGTTGGCGGTGAGCAGGATATAGGAAAAGCTGGTGCCGATCCGCGCCACCCGCGCGAAACTGGCGGTTTCACCGGTGCCAAAGCTGTTGTCGCGGTTGAAATCGATCTGCCAGGTCAGCGTGCCAACCGTCCAATCCCAGAACAGGCGAAACGCGTGCGGCTGGCCCAGTTGCCACGCCGGCGTGCCGACCGGATTGAGGCTGGTGCCTGCCACCTGGGTGCCGGCTTCCAGCATCACCGCTTCGAACCCGGTGCCTCCCCAGCGGGCGCGGGCGCTCACTTCGGTTGGCAGGGGGGAGGCGGGGCCAGACGACAGGATGACCGTGGCCGACGCCGCGGCGGGCGCAACGGCAATGAGACCTGCCGAAAGACAAGCAAGACGACCCTTGGAAATCACGTTCGACCCAATCCGAATGCAAAAGATCCGGAACGGGTTCATAAGTGATAAAGGTTAACGAAGGACTTTCTCGGCAATTGTTGGCCGCGTCTGCAATGTCGTGATGATGCGAGCGCTGCTGTGTGACGGGCCATGCGACGGGCTCGCCCGTGGCAAGGGTTGCGGTTTCGCCGCACGGCCGCTGGCGGTGCCCTAGCCTTCGAATTCCATGATCACCGCGTCCACCGCCAGGGAATCGCCGGCCTTGGCCAGCAGTTTCGCCACCACGCCAGCCTTTTCGGCGCGCAGGATATTTTCCATCTTCATGGCTTCCACGGTGGCGAGCTGCTGGCCGGCTTCCACCTTGTCGCCTTCGGCCACCGCGATGGACACGATCAGGCCTGGCATCGGGCAGAGCAGATATTTGCTCATGTCCGGCGGCACCTTGGCAATCATGTGGCGGGCCAGATCAGCCGCGCGCGGGGTAAGAACGCGGGCCTTGTGCGCCGCCCCCCGCGTGGTGAGCCACGTGAAACTGCCCTTTTTCGCCACGCTGATGGCGACGGGTGTGCCGTTGATGTTGCCGGTGAACAGGCTGTCGCCCACGCGCCAGCCGGATTGCACGACCAGATCGCGGCCATCCACCAGCACTTCGTGGCTGCCCGCTTCGCCGGTGACTTCCACCGGCACCTGTTCGCCATCCAGATCGACCACCCAGTTGATGCCATAGATGGCGCCATCGCCCGCCAATTGCCCGTCGATCAGTTGTTCGCGCGCCACGGTTTCGGCATGGATGATGGCAGCGGCCGCGACCAGCGCATCGCGGGTTTCGGGCGCGACCGGCGCGCCGTGGAAACCGTCGGGATATTCCTCGGCAATGAAGCCGGTGGTGACATTGCTGCCGGCCTTGAAGCGATCATGCTGCATGATGGCGGCGAGGAAATCGATATTATGGTTGATGCCCTTGATCAGATAGGAATCAAGCGCATCCGCCTGTGCGGCAATGGCTTCGGCGCGGGTGGGCGCCCAGGTGATCAACTTGGCGATCATCGGATCGTAGAACATGCTGATTTCCGCACCTTCCACCACGCCGGTATCGATGCGGATCAGGCGGCCTTGCGCGTCCACACCGGCTTCCGGCGGCTGGCAGCGCGACAGGCGGCCGATGGAGGGCAGGAAACCGCGATACGGGTCTTCGGCATAGACGCGGGTTTCGATGGCGTGGCCGTTCAGCTGCACGTCGGCCTGGCTGAAGGGCAGCGCCTCGCCGGCGGCCACGCGGATCATCAGTTCGACAAGATCGAGCCCGGTGATGCACTCGGTGACCGGATGTTCCACCTGCAGGCGGGTGTTCATTTCGAGGAAGTAGAAGCTGCGATCGGCGCCGGCGATGAACTCGACGGTGCCGGCGCTGAAATAGCCGACGTTGCGAGCCAGCGCCACGGCCTGTTCGCCCATCGCCTTGCGCATTTCCGGCGTGACGAACGGGGAAGGGGCTTCTTCGACCACCTTCTGGTGGCGGCGCTGGATCGAGCAGTCGCGCTCGTTGAGATAGACGATATTGCCCTGTTGGTCGCCGATCAGCTGGATTTCGATATGGCGCGGCTGTTCGACGAACTTTTCGATGAACACGCGATCATCGCCAAAGCTGGCCAGTGCCTCGCGGCGCACGCTGTCAAAGCCTTCGCGCACATCGGCTTCGCTCCACGCCAGGCGCATGCCCTTGCCGCCGCCGCCGGCCGATGCCTTCATCATCACCGGATAACCGATGCCGCCGGCGATCTCGACGGCGTGATCGGTGCCGGTGATTTCGCCCACGAAACCCGGCACGACGCTCACGCCCGCCGCCTTGGCGCGACGCTTGGATTCGATCTTGTCGCCCATGGCGGCGATGGCGCCGGCCGGCGGGCCGATGAAGGCGATGCCGGCCGTGCTCAACGCTTCGACAAAGCTGGCGCGTTCCGAAAGAAAGCCATAGCCGGGGTGCACGGCCTCAGCCCCCGTCGCCTTGCAGGCGGCGATGATCCTGTCGGCGATCAGATAGGATTCAGCGGCCGGTGCCGGACCGATGTGCACGGCCTCATCGGCTTCGCGCACATGCAGGGCCTGGGCATCGGCATCGGAATAGACCGCAACCGTCTTGATGCCCATGGCCCGGGCCGAGCGGATCACGCGGCAGGCGATTTCACCACGATTGGCGATCAGGATCTTCGTGAACAAGGCGTGGGGCTCCCGGCTGCGCGTCTGACTGCTCAATAACGTTGCACGGCTGTCATGCAACATATCGATTTTGGCGATGAGCCTGACCAACAAGCCTTGTTGGCCTTTGTGGCGGGTGCGGTGCATCAGCACATGCAGGCAGGCGTGACAGACGGTCTCATTCCCCCGCGCAGCCTCTGCCCCCACAGGCTGTCACCGTCACTCACGCCCCCGCCGGCGCTGCTGCCTCCCCCACAGCAGCGCCGGCACCCCCAGCACCTGGAACCTGTCATGCGTTTGCTGTTTGCCACCATCGCCGCCGCCCTTGCCGCCCTGGCCGGCGATGTCGTCGCGTTCGAAGGCCTGTCGCCGACCCGCTGAAAGCAAAAGGGCCGGCGCGTGAGCACCGGCCCTTTCGGGTTCAGACGGAAACACCCGTCAGCGGTTGGATGCAACCGCCACGGCTCGCAGGGTGCGAGCAGCATCGATCTGCGGCGCAGCAGACTGCATGGCTTCGGCGCGGCAGGCTTCAAGCGCGGCCAGATCTTCGCGGGTGAAGGTGGTTGGCTGGCCGCACAGGCGAGTCAGGGCCTGCGCCAGGCGCTTGTCCAGCGCACGTTGACCTTCGGCTGATGACAGATCGAGATCGGCGGTCTGCACCTTCACCTGCCATTGTTCATAACCGGGCTCGATAGCCATGGCCGGCATTGCAAAGGCTGCGGCGGCGAGAAGAACCATCGTGATGCGCATCATGTACCTCCCAAAACACTTGATGGGAGGATGATGCGACCTTTGTCACGTCAATGCAACAAGAATGTCACGGAACTGTCATTTAAGAGTCTTTTTTCTGCAACCTCACCGTCACATCGGTCGGGCGATCATCAGCCACAGCGCCGTCACCAGCGGCACGGTGGAGACGAGGCCCCAGAAAATCCATCGCTTTGACAAAGCCTTGTAGGTATCGGGCACCGGGCCGCTACCAAAACTGCTGGTCATGCGTGCGCTCTTGATCTGGATCGGCACGATCAGCCCCATCCAGATCAGTCCGGCGACCACGAAACAGACCTGCGCCCACAGCAGCCACCCGCTGAAAAGATCAAATTGTCCTTCGATGGCAAGGCCATAGCCGCCGATCATGGTGAGAATCACGCCCCACACGGTCATCGACCAATCAGTATAGGTGATGAGTTTCTGGGCGAACTGCAGCACCGGGCCGCGGCCGTCACGATCGGCGAAATATTTCCAGATCGCCGTGACGGTGATGTTGCCCATCAGCATCACGACACCGGTGATGTGCAGGAATTTCCAGACGAGATAGGTGTCGGGCATGGCTGGGGTGTAGGGCGGCGCCGGTTGATTGTCACGCGGGGCAGAAGCGCGCTCTCACCCCAAAGATCCCGTCATGCTGGCGCAGGCCAGCATCGACCTCCGGGAGCGTCCGCGTGCAATCAAGGATGGACCAAGTGCAACTGTGGATGCTGGCCTGCGCCAGCATGACAACGAAAAATTGGGAAAACCCAGCCTTATAGCGGAATATTGTCGTGCTTTTTCCACGGGTTCTCGAGCGTCTTGTTGCGCAGTTTCCGCAGCCCCGTCGCGATTCGCCGCCGCGTCGCATGCGGCATGATCACTTCATCGATGAAGCCCATCGATGCCGCCACGAACGGATTGGCGAAGCGCGCTTCATATTCGGCGGTGCGCGCCGCGATCTTGTCCTTGTCGCCGATATCCTGGCGGAAGATGATTTCCACCGCGCCCTTGGCGCCCATCACGGCGATTTCGGCGGTGGGCCAGGCGAAGTTCAGATCGCCGCGCAGATGTTTCGAGGCCATCACGTCATAGGCGCCGCCATAGGCCTTGCGGGTGATCACGGTGATTTTCGGCACGGTGGCTTCGGCATAGGCAAACAGCAGTTTGGCGCCATGCTTGATGATGCCGCCATATTCCTGCGCCACGCCTGGCAGGAAGCCGGGCACATCCACGAACGTCACGATCGGAATGTTGAAGGCGTCGCAGAAGCGCACGAAACGCCCCGCCTTCTTTGACGCATTGATGTCGAGGCAGCCGGCCAGCACCATCGGCTGGTTGGCGACGATGCCCACCGTGTGGCCTTCGATGCGGGCAAAGCCGATGATGATGTTGCCGGCATGGCCGGGCTGCAGCTCGAAGAATTCGCCATCGTCGGCAACCTTCTGGATCAGCTCGTGCATGTCGTAAGGCTTGGCGGCGCTGGCCGGGATCAGCGTGTCGAGGCTGTGGTCCACCCGCAGCGGATCATCGCTGGTCGGCCGGAATGGCGCATCCTCGCGGTTGTTCAGGGGCAGGAAATCAAAGAACATCCGGGTGCGCAGCAGTGCGTCGATATCATCCTCCAGCGCCAGATCGGCCACGCCGGATTTGGTGCTGTGGGTGATGGCGCCGCCCAGTTCTTCCTGGGTTACCACCTCGTTGGTCACCGTTTTCACCACATCGGGGCCGGTGACGAACATGTAGCTCGAATCCTTCACCATGAAGATGAAGTCGGTCATGGCCGGCGAATAGACGGCACCGCCGGCGCAGGGGCCCATGATGAGGGAAATCTGCGGTACCACGCCCGATGCCAGCACGTTGCGCTGGAACACTTCGGCATAGCCGCCCAGGCTGGCCACGCCTTCCTGGATGCGCGCGCCGCCCGAATCATTGAGGCCGATCACCGGCGCGCCAACCTTCATCGCCGTGTCCATGACCTTGCAGATCTTCTGGGCATGGCGTTCCGACAGCGAGCCGCCGAACACGGTGAAATCCTGGGAGAAGACGAAGACCAGCCGGCCATTGATGGTGCCGCTGCCCGTCACCACGCCGTCGCCGGGGATCTTCTGCTCCGCCATGCCGAATTCGGTGCAGTTATGCTCCACATACATGTCGAGCTCTTCGAAGCTGCCGGGATCGAGCAGGATATCGAGCCGTTCCCGCGCCGTGAGCCGGCCCTTCTTGTGCTGGGCCTCGATGCGCTTTTCCCCACCACCCATGCGGGCAGCGTCACGGCGGCGTTCCAGTTCTTCCAGTTGCTTCAGCATGGGCGGCTCTCCCTCGGGCCTTTCCCCTAGCAATTGCGGCGTGACGGGCAAGGGCCAAGTTGGGGAGGGTAACGGCCGGAGCCCATTGCCGGGCAAACGAAACTTTGATATTAACCAAAAAGTACCACGTTGTTCATGTTCAGTTTGGGGGAATCGTCATGTTTCGTTTGCTCACTGCTGCGGCCATTGCCGCTCTGACCGCCCTGCCGGCTTCTGCTGCCCTGTTCCTCTCAGGCGACAGCAACATCATCAACCGGGTCGCGACCAATAGCGGCAACCAGAATTTCTTCCGCAACATCGTGGAGGGCAATCGCGTGCTGGTGCACACGACCACGCGCAGCGCCACCATCTCGGACGGTGTGACCGGCCTGGTGACCCATTATCAAAGCCTTGGCTATCTGGCCGAGGTGTACAGCGCCGCCAGCGTCGTCAATCCGGTCGTGCTTGCCGATTATGATCTCTACATCGGCTTGGCGCCCGATGACGCTTACACGGCGGATGAGCTGGCCGCCATGTCCGCCTATCTGGCCAGTGGCGGCAATATCCTGCTCACCGGCGAGAATGGCGCCAATTTCGCCAGCCTTAATGCGCTGCTGAACGATGCCCTGATCGGGCTGGGCAGTTCGATGCGTCTGGTGGGCGACACGCTGGATGCCGGCTTCAATGCCGCCCAGCTGCAGGGGCCGAGCCCGTTCCTGCTTGGGACCGAGCAGTTCGAATATGCCTTCACGTCGTCGGTGACCGGCGGCTTGGGCCTGTTCGGCACGGCCGGCACCAATGCCACCTTCCTGGCCGTCGAAGGCGCCGGCGGTGCCGTGCCGGAACCGGCGAGTTGGGCGATGCTGATTGCCGGCTTTGGCCTTGTTGGTGCCGTCAGGCGGCGTCAGCGGGTGGCAGCAGCCTGAGGAACCGCACCGCCGCGTCCAGATCGGCGCGGCGCGTGGCTTCGGCCTTTTCCGCCAGTGGATCGCGGCCCCATTGTTCTTCCTGCCAGCGCGCATCGACATGGGCCATGTCATAGGCGGCCTGGGCCTCCAGCTCACCGGCCGCCACTGCCAGCGCCAGCACGGCAGAGCCGGTGATGGTCACAATCGGATCGAGCGGCGCCAGCTGGAAGGGGGTGAAGGCGGCAAAGGCTGCCTGCACGCGCGCCAGCGTGGCCGGCGGCTGCGCCACGTGCATGATGCCAGTGGTCATGGTGAGGCCCACGTCATAGCGGCGGGAGAGCCATTCCACCCAAGGGTCCCACGCCGCGGCCTGCGCTGCCAACAGCGAGGCCGGGCCATCGGCGCGATAGGCGATCAGTTCGGATTCAGCGTAGGTCGCCAGTCGCCGGGCGAAGCCGGCATGATCAGCCGCCACCCGATCGATGGCGGCATTGGCAAGGCCGGTCAGCGGCAGGCTGCGCGGATCGATCTTCTCGCCCTGGCCCTGCCATTCGGCGGCAACGGCGTCGGCCAGCGCGCGGGTCGGCACCGCCAGCAGCGCCCGCGCCGGGGTGCGCAGCGGCTTTCCGTCCAGCGCCACACCGAACGGGCCATCGCCGGTGACGCTGGCCGTCGCATAGAATCGCTTCATCTGCGGGTGAGGCCCAGATGCCGGGGTCGCACGAACAGCGAGCAGCCGCCCAGCAGCACCACCGCCAGCCCCGGCGCCTGGCCGATGTTGCGAACCATCCACACCCCGGCGACCATGACGGCAAGCCCAGTCAGCCGCACGGCGAGATAGATCAGATAGCGCTTGCGGGCTTCCGCAGCAGGGAGGGGGGCTTCACGCATGGACTGGCCTTACCCCCGGCGCCCGCGCCACAGCAAGACGAATGCCAGCGCGAACTGCAACACGGCCGCGACCCAGAACAGGCCGGAAGCCACTTCACCATTGTCGCCGGCCGTCGCACTGCGCCGGGCGAGCACGACAAATACCCCGCCGAACGCCAGCGACAGGATGGCCATGATCCGGCCCAGCCGCCGCAGCCGGGCGATCATCTCGCCGGAACCGGGGGCTTCGTCCTCAGCCATTGAGCAGTGCCAGCAGGTGATCGGCATCATCGGCCACATGCGCTGCGCCGGCGCCGATCAGTTCGTGCGCGTCGTGATAGCCCCAGTCGACGCCAATGCTGCGCACGCCGGCAGCTTCGCCCATGGCGATATCGAAGATGGTATCGCCGATCATCACCGCCTGTTCGGGTTGCGCGCCCGCTTCGGCCAGCGCTGCGCGCAGCATCGAAGGATGCGGCTTGGACGGGTGCCGGTCGGCGGTCTGCAGGCTGACGAACAGCTGGTGGATGCCGTGATGCTCCAGCGCCAGCTTCAGCCCGCGATCGGATTTGCCGGTGGCGACGGCGAGCAGCCAGCCCTGCGCCTCCAGCGTATCAAGCAGGCTGCGGATGCCGGGATAGAGCGGCTCGGCATCCAGCGCCTTGTCGGCGCGCAGACGCTGGAAGGCGGTCTTGTAATCCTCGGCCAGGCTCAGGTGCAGGTCGCAATCGGCCTCCGGCAGCAGCGCCTGCATGGCCTCCACCAGCGAAAGCCCGACGATGCGGCGGGTGGCGTGCGGCGCGGGCGGCGGCAGGGCGTGGCGCTTGAAGCTGCTCTCCATCGCCCGGATGATGTTGACCTGGCTGTCGATCAGCGTGCCGTCGCAATCGAAGACGGCGAGTTTCATTTGCGCGCCTTCCGGATGGCCGCGGCGCCGGCCGTCTCGCCCAGCCGCTCCAGCGCGGCGATCACCCCGGCCGCATCGGCGTCGCTGCGGTTCTGGCTGGCCTTGAGCGTGGTGCGGATGGCGGTGGGCGTGAGCTCAAAGCCGGTGATGGCGCGCATCATCGCTTCGGCGCGCGCACGCTCCATCTTGTGCATGGTCCAATCCTCGCCCACGCGGGGCTCGAAGGTGGCAGAGGCGAAATGCAGCAGGGCTTCAAGCTCTTCCATGTCCAGCGCGCGCACCTGGCCTTCGATTTCCACCGCCTGGTAATTCCAGGTCGGCACATTGTCGGCCGGCACCACATACCAGTTGGGGGAGACATAATGGCCCGGCCCGCCAACGCTGATCAGCGCGGTGAGGCCATCGAGATGCTTGGCCAGCGCATTGCCGTTCGACAGGTGGAACATCAGCGTGCCCTGCGGCGTCACCAGCACGGGCGCATGGGCCACGCGCGGACCATCCGGCGTTGCCCCGAAGATGTGCGCGAAGCCAGTGGTGGCGACAAAGGCCAGCGCGTCCTCGTCATGGCGAAAGGCGGTATTGGGGTGCATTGGCGACGTCCCTGCCGCAGGGGCGGGCTTGTGGCAAGAACCCTCCCCCAATCCCTCCCTGCAAGGGAAGGGCTGGGGGAGGGTGCGAACCTGTCGAGCCCCTATCAGCAGCGGGAGTCGACTTTACGTATACGTCAACCTAGCGTGGCTGCATGGAACCGCCGCCTCTCACCGCCATTCCCGCCGGCCAGGCCAGCACCGCGGCGCGCGAGGCGGACGAGATCAAGGGCCTGCACTACCCGCTCGGCCGCTGGGTGCCGGGGCCGGGTGAGGCCGAGGAAGTGGCGCCGGGCATTTTCTGGGTGCGCATGGGGCTGCCGTTCGGGCTGGATCATATCAATCTGTGGGTGATCGATGCGGGCGATGGCTGGGCCATTGTTGATACTGGGGTGGGCCTGCCCGCCAGCAAAGCCGCGTGGGAGGCGCTGTTTGCCGGGGCGCTGAAGGGCAAACCGGTCACCCGTGTCATTGTCACCCATTATCATCCCGATCATCTCGGCATGGCCGGCTGGCTGTGCCGCAAATGGGATGTGCCGCTGGAAATCACCCGCACCGAATATCTGCTGGCGCGCACGCTCATTCTCGACGTGCGCGACGCGCCGCCGGACGAGGCGGTGGCCTTCTCCATCCGCGCCGGCTGGAGCGAGGAACAGGTCACCGCCATGAAGGCCAAGGCCTGGGGCAGTTTCGGCAAGATCATCTCGAAGATGCCGGCCGGTTTCAAGCGGCTGCGCGATGGTGATGTGCTGCAGATTGGCCCGCGCCGCTTCACCGTGGTGGTCGGCCGCGGCCATGCGCCGGAACATGCCTGCTTGGTGGCGGACGACGTGATGATATCGGGCGACCAGGTGTTGCCGCGCATCACCAGCAATGTGTCCGTCTATCCCACCGAGCCCTATGCCGATCCCTTGGGCGACTGGCTGGAGAGCATCGAGCGGCTGCGCGCCATTTCGCCCCAAGTGCTGGTGCTGCCCGCCCACAACGAGCCCTTCTTCGGCCTGCACACCCGCCTCGATCAGTTGGCCGCCGATCACGCCGCCAAGCTCGAGAAGCTGGAAGCCTTCTGCGCCGAACCGCGCACCGCCGTCGATTGCTTTGCCGCCCTGTTCCGCAAGCCGATCGGCGAAGCAGATTATGGGCTGGCGACCGGCGAGACGGTCGCGCACCTGCACTGGCTGGAAGAGCGCGGGCGGGTGAGGCGCCTGAAGGATGGCAGCGGCGTGGACCGGTTCGTGCGGGCCTAGACCGCCGCGCCCAGCGCCCGTTCGAGCACGACAAAGTGGAGATCGTCGCGCAGCGGCCTGCCGAAGCGCTGGTCGTCATAGGGGAAAGGCTCGGTTGCGCCGGTTAGCTGATAACCCCGCCGCACATACCAGGCGATCAACGTGTCGCGCACATTGACCACGCTCATCCTGATCCGGCGTGCGCCTTGTGCTTGCGCCCAATCTTCTGCACCGGCCAGCAACTGCCGGCCCAGACCGGCATTCTGCTGATCAGGATCCGCCGCCAGGGAGCCAAGATACCAGATACCGTCGCCGAGCGGCTCCAGCCACACGCAGCCGCGGATGATGCCGCCGGGATCGACCCACTTCAGAAAGCGGCCTGCCGGCGCTTCACCGATCTGGGCACGCAGCAATTCGGCTGATGTTCGCTCGCCGGCAATGATGCCGTCCTCGGAGTTCCAGCTACCGGTGCCGCGATAGGCACGGTTCATCAGGTCGACGATGGCCGGCAGATCGCCTGCATCAATCGGTTGGAATTTCGACACGACCAACCTTCAACGTGCCACCGCCATTTCATAGAGAAAATCGACAAACCCCGCCGTGCAGCCGGCGAGGCCCTGCACTTTGGGGTTGGTGCTTTCGATCACGAAATATTCGTCGGGCGCGTGGGCGCCGCTGCCGTGGCCAAGGCCGAATTGGCCGGCGGGCAGCGAGACCGGCGGCTGGGTGAAGACGCTGCCGGGCCAGCTGCCGGCATTGCGCGGATAGAGGGTGGTCGCGGCGCCGAAGCGGGCATAGACGGCCTGCTGGGCACGGATCACCCGGCTGTTCTCGGCGGTTTCGGTGGGGTCATAGCCGCCCGACACCACCACTTCGATATCGCCAAAGCCGCGCTTGGCCAGATGCGCCTTCAGCTTGGCTTCGGCTTCCCTGAAAGTCTGGTTGGGCACCAGCCGGCATTCCAGCTTGGCCTCCGCCCGGCCGGGCAGGATGGTCTTGCCGCCGGGGCCGGTATAGCCGGCAACCAGGCCCTGGATGTTGACCGTGGGCTGGCTGGCAAGGCGTTCCAGCGATTGCTGCCAGGGTTCGTTGTTGATCCACATCTTCACGCCCATCGCCGCCTTGGCCTGTTCCTCGCTCTGGCTCGCCGCGGTCATCGCGATCAGTTCCTTCTCGCGCGCCGTCAGGCCACGCACATTGTCGAACCAGCCGTCGATGGCGGGGGTGAAGCCGTCGTCCTTCACCAGCGTGTTCAAGGCCTGCACCAGGTGCCACACGGGGCTATCGACATGCGCGTGCTGGCTGGAATGAATGTCGCCCTTCGGCCCCTTGCCCCAGCGTTCGCCACTGGCGATCAACTGGAACTCGATCGGGCCCTTCGATCCCAGGTTGATCGTGGTGCTGCCATTGGCGCTTTGCCATGCAGTGGGGATGATGATGCCGTCGCATTTCTTCAGCGCGGCGAGCACCTCCGGCGCCTGCACGATCTGGTGGAAATTGGGGGAGGCGATCTCCTCCTCGCCCTCTGCCACCAGCACCAGGTTGACCGGCAATTTCTGCCCGGCCGCCCGAAACGCATGCAGCGCGGCGAGGAAGGCGGCTTCTGGCCCCTTCTGGTTGATGGCGCCGCGGCCGACGATCACCTGGCCCCAGCCCGGCTTGTTGGTGATGCGCGCCTCGAACGGCGGGCTCGACCATTCTTCCGGGTTCACCTGCTTCACGTCATACATGAAATAGATGCCCACGGTGCGCTTGGCGCCGGCATCGAGCGTGGCAAAGATGCCGGGCTGGCCCTTGGTCGGCATGCGCTTGACCATCTGGAAGCCGGCATCCTTCAGCATGGCCATGGTGTAGCCGCAGGCTTCTTCCATGCGGTAATTTTCGGCTGCGATGCCGGGGTTTCTGATCCAGTCCTGAATGCGGGCAATATTCTCCGGCAGTTGCTTGTCGATGGCGGCGCGGATCTTCTTCTGGGCCGCGGCGGCCGGTGCGGCGGCAAAAGCCGCCCGTTCCAGGCCGGGCAGGCCGAAGGTTGCGGCCGTGCCAGCCAGCAAGGTGCGGCGATCGATGTGCATAAATGTTGCCCCTGTTGCGGATATCAGCCGGACATCAGCGCCTGACAGGCCGGGCACCCGGAAACCAGAGAATATCCCAACATGTTGGGAAGAAAAGCGGGAAAACTCTGCTGCGCTGCAACAACGGCCATGCTGCGCTGCACTATTGTCAAGTACCGTATAGGGGAAGTTACGGTGACAGATTGACACATGCGACAGTTTGATTATGGAGGATTCTGCTGAGGCGTTCTGTCGCGATCCGGTCGCGGATCGGCCCAACGTCGGGACGGAGCAGCAAGGGACTGGGTCGCGCGCATTTGAACCCAATCCGGCAATAGGCGGGAGAGCCGGGGCGGTTGAGCCGGCGACTTTTCCGATCGGGAAGGGAGTTAATCATGGCTGATGATACAAAGGTCTATCCGACAGGACTGACCGAGAAGGAAGCGAACGAAATCAACGAGGGCCTCAAGTGGGGCACCCGCATTTTCGGCGCGATTGCCGTTTTGGCGCACATCCTGGCGTATGCGCTTACGCCGTGGCTGCAGTAAGCTCAGAGGAGACTGACACATGAATGAAGGTCGTATCTGGCTCTATGTCAGCCCCAGCGTGGGGATCCCGCTGTTCTTCATCGCAGTCGCCACCGTGGCGCTGCTCGTCCATGCCTCCATCCTGGTGAACACCAGCTGGTTTGGCAGCTATTGGGAAGGCTCGGCCGCTGCGCACGCCGCGGCTCCGGCCGCTGAAGCTGCGGCTCCGGCTGCCGATGCCATGGCGCCGGCCGCGGCTGAAGCTGCGCCCGCCGAAGCGGCTCCGGCCGAAGCGGCTCCGGCTCAGTAAGCCATTGAACCAATCCCGTTCCGGCGCTGCCGGGCGGGGTGAAATGGGCCGGCGCTTCCTTGCGGAGCGCCGGCCTTTTCATGTTTGGCAAGTGCCGGCCCGGCATTGCGGCACTGCTGCAGCGATCCTGTGATTCGAAGGTCCGTGGTGCCTGAACGTGGCGGCAGCCCGGTGAAGCCGCATATTGCGTTGCATCAATTCTCGATGTCGCGCTGCAAGAGCGGCCACATCGCCGCCAGCGTCGCCACCATCAGCGCCAGCTCGAGGGCAAAGATCAGCACATAGCCACTGGCCCCCGGTGTGGACGACAGTGACAGGCTGCCAGCCACATCGCGAATCACGCCGCCAACGGTGGCGCCAATGCCCTGCGACGTGGCCTGCACTGCCCCCCATGCGCCCATGGCGATGCCCACCTGGGCGCGCGGCGCCAACTGCATCGTGGCGGTGAGGGTGCCATGGCCGAACAGGCCGGTACCGATGCCGGCCAGCAGCACGCCCAGTGTGAACAGTTCCGGCGTGTCGGAACTGGCAGCCATGATGATCAGGCCATAGGCCGGCAGGCCGATCACGGTGCCCAGGCTGGCCATGCGGAACGGATCGGCACCGAGGGACAGGATGTAGGAGGCATAGGCAAATCCCATCAGGCTGCCGAACGCCATGATGGCGGAAAGCAGCGTGGTGGTGCCAACGCCCAGTTTCAGCACTTCGCCGCCATAGGGTTCCAGCACGATATCCGACATGGAAAAGGCCAGCGTGCCCAGCCCGACGGCCAGCAGACGCAGCACGGTTTTATCCTTGGCCGTGAACAGGTCCCAGCTTTCACGGAATGTGGGATCCGGGGTGGCCGGTTCGGTGCGGCGATAATGCGGTATCCGGGATTCCTGTTTCCACAACGCGGTGAAATTCAGGATGATGGTGATGACGGCGCTGCCCTGGATGACCTGGATCAGCCGGCCCTGGCTGAAATCCTCCAGCGCCCAGCCAAAGAACAGCGCCGCGGCGATGGAGCCAAGCAGCAGCATGACATACATGAGGCCAACCACGTTTGGCTGTTGTTCGGTCTTGGTGAGATCGGTGGCCAGCGCCAGGCCAACGGTTTGCGTGGTGTGGATACCCGCGCCGACCAGCAGGAAGGCCAGGGCGGCGGCCGGGTAGCCCAGCCAGATGCGTTCGTCATAGGCTTCCTGCGCGCCGGCCAGCACCAGCAGCGCAAACGGCATGATGGCGAGGCCGCCGAACTGCACCATGGTGCCGAGGTAGATAAAGGGCACGCGCCGCCAGCCCAGTGCCGATTTGTGCGTATCGGATTTGTGGCCAATGAGTGCCCGGAACGGCGCGGCCAGCAGCGGCAGCGCCAGCATCACGCCCACCAGCGTCGCCGGCACGCCGAGTTCGACGATCATCACGCGATTCAGCGTGCCGACCAGCAGCACCAGGCTCATTCCCACGCTGACCTGGATCAACGACAGGCGCAGCAGGCGCGACAGCGGCAATTCCGGGCTGGCGACATCGGCGAACGGCAGGAATTGGGCACCCCAGGTCATCCAGACCTTGGTGAGGCGGGCGTTGATGCCCTTTGCGGTGGGTTCAGAAGCCATGGTCAGCCTCAAAGCGGATTGCGGCGCCGTTGGCAATGGTCTCAATGATGACCTGCGTGTCGGCCTTCCTTCATTGCCACAATGGCTTCGTTGGCCAGTTCATCGGCGCGTTCGTTCTCCGGGTGGCCGGCGTGGCCCTTCACCCAGTGCCAGCGCACGACATGCGGGCGAGCGGCGGCAAGCAGCGCCTGCCACAGATCGTCGTTCTTCACCGGCTTCTTGTCGGCAGTCTTCCAGCCGTTCTTCTGCCAGCCGTGCACCCATTTCGAAATGCCGTCGCGCACATAGACGCTGTCGGTGGTGAGATCGACCTCGCAGGGCCGGGTAAGGGCGTTCAGGGCCGAAATCGCCGCCTGCAATTCCATGCGGTTGTTGGTGGTGTGCGGCTCGGCGCCGTTCAGTTCCCGTTCCTTGCCGCCGGCGCGCAGGATGGCGCCCCAGCCGCCGGGGCCGGGATTGCCCTTGCAGGCGCCATCGGTGAAGATTTCGACCCGGGGGCGCGACGCTTCACTGGCCAAGCATCACCTCCGGAGATGCGGCCAGATACCAGGCCAGCCGGCGCGCAAAGGCCATCGGATCCTTGCGGGTGACCAGCGCATCCGCCGGCGTGTTGAGCCAATCAAAGGCGCGCGTGAGCGTGAAGCGCAGCGCGGCGCCGGCGCCCAGTTGCGGCAGGGCGGCCATCTCGGCCGCGCTCAGCCCGCGCGCCGCGGCATAGCCGGCCCACAGGGCCGCAGCCCGCGCCGGCACGTGAGTGGTGCCGTCAACGGAGAAGCACCAGGCGGCATGGGTGACGGCGTAATCATAGGCGATCAGATCGGTACAGGCGAAATAGAAGTCGATCAGTCCGCTGACCTTGCTGTCGAGCATGAGCACATTGTCACAGAACAGATCGGCATGGATGGTGCCGCGCGGCAGGCTGGCGGGCCAGCGGGCGGTGGCGGCCAGCCCGGCATCAACCAGGGCCGGCAAGGCCCGATCAATCTCGCCCATGCGGCCATCGCAGCGCGCCGCCAGCGGAGCCCAGGCCGCCGGCCCCAGCGCATTTTCGCGCACCGCGGTGAACTGGGCGCCGGCCAGGTGCAATTTGCCCAGCGCTTCGCCAACCGCCTGGCATTCGTCCGGTGTCGGATCGGTCACCGAAACACCGGCAAGATATTCGATCAGGCAGGCCGGGCGGCCGTTGAGGGATTTGAGGGCAATGCCGCCGCGATCGGTGATCGGGCGCGGCACCGGCAGGCCGCAGCCGGCCAGATGGGTGGTCAGCGCCAGGAACCAGGGCAGATCGGCGGCATCGACCCGCTTTTCATACAGGGTGAGGAAATAGCGGCCTGTCGTTGTATCAACGAGAAAATTGCTGTTCTCGACGCCTTCGGCAATGCCCTTGAAGCTGATGGCGGTGCCCACGTCATAAGCGGCCAGAAACGCCGCCAGATCGGCCGCACTGACCGGAGTGTAAACCGCCATGACGCCGGGATTACGCGGTCAGCGCGCGCGGCAGCTTGAACACCACTTCTTCGACCGCCGTGGTGATGTTCTCGCTGGTGACGCTGTAGCGCTCGCCCATCGCCGCCAGCACTTCCTGCACCAGCAGTTCGGGCGCCGACGCGCCGGCGGTGACCCCAACAGTGGTGACGCCGTCAAACCAGGCCCAATCGATTTCGGCGGCACGCTGGATCAGCCAGCTGCGCGCGCCCTCGCGTTCCGCCACTTCGCGCAGGCGCTGGCTGTTGCTGCTGTTGGCCGCGCCAATCACCAGCACCAGATCGCAGCGCGGCGCCATCGCCTTCACTGCGGCCTGACGGTTGGAGGTGGCATAGCAGATGTCGTCGCCGCGCGGGCCCTCGATGGCCGGGAAGCGGCGCTTGAGCTCGGCCACCATGTCCGACGTGTCGTCCACGCTCAGCGTTGTCTGGGTGAGGAAGCCCAGCTTGCCGGCGTGTGGCGGCTGGACATTCTGGGCGTCTTCCAGCGTTTCGATCAGCGTCATGGCGCCTTCGGGCACCTGGCCGAAGGTGCCGATCACTTCCGGATGGCCCTGGTGGCCGATGAACAGGATGTGGCAGCCGGCAGCCACCAGCCGTTCGGCCTGGCGATGCACCTTGGAAACCAGCGGGCAGGTGGCATCCACATAGGTCAGCCCGCGCTCTTCGGCCTTGGCCGGCACGGCCTTGGGCACGCCGTGCGCGGAGAACACCACCGGCACGCCGTCCGGCACTTCGTCCAGCTCTTCCACGAAGATGGCGCCCTTGTCCTTCAAACTGTCGACCACGAACTTGTTGTGGACGATTTCGTGACGGACATAGACTGGCGCACCCCAGCGTTCGAGCGCCAGTTCGACGATGTGAATGGCGCGATCGACCCCCGCGCAAAAGCCGCGCGGCGCAGCAATCAGCACGTTCAGGGCGGGCCGTTGGGCAGGATCGAATTCAATGGCGGGGGCAAGGCTGCTCATGCCCCGGCTGATACGCGATTGGTCTGGGCCGCGCCACAATTTGTTGATGCTTGCGGTGACGCCTTTTGCCCCATAGGAGAGGGGCATGATACGCCCCGCAATCCGTCGTTCCGTCGTTCTGGCTGCCATGGTCCTGCCGGCGTTGCTGCTGGCCGGTTGTGATCGCAATCCGCTGGTGGTGCGGCGCTCCTCGTGCCCGGCGGTGGCGGTGGCGGCCTATGCCGGCGATACCACCCTGTTCCGGCAAGCGGCCACGGGTGCGGCGGCCGATGCTGCCAATCTGGATGCCGTCGCGGCCATTACCAATGTGCGCGACGAATGCACCGAAACCGCCGAACAATTCGTGTCGCGCATCAGCTATGATGTCGTCGTGCGGCGCACCGACGCGGCACAGGCGCGTCAGTTCGTGCTGCCGGTGTTTGCTGCCGTCGTGCAGGCCGGCAACATCGTCAATGCCAAGCAGCTTACCCAGGTGACGGTGAATTTTGCCGCCGGCCAGGAACGCGCCGTAGCGCAGGGCACCACCACGGCTGCCGTGTCGCGCACCGCGGCTGCCGTGCCGCAGGCCATTCTCGACAAGATCAACCGCAAGCGCCGGCCCGGCGAACTCGATGCCGCCACCGATCCGATGGCCGATCCCGAAGTGAAGGCTGCCCTGCGCGCCGCCAGCTTTGAAGTGCTGCTCGGCTTCCAGCTCGACGATCGCGCGCTGGCCTACAACATCGCCAAGTAAGCCGCTTCACGGCAGCGATTCGGCGCGCGCGGCCAATGGCTCCGCGCCCTCGGTGCGGTTGAAGGTCAACGCCAGGGCAAGCCCGATCAGCAGAATAATCAGAGGCAGGCGCTTGGCAATCATGCCCGGTAGATACGGCTGCAGGCCAGCAAGGTTGCGGCATCTTGGTGGTCATTCGGGCAGTTGACTCTGCCTGCAGCTTCGCCCAATCGGCGTGCGTCGCCGGGGGCAACTCCGGCGCCGCGCGCGGGAGAGTGTGAAGGGGCAACCCGACACCGCCGAAGGAGCAAGCCGCCCCCGGAATCTCTCAGGCAAATGGACCGCGCCGGCGTATCAGCGACACTCTGGAAAGCGGGTGCAGGTTCACGCCTGTGCCCCACCGAAGGGGTAAGCCGGGCATCGCCCGGTCAAAGCTCTCAGGTCTGGCGACAGTGGGGGAACCAGGTTCGGCATTCGGCTGAGCCGTGAACTGTTGCCGGGGTTCCACATGGCTGATGATGCCGATCTGAAGACATTGCCGCTGGATGCGCTGCATCGCCGCCTGGGCGCGCGCATGGTGGGCTTTGCCGGCTATGCCATGCCGATCCAGTATGAAGGCATTATCGCCGAACATCTGTGGACGCGGGAGCATGCCGGCCTGTTCGATGTGTCGCACATGGGCCAGTTGCTGGTGGAAGGGCCAAGTCTCGCTGCCGCGGCCGAATGGCTGGAAAGCCTGGCGCCCGGCGATTTCAAGGCGCTGCAGCCGCACCGCGTGCGCTATTCGCTGCTGCTGTCCGACAATGGCGGCATCCTGGACGACCTGATGGTCACCAACACCGGCAAAAGCTTTTATCTCGTCGTGAACGGCGCCACCAAGCACGCCGACATCGCCCACATGCTGGCGCGAAAGCCGGCGGGCTTGCACCTGCACCACATGGAGGACCATGCGCTGCTGGCGCTGCAGGGCCCGGCGGCGGTGACGGTGATGAGCCGTTTTGCCCTGACCCCCGAAAGCGCTGACCAGCCGGCCTTTGCCGACCTCAAGTTCATGGCCGGCGCGCGCTGGCTGTGGAACGGGGTGAAGCTGGGCATCACCCGCTCCGGCTACACCGGCGAGGATGGTTACGAGATTTCGGTGCCGAACAGCCACGCCGAAGCGCTGGCAGAGGCGCTGCTGGCGCATGAAGAGGTGAAGCCCATTGGCCTTGGCGCGCGCGATTCGCTGCGGCTCGAAGCCGGCCTGCCGCTCTATGGCCATGATCTCGATCCCGAAACGACCCCGGTTGAGGCAGACCTGAGCTTTGCCATTTCCAAGCGCCGCAAGACCGAAGGCGGTTTCCCGGGCGCAGAGCGCATTCTCGACCAATTGTTCAACGGCGTGCCGCGCAAGCGCGTGGGCCTGGCCGTTGAAGGCCGCATGCCGGCCCGCGAAGGCGCGACCGTCTGGGTGGGTGGCGAACAGGTGGGTGTGCTCACATCGGGCGGGTTCGCGCCCAGCCTGAATGTGCCGATCGCCATGGCCTATGTCGCCACCGCGCACAGCGCCGATGGCACGGCGCTCGAAGTTGAAGTGCGGGGCAAGCGGATCGCGGCCACCGTGGTGCCGATGCCGTTCAAGCAGAAAAATTATGTTCGGGAAGGGGACAGGAAATGAGCCGTTTTTACACGCAGGATCATGAATGGATCGATGTTGCGGGCGGTGAAGCCACCGTTGGCATCACCGATTATGCGCAAGGGCAACTGGGCGACGTGGTGTTCGTCGATCTGCCCGACTCAGGGCGCGCCGTCAGCAAGGGCGGGGAAGCCGCCGTGGTCGAATCGGTGAAGGCGGCGTCTGACGTCTATGCCCCGGTGTCGGGCACCGTCACCGAATCCAACCCGGCGCTGGCCGACGATCCGAGCCTGGTCAACAGCGCGCCGGAAGGTGACGGCTGGTTCTTCAAGCTCACCCTGTCCGACGCGTCGGAACTGGACGGGCTGATGGACAAGGCCGCTTATGATGCGTTCGTGGCCTCGCTGTAAGTGACAACTGGCACCGCCACGCGCTGGGATCCGTCCCTCTATGCCACCAACGCCGCCTTCGTGCCGGCGTTGGGCGCGGCGGTGCTTGACCTGCTGGCACCGCGCCCAAGCGAGCGCGTGCTCGATCTTGGGTGCGGCGATGGCGTGCTGACGCAGAAGCTGATCGCTGCCGGCTGCGACGTGGTGGGTGTCGATGCCGATCCGGCGATGGTGGCGGCGGCGCAAGCCAAGGGCATTGATGCCCGCCTGGGTGACGCACGCGCGCTCGATTTCGATGCCGAATTCGATGCCGTCTTCACCAACGCTGCGCTGCACTGGGTCGGCCAGCCTGACGTGGTGACGGCTGGTGTGAAGCGCGCGCTGAAGGCCGGCGGGCGCTATGTCGGCGAATTCGGCGGCCACGCCAACATCGCCGCCATCCGCACCGCGCTGATTGCCGTGCTCGCCCGCCACGGCTTCCCGGCCGCCGGAGCCGAAACCAGCTACTATCCCACCGCCGAAGCCTTCCGCGCCGTTCTGGAACAGGGCGGCTTTGTGGTGGACAGTTGCGCCATCATCCCGCGCCCGACGCCGCTGCCGGAAAGCGGCATGGCCGGCTGGCTCGAAACCTTCCGCGGCGGCTTCATCGATGCCGCCGGTGTGCCCGCTGACCAACACGACCAGATCATCGCCGAAACCGTCGCTCTTCTCGCCCCGGCGCTGCAAGCCGCCGATGGCCAGTGGATCGCCGATTATGTCCGCATCCGTTTTTCCGCCCATCTCCCGGAGTAAGCCCCTTGCGTTATCTGCCCCTTTCCACGGCTGACCGTTCAGCCATGCTGGCCACCATCGGTGCCGCCAGTGTCGACGATCTGTTCGCCGATGTGCCCGCCGAAGCCGTGCTCGACGGCCCGATTGCCGGCCTGCCGAACCACGCCAGCGAAATGGCGGTGGAGCGGGCGCTGGTGAAGATGGCCGGCAAGAACAAGACCGCCAGCACCAATCCCTTCTTCGTCGGCTGCGGCGCCTACAAGCATCATGTGCCGGCATCGGTGGACATGGTGATCCAGCGCGGCGAATTCCTCACCGCCTACACGCCTTATCAGCCGGAAATCGCGCAAGGGACCCTGCAGGTCCTGTTCGAATTCCAGACCCAGGTGGCGCGGCTGACCGGCATGGAGGTGGCCAACGCCTCGATGTACGATGGCTCCACGGCGATGACCGAGGCGGTGTTCATGGCGCGGCGCATCACGCGGCGGCCCAAGTGCATCGTCTCGGCGGGCGTCCACCCGCACTATACCTCGGTGCTGAAGACGCTGACCCGTTTCACCGGCGATCTGGTGGAGGCTGGCGTGCCGACCTTCACGCCGGGCGCGCCGGGCGATGACCTTGCCAGCCTGATCGCGCAGATCGACGCCGACACCAGCTGCGTGGTCGTGCAGAACCCCAATCTGTTCGGCCATATCGCCGATCTGACCCCGCTGGCCGACGCCTGCCACAAGGCCGGCGCGCTGCTGATCGTGGTGGTCACCGAGATCGTCTCGCTGGGCGCCATCAAGAGCCCCGGTGAAATGGGCGCCGATATCGTGGTCGGCGAAGGCCAGTCGCTCGGCGCCGGCCTGCTGTTTGGCGGGCCGTACCTGGGCCTGTTTGCCTGCCGCGAAAAACATGTGCGTCAGGCGCCGGGGCGCTTGTGCGGCGAAACCGTGGACGCCAGCGGCAAGCGTGGTTTCGTGCTGACGCTGTCCACGCGCGAACAGCATATCCGCCGCGAGAAGGCGACCAGCAACATCTGCACCAACTCCGGCCTGATCGCGCTGGCCTTTTCGGCGCATCTGTCGCTGCTGGGCGAAAAGGGCCTGCGCCATCTCGCGGCGCTCAATCACGCCCGCGCCGTGCAGCTGGCCGACCGGCTGGCGCGTGTGCCCGGCGTGACATTGCTCAACGGGCCGTTCTTCAACGAATTCACGCTGGATCTGGGCCGCGAAGCCCGTCCGGTGGTGCGCAAGCTGGCCGAAACGGGCGTGCTCGGCGGCGTTTCCATGGGCCGGCTGTGGCCAACCGAAAAGGCGCTGGCCGGCGGCATGATCGTGGCGGTGACCGAAACCGCAACCGACGAGGATTTTGACGCGTTTGAAGACGCGCTGGATGAGGTGATGGCGTGATGAGCACCGAAATGAACAACGTGGGCCGTCCCACCCGCCTGGTCGCCGGCACCGGCGCGGCGGTCGAAACCTTCACCGGCAACCGTGCGTTGATGCTCGAAGAGCCGTTGCTGTTCGAGCGCGGCTCGCTGGATACGTCCGGCGTTGACCTGCCCCCCGTTCCGCCGGTGCCGGATCGTCTCGGCGGCCTCGCCCGTGACGCGGTGATCGGTCTGCCGGGCTTCTCCGAACCGGAAGCCGTGCGCCACTACACCCGCCTCAGCCGCCAGAATTATGCCATCGATCTCGGCATCTTCCCGCTGGGCAGTTGCACGATGAAGCACAACCCGCGCCTCAATGAGAAGATGGCGCGCCTGCCCGGCTTTGCCGACATTCACCCGCTACAGCCGCAATCCACCGTGCAGGGCGCGCTCGAACTGATCGACGTGCTCGCCGATTGGCTGATGAAGCTGACCGGGATGCCGGCCGTCGCCATGAGCCCCAAGGCCGGCGCCCACGGCGAACTGTGCGGCATGCTGGCGATCCGCGCGGCGCTTGATGCCAGGAACGATCCGCGCCGCGTCGTGCTGGTGCCGGAATCGGCCCATGGCACCAACCCGGCGACGGCGGCCTTCTGCGGTTTCACGGTCGAAAATATCCCGGCCAACGCCCGCGGCCGTGTCGATCTCGATGCCATGCTCGCCCGGCTTGGCCCGGATGTGGCTGCGGTGATGATCACCAACCCCAATACCTGCGGACTGTTCGAGCCCGACCTGAAAACCATTTCCGATGCGGTGCATGCCGTGGGCGGCTATGTCTATTGCGACGGCGCCAATTTCAACGCCATCGTTGGCCGCGTCCGCCCCGGCGATCTGGGCGTGGATGCCATGCACATCAACCTGCACAAGACGTTCAGCACGCCCCATGGTGGCGGTGGCCCCGGCTCCGGCCCGGTGGTGCTGTCGGCAGCGCTGGCCCCGTTCGCGCCGATCCCCTTCGTGCGGAAGACGGCGAACGGTCTTGAACTGGTCGAGGAAGACACCGCCGGCACCCACGCTGCCGACAGTTTCGGCCGCATGGTCGCCTTCCACGGCCAGATGGGCATGTTCGTGCGCGCGCTTGCCTACATGATGAGCCACGGCGCCGATGGCCTGCGCCAGGTGGCGGAAGATGCGGTGCTCAACGCCAATTACATCCTCGCCAGCCTGAAGGACCTTTACACCGCGCCCTTTGCCAGCAGCGGCCCGTGCATGCACGAAGCCCTGTTCTCGGATGATTTCCTCGATGGCACCGGCCTTTCCACCATCGATCTGGCCAAGGCGCTGATCGACGAGGGCTTCCACCCGATGACGATGTATTTCCCGCTGGTCGTCCACGGCGCCATGCTGGTCGAACCGACCGAGACGGAGAGCAAGGCCAATCTCGATCAGCTGATCGGCGCGATGCGCCACGTCGCGACGCAGATGCTGGCCGATCCCGACGCCTGGCGCGCCGCCCCGCACTTCGCGCCGCGTCGCCGCCTCGATGAAACGCTGGCCGCCCGCAAGCCGGTGCTGGGGTTCAAGGACAGCGAGGCGGCCTAGGGCCAGCGGGCAAGGATGGTGTAATCGCTGCCATCCTTGCCCATCCGGCTTTCGAACAGGGCAAAGCCATCGACGGGCCACGTCAGGCGCGGGATGGGTGATTGCGGCCAGAAGGTCGCGCCAATCATGCTGCGCCCGCGCGCGACCGTGATGTGGGGCAGGAAGGCGCGGCTGTCGGGTGGCAGGCCGATGCTGGCCAGCGCCGCATTCACGGATTTGGCCAGCCCCGCCAGCGCTTCGGCCGGGCGCACACCCACCCACAGCGTGTCGATGCGGCCGCGATGATCGAACAGGCCGGGTTCGGCCAGTTCGGCGGTGAACGGCCGCACATTTACCCGGCCCAGCGCGGCGGCAATATCGGCGGCGGTGTGCCGGTCCACCTCGCCGATGAAGCGCAGGGTGAGGTGGAGCTGTGCCGCCGTCTGCCACCGCGCATTGGCGACGCCGCCCATGCTGGCCAGCAGGGCCGCCTTTACCTCCTCCGGCAGATCGAGGCCGACGAAGAGGCGCATCATTTCACCTGCGCCAGCTCCTTCTCCACCGCCGGCAGGATGCGCTTCACCATGACCTGAACGCCCTTGCCATTGGGGTGCATGCCATCGGCCAGTTGCAGGCCGGGCTGCGCGGCGACGCCATCCAGGAAGAAGGGATAGAGCGAAACGCCATTGGCCTTGGCCACCGCAGGGAACATCCCTTCGAATTCGGTTACATAGGCTTTCCCCAGAGTCGGATTGGCGCGCATCCCGGCCACCAGCACGCGCGCGCCCTTCGCCTTGAACATCTTCACCATCGCATCGAGATTGTCGCGCGCCGTCTTGGGGCTTTGGCCGCGCAGCATGTCGTTGGCGCCCAGTTCCAGCACAACCAGGTCCGGCTTCTGCTTCATCCCGGCCAGCACCCAGTTCACCCGCGCGCGCCCCTGCGTGCTGGTATCGCCCGACACGCCGGCGCCCACCACGGTCACGTCGCGGCCTTTTGCCTTCAAGGCCTTTTCCAGTTGCGGGGCAAAGCCCTGGCCGGGCGGCAGCTGATAGCCAGCGGTGAGGCTGTCGCCATAAGCCAGCACCACCAGTGGCCGTGCTGCGGCTGCCTGCGACATGAACAGCGCGCCAAACAGCAACGCCATCTGGTAAAGCGCCCTCTGGTAAAACAATGGGCGAACACCTAATTCGGGCAAGACTCGAATCCTTTCAGCCAAGCGGGACACGGATGAACAGCCATATGGTCATTGAAGCCCGCGATGTCACCCTGCGCCTGGGCAGCGGCGATGCCGCAGTCGATGTATTGCGCGGCGTGTCATTGTCCGTCCCGGCTGGCCAGCGCATCGCCATTCTCGGCCCTTCGGGTTCCGGCAAGTCATCCGCCATGGCGGTGCTGTCGGGCATGGAGCGGGCGTCGGGCGGCCATGTCATCGTGGCCGGCGCCGATTTCACCCGGATGGATGAAGACGGTCTGGCGCGCGCCCGCCGCGGCCGTATCGGCATCGTGCTGCAGGCCTTCCACCTGATCCCCACCATGACCGCGCTGGAAAATGTCGCCGTGCCGCTGGAACTGGCGGGCGAGGCCGATGCGCAAGGCCGGGCACGCGCCGAACTGGAAGCCGTCGGCCTTGGCCATCGCCTGCAGCATTATCCCACCCAGCTTTCGGGTGGGGAGCAGCAGCGTGTTGCCATCGCGCGGGCCTTGGTGGGCCGCCCGGCGCTGATCTTTGCCGACGAACCGACCGGCAATCTCGATGCCGCCACCGGCGCGGCCATCATCGAGCTGTTGTTTGGCCGTCTCGCCGAAACCGGCGCAACGCTGGTGCTGATCACCCATGATGCCGATCTGGCGCCGCTGTGTGACCGCATCATCACCATGCGCGACGGGCTGATCGTGGATGATCGGATGAATCTGGCCCAAGCGGCCGAGTAAGGGGAAACACCATGACATTGTTCAGTTATTTCGACGGCACCGACGAACTGGAAGCCTATCTGGCGCTGCCGGCCGGTGACGGCCCGTTCCCGTGCGTGCTGATCGCCCCCAATTGGGTGGGCCAGACGGCGTGGGACAACAACGTTGCCGACAAGCTTGCAGGGCTCGGCTACGCCGCCATGGCCATCGACGTGTATGGCAAGGGCCGGCGCGGTGATCCGGCGGGCGACAACAGCGCGCTGATGGGCCCGTGGGTGGGTGATCGCGCCGCGCTGCGCCAGCGCCTGCTTGCCGCTGTCGATGCCGCTGCCGGCCTGAGCCAAGTGGACGCCAATCGCCTCGCCATCATCGGCTATTGTTTCGGCGGCCTGTGCGCGCTCGACGTCGCGCGCGCCTGCGATCCGCGGGTGAAGGCGGCAGTGAGCTTCCACGGCATCTACAATCCGGGCCTTGGTGCTGCTGGCCCGATCACCGCCAAGGTGATGGCGCTGCATGGCTGGGAAGACCCGTACACGCCGCCGCAGGACCATCATGCGCTCGCCGCCGAAATGACCGCGGCCGGCGCCGATTGGCAGATCCACGCCTATGGCGGCACCTATCACAGCTTCACCAACGAACATGCCAATGCGCCCGGCACCGCGATGTACAGCATGGATGCCGATCGGCGCAGCTGGGCGGCGATGACCGGCCTGCTGGCAGAAGTGCTCTGAGCCTCGCGCTGCGCCTGGCCCTGCGGGAACTGCGTGGCGGGCTTGCCGGCCTGCGCATCCTGGCCGTCTGTCTGGTGCTCGGCGTCGCCGCACTGGCGGGTGTTGGCAGCCTTGCCAGCGCCATCAATGCCGGGCTGGCCGAACGTGGCCAGTTTCTGATGGGCGGCGATGTCGCGCTGCGCGTTTCGGGCCGGAACCCCACGCCGGAACAGCGCACAGCCGCCGCTGCTCTGGGCGCCGTGGGCGATGTGATGAAGTTGCGCGGAATGGTCAGCCGCGCCGATGGCGGTGACTCGCTGCTGGCCGAGGTGAAGGCCGTCGATGGCACCTGGCCGCACTATGGCACGGTCAAGCTTGACAGCGGCGGGCGGGTTGGCCCCGGCATGGCCGCAGCGCAGCCCGTGCTGGCCGACAAACTGGGCCTGAAGCCGGGCGATCGGCTGCAGTTGGGGCAGGTGACGCTCACCTATGCCGGCACGCTGGTCGAAGAGCCGGATCGGGCCGGTGATGGCTTTGGCTTCGGCCCCGGGCTGGTGGTCGACATCAAGGATCTCCAGCGGGCTGAACTGATCACATTGGGCAGCCTCTACACCAGCGAACTGCGCGTGAAGCTGAAGCCCGGCGTGTCGGTGGAGGCCGCGCGCGACCGTCTGGAGGCCGTTGCCGGTGAAGGGGGCCGCGTGCGCGATCGCAGCAACGGCGCGCCGGGGACCCGCAATTTCGTCAACCAACTGGGCCAGTTCCTCAGCCTTGTCGGCCTCACCGCGCTGGTGGTGGCGGGCGTTGGCGTTGCTGGCGGGGTATCGGCCTATCTGGGTGCGCGCACGCGCACCATCGCCACGCTGAAAGTGCTGGGAGCCGACAGTGCCACGGTGCGCGCCATCTATTTATGGCAGCTGGCGCTGGTCTCGGCAGGCGCCATCGTGATCGGCCTTGCCATTGGTGCCGCGACACCGGCCGCCGTCGCCCAGATCGCCGCCGCCAGCCTGCCAGTGCCGCCGGCCAGCGGATTGCAGTGGGGCGCGCTGGCGCAGGCAGCCTGGTATGGCCTGGCCATTGCCCTGTCCTTTGCGCTGTGGCCGCTGGCGCAAGGCGCCGCCATGCCGGCCGCACGCCTGCTGCGCAGCCTGACCGAGCAGCGGGCCCGGCCGGGTGCCGCGACCCTGGTGATCATCGCCGGCGCGGCTCTGTCGGTGCTGGTGCTGGTCGTGCTGCTGGCCGATGAACGCTTGTTCGTGATGGGCTTCCTGGCCGGTGCGCTTGGCCTGATTGTCGTGCTGTGGCTGCTGGCCGAAGCCGTGAAGTGGCTGGCGGCGCGGGCACCCAGGCCAAGGGGCACGCTGGCCCGGCTGGCGCTGGCCAATCTGCACCGTCCCGGCGCGCCCACCCGCAATCTGGTGGTGGCGCTGGGCCTGGGCCTCTCGCTGTTTGCCACGCTGGCCACGATCGAGGGCAATCTGGCCAGCCAGATCAACCGCACCATCCCGACACGCGCGCCCAGCTTCTTCGTGCTGGATATCCCCAATGATCAGAAAGAGGAATTTTCGGCGCTGGTCGAACGCACGGCGCCGGGCGGGCGCACGGTGATCGTGCCGTCGCTGCGCGGGCCGGTGACAGCGGTGAACGGCGTGCCGGCGCAGCAGATCAAGGCTGGCGCCGAAGGCTGGATCCTGCGCGGCGACCGCGGGCTTTCGTACACGGCCGATTTTCCGGAGGCCAACACGCTGGTTTCCGGTACATGGTGGCCGCGCGATTATAGCGGCCCGCCGCTGATCAGCCTTGATGATCAGGCAGCGCAGGCGTTGGGCCTGAAGGTGGGCGACACGCTCTCCGTGTCCGTGCTGGGCGTGGATATCACCGCCCGCATCGCCAACACGCGGAAGATCGACTGGCAGTCGCTGGGCTTCAACTTCGCCATATTGTTCGCGCCGGGTGCGCTGGAAGCCGCGCCGCACGGCTGGATGGCCACCGTGCAGGTGGCGCCCGCCAAGGAACGTGCGGTCGCCCGGGCGCTTTCGGCCCAGTTCCCCACCGCCTCCGTGGTGCGCGTGAAGGATGTGATCGGCCAGGTGCAAACGCTGCTGGGCCAGCTTTCCGCCGCCATCCGCGCCGCGGCGAGTGTGACCGTGGCGGCCGGCATTGCCGTGCTGGTGGGCGCCCTTGCCGCCGGGGCGCGGGCGCGCACCTATGATGCGGTGCTGCTGAAACTGCTGGGCGCCACGCGCGGCCAGGTGGCAGCGGCGACGCTGGCTGAATATGGCCTGCTCGCCGCCATCGTGTCGGGGCTGGCGCTGGTGCTGGGCAGTCTGGCTGGCTGGTTTGTCGTCACGCAGGTGTTCACGCTGGACTGGACGCCCGACTGGCCGCGCGTGCTGCTCACCGTGGGCGTTGGCGCAGTGGTGACGGTGGTGCTGGGCCTGGCCGGCAACTGGCGGGCGCTGTCGGCGCGGCCGGCCACGGTGCTGCGACAGTTGTGAACCGGCGTTTCGCCGCAACGGTCATTGAAAATTCAGACGGGATGCCCGATATTGGGGGTGTTGCCGGCCAATCGCCGGACACAGGAGGAATTTTGCATGGCCAATAATATGGACCCCCGGCTAGGTGCTTTTGGGGCCCGGGCCCCAGCCGACGCCGGTTATGACGCCGGTCTGCGCAGCTACATGCTGTCGATCTACAACTATATGGCGTCGGGCGTGCTGCTCACCGGCATCGTCGCGCTGCTGGTCTATTCGACCCCGGCGCTGTTTGCCGTGTTCTTCAATCAGATCGGTTCGCCCACCATCCTGGGCTGGATCGCCATTGCCAGCCCGCTGGTGATGATCCTGGCGATGAACTTCGGCATCCACCGCATGAGCGAAGCCACGCTCAAGATGATGTTCTGGGCCTTTGCCGCGCTGATGGGCGTGTCGATGAGCACGATCTTCGCTCGCTACACCGGCGCGTCGATCGCGCAGACTTTCTTCATCACGGCAGCGTCCTTCGGCGGCCTCAGCCTGTTTGGTTACACCACCAAGAAGGATCTGAGCGCCATGGGCCGCTTCCTGATGATGGGCCTGATCGGCATCATCATCGCGATGATCGCCAATATCTTCATCAAGTCGAGCGGCTTGCAGCTGGCGGTCAACATTCTGGGTGTGCTGATCTTCGCTGGTCTGACCGCCTATGACACGCAGCGCCTGCGCGACATGTATTACCAGCTGCAGGGCAGCGATTTCGCTGGCAAGGCCGCCGTGATGGGCGCGCTGACCCTGTATCTGAACTTCATCAACCTGTTCCAGTTCCTGCTCAGCTTCATGGGCAATCGCGACTGAGCGGGCAGGCTTTGGCCAAGGCAAGAAGGCCCGGCAGGGAAAGCTGCCGGGCCTTTTTCTGTGCCGGGATTGCGGATTACCAGCGTTCCATCCAGGGCCGCAGGTCATACTCGTGCGTCCAGGCGGAGCGGGGCTGGTGGTGCAGGCGCACATATTCCGCCGCAATCGCCTCCGGGTCGAGAATGCCGTCCTCGCTCTTCAGGGCATAGCGGTCGGGGAAATTGCTGCGGATGAATTCGGTGTCGATGGCGCCATCGATGATGCTGTGCACGACATGGATGCCCCTTGGCCCCAGTTCGCGCGCCATGGCCTGGGCCAGGCTGCGCAGGGCGAACTTGCCGCCGGAAAAGCCGGCAAAGCCAGCTGAGCCGCGCAGCGAGGCGGTGGCGCCGGTAAAGATGATGGTGCCGCGGCCGCGTGGTGCCATGCGGCGCGCGGCCTCGCGCCCGGTGATGAAGCCGGCCAGCGCGCACATCTCCCAGATCTTGCGATAGCGCCGCACCGTCTCGTCCAATATGCCCATCGGCGAATTGGCGCCGATGTTGAACACCAGCACCTCGACGGGGCCAATCTCGCGCTCGACCCGGTCGAACAGGGCGATCATCGCTTCTTCGTCGCGGGCATCGGCACCGATCGGCACGCAGCGCCCGCCTTCGCTGGCAATGCGCGCGGCCAATGGCGTCAGCCCGTCGGCCGTGCGCCGCACCGGCACCGCCACCAGCCCGTCACGGGCAAAGGCCGCCGCAACGGCGCCCCCGGTGGCATCGCCGGCCCCGATCACCACGGCGGCGCCGCTCATGCGCCGACGCCCATGATCATGCAGGTGGCGATGCCGGTGGCCAGCAATTTGCCGTTTGCGTCCACCAAAGTGCCCCGCGCCGTCGCCAGCCGGCGCCCGCGCGACACCACTTCGCCACGCGCGGTCACCTGGCCGGTGGCCGGCGTGATGGTCCGCACGAAACTGACATGCAGATCGGTGGTCACATAAGTCTCTTCGGCGGAGAGCGTGGTGTGGACGGCGCAGCTCATCGCGCTGTCGAGCAGGGTGGCGGCAAAACCGCCGTGGGTAATGCCGATGGGGTTGCCATGCTGGCTGCCGGGGATGGCGTGCATGATCATGCTGCCTTCGCCCGCCTCGCCGCCATCCATCGCCATCAGCGCCCCCATGCCGCTGCCGCCCTTGCTGGCCGCGAGCGCGCGCATCTGGGTGAGGCCGTCGATTTTCTGTGCAATTGCAGTCATTCTGCGATCTCCAGGCGTTCGTAGCTTTCATCCAGAAGGAAGCGCAGCGCTGCCAGCCGGCCGTTGCCCAGCCGCGCCTCCATCACGTCCTGCGCCGCCTGCCAGCCGGCCTGCGCGGCGGCGCGGCGCTGATGGCCGGCATCGGTAAGCCAGACCAGGCGGCCCCGCCGGTCTTCAGGGTCAATCTCGATGCGCAGCAGGCCGTCACCGGCCAGGGGTTTCACCAGACGCGAAACAGTGGATGCATCCGCTGCCAGCCGCTCAGCCAGCGCGCCGATGGCCAGTCCGCGCCGCCGCGACAGGCAGGCGAGCAGACCGAACTGGCCAATGGTCAGTCCGTGAAGATTGAGCGCATCATCATAGATCTGGCTGACCTGTCGCGACAGCCGTCGCACTTTGGCTGCCGTGCACAGCGCCGCCGGACCGGGCGGCAGTGCGGCGGCAGGCGACTCGGGCGGGCTTGTGCTCATGCCCGCAGAATAAGATGCAATTGCAGATAATGAACTGACGGATTTCAGCAGAGTCAGCGTGCGCTGCCAGGCCAGATCCGCCGCGGCCTCGTCGTAACGGGCGGGTGAGCTGTCGTTGTTGAAGGCATGATTGACTCCGGGATAGGTGTGGGCCTCGAACTGCACGCCTGCCGCGGTCAGCGCTGCCTGCCAGGCCGGGCCCATGGCGTTGATCCGCTCATCCAGGCCGGCATAATGCAGCAACAGCCGCGCCTTCACTCGCGCCGCACCGGTAACATCCTGCGGCGCTGCACCATAGTAAGCCGCGCCGGCGCGCAGGGCCGGGCCTGCCGCCACCGCCAGCGCATTGACCATGCCGCCACCCCAGCAGAAGCCAACCGCTCCGGGCGCACCCTTGCCCGGCGCGACTGTGGCCAGCCACTGCAGGGTGGCGACGCCATCGGCCACCGTCTGCTGGCGATCGAGCGCGCCAATCATGCTGCGCGCCTTGTCCTCGGCGCTGGTCGCGCCGTCGCCCAGTGTTGGCGTGCCGCCGGCGGGTGCCAGGAAATCGGCGGCCAACGCCACCAGGCCTTCGGCGGCGAGGCGGCGGGCGACATCGCGGATATGATCGTTGAGCCCGCGGTTTTCGTGGATGACCAGCACGCGCGGCGCCATGGCGGCGCCTTTGGCCGGCTGCGCGAGATATCCGGCCATTTCCCGGCCACCGCCCACGGGAAAACGGACGTTGCCCACCGTGATGCGCGCGTCATCGGCTGCCACCAGGGGCGCTGCATCGGTCCGCGCCGCAATCAGCCCAAGCAGGGCATTGGCTGCCGCCATGCCGCCGGCCAGCCTGGCCATCTGCGCGACCATCTCCCGTCGGCTGAGGTCGCCGACATGGGTGAAGCGATCATAAAGCGCGATCATGGCCTGGGTCGGTTGCTTGTCCGTCATCCTGCTTCTCCTGCGGCCAATTGGGCCAGTGCGGCGGGGGTGTCGATATCGACAAGGCATGCGGCTGATGGTGCCGCAATTTCGGTGACAGCGAAATCCGCCATCGCCGCCTTGCCGCCGGTATCACCGGTCAGGGCCAGCAGCCGGGCAAAGGCAGAGCGCGGCCAGCGGACGGGGTGGCCGCGGCGGCCGTCCCACAGCGGCACCACAAGCTCGCCCGGCGTGGTTGCCAGCGCGGTGATCAGCGCCGGTTCCACAGCCGGCATGTCGCCCAGGCAGATCAGCGCCGCATCCCAATCGGCGGGCACGGCCGCGATGCCGGCGGCCAGGCTGCGCCCCATGCCCTCTGCCCAGTCGGGCGCTGCCACGAACTGCACATCATATCCGGCCAGGGCGGCGCGAACGGCCGCTTCATCATGGCCCAGCACCACGATCGGCGGCGGTAACCCGGCGGCGACAATGGCGTCCACCGCATGTGCCACCAGCGGCTTGCCGCGCCAGGGCGCCAGCAATTTGTGGCCGGCACCAAAGCGGCTGGAGCGGCCGGCGGCGAGCAGCACCGCGCCGACCCGGCCTGGCGCGCTGGCCACGGCGCGCGGCTCCGGCCGTTCGGCTTCCGGAAGCAGGCCACCGTCACCCATGGCGCCGATTGTCGCGGCGGTCACCGCCAAGCCCGCGGCGAGGCGTTCCAGCACCAGATCGAGACCGTTGCGCTTGGGGCTCTTGGCGCAACCGGGCAGGCCGATTACCGGCCGGCCAGCGAGCCTGCCCAGCACCAGCAGATTGCCCGGGTCCACCGGCATGCCCAGCCGCTCTACCGTGCCGCCTGCGGCAATGATGGCTTGCGGGATCACGTCACCACGATCGACCGTGGCCGAAGCACCGGCAAGCAGCAACAGATCGGCACTGCACGCCGCCAGCTGCAAGGCCAGCGCGGCCACATCGTGCGGGCAGTGTGGCAACATCTCCAGCCGGCTGCCGAGCGCCGTGATCCGCGCCGCCGTTACCCGTTCCAGCTTGGCGAGCGCCTTGGCACTGGTGCCGGGCAGGGTGGTCGCGATCAATCCGACGGACAAGGGCCGGAAGGCTGCCACCGCCAGTGGACGCGCGGCGGCGATGGCGGTGCGCAATGCGTCGCCAGAGACCGCATAGTTGATCGTCTTGATGGTGGCGACAATGGCCCCTGCCGCCACTCGGGTGCCGATGGGCAGCGTGGCGAGGGTCTGGGCTTCATCGACAGCGTTCACGGCCGCCACCATGCCGGGCGGGGCGGTGAACAGGCCGGCGGCAGTGGCAGCGAGATTGACGCGGCCATGCACCGGCGACAGCGCCGTCAATCCCGGCCCGGCCAGCGCAGCCGCCAGGGCGGCGGCCGCCTCGTCTTCAGCGACATCGCCGGTTTCAAGCCGGGCGACGACCAGTTCGGCAAGGCCTGATGCCGCCGCTTCGGCCAGATCGGCCGCGCCGAGCACATGACCCTTGGGCAGGCGCCGCTGGCCGATCTGCAGTCCGTGCGCCAGCAAGGCACCTTCGGCCTGTGCCAGCGGAACTGGCCCGAACTTCATGGCGCAAGCGCGCCTCGCCAGGCCGCGGTCATCTGCGCGGCAATGGCGAGGGCGATTTCGGCCGGGCCGGTGGCGCCGATGGCAAGGCCGGCCGGGCCGTGGACACGGGCCAGATCAGCGGGGCCAAAGCCCTGTGCAGCCAGCCTTTCAAGCCGGCTGGCATGATTTTTCCGGCTACCCAGCGCGGCGATATAATGGGCCGGCGAGCGCAGCGCCGCGGCCAGCGCCACGTCATCGATCTTGGGATCATGGGTGAGCGCCACCACGGCAGACGCCGCATTGAGTGCACCCTCCAGAGCCTCATCCGGCCAGCGTCGATCCAGCGCCAGCCCGGCAAAGCGCGCATCGGCCGCAAACAGGCCGCGCGGATCGATGACGGCGGGCACCACGCCCAGCGCATCCGCCAGCGGCACCAGCGCCTGCGCGATATGGACGGCGCCGATGATGAACAGCCGGCGCGGCGGCGGATAGCGACGTACGAATGGGCCATCGTCGCCCGGCACGGCGCGCCCGGTGGCGGGATCGCTGCTGATCGCCATCGTGCGTCCGGCAGCGGTGGCGGCCAGCACTTGGCCAACGAGCACCGGCGGCAGCGCATCATCGGCGAGGCGTTGCACCAGGATCGAAATGCGCCCGCCGCAGGCCAGACCCGCGGTCCACGCCACCGTATCGGCGACGCCATAATCCAGCACGGCGTGGCCAGCTTGTGCTGCGATCATGTCCTGCGCGGCCAGGATCACATCGGCTTCGACGCAGCCGCCCGACACGCTGCCAGCAAACAGGCCATCAGCGCGGATGGCGAGGTGGCTGCCTTCGCGGCGCGGCGCCGAACCCCAGGTGGTGATGACCGTGGCGATCGCCACGCCGTGGCCGGTCTGCGCCCATGCCAGCGCTGTGGCCAGGGTGGTCAGATCCTCATCGCGGCCAACGCCGGTCAGATCCGCCGGCTGGTTCACCTGCCTGACCATTGCCAGAGCAGGAAGAGCAGGGTGACGATGATCAGGCCAGAGCCCCAGATCATCGCCGACAGGCCGCCGGTGGCGGGTTCCGGTCCGGCGGCCGTGGCCTCGTCGGAAGCGGCGGCCAGCGCCACGATATCGAGCTGCGGCGTTTCCACTTCAGACTTCAGTTTGGCGAAGAAGGCTTCGGCATATTGCCTGGCCGCACCTTCCACCAGCCGCGCCCCAAGCTGGGCGAGTTTGCCGCCCACTTGGGCCTTCACCACATAATCCAGCTGCGTCTTGGTCGGGCTCAGTTCGGTGAGCACGACATCGGCGCTGCCCTTGGCAAAACCGGCGACTCCACCCTTGCCTTCGCCGACCAGGCGATAGCTGACAGGCGCCACAATCTCTTCCAGACGCACGGTTCCGGCAAAGCGCGCCCGCACCGGGCCAACCTTGGCCTGCATGACTCCATCGAACACCGGCACATCGGCTTCGGTGCGAGTCAGGCTTTCCACGCCTTCGATGCAGCGGGCCAGCATGTCGGGGTCATTCAGCGCCGCCCACAGGATTTGGCGCGGGCTGGCAATCTCCACCGATCCTGCAAGGTCCATAAACTCTCTTTCCGGTTCAAGGCGGTGGGGGTAGGGCCGTGCTCTTTCGATGCCAGTTTTGCATGACAAGTCAATCATGAGCCGAAAAGCATCATTGCGATTTAAAAACTTTCCGTTAATAATCCGTTTCAGACTTATGTGCTGCGGGGTGTGCGACGTGCGTTGTAGGGTTTGGGGGGTTAGATGAAGGGCGCCGAGGAAGCGACGCAGCTTGCCGCTGATGAAGTGATCGTGCGTGGCACGATGAAGTGGTTCGACCCTGTTCGGGGTTATGGATTCATGGTGCCATCGGCCGGCGATGGGACGGATGTGCTGGTGCATTTCAGCCTGGTACGCGAACTGGGTCGTCGCACCTTGCCGGAAGGGGCCACGCTCACCTGCGTCGTGGTCGCGCGCGATCGCGGTCGCCAGGCGCGCCGCATCATCGATCTCGATCTCACCACTGCTGTTGGTCCGGATCCGGAAACCGCTGCCGCACGCGCGGCCGATCGGGTCAATCCGCAGGCCATGCTGGCGGCGGCCGGGCCGTTCGAACCAGCGCTGGTCAAGTGGTTCAACCGCTTGAAAGGCTATGGTTTCGTGGTGCGGCCGGGTTCCACGGAAGATATCTTCATCCACATGGAAACCGTGCGCCGGGCCGGGTTGGCCGAATTGCAGCCGGGGCAGGCGCTGGAAGTTCGGGTGGCACCGGGGCACAAGGGCCCATTGGCGGTTGCGGCACAAGCGGCTAATACGCCGGGGTGATGACCGCCCGACGCACCGCAGCTTTCCTGTTCGGCATTGCCCTGCTGGTGCCATTGGCAGCACCGGCGGCTGCCGCCACTTGCCCCAACAGCGGCCTGCGCACGTCCAGCGTGGCCTTTCACACGGCCAAGGGGCGTTTCACCTACAAGCTCGAGGTTGCGGCGACGGCCGAAGAGCAGGCCTGCGGCATGATGTTTCGCGATCGCATGGCGCCGGGCACCGGCATGGCCTTTCCGATGCAGCCGCCGCGCGCCACCGGGTTCTGGATGGAAAACACGCCGCTGCCGCTCGACATCATCTATGTCTCGCCGGCCGGGCGCGTGCTGAATGTGCGGCGCGGCCAGCCATATTCGCGCGAGGTGCTGAATTCGGCCGGTGTCACCGCTGAAGTGATCGAACTTCTGGCCGGTGAAGCAGATCGGATCGGGCTGAAACCGGGCGACCGCGTGCAGCGCCCACCCGCGAAATCACGCTGATCAGCGCGCGTCGGGATCAAGCAGGCGCTGCCACCAACGTTGCGCCTTGACCTGGGAACCACGGTGCATTTCCATCTGCCAGTGCGGCAGGCTGCTGGGTGCCACTTCGCGGCCCTGATCATCCACTACCAGGATGGCGATATTGCCGGCCGGATCGCGCCGCGCCGTCAGTGTGTGACTGCTGCCATCCAGCACGAATTCATGCTGTCCGTCGGCCATCAGATCGAGCAGGGAGGACGGGGTGGCCATCCACCCGGGCCCAATGATGCGATCGAGCACCGCACCCGCCGGGGTCGAAACAGCCTTGAACGCAGAAACAATGTAACGAGCCATGAGCCACCGTAACACACAAATGTTGCGACGCGAGGTCCAAGTTGCTGCGTTAGCGGACTGGCCAGAACGTCGCAAGCAACGCCCGGTTCCAAGCTGGTCAGCCCGGCCGGAGCAATGCCCCCCTGTCAGCGGCGGAAGAAGCGCCGCTGGTTCATGGGCATCGGGGTCGTCTTCTCGCGGAAGACGATGCGGCCCTTGTCCAGATCATAGGGCGTCATTTCGACATGCACCCTGTCACCCACGATGGAGCGGATGCGGTTCTTGCGCATCTTGCCAGCGGTGTAGGCGATGATCTCGTGCTCGTTCTCCAGCTTCACGCGGAAACGCCCGTCGGGCAGGATTTCGGTGATTTCACCTTCGATCCGGATGATTTCCTCTTTCGGCATTTTACGCCTGATATCCGCTGGCAAACTGCATGAATGATCCTGTGTTGAGTGCCCCGCCTGTGGCTTTCCACGGCGACCGGCCTGCCCCATGGCCCGAGCAGCCGAAAAATGCAAGCCTGCCACCTTGGCAAGGCGCAGCTTTGGCGGCAGGTGTGGCCCACATTCATCAGGGGAACTTGTCATGAAAAGCCGTGCCGCCGTCGCCTTCGCGCCCAACACGCCGCTGGAAATCGTCGAAGTTGATCTGGAAGGCCCAAGGGCCGGCGAGGTGCTGGTGGAAATCATGGCCACCGGTATCTGCCACACCGATGCCTACACGCTGGAAGGCAAGGACAGCGAGGGCATCTTCCCATCGATTCTGGGCCATGAAGGCGCCGGCATCGTGCGCGAGGTGGGCGCCGGCGTGACCAGCGTGGCACCGGGCGATCACGTCATCCCGCTCTACACGCCGGAATGCCGGCAGTGCAAAAGCTGCCTGTCGGGCAAGACCAATTTGTGCACCGCCATCCGCGCCACGCAGGGCAAGGGCCTGATGCCGGATGGCACGACACGCTTCAGCTACAAGGGGCAGCCGATCTTCCACTACATGGGCTGCTCCACCTTCTCCAACTTCACCGTGCTGCCCGAAATCGCCGTGGCGAAAATCCGCACCGACGCGCCGTTCGACAAGGCCTGCTACATCGGCTGCGGCGTCACCACCGGGGTGGGCGCGGTGGTGAAGACCGCCAAGGTGGAGCCGGGCGCGCGCTGCGTCGTCTTTGGCCTCGGCGGCATTGGCCTCAACGTCATCCAGGGCCTGAAACTGGTCGGCGCAGACCAGATCGTCGGGGTGGACATCAACCCCGACCGTGAAGCCTGGGGCCGCCAGTTCGGCATGACCGATTTCGTCAATCCGAAGGAAGTTTCCGGCGACCTGGTCGCCCATCTCGTGGCCCTGACCGATGGCGGTGCCGATTACACCTTCGATTGCACCGGCAACACCGACGTGATGCGCACCGCGCTGGAGGCCTGCCACCGCGGCTGGGGGGAAAGCATCATCATCGGCGTGGCCGAAGCCGGCAAGGAAATCGCCACCCGTCCGTTCCAGCTGGTGACCGGCCGGGTGTGGAAAGGCAGCGCCTTCGGCGGCGCCAAGGGCCGCACCGATGTGCCGAAAATCGTCGATTGGTACATGAACGGCAAGATCGCCATCGATCCAATGATCACCCATGTGCTTGATCTGGAAGATATCAACAAGGCGTTTGACCTGATGCATGAAGGCAAGAGTATCAGGAGCGTGGTGGTCTTCTAAAAGGCCAGTCATCATGATATTCTTCCTCTCTCTTGGGGGGAGATCATCATGCGTGCGTTTTCTGCACTGTTGCTGGCCGGCGCGTTGGCAACCTCTGTCGCCGCCCAGCAGGCACCGGCAACAGCGATCAAGCTCAATCCGGCGATCATCAAGACGCTGCCGCCACCAATGGTCGCGCAACCGGCCAAGCCGCTGGCCGATCTGCTTGCCACTTGCCCGGCCTGCCAGACAATCGCGACGCCCACCGGCACCTTTCAGATGAAACCGGGCGCTGGTGGCCAGATGGTCATCATGCAGACGAAGGGCAATCCTTTTGGCGCCGCCGCCTGCCCGGCAGGGCTTGATGCTGCGCAGACGACGGCGATGAAAGCGCGCCTGGCCAGTCTGATCGGCGCACCGACCGTGAAGCTGCTCGAACAGGGCGCTGCGAGGGAAAGCTGCCCCAACGTCGCGCTCGCCATCAGTTTCGCGCAGATCGTGCTGGGGGACGATATCAGCATCGCCAAGAAGCCATGATCCGCTGGCTGCTGGCCGTGCTTTGGCTGGTGCTGGCAGTGCCGGCGGCGGCGGCGACCGCCGAGGAGATTGCCGCCGGATTGGTGAAGCAGCAGGCGGCGCGTCCCCCCGTTGCAGCGGAACTCTTGCCTTCCGGCGTTTGCCCGGCCCCGCCCGATCTTGGCCGGAAAGGCGAAGCCCTGTGTGAATCGGCGCTGGATGCCGCCACCGAAGCCATGCGCTTCAATGTCGAGGTGCATCGCTATAACGCCAACATGTATCGCCGCCACCAATTCTGGACAGAGGCTGCGGCGGTGGCGGTCTACCTGCTCACCTTTTCCGGCCTGGTATTTGCCGGGCTGCAATTCTTCGGCTTTGGCAAGGCCGGTATCCGGAACAGTGATGTGGAGATCGTGGGGCTTGCCAAGATCAGCTCGCCGGTAATCGGGCTCGTTATCCTTATCATTTCGTTTGGATTTTTCTACCTTTACGTGAAGGACGTCTATACCATAAAGCCGGCTGGCCCGGCGCAGCACGCATCGGGCTGATCCAGGCGCAAGGCATCATGACCCAGATTGAAACGCTTGCGCGCGCCGCTGCCCATGGCGGCGTGCAGAGTTTCCACAGCCACCAGAGCAGCGCCTGCGGCACGGCGATGCGCTATGGCGTGTTCGTGCCGCCCAGGTCCGAGCTGCGCCAGGGGCCGTTTCCCGTGCTCTGGTGCCTGGCCGGGCTGACCTGCACGGAAGAGACTTTCGCCATCAAGGCTGGCGCGCAAAGGCTGGCGGCGGAGCTGGGCCTGATGCTGGTGACGCCCGATACAAGTCCGCGCGGCGAGGCTGTGGCCGACGATCCGGCATGGGACATGGGGCAGGCCGCAAGCTTCTATCTGGATGCGACCGCCGCACCCTGGGCGTCGCATTATCAGATGCGGACGTGGCTGATGGACGAACTTCCGCACTTGATCGCGGCGCATTTCCCGGCAGACATGGGCCGGCAAGGCATCACCGGGCACAGCATGGGCGGGCACGGTGCGCTGACGCTGGCGCTGAAGCATCCGGGCGTGTTCCGTAGCGTGTCAGCCTTTGCGCCGATCGTCGCGCCAACCCAGGTGCCATGGGGCCAGAAGGCGCTGCCGGCCTATCTGGGCGATAATCGCGGCGCGTGGGCAGCGCATGATGCCTGTGCGCTGATCGACGCTGGGGCGCGCGTGACGGAACTGCTGGTTGATCAAGGCGAGGCGGATGCCTTCCTCGCTGATCAGTTGCGCCCGGAACTGCTGGAAGCCGCTTGCGCGCGCGCCGGCGTTCCGCTGACGCTGCGCCGCCATGCCGGCTACGACCATGGCTATTGGTTCGTGCAGAGTTTTGTTGCTGATCACCTGAAATGGCATGCGGCGCGGCTCGCCTAGGCCATTCCCACCCCCATCCCTTCCCGCCGGCAGGAGGGCTTGGGGGTGGGTTCACGGTGCTCGCGCCACCGGCACTTCGATCAGCGTTGGTGCATCGCTGGCCAGCGCGGCCTTGAACGCATCGATCAGCGCCGGGATGCTCTCCACCCGCACGCCCTGCACGCCATGTGCTGTCGCCAGCGCCATGAAGTCGATGGGCGGGTTTTCCAGGTCCATCGCCACGAACACCCCTTCACGGGCGCTGTGGTCGCCGATGGCGCGGGTGCGCTGCTTGAGGATGCGGTAGCTGCTGTTGTTGAACACGATGGTGACGACCGGCAGCTTGTAGTGCGCGCAGGTCCACAGCGCGGCGGCGGAATACATCAGGCTGCCATCGCCGGTCAGCGCCACCACCGGCCGGCCGGGGTTGGCCAGTTGCATGGCGGCGGCCTGCGGCAGGGCGACGCCAATGCCGCCGCCGCGCATACCGAACCATGAGTCAGGCCGGGTGGCGGGCAGCAATTGGCGGACGGTGTTCATGCCGGAGGACAGCAATTCCTCGATGATGATGGCATCATCGGGCATCACTTCGCCCAGCCGCTTCAGCACGGCCATTGGGTCCATCGGGCTCGCACCCATCGCGGCTTCGGCCTTGGCATGCAACGCCGCCCTGGCCCCGGCAATCTTCGCCTCGACGCCGACGCGGCGGCCCACGCCGCAGCCCTGCACCAACGTCGTCAATTCCGGCAACGTCGCCTTCGGGCAGCCCTGAATGGCGGCGGTGGCGGCGAAATTCTTGCCGATCTGCCACGGTTCATCATCGAGGTGGACCACCCTGGTGCCGGGCGCGAGCGCCTCGACCCCCGTGGCCTGGCTTTGCGTAAGCAGGTCAGCGCCGATGCTGATCAGCAGGTCATGGTTCTGCATGGCAGCGCGCAAGGCCGGCGTCATGCGCGGCACGGTGCCGGCGTAGAGCGGATGGTTCGACGGGAAGGCGGCGCGGTTGGCCATGCCTTCCATGTACACTGGCGCGCCCACGGCTTCGGCGAAGGCGACAATTTCGGCAAAGGCATCGCGGTTGGCCACGCAATCGCCGGCGAAGATCACCGGAGTTTCGGCCTGGCTGATCAACGCAGCGGCCTTGGCGATCTCGTTTGCATCACCGCGGATGCCGCCACCGATGCGGGTCGGCGCGCCGATGTCGAGGCCCTCGGGCGCCATGGCGGTCAGCACGTCGCCGGGGATGGAGAGGAACACCGGGCCCGTCGGCGCCGTCAAGGCTACCTTGGCCGCCCGGCGTACGGCGCGCGGCAGTTCCTCGATGCTGTTCACTTCAAACGACCATTTGCACAGCGGGCGCGCCATGGTGGCCAGATCGTCCCACAGCAACGGCTCCGTCAGGCGGATGCTCATGTCCTGCTGGCCGGCGGTCACCAGAACCGGCGCGCCGGCCTTGGCCGCGTTGTAGAGCATGCCCATCGCGTTGCCCAAACCGGGTGCGGCATGGAGGTTGCACACGGCCAGCTTGCCGGTGGCCTGGGCCCAGCCATCGGCCATGCCCATCACCACCACTTCGTTCAGGCCGAGCACATAGCGCAACCGGTCTTCCACCACGAAGGCATCGAGCAGCGGCAATTCGGTGGTGCCGGGATTGCCGAAGATGATCTCCACGCCCTCGCTATGCAGGATGTCGAGGAACAGGTGCTTGCCGGCTTGTCGCGTGTTTGCGTTCATGGGATCATCTCGTCTTCGGTCACCGGCGGCAGGCGGAACGAGCCATCAAGCAACGGCGCGCCGGGCAGATAGGCGCGGAACATCAGGATGAAATTGCCCTTGGGTGCTGGCAGCCAGTTTACCACACGCTCGCCCGACGGCTTGGTTGCCTGCACGAACAATTCGATGCTGCCGTCGCGTTCCGGGCGCAGATGCTGCGAACGATCACCCACAGCGAAGCGGTTCAGTTCGTTCGGCACGAAGAACAGCCGGCCATCCTGTGTCTGCTCATACATGGTCAGCGACCAGAAACCGCCCACTGGCACATTGGCCGGAATCTTCACCCGCCAGCTCTTGTCGCCGGTCAGCCGGCGGCCCTGGCCATCCTTGCTGGCCGAAACATAGACCGCCTCGATGCGCGGCAGGGCGGCCAGGCCGCCGAGTGCGACGCGGGCGCGCAGATCGTCATCCTCGCCATACAGCGCCATGTTGAAAGGCGGATAGACCCAGCCATCAATACCGTCGCCATCGAACAGCCCGGCGCGCAGTTCGTGGATCAACGCTGGCAGGCTGTCATTCCACAGTTTCTGCTGTTCCGGTGTCAGCGAGTCCCACGTCCTGCCAAGGCCCTGATCGGCAAATTGCGTGGCGCGATTGGCCAGCAGCGCATCACCCGAACGCTCGATCGCGGTGTTGACCGTGGTGAGGAAGGCCTGCCCGTCGGGCCGCGTCGGCACCTTCAGATCAAGCGGGGTGTCGCCGGCCACAGCCGACAGGGTGAAGCGGGTGAGCCCATCGGCAGCCGCGGCCAGATCCTCCTCGCCGTTCACCACCACCCGCACCAGCAGCCAGGCATCGTTCGACTGTGAGCGCACCATTTCAACGCCCGCTGGCAGATCGCCGCGCCAATTGGGGCCCACGATGGCATAGCGCCCGCCAGTGCGGCCATTGGTGCGCGTGCCGAGCAGGGCGACCACATCGCCGGTGATGCTCATCAGTGCCGCCGAGTGATAGCGATTGAGGCCGGGGATCGAGAAGAACACCGGCCCCTGGGCCAGATCGAGCCAGGCTGAGCCATAGAGCGTGTCATTGTTGGGTGTCGTCACGTCCCTCGTGTTGGCATCGGCCAGCGTGAGGCGCGGGACCAGCGCGTTGATCCCAGTGCCCATGCCGGCAGCGCTCACCCGGCTGATCTGCATCTGGCGGGTGCGCAGCATTTCGTAGGGCGCAAAACCAAAGCGAAAGGCGCGGCGCAGCGCCTGGATTTCCGGCGTGTCGGGTAGGGGGGCGGGGGTGATGATAGCCGCCGCTGCCGGTTTGGCAGCGGGCTTTGCTGGCGCCGGTTTGGCAACCGGCTTGGCGGGTGCAGCCTTCTTCGCTGGCGCGCTGGCGGGCGCGGCATCCCCCGGCTGAGTTGCCAAGGCCAATGCGACAGCGACGATTCCCCAATGGCGGCGCATTCGCCTCTCCCTGATTATTTCGTCCGTCAATGCCCAAGGGGGTGAGCGGCGTAAAGTGCTGCGTTGCGAATCTCTCGATCAGGAGTGGGAAGAATGAGCGAAGCCTATATCGTTGCCGCCCAGCGCACCGCAGGTGGCCGTCGTGGCGGCCTGCTGCGCGATTGGCATCCGGCCGATCTGGCCGGCAAGGTGCTGGATGCACTGGTGGACAAGACGGGCGTTGATCCGGCCCTGATCGAGGATGTGATCATGGGATGCGTGGGCCAGGGCGGCCAGCAGAGCACCAACGTCGCGCGCAACGCCGTGCTCAGCTCCAAACTGCCGGAATCGGTGCCGGGCACAAGCGTCGACCGCCAGTGCGGTTCCAGCCAGCAGGCGGTGCATTTCGCCGCCGCCACGGTGATGAGCGGCCAGATGGACGTGGTGATCGCCGCCGGTGTCGAATCGATGACGCGCGTGCCGATGGGCATGACGGTGGCACTGCCGGCCAAGGCTGGCATGGGCATGCCCTATGGCGAGGCGATGGCGGCGCGCTATCCAGGCATCCAGTTCAGCCAGTTCACCGGCGCCGAGTTGATCGCCGCCAAATATGGGCTGACCAAGGACATGCTCGATGAATTTGGCTATGAAAGCCAGGTTCGCGGCGGCGCGGCGGCCAAGGCTGGCGCCTTCGATGCCGAAATCGTGCCCATCGATGTGACCGATCATGACGGCAACCCGCTGGTGCACCGACAGGACGAAGGCATCCGCTTCGACGTCAGCCTGGAAGGCGTGAAGGGCGTAAAGCTGATCAACCCCGACGGCGGCCGGCTGACGGCGGCGACCAGCAGCCAGATCTGCGACGGCGCTTCGGGCGTGATGATCGTCAACGAGCGTGGGCTGAAGGCGCTGGGCGTCAAGCCGCTGGCCCGCATCCACACCATGACCGTGGTGGGCGAAGACCCGGTGATCATGCTGGAAGCCCCGATCGGCGCGACCAAGAAGGCGCTGCAGCGCGCCGGCATGAACATCGGCGACATCGATCTGTATGAAGTGAACGAGGCCTTTGCCTCGATCCCGATGGCGTGGATGCAGGTGCTGGAAGCCGATCATGCCCGCCTGAACGTCAACGGCGGTGCGATTGCGCTCGGCCATCCGCTCGGCGCGTCGGGCACCAAGCTGATGACGACGCTGGTGCACGCCCTGCACGCCCGCGGCAAGCGCTGGGGCCTGCAGACGATGTGCGAAGGCGGCGGCTTGGCCAACGTGACGATCATCGAGGCGTTGTGACAAATACCCTCTCCCCTTGCGGGAGAGGGTCGACTCGCGCCGCAGGCGCGGCGGGGTGAGGGGCGGCTCACGGGGCGCTTCATGAACCCCTCACCCCGGGCCGCCTTCGGCGTCTCTCGCCCTCTCCCGCAAGGGGAGAGGGGTAAAGGAGCAGACCATGACCTATACCCAGATCGCCCTCGATATCGACGGCCCCATTGCCACCATCACCCTTGATCGGCCGGACAAGCTGAACGCCTTCACGGGCGTGATGATGGCCGAGATGATCGCAGCGTTTGACGAGACCGACGCCAATGACGCGGTGAAGGCCGTCATCGTCACCGGCCGTGGCCGCGCCTTCTGTGCCGGGGCGGACCTCAGCGCCGGTGCCGCCACCTTCGATTACGAGAAACTGGGCGGTGCGCGCAGCGCCAACCCGGTGCGCGAGGATGGCAGCATCGATTGGCGCCACCCGGCCACCCGCGACGGCGGCGGCCAGGTGACGATGCGCATCTTCCGCAGCTTGAAACCGGTGATTGCGGCCGTGAATGGCCCGGCCGTCGGCATTGGCGCGACCATGCAGCTGGCGATGGACATGCGGCTGGCCAGCGACACCGCCCGCTTCGGTTTCGTCTTTGCCCGGCGCGGCATCGTGCCGGAGGCGGGGTCGAGCTGGTTCCTGTCCAAGCTCGTCGGCCTGCCGCAGGCGCTGGAATGGTGCATGACCGGCCGGGTGTTCGACGCGACCGAAGCCGAGAAGGGCGGCCTCACCCGCTCCACCCACGCGCCCGATGATCTGCTGCCCGCCGCCCGCGCGCTGGCGCTGGAAATTGCCGAGAACACCGCGCCGGTATCGGTCGCGCTCACCCGCCAGATGCTGTGGCGCATGGCGGGTGCCGCCAGCCCGTGGGACGCGCACCGGCTCGACAGCCGCATGGTCTACATGCGCGGGCGCTCAGGGGATGCGAAGGAGGGCGTGGTCAGCTTCCTCGAGAAGCGCAAGCCGACCTATCCCGACACGGTGAGCCAGCACATGCCGGAGAATGTGTTCCCGTGGTGGCCAGAAGAAGAGTGGTAACAGAGCGCTGGTAAGCCTCAGGCCTGTTCGAACAGGTCTGCCACGTCCAGCCCGAGCTGGCTGATGCGGGCCTGCACGCGCGGCCATTCCTCGGTGAGGAACTGGTTGCGTTCCTGAGCGAGCAGATTGTTCAGTGCGCCATCGGCGGCAAACAGGCCGACGCCCTTCTTCGCTCGCACCAGTCCGCTGCTCTGCAGGTCCTGATAGGCCTTGGCGACAGTAAGCGGGTTCACGCCTGCTTCGGCGGCCAGCGCCCGCACGGAAGGCAGCATGGCGCCATCCCCTAGTGTGAGGATGCGATCGATGATCAGATCGCGGATCTGGCGATAGATGGGACGATCAGTGGCAAACATGGACTGTTGTATGCCGCCAGCACAGCCAAAGGTCAACTCTGTGTTAAATGCGTAACTCACGTTGGGGGGTAAGCGGTTCAGATCAGCCACAGGCTTTGCAGTTCGCGCACCAGGCCGGCAGGCAGGGCGTCGATGCCGTCGCCGGGGCCTTCCCCCAGGTCCGGCGGCGCGTCCTCGGCGGCCAGATAGCGCCAGCCCTGGTGGGCGCGGCACGGGCGCGGTGCCACCCGCACCGGGCCGGGCTGCAGCGCGATGGCGCATTTCGGGCCCCAGTCGGTGTTGGCCATTTCGATGGCAAGGATGGTCTGCCGCGCCACCAGCCGGTGGCCGATGATCCAGAAGATCGAGCCGCCGATCAGTTCCTCGGCACGTTTCGGCATGAAGCGGGTGTGCGCCCCGGCGCGGCTCGCGCCCCACCAGTGCGCCTGCCGGGCGGCCAATGTCTCGATATCGGGGCAGCCGGCGGCCACCTTGGTGAGATGCAGCATCAGCCCAGGTACTGCACGCCCACCAGCGTGGCGAGGCCGAGGAAGGCGAAGAAGCCCATCGAATCGGTGATCATCGTCACGAACACCGACGACGCCACCGCCGGGTCGGCCTCCAGCCGGTCGAGGGTGAGCGGCACCATCACCCCAGCGAGGCCGGCCACCACGATGTTGAACAGCATGGCCGCCGCGATCACCAGGCCCAGATTGGCATTGCCGAACACCAGCATGACGCCGGCCGCCATCAGCGCCGCCAGCGTGAGGCCATTCAGGAACGCCACGCGGATCTCGCGCCAGATGGTGCGGCGCGTGTTGCTGTCGGTCAGCTGGTTGGTGGCAAGCGCGCGTACCGTGACGGCCATCGTCTGGTTGCCGGCATTGCCGCCGACGCTGGCGACGATGGGCGACAGCGCGGCGAGGGCCACCAGCGCCTCGATGCTGGCCGAAAAGGCGCCGATGACGCTGGCCGAAACGAGCCCGGTGATCAGGTTGGCGACCAGCCAGCGCGAGCGGGTGCGATAGGTGCTCAGCACCGGCTCGTTGATGTCGCCATCGCCGGCGCCCGACAGTTTCAGCACGTCCTCGCCGGCTTCGGCCTGGATGATGTGCACCACGTCGTCTACGGTGATGACGCCGACCAGCTTGCCGGCATCATCCACGACGGCGGCGGAAATCAGCGCATATTTCTGGAACTGCAGCGCCACTTCCTCCTGGTCCATGGTGACCGGGATCAGCGTCTGCTCGCGCTTCATCACGTCAGCTACCATCAGGTCGGGTGGCGCGGTGAGCAGCCAGGAAAGCCGCATGGTACCAATGGGGCGCCCGGCGATATCGACAACGAAGATTTCCCAGAAGTCCGTCGCCGGATCGATGCTGGCGCGGATGCGATCGATGACGCCGACCACGCTCATCGTTTCAGTCACCGCCACCAGGTCGCGCTGCATCAGGCGGCCGGCGGATTCTTCCGGGTAGTTCAGCGCGGCTTCGATGTCGGCGCGGTCTTCCGGCGCCAGCGCGCGCAGCACCTCGCGCTGTTCGTCGGCCTCCAGATCCTCGATGACCGCCACGGCATCATCGGTATCGAGCTGGGTGACGACTTCGGCCACCTCGCCGGGCGAGAGTGCGTCCAGCACGTCTTCGCGCACATAATCGTCGAGCTCGGCGATGACTTCGGCGCCCAGCAGTTCGCCCAGCGCATCGGCCAGCGGCGCACGCATATCGGCAGCCAGCGCAGCAAACAGATCGGCGATATCGGCCGGGTGCAACGGGCTGACCAGCGCGCGAACGCCATCATCGTCGCCGGCCTCCACGGCAGCAGCAACGTCGCTGACAAAGGCGCGGCTCAGCCGGCCTTCTTCCAGCGCATCCGGGGCCTCGTCGGCCCGCGGATCAAGACGCAGATCGTCGTTCACGGCGACGGGTTATACGCGCCTTTGCCGGGAGCGCCAGCCTTGCCAGCGCGACGGGAAAAAGCGCCGCAGCCGGGGCTTGTCGAGGTCCATGCAACCGATATGCTGGCCTGCATGCGCCTCAATCTGCCGTCCGCCATGCCGCTGTTCATTGCCGCCGGCCTGTCGGTTGGCGCGATCATCACCAGCTGGCCGGAGCCGCTGGCTGGGGGATGGGAGTGGGCATCGCTGCTGGCGGCCGCGGTGGGTGTGCTGTTCAGCCTGCCCTTCTGGCGCGCCGCGCAGATCGATGCCATGGCCGATGGCAAATCGGGGATCGGCGCGTTGATTGCCGCGATCTTTGCCGGCATGCTGGTGGCAGTGACCCTGCTGCACCTGGGCAATGCCATCCTGCCGCCCGGCGGTTCACAGGAAATCGTGGTGGCCGTGACCGAAAAATATGTCAGTCGCGGCCGGCGCGGGCGGCGCAGCTATCACGTGGTGACGACACCGGTGCCGGGTGACAATGACCGCACCGATCACAAGGTGGGCGGGCTGTTTGCCAGTTCGGGCAGTTACAACGATTATCAGATCGGCGGCTGCATGGCGTTGCGCTGGCGGCCTGGCTGGTGGTGGCCGGTGGTGGTGCGGCGCGAACCGGTCAGCTGTGCCGCGCTCGAGGCGTGACGCGGGGATGACAACTGCTATAAGCGGATGGGCAGGGGAGGCGCAGCAATGCTGATCTGGTTGCCGATCATGATCTATGGAACCACCGTTGCGTTGGGGCTGGCGCTGGGCTGGTATTTCCTGAGCGAGAAGCGCCCGCCGCGCGCCCTGCAGGCCCTGCATCTCATCCTGGGGTTTGGCGGCCTGGAAGCCGTGATGCTGACCACCACAAAGGTGGGCGGCAGCCCCGATCTGAAGCAGAATGCCACCATCGCGCTGGTCTTGCTGGGCATCACGGCGGTGGTCGGCCTGTTTGCCGGGATCATGGCCAAATCGCACCCCGCCAACATGGGCACGATCCTGGCCGCGCATGGGCTTGCCGGCGGCACGGCGTTCCTGGTGCTGGCCAACTGGGCGATGAACGCTGCGGGTTAGTCGACCGCAACGATCTCCACGTCCTGCCCGGCGAGGATCACCACATCGCCAGCCATCTTGCCAATCATGGCGCGCGCCAGCGGCGAGACATAGCTGACACTGCCCTGGGCCGGATCGGCTTCATCGTCGCCAACGATGGCATAGCGCTGGATGCGGCCGTCGGCACGCTCGAACGACACGCGGCTGCCAAAGCCGACGCTGCCATCACTGGGCCGGGCCTCCACCAGCTGCGCCGAGGTGCGCCGGGCGGACCAATAGCGCAGATCGCGGGTGGCGCGGGCCATGGCGGTGCGGTCGCTGCTGATCTGGTCGCTGGCCTGGGCCTCGGCATAGGCGGCGCGGGCGGCAGTCAATGCCATCTCGATCTGGGCCAGACCCGTAGCGGTGACGAGATTCGGGTGCGCCGGGATCGGCCGGTCCGGCAGATCGGCGGCAACGGCTTCCGCGTCTGATTCCCTGGTGAAGGCAACACTCATGGTCTGGCCCTCAGAAGGAAAGCTGCACGCCGTCGCTTCAGGCGCGGGCGGTGGTTCCGAGCAGGCGGTTCAAACGACTGCGCAGGGACCAGGCCGGCCGCTGCGTGGCCGCCGGGGCCGGAGCGGGCGCCACGAGTCGGCTGAGCTGCACCAGCTGACCGTTGCCGTCGACGGCCACGAGGCAATCCGCGCCAGCGGCATCGCGCATCACCACGAACCGGGCATCGCCATCCGACGTGGCCATCACGAAGCTGTGCTGATTGCGGCGGACATAGGACATGATGTTGACTGCCATGTCTGACCAGCCGGCGCCGCCCAGCCGCTCCGCCACATAACCATCGCTGCCAGGCAGCACTTCGATTTTGGACACATGATACTCAGCCATGCCGCCACCCTAGGACGCACCGGATTGATTCGACAACAGCTATTTATCAAAACGAAAGAAATGTGAACGAAACAGCTCGTCCTGCCTCTGCTGGGCCGATTGGTGGCTCAAGGCAGCAACAGGCTGCCGTCACCATAGCTGTAGAAACGATAGTCCTTCTCGATGGCGTGGGCATAGGCCGATCGCATCACGTCCAACCCCATCAGCGCGCTGACCAGCATGAACAGGGTCGAGCGCGGCAGATGGAAATTGGTGATCAGGCCGTCGACGGCCTTCCAGCGATAGCCGGGGGTGATGAAGATCGACGTATCGCCGGAGAAAGCCCGTATGGCGCCGCTCCCATTGGCCTCGCTGTCGGCCGCGGATTCGAGCAGGCGCAAGCTGGTGGTGCCCACGGCAATGATGCGGCCGCCAGTGGCGCGGGCGGCGTTGAGGCGCAGCGCGGTCTGATCGTCGATGCTGCCCCATTCGGCGTGCATCTGGTGATCCTCGACCTTGTCGGCCTTTACGGGCAGGAAGGTGCCAGCCCCCACATGCAGGGTCACGGTCTCGCGGCTGATGCCGGCTGCATGCAGGGCCGACCACAGGCGCGGCGTGAAATGCAGGCCGGCGGTGGGGGCCGCGACAGCGCCATCCCTGGCGGCGTGTAGCGTCTGGTAATCGCTGAAATCCTGGGCATCGATGTTGCGTCGGCGCGCGATATAGGGCGGAAGTGGCATCTCGCCCACGCTGTGCAGCGCTGATTCCAGCGGCTGGCCAGCGGTTTCGAACTGCCAGAGCACGCCGCCCTCGTCGGCCTTTTCGATTACCTCGCCGATCAGCACGGCACGGCCGCCCTGGCTGAAATCCACGCGGATGCCCGGCTTCAGGCGGCGGGCGTTCTTGACGAAGCTCCACCAGCGGTTGTCGGATTCGCGCTTGTGCAGCGTCACGCCGATGGCGGCTTCACCCACGGTTGCAAACAATTGCGCCGGGATGACGCGGGTATCGTTCACCACCAGCACGTCGCCGGCGCGCAGCTGGCCGGGCAGATCGGTGAAGAGGAGATCATCCAATGCGCCGACATTCCTGCCGCGCACGGTCAGCAGCCGGGCGCTGTCACGCGGGCTCACCGGCCGCAGCGCGATGCGGTCTTCAGGCAAGTGGAAATCGAAATCAGAGACAAGCATCTCTGGCAGCATCGGGGGAACAGCCCTTTGGTGGAAACTGGAAGCGGCGGAATCAGCGCGGCGGCTGCGGCCCCGTCGGCGGCGGCAGATTGAGCACGCCGGCTGGAATCGGCGTTGCGGCGGCCTTGAGCGCGGCGAAATCGGGCGGGGGCACCTTGTCGGCCGCGATGCTGGCCTTGATGATGCGCGACGGGTTTTCCGGCGGCTCTCCCTTTTCGATGCCATCGACAAACGCCATGCCTTCCACGACGCGGCCCCACACGGTGTAGGTGCGATCCAGCTTCAGCGCTGGCATCAGCACGATGTAGAACTGGCTGTTGGCGCTGTCGTCGCTTTGCGAACGCGCCATGGCGGCGGCGCCCCGCACGTGCGGCAGATCGTTGAACTCGGCTTTCAGATCGTCCAGCTTGGAACCGCCGGTGCCGGTGCCGGTCGGATCACCGCCCTGCGCCATGAAGCCATCGATGACGCGGTGGAAGATGGTGCCATCGTAAAAGCCCTGGCGCGCCAGCGTCTTGATGCGCTCGACATGCTTGGGCGCCACATCGGGGCGCATGACGATCTTCACGCGGCCGCCCGACGACAGATCGAGCACCAGCACATTTTCCGGATCCACCTGGGCGATCATGCCGGCAATATTGGACGGCGCCGCCATTTCCGGCAGCTTGGGCGGGGCCTTCAAATCCTTGGGGTCCGGACGCGCCGGCTGGGCCAGGGCGCCGGTAAGGGCCGGGCCGGTGGCCAGCGCAAGAACTGCAGCAATCAACAACGAAAATCGCATCATTGGCCTTTCATGCCCATTTCCGTCACCCGGGCCATCACGTCGTCGGCGATGCGGGGCGGAACGAACTTGTGGATGTCGCCACCATAGACAGCGATTTCCTTGACCAGGCGTGAAGCGATCGGCTGCAAGGCGACATCGGCCATCAGGAAGACCTGTTCGATATCGTCGTTCAGGGCACGGTTCATGCCGGTCATCTGGAACTCATACTCAAAATCGCCGGCACCGCGCAGGCCGCGCACGATCACCGTGGCGCCGAGCCGTTCGGCAAACGACATCAGCAGTTCGTCGAATTCCACCACCTCGACATTGCCGATTTCGGCGCATTCCCGGGCAATCTGCGCCTTCCGCTCAGCGAGCGTGAACATCGGCGATTTCGACGGGTTGGTGGCGACGCCGATCACCAGCAGGTCCACCAGCCGCGCGCCGCGACGGATGATGTCCATATGCCCAAGCGTCATTGGATCGAAAGTGCCGGGATAGACGCCGATACGCGGGCCAATCGTGGTCATGGGCGGGTTCCTTACCGGTCACGCTCTACGGCAAAGCGGGCGATGGCACGCAACAGGTCGGCCTCTGGCCCGAACGCAGATAGGTGGGCGATGGCCTGATCGATCAGCATGTTGGCCTGGGTGCGGGCGCGTTCAACGCCCATCAGCGAAACGAAGGTCGCCTTGCCGGCGGCGGCATCCTTCTGCACGGCCTTGCCGGTCTTGGCGGATTCGCCTTCGACATCGAGCAGATCATCGGCAATCTGGAACGCCAGTCCGAGATCGCGGGCATAGCCACGCAGCGATTTGCGGCTGGCTTCCGATGCGCGGCCCATGATGGCGCCGGCTTCCAGGCACCACTGTATCAGCGCGCCGGTCTTCAATTGTTGCAGGCGGGTGATGCCGGCCAGATCATAGGCCACGTCGCCGGCCACCATGTCCATCATCTGGCCGCCGGCCATGCCGGCCGGGCCGCTGTGGATCGCCAGTTCGGTCACCAGTTCGAGCCGCACCGCCGGGTCTTCATGGGTGGCCGGATCGGCGAGGATACCGAACGCCAGATCATGCAGGCAATCGCCGGCCAGCACGGCAGTGGCTTCGTCAAAGGCCTTGTGCACGGTGGGCTTGCCGTGGCGCATGTCGTCATTGTCCATGCACGGAAGATCATCGTGAATCAGGCTATAGCGGTGGATACATTCGATCGCGAGCGCGACGCGCAGCGCCTGCTCGCGATTGACCTGAAAGATGTCGCAGGCCGCCACCACCAGCAGCGGCCGCATGCGCTTGCCGCCGCCGATCACCGAATGGCGCATGGCTTCATACAGGCGCGCGCGCGGATCATCCGGCACAGCCAGCAGCCGGTCAAAGCGCTGATCAATGGCCTTGCCGATGGCATCAAGGGCGGGTTTCAGGCTGAGCGAGGGCTGCACCATCGTCGTTCCCCCTTATTGCGCGTCGAAGGGGCGGGTGGCGACGGCTTCACCGGCGGCACTCTGCTGGATCTGTTCGATACGCATGCGGGCATCATTGAGCCGCGCCTCGCACAATGACTTGAGCGCCTGTCCGCGTTCATAGAGGCGGATACTGTCATCCAGGCTGAGATCGCCCGATTCCAGCTTGCGCACGATATCTTCCAGTTCGCGCAGAGCTTCCTCGAAACTGGGCGGGGTGGCGGCAGGCGGTTCCATGGTCGCCGTATCTGGACGGGCGCGGGCGCGTGGTCAAGCGGTGCGCGGGGCCGTCAGCCGGGCCATGAAGCCATTCTCCCGCGCCACCAGCCCGGCAAGGCAGGGGCGGGCAAGAATATCAGCCACATAAGCCGCCAATCGCGGCCAGCGATCGGCATCGATGTGCCAGCCGGCGTGGGCCAGATTCACGAACACGCTGGCCACCGAAATATCGGCCAGGGTGAAGCGCCCGCCGACAAGATGGCCATCGCCGGGAATCGCCGCGTTCAGCCAGTCGAGGATCGGTTCCAGCTCTCGCGCGCCAGACTCGGCGGCGGCTTCGTCGCCGGGCCGCTTTTGCAGGATGGGGGCGACGACACGGTTGAAGAAGATCTTGGCAGCTGGCGGCTGGAAAATGGTGTCGGCAAATTCGTCAAACCACACCACCCGGCCGCGCTGCTGCGGATCGGCCGGGATCAGCGCCGGTTCCGGCACCTTGGCATCCAGATAATGGGCGGTGGCCGAACTGTCGGCCAGGGTGAAGTCGCCATCGCGCAGCGCCGGCATCTTGCCGAATGGGCTGGCAGCGCGGAATTCCGGATCGGGATCGCCCAGGCCAACGTTCTTCAGCTCGACGGACAGGCCCTTTTCAGCAGCCACAGCCAGAACCTTGCGCACGAAGGGCGAAAGTCCGGCACCATAAATGATCATGTCGTTCTGGTCCCAAAATATTGCTCTGATGCGCAATCTGGCGCTTGCGGGTCGAAGCTGCAAGCGCGACACTATCTTGGGGAATTTGGGGAGTTTGCCATGCCGATGCCCGTTCGTGCCGCCGTATTGCGACAGCGTGGTGGCCCCTATGCCATCGAGCAGGTGGAACTGGTCGATCCGGGGCCGGGGCAATTGCTGATCAAGCTGGCGGCGTGCGGTATCTGCTTCACCGATGTGGGCGTGCAGCGTTATGAGCAGGGCACGCCGCTGCCGCAGGTTCTGGGCCATGAAGGTGCCGGCACGGTGCTGGCGGTGGGCGCGGGTGTCCGCCATGTGGCGGTCGGTGACCGGGTGGTGCTCAGCTATGCCAGTTGCGGTGCCTGCGCCAACTGCGGCCATGATCATCCGCAATATTGCAGCAACTTCATGGCACTCAACTATGCCGGCGTGCTGCCCGATGGCCGGGTGCCGATGCGCCAGAATGGCCAGCCGGTCTATGGCGGCTTCTTCGGCCAATCCAGCTTTGCCGATCACGCCATCGCCTATGCCCGCAATACGGTGAAACTGGCCGACGATGTGCCGTTCGCCCTGGCGGCGCCCTTTGGTTGTGGCCTGCAGACCGGCGCAGGCACGGCCTATAATACCCTCAACGTGCAGGCGGAACACAGCTTTGCCGTGATGGGCGCCGGCTCGGTGGGCCTGGCGGCGATGCTGGCGGCGGTTGATCGCGGCTGCCACAGCATCATCGCCATCGACCGGGTGGCGGAGCGACTGGAGCTTGCCCGGCAATTGGGCGCGACCCACACGATCCTGGCGGACGGACGCGATGTCATGGCGGCCCTGCGTGCGATCGTGGCCATCGGTATCGATCGTATTGTCGATACCACCGGCGCGTCGCCGGTGATCCGCGCCGGGCTGGAGGCTCTGGCCAGCCGCGGCGAGCTGGCCATGCTGGCCGTCACGGCGCCGGGCACGGAAATCACCTTCAATCCCAACACGCTGCTCGGCGGCCGATCGCTGAAGGGCGCGGTGGAAGGCGATGCCGATCCGCAGAGCTTCATCCCGTGGCTGATCGACCGCCACCGCGCCGGCCGCTTCAATCACGCGCCGCTGGTGCGGGAATATCCGCTGGAGGCGATCAACGAGGCCGTGGCCGACATGGCCAGTGGCAAGGCGGTGAAGCCGGTGCTGGTGATGAGGTAAGAAGGCCTCGCGCTGCTCGGCACCCTCCCCCAGCCCCTCCCTTGCAGGGAGGGGAGGCTTCTTCTGCTCCCCTCCCTGCAAGGGAGGGGCTGGGGGAGGGTGTGAGCGGAGCGAACCCCCTACTTCCCTGTGAACGCGGCGGGCCGCTTCTGCAGGAAGGCGCTCACCCCTTCGATGAAATCGGCGCTGCGGCCAGCTTTCAGCTGATTGCGGCGCTCGACCATCAGGCCTTCGGACAGCGATACATCCAGGCAATCGCGGATGCCCTGACGGATCAGCGCATAGGATCTGGTCGGCCCTTTCGCCAGTTTCTCGGCCACGGCGCGGGTGGCGGCGGCGAGATCGGCATCGTCGACCACCTTGTACACCATGCCCCAATCCAGCGCGGTTTCAGCTGGGATCCGTTCGCCCAGCATCATCATCGCCTGCGCCCGCGCGCGGCCAGCGAGGCGCGGCAACAGCCAGGTCGAACCAACGTCGGGCACCAGCCCGATGTTGACGAAAGCCTGCAGAAAATAGGCGGATTTGCCGGCAATCACGATGTCGCCGGCCAGCGCATAGGAACAGCCGGCACCCGCCGCGGCGCCATTGACCGAGGTGATGAACGGCACCGGCAGCGCGAACAGCCGCTCCAGCAACGGGTTGAAATGGGTTTCCAGCACGGCGCCGGCGTCGGGCGGGCCAGAGCGTTGCGCGCCGCCCCCGGCGCCGCCCCCGGCCAGATCGGCACCCGAACAGAAGGCCCGGCCCGCGCCGGTGAGCACCAGCACGCGGGCGCTGCCTTCATCCCGCACCCGATCCACCGCGTCGATCATTTCGCTGATCACGCCGATATGGAGCGCGTTCATCACCTGCGGACGGTTGAGGGTGATGGTGGCGATGCCTTCGGCTTCGTCGAACAGGATATGGGTATAGGTCATGGCGCTCTCCCTTTGGCCGGCACGATAGGGGCCGTCGCCAGCGCCCGTCACCCCACCAAAGCGCCAAGGTCGTTCACAGATCGGGCATGATCTCCAACATGGCGGCCAGGCAATCGCGGCCCAGCAGCTTCGATCGTTCCGGCGACCAGCCATGGTCGGGGCAGGGCAGATCGTCATTGTCCTTGAACGGCATTTCCAGCGTCATCGCCACGCAGCCGAAGCGTTCGGCCAACTGGTTGGTGCTCATCGCAAGGTTGGCAGTGCCGGGGCGGGCGATGGGATAGCCCTTGGCTGTCTGGAAATCCGGCGTGATCCGCGCCAGCCGCATCTTGTAATCGGCCAGCAGCGCCAGTTGCTTGTTGGTGATCGACGGGATGCCTTCAAAGCCGGCGATGAACACCTGCGGGATGGCCTCGTCGCCGTGCACATCCATGGCAAGGTCACAGCCGGTCTTGTCCATCGCACCCAGCACGCACAACACTTCCGGCGATTTTTCCGCCGATGGCGCGGCCCATTCGCGGTTGAGGTTCACGCCGGCCGCGTTGCAGCGCAAATGGCCGCGGATACTGCCATCCGGATTCATGTTGGGCACGATGTGGAACGTGGCCAGTTGGCGGAGCTTTCGTGCCACCGGGTCATGGGGATCGGTCAGTCGCTCCAACGCACCTTCCATCCACCATTGCGCCATGCTTTCGCCCGGATGCTGGCGGGCATAGAGCCAGATGGTCTTTGCACCCGTGCCCATGACCAGTCGATCAATCGGCCGGCCATCTAGGCTGTGGCCCAGCACATCGGCAGCAACGCCCGGCGCCGCCGCCATGCGGGCGATCAGATCATGGTGCCGTTCCAGGCTGTAGGGCGCGAAATAGGCAAACCAGAGTTGGTCCACCTCGGGTGTCACTTCGATGGTCAGCGTGCCGTTGGCTGATGACGGGTCGTAACTGGTCTTCGCTCGCGTCCAGCGCTGGCGATCGGCCGACATGGCGGCGCGATAGCCCGGCCAGCCATCGGGATAGGCGCTGCCCTTCAGATCGATGATGCGGATCAGGCAGCGCTGGCCCCTGGCGCCCGACAGGCGGAAATGGAACCATTGGTAGAAGTCGCTGTGCGCGTCCTTTGGGATGCTCAGCACGATGTCGTGCGGGCCGCTGATGCGCTCGATTCTGATGTTGCCGGAGTCGAACGCGCTGTCGATACTGATCATGGGGTCGTCTTCACCTTTACCGTCTCGCTTTGGCCATTGCCGCCGGGAAAGCCCTTGAGCAAGGCCTGCAGCAGCACCGGCGCGGCGCTGAGCGCATCCGGGCCGGGCGCAATGGCACTGGCCCGGCCTTCCCACAGCACGCTGTTGTCGCGCACCCGGCGGATCTGCATGGTCAGCTGCGCGGCGGTCACCATGCGGGTGCCGCCGCCGATCGGGAAGGACACACCGCCGCCCACGCCGCCGTTCCAGCCACCGGTACTGCCGCCCACGCCAATGGAGATGGGGGAACGTTTGCGCACCACCTCGCTGGTGCCGGTCAGGCTGATGCGGGCAACATGATCGGCCGGTTGGCCAGCGGCCATCAGCTTGAAACCGGCGCGCGCCAGTTCCGCATTGGCCGCTGCCGCCAGTGCGCCGAACTGAAGCGAGGATACCGCCGCCGGATCGGCCGGCTCCACCATGATGCTGCTGCCCGCCAGCGACGGAGCCGGCGGCGCCAGGATATGGAAGCGTGCCAACTCCACCTTCACGGTGGCGGCATGGGCCTTAACCGGCACCAGCAGGGCGGCCATAAGGGCAGGGAAAATCATGTGGCGGGTCATTGGCTTCACTCAACTGGCGCGCATCAGTACCCGTCTGGTCGCACTTCAGCTGCGGCCAAGCAAGGGTGGTTCAGGCGACCGCCGTCGCTTCCAGTTCGATCATCAAGGCGGGATCGAACAGACGTGTCACGCCCAGCAGCGTGCACGTCGGCTGCACGCCATCGGCCGCATAGATCGGCACGATTTCACCGGCCTTGGCCATGAATTGCTCGACATCGGTGGTATAGAAGTTGAGGCGCACCACGTTGGTCGGCGTCATGTCAGCCGCGGCCAGTGCCTCCTTGAGATTGGCCCAGGCAGTGGCAAACTGGGCCACCAGGTCGCCGGCATGGAGGGAGGATCCGTCGGCAGCGGTGGACGTTTGCCCGGAAAGATAGAGCGTTCGGCTTCCGCCCTTCACCTCGATGGCGTGACTCACACTGAAATTGGCAAGCCAGGGTGTGGGATTGATCGCACGGCGTTCCATGGTGGAGTCTCCCCATTCAATGTGGAATAGCGAAAGCGTCTCATACACAGGAGACGCTGGCAAATGTCGCCATCGGTTGACAAAGCCGGCTGCCTCCCTTAGCTCGCCGGTTCCTTTCGACCACCGATTCACTTGCCGGGATTGATCATGAAGATCCGCAACAGCCTCAAGAGCCTCAAGGGCCGCCACCGTGATTGCCAGGTCGTGCGCCGCCGTGGCCGCACCTATGTGATCAACAAGACCAACCGCCGCTTCAAGGCCCGCCAGGGCTGATGTTGCCGCTGCCAGCCATTGTGGCTGGCGCGTTGCCTTGCAAACCCCTGCCATCCGGCGGGGGTTTTGCTGTTTCTGGGCCCTCATGATGCTGCGTGCGGTCGTCTTCGATATCGGCAATGTCATCGTCGATTGGGATGTGCGCGCCTTCTATGCCCGCTTCATCGCTGATCCGGCGCGGCTGGATTGGTTCCTTGCCAATGTCGTCACGCCGGAATGGCATTTCCAGCACGACATGGGCCGGCCATTTGCCGAAACCAGCGCCGAACTGATCGACCGCTTTCCGGCCGAAGCCGATCTGATCCGCCTCTATGGCCCGCGCTTCAACGAAACCGTGCCTGGCCCGATTCCCGGCATGGTGGAACTGGTGGAACGGCTGGCCGCGCGCGGTGTGCCGCTGTTTGCCATCACCAATTTCAGCCATGAATTCTGGGCGCAATTCCGGCCCGAATGGCCGGTGTTCGATCATTTCATCGATATTGTCGTGTCCGGCACGGAGCGTCTGGCAAAGCCCGATCCCGCCATCTATCAGCTGGCGCTGCGCCGCTTTGGTCTGGAGCCAGGTGACGCCATCTTCATCGATGACCGCGCCGACAATGTGATGGCGGCGCAGGCCAATGGCTTCCTCGGTCACCTGTTCACCGGCCGAGAACCGCTGGCGGCGGAATTGGCGCGGCTCGGCCTGCTGGCGTGAGTCTCGCTGCGCTCGGCACCCTCCCCCAACCCCTCCCTGGACAGGGAGGGGAGCACCACTTCACCCCTCCCTGCCAGGGAGGGGTTGGGGGAGGGTAATGCTCTGCCCCCTCAATAATTCTTCAGCTCGTCGCCGGTCAGCCGCACGACATGCACCACATTGGTGGTGCCCGGCGTTGAAAACGGCACGCCGGCAATCAGCACCAGCGGGTCACCACCGCGCGCCAGGCCGGTGCGCAGCGCCATGCGCTTGGATTTGGCGACCATCTCTTCAAAGCTGCCAACGTCGCGGGTGGTGACGGCATGAACGCCCCACACCAGCCCCATGCGCCGCGCCGTCGTCTGGCTGGGGGTGAGGCACAGCACCGGCACCGACGGCCGTTCCCGGGCGGCTCTGCTGGCGGTGGAGCCGGAAATGGTGAAGCACACGATGGCCCGCGCCCCGATGGTGCGGCTGATATCGGCGGCAGCAGCGGTGATGGCGGCCGGCGTCGAGCGGCCGGCGGCGACTTCGGTGAAATGCACCCGGCCGTGATAGCTGGGATCGGCCTCCACCTGGGCGGCGATGGCGTCCATCATGCTCACGGCCTCCACCGGCCACGACCCGGCGGCGCTTTCGGCCGACAGCATCACGGCATCGGCCCCGTCATAGATGGCAGTCGCCACGTCCGATACTTCGGCGCGGGTGGGGGACGGGCTGGTGATCATCGATTCCAGCATCTGTGTCGCCACCACCACCGGCTTGCCCTGGCTGCGCGCCATGGCGACGATACGCTTTTGCGCCGGCGGCACATTCTGTGGCGGCAGTTCCACGCCCAGATCGCCACGCGCCACCATCACCGCATCGGCGATTTCCAAAATTTCCTCCAGCCGCTCCAGCGCTGCCGGCTTCTCGATCTTGGCCAGCAGCAGCGCCTTGCCACCGATCAGGCGACGGGCTTCGGCAACGTCTTCCGGGCGCTGCACAAAGCTCAGCGCCACCCAGTCCACGCCGCAATCGAGCGCGAAGGCGAGATCGGCCCGGTCCTTGGGGGTCAGCGCCGGCAGCGGCACCACCACGTCGGGCACGTTGACGCCCTTGTTGTCCTTGATGAGGCCGGGCACTTCCACGATGCAATCAATGGCTTCGGCCGAAACCGCCGTGGCCCGCAGCACCACCTTGCCATCGTCCACCAGCAGGCGGGCGCCGGGGGTGAGCGCGGCGAAAATCTCCTTGTGCGGCAGGCACACGCGGGTGGCGTCGCCCGGCGCCGAGCTGCGATCAAAGCGGAAGGCCTGGCCCTTCACCAGCTCGGCGCCACTGCCGGCCACGCGGCCGACGCGCAGTTTCGGCCCCTGCAGATCGGCGAGGATGGCGATCGGGCGGCCATTGGCCTTTTCCACGGCGCGCACGGCCTGGATCAGCTTGCCCTGGCTTTCGTGGCTGCCGTGGCTCATGTTCACGCGAAAGGCATCGGCACCGGCGGCGTGCAGCTTGCCAATCATCTCCTCGCTGGCCGAAGCCGGGCCCAGCGTGGCAAGCACCTTGACCCGGCGGCCGCGTGGTTGAAGATGTCGGCTCATGATGCGTCCCAATATGTGCGAATTTGGCCGCACCCTAGCGGCTGATGCGGCGCATTGCCACAGGAGAGAGACAGGTCAATGACAATCCTGAGCGATGACGCAGTGCGGGAACAACTTGAAGCCGCAGCCTTTCGCCGGCTGATGCAGCATCTGCGCCAGCGCAGCGACGTGCAGAATATCGACCTGATGGGCTGGAGCGGTTTCTGCCGCAACTGCCTGGGCGACTGGCTGCACGAGGAAGCCGAGCGCCGTGGCCTGACGTTGAGCAAGGACGAGGGCCGCACCCATGTCCATGGCATGACGCAAGCCGCGTGGAAGGCACTGCATCAGCAGCCGGCCTCCCAGGAACAGCTGGACCGCATGGCCGAATCGCTGGCGAAGAACGAGGCGGTCAGATAACCGCAGCGCATCTCCATTCACTGCAGGGACCACCATGAGCGAAGAAAATGTGTCCGCCACCCAGCTGCGCCTGTTCATCGAGCGCATCGAGACGCTGGAAGAGGAAAAGAAGGGCATCGCCGACGACATCAAGGACGTCTATGCCGAAGCCAAGGGCACCGGGTTCGACATCAAGACGATGAAGACGCTGGTGCGCCTGCGCAAGATGGAGACAGCCGCACGGCAGGAAGCCGAAGCGCTGCTGGAAACCTATCGCGCCGCCATCGGCCTGTAAGACAAGGAAAAACGCGATGATCCTCTATGGTGGCAAGCTTTCGCCCTTCGTGATGCGGCCGCTGCTGGTCAGCCGGGCCAAGGGCGCGGAAGTCACGCTGGCGTCGTTCGAAGGCGGCATCAAGTGCCCGGAATATCTGGCGCTCTGCCCGACGGGGAAAATGCCGCTGCTGGTTGATGGCGATCTGGCGCTGCCGGAAAGCCAGGTCATCGCCGATTATCTCGATCTGGCGCTGCCCGGGCCCAGGCTGATCCCGGCCGACATCGTGGGCGCCACCAAGGTGCGGTTGCTGGTGCGGCTGGCTGATAGCTATGTCGTGCCGCAACTGGGTGGCCTGTTCCGCGGCCGCGAGAACCCGGCTGGCGTGCCGGATGCGCTGAAGGGCATGGGCGAGGCGCTTGGTTATATCGAACATTACCGCAACGCCGGTGACGCGTTCGCTTATGGCGACAGCTTCACCCAGGCAGATGCGGCGCTGATCCCGCTGTTCTTCTTCCTTGATGCCCTGGATGGCCCGATGCCGACCAAGGCACTGGTGGCGGCGCAGCCGGGCCTTGCCGCCTGGTGGGCCCGCGCCAAGGCCAGCCCGCTGGGGGCGCAGGCGGTTGCCGAACAGGCCGAGGGCCTGAAGCAGATGATGGCCAGCCGCGCAGGCTGATTGCCGGGCGCCAATTGGCGCGATAGATTGGCCGGGGCCGGATCAGACGGGGGGGAGAAGCCGATGCAGATGACGCTGACCATCAATGGCCAAGGCCACAGCGTGGACGCCCCGGCGGCCGCGCTGCTGGTGGAAGTGCTGCGCGACGATCTGGGCCTGACCGGCACCCATATCGGCTGCGACACCAGCCAGTGCGGGGCCTGCAACGTGCTGATCGATGGCGCTGCGGTGAAGGCCTGCACCATGCTGGCCGCGCAGGCACAGGGCGCCCGCATCACCACGATCGAAGGGCTGGGCACGCCCGAAGCGCTGCACCCGATGCAGCAGGCCTTCCGCGAAGCCCACGGCCTGCAATGCGGTTTCTGCACGCCGGGCATGGTGATGGCGGGCATGGAGATGGTGCGCAAGCACGGCACGAAGCTGACGCCGGAACTGGTCACCCACGAACTGGAAGGCAATCTCTGCCGCTGCACCGGTTACATCAATATCGTGAAGGCAATCGTTGCCGGCGCAGCCGCAATGGAAAGCCTTGGGGAGGCACCCCATGCGTGATTTTGCCCTGCACCGCCCGACCAGTGTGGCGGCCGCTGCTGCGGCCTTTTCCGGCGCACAGGGCGAAGCCGCCTTCATCGCCGGTGGCCACACGCTGATCCCGGCGATGAAATCCCGCCTGCGCATGCCCGATGCGCTGGTTGATCTGTCGGGGTTGGGCCTGTCGGGCCTGGCCGTGGATGGTAACCGGCTGTGGATCGGCGCGATGACCACCCATGCCGATGTGGCTGCCAAGGCCTCCGCCATTCCGGGCCTGGCCTGCCTGGCTGCCGGCATCGGCGACGCGCAGGTGCGCAATCGCGGCACCATCGGTGGCAGCCTGGCCAACAATGACCCGGCTGCCGATTATCCTGCCGCCGCGCTGGCGCTGGACGCGGTGATCGAGACGGATCGCGGTGCCCACGCTGCGGATGATTTCTTCCAAGGCATGTTCAGCACCGCGCTGGGCGATGGTGAGATCATCACGCGCGTCGGCTTCGCGCTGCCGCAGCAATCATCCTATGCCAAGTTCCGCCACCCGGCATCGCGCTATGCCATGGTTGGCGTCTATGTCGCCCGCCATGCATCCGGCTGGCGCGTCGCGGTGACCGGGGCCGGGCCTGGCGTGTTCCGCTGGACGGACGCTGAAGCCGCGCTGGACGCCGGCCGCGATACCGCCGGGCTGGTGCTGGCGGCGGATGATCTCAACAGCGATATCCACGCCAGTGCCGACTATCGCGCCCATCTGTGCGGCGTGATGCTCAAACAGGCGCTGGCCACACTGGCCTGAAGGAGACGGACATGATCGTCACCACCACGCCTACCATCGAAGGCCGCCCGGCCACCCATTATCTGGGCATCGTTTCGGGTGAGACCATCATGGGCGCCAACATCTTCCGCGATATCCTGGCGGGAATCCGCGATATCGTGGGTGGCCGCTCCGGCGCATGGGAAGAGGTGATGCAGCAGGCCCGCAAGGAAGCGCTGCTGGAAATGCAGGACCATGCGGCCCGGCTGGACGCCGATGCGGTGATCGGCGTGCAACTCACCTTCAATGCGCTCGGCGCGTCGGATTCGATGTTGATGGTGACAGCCAGCGGCACGGCCGTGAAGCTTGGGGGGTGAAGCTGGCCTGATTGCCGTTTCGCGCCTTGGTTGCTAAGGCCGCTGCTCATCCCGCAGCAACGAACGAACGATCATGGCCGGCCACAGCAAATTCAAGAACATCATGCACAGGAAGGGCGCGCAGGACAAGAAGCGCAGCGCCCTGTTTTCAAAGCTTTCCCGCGAAATCACCGTGGCGGCCAAGATGGGCATGCCCGATCCGGCCAACAATCCGCGCCTGCGCGCCGCCGTGCTCGCCGCGCGGGTGGAAGGCATGCCGAAAGACAATATCCAGCGCGCCATCGACAAGTCGCAGGGTGGTGACACGGCGAACTATGAAGAGGTGCGCTACGAAGGCTTCGGCCCCGGCGGTGTGAGCCTGATCATCGAGACCCTCACCGACAACCGGAACCGCACTGCCACCAACGTGCGCACCGCCATGGCCAAGAATGGCGGCAACCTCGGCGCGTCGGGCAGCGTCTCTCACGGTTTCGAGCGATTGGGCCTGATTTCCTATCCGGCCAGTGCCGGCAGCGCCGATGCCGTGTTCGAAGCCGCACTGGAAGCCGGCGCCGACGATGTGGAATCGAGCGAGGACGGCCACGAAATCTGGGTCGGCATCGAAAATCTGCACGAAGTTGCCCGCGCGCTGGAACCGGTGCTGGGCGACAGCGGCCAGGCCAGGCTGGCGTGGAAGCCGGGCACGATGGTGACGGTGGGCGCCGAGGATGCCGCGCAGCTGATGAAGCTGATCGACGTGCTGGACGATGATGACGACGTGCAGACGGTGTGGGGCAATTACGATGTGCCCGACGACGTGATGGCCAGTCTGTGAGGCTGGGGGCGCTGCTGATGATCATGGCGACGCCCGCTGCTGCTGATCCGGTTGCCGAGATCAAGGCCGCGCGCGCCGCCTACAACGCCGCCATCGCTGCCCGCGATGCCGCTGGCGTGCGCGCCGCGCTGGGAGAAGCCTATGTCGGCATTGCCGGCACCGGCGGCGAAGCCATCATCGGCGCTGAAGCCATGACCGATTATTTCGCCCGCGCCTTCAAGACGCCGGGCTTTCTCGGCTTCGTGCGCACACCCGACGTGGTGACCGTCGCCAACCCGCCACAACGCGCCATGGAGCGCGGCCACTGGTCGGGCGGCAGCCTCAATGGCCGGTTCAGCGGCGAATATCTGGCGGTGTGGGTGCCAACCTCGCAGGGCTGGAAGCTGCGCAGCGAAACGTTTGTGACTCTTGGCGTGACACTGGGCCAGGCGAGATGATCTCCCCTCCCTGCGTGCAGGGAGGGGTCGGGGGAGGGTGCGAGCGCAGCGAGCCGCTTGTTCCTCACCCGTTCGCCCGCTAACCGTTGCACCATGGCCCGTCGTATCGATCCCCGTCTTGGCGGTTTTGCCCGCGCGATGCGGGCCGAGCCGACGCCGCCGGAGCAGGCGCTCTGGCGTGCGCTTTCGGCGCGAAGGCTCGATGGGCTCAAGTTTCGACGCCAGGCGGTCATCGAAGGGGTGATTGTCGATTTCTACTGCCCGGAGGCCAGGCTGGTGGTGGAACTCGATGGCCGCACGCACGACGATCCCGACCGCGATGCGCGCCGCGATGCGAGGCTGTTGGCGCTGCGCGGATTGCAGGTGGTCCGCTTTTCCAATCAGCAGGTTGGACTTGATCTGGAAGGCGTCTTGCAGACGATCCTGCGTGCAGCGCGCGGCCCGCAGACCCTCCCCCAACCCCTCCCTTTGCAAGGGAGGGGAGAAGCAGCTCCCCTCCCTGCTCGCAGGGAGGGGCCGGGGGAGGGTGCCGAGCGCCGCGAGGCCCGTGCTACCAGCGGGCGCACCATCATCGGCCTTGATCCCGGCCTGGCCGCCACCGGCTGGGGGGTGATCGTGGCCGAGGGCAACCGGCTGCGGCACGTCGCCAATGGCACCATCAAGACCCGCGTCACCGAACCGATGGTGGAGCGGCTGCGGCTGCTGCACGACGAACTGATGGCGGTGATCGCCGCCCACCAGCCCACGGAGGCGGCGGTGGAGGAGGTGTTCGTCAATTCCAACCCGCAATCGGCGATCAAGCTGGTGCAGGCGCGCGGCGTGGCGCTGCTGTGTGTGGGCCGCGCGCGGCTGATGGTGGCCGAACATTCGACCCGGGCCGTCAAGAAGGCGCTTACCGGCACCGGTGCCGCCGAAAAGCCCCAGGTGCAGGCAATGGTGGAACGGCTGTTGCCGGGCGCGCAGATTGCTGGCAGCGATGCCTCTGACGCGTTGGCGGTGGCAATCGCCCATGCGCACCTGGTGAAAAACATGCGTGAGTTGATGGGATGATCGCGCGACTGAGAGGCCTGGTGGACAGCGTGTCGGCCGACGCGCTGGTGATCGACGTGAACGGGGTGGGCTATCTTGTGCAGGCCTCCACCCGCGCGCTGGCCAACCTGTCCGTCGGCCAGCCCATTGCCATGCACATCGAGACGCAGGTGCGCGAGGATGCCATCACCCTGTTCGGATGCCCGTCCGAGGCCGAACTGGCGGCGTTCCGGGCGCTGATCACCGTGCAGGGCGTGGGCGGCCGCGTGGCGCTCAATATCCTTTCGGTGCTGACGCCCGATCAGGTGGCGCATGCCGTGGCGGCCGGTGATGCCGCCTCGCTGGCGCGCGCCAATGGCGTCGGCCCCAAGCTCGCCGCCCGCATCGCCAATGAGTTGAAGGGCAAGATGGGCGGCGTCGCGCTTTCGGCCGGTGCGCCGTTGCCGGTGCAGGCCGGCGCCCGCATTGTCGAGGATGCGGTGGCGGCCCTCGCCGCACTCGGCTTCAAGCCGATGGACGCCAGCCGCGCCGTCTCCGAAGCGCTGGCCGAACTGGGCGAGGGCGCCGGGCTGAATGACGTGGTGCGTGTGGCGCTGAAGAAGAGCGCGCGGTGAGGCTCGCACCCTCCCCCAACCCCTCCCTTGCAGGGAGGGGGGCGAACGTGACTCCCCTCCCTGCAAGGGAGGGGTTGGGGGAGGGTTCTAGCCGCATGCGCCACCTCTTGTTGCAATGCGCGCCTTGGCCTAGCCACGCACCATGACCGCCGATCTCTCCCCCCAGCGTCGCCCGGACGACATCGACGCCGCGCTGCGGCCCAAGGGGCTGGACGAGTTCATCGGCCAGCAGGCGCTGCGCGAGAATCTTGGCGTGTTCATCGCCGCCGCCCGCGGGCGTGGCGAAGCGATGGACCATGTGCTGCTGCACGGCCCGCCGGGCCTGGGCAAGACGACGCTGGCGCAGATCGTGGCGCGCGAATTGGGCGTGGGGTTCCGCGCCACCTCCGGCCCGGTGATTGCCAAGGCCGGCGATCTGGCCGCCATCCTCACCAATCTTGAACCGCACGATGTGCTGTTCATCGATGAAATCCACCGCATGTCGCCAGCCGTGGAGGAGATCCTCTATCCGGCGATGGAAGACCGGGTGCTCGACATCATGATCGGCGAAGGCCCATCGGCGCGCTCGGTCCGCATCGATCTGCCGGCGTTCACGCTGGTGGGCGCCACCACCCGTGCCGGGCTGCTGACGACGCCGCTGCGTGACCGCTTCGGCATCCCGCTACGGCTGAACTTCTATTCCGTCGATGAACTGGAACAGGTGGTCACCCGCGCCGCGCGGCTGCTCGATCTGCCACTCACCGCCGATGGCGCGCGCGAGATTGCGGCGCGGGCGCGGGGCACGCCGCGCATCGCCGGCCGGCTGCTTCGGCGGGTACGCGATTTTGCCGGCGGCAAGCCGGTGGATCAGAAACTCGCCGATGCCTCGCTCAGCCGGCTGGAGGTTGACCGCCTCGGTCTCGACGCCATGGACCGGCGCTATCTGATGATGATCGCCGACATTTATCGCGGCGGGCCGGTGGGGATCGAGACGATTGCCGCCGGCCTGTCGGAAGCGCGCGACACGGTGGAAGACGTGATCGAACCCTTCCTGATCCAGCAGGGCCTGATCGCCCGCACCGCGCGCGGCCGCATGCTGAACGGCCCGGCGTGGAAACATCTCGGGCTGGTGCCGCCAGCCAATCAGGTGCAACTGCCACTGCTTGATGAAGAGTAAGCTGCAACCATTGCCGGCACCGGCGCGAAAGGCCCTTCATGCGCATCATCCCCGCCCTCATCGCCCTATCCGTCATCGCCGCGCCGGCTGCGGCCTTCCCGGCGGTGGGGGACAAGGCGCCCGCCGTGGCCGGCACCGATATCACCGGCAAGACCCGCACGCTGAAGCAGGTGGCTGGCCGCAAGGGCACGGTGCTGATGTTCTTTCGTTCGGCGTCGTGGTGCCCGTTCTGCAAGGCGCAGCTGATCGCCATGAACGACAAGGCCGCTGATGGCCTGGCGCAGCGCGGTTATGCGCTGGTCGGCCTGTCCTATGACAGCTTCGAAGTGCTGGCCAAGTTCGCGGCCGAGCGCAAGGTGAACTGGCCGCTGCTGTCGGACCCGCAATCGAAGGTTATCGATGGCTGGCAGCTGCGCGATCCGGCCTATCCGCTGGGCAACAAGGCCTATGGCGTGCCGTTGGCCTCGGTCTATGTGATTGACAGGAAAGGCATCATTCGCGCCCGGCTGATGGAGGCCAATTATCGCGTGCGCCCACAGCCCGAAGCCGTGCTTGCCGCCGTGGACGCGCTGGGCCAATAAGTCCCCCGCAATTGGGGGGACTGAAATGACATTGCCGATGCACGATGTTCGCGCGGCCTTTCCGGCGCTGGCGCTGGTCGATGATGGGCGCCCGCGCCTCTATCTCGATGCGCCGGCCGGTACCCAGGTCGCGGGCCGGGTGGTCGAGGCCATGAGCCACACCATGATCGCCGCCTGCGCCAACGATGGCGGCACCTTCCGCACCAGCGTGGCCACCGGCGCCATCGTCGAGGCGGCGCTGGCTGCTGCTGCTGCGCTGTTCAACTGCGCCGAGGATGAGGTGATCTTCGGCCTCAACACCACCAGCCTGTTCTTCCAGATGGCGCCGCTGATCGCGGCTGATTGGCGGGCTGGCGACAATATCCTGCTCACCCGCATGGATCATGATGCCAATGTCTCGCCCTGGCTGCAGTCGGCGCAGGCGCGCGGGGTGGAGGTGCGCTTCATCGAATGGGATCGCCAGACTTTTGCGCTGAAACTGGAAACCCTGCCCGATCTGATCGACAGCCGTACCCGTGCCGTTGCCGTGGGCCATGCCAGCAATTTCCTTGGCACCATCAACGATGTCGCTGCCGTCTGTGCTGCGGCGCGCGCCGTGGGTGCGGTGAGCATCGTCGATGCCGTGCAGTCCGCGCCGCACATCGTGCTGGATGTGCAGGCCATCGGCTGCGACCTGATGGCGGCTTCGGCCTATAAATTCTTCGGGCCGCACCTGGGGGTGATGCATGTCTCGCACCGGCTGCAGGGCCTGATCCAGCCGCTGAAAGTCCGCCCCTCCGTTGACACGATGCCGACCCGGTTGATGCCCGGCACGCCGAGTTTCGAGGCGATGGCGGGCACCACGGCAGCCATCGAGCATCTGGCCTGGCTGGGCGAGGCCGCCGGCACGGTCAGCGCCAGCGCGCCGCTGCGGCAACGGCTGGTGGCCGGGCTGGCGGCGGCGCAGGCGCATGAGACGGAACTGATGCGGCGTTTCCTTGACCGGATCGCCACGGTGCCGGGCGTGACGTTGCACGGCATCGCCAATGCCAATCGGCTGCACGAACGGGTCGCCACCTTCACCTTTGAAATCGCCGGCCACAGCGCCGATGCGATTGCCGAAGCGCTGGCGGCGCGCAACATCTTCGTGTGGAACGGCTATTATTACGCGTGGGAACCGGCCGGTGTCCTTGGCCTGCGGGATCGCGGTGCGGTCCGGGTCGGTTTCACCCACTATAACAACCAGGACGAGGTGGATTTGCTGATCTCTGCGCTGCGGAGCATCGCGGGCTGAACCGCATTTGCCACTGGATTTTGGCGCGCGGGCTTGGCACAGCCTCACGCCATGAGCAGCACGCCCCGCACCCTCTATCAAAAGATCTGGGATGATCATGTCGTCGAGACGCTGGACGACGGCACCGCGCTGATCTTCATCGATCGCCACCTCATCCATGAGGTGACGACCCCGCAGGCCTTCGAATCGCTGCGCCTGGCGGGCCGCAAGCTGCGCCGGCCCGATCTGACCCTGGCCGTGCCCGATCACAATGTGCCGACGACCGATCGCCGGCTGCCCATCCTCGATCCGATGTCGAAGGCGCAGCTGGAAGCGTTGGTGACCAACTGCACCGATTTCGGCGTGGAGCTTTACAGCATCGACGCGCCGGAACAGGGCATTGTCCATGTCATCGGCCCGGAACAGGGCTTCACCCTGCCGGGCGTCACCCTGGTTTGTGGCGACAGCCACACGGCCACGCACGGTGCCTTCGGGGCATTGGCCTTCGGCATCGGCACGTCGGAAGTGGAACATGTGTTTGCGACACAGACGCTGCTGCTGCGCCAGTCCAAGACGCTGGAAGTGCATGTGACCGGCGAACTGGGCTTCTCGGTTTCGGCCAAGGATGTGGCGCTCGCCGTGTGTGGTGCGCTGGGCTCGGGCGGCGGCGCTGGCCATGTCATCGAATATACCGGCCCGGTGATCGAGGCGCTGTCGATGGAAGGCCGCATGACCTTGTGCAACATGGCCATCGAAGCCGGGGCGCGGGCTGGCCTGATTGCGCCGGATGAAAAGACCTTCGCCTATGTGCGGGGCCGGCCGCGCGCGCCAACCGGTGCGGCGTGGGATGCGGCCCTGGCCTGGTGGAAAACGCTGAAGACCGACGCCGGCGCCGCTTATGACAAGCGCATCGAGATCGACGGCAGCGCCATCGCGCCGCTCGTCACCTGGGGCACCAGCCCGGACGATGTGGTGGCGATCACCGGCGCCGTGCCCGATCCGGCCAGCTTTGCCGATGCCGGCAAGCGCGCGGCCGCCGCCAAGAGCCTGGATTACATGGGGCTCGCCCCCGGCACCCGGATGGAAGATGTGGCCGTGGAGAATATCTTCATCGGCAGCTGCACCAACAGCCGCATCGAGGATCTGCGCGTGGCGGCCGACGTGGTGAAGGGCCGCAAGGTTGCCGGCAATGTGCGGCAGGCGCTGGTGGTGCCGGGCTCTGGCCTCGTCAAGCGCCAGGCCGAAGCCGAAGGGCTGGACCGCATCTTCATCGCGGCCGGCTTTGAATGGCGGGAACCGGGCTGTTCCATGTGCCTGGGCATGAACCCCGATCAGGTGCCGGCCGGCGAGCGCTGCGCCAGCACGTCGAATCGCAATTTCGTTGGCCGCCAGGGCCCCGGCGCCCGCACCCATCTGCTGTCGCCCGCGATGGCGGCAGCGGCGGCCATTTCGGGGCATTTGGTTGATGTGCGGCAGTTGATGCGCTGATTCGGACGCTGTTTCCGGCACTTTTACCTTGGAAAAATGCCTGCAGAAGCAGGCGGTAATGGTTCCTAAAGAGCTTGTCCCTTATGTTTGTCTCTTACGAGGGATAGGCAAAGGACGGAATGTTGCGACAAGGCAGCAGACCGACATCGGCTCTGATGGGTCGCCTGGCCCCCTTTACCAGACGATCTTGGGGTCTGATCGTATTGGTGGTGGGGCTGTTCTTCGCGCTTTGGGTGGCACCGGCGCGAGCCGAGACCGTGCAACTCGCGTACAAGCAGGTTCCGACCTGCCAGGGCAGCAACTGCATCACCCCCATGTCGCCCGGTGCGGCCAAGGATCCCCCCGCCAAATGGACCTGGTTCGCCGTTGATCCGGTGCGGCTGCAGCGCATGCCGACGGACTGGAACCTGGTGATCGACAATGTCCGCTTCACCGCCGTTGAAATCCGGGTGGTGCATGCCGGCGGCGCCGCCGTGATCTACCGCGGCCAGTTCGATCTCGGCCGCAACTGGTCGATGGGCAATAATCTGCGTTTCCAGATCCCGGTGCCGGGGCCCGACGTGTCGGCCATCCAGATCGGCTATCGCGACATGGATGCGCCGGGCCTGCTGCGTTCCATGAAGGCGATGGATGCCGCCGGCCATGAAGCGCATGTGCTGCGCTGGACCGTGCAGGTCGCCCTCGTGCTCGGCATGCTGTTTTCGGCTTTTGTGTACAACATGTTCCTGCTTACCTGGCTGCGTACCGGGTTCCAGCGCTGGTATGTGGTGTGGCTGGCAGGCAGCCTGGGCTATCTGCTGGTCTGGTCCGGCGCCATCCTCAACGTTTTCCCGTTCCTGGCCGGGCCGGCTTCGGTGCGCACCTTCTATCTGCTCATCGGCCTGATGGTGGTGTCTGGCGCCGCCTTCTTCTTCTCGCTGATCGAGAAGGACAAGCTGCCCCAGCGGCTGATCGATTTTGGCCAGCTCGCCGGCATGGGCGTTGCGCTCACCTCGGTGCTGGCCGCGTTCGACACGTTGTTCCTGGCCTCGCTGGGGGACCTGCTCCTCAACGTCTGGCTGGTCATCATCACGGTCACGCTCACCATCGCGTCGGGCTATGCGGCGCTGCGCGGCAGCCGGGCCATCTGGTATTATCTGGCGGGCTGGCTGCCGGCGCTGGCGGTGCTGGTGCTGCGCATCTTCCGCAATTTCGAACTGCTGCCGCAGGATGACATGGTCGATCTGGCCGGCTTTGCCGCGATCGGCTGGGAATCGCTGCTGCTGTCACTGGCCATTGCCGATCGCTTCCGCCAGCTGCGCCGCGATGCCGATGCCGCCGATGCCGAACGCGAAACCCTGTTCCGCGTGGCGACCACCGATCCGCTGACTGGCCTGGGCAATCGCGCCCTGTTCCAGAACATGCTGGAACAGCCGCTGGCCCGCAATTCCGGCATCGACGTGATCGCCATCGACATCGACTTCCTGAAACAGACGAACGACATGGCCGGCCATGATGCGGGCGATGCGCTGATTGTGGCGGTGGCGGAAAGATTGACGGCGGCGGCCGGGCCCGAAGCCAATATCGCCCGTGTTGGCGGCGACGAATTCGTCATCCTCTTGACCGGCGCCGCCCGCGAGCGCCTGTCGGCGGTGCGCCAGATGATCGCCCTGTCTTCGGGCGTGCCGCTGCGCCATTCGGGCCATAATCTCACCATCTCGATCTGCGCCGGCCACAGCGCGTCGGAAGACAAGAGCCTGTCGCTGGCCCGCATCTGCAAGCAGGCCGATCTGGCCCTGTACCGCGCCAAGGCCGCCGGCAGAGGCTGCTGGCGCAGTTATGACAGCAGCATGGCCGATGAAGCCGAAGCCCGCACCCGCCTGCTGTCGGAAGCCCGTGTTGGCCTGGCCGGCAATCAGTTCCTGCTGCATTATCAGCGCGTTGTGCAGCTGGACGACACGCTGGTCGGCTATGAGGCGCTGCTGCGCTGGCAGCATCCGCGCCTGGGCCTGCTGGCCCCGGGTGATTTCCCCGATGTGCTGCGCGAATCCACCCTGCTGCCGCAGCTTCAGGCCCATGTGCTGAAACTGGCGCTGGAACAGCTGGCGACGCTGCGCAGCGACGGCCGCGATCTGACCATGGCGGTCAACTTCGTCGGCAGCCAGCTGCAGGGCACGGCGGCGGCGGTTGCCATTCTTGATGAACTTGCCCGCCACCGGGTGCCGCCGCATGCGCTGGTCGTGGAAGTGACCGAATCGGTGGTGATGAGCGGGCTGGGCGGTGCGCTGATCGAGGCGCTGGAATGCCTGCGCGATGCCGGTGTGAGCGTGGCACTGGATGATTTCGGCACCGGCCACGCCAGCCTGATCCAGCTGCGGGACGTGCCGGCCAATATCGTCAAGATCGACAGCAGCTTCATCGCGCGCCTGTCGGAATCGGCCGGCAACCAGCAGGTGGTGCGGGCCACCATCGATCTGGCCCATTCGATGGGCAAGCAGGTAGTGGCCGAAGGGGTGGAGAATGACGCCCAGCGCCAGTTGCTCACCCGCCTGGGCTGTGACCTGGCGCAGGGCTGGCTGTTCGGTCAGCCGCAGCCGTTTCCGCTGACCCGGCGGGCGGCGGCCTAGGCTTCGCGGGTCATCACCGGATCGAGGATGGTATCCACCGCTTCGGCCGCCATGGCCGGATAATCGGTGCTGTAATGCAGGCCGCGGCTTTCGCGGCGTCGGCGGGCAGAGCGCACGATCAGATCGGCCACCGTCACCAGGTTGCGAAGCTCGATCAGATCGGCGGTGATGCGGAAATTGCCGTAGTAATCCTGCACTTCCTTGCGCAGATTCTTCACCCGGTGGGCGGCGCGCTCCAGGCGCTTGTCGGTGCGCACGATGCCGACATAATCCCACATGGTGCGGCGTAGTTCGTCCCAGTTGTGGGCGATCACCACTTCCTCGTCACTGTCGGTCACCCGGCTTTCATCCCAGGGTTTCACCTCCGGTGCTGGCGCGGGTGAGCCTGATGCGCTGATGTCGTCGGCCACGGCCTGGCCGAACACCAGGCATTCCAGCAGGGAATTGGAGGCCAGCCGGTTGGCGCCGTGCAGGCCGCTCTGCGTCACTTCGCCGGCCGCCCACAGGCCCGCCAGATCGGTGCGGCCATCCAGCGTGACCATCACGCCGCCGCAGCTGTAATGCGCCGCCGGCACCACCGGGATGGCCTGCAGCGTGCAATCGATATCCAGCTCGAGCAGCCGGGCATGGATGGTAGGGAAATGCGCCTTGATGAAATCGGCACCCAGGTGGGTGAGATCGAGCAGCACATGTTCCAGCCCCAGCCGCTTCATTTCGGCATCGATGGCGCGGGCCACCACATCGCGCGGGGCGAGTTCGAGCCGGTCGTCATAGCGCGCCATGAAGCGGCTGCCGTCGGGCAATTTCAGATGGCCGCCTTCGCCGCGCGCGGCTTCCGTGATCAGGAAATTGCGGACCTTGGGGTGATAGAGGCAGGTCGGGTGGAACTGGTTGAATTCCATGTTCGATACCCGGCAACCCGCCCGCCAGGCCATGGCAATGCCGTCGCCGGTCGCGCCATCGGGATTGGTGGAATAGAGATAGACCCGGCTCGCTCCGCCGGTGGCCAGCACTGTGGCCGGGGCGACAAAGCGCGCGACATGGCGTTTCTTCACATCCAGCGCATAGACGCCGTGACAGCGCCGCTGCGGGAAGCGTTCGTGCAGCACGTGGCGATGGGTGATCAGATCGACCGCGGCCATGTGCGGCACCAGCGTGATGTTGGGATGCGCCTGCGCCGCCTTGATCAGTGCCTGCGATACGGCCCAGCCGGTGGCATCATCGACATGCACGATGCGCCGATGGCTGTGGCCGCCTTCGCGGGTGAGGTGCCAGCGTTCCGAAACCGTCTCGCCGGGGTTGAACGGCACGCCCAGCGCCGCCAGACGATCGATCGCGGCGCTGGCATTGCCGGCGACATATTCCACCGTAGCGGGATGGTTGAGCCCTGCGCCCGCGACCATCGTGTCGTCCACATGGGCCGCCACCGTGTCGCCGGCATCCAGCACCGCAGCGATGCCGCCCTGCGCCCAGGCGGTGGAGCCATCGGCCAGATCGCCCTTGGCCAGCACCGCTACCGTGCCCTTCTCGGCCAGATGCAGCGCGGCGGTCAGCCCGGCCGCACCCGATCCCACCACGATGGCATCGAAATGGCGCGCCTCAGGCGGCAGTCTTGCCACTTGTCAGCTCCAGGAACACATCTTCCAGATCGGCTTCGCGGGTGGAAACCTCCACCACGCCCAGCCCGGCGGCGCCCACCATCGCCAGCACGGCGCCGGCATTGTTGGTGCGCTTGTCATAGGTGATGACCAGCGTGCGCGGGCCTTTCAGCTCCACCGCCTTGCAGCCAGTCAGCACCGGTGGCACGGCGGCCAGCTCGCGGTCCACCACCACTTCCAGCACCTTGTCACCCGTGGTGCTCAGCAGCTTCGAGGTTTCGTCGTTGGCGACGACCTGGCCATGGTTGATGATGGCGATGCGGTCGCACAGGCTTTCGGCTTCTTCGAGATAATGGGTGGTCAGCACGATGGTGGTGCCCATGCTGTGCAGTTCGCGCACATAATCCCACAGCAATTGCCGCAGTTCGATATCCACGCCCGCGGTCGGTTCATCCAGCACCAGCACCGGCGGATTGTGCACCAGCGCCTTTGCCACCAGCAGCCGACGCTTCATGCCGCCCGAAAGGGTGCGCGAATAGACATGCGCCTTGTCATCCAGCCGCACGGCCTTCAGCAATTCCATGCTGCGGCGCTGTGCCTTGGGCACGCCGAACAGGCCGGCCTGCAGTTCCAGCGTTTCAAACGGCGTGAAGAAGGCATCGAACACCAGTTCCTGCGGCACGATGCCGATGCTGGCCTTGGCGTTGCGGGGATGCTCGTCGATGTCGAAGCCCCAGATGCGGGCGCTGCCAGCGGTCTTGTTCACCAGGCCGGCGAGGATGTTGATGGTCGTCGATTTGCCGGCACCGTTGGGCCCCAGCAGGCCAAAGATCGAACCGCGCGGGATGTCGAGATCAATGCCCTTCAGCGCCTGCTTGCCGCCGGCATAGGTCTTGGTGAGGCCAGTGAGGCGAATAGCGGGCTCGGTCATCATGGCAGCGATAGAATAGCGGATGCACGCCGGCAAGTGCGGCCGCAGCAGCAAGCGGCCAAGGGGACCGTGTTAATACAAATTTTACTTGCGCGACAGAGAGCTGCTGGGTAACAGAACATGTCCGATCCGTTATTCGGACAAAAGATTTGTGAATGTTGCGTAGGCGGGGGTGTATCCCGCCGTGTGAGGGTTGCTTTCGATGACGCCAATTGTCGCCAAGGCACTGGTTGCCCTGTGCATTTGCCCGCCCGCCGTGATGACCGCCATGGTCGCCACGTCACCGCCGGCCCGCTCCCATGCTGTCAAGGCCGTGCGCCACGCCCTGCGTCGGACGCCGCCGCCGCCGCCCGCACCAGCGGCGCCGGGGGTGGTTTCGAGCACGCCGCTGAACGGGGGCTGCGAGAATTTGCCCCGGCTCGCCGCGCTGGCTGTGCCCATGGATGACGTGACCAGCCTGCCGGCCGCGGCACTGGCCAATTCGGTTCTCGGGGCCAGCAATGCCCTGCCGCCTGGCCTGAGCCTCGACCTCGCACCGCTTGGCGGATTGACATCCTTTGCGCCGGCGCCGCCCGCCATGTCGGATTTGCTGCCGCTGTCCGGTGCGCCCGATCTTGGGCAGTGGATGCAGATGATGATCGGCTTCGGCCTGATTGGCAGCACGGTCCGCGTGCGGCGCCGGTCCCAGGCCTGAGCCCGGGACCGGTCAAGCCCTCAGAAGCGCACCACCGCTTCCACGCCAAACAGGCGCGGCAGGCCGCGAATGAAGGTGGGGATGCCGAAGGCGCCGCCAGTGTTGCCGGCGTCGAGCAGATATTCCTGATCGAACAGGTTGTTGGCAAAGCCGATGACTTCCCACTTGCCCTTCTGGTCACGCACGCCGGCGCGCAGGTTGACCAGCGTGACGGGGCCTTGCGAGGTCACCGGGTTGTTGGGCAGTTCGAAGAACACGCTCGAACGATGGGTCACATTCGGGTTGGCAAACAGTTCGATCCTGTCACCCAGCGGCAGGCGGAAATTGGCACCAGCCGAACCCTGCCATTCCGATTGCAGGCGGAATCGATCGCCCGCGAAATTGCCGAAGCGCGGTTCATTGTTCACGCGCGCATCGATATAGGCGCCGTTGGCGAACAGCCGGACATTTTCCGACAGGTTGAGCGCGAATTCGGCTTCAATGCCCTTGTTGGTGGCATCGGCATTGACGATCAGCGCCGGCGCACCCTGCTGCGGCACCGAAATCTGGAAATCCTTGTACTTGATGATATAGGCGCCCACGCTGAAGTTTAGCTTGCCGATGGTGCCCTTCACGCCGGCTTCGAAATTGTCGAGCAGTTCGGCCGGGAACACGCGGACCGCCGGGGCCAGCACGCCGCCAACCCGGCCAGCATTCACCTGCACCACCGGCGAACGGCGGCCACGCGAATAGGTGGCATAAAGGTTCACGCTGTCGGTGGCGCGGAACAGGATGTTGGCGCGCGGCAGGAAGGCATCGAAACGCCCCGACGCGCTGAGCACTTCGCCATTGGTGTTGATGCCGCCGGGGATCAGCGGCGCGCGGGTGATCACCGTGTTGGGGATGCGGGTGGAAATGCCGCTGTCACGGTCTTCGGTCAGCCAGCGGCCGCCCAGGTTGATTTCCAGGCGCGGGGTGGGGATCACCGTGATGTCCCCAAACAAGCTGAAAGTGGTGATATCAGCCGAGTTGCGGAACAGTTCGGCCGAATAGGGCAGCACGGTCGCAGCGCCACCGGTCAGGATCGCGGTGGCGCGGGCGGCTTCCACCACGCCTGTGGTGTTGTTGATGCAGGCGAGACCCGGCACCAGCCGCGCCGCGCACTGCAGGAAAATGCCTTCTTCCGAACTGAACGGCACGGCCTGGAAGCCGGTTTCGGCGAAATAATTGGCGCCGAAGAAGCCGCGGACCTTCTCGCTGTCGAAATTGGCGCGGGCTTCAAAGCTCATCTGTTCGCCGCGTGCGTCTTCGGCAAATTCGAGATACCAGGCCTGGGTGCCATCGGCGTCGAACACTTCGTTGCTGTCGAAATTGCGATAGCCGGCGATGGTGGTGATGCTCCAGGCGTCGCTGATCTTCGCGTTCACCGTCAGGTTCACGTCATACACATTGCGCGTCAGGCTGGGCTGATCGGCGCCCAGTACGGCAGCGCTGAACGGCGAACCGGCGGCTTCCTTGAAGCTGTAGGGGCTGGTGGTGCCACCGGTGGGCGCGAATGTGCCCGACGAGAAGGCGGTGCCCGGCGCGCGCTGGCCGTCATAGGTGGCAACCAGATCGGCGGTGAGGTCCGGGGTTGGCGTGAAGCGCAGCGAGACGCGGGCGCCATACTGGCCCTGGCCATTGAGATCATCCACACGCGGGCCATTTGGCGTCTGCGAGCCGGGACGACCGGCGATATTTTCCACCACGCCGTCACGCAGCTTGATGGCGCCAGCGACGCGCAGGGCGATGATGTCGTTGCCGATGTTGACGTGCCCATCGATGCGGCGCTGGTCATAATTGCCGTAACCCACACGCAGTTCGCCCGACAGGCCGGGCTTGGGCTTGGCGGTGATGACGCTGACCACACCCACCGCCGCCGCAGTGCCGAACAGGGTGGACTGCGGGCCCTTCACGACCTCGACACGCTCCAGGTCATAGAGATCGAAATAGGAACCGCGCGACCGCGAGACATCGACGCCGTTCAGATAGACGGTGACGGCGGGCGAACCTTGCGAGGAGCCGGTGTCCGAGGTGATGCCGCGAATGACGAAGCCCGGGTTGTTGGGGGACTGTTCCTGCACGTTGAGGCCGGGCACATAGGCGGCGAGTTGATCGAACTGGGTGACGCCGATTTCACGCAAGCTGCGCCCGGTGTAGGCGGTGATGGTGATCGGCACATCGTTCAGCTTCTGCTCGGACTTCTGGGCCGTCACCACGATTTCCTCGCCGATCGATTCGGCCATCTGATCGGCTTCGGCGGCAAAGCCGGGCAGGGCGGGCAACAGGCTGGCGGAGGCAAGCAGCAGAAGACGACGCATCGTAAGACCCCATGTTGGCGGCACGGCGATGTTGCAGTGCGGCAAGCCAGCGCGATCTGCCGCCTGCAGATTGCAGTGGTGTTGCGCCCAGATGACAAAGCTGTTGCACCAACCTGCGACATGGTGACTTGCCGGCCCGGCGCTGCTAATCATCGCGCATGGCTTCTCCCCGCGCTCTCGCCCGTCCGGCCCCCGAATCCTATGTGACCGATGTCGCCCGCGTATATTGCGATGGTGATGAACATGGCGGTGATGGCCACCCGCGCGTGTGGATCCAGATTGATGCGACGGGCTTTGCAGATTGCGGCTATTGCGACCGTCGTTTCATCCTGGCGGGCGGCCCGGCCGATCGTCGATGAGGGCGCAGGCGCTGCTGGCATCGGTGCTGCTGGCGGCACCCGTGCAGGCGGCGAAGGTTGCAACGCCGCCGGTGTTTACCCTTCGCGTGAGCGAGAATGGCAATCCCTATCTGCCGGTCGCCGTGAAGCAGGCGACGTTGAATATCCGCATCGGTCTCAGCTTTGATACGGCGCTGATTCTCAACATGGCGCCGGCCACAAGCGCCGGGCTGAAGCCGTTTCCCTTTTTCGGCAAGCGCACCTTCAAGAATGCCATGATCCCCGGCGGGGAGGCGACCTTCCGCTTCAACCTGGCGACCATCACGCCGCAAGGGCTGCCGCCCAAGAAGGTGCCCACCGTGTGGGTGAGCCGGCCGGTGGCCAGCGATGCCGATGGGATATTGACTGTCGGCGCACTGAAGGCGGACCGGATCGATATTGTCCTGCGCGAGACGCCGCCGGGCAGCCAGACCTATGTCCTCAAGAAGAAGGGCACCGGGGAAACCGCCATCAAGTCGCGCATCGGCGATGAGGAGGTGGACATCAGCCTGGAGCTGAACAGCCCCACGACCGTGATGAACGCCCGCGCCGGCGAGGCGCTGGTCGCGGCCGGGCTGGCGCGGCGGGCGAACGCGGTCAGTTATTGGCGGCCGTTCCCCGGTGTGGCATTGCCCTATCAGGCGCTCACCCCCAAGGCCGGGCTCACCATCGCCGGCCTGCCGATGCGGCAGCTGGGCGTGCGCGTGTCTGAACGCCAGGCCAAGCTGATCGACGCAGCAGCCAAGGGCACTTCGACAGCGAGCGACGACGAGGACACGATCACGGTTTCCGCCGATCGCAAGCGTCGCGGTGGCCGTGATCCGTGGGTATTGATCGGCCGCGATGTGCTGGATGATTGCAGCCGCGTCAGCTTTGATCGCGCTGGCGAGCGCTGGGTGCTGACCTGCAACTTCGGTTGATTGCAGCGGCTGCGGCGACAGACCTCTTTCCCTTTGGCCAACGCTGGCCCATATCTTGGCCATGACCACGCCCGACGCCACCCAGCTGTTCTATACCGATACCGGGCTTGACCCCGATCGCACCGCCGCCCAGATCGCCGATGCCCTGAATGGCTGCGACGATGGCGAGCTGTATCTGCAATATGGCGTGTCCGAGAGTTTCGCCTTTGACGATGGCCGGCTGAAGGCGGCCAGCTTCGATACGGTGAAGGGTTTTGGCCTGCGCGGCGTGGCAGGCGAGATGACCGCCTTTGCCCATGCCAACGATCTGTCGCACGCTGCCATCGCCCGCGCTGCCGATACCATCAAGGTGGTGCGCGATGGCCATGGCGGCACCATGGCGATGCCGCCGCTGCCCACCAATGCGCGCCGCTATACCGATGCCAATCCGCTGGCCGGCATCGATTTTTCCGCCAAGGTGGCGCTGATGCAGCAGATCGATGCCGCCGCTCGTGCCCGCGATCCGCGCGTGGTGCAGGTGTCGGCCAGCCTGCTCGGCAGCTGGAACGTGGTGGAGATTTTGCGCGGTGATGGCACCCGCGTGCGTGATGTGCGGCCGTTGGTGCGGCTGAACGTGCAGATTGTCGCCGAAAAGAATGGCCGCCGCGAAACCGGCTTTCACGGGCTGGGCGGGCGTTATCTCTACGACGCGCTGTTCAAGGATGCCGCCTGGGAAGGCGCCATCGATATCGCGCTGGCCCAGGCCCTGGTGAATCTTGATTCCATCGATGCCCCGGCCGGCGAGATGACCGTGGTGCTCGGCCCCGGCTGGCCCGGCATATTGCTGCATGAAGCCATCGGCCACGGCCTGGAAGGCGATTTCAACCGCAAGGGCACCAGCGCCTTTTCGGGCCGCATCGGCGAACGCGTGGCGGCCCCCGGCGTCACCGTGGTTGACGATGGCAGCCTGGATCAGCGTCGCGGCAGCCTGACCGTAGACGATGAAGGCACGCCGACGGGGCGCACCACGCTGATCGAGGACGGTATCCTGAAGGGTTACATGCAGGATCGGCTCAACGCCCGGCTGATGGGCGTTGCCCCCACCGGCAACGGCCGCCGCGAATCCTATGCCCACGCGCCGATGCCGCGCATGACCAACACCTTCATGCTGGGCGGCAGCGAAGACCCGGGCACGATCCTTTCAAGCGTGAAGAAGGGCATTTTCGCCAAAAGCTTCGGTGGCGGCCAGGTCGACATCACCAGCGGCAAGTTCGTGTTTTCCTGCACCGAAGCCTATGAGATCGAGAATGGCAAGCTGGGCCGCCCGCTGAAAGGCGCGACGCTGATCGGCAATGGTCCCGACGTGCTGACCCGGGTGCGCGCCATCGGCAACGACATGGCGCTGGATGAAGGCGTTGGCATCTGCGGCAAGGCCGGGCAGAGCGTGCCGGCCGGTGTGGGCCAGCCGACCCTGCTGGTGGACGGATTGACGGTGGGCGGCACCGCGGGCTGAAGGAGGGCTGCATGTCGGAATTCTTTGATCACATCACCCCCGATCATGCGGACTTCATTGCCCGCCAGCCGGTCTTCTTCGTTGCCACCGCAGCCGAAGGCGCCCGCATCAACCTCAGCCCCAAGGGCATGGACACGTTCCGCGTGCTGCCCGGCGGGAAAGCCTGCGCCTATCTCGATTTCGGCGGCAGCGGCAATGAAACCCACGCGCATCTGGCTGCCGATGGCCGCATCACCATCATGTTCTGCGCCTTCGATCAGCCAGCGCTGATCTACCGCATCTATGGCCGTGGCCGCGCCGTGCTGCCGCAGGATGGCGGCTGGGACGCGCTGGCGGCGCATTTCACCATCGAACGCGGCGTCCGCCAGATCTTCCTGATCGATGTGGATTCCACCCAGACCAGCTGCGGCTGGGCCGTGCCCAAGATGCAATTGGTGGAAGAACGCGAGACGCTGCGCAAATATTTCAAGCAGGACGATCCGGCCAAGCGCTTGCTCAAATATCACGAGCGGGATCGGTCCATCGACGGGCTGTCCGTCACGCCGCCATCGCACCTGCCCTACAGCTGATGGGTCTGGCCTGCGTCGACACGCTGTTTTCTCCCGTCGAAGCCGCCGTCGTGCGCAGCCGGCTGGAGGCCGCGGGCATTGATTGCGTGTTGTTCGATGCCGGCATCGCCAGCCTGATCGGGCCCGGCGTATCGGGCATCCGCGTCATGGTGGATGCCAACGATCTGGCCATCGCCCGCACCGAACTGGCCCGCCCGCTCTGAGCCACGGGCGCGCACCGGCAAACGCCTTATACTGTAACCAGATGCACTGCGGCAGTATTGCCAAATCGTCACTATCGGGATGTTCACCACGCCATGAAGCTGATCACGGCCATCATCAAGCCGTTCAAGCTGGAACAAGTGCGCGAGGCCCTGATGCAGGCCGATGTGCAGGGCATGACTGTGACCGAAGTGCGCGGCCAGGGCCGCCTCATCGGCCAGGACGACATCTACCGCGGCGCCGAGAACAACCCGCAGCTCGTGCCCAAGCTGCAGATCGAAGTTGTGGTGGAAGCCGAAGACGTTGCCCGCGTTGTCGATGCCATCCTGCACGCCGCTCACACCGGCAGCGTGGGGGACGGCAAGATCTTCGTATCGACCATCGCCACCACCGTCCGCATCCGCACCGGCGAACTCAACGACGCTGCCCTGTAAGATTCGGGCTGACCAAATTCGCGCTGGCCAAATTCGCGCTCGCCAAATTCGCACTGGATTGCTGTCGCCCGGCAGCCTAAACCGCGCCCATGCCAACACTCGTCCTTCTCCGCCACGGCCAGAGCCAGTGGAACCTTGAAAACCGCTTCACCGGCTGGTGGGACGTGGGCCTCACCGATCAGGGCACCGCCGAAGCGCTCGACGCCGGCCGCCGCATGAGGCAAGCCGGCCTTGATTTCGACATCGGCTTCACCAGCGTGCAGAGCCGCGCCATCACGACGCTGAACCTCGCACTCGCCGCCATGGACCGCGTCTGGATCCCGGTCATCAAGAACTGGCACCTCAACGAACGCCACTATGGCGGCCTCACCGGCCTCAACAAGGCCGACACCGCCGCCAGGTACGGCGAGGAGCAGGTGAAGATCTGGCGCCGCAGCTTCGACGTGCCGCCGCCACCGCTGGAACCGGGCTCGCCCTTCGATCTGTCCGGCGACCGCCGCTATGAAGGCATCACCGTGCCCGCCGCCGAAAGCCTGAAAGACACGATCGCCCGCGTCCTCCCCTATTGGGAACAGGCCATCGCCCCCGAACTCAAGGCCGGCAAGCGCGTCATCATCGCCGCCCACGGCAACTCGCTGCGCGCCCTCGTCAAGCATCTCTCCGGCCTGTCGGACGACGAGATCGTCCACGAGGAAATCCCGACCGGCCAGCCGATGGTCTATGAACTGGCCGATGACCTGACGGCGGTTTCGCGGAAGTATATCTGAAGGGGCCTCCGGCGGGCAGGGACTCGTCCCTGCACCCGTTCGTTTTGGATCGCCCGCTTGACCGAGGCGGTGATGCTGCCAGACTGCCCGCAACCACAGGGCAGGGGGCAGACATGATCCGGACATTCCTCGCAGCAACCTCACTTCTCGCCGCACCGGCACTCGCCGCGCCGGCTGACACCGTCCTCCTCCACGGCCGCATCATCACCGCCGACGCCAAGGACAGCATCGCCCAGGCCCTCGCCATCACCGGCACCACCATCACCGCCGTCGGCAGCGACGCCGCCATCCAGAAACTCGTCGGCCCGAAAACCAAGGTGATCGACCTGAAAGGCCGCGCCGCCACGCCTGGCCTGATCGACACCCACGCCCATATCCTCTCCACTGGGCTGGGCGAACTCAACCAGATCCCGCTCGCCGGCGCCCGCTCGGTGGCGGACATGGTCGCCGCGGTGAAAGCCCGCGTCGCCACCACGCCCAAGGGGCAATGGGTGCTCGGCGTCGGCTGGGATGAAGGCAAGTTCGCCGACGGCCGCTACCCCACCGCCGCCGAGCTTGACGCCGTCTCGCCGGACAATCCGGTCTGGCTGGAAAACACCACCGGCCACTATGGCGTCGCCAACGGCCTCGCCCTGAAAATGGCCGGCGTCACCGCCGCCACCGCCACCCCCACTGCCGGCACCATCGAGAAGCTCCCCGATGGCCGCCCCGCCGGCGTGATGAAGGAAACCGCGCAATATCTCGTCACCCGCCTCATCCCCGAACCCAGCGTCGCCCAGCGCCAGGCCGCGCTCACCCACATGATCCGCCGCCTCCACGAAGAAGGCATGACCGGCTTCAAGGACCCGAGCATCGACCGCACTGATTGGGAGGCCTATCTCGGCCTCGCCAAGGCCGGGCAATTCCCGATCAACGCCTGCGTGCTCTTCTCCGGCGGCCGCTCCATGGCCACGGCCACCAAGGCGCTGGCCGAAATCAAGCAGGCCAAGGCCGAAATCGCCCCCGTCGCGAACAGCAGCCTCAGCGTCTGCGGCGTCAAGCTGTTCATGGACGGCAGCGGCGCCGCCCCCACCGCCTGGATGTATGAAGACTGGAACCACCACCGCACCGAAATCGCCAAGGGCAACAGCGGCTATCCCCAGATCGACCCGGCCGAATATCGCCAGATGATCGCCATGTTCATCAACGCCGATATCGGCATCGGCACCCACGCCATTGGGGACAAGGCGATCGACTGGGTGGTGGATGGCTATGCCGACGCGCTGAAAACCCACCCGGTGAAAGACCTGCGCCTCTCCATCATCCACACCAACACCCCCACCGATCACGCCATCTCCACCATGAAGGCGCTGCAAGCTGACTACGGCTCCGGCTACCCCGAAACGCAGGCCACCTTCACCTGGTGGATCGGCGACATCTACGCCGCCAACCTCGGCCCCGCCCGCTCCCTGCGCCTCAACCCCTATGCCACCTATGTGAAGAACGGCATCCTCTGGGGTGGCGGCTCCGATACCGGCGTCACCCCCTTCCCCGCCCGCCTCGGCCTGTGGGCCTCCACCGCCCGCGAAACCAGCGGCGGCACATGGGGCAAAGCCCCCTTCGGCACCGCCGAAAGCGTGGACATCCACACCGCCCTGAAAAGCTACACCACCTGGGCCGCCCCCCTCATCCGCGCCGACAACGCCGGCACGCTGGTCGTGGGCAAAGCCGCCGACATCGCCGTGTGGGACCGCGATCCCTATGCCGTCCCCACCGCCGCGGTGAAGGACATGAAGGCGGAGATGACGCTGTTCCGGGGCCGGGTGGTGTTTGATCGTTCGAAGTAGGGAAGAGGGGCCTCCGAGGGCACCCATCGAAACACAGTTTCGATGGGACCCGCCGCGTGCAGGG
>NZ_ANFY01000010.1 GCF_000331225.1 Sandarakinorhabdus sp. AAP62 | reverse complement strand
AGGCTTGGCCGGCGCGGGGGCCGCCACCGTTGCCGGCGGCTTGCCCGGCACCGCAGCCGTGCCGGGCGGCACCACCGCCGGCGCGGCGCCATCGGCCGGCGGAGCGGCGCCACCGGGATTTTCCAGCGCGTTCAGGCGAAATTCCGTGTCACCCTTCAGCCGGCGCTGGCCGTCTTCCAGCTGGCGCAATTTATATTCCATGGCCTCGATCTGGCCGGTCATGGTTTTCAGCTGGCCTTCCAGCGCGTCGACCCGCGCGGTGAGATCGACGATCGGCGTGGTGGCGGGCGGCGTTTCCGGAGCCGGGGCAGGCGCGGCGGCCTGGGCCGGAATCTCGGGCTCGAAAAAGCGTCCGTTTCCGCCAGGGAACACCTTCCTCTGCACGGCCCGCATCTCGGATTCGAGCGTGCCGACCCGGCGATCGAGCTTGCCGACATCCACCGCCTGGGCCGCCAGCGGCGCGGGCAGCAGGACAGCGAAGGCAAGCAGGGCGGGGAGGGCGGGCAGCAAACGGGTCACGATCGGGCTCCGGGAACTCAGCGCGTGGCAGGTGATGGCGCGGCCCGACTTGCCCCAGCCTGACTTTCCGGAGCCTGAACGGGGGTGGCGGCGCCAAAACGCTCGGCCAGGGCCGGCGCGGTCAGCACGACCCCGTCGATCGTCTCCACCGGGCCGCCGAGCGACGGCAGCTTCACGCCCGCCACCGTCACGTCGATCACCCCGGCGCGGCCGGCACGCAGCACCAGCGGGCCCTGGTCTCCCGGCACATTATAAATGCTGCCGGCCACCATCAGGCCCTGAAAGGCGCGGCGGCCGGTGGTGCGGCTGTAGATTTTCACCCACACATCCTCGCGCGCGGTCAGCACCACGGCGCCGACTGTCGGGATGGCGGCAGGCGCTGCAGCGGCCGGCGCGGCGGTCGGTGGGGCCGCAGCCACGTCGGCAGGCGCCTTGTCGGCCTGCGAGGCGGCGTTCGGGGGGGCGGCGTCCGGGGAGGCGGCAACCGGGGGCGCGCTGGGCGCCGGATCCAGCACGCCGCTGCCATAAAGGCCGAGCCCGCCAACCACCAGCACCAGCACGGCGGCGCCGGCGAAGGCCAGCCCGCGCGACGGCAGCCGCGCCTCGTCCATGGGCTCAAGGCTGGGCGGCGTCGGCACATGCGGCGTCAGCCGGGTTTCGGCGCGGAACTGCGCGCCCACGGCTTCCGGGTTCAGGCCAACACTGCGCGCAAAGGTCTTCACAAAGCCCATGGCATAGGGCAGCGCCGGCAGCGCTTCATGATCATCGGCTTCGATGGCCATCAGGTGCCGCAGCGGCACCCGCGTTTCGCGCGCCAGATCGGCCAGATCCCGCCCGGCCGCGGCGCGGGCTTCGGCCAGCAAGGCACCCACGGTCAGGCCGCGGCCAATGCCGTCTGCGAATGCAGCTTTTCCCTGTTCGTCCTCGACCATCCGGGCGACCTCCCGCTTTGGCTGCGACATGCCCATTGTCATTCCCTGAAGTCAATCATTTGCGGGCCGGCCTTGCACGAAATGCGGCACTGCAGCAGCAGGGGCCACGAGCACGGGCAGACCCTGTGCTTGCCCTTGGGCCGGGCTTGGCCTATGGGCGCAGCCGATATTGCCGGCGCAAGCATGGCGATCTTGCCCGCATTACCCCCGCCCCATTGATCCGGAAGCCCCGCATGTCCACCCGCAACATCGCGATCATCGCGCACGTCGACCATGGCAAGACCACCCTGGTCGATCAGCTTTTCCGCCAGTCGGGCACCTTCCGCGACAACCAGCGCGTGGCCGAACGCGCCATGGATTCCAACGACCTGGAAAAGGAACGCGGGATCACCATCCTGGCCAAGTGCACCAGCATCGAGTGGGCGGATGCCGATGGCAACCCTTATCACATCAACATCGTCGACACCCCCGGCCACGCCGATTTCGGCGGCGAGGTTGAGCGCATCCTTTCCATGGTCGATGGCGTGATTCTGCTGGTTGATGCCGCGGAAGGCCCGATGCCGCAGACCAAATTCGTGTGCGGCAAGGCGCTGGCGCTGGGCCTGCGACCGATTGTCGTCGTCAACAAGATCGACCGTCCGGATGCGCGCGCCTCCGAAGTGCTGGATGAAGTGTTCGATCTGTTCGTGACGCTGGAAGCCAATGACGACCAGCTCGATTTCCCGGTGCTTTATGCCTCCGGCCGTGGCGGTTATGCCGGGCCGACCGACGATGTGCGTTCCGGCGACCTGAAGCCGTTGTTCCAGAAGATTGCCGATCATGTGCCGCCGCCCAGCGGCGATCCGGAAGCCCCGTTCCGCATGCTGGTTTCGCTGCTGGACCGTGACAATTTCCTGGGCCGAATCCTGACGGGGCGCATCATGTCGGGTACGCTGAAGGTCAACAGCCCGATCCATGCCCTGAACCCCGGCGGCACGGTGGCCGAAGTCGGCCGTGCATCGAAGATCTTTGCCTTCCGCGGCCTCGAGCGCGTTGCCGTCGATCAAGCCGTGGCCGGAGACATCATCGCGCTGGCCGGCCTGACCAAGGCCACCGTGGCCGATACCATCGCCGAGCAGAGCGTGACCGAGGCCCTGGCCGCCCAGCCGATCGATCCGCCGACCCTGTCGATGACGTTCAGCGTGAATGACAGCCCCTATGCCGGCAAGGACGGCAGCAAGGTGACAAGCCGCATGATCGCCGATCGCCTGGCCCGCGAAGCCGAAGGCAATGTGGCGATCCGCATCACCGAACTGCCGTCGAAAGACGCGTTTGAAGTGGCCGGCCGCGGCGAATTGCAGCTGGGCGTGCTGATCGAAACGATGCGCCGCGAAGGGTTCGAACTGTCGATTTCGCGCCCGCGCGTGATCTTCGGCACCGACGAGGCCGGCAAGCGCACCGAGCCCTATGAAACCGTCGTCATCGACGTGGACGAGGCCTATTCCGGCACGGTTGTCGAGAAGATGGCGATGCGCAAGGCGGAGATGACCGACATGCGCCCGAGCGGCGGCGGCAAGACCCGCCTCACCTTCTCGGCGCCGTCGCGCGGCCTGATCGGCTATCACGGCGAATTCCTGTCCGATACCCGCGGCACCGGCATCATGAACCGGCTGTTCGAAAAATATGGCCCCTACAAGGGCCAGATTTCGGGCCGCGCCAACGGCGTGCTGATCTCCACCGAAAGCGGCGAAGCCGTCACCTATGCGTTGGGCTATCTGCAACCGCGCGGCGTGCTGATGATTGGCCCGGGCGAATCGGTGTACCAGGGCATGGTGATCGGCGAGAACGCCCGCGAGGAAGACCTTGAGGTGAACCCGCTGAAGTCCAAGGCGCTCACCAACTTCCGCGCCAGCGGCAAGGATGATGCGATTCAGCTGTCCCCGCCCAAGAAGCTGACGCTGGAACAGGCCATCGCCTACATCGACGAGGACGAGCTGGTGGAGGTGACGCCCAATCACATCCGCCTGCGCAAGATTCACCTCGATCCGCACGAGCGCAAGCGCGCCAGCCGCGCCAAGCAGGCCAGCTGAACTTTAAGTCACTGGAAATTTCCTGCCGCGACCTGCAGTCGCTGCTGCGACAATGGGACGATTGCCGGCACGGCCCGATGGGCCTAGGCCGCGCATCCTGTTGTTCCCATTGGCCGCAGCGGGCCAGGCGGAGGCCATGACGGCGCCGTTCTCGAGCTGGAGTTTCCCCGATGACGATCTATGACGACGACAGCCCGATGGACGCGCCGGCGCCGGCCGATTTCATCACCATTCCGCAGGCCGAAGCCGAAGACGCGATCCGCACCCTGATCCGCTGGACCGGTGATGATCCGACCCGCGAAGGTCTGCTCGACACGCCCAAGCGCGTCGCCAAGGCGTGGCGTGAATATACCAAGGGCTATGCCGAAGATCCCGGCCTGCACCTGTCGCGCACCTTTGCCGAGGTGGGCGGTTATGACGAGATCGTGATCCTGCGCGACATCCCGTTCCAGTCACACTGCGAACATCACATGGCGCCGATCATCGGCAAGGGCAGCATCGCCTATCTGCCGCGCAACCGGGTGGTGGGCATTTCCAAGCTGGCGCGCGTGCTGCACGGATTTGCCCGCCGCCTGCAGGTGCAGGAACGGCTGACCGCCGAAGTTGCCGATTGCATCCAGCAGCATCTTGATCCCGTTGGCGTTGCCGTGGTGATCGAGGCAACGCACGCCTGCATGTCGGCGCGCGGCGTGATGACGCCCGGTGTCGTGATGACCACCAGCCGCATGATGGGCACATTCCGCAACGATCACAGCAGCCGCACCGAAGTGCTGCGCCTGATGGGCAAGGGTTGACCACGGCCATCGGGGCTTGGCGAGGCTTGCGGGCCAACGCTGGCCGGTCCAACCTGCAGCCATGAACGCTGCGACTGCCCTGCTGGTGCTGCTGATGGCTCAGGCGGCGCCCGAACCACCGCCGCCGCCCAGCAACAGCGGAGCCGAAAAGGTGCTGGGGCCCGACAAGGGCGGGGTGGACGACGCCCTGGGCCGCGCCGCGACCCGGCCGCTGCGCGACCTCAATGTGGTGAAACCCAAGATCGCGCCGGAACTGGCGGCGATCATGGCCGATCCCTATGCCGTGAAATCGCTGCGCAACTGCCGCCAGCTCAATGCCGAGGTCAATCGCATGACCAGGCTGGTGGGCCCGGATGTCGATGATCCGGCACTGGCCGGCAAGAAGGGCCGCAGCCCGGTGGAACAATTGTTCGACAGTGCCGAGGGCATCACCGGCAGCCTGATTCCCGGCCAGGGCGTGATCCGGCAGTTGACCGGCGCCAACAAGGCCGCCCGCCAGGCCAATGCCGCGCGGCTCGCCGGGCAGCTGCGGCGCAGCTACATCAAGGGCGTGATGAAGGCCCGCGGCTGCCGCCTGACGCCGGCGCCCATCATGGCCGCCAAGCCGGACGCGACGCCGCCCAGGCAGCCTGCCCGCAAACGCTGATTGCCCGAATCCCGCGTCCCCTGTATCCGGAGCGGCTTTTTTCCGCCCGAGGACAGGATGCATGACGGCCGCGACGGCCCCGAATGACGAGACGACAGGCCACGGCCTGCCGGTGCTGCTGAAACTGGCAGCGCCGGTGGTGGCGTCGCGGCTGGGCATCATGGCGATGGGACTGGTCGATACGATCGTGGTCGGCCGCTACAGCGCGCGGGAGCTGAGCTATCATGCGCTGGGCTGGGCGGTGACCGGCGTGGTGCTGACCACGGCGCTGGGCCTGCTGTCGGGCGTGCAGGTGATGACCAGCCAGGCCATCGGCGAAGGCCGCGAGGCCGATACCGGGGCGATCCTGCGGCGCGGGCTGGCCTATGCCACGTGGATTTCGCTGGCCTGCGCGCTGTTCCTGTTCGTCGCCGGCGGGCCGATGCTGGTGGCGTTCGACATGGCGCCGGGCCTGGCCGAAGGCGCGACGCTGGTGCTGCAGGTGCAGGCGGTTTCGCTGGTGCCGATCATTGTCGCCGATGCCGGGCTGTTCTGGCTGGAAGCCCATGGCCGCGCCATTCCCGGCATGGTGGCGATGTGGGCGGCCAATATCGTCAATCTGGCGGTGAATCTTTGGCTGGTGCCGGGCAGCAATGTCTTCGGCGTGAGCGGTGCCGCCGCCAGCGCCTGGGCGACCTTTGCCAGCCGGCTGTTCCTGTTGGCGGTGCTGGCCGTGGTCATCCTGCGCTGGCGCCGGGCGCGCGAACTGGGCGTCTATGCCCCGGCGCCGCACGATCCCCGCGCGGCCAAGGCGATGCGCGCGGTCGGCTATGGCGCGGCGGTGAGCTATTTCATCGAAAGCCTGGCCTTTTCGGCGATGGCGATCTTTGCCGGCTGGATCAGCGCCACGGCCGTGGCGATCTGGGCGGTGGTGATCAACGTGGCGGCGCTGGTGTTCATGGTACCACTGGGCCTTTCGGTGGCGACCAGCGTGCTGGTCGGCCGGGCCTATGGCGCGCGCGACGCCCGCGCCATGCTGGCATCGGCGGGCCAGGGCTTTGGCGTGACGACGGCCGCGCTGCTGGTCGTGTCGGTGGGCGTGTGGCTGTTCCCCGATGCGATTGCCACAGCTTACTCGCGCGAAGCTGCCGTCATCACCGGCATCGCCAGCGCCATGGTGTTGTCCAGCCTGTTCTTCGTGGCCGATGGCTTGCAGGTGGTGGCGGCGCAATCGCTGCGCGCCCGGTCCGACATCCGGGCGCCGGCGGTGATCCACGTCTTTTCCTATGTGGTGGTGATGATGCCGCTGGCGTACTGGTTGGGCGTGAAGAGCGGCGGCGGTGTCGATGGCCTGATCTGGGCGATCATCCTGGCCAGCGCGGTTTCGGCGCTGTCCTTGTGGGGCCGCTTCATCCTGCTCGGCCGTGCGCCGCTCACGCCGCCAGACGCGGCGCCCGTTTCGCCCCCCGCCTGATTTCGGCGGCGAGATCGGCCACATAAGGTTCGAAATTCACCTGCATCGTGTGGCGGCGGCTGGCGTAATAATGGCCCTGGTAGCGTTTTTCCTCGGCCACGATGGTGTGCGCCATCTCCTGTGGCGACGGCAGCGCATAGCGGCCAGCCAGATAGGCGGCCAGCAGCTTTGACTGCTGTTCGGCCAAATTGACCAGCGTCGGCAGCGTCTGCGCCAGCCCCATGAACCACAGGCCGTGCAGCGCCGGATCGGCCTGCACCATGCGCTTGTAGAGCGGGATGTGATTGTCGGTTACGCGCGCGTCTTCGGCGCTGAGGAACGGGAATTCGATATTGTAGCCGGTGGCGCAGATGATCGCGTCCAGCACTTCGCGGCTGCCATCGGTGAACACCACGCCGTCACCATCCAGCCGGGCGATGGCCGGCTTCACCGCGATGTCGCCGCTGCCCACCCGGGTCAGGAACTCGCCGCTCACCGTCGGGTGGGCGTCCAGCGGTTCGTGATCGGGCGTGGGCAGGCCATAATCTTCCATGTTGCCCACCAGGCTCTTCACCTTGCGGCGGCCGATCCAGCGCGCCAGCGGCAGCGGCAGCCACGGCGGCGCCGCCTGCTTGTCGGCCGGCACGCCGTTGAAATATTTGGGCAGCACCCACACACCGCGCCGGGTGGAGACGACGCATTTTTCCGTGATGCTGCGCTGGCCCAGTTCCGAGGCGATATCGACGGCGCTGTTGCCAAGGCCCACCACCATCACCCGCTTGCCGATCAGGTTCAGCGGTTCGAACGGCGTGCGATAATCATGCGCGTGGATGATGGCGCCGTTGAACTCGCCCTCCCACACCGGGCGGTTCGGGCTCCAGTGGTGGCCATTGGCCACAACGACGGCGCGATAGATTTGGGTGCCATTCCTGGTGGTCACATCCCAGGTACCGTCCATCCGCCGCGCCACCCTGGTCACCGGCGTTTCGAACTGCACCAGGGGGCGCAGGCCGAAATGATCGACATAATCGTTGAAATATTGCGCGATCAGGCTGTGGTGCGGGAAATCCGGCCAGTCGGCCGGCACCGGATATTCCGCGAACTGCAGCCGCCATTTCGAGGTGTCGATGTGCAGCGACTGGTAGGCGCTGCTCATGCCGTTGGGGTTGTTATAGGCCCAGTTGCCGCCGATCCGGTCCGACGCTTCGAACCAGTCAAAGGCGATGCCTTCGTCGCGCAGGCGCTTGGCGGTGGTGAAGCCGGAACAGCCGGCACCGATCAGGGCTACGGGAAATGGGCTCATGGGCGGCATCCTAGGGGCAAGCCGCCGCCGCGCCACCTCTCGCTTTGCATACGAATACGTGCCGCCGCGCCATTGCCCGCCTCGCCCTGCCATGGCACCCAAGGGAAAAGGGGATGGGCCATAATGGCTGGAGATGTTTTTGCGCGCGGCTTGGCCGGCATCGATTGGGCGGTGATCGGCCTTTATGCGCTGGTGGTGATTGGGCTGGGGCTGTGGGCCGGGCGCCGGCAGGCGAGCGGCACTGATTTCTTCCTCGCCAGCCGGGACAGTTCGTGGCCCGTCATCGGCCTGTCGCTGCTCGCCTCCAACATCTCCTCGGCCACGCTCATCGGCCTGGCTGGCGCCGCCTATGCCAACGGCATCGCAGTCTACAACTACGAGTGGATGGCCAGTGTCATCCTGGTGTTCTTCTGCATCTTCTTCCTGCCGTTCATCCTGCGCGCGCAGGTCTACACGATGCCGGAGTTCCTCGAACGCCGCTTCAGCCGGGGAACGCGCGCCTATTTCTCGGCCCTCACCATCTTCCTGTCGGTGTTCGTGGACAAGGCCGCCACCCTCTATGGCGGGGCGCTCATGCTCTCCCTCATTTTTCCCGGCGTGCCGCTGTGGCAGATGATCATGGCGCTGGCGGTGCTGGCCGGTATCTACACCATCGTCGGTGGGCTGAAGGCGGTGCTCTATACCGAAGTGCTGCAGGCGGTGATCCTGCTCGGCGCGGCGGTCGTGCTGTCGTTCGCCGCGTTCGATGCGGTTGGCGGCTGGAGCAACATCATCGCCGCCGTGCCCGCCACCAAGCTGTCGCTGATCCGCCCGATCGATGATGCCTCGGTGCCGTGGACCGGCCTGATTACCGGCGTGCCCATATTGGGCTTCTATTTCTGGTGCACCAACCAGTTCATGGTGCAGCGCGTCCTGTCTGCCCGCAACATCGATCATGGCCGCTGGGGCAGCCTGTTCGCCGGCCTGCTGAAACTGCCGGTGCTGTGGCTGATGGTGCTCCCCGGCACCTGCGCCATCCTGCTCTATCCGGCGCTGAAGACGCCCGATCTCGTCTATCCTACCTTGATGTTCGATCTGTTGCCCAATGGCCTGCTCGGGCTGGTGGTGGCAGGTTTCCTCGCGGCGATCATGTCGGCCACGGCCTCCACCTTCAATTCGGCGGCCACCTTGTTCACCATGGATTTCGCCCGCCACTGGAATCCGGATCTGGATGGCAAGAAGCTCGTGCTCACCGGCCGGCTGGCGACATTGATATTCCTGGCTGTCGCGGTTGTCGTTGCGCCGCAGATCGAGCGCTTCGGCAGTGTCTGGCAATATCTGCAAGGCGCGCTGAGCTACACCGCGCCGCCGATCGTCGCGGTGTTCCTGATCGGCCTGTTCTGGCCGCGCGCCAATGCGCGGGGGGCAAGCTGGGCCATTTCTGCCGGGCTGATGATCGGGCTGGGCCTGTTCTTCGCCATCAACGTCACCGGCAGCGTGCAGATCCATTTCCTGCATGTGGCGCCCATCCTGCTGGCCGGCTCGGCGCTGGCGATGGTGGTGGGCTCGCTCACCGCGCCGCCGCCGCCGCCGGAAAAGACCGACGGCCTGTTGTGGAATCGCGGTTTCTTCGATGCCGAAACCGCCGCGCTGGCGCACACGCCCCTGTGGGCCAATTATCGCTATCAGGCCATTGCCCTGCTGATCGCCACGGCTGCGATTGTGTGGCGCTTTGCCTGACCGGCACAGCGACGCTATGCCAGCCGCATGACAAGCAGCGTTCACGCCGGGGAAGATCTGTTGTTCAGCGTGCTGGTGCAGCTGATCATCATGATCGGCGCCGCCCGCAGCCTCAATATCGTCGCCCGCCGGCTGGGCCAGCCGGGCGCGGTGGGGGAGATTGTCGCCGGCCTGATGCTGGGGCCCTCGCTGCTCGGCGCGCTGGCACCGGCACTGTCGATCTCGCTGTTCGGCGCCACGCCGGCCCCGGCCATCACCATCATCAGCCAGATCGGGCTGACCCTGCTGATGTTCCAGATCGGCATGGAATTCGAATTCGGCCATTTGCAGACGCCCCAGCACCGCAAGGGCGCGCTGCTGATTGCCGCCGCCTCGGTGCTGGTGCCGCTGGGTGGCGGATTGGTGCTGGGCTGGATCACCGCGCCCAGCCTCGCGCCCGGGATCGATCCGCTGCTCTATGCCCTGTTCTTCGGCAATGCGCTGGCGATCACGGCACTGCCGATCCTGGGCCGCATCCTCGCCCAGTTCGGGCTGACCGACAGGCCGGTGGGCGTGGTGGCGATCGCGGCCGCTGCCGTGAACGACGTGGCGGGCTGGGTGCTGCTGGCGTCCATTTCGGCGCTGGCGGCGGCACGGTTCTCGGGCGAAGGGCTGGCGTTGCAACTGGCCGGCATCGCCATGCTGCTGATCATCGCGCGGGTCGTGCTGGCGCCGCTGGCCGGCCGGCTGGTGGCAGCCTTCCCGCCCGGCGGCGGCCGGCTTGATCCCACGCTGATGGCCGCCATGCTGGCGATGACCTTCGGGCTCGCCATCTGCACCTACAAGCTCGGCATCTTCGCCATCTTCGGCGGCTTCCTCGGCGGGCTGATCATGCACCGCCACCCGACGTTCGTCAGCGCATGGAAGGGCCAGGTCGGCGGCTTCGTGCTGGTGTTCTTCCTGCCGGTGTTCTTCACCTATACCGGCCTGCGCACCAATCTGCTCGGGCTGGGCCTCGCTGATCTGGGCTGGCTGGCGATCATCCTCGCGATGGCCATCCTCGCCAAGATCATCCCCGTCTATGGCGCGGCACGGCTGAGCGGTTACACGCCGGCGGAGAGCGCGGTGCTGGGTAGCCTGATGAACACCCGCGCGCTGATGGAGCTGATCGTGCTCAATATCGGGCGTGATCTTGGTGTCATCCCGCCCAATGTCTTCACCATGCTGGTGGTGATGGCGGTGGTAACGACGATCATGACCGGGCCGCTGCTGAAGAGCCTGTTGCCGCGTACCGGCCACGTGATTCCGGTGGGGGTGGAAGCGTGAGGGACGACAATGTGCGGCGCGTGTGCATCGTTGGCGGCGGTTCTGCCGGCTGGATGACGGCCGCCGCGCTGGCCCGCCAATTGCCGGCCGGGGTGGAGATCGCGCTGGTCGAATCCGAAGAGATCGGAACGGTGGGCGTGGGCGAGGCGACCATCCCGCCGATCAAGCTGTTCAACCAGCTGCTGGGCCTGAACGAGGCCGAATTCGTGAAGGCGACGCAAGGCAGTTTCAAGCTCGGCATCGAATTCGTCGGCTGGGGCCGGGCCGGCCATCGCTATTTCCACCCGTTCGGCACCTATGGCGCCGATTTCGATTCCGTGCCGATGCACCATTGGTGGCTGAAACAGCGCCTGGCGGGCGATCAGACGCCGCTGGATGATTTTTCGATGGCGTGGGTGGCAGCCAAGGCCAATCGCTTTGCCCCGCCGGCGCAGGATCGCCGGCTGGTGCAATCCACCTTCGATTACGCCTATCATTTCGATGCCGGCCTCTATGCGCAGGCATTGCGGCGGCTGGCGGAAGGGCTGGGCGTCACCCGCCACGAAGGCCGCATCACCGGCGTGGCGCGGGATGGCGAGAGCGGCAACATCACCCACATCACGCTGGCCGATGGCCGACAGGTGGAGGCCGAATTCTGGATCGATTGCTCCGGCTTCCGCGGCCTGCTGATTGCCGAAACGCTGGCAACGCCGTTCATCGACTGGACCCACTGGCTGCCCTGTGATCGGGCGCTGGCGGTGCCGTGCGGCCATGCGAACGGGACGGACGGCGAGGGGTTCACGCCCTACACGCGCTCCACCGCGCACGGCGCTGGCTGGCAGTGGCGCATTCCGCTGCAACATCGCATCGGCAATGGCCATGTGTTTTCATCGGCCTTCATGGGTGAGGACGAGGCGGCTGCGCTATTGCTGGCCAACCTCGATGGCCCGGCGCTGGCCGATCCGCGGCTGCTTCGCTTCACCACCGGCCGGCGCGCGCAGGCCTGGTCACACAATGTCGTCGCCATCGGGCTGGCGGCGGGCTTCATGGAGCCGCTGGAATCGACCTCGCTGCACCTGGTGCAATCGGGGATCATGCGGCTGCTGGCGCTGTGGCCAACGCGCGGCATGGACGCGCTGGTGCGCGACGAGTTCAACAAGGTGACGGCCACCGAGTGGGAACGAATCCGCGATTTCCTGATCCTGCACTATCATCTGAACAGCCGCGATGAACCGATGTGGCGGCAGTGCGCGGCGATGCCGATCCCCGACAGCCTTCAGCACAAGATGGAGCATTTCCGCCGTTTCGCGCGGCTGGTGTCCGACGGGCCGGAGCTGTTCCTCAACGCCAGCTGGCTTGCCGTGCACATCGGCCAGTGCAACCTGCCCGATCGTTATGACCCGCTGGTGGACAGCCGCGCCGCACAGGTGGATGCGCCGCGCCTGCTGAGCGGGCTGGCGCGGGTGATGCGCGAGGCGGCGGCAGAAATGCCCAGCCATGCCGCCTTTATCGCGCGGTACTGCGCAGCTTAGCTCGATCCGCGTACCACCAGCCGCACGGGTAGCGCCTGCGGCACCGGCGTTTCGTCGCGCAGCAGGGCCAGCAGGGTGTTCACCAGCGTTTCGCCAGCCTGGCGGGCATCCTGGGCGACAGTGGTGAGCGGCGGGCTGGTCAGGCTGGCCGCCGGCTGATCATCAAAGCCGACCACCGCCACATCAAGCGGCACGCGGCGGCCGGCATCGGCCAATGCCCGCATGGCGCCCAGCGCAATCAGATCGCTGGCGCAGAAGATCGCATCAAAGGCCGCATCGGCCAGGACCAGGCTGCGGGTGGCGACATAGCCATCGTCCTCGCTGCTGTGGCCAGCGCGCATCAGGGCGGGATCAGCGGCCAGCCCGGCTTCGGCCAGCGCCTGCCGCCAGCCTTCGCTGCGGTCGAGAAATTCCGGCGCACCCTCGTTGGCCGTGCCGATGAAGGCGATGCGGCGGCGGCCGCGCTCGATCAGGTGACGTGTGGCCGCGAAACCGCCCCCCAGATTGTCGCTGCCGATGGTGGTGCCCAGCAGACCGGGCCGCAGACTGCCCCAGCGCACGAAATGCGTGCCCTGCTCCACCAGCTTTTCAAGGCGCGGCAGATATTCGAGATAATTGCCATAGCCCAGCAGGATCAGCCCATCGGCCTTGCGCGCATCCTCGTAATCCATGTGCCAGTTGCCGGAAAGCTGCTGGAAACTGATCAGCAGGTCATAACCATTGGCAGCGCAGGCCTTGGTGATCGAACCCAGCATCGACAGGAAGAAGGGATTGATCTGCGTCTCGCCGGGCGCCGGGTCTTCAAAGAACAGCAGGGCCAGCGTGCGGGTGGCCTGGCGGCGCAGGTTCGAAGCGTTCTTGTCGACCTTGTAGTTGAGCGCTTCGGCGGCGGCAAAGACGCGGGCGCGGGTATCGGCAGAGACCGAGGCATTGCCCGACAAGGCTCGCGAAACCGTTGGCTGCGAGACGCCGGCAAGGGCCGCAATGTCAAAAGACGTGACGCGCCGCATTGCGCTTTTGCTGCTCCCCATTCGCACACGGCCGGTTTGTCTGGCGCTGATGTGCCTGCGCGAGACGATAGCGTGACAATTATGACACGTGAATACGTATGTCCGTGGCTGCGGCCATATTGCACCGTCCGTGTCCCATCCGTCACAAATGGCCCGCCACACTGCCGCCCCCCGACCGGGGAACAAACAAAGGCGAGGCGGCCATATTTTGGGGGATTGTCATGCGAATGAATGCTCGCTCCGCACTTCTGGTTGGCACAGCCAGCCCGTTGCTGCTTCTTGCCGGTCCGGCGCTGGCGCAAACCGCTGCGCCGCAACAGACGGCCACCGCCGAGGTTGACGCCGATGCCGAAACCATCGTCGTCACCGGTTATCGCCGTTCGTTGCAGGCAGCGCTCGACAACAAGCTGAACAGCGACCGGATCATCGAATCGGTGAGCGCCGAAGACATCGGCCGCCTGCCCGACAACTCGATTGCCGATGCCATCGCCCGCCTGCCCGGCCTGACCACGCAGCGCCTGAACGGGCGTTCGCAGGTCATCTCCATTCGCGGCTTCGCGCCGGACTTCTCGTCCACGCTCCTGAATGGCCGCGAACAGGTCACCAACGGCGACAACCGCTCGGTCGAATTCGACCAGTATCCGGCCGAAGTCATCAACCAGGTGCTGGTCTACAAGACGCCAGACGCCAGCCTGGTGGCGCAGGGCCTTTCGGGCACCGTCGATCTGCAGACCATCCGCCCGCTGTCTTACGGCAAGCAGGTGATCTCGGTTGGCGCGCGCTATGAATATACCGACAATGGCCGGCTCAACACCGATTCCAAGCAGTTCGGCTGGCGCGGCAGCGCGCTTTATGTCGACCAGTTCGCCGACGGCAAGGTGGGCGTGCTGCTGGGCATCAGCCATATCGACAGCCCGACCCAGACCGAGCGCTTCAACGCCTGGGGCTATCCCAATGCCAACGCCTCGAACGTGGTCATCGGTGGTTCCAAATCCTATGTGGACAGCGTGCGCCTGCAGCGCACCGGCGTCACCGGCGCCCTCGAATTCAAGCCGGCTGAAGACCTGACCATCGCCTTTGACGGCTATTACAGCAAGTTCAAGGAAGACCAGGTGCTGCGCGGCATCGAGCTGCCGCTGTTCTGGTCCGCTGCCCAGCTGCAGCCCGGTTTCCAGACCGCCGATGGCCTGGTCACCGGCGGCACCTTCAACGGCGTCAAGGGCGTTGTCCGCAACGATCTCAACAAGAAGGACGCCGATCTCTATTCGGGCGGCATCAACCTGAAGTGGGAAAATGATGATTGGCAGCTGATCGGTGATGTCAGCTACAGCCGCATCGACCGGTCGGAACTGGTGCTGGAAACCTATGCCGGCACCGGCCGCAATGCCGTGGGCGCCACCGACAATCTGGGCTTCACCATGACCGACCGGGGCGCCACGTTCCGGCCGACCCTGAATTATGGTGACTATAACCAGATCCGCCTGACCAGCCCGCAGGGTTGGGGCGGCGATGTTGCCAACCCCGGCGGCCAGCCGATCATCAATGGCCAGGACGGCTATTACAATGATCGCCAGGTCTCCGACGAACTCTATGCCTTCCGCGCCCAGGTGGAACGCAAGCTGGACGGCCCGATCAGCGCCATCCAGGCCGGTGCCAACTTCACCAACCGTGAAAAGCAGCTGACGCCCGACGAATTCTTCCTGGGCCTGAAGGGCAACACGGACGGCCTGACCAGCGTCGCCGTGCCAACCGATCTGCGGCTGGCCCCGACCAACCTGACCTTCCTCGGCCTTGGCCCGATGATCAGCTATGATCCGTTGGCCCTGCTCAACAGCGGCATCTACAATCTCGTGCGCAACCCCAATGCCGATGTGAACACCAAGGGCTGGACGGTGCGCGAGAAGGTCTACACCGGCTGGGTGATGGGCAAGATCAACGCCGACATCGGTGATGCCAAATTGACCGGCAACATCGGCCTGCAGGTCGTGCATGTCGATCAAAGCTCGACCGCGCTGGTCTCCAGCGGCAATGGCACCAGCGTGATTTCCTCGCTGCGAACCGATGGCGCCAAATATACGGACGTGCTGCCTTCGGCCAACCTGTCGCTGCGTCTGCCCGAAGACTGGGTGGTGCGCCTTGGCGTGGCCCGCCAGCTCGCCCGTCCGCGGCTCGACGACATGCGCGCCGCCGTGAACTTCAACTTCAATCCGCAGCTGGGCCAGACCCCGGGCGTGACCCCGTGGGGCGGCAGCGGCGGCAACGCGCAGCTGCGGCCGTGGCGCGCCAATGCCATCGACCTTTCGGTGGAAAAATACTTCGGCGGCAAGGGCTACATCGCGCTGGCCGGCTACTACAAGGATCTGAAGAGCTACATCTTCGAAGTGGCGCAGCCGTTCAACTTCGCTGGCTTCCCGCTGCCGGCCGGGGTGCCCGAACCGCTGACCCGTCAGGGCTTTGTCACCCAGTGGATCAACGGCAACGGCGGGCAGCTTTATGGTGCCGAACTGTCGGGCCAGCTGCCGTTCAGCGTGCTGACGCCGGCACTCGATGGCTTTGGCATCAACGGCTCGGCGGCCTGGACCAAGAGCAAGGTCGCACCGTCGCCGGGGGCCAGCCCGGATGATCTGCCCGGCTATTCGCGTTGGGTCACCAACCTGACCGGCTATTATGAAAAGGGCGGCTTCTCGGCGCGTGCCTCGATGCGCACCCGGTCTTCGTTCCTGGGCGAACTGCGCGGCTTTGGCGGCGGCAACCAGCGCCGCCGGGCTGATGGCGAGCTGATCCTCGATACCCAGATCAGCTATGAAATCCAGGGCGGCAGCCTGAAGGGGCTGACCCTGCTGGCCCAGGCCCAGAACCTGACCAACGAGCCGTTCGTCACGTTCAACCCCGGTCGTCCGCAGGAAATCATCGACTATCAGAATTTCGGTCGGCGCTTCCTGCTCGGTTTCAACTGGCGGTACTGATCCGGCTTGAACGCGGCTGGCGGCGGGACCATCCTGCCGCCAGCCACCTTCTGGCGGAGCAAATTTCATGTCACCTGCCCCTCTTCGCCAGCTTGTCATCGCCGGTGGCGGCACCGCCGGCTGGATGACGGCAGCCGCGGCCACGCGCTTTCTCGAACGCGGCTGGCAGATCACGCTGGTGGAATCCGATGCCATCGGCACGGTGGGCGTGGGCGAGGCGACCATCCCGCAGATCCGGCTGTTCAATGCCGGGCTGGGGATCGACGAGAATGAGTTCCTGGCTGCGACCCAGGGCAGCTTCAAGCTGGGCATCGAGTTTGTCGATTGGTGGCAGCCCGGCCAGCGTTACATGCACAATTTCGGTGAAGTTGGCCGCGCACTGGGCCTGGTGCCATTTCACCATTGGTGGGCGCGTGCCCGTGCCGAGGGACAAGCCCGGGACTTTGGCCATTACAGCCTGAACGAACGCGCCGCGCGCGCCCATCGATTCGACCGCCTTGCTGGCGATGCCACCTTGCCGCCGCTGGTGTGGGCCTATCATTTCGATGCCGGGCTTTATGCCGCCTATCTGCGCCGCCGTGCCGAAGCGCGCGGGGTGGTGCGGGTGGAAGGCCGCATCGCCCGGGTGGAGCGGGAAGGCGAGACGATCACCACCCTTGTGCTGGACGATGGCCGCCGGATCGCTGGCGATCTGTTCGTCGATTGCAGCGGGTTTCGCAGCCTGCTGATCGGCGAGGCGCTGGGCAGTGGCTGGCACGACTGGTCGCACTGGCTGCCGTGTGACCGGGCGGTGGCGGTGCCGTGCGCCAATGGTGGCGATTTCACGCCCTACACACGCGCCACGGCGCGGCCGGCCGGCTGGCAGTGGCGCATCCCGCTGCAGCACCGCATCGGCAACGGCCATGTGTTTTCCAGCGCGCACATGAGCGAGGACGAGGCCACCGCCATCCTGATGCGCAATCTGGATGGCGAGCCGCTGGCGGAACCGCGCACCCTGGCATTCCAGGCGGGCCGGCGGGACAGGGTGTGGATCGGCAACTGCTATGCGCTCGGGCTGGCGGCGGGCTTTCTGGAGCCGCTGGAATCAACCTCCATCCACCTCATCCAGTCCGGCATCGCCCGGCTGCTGGGCCTGTTGCCCGGCGAACCTGCCGGCATGGCGGTGCTGGCCGCCGAAGCCAATCGCGAGGCGGCGCGCGAGATGGAATGGATCCGCGATTTCATCATCCTGCACTACAAGGCCAACCAGCGCCCCGATCCGTTCTGGCGCGCCGCCGCTGCCATGGCCGTTCCGCCGGAACTGGCGGAGCGCATGGCGCTGTTTGCCGCCACCGGGCGCATCCGCCGCGATCACGACGAATTGTTCACCGACCTCGCCTGGAGCCAGGTGATGATCGGCCAGGGCCTGACGCCGGCCACACACCATCCGTTGGCTGACGGATTGTCGGCGGGCGATCTTGGCGGCTTCCTGGGCCTCATTGATCGTGCCATCAGCGGCGCCGTGACGGCGCTGCCCGGCCACGCCGATTTCCTTGCCCGCCACTGCCCCGCCCCGCGAAAGGCCGCCTGATGCGTGTTGCTGCTGCCCTGTTTGGCCTGCTGGCCGCCACATCCCTGGCGGCGGCACCGGCGCCCGTCGCAGATCCCGCGACGCTGGCTGCCGTGCGCGCGCGGCCGCCGCAGGACGAGGTGATCTATTTCCTGCTGCCCGACCGTTTCGCCAATGGTGACGTGAAGAATGATCGCGGCGGGCTGGTGGGCGGCCGCCTGCAGACCGGGTTTGATCCCACGTCAAAGGCCTTCTTCAACGGCGGCGATCTGGCCGGGGTGCTGCAGAAGCTGGACTATATCCAGGGCCTGGGCGCCACTGCGATCTGGCTGGCGCCGGTGTTCCGGAACAAGCCGGTGCAGGGCGGGCCGGGCCAGGAATCGGCGGGCTATCATGGGTACTGGATCACCGATTTCACCAGCGTCGATCCGCATCTGGGCAGCAATGACGATCTGAAACGGCTGGTTGATGCGGCCCATGCGCGGGGGCTGAAAGTCTATCTCGACATCGTTACCAACCACACTGCCGACGTGATTCAGTATCGCGAATGCGTGGGCCAGCCCTGCCCCTACCGCAGCCGCGCCGACTATCCGTTCAGCCGCAAGGGCGGCGTGAATGGTACCCCGATCAACGCGGGCTTTGCCGGCGAAAAGGACACGACTGCAGAGAATTGGGCGAAGCTGACCCGGCCGGATTTCGCCTACACGCCGTTCATCCCGGCCGGCGAGGAGCGCAGCAAGACGCCGGCCTGGCTCAATGATCCGATCCATTACCATAATCGCGGCGAGACGGTTTACCGGGGCGAATCCAGCCAGTCCGGCGATTTCGTCAGCCTGGATGATCTGGCGACCGAACATCCGCGCGTGTTGGACGGCATGATCCAGATCTATGGCGACTGGATCGACCGGCTCGGCATCGACGGCTATCGCGTCGACACTGCCCAGCATGTGAACCCGGAATTCTGGCAACGCTTCGTGCCGGGGATCATGGCGCGCGCCAGGGCGGCGGGCATCCCGAATTTCCACATTTTCGGCGAAGTATCGATCGACGAGGTGGATGTCGGCCGGCTGGCGCGCAACAGCATCAACACCGGCATGGACAATGTGCTGGATTTCGCCCTGAAGAATGCCGCGATGGAGGCCATCGCCGGGCAGGCGCCCACCTCGGTGCTGGCACGGCTGTTTGCCGATGATGTGCTCTATCCCGGCGGCGCGGCCACCGCCGGCCGCAACGCCAGCTTCATCAGCAATCATGATGGCGGCCGTTTTGCCTGGTTCGTGCGCCGCGCCAACCCGCAGATCAGCACGGCCGAACTGGGCCAGCGCACCCTGCTCGCCCATGCGCTGCTGCTGTTCGCGCGCGGGGTGCCGACGCTGTATGCCGGCGATGAGCAGGGCTTTGTCGGCACCGGCAATGATCAGCTCGCCCGCCAGCCCCTGTTTGCCAGCCAGGTGCCGGACTATCGCGCCATGATGCGGCTGGGCACCAGCGCCGGCCATGATGTGGACAGCTATGATCCCGCCCACCCCTTCTATCGCGCGCTGAAGGCGATGATCGCGGTGCGCCGCGGCGATCCACGGCTGCGCCACGGCCTGACCGAAGTCCGCGCCGCCGGTGACGCGCCCGGCCTGTTCGCCTTTGCCCGCCGCATCCCCGGCCAGCCCGGCGAGACGCTGGTGGTGATGAACACCAGCGCCGCACCCTTGGCGGCCAACGTGATGATCGATCCCGCCGCCAGCCGCTGGGCCAGCCGTTACGGCAGCTGCCCGGCCAGCGCCGCCGCCCCCGGCACGCTGGCGATCACCCTGCCCCCACTCGGCGTGGCCGTGTGCAGCACCGAAGAAGGCCCGCAATGATGCCTGATGCCGTCCAGCCGTCGACCCAAGCCGATAGCGTCGCCGCCCTGCCTTGGTGGCATGGCGCCAGCATCTACCAGATTTACCCGCGCAGTTTCCTCGACAGCAATGGCGACGGGATCGGCGACCTGAAGGGCATCACCCAGCGGCTGGATCATGTCGCGGCGCTGAATGTCGATGCGATCTGGCTGTCGCCCTTCTTCACCTCGCCGATGCAGGATTTCGGCTATGACGTGTCCGATTATCGCGGCGTCGATCCGATCTTTGGCACGCTTGATGATTTCGATGCATTGGTGGCACGCGCCCATGCGCTGGGGCTCAGGATCATCATCGACCAGGTGTGGAGCCATACCTCGGATCAGCACGCCTGGTTCGGGGAAAGCCGCCAGAACCGCCGCAATGACAAGGCCGATTGGTATGTTTGGGCCGATCCCAAGCCCGACGGCACCCCGCCTTCCAACTGGCAATCGGTGTTCGGCGGCCCGGCCTGGACCTGGGATGCCCGCCGCCAGCAATATTATCTGCACAATTTCCTGACCAGCCAGCCCGATCTCAACCTGCACAACCCCGCAGTGCAGGAAGCCATATTGGGCGTGGCGCGGTTCTGGCTGGAGCGCGGGGTTGATGGCTTCCGCATCGATGCCATCAATTTCGCCATGCATGATCCGCAATTGCGCGACAATCCGCCGGCCAGCGGCAACCACAAGCGCACGCGGCCCTTCGATTTCCAGAACCGCATCCACAACATGTCCCATCCCGATATTCCGCTGTTCCTGGAACGGGTGGCGGGCGTGATGAACCTCTATCCCGATCGCTTCACCGTGGCCGAGGTGGGCGGCGACAATGCCATTGCCGAAATGCACGAGTTCACCGCCGGCAACCGCCGTCTGAACAGCGCCTACGGCTTCAACTTCCTCTATGCCGAACAGCTGGATGCGCGCACCGTTGCCGATGCGCTGGCCGAATGGCCGGATACGCCGGGCACGGGCTGGCCGAGCTGGGCCTTTTCCAACCACGACGCACCACGCGCCGCCAGTCGCTGGCACGGCGGCCACGACCATGATGATTATGCCCGGCTGATCATGCTGCTGCTGGTCGCGCTGCGCGGCAATATCTTCCTCTATTATGGCGAGGAACTGGGGCTGACCCAGGCCGAGATCGGCTTTGACGATCTGCAGGACCCGGAAGCCATCGCCAACTGGCCGCTGACGCTGGGCCGCGACGGCGCCCGCACGCCAATGCCGTGGGTGGCCGCCGCGCCAGGCGCCGGTTTCTCCACTGGCAAGCCCTGGCTGCCGCTGGGCGCCGATCACGCGGCCCGCGCTGTGGATGTGCAGCGCGACGATCCGGGCTCGATGCTGCACTGGACGCAGATGCTGATGGCACTGCGCCGCAGCCAGCCAGCGCTGCGCCATGGCAATGTCGAAGTGGCGGTGGCGCAAGGCAATACGCTGGTGCTGTGCCGCAGCTGGGCCGGACAGCGGCTGGTGTGCGCCTTCAACCTGGGAGCCGAGCCCTGTGCCGTCGACCTGCCAGCCTGCACCATCCTTGCCCAGCATGGCGGCGCGACGCCGAGCCTGCTGCCGGCCTATTCCGGACTGATCGCCCGATGCGCCTGATCCTGTCCCTGCTGGCCCTGCTGCTGGCGCTCCCCGTGCTGGCCGAGCCCATCGTGCAATCGCCTGATGGCCGCACCCGCGTGAGTGTCAGCGGTGATGGCGATGGCCGGCTTTACTGGCAGGCCAGTCGCGATGGCCAGCCGCTGATCGCGCCGTCGCCGCTGGGCTTCATCCTGGCTGATGCACCCAAGCTGGACCGCAAGCTGGCGATCACCGGCGAAGCCCACAGCAGCGCCGACACGACCTGGGATCAGCCCTGGGGTGAGCGGGCGAAGGTGCGGGACCGGCACAACCAGCTGATACTGCACATCGCCGAGACCAGCGTGCTGAAACGCCGCTTCGATCTGGTGCTGCGCGTTTCGGATGACGGCATCGCCCTGCGCTACGCTTTCCCCGAACAGCCGAATCTGAAAAACGTGCGCATCGTTGCCGAGCTGACCGAATTCCGCATTGCCGGCGCAACCGGTGGCCGTGCCTGGTGGATTCCGGCGCTGGAATGGAATCGCGAGGAATATCTCTATCGCGCCACCGGCATCACCGAAGTCGGCCTCGCCCAGACTCCGATGACCATGAAGACCGCCGGCGGCACCTGGCTGTCCATCCACGAAGCTGCCCTCATTGATTATGCCGGCATGAACCTGCAGCCGGCGGGGGGCGGCATGTTCCGCGCCGCGCTCACCCCGTCGGCCAGTGGCCCGGCGGTGGTGGTGGCCGCGCCGTTCGCAACGCCATGGCGGGTGGTGATGATCGGTGACAGCGCACCGGCGCTGGCGAACAGCAGCCTGATCCTGAATTTGAACGCGCCCAACAAGCTGGGTGATGTGTCGTGGGTTCGCCCTTGCAAATATGCCGGCATCTGGTGGTCGATGCACCTCGATACCGAAAGCTGGGCGACGGGTGCGAAGCACGGCGCAACGACGGCCAATGCGCTGAAGATGATCGACTGGGCGGCGGCCAACGGCCTGTGCGGCCTGCTGATCGAAGGCTGGAACAAGGGCTGGGATGGCGATTGGTTTGCCAATGGCTGGGATTTCCGGTTTGCCGAACCCACGCCCGATTTCGATATGGTCGCCATCGCGGCCCACGCGAAGAAGAAGCGCGTCGGCCTGATTGGCCACCACGAAACCAGCGGCAATCTCGCCAATTACGAGGCGCAGCTGGGCGCGGGCATGGCCTATTACCAGCAGAATGGCGTGACGATGGTGAAGACCGGCTATGTCGCCGATGCCGGCGGGCTGCAGGTGGCGGCCAATACCCCCGGCACCGACATGAACGGCCAGCCGCGCGCCCTGACCTATGAATGGCACGAAGGCCAGGCCAGCGCCCGCCACCATGTGAAGGTGCTGGAGGCCGCTGCCGCGCACCGCATCAGCATCAATTCCCACGAGCCGATCAAGGACACCGGCCTGCGCCGCACCTGGCCCAATTGGGTGAGCCGCGAAGGCGCGCGCGGGATGGAGTTCAACGCCTGGGGCAATCCCGACAATGGTCCGGAGCATGAGGCGACTTTGGCCTTCACCCGGCTGCTGGCCGGACCGATGGATTATACGCCAGGCATCGTGTCGCTGCAGGGGCGCGGGCAGAAAATCCCCTCGACGCTGGCCAAGCAGCTGGCGCTTTATGTCACCATCTACTCGCCGCTGCAGATGGTCGCCGATCTGCCGGAAAACTATGCCAAGGCGCCCGGGGCGGCGATGGATTTCATCCGCGCCGTGCCGGTGGACTGGCAGGAATCGATCACGCTGGCCGGTGAACCCGGCAGCCATGTCGTCACCGCCCGCCAGCGCCGCAGTGGCCAGGATTGGTGGCTGGGTGCGGCCGGCGGCAAGCAGGCCGTGCCCGTTGATGTGGCGCTGTCCTTCCTCACCCCCGGCCAGCGTTATCGCCTCACCCTGTGGCGGGACGGCGATGGCGCCGATGCCAACCCGCATGATCTGGCGGTGGAAACGCGGATCGTCACCAGCAATGATCGGCTGAGCGTGCGGCTGGCAGCCGGCGGTGGCGGCGCGGCGGCGCGGTTCGAACCGATCAGGTGATCAACCGGCGCGCCCTGATCGCCGGCAGCACAACATTGCTGGCCGCGCCGACATTGGCCCGGGAATCCATCCAGTTCACCCGGCATGCCAATGTGGCCGGGCCGGGATTGCAGCCGCGCCATGTCGATGTGTGGGTGCCGCCCGATGCGGAAGCCAATGTCCGTGGGGCCAGGCCACTGCCGCTGCTGCTGATGCACGACGGCCAGAATCTGTTCGCGCCCGCCTCCGCCTATGGCGGCGTCACCTGGGGCGTGGCGGAAACCATCATGGCCGGCATGGCTGCCGGCACGCTGCCGCCAATGATCGTGGCCGGCGTGTGGAACACGGGCGCGCAACGCTGGGGCGATTATGTCCCGGCCGATCTGATGGCGCGGCTGCCGGGGCCGTTGGCGGCGCGCTTCAACCTTGCTGGTGGCGGGCCGTCGCGATCAGATGCCTATGTGGCGCTGCTCGCCGATACGGTGCTGCCGCTGCTGCGCGCGCAGCACGGGGTGGCGCCGGGCAAGGCGGTGATCGCTGGCTCCTCCATGGGCGGCCTTGCCTCGCTGAACGCACTGATGCAGCGGCCGGATCTGTTTCGTGCCGCCGGTTGCCTGTCCACCCATTGGCCCGTCCTCGCCCCGCAGCCGGAGCCGCAGGCCGGCGAAGTGCCTGCCATCCAGACCGCCATCGCTGACTGGATCGGCGCGCGACTGGGGCCTCCGGCCGGCCGCCGCCTCTGGTTCGATCATGGCGATCAGGGGCTGGATCAGCATTATGCCACATTCCAGACCGTGGCCGATTCGGCCGTCGTGAACGCAGGCTGGCGCCGCGACACGGATTTCGTTAGCCGTTATTTCCCCGGCACCGGCCACAATGAGGCCAGCTGGGCCGCCAGACTTGCGTTAACGTTCACATTCCTGTTTGAGTAATGCCGATGACCGCCGCGACTTCCCTGCTTCTGTTTGGTGCAACGGGCGATCTGTCGCGGCGCATGCTGATTCCGTCGCTGTTCGGGCTGCACGGCGATGGCCTGCTCCACCCTGATCTGCGCATCATTGGAACGGCGCGTTCGGCGCTGGACAGTGGCGCGTTCCGCGAGATGGCCGCCAAGGCCCTGGAACAGTTCATCGAGCCGGACCGCCGTCCCGCCGCCGCCGTTGCCAGCTTCCTCGATCGGCTGGCCTATGTGCCGCTGGACGCCACCAGGGCCGATGGCTTTGCCGCGCTGGCTGCCGAAGTCGGCGACCCCTGCCGGCTGGCGATCTTCCTGTCGACCGCGCCCAGCCTGTTCGGATCGACCATTGCTGGCCTGGCCGGTGCCGGTTTGGCCTGCGACGGCGCGCGGCTGGCGCTGGAAAAGCCTCTTGGCCATGATCTGGCCAGCAGCCGGGCGATCAACGACGCCGTGGCAGCGGCTTACCCGGAAAGCCAGATTTTCCGCATCGATCATTATCTGGGCAAGGAAACCGTCCAGAATCTGCTGGCGCTGCGCTTTGGCAATGTGCTGCTCGAACCGCTGTGGAATGCCGCCGGCATCGATCATGTGCAGATCAGCGTGGGCGAAACCGTCGGGCTGGAAGGCCGCGCCGATTATTATGACGGCATGGGCGCGCTGCGCGACATGGTGCAGAACCACATGCTGCAGTTGCTGGCACTGGTTGCCATGGAACCGCCGGCCCGGCTCGATCCGGCGGCCGTGCGCGATGAAAAGGTGAAGGTGCTGCGATCATTGCGGCCGATCACTGCCCGTGATGTCGAAAGCCACAGCGTGCGCGGCCAATATGGCGCCGGCGCCATCCTGGGTCAGCCGGTGCCGGCCTATCTGGATGAACTGGGCCGCCCGTCCGACACCGAGACTTTTGTGGCGCTGAAGGCCCATGTCGACAATTGGCGCTGGAAGGGCGTGCCTTTCTATCTGCGCACCGGCAAACGCATGCCGCAGCGGCTGAGCGAGATTATCGTGCAGTTCCGTGGCGTGCCGCATTCGATGTTCGGCGATGCCGCGCTGCAGGCCAACAAGCTGATCATCTCGATCCAGCCCGATGAGAATGTGGGCCTGACGATGATGGCCAAGGTGCCGGGGCTGGACCGTGATGGGCTGAAACTGCGCGCCGTACCGCTGGATATCGGCATGACCAACGCCTTTGCCGATGTGCGCCGCCGCATCGCCTATGAACGGCTGATGCTGGACCTGGTGGAAGGCCGGCAGACCCTGTTCGTGCGCCGCGACGAGGTGGAGGCGCAATGGACCTGGATCGACGCGATCCGCGCCGGCTGGCAGGAGACCGGCATGGCGGTGAAGCCCTATTCCGCCGGCAACTGGGGGCCGGCTGCCGCCATCGCGCTGATCGAACGTGATGCAAGGAGCTGGCATGACTGAGCTTGTCGCAGCCGATATCGGCGGCACCCACGCCCGTTTCGCGCTGGCCCGGCTGGATGGGGCCGGCAATGTGGTGGCGCTGGATGAACCGGTGGTGATGCGCTGCGCCGAACATGCCTCGCTGCAGATGGCGTGGGAAAATTTCGGCGCCACAATCGGCCGGCCCCTGCCCCGCGCCGCCGCGCTGGCCGTGGCCGGCCCGGTGGTGGGCGAGGAACTGAAGCTGACCAACAATCCCTGGATCATCCGCCCGGCGCTGATCAACGAGAAGCTGGGCGTTGATGCCCATGTGCTGGTCAATGATTTCGAAGCCGTGGCCTATGCCGTGGGCACCTGCGGGGCCGATCAGTTCCAGCATGTCTGCGGGCCCGATGTGCCGTTGCCCGACGTGGGCACCATCTCCGTGCTCGGCCCCGGCACCGGGCTTGGCGTCGGCCTGCTGGTCAAGCGGGGCGGGCCGGATTGGCAGGTGCTGCCCACCGAAGGCAGCCACGGCGACTTTTCCCCGGTGGACAGCCTGGAAGACGCGATCCTGGCGCATTTCCGCAAGCGCTTTGTCCGGGTATCGGCGGAACGGGTGATCTCGGGGCCCGGCCTTGCCGACATTTACGCCGCGCTGGCCGCTCTGGAAGACCGCGCCATCCAGCCGATGGACGACAAGACGCTGTGGACACTGGCAATGAGCGGTGAAGACAGTCTGGCGGCGGCCGCGCTCGATCGCTTCTGCCTGGCGCTGGGCACATTCGCCGGCAACATCGCACTGGCCCACGGGGCCGGCGGCGTGGTGATCGGCGGCGGCCTGGGGGCCCGACTGGCCGATCATCTGCCCCGCTCTGGCTTTGCCGGCCGCTTTGCGGCAAAAGGCCGGTTCGAGACGCTGATGCGCAACTTGCCTGTCAAGCTGATCACCCACCCGCAGCCCGGCCTGTTCGGTGCTGCTGCCGCGTTTGGCAGGAAACAGCGATGATGGATCTCGACAGCATCATGACCATGGCACCGGTGATCCCGGTGCTGGTGGTGGACGATGTTGCCCACGCCCGGCCGCTGGCCGAAGCGCTGGTGGCTGGCGGCCTGCCGATCCTGGAAGTGACGCTGCGCACCCCGGTGGCGCTGGACGTGATCACCGAAATGGCCAAGGTGCCGGGCGCCATCGTGGGCGCCGGCACGGTGATATCGGCCGGAGACCTTTCGGCTGCGCTGGTGGCAGGCGCCCGTTTCGTCGTGTCACCCGGCATCACGGCGGCGCTGGGATCGGCGGCGCGCACCAGCGGTGTGCCGTTCCTGCCCGGCGTGGCCAGCGCCAGCGATATCATCCGTGCCCAGGAAATGGGCTTCAACCGGCTGAAATTCTTCCCGGCGGTGGCATCGGGTGGCCTGCCGCTGCTGCGCGCGCTGGCGGCGCCCTTTGGCCATGTCCGTTTCTGCCCCACCGGGGGCATCACGCCCGAAACCGCCGGCCAGTGGCTGGCGGAACCCAGCGTGGTCTGCGTGGGTGGCAGCTGGATCGCGGGACGCGGTGAAACCGATTGGGCCGCGATCGAAGCGCGGGCACGGGCCGCCGCCGCGCTGCCGCGCTGAAAACCTATTCAGCCGGCTTCAACCTGAACCACCACACCCCGGCCAGCATCACTGCAGGCACCGCCAGCGCGGCCAACGTCCACCAGCTGCCCGCCAGCAGCAGACGGGTGGCGCCGGCCAGGCTGCCGAGCAGCACGAACTCGCCGACGGCCATCAGCAGCGAACTGCGATAGCGCTTGCGAAAGGCGCTGCGGCGCGCCGGCGGCTGGGTCCAGGCCTGCATGGCCGCACTGGCCAACCCGGCGACCAGCGCCATCGGCAGCATCACCGCCACGGCGAGCGGCGATTTCGGAAGCACCAGCAACGCCAGTGCCGACACCATCAGCAGCGGCGGGGTGAGGGCAGCGGCCAGCTTGGCCCGGATCGCCATGCCGGGGCGCAGCGGCGCGGCCGCGATCAGATCGGGTGCGTCTTCCGCGCACAGCACCAGCCACGCCAGCGACGACGACAAGGCCCCGGCCAGGAATACGCCTGCGGCCGCCAGCCGCGCCGGCGTGACCTGGCCATCGGTGAAGATCAGCGCCAGGATCGGCACCATGAACACCAGTTGCTGGCCGATCTGCGAGATGAGCTCGGGATCACGGCCCAGCAGTTTCAATTCCTTGCCGAACAGGGCGGCAAAGGCGCTGCCGCCAAAGCGCACCGCGCCGCGGCGGCGGGGGGCGGCCGGGGCATTGGCCGCCATGGGATCGACCGGCGCCGCTTCCATCCGGCCGGCGGCCAGCCAGGCCGAACATTGTGTCGCCGCCAGCGCCAGGGCCAGCACGGCGATCAGTTGCAGGGGCTGGCCAAACACCGCCTGCGCCGGCCAATCGAGCGGGGCCGGCGGACGCTGCGAAAAGAAGGCCAGTTGCGCATCGAACCATCTGGGGGCGAAGTTCGGCGCCTGGCCCAGGGCAAACACGCCGCCAGCCAGGCACACGCCCATGGCCTGCGCCACCAGCTTCGCCCGCGCCTGGCCCAGCAGGCGGTCGAGCAAGGTGGCGATGCTGAGCGCCAGCGCCGTGGCCACCAGCGCATTGGCGATCACCACCAGCGGCCCGGCCAGCCAACCGACATGGCCGAACAGCGCGGAAAACAGGAAGAACGGCCCGGTGAGAATCAGGAAGGGCAGCGCCACCACCGCCTGCACGCCCGCGACCCGGGCTGCGACCACCCGTGTGACCGGCAGCGGGGCAGTGAGCAGCAACTCCAGCTCGCCGCGATCACGCCCCAGCCGCAGCACATGCGCATAGGCCGAACTGATCATCACCAGCATCATGCCCAGCAGCACGGCGCCGACCAGGCCCAGTGCAGCCTGCGGCAGATCGGCCCCGCCGCGCACCCGCCACGCCAGGACCGCGCCACCCAGAACCGGCAGCGCGGCCAGCAGCGCGATGGCGATCATGCGGCCCCAACGGCCCTGCCGGCCACGCGCCTTCACGCGCACATCGTGCAGCACCAGCCAAGGCAGGCTGCCCGGCGCAGATAACACTTGGGCCAACGCGGTCATGCGGCGACTGGCGCCTCCGCCAGTTCCAGGAACAATTGTTCGAGTGTGGTGCCCTCGGCCCGGCCTGCGGACAGCTCCGCCATGCTGCCTTCGGCCACCATCCGGCCAGCGCGGATGATGCCGATGCGCTGGGCAATCCGTTCGGCCACTTCCAGGATGTGCGTCGTCAGGATCACCGTGCCGCCGGCCGCGACCTGTTCCAGCAGGATATCCTTCACCGAACGGGCGGCTGCGGCATCAAGCCCGGTCAACGGTTCATCGAGGATGAGCAGGCGCGGTTCGTGGATCAACGCGCCGGCCAGCGCCAGTTTCTGCTTCATGCCGCGCGAGAAGCCTTCGCAGCGGATGTCGCGCTTGTCCCACAGGGTCAGGCGCTGCAGCAAGGCTTCGGCGCGCGGTTCCGCCTCGGCGGCCGGCACGTTCCACAGGCCGGCAATGAAGGCGAGATATTCGATCGGCGTCAGCTTGTCGTACAGCAACGGCTCGTCGGGAAGCCAGGCAATCAGGCGCTTCGCGGCGATCGGATCGGCCAGCGCATCCACCCCGAACACGCTGATCTCCCCGGCGTCGGGCCGGGCCAGCCCGGTGACCATGCGCAGCGTCGTCGTCTTGCCGGCGCCATTGGGGCCAAGCAAGGCATAGATCTGGCCAGCCGGCACCACGAGATCGAGGCCATTGACCGCCTGAAAGCCTTCGAAGGCCTTGGCAAGGCCATGGATCTGCAAGGCGGGAATCGGTGCGTGCATGGTTGCATCGATACCAAAGCCCCGCGACCAATGCGATAAATGGGCGTTAACCGGACGAATTCAGGGGTTGAGTGGCAAGGCAGAAGGGCGGAAAGTCAGGCACAACGACAAGACCGGGGAAGGATCTTCACATGCGCACGGCGCTTCTGATTGCAGCATTGCTGGGCGGCTCCAGCCTGGCGCAGGCCAAGATGATCCATGTCGGGCCGGGCGGCAACGCGCAGGAAAAGTTGCAGACGGCGCTGATCGAAGCGCAGCCGGGTGACACGGTGCATATCGCCGCCGGGCGCTATGCGCTCGCCGATGGCCTGTCACTGGATGTCGATGGCGTGACCGTGAAGGGCGACGGGCCAGACAAGACCATATTGGATTTCACCGCCCAGAAAGTCGCCGGTGAGGGCCTGTTGATCACGTCGGACAATGTGGTGGTGCGCGATCTGGGCATCGAAAACGCCGCCGGCAACGGGGTGAAATCCAAGGGCAGCGACGGTATCGCGCTGGTCAACCTGCGGGTGGAATGGACCGGCGGGCCGAAATCCACCAACGGCGCCTATGGCCTGTATCCGGTTTCCTCGAAGAACGTGCTGATCGACCGCTCGGTGGTGAAGGGCGCGTCCGACGCCGGCATCTATGTTGGCCAGTCGCAGAACATCATCGTGCGGAACAGCCGCGCTGAAATGAACGTTGCCGGCATCGAGATCGAGAACAGCTATGATGCCGATGTGGTGGGCAACACCGCCACCAACAATGCCGGCGGCATCCTGGTGTTCGATCTGCCCGATCTGCCGCAACAGGGCGGTCGCAACGTGAAGCTGGTGAACAACCAGGTGATCGACAACAATCATGTCAATTTTGCCGCGCCCGGCAATATCGTGGCGGGCGTGCCATCGGGCACCGGCATCATGGTAATGGCCAACGCCAACGTGATGGTGACGGGCAATCATGTCATGGGCAACAACGGCAGCGCCGTGATGGTCGTCGCCTATACCCAGGCCTTCACCGACAAGGCCTACAATCCGCTGCCACGGGCCGTTGCCATTGCCGGCAATCACTTCATGAACAATGGCAAATCCCCCAGCTTTGCTGGCGGCAAGGAGATCGCCGCAGCGGTGGGCGGCACGCTGCCGCCGGTGATGTGGGATGGCGTCACCCGCTATAATGTGCCGGGCGGCGGCGAGAAATCCGCCGACGGCGGCATCGCCAGCGACGCGCCGGGCATCACCCTGAACCTTGGCCTGCAAGGCACGCCGGCGGCCCAGGCCAGGCCGGCGCCGCTGGCAGCGACCAGGCTGACCGCCGATCGCGCGGCGATCGTGCTGCCGGCCGCCCTGGAGGCGCGCGCCAAGTGAGACGAATCTGGGCGGCGCTGCTGTTGCTGGGGGCAGCGCCTGCGCCCGGCGTGCGCAGCGATCTGCTGATGGCGACAGACGCCCCGAAGCTGGCTGATTATGGCCTGTTCGATGCCGCCGGTCGGCCCGCGCCGGGAGTGCAGCCTTATACGCTCAACACGCCGCTGTTTTCGGATCACGCGGAAAAATTCCGCTTTGCCTGGCTGCCGCCGGGCACCAGGGCCGAATATCGCGCGTCGGGCGCGCTGGCCTTCCCGGTCGGGACCGTGCTGGTCAAGCGCTTCGCCTTCCCGGCTGATTTGCGCCAGCCCACCAAGAACCTGCGCGCCATCGAGACGCGCCTGTTGATCCACCGTCCGGCCGGCTGGGTGGCCTTGAGCTATGTCGAGCAGGACGGCGGCGCGGTGCTGAAGCGCGCTGGCGTGAAGGTGCCGGTGCAGTTCATCAACAAGGCGGGCCGCGCCCAGGCCATTGATTATGCCGTGCCCAACCAGAACCAGTGCAAGACCTGCCACCAGGACGGCGAGGCGATCACGCCGATCGGACCGACAGCGGGCAATCTGAATGGCGGCCATGGCACCAACCAGCTGATGACCTGGGCCGCATCGGGCCGGCTGACCGGGCTGCCCGCCGCCGGCTGGCCAAGGCTGGCCAAGTGGGATGATGCAGCCGAACCGATCGACGCCCGCGCCCGCGCCTATCTCGCCGTCAACTGCGGCCACTGCCACAGTCGAGGCGGCTTTGCCTCCAACTCCGGCCTTTATCTTGTCCCCGAAGAAACCATGCCGGCGCATCTGGGCGTGCTGAAACGGCCAGTCGCCGCCGGTCGCGGTTCGGGCGGGCATGAATTTTCTATCCTGCCCGGCCAGCCCGAAAAATCCATCCTGCTGCACCGCATGACCGCCTCGGAACCTGGCATCATGATGCCGCAATTTGGCCGGGCGCTGGCCCATGATGAAGGCGTGGACCTGATCCGCAAGTGGATCGCTGCTATGCCCGGTCCAGCCGGTGCAGCGCCGGCAGCAGCAGCAGCACCGTAAGCCCGGACAGCATCAGCACCAGCGGTACGCCCAGCCCGGCCCCCACCGCCGCGCCTGCCGCCAGCACGGCCGATACCTGGAACAGGCTGTTGATGATGTTGTTGGCCGCGATGGCGCTGGCCCGTGCGCCTGCTTCACCAGCGGTTTGCAGCACGGCATAGAGCGGCACCGAGAACACCCCGCCCGCCAGCGCCAGCGCCGTGAGATCGGCCAGCACGCGCCAGCCGGCGGCAGCGGCAAAGAAGCTGGCGACATCCTTGGGGGCAGCGCCTGCGGCCGGGATGGCAAACCACAGATCAAGGCCCGCCAGCGCCATCGCCAGCCCGGCGGCGGCGCACAGCCGCGTGGAGATGCGGCCCTTGAGCCAGCGACCGACAGCCACCGACCCTGCCGCGATTCCCACCGAAAAAGCCGCCAGGAAAATCGTGGCAACTTCCTCGGTTGCGCCCATGTCGTTCCTGGCCAGCGGCACGAACTGGCTGGTGTAGACCGCGCCCAGCGCCCAGAACCACGAGATCGCCAGCGTGGCGATCAGCAGCCGGCGATTGGCAAAGGCATGGCCCAGGGCCGCACGGCTGCTGGAAATCGGGTTCCAGTTGATCAGGCGATCAGGCTCGGGCGGCGCCGGCGGGATGGAGCGCGATGCAAGCCAGCCCAGGGCGGCAATGGCCAGCGCCACCGGGCCCACCGCCCGTGTTGCCAACAGGCCACCGGCAACCTGGCCGAGCAGGATGGCCACGAAGGTTGCCGCCTCCACCATGCCGGTGCCGGCGAGCAGCTCTTCGGCTTTCAGATGCTGGGGCAGGATGGCATATTTCACCGGCCCGAACAGCGTGGAATGGCAGCCCATCAGGAACACCACAGCGAGCGCCAGCGGCAGTGATCCCAGCCACAGCGCCGCCCAGCCCAGCGCCATGAAGGCGATTTCGGACAGTTTCACCAGCCGGCAGATCGCCGCCTTGTCGCGCGCGTCGGACAGCGAACCGGCGACGCCGGAGAACAGGAAATAGGGCAGGATGAACAGGCCGGCCGCCGCCGAAGCCAGCAGCGCCGCCCGTTTCGGATCGGCCGCCGCCACATCATAGGCCACGATGAACACCAACGCCGTGCGGAACAGATTGTCGTTGAACGCGCCCAGAAACTGCGTGGCAAACAGGGGGCCAAAGCGCCGCGTGGTCAACAGATCGAGCATCTGCCACATGCATTGCCCATTTGCCGACACGCCGTCCAGACTCGCAAGCCGGGCCGGGATGGCATAGAAGCAAGGTTTGAGGAGCAGCGACCCGGTGCCAAAACAGCGGCGCAACGATGATTGGGGGTTCCCGCGCTGGCGGGATTATGGCGCTGAACGCGCCGCCACCACCGTGCGCCTGTGCGACCGCGATGGCTGCACCAACGTGGGCGATCGCCCTGCCCCAAAGGCCCCCAACAGCCCGGAACGCTGGATGTTCTGCCAGGCGCATGCCGCCGAATATAATGCCGGCTGGGATTATTTCCGCGGGCTGACGCCGGAAGAAGCTGCCGCCCGCGCCGCATCCGAAGACCGGCAGCGCAACTATCGCCGCGCCAGCCACTGGGAATGGGGCGGCGAAGGCGATGGCAGCCGCAGCCGCGCCGAACTGGATGCGTTGAAAGTGCTGGGGCTGGACGCCGACGCCAGCGCCGAGGTGATCAAGGCGGCGTGGCGCACGGCGGCCAAGGCCAGCCACCCCGATGTGGCCGGCACCAGCCCGGAAGCCGCGGAGCGATTCCGCGCCGTGCAGGCAGCCTGGGCGGTGCTGCAGGCCGCCGATGTGGCGCGCGCGCAGGCAGCCGAACGCGATGCACGTTAGAAAGCCCAACTTTGGCAAGGACAAGAAAAGCCGGGGTTGAGCAAAACCGGCCAAAATAGTTTGAGGGGGATCATGATGGCAAAATTTCGCACCCTGTTCGCCGCCGGCCTGATCGCCGGCCTCACCGCTTCGCAAGCGCTTGCCGCCGGCCTTTATGGCCAATGGCGCGTCAGCTTTGATGGCCACCCCGGCGGGCCGCTGCCGTTCACGCTGGACGTGCGCGAAGGCAAGACCGGGCCACAAGCGTGGCTGGTCAACGCGCCGGAACGGCTGAAGGTCGAACAGGTGCAGGTGAGCGCGGACAGCATCACGCTGATCTTCCCCAGTTACAACAGCCGGCTGGAGCTGAAGGCCGCCGGCAACGACACGCTTTCCGGCACCGCCACCGTGTTGCGCGCCACCGGCACCGTGACCCTGCCGGCCCGCGCCCAGCGCGGTGCCTGGCGCTTCAGCCCCGGCGCGGTGAAGCCAGCCGGCAATGTGACCGGCCGCTGGAACCTCACCTATGGCGACAACAAGGTGAAGGGGCTGGTGCTGCTGAAGCAGGTGGGTTCCCAGGTATCGGGCACGGTGCAGCTGCCCACCGGCGACATGCGCTATCTGTCGGGCGAACTGAACGGCAATCAGCTCAAGCTTTCCACCTTCGATGGCAGCTTCACCAGCCTGTGGCAGGGCACGCTGGCCGGCGACACGCTGAAGGGCGCGTCGTTCGCAGCCACCAGCCGGCCCACCGGCAATCCGTGGGAAGCCAGGAAGGAAAAGCAGGCGACGATGAACGCCGTGCTGGTCGAAGCGCCCGGCGGCGAGAAGCTCTCGTTCCGTCTGCCCACGCCCGAAGGCCAGATGATCAGCCTGAATGACGCCCGCTACAAGGGCAAGGTGGTGGTGATCACGCTGGGCGGTGCCTGGTGCCCCAATTGCCACGACGAAGCCATTTTCCTTGGCCCCTATGCCGCGCGGCGGCAGAAAGAAGGGCTGGAATTCATTGGTCTGCAGTTCGAATATGGCACCGATCAGGCCCGTGCCATGCGCCAGATCACCAGCTTCCGGACGCGGTACAAGCTGCCCTATCCCATGGTCTATGGCGGCCAGCCCAACGCCGAGGACACCAAGAAGGTGCTGGGCGATCTGGCCCCGGTGAAAGTGTGGCCGAGCACCATCTTCATCGGCCGCGATGGCCGGGTGAAGGAAGTGCATGTGGGCTGGGCCGGGCCGGCGACGGGCGCGCTGAGCGAGAAGGTGAAGCGCGAATTCGACGAGACGGTGACGAAGCTGCTGCGCGCCAAAGCCTGAGCCGCGATCAATCCACAGAAGCCTGCGGTGATGCGCCGGTGCGCCCCCTACCACGGGTGCGCCGGCCCTGCTAAGCACGGGGCATGAGCCCGCCTGTCCGCATTGCCCCGTCGATCCTTTCGGCTGATTTCGCGCGTTTGGGCGAAGAAGTGCGCGCCATCAGCGCCGCCGGGGCAGACTGGATCCATGTCGACGTGATGGATGGGCATTTCGTGCCCAACATCACCATTGGCCCCGCCGTGGTGAAGGCGCTGCGCCCGCACAGCAGCCTGCCGTTCGACGTGCATCTGATGATCAGCCCGGTTGATCTGTATCTGGAAGCCTTTGCCGAAGCCGGCGCCGACCTATTGACCGTCCACCCCGAAGCAGGCCCGCACCTGCACCGCACCGTCCAGCGCATCAAGGCATTGGGGAAGAAGGCCGGCGTGTCGCTCAATCCCGCCAGCCCGGTCGAACTTGTCGCCGAAGTGCTGGGTGATATCGACCTCATCCTGGTGATGAGCGTCAACCCCGGTTTCGGCGGGCAGAGCTTCATCACCAGCCAGCTGAAGAAGATCGAACGCCTGCGGCGCATGATCGACGACAGCGGGCGCAGCATTCACCTGGAAGTGGATGGCGGCGTGGATGCCGGCAATGCCGCCACCGTGGTGGCCGCCGGGGCCGATGTGCTGGTTGCCGGCACCGCCAGCTTCAAGGGCGGCGCGGCGCATTATGCCGCCAATATCGCGGCCCTGAAGGGGCATTGATGGCAAAGCCGCCCCCGCAACCTGAACTGGAAGATGAGGACGGCAGCCTGCGCCGTGGTGGCGGCGATCGCGGACTGTCGCTGACGGAAAAACTGGCCCAGGGGCTGACCAGTCGGCTCTATGCGACGCCGCTGCACCGCTTTCGCCTGCGCGGCCGGTTCCCGCTGAAACTGCTGGCGGCTCCCGCCGATCCGGTGCCGGGCGATCCCCATATTGGCGAACGCATTGTCGCTGGCCGCCTGATCCACGCCGGCCACACGCAGATGACGCGGGACATCACGTTCCGCGAAGCCGGTCCGCCGCCGGAGTGGCTGGAATGGGCGCATGGCTGGGAATGGCTGCGCGATCTGGCCATCCTGCCCGACCGCGAGGCGGCGAAGCGCGCCGCGGAGAATCTGGTCGAACGCTGGCTGGCCAGTTTTGGCGAATATGATGCGCTGGGCTGGCGCGCCGATCTCGCCGGCACACGGCTGCTGATGGCGCTGGGCCATGCGCCGCTGATCCTGTCCTCCTCCAACCAGATCTATCGTTCGGCCGTGCTGTCGGCGATGGCGACCTGGGCCCGCCACCTTGATCGCGCCGCCCGGCGCGGCACCGAGGGCCTGGCGCAGGCCCGGGCGCTGTGCGGGCTTTATGCCGCCGGCACGCTCATCCCCGGCGGCGAGGTGCGTGCCAGTGCGGCGCTGGCCGGTCTGAACCAGTTGCTGCCGGTGCTGGTGCTGCCCGATGGCGGCATCGCCAGCCGCGCGCCGGTCGATGCGCTGGCGCTGGCCGATCTGCTGATCTTCACCGCCAATGCGCCGGAGGCGCTGGGCAATCGTGCGCCACCGGTGTTTGCCGACACGCTGGCCCGGCTGGCCCCGGCCCTGCGTGGGCTGATGCTGGGCGATGGCCAGATCGGCGCCTGGCACGGCGGCGCGGTGATCGCGCCCGAAGCGCTGGAGCGGCTGTCGCGCAAGACGGCGACCGGCACCGAAATCCGCCGCGGCGGGCGCTGGAGCGGCTATCACCGCCTTTCGGCCGGGCGCAGTGTCGTGGTGATCGATGCCGGCCCGCCGCCATCGGCCCGCCTGTCGAGCAGCGGCCATGCCGGCACATTGGCCTTTGAAATGAGCGACGGGCCCGACCGGCTGATCACCAATTGCGGCGGCGTGCGCGGCCTGGAAGCGCCGCTGGCGCCGGCGCTGGCATCGGGCCTGTCGACCACGGCGGCCCATTCGACGCTGGTAATTGCCGACACCAACAGCACCCGCATCCGCGATGATGGCACGCTGGCCGCCGGGGTGGAGGAAGTGACGCTGGCCCTGCGCAGCAGCGTGGAAGGCCATCTGATCGAGACCAGCCACAATGGCTATGCCAGGCGCTTCGGCATGCTGGTACGCCGCCGCCTGTTCCTCACTGCCGATGGCAATGAACTGGCTGGCGAGGATCTGATCGAGGCGGCGCCGGCCGGCCTGCTGCGCCGCCGCGCCGAACGCAGTTTCGATGTGCGCTTTCACCTTGGCCCCGGCGTTTCGGCCACCCCCACCGCCGATGGCATGGGCGCCTTGCTGAAAACCGCGTCGGGCCGAATCTGGGCGTTCAAGGTGCGGCTGGAAGGCGGTGCCGGCCGGCTGGCCATCGAACCATCGGTGTGGGTGGATGGCGCCGGCACCATCCAGCGCACCCAGCAACTGGTGGTTTCCGGCGGCACCCAGAAAATGGCCGCCGATGTGCACTGGAGCCTGAAGCGGGCTGGCAAATAGCGGCTTGAGGCGCTAGGCGGGCGCGCAATCGTCCACCGTTCCGGAAAGCCGCTCGCCATGACCGATCTCGTCCCCATCCGCCGCGCCCTGCTTTCGGTGTCCGACAAGGCCGGGCTGGAGCCGCTGGCTGCCGCGCTGGTGGCGCGCGGCGTGGAGCTGGTCTCCACCGGTGGCACGGCGACGGCGCTGCGCGCGCTGGGTCACGCGGTGAAGGATGTCGCCGAGCTCACCGGCAGCCCGGAGATGATGGACGGCCGGGTGAAGACGCTGCATCCGCGCGTGCACGGCGGCCTCTTGGCGCTGCGCGACAATGAAGACCATGTGCAGGCGATGGCGGACAATGGCATCGGCGCCATCGATCTGGCGGTGATCAACCTCTATCCGTTCGCCGCCACCGTCGCCAAGGGCGCGCCACGGGACGAGATCATCGAGAATATCGACATCGGTGGCCCGGCGATGGTGCGATCTTCGGCCAAGAACCATGATTTCGTCGCCATCCTGACCAGCCCCGATCAGTATGACGACTTCATCGCCGCGCTGGATGCGAACGCTGGCGCCACCCCGCTGGCGCTGCGCCGCCGCCTCGCTGCCGCCGCCTTTGCCCACACGGCCGCCTATGATGCCGCCGTCGCCAGCTGGTTCGCCTTTGCCGACAGGCAGGAAATGTTCCCGGCCGTGCTGCCGGTGGCGCTGACGCGGAAGGAAACGCTGCGTTACGGCGAGAACCCGCACCAGCAGGCCGCGCTCTACCTGCCGCAGGGCCGCAGCTATGGCCTCGCCGCCGCGCGCCAGGTGCAGGGCAAGGAACTGAGCTACAATAATCTCAACGATGCCGATGGCGCGCTCGATCTGATCGCCGAATGGCGCGACGCCGGGCCGGCCTGCGCCATCATCAAGCACGCCAATCCCTGCGGCGTCGCCACCGGCAGCACGCTGGCCGATGCCTATGAAAAGGCGTTCCAGTGTGACCCGGTCTCGGCCTTTGGCGGCATCATCGCGGTCAACCAGCCCCTCGACGGCCCGACGGCGGAGGCCATCACCGGCATCTTCACCGAAGTGGTGATCGCGCCGGGCGCCGATGATGACGCGCTGAAGATCTTCGCCGCCAAGAAGAATCTGCGCCTGCTGCTCGCCGAACTGCCCGATCCGCGCCGGCCTGGCCTGATGCTGAAACCGATTTCGGGCGGCATGCTGGTGCAGAGCCGCGACAATGGCGCGGTGCTGCGCGCCGGCTGCCAGGTCGTGACCCAGCGCGCGCCGACCGAAGCCGAATGGGCCGACCTGATGTTTGCCTGGACCGTGGCGCGGCACGTGAAATCCAACGCCATCGTTTATGCCAATGGCGGCGCGACGGCGGGCGTTGGTGCCGGCCAGATGAGCCGGCTCGATTCCACCCGCATCGCCGCGCGCAAGGCCATCGACGCCGCCGAAGCCGCCGGCTGGGCCCAGCCGCGCACCATCGGTTCCTGCGTCGCTTCCGATGCCTTCTTCCCCTTCGCCGATGGCCTGATCGCTGCGGCCGAGGCCGGCGCCACCGCCATCATCCAGCCCGGCGGCTCCATCCGCGACAAGGACGTGATCGCGGCCGCCGACGAACGCGGGCTGGCGATGGTGTTCACCGGGATGCGCCATTTCCGGCATTGAGCCCCGGCAAAACAAGACCAGACCCGCTGCTGCAGAGCCTGTCCTACACGGGCAATGCCTGTCATCATGGCAACGCGACGGGCTGTGGGTGCGCACCGAGCATGGACGAAAGGGCGCACTGACATCCCTCGAAATGCGGAAAATCTGTCAAAAGCGGAAGGGGCCGGGGGTGGGCATCTTCCCTAAGCTTGGCCGTAAAGGAGAGGCTGCCATGCTCGAACGGATCAAGACTGCACTCGAAACCACACTGGCCGCCGCCAACATTCCCGGCGCGGTGGCCGTGGTGGGCAACAGCAGCGGCACGCTCGCCGAAGTGGCCGTCGGCACCAAGGGCCCCGGTGGCCCGCCGCTGAGCCAGGACAATCTGTTCCAGATCGCCTCGATGACCAAGGCCATCGCCAGTATCGCCGCCATGCAATTGGTGGAACAGGGCCGGCTCAACCTTGATGATGATATCGGCACGCTGCTCCCCCAACTTGCCAACCCGGACGTGCTGGAAGGCTTTGACGACGCGGGCAAGCCGGTCACCCGCCCGGCCGCCGGGCCGATCACGCTCCGGCAGTTGCTGACCCACACCTCGGGCTTTGGCTATGAATTCATGTCGGCCGAGCTGACGCAATATCGCCTGCACAATCCGGCCATGCCGGGCAGCCTGGCCAGCCTGAAGGCGCCGTTGCTCGCCGATCCCGGCACCCGCTGGATTTATGGCATCTCCACCGATTGGGTGGGGCTGGCGGTGGAAGCCGCGTCGGGCATGAAACTGGGCGACTGGCTGACGCGCCATGTCACCGGGCCGCTGGGCATGAAGGATACGACATTTGGCTTCGATGATGCGGTGAAGGCGCGGCTTGTCCCGCTGCACGTGCGCACGCCCGATGGCGGCCTGATGCCCTTCCCCATCCATTTCGGCGGCGGCGACAAGGCCGAATATCAGGGCGCCGGTGGCGGGCTGGTCGCCTCGGCGCGCGATTATCTGCTCTTCTGCCGCATGATCCTCAATCGCGGCCAGCTGAACGGCGCGCGCATCCTGCGCCCCGAAACCGTCACCGACATGGCCAGCAACCAGGTGACCATGGCGGCCGGCCGCATGCCGACCAACCAGCCCGGATTCTCGACCGATTTCGATCTGTTCCCGATGATGGATTGCGGCTGGGGCCTTGGCTTCCTGATCAACCCGGAGCCCGGCCCCGATGGCCGCGCCGCCGGCAGCCTGGCCTGGGCCGGCGTTGCCAACAGCTATTACTGGATCGACCCCGAATCCGACATTGCCGCCATCCTGTGCATGCAGCATCTGCCGTTTGGCGAACCGGCAACGCTGGAAGTGCTGCGCGCCTTCGAACGGGCGGTGTACGGGCGCTAGATCAGGCGCAGCCGGATCGAGGCGGCGTGGGCGGCCAGGCCTTCGACATCGGCAATCGCCGCACCGGCGGGGCCAATGGCCGCCAGCCCCTGCGGGCCGCAATCGAGGAAGGTCGTGCGCTTCATGAAATCCACCACCGACAGGCCAGAGGCAAAGCGTGCCCGGCGCCCGGTGGGCAGCACGTGATTGGGGCCGGCGAGATAGTCGCCCGCCGCTTCCGGCGTGTGGCGGCCAAGGAACACCGATCCGGCGTGGCGCATCCGGTCGAACAGCGCATCGGGATCATCGACCATCAGTTCGGCATGTTCGGCAGCCAGGCGGTCAAGCAAGGGCAGGGCGGCATCGAGATCGGGCACGGTGATGATGGCACCGAAATCGCGCCATGAGGCCCCGGCCACGGCGGCGGTGGACAGGGTTTCCAGCTGACGGGCAACAGCGGCTTCCACCGCCTCGGCTTCGGCGGTCGACGTGGTGATCAGGATGGATTGCGCCACCGGATCATGTTCGGCCTGGGCCAGCAGATCGGCGGCGATCCAGTCGGGGTTGGACTGGCCGTCGGAGACGATGACGACTTCCGACGGCCCGGCCACCATGTCGATGCCGACCACGCCATAAAGCTGGCGCTTGGCTTCGGCGACGAAGGCGTTGCCGGGGCCGGTTATGACATCGACCCTGGGGATGTGCGCCGTGCCGAACGCCAGTGCCGCCACCGCCTGTGCGCCGCCGATGCGGAACACGCGGGAAACGCCGGCCACGCGCGCCGCGGCCAGCACCAGCGGATTGACGATGCCATCGGGGGTAGGCGTCACCATGATCAGATCGCGCACGCCAGCCACCACGGCGGGAATGGCGTTCATCAACACCGACGAGGGATAGGCGGCCCGCCCACCCGGCACATAAAGGCCCGCCGCATCGACCGGCGACCAGCGCACACCGGTGCGCACACCGGCATCGTCCACCGCATCGTTGCCTTGCGGCTTCTGCCGTTCGTGGAAGGCGCGGATGCGGGCGGCGGCGAGATCGAGAGCGGCGCGCAGTTCGGGCGCGAGGCCCGCCAGCGCCGCATCAAGATCGGCGGCGGGAATCTCCCAGCCGGCCGCATCCAGATCGACGCGATCAAACTTGGCGGTGAGTTCGGCCACGGCGGCATCGCCGCGCGCCTTCACCGCCGCGATGATGGCAGAGACTGTGGCCGACACATCGGCGGCATCGTCGCGCTTGGCATCGACCAGCGCCACAAAGGCCGCGGCAAAGCCGTCATCGCTCGCATCAAGCCGCTGCGGCATCGGACTTTTCCGTGAGGTCCCGCATGGCATCGATGATGGCGACGACCCGGCTGTCCGTCTTGAAGGCAGCGCGGTTGGCGATCAGCCGGCTGGTGATGTTGGCGATCACTTCCACTTCCACCAGGCCATTTTCGGCCAGCGTCTTGCCGGTGGACACCAGATCGACGATGCGGCTGGACAGACCAACCAGCGGCGCCAGTTCCATCGCACCATTCAGCTTGATCACCTCGGCCTGCAGCCCGCGCGCCGCAAAGTGCCGCCGGGTGAGGCCGGGATATTTGGTTGCCACCCGCACATGGCTCAGCCGCGACAGATCGGGATCGAGCGCGGCCGGCTGCGCGACAGACAGGCGGCAGTGGCCGATGCCGAGATCGACGGGGGCATAGATTTCGGAGAAGTCGAACTCCATCAGCACATCGTTGCCGGCAATGCCAAGCTGCGCCGCGCCAAAGGCCACGAACGTCGCCACATCGAAACTGCGCACCCGGATCACCCGCACATCATCGCGGCTGGTGGCAAAGGTCAGCTTGCGGCTGTTCTCGTCCGAAAAATCCGCTTCCGGCACGATACCGATATGCGCCAGCAGCGGCAGCGCTTCTTTCAGGATGCGGCCCTTGGGCAGGGCGATGATCAGCGGCGTCGTCATGATGCGGCGCGGCATAGCGCGGATGGCGGTGAAATGCCAACGCGGCAGATCAGCCGCGCAGCAGCCTGATGATGGACGAAAAATCGGCGCCGCCGCTGCCGTTGTTGACCAGCAACTGGTAGAGGCTTTCGGCGCTGGCGCCCATCGGGACACTGGCACCGGCGCCCTGTGCGGCCTCCATCGCCAGTTTCAGGTCCTTGAGCATCAGGGCGGCGGCAAAGCCCCCCTGGTAATCGCGGTTGGCCGGCGAGGTGGGGACAGGGCCGGGGACGGGGCAATAGCTGGTCATGCTCCACGACTGGCCGCTGGCCTTGGACGAGATATCGAAGAAGGTCTGCGCCTCCAGCCCCAGCTTCTCGGCCAGCACGAAGGCTTCGGCGGTGGCGATCATGGTGGCCCCCAGGATCATGTTGTTGCAGATCTTGGCGGCCTGGCCCATGCCCGGCCCGCCGGCGTGGATCACGGCCTTGCCCATTTTTTCCAATACCGGCTGCGCCAGCGCAAAGGCCGCATCCGGCCCACCGACCATGAAGGTGAGCGTGCCGCCATCAGCCGCCGCCGTGCCGCCCGACACCGGCGCATCCACCATCGCCAGGCCCTTGTGGGCAGCCGCTTCGCCCATGGCCTTGGCGGTGGCGACATCGATGGTGGAACAATCGATCAGCACGGCATGCGGCTGGGCGGCGGCGAACAATTCGCCTTCATAGGCAGCGCGGACATGGCTGCCCGCCGGCAGCATGGTAATGATGACGTCGGCACCCGCTGCAGCATCGGCAGCGCTGCTGGCCGCCGTCGCGCCGCCCGCCGTGACGCGTGCGAGGGCTTGCGCCGACAGGTCGAACGCCCAGATTTCATGGCCGGCCCTGAGCAGATTGAGGGCCATGCCGCCCCCCATGTTGCCGACCCCGATGAAGGCGATGATCGCCATTGTGCTCCCCTCCCTGCTTGCAGGGAGGGGCTGGGGGAGGGTAACTCCGTGCCGCCTGGTCCTGCGATTGGTGCATGTGGGGAGAACCCTCCCCCGGCCCCTCCCTTGCAGGGAGGGGAGACGCCTATTGCCCCGTCCAGTTGCCGGGCCGCTTTTCGACAAACGCCGCCATGCCTTCCTTCTGATCGGCGCTGCCGAACAGGCCGTGGAACAGCCTCCGCTCGAAACGCACGCCTTCCTTCAGGCTCATCTCGAACGCGGCGTCGATCTCTTCCTTCACCGCGATGCTGGCCAGCGGGGCCATGCCCGCAATCGTCTCGGCGAGCTTCAGCGCTTCATCGAGCAGCGTTTCCGTCGGCACAACGCGCGCCACCAGGCCGGAACGTTCGGCTTCGGCCGCGTCCATCATGCGTCCGGTCAGGCACATTTCCATCGCCTTGGCCTTGCCGATGGCGCGCACGAGGCGCTGCGATCCGCCCATTCCGGGCGTCACACCCAGCTTGATTTCCGGCTGGCCGAACTTCGCATTTTCCGTTGCAATGATGATGTCGGCCATCATTGCCAGTTCGCAGCCGCCGCCGAGCGCAAAGCCCGACACCGCCGCGATCCACGGCTTGCGGGTGGCGGTGACATGATCGTAGCCGGCGAAGAAATTGCCGCCATACATCTCGGCAAAGCTCTGCCCGCTCATTTCCTTGATGTCGGCACCCGCCGCAAAGGCCTTTTCGCTGCCGGTGATGACCAGGCAGCGCTGCGAGGCATCGGCATCATAGGCGGCAAAGGCGGCGATCAGATCGGCCAGCACCTGGGAGTTCAGCGCATTCAGCGCCTGCGGGCGATTGAGCCGCACCAGCGTGACAGCACCGCGTTGTTCGACAAGGATGGTTTCAAAGCTCATGTCGCGTCCTTTGCGGCAGCATAATCATCGGCACCAAGGAAGTGCAGCGAGACATAGGGTTCGTCGCCCACCACCCAACTGTCGTGGCCAGGCGGCACATGGAAGATGTCGCCGGCCTTCATCTCGACGATTCGGCCGTCGTCCATGGCGGCGGTGGCGCAGCCGGAAATCACCATGCCGACATGTTCGACATGGCAGGAGGTGGCACCGGTGGCCACGCCCACGTCATCCTTCCAGCACCAGCCCGGCTGATAGGTGGCACGACCGATGGTCATGCCGCCCAACCGCACGATCTCGAAGCGGCCCTTGGCGAATTCACGCACTTCATCGGGCTGCTCAAAGCGTTTCAGGATGACATCGGTGTCCATGTTTCACCCCATGGTCGGGATGACGAAGGCGCTGCCGCCATCCATGCCGCCATCCGGCCAGCGACCGGTGACCGTCTTGCGCTTGGTCCAGAACTGCACGCCTTCCATGCCGTGTTGGCCGATGTCGCCGAAGGCCGAACGCTTCCAGCCGCCAAAGCTGTGATAGGCCACCGGTACCGGGATCGGCACGTTGACGCCAACCATGCCGACATTCACCCGCGTCACAAATTCCCGCGCAGCGTGGCCGTTGCGGGTGAAGATGGCAACGCCGTTACCATATTGATGCTGGCTGGGGAGGGCGAGCGCACTTTCGAAATCCGGCGCACGCATGATCTGCAAGACGGGCCCGAAAATCTCGTCCTGATAGGATTTCATGTGCGGCTTCACATGATCGAACAGGGTCGGCCCGACGAAGAAGCCGCCTTCATGGCCCTGCAGCGTGAAACCGCGACCATCGACGACCAGTTCGGCGCCTTCATCGACACCCATCTGGATGTAGCTTTCGATGCGCGCCTTGTGGGCCGCCGTCACCACCGGGCCATAATCGGCGTCGGGGTCCGTGCTGATGCCGATGCGCAGCTTGCTGATGGCCGGCAACAGTTTGGCGCGCAAGGCGTTGGCGGTGTCTTCACCCACCGGCACCACCACGGGCAGCGCCATGCAGCGTTCGCCGGCACTACCGAAGGCCGCGCCGGCCAGATCGCGCACCACCTGATCGAGATCGGCATCGGGCATCACGATGGCGTGGTTCTTCGCCCCGCCCATGGCCTGCACCCGCTTGCCGCGCGCGCAGCCTTGGCTGTGGATATATTCGGCCACGTCCGATGAGCCGACAAAGCTGATCGCCGCGATATCGGGGTGCGCGATGATGGCGTCCACCATCTCCTTGTCGCCATTGACGACGCTGAAGATGCCATCGGGCAGGCCAGCATCGCGGAAGATATCACCCAGCAGGTGCGGCAGGGTGGGATCTCGTTCAGATGGCTTCAGGATGAAGGCGTTGCCGGTGGCGATGGCAACGCCGGCCATCCACATCGGGATCATCGCCGGGAAATTGAACGGGGTGATGCCGGCACCGATGCCGATCGGCTGGCGGAAAGCCCAGATGTCGATGCCGGGGCCGGCGCCATGGCTATATTCGCCTTTCAGCACATGCGGGATGCCACAGCAGAACTCGATCACTTCCAGCCCGCGCTGGATGTCACCGCGACTGTCAGCCAGCACCTTGCCATGTTCGGAACTGAGCACGCGGGCCAGTTCATCCATGCGGGCTTCGACCAGTTCCTTGAAGTTGAACATCACCCGGGCGCGGCGCTGCGGGTTGGTGGCCGCCCAGGCCGGCTGCGCGGCGCGGGCGGCGGCGACGGCCTGTTCCAGCAGGCCGGCCCCGGCAAGGCGGACTTCCGCCTGCACCTGGCCTGAATTGGGATCATACACCGGGCTGGTGCGGCTGCCGGCGGCCACGGGCGATCCGGCGATGTGATGGTCGATGATGCGCATGACGGATTTCCTACTCCGGCCGGCCGGCTGCTGCCACCCACCTTTGCATCAGTGCCGATGGCCGCCGCCGCAACCTTCGGGGAGCGCCTGCCGGCAATGATCGGCGCCGGTTTCAACCTGCAACGTGGCGTGGCCGATGTGGAACCGGTGATGCAGGGCGTGGGCGATATTGGCCAGCGCCTCGTCACCCGGGTGGCCGGCCGGCATCACCAGATGGGCGGTGAGCACGGCACCGGTGGTACCCTGCGGCCAGATGTGGAGATCGTGCACCGCCGCCACGCCGTCCAGCCCCTTGAGCCAATCGTTCACTGCGGCCGGCTCGATGCCCGGCGGCACCGCATCCAGCGCCAGCGCCAGCGATTCGGAAAGTAGCCCCCAGGTGCCGCGCAGGATCACGGCCGCCACGGCCAGGCCCAGCAGCGGATCGACCCAGGCCCAGCCGGTCTGGCGGATCACCAGCCCGCCGAGCACCACTGCGGCCGACACCCCGGCATCGGCCAGCATGTGCAAGTAAGCGCCGCGCACGTTCACATCCCCCTTTCGGCCGCGCATGAACAGCAGCGCCGTGCCGGTGTTCACGAGAACGCCAACCGCCGCGACCAGCATCACCACATCACCCGAAACCGGCAGTGGAGCGAGCAATCGGTGCACTGATTCGAAGATGATGCCGCCGCAGGCCGCCACCAGGATCAGCGCATTGGCCAGCGCCGCCAATATGGGGGAGCGCTGCAGCCCCCAGGTGTAGCGCGCGCTCGGCGCGCGGCGGGCCAGGGTGAGGCCACCCCAGGCAATCAGCAGGCCGGCAACATCCGACAGATTGTGCCCGGCATCGGCCAGCAGCGCCATCGAATCATACCAGAGCCCGGCCAGCGTCTCGATGGCGACATAGGCCAGATTGAGCACCACCCCGATGGCAAAGGCGCGGCCGAAATCCGGCGGCGCGTGGGCATGGCCGTGGCCATGATGATCATGGCCGCCCAGCGGATGGCTGTGGGCGTGGCTGTGCATGGCGGCTTTATGGGTCGCGCGGCGAGGCACCGCAATGAAAAAGGCGGCCCGGGCGGACCGCCTTTTCAGGCAACGACTGGAGCGGGTGAAGAGATTCGAACTCTCGACTTCAACCTTGGCAAGGTTGCGCTCTACCCCTGAGCTACACCCGCTCGCCGGTCGTTGAGGAGGGCGCGTCTAGCACCGGCCGCTTTGCCGGCGCAAGCCCCTTTTTTCCCGCAAGGTCTATCGAAGCCTGTGCGCAACCGCCGTCTTGGCAAACCGGCCCTCCACACCCCATATGGTCAAAAGCCAGAAAGTCCGGAGCATCACCCTTGGCCAGCATTCCCAACCCGGCCGCCGAAAAGGCCAGTATCGAAGCCTTCCGCCGCGACGTGATCGACGCGTCGAAGACGGCGCTTGTGCTCGTCGATTTCTGGGCAGAATGGTGCGGCCCGTGCAAGACGCTGGGGCCGGCGCTGGAAAAGCTCGTCGCCGCCCGCGCGCCCAAGGTCCAGCTGGTCAAGATCGATGTCGACAAGAACCAGGCATTGGCTGCCCAGTTCCGCATCCAGTCCATCCCCACCGTCTATGCCTTTCTGGATGGCCGCCCGGTCGATGGCTTCCAGGGTGCGCTGCCGGAAACACAGCTGGCGCAGTTCATCGATCGGTTGCTGGCCGGCGTGCCCGCCAGCGAAGACGAAGCTGCACTGGAAGAACAGATCGCCCAGTTGATCGTGGCGGCCGATGAAGCCACGGCGGCCGGCGCCCATGATGATGCCATCGCCATGCTGGGCGCAGTTGCCAACGAGATTCCCGAGCGCCACGACCTTGCCGCGCGGCTGGCGCTGGCCATGCTGGCTGCCGGCCGCAGCGAGGAGGCCGCCGCCGTGCTGGCGCAGCTGCCGGCCGACAGCAAGGACGAGCTGGTGATCCGCGCCCGCGCCGGGCTGGCGCTGGCTGCCGAAGCGCCGGCCGACGACGAACTGGCCGCTCTGATCGCCCAGGTGAACAAGGCCCCCGATGACCATGCCGCGCGATTCGAGCTGGCGGGTGCCCTTGCTGGGCGGGGCGACCGCGATGCAGCGGCCGAGCATCTGCTGGCCATCATCAAGGCCGATCGCACGTGGAACGAAGGCGCCGCGCGCGAGAAATTGCTGACCATGTTCGAAGCGGCGGGCCTCGCCGATCCATGGAGCATCAAGACCCGCGCCGCCTTGCGTGCCATCTGGTTTGCATGAGCGAGAGCGAAGCCCTTGAACCACTGCCGGCGGCCGTGCCGGTGTTCCCGCTCACCGGCGCCATATTGCTGCCGCGCGGATCGCTGCCGCTGAACATCTTTGAACCGCGTTATCTGGCGATGGTGCGCGACGCCATGGCCGCCACCGGCGCTGCCAACCGCATCATCGGCATGATCCAGCCCAAGGGGAAAGGTGATCCGCCGCCACTCTACAAGGTTGGTTGCCTGGGCCGCATCACCGATTATCGCGAGACCGACGATGGCCGCATCCTGATCGCGCTGGCCGGCATCAGTCGTTTCCGCGTGGGCGCTGAACTGGAGCGCGACACGCTCTATCGCCAGGTGATGACGGATTATCACGGCTTTGCCGATGATCGGCACGAGGAAGAATCGCTGGATGCCACCAGCCGCGCCAGCCTGGAGGAGGCATTGCGCCCCTATCTCGATGCGCGCGGGCTGGCCGCGGATTGGGATGCGGTGCAATCGGCTGATGACGAAGGGTTGGTGACAGCGCTGGCCGGCGCCCTGCCGTTTGATCCGCCCGAAAAACAGGCGCTGCTGGAAGCCCCGACCCTGGCTGATCGGGCGCAGACGCTGGCCACGCTGATGAGTTTTGCCGTGGGGCCCAATGGCATCGGGGGCAGCGGCGGCGGCCGTCTGCAATGAGCGGTTCCGCGCTCGATCCGCGCCTGCTGGCCCTGCTGGTCTGCCCGCAGACGAAACAGCCGCTGCGCCATGACCGGGAGCGTCAAGAGTTGGTCAACGACACCGCCGGGCTGGCCTATCCGATCCGCGACGGCGTGCCGATCCTGCTGGCCGACGCGGCGCGTGAGTTTTTGCCGGCGACGGGGTGAGGCTCAGCTGAAGGCCAGACCTGCAAAGTCGCCGCTGCGCCGCCAATTGTCGATATATTCGAAATAGGCCACCGACCCGAGCGGATAACCGCTGGGCAGAAAACCGGAGATATCGGCGCTGGTGCCTTCGAGATTATAATAGCCGGGCGTACATTCGGCGACCGCACCAACAAAGCTGGGCATTCCGGTCTTGATCAGCGCGACCCATTCGGCCTGCGCCTCCGCCGTCGGCTCAACGATGCGTTTGCCCGTGTCGCGCGCATGGCTGACCACGGCGGCAATGGTGTCGCCGGCATCAGTCCAATTGTGCGGCACGTTGGCGGCGAAATTGGCGGCCTGTGCGATCTGGACAATGAAGGCGTTGGGAAAGCCGTGCACATGCAGGCCGTGCAGCGTCTGCATGCCATCTGCCCAGGCTTCGGAAAGTCGCTTGCCGCCAACCCCGGCCATATCGAAACCGGCACGACGCTGGTGCGATGTGCCAACTTCGAAGCCCGACGCATAGATGATGCAATCCACTTCATAGTGGGTGCCGTTTACCCAGAAGCCGGTTTCATCAATGCGCTCGACACCCTTGCCGTCGGTATCGATCAGGTGGGTGCCCGGTTCGTTGAAAGCCTGCAGATAGGCATCGTGGAAGCAGGGTCGCTTGCACCATTGCCGATACCAGGCCTTCAGCTTTTCGGCGGTATTTTGATCGTGAACGATCGCTTCGGTACGGGCGCGGATTTCCGACATCTTCTCGATTTCGGCGTCTTCATACACTGCCAATATGCTGGCTGTGGTGATCTGGTCGGCCGGCAGGGTCAGGACGCGCTCGCGGATGCGGCCCATGATGTCGGTCCAGCCGTCCTGCACCAGATCTTCTTCCGGCGGTAACCCGATGGCGATATTGCGGGCGAAATTGTCGAGCCAGCGCTTCTGCCAGCCCGGTGTCGCGATGCTTTTGAACCACTCCGGGTCGGTCGGCGCGTTGCCGCGCGCATCGACCGATGACGGGGTGCGCTGCACCACATAGACGGTGCCACCGGCCCGGGCGAGGTGCGGCACAACCTGAACCGCGGTCGCGCCAGTGCCGATGATGGCCACACGCTTGTCTTTCAGTCTGTCCAGCGGTGCGCCGTTGGTGTCGCCGCCGGTGTACGCATAATCCCAGCGGCTGGTGTGGAAGCTGTGGCCCTTGAAACTGTCGATGCCCGGGATGCCAGGCAGCTTCGGGACATGCAGTGGCCCGGTACCGGTTGCGACATAATCTGCGGTGAACTTGTCGCCGCGGTCGGTGGTGATCACCCACACGCTGCGCGCTTCATCCCAAACGATATCGTCAACCCGGGTGTGGAACAGCGCCTTGTCATACAGGCCGAAGGTGCGGCCGATGCGGCGCGATTGCTCGAGGATTTCCGGCGCATGCGCATATTTCTCGGTCGGCATATGGCCGGTTTCTTCGAGCAGCGGCAGATAGATGATCGAGGCCGTGTCGCACTGGGCGCCGGGATAGCGGTTCCAGTACCAGTTCCCACCAAAATCACCGGCCTTGTCGATGATGCGCACATCGGTGATGCCGGCCTCGACCAGCCGGGCGCCAACGCACAGCCCGGCAAAGCCGCCGCCCACCATGGCGAAGGTAACATGATCGGTCAGCGGTGCCCGCGGCACCACCGGCATGTAGGGATCGTCGAGATAATGGGCATATTTGCCGGCGACCTCGACATATTGGTCGTTGCCGTCGGCACGTAGCCGCTTGTCGCGCTCGGCCTTGTAGCGGGCCAGAATGGCGTCCTTGTCGATTGTGGCGGCTGCGCTGGCCATGATCGTTCCGCTCCCCCTTTGATGACGGGAAGACTAGACGCGTTTGCCTTTGCGGATAGCTGACAGTTTTCCGGTTTCACCACGCGCGATCAAGCCGGCGACGGGGCGTTCAGCCGAAGCGCAGCCCCTTGAACTCGCCGCTGCTGCGCCAGCCCTTCATGTAACTGAAAAAGGCATTGGGCCCGGCCGGATAGCCAACGGCATATTTGGCCCGCTCGTCCATCGGCTGGCCTTCGTTGTTGTAGTAACCGGGCGTGCAATCCGGGTTGTTGGTCATCATGCCGGGATTGTTGAGCAGCAGCTTGACCCAGGCTTCCTGCGCCTCGGGATCAGGCTCCAGTGTGCTTAGGCCATGATCGGTCATGTGGCGCACGATGGCGGCGATGCTGGTGCCGGTTTCCATCCAGTTGTGCGGCACGTTGACCACGAAAGCCGCAGCCTGGGCAAATTGCACCAGGAACAAATTGGGAAAGCCGACGCTGTTCAAGCCGTGCAGCGTGCGCATGCCCGCTTCCCAAGCCTCCGAAAGCTTCTGGCCGCCCTTGCCCACCGGATCAAAGCCGGCGCGCTGCTCGGTGGGCGTGCCAACTTCAAAGCCGGTGGAATGGATGATGCAATCCACCTCGTAATGCGCATCGCCCACCCAGATGCCGGTTTCATCGATGCGGCTCACGCCCTGGCCATCGGTATCGACCAGCGTGACGCTGGGCCGGTTGAAGGCCTGCAGATAGGCATCGTGGAAGCATGGGCGCTTGCAAAGCTGGCGATACCAGGCCTGCAGCGCTTCGCCGGTCTTGCGGTCTTCCACCACGGTCATGGCGCGGTTGCGGATTTCCTCCATTTTCTCATGGTCGGCCATTTCCCAGGCCTTCATCATGTTGACCGGGTTCCATTCGGATGGCGGCAGGCTCATCACCCGGCTGCGGATGCGGCGTGACAGGTCGGTCCAGCCATCCTTCACCCAGTCTTCCGATGCGCCACCCATGCCGACATTGCCGGCGAAATTTTCCAGCCAGCGCGTCTGCCAGCCGGGCGTGGCGATGGACTTGAACCATTCGGGATCAATGGGTTCATTGGCACGCACGTCCACCGAAGACGGGGTGCGCTGGAACACGAACAAGTGGCCGGAATCCCGGGCCAGATGCGGCACGCACTGCACGGCGGTGGCGCCCGTACCGATGATGGCGACGCGCTTGCCCGCCAGCTTGTCCATCGGCGCACCTTCGGCGGAGCCGCCGGTATACTCATAATCCCAACGGCTGGTGTGAAACTGATGGCCCTTGAAGCGATCAATGCCGGGGATGCCGGGCAGTTTCGGCACGTTCAGCGGCCCAGTGCCAACCCCGACGAAATCCGCCGTGAACCGGTCGCCGCGGTCGGTCTCGATCACCCAGCGGCTGGCTGTTTCATCCCAGGTGCAACTGGTCACCTGGGTATGGAACAGCGCCTTTTCATAGAGGTTGAACGTCTGCGCGATCTTCCTGGCCTGGCCCTGGATTTCAGGGGCGTGAGCATATTTTTCGGTCGGGATATGCCCGGTTTCCTCCAGCAGCGGCATGTAGATGATGGAGGCCGTGTCGCACTGGGCGCCGGGATAGCGGTTCCAATACCAGGTGCCGCCGACATCGCCGCCGGCATCGATCAGGCGGAAATCCGTGATGCCGGCCTGTGCCAGCCGCGCACCCGTGCACAGCCCGGCAAAACCGGCGCCGACCATGGCAAAGCGCACATGATCGGTGACGGGCGCGCGCTCTTGCCGCGGCGTATAGGGATCGCCCAGCATTTGCGGGAAATGGGTGGCCGCCCGCACATATTGGGCGTTGCCATCGGGGCGCAGACGCTTGTCGCGTTCAATGCGGTATTTTTCGAGGAGAGCGTCACGATCGATCATGGAGGGCAACGTGTCGACAGCTTCGCATCGCTGCAACACTGCAATCTGCTAGACCAGTTCACCCTTCAGCAGCGCCGGCAACTTGCCCGTCTCGCCGCGGGCCTGATTCATGAAGAAGCGCTTCAGCGGCGGCAGGCGTTCAACGGTGGACAGGCCAAAACGGCGCACCAGGCTGGGGGTGCGGCCGGGGATGGCAAACAGGCGGTTGAGGCCATCGGTGACAGCGCAGACCAGGCTGTTGTCAAAGCGGCGCCACGCCGAGATTTGTGCCAGCACATCGGGGCTGCCGAGATCAAGCCCAGAGCGCGCCGCGTTGGTGAGCACTTCGGCGGCCGCCGCCACATCGCGGAAGCCCATGTTGAGGCCCTGCCCGGCAATCGGGTGGATGCCGTGCGCCGCGTCTCCCAGCAGCAGCAGGCGGGTATCGGTATAACGGGCGGCGTGGTGGTAGCCCAAGGGCCACACGGCTTGCGGTGCGATCACCTCGATCTCGCCCATGGTGCCATCGATGCGGGCAGCGATTTCGGCGGCAAGCTGCTTGCGGCCGAGTTTCTTCGCAGCCGCCATGTGCGTGCGGTCGATGGTCCACACGATGGCGGTGCGCGGGCGGCCATCATCGGTGTCGCGCATCGGCAGCAGCGCCAGCGGGCCCGACGGGTAGAAGAGTTCGCAGGCGATATTCTCGTGCGGCACCGTGTGCGCCACCATGGTGATCAGCGCGGCATGATCATATTGCCAGGTCGAAAGCGGGATGCCGGCGGCATCGCGGGTGGCGGAACGGCGGCCATCGCAGGCCACCACCAGCGGCGCCTTGAACCTGCGGCCATCGGCCAGGACAAGGGTGGCGGCATGATCATCGCGCGCCAGGCTGGCGACAGTGACGGGAGCCAGCAAGGTCACTTCCGGGCATTGCCGCACGGCGCGCAGCAGGCCGGTGCGCAGCCAGCGGTTTTCCACCATCGTGCCGAGCGGATCATTGCCCTCGCCGGCATCGAAGTGCAGGAACTGCGGGTGGGCGGCATCCGTCACGCGGATCTCGCGGATCGGGCAGCCGTGCGTATCGAGGATATCGCCCAGCCCCAGCGCCTGCAGCATGCGCGCCGACGCGCTGGCCACGGCAGTGGCGCGGCCATCGAAGGCCGGGAGGGTGGTCGCGTCCAGATCCTGCGCATCAACGACGATGCTCATCACCTCGTGCCTGGCCAGAGCCAGCGCCAGCGTGGCACCCACCAGGCCGCCACCGATGATGATCACGTCTGCATCCATCGTCATGCCGTGGTCCTAGCGCAACGCGGCGATTCCCCCAAGCGGGACATGATGTCCGGGGCGGAGGTGGTTTTGCCAAGACTATGCTTGACCGGAGTCATGGCCTGATTCATTTTAGGGGCGTGCCCAAATGGTGAACATCCTGCGGGCGTCGAACTTGTCCCCCGCGAAAGGCGCAACCGCCATGGCCACTCGGGCAGCAACTGCCCCCAAGCGCAGCCGCTCCGGCGGGCCCGTGTGGCTGGTGCGGCTGCGCGTGGCGCTGGTGCTCGGGCTGCGGGTGGCTGTTCGTATCGCGGCCGGCCTTGCCGTGGCGCTGATCGGCGTGGCGCTGGTGCTGGCGCTGCTGAGCTATTCGCCGGCTGATCCTTCGTTCAACACCGCCACCGCGCGCGATGCCGGCAACTGGATGGGCAGTGTCGGCGCTCATGTCGCCGATCTGCTGCTGCAACTGGCCGGGTGGCCGATGCTGCTGCTCAGCCCCGCGCTGGTGCTGGCCGGATGGCGCGTGGCGCGCGAGGAAGACGTACCGGTTGCGCGCATGGCCGGTGCCAGCCTGGGCGGCGTGGTGCTGTTGTCGCTGGCCGCGGGCGGCTTTGGCCTTTCAGACTTGGGGGCGCCGGCTGGTCCGGGCGGTTTGCTGGGCCAGGGCCTGGCGGCCGCCGCCGCCAGTGCCGAAGCCATTCCGGAACTGGCCGATGTATCGGTGGGCAGCTTCTTGGCCATATTGCTGGCACCACTGGGGCTGGCGCTGCTGGCCTGGGGCAGCGCCATCAGCCGCGAAGCCGTGGGCGATGCCATCGCTGCCGGCCAGCGCCTGTGGAACCCGGATACCGAAGCCGAACCCGGCAGCCTGAACCTGCCCAAGCCGACGCGCCCGCGCCCGAAGGCCGAAGCCGAATTGACCACCGATCCCGAACCCGGCCCGCTGGTGGTGCTGGAGCGGCCAGAGCGGCCCAGCCGCAGCGGGCGTGACGTGCGCGACAAGCAGAAGTCGCTCGATCTGGGCGATGCCGCCGTGCTGCCCGGGCTGGATCTCTTGGCGCCGCCGCCTTCTGCGCCGCGCGCCCGCATCGATGCCGCGGCGCTGGAACAGAATGCCCGGTTGCTGGAAGGCGTGCTGGAAGATTTCGGCGTGCGCGGCCGCATCGGCGAAGTGCGCCCCGGCCCGGTTGTCACCATGTATGAGCTGGAACCGGCGCCGGGCATCCGCGCCAGCCGGGTGATCGGCCTCGCCGACGACATCGCCCGTTCGATGAGCGCGCAATCGGCACGAGTCGCCGTGGTGCCGGGCAAGAACGTGATCGGCATCGAATTGCCCAACCCGGTGCGCGAAACGGTGTCGCTGTCGGAACTTTTGGGCAGCGCCGATTTCGACAGCAAGTCCGTCACCCTGCCGCTGGTCCTGGGCAAGGATATCGCCGGCGTGCCGGTGGTCGCCGATCTGGCGCCGATGCCGCATCTGCTGATCGCTGGCACCACCGGTTCGGGCAAGTCCGTCGGCCTCAACGCCATGATCCTGTCGCTCTTGTATCGCATGACGCCGGCGCAGTGCCGGTTGATCATGATCGATCCCAAGATGCTGGAACTGAAGATGTATGACGGCATCCCGCATCTGCTGGCGCCCGTCGTCGTCGATCCGCCCAAGGCCATCCGCGCGCTGAAATGGGCGGTGGAGCAGATGGAAGATCGCTATCGCAAGATGAGCGAATTGAACGTCCGCAGCCTCGCCAGCTTCAACCAGAAGGTGAAGGAAGCCCAGGCCGCCGGCAAACCGTTCGTGCGCCGCGTCCAGACCGGGTGGGACCCGGAAACCGAAATGCCGATCATCGAGGAGGAAGTGCTCGATTTCGAGCCGATGCCGCTGATCGTGGTGGTCGTCGACGAACTGGCCGATCTGATGATGACGGCCGGCAAGGAAGTCGAATTCCTGATCCAGCGCATCGCCCAGAAGGCGCGCGCCGCCGGCATCCACCTCATCATGGCGACGCAGCGCCCGTCGGTGGACGTGATCACCGGTGTCATCAAGGCCAATCTGCCCACCCGCATCAGTTTCCAGGTAACCAGCAAGATCGACAGCCGCACCATTTTGGGCGAACCCGGCGCCGAGCAGTTGCTGGGCAAGGGCGACATGCTTTGGATGGCTGGCGGCAAGCTGGTGCGCGTGCACGGACCGTTCGTTTCGGATGGCGAAGTAGAGGCCGTGGCCGATTTCTGGCGCGCCCAAGGCGTGCCGGACTATGTTGAAGCTGTTACCGAAGAGCCGGCCGATATGGATGGCCAGCTCGATCTGGCCAGCGCCGGCCTGACTGGCGGCCGCGGCGGCGACGAGGAAGCCGATGTGTATGCCAAGGCCATCGACGTGGTGGCGAAGGCACAGAAGGCCAGCACCAGCTTTATCCAGCGCCATCTGCGCATCGGCTACAACAACGCCGCCCGCCTGATCGAGCGGATGGAGCAGGATGGTTTTGTTTCGCGTCCGGATCATGTCGGCCGGCGGGAAGTGCTGATCGACGAGTTCGGCCAGCGCCGCTAGGCGCGCAGGAACAGCCCGACTGTGAGACCAAGCCCGATAAGGATCACGGCGATTTTCAGGGCCTTTTCCGGCACCACTGCCAGCGCCTTGGCACCCACGTAACCGCCGGCCATCGCGCCAGCACCCACCACCAGCGCATGCAGCCACGCGACATTGCCGGTCAGCGCGAACAGGATGGCGGCCGTGGTGTTGGACAGGGAGACCAGCACATTCTTGGTGCCGCCGGCGTTGCGCACCGGCAGGCCGGCGATAGTGAGGCTGGCCAGCGTCATGATGCCGGCGCCGCCGCCGAAGAAGCCGCTATAGATGCCGATCGTGGATTGGGTGAGCACCGTCACCCAGGCCGGCGGTGGCGGACGGTCGGCAGATTTCTTCGGGCCGAAACTGCCCCAGGCAAAGACGGCCGTGGCGAGCAGCACCAGCCACGGCACCATGGCGGCAAAGACGCGGGTGGGCGTTGCATTGAGCAGCAGCGCACCCGCCACGCCGCCTGTGAGCGCAATGGCGGCCAGCGCCTTGAACGACAGGCGTTCGGCCCCGGCGACCAGCTTGCGGCCAGCAATGCCGGTGGTGATCTGGCCAGGGAACAGCGCCATGGTGGAGGTGATATTGGCCAGTTTCGGATCCAGCCCGGCGGCAATCAGGGCCGGCAAGGTGATGAAACTGCCGCCCCCGGCCAGCGCATTCTGGGCGCCCGCCCACAGGCCCGCGCCCAGCAGCAAAGCCAGCATGGCAGGATCGGATAAGAGCATCGTCGCGCCCATGATGGCTGGGGCTGTTCCCGGAAAAGCGCCGGATTGGCAACAGAAATCACGGGCTTCGCCGCAGAGCCGTCTTGGCGCGACGCTGCTTTCACGATAGTTTGCGCGCCGACATGCAAATTTCGCGCCAATTGGCGGGAGCAGATTCGATTATGGCCGATACAGAAGTGATGGAGCAGCAGGAAGTGGCAGGCGGCCCCGTGCTGCGCGGCCTGTCGGTCGATGGCATCGGCAAGAAATATGACAAGCGGGTCGTGTTGCGCGATGTCTCGCTTTCGGTGCGGCGCGGCGAGGTTGTTGGCCTGCTGGGCCCCAATGGCGCCGGCAAGACCACCTGTTTCTATTCAATCATGGGCCTGGCCATGCCGGATTCGGGCCGCATCCTGCTCGACGGCCACGATATCACCGGCCTGCCCATGTATCGCCGGGCAGCGCTGGGCCTGGGCTATCTGCCGCAGGAAACCAGCATCTTCCGCGGCATGACCGTGGAACAGAACATCATGGCCGTGCTGGAAGTGGCCGAGCCCAACAGCGCCGCCCGTTCAGCACGGCTGGAGGAATTGCTGGGCGAATTCAACATCACCCGCCTGCGCGCCGCCCCGGCCATGGCGCTTTCGGGCGGGGAGCGGCGGCGGGTCGAAATCGCCCGCGCGCTGGCCGCCAACCCGTCGATCATGCTGCTCGATGAGCCGTTTGCCGGCATCGATCCCATCTCCATCGCCGATATTCGCGCCTTGGTGGTGCAGTTGCGCGCCCGCGATATCGGCGTGCTGATCACCGATCACAACGTGCGCGAAACACTGGAAATCGTGAACCGCGCCTGCATCATCTATGATGGTCGCGTGCTGTTCGAAGGCACGCCGGAAGCGCTGGTGGCCGATGAAACCGTGCGCCGCGTCTATCTGGGCGAGGATTTCAGCCTGTGAGGCTGATGAGCGCCTGACATGGGTTTGGGGCCGCGCCTTGAACTGAGGCAATCCCAGCAGCTGGTGATGACGCCGCAGCTTCAGCTGGCGATCAAGCTGCTGACGCTGACCAATGTCGAACTGGAAGGCTGGATCGCCGAGGAACTGGAACGCAATCCGCTGCTGGCCAGTGGCGACGCCGCCGAACCGCAGGAACCGGCCGGGCCAAGCGGGGTGGACGCGCCGCCCGATGCCCTGCCCGCCTTTGACGATGCCAGCAGCGCCGGGCTGGAAACCTTGCTGCGCGATGGCATCGGGGGCGGCGACAGCCCGCTGGAAGCGGATTACACGGGTGAGCGTTTTCACCATGACTGCGGTTCCGATCAGCCCGCTGATTGGGGCGAACGCGTCGTGCAAGCCGGCGGCGCGGACGACGGCCCGGATTTCGAGCGCATGGCCGGCGGCGAGGCCAGCCTGTCCGAGGTACTGGAAGCCCAGGCCAGCGCTGCCTTCGATGGCATTGATCTCGCCATCGCCCGCTTCATCATCGATGGGCTGGATGAATGCGGCTATCTGGCCGAACCGGTGGACGAAATTGCCGACCGGCTCGATGTGCCACCGGCGCAGGTGGAATCGGTGCTGGGCCGCGTGCAGATGTTCGATCCGGTTGGCGTGGCAGCGCGCAGCCTGTCGGAATGCCTGATCGCCCAGGCCCGCGCCGCCGATCGCTGCGACCCGGCCATGGAGAAATTGCTGAACAATCTCGACATGGTGGCGCGCGGCGATCTTCATGGCCTCACCCGCCTGTGCAAGCTGGAGCGCGAGGATATCGTGGACATGATCCACGAGCTGAAACGCTATGACCCCAAGCCCGGCCTGCGCTATGGCGGCGAACAGGCGACGCCGGTGGTGCCCGATGTGTTCGTGACGCGCGGAGCCGATGGCAGCTGGCAGATCAGCCTCAATCAGGCCACGCTGCCGCGCCTGATCATCGATCGCGACTATCACGCCGAACTCGCCGCCGGCGCAGACAAGGCAACCAACGGCTTTCTCAACGAATGCGTGGCCAGCGCCAACTGGCTGCTGAAGGCGCTCGATCAACGCGCCCGCACCATCATCCGCGTCGCCACCGAGATCGTGCGCCTGCAACAGGGCTTTTTCGAAAACGGCGTCAGCCACCTGAAGCCGCTCACCCTGCGCCAGGTAGCCGAATTCATCGAAATGCACGAATCCACCGTGAGCCGGGTGACCAGCAACAAATATCTGCTGTGCGAACGCGGCCAGTTCGAACTGAAATTCTTCTTCACGTCCGGCGTCGGCTCCGGCGACGGCGAGGCGGCGTCGGCGCTGGCCGTGAAGGACCGCATCGCCCGGCTGATTGCAGCGGAAGGCGACGACGTGCTGTCGGATGACAAGCTGGTCGAGCTGCTGATCGGCGAGGGCTTCGACATTGCCCGTCGCACCGTGGCCAAATATCGTGAGGCGTTGGGGCTGGGATCATCCGTGCAACGCCGGCGGGCGCGGGCGCTGCGCGCGGCTTGAAAAAGGCGGGCCTCCGGCGGGCAGGGGCTCATCCCTGCACCCGTTTGTTGTGGCCGCACCCCTTCACCGCAAGTTCAACTATGCTAGGCAAGGGAAGACGCATGCGCATCCTTGTTTCCTTGCTGGCGCTGGCCCTGGCGCTGCTTCCTGGCCCGGCATGGGCGCAGTCCATCCTGCGTGATGCCGAGACGGAGGCTTTTTTCCGCGAGATTTCACGGCCGCTGGTCGATGCGGCAGGGCTTGATCCGCGCAGCGTGCAGTTCGTGCTGGTAGGTGATCCGAGCATCAACGCCTTTGTGACCGGCGGGCAGAACGTGTTCATCCATTCCGGCCTGATCACAGCGGCTGACAATGTGAACGAGCTGCAGGGCGTGATCGCGCACGAACTGGGCCACATCGCGGCTGGCCACAATGTGCGGTTTGGCGAAGGTGCCGGTCCGGCCAGCCGCATCTCGCTGCTCAGCCTGGTGGGGGCGGCGCTGGCGGTCGCGGCCGGGGCGGGAGAGGCTGGCATGGCGATCCTGGGCCTCGGCACGGCGGCGGCGCAGGGCAAGTTCCTTGCCTTTACCCGCGATCAGGAAAGCCGCACCGATCAGGCAGGCGCGGTGTTCCTGTCGAAGGCCGGGATTTCGGGGCGTGGCAGCATCGAATTTTTCCGCAAGTTGCAGGGACAGGAATTCCGCCTCGCCATCCCGCAGGACAATGAATATGCGCGCACCCACCCGCTGTCGTCCACGCGCGTTGCCAATCTGATTGCGGTTTACGAGAAGGACCCGGCCTGGAACACTCCGCCCGACAAGGCGCTGCAGGCCAAGTTCGAACGCATCAAGGGCAAGCTGGTCGGCTTTGTTGAAGAACCGCCGCGGGTGATGCAGCAATATCCCGAAGGCACCAACACGGCCGCCGCGCTCTATGCCCGCGCCTATGCCTGGCATCGTTCTGGCCATCCCGATCAGGCCATGATGGAAGCGGCGAAACTGGTCGCGCTCAACCCCAACGACCCCTATTTCCTCGAACTGGAAGGCCAGATCTTGCTGGAATCGGGCAAGGTGGAGGAAAGCCTGCCGCTGCTGCGCCGCGCGGTGGATCGCGCGCCGTTCGAACCGATGATCATCACCCTACTCGGCCATGCGCTGGTGACCAGTGAAGACCCCAAGCTGCAAGCCGAGGCGGAGCCGCTGTTGCGCAAGGCCGTGAGCTTGGACCGGGAGAACCCCTTCACCTGGTACCAATTGGGCGTGATCTATGATCGGCGCGGCGACAAGCCACGCGCCGCACTGGCGGCCGCCGAGCGCTTCAGCCTGGAAGGCAATGCCATGGGCGCGATGATGAATGCCCGACTGGCACGGGCAGGCTTGCCGACAGGGACGCCCGACTTTATCCGGGCAGACGATATCATGCTGGTGGCCGGCGATGCGCTGGAACAGCAGAAGCGCAAGAAGAGGTGATGATGGCGGGATTCTGGAATCGGCAGCTCAGCATGGCTGCGGCCCTCGCCATCGGCCTGATGGGTGCGGGCCTGGGTGCGGGCACGGCCATGGCTGCTGGCGGTCAGGCTGCCAAGCCGCAGCGCGCCGACCGTGCCGAGATCGAAGCCATTGTGCGTGAGTATATCCTGAGCCATCCGGAGATCATTCCCGAGGCCGTCGCGCGGCTGGAGCAGGCCGAGGGCCGCAAGGCGCTGGCCGCCAACCGCACCGCCCTGGAAACGCCGTTCCCCGGTACGGTTTCCGGCAACCCCCAGGGTGATGTGAAGCTGGTGGTGTTCTTTGATTATGCCTGCCCCTATTGCCGGCAGGGCCATGCCGATGTGGCGCGCCTGCTGCGCGAGGACCCGAAGCTGCAGGTGATCTATCGCGATTTCCCGGTGCTGTCGCCGGCCAGCACCGAGGCGGCGATGGCCAGCCTGTCGGCGGCGACGCAAGGCCAGTATCGCAAGTTCCACGACGCCATGTTCGACAGTCCCGGCCGGGTGAGCCTGGTGCGCACCATGGGCATTGTGAAGGGTGTTGGCCTGTCGGAAGACAAGGTGACTGCCGATCTGAAGAATGCCGCGCTGAAGGCCGAGCTGGATCGCAACCTGGTGCTGGGTCGCGATCTCGGGCTGACCGGAACGCCCAGCTATGTGGTTGGCGATCGCATCATGTCAGGCGCGGTGGGCTATGAGCGGTTGAAGGAAGCGGTGGCCGCCGCCCGCGCCGAGAAGGGCCGGTGATGGCGCGCTTTTCCGGGTTTGACGGGGCCGAGCTTGCGGTTGTCGAACTGGGTGAAGGCCGGCCGATCCTGCTGCTGCACGGGCTGTTTTCATCAGGCGAGATGAACTGGCGGCGCTATGGCGCGGCGGCCGAGATTGCCAGTGCGGGTTACCGGGTGATCATGCCGGATTTCCGCGCCCACGGCCAAAGCGCCGCTCCGCACGATCCGGCGGCCTATCCGCCCGATGTGCTGGCCATGGATATCGAGGCGTTGATTGCCCAGCTGGGCCTGAGCGATTTCGATGTTGCCGGCTATTCGATGGGTGCCCGCACGCTGGCGCGGCTGCTGGCGCGCGGCCTGAAGCCGGGCCGCGCCATTCTGGCAGGCATGGGCCTGGAGGGACTGACCGGCGGCGCGGCGCGAGCGGCCCATTTTCAGGCGATCCTTGCGCAGCCCGATGGCTGGCCAGCCGGCAGCCCAGAGGCCCATGCCGCCGCTTTCATCCGGCAGAACAATATCGACAGACTCGCGGTAAGCTTGCTGATCGGCAGCCAGACATCTACCCCGATCGACGTGCTCCGCGGTTTTGAAACCCGTATATTGGTGCTGTGCGGCCGCAACGATTCTGACAATGGCTCGGCGCCGGCGCTGGCACTGGAACTGCCCAACGCCGCGCTGGTGGAAATCGCCGGCAACCACATGAGCGCCGTCACCAAGCCCGATTTCGGCACCGCCATCGCCGCCTGGCTGGGCCATCCACTCTAGATTTCGCGCCCTACCCAGTGCAGGGCGGCGCCATGGCGCGCCAGCCAGCGCCGCGCCTCGCCGGCCCGGGGATCGAGCTGGCGGTTGAGCGCGTGGAAAGCCGGGCTGTGATCCTGGTGCACCAGATGTGCCGCCTCGTGCGCGGCGATGGCAAAACGCACCCAATCGGGAGCGAGGATCAGCCGCCAGCTATAAGCGATGCGTGCGCCCTCCCCTGATCGCGCCCCGGCGCAGCTGCCCCAGCGGCTGCTGGTATCGCCCACCGACACCCGCGACAACGGCCGGCCCAGTTGATCGGCCAGGCGACGGGTCACGGGCTCCAGATCGGCCAGCGCCTGCGCCTTCAGCCAACGTTCAATCCGGCCATTCAGGAGCGGCAGCGGCCCGCCCACCCGCAAGCTGGTGCCAAACAGGGCCGGTGAGCGCGGATGATCCGGCTGCCAGTCGATCAGCACCGGCGTGCCGTTGAAGGGGATGACGCCGCCTGGCGCAAAGGGTGTTGGCGCCGGCCATTTCGCCACCTGGGCTGCGATCCAGTCGTGGTGGGACTGCAGCAAAGCCGCCGCCGCCGCCTCGCCGCCGCGGGCCGGCAGGCTGACCTCGATGCGGCCACTGATGGCGCTGGCGCGCAACCGCACCCCACGCGCGGTTGGCCGGCGGGTCGTCACCACGGCCACCGTACGACCAGCGACATTCAGGGTTTCGGGCAGTTCGGAGCGTCGGAAGCGGAGCATCCGGGGTAGCATGGGCCGGGCCTACAGCGGCTTGTCGATGATGAAGTCTTCCAGATCACCGATATGATCCTCGCTGATCACCCGGCCGGCGACCGATTGGCCGGCGCGGTGGATCGATTCGCGATCACCGGTGATCAGGTGATGCCAGGGCGCCAGGCCCTGGCCGCGGTGGACGCGCAGATAGGAACAGCTTTCCGGCAGCCAGTCGAGATCATCGAGCCTGCCCGGCGTCAGCCGCACGCATTCCGGCACCAGCGCCTTGCGGTTGCGATAATCGCTGCACTGCGCCGTGCGCGTATCGAGCAGGCGGCAGCAGACATTGGTGGGAAACACCTCGCCGGTGTCTTCGTCTTCCAGCTTGTGGACGCAGCATTTGCCGCAGCCGTCGCACAGGCTTTCCCACTGCGCGCGCGTCATGTGATGGAACGGCGTGGTTTCCCAGAACGGCTTATCGGACATGGGTGGTCAACAGCGCCGTGATGGCCTGAGCCGTCAACCCCTCGTGTGGCAGGAAGGCCACCGGCTTGCCGTCGGGATCGAACAGATAGACCATGGCGCTATGGTCCATCAGATAATTTTCAGGGTCACCCGTATCCATGCGCCTGGCATAGACGCCATAGGCCCTGGTGACGCCGGAAATCTGCGCCTGCGTGCCGGTAAGGCCGACAAGGCGGGGATGAAAGGCAGCAACAAAGGGCTTGAGCGTGGCCGGCGTGTCGCGCTGCGGATCAATGGTGATGAAGATCGGCGCCACCTTGGCGCCAAGCGCCGGTGCCGCCGCTTCGAACGCCGCGAGGCCACGCCCGACCTGCGCGAGATCGGTGGGGCAGACATCCGGGCAAAAGCCATAGCCGAAATACATCAGCCGCCAGCGGCCAGCAAAATCCGTGTCGCGCACGGATTTCCCATCCTGATCGATCAGCGTGAACGGTCCGCCAATGCTGGCGCCGGCCAGATTGCCCTGCGGCGCGGGCGAGGCGGCAAAGCGCATCCAGCCCAGGCCGGCTGCCAGCACCACCGCGATGGCCAGCACGGCCGAGAGCCGCAGATTCTTGGCCCTGTTCATGGACGGTTGTTGTTTGTATGCGCTATCATGGTCTCGAGGGGCATAAGGGAAAAGATGGTGGCTTGTCGATGATGTGCCAACGACTTCTGCAACGACTGATGGTGCTGGCGATGCTGGTGACGGTTGGGGCAAGCCCCGCCGCCGCGCAGTTTTCCGACAGCTACAATTTCATCAAGGCGGTGAAGGATCGCGACGTCAACAAGGCTATCGAACTTGCTGACCAGCCGGGCACCACCGTGGTAAACACCCGCGACGCTGACAGCGGCGAAGCCGGCATCCACATTGTCACCCGGCGCGGTGATCTCGGCTGGCTGGGACTGCTTTACCAGAAGGGCGCCAATCTCAATCTGAAGGACCGTGATGGCAATACGCCGTTGATCCTGGCCACCATCAGCCGCTGGAACGAAGGCATCAGCACCCTGATCCGGCTGAAGGCGCAGGTAAATGCCCAGAACCGGCTGGGGGAAACCGCCATCCTGAAAGCCGTGCAGGCGCGCGACCTGGCGCTGACCAAGGCGCTGATCGATGCCGGGGCCAATCCCGATATTGCCGATAACAGCGGCATCAGCGCGCGCGCCGCGGCCAACAGTGATCCGCGCGCCATCAGCATCGCCAAATTGCTGAAGGACGTGCCGGTCAAGGCCACCGGCCGCGTGCAGGGGCCGTCGCTCTGAGCAGCTCTGCCCCTCCGGCAGGAGGCAACACTTGCCGGTTCAATCGGTTGCCGGCACGTGGAACGACACGCCGCATGGGCGAAGCCGCTTGTGACCGCTAGGGCATGAGGATGGAACGGCCCTCCATCGCGGCTTCCGCCTTTGATCGCCCCGGGGTGCGCGTGCGCACCCTGGCCGGCATCCGCTGGATCGCGATCCTGGGCCAGTTCACCACCTTGCTGGTGGTTGGCCTGTGGTTTGGCTATCCGCTGCCCTGGGGCTCGATGCTGGCGGCCGTGGGCGCGTCGGTCATCCTCAATGTCGGCCTTTCCACCCTGTATGAGCGCAGCGATCGGATGACCGGCCGCGAATTGTCGCTGCATCTTTCGTTCGATCTGATCCAGGCCGGCGTGCTGCTGTTCCTCACCGGCGGACTGGCCAATCCCTTCTCGCTGCTGCTGATCGTGCCGGTCACCATCGCAGCCACGCTGCTCACCGCCCGCGAAATGGCGCCGCTGCTGGCGCTGGCGATGGGCGTGCTGGCGGTCATCTGGATGTGGGCGCAACCGCTGCCGTGGAGCGGCCCGCCGCCGGAATTTCCGCTAGTCTATCGTATCGGCGATGTCATCGCCTATGGACTGGCCATCGGTTTTCTGGCGGCCTATCTGTGGATGGTGTCGGCGGAAGGGCGTGACCGGGCCCGCGCACTGGTTGCCACTGAAGCCGCATTGACCCGCGAAGCACGCATGAATGCGCTGGGCAGCATGGCGGCCGCCGCGGCCCACGAACTGGGCGGGCCGCTCGGTTCGATCAGCCTGATTGCGCACAGCCTGCTTGAAGAATTGGGCGACGATCCGGATTTTGGCGAGGATATTCGCCTGCTGGCGGCCGAAGCGGCGCGCAGTCGGCGGATCATGAAGGATCTTTCCACCCGCGCCGAAGCCGAGGACCCGTTTGCCATCCTGACGCTCGACCTGCTGCTGCACGAAGTGGCGCAGAGTGTGCTGCCGGCCCGCGTACCGGTGAAGGTGGTGGTTTCGGGCAAGCAGCCGCTGGTGCAACGTTCGCCGGAACTGCTGCACGCGCTGAACAATCTGGTTGCCAACGCGGTGCGCCATGCCGGCACCGAAGTGCGGATGGAAACCGCCATCACGCCATCTGAAATCCGGGTGGCCGTGCTGGATGATGGCTTTGGCTTTCCGCCCGATCTGCTGCCGCGCCTGGGTGAACCCATATTGGGGCCGAGCCGGTCAAAATCCGATTCCACTGGTCTTGGCGTGTTCATCGCCACCACGCTGATCGAGCGCACCGGCGGCCGGCTGGCCTTTTCCAACCGACCCGAAGGCGGCGCCCGGGTGGAGGTGCGCTGGCCAAGGGAAGAGTTTGAGTTTAATGACGCCGACGAGGGCGAAGAGGAGCAATGACCATGGCCAGTGTACCCGAAGCAGAAGGCCGCCCGCTGCTGTTGGTGGATGATGATGCGCCGTTCCGGCAGCGGCTTTCCGTTCTGCTGGCCCGCAAGGGCTTTGCCGTCACCGCCGTTGGCAGCCTGCAGGAAGCCCGGGTGGAAGCCGCCCGGCTGAAACCGGCCCATGCCGTAGTCGACATGCGGCTGGAAGACGGCAACGGCCTCGATCTGGTGGCCGAACTGCGCGCGACCAGCCCGGATGTGCGGATCGTCATGCTCACCGGTTATGGCAATCTTGCCACCGCCGTTGCCGCCGTGAAGGCCGGCGCGATCGACTATCTGGCCAAGCCGGCCGACCCGGAAGACATTGTGCGCGCCCTTTCCGCCGATGGCAGCGCCCGCCCGGAAGCGCCGCCGGAACCGATGTCGGCCGATCGCGTGCGCTGGGAGCATATCCAGCGTGTCTATGAACTGTGCGATCGCAATGTGTCGGAAACCGCACGGCGGCTGAAGATGCACCGGCGCACGCTGCAGCGGATCCTGGCCAAGCGGTCTCCCAAATAGGCCGCCCCTTGCATTCCCGCGCCAAGCTGGTTGGATGCGGGCATGCTGAACCGTCGCACCGCGCTTGGCCTGCTGGCCGCTGTTCCTGCCACCCCTGCCCTGGCGATTGCTGAATCCGCATCGGCGCGATTTGCCGCGCTGATCGCGCGTGCGGCGGCCGACGATGCAGCGCTGTCGCCAACCGGGCCACCCGGCCAGCGCCGGCCGGCGGGCGAACCGGCGTTCATCGATCCGCTTTCGGATGAATGGGCCGCCGCCACGCTGGCCAACAAGCGCCGCGCCGCCGCGGAACTGGCGGGAATCGACCGCAACGCCCTCGCCACGGCTGAACGCATTGCCCATGATGTGTTCGCCCGCAGCCTGAACCAGGCCATCAGCTTCCACGGCAGCGGGCTGTTTGCCATCCAGCGCCAGCTGGCGCTCAATCCCAGCTTTGGCCTGCACATCGAGATGCCGGATTTCGTCGCGGGCAGCGGCGCGCTGTTCGAAACGGGCGCCGATTATCAGATCGGGCTGGAGCGGCTACGCCTGTTTGCCGGCCATATGGACATGACATTGGTGCGGCTGCGCGAGGGACTGGCGGCCGGCCATGTCCAGCCGCGCGTGCTGGTGGAAAAGGTGATCAATCAGGTCGAGGCGCTACTGGCGCAGCCGGTGGACGATACGGCCTTCATGTCGGCAATCCGGCGCCTGCCGCCGACGCTGGCCAGCGATCGCGCGCGTTGGGCGACGGACTATCGCGCCATGGTCGGCGAAACCGTGCTGCCGGCCTATCGGCGCTGGCTGGTCTTTCTGCGGGAAACCTATCTGCCGCGCACGCCGGCCGGGCCGGGCCGGGCCGCGATTCCCGATGGCCTGCGGCTTTACACCGCCGAACTGGAACGCCACACCACCCTGCCCATGGCGGCGGCCGATATCCATGCCCTCGGCCTTGGCGAAGTGGGCCGCATCCGCGCCGAATTCGAGAAGACCCGCGCCGAACTGGGCTTTGCCGGCGATCTGAAGGCCTTGTTCGAACATGTCCGCACCAGCCCGCAATTTTACTGCAAGACCCAGGAGGAGCTGATCGGGCGGTTCACCGAGATTGAATCCCGTATCTGGCCGGCGATACCGCGCCTGTTCCATTGCCGGCCGAAAGCGCCGTTCAAGGTTGCGCCCTTGCCGGCGCTCGGCGATCAGCGCGGCACCGGCTATTATCGCGCTGGCCCGCCCGACGGCGTCTCGCCGGGGATCCTGTTCTTCAACATGGCGATGCTCGACACCAGGCCGATCCCGACGCTGGAAACGCTCACCCTGCACGAAGGCATCCCTGGCCATCATTTCCAGGTGACGCTGGTCAATGAAGACCCGGTGCTGCCGGCCTTCCTCAAACGCGGCGGCAGCACCGCCTATACCGAAGGCTGGGGTCTCTATGCCGAATCACTGGGGCGAGAACTGGGGATGTTCACCGATCCTTGGGCTTGGTTCGGCCATCTCGACATGGAGATGCTGCGCGCGGTGCGGCTGGTGGTCGATACCGGCCTGCACGCGCTGGGCTGGAGCCGCGACCGCGCCATCGGCTACATGCTGGACAACACATCAATGGCGCCGCGCGATGTGGCCGTGGAGATTGACCGCTACATCGCCCAGCCCGGCCAGGCCTGCGCCTACAAGATCGGCGAGCTGAGTTTTGCACGGCTGCGCCGCGAGGCGCAGGCCGCATTGGGCGGGAAGTTCGATGTCCGCGATTTTCACGAAGTCTGCCTCAATACCGGCGCGCTGCCGCTGGCCGTGCTGGACGCCAAGGTGAAGGACTGGATTGCGCGTGGCGGCGGGCGTCAATCGTAGTCGACCGTCACGGCATCTGGATCGATCAGCCCCAGCCAGCGATTGGCCGCGCGGCGGGCAAGCGCAAGGGTGATGGCCTTGCGGCGGGCGGCGTTCAGCGCCCGCCACGGCGCATCGCGCACCGCTTCGGCGTCAAAGCGATCAGCGATGATCAGGCCGGTCTCGTCGGGCCGAAACGCTGCTGTGTGCAGATCATCCAGTGGCAGCCCGGCCGGCACCGCCCAGAAGAAACGGTCGCAATGATCCAGATAGTCCGGCCATTTGCGATCACCGCGCAGGTCCGACAGGCTGATCTTGATTTCCACCAGGGTCAGCCGGCCAGCGGCATCAACCCCCAGGATATCGGCACGGCGACCACCGGCCAGCGGCACTTCGGCGAGCGGGCTGACGCCGGCACGCAGCAGCCAGCGGCAGGTGCCGCGCAGCACATCGGTCGCGGTCAGATCATGCGCCATGCTGGCGACTCTAGCGGAAAATCAGGGTCACCAAACCCCTGAACGGCGCTGCGATCAGCGATAGAAGACGTGGTTGCCGATCCTGGCGACGCGGGCGAGGCGCCAGCCTGGATTGAGACGAGCGGCATGGAAGCTGTGGGCGCCTTCAGCGATATCGTGCCACAGGCCGGCAGCAGCAATGCGGGCCACGGCGAGCGCGGTGGTGAAGGTGGCCGTGGAGCGCTGCACGCGGGAGGCATTGAAGTTGAACTGACGCGGCGCCTTGATCACGCCGCACACACCCTTGCCCCAGCGGCCGGACTTGGCGCGGTTGACCACGGCCTGGGCCACGGCGAGTTGGCCTTCCAGGGTTTCTCCGCGGCTTTCGAACCACACGGCGGTGGCCAGGCAATCGAGTTCAGAGGCGCTGGCCAGTCCGGCATCGGTGGCATCAGCGGCGGGCGCAGCCGCCACCATCTGCACGAGGGCCGGCAGGCCAGCGGACGACGGCGCCACGGTCTGCGCCATCACGCGATCATCTTCACCGGGCAGGACGGGCAGGCTCGTTTCCGCCAGCGCCGGGCCCGCAAGCGCCAGCACGACCAGCGCCGCGATGCGCGCAGCCGTCTTGCCGATGCTGTGGATGCCCCGTGAAACCATGGACGAGGTTCAAGCGTAAATGCTGCTTGGCAATCAACCGCCGTCGAGCATTTCGGCGACGAACTGCCCTGCCTGCGGGATATCCAGTTCAATCACCCACAGATCGGGATCGCGGCGGCGCGCCCGCTCGATCCAGGCCGGCACGGCGTCTCCGCGGGCGAGTTCGGCAAATTCATAACGGCCGGAACCACCCGGCACGGCGGCGCGCAAGGCCTCCTCACCCGCCTCACGCGTGACCACGGCAATGGCGCCGGCTTCATCATCGCCGCGGGCCAGCACGGTGGCGAAGCCGCCGGCCGCGCTCACCCGGCGCAACAGCGCATCCACCCGCACCCGGCTGGCCAGCCGGGGCAAGGGATCGCCATCGTGCACGTCAGGCGGCGACGGCGCTTTGCCCGGCCAGCACGGCGAGCATCGCATCCGCGTCGGTGGCGGCCCGCAGGGCCGGCAGCGTTTCCGGATCACGCAGCGCGCGGCTGACCCGGGCCAAGGCTTTCAAATGATCGGCGCCAGCCCCTTCCGGCGACAGCAGCAGCACCAATATGTCAACCGGCTGCCCGTCCACCGCACCCCATTCAATGGGTTCCGGCAGCCTGGCCACCACGGCCAGGCAGGCGGGCAGATCGGCCAGCCGCACATGCGGAATGGCCACACCGCCGCCGAAGCCGGTCGGACCCAGGGCTTCCCGCATGCGCAGCCGTTCCAGGATCAGCATGGCCGATTGGCCCACCAGCGCCGATGCGTGGCGGGCCAGCGCCAGCAGGGCCGCATCCTTGGCCAGCACCGGCAGCGCGGGAATCACGCCCTCTGCCGATACCAGCCCGACAAAGCTGCCAGCCTGGCCAAATGCCGAAGATGCTGCGTTCATTGCCGTCCTATCCTGCCAGTGCAGCTTCCCGTGGGCGGGCGGCCACTTCGGCACGGGGTTCAACCCAGCCGATGGTGCCATCCTCCCGGCGATAGACCATGTTGTGCGTTCCCGTGGCACTATTGACGAACAACAGGGCCGTGGTGTTGCGAAGATCCAGCATCATAACGGCATCACTTACGCTGGTCGTGGGGATATCGACGCGGGTTTCGGCAATGATCAGCGGCGCATCGCCTTCCGCTTCCGCATCCTCGGGCGCGGCGGCGAACACCTTGTATTCGGCATTGTCGAGCGGCGGCAGTTCCGCCAGCGCAGGCGTGGTGCGGCCGGCGGCCGGTGAGTGGCGGTCCTTCAGCCGGCGCATGTAACGCCGCAATTGCTTGTCGATCCGCTCGGCGGCAGCATCAAACGCCACATGCGCGTCGCCGGCGCGGGCCGATCCCTTCAGGATAAGGTCAGCCATCACGTGCATCACGATATCGCACGAGAAATGGCCATAGGGGGCGGGGCCCAGCGTGACATGGGCCGACAGCGCGCGCGGGAAATATTTCGCCACCATTGCGCCCAATCGTTCGTGCACATGTTCGCCAAAGGCAACCCCGGTATCGACCTGGTGCCCTGAAATACGGATATCCATGTTCCTGTTTCTCCTCGCTCGGCCGTGCACTCTCACCTGAGTGTCACGACAGCCAGAGCGGGTCCTTCAGGCCGGCCACGAAACTGGCGTGCCGTGCCAGCTCCTCCTCGCTGGCCTCATGCGCCCGTGCGGCAAGACTCACCCGCTCATATTGAGTGTCGTCCCCGGCTGCGTCGCTGGCAAGGTCGAATCCGATCTGCCGGCCACCAGTCAGCTCGATATAGACACGGGCGAGCAATTCGGCATCGAGCAGCGCGCCGTGCTTGGTGCGGGCCGAAAGATCAATGCCATAGCGGGTGCATAGCGCATCGAGCGTGTGCTTGGCGCCCGGGTTGGCCCTGCGGCTGATTTCCAGCGTGTCGATGGCGCGGGTCATGGGCACGATGGGCATGCCGGCGCGCTTCAGTTCCCAGTTGAGGAACTCCATGTCGAAGGCGGCATTGTGGGCAACCAGCGGTGCATCGCCGATGAAGGCGAGGAAATCATCGACCACCTGTTCAAAGATCGGCTGGCCGGTGAGGAAGTCGCTCGACAGGCCGTGCACGCGCTCCGCATCCTTGGGCATCGGCCGCTGCGGATCGATATAAGTGTGGAAGGTCCGCCCCGTCACGGTGCGATTGATCATTTCCACCGCACCGATCTCGACGATGCGGTGGCCATCACCCGGCATGATGCCAGTGGTTTCGGTATCCCAGACAATTTCGCGCATGGCGCCCATGTAGCGATGATGGCCGGTGGAGCAAGCCCTAGAGCGATGAAATCAGCCGTTTCACCGCCAGCCAGGTTTGGCGACGGCCGCGACCGGTTTCGATCACCACATCGGCCAGGGCGCGTTTCTCGCGATCGGGCATCTGGCCTTTCAATATGCCGGCGAATTTCTGGGGCGTCATGCCTGGCCGGGCCAGCACGCGGGCGCGCTGCACGCGATAGGGCGCCGAGACCACCACGCTGACATCACAGCGCCGCCAGCCGCCCTTTTCAAACAACAGCGGCACATCGAGCACGATGGCAGGCTTCAGCCGGTGCGCGCCAAGAAATTCGCTTTGAGCTTCGGCCACCAGCGGATGCAGGATCTTCTCCAGATCGCGCAGCCTGGCGTGATCACCAAAGACTGCGGCGCCTAGTTTTTCCCGGTGCAGGCCGCCGGCGTGGGTGGTGCCGGGAAACAGCTCCTCGATCGCCGCCAGCGCTCGTCCACCCGGCCCCTGCACGCGCCGCACCTCCGCATCAGCATCAAACACCGGCACGCCCAGCTTGCGGAACATGGCAGCCACGGTGGATTTGCCCATGCCGATGGAACCGGTGAGGCCGATGATGATCGTGCGGCTCATTTGGTGAGCATCGCCCGAAGTTCGCCATCGTGACGGCGCGGCGGATCGGCGCCATAGAACAGCCGAAACGCCTCGGCCGCCTGGCCGATCAGCATGTCCAGCCCGTCGATGGTGACGAGCCCGCGCGCATGGGCGGCCGCCAGCAAGGGGGTTTCCAGCGGCACATAGACGGCATCGAACACCACGGCATCGGCCGGCAAAGCCGAAAGATTGATATTGAGCGCCGGCTGGCCGGCCATTCCCAGCGTGGTGGCGTTGAACACCAGCCCGGTATCGGCCGGCGGCACGTCACCCATCGCCATCACGCCGCCGGGCAAGCTCGATGCCGCCAGCAAGGCGCCGGCAGCGTTGTAGTTCCGGGCCATCACCCACAGGGCCGCGGCGCCGCTGTCGCGCGCGGCCGCCGCCGCTGCCCGCGCCGCACCGCCGCTGCCAATCACCAGAACAGTGCGCCCGGCCATGATCGCGCCGGCCGGCCCGGTGATGCCCGCGGTATCAGTATTATGGCCAATGAGGCGATGATCCTCGCCAACTAGGATGGTGTTGACCGCCCCCACCGCGACCGCTTCCGGCGCGAGGCCATCGAGGTGCGCCATCACGGCCAGCTTGTGCGGCACCGTCACATTCACACCACGCAAGCCCATGACGGGCAGTGCCCGCACGAAGGTGCCGAGCTGTTCGGGCCGCACTGGAAACCGGCTGTAATCACCATCCAGCCCGAGTTTTCCCAGCCAGAAACGATGGATCAGCGGTGATTTCGAATGACTGATCGGCCAGCCGATCACGCCCGCAACGGCAGGTTCCCTCATGTGGCCAGCACTCCCCTGACCCTCAGATAGTCCAGAACGGCGAGCAGCGGGAGGCCTCGAATGACAAACTGATCACCATCGATCCGGCTGAACAGCTGGGCGCCCAGCCCTTCGATCCGATAGCAGCCGACACAGCCCAGCACGGCCTCGGCTTCTTCATCAAGATAGGCGGCAATGAAGGCGTCGCTCAGGCGGCGCATGGTCAGCGTGGCTGCACCCGCATTGCGCCAGACAGGTTTGCCGGCTTCGCAGATTACCGCAGCGGAGATCAGCCGGTGCGTGGTGCCCGACAATTGCCGCAGCTGCGCTTCGGCACGCGGACGGGTTTCAGGTTTGACCACCATGCTGCCATCTGCCGTGACCACCACCGAATCCCCGCCAAGCACCAGCGCACCGGGATGCTGGCGGCTGATCTTCAGCGCCTTCACTTCGGCCAGCGCGTCGGCAATGCGTTCCGGGCTGGCCTGTTCGGCGACCAGACCGGCGGTAATCGCCTCTTCATCGACATGCGCCGGCAACGCCTCGTGCAGCACGCCAGCTGCGGTCAACATCGCGCGACGCGCGGCCGACTGGCTGGCCAGCACCAGCATCATGCCCCCGTGTCTCCCCTTGTCTCCAGCCTGGCCTGATGCAGGTTGATGATGGCCGCAGCCGTTTCCTCGATGCTGCGGCGGGTAACATCGATCACCGGAATATCACGATCGGCAAACAGCCGGCGGGCAAAGGCCACTTCGGCTTCGATCTGCTCGACATCGACATAATCGGTGTCGGGCGTCTGCCCCAGCGTGAGCAGCCGATTGCGGCGGATGGACTGCAACCGGTCGGGCGCGGTGGTGAGGCCAACCAGCAACGGGCCTTTCACCGTCCAGACATGGGCTGGCGGCGGCGATTGCGGCACCAACGGGATATTGGCCGTCTTGTAGCCGCGGTTGGCCAGATAGATGGAGGTCGGCGTTTTCGAGGTGCGCGACACGCCGAGCAGCACGATATCGGCCTCTTCCAGCTCCTCCAGCGCGGTCATCGCGCCATCGTCATGCACCATCGTGTAGTTGATGGCGTCGACACGGCGGAAATAGGCCTGGTCCATCACGTGCTGACGCCCCGGCCGGCGGGTGGCGGCCTGGCCGAGCAGTTCCGACAGCGCCGAGATCGTCGGATCAAGCGGCGACACCATCGGCAGCCCAAGCGTGGCGCAGCGGGTTTCCAGCCGATCGCGCACGGCACCATCAACAAGCGTATAGATGACCAGCCCGGGTTTCTTCGCCACTTCCTCGATGATGCGATCAAGATGGCCTTCACTGCGCACCATCGGCCAGAAATGCTTCACCGCCTGTGCGCCCTCGAATCGCGCCAGGCTGGCCTTCGCCACCGATTCCAGCGTTTCGCCGGTGGAATCACTGATCAGATGCAGGTGCAGCGTGTCCGTCATGGTCACGCCCGCCCCGGCCGGGAATATTTCACCCGTATGACTCTGTGGATAAGCATCAGGGCAAAGCGTTAACGCTGCTGTGGAGCTTCGGGCAAGCGGCAATTGGGCCCATCCGTCCCCGCGCCCCCGCCCAGATCATGGGGCTGCGGAAATATGCACAGGCCGGGGTGTGGATAACGGGGACAAGGCCGGCGACTCGCGCGATTCCGGCGAGTCGCATCAGCCACCATCTGTGGATGGATCGGCGGGCGCATTTTTATCCCCACGATTCCGCCGCCTACTACTACCCACAATTTTTCCAGATTCTTTTCAGTCAGTGGAAGCCAAGCGAGGCCTTGACCGGCCTTGGCGCTGGCCCGAAAGGGAGCGACATGGCTGACCTGAAATCTTCTCCGAAAGACCCGCCGCTGCTCGCCGTGCTGAAGGGCGAAATGCGGGACCCTCCGCCGGTGTGGCTGATGCGGCAGGCCGGGCGCTATCTGCCCGAATATCGCGCCCTGCGCGCCGAAAAGGGCGGCTTCCTGGAACTGGTGTACGACAGTGATGCCGCCGCCGAAATCACCATCCAGCCGCTGCGCCGCTTCGGGATGGATGGCGCCATCCTGTTTTCCGATATCCTGATCGTGCCGCACGCCATGGGCCAGGGCCTTACCTTTGGTCCCGGCGAAGGCCCGCAGCTCACGCCGGCGCTGCACGATGGCGATTTCTCGCAGCTACAGCCCAATCCGCTGTATTTCGCCAAGATCTATGAAACCGTTGCCAAGGTACGAAAGGCGATCGATCCGTCGGTGACGATGCTGGGCTTTGCCGGCAGCCCGTGGACGGTCGCCACCTATATGGTCGCCGGCCATGGCAGCAAGGATCAGGCCGAAACCCGCCGCCTTGCCTACAAGGATCCGGCGCGGTTCCAGGCGCTGATCGATCGCATCGTGGCGGTGACCGTTGATTATCTGTCGGGGCAGATCGAAGCTGGTGCCCAGACCATCCAGCTGTTTGACAGTTGGGCCGGCACGCTCAGCCCGGCCCAGTTCGAACGCTGGGTGATCGCACCCAACGCCGATATCGTAGGCCGCCTGATGGTGCGCCACCCCGATGTGCCGATCATCGGCTTCCCCAAGGGTGCCGGTGCCAAGCTGGCAGCCTATGCGGCCGAAACCGGTGTGGATGCGGTGGGCCTTGATGAAACCGTCGATCCGGCCTGGGCCGATGCCATGCTGCCGCCGGGTATGCCCGTGCAGGGCAATCTCGATCCGCTGGCGCTGATTGCCGGCGGGGAAGCGCTGGAACAGGCGACGCTGCGCATTCGCCACGCGCTGTCGGGTCGCCCGCACATCTTCAATCTGGGCCACGGCATCCTACAAGATACGCCGATCGAACATGTTGAACAGCTGTTCGCGCTGCTGCGGAAGCCGCTGTAAGTGATCGAGTGGGGCGCAGGCTGGCTTGGCGACGCCTATCTGTGGGTGAAGGCGCTACATGTGGCCTTCGTCATCTTCTGGATGGCCGGCCTGTTCATGATCCCGCGATTCCTGGTCTATTGGCATCCGGTGGCGCCACAAGCGGCGGAATCCGCGCTGTGGGATGAACGCTGCCGCCGCCTGCGCCGCATCATCCTGTCACCAGCCATGGTGGTGAGCTGGATCGCCGGTCTTTCGCTGGGCTTCCACCTTGGCTGGCCCCTGTGGCTGGTCGCAAAATTCGCCTTTGTCTGCCTGCTGACCTGGTTCCACCACTGGAGCGTGGTCACCTCCAAGCGCTTTGCGGCTGGTGACCGCAATGTCACCGAGCGTCGGCTGCGGTTGATGAATGAAATCCCGTCGCTGGTCACGCTGGCGGTGGCGGTGCTGGTGATCGTCAAGCCGTTCTGATGCTGCCGGTGCTCGCCGTGCTGCCGCAGGTACAGGCGGCGCTGGCCAGCAATTCACCTGTTGCGCTTGTGGCGCCGCCCGGGGCTGGCAAGACCACTGCCGTGCCACCGGCGTTGCTTGGCGAAGACTGGGTCAAAGGTGGCAAGCTCATCCTGCTCTCGCCGCGCCGCCTTGCCGCCCGCGCTGCCGCCGAACGCATGGCCGAGGAAATGGGCGAAGCGGTGGGCCAGACCATCGGATATCGCACCCGGCTCGATGCCCGCACTTCTGCCGCCACCCGCATCGAAGTGGTGACCGAAGGCATCTTCACCCGCATGCTGGTCAGCGATCCGGAACTGGCAGGTGTGGCCGGCGTGCTGTTCGATGAAGTGCATGAACGCAGCCTCGACAGCGATTTCGCGCTGGCCCTCACCCTCGAGGCCCGCGCCGCGCTGCGCCCCGATCTGCGCCTGGTGCTGATGTCGGCCACGCTCGATGTCGCCGGCTTTGCCGCCATCATTCCTGGCCTGGTCCAGATCGAATCCGAAGGCCGGATGTTCCCGGTTGAACAGCGCCACATTGGCCGCAACCCGGCGGAGCGGCTGGAAGATGCCATGGCCGGCGCCATTCGCGCGGCGCTCGCCAGCGAAACCGGCTCGATCCTCGCTTTCCTGCCAGGGGTTGCCGAAATCGAACGCACTGCCGAGCGGCTTGAAGGCCGGCTGCCGGCCGATACCGATCTGTTCCGCCTGCACGGCGCCCGCGAAGCTGCCGATCAACGCGTCGCCATCGCGCCCGCAGCGCCAGGCCGCCGCAAGATCGTGCTCGCGACGTCGATTGCCGAGACCAGCATCACCATCGATGGCGTGCGGGTGGTGGTCGATTCCGGCCTGTCGCGCCGGCCGCAGCTGGATCGCAGTGTGGGCTTGCAGCGGCTGGTGACCGTGCGTTCCAGCCAGGCCGCCGTGACCCAACGCGCTGGCCGTGCCGGCCGCACTGCACCCGGCGTGGCGATCCGCCTGTGGGAAGCCGCCGAGACCCTGGGCCGCGCGCCTTTTGATCCGCCCGAGATCTTGGAGGCCGATCTGGCCGGTCTGGTGCTGGATTGCGCCCGTTGGGGCGTGCCGGATCCCGCCATATTGCCCTGGCGTGATCCGCCGCCTTCCGTGGCGGTCGCCGAAGCTCAGACCCGGCTGAAGGCGCTGGCCGCCATTGACGATCAAGGCCGCGTGACCCCGCACGGCGAGAAGCTGGCCGCGCTGCCAATGGCGCCCGAACAGGCCCATATGCTGGTCAAGGCTGCGGCACGCGGCCATGGCCTGCTGGCGGCACGCATCGCCGTTCTGCTGGGCGAACGCGGGCTGGGCGGGCGCAGCGATGATCTGGAACAGCGGCTTTCCGGCTGGGCGCGTGAACGTGGCCAGCGGGCTGATGCCGCGCGCAAGCTGGCACAGCGCTGGGCCCGCGCGGTGGGAGCGACCGAGACGGATATCAACGTCGAATCCGCTGGCGAAGTGCTGGCGCTGGGCCTGCCCGACCGGGTTGCCAGGCGGCGCGGAGCAGCGTTTCTGATGGCCAATGGTCGTGCTGTCGCAGCGCCGCCGGATTCGCCGTTGGCGCGCAGCGAATGGATCGTGGTGGCAGATGCCAGCGGCAGTGCGGCCGGGGCGCGGCTGCTGTTGGGCGCGCCGTTGCACGGGGATGTGGAAAAGCTGCTGGCCAGCCGCATCGAAAGCCGGGTGGTATTTGGCTATGATCCGGCCACCACCGGGGTGACCGCCGAAACCCAGCGCCGGCTTGGTGCCATCACTTTGGCGCGTCAGCCCATGGAGCGGCCCGATCCGGCCCGCGTGCGCGCCGCCCTGCTCGATGCGGTGGCGGCCACTGGCCTGGGCTTGTTGCCTTGGGGTGAAGCCGCATTGGCGCTGCGTGCCCGCCTTGGTTTTGCGGCTGCACACGGTCTTGATCTGCCGGCCAGCGACGATGCCGCGTTGCTTGCCGGGTTGGCCGATTGGCTGGCCCCGTCGCTTGGCCGCCGCCTGTCTGATCTGTCGGATGCACAATTGGCCGAAGCGCTGCTGAACCGGCTCGACTGGAACCAGCGCCAGCAGCTCGACCGGTTCGCGCCGGCCCGTTTCACCACCCCGGCGGGCAGCAGCCACGCGATTGATTATGCCGCCGATGGCGGGCCGGCCGCCGACATGCGGGTGCAGACCTTGTTTGGCCTTGCCCGCCATCCGACGCTGGCCGAAGGCCGGGTGCCGCTGACCTTGCGGCTGACATCGCCAGCCGGTCGGCCAATCCAGGTGACCAAGGATCTGCCGGGCTTCTGGGCGGGCAGTTGGGCCGATGTGAAGAAGGATTTGAAAGGCCGCTATCCCAAACATCCGTGGCCGGATAATCCTCTGGATGCGCCGCCCACCTTGCGCGCCAAGCGGCCCGGCCAATGAAGGAACCCGTGATGGACAACGCCCAGATCGCCGAAGCCCTGTTTGCCGCGCTGGCGGCCAATGATGCCGCTGCCGTGCGCGACCTTTGCGCACCGGATTTTCAGCTGGTGCAGAATGGTGCGCCGCCGATGAACCTCGAAGCGCTGCTGAAGTTCAACGCGGTGGTGCACGCCGCGGTGCCCGGCTGGGGCTATGGCGATGCGGTGCGCGCCGCCACAGCCACCGGCTTTGTGGAGGAACACACGGCCGGCGGCCCCATGCCGGATGGGCATGTGCTGCGCCTGCCGGTGTGTGTGGTGGCCGATGTGGCTGTGGGCCGTGTGACCCATGTGCGCGAATATTTTGACAGCGCGATCGCGGCGCCGCTGCTCGTGGCCCTGGCTCGCCCGCGCTGATCGCCTCAGCCGCGCTGGGCCTTGAACCGGGCCAGCAGCGGCTGGAATGGGAACAGCCATTGTTCGGGGATGCTCAGGCGGCGGCGTTCGTCCTGGCCCACCACTGCGGATTCGCCTTCGCGATAGGTGCCGAACAGACGGTCATAGAGGATGACGACATTGCCATAGTTGCAGCGCGTATCCTCATAGCTCAGCGCCGTATGGTGAAGGCTGTGATGACGGATGGTGGTGAAGAAGAAACTGTACCACGCCGGCGGGTCCGATCGCACATTGGCATGGGCAAAGGTCGAGACGGCCGTGCCGATGGAGGCGGAGGCGAACACGGCCGCCTTGTCGAAATCGAACAGCACCAGCACGCTGAGCGTGATCAGGAACAGCTCGATCGGATTGCCGACATAGCCTTTGGCGGCGTTCAATTGGGTGATGTGATGATGGGGGGCGTGGGTGGACCAGAACAGCCCATTGTTGTGCATCAGCCGGTGCATCCAATATTGGCCGAATTCAAACAACAGCGTGGCAAAGGCGACCTGCGCCAGAAAGGGCAGCGCCTTCACCCAGGGTGTGGACAGGCCAAGCGCGGCCTTGGCGGCGCCCATCGGCCCATTGGCCAGATTCTCGGTCATCCAGTTGATCATGGTGAAGCTGAGCACGACATAGAAGGCATCGGTGGCCAGCTCACGGCCCGTGATGCGCCAGCCTTCATGGCGTTCAAAGCCCAGTTCCAGCAGCTGCACGAAGCCAACCACGATCAGGATGACCGTCACCAGCGTATAGGGGCTGTCGACGAGGCTGGCAGGCGCATTGCCCCAGAACAGCAGCAGCGCTGCCACGGATGCCGGCGGCAGTAGATTGAGCAGCGTTTGCTTCACACGTTTTCCCCGCGCTGGAGCCTCTCAGCTGGCGACCAGTAAACCATGGCAAGCCCATGCTGACAATGTGATGCGGCAAAAGGGCTGGCCGGCGGCAATGCGCAAACCCGCGCGTTGGGTTGGTGGGCGGCAACGCGCAAACAATAGTGGTGCACCCGGCAGGGTTCGAACCTGCGGCCTACGGTTTAGGAAACCGTCGCTCTATCCAGCTGAGCTACGGGTGCGCCGGATTTTCAAGGCCATGATGTTTGGCGCTGTTCAAGAAAAAACTTTGGCAAACATCCTGTTTCAGGCGTCCGAACGGCCGCGCGGGCGGAATGGCAAGGGCAACAGCGACACTCCATCCTCGCGCAGGGCCCTGATCTCTTCCGGTGTGGCTTCGCCGTGCACGCTGCGGGTTTCCCCTGCCTGGTGGATGGCGCGGGCTTCGGCAGCGAAGCGATCGCCGACATAATCGCTGTTGGCTTCAAAGGCGCGTTGCAGCATCAGCAATCGAGCCATCGCATCATCAGTGGCCAGGCTCTGGGTGGCCGCTTTCTGGTTGGATTTGGCCGGAACGGCGGGCGCCATCACCGCCTTGCCCACCTTGGCGCTGCCGCACAGCGGGCATGACAGCAAGCCACGCTGCAGCTGGTCTTCATAGTCGCTGCTCGATCCGAACCAGGCTTCAAACCGGTGCGCCGCGTCGCACACCAGATCATAGACGATCATGGGCCGACCAAGCGGAAGGGACGGGCATGTTCGAGGGCCGGCACCTTGCCGCGCGCCGCTGCCACTTCGCCAAGGTCGATCGTCGCCAGCCCGATGCCGGGTGCTTCGCCCATGTCGAGCACCACGTCGCCCCATGGCGAGATCACCAGGCTGTGGCCAAAAGTGGCGCGGCCATCGGCATGTACGCCGGTCTGCGCCGCTGCGATCACCCAGCAGCCGGTTTCAATGGCGCGGGCGCGCAACAGCACATGCCAATGGGCCTGGCCGGTGGGGCGGGTGAACGCCGCCGGCACTGCAATCATCTGTGCACCGGCCTCGGCCAAGGCGCGGTGCAGGGCTGGAAAGCGCAGGTCGTAGCAAATGGTCAGCCCCAGCGGCCCCCACGGCGTGGCCGCCACCACCGCTTCTTCACCGGCATCATAGGCGGCGGATTCCCGCCAGCTTTCGGTGCCAAGCGCGACATCAAACAGATGGATCTTGGCATAGCGCGCCGCGATCTCGCCATCCGGCCGGATCAGGAAACCGCGGTTGACGAATTTCTCGCCCGTGCCGCGCAGCGCCAGGCTGCCCAGCTGCACCCACACATTATGCCGGGCTGCAGCGGTGCGCACGGCAGCCAGCACCACATCATCGGCTTCCTGACGCACCTTGCCACTCGCCCGCGCCCGATCGCGATCGAGCAGGCCGCTCATTTCGGGGGTAAAGACGATTTGTGCGCCGCGGCTGGCCGCATCGCCGATCTGCGCTGCAAGCTGCCGGGCCTCAGCGTCGGGATCAATGCCTGTATTGGTCTGCAGTATGGCGAGCGTGAGCGTCATGCGGCGAGCAGCGGGTCCAGCCGGCCGGCGCGATCAAGCGCCTGCAGATCATCGCAACCGCCGATGTGGCGGCCATCGATGAAGATCTGCGGCACGGTTTGGCGGCCGCCGGAGCGTTCCAGCATCTCGGTCCGGCGCGGGCCGCCGATGGAAATGTCGATTTCCTCAAAGTCCACACCCTTGGCCTTCAACAACGATTTGGCACGCGTGCAGAAGGGGCACAGGAATTTGGTATAGATTTCAATCGTGGCCATGGCATCCCATCCCTGATCAAGCCATTTCTGTCATCGAACTGACACGTGAGCCTGCTCCTCGCGCACGGCGCGGGCATAGGTCAAGACCTCCACTTGTCGCGCCCCTGCCCTGGCAAGTTTCGCGGCACAGGCGGAAACCGTAGCACCGGTGGTCATCACGTCGTCGATCAGCACGACGGTGCGACCCTTGATCTGATCGGCGTGCGCCACGCGGAACGCGCCTTGCACATTCTTCTGGCGGGCCTTGCGGGTCAGGCCCTTGGTGCTGGGCGTGGCCCTGATGCGGGCAAGCGCGTCCACCGCCAGTGGCCGGCCGGATTGCCGCGACAGCTGGCGGGCAATTTCGGCCGCCTGGTTGAAGCCGCGCTGCCAAAGCCGCAGGGCATGGGAGGGCACAGGCACAATCACGGCATCTTCGGGCAGATCACCTGCCACGCGCAGCATGGCGCGGGCCATCATCCGCGCCAGATGCAGGCGGCGGCCGTGCTTCAGCGCAAGCACCAGATGCCGGGTCGGGCCACCATAGGTGAAAGGTGCGCGGGCGCGCTGAAAGGGGGGCGGTTCGCCGAGGCAGGCGCCGCATTGGGCCGCGATGTCGCCTTCGTGAGGAAGCGGTATGCCACAGCAGGCGCATTGCGGCGGCCCCAGCGCCTGCAATTGGCCGAAACAGGCAGCGCAGAAGCGATCATCACCATCGACGATCTCGCCGCAGGCCGGGCAGCGCGGCGGCAGCACGACGTCGATCACCGCGCGAAGGGGAGTCGTCACCAAGGCCAGAACTGCAACCATCTGGCGAGTTTGCGCCTCGCCTCGCGCGGCGTAAAGAGAGGGTGATGACGGATGCCCTGCCCTTTGATGCCGCGCTGCGCCGCCATCGCCATGCCCGCGCCGCTGCGGGTTTTGGCAAGGTGTCTTTCCTGCACGATCTGATGGCCGATGAACTGCGCGAACGCGTGGCGATGGTGGCGCGGCCGTTTGCGGATGTGCTCGATCTGGGCGGGCCCCGCGCCATCTGGCCTGGCGCAACGCGGGCGGCGCTGAGTGCCAATGAACCCGGTGTGACGATCGCGGACGAGGATCGATTGCCGTTTGCCGATGCCAGCTTCGATCTGGTGGTGTCGGCCGGATCACTTACCACCGTGAATGATCTTCCCGCAGCAATGTCCGGGATCAGGCGGGTGCTGCGCCCCGATGGCCTGTTCGTTGCGGCGTTCGTGGGCGGCATGAGCCTGGTGGAACTGCGCGCCTGCCTGCTCGAGGCGGAAGTGGCCATCACCGGCGGTGCCGGCAGTCATACGGCGCCGATGGTGGAGGCCAATGCGGCCGCCGGCCTGCTGGCCCGCTCCGGCTTTGCCATGCCGGTCGCCGATGTCGAGCGTATCAGCCTGCGCTATGCCAGCCTGTTCGGCCTGTTTGATGATCTGACCGCCATGGGCGCGCGATCAGTCTTGCGCCGGCGCAGGCCCCTGCGCCGCGACGTCCTGATGGCTGCCGCCCAGCGCTTTGCCGCCATGGCCGATGGCGATGGCAAGACCAGCGTGACCATCGAGATACTGCACGTCGCCGGCTGGGCGCCCGGCCCGGGCCAGCCCAGCCCGAAGGCACCGGGCAGTGCCACCACCAGCCTGGCCGACGCATTGAAGAGCCGGGTTTGACTTGCTCCTTCGCGCCAAATCGCCCTACGCTTGACGGGTGAGTGCTGCCGCCACCTATCTCGTCGTGATCGACGACAGCCCGGAAAGCCGGGTGGCGATGCGCTTTGCCGTGCTGCGGGCAGCGCATGTGGGCGCCGATGTGCGGCTGGTGACCGTGGTGCGGCCCACTGAGTTCATGCATTTCGGCGCCGTGCAATCGATGATGGCCGCCGAAGCCCGCGCCGAGGCAGAGGCGCTGTTGGCGCAACTGGCCGGCGAGGCCGAAGCAATGGAAGGTGCCCGGCCCGATGTGCTGGTGCTGGAAGGGGAGCCTTCGGCGCTGATCCTGACGCATGTAAAGGACAATCCATCCATCCGCGCGTTGGTGCTTGGCACGGCCAGCCGCGGCACGCCGGGGCCATTGGTGAGTTTCTTTGCCGGGGAGCACGCCGGCAGCCTGCCCTGCATCCTGATGCTGGTGCCGGGCAGCCTTGATACCGACCGACTGGCCACCATAGCCTGAGCCTGATCACCGAATTACGACAGAAATCGTCTGACTTGTCTTGAAGGCAGCGGGCGGCTGGGCCATATCGCTGGCAAGCGAAGGAAAGGCCGTGCCCATGTTCATCGAAACCGAGCAGACCCCCAATCCGATGACCCTGATGTTCCGTCCCGGCCAGAAGGTGACCGGCGCGGACGGTGTGGACATTCCGACCCCCGAAGCCGCCGAAGCCTCACCGCTGGCCGCCGCTCTGTTTGCGTTGGGCGATGTGGACCGTGTGTTCCTGGGCCATGATTTCGTTTCGGTCACCCGCAATCCGGCCGGTGCTGACTGGCCGGCGCTGAAGCCGCAGATCCTGGGCGTGCTGGTCGATCATTTCACCAGCGGTGCGCCGCTGTTTACCGGCACGGTTGCTGAAGCGGTGACCGATGATGATCCGGCCGATGCCGATATCGTGATGCAGATCCGCGAGCTGATCGAAACCCGGGTGCGCCCGCAGGTGGCCGAAGATGGTGGCGACATTGTCTATCGCGGCTTTCGCCAGGGCACGGTGTTCCTTGAAATGCAGGGCGCCTGTTCCGGCTGCCCGTCCAGCACCATGACGTTGAAGATGGGCATTGAATCGCTGCTGAAATATTATGTGCCCGAAGTTCTTGACGTGCGGGCGGTCTGATCGTGGCCGGATCGCCACTCGACGGCGCCGCATTGGCGCAATTGTTCACCGATGCCCGCACCCAATATGGCTGGGACGAAACGCCGGTTTCGGAAAGCCAGCTGCGCCAACTTTATGATCTGGTGAAGATGGGGCCGACCTCGGCCAACGCGTCGCCGGCGCGCTTCATCTTCTGCCATTCACCAGACGCGCGGGCGAAACTGGCGGCCACTGTCAGCGCCGCCAACCAGCCAAAGGTGATGGCCGCCCCGGTTACGGTGATCATCGGTTTTGATCCCAAATTCTATGACCGGCTGCCCGAACTCTTCCCGCATGTCGACGCGCGGCCCTGGTTCAACTGGAGCGCCGATTTTGCCCGCGAGACCGCCTTCCGCAACAGCAGCCTGCAGGGCGCCTATCTGATCATGGCGGCGCGCGCACTGGGCTGGGACACCGGGCCCATGTCGGGCTTTGACAAGAAGACCGTGGACGCCGCCTTCTGGGCAGATACCGGCATCGAGACCAACTTCATCTGCTCGCTGGGCAAAGGCAATGGCCAGGGCGTCTTCCCACGCCTGCCGCGCTTGGCGTTTGAGGATGCCGCGCAAATCCTGTAGCGGCGCGGGTGTGACCATCCTCGCCCTGTCCACGTCGTCGCCCGCGCTGTCGATTGCGCTGGTCGAGGGCGTGCGCGTGCTGGCTCGCCATCATGAACTCATCGGACGCGGCCATGCCGAAGCGCTGGTGCCGGCGATCGCGGATCTGCTGGGCGATCGGCGCGCTGCTGCCATCATCGTCGACATTGGTCCGGGCAGCTACACTGGCATCCGCATCGGCATTGCCGCGGCGCGGGCGCTGGGAGTGGCCTGGGGCGTGCCGGTGCACGGCGTCTCGGCGCTGTCGCTGGTGGCGGCGCAGGCCTTTGCCGCCGATCCGTCGCTGGGCGCAGTGCTGGCGCTGATCGATGCCGGGCGTGGCCATGCGGCGGGCGCGGTGCTCGGCCCGGGATTGCTGGCACCGCTGCCGACCATGGTCACAGTGCTGCCGGCGGGGGTCGCCGTGACGGGCGCTGGTGCCGCCCTGTTGCCGGGTGTTGCCGCGTTGTGCCCTGATCATCCCGATGCGGCATTTGCCGGGCACGTGCCGCCAGCGGCGCTCGGCTTGCCGCAGGCGCTTTACGCCGGCGACTGAGCCGATTATCCCAGCGCCTGTGGACACCGCCGCCGCCCCGGAACCGACTTCGAACGCCGGTTTGAACTCTGGCCCCAATCCTGGCCCGACTTCCGACCTGGTCATCATCCCGGCGGATGAGCGCCATCTTGATGCGCTGATGACCGTGATGCACGCGGCCTTTGATCCTCTTTATGGCGAAGCCTGGTCGGCGGCGCAGCTGGCGGCCACGCTCACATTGCCGGGCTGTTGGGGCCGGTTGGCGCTGATGGGCAGCCAGGCTGCCGGTTTCAGCCTGTGCCGTGCGGCGGGGCCGGAAGTGGAGCTGTTGTTGATAGCAGTTGCACCGGCACAGTGGCGCAATGGTATTGCCGGACGCTTGTTGATGCGTGCGCAGGAAGACGCGATTGTGCGCGGGGCCAGCGAATTGTTCCTTGAGGTGCGCGAGGATAATGAACCGGCCAAGTATCTGTATAATCGCGCAGGTTTTGTGCAGGTTGGCCGGCGCGCTGACTATTATACGGCAAAGGATGGCAGCCGCCGCGCCGCGATTACCATGAGATTTAGTCTCGAACAGTTGATAGGCTGAGGTTTTTGGGTTGCAAAACCCTTTCCCAAAGCTCAATGGGACAGTTGCGGCTAACAAGACCGCAAATGTTCAAGGGTCAAGGACATCAACATGACAGAAAGTTCACAATCTCACGCCGAGTTGTTGGCACTCACCGCCGATATTGTCTCGTCGCATTTTGCCAACAACACGGTTGCACCCGGTGAAGTTCCCGGTGTGATTGAAAGCGTTTACGCCACGCTCGCACGGTTGGGCACGCCCGTCGAAGCGCCGGCGCCGAAGCAGGAGCCGGCCGTGGCCGTCCGCTCGTCGATCAAGCCGGACTATATTGTCTGCCTGGAAGACGGGAAGAAGCTGAAGATGCTGAAGCGTCACCTGATGACGCGTTATGGCATGACGCCCGACGATTATCGCACCAAGTGGGGCCTGCCGGCCGATTATCCGATGGTTGCGCCCAACTATGCCGAACAGCGCCGCACGCTCGCCAAGTCGATCGGCCTCGGCACCAAGCGCACGTCCAAGCCGCGCGGTCGCCCGCGCAAGAACCCGGCCTGAATCCGGCCAGAGTCGATTGCCGGGCGCGGGAGGGTCGCGCCCGGCAATTACCCCGCTTGCTCCAGCCCGCGTTGGCCCCTAATTGAAGGGGCAGGGCAGCCAATGGGTACAGCGGGAGAATGGCAGTGACCACGCCCATCGATATCGAAGCGCTGTGCCTGAAGAAGGGCCTGCGCATCACCGAGCAGCGCCGGGTGATCGCCCGCGTGCTGAGCGAAGTCACCGATCACCCCGATGTGGAATCGCTGCACCGACGGGTGGCGGAGGTGGACCCGCGCATTTCCATCGCCACCGTCTATCGCACGGTGAAATTGTTTGAAGAAGCCGGGATATTGGAACGCCATGAATTCCAGGGCGGCCGCTCGCGCTATGAAACCGTGGCCGATGGCCATCATGATCATCTGATCGATATCGACACTGGCGACGTGATCGAATTCCACGATCCGGAGATCGAGGATCTGCAGCGCCGCATCGCCGAAAAGCTGGGCTATCGTCTCGTCGATCACCGCATGGAGCTTTATGGCCAGGCCCTCAAGAAGCCAGCCTGAACCTCCGATGCAACGCCGCCCGCCATCGGCCAGGCGCCTGGGGAAGACCCGCACCGCACTTGGCGCGGTTGCCACTGCCGCTGCTACTGTGCCGGCCGAGTTGCTGCTGCGCGCGATTACCCTGCGCAACCGGCCCTATCTGCCGATCTGGTTTCACCGCGGCCTGTCGCGATCGCTGGGCTTGCGCATTCACATGCATGGCCTGCCGCCCACGCACGGCAAGGTGCTGTATATCGCCAATCACCTGAGCTGGACGGATATTCCAGTGCTGGGTGCCCGCATCAACGCCAGTTTCGTCGCCAAATCCGAAGTGGCCGGCTGGGGCCCTGTGGGCTGGTTCGCCAGCTTTGCTCATACGGTCTATGTGGCGCGGGAACGCCGTTCGACGGCCGTCGCACAGAAAAACGAGATTGCCGATCGGCTCAACAAGGGCGGCTCGATCATCCTGTTTCCCGAAGGCACCAACAGTGATGGCACCGGTGTGCTGCCGTTCAAATCGGCGCTGTTCTCGGTGGTGGGCGATGTGCCGGGCCTGATCATCCAGCCGGTCACCCTGGCTTATACCCGCGTCAACGGCCTGCCCGTCACGCGCCGGCAACTCCCCGATCTGGCCTGGGTGGGCGATACCGAACTGGGCCCGCACGCCATCGGCTTCATGGGGCTGGGGAAAATCACGGCAGAAATATTGTTCCACGATCCCATCGATCCGGCCAATTTTCCCGATCGCAAGCAGCTGGCCCGCCATTGCCACACGCTGATTGCCGCCGGTTACCGCCGGCTGATGCGCGGCGGGTGATGATGGGCTGATGACAGGTGACCCGGCGGGGCAAAATGGCTATGGAGAGACAGCAAGCCACCGGAGCCCCCACTTGACGTCCCGACCCAGCCCCAAGACCTTTCACGTCAAGTCCTTCGGCTGCCAGATGAACGTCTATGACAGTGAGCGCATGGGCGATGTGCTGGCCGGCCAGGGGCTGACCGCCGTGGAGTCGCCCGAAGCTGCCGACGTTGTGGTGCTCAACACCTGCCACATCCGCGAGAAGGCCGCCGAGAAACTCTATTCGGATATTGGCCGCCTGCGCCAGCCGCGCGCGGATGGCAGCCGTCCGACCATCGTGGCTGCTGGTTGCGTGGCCCAGGCTGAAGGCGCGGAAATTGGCAGGCGCGCGCCAGCGGTGGACGTGATTGTTGGCCCGCTCGCCTATCACCGCCTGCCCGAACTGCTGAAGCAATCCGAATCCGGCCGGGCTGTCGATATCGACATGCCGACGGTGCCGAAGTTCGATTCCCTGCCCCAGCGCCGCATCACGCCGGGGAAATCCGGGGCCAGCGCCTTCCTCACCGTGCAGGAAGGCTGTGACAAATTCTGCACCTATTGCGTGGTGCCCTACACGCGCGGACCGGAGATCAGCCGGCCTGCGGCGGATCTGATTGCCGAAGCGCAGGCGTTGGTGGCACGTGGTGTGCGCGAGATCACCCTGCTTGGCCAGAATGTGAACGCCTACAACGGTGGCCTCAGCCTGTCCGGCCTGATCCGGGCGCTGGCGGAAATCGAGGGGCTGGCGCGTATCCGCTACACCACCAGCCACCCGCGCGACATGCATGACGATCTGATTGCCGCGCATGTCGAGGTGGCCAAGCTGATGCCCTATCTGCACCTGCCCGTGCAGTCCGGTTCCAGCCGCATCCTGAAAGCCATGAACCGCGCTCACACCCGTGAATCCTATCTGGAAACCCTGGCCACCCTGCGCGCGGCCCGTCCCGATATCGCACTGTCGGGCGATTTCATCGTTGGCTTCCCCGGCGAGACCGAGGCCGATTTCGAGGACACGCTGAGCATCGTGCGCGAGGTGCGCTATGCTGCGGCCTACAGTTTCAAATACAGCATCCGTCCCGGCACGCCGGCAGCGACCATGGCCGATCAGGTGCCGGAGGCTGTGAAGGACGAACGCCTTGCCCGTCTGCAGGCCGCCATCACCGAAGGCAGCCTCGCCTTCAACCGCTCCACCATTGGCCGGCGCTGCATGGTCCTGCTGGAACGGCCGGGCCGCAAACCGGGTCAGCTGATCGGCAAGACACCCTGGCTCCAGTCCGCCGTGGTTTCCATCCCCGGCGCCGCCATCGGTGATCTGGTCGAGGTGGACATTGTCGATGCCCACCCCAATAGTGTCGAAGCCGTTCCGGTAACGCCCTCCAAGCAGGAAAGTGCAGCTGCCTGATGTCGAAAAAAGCCCCGCGCGGACCGCTCATCGCCACCGATCGTGTCCGGCTGGAGATCGAGTTCGACAAGGTGCAATTGCTGGGGCCGCTGTTTGGCCAATATGATCAGAATCTGATCGCGCTCGAAGGCCAGCTGGGTGTCTATATCAGTGCCCGCGGCAATCGCGTGGTGGTGGAAGGCCAGGCTGAATCCGCGGCCCGCGCCCGCGATGTGCTGACCACGCTCTACAGCCGGCTGGTGAAAGGCGAGCAGATCGATACTGGCGACGTTCTCGGTGCCGTGTCCATCGCCTCCGACCCGTCGCTGGACGGGCTGATTCGCGCCGATAGCGGCGCTGCGCCCACCACCGCTGCCATCCGTACCCGCCGCAAGACCATCGTGGCGCGTTCGCCCACCCAGGTCCGCTACATCGAGGCGCTGGGCTCGTCGGACGTGATCTTTGCCCTCGGCCCGGCCGGCACCGGCAAGACCTATCTCGCCGTTGCACAGGCCGTCAGCCAGCTGATCGCCGGCAGCGTGGACCGGCTGATCCTGTCGCGCCCCGCCGTGGAAGCCGGCGAGCGGTTGGGCTTCCTGCCCGGTGACATGAAGGAAAAGGTCGATCCCTATCTGCGCCCGCTTTACGACGCCTTGTACGACATGCTGCCCGCCGAACAGGTGGAGCGGCGCCTGGCCAGTGGCGAGATCGAGATTGCGCCGCTGGCCTTCATGCGCGGGCGCACCCTGGCCAATGCCTTCATCATCCTCGATGAAGCGCAGAACACCACGCCGCTGCAGATGAAGATGTTCCTCACCCGCTTCGGTGAGCGCAGCCGCATGGTGATCTGCGGCGATCCCAACCAGGTCGATCTGCCGGTGGCGGGTTCCTCCGGCCTGGCCGATGCCGTGCGCCGGCTGGACGGGGTGGAAGGCATCAGCACCCTGCGCTTCTCGGTCAAGGAAGTGGTGCGCCACCCGATCGTTGGCCGCATTGTCGAGGCGTATGAAGGCCCGGCCAAGGACGGTTGATGCTGGTTGTGGAAACCGATGTGGTGGCGGGCGACTGGCCCGCGGCGGACTGGCCGGCCCTGACGCGGTCGGCCGTGGCGGCCGCGCTGGCCGAAACGCCCTATGGCGAACTGGCCGATGCGCCCATGGCGGTGGAAGTGGCGGTGCGCCTGTCCGACGATGCCGAAGTGCACACGCTCAACCGCCAGTATCGCGACAAGGACAAGCCGACCAACATCCTCTCCTTCCCGATGCTCGCCCCCGACATGCTGGTCAGTCTGGCCAACAGCGATGATGGCGAAGTGCTGGTGGGCGATCTGGTGCTGGCAGCGCAAACCGTGGTGCGCGAAGCGGCCGAGAAAGGCTGGAGCGTGACGGATTACGTGGGCCATCTGGTTGTCCACGGCACGTTGCACCTGCTAGGGTATGATCACGAAACCGGTGATTGGGACGCCGAGCAGATGGAGGCGCTGGAACGCGCCGCCTGCGCCCGGCTGCACCTGCCCGACCCGTATGAGGAAGATCAGTAACCATGCCCGAGGGCGACAGTAGCGGCGACAGCCATTCTCGATTGCGCAGCAGCCGCTGGTGGCGGCAGCTGCGCCAGTTGATCAGCCGCACCCCCGAACATAGTTTGCGCGAAAGCCTGGAAGAGGCGATCGACGAAGCCGAAGACGCGCCCGCCAATGGCAAGAACGGCGATGATCTGGGCCCGGTGGAACGCGCCATGATGCGCAACATGCTGCACCTGGGCGATGCCTGTGCGGGCGACAGCGCCGTGCCGCGCGCCGATATGGTGATGTTTGATGCCGATGCCGGCTTCCCGGCGCTGGTGGCGCGCTTCCGCGATGCCGGCCACAGCCGCATGCCGGTGTGGCGCGGCGACCGCGACAACATCATCGGCATGATCCACATCAAGGATGTCTATTCCCGCATCGCCGATACGTTCAACGACGCGGTCAGCTCCGCCCCGTTGCACGATTTGCCCATCGAGCCGCTGTTGCGCGAAGTGCTGTTCGTGCCGGCATCGATGCGCATCGTCGATCTGCTCGCCCAATTGCGCGCCGGCCGCACCCACATGGCGATCATCATCGATGAATATGGCGGTGTCGACGGGTTGGTGACGATCGAAGATCTCGTGGAAGAGATCGTCGGCGACATCGAAGACGAACACGACGAGGTGGAAGCCGCGCTGATCCAGGAAGTCGGCGAACGCCTCTGGGAAGCCGACGCCCGTCTCGCCATCGACGATCTCGAACAGACGCTGGACGTGAATCTGGCCGACGACGAAGTGGGCGAAGACGTTGATACCCTTGGCGGCCTCGTCTTCATGCTCGCCGGCCGCGTGCCTGCCCCCGGCGAATTCGTCGACCACCCGGCGGGCTGGCGCTTCGAGGTGATCGACGGCGATCCACGGATGGTGAAGCGACTGCGGATACAACCGCTGGCGGCTTGATTCAGGAAGAAGTGGGGCCTCCGGCGGGCAGGGACGCAGTCCCTGCACCCGTTTGTTTTGGTTTGGCCTTGTATAGCGCGCCGTTTTATATTCGGGCCATGGGTACCGCCTTGTCACGTGAGCAGGACGCGCTGATTTCCGACGTCAGCGCGGGCTTGGCGCGCATCACTGGCGTCGCAGCGGTCGTGCTGGGTGGGTCGCACGCCCGCGGCCGGGCGCGGCCGGATTCCGACATCGACATCGCCCTTTATTATCGCCAGCGCCAACCCTTCGCGATTTCGGCCATTCGCGACCTCGCCGCCCGCTGCAACGACACGCCGGAACCCGTGGTCTCCGGCTTTGGCGAATGGGGGCGCTGGGTCGATGGCGGCGCCTGGCTGACAGTGGGCGGGCAGCGGGTTGATCTGCTCTACCGGCAGATCGACATGGTCGAGCACACGCTGGCAGAGGCCCTGTGCGGGCGCTTTGAAGTGGATTTCGCCCAGCAGCCGCCCTTTGGTTTCTTTGGTCCGACGGTGCTTGGCGAAGTTGCCATCGCCAAAGCGCTTTTCGATCCGGCTGGGCTGGTTGCCGAGCTCAAGACCAAAGTGATGCCCATGCCCGATGCCTTGCGCCGAGCCGTGGTTCAGCAATGTCTGTGGAGCGTGGACTTCGGCTTGCGCGCCTTTGCACCGAAATTTGTTGCCGCCGGCAATGTCTATGGCGCCGTCGGCTGCTTCACGCGCTTTGCCAACGCGTTGGCGCTGTCGCTGTTTGCGCTGAACGGCGTGTATCTGCTGAACGACAAGACCGCCATGACCGAGATCAGTGAGTTCCCGCTGACAGTACCAGATTTTTCGGATCGCCTGTCGACTGTCCTTGGCACAGCTGGCACGGAACCGCTCCAGCTTGGCCAATCAATGGCCGACATGGCCAAGCTGTTCGAGGCGACGGCCACGCTGGCGGGCGATCTTTATCGACCAACCTGGAATTTCTGACCGGCCCGCATCGCCGCGACCACCCGAAAACGAACGGGTGCAGGGTCTGTGACCCTGCCCGCCGGAGGCTTCATCTGCTGCCGAACAGCGCGCTGCCCACGCGCACCACGGTCGAGCCCAGCAATGCCGCCGTTTCGTAGTCGCTCGACATGCCCATCGACAGACCGGAGAGGCCCAGCCGCTTGGCGTGTTCGGCGAGCAGGGCGAAGTAGGGGGCGGGTTCGACGTTTGCCGGGGGGACGCACATCAGGCCGACCACGTTCAGGCCGGCGGTGCGTGCCAGATCCAGCAGGGCGGGCAATTCGGCAATCGCGCAGCCGCCCTTTTGTGCCTCGTCGCCGATGTTGACCTGCAGGTAGCAGGCCGGGTGCTTGCCGGTGGCGGTTTGCGCCTTGGCCAGCGCCGTCACCAGCGACGGGCGGTCGACGCTGTGGATCACGTCGAACAGGGCAACCGCTTCGGCGGCCTTGTTGGATTGCAGCTGGCCGACGAGGTGGAGCGTGATTCCCGGTGTTTCCGCCAGCATCTCCGGCCATTTTGCCGCCGCTTCCTGCACGCGGTTCTCGCCGAAGTGGCGTTGGCCGGCGGTGATCAGGGGGCGGATGGCATCGGCGTCGAAGGTTTTGGAGATGGCGACGAGCAGCGGTTTTTCCGTGCGACCGGCATCGCGGCAGGCCCGGTCCAGGCCTGCCTGCACGTCTGCAAGCCGCTGCTGCGCGTCACTCACCGGATCAGAAGGCGATGCTGGTGCCGAGATAGACGGCTTGATCGTCGCGGTTGGGCAGCACCAGCGACGGCGGTTCCGGCGCGATGCGATAGCGCATGCCGCCAGTGACAGAGAAGCGCGGCGCCACGCGATAGGCGCCGCCCAATTCGACGCCATAGCGGCGCGTGAGCGGAGCGAAGGCCAGCGGCTGGCTCTGTTCGGCGGTGCCTTGCAGCGACGTGCGCCAGTTGCGGCCACCGTAGGACAGGCCCAGGTTGAGCTGGTCGGTCATGCGGCCGGACAGCGGTGTGGCGAGCACCGGTTCGGCGTGGGCAAAGCCGGTATCGATGGCAAAGCCCTTCCAGCCCAGCGACACGTTCACGCCATAGCCGGCGGGGACCACGAAACTGTCGGTCGGGGCGGCGGCGCGCGAGCGATCGACCACCGGGGTGGTGACGCGGGCGGCGACGCCAAGCGACAGGGCGCGGCGGTTATCGGCCTGGCCCGATGGGGTGAAGCGGAAGGCGCTGCCCAGCGATTGCGGCATGGCCGGCGCGCCGGGGGCGGTGAAGGCAAAACGACCAACTTCGCCGATCTGCGGCTGGAAGGGTGTGAGCGGGGTTTCGACGACCAGGCGCTGTTTCTGGGCCTTTGCGGGTGTTCGGGCAGCCATTGCCGGCGTTGCCGAAACCATCGCCGCCACGCACAGGGCGGCAACGGCCAGCCAGGCCCCCGCAAAGGTCTTGGCTGGATTCTGCGGCGCGCCTGCCAGCGCGAGCGAATCGGCACACGGTTTCATACAATTTTGTCCTATCAACACCGGGACATGAATCCCATATGACAATAAGCGTAGCCTTTGCCTGAACGGCCACGGCCCGGGCGTTTTCATTGTCCGTGTGGCGGCATGCACACAGTTGCGATGCGTTGCGGCGGATTTCCGTGGCGCTGCGGGCTTGGCGGGGCGGGTGCAACATGCCAAAAGGCAGGCCGGTCAGCGGCCGTTTCCGGCCGGTTTTTCGTGATGAAGGTTCTGCCATGCGGCGAATTGCAACCCTGGTTTTCCTGACGTCGCTGGCGGTGCTGACGCCGGCCTGTGGCAAGAGCAAGCGGCCAAAGCTTTCCGCCGAAGCCCCGGCCCGCGTCACCACGCTTGGCATCAACACTTATTTGTGGCGCGCCGCGCTGGATACCATTGCTTTCATGCCGCTGGCTCAGGTCGATTCCAATGGCGGTGTGATCATCACCGATTGGTATGTTTCCCCGCAGAGCGCCAATGAACGCGTGAAGGTGACCGTGACGGTGCTGGATACCGAATTGCGCGCCGATGCCGTGCGCGTGGCGGTGCAACGCCAGACGCTGGGTGCCACCGGTTGGACCGAAGCCACCGTGCGTGCCGGCACCGTGCAGCGGCTGGAAGAAACCATATTGGGCAAGGCGCGCGATCTGCGCCGCAGCGCCATTTCCCCTGATCGCTGAGTCCGTTCATGCCCCGGTTTGACCACCAGGCCGCCGAAGCGCGGTGGCAGGCGCTTTGGGACGAACGGCAGAGCTTTGCCGCGCACGACGGCAGCGCCAAGCCCAAGAGCTATGTCCTTGAGATGTTTCCCTATCCTTCGGGGCGCATCCACATGGGCCATGTGCGCAACTACACGATGGGCGACGTGGTGGCGCGCACGCGCCGGGCGCAGGGCTTTGAAGTGCTGCACCCGATGGGCTGGGATGCGTTCGGCATGCCGGCCGAAAATGCCGCGATGGAAAAGGGCGTTCACCCTGGCGGCTGGACCCGCGCCAATATCGCCGCGATGCGTGCCCAGCTGAAGCGGCTGGGCTTTGCGCTCGATTGGTCACGCGAACTGGCCACCTGCGAGCCGGATTATTACGGCCAGGAACAGGCGCTGTTCCTCGACATGCTGGCGGCCGGGCTGGTGTATCGCAAGGAATCGGCGGTGAACTGGGACCCGGTCGACATGACCGTGCTGGCCAATGAGCAGGTGATCGATGGCCGCGGCTGGCGATCGGGCGCGCTGGTCGAGCGCCGCAAGTTGAACCAGTGGTTTCTGAAGATCACCGATTTTGCCGACGATCTGGTCGACGGGCTGAAGTCGCTCGATCAGTGGCCTGACAAGGTCAAGCTGATGCAGGAAAACTGGATCGGCCGTTCAACCGGGCTGCGCTTCACCTTTAGGGTTGCCCCCTCTCCGCTTGACGGAGAGGATCAAGGTGGTTCCGGCGGCAGTTTCGACGTGTTCACCACTCGGCCCGATACGTTGTTCGGTGCCAGTTTCGCTGCGATCGCCGCCGATCACCCGCTGGCGCGCCAGTGCGCGGAAAACAACCCGGCATTGGCCGCTTTCATCGCCTCTGCCCAAGCCGGCGGTACGGCGGCCGCCGATATCGAAACCCAGGAAAAACTGGGCTTTGACACGGGTTTGAGCGTCATCCACCCGCTTGATCCCGCCATCCGCCTGCCGGTGTTCGTCGCCAATTTCGTGCTGATGGATTATGGTACTGGCGCCCTGTTCGGCTGCCCCGGCCATGACCAGCGCGATCTGGATTTCGCCCGCAAATATCAGCTGCCGGTGATCCGCGTGGTGGCCGAAGAGGGCGAGGAGAATGCCCCCATTCACGACGAGGCCTACACCGGCCCCGGCCGTATGGTGAATTCGCGCTGGCTGGACGGCATGAGCGCCGACGAGGCCCGCGCCGCCGTGATCGCGCGGGCCGAGGCCGAGGGCTGGGGCGAGGGCGTCACCCAATATCGCCTGCGCGATTGGGGCGTGAGCCGCCAGCGTTATTGGGGCACGCCGATCCCGATCATTCACTGCGAGATCTGCGGTGCGGTGCCGGTGCCAAAGAAGCAGCTGCCGGTGATCCTGCCCGAAGACGTGACCTTCGACGTGCCGGGCAACCCGCTCGATCGCCACCCGACGTGGAAGCATGTGGATTGCCCGCAATGCGGCAAGCCGGCCCGTCGCGAGACCGACACGCTCGACACTTTCACCAATTCATCGTGGTATTTCATCCGCTTTGCCAGCGCGCCCGATGATCGTCCGTTCGATCCGGCCGTGGCGGCAGGATGGCTACCGGTCGGCCAGTATATCGGCGGGGTGGAGCATGCCATCCTGCACCTGCTCTATGCCCGTTTCTGGACGCGCGCCCTGCAGCATATCGGCATGCTCGACGTGGCGGAGCCGTTCGCCGGCCTGTTCACGCAAGGCATGGTGACGCACGAAACCTACAGCCGGCCGCAGGGAGAAGGCCTGCCGCCAATCTGGTTCTCGCCGGACGAGGTGGAGCGCACCGGGACCGAGGCGACGCTGAAGGATGACGGCCAGCCCGTCGAGATCGGGCGCGTCATCAAGATGTCGAAATCCAAGAAGAATGTCATCGATCCCGATGCCATTCTGGGCCGCTATGGCGCCGATGCCGTGCGCTGGTTCGTGCTGTCCGACAGTCCACCGGAACGCGATCTCGCCTGGTCGGAAGCAGGCATCGATGGCGCCTGGCGCTTCGTGCAGCGCGTGTGGCGCCTGGCCGAAGACACGGCGACCGCGGCCGGTGGCGCCGCCGACGTGAAGCTGGATCGCAGCGTGCACCGCGCCATCGCCGCCGTCACCAGCGATATCGACAAGCTGCAGTTCAACAAGGCTGTCGCCCGCCTGTATGAGCTGGTGGGTGCTTTGGAACGCAGTGCTGCCGGCCCCAGCCGCCGCGCCGGGGTGATCACGTTGGTGCAGCTGGTGGGGCCGATGGCGCCGCACCTGGCCGAAGAGGCGTGGGCGCTGCTTGGGCAGGATGGCCTGGTGTGCGATGCCGCCTGGCCTGTCGCCAATCCGGCGCTGCTGGTGGACGACGAGGTGACCATTGCCGTGCAGGTCAACGGTAAGCTGAAAGGTGATTTCACCGCCGCCAAGGGCAGCGACAAGACCGCGCTGGAAGCCATCGCACTGGCGCTGCCGGGCGTGATCCGTACCCTTGACGGCGCCGCGCCAAAGAAGATCATCGTGGTTCCCGATCGCCTGGTGAATATCGTTGCCTGATACCCGCCCTCTTCTGCTCCTGATGCCGGCGATGCTGGCCTCCATGCTGTTGTTGGGCGGCTGTCAGCTCACCCCGGTCTATGCCGGTGGCAGCACCTCTGCTCCTGCAACCCTGCTGGCCGATATCGCTATCGCGCCCATCCCGGAACGAGCCGGTTTCATGGTGCGGCAGGCACTGGCGGACCAGTTCGGCCTTGGTGTCGCCAACCCGCGCTATCGCCTCGAAATCGCGCTGGATGATCAGATTACCGCCTTTGGTGTGCGCGGCGACTCCTCGGCCGCGCGGGAACGCCGTACCCTGCGGGCCCGTTACCGCCTGATCGACGCTGCCACCGGCACCGTGCTGGTGGACGATACCGCCGCCGCCGACGCCGGCATCGATCGTGTCAGCTCCAATTTTGCCGTCGTCGCCGCCGAAACCACGGCGTTGGAGCGGCTGTCGACCGATATCGCCCGCCAGATCAGCGCGCGGCTCGCCCGCTACGCCCGCGCCGCAAAAGGCTGATGAAGGCCGACGCGGCCCGGATTGCGGCCATCGCCCGCGCCTGGCCTGCGGATGTGCGGCTGGTACTGCTGCACGGCCCCGATGAATCCACCTCGCGCGACATGGCCGGCCAGGTCACCGCCGGGCTGGGTGCCGGGATGGGTGGGGGCATCACCATCACCGAACTCGCCGGCAACACGCTGAGATCGGATCCGCAAGCGTTGATGGCCGCCGCCACCAGCCTCTCCATGTTCGGGGATCGCGAACTGGTGCGCGTCGATGGCCTCGATGATGATGCGTTGGCGGCCGTCGAAGCGTTGCTGGAAGGGCCGCCCGGCCACCCGGTGCTGGCCGTCGCCGGCAGTTTCAAGAAGGGCAGCAAGCTGCTGACTCTCGCCGACAAGCACCCCGCCATTGCCGCCTGCATCAATTACGAAGCCTCCCTTCGCGACGCTGGCCGCCTGCTCGCCGAGATGGCAGCACCGCTCGGGCTGCGGCTGGATCGCGGCGTGCCCGAAGCCCTGTTCGAAAGCGCCAGCGGTGATCGCATGATCATGCGCCGCGAACTGGAAAAATACGCCCTCTACAAGGATGCCAGCCCGCAAAGCCCGCAGCAGCTGACCGCCGAAGATCTTGCCGCGCTGGGCATCGCCACCGGCGAAGCCGAGCTCTTCGCTCCCATCGCGGCCATCACCACCGGCGACGTCGCACAAGCCACTGACCTCATCGGCCGCTTGCCCGACGGCACCGCCATACCCTTGCTGCGCGCCCTCGAACGCCGCTTCGCCCAGCTCACCCAATTGCGCATCGAAGTCGATGGCGGAGACACCCCGGCCGCCGTCGTCGAAAGCCAGGGCAAGGCGATTTTCTGGAAGGAAAAGCCGATCATTATCAAGGCGCTGTCGCTGTGGACGCAGCCGGCCCTGGCGGCGGCCATGGGCGACATCCTGGCCGCCGAACGCGCGGTGAAGGCGACTGGCAGCCTGGCCGATCTCGGGGCGCAGCAATTGTTGCTCGATCTGACGCGACGGGCGGCCGTGGCTGGTTCGAGGGGAAGAAGTGGGCCTCCGAGGGCACCCATCGAAACATAGTTTCGATGGGACCCGCCGCGGGCAGGGGCTGAGGCCCTGCACCCACTTTCGAATTTGCCTTGAGCGTGAAATCAAGGAAAGCGCCGCAGGCAAGTTCACATTGCCTGCGGCGCTGTCCCTTGTGTGATGGGCTGCCCGAAAACAAACGGGTGCAGGGTCCGCGACCCTGCCCGCCGGAGGCAGTTCTCTTGATGCCTCAAGCCACGCCCAGCTTGCTGCACAACATGTCGAGTTGATCGAGGTCGGCAAAGCGGATGGTCAGGCTGCCGCTGCTGGCACCGGGGGCGACCTGCAGGGCAACCGGCATTCCGAGGGCTTCGGCGAGTTGCTCTTCAAGCGCGTCGCTGTTGGGATCGTTGGCCGCGGGTGTTGGTGCGGTGCGGTTGGATTTCGGTTTGGCCTTGCCGCCGGCGACGAGGGCTTCGAGGGCGCGGACCGAAAGACCTTGTTTTACAGCGCGTTCGGCCAACGCTTCGGCATTGGCCACCCCAACCAGCGCCCGGGCGTGGCCCATGGAGAGGGCGCCTGATTCCACCAGCGTCTGCACCGTGGCCGGCAGATCGAGCAGGCGCAGCAGGTTGGTGACATGGCTGCGCGACTTGCCGACGATTTCGGCGAGCGCGGCCTGGGTATGACCGAAATCGGCGATGAGCTTCTGGTAGCCGCGCGCTTCTTCGATGGCGTTGAGATCGGCGCGCTGGATATTCTCGATCAGCGCGATTTCAGAGACTTGCCGATCATCCAGCCGGCGGAGCACCACGGGGATTTCATGCAGCCCGGCAGCCTGTGCGGCGCGCCAGCGGCGTTCACCGGCAATGATCTGGTGACGGCCTTCATGGGGGCGCACGAGGATCGGCTGCAGCACGCCATGGGCTTTCACCGAGGCCACGAGTTCCGCCATCGCCGTTTCGTCGAACTGGCGGCGCGGCTGGCCGGGGTTGGGCACGATGTCGGCGACGGGCAGGCGGACAACGCCAGGTGCAGTGGCGGTGGGTGGCGCCGCAATGTCGTCGAGCAAGGCCGAAAGCCCGCGGCCAAGACCGGATTTGCGCTTCGTGTCGGTCATCATCTCTCTCGTCAGTTGGCCACGACCAGCGGGGTATCCAATCGGTCCAGGAGCTCACGGGCCAGCGCCAGATAGGCTTCGGAGCCGGCGCAGCGGCTGTCGTAGATCAGAGCCGGCAGGCCGTGGCTGGGCGCTTCCGACAGGCGGACATTACGCGGGACCTGTGTTTTCAATACCTTGGCGCCCATCACGGCTCGCACATCGGCGCAAACCTGATCAGACAGGCGATTGCGGCGATCGACCATGGTCAGCACGATCCCGAGCAGTTCGAGCCGGCGGTTGAGCCCGGCCTTGACCCGTTCGATGGTGCCAAGCAGCTGGCTCAGGCCTTCCAGGGCAAAGAATTCGCTCTGCAGTGGCACCAGCACGGCATCGGCGGCGACCAGTGCGTTGACCGTGATCAGGCCGAGCGAGGGCGGGCAATCGATCAGCACAAAGTCGAAGGCCGGCAGGCTGGCGAGGGCATCCGCCAGCCGGTTGGATCGACGATCGGCATCCACCAGTTCGACTTCTGCGCCGGCGAGGGCCGGGGTGGCGGGCAGGATGGAAAGGCCAGGGATGACCGTATCGCGCACAGCGTCGGCGGCGGGCACGCCATCGACCAGCACCTGATAGATGGACGGGTCGCGATCCTTGCGACCAACGCCGAAACCGGTGGAGGCATTGCCCTGTGGGTCACTGTCCACCACCAGCACGCGCTTGCCGATGGCGGCCAGGGCCGTGGCGAGGTTCACCGCCGTGGTAGTCTTGCCGACTCCGCCTTTCTGGTTGGCGACCGCGATGATCATCGGCGTTTCACCCCTGTTGCGACCACGATACGGGCATCGGAATCGGTGCGGCTGGGAATCAGCTGGTGGGCAAAGTGGAACCGGTTGGCGGCGCTGGCAAGCTCTTCCTGCACCCGGGCACCCTTTGGCAGGATCCAGCGTGTACCGCTGCCGGCAAAGCGCAGGCCCCAATCGAACAACGTTTCCAGGCTGGCGGCGGCGCGGGCCGTGATGATGTCGAATTTGCTGCCGGCCAGTGTCTCGACGCGGACATTGGCAATTGTCACGTGGCCGACGGTGTCCGTTTCGTGGGCCACCGTGTCCAGAAAGCGGCATTTCTTCGTGATGGATTCCACGAGCGTGATGTTGGATTGAGGATCAAGGATCGCGAGCACCAGGCCAGGGAAGCCGCCACCGGCGCCAATATCGAGCCATGACTTGCCAGTGCCAGCAATGGCCAGCAGTTGCGCCGAATCACGGAAATGCCGATCCCAGATATGCGGTAGGGTGGACGGGCCGACCAGGTTCATGCGCTGCTGCCATTCGGTGAGCAGCTCGGCATAGCGATCAAGCTTGGCCAATGTTTCACGTGAAACATCAAACTCGCCCGCAAAGGCGGCGCGGGCATCATCGCTCATCTCAGGCGGCCCTGCGGGTGGTGTATGGGAGCAGGGCGATCAAGGCGGCGGGTGTGATGCCCGGCACGCGACTGGCGGCGCCGAGGGTGAGAGGACGGGCACGGCTGAGGCGCTCGGTCATCTCCCTGGAAAGTCCCGCCACAGCCGCGTAGTCAAGATCGGCGGGCAATGTCAGCCCTTCGTCCCGGCGCAAGGCGGCGACTTCGGCTTCCTGCCGGGCAATGTACGCGGCGTAGTTGGCATCCACAGCAAGGCTGGCGAGCAGATCATCGGGCACTTGCGCCAGTTCCGGCCAGACGCGGCGAGCCGCCTCGTGGCTGACAGCCGGAAAGCGCAGCCAGTCGAACAGGGAACGCAATTGGCCGTCCTGACGAACTTCGATACCGTGGTTGGCCAGTTGATGCGGTGTGGCCGATAATTTGTCGAGCAGGGCGCGGGCGGCCTCGCGCGAGGCCTGTTGGTTTGCGAAGTCAGCAGCTTGCGCGGCGGGGATGAGGCCGAGATCAAGGCCCAGCGGTGTCAACCGCTGATCGGCATTGTCGGCCCGTAACCGCAGGCGATACTCGGCGCGGCTGGTGAACATGCGATAGGGCTCAGCCACACCGTGCGTGGTGAGATCGTCGATCATCACGCCGATATAGGCAGAAGTGCGGTCAACGTTGAGCGCGGGCAGGCCAAGCGCAGTCGCCGCTGCGTTGGCGCCGGCCACAAGGCCCTGTGCGGCGGCTTCCTCATAGCCAGTAGTGCCGTTGATCTGGCCCGCCAGGAACAGGCCCGGCACATCCTTGGCGGCCAGGCCCGGCGTCAAAGCGCGGGGATCGACATGATCATACTCAATGGCATAGCCGGCGCGCAGAATGCGGGCGCGCTCAAGTCCCTTGATCGAGGCGATGAACTTTTCCTGCACATGTAGCGGCAGCGACGTCGAAAGGCCGTTGGGATAGATGGTGATGTCATCATAACCCTCCGGCTCCAGGAAAATCTGGTGGCCGTCACGATCGCCAAAGCGCACCACCTTGTCCTCGATCGACGGGCAATAACGCGGGCCGACCGAATCGATATGGCCCCCATACAAGGCCGATTCGCCCAGGTGATCACGGATGATGCGATGCGTCTCGGCATTGGTCCGTGTCACGGCACAGGGGATCGGCGGCCGGCCATTGGCCTTGCCAAATCGGCTGAAGCGCGGATCATCGGCATCGCCATGCTGCCAGTCCAGCACCGCCCAATCGATGCTGCGGCCATCCAGCCGGGCCGGAGTGCCCGTCTTAAGGCGGCTCACCGGCAAGCCCATCGCCCGCAGCGCCGCGCCAAGATCGCTCGCTTGCGCGCCAACCCGGCCACCGGCTTCGCGCTGGCTGCCAATGTGCATCATGCCACCCAGGAAGGTGCCGGTGGTCAACACCACGGCCGGCGCATTCAATCGGCCGTGTGCGGTCTCGACACCCGTGATGCGGCCCTGCTCCAGAACCAGCCCCTCCACAGCAGTGGCAATGACAGACAGGGTCGGGAACGTGGCCAGCACCTCGGCCATCGCCGTGCGATACAGCGCACGATCCACCTGCGCGCGTGGGCCGTGGACGGCCGGGCCCTTGGAGCGATTGAGCAAGCGCGACTGCAAGCGAGCCGCATCTGTCACCCGCCCCATGATGCCGCCCAGCGCATCAATCTCGGTGACCAGGTGGCCCTTGCCGATGCCACCCACCGCCGGGTTGCAGCTCAACGTGCCGGGATCATCGGCGCGCAGCGTGACCAACGCCACACGCGCGCCGCGCCTGGCAGCGGCTGCGGCTGCCTCGCAACCGGCGTGGCCGGCGCCGACGATGATGACGTCGTAATCGTGCATGGGGTTGTCCATAGCGATTCGTTGGTGATGTTTCACGTGAAACATTCGAGCAGGAGAGAAGGATACCTCCGGCGGTCAGGGGCTGAGCCCCTGCACCCACTTTCGTTTGAGGCGGTGCTTCAGGTTCGAAAGGCAGCGCCGCAGGCACTTTTCATTGCCTGCGGCGCCGATGAGCGCGCTTCACGCAAAGCGCGCACGAAAACAAATGGGTGCAGGGACAGAGTCCCTGCCCGCCGGAGGCATTCTTCAATCATCAACTTCAACAACCCCTCACCCCGCTCGCCTGCGGCGAGTCGACCCTCTCCCGCAAGGGGAGAGGGAAACTACTTCCCGATGCAGAAGCGGCTGAATATGCGGTCCAGCACGTCGTCCACGCCGATCCGTCCCGCGATGCGGCCGAAGGCGTGGGCGGCCGCGCGGAGGGACTCGGCGCGCAGGACGGGTTCAGGGGCGTCGGCGGCGTCGCGCAGGGCGGTTTGTGCGTCGGCGAAGGCGGCGCGGTGGCGGGCGTGGGCCAGGAGTGCGGGCTCGCCGGGGCGGGTGGTGGTGTGGGCCCAGGCGGCGAGCCAGTCACGCAGGGCGGCCATGCCGGCACCGGTGGTGGCGGAGACCGCGAGGGTAGCTTGTGGCAGTTCGGGCTGGCCGAGGTCACATTTGTTGAGCAGCTGGAGGTGGGGCGGGCCGTTGGCGGGGGGCGTGGGCCAAGCGGGCGCGTCGGCGCTGGCGACGCTGATGACGAGATCGGCGGCGGCGGCGCGGCGGCGGGCGCGGGCAATGCCTTCTGCCTCGATTGGGTCGGTGGTGTCGCGCAGACCGGCGGTATCGATGAGGACCGCGGCGATACCGCCAAGATCCACAGGGACTTCGATTGCGTCGCGGGTGGTGCCGGCGATGGGGGTGACGATGGCAGCGTCACGCATGGATAAGGCATTGACCAAGCTGGACTTTCCCACGTTTGGCGGCCCTGTGACGGCGATGGAGAGGCCTTCACGAATACGTGCGGCGCGGGCGGAATCGGCGATCAGGCCGGCCAGCTCCTCGGCCATGGCGAACAATTGGTGGCGAGCGGCTTCATCGAGGCGTTCGGCGACATCTGCTTCGTCTTCGGCGAAATCGAGGCCGGCTTCGGCTTCGGCCAGCAGCATCAGGCAGCGTTCGCGCCACTGATCAGCCAGGCGGCCGAGGGCGCCGCCGGCAAGGGCGAGGGCCTGATCGCGTTGGCTGGCGGTTTCGGCGCTGACGAGATCGGCGAGGCCTTCGACTTGCGCCAGATCCATGCGGCCATTGGCGAAGGCGCGGCGGGTATATTCGCCGGGTTCCGCGAGGCGCACACCGGGCAGGGCAGTGAGGGCGGCGAGCACGCCGGAAACGACGGCGGCGCCGCCGTGCAGGTGGAATTCGGCCAGGTCTTCCCCGCTGGCGCTGTTGGGGCCGGGGAAGATGACGACGAGGGCTTCATCGAGCAGTGTATCGCCGGCGTGGAGCCGGCACAGGCTGAGGCGGCGCGGTGGCGGGATGCGGCCAGCCAGGGCTTGCACGGCGGCAAGGGCGGCCGGGCCAGACAGGCGGATGACGGCGAGCGCTGCCGGCGGACGGCCGCTGGCCAGCGCCGCGATGGTGGCGGTCATCTCTTGTCGTTCAGCCTTGCGACTTGCCGGCGGCGGCGCTGAGCCCGGCCATCATCAGCTTCTGCCATTGTTCGAAACCGCCGGCGATGCCGGGCGCCCAGTTCTGCATCATGCGCTGCCAATCGGCGGCCGTGATGCCTTCGGTCATCGCGGTCTTCATGCGATCAAGATAGACATCGTGCAGCGGCTGCAGATCGGGCAGGCCGAAGAAGGCGCGGGCTTCTTCCGGCGTGCAATCGATGTCGAAGCTGATCTTCATGGCCGCAATGCCTCTTTTCCTTGGCTCTGTTCGCGTTAGTGTAGCGGCGGGAAGTGGCAATCGGCAAGGTGATGCTGAGTCGAACCGCCATTTGAGCAAAAACAATCAGTTACCGCGCAACATAAGTGCAGCATAAGGGGAGTGGGCATGAAGGCGATCCGGATCGATGCGAGTGGTGGCCCGGAAATGATGCAGTGGCAGGATATCACGCTGCCGCCGCCGGGGCCGGGTGAGGTGCTGCTGCGCCATACGGCGATCGGGCTGAATTTCATCGATACCTATCACCGGTCCGGCCTCTATCCGATTGCCTACCCGTCTGGTCTGGGGCTGGAAGCGGCTGGCGTGGTGGAGGCCGTGGGCGAGGGTGTGACGATCCCGGTGGGCACACGCGTGGGCTATTGCTGGGGGCCAATCGGCGCCTATGCCACGCACCGCAACATTGCCGCAGCGATGCTGGTGCCGTTGCCGGATGGCGTATCGGACGACATGGCCGCGGCCGGGCTGTTGAAGGGCTGCACCACGGAATTCCTGGTGGAGCGCTGCGCGAAGGTGCGGCCGGGGGACTGGGCACTGGTGCCGGCAGCCGCGGGTGGTGTGGGCCTGTTGCTGATGCAATGGCTGAAGCTGGTGGGGGCGACGGTGATCGCGGTGGCCGGCACGCCGCAGAAACTGGCACTGGCGGCGGCGCACGGGGCCGATCATGGCATATTGGATGGCAGCGATGTGGCGGCGCAGGTGCGGGCGCTGACCGGCGGTCGCGGTGTGGATGTGGTGTTCGACGGCGTGGGCAAGGACAGTTGGGAATCGAGCCTGGACAGCCTGAAGCGGCGCGGGCTGATGATCAGCTTCGGCAATGCATCCGGCCCGGTTTCGGGTGTGGATCTGGGCATATTGGCGCGCAAGGGATCGCTGTTTGCGACGCGGCCGACGCTGTTTGATTATTATGCGAGCACCGAAGAGCGGCTGCAGCATGCGGGTCGCGTTCTGGGCCTGATGGCCTCTGGGGGCCTGAAACTGGCGATCAACCAGCGCTACAAGCTGGCCAATGCCGCGAAGGCGCACGAGGATCTGGCGGCGCGGCTGACGACGGGATCGACGGTGCTGGTGCCTTAGGGGGCGTTGCCCCCTCACCCCGCTCGGCTGTGCCAAGTCGACCCTCTCCCGCAGGGGGAGAGGGGTGATTACATGCCAACCATCGGCTGCACGATGGGGGCGACTTCGTTGAAACCCTCCCAGATCATCTTGAAGGCGACATAGACGATCACGATCAGGCCGACATAGGCGATCCAGCGGTAGCGTTCGATATATTGGGCGATGATGTTGGCCGCGATGCCCATCAGCGCGACCGAGAGCACCAGGCCGGCGATGAGGATATCGGGGTGTTCGCGGGCGGCACCGGCGACGGCGAGCACGTTATCAAGGCTCATCGATACGTCGGCCAGCGCGACCGACCATGCGGCGGCGGCGAAGCTCTTGGCCGGCGGCGGCGCATCGGTGGCGACGAAATCATCGCTGTCGCTGCCCGGCGCGTCGATCAGGGCAGTGCGCGGGTTGATTTCGCGCCACATGCGCCACGCCACCCACAGCAGCAGCAGGCCGCCGGCGAGGATGAGGCCGACGATCTGCAGCAATTGCGTCACGGCCAGCGCAAAGCCGATACGCAGCACCAGCGCGGCGATGATGCCGATCAGGATCACCTTCTTGCGCTGCGCCGCCGGCAGGCCAGCGGCGAGCGCGCCGACAACAATGGCGTTGTCTCCGGCCAGCACGACATCGATCAGCACCACCTGGCCAAAGGCGGACAGGGCTTCCGGGGTGAGCAGGTGGGCGAGGTCCATGGCCGGCATGTAGGGTGTTGCGGGCCAGAGTGCCAGACTATTTGGGATTGGCGAGCACGGCCACCAGATCGGAGAGATAATCGCGGCCCTGCATCAGGCTGCGCACGCTGATGCGTTCATTGAGGCCGTGAATGCCGTTGCCATCGGCATCGATCATCGTGCCGGGTGCGCCATAGACCGGAATGCCTATGGGCGTGATGAAGATGGCATCGGTGGCGCCGGTGCTCATCATCGCCAGCATGGGCACGCCGGGGAAATGTTTGGCGGCGACGGTCTGCATCGGGCCGATGATGGCGGGGTTCATCGGGGTGGGCTTGGCGACCGGGCGGATCGGCGGCTTCAGGCTGATGCTCACCTTGGGATTGGCGATGATCTTTTCCAGATCGGCCTTCAGCGCATTGGGATCGGTGCCGGGGAACATGCGGCAGTTCACGTTGGCGCGGGCGCGCTGGGCGAGGGCGTTTTCGGCGTGGCCGGCTTCCAGCAGGGTGGTGACGCAGGTGGTGCGCAGCACGCTGTGATTGGTGGGGTCCATCGAAACGATGCGATTGGCCTCTGCATCATCGGGATTGCTGAGCAGGCGGGCCATGGCGGGGCCAACTGGATCGGGCATCACCTTGGCCAGCGTGGCGAAATAGGCGCGGGTGGTATCGGTGAACTGCACCGGGAATTCGTGGCGGTTCACGGCGACCACGGCGGCGGTGAGATCGGTGATGGCGTTGTCTGGCCGGGGCACGCTGCTGTGGCCGCCGGGGTTGGTGGCCTCTGCCCAAAAATTCTGCACCGTCTTTTCGCCTACCTGCACGGCCAGGCCCTGCGGCTTGCCATCGGGGCCGTTGCGGCCGCCGCCGCCTTCGTTGAGCGCGAATTCCGCCATGATCAGTTCCGGGCGGTTCCTGGCCAGCCAATCGGCGCCGTTGAAGGCGTAGGTGGTCTCCTCCCCGCAGGTCAGCGCCAGCTTGATGGTGCGTTTCGGCGCCTTGCCGGCCTTCATGCGGATGAGGAGATCGGCCCAGATACTGGCCTGCGCCTTGTCGTCAAAGGTGCCGCGGCCATAGAAATAGCCGTCTTCCTCGATCAGTTTAAACGGGCTGCGCGTCCAGTCTTCCGGCTTGGCGGCGACCACGTCGAGGTGGCCGAGCAGCAGCATCGGCTTCACCTTGGGGTCAGCGCCCTTCAGATGGACGACGATGCCGCCCTCCTTCGGAAACTCCGGCACGCTGAACTGGGTGATGTCGGCATCGGCGAAGCCGGCGGCCTTGAAGCGCACGGCGAGTTTTTCTGCCGCCGCCGTGCAACTGCCGGTGGTCAGGCTGGTGTCGGTCTCCACCATTTCCTTGAACAGCGCGCGGAACGCGGGCTCGCCGGGCTGTTGGCTGACATATTGGGCCTGGGCTGCGGTGCTGGCGAGCAGGGCAGCGGTGAGGAAGAGCGCGCGCATCCTGGAATCCTTACTTGCCAGCGTAGACGGTGATCAGATCGAACAGATAATCGCGTTCCTTCATCACGCCGGCCACCGAGATGCGTTCATTGAGGCCGTGGACGCCATTGCCGTCGGGCATGCCGAACCGGCCGGGCATGCCATAGGTCGGCATGCCGGCAGCGTTGAGGTAGCGGCCATCGGTGGCGCCGGTGGACATGGTCGGGATCAGCGGGATGCCGGGGAAATGTTTGGCGGCGAGCGCGACGGCGGGGCCATAGACCATGTCCGACAGCGGCGGCGGCGGGGCGGCCTTTTCGGGGTTTTCGCTGGCACGCGGGGTGACGGTGATCGTTGGGTCACCCAGCCGCTCCACGATCTGCCCGCGCACCTTTTCCACGCTCTCACCGGGGAACATGCGGCAGTTCACATTGGCCTGGGCGCGCTGCGGCAGGGCATTCCGCGCATGGCCGGCGTCCAGCATCGTCGCCACGCAGGTGGTGCGCAGCGTGCTGTGCCAGCCCGGATCCTTCGACACGATGGCTTCGGCAGCCGCGTCGGCCGGATTGGCCAGCACGGCACGGATGGCCGCTGCCGTCGGCGCATCACTCAGCTTGGCCATCTCGGCGAAATAGGCGCGCGTCGTGTCCGACAATATCACCGGGAAATCATTGCGCGACAGGCGCACCAGCCCGGCGGCCAGTTCATAGATGGCATTGTCGGGCCGCGGGCGGCTGCTGTGCCCACCGGGGTTGCGGGTTTCGAGTGTGAAATCCTGGTAGACTTTCTCGCCGGCCTGAAAGGCCAGGCTGATCGGCTTGCCCGTGGCGTCGGCCTTGCCGCCACCGCCTTCATTCAGGACGAACTCCGCCTCGATCCAGTCGCGATGCTCCTCCACCAGCCACTTGGCGCTGTTGTGCGGCCCGCCTTCCTCACCACAGGTCAACGCCAGCTTCACCGTGCGCTTCGGCGCCTTGCCCTGCTTCAGCCGGATCATTGCATCGGTGAAGATCGCGCCATGCGCCTTGTCGTCGGAAACGCCGCGGCCATAGAAGAAGCCGCCTTCCTCGATGAAGGTGAACGGATCCCGCTCCCAATCCGCCCGCTTGGCCTCCACGACATCCAGGTGGGACAGCAGCAATATGGCCTTGGCCTTGGGGTCGCTGCCTTTCAGCGTGGCCACCATGCCGCCATCCTGCGGACGTTCGGCTGAGCCTTGGAACAGCCTGATATCCGCATCCTGATAGCCCGCCGCCTTCAATCGCGCCGCCATCCGCTCGGCCGCCAGGTTGCAGCTGCCGGTGGAGACGGTGGTGTTGGTCTCCACCAGCTCCTTGTAGAGCGCGCGAAACGCCTGCTGATCAGGCCGAAGCGCTTGTGCAGCGGCCGGAACGGCGATGGTGGCGGCCAGAAGTGCAGCGATGAATGTGCGCATGATGTGTCCCCTTGTTGCGGGCATCAAAGCGGGGCGGGTGCGCGATGGCAAGGGGCAAAGGGAATAGGCAGGAGCCTCCGCACTGGCCTTCGCCAGTGTGACTGGGCAGGGCCTGAGGCCCTGCACCCACTTTCGTCGTTTCAGTCCTGCTTCCCCTGGGTCATTGTCATGCTGGCGCAGGCCAGCATCCACGGAGAGTCCGGGGCCAAAGAAAACCAAGCGAGTGCGCGCGCCGCGATGGATGCTGGCCTGCGCCAGCATGACGATCAACTTGTAATGCAAGGATCCGCCAAATCGAACGGGTGCAGGGTCTGCGACCCTGCCCAGTCACACTGGCGAAGGCCAGTGCGGAGGCCGCTTTTCTCAGTCGCGCAGCAGTTCGTTGATGCCGGTCTTGCTGCGGGTCTGGGCGTCCACCGTCTTCACGATCACCGCGCAGTACAAATTCGGCCCCGGGGTGCCGTCGGGCAGCGGCTTGCCGGGCAGGCTGCCGGAGACGACGACGGCGTAGGGCGGCACGCGGCCCATGTGGATTTCGCCGGTGGCGCGGTCGATGATCTTGGTGGAGGCGCCGAGGTAGACGCCCATCGAGAGCACGGCGCCTTCGCCGACGATGACGCCTTCGGCGACTTCGGCGCGGGCGCCGATGAAGGCGTTGTCGCCGATGATGACCGGGTTGGCCTGCAGCGGTTCGAGCACGCCGCCGATGCCGGCGCCGCCGGAGATGTGGACATTCTCGCCGATCTGGGCGCACGAACCGACGGTGGCCCAGGTATCGACCATGCTGTTCTTGCCGACGCGGGCGCCGATGTTGACGAAGCTGGGCATCAGCACGGCGCCGGGCGCGATATAGGCACCACGGCGGACGACAGCGCCGGGGACGGCGCGGAAGCCGGCGGCGCGGAACTGGTTGTCGCCCCAGGCGTCGAACTTCAGCGGCACCTTGTCGTAGAAGCCTGCCTGACCAAAGCCCGGCATGACGACATTGTCAGCCAAGCGGAAGGACAGCAGCACGGCCTTCTTCAGCCACTGGTGGGTGGTGCCGTCGGGCTCCGCCACGCGCAATTCGCCGGCGTCGAGGGCCGAGAGGGCGGCGTTGACGGCGGTGCGCAATTCACCGTGGGTGGCGCTGGTGACGCTGGTGCGCTCTTCCCAGCCGGCGTTGATGATGGCTTCGATGTTCATGGGCTTTCCACCTGTTCCAGCACCTCGGCCAGGAAGGCGGCGAGGTCGTTGATGATGAAGTCGATGTGATTGCGGTCGCTGCCCGGCCCCTGTTCGGAGCCGTTGTCGATCCACACGGTTGTCATGCCGATGGCCTTGGCGGGCGTCAGGTTGCGCGCCATGTCTTCGACGAACATCGCGCGTTTCGGGTTGATGCCGTGGGCGGCGCACATGTGGGTGTAGGCCGGCGGCTGCGGTTTCGGCACATAATCCAGCGCGTGGATGTCGTGCAGCGCATCAAAGGCATGGGTGAGGCCAAGGCGTTCCAGCACGCGTTCGGCATAAGGCGCATCGGCGTTGGTGAAGATATATTTGCGGCCCGGCAGGCGGCTGATCAGGTCGCCGAGTTCCGGATGCGGGCGCAGGACCTCGATATCGACATCGTGGACCTGCGCCAGGAAATCGTGCGGATCGACATTGTGCAGCGCCATCAGGCCGGGCAGCGTCATGCCGTGGCTGTGATAGAGTTCCTTCTGGATGCGATGCGCCTCTTGTGGGTCAACGTTCAGCAGGCGCTGGATATACAGGCCCATGCGCTGATCGATCTGCGGAAACAGCGCCGAGTGCGCCGGGTACAGCGTGTTGTCGAGATCGAAGATCCAGTGATCAATGTGGCCCAGGCCGGTCATGCGGCATGCCATAGGCGGAACAAGCCGCGCTGTCATGGTGGCAAATTGGGTGACGGGGGACGCCTGGCGGCAGGGGGCGCGGGTGCAGAGCAGGCGGGTCGGATCGCCAGAACCGCACCCGCGCCAACCTGAACGGAGGAACAGGCTGGCGCCGCTATGGGCCGTGGCGGCCGATGTTGCACTGCGGCATGAGCGCCGCGCTTCAGACTGTCGCGGGCGCGGCGCGTTCAGGGCCGCTGCGTGGAGCGCGGATCGCTGGTGGCCGGTCGCATCCGCAACACCGCCATCGGGCGCAGCACGCGATCCAGCGGATCGGGATCCGGCACTGGCAGCGCGCCCATGGCATCAAGCCGCAACGACACATCGTGGAAATGCGTGCCCGGGGTGAGCAGATCGCGATAGAGCGGGTTGCTGACCTGCAGGCCGGGATTGCCCCTGGGCCAGAAACAATCGTTGAACCGGTCGGCCAGCAGATCCTGCGCGGCGATGAAGCCGTGCATTCGCACCATGCGATGGTTCATCCAGTCGAGCTGGAAGCGCGGCCGTTCCGGATCATCCAGCGGGTCGGTGGGTTGGCGCGGGTCAAAGCGGCTGGCCAGAACGGTCCCGGCCATGCTGCCCTTGTTGTCGATGCTTTCGATGGTGGCCTTGTCCATGTTGAGGTTGAAGCCGCCTTCGGCGCCAGAAAGGCGGATGTGGATGACGCGATCGCGCGTGCCGGTCTGATCATAATGGCTGACATCGGCCCAGGTGCGGGCGGTTTCCACGACGCGCATCGCCAGCCCGGCCAGCTGGGCGACGGGAGCGCCGCTGGCCGGTGCCTTGTAGAATCGCACCCGATCGCTGTTGGCGAAGGGCATGATCAGATCGATCAGGCCGGTTTCGGCCACGCGTTCATTGGTGCCGCCCAGGGTGCGGACATTGCCCGGCACCGCCCGGCTGCGGCTGGCGTCGATATCGCGATATTCCTCGATCGACAGATCATCGCCGGGATAGAGCAGGTTGACCGCAAAGGTTGGCCGGTTGGGCACGGCGCCATCGAACAGGTGAATGGGAAAATTGGAGGTGATGCCGCCATCCGACAGAAAGACCGGTGACAGGATGGGACGGCGTTCGTCGGGCACTTCGGGTTGGCCCACCCAGCGCAGCAGCCACAGTGGCAGCGGCGTGAACAGGCCGGGGAACGCCATCGAGGCGCGCGCGCCGACGATGATCGGCAGATCCTTGCCCTTGGGCAGCAGTCGCAGATGTCGGCCAACCTCGCCGCAGGCTGCGGCCGCCGCACAGATCTCGTCGGCGGTATAGCCCAGCCCCGGCGGCATGCCCTCGTCGTGCACGCTCCAGGAACAGGGCGCCATCGCGGCGAGCACATCGGCCGGGAACAGCCGGGCCCAGGCGCGCGGATCATAATAGAGGCGGTGGTTTTCCGGCAGGAAGGGAAAGCTGACCGATTCCAGCCGGTTGAGATCGCTGCACACCAGGACCAGATCAATGCCGCGTTCGTTTCGGGCGCTGGGCACCCCGCCGCTGTCCACCGTCCACAGATCGCCAAAGGTCAGCACGTCGTCGGCAGTGCCGCCGGTGCGGCCCGCCAGGGATTGCACATTGTCGTGCAGCCATTGGGTCAGCCCCGGCACGGCCACGCCATCAACCCTGGCGCCGCTGGCAGCCATGCCGGTCATGATGCCCAGCCCGTTATCCACCACGCGGCCGGCCAGCTGGTTGAGTGTCCGGTGCAGCAGCGCCCCGATGGTGACCAGCATCATCAGCGCAGCACAGAACAGGCCAACCAATGTTGCCGCTGCGGGCGACCAGTGCAGCGGCCCCCTGGCAAAGGCCAGGCCCACGATGATGGCGGGGGCGACCGCCAGCGCCAGCCAGCCCGCGAAGGGCCGGCCGAACAGGGCAAGCGCCGCGGCGCTGCGTCCGCCTTGCCCCGGCATCAGAAAGTGCAGCAGCGGCGCAGTGGCGGGATCCGGTTCGAAAAGCGCCTGCAGATAGCTGCCGCCGGTGGAAGTGCGCTGCGCCGTCTGCTGGCTCAGCCACATCATCTGTTCGCGGGCCTCGGGGTTGCGGCCGCTGCGCAGGCCATATTCCATCGCGGCTGCCGCCGCCGCGGCGATAGCCCCGGCCGATGTGCCGCCGATGTTGCGCAGGCGATAACGCTGGGTGATGGCGCCGATGGCCCCGGGATAGACGATGCCGCTCGTCACCCCGCCCTTCATGATCAGGTCGCAATCGAGGCTGCGGCCTGTCTTGTCACCAATGGTCATGACGGCAATTCCCCCCGGAAGCGGCGGCTGACCCTGGCATCACTGTGCCATCAGCCGCGCCGCTGCGCCACCGGCAAAGCCGCGTTCAGGCAAAACGCTGTTTCAGCGCCACCATGGCCAGTGCGGCGGCCGCCGCTTCGCCGCCCTTGTTCTTCTGGCTCTTGTCGGCCCGGGCGATGGCCTGGGCTTCGTTTTCCACGGTCAGGATGCCGTTGCCGATGGCCAGCCCGTCCAGCGTCAGGGCCATGATGGCGCGGGCGGATTCGCCGGCGACGACTTCGAAATGATAGGTCTCGCCGCGGATCACGCAGCCTAGCGCGACATAACCATCATATTCGCCGCTGGCGTCGGCAAAGGCGATGGCGGCCGGCACTTCCAGCGCGCCGGGCACGGTGATCACGTCCCAGGTGGCGCCGGCGGCCTTCAGGGCGCTGGTGACGCCGTCGCGCTGCATGTCGGCGATGTGGGTGTAGAACGGGGCTTCGACGATCAGGATGTGCATGGGGCTTAACTCCGGGGCGGGATGGCGCGTTCGCCAACCACGTGCAGGCCATAGCCTTCGATGCCGACGATGTTGCGATGCTGGTTGGTGAGCAGGATCATGTCGGTCACGCCAAGATCGACCAGGATCTGCGCACCGATGCCGTAATCGCGCAGCACGATGGATTCGCCCTGGCCCTTGGCGCGCATCTGTTCGGAAATGGCGGTGGGGCTGCCGTCGCGGATGATGACGATGATGCCGGCGCCTTCTTCGCCGATCACGTCCATGGCACGCTGCAGCTGGCCGGCGCGCTCGCCCTTTTCGGCAAACATGTCGGTGAACATGGATTGGGTGTGGACGCGGACCAGCGTGGGCTTGCCGGGTTCGACACGGCCCTTCTGCAGCACCATATGCTCGCCATATTCGGCGGTGTTGGCATAGGTTTTCGCCGTCCATTCGCCGCCGTGCCAGCTTTCCAGCCTGGTTTCGGCGACGCATTTGACCAGCCGGTCGTGGGCGTGGCGATAGGCAATCAGATCGCGGATGGTGCCGATCTTCATGCCGTGGCGGCGGGCGAAGGGAATCAGATCGGGGAGGCGCGCCATGGTGCCATCGTCGTTCATGATCTCGCAGATCACGCCCGACGGGCTGAGGCCGGCCAGGCGCGAGATATCCACGCTGGCCTCGGTATGGCCGGCGCGCACCAGCACGCCGCCATCGCGGGCGACGAGCGGAAACACGTGACCAGGCGAAACGATATGTTCCGGGCCCTTGGCGGCATCGATGGCCACCGCGATGGTGCGGGCGCGGTCTGCCGCCGAAATGCCGGTGGTGACGCCTTCCTTCGCCTCGATCGAAACGGTGAAGGCGGTCGAATGGCGGGTGCCATTGTGCTGCGCCATCAGCGGCAGGCCCAGCGCCTTCACGCGTTCCGATGCCATGGCCAGGCAGATCAGGCCGCGGCCATGTTTGGCCATGAAGTTGATCGAATCCGGCGTCGCCATCTGGCCGGGGATGATCAGATCCCCTTCATTCTCGCGGTCTTCATCATCAACCAGGATATACATGCGGCCGTTGCGGGCCTCGTTGATGATATCCTCGATCGGGGAAAGCGCCGGGCCGCTGCTGCGATCGGCCAGCCAGTTCTCCAGCTTGCGCAGCGTGTCGGTGGTCGGGTTCCAATCGGCTTCGTCGAGGGCGCGGAGGCTGTTGGCGTGCAGGCCGGCGGCGCGGGCCATGCCGGCTTTGCTCTCCTCACCGCTGGCGACAAGGTCACGCAGCCGGGCAATCAGGGACTCGCTCATTTGGACCTCACATCAGAATGTGAAGTTGCGATGCGCCCATCACATTGCGCTGTCAAGACTTCAGCTGGTTCATCCGGAACAGATAGCGAGCCAGCACGTCGATCTCGATATTCACCTCGTCGCCCACCGCTGCCGTGCCGAACGTCGTCCACTCGGCGGTGTGCGGGATGATGTTCACCGTGAACCAGTGGCCGAGATCGTCATCGCTGACCTCGTTGACCGTGAGTGACGCGCCATTCAGGCAGATGCTGCCCTTGGGCGCCACATAGGGCGCGACGCTGGCCGGCATCTGGAAGGTGAAGCGCTTGCTATCGCCTTCGGCCTCGATGCTGGTGATGCGGCCGACAGCATCGACGTGCCCGGTGACGATATGGCCGCCGAGTTCATCGCCCACCTTGAGTGCGCGCTCAAGATTGAGCCGCGCGCCCTGGTCCCACATGCCCTTGGCGGTGCAGCGCAGGGTTTCGGCCGACACGTCAAAGCTGATGCTGTTCGCGGTCTTGCTGACAACGGTGAGGCACACACCGCTGTTGGCCACCGAAGCGCCGATGGCGATGCCGCTGGTGTCATGGGCGGTATGCACCGTCACGCGCAGATCGCCGCGCTCCTCTACGTGGGTGATGGTGCCGATGTCGGTGATGATGCCGGTGAACATGGGGTTGCCCTAACGTGTCCGCGTGTAACGTTCAATGCGGTCGGGGCCGAGCGTCATCGCCGGTCCGATGGCCCAGCGGCCATGGGCGTGCGGCAGATCAGCCAGGCCGATATCGCCCAGTGTGCGCCCCGCCCCGATCAGGATCGGCGCCCGCATCAACAGCAGCGCATCCACCAGATCGGCGGCACACAGGCTGGCGGCCAGCCCCATGCCGCCTTCAACCAGAACGGCAAGCGCCGGATCGGCAGTGAGCGCGGCCAGATCGGGGAAATGCGAGACATGGCCCGGCAGGCCGTCTCCGCGCCCGACAACGCCAATACGGGGGCTGCGCGATTCGAGGCCGGGCAGGCGCACGTCCAGCGTGGGCGCATCGGCATCCCAGGTGCCACGGCCAACAACGATCAGATCGGCGCGGGCGCGTTCCAGATGGGCGGCAGCGCGGGCACGGTCGCCAGTGATCCATTGGCTGCGACCATTGGCCATGGCGATGGCGCCATCCAGCGACACGGCCAGTTTCAGCGTGATGTGCGGGCGGCCAAGGTTGAGCCGCGTCAGGAAGCCGGCCAGTTGCTGTTCGCCTTCGGCGGCGCGCACGCCGCTCGCAACCGAAATGCCGGCAGCGCGCAGGCGGGCGGCACCATCGCCATTGGTGCGCGGATCAGGGTCGTGCGCGGCAATCACCACCCGCGCCACGCCGGCGGCGATCAGGCTGTCGGCGCAGGCCGGGCCGCGGGGGGACACATGGGCGCAGGGCTCCAGCGTCACATAGGCGGTGGCGCCCGCGGCGGCCGCGCCGGCCTGCGCCAGTGCCACGCCTTCGGCATGGGGTCGCCCGCCAGCTTGCGTCCAGCCGCGACCGACCACGCGGCCGCCATTGACGATCACGCAGCCAACAGACGGGTTGGGGAAGGTCGTGCCGATGCCGCGGCTGGCCAGCGCCAGCGCCGCGCCCATGCAGCGCCAGTCTTCGGTGGTGCCGGTCACTCGATCGGCGGTTCGGCCGGGGCCGGCACGCGCACGATGCCCTCCACGCTCGGCTCGGCGGCGACATAGGGCAGATCACGCTTGAAGCCGCCGCCCTCCACATAGGCATCATATTGCGCCTGCGCGTCGATCTTGGCCTGGCCGGAGAGCGTGGCAATGGCGGCGCGGGCTTCTGCCAGCCGGGCTTCACGCGCGGCCTTCGTGGCCTTCACATCTGCGATCGCATCCTCCCGGCTGCGGTCGGCCTTCCAGCTTTGCGCATAGATGATGATCGGGTCCTGCTTGGAATAGCCCCAGCGCGATTCGATCAGGAACATCGTCATCAGGATCGTCGTGGCCAGCACGGCGCCGGCGGCAATCCAGTAACGCCGGCGGCGCTGGGTGGCATCAGGGGGATCAAGAAAGGCCATGGCGGTCAAGATAGGGGGGCGCGGCGCGCTTGGCCAGAGGGGCGTCAATTCGACGAGGGGGCCGTCAGCAGGGCAATGATGCGGGCGGCGGCGTCGGCGGGAGTCGTGGTGGCGGTGTCGATGTTCAGCGCCGATGGCGGCATGGCGGCTTCACAGGCGGCGAAATCGGCGTGGAGCTGTTCGAGCAGGGCGACATCGCGCAGCTTGCCGAAACGGGCGCGATCATCATTGGCGATGCGCGCCTGCTGCCCGGCCAGATCGAGCCGCAGCGCCACGAACAGGCACTGACCGCCGGCATCGTTGACGATGCGCGCCACCTGTTCGGCAAAGCCCGGCGACACGCTGGATTCGGGCTGGAAGGTGAAGATCAGCGAGCGGTCTTCCGCCACCGCCGCGCGGATCACATCCAGCCAGAAACGCTCGCGCAGGGCGACGAATGCGGGTGAACCAAACGGGAAGACAGCATGTACCGCATCCACGATCAGATGATTGTGGAACAGCGGCAAGCCAGTGGCATCCGCGACGGCGCGGGCGATGGTATATTTGCCGGCGGCGGGCGGGCCGTGGAGGAAGAGCAGCTTCATGGCCGCAGATTGGCACAGGGGCGGCCATGGTCAATCCAGGCCTTTTGCGGCCGCCCCTGCGCTGGGTTCAGCCCGCAGACAGGCTGAAGCGGATGGTGAAGCGCCGGTTGGCGGCCACCGGCTTGCCGTTTTCCAGCGCGGCTTCGAAGCGCCAGCGTTTCAGGGCAAAGGCGATGGCGGAGGCGTCCAGCCTTGCGTGGCCCGATGATCGCAGCAGGTTCACGCCCGTCACCTGGCCGCGCTCGTCGAAGCTCACCATCAGTTCCACGCTGCCTTCTTCCCCCAGTGCGCGCGAGGCGGACGGATAGGGCGGCTGCATGGTCGTGGCGGCGATCAGCCGGGCGCCCCGCGTTGGTCCGCTGGCGACGGGCGGTGGCAGCGGCGGCTGGGCGATGGCGGTGTTGTCGCTCTCGGTGCCGCCGGTCGCCCGGTCGATCGGCGGAGTCACCACCCGGTCGGGCTGGGCTTCGTCCCAGACCGGCTGGGCGATGTCGATGCTGACCGGCAGTTCGCTGGTACGCGGCGCCACCACATCGGGGCGATCAACGGGAACGGGAATCGGAACGGCGATGATCGGCTTTGGCTGCGGCTTGGGTCGGGTCACCTGCCAGCCGGCCAGCAGCAGGGCGGCGATGCCGACATGCACGGCGGCGGTGGCGACGAAACCGGATGCGCGGGTCGTAAGTCTGTCCATGTGCAGTCCTCCCAAGAAGAGGGGACGGGGGCCGCCCCCTTCAGGCACTGTGCCGGCGTTCCGCCATGTCTGCGGTGCCGTTATAGAATAACATGGACTGTTATTTTCGATAGGAGAATCTTTGGCCCGCTGCGGCGCTCAGCCGCCCAGTCGCCGCAGGGCCTCCTCCCGCCCAATCAGCGGTAGCAGGGCCGCCATTTCCGGCCCATGCGGCTGGCCGGTCAGCGCCAGGCGCAGCGGCAGAAACAGGGCCTTGCCCTTGCGGCCGGTGCTGGCCTTCAGCGCTTCGATCAGCCGGTTCCAGATATCGTCGCCCCATGCCAGTTCGGCCAGGGTGGCGGCAGCCGCAGCGAGATACGCGGGCTCTTCGGCTTCGGCGTTGATCGGGCCGGCGATGATGGCGTGCCAGGCTTCGGCTTCATCGAGGCGGGTGAGGTTGGGCCGGATCGCCAGCCATTCCCGTTCGCCAATGCTGGCCGGCAGGCGATCGGCAACATCGGCGTGGTTCATGTGATGCAGGCAGCGGGCGGACAGGCTGGTGAGGTCCGCCGGGTCAAAGCGGGCCGGGGCGCGGCCGAAGTGGCTGAGCGCAAAGCCGGGCAGCAGATCGGCCAGGCGGGCCATCGGCTCCACCGGCTGCGAAGTGCCCAGGCGGGCGAGCAGGGCGGCGACGGCCACCGGCTCGATGCCCTGTTCCCGCCACGCATCGACACCTTCCGAACCCAGCCGCTTTGACAGCGCCGCATCCTTGCCGGTGAACAACGCCATGTGGGCGAGGCGTGGGGGCGTGGCACCCAGCGCGGCAAACATCTGCAGCTGCACGGCGCTGTTGGTGACATGGTCTTCACCGCGCGCGATATCGGTGATGCCCAGATCGATATCATCCACCACTGACGGCAGCATGTAGAGCCACGAGCCATCGGCGCGGCGCACCACCGGATCGGCCAACGCGCCAGCCGGGAAATGGCAGTGGCCGCGCACACCGTCCTGCCATTCGACATCGGCGGTTTCGTCCATCTTGAAGCGCCAGTGTGGCTTGCGGCCCTCGGCCTCCAGCTTCGTCTTGTCGGCGTCGCTCAGCGCCAGGGCGGCGCGGTCGTAAATGGGCGGCAGCCCGCGCGACAGGGCAACGCGGCGCTTCAGTTCCAGCTCTTCGGCGGTTTCATAGCAGGGATAGGCCCGGCCCTGCGCGGCGAGCCGGGCCAACGCGTCCTCATAGCGGTCGAACCGATCAGACTGCTTGACCTCAACATCCGGCGTCAGGCCCAGCCAGGCGAGATCGTCGCGGATGGACTGGGCCGATTCCGCGGTCGAGCGCGCCAGATCGGTATCATCCAGCCGCAGCACAAAGCGGCCACCCGCCGAACGGGCGAGCAGCCAGTTGACCAACGCCGTGCGGATATTGCCGGCGTGGAGGCGGCCAGTGGGCGAGGGAGCGAAGCGGGTGACGATCATGGCGCTGGCCATAGCCGCGATTGCCAGCGGATGGAACCAACTCCCGTCCCGCAGACCTTCGGTCGCCTTCGGCTGCGGGGACGGCGTTGCCGTTACTGGCGGATATGCCGCGCGACGGTGCGTTCCTTCACCTGCGCGCCGTAGATCACGCCGTTCCTGTCCACCCACAGGCCTTCGGCGCCGCTGGTGGCGCCGGCGTCGGGGTTGGGATCGGGATCGGGGATGAAGGCCGTCACCTTGCCATCCTTCACGCTGCCGATGCGGATGCCGCGCTGCCAGCCTGGGTTGTAGCCATAGCCGACCGGGCGGCGGCTTTCCGAATCGCCGCTGTAAAGAATGTCATTCTGATCGATGAACAGGCCCGACGGGCGGCCGAACTGTGTCCAGCTTTTCAGCAACTTGCCCTTTTGCGTGTAGACCTGCACGCGGTTGTTCCAGCGGTCACCGACATAGAGCAGGCCCTTCGAATCCATCGCCAGCGCGTGCGGCACTTCCAGATCGCCCTGGCCCTTGCCGGGCTGGCCCCATTGCAGGAGGAACTTGCCGGTCTTGTCGTACTTCAGGATGCGGGCGACGCCACGATCGGCCTCATGGCCATCCGAAACGAAAATATCGCCGTTCTTCGCGACGATCACGGCATTGGGCTCGGTGAACAGGTCGGTGCTCTTGCCCTGCACGCCGGGCTTGCCGAGCGTCATCAGCAATTTGCCTTCCGGGGAGAACTTCATCACCGTCGCGCCCTTGCCGGCCGCCACCCGGGCATCGGTGAGCCAGACATTGTCCTGCGCATCAATATAGAAACCGTGCGGGAACACGGTCAGGCCGCCGCCGAAGGCCTTGATGAAATTGCCCGCTGCGTCGAACTCCATGATCGGATCGATGGCGCTGGTGGCGCACAGATTGGCCCCGCACCGTTCGGCGACCCAGATATGGCCCTTGCTGTCCACCGCGACCGCGCTGGTCGATCCCATCGCGCGCCCTGCGGGCAGCTTCAGGAAGCCCAGTTCGCTGCGATAGGGGTTGGGCTGCCTGTTGGTTTCGGGCGTCAGCGGCGCCGGCTTGGGCAGGGTTTCGACCGTCCACACCGGGCGCTGCGGGGGCGCGGGCGGAGACGTCGCCTGCTGCGCGTGCACGACACTGCCGGCCAGCAGCAGCGCCGCTGTGATGATCCGCTTCATTGCGTCCCCCTTGCTTGTTCAGCCGCCGCTGCTGGCGGGTTTTTCTGCCGTGATGCCGATGGTCGCCAGCACTTCCGAACGTTTGTCCATTGGCTGGCTACCGGCTGGGAAACCGTTGTTCTTCAACAGGAAGGCCAGCACATCGGCATATTCTTCGCGCGTCATCGACATCGGGTCGTTCTGCGGCATGGTGGTGCGCACCCGGTCATAGAGGTCGCCCACCGTCATCGTGTCCCAATGCGAAACAAATTCGCCGCCGATCAGCGGCGGCGCTTCGCCGGTGCCGTTCAGCGCCGCGCCGTGGCAGGCACCGCAGCGCTGGGCATAGACGCCAGCGCCACGGTCTGCCTGTTCGCTGGTGTAGATGCCCTGCCACACCGATTTGCCGGCATCCTGGGCGACAGCAGCACCAGCAAGGCCGAACGCAATCAAAAGGGGCAGGGCAATCTTCACGTCACTGGTTCCTTATCGCTTGCTGGGCAGTGCATAGGCGAGGAATTCGCCCGATGCATTGCCGCCGCTGGTCGGCACGATGATATACTGCTTGCCGTTCACCATATAGGTCATCGGCGAACCGGATTGGGTGGATGGCATGAAAACCGCGCCCACTTCCTTGCCGCTCTGCTTGTCATAGGCGCGCAGCATGGCGCCGCGTGGCCGGTCTTCGGTGCGGGTGAACTGGTTTTCACCGGCAATCACCAGGCCCTTCGTCACCAGCGTGCCGATCTGGTAGGTGGATTGGCCGGTGCGCGGGATGCCGCCCATCGCCTTGATCACCGGGTGATTGCGCACGAAATCCGGTGTTTCACCATGGGCCACCTGCCATTTGATGGTGCCATTGTTCACATCGATGGCGCTGATCGTGCCATAGGGCGGCTTCACCAGCGGCAGGCCGTCGACGGCCAGACGCGGCGGGCCGCTGCTGGCGCCAACGGGCGTGGACGGGGCCGGGCTGTCGGCGCCCGCCCCTTCGCCGGGGCCCTTGATCATCACCACCGGCTGGCCGGCCACGCCCACCACCAGCGGAATGTCCGAAAGCCCGGCCGGCGGCGGCAACAGGCCGGTCGAGGAGATGCAGGCGCCGCAGGCATAAACGTAAGCGATGCCGGTTTCTGGATCGAACGAGCCGCCCGGCCAGTTGGTGCCGCCCTGCGCCCAGTTGTTGATCACCCCGAACTTCTCCGGCGTGGAGACGATGGGCGGGGTGTAGACGGGGCCGAGCACATAGTTGCTGGTCAGCTCCAGCGCCTTCTTCTTCATGTCAGGCGTGAAATCGATCAGGTCCTTCTCCTCGACGCCGTTGCGGGCGTAGACTGGCGGCTTCGACGGGATCGGCTGGGTGGGGCTGTACCATTCGCCGGGCACATTGCCCTTGGCCACCTTGGTTTCCTTGATCGGCCACACCGGCACGCCGGTCGCGCGATCGAAAACGTAGAAGAAGCCCTGCTTTGATGGCAGGCCGACAACCTTGCGTGGCTTGCCGTCCACCGTCACGTCCATCAGCAGCGGGGCGCTGCTGTTGTCGAGATCCCAGATCTCGTGGTGGATCAGCTGGAAGTGCCAGCGGCGCTCACCCGTTTTCAGATCGACCGCGACCAGGCTGTTGCCGAACAGATTGGGGCCGGGGCGCTTGCCGCCGAAAAAGTCCGACGTCGGCGATTCCACCGCGAGATAGGCCAGGCCCAGATCCTCATCGACCGACACCTGCGTCCACACACCGGTATTGCCGTTCACGTCGGCCGAATTGTTCAGCCAGGTCTCATAGCCGAACTCGCCCTTCTTCGGCACGGTGTGGAAGGTCCACATGCGCTTGCCGGTGCGCACGTCGAAGGCGCGCACATAGCCCTTGGTGTTGTTGTGGGTCTTGGGCGTGAAGCCTTCGCGGAAGGCGGCGCCGATGATGATGGTGTTGCCCGAAACCGCCGGCGCAGAGTGAACGCCGACTTCGCCGGTATCGAGATCGCCCAGATCCTGATCGAAATCGGTCTTCAGATCGACCACGCCATTGGTGCCGAAGTCCGGATCGGGGCGGCCGGTGTCAGCATCAAGGCTGACGAGGCGATAGCCGATGGTGACATAGAGGATGCGGCGCCTGGTGCCGTCCGTCCAGTAGGACAGGCCGCGGCCGGAGAGGGCGCGCGGGCTTTCGGCCGAGCGCTTGCCTTCGTGCATGGCATATTGCCACAACAGCTCACCGGTGGCGCCGTTCAGCGCGACGACGGCGCGGCGGGTGCCGCCGGTGGTGTAGATCACGCCATCAACGGCGAGCGGGGTCGATTCCAGCTTGTATTCCGGGCGGCTGCCCAGAATGTCGGTCTTGAAGCGCCAGGCGATCTCAAGATCCTTGAAATTGTCCGGATTGATCTGATCGAGCGGCGAATAGCGGCTGCCCTTCAGATCGGCGTTGTAGGTGGTCCAGTTGGCGACACCGTTGGTGGTGCGCGCGGCAGCGACGCCTTCCTTGCCCGGCGTCTGCGCCAGTGCAGAGGTGGTGAGCATCAGCGCCGCAGCGACCGACAGCGGCAGGGTGGAAATGATCTTCATGTGTTTGCCCCTTGATGGATGATGCGCGCGGTGTTGACCGTCAGGCCGCCGGCATCTGCATCACCTTGTCGAGCCCCGCCTTCAGGCTGGCCTTCTGCGCGTCGGTCAGCTGCGGATAGGGGGTGCGCGCATACATCATCGGGCCGCCCATGCGCAGCGACAGGACGTACTTCATCGCCGCATAGGTGTTGGCGCCCATGTGGTGATCACGCATCATCGCCCCGGCGGCGCGCAGATGGTTCAGCTTGGCCTTCCAGTCGCCCTTGGCGCGGTAGGTCTTGAAGATGTCGGCGCTCTTGTCGCTGAACATGTTGCCGTCGGCCAGGATGGCACCCATGCCGGCTTCAACGGCCGGGATCAGGTTGTTCGACGTGCCGCAGCGCATGTTGAGTTCCGGGAAGCCCTTGAGGAATTCGGCAAAGCCTTCGGCGTTGCCCGATGAATCCTTGATGCCGGCCAGGTGCGGATATTTCATCATGGCCTTCAGCAGCTCGATGGTGATCGCCACCTCTGACGTACCGGGGATATGGTAGAGGTTGATCGGGATCGACACAGCTTCGAACAGCTGGGTGTAATAGTGGATCAGGCCTTCGGTGGGCGGCTGGTTGAAATAGAAGGGCGGGATCACCAGCAGGCCATCGGCGCCCACGGACTGGGCGTGCTTCGCCAGATCGATGGTCTCGACGATGTTGGGCGTGCCGGGGCCGACCATGATGTTCATGTTGCCCTTGTGCTTCATGGCGGTTTCGGTGACGAGCTTGCGTTCCGCCACCGAGAAGCTGGGGAACTCACCCGAAGTGCCGAGCACGACCACGCCATCGGCGCCGCACTTCTGGTGCCATTCCATCACCGCTTTCATGGCGCCGGGATCGAACATGCCCCTGGCATCGCAAGGCGTGACCGTGGCCACCCAATAGGCGACCTTTTCCTTGGAGCCCAGCCGGCGCGCGCCCATCTGCGCGGCGGCCGGTGCGGCCGCACCCAAGGCACCGATGGCGGCGGCGCTGGCAGCCAGACCAAGCGTGTCTCTGCGGTTCATGTCCATGTTCGCTTCCTCCCCATTTGGCCCAGATTTGCGGGCCTTTTGCTGCATCATTGCGCTGCTGGGGCCGTGCGGCAAGAATTTTGCGCGCAATTTGATCTGACCAAGTGGAAATGCGAGGGTTTCAGCAGTGCAGATCAAAACTGCCGCGGCCCGGCGTGCCGACATCGCGGCGCCAGGTGATGCTGGCACAGCCATCCAGCACATCACGGCCCAGTTTCAGGATCGGCCAGCCGCTCTGGCGGCCGCGGCTGGCCGTCACCATCGCCCCTTCGCTATCATCGGCATCGGGCGGCAGATCGGCACGCCCGGCCCAATCGAACAGCCGCACATCCACCTTGGCCAGCATGATGCCGGCAACCGGCAATGGCCTCGCCAGCACCAGCGTGCGCACCGGTCGGGCCACGCCAAACCCGATGGCCACCCGCCGTACCGCGCCGGTCAGCTTGCCGTCGCCCGCTGCGGCCAGCCGGCTGGCCGCAGACACGCTGGCCACGCTGGCGGGGCGCAGCTGGTGCAGTTCCACCTCGATGGGCGGCTGGCCCGGGAGCGGCCATTCAAACGTCAGGCTGCTGCTGCGATCGCTGGTGCCGGCGTTGACTCCGGTCAGCCGGTCCCGCGCTGTGGCCGCTCGATAGACCAGCTGCACCTCGTCATGCGGCAGCAGCGGCAGGCCGATCACGCCGTCGCTGCCAGGGGCCTGGCCGGCTGGCGGAGCCACCGGGGTCAACACCGGCACCGTCAATGACCGCCCGGCGATGGCCAGCAATTCGCGGCTGAACGGCACGGCCACGTGGGTCTGCCCCACCGAAACCCGGAAGCGGCCGCGGCTTACCTCCTGCCCGCCGGCGCGGCTGTTGCTGGCCAGCTGCAGGCGCGCAGCGGCCTCGGGGCTGACCAGCACCATCGGGTCGCCGCCCCAGTCCACTGTCAGCCGTACAGGCTGTCCGGCAATCTGCGCGTCGATCACGGGTGCTGCGGCCGGCAGCACCAGCGGCGGCAATGGCGGCGGAGGCGGCACTCTGGGCTTGCGCGCCGCCAGCGCCGGCGTGGCCGCCAGCAGCAGTGCCGCCAGCAGTTCAGGCCGTGCGAAACGCATTGCTGATCGGATAGCGGCGGTCCCGGCCGAAATTGCGGCGGCCGATCTTCACGCCGGGCGGCGCCTGCCGGCGCTTGTATTCGGCGATATACAGCAGCCGTTCGATGCGGGCGACGGTGGCGGCATCCAACCCTTCGGCCACCAGATCACTGGCCGATCGTTCCTGCTCCACCAGGCCGTAGAGGATGCGATCGAGCAGATCATAGGGCGGCAGACTGTCTTCGTCCTTCTGGTTCTCGCGCAGTTCGGCGGTGGGCGGCTTGGTGATGACGCGTACCGGCATCACCGGGCCGGCGGGGCCGATCGACAGCCGCGGCGTGTTGGCGTTGCGCCATTCCGACACGCGAAACACGGTCGTCTTGTACAGGTCCTTCAGCACCGAATAGCCGCCGGCCATGTCGCCATAGATGGTGGCATAGCCGACGCTCATCTCGCTCTTGTTGCCGGTGGTGAGCAGCATCGGGCCGAACTTGTTCGAAAGGCCCATCAGGGTAAGGCCACGGATGCGCGACTGGATATTTTCTTCGGCAATGTCGCGCTGGCGGCCGTCGAACAGTGGCGCCAGCATCGTGTCGAACGCTGTCATCGCCGGTTCGATGCGCACCGTGTCGAGCCGGCAGCCCAGCATCGCTGCGCATTGCGCCGCATCGTCCAGGCTCTCGTTGCTGGTGAACGGGCTGGGCATCATCACGCACCACACGCGATCAGCGCCCAGTGCGTCGACCGCGACGGCCGCCGACAGCGCCGAATCAATCCCGCCCGACAGGCCGAGCACCACGCCGGGGAAGCGATTGCGGTTCACATAATCGCGCAGGCCCACCAGCATCGCGTGATAGATGGCGGCCAGTTCGTCATCGGCCGCGGTGATTTCACCCGGCGTGCAGTGCCAGCCTTGCGGCCCGCGCTGCCAATGTGTCAGCCGCACTTCATCGTCCCACATCGGCAGTTGGTGGGCCAGGGTGCGTGTCGCATTCAACACGAACGACGCGCCATCGAACACAAGTTCATCCTGCCCGCCGGCGCGGTTGAGATAGGCCAAGGGCAAGCCGGTTTCGACCACGCGCGCCACCGCCACGTTGAGGCGAATATCGTCCTTGCCCAGCTCGAACGGGCTGCCGTTGGGGGCAATCAGCAACTCGGCGCCGGTTTCGGCCAGGCACTCGCACACTTCGGGCGACCAGATATCCTCGCAGATCGGCACGCCCAGCCGCACGCCGCGAAACACCAGCGGGCCGGGCAGCGGCCCGGCGGCAAACACCCGCTTTTCATCGAACGTGCCATAATTGGGGAGATCATGCTTGCGGGTGATCCCGGCGATGCGGCCGCCATCCAGCATTGCCATCACGTTGTAGACATGGCCTTCTTCGGCCCACGGCGCGCCGACCAGCAGCGCCGGGCCGCTTGTCGCCGTGGCTGCCGCCAGCCGCTCGACCTGCTGCCGCGCGGCCGCGACAAAGGCTGGTTTCAGCACCAGATCTTCCGGCGGATAGCCGACCACCGACAATTCGGGCGTCACCAGCAGATCGGCCCCCGCCGCCTTGGCACGGGCGGCCAATATGGCGTCGGCATTGCCGGCAAGATCGCCGACGCTGGCGCTCAACTGGGCAAAGGCGATGGTCAACCGGTCGGTCATATCGGGCGCGATACAGCGGATTTGGCCATCAGGCCAGCCGGGTGCGACCAGTGAGCGCCATTGCGGTTTCCAGCTCGGCGCGGATCAGCTGCAGCACATGCGCCACCCCGGCCTGCCCGCCGGCGCCCAGCCCCCACACCCAGGGCCGGCCGATCATCACCGCCGCCGCACCCAGCATGTGATAGCGCAGCACATCCAATCCGGAACGCACGCCGCCATCGGCGAGCACGGGAATGCAGCCGCCCAGCCGGTCCATGATCGCCGGCAGGGCGCGCACCGCCGATATCGCGCCATCCAGCTGCCGGCCGCCGTGATTGGACACCACGATGGCATCGGCGCCGTGCTGCACCGCCAGCGCGGCATCATCGGGGTGCAGGATCCCCTTCACGATCAGCGGCCCCGGCCACAGCGATCGCACCCAGGCAAACCGGTCCCAATCGGCGCTGGCATCAAAATTGCGCGCCAGCCAGCCCAGATAGTCCGACAGCGGCGCGGTTGCCCCCACCAGCCGGGTGAGATTGCCCATCGCCACCGGCCCGCCAAACAGCCCCACATCCACCGCCCAGCGCGGCCGCGCCGCCACCTGGGCCGCGCGGTGCAGTGTGCCAGCGAGGCCCGGCGCGCCGGTGAGGCTGGAGCGCACATCGCGATAGCGCGCGCCGGGGGTGGGCAGATCCACCGTCAGCATCAGCGCCGGGCAGCCCTGCGCTTTCGCTTCGGCGATCATCGCCGCGTTCGCGCCCTTGTCCCTGGTCAGATAAAGCTGGAACCACGGCGCCGCGCCGCCGCCCGTCGTCACTTCTGCCAGGCTGCATATCGACACGGTGGACAGCGCCATCGCCACCCCCGCTTCCCGCGCCGCGCGCCACGCCTGCACTTCGCCGCGCCTTGCGTGCAGCCCCGCCAGCCCGACCGGCGCGAGAATCACCGGCATTGCCAGCGTCTGCCCCAGCAATTTCACCCGCGTCTCGACGCGCGACACATCCACCAGCACCCGCTGATCCAGCTGCACTGCTGCCAGATCGCCGACATTCGCCGCCAGCGTCTGCTCGGCATAGCTGCCGCCATCGGTGTAATCGAACAGGAACCGCGGCACCCGCCGCCGGGACGCTGCCCGGTAATCGGCGATGCTGGCCAGCTTCACGGCTTCGCCTTCGCCGCCGCCACTTGGTCCTCCACGCTCTTCAGCAGCGCCGGCACGTCGTGCACGATGCCATCGCGGATGGTCCAGCGGATGCCGCCCTTCACTACCGTCTTCTGCGTCGCTTCATCCAGCCGGGCAAAGCCGGTGCCATAGAGCGTCTTCAGATTATGCAGCGGGTTTTCCGGCACCACGATCAGATCAGCGCGCATGCCCACCCGCACCAAGCCGAAATCCGGCTCGTGGCCCTTGGGCTCCTCCAGCGTGCGGGCGCCGTTGATGGTGGCAGACTGGATCACCTCCAGTGGCGCAAAGCCGGCCTCGCGCAGCAGTTCCAGCTCCAGGATGTAACCGAAACCCCACGTCTGCCAGATGAAACCCGGGTCGCTGCCGGTCGTCACCCGGCCGCCCATATTCTTGTAATCATTCACCAATTGCATGTAGCGCGTGTAGAAGCGCCGCCATTCATATTCGCGCTCGCTGGTCCAGTCGAAGAAATAGCTGCCGTGGTTGTCGCGGTTGCTCTCGAAGAAGCCGGTCAGGCTCGGCAGCGTGTAGCGATCGTGCCATTCGGCCCGCTTGGCGCGCATCAGATCGCGGCTGGCGCTGTAGATGTTGAAGGTGGGATCGAAAACCACGCCGGCGGCCTTCTGCGCCTTCAGATACTCCACCCACTCCGGCCCGCCGGGTTCGTGGATCTGGTTCCAGATCTCGGCGATGCCGCCAAAACGCTTCTGCTCATCGTTGAAGTTGTAATCGGCCGGCGTGTCCTGCACGCGGCGATCCTTCAGAAGGCTTTCAAAATGCCCGTAAAAATGGGTGATGGTGCCCAGGCCGGCGGCGGCGGCATCGCGGGCGTTGAACTCGGCGATGTTGGGCTGGCTGAGGTGCGCGACCGTGCCCAGGCCCAGTTTCTTCGCCTCGGCAATGGCGGCACGGTCGATCTCCGGAGTCTCGTCGCCGCGGTTGAAGAACTTGATGCCGTCGATGCCCGCGCTCGCCGCCCAGCGCACCCACTCGCGCGCCTTTTCCGGCGTCGTCACGCGCCCGCCCTTCCAGCCGGCGTTGGCGCCACTACCAAGTGTCTGATAAACATAAAGCCTTGGTGCGATGATCTCGCCCGCCGCGGCCCGCTTGCGCTCATCAAAGGCGCGCGAAACGTCGCCGCCAAAGAAGGACACGCCGCGCACCGTCGTCACCCCGTGCGCCAGCCACAGCCGCCAGGCGTAGCTGGGGTCGTCCATCTTGTCGGGATCGCCGTTGTGGCCGTGCATGTCCACGAAACCGGGCAGGACATACATGCCGGTGGCGTCGATCTCGCGGGTGGGGTTCTGCGGCGGGCGATTGGCCTTCATCGGCAGGCCGGGGGTGCCAGCAGGGCGGATATCGGTGATTTTTCCGCTACTTATGATGATATCGGCTGGCCCCTGCGGCGGGCCACCGTTGCCGGTGATGATGGTGGCGCCCCGGATCACCAGCGTTTCATACGGTCCAGCGGCCAGCGCGGTGTCGCGCGGCGGGGTGGGCTTCATCTGGGCGCTTGCGGTGCTGGCCAGCAGTCCCAGCGCGATGGCGATCAACGTTTTCATGCACTTCCCCCTCTTGGCGTGAAGCATAGACGCAGCCCGGCCCGCCCGCTAGGCTGCTGCTATGGACTGGATTCCTCTCGCCATCGGCTATTTCCTCGGCTCGATCCCGTTCGGGCTCCTGCTCACCCGGATGATCGGCATCGATATCCGGCAAGTGGGCAGCGGCAACATCGGCACCACCAATGTCTTGCGCACCGGAAACAAGGGCTTGGCGGCGGCCACTTTGCTGCTGGACGCTGGCAAAGGGGTGGCGGCGGTGGCCATCGGGCGGTGGCTGGGTGGCGAAGTGGGGGCGGTCGTGTCCGGCACAGCGGCTTTCGTGGGCCATTGTTTTCCTATTTGGCTCAAATTTCGTGGAGGAAAGGGCGTCGCGACGATTTTGGGGGTGACTCTGGCCGCTGCCCCGCTCGCCGGCGTCATCGCGCTGGCAACCTGGCTCGGCGGCGCACTGGCCACGCGCTATTCAAGTGTGGGCGGCATGCTCGCCGCCATCGCCTGCCCGATCGCCGTCTGGTTCCTCACCGGCAATCTCGGCTGGGCCACGCACCTGGCCGCGCTGGCGGCGCTGCTGATCTTCCAGCACCGCGATAACCTCAGCCGCCTCGCCGCCGGCACCGAATCGAAAATCGGGCAAAAGGCCAAATGAGCCTGCCGTCGGATGCAGTCGCCCGGCTGCGCTTGATCCGCACCGATTCGATTGGCCCGGTCACCTATCGCCAGCTCATCGCACGCTTTGGCGATGCCGAAACCGCGCTGAAGGCGCTGCCCGATCTCGCCCGGCGCGGCAATCGCAGCCTCGCGCTGCACCCCGAATCCGAAGCCCTCGCCGAACTCGAAACCGCCGCCACTTTGGGCGCGGATCTGCTCTTCCTCGGCACCCCGGATTATCCCGCGCTGCTGGCCGGCACCGAAACCGCCCCGCCCGTGCTCTATGCCCGGGGAGACCTCGCCCTGCTCGATCGGCCCGCGGTGGCCATCGTCGGCGCCCGCAACGCCAGCGCGGCGGGCACGCGCTTTGCCCGGCAACTGGCGATGGATCTGGCAGAGGCGGATTATGTCGTCGTTTCCGGCCTGGCGCGCGGCATCGATGCGGCGGCGCACGCGGCGGCGCTGGATCGCGGCACCATCGCGGTGGTCGCCGGCGGGGTGGACGTGCCCTATCCGCCCGATCACGCCGATCTGATGGCGCGCATCGCCGATCAAGGCCTGGTGATCGCCGAACAGCCGCCGGGGGTCGAGCCGCAGGCCCGCCATTTCCCGCGCCGCAACCGCATCATCGCGGGGCTTTCGGCCGGCACCATCGTGGTGGAAGGCGCGCCCAAATCGGGCAGCCTGATCACGGCGCGCATCGCGGCCGATCTGGGGCGGGAGGTGATGGCCGTGCCCGGCTCCCCGCTCGATCCGCGCGCGCAGGGCTGCAACCTGCTCATCCGCGAAGGCGCCACGCTGATCCAGACGGCGGCCGACGTGCTGGAGGCGCTCTCCACCCTCTCCGGCCAGCCCGCGCTGCCCCTGAACGTCGCCGAGCCGCTCCCGCTGCCAGACTTCGGCCCCGCCCTCACCCCCGATCCGGCGGCCCGCGCGGCGCTTCTCGCCCTGCTCTCCCCCACGGCCGTGCCCATCGACGATCTCATCCGCCTCACCAGGCTGCCGCCTGCGCAAGTGGCGAGCGTGCTGCTGGACCTGGAACTGGAAGGCGCGCTGGTGCGCCACGCCGGTGCGCGGGTGGCGTTGGGGTGAGGGGGTGTTTTCGGCTAGATAGCGCCAGAGTAATCACTGGTAGTCTAGCCTATAGTCGCCATGGGTGGTCCTGATGCCATATCTTTGCGGCGCTTGTCGGCGGCGTTATTTGTCTTTGCCTTGATTACCCTGAACGCGATCAGCTCATCCCGGTCGGCCTTCATCTGATCCTTTGACGGCGTCTCGATTTGACGGCCCGCCGCTTGATCGTGGCCCGAGAACTCTGAAGCGCGTTTCATGGCGCGATAGACCGACATGAAGTCATCGTCGGTCACTTCCACGCCAGCAAGCCGCAACGTGCCGACATCTGATCCAAAACGCCGCACAACATCGTTCAAGACTAATTCTTCCACTGCGCGTTCCCAAGTTTCACGGAGAGCAGCGTAGAAGGCGGTGCAGCGGCGGCGATACTCCTCGCTCGTCGTTACTAAATCATCCGGGATGGCGTCGATCATGGCTTTGAGGGTCAGTTCACGATCCTTGACTTTGCGCGCTACCCAAGGCTCGTCGCCTACTGAGACCACACCAAACTCACCAGGCCCACCCTGTTGGATCAAACATGGCAGAGCAGCCACAGGATTTGCTCTGTCGATACATGCCAGCATCAGTTCATGGTAAAAAACCAAGTTGTGAGTAAAAATGATTATCTGCCGGCCCTTGGCCGCCTCGTCGATCAAGCGGCGTGCTACACGACGAACCCGGCCATGATCTAGGCTGGTGACGGGATCATCAAGTATGATTCCTGAACGCTTTCCCGCCACGTGTGTTTCAGCAAGGAAGCAGGCGAGACTTAAGGCGCGCTGTTCACCCTCGCTCAAGACCCGCGATTTTTTCGCTTTTCTATCCGTCGCCAGTTCGACTTCGAAGAAGCTCACCCCTTTTTCGCTTTCGTCGCAAAACTTCAAGGGAATGTGTGTAAGGGCGAAGCCGGCAATTTCAGCTTCGATTCTCGCTTTCAGATCTGGCGATGTCAGCTCCTTCCGTAACGACGAGATGAGGCGCGATAGCGGACCCGTATTGAGTGCCGCTTCACATTCCTTGTAGCGGAGAGTCGCAAAAAGGGCGCGTCGTCTCACGATTGCTTCGTCGAGCTGTGCGTGAAACTGCCTTTGCGCGCTCAATTCGGCGATCCGGGCCGCGATCCTAACTGTCTGATCGTCCCCAGAGCGAAGCGCGGCAGCCTGCGTGGTTAGCATTGCGCTAAAGTTGCGTAACCCTTCGATTGGCGACGCAGGCAATGGGGACAATGGTTGCAGGCGACCCGCTTCCAGATATTGGACCTGTTTGTCGCGTCGAGCCTGTAGCTCAGCGCTAAACGCGACGGCTTGTTGTACGAGCAATGCGGCTTCTGGACCGTAAGTTGCCGTCTCGCCAAGCAAGGCAGTCAGTTCCGATTGGTTCTTGAAAGTCAGATCGCGCAATGCCGCAACGCGGCTTTGGATAGCCTTATGCGCGGCATCTTCCTCCTGAGCCGCCCGTCCTTCCACATACGAATCGAAAGCAGCGAGCCGCTTCGCAGCATCTGCACTCAAGCCTTGCTGGCAGAGCGGGCACGGATCGCCTGCTTCGAATGGCTCACCCGCTTGTCTTACGCCCGCTTCAGCCGCGAAGTGTCTGGCCCACTGAAACAATGCCTTCCATGAATCCGATCCCGTAGCCGAAATCGGTTGTGACCCAATCTGCTCGGCACGCAACGTGTCGGCAATTCGCCTTTTCTCCTCATGTGTCTGAATGGCAACTGCGTCTAGGCCGATCATCATGTCAGCTAGAGGCGGCGCGCTGCGGCTTAAGTCGTCGACCACCGAAGTGCAAGCAGCGGCAATGCGATCAAACTGGCTAGCCACTGCTGCCGGGCCTTGAACGACTTGCTCTCTCAAGCGCCCTAACTCGGCTTCAAGCTCTTGCGTCCAAACGGCGGCAGTCCGCAATTCTTCCTCTGTAGGCAGTTTGCTTTCAGGCGTTCCGATCTGAAGACGTGCACTCAGTTGAGCAGCTGTTGTGCCCTGTTGATAATGCGCTCCAAAATTCGCACCATATTGCTGTGTATTTGCATCGATCCAAGTTCGATATTGAGCGGCCGCCGCTCTATACAGGTCAGCGAGCCGACCAACACATGCCACCTCGGGTGGCAAATAAAGAATCTCATTTTTGCTCTCAACATAGACGCGCAGGTTATCGGTATCGAGCAACGTGATTCCTGCCAGCGGGTTAGGCTTCACTTCGCCTTCAGCCCAGGTTTCGGATAGCGGCGCGTTTGCGCCTTGCTGGTAGGTATAGGTAATTGATTTGGCTGGCTCCGTGCCGTCAGCAAACACGTCGCATTGCAACTCGGGCTCTTTTCTTGCGCTGCACAATTGTCGTAGCGCGCGGGTGTATCCGCTCTTTCCTGACCCATTTTCGCCAAAGATCACGGTCACGCCATCGATAGCGAAGTTCAGGACTTGGTCGGGAACCAAGCGATCTAGCCCTTTCAAAGGGCCAACCGATCGCAGGATTACGTCGTCTGGGCTATTCGCCAGCGTAACGACCGAGCTCTCGTCGAACACCAGGAACGGGTGGGAACCCTCAACCGTCAACCCGTGTACGAGCGCGATACGATTAACTAGCGCGCCGACGTCATTGGTCGTCACTGTGGAGGAGGTCGCAACGCGCTGCATCGCATCCACCGCCCAAGGCGGCTGTCCTGCGCACCAATCTGCCAGTCTTCCCACTACCACTCCAATCCGGAACTGCCCAAATGTCAGCTTTTAGTCCCCGGGGGTATAAAATTTCCCGCAGAACGAATCCAAGCGACGATGATATGTTACCTATACGCAGATGCAAGCTGCCTACAGGAAAGCCCGTGTTATTTCTGCTCTTTTGCTATGCATTTCCGGCCGATTGAGCAGCAGTAATTACTGTGTCCGCGCAGGCTGCTCGCGTCCCAATTGTTGAAGGTGCCGGTGTAACACCCTGCGTCCCCTCACCCCTTGACGCCCCTCGCTCCGGCCCCCCACCCTCGCGCGTACACGTGAGGACCAATATGCAGCTTGTCATCGTTGAATCGCCGGCCAAGGCGAAGACCATCAATAAATATCTGGGCAGTGAGTATGAGGTGCTCGCCAGTTTCGGGCATGTGCGCGATCTGCCGGCCCGCGATGGATCGGTCGACCCAGGCCAGGATTTCGCCATGGAGTGGGAGGTTTCGGCCGATCGCGCCAAGCAGCTGAAGGCGATTTCGGACGCGGCCAAGCGCAGCACCCAGGTCATCCTGGCCACCGACCCTGATCGCGAGGGCGAGGCGATTTCGTGGCACCTGCTGGAAGTGTTGAAGGCCAAGAAGGCGTTGCCGCCCGGCGGCGCGCGGCGGGTGACGTTCAATGAAATCACCAAGACGGCCGTGACGCGCGCCATGCAGGCGCCGCGCGATCTGGATCAGCCGCTGATCGATGCCTATCTGGCGCGCCGCGCGCTGGATTATCTGGTGGGCTTCACGCTTTCCCCGGTGCTGTGGCGCAAACTGCCCGGCGCGAAGAGCGCGGGCCGCGTGCAATCGGTCGCGCTGCGCCTGGTGGTGGAGCGCGAGCGCGAGATCGAAGCGCACGTGGCGCGCGAATATTGGCGCGTCGATGCCGAGATGATTGCGCCCAACGGCGCCACCTTCAAGGCGCGGCTGGCGGTGCTGGGCGGCAAGAAACTGGGCCAGTTTGATCTGACCAATGCTGCAGCCAATGCTGCGCGGGAAGCCATTGAGAAGAATGGATTTACCGTGCGGACGGTGGAGACCAAACCGGTGAGCCGCAACCCGGCGCCGCCGTTCACCACATCGACCCTGCAACAGGAGGCATCGCGCCGGCTGGGCTTCAACGCCAGCCACACCATGCGGGTGGCGCAGAACCTGTATGAAGATGGCCACATCACCTATATGCGGACCGACGGCGTGCAGATCGCCGGCGAAGCCATGAATGCTGTTCGTGATCTGATCGCGCGCGACTACGGGGCAAAGCCCGAGGTGCTGCCGGAAAAGCCGCGTTTCTATGCCACCAAGGCGAAGAACGCCCAGGAAGCCCACGAAGCCATTCGCCCGACGGATTTCTCGCGCCGACCCGGCCGCGCCGATTCGGATGCGGAGCGGCTCTATGCGCTGATCTGGAACCGCACGGTGGCCAGCCAGATGGCGAGCGCCAAGCTGGAGCGCACCACGGTAGAATTGTTCGATGATGATGGCCGCCACGGTTTGAAGGCCACCGGCCAGGTGGTGATCACGCCGGGGTTTTTGACGCTCTATACCGAAGGCCGCGATGAACCGGCGGAAGACGATGACGATGGTGCCCGCCTGCCACGGCTGGCCGGCGGCGATCGCTGCGCGTCCAAAACGGTGGAGGCGATCCAGAGCTTTACCGAGCCGCCCGCGCGCTTTTCGGAAGCGACGCTGGTGAAGAAGCTGGAGGAGCTCGGCATCGGGCGGCCCTCCACCTATGCCAGCACGCTGCAGACGCTGCGCGACCGGGCCTATGTGCGGGTGGAGAAGAACCGGTTTTTCGCCGAGGAAAAGGGCCGGCTGGTGACGGCGTTCCTGGAGCGGTTCTTCACGCGATACGTGGAGTATGATTTCACCGCGGGCCTGGAAAACCAGCTGGATGATGTGTCGGCCGGCGATGCCAGCTACCTGGAATTGCTGCGGTCGTTCTGGGCGGATTTCCAGCCGAAAACCGCCGAGATCATGGAGCAGCGGCCTTCGGACGTGACCGCCGCGCTGGACGAATATCTGGCGCCGTTCCTGTTTCCCGACAAGGGCGACGGGGTGGATCCGCGCCTGTGCCCGAAGTGTGCGGCGGGGCGGCTGAGCCTGAAGACCGGGCGGTTCGGGGCGTTTGTGGCGTGCTCCAACTATCCGGAATGCAAATATACGCGGCCGTTTGCCAGTGAAGGCGGGGCGAACGATGGACCGCTGGAACTGGGCAATGATCCGGACACGAACGAGCCGATCAGCGTGCGCACCGGCCGCTTTGGCCGCTTCGTGCAGCGCGGCGAAGGCGAGAAGCCGGCCCGGGCCTCCATCCCCAAGGACGTGAGCATCACCGGGCCGGAAGACATCGAGTGGGCGATCAAGCTGCTCAACCTGCCGCGCACCATCGGCCCCCACCCGGAAACCGGTGAGCCGATCACGGCGAGCATCGGCCGCTATGGGCCGTATCTGGCGCACAACGGTGCCTATGGCCGCCTGTCGAGCACGGCCGAAGTGTTTGAAACCGGCATGAACGCCGCCGTGGTGAAACTGGCCGAAGCCGCCGCCGCGAAAGCCAACGGCGGCCGGCCCCAGCGCGGCGCAGCAACCGCGCTGGCCGAACTGGGCGCGCATCCGGAATCAGGCGCGAACGTGCGCGTGCTGGCCGGGCGCTATGGGCCGTATGTGAGCGACGGTACCACCAACGCCACCCTGCCCAAGGGTGCGGAACCGACCGCAGTGACGCTGGACGAAGCCGTGGCCCTGCTGGCCGCGCGCGCAGCCGCAGCGCCGGCCAAGAAGGGCAGGAAGGCCCCGGCGAAGAAGGCAGCAGCCAAGAAGCCAGCGGCAAAGAAGAAGGCTGCGCCTAAGAAGAAGTAAGCGGGCCTCCGGCGGGCAGGGGCTGAGCCCCTGCACCCGCTTTCGATTTTGGACGGCTCCTGTTCAAATTGGGTCGTCATGCTGGCGCAGGCCAGCATCCACGGTGGTGCCGGGATTTCGGCTCTTGCGCGCGACGACACGATGGATGCTGGCCTGCGCCAGCATGACAAGTGTTGTTGGTTGGGGGACGCCCGAAAACAAACGGGTGCAGGGTCTGCGACCCTGCCCGCCGGAGGCCCCTTACAGGATATACTTCGACAAATCGCGATTCCCCGCGATGTCGCCCAGCTCCTTCGCCACCATCGCCGCGTCCACCGTCACCGTGTCGCCGCCGCGTTCGCTGGCGTCGAAGCTGACGGATTCCAGCAGCTTTTCCATCACCGTGTGCAGGCGGCGGGCGCCGATGTTTTCCACCGTCTCGTTCACCTGGGCGGCGGTGCGGGCGATGGCGTCGATGCCGTCGGGCGTGATCGTCAGCGTCACGCCTTCGGTGGCGAGCAGGGCGGCGTACTGGCGGATCAGGCTGGCATCGGTGTCGGAGAGGATGCGGCGGAAATCTTCTTCGGTCAGGCCCTTCAGTTCGACACGGATCGGCAGGCGGCCTTGCAGTTCGGGCAGCAGGTCGGATGGCTTGGCGACGTGGAAGGCGCCCGAGGCGATGAAGAGGATATGGTCGGTCTTCACCGGGCCGTACTTGGTGGCGACGGTGGTGCCTTCGATCAGGGGGAGCAGGTCGCGCTGCACGCCTTCGCGGGAAACGCTGCCGCCGCGCACGTCGGAGACGGCGATCTTGTCCACCTCGTCCAGGAACACGATGCCCTGGCTTTCCGCATTGCGCACGGCTTCGCGCTGGATTTCCTCGTCATCGAGGCGCTTGTCGGATTCTTCAGCCAGCAGCGCCTCCCAGGCTTCACCCACCTTCAGCTTGCGGCGCTTCGTGCGGCCGCCCATCGCCTTGGCCATCATGTCGGACAGGTTGATCATGCCAACCTGGCCGGGCTGCATGCCGGGCATTTCGAAGCTGGGCGGCGCGTCGGCCACTTCGATCTCCACCTCGCGGCCTTTCAGATCGCCGGCTTCGAAACGCTGGCGGAAGGCGAGGCGCGTGGCTTCGCTGGCATCCTTGCCCACCAGCGCATCGAGCAGGCGGGCGAGCGCGGCGTCTTCCGCCTTGTCCTTCACGGCGCTGCGGCGGGCTTCGCGGACGAGGCGGATCGATTCCTCCACCAGGTCGCGGATGATCGAATCGACGTCGCGGCCGACGTAGCCGACTTCGGTGAACTTGGTGGCTTCCACCTTGATGAAGGGCGCGCCCGCCAGCTTCGCCAGCCGCCGGCTGATCTCGGTCTTGCCGCAGCCGGTGGGGCCGATCATCAATATATTCTTGGGCACCACTTCATCGCGCAGATCGTCGGGCAATTGCTGGCGGCGCCAGCGGTTCCTGAGGGCAACGGCGACGGCGCGCTTGGCATCATCCTGGCCTATGATGTGGCGATCGAGCGCCGCAACGATCTCGCGGGGGGTCAGATCGGCGCTCACAGTTCGATGGCCTCCACGGTCAGTTCCTCGTTGGTGTAAACGCACAGATCGGCCGCAATCTTCATGGCCTTGCGCGCGATGGTTTCGGCGCTGTGATCGGAATCGGCCAGCGCGCGGGCGGCAGCCAGCGCGAAATTGCCGCCCGAGCCAATCGCCGCGATGCCGCCCACCGGTTCCAGCACATCGCCATTGCCGGTGATCACCAGTGTGACGGTTGCGTCTGCGACGATCATCATGGCTTCGAGACGGCGCAAATAGCGGTCCGTCCGCCAATCCTTGGCCAGTTCAACGGCGGCGCGCATCAGCTGGCCGGGGTGGCGTTCCAGCTTGGCTTCCAGCCGTTCGAACAGGGTGAAGGCATCAGCCGTGGCGCCGGCGAACCCGCCAATCACCTCGCCCTTCGGCCCCAGACGGCGCACCTTCCTGGCATTGGGCTTCATCACGGTCTGCCCCATCGTCACCTGGCCGTCGCCGGCTACGACAACCTGCCCGCCCTTGCGGACGGAAACGATGGTGGTGCCGTGAAATTGGGGAAGTTCGCTCATAAGGGAAGGCCTTTCATACGGTCCATGTAGGATGTGGCCGGCTGCGAAAAAAGGGTGCTGCGACACGCGCGACGCCGGTCCTCAAACCGGTTATGGTGGGATACTTCATTCGGGGGAATGATCGTGCTGCATTATCTTGATGTGATGATCGGTTTTGTCTTCACCATGCTGGTGCTCAGCCTGGCGGTGACGGCGATGGTGCAGGCGGTGCCGGTGTATCTGGGCAATCTGAAGGGCGTCTCGCTGCAAAATGGCCTGATCGATCTGGTGCTGCGCATTTCGCATGATCCCGCGACCGGCAAGACGCTGGACGATGGTGCGCGTGGCCTGATTGATCATATCCTGCGTGATCCGCTGCTCTCCCCCCGTCGCGCTGGATTGGTGGTGCTGGCACGCGATGTCTGGGCGTGGCTCTGCAAGCTGGTCGATTCAAGCCATGTGCAGAAGCCGGTTGCCCGTGCGCGCGCCGCCGTGATGCACCGCGAGGAGTTCGTGCGGCTGTTGCTGGATTTTGCGGGAACCCAGAGCGATGATCAGACCAAGGATGAACTGGCGCCGGTGCGCCAGCAGGCGCGCGATCTGATTGGTGTGCAGACGGCAGCCGAGGCACGTGCGCTGTTGGTGAAGGTGCGCGACCGGGTGGCGGCGCTGGAGCTGCAGGAGCCGACATGGTCCAGCAGCCGGCGTTCGGATCAGGCGATGCTGGAAGTGTTTCTGGCGTCTGACCCGGTGAAGCCGTTCATGTCCAAGCTGGTTGGCTGGTATGATCAGACCATCGACCGGGTGGAAGCTGCCTTCACGGCGCGGGTGCGCAACTGGACGACGGGCATCAGTTTCGCGCTGGTGCTCGTGCTGCAGCTGGACAGTTTCGATCTGCTGGCCCGGCTGAATGCCGATAGCGCGTTGCGGGACAAGGTGGTGGCATCGGCGATCAAGGCCGTGGAGGCAGGCGATCCCGCATCGGGAGACGATGCAGCCAAGGCCAAAGCCAAGGCAGAGCAATGCGCGCAAGACCATCTGCTGAGCACACGTGTTGCTGCCGAGAAGGAGGCGGCCGCAATCATCGCCGGCAAAACGGCAAAGGAAGCCGGGCTTGGCGGCTATGCCGATTGCATGGGCCTGTCGCAGGCCACTAAGCTGGGGCTGGTGACCTGGCCCGACAGCCACGAAAAATGGCTGAGCAACTGGCAGCGGGGCTGGGTGCCGTGGGGCCTGCAGGTGACCGGCATGTTCCTGTCGCTTGGCCTGCTCTCTTTGGGCGCACCGTTCTGGTATGAAATGCTGTCCAACCTGATCAAGCTGCGCTCCACCATCGCCCGCAAGGACGAAGCGGCACGGGTGGAGCGGCAGACGACGCAGGCGGGTTAGGGGCGGCGGGCCGACGCATGTCGGCGGGCAAACTTGCCGCCTGTGCGGCAATGCTCTAGGCGCTGCGCCCAAGGAGCAGGCTCATGACAGCGCGCACGGCAAGCATTTCCCGCGTGACCAAGGAAACCCAGGTCGAGGTCCATGTGAACCTCGACGGCAGCGGCACGTACGACGTGTCGACCGGCATCGGGTTCCTCGATCACATGCTGGAGCAATTGTCGCGGCACAGTCTCATTGATCTCACCGTGAAGACCACGGGCGATCTGCACATCGATGGCCACCACACTACCGAAGACACCGGCATCGCGCTGGGCGAAGCCGTGGCACGCGCGCTGGGCGACCGGCGCGGCATCACCCGCTATGGTGATGCACTGATCCCGATGGATGAAACGCTCACCCGCGTCGCGCTCGACATTTCGGGCCGGCCCTATCTGGTGTGGCGCACATCGTTCAGCCAGCCCAAGCTGGGCACGCTGGATACCGAGATGTTCAAGGAATTCTTCGCCGCCTTTGCCGGCAGTGCGGGGATCACGCTGCACATCGAGACGCTCTATGGCGTCAACAATCACCATATCGCCGAAAGCTGCTTCAAGGGGCTCGCGCGGGCGCTGCGCGCGGCGGTGGCGATTGATCCGCGCAAGAGCGACGCGATCCCGTCGACCAAGGGCACATTGGGAGGCTCTGGGGGCGGTGCCTGACACGGTTGCGCTGGTTGATTATGGCGCCGGCAACCTGCGCTCCGCGGCGCGGGCGCTGGAGCGGGCGGGTGCGCGCGTGGTGGTCACCGATGATCCGGCGGTGATTGCGGGCGCGGCGCGCATCGTGCTGCCCGGCGTGGGGGCGTTTGCCCAGTGCATCAACCAGCTGCGCGAACGGACCGGCATCGAGGCGGCGCTGAACGAAGCGGTGAACGGGCGCGGCGTGCCGTTCCTGGGCATCTGTGTCGGCATGCAGTTGCTGGCCAGCGAAGGCCACGAACATGGCGTGCACAAGGGCCTGGGCTGGCTGCCGGGCAGGGTCGAGCGCCTCACGCCGTCCGACCCGGCGCTGAAGATCCCGCACATGGGCTGGAACCGCGTCGAGGCGGTGAACGGCGCGCCGGTGCCATCGGGTGATGCCTATTTCGTGCACAGCTACGCCTTCACGCCCGACGATCCGGCCGATGTGCAGGCGGTGAGCGATCACGGCGGGCGCTTTGCCGCCATCGTCAAGCGCGGGCACATCACCGGCGTTCAATTTCACCCGGAAAAGAGCCAGGCCTATGGTCTGGCCTTCCTGTCGAACTGGCTCAGCTCATGATCATCTTCCCGGCCATCGATCTGAAGGGCGGCCAGTGCGTGCGGCTGGCCGAAGGCGACATGAACCGCGCCACCGTCTACGCCGATGATCCGGCGGCGCAGGCGGCGCTGTTTCGCGCTGCCGGGGCGACGCATCTGCACGTGGTCGATCTGGATGGCGCCTTTGCTGGTGACAGCCGCAACGCGGACGGCGTGAAGGCTGCATTGTCCGGTTTCGGCGAAGGCAAGGTGCAGGTCGGCGGCGGCATCCGCACGGCCGCGCATGTCGAAGGCTGGCTGGCCGCCGGCGTGTGGCGCGTGGTGATGGGCACGGCGGCGCTGGAAAATCCCGATCTGGTGCAGGGCCTGGCCAAGGATCATCCCGGTACCATCGTCGTCGCCGTCGATGCCCGCGACGGCATGGTCGCGACGCGTGGCTGGGCCGATGTGTCGACGCTGCCCGTCGCCGAATTGGCGAAGCAGTTCGAGGATGCCGGCGTGGCCGCCGTGCTGTTCACCGATGTCGGCCGTGATGGCATGCTGAAGGGCGTGAATGTCGAAGCCACGGTGGCGCTGGCCGCCGCGACCAGCCTGCCGGTGATTGCCTCGGGCGGGGTGGCCTCCATCGCCGACATCCATGCGCTGATCGGCAAGCACGGTATCGAAGGCGTCATCACCGGCCGCGCGCTCTATGATGGCCGGCTTGATCTGGCCGAGGCCATCAGGGTGGCGGCATGACGCTGGCCGTCCGCATCATCCCCTGCCTCGATGTCGCCAATGGCCGCGTGGTGAAGGGCGTCAACTTCGTCGCCCTGCGCGATGCCGGCGATCCGGTGCAGGCCGCCGCCGCCTATGATGCGGCCGGTGCGGACGAGCTCTGCTTCCTCGATATCACCGCCAGCCACGAGAACCGCGGCACCCTGCTCGATATCGTCGAGCGCACCGCCGATCAGTGCTTCATGCCGCTCACCGTTGGTGGCGGTGTGCGCTCGGTGGAGGACGCGCGCGCGCTGCTGCTGGCCGGGGCGGACAAGGTGGCGGTGAACAGCGCCGCCGTGGCGCGGCCCGCGCTGATTGGCGAACTTGCCATGCGCTTTGGCGAGCAATGCGTGGTGGTGGCAGTGGACGCCAAGGCCGTCGGCCCCGGCAAATGGGAAATCTTCACCCACGGCGGCCGCAAGGCGACCGGCATCGACGCGGTGGCCTATGCCATCGAAGCCGCCAGGCTGGGCGCTGGCGAAATCCTGCTCACCTCGATGGACCGCGACGGCACCAGGGCCGGTTACGACCTGGCGCTCACCCGCACCATCGCCGACGCGGTGCCGGTGCCGGTGGTGGCCTCGGGCGGTGTCGGCGGCGTCGCCGATCTTGTCAGCGGCGTGCGCGATGGCCATGCTTCGGCCGTGCTGGCGGCTTCCATCTTCCATTTCGGCGAAGTGACCGTGGCCGAGGCGCGCGCGGCGCTGGCTGAGGCTGGCCTGCCTGTTCGCGAGGTGTTTCATGGAGCGCTTTGACCAGTTGCTGGCCACCATCATCGAACGACGCGGCGGCGATCCGGCGACGTCGTACGTGGCGAAACTCACCGCCAAGGGCCGCGCCAAGATGGCCCAGAAACTGGGCGAGGAAGCCGTGGAAGTGGTGATCGCCGCGATCGGCGACGACAAGGCTGGCATGGTTTCGGAAAGCGCCGACCTGATGTTCCACCTCGCCGTGCTGCTGGCCGATGCCGGGCTGTCGTTCGATGATGTGCGCGCCGAACTGGAACGCCGCGAAGGGGTTTCGGGCATCGAGGAAAAGGCCAGGCGGTCGACTTGAGGTGATCAGGGCCAAGTGACAGGCAAGAAAAAGGGGCGGCCTTTGCGGGCCGCCCCTTCGTCCTTGGGCTGATGCGGTGCCGTCTCAGTGCCCGGCCAGCGCCGCGAGCAGCAGCAGCGCCACGATGTTGGTGATCTTGATCATCGGGTTCACGGCGGGGCCGGCGGTGTCCTTGTAGGGGTCACCCACGGTGTCGCCGGTCACGGCGGCCTGGTGCGCGGGCGAGCCCTTGCCGCCATAGGCACCCTGTTCGATCACCTTCTTGGCATTGTCCCACGCGCCGCCGCCGCTGGTCATGGAGATGGCCACAAAGAGCCCGGAAATGATCACGCCCATCAGCAGCGCGCCAAGCGCTGCAAAGCCGTTGCCCTGGCCGGCGACCGCCGTGATGGCGAAATACACCACGATCGGGGCCAGCACGGGCAGCAGCGACGGCACGATCATTTCCTTGATCGCGCCGGCGGTGACGAGGCCGACGGTGCGGGCATAATCGGGCTTCACCTCGCGGGTGGCGATGCCGGGGTTTTCGCGGAACTGGGCGCGAATATCCTGCGCCACCGCCTGGGCGGTGCGGCCCACCGCTGTCATCGCCATGCCGCCGAACAGATAGGGCAGCAGGGCGCCCAGCAGCAGCCCGACGACAACGTACGGGTTGGACAGCGAGAAATCGACCGCAACATCCTTGAAGAACTGCGCCAGATCCTCGGTATAGGTGGCAAACAGCACCAGCGCGGCCAGGCCGGCCGAACCGATGGCATAACCCTTGGTGACGGCCTTGGTGGTGTTGCCCACCGCATCGAGGGCATCGGTGCGCTGGCGCACTTCGCCATCCAGGCCGGCCATTTCGGCGATGCCGCCGGCGTTGTCTGTCACCGGGCCATAGGCATCCAGCGCGACGATCATGCCGGCCAGGGCCAGCATGGCGGTGGCGGCAAAGGCGATGCCGATCAGGCCGCCCAGTTTGAAGGTGGCGATGATGCCGGCAACGATCACCAGCGTGGGCAGCGCGGTCGATTCCATCGACACGGCGAGACCCTGGATGACGTTGGTGCCGTGGCCCGAGTCTGACGCCTTGGCGATGGATTGCACCGGGCGATAATCGGTGCCGGTGTAATATTCGGTGATCCACACGATCAGCGCGGTGACGACCAGGCCGATGAGCATGCAGTAGAACAGGGCCGCACCGGTGAAGCCGCCTTCGACGCCGGCGACCGTGACCGTGGCCGGATCCTCCGCCGTGGCCGCCGCCGCATCAAAGCCGATCACGGCGTTCATGTCCGGAAAGATGGCGGCCGTGGCGAACCACAGTGCCGGCACGGAGAGCACGCCGGTGACGATCAGGCCCTTGTAGAGCGCGCCCATGATGGAGCCGCCGCCAAGGCGGACGAAATAGGTGCCGATGATGGACGTGATGATGCACACGCCGCAAGCCAGCAGCGGCAGCGTCATCAGCCTGGTGGCATCCGGGCCGGCGACCAGCAGGGCGCACAGCACCATGGTGGCGCCGATGGTGACCACATAGGTTTCGAACAGATCGGCCGCCATGCCGGCGCAATCGCCGACATTGTCGCCCACGTTGTCGGCGATCACGCCGGGGTTGCGATCATCATCCTCGTCAAAGCCGAGTTCGTTCTTGCCAACCATGTCGGCACCGACGTCGGCGGCCTTGGTGAAGATGCCGCCGCCGAGACGGGCGAAGATGGAGATGAGCGAAGCGCCGAACGACAGGGCGACCAGCGCGTTGACAACCGCGCGGCTGGTGGGTTCGAGGCCGGAGCCGATCAGCGCGTAGAAATAACCGGCGATGGCAAGCAGCGCGAGGCCGGCGACCAGCATGCCCGTCACCGCGCCCGAACGGAACGCCATGGTGAGGCCCGCTTGCAGCGACTGGCGCGCGGCCTCGGCGGTGCGCACGTTGGCGCGCACCGAGATGTTCATGCCGATGAAGCCGGTGGCGCCGGACAGCACGGCGCCGAGCACGAAGGCAATGGCGGGGATGATGCCGAGGAACATCGCCACCAGGCCAGCGACGATGACGCCGACGACAGCGATGGCGGTATATTGCTTGGTGAGATAGGCGCCGGCGCCGATCTGGATGGCTTTCGCGATTTCCTGCATGCGGGCATTGCCCGCCGAGGCGCCGAGCACCTGCCGCGAAGTGATCACTCCATAGGCCACGGCGGCAAGCCCGCAAATGATGGCCAGAACAACGCTATCCATTGGTCCCCTTCCCCTGTTGATGCCCCACCCCTAGTATCGGGCTTGGGCATTTTGCCGCACCATGGCATGGGATTTCGCGAACGCAAGCCGCTTGGTGCAGTTTTCGCCCATCGAAACAGGGAGCAGACGCAATGACAGTGACCAGGCGTGACGCGATGATGCTGGCGGCGGCGGCCAGTGCTGTGGCCGGGAATGCCGGGCCGGTTCAGGCGCTTTCCATCGGCCCGATCGCGCCCGATGATGAAGCCGGCTGGGCGCGGATCGCTGCGCTCTACCCCAGCATGGCCGGCCCGGTGACCCAGCTGGAACATGGCTATTGGGGCAATATGGCGCTGCAGGTCGCCGAAACGCACAAGGCCATCGTGGAACGGCTCAACCGCGAGACCAGCATCTATGCCCGCCGGGCGATGCGCAAGGACCAGGAGGTGGTGAAGGCCCGCGCCGCACAGGCGATGGGCGTGCAGCCCGAAGAGATCGGCTTTTGCCGCAACGCCGCCGAAGCGCTGCAGGCGCTGATCAGCCAGTTCCAGGGTGTGGCGGAAGGTGACGCGATCCTGTGGTCGGACTCGGATTATGAAACCAGCCACCATGCCATGCGGAGCCTGGCAAGCAGCCGGCGGGCGACGCCCGTGATGGTGAACCTGCCGCGCGCGCCAACGCGGGAAAACGTGATTGCCGCCTATGCCGAAGCGATCAGGAAAACGCCCCGGTTGAAGTTCGTGCTGCTCACCCACGGCACCCACAAATCGGGCATGGTGGTGCCGGTGGCGGAAATTGCCGCGCTGGCCAAGGCGGCCGGCGCCATGGTGCTGGTCGATTGCGCGCAGAGTTTCCGCATGCGGCCGTTCGTGATCCCGGATTTCGGCGCGGATTTTGTCGTGCTGAATTTCCACAAATGGGTGGGGGCGCCGGTGGGCGTGGCAGGCTTCTGGATCCGGCCGGGCGCTGCGCCGATGATCGCGGCCGCCGCTGCCGAACCCGACGCCAAGCCGGAGAATGTGCAGGCCAAGGTGCACCAGGGCACGCTGGATTATGCGCCGCAGCTCACCCTGCCGGCGGCGCTGGATTTCCAGGAGCAGATGCTGCCCATCCCGATGAAACTGGCGCGGCTGCAGTATCTGCGCAACCGATGGGTAAAGCCATTGCGCGGGCTTTCGGGGCTGGAAATCATGCTGGGCGATGATCCGGCGACATTTGGCGCCATCACCAGCTTCCGCATTGCCGGCCACACCAGCACCGCGGACAACATTGCCATCACCGATACGCTGTTCAATCGATATCGCATCATGACCGTGCATCGGTTGGGGTTGGCCGATGGCGGCTGTGTGCGGGTGACACCGGGCCTGTTCACGCGGGCGCAGGATTGCGATCTGCTGGTGGCGGCGCTGAAGGATCTGGTGCCGCAGATCGCGCGCTGAACGTCCGACGCCAAATGCCAGAGACTTCAACCTCCCGGAATTTCAGTTGGAAAGGGTTGAAGAACAAGGAAGCAGAGCCTCCGGCGGGCAGGCCTGAGGCCTGCACCCATTTGTTTGTCCGCCCTTCATGCCCAAATTTCGTCATGGGGCGCGCCATCAAAAGTGGGCCCAGGGGCTCAGCCCCTGGCCGCCGGAGGCACTCTTCTTGATGCGTTCAGATCAACGGGATGTGGTTATCAGCCGTGTTCCCAGCCCAGCCGGGCGGGGAGTGGCACCGGCTGGCCGGCAAGGCTGAGCATCACACCGGAACCCGCGGTCACCCTGCCGATGCGGGTTACCGGCGTTCTGGAGGGCGCCGCCAGCGCTGCCACATCGACATCGGCCGGCGCCGTGAACAGCAACTCATAATCATCGCCCGCCGTCGTCCGCGCCAGCACGTCTTCCAGGCCGGCAGCCGGACGGGAGAGCGGCACCTGCGCCAGATCAATGTGCAGCGCCACACCGCTGGCGGCGGCCAGCCGGTCCGCATCGATCAGCAATCCATCCGACACATCCATTCCGGCCGACGCATGGCCGCCCAGCACGGCCCCCAGCGCAAGGCGCGGTGTCGGGCGGCGGAAGCGGTTGAGCAGCGGCTTGTCGAACGGCGCGTCACCTTTGGCCACAGCCAGGCCCAGCCCGGCATCGCCGATCGTGCCCGAAACCCACACGGCGTCGCCCGGCTGCGCCCCCTTGCGGCCGAGCGCCCGGCCCGGTTCAACCCAGCCAATGGCGGTCAGGCCGAGCACGGCCTGGCCCAGCCCGCTCACCGTGTCGCCGCCCCACAGTTCGACGCCGAAATGAGCGAGCGCCCGCGCCAGGCCGGCGATGAAGGCGTCGCGCCACGCCGCATCTTCAGCCGCCGACAGGCCCAGCCCCAGCAGCACGCCGGCCGGGGTGGCCGCCATCGCGGCCAGATCAGACAGGTTCACCGCCAGCAGTTTCCACGCCACATCCGATGGCGGATCGTCCGGCAGATAATGCACGCCGGCGGCCAGCACATCGTGGGTGAAGACGAGATTGCGGCCCAGCGGCGGGGTCCACACCGCCGCATCGTCGGCAAAAGCGCGCGCGGCCGGTGATGTGGCCAGGGTCGCTGCCAGGCGGGCGATGAAGTCCCGCTCCGCCATCCGCGTCAGCCGCGCACCCGGCGCGCCAGCGCATCGAGCAGGCCGTTGACGAACCTGGCTTCCTTCTCGTCATGGAAGGCGTGGGCGACATCCACATATTCATTGATCACGGTCGCTGCCGACACATCCGCCCGCGCCACCAGTTCGTAAAGCGCCGCGCGCAGCAGCGCCCGCATCGGCCGGTCGAGCCGGTTCAGCGTCCAACCTTCGGCGAGACCACTGGAGATCAGTTCGTCCAGCTCGGCCTGACGGGCCGCGACGCCGGCCACCACATCATCGAAGAAGGGTTCATCGGCAGCGAGATATTCGGCACCTTCGATTTCCTGGCCCAGCCGGTGCTTGTGGAACTCGGTCAGCAGCTTTGGCACGGTCTCGCCGCGCATCTCCAGCTGGTACAGCGCCTGCACGGCAGCGAGGCGGGCGGCCGAACGGCCACGAAAATCAGGAATGTTGCTCACCGCGGCGGCCTTACGCGATTGTGGGAGGCCCCGGCAAGCGGCTCGACTTGTCCCCCTGCTGTCCCCGGCTTGTCCACAGGCCTGCCCACCGCGAAATTTTGGCGTGAGCCTTGGCATTGCCGCAGGCTTGCGCGATGACGCAGCCATGGCCAGCCTTCCTCCTTCAGTCACCCCGTTTCGCGTTCTCGAAGGCGGCCCGGCGAGCGCGACCCTGCCGCAGAATCTGGAGGCCGAAGCCGCCCTGCTCGGCGCGCTGATGATCGACAATCGGCTGGTGGAAGATGTCATCACCAAGCTGAAGACCGAGCATTTCGCCGATCCACTGCACGGCCGCATCTATGCCGCGGTGCTCACCCTGTCGGCCAAGGGCATGGCGGCGACTCCGGTGACGCTCAAGCCCATGTTCGAAGCCGATCCGGCCATCGCCGAACTGGGCGGTCCCGGCTATCTCGCCAGCCTCACCCAGAATGGCGCAGCGCTGCTGGCGGCGCGCGATTTTGCCCAGCAAATCTATGATCTGGCCCTGCTGCGCGAACTGATCCGCGTCGGCCGCGAGATGGTGACGGAAGCCAGCGACACCAGCAAGGACATCGCACCGATCACCCAGATCGAAGCGGCCGAAATGGCGCTCTACAAGGTTGCCGAAGCCGGCGAAGTGCAAGGCGCGGTCAAGACCTTCCGCGAGGCCGCGATGGAAGCCGTGGCCCAGGCCGACCGCGCCAAGCGTTCGGGCGGGCATCTGTCGGGCTACACGACGGGCCTCACCGGCCTGAATGAAAAGATGGGCGGCCTGCACAAGTCCGACTTGCTCATCCTCGCCGGCCGCCCGGCCATGGGCAAGACCAGCCTTGCCACCAACATCGCCTTTGCCTGCGCCCAGCGGTTCGCGCAGGACCGGGCCCGCGGCATCGAGGCGGAGAAGTCCTCGGGCGCCCCAGTGGCGTTTTTCAGCCTGGAAATGTCGGCTGACCAACTCGCCACCCGCATCCTGGCCGAACAATCGGAAGTGAACGGCGAATCGCTCAGGATGGGCAAGATTTCTAATGAGGATTTCACCCGACTGGCCCGCGCCTCCAGCGAGCTGGCTGCCCTGCCACTGTGGATCGACGACACGCCTGGGCTGTCGATCGCGGCGCTACGCACCCGCGCTCGCCGGCTCAAGCGCCAGCACGGCATCGGGCTGATCGTGGTCGACTATCTCCAGCTGCTCACCGGTTCCAAGAACAGCGGCGGTGACAACCGCGTGCAGGAAATTTCCGAGATCACCCGCGGCCTGAAGACGCTGGCCAAGGAACTGCAGGTGCCGGTGATCGCGCTGTCACAGCTGTCCCGCGCGGTCGAGAATCGTGAGGACAAACGGCCGCAGCTCGCCGATCTGCGCGAATCCGGCACCATCGAGCAGGATTCGGACATCGTGATGTTCGTCTACCGCGAGGAATATTATCACAGCCTGAAACAGCCCGATCCCGAAGAGGCGGACAAGCACATGAAGTGGCGGGAAAAGGCCGAAAAAATCTTTGGCCTGGCCGAAGTGATCATCGCCAAGCAGCGCCACGGCGCCACCGGCACGGTGCCGCTGACCTTCATAAAGCAGTACACCAAATTCGCCGACCGCGCCGAAAGCGAGTTTGGCGGATCGGATTATTGAGGCCAGCTTGCGCGCTGGGGCCGCAAATGGGGGAAATCCCCGCTATTTCACCACTATCCGGCCGGCGGATGAGGGCGCATCGGAACGTCCGATCATTGCCGGCTCTGGCCAGCGGGCCATTCGCCTGCCAGAGTTGCCGCCGATGACAGGCAAAGGGGAAGTACGCTCCAATGAACTGGGCTGAATCCGGTCCGACGCGCCGCGAAGTCTTGCGCGCTATCGGCATGATGGCGGGCACCGCCGTGCTTTACCAGGCGATGGAAGTCCTTGGCCACGCCAAGGAAACCCAATTTGCCGGGCCGCCCAACCTCCAAGGCGCACGGCCGGGTACCAAGGTCGTGGTGCTGGGGGCGGGCCTGGCCGGCATGCTGGCGGCCTATGAACTGGCCAAGGCCGGTTATGAGGTGCAGATCCTCGAATACAACAACCGCCCCGGTGGCCGGAACTGGTCGCTCTATGGCGGCGACACCTATACCGAACTGGGCGGCGCCACCCAGAAGGTCGGCTTTGCGCCCGGCAATTATCTCAATCCCGGCCCATGGCGCATTCCCTATCACCACCGCGCCCTGCTGCATTATTGCAAGAAGTTCGGCGTTGCGCTGGAGCCCTTCATCCAGATGAACCAGCAGGCGCTGGTGCATTCGTCCGAGGCGTTCGGTGGCAAGCCGATGCGCTATCGCGAGCTGCACGCCGATTGGGACGGGAACGTGGCCGAGCTGCTGTCAAAGGCGATCGACAATCGCGGCCTCGATTCGGTGATGACCAAGGAAGACGGCGACCGCCTGCGCATGGCGCTGCGCGAATGGGGCGCGCTGGATCAGGATTTCAAATATACTAAGAACTACCGGGCCTCGCGCCGGCGCGGCTTTGAACGCGCGCAGGGCGGCGGTGTGCTGGGTGAACCCATCCCGTCCGATCCCCATGCCTTCAAGGATATCCTCGATTCCGGCATCTGGCGTACCGTGGCCCAGCACATGAACATCGATCACCAGCATTCGATGTTCCAGCCGGTGGGCGGCATGGGCATGATCGGGCGCGGCTTTGCCAAACAGGTCGAAGGCAAGATCCGTTACAACCAGAAGGTCACCAGCATCAGCCAGCAGGGCGGCAAGGTAACGGTGACGCACAAGGATACCGGCACCGGCGTGACCAGCACCACCGAAGCCGATTATTGCGTGTGCACCATCCCACTGTCGGTGCTCAGCCAGATCGATGTCGATTGCTCACCCGGCCTCGATGCAGCGATCCACGCCATCCCCTACTCCAATAGCGTGAAGGTCGGCCTGGAATTCAAGCGGCGCTTCTGGGAAGAGGAAGAGGCCATCTATGGCGGCATCAGCTTCACCGATCGGGAGATCAACATGATCTCCTATCCGTCCGGCAAGCTGCACAGCGATGGGCCGGCGGTGATTCTGGGCGCCTATACGTTCGGCCCGGCCAGCTACAAGTTCGCCGGCATGACACCCGAAGAGCGCATCGCGCGCGCCTTGGAGCAGGGCAGCGTGTTCCACCCCGGCCGCTACAAGGAAGAATATATCGGCGGCGCCACCGTGGCGTGGAGCCGGGTGCCCTTCACGCTGGGCTGCTGCGCCATGTGGAACGAGGAAACCCGCAAGGAACATTATCAGACGCTGGTTGCCGTCGATAACCGGCTGGTGCTGGCTGGCGAACATGCGTCCTATGTTGGCTGCTGGATGGAAGGCGCGATCCTGTCGTCGCTCGATGCCGTCACCCGCCTGCACAGCCGCGCCCTGGAGGCCTGATCAATGCGTTTCGTTCTGCTCGCTGCCGCCTTCATCGCGGTCCCGGCCCTGGCCCAGAAGCCCGCCAAGCCGGCACCGGCGCCTCATCCGGGTGCCGAGGTCTATCAGAATATCTGTCAGGCCTGCCACATGGCCAATGCACTGGGCGGCGAAGGCGCCGGCAAGATCCCGGCGCTGGCAAGGAATGGCGCGCTGGAAGCGGCCGGCTATCCGATCATGGTGGTGACCGGCGGCAAGAACGCCATGCCCTGGTTCCGGGGCTTGTTGACCGACCAGCAGATTGCCGACGTCATCAACTATGTCCGCAGCAATTTCGGCAACAAGTACAAGGACAAGGTGACGCCCGCCATGATCGCGGAGATGGGCCTGCCGGCACCGAAGGGCGGTTTTCGCGAACAGTGAGCGCCGGCCGCGAAGGCCGCGCCAGCTCTTGTCGCGCTTCCCAAAACGACGAAGCCGCCCATGCCGAGCTTGTCGAGGCACCGATCGACCGCGGTGCGTGCCTCGACAAGCTCGGCATGAGCGGGTTTGGGATTGTTTGCTGACTTCGATTGGCACGGTGAAGAAGCAGGGAGGAATAGCCTCCGGCGGGCAGGCCTGAGGCCTGCACCCATTTGTTTTTCCGGCCTCCATGCCCAATGTTCGTCATGGGGCACGCACCAACGAAAGCGGGTCCAGGGGCTCAGCCCCTGGCCGCCGGAGGCACCATTGCCTGGCCCTCCGGCTCAAGGTCGCCAAGACACGCGATCACTTCGCGAAATAGAAATCATAGGCCGGGCTGGTCAGGAACGGTTCCAGCCGGTCGGCCAGCACCAGCGTGCGGAACAGGTCGGCGGCTTCGGCATATTTGCCGGTGGCGAAGAAATTGTCGCCCACCTGGGCCTTGTAGACGGCGAGCTGCTCTTCGGTGACGCGGGTGATCAGCGCGGCATCCACTGCCTCGCCGCTGTCCAGCGTCGCGCCGTTCTTGCGCCATTGCCACAATTGGGTGCGGCTGATTTCGGCGGTGGCAGCGTCTTCCATCAGATTGTGCAGCGGCACCGCGCCCTGCCCGCGCAGCCAGGCCGCAACATAGCCGATGCCGACATTGATGTTGTTGGTCAGCCCGGCCAGCGTGCGCGGGCCATCGGGCGGCGTCACCAGATCGGCCAGCGTCGCCTCGCCCTCGGGGATCACGTGCAGCTGGTTGGGCGTCGGCATCAGCCGGTCGAACACCTCGCGCGCCACGCCAACGAGGCCGGGGTGCGCCACCCAGGTGCCATCATGGCCCAATGTGGCTTCGCGTTCCTTGTCGGCGCGCACGGCGGCAAACGCCGCTTCGTTGGCGGCTTCGTCATCCTTGACCGGGATGAAGGCGCTCATGCCGCCCATGGCGTGGGCGCCGCGGCGGTGGCACACCCGCACCACGTGCGCGGCATAGGCGGCCATGAACGGCACCTTCATGGTGACGGCGGCACGATCGGGCAGCAGCTTTGTCGCATCGGCCTGGAAGGTCTTGATATAGCTGAAGATATAATCCCAGCGGCCGCAGTTCAGCGCGGTGATGTGGTCCTTCAGCTCATAGAGGATCTCCTCCGCCATGAAGGCGCCGGGCAGCGTTTCGATCAGCACGGTGGCGCGGATGGTGCCCAGCGGCAGGTTGAGCATCGATTGGGCGGTGATGAAGACATTGTTCCACAGCCGCGCTTCCAGGCTGTGCTCCAGCTTGGGCAGATAGAAATAGGGTCCGCTGCCCTTGGCCAGCAGCGCATTGGCGTTGTGGAAGAAATAGAGGCCGAAATCGAAGATGGCACCAGCGACGCGCTCGCCATCGACGATCATGTGCGCTTCATCGAGATGCCAGCCTCGCGGGCGGCAGATGAGCACCGCGGTCTTCTCATTGAGCTTGTAGCTCTTGCCCTTGTCCTCAAGGGAAATGGTACCGGCAGCCGCATCGCGCAGATTGACCTGGCCCTGCACCATCACGTCCCACGTCGGTGCGGAAGCGTCTTCCAGGCAAGCCATGAAGCATTGCGCGCCGCTGTTGAGCGCGTTGATCACCATCTTGCGGTCGCACGGCCCGGTGATCTCGACGCGGCGATCGGCCAGATCGGCCGGGGCGGGGCGCACCTGCCAGCTGCGATCATCACGGATCGACGAATATTCGGGTGCAAAGCCGATGAAGCCTTCCGCGTTGATCCACGCCTGCCGCTGATCCCGCGCCCGCAGCAGGGCGAGGCGGGTCGGGTTGTACATGCGGTGCAGCTGCGCGACGAAGGCCAGCGCTTCGGCTGTGAGGATCGCCTCGTAACCGGGCTGCATCGCGCCCTTGATCTCGACGCCGGCAAGAGCGGGGTTGCTGGTCATGATGGGCCTTTCAGGTCAGGATGAAGGGGTTGAAATGAAGGGGGAAGCGGGATGACGGAAACCAACCGGCGCCAAGCGATCGGGCTGGGGCTGGCGCTGACGGCCGCGCCGGTCGCGGCGGCTGGCGAGAATGACGCCGCGAGCGCGGAGGCGGCATTGCGCGCCTTCCTGCGCAGCTTTGCCAACTGCGATCTGCCGGCGATGGAGGCCGCCTTTGCGCCCGATGCCACCAGTTTCGATGCATTGACGGCCAGCGCCGGCGCCGCGCTGCCGGCCAAGGACAGCATGAAGCGTCACCCCGGCATGCCGCCGACCATGCGCCGCATCGCGGAACAACTGCCCAAGGAGCGGCCCGGCCCACCCTATCACCGGCCCGATCTGATCGATGATCTGCTGGTGCAGGTCGTTGGCGATGTGGCCATCTGCGCGTTTCATTTCGACAGCCCGAACCGGCTGGGCCGGCGCAGCATCGTGCTGGTGCGGCGCGCTGGCGATTGGCGAATCCTGCACCTGCACGCGTCCAACCTGCAGCTCTGATCGCGGCCTATTCATCGGTGAACCGGAACGGCGTCAGCACGCGCTGGCGCTCGTCGAAGGCGAGGTGGGCGCCGGCGGGCGGCGCGCCGCGCTGGCGGCAGGCGGCGCGGTGGCAGGCGGCGCAGCCGGGGCCGATCGGGGTGGCCGGGCCATTGAGATCGATGCCGGCGCTCCACGACAGGGATGACGCATGGGCGACGTCGCAGCCGATGCCGATGGCAAAGCCGGGGCGCGGCACGCCCCAGGGCAGGGCAGCGGTGCGGATGGTGCGGGCCAGCGTGAGGAAGCGCTGGCCGTCTTCCAGTTCGACCAGTTGCCGGCGGATTTCCCCGGGCCGGTCAAAGGCGTGATAAACGTGCCACAGCGCGCAGCCGCCGGTGACCGGCAGTGGGGATGCACCGGGCGCGAAGCGTTTGGAGACGGTACCGGCACGATCCACCCGCAGGAAGAAGAAGGGCACGCCGCGCGTGCCGGGGCGGTGCAGCGTGGTGAGCCGGTGGGCCACCTGTTCCAGCCCGCGCCCGAAACGCGCCTGCAGCAGCTCCACGTCATAGCCCGTCGCCTCACAGGCAGCGAGGAAGCGGGCATAGGGCATCAGCGTGGCGGCGGCGGCATATTTGCCCATGGCCACGGTGGCGGCGCGCACGTCGAGCGGATCGCTGATGCCGGCGCTGGCAATGGTGGCGGCAATCTCCGCCTTCAACTCGATCAGCACCAGCTGCACGGCGGCGGCAAAGCCCCGGCTGGCGGCGTCGAGCGATTCGGACAATTGCAGCTGGCGCGAGTGGAGATCGAGCCGGCGCAGATGGCCGGGCATCACTTCCAGCGGCAGGGCGCGGACGGTGATGGCATGGCGGGCGCGCAGCCGCTCGACCACGGCGGCGTTGAGATCGGGGCCGGACAGGCGCAGTTCGTCGGCCAGCTTCTCGGCCGCCTCGTCGAGCGCGGGAAAATGATTGCCGGCGGCGTCGATCATCCGGGTAACGGCCGCGATCGGGCCTGGCGGCGGCGGTTCCGGCCCGGTGGCGGGCGTGGCTGCGGCGAGGCGCAGCAGCGCATGGGCGATGGCGGGCGCGCGGGCGGCCAGATCGCGCAGCTCGGCACGCGGCACGTCGATGCCGATCAGGCGCGGATCGGTGAACAGCTTTGACAAGTCGTCGACCAGCTCGCCTTCGTCGTTTCCGGTCAGGCTGCGGATATCGAGATCATAATTCTGCGCCAGCTTGAGCAGGAAACTGGCCGACAGCGGGCGCTGATCGCGTTCGATCAGATTGAGATAAGAGATTGAAACACCCAGATCATTGGCCATTCGCGTCTGCGTCAGGCCACGGCTCGTGCGGAGACGGCGGACGCGCGCGCCGGCAAAGATCTTGCGCCCGCCGCCCAAGGTTTCGGGCAGTTCGACAGCAGCAGCGGAGGCAGGCGGTTCTGTCAATATCTTTACAACTTCACAAAAGATTACAGCGAAAGAGGGACATTTACACACGATTCTTTGACTGAATCGGGTTGACCGGGCGGTAGCCCAAGCGCAGGGCGTTGACAAGTTTTACCGGCAGGGCGGCCCCACACCCTGCCAATTGTCAGTGCAAAGGAGTGGCCATGAGCTATCAATCGCAAGTCCAGGCCGCCGCGGCCGCCGTCAATGGCAAGCCCGGCTGGGAATCGATCAGCGCCGAAAGCGTTGCCCGCATGCGCCTGCAGAACCGCTTCCAGTCCGGCCTCGACATCGCGCGCTACACCGCCGCGATCATGCGCCGCGACATGGCGGCCTATGATGCCGATCCGGCCGCCTACACCCAGTCGCTGGGCTGCTGGCACGGCTTCATCGGCCAGCAGAAGCTGATTTCGATCAAGAAGCATTTCGGCACCACCGACAAGCGCTACCTCTACCTCTCGGGCTGGATGATCGCCGCGCTGCGCAGCGAATTCGGCCCGCTGCCCGACCAGTCGATGCACGAGAAGACCAGCGTGCCTGCCCTGATCGAGGAGCTCTACACCTTCCTGCGCCAGGCCGATGCCCGCGAACTGGGCGGCCTGTTCCGCGATCTCGATGCCGCCCGTGCTGCCGGCGATGCGGTGAAGGCCAAGGCGATCGAGCACCAGATCGACAATTTCCAGACCCACGTGGTGCCGATCATCGCCGATATCGACGCCGGGTTCGGCAATGCGGAGGCCACCTATCTGCTCGCCAAGAAGATGATCGAGGCCGGGGCCTGCGCGCTGCAGATCGAGAACCAGGTGTCGGACGAGAAACAGTGCGGCCACCAGGACGGCAAGGTGACCGTGCCGCATGAAGACTTCGTCGCCAAGATCCGCGCCATCCGCTACGCCTTCCTGGAACTGGGCGTGGAGGACGGCATCATCGTCGCCCGCACCGACAGTCTGGGCGCCGGCCTCACCAAGCAGATCGCCTTCAGCCGCGAGCCGGGCGACATTGGCGATCAATACAACAGCTTCCTCGATTGCGACGAGATCGACGTCGGCCAGGTCGGCAACGGCGACGTGGTGATCAGCCGCAATGGCAAGCTGCTGCGGCCGAAGCGGCTGGCATCGAACCTGTTCCAGTTCCGCGCCGGTTCGGGCGAGGATCGCTGCGTGCTCGACTGCATCAACTCCTTGCAGAACGGCGCTGATCTGCTGTGGATCGAGACGGAAAAGCCGCATATCGGCCAGATTGCCGGCATGGTGAACCGCATCCGCGAGGTCATCCCCACTGCCAAGCTGGTCTACAACAACTCGCCCAGCTTCAACTGGACGCTGAATTTCCGTCAGCAGGTGTTCGATGCCTGGGTTGCAGCCGGGAAGGATGTTTCAGCCTACGACCGCGCCCGGTTGATGAGCGTGGACTATGACGGCAGCGATCTGGCCGCCGAAGCCGACGAGCGCATCCGCACCTTCCAGCGCGATGCGGCCCGCGAGGCGGGCATCTTCCACCACCTGATCACCCTGCCGACCTATCACACGGCGGCGCTGTCCACCGACAATCTGGCGAAGGAGTATTTCGGCGATGCCGGCATGCTGGGCTATGTGAAGAACGTCCAGCGCGCCGAGATCCGCCAGGGCATTGCCTGCGTGAAGCACCAGAACATGTCGGGCTCCGACATTGGCGATGATCACAAGGAATATTTTGCCGGGGAGGCGGCGTTGAAGGCTGGGGGCGTGCATAACACGATGAATCAGTTCGCCGCGTAGCGCGGCGCGCAGATAGCGCAGCTATTTGCCGACTCGCGCAAGCGCGGCCGGCGAGCGAGAAAGGCGGGAGCTTCCTCCCGCCTTTTTTGACTCGTCCGACGGCGTGGCTCCGCCACGCTCTTTCTGCCTTCTTCCTTGGCACACTCAGCGGACTCGGCGGCTTTGCCGCCGGCCGCGCGGGCACGGGCCAGCCGCCACGTTTATGGGGTGCCTCGACAAGCTCGGCATGAGCGGAGTTGGGATTGCCCGGCAGTGGACCGCGCTTATGGCACGCACCCTCCCCCAGCCCCTCCCTGCAAGCAGGGAGGGGAGCTGTTACCGCGCGTTCGCCCG
>NZ_ANFY01000009.1 GCF_000331225.1 Sandarakinorhabdus sp. AAP62 | reverse complement strand
ATGCCCGCCAGCAGCGTTACAAGGAAGCCGAAGCCGCCTATCTGCGCAGCATCGAAATTGGCAAAGCCCTGCGCGACGATGGTATTCTCGCCCAGGTCTATCGTAACTATGCGCTGTTACTTCAAAAAACCGACGTAGACGAGGCAATGCGGTACCTTGAAGAAAGCCTCCGGTTGAACAAGCGACAGAATGATCGCCGCGGTATTGAGATCGTGCAAAGGTCAGTAGAAAAATTGCAAGCGCGAAGGCAGAAACAACAATCTCTACGTCCCGCGTTGCCCAATGTGGCCATTGGCGAAAGTGATCATGGCGCGACCGAAGCGCCAAAGCCCGCTGGATCTGAAGAAGAAAGCTAGATTGTAAAGGCCTGCAATGTTAGCGCCGCCTACTCGAAACGCGAATTTATTTTGCTCGCGATCGCCAGCCATCATAGAAAAATTTCGGGAACACTATACTACATACCTCACGAATTCAGGATGCTTTAAGATTGCGGTGACACTGTACGAAGCTTACCTGTCGGAGATGTCTCTTTCTCCCAGCAGTTTAGCCAATACAATTTCTGAGCACCAGGTGGCGCTAGCGGAAGGGGTTGCCTTAGCTAAAGTGGGTGCAGGGGCTCAGCCCTTGCCCGCCGGAGGCCCTCTTTTTACTCCGCCGCCGGGAGATAAATCTCCCCGCCCTTGGCCCGGAACTCGGCGCTCTTTTCGGCCATGCCGGCTTCCAGCATTTCGGCGCTGTTCTGCTTGGCCGCGTAATCGCGCACGTCCTGCGTTATCTTCATGGAGCAGAATTTCGGTCCGCACATGGAGCAGAAGTGGGCGACCTTGGCGCCTTCGGCCGGCAGCGTCTCGTCGTGATAGGCGAGGGCGGTTTCCGGGTCCAGGCTCAGGTTGAACTGGTCGCGCCAGCGGAATTCGAAGCGGGCGCGGGAGAGGGCGTCGTCGCGCAACTGGGCGGCGGGGTGGCCTTTGGCCAGGTCAGCCGCGTGGGCGGCGAGTTTGTAGGTGATGACGCCGACTTTCACGTCGTCCCGATCGGGCAGGCCGAGATGTTCCTTGGGCGTGACGTAGCAGAGCATGGCGGTGCCGAACCAGCCGATCATGGCGGCGCCGATGCCGCTGGTGATGTGGTCGTAACCGGGCGCGATATCGGTGGTGAGCGGGCCGAGCGTGTAGAAGGGGGCTTCGCCGCATTCTTCCAGCTGCTTTTCCATGTTCACCTTGATCTTGTGCATCGGCACGTGGCCGGGGCCTTCGATCATCACCTGGCAGTCCTGCTCCCAGGCGATCTTGGTCAGCTCGCCCAGGGTTTCGAGTTCGGCGAATTGGGCGCGATCGTTGGCGTCGGCGATGGAACCGGGGCGCAGGCCGTCGCCCAGCGAGAAGCTCACATCATAGGCGCGCATGATCTCGCAGATCTCGCGGAAGTGGGTGTAGAGGAAATTCTCCTTGTGGTGCGACAGGCACCATTTCGCCATGATCGAGCCGCCGCGTGACACGATGCCGGTGACGCGATTGGCGGTGAGCGGCACATAGGCCAGGCGCACGCCGGCGTGGATGGTGAAATAATCGACGCCCTGTTCGGCCTGTTCGATCAGCGTGTCGCGATACACCTCCCACGTCAGGTCTTCGGCGACGCCGTTCACCTTTTCCAGCGCCTGGTAGATCGGCACGGTGCCGATCGGCACGGGGCTGTTGCGCAGGATCCACTCGCGGGTGTTGTGGATGTTGCGGCCGGTGGAAAGGTCCATGATGTTGTCGGCCCCCCAGCGGGCGGCCCAGACCATCTTTTCGACTTCTTCGGCCACGGAGGAGGCGACGGCGGAATTGCCGATGTTGGCGTTGATCTTCACCAGGAAATTGCGGCCGATGATCATCGGTTCGGCTTCCGGGTGGTTGATGTTGGCCGGGATGATGGCGCGGCCGCGGGCGATTTCGCTGCGCACGAATTCCGGCGTGACATAATCGGGGATTTCGGCGCCAAAGGACTCACCGTCGCGGATCAGGCCGTCACGCTGGGCGCGGCCGATGTTTTCGCGGATGGCGACATATTCCATTTCCGGCGTGATGATGCCGCGGCGGGCATAGGCGATCTGGGTGACGGCCTGGCCCGCCTTGGCGCGCAGCGGGTTCTTCACGACGTTGGGGAATTCGGCCACGTCGGCCTTGCCGCCGGGCACGTTGGCGACGCCGTTATCCTCCGGTTTCACTTCGCGGCCGGGGTAGCGTTCCACGTCGCCACGGGCTTCGATCCAGGCGGTGCGTAGCGGCTGCAGGCCGGCGGCGATATCGATGGTGGCATTCTCGTCGGTGTAGGGGCCCGAGGAATCATAGATGCGGACCGGCGGTTCCTTGGCCGACGGATCGAGCGCCACTTCGCGCATGGCGACGCGGATATCCGGATGGATGGTGCCGGCCACATGAATCTTGCGGCTGCCCGGCAGCGGCCCGGTGGTGACGGGCATTTCCAGCTTTGAATTGATATCGGCCATGGCAGCGCATCCTTGTGAATACACGGATGGGGGGCGGCCACTGGCTGTCCCTCCCTCCGCCGGTGTCAACCGGATCAGGTTCAGCGGGTTGCGCCTTTGCGCTCTCAGCCGCGATTGCGGCACCCCGGGGAATGGCTCTGGATTAGGCCTGTGTGGCCCAGTTGGCAAGGCCGCGATCGGTGCCGCACAGCTTGTCCCAGAAGCGGAAATAGAGGCCGTAGTTGCAGTTGTAGTGGCGGTGGTGCGCCTCGTGGTGGCTGGCCGAGATGATGTGGCGGCCGAACCAGCCATCCACCCAGGATTTGGGGAACATTTCCCAGCCCATGTGATTGGTGACGCCCATGATGGTGGCGATCAGCATCACGATGCCGAGCGCGCCGATGTGGATGGGGATGAGGAACAGCAGCGCCGGGATGAGGATCGCGCCCGAGATGGCTTCCCACGGGTGGAAGCTCATGGCGGCCCAGGCGGTGGGTGGGCGGCTGGCATGGTGGACGGCGTGGGCGGCCTTGAACAGGCGGGGCAGGTGCATCCAGCGGTGGGTCCAGTAGAACCAGGTGTCGTGCAGGAACAGGTAGACGAGGATGGAGAGGGGCCACCAGGCCGCCGCAAGCGGCGTGTCGATGCCCACCATGATCTGCGTGAGGCCCCAGCCGCGCCAGGCTTCGATGGCGAGGCCGGCGGGGATGGCGTAGATGACGGCGGAGACCAGCGACCAGCGGATTTCGGCGCTGATCTGGCGGCGGCGCTTGGTGGCCTCGGCCGGGCCGGCGGTGATGCCGCGCCGCGCCGTGAGCCAGGCAAAGCCGCCGGAAACAGCGAGATAGCGCACGGCGATGATGGCGGCCATCGACAGGACGGCAAGGAACAGGGTGAGGGCAGTGGTCACGGGCAGCGGTTTAGCCTGTGGGCGATGGGTCGCCAAGCGGCGCAGCGTCGCGCTTCTGTGCAGGAAATGGTGGAGCAGAGGGGGATCGAACCCCTGACCTCAGCAGTGCGATTGCTGCGCTCTCCCATCTGAGCTACTGCCCCGCACCAAATCCTTGGCCTCCCAAGCGGGAGGGCCGCCGATATAGCGCGGCGGCGGCGCTTTGCAACAGGCGAGTTTTCAATCGAACCCGTGCGCCAGATAGCGCTCGGCAATGGCGGCGTGCAGGGCGGCGCCGCGGGCCATGGCGCTTTCATCGAGGTGCATGTGGGTGGAGTGCAGGCCGCAGCAGGCGCGCCAGTCTGTCCCCTGCTCGGCGACGCCCAGAAAGAACATCGCGCCGGGGACTTTTTCCAGCACATAGGCGAAATCTTCGGCGCCCATGATCGGGTGGGCCAGCGTTTGCCATTGATCCTCGCCAAACAGGCGTTTGGTCACCGCTTCGCCCAGCGCCACGGCGCGGCCATCGCAGTTGGTGACGGGGAAGCCGGGGATGATCTCCACCGTCGCACTGGCGCCATGGGCAGCGGCGATGCCCTGGGCGAGGCGGGGCAGGCCGTCGTGGAGTTTCTGGCGGGTGGCGGCGCTGAGCGTGCGCATCGTGCCGTAGAGCAGGGCGGTTTCGGGGATCACATTGTCGGTGGTGCCGGCACTGATCTGGCCGATGGTGATCACGGCGGGATCGAAGACGCTGATCTGGCGGGTGACGAACGTCTGCAGCGCCAGCGCGATCTCACAGGCGATCGGCACGGGATCGAGCGCATCGTGCGGCATGGAGGCGTGGCCACCGCGCCCGGTGACGACGATGCGCAGCTTGTCGTTGCTGGCCAGCAGCGCGCCGGTGCGGCCGGCGACGATACCCCACGGCGCATTGGGCATGATGTGGAGGGCGAAGGCGGCATCGGGGAGCGGATCGATCAGGCCGTCATCCAGCATGAAGCGGGCGCCGTGATGGCCTTCCTCGCCGGGCTGGAACATGAACATCACGCTGCCGGCCAGGCTGTCGCGCCGCTCGCACAGGATGCGCGCCGCACCGGCCAGCATCGCCACATGGGCATCGTGGCCGCAGGCGTGCATGGCGCCGGGGATGGTGGAGGAAAATTCCAGGCCCGTCTCCTCGGGCATCGGCAGCGCATCGGTGTCGCCGCGCAGCAGCACGGTGCGGCCGTTGGCCGGGCCCTTCAACGTGGCGATGATGCCGGTGGTGGAGGGACCAGTGCGGATCTCCAGCGGCAGGCCGGCCAGCGCCGCCATGATCTTGTCGGCGGTGCGCGGATTGTGCAGGCCAAGTTCCGGCTCGGCATGGATGGCCCGCCGCAGTGCGGTCATGACGGGCAGGGCGGATTCGGCAGCTTGGGTCCAATTTGTCATGGCGCCATTCTAGGCGCAAAGCAGAGATCAAGTCTTGTTGAACTTGTGGGGTTGAAGGCGGACGCCGTTGTTCACCCCCTCCCTGCAAGGGAGGGGCCGGGGGAGGGTTTTCCCCGTAAAAGCCACTATCGGTCGCTGCGACACGCACCCTCCCCCAACCCCTCCCTGCAAGCAGGGAGGGGGGCAGGTCTGGTCATTGCGCCCGCCACCCGCTACGCGGCCACCATGCATGATGTGATCATCCTGGGCGCTGGTGGGGCCGGCCTGTTCTGTGCCGCCACGGCCGGGCAGATGGGGGTGCGGGCGCTGGTGATCGATCACAACCAGCAGCCGGGGCAGAAGATCCTGATTTCCGGCGGCGGTCGCTGCAACTTCACCAATATCGGCGCGGTGCCGGATCGGTATCTCAGCGAAAACAGGCATTTCGCCCGCTCCGCCCTGTCGCGCTACACGCCGGCCGATTTCATCGATCTGGTGCGCCGCTACAATATTGCCTTCCATGAAAAGACGCTGGGGCAGTTGTTCTGCGATGGATCGGCGAAACAGATCGTTGCCATGCTCATGGACGAATGCGCGGCCGGGGCCGTGGATTTCGCGTTTGGCACCGCCATCACCGATGTAAGCCATGCCGATGGGCTGTTCACCGTCACCACCACCTGTGGCGTGTTCACTGCGCCAAATCTGGTGCTGGCCACTGGTGGCCCGGCGATTCCCAAGCTGGGCGCCACCGGCTTTGCGTATCAAGTGGCCAAGCAGTTCGGGCTGAAGATCATTCCGCCGCGCCCGGCGCTGGTGCCGTTCACGCTGCCGCAGACGGAAAATCTGTTTCGTGAACTGGCCGGCGTTGCCGCTGAGGTTGTGGCGAAAGCGGGGAAGGCGGCCTTCCGTGAAGCCGCGCTGTTCACCCACAAGGGGCTTTCCGGCCCCGCCATGCTGCAGGTGTCGAGCTACTGGCGGCACGGCGAGGCGATCGCTGTGGATTTCCTGCCCGATGCGCCGGCGGACTGGCTGATCAGCGCCAAGCGTCAACGGCCCAAGGCCGGGCTGAAATCGGTGCTGGGCAGTGCGCTGCCGGAACGATTGGCCACGGCTCTTGCCGATACGCTCGGGCTGCCGGGCGACATGGCCAGCCAGAAGGACGCCAACCTTGCCGCCGCCATGCAGCGCCTGAAGGGCTGGGCCTTCCGCCCCGATGGCACCGAAGGTTTCGCCAAGGCGGAAGTGACTGCGGGCGGCATCGACACCGCCGGGCTGAGCAGTCGCACAATGTCGGCCAATCACATTGAAGGGCTGTTCGCCATTGGCGAGGCGGTGGACGTTACCGGCTGGCTGGGAGGCTACAACTTCCAGTGGGCGTGGGCCAGCGGACACGCCGCAGGCTTGGGCATAGCGGAGAGAGTGCACAAATGATGAGCTATGACGAAGTGGTGATGGGCCGCCGTTCCATTCGCGGTTTCAAGCCCGATCCGGTGCCGCTGGAACTGATCAAGGAAATTCTCACCATGGCGATGCGCTCGCCATCGTCGATGAACACCCAACCGTGGAACTTCACTGTCGTCACCGGCGAACCGCTCAATCGCATCCGCGCCGGCAATACCGAGCGCAACCTGGCCGGCATTCCGCACAGCCGCGAATTCCGCACCGGCACGGCGTTTGAAGGCGTGCACCGCGAACGCCAGATCGGCGTGGCCAAGCAATTGTTCAGCGCCATGGGCATCGCCCGCGACGATGCGCCGGCGCGGCAGGACTGGGTGCTGCGCGGCTTCCGCCAGTTCGACGCGCCGGTGTGCGTGATCATCACCTACGACAAGGTGCTTTCCGGCAGCGACGACACGCCGTTCGATTGCGGCGCGGTTTCGACGGCGCTGGTCAACGCTGCCTGGTCGCGCGGGCTGGGCGCGGTGATCAACAGCCAGGGCATCATGCAATCGCCGGTGGTGCGCGAACATGCCGGCATTGCCGATGATCAGGTGATCATGAAGGCCATCGCCATCGGCTGGCCGGACGAGAGTTTCCCGGCCAATGCGGTGGTGTCGGAACGCAAGAGCGTCGAGGAAGCAGCGCGGTTCGTGGGGTTCGAATAGCTCAACGTTTCTGGCATGGCCATTTCGCCGCCAGCGCCAGACTGAACACCTCGATCGACGGGCGGGCGAGATCGGCCGGGTGCTTGTCGAGCCAGGCGAGGATGAGGCTGCGCGAGGCGGCCAGATCAAAATTGCGGCTGGGCGGGCAATGGGCTGGCGTCAGCGTGGGATCGCGGGGTGTGAACCAGCCATTGCCCTGGCTCGCGCCGTTCAGCCACGACAGGCAGATGATTCGGCTGGCGCGGTCATCGCTGCGGCTGCACACGGCTTTCAGATGGGCGCCGGTCGCCATGGCAACGGGATTGTCGGTCGGCTGGGCGGATGCGGCGGTGGACAGCAGCAACAGGGCGAGCAGGGCACGCATCGGTCAGGCCGCCGGGCAGGGGAAGGCGGCGGCCATGGCCTTGCGATAGGCGATCAGGGCCGGCGTGCCGACCTCGCGCGGGTTGGCGGCCAGCCAACCGAGCAGCAGGTCGCGCTGCCGGCCCAGTGTGGCGGCTTGTGCTGGCGGGCAGAAATCCGGCAGCAATTGCGGGGAGAGGCTGCGGAACCGGGCGTTGATCTGCGACGCGCCATTCAACCACGACACGCAGATCAATTGATTGGCGACATCCTTGGCATCGCCGCACACCGCGCGCAGATCATTGGCCAGATTGAGCAGCAGCGGGCTGCGCGCTGCTGGTTCCGGCACGTCGATCATGGCCGGCGGTGCGGCAGCCGCCAGCAGCAGGGCCACCGTCAATGTCGGCATCACACGCCATTGGCCTTGAAATGCGCCAGCAGCTTGGCCCACGCGTCCTTGCCGGCCGCCGCGTTGTAGCTGGGGCGGTAATCGGCGAGGAAGCCGTGATCGGCATCCGGATAGAGGATGATGCTGCTCTTCGTGCCCTTCAGCCTGGCCTGCATCGCTTCCACGTCGGCGACCGGGATGCCCTTGTCGAGCGCGCCATAAAGGCCGAGCACCGGGGCCTTCAGATCATCGACGATATCCATCGGGAAGCGGCGATTCTCGGGGCCGGGGTTGCCCTTCAGGCCGCCATACCAGGCACCGCCGGCCTTCAGCTGCGGGAAGCGCGCGGCGGCCATCCAGGTGATGCCGCCGCCCCAGCAGAAGCCGGTGATGGCCAGCTTTTTCGGGTTCACGAAGCCCTGCGTGCCCAGCCAGTCGAGCGTGGTCTTCGTGTCGCCCATCACCTGTTCCAGCCCGGCCTTGGCGACGATGGCACGGATGGCGGGGAAATCCTTCAGGGTGGGCAGCGTCTTTTCGGGATCGCCGCGGAAGAAATATTCCGGTGCCACGGCGACATAGCCGGCCTTGGCAAAACGGCGGCAGACATCCTTGATCCATTCGTGCACGCCGAAAATCTCGTTCACCACGATCACGGCGGGGTGTTTGCCTTTCCCGGCGGGGCGGGCGACGAAGGCGGGCAGGCCGCCAGGCAGGGTTTCCCAGCCGGTCACCAGCCCATCGGCGGGCGTCGTGATCGGTTCGGCCTGGGCCGCGATGTCGAACACGGCATAGCCGGCCGCGGCCAGCACGGCGCGGCGCGAGAGGGCGAGATCTTCGGGTTCGGTGCCTTCGGGGCGGGTGAGCGTGGCCATGATGTTCCTCCTGTTCGTCCCAAGGCTAGGCCGGGACGCGTCGGCAGGCAATGCGGCACGCTACAACAGGAACATGCCGGCCGCCGAAAGCGCCATCAGCAGCACGGCGCCCCAGCCCAGCCAGCCCTGTGCGCCGCGCGCCCGGAATTTGCCCATCACGTCGGACCGGCTGGCCAGCGCCATGATCGCCAGCATCACCGGCACGGCCACCAGGCCATTGACCACCGCCGACCAGAACAGCGCCAGAATCGGATCGATGCCGATCAGATCGAGGCCGAGCGCGGCGGTGACAGCGAGGAAGATGACGGTATAGAAGCCGCCGGCCTCGCGCGGTTTCAGCTCCAGCCCGGCGCGCCAGCCCATCACTTCCGAAAGCGCATAGGCGGCCGAGCCGGCCAGCACCGGCACCGCCAGCAGGCCAGTGCCGATGATGCCGATCGCAAACAGCGCGAAGGCGAAATCGCCGGCGATTGGCCGCAAGGCGGCGGCGGCATCGGCGGCAGTGGCAATGTTGGTGGTGCCGGCGCCATTCCCACTGTTGTGCAGCGTGGCGGCGGTGGCGGCGATGATGCACAGCGAGATGGTCATGGTGATGAGGAAACCGCCGGCGCTGTCTTTCACCAATCGCGCCAGTTCGCGCGGCGCGGCGCGCGGGCGTTGCAGCAGCGGGCGGGCGTGTTCCAACTGCATTTCCTCCAGTTCCTGCGCGCTCTGCCAGAAAAACAGATAGGGGCTGATCGTGGTGCCCAGGATGGCGACGACGGTGGTGGCGCTGCCGGCGGGCAGGCTGGGCCACAGCCCGGCCAGCGCAGCGCGCCAATCGACGCCCACCGCCAGCACCACCAGCACATAGGCAAACAGGGAGAGGGTGAGCCATTTCAGCAGGCCGACATAGCGATGATAGGGCACGAAGATCTGCAGACCCAGCGACATCACGGCAAAGCCCACCATCAGCGGCAGTCGCGGCAGGCCGGTGACCAGCCGGGCGGCTTCACCCATGGCGGCGATGTCGGCGGCAATGTTGAACATGTTGGCGCCGAGCAGCAGCAACACCACTGCCCATACCGCGCTGCGCGGCAGATGGGTGGACAGGTTGGCGGCAAGGCCCTTGCCGGTGACGCGGGCAATTTCGGCGCAGGTGAACTGGAAGGCGGTGAGGAACGGCCAGGCCAGCACCACCGGCCACAACAGCGCAAAGCCATAGGCGGCGCCGGCCTGCGAATAGGTGGCGATGCCGGAAGGATCATCATCGGCCGCGCCCGTCACCAGCCCCGGCCCCAGCGCCGAATGATAGGCTGGCTTCTTCAGCCGGTGGGTGAGGGGCCGCCGCTGGGTCATGGCCGATAGCGGATCAGCCCTTCCTGCATGAGCGTGGCGATGGGGCGGCCATTGATATCGTGCACGATGGCCCGGTTGATGCCGCGTCCACCGCCAGCCATCGGCGAATCCTGATCGAACAAATGCCAATCGTTCATGTCGGGCGTCTGGTTGAACCAGATGGCGTGATCAAGGCTTGCCGATTGCAGCGCCTTGTTGGCCCAGCTGATGCCGTGCGGGGCAAGGCAGGTATCGAGCAGGGTCATGTCGCTGGCATAGGCGAACAGGCAGCGTTGCAGCACCGGATCAGCAGCCTGTTCGGGCGTCAGCGGCGATGCCAGCCGCACCCAGTGGCGCTGCTGCGGCGGGCGCTTCTGCGGATTGAAGAAGTCTTCGTCACTCTCCACCGCGCGCACATCCAGTGGCCGCTCGCGGGTCAGCCAGAGGGTGCGCCAGGGTTCCGGTGCGTTGGGCGCATTGCGGCGGGCCCATTCCGAATCGCTTTCCAGCCCGTCGGGGTGCGGCACGTCCGACGGCGGCGAGACGGCATGTTCAAGGCCTGCCTCGGCCGCCTGGAAACTGGCGGCCATGTTGAAGATCGGCCGGCCCTTCTGGATGGCAACGATCCGCCTGGTGGTGAAGCTGGCGCCATCGCGATCCCGCTCCACCTTGTAGACGATGGGCAATTTCGGATCGCCGGGCCGGATGAAATAGCTGTGCAGGCTGTGGCACAGGCGGCCTTCTTCCACGGTCAGGCTGGCGGCCATCAGCGCCTGCGCGACGACCTGGCCGCCATAGACCCTGATCCACCCCTCATCGGTGGACTGGCTGCGGAACAGATCGGTTTCGACCTCTTCCAGTTGCAGCAGGCCGAGCAGTCGGGCGACGGCCTGTTCGGGATTGGGTGTGAAGGGCGTGTCCATGCGCCCTCCCTAGCCGATTTCCGCCAGCCCACAATAACTGTCCACAACAGTATCGCATAACTCTGCTTGACAGCGCGGCGCACCCTCCATATCAGCGCGGCTCCACAGCGCATGCGGGTGTAGCTCAGTTGGTTAGAGCGTCGGCCTGTCACGCCGAAGGTCGCGGGTTCGAGCCCCGTCACTCGCGCCACTGTCCCCCAAGGATTTCCTTCCGGGACGTGGCCACACAAGCCGCCAGCGCCGTGGAAACCCGCTCAATCGCCCGATGATCTGAACGGTTGCAACAGCAGCCGATCGAGCCATTGCGCCCGGCTGTCGCGAAAATCCTTGAGGCCGATCGTCATGCGGTCGTGGCCGTCGCGCGGCTGGGCTGCCAATGATCCGAACAGCCGGTCCCACAACGACAGGTTGAAGCCGAAATTGCGATTCAGCTCGTCGCCGTGGACGCTGTGGTGCACCCGGTGCAGATCGGGCGTCACCAGCACCAGGCGCAGCCGCGCCTCAAGCGCCGCCGGCAGGCTGACATTGCCGTGATTGAACATGGCGGTGGCATTCAGGATCACTTCGAACAGCAGCACGGCCAGCGGCGGCGCGCCCAGCGCGGCCACCACGGCGAGCTTGATCAGCATCGAGACCATGATCTCCAGCGGATGGAAGCGCAGCGCGGTCGTCGTGTCGAAGGCCGGATCGGCATGGTGCACCCGGTGCAGCCGCCACAGCCACGGGATCAGGTGGAACAGGCGATGCTGCCAGTAGATGGCAAGATCGAGCAGCATGATGGCCAGCAGCACCGCCAGCCAGTCGGGCAGGGCCACGGCGTTGAACAGGCCAAAGCTGCGCTGTTCCATCGCGTCGGCAAAGCCCACGGCGAGCACCGGGAAGGCCAGCCGCAGCAGCAGTGTGTCCAGCGCGACCAGCGCCAGATTGTTGAGGCGACGCACGGCGTTGCCTTCAGGCGGCGCGCGGCGCGGCGACAGTTGTTCCCACAGCAGCATTACCGCCAGCATGCCGGCGAAGGCAGCAAGGCGGATGGCGGGTTCATTGGCCAACATCAGGCGACTTGGGTGCGCAGCTGGTCCCAGCGGTCGAGTTCATGGGCGATGGAGGCTTCCACCAGCGCTTCCCAAAGGGTTTCGGCCAGACCTTCCGGCAGGCCGGCGGCCGCGGCAGCCGCGCTGGCGTTGGCGATCACCTGGGCCTTGCGGGCTTCGTCGCGCACGTCGCTGCGGGCGGGCTTGATGCGGGCGGCGGCATCCATGTAGCCAAATCTGCGGGCGAGCAGTGCGATCAGCTGTAGATCGAGCGCGTCCACCCCGGCGCGCACCTCCGGCATCGTCTGGCAGGCATCGGCAGGCTTGATGGTCATTTCTGCCTCCAGTGGCCGGTGTTCATCCACAGGAACAGCGGCTTCAGCGGCGCCACCCAGGCGATGCCGGCCACCAGATAGGCGATGGTTTCCAGCCAGCGCGGCAGGCCAATGAGATAGTCGGCCAGCACCGAGACGGTGAGGGCGTAGATCGCGATATAGGCGATCAGGCCCAGCATGCCGACCGGCTTGCGCCAAGTGGGTTCGGGCGGGATGCGATGGGGAGCGAGGTCCATGGCCGGGCCCTAGCGACTTTTGCGGCAATCGACCAGACGCTGCGGCGTCGCAATCATGTCCAGCGGCATGTCCCACGGCTCGGCAGGCAGGGCCGGCGCAATCTGGCATTCCCACGCGATGCCGATGGCCAGCACGGGATGACGGTGGCGCAAGGCGGCCAGCGCCCGATCATAATAGCCGCGGCCCTGGCCCAGCCGCACGCCCGCCAGCGTGACCGCCACCAGCGGCACCAGCAGCACATCGGGCTGCACCACCGGCGCGGTGACAGGCGGTTCGGGGATATTCTGGAATCCGGGCTTCAGCGCGCTCCACTCGGCCTGGTGGAAAACAATATCCTGACCGGCGATGCGCGGAAAGGCGTGCGGGCCCAGCTCCTTTTCGATCCACATGGGATCGATCTCGTCGCCCACTGCGGCATAGCTGCCGGCCATGCGCACGTTGGCGAGGGCAGGGGCGACCAGCGCGGCGAGATTGCGCTCCAGCGCTTCACGTTCGCCCGCGGGCAAGGCGGCAACAAAGGCCTTGCGGGCAGCGCGATAATGGCGGCGCAGATCGGTCTTGGTCACAGCGTGAAGTCCGGATGGTCGGTTGGCGGGACCACCATGGGCCGTTGGCCTTGAAGATCCTCTGACGCCAAAACGTCAGGTGGGAACCAGTTGTGGCAGACCAGGGTCCACCCAGTGCCAGCCCCCGATAGGATGATTATCGCCTCAGGGATGCTTGCTCGCTCGTACCGGGCAGTGCCCGCCATGGATCGATATAGGGCAGCAGCCCCGGAAGCTCAAGCAGTTGCGCCGTCGCAGGGGGCGATCAGGCGCGGGCGAGATGTTCCAGCCGTTCGACGATGCGGGTGAGGCGGGTGATGTCCATCATCGGCGGCGCGGCGACAGGCGGCGCGATACCATTACGGGCATCGGCCAGCTCATCGGCCAGCATCAGCGCTGTCATCACCAGCAACTGGCCTTCGGGCACGCTGCCCAGCGCGCCGGTGATGCGTTCGGCGCGGGCGGCGATTTCGTCACCCAGGCGGGAAATCCGGTCCTCATCGCCGTCGCGGCAGCTGATGCGATAGGTGCGACCCGTGATGGTGAGCAGTGCCTGGCCCATGCGTGTCACTCCTGCCCGATGAGTTGATCAAGGGCGCGCACGGCTTCGGCCGCAGCCGCTTCGATGCGTGCCAGGCGGGCGCGATCGTCAGCCGCGGCCGAAACTTCGGCGCTGCGACGTGCCTCGATGGCGGCCAGCGCCGTTTCGAGTCGCACAAACAGGTTCAACAATTCCGAAATTGCCCCGCCCCCAATACTTCACCATTGCTAGCTCAATGGCTTGCGCGGTGTTTATAAGACGGGATGTCAGCCCGGGTCAAGCCGGCTGCCGGCGGCAATCACGGCGAACCGCAATTGGAAGGTTGACGCATGCGCGAAGGGTAGGCCAAAGCCGCCCGCAAACACCAATCATCATCGGGAATCGTTCCCGACCGCGCCGGCCTGCTGGCCGCCCGCGGATGGTAAACAGGAACGGCCGTCATGACCGATCTCTCGCGCTGCGCCAACGCCATCAGGGCGCTCGCCATGGATGCGGTGGAAGCTGCCAACAGCGGCCACCCCGGCATGCCGATGGGCATGGCCGATGTCGCGACCGTGCTGTTCGCCAACCATCTGAAATTCGATCCCAAGGCGCCGCGCTGGGCCGATCGCGACCGGTTCGTGCTGTCGGCCGGCCATGGTTCGATGCTGATCTATGCGCTGCTGTACCTGACCGGCTATGAGAAGCCGACGCTGGATGACATCAGGCGCTTCCGCCAATGGCACAGCCCTTGCGCCGGCCATCCGGAAAACATCGAGCTGCCGGGCGTCGAATGCACCACCGGGCCGCTGGGCCAGGGCCTCGCCATGGCCGTGGGCATGGCGATGGCGGAACGGCATCTGAACGGCGTGTTCGGCGATGCGCTGGTGGATCACCACACCTGGGTGGTGGCCGGCGATGGCTGCCTGATGGAAGGCATCAGCCAGGAAGCGATTTCGCTGGCCGGTCACCTGAAGCTCGGCCGCCTCAACGTCATCTGGGACGACAACAAGATCAGCATCGATGGCCCGGTCAGCCTGTCGTCCAGTGAAGACATGGCCGGGCGCTTTGCCGCTGCCGGCTGGCATGTCGTCGCCTGCGATGGCCATGATTTCGCCAGCATCGATGCGGCGCTGACGGCGGCCAGGGCCGATCCGCGCCCCAGCCTGATCGCCGCGCGGACCACCATCGGCAAGGGCGCGCCGACCAAGGCCGGCACCAGCGGCAGCCATGGCAGCCCGCTGGGCGCCAAGGAAATCGAAGGCGCCCGCGCCGCGCTGGGCTGGGACCAAGGCCCGTTCGAGATTCCGGCCGATATCAAGGCCTGGTGGGAAGGGCTGGGCGCCCGCGGTGCTGCCGCCCGCAACGCATGGGAAGGCCGCCTCGCCGTCGATCCGGCACAGCAGGCCGCGTTCGAACATCACATGATGGGCGTTGCCGATCTGGCAGGCCCGGCGGTGGAAGCCTTCATCCAGGGCCTGGCGGCCGCGCCGCAGAAGGTCGCCACCCGCAAGGCTTCGGAAATGGCGCTGGGCGTGCTGACCGAGGCACTGCCGCAGCTGGTTGGCGGCTCGGCCGATCTCACCGGTTCCAACAACACCCGCACCAAGGCCACCACGGTTTACAGTGCCGACAATTATGCCGGCCGCTATGTTCACTATGGCATTCGCGAATTCGGCATGGCTGCCGCGATGAACGGCATGGCGCTGCATGGCGGCGTGGTGCCCTATGGCGGCACCTTCCTGGTGTTCAGCGATTACATGCGCAACGCCATGCGGCTTTCGGCGCTGCAGAAGGTGGGCGTTGTCTATGTCCTCACCCACGACAGCATCGGCCTGGGTGAGGATGGCCCGACCCACCAGCCGATCGAGCATGTGATGAGCCTGCGCCTGATCCCCGGCATGCAGGTGTTTCGCCCGGCCGACGTGATCGAAACGGCGGAATGCTGGGCGCTGGCGCTGGCCAGCCCGGTGACGCCGTCGGTGCTGGCGCTCACCCGCCAGAATTTGCCGCAGCTGCGCGGGGAAGGCGATGCCGACTGGTCGGCTCTTTCCAACCGCTGCGCGCGCGGCGCCTATCGCCTGCAGGCTGCCACGGCGCCGCGCAAGGTGGTGCTGGTCGCCACCGGTTCGGAAGTGGAGCTGGCCGCGGCCACCGCAGCGGCGCTGGAGGCCGAGGGCATTGGTGCCGATGTCGTTTCCATGCCGTGCTGGGAATTGTTTGACGCGCAGGATGCCGCCTACCGCGCCGATCTGCTGCCGGCCGATGTGCTGAAGGTTTCGATCGAAGCCGGCGTCACCACCGGCTGGCAGAAATATGTCGGCGATGGCCTGACCATCGGGCTTGACCATTTCGGCGCATCGGCGCCGGCGGAACAATTGTTTGCCGAGTTTGGCCTGACCGCGCCTTCCGTCACCGCGCGGGTGAAGGCGCGATTGGCTCTTTGAGAATATCAAGAAGGATCAATGACATGGCTGTGAAAGTTGCAATCAACGGTTTCGGGCGCATCGGCCGCAACGTGCTGCGTGCCATCATCGAATCCGGCCGCACCGATATCGAGGTGGTGGCGATCAACGATCTGGCGAGCCCGCAGGCCAATGCCCGCCTGCTGGCGCGCGACAGCGTGCACGGCCCGTTCCCCGGTACGGTGAGCGTGGATGGCGATGCCATTGTCGTGAACGGCAAGCGCATCGCGGTGACTGCCGAGCGTGATCCGGCCAAGCTGCCGCACGCCGCCATGGGCGTTGATATCGCGCTGGAATGCACCGGTTTCTTCACTGATGCCGCCAAGGCCGGCGCCCATATCACGGCCGGCGCGAAGAAGGTGCTGATCTCCGCGCCGGGCAAGAATGTCGATCTGACCGTGGTTTACGGTGTGAACCACGACAAGATTGGCGCTGAACACAATATCGTTTCCAACGCCTCGTGCACCACCAACTGCCTGGCGCCGGTGGCCATGGTGCTGGACCGCGAGTTCGGCATCGTGAAGGGCCTGATGACGACGGTGCACGCCTATACCAACGATCAGAAGATCCTCGATCAGATCCACGATGATCCGCGCCGCGCCCGCAGCGCCGCCATGTCGATGATCCCGACCACCACGGGCGCTGCCCGTGCGGTTGGCGAAGTGCTGCCGCAGTTGAAAGGCAAGCTGGATGGTTCCGCGATCCGCGTGCCGACGCCCAATGTATCGGTGGTCGATCTGACGTTTGAGAGCGCCAAGGCGACGACGAAAGATGAAGTGAATCAGGTGCTTGCCGCTGCTGCTGCAGGCGAGCTGAAGGGCGTGCTCGATTTCGCCGTGGAGCCGCTGGTGTCCATCGACTTCAACCACAGCCCGGCCTCCTCGTCGGTGGACAGCCTGGAAACCGCTGTCATTGGCGGCAACATGGTGCGCGTGCTGACCTGGTATGACAATGAATGGGGCTTCTCCAACCGCATGGCCGACACTGCGGTTGCCATGGGCAAGTTCCTGTAAAAATGGCGCAATTCCGCACCATCGATGACATGCCGGCGCTGGCTGGCAAAACGGTTCTGGTCCGCGCTGATCTGAATGTGCCGATGGCCGAGGGCCAGGTGAGCGACGACACCCGCCTGCGGGCTGCGGTGGCGACCATTGCGGCGCTGGCCGATGCCGGCGCCAAGGTGTTGGTGCTGTCGCACTTCGGCCGGCCCAAGGGGCGCGATGAAAAGAACAGCCTGCAGCCGATTGCGCTGGCGTTGGCGTCCGTTCTGGGCCGGCCGGTGGCCTTTGTGGCGGATTGCGTTGGCGCAGACGTGGCGACGGCTGCCGCCGCGCTGCCGGCCGGTGGCGTCGCGGTTCTGGAGAACACGCGCTTCCATGCCGGCGAGGAAGCCAATGATCCGGCGTTCGTGGCTGCACTGGCTGCGGCCGGCGATTTTTATGTCAACGATGCCTTTTCCGCCGCGCACCGCGCCCATGCCAGCACCGAAGGCCTGGCGCATGTGCTGCCGGCCTTTGCCGGGCGGACGATGGAAGCCGAGTTGAAGGCGCTGGAAGCCGCGCTCGGCACGCCGAAACGGCCGGTGGCGGCGATCGTGGGCGGCGCCAAGGTGTCGAGCAAGATCGACGTGCTCACCCACTTGGTCGAGAAGGTCGATCACCTGATGATCGGCGGCGGCATGGCCAATACCTTCCTGGCGGCGCGCGGGATCGATGTCGGCAAGTCGCTGTGCGAGCATGATCTGAAAGGCACCGCGCTCGACATCATGGCGCGCGCCGATGCCGCCGGCTGCACCATCCACCTGCCTTATGACGTGGTGGTGGCCAAGGAATTCAAGGCCCACGCCGCCAACCGTGTTGCCAACATCCACGATATCGCGGCCGATGAAATGGTGCTCGATATCGGCCCGGCGGCGGTCGAGGCGTTGGCCGATGCGCTGAAAACCTGCGCCACCGCCTTGTGGAACGGCCCGCTGGGCGCGTTCGAAATCCCGCCCTTCGATGCCGCCACCGTGGCACTGGCCCGCACGGCGGCTGCGCTCACGCAAGGCGGCACACTTCTCACTGTCGCGGGTGGCGGCGATACCGTGGCGGCGCTGGCCCATGCCGGCGTCACCCGGGATTTCAGTTTCATTTCCACTGCCGGCGGTGCCTTCCTGGAATGGATGGAAGGCAAGGCGCTGCCCGGCGTGGTGGCACTGCAACAGGCTTAAAGGGGACAGACCATGTCGATCACGCCCACCGTCAAGGCGATCCTTGCCAATTACGAGAGCGACAATCCCGGCACCAAGGGCAACATTGCCCGCATGCTGATGCAGGGCCGCCTGGGCGGCACCGGCAAGATGGTGATCCTGCCGGTGGACCAGGGTTTCGAGCACGGCCCGGCACGCAGCTTTGCGCCCAACCCGGAAGCCTATGATCCGCATTATCACTACCAGCTCGCCATCGATGCCGGCCTGTCGGCCTATGCGGCGCCCTTGGGCATGCTGGAAGCTGGCGCCGACACGTTCGCCGGCCAGATCCCGACCATCCTGAAGGTGAACAGCAGCAACAGCTGGGCCACCGGCATCAACCAGGCCGTCACCGGCGGGGTGGACGATGCGCTGCGCCTGGGCTGCGCGGCCATCGGCTTCACCATCTATCCGGGTGCGGACGACGTGTTCGACATGATGGAGGAGTTCCGCGAACTGGCCGCCGAAGCCAAGTCGGTTGGCCTCGCCACCGTGCTGTGGTCCTATCCGCGTGGCGGCAATCTCACCAAGGACGGTGAGCTGGCGCTCGACGTCGGGGCCTATGCCGCGCACATGGCGGCGCTGCTGGGCGCGCACATCATCAAGGTGAAGCTGCCGAGCGCGCACATCGAGCAGAAGGACGCCGTGAAGGCCTATGAAGGCGGCGATTGGTCAACGCAGGCCAAGCGCGTGTCCCATGTGGTGAAATCCTGCCTGAATGGCCGCCGCCTGGTGGTGTTCTCGGGCGGCGCCACCAAGGGCACCGATGCGGTGTTCGAGGATGCGGTGGCCATCCGTGATGGCGGCGGCAACGGCAGCATCATCGGCCGCAACACCTTCCAGCGCCCGCGCGCCGAAGCGCTGGCGATGCTGGACAAGATCGTGGACATTTACCTGGGCAAGGCGTGAGAGGGGGGCTTTTGCCCCCCATCTGTCATGCTGGCGCAGGCCAGCATCCACTTTGCCGGAAGCATTGTCTGCACGGTGGATGCTGGCCTGCGCCAGCATGACGAAGGGTTTGAGACATGACTGAAGACGAACTCGTTCCGCTCCCCACCGATTTTGCTGACCGCTTCGAGGCTGAAGAGCGGCCGGCCTGCCAGCTTTATGTCGTCTCGCCGCCGCGCATTGAAATCCCCGCCTTCACCGAAAGCCTGAAGGCGGCGCTGGATGCCGGCCCGGTGGCGGCGTTCCAGTTGCGGCTGAAGGACGTGAGCGACGATGACGTGCTGCGCGCCTGCGAGGCGTTGCTGCCGCTGTGCAAGGCGGCCGACGTCGCCTTCATCCTGAATGATCGCGCCGATCTGGCCAAACAGGCGGGCGCTGATGGCGTGCACCTGGGGCAGGGCGATGGCTCGATTGCGGATGCCCGCGCGCTGCTGGGCCGCGAGGCGCAGATCGGCCGCACCTGTCACGACAGCCGGCACCTCGCCATGGAAGCGGGTGAGCAGGGCGCGGATTATGTGGCGTTCGGGGCATTTTATGACACCACCACCAAGCCCAGCCATTACCGCCCGCAGCCGGAAATCCTCAGCTGGTGGATCACGCTGAGCCAGCTGCCCTGCGTCGCCATTGGCGGCATCTTCCCGCATAATGCGAAGCCGCTGGTGGAAGCCGGCGCCGATTTCATCGCCGTGGTGCGGGCGGTATGGGATCATGAAGGCGGGCCGGGGGCTGGCGTGAAGGCCTTTGGCGACGTGCTGGGCTGGTGAACCAGCACGCTTGACGTGGGGCTGTCGGGCGCTCACTGTATTGCAAATGCAATACAGGAGTGAATGATGCGTCAGGCAATCACGGCAGTGGCATTGATGATCGGGCTGTTTGCGGGAAGTGCGATGGCCCAGACAGGCGCAAAGCGCGGGCCGGCACCCGAGCCGGTTCAGGTGATGGTATTGGGCACCTATCACTTCGGCAATCCTGGCCTTGATATCAACAACATGAAGGCGGATTCGGTGTTGACGCCGCAGCGTCAGCGCGAACTGGAGCGCGTGGCTGATGCGCTGGCGAAATTCCGCCCGACCCATGTGATGGTGGAGATGCAGAGCCGGGAGCCCGATCTGGCGATTGGCGAATATCGCCGTTTCGATGCGAAGATGCTGGCCAGCGACGCCAACGAGATCGTGCAGATTGGCTACCGCACTGCGCAGCGCGCCGGCCTTGCCGCGGTGCAGGGCATCGATGAGCAGCCCGGCGACGGCGAGCCGGATTATTTCCCCTATGACAAGCTGGAAGCCACGGCAGGCCGGTTGGGCAAGACACCGCTGCTGCAAGCGTTGAACGCCGACACGGCGGCATGGCTGAAGGATTTTGAAGCAGCGCAGAAGACCAGCAGCGTCGGCCAGTTGCTGCTGCGGATGAATGATCCGGGCGGGCTGCAGGGCGGGATGGATTATTATTACAGCGCACTGGCCATCGGTGACCGGGATGATCAGGCTGGTGCCGATCTCAACGCCATGTGGTATCTGCGCAACGCCAAGATTTTCAGCAAGTTGATGCTGATCGCCAAGCCGGGCGCCAAGCAGCCGGCGCGCGTGCTGGTGGTGTATGGCGGTGGGCATCTGTTCTGGCTGAAGCATTTCGCCCGCCACACGCCGGGCTATGTCGATGTGGACGTGATGCCCTATTTGAAGCGCGCGCGCTGATTCCATCGGGAATTGTCATGCGGGCGCAGGCCAGCATCCATGGCGGACCAGGGGCTTGATCGAAGGTGGATGCTGGCCTGCGCCAGCATGACAGCGATTGGGAAGTTGTTGCCCCTGTGCGCCGCATCCGCTAAGGCGCGCCGCGTTCCCGCATTGCTCTTTCGCATCCCTGTTCCCCCAATCGCCGCCCGCGCGCTCGCGCCGGCTGCAAGGATTTCGCCATGGTCGCCCATAGCTCGCTCATCACCGTCATGGAAAAGGCCGCGCGCAAGGCCGCGCCCAAGCTGCGCCGCGATTTCGGGGAAGTGGATGCGCTGCAGGTGTCCCGCAAGGGCCCGGCCGATTTTGTTTCCAATGCCGATCGTGCCGCCGAAGCCAATGTGGTGGAAGTGCTGCGCCACGCGCGCCCGGATTGGGGCCTGCTGCTGGAAGAAGGCGGCGAGATCAAGGGCGCGGATGAACGCTGCCGCTGGATCGTCGATCCACTGGATGGCACGTCCAATTTCCTGCACGGCATTCCGCATTTCGCCATCTCCATCGCCGCCGAAATCGATGGTGAAGTGGTCGCTGGACTGATTCATCAGCCGCTGACCGGCGAAAGTTACTGGGCGGAAAAGGGCCGCGGCGCCTGGCTTTCCACCCAGCGGCTGCGCGTATCGGGGCGGCGTGATCTGAACGATTGCCTGATCGCCACCGGCATTCCCTATCAGGGCCATGGCGACCGCGCCCAGTTTGCCACCATCCTGAACGCCGTGATGCCGGAAGTGGCGGGCGTGCGCCGCTTTGGCGCCGCCAGCCTTGATCTGGCCTGGGTGGCGGCCGGGCGCTTTGACGGTTTCTGGGAAACCGGCCTTTCCTATTGGGATATCGCAGCCGGCATGTTGCTGATCCGCGAAGCTGGCGGCTTTGTCAGCGATTTCCGCGGGTCCGATGGCATGGTCGGCCGGCGCGAGATCATCGCCGGCAACCAGTCGATCCAGTCGCGCCTGCACAAGATCGTGGCCGGCGCGCTGCGCTGACCTCTGCCATCACCCCGGCGCAAGCCGGGGTGACATGACCGCGTGGGGCAAGCCCGCCAACGCCGCAGCCTTGACAAAATGTCGCATTTTTCGCGTGTCAGAGGTTGCCGCAGCGCAGCGGGGCGGCTAATCATGGTGCATCGCAACAGCTGTTGGAAACCCCCAGGCCATGTCGGCCATTGCCTCTGAATATCTGCCGGTCCTGCTGTTCTTTGCAGTCGGGATCGCCTTTGCCCTGATTTTCGTCAGTGCGCCCATCGCCGTTTCGGCGCTGATTGGCACGTCCAAGCCCGAAGCGGTGAAATTGTCGGAATATGAAAGCGGCTTCCCCGCCTTTTCCGACGCGCGCACCAAGTTCGATGTGCAATTCTACCTCGTCGCCATCCTGTTCATCGTGTTCGATCTGGAAGCGGCCTTCCTGTTCCCGTGGGCGGTGTCGCTGCACTGGGGCGGTGAAGCGGCGTGGTGGGCGATGATGGAATTCCTCGGCGAACTCGGCATCGGCCTTGTCTATGCCTGGAAAGTGGGAGCGTTGGAGTGGGAGTGATCGTGCCTGAGAATTCCGGTGCAATCGCGCTGCCGGAAACCAACCGCGACCTGTTCCTGGCCGATGTGAGCCAGGAAGTGGCGGACAAGGGCTTTCTGGTCACCTCGACCGAAGACCTGTTTCACTGGGCCCGCACCGGCAGCCTGTGGTGGATGACCTTTGGCCTCGCCTGCTGCGCGGTCGAGATGATGCACACCAACATGCCGCGGTACGACATGGAACGTTTCGGCATCGCGCCGCGCGCTTCACCGCGCCAGAGCGACGTCATGATCGTGGCCGGCACGCTGTGCAACAAGATGGCCCCGGCGCTGCGCCGCGTGTACGACCAGATGGCCGAACCGCGCTATGTGATTTCGATGGGCAGCTGCGCCAATGGCGGCGGCTATTATCACTACAGCTATTCGGTCGTGCGCGGCTGCGATCGCATCGTGCCGGTGGACATTTATGTGCCCGGCTGTCCGCCGACGGCGGAAGCCCTGCTGTACGGTATCCTGGCCCTCCAGCGGAAAATCCGCCGGGTGGGCGTGTTCGAGCGCTGAACCATGACGATTGTTGCTCCTGAATTGGGCAAGCACAGCTGGCCCGTGATGGCCACGCACAGCGGCCTGGCGGCGCGGTTGGGCGAAGTGCTGGGCACGGCCCTGATCGCGATTGTCGAGCATGCGGGTGAAACCACCGCGGTGGTGCAGCGCGACGCGCTGGTGACGGTGATTGCCGCGCTGCGCGATGCCGAGGATCTGAAGTTCAACCAGCTCACCGACCTTTGCGGCGCCGATTATCCGGAGCGGGCCGAGCGGTTCGAGATTGTCGTGCACCTGCTGTCGATGGCGCACAATCTGCGGCTGCGCGTGAAGGTTTCCACCGATGGCCGCGCGCCGGTGCCGTCGCTGACCACGCTGTTTCCCAACGCCGGCTGGTATGAGCGCGAGACCTGGGATTGTTATGGCGTGATGTTTGCCGGCAATCCCGACATGCGCCGCATCCTCACCGACTATGGTTTCGAAGGCCATCCGTTCCGCAAGGATTTCCCGCTGACCGGCCATGTCGAACTGCGCTGGTCGGAAGAGCATAAGCGGGTGGTGTACGAGCCGGTCAAACTGGCGCAGGATTTCCGCAGCTTCGATTTCCTCAGCCCATGGGAAGGCACGGACTATGTGCTGCCCGGTGACGAGAAGGCCGCAGGACAATGAGCAGCTTGGGCAATGCCGGCGTCGCCTGGACAGCCGGAGACACCACTGACGTGCTGCCCGCCAAGGACGGCAATGAAATCCAGAACTACATGATCAATTTCGGGCCGCAGCATCCGGCGGCCCACGGCGTGCTGCGCCTGGTGATGGAACTGGACGGCGAGATCATCGAACGCTGCGATCCGCACATCGGCCTGCTGCATCGCGGCACCGAGAAACTGATCGAGTACAAGACCTATCTGCAGGCGCTGCCCTATATGGACCGCCTCGATTATGTGTCGCCGATGTGCATGGAGCACAGCTATGTGCTGGCCATCGAGAAGCTGGCCGGCATCGAGGTGCCGCTGCGGGCGAAATATATCCGCACGATGTTTGCGGAAATCACCCGCATTCTCAATCACATCCTCAACACCACCGCGCACGCGATGGACGTTGGCGCGATGACGCCGATGCTGTGGCTGTTCGAGGAACGCGAAAAGCTGATGGAATTCTATGAACGCGTGTCGGGTGCGCGTTTCCATGCGGCCTGGTTCCGCCCGGGCGGCGTGCATCAGGATCTGCCGGCTGGCCTGCTGGAAGATATTGGCGCCTGGTGTGAGGGCTTCCCGCGCCTGCTCGATGAATTTCAGGGCCTGGTGGCGGACAATCGCATCTTCAAGCAGCGCAATGTCGATATCGGCGTGATCTCCAGGGAAGACGCCATCAACTGGGGCTTCACCGGGCCGTGCATCCGCGCTTCGGGCGTGGCCTGGGATATCCGCAAGGCCCAGCCGTACGACGCCTATCACCTGATGGATTTCGACGTGCCGGTGTCCAACGACGGCGATTGCTATGCCCGCTTCATGGTGCGGATGCAGGAAATGCGCGAGAGCCTGAAGATCATCAAGCAGTGCGTGAAGGACATGCCGGCCGGCAGCCACATCACCGACAATCGCAAGGTGGCGCCGCCCTCGCGCGGCGAGATGAAGCGTTCGATGGAAGCGCTGATCCACCATTTCAAGCTCTACACCGAAGGCCTGCACGTGCCGGCCGGCGATGCCTATGTGGCGACCGAAAGCCCCAAGGGCGAATTCGGCATCTACATGGTGGCCGATGGCACCAACAAGCCGTGGCGCTGCCACATCCGCGCCACCGGCATGGCGCACCTGCAGGCGATGGATTTCCTGTGCAAGGGCCATCTGCTGGCCGACGCGCCGGCGGTGCTGGGTTCTCTGGACATCGTGTTTGGCGAGGTTGACCGGTGACACGCCTTGAAATCGCCGAGGCGATGATCGCGCATTACAACGCGCAGGATGCCGATGCCTATGTGGCGCTGATGACCGACGATGCGGTGGAGGCCGGCTATCGCGGTGCGGCGCTGCGCGACGGCAAGGAAGGCGTGCGGGCGGGCCTGAAGGCGATGTTCGCGCAATTCCCCGAAAACCGCGCCGAAATCATCACCGGATACGAACTGGGGCCGTTTGCCGTGCTGCACGAGAAGGTGTGGCGCACGAACGATGGCGAGCCGTTCGAGGTGATGAGCGTCTACAGTTTCGAGGGCGAGCTTTGCAGCCGCGTGGAGTTCATCCGGTGAACCTGTGGCACGCCATCACCACTGTCGATGACTGGCTGCATGCCAATCATGTGCTGGTGGCCGGTGTGTCGATCGCCGCGTTCGTGCTGAGCTGCGCGCATTATGCCGGTTTCCTGCGACTGCCCGAACTGTGGCAGCTGCCGGCCCAATTTGCCTGGATCATCCCGGCCCTGCGATATGGTGTGTGGGAAGCCGCCGTCACGCCCAAGTTGCGCGACCGTCGCGCCCGCCTTGAAGGCAAGAGCAATGACTGATTTCGCCGATTTCACCTGGACTCACCAGAACGCCGCCGAGGCCGAGCGCCTGATTGGCCTCTATCCGCCCGGTCGCCAGGCCAGCGCGGTGATGCCGCTGTTGTGGCTGGCGCAATATCAGGTGCGGGACATGACGGGCGTGGCCTGGCTGCCGGTGCCGGTGATCGAGTTCGTCGCGAACCAGATCGGCATGCCCTATATCCGCGCCTATGAAGTCGCCAGCTTCTACACCATGTACAATCTGAAGCCGATCGGCCGCTTCCACGTGCAGGTCTGCGGGACCACGCCGTGCATGCTGCGTGGCAGCGACGACATCATGAAGGCCTGCAAGGACAAGGGGATGAAGAAGGGCGCCACCACGGCGGATGGCCTGTTCACCCTGACCGAAGTCGAATGCCTGGGCGCCTGCGCCAATGCGCCGATGGTGCAGATCAATGATCATAATTATGAAGACCTGAGCTACGACAGCATGTCCGCCATCCTGGACATGCTGGCGCGTGGCGAGGAACCGAAGGTGGGCAGCCAGATCGGCCGCACCGCTTCGTGCCCCGAAGGTGGCCCGACGACATGCAAGGAGATGGTGTGATGCTGGCCGACAAGGATCGCATCTTCACCAACCTCTATGGCTTCCAGCCGTGGACCCTCGATGCCGCGAAAAAGCGCGGCGATTGGGCCGACACCAAGGAGCTGATGAGCATTGGCCCGGATGCGCTGATCGACGCGGTGAAGGCCAGTGGCCTGCGCGGGCGCGGCGGCGCCGGCTTCCCGACCGGGATGAAGTGGAGCTTCATGCCCAAGACGCCGAACCCGGACCGGCCGAGCTATCTGGTGATCAACGCCGATGAATCCGAACCTGGCAGCTGCAAGGATCGCGAGATCATCCGCCACGATCCGCACAAGCTGATCGAAGGCGCGCTGATCGCCGGCTTTGCCATGCGGGCGCGCGCGGCGTTCATCTATATCCGCGGCGAATATATTGCCGAAGCCAAGGTGCTGATGGCGGCCGTCGAGGAGGCTTATGCCGCCGGCCTGATCGGGAAGAACGCCTGCGGCACGGGCTATGATTTCGATGTCGTCGTGCATCGCGGCGGCGGCGCTTATATTTGCGGCGAAGAAACCGCGATGATCGAAAGCCTGGAAGGCAAGAAGGGCCAGCCGCGCCTGAAGCCGCCGTTCCCGGCTGGCGCCGGCCTCTATGGCAACCCGACCACGGTGAATAACGTCGAGTCCATCGCCGTGGTGCCGACCATCCTGCGCCGTGGCCCGGAATGGTTTGCCGCCATCGGCCGGCCCAAGAACGAAGGCACCAAGCTGTTCCAGATTTCGGGCCATGTGAACAAGCCGTGTGTGGTGGAAGAGGCGATGAGCATCCCCTTCCGCGAACTGATCGAAGCCCATTGCGGCGGCATTCGTGGCGGCTGGGACAATCTGCTGGCGGTCATCCCCGGTGGCTCCTCGGTGCCGCTGGTGCCGGCGCACCAGATCATCGATGCGCCGATGGATTTCGACGCCCTGCGCGATCTGAAATCCGGCCTCGGCACCGCCGCGGTGATCGTGATGGACAAATCCACCGACATCGTGCGGGCGATTGCGCGCCTGTCCTACTTCTACAAGCATGAAAGCTGCGGCCAGTGCACGCCGTGCCGCGAAGGCACCGGCTGGATGTGGCGGGTGATGGAACGGCTGGTGACCGGCGACGCCGAACCGCACGAGATCGACATGCTGCTGGAAGTGACCACCCAGGTGGAAGGCCACACCATCTGCGCACTGGGCGACGCGGCGGCCTGGCCGATCCAGGGCCTGATCCGGCATTTCCGCCCGGAGATCGAGGCGCGGATCGCGAAGCGCAAGGGCTTTGTGCAGGTGCCGGCGATGGGGATCGCGGCGGAGTAATTTCCCAAGTCGTGTCATGCTGGTGAAGGCCAGCATCCATCATGCCGCCAGGGCCCTTGTTTGATTGTTGAGTGGGCCTGCGTTCCACGGTGGATGCTGGCCTGCGCCAGCATGACATGGAAGGGTGCAGACAGTGTCCAAGCCCGGTTGGGTTTATCTCATGGCCAGTGCGCCGCGCGGGACGTTGTATCTCGGCGTAACCTCCAACCTGATGAACCGCGTGCAGCAACATCGAATGGGTCACTTCGAAGGCTTCACCGCGCGCTACAACGTGAAGCGGCTGGTCTGGAACGAGGCCTATCCCGACATTGCCGATACCATCCGTCGCGAGAAGGCGATGAAGTTTTGGAAGCGGGACTGGAAGATCCGGCTGATCGAGGAGCACAACCCGCAGTGGCTGGATCTGGCCGTCGATTGGGGCTTTCCACCGATTGGGGATTGAGCACCCTACAACTTCACCTGTCATGCTGGCGAAGGCCAGCATCCACCTTTCCGCCTGGGTCCTTTTGGTTGCTGAGTGGGTCCATTTTCCACAGTGGATGCTGGCCTGCGCCAGCATGACCGGGGTGGGGGCTTATGAGGAGCCCGGTTCCTCGCCATGCAGCGCCCTGCGGAACAGGCGGGCCGCCAGCCTTTGCTCCAGAAAACGGCCGACCAGGTAAAGCGCGGCAAAGATTCCGGCGAACACGAATGCCGGGGTGGTTGAGGCCGGCTCCTTTTCCTTTTCCGCCCTGTCCTTCTCGCGTTCCTTGATGGATTTGGGCGGCGGGGCGCCCAGGGCGATATCGATGGGGTGGCGCGGCAGTTCCTTGAGCGCCTTCTTCTTCTTCTTGGCCTTCTCGGTCTTGCTGGCCGCCGTGTCGGGCTTCTTGTCGGTCCAGATGGTGATCTGGGCAAAGCTCAGGAACAGCAGCGGTGCCAGGAAGCAGGCGAGCAGGATGCGGCTGCGCATCTGATAGCGCAGCACCGGGCCATCGGCGCCGCTCTCGACGTGCAGGATGCCGCTGTCGAACACGGCCAGCCGATCCTGTGCGGCCGGGTCCTTCTTGTGAAAGATCAGGCCATCACGCAGGCGCTCGTGGCGCGTGCCCACGGCGTGGAACAAGGGCTCCAGCCGATCGAGCGCAAGGCTTGCCGGCTGGCCATCGGGCAGGGGCACTTCCCCCTGGATGTGCCAGATGGGCCGCAGATGACGCCACAGGCTGTCACTGGTATCCGCTGGCGCGGCAAGCCTGGCGGCAGCAGCCTCCGGGGTGAGGGACGTCGGGGCGGTTTCCGGCGTCACTCTGCGGGCACAGTCGATGATGCGCCAAAACGCTTGCGGGCGTCTTTCCAGCCCTCGGTGAACGGGTGCAGCATCTGTTCGGGGATCGACATGCGGCGGCCGCCATCCTGGCCCAGGATTTCGGCTTCGCCATCAACACAGGTGCCAAAGATGCGATCGATGAAGATGTAGATGCCGGCAAAATTGCTGCGGGTCGCTTCATAATCCTGGCTGTGGTGAATGCTGTGATGTTCGGTGGTGTTGAACAGGAAACGCCACCAGCTCGGCGTGTTGAAACGCACGTTCAAGTGCATGTAGCTGCCGACGGCCATGCCGATGGCGCCCGAAAGCAGGAAGGCGCGCGGCAGGAAATCGAAGAAGCCGCCGATGCCCAGGCCAATCAGGAACAGCTCGATCGGGTTGCCGACAGCGCCCTTGTTGATGTTGAACTGGGTGATGTAGTGGTGGATCTTGTGGGTCAGCCACAGCGGGTACCAGTTGTGCATGCCGCGGTGCATCCAATATTGGCCGAAATCGAAGATGAACGAGATCAGGAAGGCTTGCAGCAGCAGCGGCAGGCCAATGAACCAGGCGAGTTTGTCCCATTCGAACGAGTCCCGCACCAGTTCGATCAACACGTCGCTGCCGATGAAGCCGTCCACCGTTTCCAATATGGTGGCGCCCAGGCCGACATAGAACAGATCGACCGCCAGTTCCTTCCACGTCATCTTCCAGCTTTCGTGGCGCGGGAAGAACCATTCCAGCGTGAACAGGATCAGCCGGAAGCCGAGGCCGATGCCGAAGGCGACCGAGGCCTTGGCGATGCTGTTGGGGGCATAATACCAGAACAGGATGGCGCAGAAGAGCACGGCCGGCTGAAACCAGGTGAAGAACAGCACCTTGAGGCGGCTGCCTTCCACGCGCGGCACATTTTCCCAGCCGATGGTGACCGGCGCCTCTGCCCCGATGATCCTGTTGCCGACACGAACCCCAGCCATGAAGTCATTCCCCCGCAATCAACCGGCCCATCAGGACTATGGTCGACTTCCCCCCGGCCACGCATACGCCAACGGACGTAGCACCAATTTGCCGCAGGACCATCATGCGACGCAAACAGCAAGGCCAACGGGCCAGCAGGGTGACTGCAGCAACCCTGCGCTGCAATCCCCCGGCCGGACCATATCAGAAGTTGAACGTGGCTTCGACACCCACCACGCGCGGTGTCAGCACCGAACGGGCATAATAGCGCGAGATGACGCCGCCATTGACGAAGCCAAAGCGGCTGCGATCATTGCTGACGCCCGTCACGGCATATTTGTCGAAGATGTTGTTGGCAAACAGCGACATCTGGAAGGCCTTGCCCGTGCTATAGGTGATGGCAGCGCGGTGGGTGACATAGCCCGGCAGGGTTTCGCCAAAGCCGCGACCGCCGACGCGGGTGAGGATGTCGCCGATATAGGTGGCGGTCCAGTTGAAATTCAGATCCTCATCATCGCCGACGGGCAGCAGATAATTGGCCGCGAGCGAACCGCTGTGCCGGGCCGAACCGGGCAGGCGGTCGCCGGCCAGCACGTCCACGCGCGAGAATTTCGGCCGGTTACGCGGGTCCTGGCTGGTGCGGATCTGCAGCAGTTCCGGCACGCCTTCGGTCAGCTTGGCATCCAGGTAGCTGTAGTTGCCGCGCAGTGACAGGCGATTGGTGACCTGGGCATTGAACGACATGTCGAAGCCGCGGTTGCGGGCCTTGCCGCCGTTGGCGGTGATGCCGATGGCGCCGTTGATGGTGGAACTGGCCAGCTGGATCCCGTCCCAATTGACCTGGAAGGCCGACAGATTGAGCGTCAGCTTGTTGTTGAACAGGCCGGCGCGCAGGCCCAGTTCGAAATTCTCGGTCTCATCCGGACCGAAGAACAGCTCGTTGGGCAGGGCGCAGATATTCTGGATATTGGGGTTGAGCGGCAACACGCAGGGCGCCGCCCCGGTGTTGGCGCCGCCGATGCGATAGCCGGTGCTGTAGGTGGCATAGATCAGCGCATCGGGGCTGAACTTGTAGGAGGTGTTGAGCTTGTAGACAAAGCCATCGGACTTGGCCTGGCCGGTGCTTGACGGGATATCATCGTCGCTGGCCACCGGTCCGTCGTAATAGGGCAGGGTGGAACCGCCGATCCGATCCAGATCATAGCTGTAATAGCGCAGGCCACCGGTGATCTGCCATTCGGGCGTCACCTTCCAGGTGACTTCGCCAAATACCGCCCGTTCCTTGATCGTGTTGCGGCCGAACGAGGCATATTCATTGTCGTCGGCATTGGGGATCACGCCGAAATCGATGCCGGTGGGTGACGCGCCAAAGCCGGGGATGAACTCGCGATAGCTGGTGCGGCCCTGCACCTCGTTGTAGAAGCCGCCGAGCACCCAGCTGAACGGCCCGCCATGCTTGGACACCAGCCGCAGTTCCTGGTTGAACTGGCGCGAGCGGGCGGTGGAGCGGGTGAAGCCGGTGAAGGCCGGGAAGCTTTCATAGCCATAATCGAGATCGAGCAGCAGATCGGTGACGTCCACCGAGCTGTCGTTCTGGGTGTAGGTGAAGGCGCTGGACGAAACGAGTTGCGCCACCTCACCCAGATTGGCTTCGACTTCGAGGCTGACGAGGTGAGACCGGCGGGTGGCCGGTTCGCGCACGCGCCACGGGCCTTCGTAGCGGCCTTCGCCCACCACGCCGCCGCCATTGGCCTGACGGCCGCCGGTGCGCACTTCCTGATAGGCATAGGTCAGATAGGCGTTGAGATTGTCGAGCGTCAGGCCCAGCTGGTTGCGGGTGGTGAAGGTCTTGCCATAGTTCACGTCGCGTTCGCGGCGGAAATTGGCCGAGCGCTGGGCTTCGGTGCCGAGCGGGTTGCTGGCCGGGCCCGGCTGCGGCAGCGACACGCCGATCTGCTGCACGGTGAAGGGATAATCGATGAAGCCCGGATCGAAATAATAGCCGGTGGCGCTGCGGAAGGCGAGCCGGTCCTTGATGATCGGCACGTTGACCGCGCCATCGGCGACATAGCCGAAACTGCTGCTCTCGCTCACGCCAAAGCCGCGGCCATGGACATAGCCACTGAATTGGGTGCTGTCGGGCCGTACCGGGATGTAGCGGATGGCGCCGGCCAGCGTGCCGAGGCCATAAAGCGTGCCCTGCGGCCCCAGCAGCACTTCGACGCGTTCCATGTCGATCAGCTTGAAATCGAGATAGAGCGGCACTTCGCCAAGATAGACGCCGATGGCGCTGTTGCCATTGTCGGCAAAGGTGCTGCTGTCGTCGGCCGAAAGACCGCGCATGACGATGGTGCCGGCGCCGCGCGGGCCGGTATCGGTGACGGTGATGCCCGGCGTGAAGGCGCCCAGATCCCGAATGTCGTTCAGGCGCTGCTGGGCCAGCTGGCCGGCATCAACGGCCGAAATATTGATCGGCACATCCTGCAGACGTTCGGAACGGCGGGTGGCGGTGACGACAATGGTCTGGTCGCCATCGTCGGCAGCGGCTGCCACTTGCACCTGTGCGGATGCAATATGCGGCAAACCGGCCAGAAAAGTGGTTGCAACTATTTGTGCCCGAACAAATTTCTGCATTTCGACCGCCCTCGAATCCCGCTGCGAATATTGCAACGCAACAATTCAGCATGGACAGGCGAGGGAGCGCCAATGGGCGTTTGACGTAGCAGAAATGTCACATGCCGCGCCGTGACGATCAGACCTTGATATCGTGCTGCGCCAGATAGTCTGCCACCGGGGCCATGGCGGCTTCGTGCGTGCGCCAGCGGGCCACCGCATCGCGATAGATGGGCCGACGCACCTGGGCCGCGCTGGGCGTGGCGACCGCGGCGCTGTTGGTGTGGAAATCCAGCGCTGCCTCTGTCCAGCCAAGGCCGCAATGGGCGAACAGTCGCTGGCTCTGCCCGGCCTGATCCGCGACCAGTTCCTCATAGTGCAGCTGCAATATGCGGCCGGGGAACAGCGCTGCCCACAGTCGCATCAGCCGGTCGAACCGCACATAATAGCGGGCGATATCCATCAGATCATAGCTGTAGCCATAATAGGGCGAGGTGGTGGCAAACAGATTCTTGTAATTGCTCCAGATCGTATCCATCGGATGCCGGCGCAGGCAGATGATGCTGGCTTGCGGCAGGGCGCGGGCGATGTGGCCGATGTAGAGAAAATTGGCCGGCAACTTGTCGATGAAGCGGCCATCGCGCCGCAACAGATGCTGGTGCGCGCGATCGAGATAGGCGCGGCCGACGGCATCGGGCGACAGGCCGGCCGACGCCGCAATCGTGTCGGGATCAGTGACAAAGCGCGACCGCGTGTTTGACAGCAGCTTCACCGCCAGTGGCATCGCCTGCAGCTCGCCAGCGCTGTGCACGTCTGGGTGCGACGAAAGGATGCGGTCCACCAGGGTGGTCCCGGTACGCGGCATGCCGGTGATGAAGATCGGGGCTTCGGTCTGCTGGCTGTCACCCTGGAAATGGCCGGGATTGGCAAAGCCGGTTTCCAGCGCGTCGAAGATCGCGGCGTCGCGGGCGAAATCATAGCCGATGCGGCGGCGGTGGGCGGCGTTGGCGCAATCGAGATGCTGGCGCGCGCGTTCCGGCTCGCCAACATCCTCATATTCCTTGGCCAGCGCATAGCGGATGCGCAGTTCATCGTCCGGCCCGGGGCGGCGGGCCAATATGGCTTCCATGCGGGCCAGGTGATTGGCCGCGCGGCTGGCCTTGCCAAGCCCGGCCAGCGCGAGATGGACGCGGCCATTGGCCGGCGCGCGCTGCAGGATCGTCTCATGTTCGGCGGCCGCGGCGGCCACCTCGCCAACAAAGCCCAGCGACATGGCGAGGTTCAGCCGATATTCGTCATTGCTGGCCTCACGCGCGACCGCGGCGCGGAAGTTGCGCACGGCGGCGGCATGATCGCCCAGCCGGGCCTGGATATTGCCGATCGTATCGAAACTCAGCGCATCGCGCGGCCCCAGCGCTTCGGCAGCGCTGGCGGCCGCCGCTGCCTCGGCATCACGGCGCAGCAGCATCAGCAGCCGCGCCCGCTGCGCCTGATATTCGGCCGATGGGGCCAGCGCGACGGCGGCCTCGATATGGGCGAGGCCGGCGCTGATGCGGTTTTCGCTGGCATCGGCAATGCCGAGCAGGAAGCGGCCTTCGGCGCTGGCAGCCGGCTCTGCGGCAGCGGCCATCACCAGCGCCAGTTGCCGCACACGGGCCAGATCGCCGCGCGCCAGTGCTTCCCGGGCGATTGCCATTGCCATGCCCTGCTTCAGGGCTGTTTTGGCTTGCCCATTGCCGGGGCCGGCCAGAAGGTGAGGGTGAACACGTCGTGCGCGCTGGTCCACACGCCGTCGGGTGTCCAGCGCAGCGCGCCGCTGCCCACCGGCTTGCCGACCCGCGCCAGGATGGCCAGCGATCTGGCGTCAACCACGGCATATTCCTGATCGTCGGTGGTGCGCAGCCACACCTTGCCATCACCGGTGTCGATGTCGCCCCATTTCAGATTGGCGCCCACCTTCACGCGGCCGCTCACCGTGTTGGTGGCCGGATCGATGCGCGCCAGCGTGCCATCACCCTGTTCCTGCACCCACACCGCGCCTTCGCCGGCCGTCAGGAACCCCGGCTGCTTGCCCAGCGGCGTGCGCGCCACCACCGTGTTGCTGGCGGGATCGATGCGCTGCAGCGTCTGGGTGCCCGCGCTCACCGCCCAGATCGCGTCGTGGCCAAAGGCGAGATAGGAGGTGCCGGCATCAACACTGACGCGGGCGATGATGGCGCCGCTCATCGGATCGACCCGCGCGACGACGCCCTTGGCATCGCTGGCCACCCAGATGGCGCCGGCGCCGGCCACGACATTCATCTCGCCGGTCTTGTCGGCGATGCCGGTGGCGACGGTCAGCGTCTTGGTGGCCGTGGCGGTATCGATGCGCTGCAGCAGGCCGTCTGTGCAGTCGGCCACCCACAGCTTGCCCGCAACCAGCGCCATCGTTCCGCACGGCCGGGTCATCGGCACGCTGGCGATGCGGCCCGTGCGCGACCAATGTTCAACGCGGCCCTTGTTGGTCATCCACACGCCCGGGCCATCGACGACGAGGAAATCGCCGAAATCCGCGATCTTCTGCACCTCGCCGCCTTGATCGCTGGCCGCCGTCGCGGCGCAGGCGGAAAGCAGCAAGAGGGGGAGCAGATATCGGCGCATGGGTTTTCCTTTCAGGCCGTACGCTGGGCGATATAGGCGCGCCAGCCGCCCAGATGGGTGATGTCCTGCGCGCCGGTCAAGGCCCGTGGTTCGGCGACAAAGCCCTTCACGCTGCTGCCATCGGCCAGCGTGACGGTGCCGATGGCCAGCGGCGGCGGCACATCGACGACAAAGCTGCCGAATTCGGCGACGCCCAGTTCATATACTTCCACCTTGATGGCGGCGCCATCGTCGCTGAACACCAGCGCCGGCTTGGGCGGGGTGCTTTCAGCCATGGCATAGAGGCGATAGCTGGGCGCGGTTTCAAACGCGCCAGCAAACACGGCATTGCGCGAGGTCAGCTGCCAGTGCAGCGGCATGTCCTTCAAATGGGCGCCAACAACGGCCAGCTTCACGGTCTGCATCTTGCCCTCCAGATCGAGCGGTGGTGGTGACGGGTGGCCGGTGGCAGCCGCCCAGGTTTCGGCGAGTTCGATCAGCGCCACATCGCTGTCGGCCGGGCCGATGAAGCTGATGCCATGGCCAACGCCATTGCTGCGCGTGCCGGCGGGCACGGCGATGGCGGCCATGTCGAGCAGATTGACGAAATTGGTGTAGAGCCCGAGATTGCTGTTGAGCGCCACCGGTGCCGCCAGCATTTCGGCGAGGCGGTAGCTGGTGGGCGTGGTCGGGAAGGCCAGCACGTCGATGCGGTCCCACATCAGATCGGCGGCGCGCTTGATGGCAGCCAGGCGATATTGCGCGTTGAACAGGTCAACCGCGCTCTTGCCCCAGCCCTGTTCGACAACGCTGCGCACGGTTGGGTCAACCGCTTCGGGACGGCGGGCGAGGAGGGAGGCCATGGCGGCAGTGCGTTCGGCCACCCATGGGCCGCCATAAAGCAATTGCGCGGCTTCGAGCAGCGGTGCGATGTCGATTTCGACCAGTTCACCGAGGCCGGCCAAGGTTGCCATGGCGCGGTCGTGCAGGAAGGCGGCTTCGCCATCGCCGAACCAGTTCATCTGGTCGCGGCGCGGCACGCCAAAGCGGCGCGGGGCGAGGGGACGATTGGCGAGCGGTTTGGAATAATCATCGGCCACATCAAAGCCGGCGATGACCGCATCCAGCAGCCGCGCATCGGCCGGCGTATCGGTGAAGATGGTGATGCAATCGAGCGTGCGGCAGGCCGGCACCAGCCCGCGCGTGCTCCAGCGGCCACGCGTCGGCTTGAAGCCGATCAGGTGATTGAACGCCGCCGGCACCCGGCCGGAACCCGCCGTATCGGTGCCCAGCGCAAACGGCACCAGCCCGGCGGCGACCGCGACCGCCGAGCCGGAACTGGAGCCGCCGCTGACATAATTCAGATTATGCACATTGCGCGGCGCGCCGTACGGGCTGCGGCTGCCGTTGAGGCCGGTGGCGAACTGATCGAGATTGGTCTTGCCCACACAGATGGCGCCGGCCGCGGCAAGCCGTTCGATGACGCCGGCAGAGGCTGTGGGCTGATAGGCGAAGGCCGGGCAGGCCGCCGTGGTGGCAAGGCCGGCGACATCGATATTGTCTTTCGCGGCATAGGGCACGCCGGCCAGCGGCAGGGTTTCGCCGGCCGCGATGCGCGCATCGATGGCGCGCGCCTGGGCCAGCAGGGCCTCCGGCGCGGCGCGGCTGATCCAGGCCTGCGGCTGCACCGCATCATAGGCGGCCAGACGGGCGAGGGTTTCGGCCATGATCGTTTCGGCCGTGCTGGTGCCGCTGTTGATGGCGGCGGCGATGGTGGAGACGCTGAGACGGCTCATGGCTGCAACGCCAGCATGGGGGCACCGGGCTGCACGGGCTTGCCTTCCTCCAGATAGAGGGCGACCACGGTGCCGGCCGCCGGGCTTTCGACCGGGCATTCCATCTTCATGGCTTCGATGATGGCGATGGTGTCGCCGGCGGCCACCGTGTCGCCGGGAGCGACCAGCAATTTCCACACGCTGCCGCCAAAGGGCGATTCCACCAGCTCGCTGCCGTCGGGCACGATGATCTCGGCCGCGGCCGGTGCGTCGTCGCTGCTGATGGCGGCAATCCGGTCAAATTCGCCGCTGGCGGCCCAGGCGGCGCGCTCATCGTCAAAGGCGGCCTGACGCACGGACTGGAAGGCAGCGATGCTGGCCGCGTTGTCGGCGAGGAAGCGGCGATAATCGGCGAGGCGGAATTCGGAAGGCTCGATGCGGATGGCCTGGCGGCCGCTGGGGAAATCGCGCCGCCACAACGCCAGTTCCTCGGCGCTGACCGGGAAGAAGCGGATTTCATCGAAGAAGCGCAGCAGCCACGGCTTGCCCTCGATGAAGGCGTCGGTCTGGCGATGGGTGTTCCACACCTGCACGGTGCGGCCGAACAATTGGTATCCGCCCGGCCCTTCCATGCCATAGATGCACATATAGGCGCCGCCGATGCCAACGACGTTGGGCGGGGTCCAGGTGCGGGCCGGGTTGTATTTGGTGGTAACCAGCCGGTGGCGCGGATCGACCGGCGTCGCGACCGGTGCACCGAGATAGACATCGCCGAGGCCCAGCACGAGATAGCTGGCGTTGAAGATCAGATCCTCCACGGCGGCCACATCGGGCAGGCCGTTGACGCGGCGGATGAACTCGATGTTGTCCGGGCACCAGGGCGCGTCGTCACGCACGGCAGACATATATTTGGTGATCGTCTCGATCGTGGCTGGATCGCGCCAGCTCAACGGCAGGTGGACAATGCGCGAGGGGATAGTGAAATCCTCCAGCGCGCCCAGCCGGTCGTCGGCGCCCAGCAGCACGGCCAGCGCGCCGGCCTGATCGAGCAATTTGCCATCGAAATGCAGCTGCAGGGATCGGATGCCGGGGACGATGTCGATGACACCGGGGACGTTCATTCGGGCCAGTTCGGTGGCCAGCGCCTCGATGCGGATACGCAGCTCGATATCGAGCACGATGGGCCCATATTCGACGAGGATATTGCGGTCACCCTGGGCGCGGTAGACGGCGCGCGGGCGGGCGCCAGCAGCCGGCGTGTCGGCCAGGATCGGCGACAGGGCAGTGATGGCGCAGGCCGGGCCTTCGGTGATCGCGGTGCCGTGGGCCAGCAGCGCGGCAGCGGCGGCATCGGCGGCACGGGCATCATCCAGCGTGACCGGCACGAAGCGCAGCGTGTCACCGGGGGTGAGCTGGCCGATCTTCCAGCGATCAGCCGCGATCACCACGAACGGGCAGACGAAGCCGCCCAGCGATGGCCCGTCGGGGCCAAGGATGATCGGCATGTCGCCGGTGAAATCGACGGCGCCGATGGCATAGGCATTGTCGTGGATGTTGGACGGGTGCAGCCCGGCCTCACCCCCGTCCGCCCGTGCCCACGCCGGCTTGGGGCCGATCAGGCGCACGCCGGTGCGGTTGCTGTTGTAATGCACCTGCCAATCGGCCGAAACGACGGTGGCGATATCGTCGGCGGTGAAGAAATCGGGCGCCCCGTGCGGGCCGTAGATGACCCGCAGCGACCAGCTGTTCGGCAGCGCCGGCAGTTGCGCCGCGGCCAATGCCGGCCCGGTGGCCGCATCGCCCAGATGCAGCACGTCTCCCGCCAGCAAGCGGCGTGCGCCGTGGCCGCCAAAGCCGCCCAGATCGAAGGTGGCGCGGCTGCCCAGATAGGGCGCTAGGTCGAACCCGCCCGCCACCAGCAGATAGCCGCGAAAGCCGCCGCCCTTGGCCCGGCCCATCGTGAGCACCTGGCCGGCCACCACGTCGATGGCGACGCCGCGCGGCACGGGCACGCCGTCCAGCGTGGCGGCGAAATCGGCGCCGGTCAGGCAGATGCGCGTGGGTGCGGCGAAACTGAGGCTGGGGCCGGTGACGGTGATTTCCAGGCCGGCAGTGCCTTCATCATTGCCAAGCAGGCGGTTGCCGAGCCGGAACGACAGATCGTCCATCGGGCCAGACGGCGGCACGCCCACCGCCCAGTAATGCAGCCGGCCCGGCCAATCCTGCACAGTGGTCGACGTGCCGCCGGCCAGCACGCGGATGCAGCGCGGCTGGTGGACAACGTCGTTCAAGGCGCGGGTCGAGACATTGCCGCTGACAAAGGCCGGCATCCGTACCACGTCACGCAGCCAGCGCAGATTGGTTTCCAGGCCGTCGATGCGGCTGGCATCGAGCGCGCGGGCCATGGCGGCCACGGCGTCAGCGCGGGTGGCGCCGTGCACGATCAGCTTGGCCAGCATCGGATCATAGAAGGCGCTGATCTGGCTGCCGGCCGCCACCCAGGTTTCGGTGCGCACAGCGCCGGGGAATTCCACCGCCGTGAGCAGGCCCGTCGTGGGCCGATAATCCTGCGCCGGATCTTCGGCATAGAGCCGCACCTGCACGGCGTGGCCCTGCGGTTGGGGTGGCGGCGCATCGAGGAAGGCAAAATCGCCCTTCGCGCCGCGCACCATCCATTCGACGAGATCGATGCCCATCACCGCTTCGGTGACGCCATGTTCGACCTGCAGCCGCGTGTTCATTTCAAGGAAGAAGAAATCCTGTGCGTCTGCGTCGTACAGGAACTCCACGGTGCCGGCGTTCCTGTAGCGCGCGGCTTCGCCCAGTCGCACGGCCGCTGCCATCAACCGGGCGCGCACGGCGTCGGGCAGATCGGGGGCAGGGGCTTCTTCCACCACCTTCTGGTTGCGGCGTTGCAGGGAACAGTCCCGCTCACCCAGCGCCATCACCCGGCCTTGGCCGTCGCCAAAGATCTGCACTTCGACATGGCGGGCGCGGGCGACGAAACGCTCCAGGAACACGCCGGCGTCGCCAAAATTGCTCTGGCCCAGCCGCGCCACGGCATCAAACGCCTGTGCCAGCGCCGCTTCATCAGCGCACACCCGCATGCCGATGCCGCCGCCGCCCGCCGTCGCCTTCAGCATCACCGGGAAGCCCACGTCACGCGCCGCCGCCACGGCGGCGGCAACGTCGTTCAGCAGCGCGCTGCCGGGGGCCAGCGGCACGCCATGGGCGGCGGCCAGGGCGCGGGCGCTGTGCTTCAGGCCGAAGGTACGGATATTGTCGGGCGTCGGCCCGATGAAGATGATGCCTGCCGCCGCGCATTGTTCGGCGAATTCGGCATTTTCGGCCAGAAAGCCATAGCCGGGATGGATGGCGCCGGCCCCGGTTGCCTTGGCCGCCGCGATGATGGCAGCCCCATCGAGATAGGTTTCCGATGGCCGGTCGCCGGGCAGACGCACCGCCACATCGGCCGCTGCGACATGGGCCGAACCTTCGTCGGCATCGGAATGGACGGCGGCCACGCGCAGCCCCATGGCCTTTACGGTGCGGGCAATGCGCGTGGCGATGGCGCCGCGGTTGGCAATCAGGACGGTATCAAAGCTCATGCGGAAATGATCATTCTGACCGGGGTGGGGTTGAAGGCGTTGCACGGGTTGTTGATCTGCGGGCAGTTGGACACGACAACGATCACATCCATCTCGGCGCGCAGATCGACGGTCAGGCCCGGTGCCGACAGGCCATCGACGATGCCCAATGCGCCATCTTCTTCCACCGGCACGTTCATGAAGAAATTGATGTTGGGGACGATGTCGCGCTTGCCGCGGCCCTGGCGCAGATTGGCTTCGAGGAAATTCTCGACGCAGGCATGCTGGCTCACCGTGTGATGACCATAGCGCAACGTGTTGGATTCGCAGCTGCAGGCCCCGCCGATCGTATCGTGATAGGGCACATCGCTGGCCGTGATCGTCATCAGCGGCCGGCCCTCGTTGGACATCAGCCGCGTGCCGGTGCGCAGGAACAGATTCGCCTGCGCCGCCACCGTGGCTTGCGCACAATAGCGTTCGGCATCGTCGGCGGCGGCATAGATCAGGAAATCGACCGCCTGATTGCCTTCCAGATCGACGATGCGCAGCGTTTGGCCTGCTGCAACCTTGTGCAGCCACGGCGCGCGTGCGGGCACGATCTCGTCGTGGACGATGGGGCCGGGCAGGCGGTTCAGATGGGGATCAGCGCTCACGTTGGTGTTCCTTGCAAGCCTCAGCGGCGGTAATGATCTTCGACGTTCAGAAAGGCGCGCAGGCCTTCCGGCGTGGCGTTGCGGATATCGTCCTCAGGCGGCGTGACCGGTCCGCGCCACGCCGTCGCCCGCAGCGGGGTGACGCTGTATTGTTCACGCGGATCAAGCACATGCGGGCAATTGGCGATGATCAGGATGAGGTCCATCTCGGCGCGCAGCAGCACGTGGCGGCCAGGCGCGAAGGGGCCGACGTTGGGCAGGATCGCGCCGTCTTCGGCAATGCGCGCGCCCTTGAACAGGGTGATCGACGGGTGGATGTCGCGGCGGCCGAGGCCATGCTTGGCGGCGCCGAGCAGGAAGCGATCGCGCGCCGAGGGGCACGCACCGCTGTTGCGGCCGTCGCCATAGCGTGCCGCGTTGCTGGCCGGGCTCGACGCGCCGCTGAAGCAATCATGGGTGCCGGCGCTGTCTTCCACGATGCTCATCAGCACCCGGCCCATGTCGGACAACAGCAGCTTGCCGGGGCCCAGATAGGCGTTCCACTGCACCTTCACCGTATCGGCCATGTTCAGCCGCTCGGTCGGCAGGCCGGCGTTGAAGATCTGCAGATGGGCGGCTGCATCACCATGCACATCGATCAGCCGCACGCGCGCGCCGCGCGGCAGGCGGCGCGTGGCATAGCCGCCGGCCGCGATGGTTTCTTCCCACAGCAGATCAGCCGCCTCCACATCGGCGGGCAGATCATCGGCCACCGGCGGCAGGATCGGCATGGCTTCCACCCTGGTGCCGCCCTGGGCGCGGGCGTGGGCCCGGGCGGCATTGGGATCGGCCAGCGCGCCATCCGGGCGCGGCGTGTGCGGCGTGTTCATGGCAAAACCTTTCTGGCGCTGGCGGCAGCGCCTTGCTGGTGGAGCGGGGGCAGCAGCGCCGTGGTGGTGACCAGATCCAGCTGCTGCACGCCGCGCACGACGCGCAGGGCATCGGCCAGCGCATGGAGGCGCAGCGCGGGGCCCTGCACCAGCAGCACTTCCAGCGATTGATCATCCTCCAGAAACACATGCTGGGCGGAGATGACTTCCTTCAGATAGTCGGCTTCGATCTGCGCCAGTTGTTGGCGCACGCGGCCGCGATCGGCGCGATAGACCAATGTGATGGTGCCGGCGAACATCGCGTCGGGCTGGGTGAGGCCTTCATGTTCGGCGACCGCATGGCTGATCAGTTCGGCGATCAACTGCGAGCGCGAGGCGAGCTGGCGTTGCTGCAGCATGGCATCGAGCTTGTGCATCAGCGTGGCCGGCAGGCTCATGCTCAGCCGCGCCAGGCGCGGGGGCGCATCGGTGATCGGGATGGCAGCCAGGCCCTTCATGTCGTTTCGGTCCCCGTCCTAACCGCAACCGCAGCCGCGTGCGCAATCGCCGGCTTGGGCTTGAGTTTCAGATCATAGGTGGCGGTGGCACCATAACGGTGCGGGGCGTGCGGATCGTGGCGGCGCTTGTCGAGCGTGATGACGCGGGTGCCCAGCGTGAAGGCCTCGCGGATATCGTGGGTGACCATGATGATCGTCAGCTGCTGCTCCTGCCACAGCTGGCGGATCAGCCCGTGCATATCGGCCCTGATGCCGGGATCGAGCGCGCCGAAGGGTTCATCCAGCAGCAGGATGCGCGGCCGCATCATCAACGCCTGGGCGATGGCGAGGCGCTGCTGCATGCCGCCCGACATCTGCGCCGGATAAAGATTGGCGGCATCGGCCAGCCCGACGGCGGCCAGCATGGCCAGCGCCTCCGTGCGGGCCGCGGCGCGGCGGCGGCCGAACAACCGGGCCAGCAGAGGGGCGCCGGCAAAATCACGGGCCAGCATCACATTGCCCAGCGCGGTGAGATGCGGGAACACCGAATAGCGCTGGAACACCACACCGCGATCCGGCCCGCATTCACCCGGCATCGGTTTGCCATCCAGCGTGATTGTGCCCCGCGTTGGCCGTTCCTGGCCCAGCACCAGCCGCAGCAGGCTGGTCTTGCCGGCACCAGATGGCCCGACGATGGACACGAAACTGCCGGCCTCGATCGCGAGGCTCAATTGTTCCAGCACGATGTGATCGCCATATTCGACCCACACGTTGCTAATGTTCAGCAGCGCGCTCATGATCTTGGCCCGTGCGCCCAGGGGAACAGGCGGCGATCGGCGGCGACCAGCGCCATGTCCATCGCGATGGCGAGCAGGGCGATCCACGCGACATAGGGGATGATGACGTCCATCGACAGATAGCGCCGCACCAGGAAGATGCGGTAGCCCAGCCCGACATCGGATGCGATGGCTTCGGCCGAGATCAGGAACACGAAGGCCGGGCCCAGCGCCAGGCGTGTCGCCTGCAGCAGCCGCGGCATGGCCTGCGGCAGCGCCACGCGCAGGATCACCTGCCAGCTGCTGGCCCCCAATGTTTGCGCCTTGATGATCTGTTCGGCGGGCAGGGCGGAAACGTGCCCGGCGAGATCGCGGATCATCACCGGGGCAACGCCAATCACGATCAATGCCACCTTGGCGGTTTCGCCCAGGCCCAGCACGATGAACAGGATCGGCAGCAGCGCCACCGGCGGGATGACGGCGATGCCCACCACCAGCGGCCCCAATGTGGCCCGCGCCGGCGGCAAGGCGCCGATGATCAGCCCGACCAGCAGCGCCATCGCCATGGCAATGCCGATCCCCAGGCCCAGCCGCTGCAGGCTGGCCGCCGTATCGGCCCAGAACAACAGGCTGCCGGTCAGCGGATCGGGCTGGGTGGCCAGCCCCCACAGTGCTGCGGCCATGGCGCCGGGCAGCGGAATGATGCGATCGGCCGGATTTTCGGCATGGCGCACCGCCGCGACGATCAGATACAGGATCGCCAGCGTCAGCAACGGCAGGGCGCCGAGCTGGAACGCCTTGCGGCGATCGATCTTGCGGCTCACCCAGCGCAAGGCGGGCAGCCGTTGTTGGCGGGCGGCATCGGTTTACAGGCCCTTGTCGGCGGCCATTTTCATGAACCGATCGTCAAAGCGCAGGGTGACGCGGGCCGGATCGCCCAGCGTCTTGCCACCGGGGAAGGACATGCCCACCGCATCGGCCGAACTGGCACCCTTGAACAGGCCGCGCGCGAAGGAGAAATCGCGCACGCGGGTCATGGTGGTGATCAGATCGGGGCTGTTTGCGGCGGCCACGGCGGCCTTGGGATCGGCGTAGAGGAAGGTGGTGGCCAGCTGCTGATCAAACACCGCCGGCGTGGTGCCGGCCAGCTGCGCCATGGCGGCGCGGGCGGCCTTGCCTTGGGCATCATCGCGCACCATCAGCGCCATGGTTTCATACCAGATGCCGGCCAGCGCCTTGCCCAGGTTGGGATTGGCCTTCAGCGTGGCGGTATCGACCACCAGCAGATCGATGATCTCGCCGGGCACATCGGCCGAACTGAACAGCAGTTTCGCCCCTGGCTGGGCCTTGATCACCGAAAGCTGCGGGTTCCAGGCCACGGCGGCCTTGACATCGGCGCTGCCGAACGCGGCCACGATATCGGCATCGGCGGTGTTGACGGTGCGCACATCGCGCGGGCTGAGCCCGGATTTCTCCAGCGCGCGCGCCAGCAGATAATGGGAAACCGACAGCTCGACCAGATTGACCGGCTGGCCCTTCAGGGCCGCAATACTGTCGATATTCTTCGCCACCAGGCCATCATTGCCGTTGGAATAATCGCCGATGATGATGGCGCTGCTGTCCTTGCCGGCAGCGGCAGGGATGGTCAGCGCGTCCATGTTGGCGACGGTGACGCCGTCCAGCTTGCCGGCGGTGAACTGGTTCACCGATTCGGCATAGTCGTTGACCTGGACGATGTTGATGGTGAGGTCATATTTATCGGCCCATTTCTTCACGATGCCGGATTGCTGGGCATAGGGCCATGGCATCCAGCCGGCATAAATTGACCAGCCGATATTGAATTCCGACCCCTTTTCGGGCGGTGCCGATCCGCTGCAGGCCGCCACCAGCAGCAATGCCGCCGCGCTCAGCAGCCCCAATAGCCTGGTCATCATCGTGCGCACGGGCTGCCCCCTCTTCAAATCGCAGCGCACCAGACAGGCGGGCCCGCCCACCAGCAATCGGCCATATTACGTATTTCGCTTTTCGTAATACCGGAGCGGCTTTCCCTGCCCGCCGGCTGCGCCTTTCCACTGGCGTTTTGCCGCACATTCCCCTAATCCGGACGGGCATCTGAAACCCGTCTGAAAGCGCTGCGAAAAGCCAAATGGAATCAACGACTACACCCCCCGCCGGCGAACCCGATATCAAGCCGATTTCCATCGTCTCGGAAATGCGGACGAGTTTCCTCGATTATGCCATGTCGGTCATCGTCGCCCGGGCGCTGCCCGACGTGCGCGACGGGCTGAAACCGGTGCACCGCCGCATCCTGTGGGGCAGCTACGAAAACGGCTTCACGCACAACAAGGCCTATCGCAAATCGGCCCGCATCGTCGGCGATGTGATGGGCAAATATCACCCGCACGGTGACAGCGCGATTTATGACGCGTTGGCGCGCATGGTGCAGGATTGGTCGATGCGGCTGCCGCTCATCGACGGCCAGGGCAATTTCGGCTCGATGGATCCGGATGCCCCGGCGGCCATGCGCTATACCGAAGCGCGGCTGGCGAAATCGGCCGAAGCACTGCTCGCCGATATCGAGAAGGACACGGTTGATTACGTCGCCAACTATGACGGTTCCGAACAGGAACCGACGGTGTTGCCGGCGCGCTTCCCCAACCTGCTGGTCAATGGCGCCGGCGGCATCGCGGTGGGCATGGCGACCAATATTCCGCCGCACAATCTGAATGAAGTGATCGACGCGGTGCGGGCCTGGCTGGCCGATCCGCTGATCAGCGTCGAAGGGTTGATGCACCATCTGCCGGCCCCGGATTTCCCCACTGGCGGCATCATCCTGGGCACCAGCCAGCTCAAACAGGCCTATGAAACCGGGCGCGGCAGCATCCGCATCCGCTCGCGCCATGTCATCGAACAGGGGCGCGGCGACAAGGTTTCTGTGGTGCTGACCGAAATCCCCTATCAGCAGGGCAAGAACGCGCTGGTCGAAAAAATCGCCGAAGCAGTGAAGGACAAGCGCATCGAGGGCGTGTCCGATCTGCGCGATGAATCCAACCGCGAGGGCGTGCGCATCGTGCTTGATCTCAAGCGCGACGCGACGCCGGAAGTGGTGCTCAACCAGCTGTGGCGCTTCACGCCGGCGCAGCAGAGCTTTGCCTTGAACATGCTGGCCATCCGTGGCGGCCGCCCGGAACTGATGGGCCTGAAGGACATCATCCACGCCTTTGTGGAGTTTCGCGAACAGGTCATCACCCGCCGGTCCAAGCATGAACTGATGAAGGCGCGCGAGCGGGCGCACCTGTTGATCGGCCTGGTCATCGCGGTCGCCAATCTCGATGAGGTCGTCCGCATCATCCGGGCCAGCGCCAGCCCGGCCGAAGCGCGCGAAACGCTGATGGCGCGCGATTGGGATGCCGCCGAGATCCGGCCCTATCTGGCCCTGGTCGAAGCCGGCACGGTGGATGTGGACGCGCCCACCATCCGGCTTTCGGATCTGCAGGTGCGCGCCATTCTCGATCTGCGGCTCAACAAGCTCACCGCGCTGGGCCGCGATGAGATCGGCAGCGAATTGCAGGAACTGGCCGGCGTCATCACCGATCTGCTCGATATCCTGACCAGCCGCGTGCGGCTGCGTGCGGTGTTGAGTGCCGAACTGGATGCGGTGGCCGACGAGTTCCAGTCCAAGCGTCGCACCGAGATATTGGCGGTACACGACGACATCGACGACGAGGATCTGATCGAGGTCGAGGACATGGTGGTGACCGTGACCCGCGACGGCTGGATCAAGCGCGTCGCGCTGGCCGAATATCGGGCGCAGGGGCGTGGCGGCAAGGGCCGCAACGCCATGGGCACCAAGGACGAGGATGCGGTGACGACGCTGTTTGTCACCTCCACCCACAATCCGGTGCTGTTCTTCTCCTCGGCCGGCAAGGTCTATCGCCTGAAGGTGTGGCGCCTGCCGCAGGGTTCACCGCAGGCCAAGGGCAAGCCGATCAACAATCTGCTCCCCCTGGCCGATGGCGAGACGATCATCACCACCCTGGCGCTGCCGGAGGACGAGGCCGAATGGGGCCGCCTGCACGTGATGTTTGCCACCGCGCACGGCTATGTGCGGCGCAACGCCATGGACAGTTTCACCAACGTGCCGACCGCTGGCAAGCTCGCCATCCGTTTTGAGGAAGGCGACGATGATCGGCTGATCGGCGTGGCGCTGTGCGACGAAGCCGATGATGTTTTCCTGGCGGCGAAAAGCGGCAAGGCCATCCGTTTTGCCGTGGAAGATGTGCGCGAGTTTGTCTCCCGCACCTCGACGGGTGTGCGCGGCATGACGCTGGCTGCGGGCGACGAAGTTGTGTCGATGGCGATCCTGAAGGGCTTTGAGGCTTCGACCGAGGAGCGCGAGGATTATCTGAAGGCGGCGGCCTGGAAGAATGATCCGGGTGAGCGCGTGCTGTCGGAAACCCGCATGGCACAGTTTGCGGCGGCCGAGGAGTTCATCCTCACCGTTTCGGCCAATGGCTTTGGCAAGCGCAGTTCGGCGTTTGAATATCGCCAGTCGGGCCGTGGCGGGCAGGGCATCCGCAACATCGCCGAAAGCGACCGCAACGGCGATGTGCTGGCCAGTTTCACCGCGCGCGATGGCGACGACATCATGCTGGTGACCGATCAGGCCAAGCTGATCCGCCTGCGCGCCGGCGACATCCGCATCATGGGCAGAGCCACCAACGGGGTGACGCTGTTCAAGGTCGCCGATGACGAACATGTGGTGTCGGCCGCGCTGATTCCGGCTGATGAGGAAGCGGAAGGCGACGAAACGGTTGAAGCGGCCGATGCGGCGGTGAACGATCCGGCCAGCGAACTGCCGGGCGACGACGCCTAGGCGCTGCGGGCGGCGCGGGCGAGGAGCCCGCGCCCCACGCCCAGCGTGATCAGCCACTGGCCGCCGAAATAGAAGGCCCACACCATCGCGCCATCCGCCGTTGGCCCGATCAGCCGGCCGCCGCCCAGGCGCAGCACCAGGATCGTGTCGGACAGCACGAAGGCCAGCGCGCCCAGCGCCGCCAGCCGGGGGAAACGGCTGAGCCACAGGCTGGCCGCCATGCTGGTGAGCAGCACGGCATAGATCAGCGTCTGGCCAAAGGGCAGGCCGGCCGGGGTGAGCAGGGGCGGCATCGCCAGCCCGAACAGCAGCAGCAGCGCTGCCACCAGCCAATCCCGGGCGCCAACTGCACGGCGGTGGCGGGCATAGAAGATGATGGCCACCAGATGCCCGGCGGCAAAGCTGGCGGCCCCGGCGATGAACAGGCCGGGCAGCGCGAGCAGCACATCGCCCAGCGCGCCGAACGCCATGATTGCCGCCAGCCAGCGCGCACCGGCCACGCGCAATTGCAAGGCCGACAAGGCCAGCAAGGTGACGCCGCAGCCTTTCAGCACGACATTGGCCGCGCCCGCCAGCATGGGTGACAGCAGCAGATAGGCGAGGCCCGCCGCCAGCGCAGCCGTGAGCCCGACGCGGAAGCGCACAGGCAGGCCGGCCAGCGGCAGGGAAGCGGCAAGAGCCGTCATAGCAATGTCGTTCTCGCGCTTTGCGGCAGGCAGGGCAAGGGCTGGCCGGCCGTCTCACCTGCAAACTCACTGATTGTTCATGTTGGGGATGCAAAAGAGCAGCATCTGCATTGCCTGTGGCCGGTTGACGCGGCGGCCCTCGCGGCTTAGCTCAACTCCATATTGCTTGAGGGAGGCATGAATGAGGACGATTGGAACCGCCCTGGTGCTGGCGCTGATGACCAGCACATTGGGGATGGCCAGCCCGGCGCTGGCGCAAAAGAAGGAAAAGGCCGCCGACAAGCCGGCTCCGCCCAAATTGTCCAAGCCCATTCTGGCGGCCGTGATGGCCGTGCAGAAGCTGCAGACGGCTGGCGATCACGCTGGCGCGCTGGCCGCGCTTGATGCTGCCGCCTCGGTGCCGCGTGTCGAGAAGGACGACGCGCTGATCATGGCCAAGCTCAAGCTGTTTTCGGCCCAGAATCTGAAGGACAATGCCAAGCTGGAAGAGGCGTTGACCGAAGCGGTGGAGGCGCCGTCGATCACGCCCGAGGAAAAGCTGACCTTCTCCAAGTTCATCGCTGGCCTGGCGAGCAACCGCAAGGATTATCAGAAGGCCTGGAAATGGTATGAATTCTACCTCGCCCAGAAGCCGGATGATGTGGACATGCTGGTACAGGCTGCCAGCGTGAATGCCGCGCTGAACAGCAAGCCGCGCGTGGCGGAACTGCTGGGCAAGGCCATCGAACTGCGCGAAGCCGCCGGCGAGAAGGGCGATCGCAGCTGGTATGAATTCCGCGCCCAGACCGTGATCGACAGCAACATGGGCGACAAGATCATGCCGGCGCTGCTCAGCTGGGTGCGGGCCTTCCCGGAACCCAAGAGCTATAATCTGTCGATCGAGCTGGTGAAGCAGCGCGCCGGCAACATGGACAACAACCTTCTGCTGGATTGGGGCCGGCTGATGTATGCCGCTGGCGCCATGACCACCGGCAACAATTATCTGGAATATGCCGATGCTGCCATCGAACGCGGCATGCCCAATGAGGCCGACATGGTGCTGAAGGAAGCGGCCGCCAAGAAGCTGATCGATCCGACCAAGATCAACATCGCCGAATTGATGAAGCTGGCATCGTCGAAGATCAACGAGACCAAGGCGTCGCTGCCGGGCCTGGAAAAGGAAGGCAAGACGTCGCCACGCATCGGCCTGGTGGTGGCCGACACGCTGGCCAATCTGGGCCAGAATGAAAAGGCCGTCACCTTCTACAAGGGCCTGGTGGGCAATGCGCTGGTGGATCAGGATACGGTCAACCTGCGGATGGGCGCGGCCCTGCTGAAGCTGGGCGACAAGGCCGGTGCCAAGGCCGCCTTCGATGCCGTGAAGGCAGGCCCGCGGGCGCAGATCGCGCAATTCTATGGCGTGGTCGGCAGCCTCTGAACCGCTTTCGCACAAGCAGATGAGGGGAGCGCGCCGTGGCAACACGGCGCGCTCTTTTCATGAGCGCCCTTCACCCCTATGGAGGCCCACCGCCGCTGCCAGAGGAGTCGCCCAACATGTCATCACGTATCAAGGAACCCCGCCTGGGCCTGACCTTCGATGACGTGCTGCTGGTGCCGGCCGCCTCTGCGGTGCTGCCCAGCATGGCCGATACCTCGACGCGGGTGACCCAGGGCATCAGCCTCAACATCCCGATCCTTTCCGCCGCGATGGACACGGTGACCGAGGCCAATATGGCGATCACCCTGGCGCAATTGGGCGGTATTGGCGTGCTGCACCGCAATCTCACCGTGGAAGAACAGGCGCTGGCGGTGCGGCAGGTGAAGCGGTTCGAGAGCGGCATGGTGGTCAATCCGATCACGCTGACGCCGGATCAGACGCTGGCCGACGCCCGCGCGCTGATGGCCAGCCACGGCATTTCGGGTTTCCCGGTGGTGGAAAAGGTGGGCCCGGGCGGTGCGCCGGGGCGGCTGGTGGGCATCGTCACCAACCGCGATCTGCGCTTTGCCGAAAATGACGCGCAGCCGATTGCCGAGCTGATGACGAAGGAAAATCTCGTCACCGTGCGCCCCGGCGTGACCGAGGCCGAATGCCGCCGGCTGCTGCACAATCGCCGCATCGAGAAATTGATCGTGGTGGATGATGATGGCCATTGCATCGGCCTGATCACCATGAAGGACATCGTGCGCGCGGTGAACCATCCCAGCGCCACCAAGGATGCTGCCGGCCGCCTGCGCGTTGCCGCCGCCACCACCGTGGGCGATACCGGGTTCGAACGCACCGAGGCGCTGCTGGATGCGGAATGCGACCTGATCATCGTCGATACCGCCCATGGCCACAGCGACCGCGTGGCCGAAGCCGTGGCGCGCATCAAGAAGCACAGCAATTCGGCGCAGGTGATTGCCGGCAACGTGGCCACCGCCGCGGCGGCCATGGCGCTGATCGATGCCGGTGCCGATGGCATCAAGGTGGGGATCGGGCCGGGTTCGATCTGCACCACGCGCGTTGTCGCCGGTGTGGGTGTGCCGCAGTTGACCGCGGTGATGGACACGGCCGAAGCCGCGTGGAAACAGGGCATTCCGGTGATCGCCGATGGCGGCCTGCGTACCAGTGGCGACGTCGCCAAGGCGCTTGCCGCCGGGGCCAGCGCGGTGATGGTGGGCAGCCTGCTCGCCGGCACCGAGGAGGCGCCGGGTGAAACCTTCCTGTGGCAGGGCCGCACCTACAAGAGCTATCGCGGCATGGGCAGCGTGGGTGCCATGGCGCGCGGTTCCGCGGACCGTTATTTCCAGCAGGACATCAAGGATCAGCTGAAGCTGGTGCCGGAAGGCATTGAAGGCCAGGTGCCTTACAAGGGCCCGGCCGCCAATGTGCTGCACCAGCTGGTGGGCGGGGTGAAGGCGGCGATGGGCTACACCGGTTCCGCCACGCTGGAGGCGTTCCGGGAACGCGCCGAGTTCATCCGCATCACCAATGCCGGTCTGAAGGAAAGCCATGTGCACGACGTGACGATCACGCGTGAGGCCCCCAATTATCCGACCGGCGGATGATTCCCGCCGCACGCTTGGCAGCCGCCATCGAGATACTGGATCAGGTGATCACCGCTGCCCGCGACGGCGGCGCGGCGGCTGACACGATCATCCAGCGGTATTTCTCCACCCGCCGCTATGCCGGTTCCAAGGATCGCCGCGCGGTGCGTGATCTGGTGTTTGCCGTCATCCGCTCGCTGGGGGAGCGCCCGGTTTCGGGGCGCGCCGCCGTGATCGGCCACGCCCGCGCCCATGATCCCGAATTGCTGGCGCTGTTTGGTGCATCCGGCCATGCGCCGCCGGCGCTGGTGCATGGCGAACCGGCCGCGACGCCCGGCCTCGCCCCGGCCTGGCTGGAGCGGATGCTGATCGAACGCTTTGGCGATGATGCGGAACGGCAGGTGACGGCGCTGCTCGACCGGGCGCCGCTGGATGTGCGGGTGAACGCGATGCGCGCCAGCCGCGACGCCGTGCTGGCGGCGCATCCCGATTGGGAAATCCTGCCCAACACCGCCCACGGCGTGCGGTTGCCTTCGGGCACCAATGTCGAAGCACTGCCGGAATATGGCGAGGGCCTGATCGAGGTGCAGGACGCCGGCAGCCAGATCGCGGCGGCCACGCTGGCGGCGCAAGCGGGCGAGACGGTGGTGGACCTGTGCGCCGGGGCCGGCGGCAAGACACTGGCGCTGGCGGCAGACATGAATGGCGAAGGCCGGCTGATCGCCTGCGACACCGATCGCGCCCGGCTTTCGCAGCTGGCGCCGCGCGCGGCGCGGGCCGGCGCAGCGGTCGAAACCCGGCTGCTCAATCCCGGGGCGGAAGCGCAGGCGCTCGCCGATCTGATCGGCAGCTGTGATGCCGTGCTGATCGATGCGCCCTGTTCGGGCAGCGGCACCTGGCGACGCAATCCGGAAAGCCGCTGGCGGCTCACGCCCCAGCGCCTGGAACGGCTGGTGGCAACGCAGGCGATGCTGATTGACCTCGCCACATTGTTGCTCAAGCCGGGGGGCCGGATCGTCTATATCGTCTGCTCGCTGTTGCCGGCCGAAGGCGAAGCCCAACTGGCAGCCACGCCGCAGCTTGGCCCGTGGCAGACCCGCGTGCTCACGCCGGCCAATGATGGGTGCGACGGCTTTTTCATCGCACAGTCATCCCGGCTTTGATAAGACGGTCCGCAGGGAGATATTTCATGCGTGTGACGTTGCTGCTGCCGATCCTGATGCTGGCGACTTCTGCCATGGCGGCGCCGGGCCGGGATGATCAGTTGAAGCCGGTGTCGCTGCAGCTCGCCGCTGCCGGCCAGGCCGCGCTGGCTGACGGCAAGCCGCAGGACGCCATCGACAGTTTCGAAGCCGCGCTGGCCAGCGATCCGCGCAACGTCGCGGCCTTTGCCGGCATTGCGGCGGCCTATGAAAAGCTTGGCCTGCCCGGCAAGGCGATCAAATATTATCGTGAAGCCCTGGCCATGAACCCGTCTGACATTGGTGCGCTGGAAGGCCAGGGCCGGGCGCTGGTGGCGCGCGGCGCGACGGCGCGGGCGCAGATCAACGTGGCCCGCATCAAGGCGCTGTGCAAGACCGACTGCAGCGCCGCAACGCGGCTGGAAGGCGTGATCGCCAAGGCGAGCCAGCAGGCCAGCGTGGTTCCCGCCAAGCCGGCGATCGAGCGCAACTGAGAACGGGCGGCGCGGGCAGCTTATTTGTCGCCCGGCGGATCCCGCACGAAGGCAGGCACCGCAGCATCATTGGCCAGCCGCCACGCCGACAGATAGGACAGCTGCAGGATCTTCGTCATCTTGGCGTAGTTGATCTTGTCGGCCGTGTCGCTGGTGTGATGATAATCGGGGTGGAAGCCGGTGAAGAACCAGAAGGCCGGCACATCCTTCAGCACGAAGGGGAACTGATCGCTGCGGAAGAAGATATTGAGGGCATTTTCCTTGTCGAACCGATCATCGAGCACGAGGCCGATGCTGCGGTTGGCATCGTTCACGACGCGATTGAAATCCGGGCTGTAGCCGGCGCCGATCAGGTTGAGCCGGTTTGAAGTGTCAGCCGGAATGGTGATCAGGCCGTCGGTTTGCTCGCTGGCCTTTTCGTCGCGGCCAATCATGTCGAAATTGATCATGGCGCGCGTGGTGGCGAGCGGACGCAGCGGGTTGGCGGCGAGATGATAGGCCCCCAGCAGCCCGCGTTCCTCGGCGGCGAACACCGCGAACAGGATCGAACGTTTCGGCCGCACCGGATTGGCCATGAAGGCGCGCGCCATGGCGATGACGCCCACCGTGCCGGAACCATTGTCGTCGGCGCCGTGCCAGACTTCTGCGCCATTGAAGCCATCATGATCGTGGTGGGCGCTGATGATGACGGTTTCAGGCGCCAGGGCGGGATCTGAACCGGCCAGCAAGCCGACGACGTTGCTGGAAACGCCGCGGGTGCGGACGCTGTTTTCCAGATGCAGGCTCAGGCTGGCGCCGGGCAGGTCAAGCGATTGCGGCGTGAAGCCCGTGTCGATCGCGGCCTGCAGTTGCTGCGGCGTGCGGCCACTGGCCGCGAGCAGGCTGGCGCCCACTTCGTCGGAGACGCTGATGACCGGAATGCGCAGCGCATCATCGACCAGCGCCTGCGTGGGCAGGCCCGGCACGCGCCGGGCGCTGCCGCCGATGCGGTTGACACGGTCGCGGTTGGATGGGTGCTTGCGGTTGGGTTCGGCCATCACGATGATCGCCAGGGCGCCGTGCGCCTGCGCGTTCAGCGCCTTGACCCGGTTGGTGGCGTGGCGGGTATTGCCGGTGCCGCCAAAGCGGGATTTGGGATCATCCTCCTGCGGTTCATGTTCGAACACCACCACGATCTTGCCGCGCGCATCGAGGCCCTGATAATCATCATAGCCGACACCGGGTGCCGTGATGCCGAAGCCGGCAAAGGCCAGTGGCGCGGTCAGATTGAGATCATTCTTGTAACCGCCGGTAAAATCAGGCGCTTTCCAGCTTTGGCTGGTCGTGCCCTGTTGCAGCGTCATCAGATTGGCAGCGGTGTTGGGGCGATATTCGATCAGCGGCACGGGCTGGAGATAGCTGGGCTTGCCCGCCGCGTCGGTCGCGGCCGGTTGCAGGCCAGCCTTGGCAAATTCGGCGGCCACCCATTCGATGGCAGCCTCGTCACCGGGTTGCAGCGACATGCGCCCCAACAGCCCGTCGCCGGCCAGAAACCCGAGATCGGCGCGCAGATCGGTTTCGCGGATCCGATCATATCCCGCCTTCTGGTCCCTTGGCACCGGGGCCAATGCAACGGGGGCCGCCTGGGCCTCGGATACGGCAAGCACCGACAGCGCCAGCCCAAAGATGCTCTTCTTCATGTGCCCGGCTTCCCCCTGCAGTGGCGTCCCACGATTATGGCGATGTTCGCCGGGCCGTAAAGCCCGCTCGGTCGCCGGCTACAACCGGGCTGCGGCCCTGGCAAAGGCCTCCACCGGCACCGTTTCCGCCCGCGCTTCGGCCTTGATGCCTTCCGCTTCCATCGCTTCCAGCGCGCCGGGCAGGCCTTTCAGGCTGGCGCGCAGCATCTTGCGGCGCTGGCCGAAGGCGGCGGCGGTCAGCGCGGCGAGGCGGGCCGGGGTGGCGGCGGACATCGGCGCCGAGGGCACGAGGTGGACCACGGCGCTTTCCACCTTGGGCGCCGGCACGAAGGCGCGGGCGGGCAGGGTGAGGGCGATTCTGGGCGTGGAGCGCCACTGCGCCAGCACCGCCAGCCGGCCATAGGCGTCGCTGCCGGGCGCGGCGATGATGCGCTGGGCGACTTCCTTCTGGAACATCAGGGTCAGGCTGGCCCACCACGGCGGCCATGTCACGCTTTCTAGCCAGCCGGTGAACAGCGCCGTGCCGATATTATAGGGCAGGTTGGCAACGATGTGGGCGCCATCGCCGGCCAGCGCGCGCGGATCGACGGCCATGGCGTCGCCGCCCACCACCGTGAGGCGGCCATCGGCGGCCAGCGCCAGTTCGGCAAGGGCGGGCAGAGCACGATCATCGCGTTCCACGGCAAACACCCGGGCACCGGTGCGCAGCAGCGCGCGGGTGAGGCCGCCGGGGCCGGGGCCAACTTCATACACGCACGATTCCGGGCCGAGGCCGGGGATGCGGGCGATGCGATCGAGCAGATTGGTATCGGTGAGGAAATTCTGGCCGAGCGATTTCTTGGCATTGAGACCGTGCCGGGTGATGACCTCGCGCAGCGGCGGCAGATCGGCCAATGTCATGCAGCGTTGCGGCGGGCAGCGCATTCGCCGGCCATGCGGATGGCGGCGATCATGGCGCTGGGGGTGGCCTGGCCCTTGCCGGCGATATCGAAGGCGGTGCCATGATCGGGCGAGGTGCGCACGATCGGCAGGCCAAGCGTGACATTGACGCCTTCATCGAAATGCAGCGCCTTCAAGGGGATGAGCGCCTGATCATGATACATGCACAGCGCCGCATCATAACGGGCGCGGGCGGCGGGGTGGAACATGGTATCGGCCGGTAGCGGCCCGATCACGTCGATACCCTCGGCGCGCAGGGCCTCGATGGCCGGGCGGATGATCTCCACCTCCTCGCGGCCCAGCGTGCCCTGTTCGCCGGCATGCGGGTTGAGGCCGGCGATGGCCAGGCGCGGGTTGGCGATGCCGTAATCGCGGGCAAGAGCCCGGGCGGCAATGCGGGCGCGGCAGAGGATCAGATCGGCGGTGACCAGCCGCGGCACATCGGCGAGCGGCACGTGCACGGTGAGCGGTATGGTGCGCAAGGATGGCCCGGCCAGCATCATCACGGCATTGGCCGGCGAGATCCCGCAGCGTTCGGCCACAAATTCGGTCTGGCCCGGATAGGTGAAGCCGATGGCGAACAGTTGCGCCTTGGATACCGGGCCGGTGACCAGCGCCGATGCCATGCCCTGGCGGGTGATGCCGGCGGCCAGTTCCAGGCTGTCGAGCGCGCAACGGGCGCCGGGCAGATTGGGTTCGCCCGGCACGATCTCGCCGGGATCATCGACCTGGATCAGCGGCAGCGCCGTATCGAAGGCCGCTGCGGCCACCGCCGGATCGGAGAGCACGGCAATCGGCCCATTCCACACGGCGCGGATGGAGCGGGCGTCGCCAATGGCGAGGAAGGGCGGCAGGCCAGCCTCGATCCGCCGTTCCCAGGCGCCGGCGATGATTTCCGGGCCGATACCGGCCGGATCGCCGATGGAAACCGCCAGGGGGGCGGGCAGGGCCGGCATCAGCGATAATCGACGATGGCGTCGCGCCGCAGATCGCGCAGATAGCGGCGGGCGCGCATGTTGACGCGCTCATCGTTCATCTGGGCGTAGATTTCCTCGAAATTGGGCGCCTTGGCCTGCACTTGCGTGTCGTCGCGGCCGCACAACACCAGCACGCGCAGGCCTTCTTCGGCAGAACCAAAGGCCGGGGTGGCCTCGCCGATCGACATGCGCCCGAGGATCGCCTGCAGCGGCGCGGGCAGATCCTTCATGCGCACCGCATCGTTCACGGCCACTTCGCCGCCCACTTTCTGCGCCAACGCCTCGACGCCGCCGCAACCGCCCATATTCTGGGTGAAGCTGCCGATTTCCTCCACCTTGGCACGGGCCTGGGCTTCGGTGGTATCGGCCTTCAGCGGCACGGTCAGCTGCTTCAGGCTGAGCATGGCCATCAACGGATCGGCGGCCAGCACCTGGCGCTTTTCGATCAGCGCCATGATGGCCACACCGCCCGCCACCGGGATGGCATCGGTGATCTGCCCCGGCTGCAGCGCCGCCACGGCGGCCGAAACGGCATTGTTCAGCTGCTCGCCGCGCACCCAGCCCAGATCACCGCCCAGGCCCGCCGAAGAGGCCTCGGAAAACTGGCGGGCATAGGCGACAAAGCTGGCGCCGCCGCGCACCTGGCCGACGATGCGCGAGGCATCCTGCATCACTGCATCCAGGGTCTCGGGCGTCGCCGACAGGAAGATTTCGCCAACGTGAAACTCGTCCTTGCCCTTGGCGGCGTTCAGCTTGTCGATCACCTGCTGCACTTCGTCGTCGCCAACATTGACCAGCGGCTCGACCTTGCGGCGCAGCACCCGGCTCCACGCCATTTCGGCGCGGATCTGGGCCTTCAGACTGGCCGGCGAGCTGTTGTTCTGGCGCAGATAGGCATCGAACTGGGCCGGCGAGCGCTTGAAATTCTGGGCAATGCGCTCGAACGAGCGGGTCACTTCCGCTTCGTTGATGCGGATGTCGTTTTCCTCGGCTTCCTGCAGCTGCAGCTTTTCATCGATCAGGTTGCGGATGATCTGCAGGCGCAGGCGTTGCTTTTCGTCCTCGTCGATGCGGCCACCATTCGCCGCCAGCACCAGGCCCAGCCGCTGATCGATATCGGTATCGGTGATCACGTCGCCATTGACGATGGCCTGGGCCTTGCGCAGCGCCGGATCGACATCACCCATCACCACCAGTTCCGGCAGATCATTGGCCGAAAAGCTGCGGGTGGTGGCCTGGGCGAACAGGCTGGCGTTGCCAGTGGGCACGGCCAGGGCGAGTGCTGCCACTGCCAGCGGTCCGTTCAGAAACTTCACCTTCATTCACATGCTCCGAAGCGCCGCGGCGCACCCCCCGATGCCATGCCCTTAGCGCAAGGGCAGCGGCCGGGGAAAGCGCTTGTTTGGGCCAGTCTGCGCTGCCATGGCGCCCGCCGCCTGAACGGGCGCTGAAAAACTCATTGACCCAGCGTCTTGAAGGCGATGCTGATCTGGAAACTGTTGCCGGGACGGAAATCGCGGTCGCCCACATAATCGCGGCGCCAGCCGATGCCGAAGCGGAAACATTCATCCTCATACTGGATGCCAACGCGGTGGCGGATGCCGCGGAAGCCATCACCATTGGCGAGGGGATTTTCCGCCTTGGTGGTGAGATCGATGATGGCATTGCCGAACATCGCCCAATAGCGCGCGATGGCCACGCGCCCGGCTATGCGCAGTTCCTGCCGGTCTTCCAGATCTTCCAGCGTGACGTTGCGGTTGAGGCGGATATAGGCCGCCGACACATAGGATCGCCGGCCGCCCAGGGTGAGATCGATCTCGTTGCGGCGCACGGCGAAATTGTCCTTGTCCAGCCGGAAACGGTGGGTGAACTCCACCAGCCGGCCGATCTTCAGGCTGGTGCGGCCCACCACATCCGACAGGCGGCCGCGAAAGCCGGTGCCATCGGCAAATTCGCGGCCATCGCCGTCCAGCCGCAGTGACTGGCCGATTTCGGCGCGCAGCTGCCAGCCCGGCCGATCGAGCGTATATTCGGCGCCATAGGTGAGGCGGCTGCCGCTTTCGACCCGGTCAAGCCCGGGCGTGCGGTTGAGATCGAACAGCGACACATCTTCCAGTTCGAAGGCGCGGGCATCTTCGTTGGCAAAGCCATTGTTGGCGATGCGCGGCGCGGCGACCAGCTGCACGCGCGGGGAAATCACCTGCTCGCCGCCGAACGCCGGGCCGGCAAAGGGCCAGCTGACATCCACCGCCGCCAGCGCCACGCCGCGCCCGCGCCAGCCATCGCGGCCGGCATAATCGGGGAAGGTGGCCTGCGCCGAATTGCGCACATCATAAAGATCGCCGCGCACCAGCCCGGTCAGGCTGACACGGTGGCCCAGATCGGTGAAGAAGTTGCGATCCCAGCGGCCCCAGCCAACGGCGCGAAACATGTCCTGCCCGCTGGACCGGGTCAGCAGCAGCGAATTGGCGCCCAGCCGCACCTTGCCACCGGCCACGGACCAATCGGGCCGCCAGTCATAATCGATCAGCGGCAGCGCCAGCGGGATCTCGCCGGCACGGTCGCTGGCGCGCAGGCCCTGGAAATACCAGGCTGAAATCGACAGCCAGCTTTCATCGGTGACGCGTTCCAGCGCATAGGATGATCGCAGCGTATCATCAAAGCCCAGGCCATAGCGGCGGTTGAACGTATCGTCGGTGGTCAGCCGCACCGAAAACACCGATCGCCACGTGCTGTCGTGCTGCAAGCGGCCCTTCACGCCCAGATAGCCGCGGAATTTCTCGCCCTGGTCCACTTCCGTCACGCCATCGGCCACCAGATCAAAACGGCGCGAGAAGGTGAACATGCCGTCCACCTGGATCGGGCCATCCTTCAGCAGCCGCCGCGCCTGGAAGGCCAGCGCCGGATTGGTGGCGGAATAGAGCCAGGGGGTGAGGGTGAAATCCCGATCCGGGCCGCTGGCAAAATGGATCGGCACCGAAATGCCGACGCCCAGTTGGCGCTGGATTTCCAGCGCCGGCACCAGCACGCCGCCAGCACGCGGGGAATCGCCATCGGGGTGAGACAGGCTGGGCAGGAAGAACACCGGCAGCCCGAACATTTCCAGACTGGCATCGCGATAGGAAATGCGGTGGCGCTGCTGATCATAGACGATCTTCACCGACTTGATCTTCCACACCGGCACCTGCGGGCAGCCCTGGCCATCCACCACGGCGCACGGGCTGTAGACCGCGCGGTCCATGGTGTAACGCTGATCGCTGCGCGTGGCAGCCTTGGCTCCCAGCCGGCCGCCATCGTTCAGCACCAGCAGCATGTTGGCGATGGCGCCATCCTTCAGACTGTCGGTGAGGGTGACGCGGTCGCCCAGCGCCTGGTTGCCGCCGGGATCGGTGATCTGCACATTGCCGATGGCCACCACTTCGCCGGCCTTGCTGTCGGTGCCGCGCGTATATTCCACCCGGTCGGCCACCAGCGCATAGCCATCGCGCGACACGCGCACGCGGCCGCTGGCAACCACCAGCTGCTGATCTTCGGCATAGCTCAGCTGATCGGCTTCGAAATCCACCGAATCGCCGGCCTGGGGCAGGCTGCTGCGTCGCAGCGGCGCATCCGGGTCGCGGTTGGCAGGCTCGCGATTGCCCAGCAGGGCCGGCGACATGCGCTGCGCCAGCGCCGGCGCGGGCAGCAGAGCCAGGACCGATGCAGCCGTGGCCGCCGCCAGCAGCAGGCCACGACGCAGGCCAGAGCGTAAGGCTGGTTGGGGGGCAGAAGCGAGCACAGTTGGTCGATAGCCGGGCCATGACGGGCCTGCAACCATCTGCTTGGCGCGAGCAGGGTGAGCGCCTAATCAAAGCGCCTGTTCGAATCGAAAGGAAGACCATGCTCGCCATTTCCTATCTGCCGGCGGTTGCCGAAGCTGCGGCCGCGCTGGTGGTATTTGCCGGCCCGGATGGTGCGCTTTCTGCCGGGGCCAAGGCCGCCGATGCCGCCTGCAATGGCGCCGTGCAGGCCGCCGCGAAGGCGGCGCGCTTCGAAGGTGACGTGGGCGGCATCGTGGAGCTGCTCGCCCCCGCCGGGTTGACGGCGTCGCGGCTGCTGCTGGTCGGCACCGGCCCTGCCGACAAGATCGATGCCAGCGTGGCCGAACGGATCGGCGGCGCCATCGCGGCGCGGCTGCTGCTGAGCGGGGAAACCACGGCGAGCGTGGATGTGGCCGGCGTCGCCGCGGGCGATCTGGCCGCGCATCTGGCGCATGGCGCGGTGCTGCGGTCGTGGCGGTTCGATCAGTATCGCACCACGCAAAAGGCCAAGCAGAAGCCGACGCTAACCAGCCTTGCCATTGTCGGCGCCGGCGAGGTGACCGCGCACGATCGGCTGATGGCGATTGCCGGCGGCGTGGCGCGCACGCGCACGCTGGTTTCGGAACCGCCGAACATCATCTACCCGGAAAGCTTTGTCGAAAGCGCCCGCGACCTGGCGGCGCTGGGCGTGGAACTGACCATCCTTGATGATGCCGAGATGAAGAAGCTCGGCATGGGCGCGCTGCTGGGCGTGGCGCAGGGCTCGGTGCGGCCGGCGCGCATTCTCGCCATGCGCTGGAACGGCACCGGCAAGAAGGATGTGAAGCCGCTGTGCCTGGTCGGCAAGGGTGTCACCTTCGATACCGGCGGCATCAGCCTGAAGCCGGCCGCCGGCATGGAAGACATGAAGTGGGACATGGGCGGGGCAGGGGCCGTGACCGGTGCCATGCACGCGCTGGCGGCGCGCAAGGCCAGGGCGCATGTGGTGGGCGTCGTTGGCCTGGTCGAGAACATGCCCGATGGCAATGCCCAGCGCCCCGGCGACGTGGTGACCACCATGAACGGCCAGACGGTGGAAGTGATCAACACCGATGCCGAAGGCCGGCTGGTGCTGTGCGATGCGATCTGGTGGGCGCAGGAAAGGTTCGAACCGGAAGTGGTGGTCGATCTCGCCACGCTCACGGGTGCGATCATCATCAGCCTGGGCCATGAACATGCCGGCATGTTCTGCAATGATGATGGCCTGGCTGGGCAACTGGCAGCCGCTGGCGCGGCGGTTGGCGAGAAATTGTGGCGGATGCCGATTGGCGACGCCTATGACAAGTTGATCGACAGCGACATTGCCGACATCAAGAACGTCGGTCCGCGCGAAGGCGGCTCGATCACCGCGGCGCAGTTCATCGGCCGCTTCATCAAGCCCGGCGTGAAATGGGCCCATCTCGATGTGGCCGGCACCGTGTGGGCCAACAAGCCCGGCGCGCTGCACGACAAGGGCGCCACGGGCTATGGCGTGCGCCTGCTCGATCGCTTCGTGGCGGACAATTTCGAAGGCTGATTTTGGGGCTGAGCCACGCGCTCACGGCTTGCAATCAGGGGGCGCGGCCTGTAGGGGGCCGCGCATCCTTTCTTCCCGCACTGCAACACAGGAATTTTCCATGGGCGTAACCCGCACCTTCTCGATCATCAAGCCCGATGCCACCCGTCGCAACATCACCGGCAAGGTGAACGCGATGATCGAAGGCGCCGGCCTGCGCATCGTGGCGCAAAAGCGCCTGCACCTCACGCAAGCCCAGGCCGAGGGCTTCTACGCCGTCCACCGCGAGCGCGGCTTCTTCGGTGAACTGGTGCAGTTCATGATCAGCGGCCCGGTCGTCGTGCAGGTGCTGGAAGGCGAAGACGCCGTTCCGGCCTATCGCGCCATCATGGGCGCCACCAACCCGGCCAACGCCGATGCCGGCACCATCCGCAAGGAACTGGCCGAATCGATCGAAGCCAACACCGTGCACGGCTCGGACAGCGACGAGAACGCCGCGATCGAGATCGCCTATTTCTTCGCGCAGACCGAGATCGTCGGTTAATCCGACGCGCCTCGCGTATTGAAAGGGCCGCAGCGCATGCTGCGGCCCTTTTTCGTGCTTATCTTCCCGCGGCAGATTGTGCCAGCCGGCGCGTCACTTCTTCTTCACATAGGGTGTGATCTCCAGCGCGCCCGGCTCGACGGCGTGGACGCCGCTAAACACCATCATACCGCCGCGAAATTCGAGCAGCTTGTAATCCTTGTAGCTGCCCAGGTCCCAGCCCCGCCACTTGATCGGCTTGCCGACAAAGGGCAGCGAGCCGTTGATATCCAGCCTGGCATCATCATTGCGCGCGAACGGCCGGTGGCGGTCCGTCAGCATCAGGCGCATGGCGGTTTCCAGCTCGGTGTTGAGCAGGGCCTTCAGCTTCTCGCCGTTGTTTTCGGTGAGGCTGCCCTCACCGGTCAGCGGCATCGCCGGGCCTTCGCAGCAGAAATACTTGATGGTCTTGGGCTTCTTGCTGCCGGCTTCGGGCTCAAGCTTGGTCTTCAGCACGATATAGGGCCGCACGTCGGTTGGGTTGACGAAGGTGAGGACGATATAGGGTACCACCGGCATGGCCGACGGGCTCTCCTCGCTGGCGAGCGTGTAGGCGCCGCGATATTCCTCCTCGGCCAGCATGCTGGTGGCCAGTTCGGTGGCCCGGCCGGCGACGTCGAAGCGCAGCGCGTCCTGGATGTCGTTCGTCCGCTTGCCGCCGGCATCGGTGTTGGCTGCGCTCTGGATGGCCACGCCGACAACGCCGAACAACATGCCCAGCGCGCCGCCCTTCTGGTGGCCGGAAACGACGATGTTGCTGTCGGGAATCCGCTTCACGCCCATGGGCAGATCGCTCATCCCGTTCGGCCCCTTGCCGTCGATGAAGAGGCTGAGCGGAGGCGCGACGGGCGCGGTGGCGACGGCTGCTTCCTGGGCCAGCAACGGTTGCGCCAAAAGCCCGGCCAAGGCCGCAGCAAGAAACAAATATCGCATCAGATCGTCCCCCGTTGCATGGCCGCGCCCTTTTGCGCGTCGGCTGCATCGCTGGAATAGGCGAGGCGCCTGCCGGGGGCAATGGTTTCGGCATTTCCCGCGTGTCAGAAGGGCACAGCATCGCCAACTGGAAGAAAACGCACCCACGTCATGGTAACGGCGATTTGCGCTCATCTCCTTTATCGGGCAGCCTTGGCAATCGGGATTTGGGGGGAGCCACAATGCTGGGCGAAAAGATCTACGAGTATGTCGTCGATTTGACGGGCACGATCGAGTATGGGTTGAGCCTCGCTGATGTCGTGGCGGGAACGGCGGCGCCGCCGCTGCATGGCGCGCGATTTGATGCCGGATTTGCCGGGCAGGTGAAGGGCAGGCTCCAGGGGTCGATCAGCGGCACCGATTTTGCCTTCTTGCGACCTGACGGCGTACTTGAGCTGAACATTCACGCGACCATCGACGCAGGCAACGGCGTTCTTATCGCCATGTGGGCTGACGGCATCGGTCGATTTCGTGCCGGCGAGCCGATCATCGACCTGGCCGAGAATGTGCGCCTGACGACATCCCATGAATCGCATCTCTGGGTGAATGGTCGGCAGATCTGGGCGACGGGAACGGCCGATCTGGAAGCCGGGAAGGTTTCACTTCAGGGCTTCTTGCAGTGACTGGCTGAAGTCGAGATCTTGAGCGATCAAATTGGCAGCATTGCCAGCCGCTTGGGCGCACACAGGCGCCAAGCCGCGCTCAGCATCGCCTCGATCATCGCCCAGTCCGGCCCGTCAGTCAGCACGATGCCCACCCAGCCGGCGGGGCCGAAATATTTGGGGCGGAAGAAGCGATCCGGGTCCTGCTCGATCAACATGGCGGCTTCGTCGAGGCCGGAGACCTTCAACAGCAGCGCGGTGATGCCGTCGCCGTGGTGGTTGTCGCTGAAATAGGCGAAGAACTTGCCGCCTTCGACGAAGAAGCCGGGCGAGCCGTGGGAGAGTTTCTCGGCGGCGGCCGGCAGGTTAAGCGCGAGGCCGCGCACGCGTTCCAGCAGGGCTTTGGGGCAATCCGCCGCCGAGACGAAATCGGCGAGCACGCGCGGGTAAAGCTGGTGTTCGGCATATTGCACCCGCACCGCCAGCGTTTCGGGCGTGTCGCCGGACAGCACCTTGATGCGGGCCTGACCCAGGATCGGGCCATCGTCGAGTTCGGGGGTGACGATGTGGATGGTGCAGCCCGTCTCAAGCTCGCCGGCGGCCAGCACGGCTGCGTGGGTGTGCAGGCCCTTGTGTTTGGGCAGCAGCGATGGGTGGATGTTGAGGCAGCGGCCCTGCCAGTGGGTGACGAATTCGGCGGAGAGCAACCGCATGTAGCCGGCCAATGCGATGTGGGTGACGCCGGCTGCCTCCAGTTCGCGGGTGATGATCGCGTCGAACTCGGCGCGCTTCAGGCCCTTGTGGCTGTGCGCGAAGGTGGGGATGCCCTCGGCCGACGCCAGCGCAAGCCCGGCCGCAGCGGGATCATTGCTGCCGACCACCACGATCTCATAGGGGCAATCATAGAGCCGGCTGGCGTAGAGCAGCGCGGCCATGTTGCTGCCGCGACCCGAAATCAATACGCCAACGCGGGCCTTCTCAGGCATCGTGACTGGCCGTCCAGGCGGCGGTTTCGCCCCACTGGCCGGGCGCGCCGTGGATTTCGCAGCCCTTGCTGCCGGCAATGATCTCGCCGATCACGCTGGCCTGTTCGCCCGCTTCGTTCAGTGCCGCAATCACGGCTTCGGCTTCGCTGCGCTCCACGACCAGCACCATGCCGGTGCCGCAGTTGAAGGTGCGCGCCATTTCGGCCGCCGCGACCCCGCCTTCAGCGCGCAGCCAGTCAAACAGCGGCGGCAGCGTGGGGGCGGCGACCAATGCACGCGAACCGGCGGGCAGCACGCGCGGGATATTCTCGAGGAAGCCGCCGCCGGTGATGTGGGCCAGCGCCTTGATACGGCCCGCGCGGATCAGGGGGAGAAGCGGCCTCACATAGATGCGGGTGGGTTCCAGCAGGGCTTCGGCGAGGCTGCGGCTGGTATCGAACGGGGCGGGGGCGTCCAGATCGGCGCCGGAACGCGCAAGGATGCGGCGGATGAGGCTATAGCCGTTGCTGTGCGCGCCGGATGACGCGACGCCAACAATGAGCTGGCCGGGCGCCACGCCGTCGCCGGTGAGCTGCTCGCCGCGTTCGACGGCGCCAACGGCAAAGCCGGCCAGATCATAATCGCCGGCCGCATACATGCCGGGCATTTCCGCCGTCTCGCCGCCGATCAGGGCGCAGCCGGCTTGGCGGCAGCCATCGGCAATGCCGGCGACAACGCGGGCCGCAACGCCGTTCTCCAGCTTGCCGGTGGCGAAATAATCCAGGAAAAACAGCGGCTCAGCACCCTGCACGATAAGATCGTTGACGCACATGGCGACCAGATCGATGCCCACCGTGTCGTGCCGGCCGGTCTCGATCGCCAGCTTCAGCTTGGTGCCGACGCCATCATTGGCGGCAACCAGCAGCGGATCCTTGTAACCCGCCGCCTTGGGATCGAAGAAACCGCCAAAGCCGCCCAGTTCCGCATCCGCCCCCGGCCGGGCGGTGGCCCGGGCCAGCGGGGCGATCATCTTCACCAGTGCGTTGCCGGCAGCGATATCCACGCCGGCATCGGCATAGGTAAGAGGGGGGGTAAGGGGGCGTTTTTCGCTCATGCGCGCCGCCATAGCGCCAGTCGGAGCGGAGCGCCAGCATCGTGGCTTGGCAAGCGTGGCGTCCCCGCCCTAAACAGCCCCTCATGAAGCGCATTCTTGCCCTGTTTGCCGGTGCCGGCCTGATCGCGGTGATTGCCGTTGCCCAGCAGGCCAGCCCCAAGGCCGAACGCCCGGCGTCTGATCCGTCAGATGGGGCGGGCAGCGCCTATGCCGTGGGCGGCATCGATGTGGATGTGACGGCGAAAACGGTGGACGATGCCCGCCGCGCCGCCTGGACGCAGGCCATGCGCCGGGCCTGGCCGAAACTGTGGGCGCGGCTGGCAAACCGGCCCGAAGCCGAGGCGCCACGGCTTTCCGATGGCCAGATCGACAGCATGGTTGCCGGCATCGAAAGCCAGGGCGAGCAATTTTCGGCCACCCGCTATATCGCGCGGCTGGGCGTGGTGTTCGATCGCAGCCGGGCGGCCGACTATGTGGGCGGCGCGGCCAGCCTGCAATCGCCGCCGATGCTGCTGTTGCCGCTGCTGGTGGATGGTGGCGCCGCGCAGGTGACGCAGACCCGCACCGCCTGGCGCGATGCCTGGGGCCGCTGGCAGGGCAATGTGACGCCGATCGATTATGTGCTGCCCGGCGGCACCGCGGCCGACAATCTGTGGCTGAGCGCGGCGCAGGTGCGGCGCAGCGATCCGGCCGGCTGGCGCAGCATCATCACGAGGTTTGACACGGTGGATGTGCTGGTCGCCGAAGCGCGGTTGACCCGCCAATATCCCGGCGGGCCGATCCGCGGCCTGTTCATCGCCCGCCATGGCGCCAGTGGCCAGGAACTCGGCCGCCTGGCGCTGCGCGTGGGCAGCGAGGCCGGGCTGGCGCGGCTGCTGGATGAAGGGGTGAAGGGCATTGACGGCTTTTATGCGCAGGCGCTGCGCGAAGGCCGGCTGCGTGCCGATGCCGATCTGGCGATTGATGTGGGCGCGATCATCGCGGCAGATGTGATGATCGGCACGCCGCCGCCTGATGTGACCACGCTGATGGTTGCCGCGGTCACGCCCGACAATGCCAGCCTGGCCGCAGCCGAGCGGCTGCTGCGCGGGATCGCTGGTGACGTGATGATGGCCCAGGTGGCGGTGGGCGGTACCAGCCGCGCCGAAGTGGCCATGCCCGGCGGTGAGGCTGCGCTGCGCGAGGCACTGGCGGCGCGGGGCTGGGGGCTGGAACGCGTTGGCAGCGAACTGGTGCTGCGCAGGCTGACAGCGGCCCCGCCACCCGCGGCAGCAGCCGCCCCGCCCCCCGCGGCAGCAGCCGCCCCGCCAACGCCGTGAGCCGGCTCTGGTGATTGAGGCGCCTGAACCGGCACTGCCGCTGGCCTGGCCGGTTGATCTCAGCCCCGATCGGCTGGCCATCACCGAAGCCAATCGCGCCGCGGCAGCCTGGCTGGCAGCACCTGGCCTGTGGCCGGTGCCGGTGACGCTGGTGGTGGGCCCGGCCGGCAGCGGCAAGACCCACCTGGCGCGCTGGTTTGCCGCCCACAGCCAGGCCATGGTGATCGAAAACGCCCAAGGCGAAGATCCGGAACGCCTGTTCCACGCCTGGAACGCCGCCAGCCGCGAAATGCCGCTGCTGCTCACCAGCCCGCTGGCCCCGCGCGACTGGGGCCATGGCCTGCCTGATCTGGCCAGCCGGCTGGCCGCCACGCCGCTGGTGCGGCTGGGGGAACCGGATGACGAACTGCTCGCCGCCGTGCTGACCAAGCTGTTTGCCGAACGCGGCATCAAGGTGGGCGATGATCTGATCCGCTGGCTGGTGGTGCGCATCGAACGCAGCCTGGTGGCGGCACGGGCTGCTGTTGACGCGCTGGATGCCGCCGCACTGGCCCGCCGCCGCGCCATCACCATCCCGCTGGCCCGCGAAGTGGTGGACGGGCAGGGCGAATTCGGCTTCTGAACGCCGCGTCCCTCTACCCAGAAGGCGCGTTGCGGGCTAAGGCTGTGGCGATGCCCACCACCGCCGCCACCCCGTTTGTCGCCGCCGCCCTTCCGGCCAGCGAGCGCTATTTCAACCGCGAGCTGTCGTGGCTGTCGTTCAACGAACGCGTGCTGGCCGAAGCCATGAACCGCGCGCACCCGCTGCTGGAACGGCTGCGCTTCCTGTCGATTTCGGGCAACAACCTCGATGAATTCTTCATGGTCCGCGTTGCCGGCCTGCGCGGCCAGGTGCGGGCCAATATCGATACGGTGAGCGCCGAAGGCATGACCCCGGCCCAGCAGCTGGTTGCCATCGCCGAACAGGCCGATCACCTGATGGAGGAACAGCAGCGGGTGTGGAGCCTGCTGACCAGAGAACTGGCGCGCACTGATTTTCACGTCGTCACTGCCGGCAAGCTCAGCAAGGCGGAGCGCGACTGGCTGCAATCGCATTTCCTCGATCAGATCTTCCCGGTGCTCACGCCGCAGGCGATCGATCCGGCGCACCCGTTCCCGTTCATCCCCAACAAGGGGTTTTCGCTGATCCTCGAATTGCGCCGCCAGTCTGATGATGAACTGCTGCGCGCCCTGTTGATGCTGCCGGCGATGCTGCCGCGCTTCATCCGTCTGCCCGGAAAGGCGGTGCGCTGGATCAGCCTTGAAAACACCATTCGCGCCTTCTTCGATCAGTTGTTCCCCGGCTATGCTCTGGTGGGCGATGGCGCATTTCGGGTGATCCGCGATTCCGATATCGAAGTGGAAGAAGAAGCCGAAGATCTGGTGCGTTTCTACCAGACGGCGCTGAAGCGTCGCCGCCGCGGTGAGGTCATCCATCTCACCATGGAGGAAAACGCCCCGCCCGGCCTGCTGATGCTGGTGAAGAGCCAGTTGGGCGTGGATGAGCGCGACACCATCCTGGTTTCGGGCGTGCTGGGCATCAATGATCTGGCGCTGCTGGTGGAGGAAGACCGGCCCGATCTCAAGTTCGAGCCGCACACGCCGCGTTTCCCGGAACGCATCCGCGAACATGGCGGCGATTGCTTTGCCGCCATCCGCAGCAAGGATCTGGTGGTTCACCACCCGTACGAAAGCTTTGAAGTGGTGCTGGCCTTCCTGCGCCAGGCCGCGGCCGATCCGGATGTGATCGCCATCAAGCAGACGCTGTATCGCGCCGGCAAGAACTCACCCATCGTGCGCGCCCTGATCGATGCGGCCGAGGCTGGCAAATCGGTGACGGCGGTGGTCGAGTTGAAAGCCCGCTTCGACGAGGAACAGAATATCCGTTGGGCCAGCGAGCTGGAGCGCGCCGGCGTGCAGGTGGTGTATGGCTTTGTGGAATGGAAGACGCACGCCAAGTTGAGCATGGTGGTGCGGCGCGAAGGGGCGGCGATCCGCACCTATGTGCATTTCGGCACCGGCAATTATCACCCGATCACGGCGCGCATCTATACCGATCTGTCCTTCTTCACCGCCGACCCCTTGCTCGCCCGCGATGCGGCGCAGGTGATGAACTACATCACCGGCTATGTGCAGCCCACGAAGCTGGAAAAGCTGGCGATGGCGCCGCTGGCCATGCGCAGCCGGCTCTATGGGCTGATCGACGAGGAAATCGCCCACGCCCGCGCCGGCCGCCCCGCCGCCATCTGGGTGAAGCTGAACAGCCTGGTGGATGCCGGCATCATCGAGAAACTCTATGAAGCCAGCGCGGCCGGAGTGGAGATTGATCTGATCGTGCGCGGCATCTGCTGCCTGAAGCCGGGCGTGCCCGGGCTTTCGGACAATATCCGGGTGAAATCCGTGATCGGGCGTTTTCTGGAACATAGCCGCATCTGCGTGTTCAGCGGCGGGCATGAATTGCCCAGCCGCCATGCACGCGTGTTCATTTCGTCCGCCGACTGGATGCCGCGCAACCTTGATCGCCGGGTGGAGATCATGGTGCCGATCGAGAACCCGACCGTGCACGCCCAGGTGCTGAACCAGGTGATGCTGGCCAATCTGAAGGACAATCAGCAGAGCTGGGAACTGGGAGCCGATGGCCGCTACACCCGCGTGGTGGACGACCGCGAAGAGCCGTTCAACCTGCACCGCTATTTCATGACCAACCCCTCGCTTTCGGGGCGTGGCCAGATGAAGGACGCGAAGGCCGTGCCGGTGCTGATGCTGCCGGATGAAGACGAGGATCTGAGCGAGCAGAGCGATGCCGCCGGGCTTGCCTGAACCCGTGCTCAACCTGGCGCGCAAAGTTGGCCTGAGCCCGGCACCGGCTGGCGATGACCGCTGCGCCATCATCGACATTGGCAGCAATTCCATCCGGCTTGTCGTCTATCACGGCCGCACCCGCATGCCGGAAACCATGTTCAACGAAAAGGTCATGGCCGGGCTGGGGCGGGGCATCGCCGCCAATGGCCGGTTGAGCGACAATGCCATGGATGTGGCGGTGGCCGGGCTCCGCCGCTTTGCCGCATTGGTGCGGGCAATGGGCGTCATGAACGTCCGCACCGTGGCCACCGCGGCAGTACGCGAGGCGAAGAACGGGCCGGCGTTCATCAACCGGGTGGCGGCTGAATGCGGGCTGGCGATCGAGGTGATCGATGGCGAGGCCGAAGCGCGCGGTGCCGCCATGGGGCTGGTGTCGGGCATTCCCCTTGCCGATGGTGTGGTGGGTGATCTGGGTGGCGGCAGCCTGGAACTGATCCGGGTTTCGGGCGGCGAGATGGGCAATCGCATCAGCCTGCCGATCGGTGCGCTACGGCTGGACGCGGTGCGCAAGCGCGACCGCCGTGCGCTTGGCCCGTTCATCGCCAAGGCGCTGGACAAGGTGGACTGGTCCGGCGAGGGCAAGGGCAAGCCCTTCTACATGGTGGGCGGATCGTGGCGGGCGCTGGCGCAGATCCACATCTGGATGACGGGCCATCCGCTGCCCATCGTCCACCAGTATGAAATGCCGGCAACCGCGCCGGGCAAATTGTTTCGCAGCCTGTCGCACACCGAACTCGCCACGCTGAAGGCGGTGCCACATCTGTCCACCTCGCGGTTGCCGTCGCTGCCGGGCGCGGCGATGCTGCTGGCGGCGGTGGTGAAGAAACTGGGATCGTCCTGCGTCATTGCGTCGGGCTTCGGCCTGCGCGAAGGGCTGCTTTATGCCGATCTGTCGCCGCAGGATCAGGCGCTCGATCCGCTGATCACCGCCGCCAGGGCGGAAGGCGCGCGCCAGGGCCGCTTTGCCGAACATGGCGACATGTTGTTCGACTGGATGGACCCGCTGTTTGCTGACGAGCCGGCCGGGGACCGGCGCTTGCGGCTGGCGGCATGCCTGCTTTCCGATATCGCCTGGCGCGCTCATCCGGATTTCCGCCCGGAACGCGGTGTGGACGTGGCGCTGCACGGCAATTGGGTGGCAGTCACCGCCGCCGAACGCGCGGCGCTGGCCTGCGCCCTGCACTATTGCTTCGGCGGCGATCCGGAAGCGCCGGTAATGAATACCCTGATCGCACTGGCGCCAGTGCCGCTGCTGGTGCGCGCTCGTGCCTGGGGGCTGGCGCTGCGGCTGGGCCAGCGCCTGACCGGCGGCACGGCCGTAGGCCTGGCGGCGAGCCGGCTGGAACGCCATGGCGACACGCTGCTGCTGCGGCTGGGCCAGCCGCAGGCCGATCTGGCTGGTGGGGACGCCGTGCAGCGCCGGTTGAAACTGTTGGGCAGTGCACTCGGGCTGAGCCCGCAGCTGGAAATGGCCTAATCGCCGCTCAACTGGCTCATCTTGAGCTTGCCGTCAGAGACGGCAAAACCCAGCCGGCCTTCGACCAGCGCCAGGGCATCGGCGCCAAAAATATCGTGCCGCCAGCCCTGCAGCATGTCGAGCCCCTCGCGCTGGCCGGCGGCGAGCAGTTCCAGATCATCGGCGCGCACGATCAGGCGCGGCGCCACGCCGGCTTCCTTGGCGCGAATCTTCAGCAGCAGCTTGAGCAGATCGGCGATCAGCGCGCCTTCGCTTGACAGGCCGGGCCGCTGCGGTTCGCGCGCCGGCATTTCGTCGGCTTCCAGCGGCGCTGCGTCTTCCAGCGCAGCCATCAGCCGGGCGCCGATGGCATTGCCGCCCCACGCCGCCGACAGCCCGCGCACCTTGGCCAGATCGGCCTGGCTGCGCGGCGGGGAGGAGGCGAGATCGGCCAGCGTTTCGTCCTTCACGATGCGGCCGCGCGGCACATCCTTGTCCTGCGCTTCCAGTTCGCGCCAGCGCGCCAGCGCCTTCAGCCGGCCCAGCACATCGGCCTTGCGGCTGGGCAGGCGCAGGCGCAGCCAGGCGCGTTCCGGATCATTGGCATAGGTGGCGGGATCGGACGCGCGCGCCATTTCATCGTCCAGCCACTCACCGCGGCCGGTGCGGCGCAGCTTGTCCACCATCCGGGGGAACAGGCGGGCGAGGTGGGTGACATCGCCAATGGCATAATCGATCTGGCGATCGTTCAGCGGCCGCCGCGCCCAATCGGTGAAGCGGGCGCCTTTATCCACCTGGATGTTGGCATAGGCCGCCACCAGGTTGGTGTAGCCGATCTGTTCGCCCAGCCCCAGCGCCATGGCGGCGATCTGCGTGTCGAACAATGGCTGCGGTGTCTTGCCGGTGAGATTGTAGATGATCTCCAGATCCTGGCCGCCGGCGTGGAACACCTTCAATACCGGTTCTTCCACCAGCAGCTTCAGCAGCGGCGCCAGATCGAGATCGGGGCTCTTGGGGTCGATGGCGGCGGCTTCGTTCGGGCAGGCAACCTGCACCAGGCACAGATCGGGGTAATAGGTGCTCTCGCGCATGAACTCGGTATCCACCGCGACAAAATCGGCGGTGGCCCAGCGGGCACAAAGTTGTTCGAGAGTCGCGGTGTCCGTCACCAGCGGATGAATCAGCATGGCGCCCGTTACACCCAATCTCGCCGCTTGACAAAGCGGTGAATGACGTGTGCTAGCCGCCCTTCAAAACAAAGTTGCCGGATCGCGGGATATATGCACGCTTATCGCTCTCACACTTGCGCCGCCCTGCGCGCCGCCGATGCCGGCCAGACGGTTCGCCTGTCGGGCTGGGTGCATCGCAAGCGCGACCATGGTGGTGTGCTGTTCATCGATCTGCGCGATCATCATGGCCTGACCCAGATCGTTGCCGGCCCGTCGTCGCCGGCGTTCCCGGTGCTGGACAAGATCCGGGTGGAATCGGTCGTCACCATCACCGGAGAGGTCGTGCTGCGCGATGCCGGTGCGATCAACGCCCGCCTGCCCACCGGCGAAGTGGAAGTGCGCGCCAAGGATATCGTGGTGCAATCCACCGCCGATGAGCTGCCGATGCCGGTGGCGGGTGAAGCCGAATATCCCGAGGATATCCGCCTGAAATATCGCTTCCTCGATCTGCGCCGCGACCGGTTGCACCAGAACATCATGCTGCGCAGCCAGGTGATCGCCTCGCTGCGTCGCCGGATGATCGATCAGGGCTTCACCGAGTTCCAGACGCCGATCCTCACCGCATCGAGCCCGGAAGGCGCGCGCGATTATCTGGTGCCCAGCCGTGTGCACCCCGGCAAATTCTATGCGCTGCCGCAGGCGCCGCAGATGTTCAAGCAGCTGCTGATGGTGGCCGGCTTTGATCGCTATTTCCAGATCGCGCCGTGCTTCCGCGATGAAGACGCGCGGGCCGACCGCAGCCCGGGCGAATTCTACCAGCTCGATTTCGAAATGAGCTTCGTCACCCAGGAAGACGTGTTCGCGGCCATCGAACCGGTGCTGGCCGGCGTGTTCGAGGAATTCTCCGGCTTCGGCGGCCGCGATCCGTGGAGCGTCACCAAGGGGGCGTTCCCACGCATTCCCTATGCAGAATCGATGCTGAAGTACGGCAACGACAAGCCGGACCTGCGCAACCCGATCATCATCAGCGATGTCGGCAGCCACTTCGTCGGTTCGGGTTTCGGCCTGTTCGCCAAGATGGTGGAAGGCGGCAACGTGGTGCGCGCCATCCCGGCCCCGGGCACCGCCGACAAGAGCCGCAAGTTCTTCGATGACATGAACGAGTGGGCGCGCAGCGAAGGCTATGCCGGCCTTGGTTATGTCACCCGCAAGGGCGGCGAGTTCGGCGGCCCCATTGCCAAGAACCATGGCGAAGCCGGCATGCTGGCGCTGTATGAGGCGCTTGGCCTTGGCCCCGATGACGGCTGTTTCTTCGCCGCCGGCAAGGAAGCCCAGGCCGCCAAGCTGGCTGGCCTGGCGCGCACCCGCATCGGCACCGAATTGGGCCTGATCGAGCAGAACGCCTACAAATTCTGCTGGATCGTCGATTTCCCGATGTTCGAATATGACGAGGACGCCAAGAAGATCGACTTCAGCCACAATCCGTTCTCGATGCCGCAGGGCGAGCTGGAGGCGCTGGAAACCCAGGACCCGCTGACCATCAAGGCCTATCAGTACGACATCGTGTGCAACGGCGTCGAACTGTCGTCGGGCGCGATCCGCAACCACCGGCCGGACATCATGTACAAGGCGTTCGAAATCGCCGGCTACACCCAGGAACAGGTGGACGCGAACTTCTCCGGCATGATCAATGCCTTCAAGTTCGGCGCGCCGCCGCACGGTGGTTCGGCGCCGGGCGTGGATCGCATGGTGATGCTGATCGCGGACGAGCCCAACATCCGCGAGGTGATCGTCTTCCCGATGACGCAGAAGGCCGAAGACCTGATGATGAACGCGCCGGCGCCGGTGACGCTCAAGCAACTGCGCGAGCTGCATATCCGCATCGTGGACTAAGGGTTCACCTCTCCCCGCCGGGGAGAGGTGATTGGTCTTGCACTGGTGCATCCGTGCGTTAGCGTGGCTATCCATGAGCCCGCACAATCTCGCCGATTTCGAAGTCGATCATGATCTGCCGCGCGGCGATTATGAAGCGCAGCTGGAAGCGTTGCAGCACCGGCTGGAGCTGATCCAGGCCGCCTATATCATGCAGGGCCTGAAGGGCATCGTGGCCATCGAAGGCTGGGATGCATCGGGCAAGGGCGGGCTGGTGACGCGGATGAACGCGACGCTTGATCCGCGATTCTGCAAGGTCTGGTCGATCGCGGCGCCCACGCGTGAGGAGGCGGCGCGGCATTATCTGTGGCGCTTCTGGCAGCGCCTGCCCGGCAACCGCGAAATCGCCGTGTTCGATCGCACCTGGTACGGCCGGGTGCTGGTGGAGCGGGTCGATGGCTTCACGCCGGAACCGCGCTGGCGCGAGGCCTACGAGGAAATCAACGATTTCGAGGCCCTCCTGCTCGCCGATGGCGTGCGGCTGGTGAAGATCTTCCTGCACATCACGCAGGATGAGCAGGACAAGCGGCTGGAAGAACGCATCAGGACGCCGTGGAAACGCTGGAAGACCGGCGCGGATGATTACCACAACCGGTCTCGGCGCGCGGCCTATCTCGAGGCCTATGAAGACATGTTCCGTTCATGCTCGCCGCCCACCGCGCCCTGGCATGTGGTGGCCGCGAACGACAAGAAATGGGCACGGGTGCGCAGCCTGGAACTGATCTGCGAAGCGCTGGGCGCCGGCGTTGATCTCAGTTGGCCGGAGCCGGATGCAGAACTGGTGAAGATTGCCGAAAAGGCACTCGGCAAGAAGCTGGTTTAGCCCCCGGCATCAGCCCGGCGTGCTCTTGCCCAGCCACTCGCTCAGCCGGTTGGGGCCTTTCGTGACCGCATGATCGGGATAGAGCGTTTCGTAGACCACGGCATTTTCCAGCACGCGTTGCACATAGTTGCGCGTTTCGGAGAAGGGGATGCTCTCGATCCAGTCGAGGATATCGCCGTTCCGGGGATCGCCGTTCTGGGCAATGAAGCGCCGCACATTGCCTGGCCCGGCATTATAGGCCGCCACCGCCAGCGGCGCCGAGCCGCCATAGGCACCGCGCAGCCGTTCGATGAAACCGCTGCCCAGCGTGACGTTCCACACCGGATCCTGTGTCAGCCGGCTGGCTGGGCTGGCGGGCAGGCCCATCTTCTGCGCCTGTTCGGCGGCGGTTGCGGGCACCAGCTGCATGAGGCCAAGGGCATTGGCACTTGAGCGTGCCGTACGGTCGAACTGGCTTTCCTGCCGGGCGATGGCGTGGATGATGGCGAAGCGCGAAGCCAGGCTTTCGGGCAGCGGCAGCACCGGGAAGGCGGCGGAGATCAGCGCCAGCTCCGCCGTGCCGCGGGCGGCCTTGCCGGCGTGCACACCCGCATCAGGGCGATTGAGTGGCCCGGCCAGGCCAGCCACCAACGCCGCACGCAGCGGGGTTTCGGCGGTATCGGCAAGTTGCTTCAGGAAGATGGTTTGCCGGCTGCGATCGACGTCGGCGAGGGCATAGAGTGCGCGTACCCGGCTTTCGGCGCGGAAATTGCCGGCGGCTGTGGCATCAACGGCGGGCAGCGGCCGGCCCGCCAGCGCCAGCGGCTGGCCCAGTCGCTCGCTGGCCAACTGGCCATAGAAATAATCCGGGTGGCGGGCAGCAGCGGCGTAAAATTGCCGGGCCAGGGCCTGCTGGCCGGCGGCTTCGGCAGCGCGGCCGGCCCAGTAATCGCCGCGGGCCTGGCTGATCGGCGATTGCGCCACGGCGCGGGCCGCGCGGAAATGGATCATGGCCTGGGCGGGCTGGTTCAGCTTGCGCAGGGCCAGCCAGCCGGCCAGCCATTCGCTGTCGAGCAGATGGGCGCGCTCGGCCAGTGGGCGCGTTGACATGCCGGCGGCGTCCAGCCCGTGCCCGGCCAGCACGGCCCGCGCCCGCTCGCTGTTTCCAGCCCGCCACAGCGCCCGCCCGATATCGAGCCGTGCCTTCAGCCAGCTTTCCTGGCCCAGCGTCAGCGGCCCGCCGGAAACGCGCGCCGTGGCGTTGCCCGCCAGCATCGCATGGCCCTCGGCGGCGCGGCCGCTGCGGATCAGCCACTGCGCTTCGTCCAGCACCAGCCCGGCTTCGCGGCGCAGCCGTTCCGGCACCACGCCCAGCCGTGCCGCCACGTCCGGCGCGCCGCGTTGCACGGCGATCCGTGCCAGCGCCCACAGGCGGGTATCGGTGTCGACACGGGCCAGCATGCGGCCGGCCGGCGTGATGCGATTGGCCCACAACAGCCGGTCCATGCGGCTGGCATGATCTTCGGGGCGCAAACGGTCGCCAAAGCGGGCCAGCAGGCGGGCTTCCTGCGCCTCGTCCAGGCCGGCCGAATCCCAGGCATCGCGCGCCCAGCTGGCGGCGGCGGCTTGGCCAGTGGCCGCCAAGCCTTCCGCATAACGCCATTTGCCTTCGGCGGTGAGTGGCGGCACCTTGCCGAAGTGGCGCACGATCTGATCAGCAGGCGTTGCATCCGTGATGCTGCGTTCGGCCAGCCGGCGGATAGTGGTCGCCGCCGGCCAGTCGCCATGGCCAGCCAGGAAGGCGGCATAGTCGCTGAAACTTGCCTTGTAGGCCTCGCGCCGCAGCCGGTCCCACGTCACCACTTCTTCGAGCACGGCAACCGTCTGGCCGCCCGTCAGCGGTGCGCCCGACAAGAGGGCAAAGCGCCCGCTTTCATTGTCGGCCAGTCGCGCCTGATAACGGGCAATGGTGGCGGCATCGAGCGATTGGGCAACGGCCGGCACCGCCAGGCAGAGGCTGGCCACTACGGCAATGCTGGACAGGGCGGCCCACCCGCTTCTATTGCGCTCACTGTGCATGCCACCCGTGATAGGGTGCGGCAAAGGAACAGGCAATGAATGGACTCACGCCAAAAGGCTCAATTCCAGCGCTGGTCACGCCGTTCAAGAACGGTGCGGTGGATCTTGATGCCTTTGCGGCCCATGTCGAATGGCAGATCAGCGAAGGCAGCCACGGCCTGGTGCCGGTGGGTACCACAGGCGAATCGCCGACGCTGGCCAATGACGAACATTATGCCGTGATCACCGCCTGCGTTGAGGTGGCGAACAAGCGCGTGCCGGTGATCGCCGGCTGCGGCAGCAACGATACGCGCACGGCGCTGGCGCATCTGGCCCATGCCGAGAAAGTGGGCGCCGATGCCGCGCTGATCGTCGTGCCCTATTACAACAAGCCCAGCCAGGCCGGCCTGATTGCGCATTTCACCGCCCTGCACGATGCGACGACGCTGCCGATCATCCTCTATAACGTGCCGGGGCGCACCGTCGCCGATATCAGTGTCGAGACGATTGCCGCCCTGGCTCGGCTGCCGCGCATCATCGGCGTGAAGGATGCCACCGGCAATATTGCCCGCGTTGCCCAGCAGCGTCTGGCCTGCGGCCCGGATTTCATCCAGCTTTCGGGCAATGACGATATGGCCATTGGCTTCAACGCCCATGGCGGGGTGGGGGCGATTTCGGTGACTGCCAATGTGGCGCCGCGGCTGTTTGCCCAACTGCAGGAAGCCACGCTGCGCGGGGATTATGCTGCTGCCCTCGCCATCAACGATCGCCTGCAGCCGCTGCACGCTGCCCTGTTCAGCGATTCTTCGCCGGGCCCGACCAAATATGCGCTGCACCGGCTGGGCCGCATGTCGCCTGAAGTGCGCCTGCCGATCATCGAACCGTCGGCGGCATCGAAGGCGGCGGTCGACGCCGCACTTGTGCACGCTGGCCTGGTGTAATGGCGCGGCCAAAGCCTGAAATCGGGGTGAAAGCGAAGACCGTCGCCGAGAACCGGCGCGCGCGTTTTGAATATTATATCGAGGACGTGGTGGAAGCCGGCATCATGCTGACAGGCACCGAAGTCAAATCGCTGCGCAAGGGCCAGGCCAGCATCGCCGAAAGCTTTGCCGAGGTGAAGGATGGCCAGATGTGGCTGATCAACGCCACCATCCAGGAATTTTCCCACGGCAATATCTTCAATCACGAACCGAAGCGGCCGCGCAAATTGCTGATGCACGCGCGGGAAATCGAAAAGATGGAAACCGCCGTCAGCCGCCAGGGCATGACGATCGTGCCCTTGACGCTCTATTTCAACCGCACCGGGCGGGCCAAGATCGAGATTGCGCTGGGCAAGGGCAAGAAGCTGCACGACAAGCGGGAGACGTCGAAGGAACGCGACTGGCAGCGCGACAAGGCGCGGCTGCTCAGGGATCGCGGCTGAGGGAGCGGGACTGATGTCGCAGGGGGACGGCAACGGCGGCAGTATTCGGGACAAGCTCGTCGCCATCAAGCAGGCCTGGGCGCAAAGTGGCCGCCTGCTCACCGGCAAGGCTGATCCCGATCATGCCAACCGCCTGCCGCCCGGCCAACGCCTCGTCACCAATTGGCCGGTGCTCGATCTGGGGGTGAAACCCGATATCGCCAGGGCCGATTGGCGGCTGACAGTCGATGGCGCCGTGGCCAACCCGATCACATGGGATTGGGCGACGTTCATGGCCCAGCCGCAGGTGGAGGACGTGTCCGACATTCACTGCGTCACCCAATGGTCGCGGTTTGACAATCGCTGGCAGGGCGTCGCCACCAGCCAGTTGCTCAGCGTGGTGCAGCCCTTGCCGCAGGCCAATGTCGTCGTGCTGCACGGCGCGGATGGCTACACGACCAATGTCACGCTGGCGCGTTTTGCGGGCGATGATTGCCTGATCGCCCACGCCCACGACGGGGTGCCGCTCTCCCGCGACCATGGTGGCCCAGTGCGGGCGATCATCCCGCGCTGGTATTTCTGGAAGTCCGCCAAATGGCTGACTCGCATCGAGGTTCTGGCCGTGGACAAACCGGGCTTTTGGGAGCTACGAGGATATCACAACGACGGCGATCCCTGGACGGAGCAGCGCTATAACTGAACCCACTGCCCCTGCCGCCGTGAACGACTGGATGAGCTTCAAGCCCAGTCCGTCTGCCTGGCCTGCGCCCTATGCCGAAGGGCTGGCGAGCCCGTGGATCGGCTCGCTGCTAATGAACCTGCCGATTGCGGTGGCGCTGCTCGATTCCTCGGGCCGCATCGTCACCGGCAATGATGCCATGCAGGCCACGGCCGGTACCGGCTGGCGCCCGGGCATGCGGCCCGAAGCGATGGTGGTGGGCGATGATGCCGGCATGTTGTCGCGCGCGGTGGCCGATGTGCTGGCCGGTGGCGACGCGCAGGTCTTGCGCCTGGCGCTGGCCGAGCGCCCCGATGAAGTGCGCGATATCAACGTGATGTCCACCCCGCCAGGCTATGGCGCTGCGGCCCTTGTCGTCATGCGCGACATTCGCGAGCAGATCAGGCTGGAAGCGCAGGTGGCCGCTGTCACCCGGCTGCAGGCCGTGGGCCAGCTGGCCGGCGGCGTGGCGCATGATTTCAACAATCTGCTCACCGCCATCCTTGGCCATGCCGAACAATTGCTGGAACGTTTTCCCGAACCCGGCCCCGAACATGATGCTGTGGTGGAAATCCTGCACAACGGCAAGCGCGGCGCCAATCTGGTCGCCCAGTTGCTGGCCTTTGCCCGCCAGCAGCCGCAGAACCGGCAATTGCTGTGCGTGCGCGAATTGATTCAGGGACTGCGGCCGCTGCTGGTGAAATTGCTCGGCCCGGCGATCGAACTGGATATCGCCGCGTCGCCGGGGCTGTTCTACGTGCGCGCCGATCCCGGCCAGCTTGAACAGGTGATCGTCAATCTCGCCGTCAACGCCCGCGATGCCATGGAAGGCAATGGCCGGCTGGTGATCAGCATCGCCGATGTGCTGCGCCGCGATGTGTCCGCGCTCGGCCACGCCATGATGCCGGCCATCGATTTCGTGTCCATCGATGTTTCCGATACCGGCAGCGGCATCCCGCCCGATATTGCCGCCAAGATTTTCGAACCCTTTTTCACCACCAAGCCGCAAGGGCAGGGGACGGGGCTGGGCCTTTCCACCGTCTATGGCATCGTCAAGCAATCGGACGGCTATATCTTTGCCAAGCCGGGGCCTGGCGGGCGCGGCACCACCTTTTCGCTCTATCTGCCGGGCCGGCCGCAGCCGGCGGCCGTCGTGGCCGATCGCGCCGTGGTGGAAGTGCCGCCCGAACCGATCGCGACCGGCCGCCGCGTGCTGCTGGTGGAAGACGAACCGTCGGTGCGGGCGGTGTTTGCCCGCGGGCTCGAACGCAAGGGCTGTGTGGTCACCACCGCTGGCGATGCCATGGTGGCGCTGGCCATATTGCGCGACGGGCAGACCTTTGACGTGCTGGTTTCCGATGTGATGATGCCCGGCATCGACGGGGTGGAACTGGCCTTCGAAGCGGCGCGCATGTGGCCGCAAATGGGCATCGTGCTCATGTCGGGCTATGCCGAACTGCCGCGCCACCGCGAAGCCGATGCCCGCGGAATCCGCTTTCTGGCCAAGCCCTTCGCACTGGCCGAACTGGTCGCCGCCATCGCCACGGCACAGCCCCTGAAGAGCTGAATCTGATAAATTCGCCGACGCATGTTCTCCTCTTGTTCACCTAGAACAATTGGTGTACATCAAAAGCCGTTGACGAATTTGGATCGCGGCTTCAGGGAAGGGATCGGGTCATGGCATCTGCTCTAAAAGTGGTGGAATCGGGAATGGATCGGCAAAAAGCACTCGAAGCGGCCCTGGCCCAGATTGACCGTGCGTTCGGCAAGGGCTCGGTGATGAAGCTGGGCCAGCGTGACGCGATGGAGGTGGAAGCGATCTCCACCGGTTCGCTCGGCCTCGATATCGCGCTCGGCATCGGCGGCCTGCCGCGCGGCCGTGTCGTGGAAATCTATGGCCCGGAAAGCTCGGGGAAAACGACGCTGGCCCTGCATGCCATTGCCGAAGCCCAGCGGGGCGGCGGCACGGCGGCCTTTGTCGATGCCGAACATGCGCTCGACCCGGTCTATGCCAAGAAACTCGGCGTCAATATCGACGAATTGATCGTCTCGCAGCCGGATACGGGTGAACAGGCGCTGGAGATCGTCGACACGCTGGTGCGTTCCAACGCCATTGATGTGCTGGTGGTCGATTCGGTGGCCGCGCTGGTGCCGCGCGCCGAAATCGAAGGCGAAATGGGGGACAGCCATGTGGGTTTGCAGGCCCGCCTGATGTCGCAGTCGCTGCGCAAGCTGACCGGCTCGATCAGTCGCTCGCGCTGCCTGGTGATCTTCATCAACCAGCTGCGCATGAAGATCGGCGTGATGTACGGCAACCCGGAAACCACGACCGGCGGCAACGCGCTGAAATTCTATGCCTCCGTGCGTCTCGACATCCGCCGCACCGGCCAGATCAAGGATCGGGATGATATCGTTGGCAACACCACCCGCGTGAAGGTGGTGAAGAACAAGGTGGCGCCGCCGTTCAAGCAGGTCGAATTCGACATCATGTATGGCGAGGGCATCTCCAAGATCGGCGAAATTCTCGATCTGGGTGTGAAGGCCGGTGTGATCGAGAAGTCCGGCGCCTGGTTCAGCCACGACAGCATCCGCATCGGCCAGGGCCGCGAGAATGCCAAGAAATATCTGAAGGAAAATCCGGAAACCACAGCCAAGATCGAAAAGATCATCCGGGACAATGCCACCGGCATTTCCGAGGCGCTGCTGGTTGGGCCATCGGCGGAGGACGACGCGGGCGACGACGAGATGTGATCTTCGGTTTCCATCCGAACCCATGAGAAAGGGGCAACCTTGTGCAGGTTGCCCCTTTCTTGTTTCCGAGCTGGGGACCACCACCAGCCTGGCCCGGTTGACCTGGACGGCGCTCATGCGCAATCAAACCGCCTGGAGGACGCGCCATGTCGAACGCCGAGCAGATCGAATATTGGAACAGCAAGGTCGGCGAGACCTGGGTGCTGATGCAGGAGCGGATGGATCTGGCGCTGACCCCGGTCACCACCGCGTTGCTGGCCGCCGCCGCGCCGCAGCCGGGTGAACTGGTGCTGGATATCGGCTGCGGCGCGGGCGAAACCACGCTGGCGATCGATGCCGTGGTGGGTGAGGGCGGCCATGCCATCGGCCTCGATGTGTCCGAACCGCTGCTGGCCCGCGCCCGTGAACGGGCCGAAGCCTTGCTGAGCGAGGCTGAGTTCATCGCCGCCGATGCGGCGACCTGGGCCGAAGAAAGTGGCTTTGATCTGATCCTTTCGCGCTTTGGCGTCATGTTCTTCGCCGATCCAGGCGCGGCCTTCGCCAATCTGCACGGCCTGGCCGCACCCGGCGGGCGCCTCGTCTTTGCCTGCTGGCAGCCGGCCGCGCGCAATCTGTGGGCCACCTTGCCGATGACGGCACTGGCGCATCTGTTGCCCGCCATGCCGCCCAGCGATCCGCATGCGCCCGGCCCCTTTGCCTTTGCCGATCCCGCGCGCGTCGCCACCCTGCTGGAAGCCGCCGGCTGGCAGGATCTGGCTTTCCACAGCCTGCCTTTTGAAATGATGGTGGGTGACGGTGATGATCCGATTGCCAGTGCCGTGCAGTTCAACCTGCGCATTGGTCCGGCCGCGCGGGCGGTTCGCGATGCAGGCATTGGCGATGCCGCCAAGCCCATCCTGGCCGAAGCGCTGACGGCCTTCCTGCAGGATGGCCAGGTGCGGCTGCCCGGTGCGATATGGCTGGTCACGGCGCGGGCCTGACCGTCCGCCGGCTCGGGCCAGGCGATCTGCCCTTGCTGCTGGCCGCACAAGGCGTGTTTGACGACCCGGTCCGTCCCGAGATGGCGCATCGCTTCCTCGACCACCCCGATCACCACCTGTTTGCCGCCATCCACGATGCCGCCATTGTCGGCTTCGTCAGCGCCGTCACCTATCTTCACCCTGACAAGCCCTTGGAATGCTGGATCAACGAGGTCGGCGTGGCTGACGCCTGGCAGCGCCGTGGCGTTGGCCGCCAGCTGCTGCTGACGACGCTGGCTCATGCCTGGTCGCTGGGCTGCGAAGGCGCCTGGGTCCTCACCAACAGCAGCAACCGGGCCGCGCGCGGGCTCTATACAGCAGGCGGCGGTGAGCCGACACCGGCCGCCCGCCACGGCGACGGTGTCATCATGTTCAGCTTTCGCCCCTGAAGCCGGCCTTTACGCTGGCGCTTCACGGCGTTAAGCGCTCAATCCATGATCTCGTCGAACGACATACGCCGCAGCTTCCTCGATCACTTCGCCAAGGCGGGCCACACGGTGGTGCCGTCGGCGCCGCTGGTGCCGCAGAATGATCCGACGCTGATGTTCGTCAACGCCGGCATGGTGCCGTTCAAGAATGTCTTCACCGGCCTCGAGACGCGCCCCTACACGCAGGCGGCCAGCAGCCAGAAGTGCGTTCGTGCCGGCGGCAAGCACAATGATCTGGATAACGTGGGCTACACCGCCCGCCACCACACCTTCTTTGAAATGCTGGGCAATTTCTCGTTCGGCGATTATTTCAAGGAACAGGCGATCACGCTGGCCTGGGATCTCTTGACCCGCGAATGGGGCCTGGACAAGAGCCGGCTGTGCGTCACCGTCTATCACACCGACGATGAAGCCGCCGATCTGTGGAAGAAGATCGCCGGCCTGCCGGAGGAGAAGATCATCCGCATCGCCACCAACGACAATTTCTGGTCGATGGGCGATACTGGTCCCTGCGGGCCGTGTTCGGAAATCTTCTACGATCACGGCGATCACATCCCCGGTGGCCCGCCCGGCAGCCCGGATGAGGATGGCGATCGTTTCGTCGAGATCTGGAACCTGGTGTTCATGCAATATGAGCAGGTTGATCGCGAAACCCGCCTGAACCTGCCGCGCCCCAGCATCGATACCGGCATGGGCCTGGAACGCATCGCCGCCGTGCTGCAGGGCGTGCACGACAATTATGATACCGATACCTTCAAGACGCTGATCGCCGCCAGCGAAGACAAGGTGGGCAAGGCGCTGACCGCCGAAGCCCGCGCTTCGCACCGGGTCATTGCCGATCACTTGCGCTCGTCGGGCTTTCTGGTGGCCGATGGCGTGCTGCCGGCCAACGAAGGCCGCGGCTATGTGCTGCGCCGCATCATGCGCCGCGCCATGCGCCACGCGCATTTGCTGGGCGCCAGGGAGCCGTTGATGCACCAGTTGGTGCCAGCGCTGATGGCGACGATGGGCCAGGCCTATCCGGAACTCGGCCGCGCGCAGGCGCTGATCGAGGAGACGCTGAAGCTGGAGGAGACACGGTTCCGCCAGACGCTGGAGCGTGGGCTGGGGCTGCTGGATGACGCGACCGCGAAGCTCGCCGCCGGCGGCACGCTGCCCGGCGATGTCGCCTTCAAGCTTTATGACACGTTCGGCTTCCCCTATGACCTGACCGAGGACGCCCTGCGCGCGCGCGGCATCGCGGTGGATCGTGCTGGTTTCGATGCCGCCATGGCCGAACAGCGCCGCCTCGCCCGCGCCGCGTGGAGCGGTTCCGGCGAAGCCAAGGACGCCGCAGTGTGGTTCGACATCGTCGAGGCCGAAGGTGCAACGGAATTCACCGGCTATTCCAGCCTGACCGGCGAAGCAAAGGTGGTCGCCCTGGTGAAGGACGGCCAGCAGATCGACACCGCCAACGCCGGGGACAAGCTTGTCGTCGTCACCAACCAGACGCCATTCTACGCCGAAAGCGGCGGCCAGGCCGGCGATGGCGGCAGCATCAGCTGGGGCGACGGCCTCACGTCGCGCGTGGCCGACACGCGCAAGGCGCTGGGCAAGTTGCACCTGCATGACGTGACGCTGACAGCCGGGCCGCTGTCGGTGGGCGATGTCGTGAAGCTGGACGTGGATGCCCCGCAGCGCGGTGCCCATCGCCGCGCCCACAGCGCCACCCACTTGCTGCATGCCGCGCTGCGACGCCGGCTTGGCACACATGTCACGCAGAAGGGCAGTTACGTCGGCGAGGATTATCTGCGCTTCGACTTTTCACACCAGAAGGCGATGACGCCGGCCGAACTGGCGCAGGTGGAAGCCGATGTGAACGCGCAAGTGCTGGGCAATCGCCCGGTTTCGACCAAGCTGATGACGCCGGATGCCGCCATCGAAGCCGGCGCCATGGCGCTGTTCGGCGAAAAATATGGCGAGGAAGTGCGCGTCCTTTCGATGGGGGCCGATGACGGCGGCGACATTTATTCGGTGGAACTGTGCGGTGGCACCCACGCCGAAGCGCTGGGCGATATCGGCCTCTTGAAGATCACATCGGAAAGCGCCGTTGCCAGCGGCGTGCGCCGCATCGAAGGCAAGACCGGCATCGCCGCGCGCGAATGGCTGAACGAGCGCGAGGCGCTGTTGCTGGAAGCCGCCGCCGCCATCAAGGCGCGGCCGGAGGAAGTCCCGGCGCGGCTCGCCACCTTGATCGACGAGCGCAAGCGGCTTGAACGCGAACTGGCTGATGCGAAGAAGGCGCTCGCCCTGGCCGGACCTGCCGGCGCCAAGGCCGGCCCCGAAATGGTCAATGGCATCGCCTTCCAGGGCCAGGTGCTGGATGGCCTTGAGGCCAAGGCCCTGCGCGGCCTGGTGGACGAAGCCAAGCAGGCGCTGGGCAGCGGCATCGTTGCCATCGTGGCGGTGAACGACGGCCGCGCCAGCGTGGCGGTGGGTGTGACCGACGATCTGGTTGGCACGCGATCGGCCGTGGATCTGGTGCGCGTGGCAGCTGCAGCGCTGGGCGGGCAGGGCGGCGGCGGCCGACCCGACATGGCACAGGCGGGCGGCCCGGATGCCGACAAGGCAGCCGACGCGATTGCCGCCGTGAAGGCCGCGCTCGCAGGGTGATGGTCGCAGCGGCGGGGCGCTTGGCCCTGCCGCCACCGCGTTGGATTTGCCCTGCTGCGCCAAACCGGCCTAGGCTCCGGGCCGTGTCCGATGGCGCTCTCATCCTGCTGATCTTTGGCGCCGGCCTGGTCGGATTTGCCACCGAACGCATCCGCCACGATCTGGTGGCGCTGCTGATGCTGGCCGCCAGCGTCTTGCTGGGGCTGGTGCCGGCTGCAGAGGCCTTTGCCGGCTTTGGTGATCCGGCGGTGATCACGGTGGCGGCCGTGATGGTGCTCAGCGCGGCCGTGTCGCGATCGGGCATGCTGGAACGCCTGTTGCGCCCGCTGCAGCCGCTGTTGAGCCGGGAGGCCGGCATCGGCATCGTCTATGCGCTGCTCACCGGGGCGGCATCGAGCGTGATGAACAATGTCGGCGCGCTGGCGTTGCTGCTGCCGGCCGCATTGGGCAGTTGCCGGGCGGCCCATGTGTCGCCCAGCCGGGTGCTGATGCCAATGGCCTTTGCCTCACTGCTTGGCGGGCTGGTCACCATGATCGGCACGCCGCCCAATATCCTGCTGGCCCAGATGCGCGCCGATCTGGGTGGCACGGCCTTTGCCATGTTTGATTTTGCCCGGGTCGGCCTGCCGCTGGCGGTGGTGGGCATCGCGATGACGCTATTGCTGGTGCGGCTGCTGCCGGTGCGGGCGGAGCGGGACGAGCAGCCGCTGAAATTCCGCATTGCCGATTATCTGTTCGAGCTGCGGGTGCCCGATGGCGTTTCCCCCGATCTGACCGTGGAGCGTCTCGCCGCCACCATGCAGGGCACCGACCAGCTGGAGGTGCACGCCATCGATCGCGGCGGCCTGCTGGTGACGGCGCCGCGGGCTTCACGCCGGCTGTTGCCTGGCGACATCGTGCAGGTGGAAGGCCGCGCGGCAGTGGTGGAACAGGCGTTGAACCGATGGGGGCTGCAAATTGTCAGCGAAGCCGAGGACGATCTGCTGGCCGGCGCCTTTGCCGAATTTGTCGTGACCGATGGATCGCCGCTGGCCGGCAACCCGGCGGCCAGCGACATGCTGGCGGGGCAGACGGCGGCGCTGGTGGCGGTGAGCCGGCGCGGCAAGGCCATCGCCGAGGCGTTGGCGGCGCAGGCACCGCAGGCCGGCGATGTGCTGTTGCTGCAGGTGGCTGCCGATCGGGTGCCGGCATTGGCTGCCACCATGGGTCTGTTGCCGCTGGCGGACCGGCCGATCCGGTTGGGGCTGGCCCCGCGCGATCTGTTGCCATTGTTGGCCCTGCTGGCGGCAATTGCCGCGGCGGGCGCCGGCCTCACCTCGCTGGGGTTGGCGTTGCTGCTGGGGGTGATCGTGCTGGCGCTGGCCGGTCGGCTGCCCGCTGACGCCTATCGCGACATTGATTGGCCGGTGATCCTGCTGCTGGCGGCCCTGATTCCGGTGGCCACTGCCTTTGGCCAGAGCAGCATTGCCGGTGAGCTGGCAGCGGGGCTGTCCAATCTGGGCGAAGGCCGGCCAGCCTGGCTGCTGGTGGGCGGGGTGCTGGCGGTGACGATGGCGGTGACGCCTTTCCTCAACAACGCTGCGGCCGTGCTGATCATGGCGCCCATCGCCGCCAGCGCCGGCCAGGCCAGTGGTGTGCCGGTGGATGCCATGCTCATGGCAGTGGGGGTGGGCGCGTCGTGCGATTTCCTTACCCCCATCGGTCACCAGTCCAACGTGCTGGTGTGGGGGCCGGGCGGCTATCAATTCGGCGATTATGCCCGTATCGGAGCGCCGATCAGCCTGATGGTACTGCTGTTGGGCACGCCGCTGATCCTGTGGGCATGGAGTTAGCATGAGCGATTGGGAGGATTCGGCGGCCGCGTGGATCGCCATCCAGGGCGAAAGCGGCGATTTCGGCCGCGTTCATGTGCTGGATACGCCGATGCTGGCGCTGGTCGATGCGATTGCGCCGGCGCGTGTGCTGGATGTCGGCTGCGGCGAAGGACGGTTCTGCCGGATGCTCTGCGCGCGCGGGTTGGCCACCACGGGTATTGATCCGGCCGTTTCCCTGATTGGCCAGGCACAGGCGTTGCATCCTGATGGCGACTACCGCGTGGCGGCGGCCGAATCGATGCTGGTCGAACCGGGTGGATATGATTTGGCGGTCTGCTATCTGTCGCTGATCGACATGCCGGATCTGGATGCGGCGCTGGAACGCATCATCGCGGCCATCCGGCCCGGCGGTCATCTGCTGATCGCCAATCTCACCTCGTTCAACACCGCTGCCGTACATCTGGGCTGGCTCAAGCCGCTGGAGGGCGAGCCGAGCTTTCCCATCGATCATTATCTGGAGGAGCGCCCGCGCCGCACGGCTTGGGCTGGCGTTGACATCATCAACCATCATCGTCCGCTCAAACGCTACATGCAGGCGCTGCTTGGCCACGGGCTGATTCTCACCCATTTCGATGAACCGCCGGCCACGGGTGGGCCGGAGGGCAAGCGTGACCGTTACAACCGGGTGCCGAATTTCCACATCATGATGTGGCGCAAGCCGGCCTGATCGATCAGCGCCGCAGCGTGCGCAGGGGCGGACGCTTGGGCGAGACACCGCTACCCTTGATCTGGGTGCGCAGTTCGTCACGCTTCTCGTGCACCGAAGCGATCACCGGACCCATCGGCACGCCCAGATCCACCAGCACCGCTTCGGCCAGTTGCAGGCTGCTCTCCACGGTTTCGGGCACGGCATCGGTGGCGCCAACCGCATAGAGCGTGCCGGCATGTTCGGCATCGCGGGCGCGCACCACGATGCACAGATCGGGATGGCTGGCCCGGATGCGGCGCACCAGCAGATCGAGCATGCGCATGTCGTCGATGGTCAACACCACGGCGCGGGCCTGATCCAGCTTCAGCCGGTCCAGCAGTTCGGGGCGGCGGGCGTCGCCATAGATCACGCGCTTGCCGGCGCGGCGCAGGCGCTGCACCTCGTCCGGATCACTGTCCACCGCCAGCCACGCCTGGCCGTGCATGTCGAGCATTTGCGCCACCAGCCGGCCAACCCGGCCATAGCCGATGATCACCGTCTGCTGGTCCGCTGTTTCCGGGGCGGATTCCTGTTGGCCTTCGTTGCTTTCCGCTTCCAGCCGGGCGCCGGCCAGGCCCAGCAGCGGCGCCAGCGCGAGGGTGAGCGAGGCGACGGCCAGCGCGGTTTGGGCCGTGCTGCCGCCGATCAGTCCGGCCGACGTGGCTGCCGCCAGCACGATCAGGCTGGTTTCCGATGGGCTGGCCAGCAGCAGCGCGACATGGCCCGCCACACCGCGCCGGCTGCCGCGCAGGCGCAGCAACGCATAGACTGCAGCCGCCTTCAGCATCAGCACCAGCGCCGTGCCGCCCAGCACCGGCCAGGGATCGGCTGCGATGGCCGCCAGATCGAGGCCACTGCCGACCCAGATCAGGAACACCCCCAGCAACAGGCCTTCAAAGGGCTGGATCGCCGCTTCGATCTGGCGGCGATAATCGCTGGTCGAAAGGATCAGCCCGGCCATCAGGGCGCCGACTGCCGGCGACAGCCCGGCCAGTGCCGCCGTCGCCGCAGAGCCGATCAGCACCACCAGGGCCGCGGCCAGGAACAATTCCGATCGCCGGGTGCGCGCCGCCTGCAGGAACAGCGGCGGCACGATCACCCGGGCAAACAGGGCGATGCCGACCAGCGCGCCAATGCCAACGACCAGGCTGCGCCCGAAACTGCCGCCACTGCCGGCGCCGATCAGCAGCAGGATCGGGGCCAGCGCCAGATCCTGGAACAGCAGCACGCCCAGCGCCTTGCGGCCGGCCTGGCTGTTGAGGCGGCCACTGGCCGACAGCAGCTGCAGGCCGACAGCCGTTGAGGACAGCGCCATGGCAAAGGCAATGACCAGCACGGCCATCATCGGTTCGCCCAGCACAACCAGCACCGCCATCATCAGCCCGGCACAGATCAGCAGTTGCAGGCTGCCCAGGCCAAAGATCAGGCTGCGCATGGTGCGGATGCGATCGAGGCTGAGTTCCAGCCCCAATGCGAACAGCAGCAGGGCGACGCCCAATTCGGCTGGTGCAGCAAGTGCCTCGGGATTGGATAATTCCAGCCAGCCCAGCCCCGGCAATTGGCCCAGGCCAAAGGGCCCGGCGGCCACGCCGATCAGGATGAAGCCGATCACCGGCGAGATGCGCAGCGCCGCGAAGGCCGGAATCACCAGCCCGGCGGCGCCCAGCACGAGCACCATGTCCTTGAAGGCCGTGGATTCCAGATTCAGTGCCATGGCGGCACCTTGCGGGAGCCGGCGGGCCTTGTCACCCCGGCAACTGCCCGCACCGCCCGGTTGGTGCGGGCGCAACAGGGAGCGAATGGGCGGGGATTACAGGCCCTTGACGATGGCTGCGTCCAGATTGGCGCGCACGGCTTCGAAGAATTTCTCCGTCGTCATCCACGCCTGATCCGGGCCGATCAGCAGCGCCAGATCCTTGGTCATGGCACCGGATTCGACGGTTTCGACGCAGACGCGCTCCAGCGTTTCGGCGAAATTCGTCACCAGCGGCGTGCCGTCCAGCTTGCCGCGATGTTTCAGACCGCCAGTCCAGGCGAAGATGCTGGCGATCGGGTTGGTGCTGGTCGGCTTGCCTTCCTGGTGCATGCGATAATGGCGGGTCACGGTGCCGTGGGCGGCTTCGGCTTCCACCGTCTTGCCGTCGGGCGTCATCAGGATGCTGGTCATCAGGCCCAGACTGCCATAGCCCTGCGCCACCATGTCGGACTGCACGTCGCCATCATAATTCTTGCAGGCCCAGACGAACTTGCCCGACCATTTCAGCGCCGAGGCCACCAGATCGTCGATCAGGCGATGTTCATAGACGATGCCAGCCTTGCGGAACTGCGCCTTGAAATCATTGGTATAGACTTCCTCGAACAGATCCTTGAAGCGGCCGTCGTAGGCCTTCAGGATGGTGTTCTTGGTCGAAAGATAGACCGGCCAGCCGCGATCGAGGCCGTAATTCAGGCAGGCGCGGGCGAAATCACGGATGCTGTCGTCAAGGTTGTACATGCCCATGGCGACGCCGGCCGACGGGAATTCGAACACCTCTTCCTCGATCACGCCGCTGCCATCCTGCGCTTCCCAGCGCATGGTCAGCTTGCCGGGGCCGGGCACCTTGAAATCGGTGGCGCGATACTGATCGCCAAAGGCGTGGCGGCCGATGACGATCGGATCGGTCCAGCCCGGTACCAGGCGCGGCACCGATTTGATGACGATGGGTTCGCGGAAGACGACGCCGCCCAGGATGTTGCGGATGGTGCCGTTCGGCGATTTCCACATCCGCTTCAGCCCGAATTCCTTCACGCGGGCTTCGTCGGGCGTGATGGTGGCGCATTTCACGCCCACGCCGAATTCCTTGATCGCGTTGGCCGATTCAACCGTCACCTTGTCGTTGGTGTCGTCACGGTTTTCCATGCCGAGATCGTAATATTTCAGATCGATATCCAGATAGGGCAGGATCAGCTGTTCGCGGATCCACTGCCAGATGATCCGGGTCATTTCATCGCCGTCCAGCTCGACAACGGGATTTTCGACCTTGATCTTGGGCATCGGTGCTTCCTGAAAAATGTGCGACGGAATGTAGCAGCGTTGTAGGTGTTCGATGCGGCTGTGGTCAACGGTTAGCGTGACCGGCGGACCCAAGCTTTTCCGACAGGGCGGCAAGATCGGCAAGTGGTTCGGCCAGGGTGGCAAGGTGCGGCGGGCCAAAGCCGGCATCGCCAATGTGGGCGAGCAGGGCGGTGAGCGGTTGCCAATAGTCACCACCATCCAGCAGCCAGATCGGCTTGTCGTGGATGCCCAACTCGCGCCAGGTCAGGCTTTCGAACAATTCGTCGAGCGTGCCGATGCTGCCGGGCAGGGCGATGATGGCGTCGGAAAGCCGGTGCATCAGGGCCTTGCGCTCGTGCAGCGTCTCCACGACATGCAGTTCATCAAGGCCGTCCTGGGCGATTTCGGTGGTCATCAGCAGGCGCGGGATGATGCCGATCACGCGGCCACCGCCGGCCATGCAGGCGCGCGCGGCAACGCCCATTAGGCCAACCCGGCCGCCGCCATAGACGAGGGTGACGCCGCGCGCCGCGCACAGGGCGCCAAAGCCGGCAGCCAGTTCGGCATGGGCCGGATCATGGCCAGGGCGGGAACCACAGAACAGCAGCAGTGATCGGATCATCGCCGCCCTGTGGCGCATCGGCCAGCCGGGCGCAATCCACGATGAATTGCCAAGTGGCGTATGACGAGGCTAAAGCAGCGAGCATGACCGATCCCGACAAGAAGCTGACCATCGAGGAGCTCGAGGCCGAGCTGAACGCGCTGAAGGTGACGCCGGAGGCGGAGCCGCAGCTGCCGTCTGCGCCGCCGCCACCACCGGAAGTGCCGGCCGGCCCGCTGCCGCTGGTGCCGGGCGAGAGCGCCAAATATCGCCTGCCCGACATGCACCCCGAAGGCCGCAAGTTCCTCGGCATCGCGCTGGCCGCGGTGCTGTTCGGCGGCCTGGTGCTGGAATGGACTGCACTCAGCTTCCTGCTGCTCGGCATTGCCATCTGGGTGGCGGCCTTCTTCCGCGATCCGGTGCGGGTGACGCCGCTGGGCGAGAATCTGATCGTGTCGCCGGCCGACGGGCTGGTGAGCCTGATCACCAATGTCGAGGTGCCGCGCCAGCTGCTGGGCGAAGGCGGGCTGAATGAAGGCCTTGTAACACGGGTGACGGTGTTCATGAACGTGTTTGATGTGCACGTGAACCGCGCGCCGATCGCCGGGCGGCTGACCCGCATCGTCTATGTGCCTGGCAAGTTCCTCAATGCCGATCTCGACAAGGCCAGCGAAGAGAATGAGCGCCAGTATTTCGTGATGGAAGATGCCAGCGGCGTGCGCGTCGCCTTCACCCAGATTGCCGGCCTGGTGGCGCGGCGCATCATGAAGTGGGTGGATGTTGGCCAGGCGCTGAAGGTGGGCGAACGTTTTGGCCTGATCCGTTTCGGCAGTCGGGTCGATGTGTTCCTGCCGGCGGGCTATGTGCCGGCTGTTGCGGTGGGTCAGCGTGCCATTGCCGGGGAAACCGTGCTGGCGGTCAAGGGCACGCCGCTGATGCAGGGTGCCCAGGCGCAATGAAGACCAGTGATGTGGACATTGGCAATCTGCTGTCGCCGCGATGAGCGGGCCTGATCTTCCGCGTCGGCGCGGCATCCCGCTGCGCGCGGTGGTGCCCAATGCCGTCACCGTGCTGGCGCTGTGTGTCGGCCTGACCGGTGTGCGCTTTGCCATTGGCGGGGAATGGGAAAAGGCCGTTGGTGCCGTGGTGCTGGCGGCGGTGCTGGACGGGATAGATGGCCGGATTGCCCGGCTGCTGAAGGGCACCAGCCGCTTTGGCGCCGAACTCGATTCCCTGTCGGATGTGACGGCCTTTGGCGTGGCCCCGACGCTGATCATGTATCTGTGGGCGCTGCAGCATCTGCCGGGCCGTTTTGGCTGGGTGATTGCCCTGGCCCAGGCCATTGCCTGCGCCCTGCGGCTGGCGCGCTTCAACGCCCAGATCGATGCCGTGGATCAACCGCACAAGCGGCTGGGCTATATGACCGGCATTCCGGCACCGGCGGGCGCCGGCCTTGCCCTGACGCCGCTCTATCTCCACTTCTGGCTGGCGCCGGCATTTCTGGACGATCCCGCCACGCGGGCCAGCGTGGTGGCGGTGACGACACTGATTGTCGCCTTCCTGATGGTTTCCAACCTGCCGACCTTTGGCTTTGGCGCGTTGCGGCTGCGGGCGGCGTGGCGGCTGCCGGCGCTGGCGGCCGTTGGCCTGTTTGCCGGCGCCTTGTTCACCGATCCCTGGCCCATGCTGACGCTGGTCAGCGCCGTCTATGCCGTGCTGCTGCCTTTTGCGGTGCGATCCTATGCCCGGGTGAAGGCACGGGAAGGGGCAACCCGAACCACGGCCCGCGACGACGGCATCCAGCCGCCACCCTGAGCCGGCTGCCCGCGCAGGGCATCAATCAGCATCAGGCGGGCATCGCCCAGCATCAGCGCCACCAGCGCCCAGGCGGCCATGCAGGCCATCAGCATCAACAGCATCGTCATTGTCGCGCTCCTTCGGCGAATCGTTCTGATGTTCTATCTCTGTTCCGTTGATATGTTCCTTTTCTGTTCCGCTCGTCAAGCCCCTCTTTCGCATCAGGGCGGCCAAGGTTATGAACGAAGCCAAGTGCATGCGGGCCGGGGAGGCCGGCGCAGTACAAAGCCATGGGGAGATGATGATGCACGGAACGATGCAGGATTGGCCGCTGCTGGTGAGCAAGCTGATCGACCACGCTGCCATCTATCATGCCAATCGCGAGATCGTGTCGCTGAGCTGCGAAGGGTCCAAGCATCGGACCAATTGGGCCCAGGTGCGGGGTCGGGCGAAGCAAGTGGCCGGCGCGTTGCGGCGATTGGGGATGCAGCCCGGGGATCGCATTGCCACTCTGGCCTGGAACACGTGGCGGCACTTGGAAAGCTGGTACGGCATTTCCGGCATGGGCGGGGTGGCGCACACCATCAACCCACGCCTGTTTGAAGAGCAGATCATCTATATCGCCAATCACGCCGAAGACCGGGTGCTGTTTTTTGATCTCGCCTTTGTGAAACTGGTTGAGAAGCTGGCGCCAAGCCTCTCCACTATCGAACATTTCGTGCTGCTCACCGATCGCGCCCACATGCCGGAATCGAGCCTGAACCTGCTCTGCTATGAGGAGCTGCTGGCCGGGGAGAGCGTGGACGAGCCGTGGGCGGAGCTGCCGGAAACGGCACCGGCTGGCCTGTGCTATACCAGCGGCACCACCGGCAATCCCAAGGGGGTGCAGTACAGCCATCGTTCCAACGTGCTGCACGCCATGGCGGCGGCGGCCACCGATACGTTCGGCATGGGTGCCAGCACCGTGGTGCTGCCGATTGCACCCATGTATCATGCCAATGCCTGGTCGATCCCCTATGTTGCCGCGCTCACCGGTGCCAAGCTGGTGATGGGCGGCCCCAATTTCGATCCGCCGACGCTGCACACGTTGATCGTCGAGGAAGAGGTGGACCTGGCGCTGGCGGTGCCGACCATCTGGCTGGGCATGATGCAGTATCTTGAGAAAACCGGCCAAACCCTTGGAAAATTGAATAGAACGGCCATTGGGGGCTCGGCCGTGCCGCGCGCCATGATCGAAGCCTATGACAAGTTGGGCGTGAGGGTGTTGCAGCTGTGGGGGATGACCGAAATGTCGCCGCTCGGCACAGTTGGTGCAGGCGTTCCGGAAACAGAGTCAATGGATTATCAGCAGCAGCTTGATGTGCGTATCAAGCAGGGTCGCGGCGTTTTCGGTGTCGAGATGAAGATCGTTGACGATGCGGGCCAGGAGCTGCCGCGTGATGGGGTGGCCTTTGGCCGGCTGCTGGTACGTGGGCCGTGGACGGTCGGCAGTTACTTCAAGGGCGATGGTGCTTCGGCGTTCGAGGATGGCTGGTTCGATACCGGCGATGTCGCGACGCTGGACCCGCTTGGCTATATGCAGATCGTCGACCGTGCCAAGGACGTGATCAAGTCGGGCGGCGAGTGGGTGTCGTCCATCGATCTGGAAAATGTCGCCGTTGGTGCGCCGGGCGTGGCGGAAGCCTGCGTGATCGGCGTGCATCACCCGAAATGGGACGAGCGCCCGCTGTTGCTGGTGGTGCCCAAGGACGGCGCCGAAGTGAGCAAGGAAAATGTGCTGGCCTATCTGGATGGGAAGATCGCCAAATGGTGGACGCCCGATGATGTGCTGGTCGTGCCCAGCCTGCCGCACACGGCCACCGGCAAATTGCTGAAGGTGGCGCTGCGGGAGCAGTACAAGGACTACAAGCTGCCGACGGCGTGAGCGCCCAAGCGGGGATTTGTCGTTACCAATCAAAGATTGGCGATGGCGGGGGTTAATTTGTGGCGCCTGTGCCACGAACTGTGCTGCAGACCAGTACGTGCAGGACAGTAGCCATGAGCCTTTCCCTCGATCATCTTGTCATCCTGGGGCGTGATGCGGCCGCCAGCCGGGCCTTTTATGCCGATCTGCTGCCGTTGCTCGGCTTTGAGCGGCGCCGCGATGATGTCTGGGTGAACGGTGATGGCCTGCACGTGCAGGTGCTGGCGGCCGAGGCCGGCACGCGGGCCTATGAACGGCGCGGGCCGGGCTTGAACCATCTCGGCTTTCGCGCGCCCACCGCGGATTTCGTCGCGCAGCTGCGCGAGGCCATGCTGGCCAAGGGGCATGCCATCCAGCCGATCCAGCATCTGGGCGGCGCCCATGCCCTGTTCATGCCCGATCCCGATGGCCTGCGCGTCGAGGTGACCTGGTATCCGCCCGGGAAAAATGTGGTCGACTAATGCATCCGTCCGCCGTTGGGGACGGGCAGATCCGGGCCGAGCAGCACGACGGCGCCAGTGGCGTCGGGCAGGCCAAGTACCAGCACTTCGCTCATGTACTTGCCGATCTGGCGCGGCGGGAAATTGGTGACGGCGATGACCTGGCGGCCGATCAGGGTTTCGGGTGTGTAGTGGACAGTGATCTGTGCCGAACTCTTCTTCACGCCAATATCGGGCCCGAAATCGATGACGAGCTTGATGGCGGGCTTGCGGGCTTCCGGGAAAGGCTGGGCGTCGATCACCGTGCCGGCGTGGATTTCGACAGCGAGAAAATCTTGCGTGCTGATCATGGTTGGTTTGTGGCGCAGGTTTGAGCCTGTGGCGAGGACCCACCCCCGGCCCCTCCCTTGAAAGGGAGGGGTGAAGGAAGGCGGGCTTTCAGAACAACGCCAGCTGGTCGCTGGGCGGGCGAAACTGGCTGCAGTCGAGCGGGATTCGATCGCGGCTGAGGCCGTGGGCGGCGCAGGCCTTGTGGAAGCGCTGGCGCATCAGGGCGGCGTAGGGGCCCTGGGCCTGGAAGCGCGCGAAGAAGCGCGGGTCATTGTCCTTGCCGCCGCGCATGCTGGTGATGTGGTGCATCACGCGGGCGGCGCGGTCGGGGAAATGGGTGGCCAGCCAGTCGCGGAACAGCGGCGCGACTTCGTGGGGCAGGCGCACGGGGATGGAATAGGCGCCAACCGCACCGGCATCTGCAGCGGCGGCCACGATGGCCTCGATCTCGTGATCGTTGATCGCCGGGATCATCGGGGAGAGCGAGACAAACACCGGCACGCCGGCCTGGGCGAGTGCCCGGATGGCGGCGAGCCGGCGCGGCGGGGTGGCGGCGCGCGGCTCCATCAGGCGAGCGAGCTGGGGATCGAGAGTTGTCACACTGATCATCACGGCGGCGAGGCCGCGGGTTGCCATGCTGGCCAGGATATTGCGGTCGCGACACACACGGTCGGACTTTGTGGTGATGGTGACGGGATGATGGCAATCATCAAGCACTTCAAGCAGTTGGCGCGTGATCCTCCAGTCGCGCTCGATCGGCTGATAGGGATCGGTGTTGGTGCCCAGCGCGATCGGCTGACATTGATAGCCGCGCTTGCCGAGTTCGGCCTTCAACAGTGCCGGCGCGTCGGGCTTGGCGAACAGGCGGCTTTCGAAATCGAGGCCCGGCGACAGATCATGATAGGCGTGGGTGGGCCGGGCAAAGCAGTAGACGCAGCCATGTTCGCAGCCGCGATAGGCGTTGATCGAGCGATCGAACGGCACATCCGGCGACTGGTTGCGGGTGATGATGCTGCGCGGGCGTTCCACCGTCACCGTGGTGCGCAAGGGGAAAGGCGCGTCGTCGACCGTGGCGGCAGCATCCAGCCAATCGCCATCGGCTTCGCGGGCGGCGAGGCCAAAGCGCGACGGTACCACGTTCAGCGTGGCGCCGCGTCCGCGCACCGCCTCAGGGTGCAGCGGGGAGGTCATAGGTCAGCGTGTAATAATGCTGCCGGTTTTCGATCCGGATTGCCATGCTGCCGGTGATCCCGGCCAGCGCGCCGGTGCCGGAGCCGGGCACGATGACCACATTGAGCTGCTGCCCGCCGGCATCCATGGTGCCATTGTGCTGCAGCACGAAGCCGCCGCTGCGGCCAGCCAGCGTGGCTTCCACCATCTCCATTGCCACATAACCGGCAATGCCCTTGGCCGGATCGCCGGCGCTCATCATCACGCCGGTGCTGGTGCCGGCCAGATCGCCGCTGAACTGTTTTTCCAGCCTGTGCTGCGCGAGGCCGCCAGGTGCTGCGGGCAGCGCGGCGAGCGCAACGTTGAACTGACCGCGGGCTTCGACTGCCGCCGCCGCATTGCCCGATGTAAGGCTGGCCATCATCAGAACTGCTCCGATCAGTTTTTGCACGCGACTCTCCTGGAGATGTGAACGTATCAGGAACATGTGCGGATCGCAAACCGGTGTTTTTTGGCTTGCCATTGTCGCGTGGCTCAGGTGTCATGCCGCGCGGTCGAATGGGGGTGGCAATGATCGAACGTGTTTGCAACCGGTGGGGTGCCGCATCGCCGCTGTTGGCCATCATGTTGCTGGCTGGATGCAACGCCGGCGCCGGCAAGGCTCCGCAGGCTGAGGCGCGCATCACGGTGGACCGGCAGGCTGTTGCCGCCGAAGTGAAGGCGGCAATCGGGACCCAGATTGAAGCCTATGCCGCCCGCGATCCGGTGAAGGCGGCCAGCATCGCCGCGCCCGACATGCTGGGCATGATGCATGGGGCGCCCAACAATGTGGGCCGAGATGCCGTTCTCGCCCAGATCAAGGCACAGATGGCCGACCCGGCGCTGAAACTGGAGGCGTCCGACGAAACAGTGGACGTGGCCGAGGCGGGGGACATGGCCATCTATCAGGCCATCTATCGCTTCACGTTCACCAACCCCGCCACCGGGCAACCTTCAGTGGAGACCGGCAACTGGGTGGCCGTTTTCAAGCGTCAGGCTGATGGCACCATGAAGTTGAGCAAGGACATGGTGCTGGACCTGCCGGCCGCCTCAGCCGCCTCCGGCCACTGAGCCGCGTTCAGGCGGCAACATTCCCCAGCGCCAGCGCTTCGCGGGTGAGCACTTCGCGGCGCAGGGCATGGGCGTCGGCCAGGGCGTTGTGGGGCGAGGTGCTCATGCTGGCGGTGTCGAAGCCGGGCAGGTTGATGAGGTCGAAACGTACGTGCGGCACCATGCGGCGGCCCTGGAACACCAGCAGGCCGGCGGCGTGGGCGATGTCTTCCGGCCAATCGGCGACCAGCACGGGTTCGGCATCGGCTGCCAGATAGGCGGCAAGCTTGGCCACCACGTCGGCGCGGCTCTGGACCGGGGCGCCCAGCTTGGGCATCACATGGTCCTGCACCCAGCGCAGCGGGCGGTGGCAGGGCAGCACGGCATAGAAATCGCCATGGCCTTCCAATTCCGGCACCAATGCGATGGAGATCAAGGGGCCGTCGAAGCCGTTGAATTCGCAGTCCAGGAAATAGCGCACCGTTCAGCGTTCCCGCAGACGCGGGATGAGCTCGACAAAATTGCACGGCCGGTGGCGGGCATCGAGCTGGGTGGCGAGGATGCCGTCCCAGCCGTCCTTCACGGCGCCGGTCGAACCGGGCAGGCAGAAGATATAGGTGCCGCGCGCCAGGCCGGCGCAGGCGCGGGACTGGATGGTGGAGGTGCCGATGCTCTGGAAGCTGAGCCAGCGGAACAGCTCGCCAAAACCGGGGATGGCTTTTTCCATCACCTGATCGAGCGCTTCGGGCGTGACATCGCGGCCAGTGACGCCAGTGCCGCCGGTGGTGATGATCACATCAACCGCCGGATCGTCGATCCACGCATTCAACTGCGCAATCAGCGCCGGCACCTCGTCCCTGATGATGGCGCGGGCGGCAAGGACATGGCCGGCAGCGGTGAGCCGGGCGACCAGCGTATCGCCCGACGTATCGGTCGCGGCCACACGGGTGTCGCTCACCGTGGCGACGGCGATGTGGAGTGGCACGAAGGAAAGCGACTCATCGATGGGCATGAACGATGCTAGGCTGCTCCTTGCCGTCTTGTCATGGTGGCAGAACGGCGAGGGGGAACAGCGATGGCCCAGATAATGGCAATGATCTGCGTGACCGACCGGGAACGGGCGCGGGCTTTCTATCGCGATGTGCTGGGGCCGGTGTTCGGCATCGGGGCGCCGGCCATCGATCCGTTTGGCGATCAGTTTCCGTGCGGCGACGGTTTTATCCGGCTGACAGCGCTGCCCGATTGGGCGCCCGGCAAATATCCGGTGCTGGGCTGGAAGGTGGCGGATGCTGGCGCGGCGGTAACAGGCCTGGTGGCAGCCGGCGTCGAAATGCTGATCTATCCGGGCTTTGGCCAGGACGAAGAGGGCATCTGGAATTCGCCTGATGGCGGCGCCCGCATCGCCTGGTTCAATGACAGCGAGGGCAATCTGCTGAGCCTGACGCAGCAACGTTGAAGTTCAACAAGGAGAGGGCAAGATGGCTGAAGCAGGGGGCTGCCAGTGCGGCGCGGTGCGCTATGAAGTGAGCGGTGCGCCAAGGCACGTGGCGCTGTGCCATTGCCAGGATTGCCGCAAGAGCAGCGGGGCGCCCATGGTGGCCTGGGCCGCCTTTGCCGAAGCCGATTTTCGGGTGACCAGGGGCGAACCGGTTGCGTTCAATTCGTCGGGGCAAAGCTGGCGCTATTTCTGCGGTCGCTGTGGCAGCGGCATATATTACCGCAATGCCGAAAATTTGCCGGGCATTGTCGATGTGCAGTCCGCCACGCTCGATCATCCCGATGTGTTTGTCCCCGATGGCCATATCCAACTGGCCGAGCGCATCAGCTGGATGGCGACGGCGCACGAACTGCCGGGCTATCAGCGCTTTCCCGGCTGAGCCTATTTGCCGCCGGCGACGGCGCGATCGTCGCTGGGCCAGGCTTCGGGGGTGAAGCTGCCGGGTTCGGGGCGCGGCCGGATGGGCAGCGGGTCGCGCTTCACGGCCAACTGGCCGCCAATGCCGGGCAGGCGCGGCCACAGGCCAGCTGCGATGGCGTCCATGGATGCCGGCGTCTGGCCATCGCGCAGTTCATACATCCAAAGGTTCCTCAGCACGACTTCGACATAATGCCGTGTCTCGCGATACGGGATGGATTCGATGAACAGCAGCGGATCGCCCTGGTCATCCAGCGTGCGGTTCCATGTCTGCACGGCGCCCGGCCCGGCATTGTAGGCAGCGATCACCTTGGGCAGCAGCCCGCCGGTGAGGCCCATGCGGCCCAGCACTTCCAGATAGGTCTGCCCCAGTTCGAAATTATAGGCCGGATCGGCCATGTCGCCCACCACGGAGGCGGCATCGGGCGTTTCCTTCAGGATGCGGCGGTTCACCAGATCGCGGGTGTCGGGCATCAACTGCATCAGGCCCTTGGCGCCGGTGCGGCTGGTGGCGGTAGTGATGAAGGCCGATTCCTGCAGCGCATGGGCAAAGGCGAGGCTGCGCGGCACCCGCCAGCCACGGAACGGCACCCAATCGGGGGCAGGATACCGCGCCGACAGTGGCGCTTCGAGGCCAACGGGCGGGCGCGTGGCGAGGCTGTATTGCGTCGCCGGCAGATCGAGCCGGGCGGCCAGGCGCAGGATGGCCGGATAGGCATCGGCCGGTGCGGTGGCGGCAAGGTGGCGCAATTCGCGATCAGCCAGGCCCAGCTGGCCGATTTCCACCAGTGCGGCGGCGCGGCGGGCGCCGGGCACAGCTTTAAGATAATTCCAGTCGGCAGTGATGAAATCGGGTTCGCGCCAGTCAAGGCCCTGATCGACGCCCAGCGTGCGGCGGGCGAGCAGGCCATAGAAACTCGCCACCGACGTTGCGGCCTGTTGCAGCCGCGCCGTGCGTTTCGCCGGGTCGCCGGCCAGGCCCCAGCTGCGCCCGGCCCAGAAGGCCGCAGCGGCACGCGTATCGTCGCGGCCCGTCTTGACCAGATCAAAGGCTTCGGCGGCATCGCGCCAGCGGCCCAGGCGGAAGGCGGCAAGCCCGGCGGTCCAGGCGCCATCAGACGCGCCCTGGCCCAGACCCGCGGTGGCCTCCAGCCCCATGCGCCAGGCGGCGGCATCGTCACCCATGCGATAATGGTTCCAGGCGATGCGCGCGGCCAGATCGGCGCGGGCGAAAGGTGACAGCGAAGGCGCCTGCGCCAGCCACAGCCGCTCCGCCTCGTCATTGCGGTCGGCCGCCAGCAGCGGCTTCAGCCGGGCGCTGAGTTCGCCATCGGCCGGCAGGCTTTCCGTGCGGAAACCGGGGCTGCTGGCGGTGCGGAACGGGCGCGCTTCGGGCAGCAGCGGCAAGGGGGCGCTGTCGGCACCGGGCAGCGCTTCGGCCAGCCGCGCGACCTTGGGCGACAGCGGCAGATCGGGATTGGCCGCCAGCCAGGCGGCAAGATCGGCACGGCTGAGCCTGCCGGTGCCGCGCGCCACGATCAGCGCCGCGCGGGCGGTTTCGCTGAGCAGTCCAGCGGGCAGGGCGGCAAGGCCGCGTTCGGCAGCGGTGAAGCGGCCGGCATCGAGATCGAGGAAAATCTGCCGGAACGCAGCGCGCTCCTCCTCGCTCAATTGCGGCGGCACCAGGCGCTGGCGTTGCGTGATGCCGGTGCGCTGGCCGGTCACCGTGAGCAGCGGGGCGGCGGCGGGCGGCAGGGTGGTCAGCGGCGGCGGTGTGGGCGGCATCAGCGCGGGCGGCACGGTGATCGCGGCGGCCGGGCCAGCCAGAACCAGGGCAATCAGGGCTGCGGCGCGGGTCATGCGATGGCAGCCCGGAACAGTTTCAGATGCTCGAACGCCTGGCGCTTCAATTCCTTGTTGCCGCCCATGGCGCGCGGGTGGATCGACGGCATCAGCTGCGCGGCGCGCCAATCGAACCAGCGGCCACGGCTGCTGCCCAGCCGCGCCTGGCTACCGGCCAGTTCGGCGGCGGCCTGGCCCAGCGCCAGCACATGGGCGGGCGGCGCCAGTTCGGCCAGCCGCTCCACCACCGGGGTAAAACGGGCCAGGCTGCTGGCGGTGGGTTCGCCGTCGCCGGGCGTTGGCCACGGCAGGCGGCTGACCAATGCCGCGCGGTTCCAATCCAGATCGATGGCGGCCAGCATGCGATCGATGGTGTCGCGGTGGGTGGGATCGGCGTCGGGCCGGTCGATCAGCACCCAGACCCGGGCTTCCAGCGCACCATGAAACAGCAGCGGCGGCCGGGTGCGGGCATCGGGAAACCGGCCAAGCAGGGCAAGCAGGGCGGGAATATCGGCACAGGCGCGGGCCGGATGTTCGGCGGCGGGCGCTGCCGGGGCCGTCGCGCGCGGCGCCGGCGTTGCCATTGCTGGGGCCGCAGCTTCAGTTCGCGGCGGCGGCGCGTCGAGCCAGCGGCGGGGCTGTTCCGTCATCGCTTCCGTGGCACCGGCGCTGACCAGAAAGGCCAGAGCAGCGCCCGGATCGGCGGCGGTGGTGTGGGGCAGGGTCACAAACGACCAAAAGCAACAGTCCGCCCCGTCTGGTCAAGCCTTTGTCATCAAGCTATCTGGTGAATGATGGTAGTTGCGCGCCAACCCGAAGCGGTGGCGCCAGGATGGGGAAAGAGCAGTGAGCGAACGGGAATCGATGCCCTATGACCTGGTGATCGTGGGGGGCGGGCCAGCCGGCTTGTCCGCTGCCATCCGGGCCAAGCAGGAAGCCCAGCGGCTGGGCGTCGAACTCAGTGTGTGCATCCTCGAAAAGGGCAGCGAAATCGGCGCCCACATATTGTCGGGCGCGGTGGTTGACCCCAAGGCGCTCGATGAACTGCTGCCGGAATGGCGCACGATGGATTCGCCGCTGACGGTGCCGGTGACGGAGAACCATCACTGGGTGTTGACCGCGACGAAGAAGTACGACTTTCCGCACGCGCTGCTGCCGCCGTTCATGCAGAACAAGGGCTGCTACACGGTGTCGCTGGGCAATCTGACCCGCTGGCTGGCCGGGCAGGCCGAAGCGCTGGGGGTGGAGATTTTCCCCGGTTTTGCCGCGGCTGAAGTGCTGTTCAATGATGATGGCAGCGTGAAGGGCGTCGCCACCGGCGACATGGGCATCGCCAAGGATGGTTCGAAGAAGGACAGCTGGACGCCCGGTCTGGAAATCCACGCCAAATATACCTTCTTCGCCGAGGGCGCGCGCGGGCATCTTTCAAAGCAGATCATCAACCGCTTCGATCTGCGCAAGGACAGCCAGCCGCAGATCTATGGCATCGGCCTGAAGGAATTGTGGGACATCCCGGCCGAAAAGCATGTGCCGGGCCGGGTGATCCACAGCCAGGGCTGGCCGCTCTCCGATGCCAATGGCGGCGGCTTCCTCTATCATCAGGCCAATGGCCAGGTCGCGCTCGGCTTCTCGGTGTGGCTGAACTACGACAATCCGCACCTTTCGCCGTTCGAGGAGTTCCAGCGCTGGAAGACGCACCCGGCGATCCGCGAAATCCTGGAAGGCGGTCGCCGCGTGAGCTACGGCGCGCGCGCCATCAATGATGGTGGCTGGCAGGCGGTGCCGAAACTGGCCTTCCCCGGCGGGGCGCTGATCGGTTGCGCTGCCGGCTTCCTGAACGTGCCGCGCATCAAGGGCAGCCACACGGCCATGAAGACCGGCATGATGGCCGCCGAATGCGCCGTTGCCGCCATCGCCGCCCAGCGCAGCGGGGATGAGTTGAAGGACTATGACGCCGCCTACAGGAAGAGCTGGGTGCATGACGAGCTGAAGATGGTGCGCAACGTGCTGCCGGCGGTCGAGAAGTTCGGCACCACCGTGGGCACCGCCATGGGCGGCATCATGATGTGGATGGAATATCTGGGCTACGAACTGCCGTTCACCTTCAAGCTCAGCCCCGACAATACTCACATGCGGCGCAAGGGAGATGCGCCGAAGATCGTCTATCCCAAGCCGGATGGCGTGATCAGCTTTGACCGCTTGTCGAGCGTGTTCCTTTCGAACACCAACCACGAGGAAGACCAGCCCTGCCACCTGACGCTGAAGGATGCGTCGGTGCCGATCGCGGTGAACTACGCCCTGTATGACGAACCGGCGCAGCGTTATTGCCCGGCTGGCGTGTATGAGATCGTGGGCCTTGAGGAGAATGCCCCGCGCCTGCAGATCAACGCGCAGAACTGCGTGCACTGCAAGACGTGTGATATCAAGGACATGACCCAGAATATCAATTGGGTGGTGCCGGAGGGTGGCGGCGGCCCGAATTATCCGAATATGTGACGCAGCCGGGCGTGTGCGCGTGCCGCGCACCGACTCCGGCAAGTCCGGACGGCGAGCGAAAAGGGCGGGCCAAACCCGCCCTTCTTGACTCGTCCGACGGCGTGGCTCCGCCACGCTCTTCCGCCTTCTTACTTCAGTCCCCCAAGCGGACTCGGCGGCTCTGCCGCCGGCCGCGCCCACAAGCGCCTGCCCGGACCCGCGCGCGGTGCCTCGACAAGCTCGGCATGAGCGGTTTTGTCCCGGCTCCACCCCTCTCGACATTCCCCACCGCCCACGCCATCTTCGCGCCACATGCGCATCCGCCTCCCCATCGCCGCCCTGCTGGCGCTGTCTGCACCGGCCCACGCTGCCAAACCGGCAGCGCTAGCCAGCGACTCCGCGCTGCACGCCTATGTCATCGGCCGCTATGCCGAGCTGGATCGGCAGGTTGGCCTTGCCGCCCGGTTGATGGAGGAAGCCCGCGCTGCCGATCCGACCGCGGGCAATGTGAAGCGCCGCAGCTGGGAATTGGCGCTGGCCAACGGCGATCAGGCCCGCGCCTTCCAGCTGGCGCGCAGCCTGGCCGCCAGTGGCGCTGCCGATCCCGATGTGACGATCACGCGCATCGCGGAAGCCGTGATCCGCAAGGATTGGGCGCTGGCGGCGTCCCTGCGCCAGAAACTGGGCGGGCAAGGCTGGCCGATCGTGGCCGGGCCGGTGATCGATGCCTGGGCGGCGCAGGCGCGCGGCGATGCGGGTGCGGCGCTGAATCTGCTCGATCCGCAGCGCCATCAGGGTTTCCTGCGTGGCTATATTGCCGAACAGCGCGCGCATCTGCTGGCCAGCCTGGGCCGCTGGGATGAAGCGGCCACCGCCTATCGCCAGGCCCGATCCGGCGGTGGCCCGGCGCTGCTGTTCCTGCGCCAGGGCCAGGCCGATGCGCTGCTGATGGCCGGAAAGCGCGAAGAGGCGCTGGCCGTTCTGTTCCCGGCCGACAAGCCCACGGCGGTGGCGCGCGAACGTCTGCAGGCCGGCAAGCGCCTCGGCCCGCTGGCGGCCGAACCGCGGCAGGCACTGGCGTGGATGTCGGCGCGGCTGGCGGTCGATCTGGCGCGCGAACGGTCGGAACCAATGGCGCTGATGTTTGCGAGGCTGGCCAGTTTCATGGCGCCGGAAATGCCGATCAGCTGGCTGACTCTGGGTGACATGCTGGGCCGGGCCAATCAGCCGCAGCCAGCGTTGGCCGCGCTGGACAAGGTGCCGGCCGGGCTGGGGCTGGAAGAGGCGGTGCGCGCCCGCCGCGCCGAGGTGCTGGAAGGCGCCGGCCAGGCGGCTGCTGCCGGACAATTGCTGCAGCGCGCGGCGGATGCCCCCGGCGCATCATCGGATGATTGGGCCGGGCTGGCCGGCTGGCATCAACGCGGCGGGCGCTTTGCGCAGGCTGCCACGGCCTATGGCACCGCGCTGGATCGGTTCGGCAAGGCGATGGGCGCTTCGGCGTGGAACCTCCATTATCTGCGCGGCATGATGCGCGATCGGGCTGGGGACTGGCCGGGCGCGCAGGCGGATTTCCGCGCCGCGCTGGCGCTGTTCCCCGATGAACCGGGGGTGCTCAATTATCTGGGCTATGGCCTGCTGGAACGCGGCGGCGCGCCGGCCGAAGCGCGCGCCATGATCGAAAAGGCGGCGCAGTTGCGGCCCGGCGATGGCGGTATCATCGATTCACTGGGTTGGGTGCAGCTGCAGACCGGCGAAACCGAAAAGGCGGTGATCACGCTGGAACGCGCCGTCAGCCTGGAGCCGCAGGACCCGACCATCATCGGCCATCTGGGCGATGCGCTGTGGCAACAGGGCCGGCGCATCGAAGCGCGCTTCCGCTGGCGCGAGGCGCTGGCGCTGGATGCCCCGGCGGAAGACAAACGCAAGCTGCAGGCCCGGCTGGATTATGGCCTGGAGGCCGCGCCGGCGATGCTGGCCCTGAAATAGAGGCTTGCAGCCGCTCCCCGCCCGCGTCACAGCCGCCGCGCGATGATCATCGAACCCGCCCCGGCCAAGATCAACCTGGCGCTGCACCTGCGGCGACGGCGGCCGGATGGCTATCATGATCTGGAAAGCATCTTTGCCTTCACCGCCTTTGGCGACACGCTGCGCGGTGAAGCGGGGGAGGGGCTGAGCCTCACCCTGTCGGGCCCAACGGCGGCGGCGGCGGATGTGGGTGATGACAATCTGGTGCTGCGCGCCGGCCGGGCGCTGGCGGCAGCGGCGGGCATCGTGCCGAACGCGGCCCTGCATCTGGAAAAGCGGATTCCGGTGGCCGCCGGGCTGGGCGGTGGTTCGGCGGATGCGGCAGCGGCCTTGCGGCTGCTCAACCGGCTATGGGGGCTGGATTGGCCCCTTGAGCGGCTGGCGGCGCTGGCGGCGCCCCTGGGCGCTGATGTGCCGGTGTGCGTGTACAGCCGCACGCTGTTTGGCGCGGGCAAGGGGGAGGCGCTGTCGCACTGGCCGCATGATCCGGCGGGCACGCCCATATTGCTGGTCAATCCGCGTGTGGCCGTCGCCACCGGGCCGGTGTTCGCCGGCTGGGACCAGCAGGATCGCGGCCCGATCGATGCCGCGGTGCCGCTGACCGGGCTGCGCAACGACATGACTGCCGCTGCCATCGTGCTGCAGCCGGTGATTGCCGATGTGCTGTCGGCATTGGAGCGGGGCGGGGAGGCGAGCCTTGTTCGCATGAGCGGTTCCGGCGCGACCTGCCTGGCGCTCTATGCCGATGATGGTGCCCGGGATCGGGCAGCGGCAGCGCTGGCCACCAGCGGTTGGTGGCTCTGCCCCACGCATATCATCTGATTCGGTCGCCACAGTCCCGAGTCGCGCTCAGTTGAATGGAGTCGGACTCGGAAATTACCTTGAGTCGCGCTCGATTGCCGGGAGATTCTGGCCTGTGCAACGCCACAATATCCCTACGTTATTTATACAAACCATTGATAAATAGACGCTGCGGTGCGACAATCTGACTAGCGCTCAAAATAGCTGTTGACCAGCTTCTGAGCCTCACTTAGAAGGGGCTCAGTTGATTTGAGTAGCGCTCAGCCTTCGCTCAACCCTCCCCCCTCGGTCGGAGGCGGCGCCGCTCAGATCAGCCGGAATTTTTGACGTTTTGCCGGCCGCTGGCCGTAGAGGAGAAGACCCATGCTGAACCGTTTCATCGCTCTCGCCATCACCGCCGCTGCTGTTGCCGCCACCCCGGTTGCCGCTGCTGCCCCGGTCAGCTGCAAGGCCACCCCGGCCCAGATCCGCACCCTGGCCGAAGCCAAGGGCGGCGAAGACGCCACCAAGGCCCTGAAGCTGGTTTCGACCGGTGAAGCCCTGTGCGCCGCCGATGCCAAGTTCGAAGCTGGCAAGAAGTTCGCTGCCGCCGCCAAGCTGCTTGGCACCGAACTGGCTGCCCTGTCGGCCACTGCCGGTCAGTAATTTTCGATTTCATCCTCCCAAGGATGCCCCTTTGGGCCTGGTGGCGTGCCACCAGGCCCATTTTCTTGCCTCCAGTTGGGCCCGTTGGTTCTCCACCGGGCCTTTTTTCTGTCGCCCGCGCGGGCTATGCCGGCAAGGATGAGCCTGCCCGAAATCCTGCCCGGCACCGCCGATCTGCTGCTGATCGCTGATCATGCCTCGGCACAGGTGCCGCCCGGTATCGATCTCGGCATATCGCCCGCATTGCTCCATGATCATGTTGCCGTGGACATCGGCACCGATGCGCTCACCCGCCGTCTTGCCCGCGCGCTTTCGGCCCCCGCCATCATTGCCACGGTCTCGCGCCTGGTGGTCGATCTCAACCGCGATCCCGCCGATCTGGGCGCCGTTCCGGCCAGCAGCGATGGCCACCTGATCCCCGGCAACTGGAACCTGCCCGATGAAGAGCGTGCCTTGCGGGTGGAGGCCATCCACGCCCCCTATCACGCCGCCATTGCGGCCGAGATCGCCCGGGTGCGCCCAGCGCTGATCATCTCCGTCCACAGCTTCACGCCGCAACTCGCCACCCGGCCCGACGAACAGCGCCCCTGGCCAATCGGCATTCTCTACAACCAGGACGACCGCGCCGCCCGCCGCGGCCTCGTCGCCCTGGCGTCGCGCGGCCTCCATGTGGGGGACAACCAGCCCTATTCCGGCCGCGACCTCAACTACACCATGGATCGCCACGCCGAAGCAGCGCGTATTCCCTATCTCGGCGTCGAAGTCCGCAACGACGGGTTGCAGTCCAAGGGAGGCGTGGCCCGCTGGACGCATATATTGGCGGATTGCATCGCGATGGTGCGGCGGGGGTTGGTGTAAGGGAAGAAGCGGGGCCTCCTGCGGGCAGGGATTGAGTCCCTGCCCGCAGGAGGCATTTCTTCACTCCACCCTTGACCCATTGCCAGCACTGCGGCAGGGCAATTTTGTTATCGAATGAGGCCCTGAAATGACAAGATTCGACAAGTCCAAGCTGCCTAGTCGCCATGTTTCCGTGGGGCCGGAGCGGGCGCCGCATCGGTCCTATTACTACGCCATGGGGCTTTCCGAGGAGGAGATTGCGCGGCCGTTCGTGGGCATTGCCTCGGCGGGGAATGACTCGGCGCCGTGCAACACCACGCTGGATGCGCAGGCGGATGCGGCGCGGATTGGCGTGAACGAGGCGGGCGGGATGCCGCGGCGGTTCAACACCATCACGGTGACGGACGGGATTGCCATGGGCCACCAGGGCATGAAGGCTAGCCTGGTGAGCCGGGATTGCATTGCCGACAGCGTTGAACTTTCGATGCGCGGCCATTGTTATGACGCGCTGATCGGCTTTGCCGGGTGCGACAAGAGCCTGCCCGGCATGATGATGGCGATGCTGCGGCTGAACGTGCCCAGCATCTTCGTTTATGGCGGATCGATCCTGCCCGGCCGCTTTGAAGACAAGGACGTCACCGTGGTGGACGTGTTCGAGGCGGTGGGCGGCTTTGCGGCCGGCAACTGCCCGCTGGCGCGGCTGACGGCGCTGGAGAAGGTGGCCTGCCCCGGCCATGGCGCCTGTGGCGGGCAGTACACGGCCAACACCATGGCGTGCGTGGGGGAGGCGATTGGCCTGTCGCTGCCCAACAGCAACATGGCGCCGGCGCCCTATCAGAGCCGGGCAGACATCGCGGTTGCGGCCGGCAAGCAGATCATGACGCTGCTGGAGCGCAACATTCGCCCGCGCGACATCTGCACGCGTGAGGCGTTCGAGAATGCGGCGCGGATCGTGGCGGCCACCGGTGGTTCCACCAACGGCGCGCTGCATCTGCCGGCGATGGCCAACGAATGCGGCGTGAAGTTCGACCTGTTCGACATGGCCGAGATCTTCAAGACGACGCCCTACATCGCCGACCTCAAGCCCGGCGGCAAATATGTGGCGAAGGATATGTATGATGCGGGCGGCGTGTACATGGTGTTGAAGACCCTGTTCGACGCCGGTTTCATCCACGGCGATTGCCTGACGGTGACCGGCAAGACGCTGGCCGAGAATATCGACGAGATCAGCTGGAACCCGAACCAGAAAGTGATTTACGAGGTGTCCAACCCGATCACCCCCACCGGGGGCGTGGTCGGCCTGAAGGGCAGCCTCGCTCCCGATGGCGCCATCGTGAAGGTGGCCGGCATGAAGACGCTGCAATTCCGCGGCCCGGCGCGCGTGTTTGACAGCGAGGAAGCCTGTTTTGCCGTGGTGGAGCAGCGCGGGATCGAACCGGGCTGCGTGATCGTGATCCGCTATGAAGGGCCCAAGGGCGGCCCGGGCATGCGCGAGATGCTGTCCACCACCGCGGCGCTTTATGGCCAGGGCATGGGCGAGCAGGTGGCGTTGATCACCGACGGGCGATTCTCGGGTGCAACGCGTGGGTTCTGCATCGGCCACGTCGGGCCGGAAGCGGCGGAAGGCGGGCCGATCGGGTTGATCGAGGATGGCGACATGATTGCCATCGATGCGGAAGCCGGCACCATCGAGCTGGAAGTGGACCCGGCGGTTTTGGACGCCCGCCGTGCCAAATGGGTGCCGCGTGCCACCGATTATCAATCAGGCGCGATCTGGAAGTTCGCGCAGACCGTGGGCCCGGCGCGGCTGGGGGCGGTGACGCATCCCGGCGCCAGGGCCGAAACGCACGTGTTTGCCGATATTTGAGCTGTCCCCTCTCCCGCAACCGCAGGCGACGCGCAGCGTCAACGGGAGAGGGGCTTACAGCGTGAAGCGCTTGCGGATACGGTCCACCGGCGTGCCGTCCTTGAGCGGTACGGCCGTCACGATTTCGTGATCGACGAAGCCCATGCGGCTGTAGAAAGTGAGCCCGCCAATATTGTCACCGCGGATGGTGGCATTGATGGCGGTGAGGCCGAGTTCGCGGGCACGAGCTGTCGTGGCGGCAAACAGCGCGGTGCCGACGCCGCCTTGCGTCCCATTCACCCGGGTGAAGGTAGCAATGTCGCCGATATGCGCGGGCAGGAATGGCTGCGTGCCCAGTGTCTGGAAACCGAGCAACGGGCCGCCCTGTTCGGCAACGAAGCAGCAATGGACGCTGGGACCGGTGAGATAGGACTGGTCCAGCCGTTCCGCAGTGAACGGCGTTTCAAACGCGGTGGTGCCGCCGCGCGCGATGATTTCGTTGAGCAAATCGGCCAGTTCGGCGGCATCCTGGGCGCACACCGGGCGGATGGTGGGAGATACGGTCATCACCGGCCTTGTGCCCAGCCTTGCGCTTTGTGACAAGGCGCGCATGTTCATCATCGATTCTGGGCTGCCGATCGTCACGTCTGCCACCATGCGCGGTGCCGAAGCGGCGGCGATTGCCGCGGGCACGCCGGCGCTCACGCTGATGGAACGAGCCGCCATCGGTGCCGCGCGGGCCATCCTGGCCTTTGCACCGGCCCGGCGGGCGACGGTGCTGTGCGGGCCGGGCAACAATGGTGGCGATGGTTATGGCATTGCCGCGGCGCTGGCCGAGGCTGGCGTGGCGGTGACGGTGGCGGCCGATGCGCCGCCCATCGGCGAGCCGGCGGCCACCATGGCAAAGCGCTGGACGGGCAAGACGGTTTCGCTTGCCGAGGCGCCGGCGGCGCCGCTGATTGTCGATGCCCTGTTCGGCCTCGGCCTCAGCCGGCCCTTGCCCGACAGCGCGCAGGCGGCGCTGGACCGGTTGCAGGGGCAGGGCCGGGTGGTTGCCATCGATATCGTTTCCGGGCTGGAGGCTGACAGTGGGCGCGCGCTGGGCCGGGTACTGCCGGCGGAACTGACCATCACCTTCGGCGCCGCCAAGCCGGGGCATATTCTGGGCGAGGGCGCGTTCGTGTCGGGCCGGCTGGCGGTGGTGGATATCGGCATCGCCATCGTTACGCCGCTGGCCTTCACCGCGCGGCCGCGATTGGCGGGGCCGGTGCGCGACACCCACAAATATGCCCGTGGCTGGGTGATGGTGGTGGAGGGCACGCCGGGCCATGGCGGCGCGTCCGGGCTGGCCGGGCTGGCCGCTCTGCGCAGCGGTGCCGGGCTGGTAACGCTGGCCGGCGAGGGCGGCCAAATGCCGGCGCTGGCCCTGATGCGCCGCAATGATGACGAAGCCGCAGCGCTGCTGACGGACAAGCGCCTGGGCGCGGTGGTGATTGGCCCGGGCATGGAAGCCGATGCCCGCGCGCGCGGTTGGCTGAAGCGGTTGAGCTGGGCCGGAAAATCGCTGGTGATCGATGCCGGCGCGCTGCGCCTGCTGCCGCGCGGGCCGATCGGCGCGCCCGCCGTGCTCACCCCGCACGAAGGGGAATTTGCCCAGTTGTTTGGCCCGGTTGGCGATGATCGGCTGGCCGCGGTGCAGGCGGCAGCGCAAAGCTGCGCTGCGGTCGTGCTGTTGAAGGGGGCGGCCACCATCATCGCGGCACCCGATGGCCGAGCGGCGATCAACGCCCATGCCAGCCCCTATCTGGCCACCGCCGGGTCGGGCGACGTGCTGGCCGGCATGATCGCGGCGCTGATCGCGCAGGGGCTGCCGCTGTTCGAAGCGGCGCAGGCAGCCGCCTGGCTGCATGGCGAGGCCGGATTGCGGCTGGGGCCGGGCGGCATTGCCGATGATCTGGTCAACAGCTTGCCGGCCGTGCTGGGATCATTGTGAGCGGCGTTGCCAGTTCTTGGCGCCCCATCGTGCGGCTGGCGGCGCGCGGGGATGGCATCAGCGATGATGGCCGCTTCGTGCCGCTGGCCGCGGTGGGCGACACGGTGGATTTCAGCCAGACGCCACCACTGATCCACCCTGGCCCGCATCATGCCGCGCCGGCCTGCGCCCATTATCCCGATTGTGGTGGCTGCCAGATGCAGCACATGGACGATGCGGCGTATCGGGATTTCGTGATTGATCGTCTGGGCCGCGTGGTGGCCTTGCCGGCGGATGTGCGCTCCATCGCCCTGTCCCCGCCGCGCAGCCGGCGCCGTGCCAGCCTGAAGGCTCTGAAGCGCGGCGGCAAGTTGCAACTGGGCTTTCACAGCGAAGGCACGCACGCGCTGGTGGATATCGCCGATTGCCCGGTGCTGGCCCCGGAACTGATGGCGCTGCTGGCGCCGCTGCGCGGGTTGCTGAAGGCACGGCTGAAGGATGGGCAGGGAGCGGGCGTTGCGCTGACCCTGGCGGACGAGGGCGTGGACGCGCTGCTCGCCAATGTGTCGGCCGACGGGCTGGCGGCGATCGAGTCGTTGAGTGATTTTGCCCATGCACATGATCTTGCCCGCCTATCGGTGGAAGAGCCGGGCGGAATCGACACGCTGGTGGAGCGGCGGCAACCGACGCTCAGCATGGGCGGTGTCGGCGTGCCGCTGCCGGTGGCGCCGTTCCTGCAGGCCACGCGTGAAGGCGAGGCAGCATTGGTGGCGGCGGTGTGCGAGGCGGTGGGCAATGCCGCCCGTGTGGCCGATCTGTTCTGCGGATTGGGCACATTTGCGCTGCCGCTGTCGCGACAGGCGCAGGTGCTGGCGGTGGATGCAGCCGGACCAGCGGTGATGGCGCTGGGCGTGGCAGCGCGGCGCGCTGGCCGCAAGGTTGACGTGCAGCACCGCGATCTGTTCCGGCGGCCACTTGAAGGCAAGGAATTGGCGGGTCTGCAGGCGGTGGTGTTTGATCCGCCGCGCGCCGGGGCAGAGCTTCAGGCGAAGGCGCTGGCAGCAAGCCATGTGCCGGTTGTGGTCGCCGTCTCCTGCAATCCCAACACATTCGGGCGGGATGCGAAGATATTGATGGAAGGCGGCTATCACCTCACGACCCTGTGGCCAGTGGCGCAGTTTCGCTGGTCGTCCCATGTCGAACTGGTGGCGCGCTTCGAACGGGGGTAAACTTGCGGGCAGGGGAGGATTTGCCATGCCGCAGGATGAGCGCGTGAGCGCCTATATTGAAGCCGCCCAGCCGTTTGCCCAGCCGATCCTGAACCAGGTGCGCGCCGCCGTGCACGCTGCCCTGCCAGATGCTGCGGAAACCATGAAATGGTCGATGCCGTTCTTCACGCTGAATGGCCGCGATGTCGCGATGATGGCGGCATTCAAGGCCCACGCCGGGGTGGGGATTTTCGACGGCGGCGCCATGGGCGGTGGCGAGGCCATGGGCAATTGCGGCAAGCTGGCCAGCGTTGATGATCTGCCAGCCGACTTGGCGGCGCGCTTGCAGGCGGCGGCCGTGCTGGCGGCGCAGGGCAAGCCGATGCGCGCCGCCGCGCCGCGGCCGGCAAGGGCAGATATCGCCATGCCCGACGATCTGGCGGCGGCGCTGGCCGCACATTCGGCGGCCGAGGCGCAGTTCGCGGCCTTCCCGCCCGGCGCGCGGCGCGAGTATCTTGAGTGGGTGACCAGTGCCAAGCAGCCGGCCACCCGCGCCAGGCGCATCGAGACGACTGTGGCCCAAGCGGCCGAGGGCAAGCGCCTCAACTGGAAATATGAGAAGTGCTGATCAGGCGCTGGCGATACTGAGCGCCAGCAGGACCAGCCCCACCAGGCAGAGCGACGCCAGCGCAAACACGCCGAAGCGCACGACGACCCGGTTGGAGAGGATCTGGACCAGGCTGTGGACGATCCGCAGGCCGGCATAGCCCCAGGCCAGGTTCACCGCCAGGCTGCCGCCTTCGCCCATCACGGCCAGCGCCAGCGCAGTGGCATAGAAGATGGTCGGCTGTTCCATCAGGTGGTTGTAATTGTCTGCCACCCAGCTGGCGCGATGCTCGCCAGCGGCGACGAGATCATCGCGCAGGCTCTTGCCGGTGGAGCCGACCATCTTGGTGCCATCGATGCCGGCGCGGCTCATGGCGGGCAGGCGGGTCGCATACATCCACAGCCAGACGATCATCGTCCAGCCGGCCAGCACCAGCATCGGCAGCAGGATTGCCTTGTTCATGAAAAAACCCTCCCTGTTTGGAGGCTGGGAGGGTTCTTTGGTTTGGCGGGCTTTGTCAAATGGGGAGGGCGTTACCTCTCACCCCGCTCGCCGTTGGCGAGTCGACCCTCTCCCGCAAGGGGAGAGGGGATGATTACGCGAACAGCTTGCCCCACGCGCGCTTGGCGCGGGCCTTCCAGTGGCCACGGTGATAGGCGTCGCTGGCCAGCAGTGGCATCACGCTGCCGGCTTCGGCGAACACCATCTGTTCGATGCCGGTGTTGACCTTGCCCCATGAGGCCGCTTCCTGCAGCGTCGAGGACGAGCAGGCGCCATCGCGCACATCGGCCACGGTGATCTGCACGGCATATTTGTGCACTTCCACATCGTGGTGGCCGAGGATTTCGGCGCACACCACCGTATCCTGGATGAAGTTCTTCGGCACGCCGCCGCCGATCATGAGAAGCCCGGTGGTGCCGGCCTTGATCTTGATGTCGGTCAGTTCGCGGAAATCGGCGATGGCATCGAGCATCATGTAGGGCTGGCCGGCCTTGGCGCGATCCACCTGGTGCTTGACGAGGCCGAAACCGGCGCTGCTGTCGACGAAGGCCGGGCAGAAGATCGGCACGTCATGCTCATAGGCGAGCTTGACCAGGCTGTTCTCCTTCTTGCCATGCTCGGCCAGATACTTGCCCATCTCGCGGATGAAGGCGCGACTGGAATAGCCGCGCGGTTCCAGCGTGTTGGCGATCTCGTAGATGGTGTGATCGCAATCCTGCAGGGCTTCTTCGTCGATATAGGTATCGTAGATGCGATCAATCAGCAGCGAGCGCAGCGTGTCGTCATCCGGCACTTCGAGTGCCTGATAATGTTTGTGGCCAAGGCCTTCGAAGAAATCCATGTCGACGATGCTGGCGCCAGTCGCGACGATGCCATCGACCATGTTGTTGCGCACCAGATCGGCATAGAGGTCCATGCAACCGCCGGCGCTGGTTGAGCCGGCGATAACCAGGAAGATGGTGCAATCGGGATCGGCCAGCATCTGGTTGTAGATGGCGGTGGCGCGGGCCAGATCGCGGCTGGTGAAGCTCATCTTGGCCATGCCGTCGATGATCGGGCGGGCGTCGAAGCTCTTGATGTCGATATGTTCGACAAGCGTTGACAGCAGCTCGGCCTTGCGCTGGCGCTCGGCGGGGGTGAGCTCGGTAACGACATGGTTCAATGTATCGGTCATGGATTGCTCCCGTGTTCAGACGATGGCCCGGCGCGTGCGCGCCGCCCGCGGCCGGGGGAGTCCGGCGCCGAGCGGGGAAAGCGGCCCCCGCCGGTGAAAGCGGGAGCCTGAAGACTTACTTTGTGCGCAGCTGGATAATCTTGTCCGGCGACTCTTCCGTGACAGCATAGAGCGTGTCCATCGGTTCATCGGTCACGATCACCGTTTCGCCGGCCGTGAAGCCGTTGAAGCCGGTGCGCATGGCGGCACCATAGGCGCCGAGCATGCCGATCTCGATATAGTCACCGGCCGCAATATCGGCAGGCAGGGCGAACGGCCCGCGCATGTAATCCATGTCGTCGCAGGTCGGGCCCCAGAAGCTGAACTCCATGTCGCGCGTGCGGCTGGGCGTGGAACGCACCTGGCGCACCGGGAAACGCCAATCGATGTGCGCGGCATCGAACAGGGCACCATAGGCACCATCGTTGATGTAGAGCACATCGCCCTTGCGGGCTTCGACGCGGACCAACACCGAGCTGTATTCGGCGCACAGCGCGCGGCCCGGCTCGCACCACAGCTCGGCCGAATAGGAAATCGGCAAAGCTTCAAACGCGCGGTGGATCACCTCGAAATAGGCTTCGAGCCGGCCCGGCTCCATACCCGGATAGATGGACGGGAAGCCGCCGCCGACATCGACGATGTCAACGGTGACGCCGGCCGCGACGATCGCGGCACGCACCTGCGCCATGGCATCGCCATAGGCCTGCGGGCTCATCGCCTGGCTGCCGACATGGAAGCAGATGCCCAGCGCATCGGCAACCTGGCGGGCGGCCATCAGCACGGGCGCGGCTTCGTCGGCATGCACGCCGAACTTCGACGCGAGGGACAGTTTGGAGTGCGAAGAGGAAACGCGCAACCGCACGCACAGCGTGAGGTCCGTCGCGGCCACACCGTCCTTCGAGGTGGCGGCCACGATCTTTTCCAGCTCGTCGATGCTGTCCAGGCTAAACACCCGCACGCCATGCTGGTGATAAGCCTCGGCAATCGCTTCCGGCGGCTTGATCGGGTGCATGAAGCACAGGGTGGCGTTGGGCGCGACCTCGCGGACCAGGCGCACCTCGGCGATGGAGGCGACGTCATAATGCGTTAGCCCCGCATCCCACAGGGTGCGGATCAGATCGGGCGAGGGGTTCGCCTTGACGGCATACATCGACGTGCCCGGAAACTTCGAAAGGAAGAATCGGGCCGCGCGACGGGCGGCTTCAGGGCGAACAAGGGTAACGGGCTGCGTTGGACGCAGGAGCCGCGCTACCGACAGCGCATCATGGTGCTTGAGCAACTCAAGGGACCTCCGGGTGGGCAAAGCATGTCGCAGCTGCGCGCTTGAAAGGAAGGTCCCCGAGGGTTCCATCCGGTCGATCGCCGGCATTGACACCAAAGCTGCCTTGCGGTGGAAGTCCCATGGGGCAGCGGCGCGCTTGTTATGGTCTCTGCCCGTCTGTGTAAAGAAGAAAATTGTTACAGTGGAAAAGCTGATTTTGCTTTGGCCTTTCAAGGGCTTGTGCAAGGGTTTGCGAGACCGGTTTTTGAAGCTCGAAAAGGTATTTTTTCAATGACTTCCCCCGTCGTGCATGCCGATGTTGTCGCAGCTGCCGAACGCCTTGGTCACTGGCCGGTAAAGACGCCGCTGGTGAACAGCCCGGCGCTGGATGCGCTTTGCGGTGGCCGCATCTGGTTCAAGGCCGAGAATCTGCAGCACACCGGCAGTTTCAAGTTTCGAGGCGCCATGAACCGGCTGCTGGCGATTCCGCCCGAAGGCCGACGCGGCGGGGTGGTGGCCTATTCATCGGGCAATCACGCGCAAGGTGTGGCACGGGCGGCCAGGCTGCTGGGCATGCCGGCGGTGATCGTGATGCCCAGTGATGCGCCGAAACTGAAGGTGGAGCGCACGCGCGCCGACGGGGCCGAGGTGATCTTCTATGACCGGCTGACCGAAGCCCGCGAAACAATTGCCGCCAGGCTGGCCGAAGCGCGCGGTGCGCTGATCGTGCCGCCGTTTGCCGATCCGCTGATCATCGCGGGCCAGGGCACGGCCGGACTGGAAGCCGTGCAGCAGCTGGCGGCCAAGGGCGAGACGGCAGACCTGGTGCTGACCTGCTGCGGCGGCGGCGGGCTTTCGGGCGGCTTCGCGGCGGGCAGCCAGTTGCCCATCGTGGTGGTTGAGCCGCAAGGTTATGACGACGTGTGCCGCAGCCTGGCGGCAGGGCGGATCCTGCCGGTGGAAAACCCCGGCCCCACCCGCTGCGACGCGCTGCAGACGCTGGTGATGGCACAGATCACGTTCGAAACGCTCCGCCACCACGGTGCCACCGGCGTATCGGTGAGCGAAGCCGAGGTGGCGCGCGCCGTGGCCTTTGCCTTTCGTGAACTGAAACTGGTGGTGGAGCCAGGTGGCAGTGTCACGCTGGCGGCGCTGCTGGCCGGCAAGGTGGATGTGAAGGGCAAGACGGTGATCGCCACACTGTCGGGCGGCAACATCGATGCCGACGTGCTGGTGTCGTGCCTGAAGGAGGCTGGGGCGCTCTAAGCGACCAAACGGCGATACAGGTGCCAGGTGGCGTGGCCGAGCACCGGCAGCACCACCAGCAGGCCCAGGAACGCCGGCAGCATGGCGATGAACAGGGCCGCCGCGATCAGTACCGCCCAGCCCAGCAAGACCACGCCATTCTGGCGCATTGCTGACAGGCTGGCGATGATCGCCGTCATGAAATCGACGTCGCGATCAACCAGCATCGGCAGGCTGACGACGGTGACGGCATAGAAGCCCAGCGCCAGCAATGCGCCCACCGCGCTGCCGAAGGCGAGCATCACAAGGCCGGTGCCGGTGAGGAGGAAGGCAAGGCTGTCGGTGCCGCTGCCGGACTGGAAGATGGCAAAGATGGCGTGGGCGATCATCAGCCAGAAACCGAAGGCGACGAAGATGATGACGCCCATCGAGAGAATCTGATCATCACCCCGGCCCCTGAGCGCGCTGAGGACCCCGCCCCAGCGCAGCGGCTGAAGTGTTTCGCGGCAACGGCTCACCTCATAGAGGCCAACGGCGCAGAACGGCGCCAGCAGCGGAAAACCGGCGGCGGCCGGCACCAGCCACGCCACGGCACTTTGCGTAGCCAAGGCCCAGGCCAGTGCCAGCCCGGCGGCCACATAGATGCCGGCAAAGAACAGGCCGAACTGCGGCGCAGCGCGATAGTCGGCCCAGCCGGCAGCCAGAGCGGCTTTCAGGTCGCCCCAGTCGAGGTGACGGCTGACATGCACCGAGAGTGTGCCCGGCGGCTTGCGGCTGCCTTTGTCGATAATGTCCATGGACTGCCCTCCCCATTGGCTGTCGCGGTCGGGCCATGCTGCTCCAGCGCGAAGGGGTCGGCAATTAGGGTAAGGACCGTAAGGCCGCCGGCCCTAGAAATCGGGAGCAGCTTGCGCATCCACCGGCGTCTCGAACGCAATGAACAGCGTGCAGGGCGTCTTGCTCAGGCAGCGGCCCTTGTGCGGCATACCAGCCGGGCCAAAGGCATAATTGCCCGGATCGAGCCGCGCGGCCGGATTGCCCTTGTACTGGACCTCAAGCTGGCCACTCACCAGCGTGATGCGTTCGGCCGATGTATGCAGGTGGGGCGGCAGCACATATCCCGGCCCGATGCGCAGGAGGACATCGGCATTGGGCTGGCCCGGGTTGCCGTGCAGCACGGCAATGGTGCAGGCGCCCGGAAATACTGGGGGGCAGGGGCCCCACGCCAGCGCCGGATCGTCGGCGCGGATGGTCAAGGGCTTTTCGGCCGGCTGGGCAAGCGAAAGTGTTGACAGCAGGGCGGAGCCCATTGCCAGAGCAATAACCAGCAATTTCATGAATATTTCCCCCGCTTGCAGGTGCTGCAAGACAAGACAGGCCTAAGGGAAACGCATGAGCCGCGCAAAGAAAAATTGGCCTAGATATCAGCGAACGATGTGAATGGTTTGACCGATATTTCTGCAATATTCAGGCTGCAGGCGTCATTCTACGCCCGGTCGGGCGAAGCGGTGTCCGGTCGGTATTTCGCGCACATCGGCCGGCTCTTCGCCGAACCACCGGGCAACCTCGGCTTGGGCGGCGCCATCAAGGTGCAGGCCCAGCTTGGTGCGCCGCCACAGCACGTCTGCGCTGGATTTTGCCCATTCATTGGCCTTGAAATAGTCAAGCTCGGCCTCGAACACGCCGCCGAGGTTGCGGCCCAACCCGCCCGCCAGCATATCGGCCGCCGGCGCACCGATGGTCATCGCCAGCCGCTTGACCAGCTTTGGATCATAATTGGCCTCGCGCGCCTGCAACTGTTCCAGCCAGCGTTTGAAGGCGGCCTGGCCGTGTTCGCCCCCCCGTCCATTGCCGCCGCGATCGATGGCGCCGCCGGGCAGGGGGGCGCTGCCGGTCCAGCTTTTCGATTTGGGTGCGATCCGGGCCATCACGTCTTCGGCGAGCACGCGATAGGTGGTGATCTTGCCGCCAACGATGGTCATCGCATCCAGCCCCGGATGTTCGACCAGCCGATAATCGCGGGTCGTCTCCTTGTCGCCCTTGCCGCTTTCGAGGATCAACGGGCGCACGCCGACAAAGCGGTGCATCACGTCGTCCGGCGTCAGTGGCCGGGCGAGATAGCGGTTCGCGGCGGACAGCAGATACTCCACCTCCGCATCGCTCACCCTGGCATCTTCGGGCCGCTGCACATCGCCTTCCGTGGTGCCGATCAGCGAATAATCATGTTCATAGGGGATGATGAAGATGATGCGGCCATCGGGCTGTTGCAGCATGAAGGCATCGCGGCCCAGATGCACCCGGCGGGTGACGATGTGGCTGCCCTGCACCAGCCGCAGCGGCGGCGCGTCGTTCAGGCCCATCACCCGGCGGGCGACATCCTCCGCCCACGGCCCGGCGGCGTTGATCAGGCGGTGGGCGGCGATGCTGCGGCCATCGGCAAGGCTGAGCTGCCACAAGCCATCCACCCGTTCCGCCCGCGCAACGGGCATGCGCGGCAGCACGGTGGCACCGTGGGCGGCGGCGTCTTTCAGATTTTCGACCACCAGCCGGGCATCGTCCACCCAGCCATCCCAATAGCGAAAGGCGGTGCGATAGCGCGTATCGAGCGCACGGCCGGCACGTTCGGCGCGCAGATCGATGCGCGCCGAACCCGGCACCACTTCGCGCCGGGCAAGATGATCATAAAGGAAGGTGCCCAGCCGCAGCATCCACACCGGGCGCATCCCTTGCGCATGCGGCAACACGAATGGCTGCGGCCAGGTGATGTGCGGCGCGATATCGAGCAGTACTTCGCGTTCGGCCAGCGCCTTTCGCACCAGGCCAAAGGCATAATATTCCAGATATCTGAGGCCGCCGTGGATCAGCTTGGTCGAGGCTGACGAGGTCGCGCCGCCGACATCACTGGCATCAAGGATCGCCACGGAAAGCCCGCGCCCGGCCGCATCGCGGGCAATGCCGGCGCCGTTGATGCCGGCGCCAATGATGGCAAGATCGAAAGGCTGGGAGGGGAGATTCACAAGAGCTTCCCTAACGGCCTTTGCCGCCATAGAAAAGGCGACATGACGAACCAACAGACTCCTGGCCAGCTCATCCTCGTGCTCGATGCCGGCACCACCTCCACCCGGGCGATTGCCTTCACTTGCCAAGGCGAGATCGTTGCCAGCGCCGGGCGCCCGATGACCCAGCATTACCCTGCCAGCGGCTGGGTGGAGCATGACCCGGCCGAGATTCGCGATCTGTCGCAGGCCTGCCTTGAAGAAGTGGCCGCCGCGGTGGGTGCGGAACGCATTGCTGCGATCGGTATCACCAACCAGCGGGAAACCATCTGTTTCTGGGATCGCAGCACCGGCGAGCCGCTGGCCCGTGCCATCGTCTGGCAGGACAGGCGGACCGCCGATTATTGCGCCGGGCTGAAGGCCGCCGATCCGGGCCTGGAAGCCAAGGTGCAGGCCAGGACCGGGCTGCTGCTCGATCCCTATTTTTCCGGCACGAAGTTCCGCTGGGCGCTGGATAACTGGCCGATGGTGGCGGATGCGGCGCGGGATGGCCGGCTGGCGGTGGGCACGGTCGAAAGCTGGCTGATCTGGAACCTGTCGGGCGGTACGACCCACGTGACCGACGCCACCAACGCCAGCCGCACGCTGCTGATGGATCTGGCGACATGCGCATGGGACGATGAACTGATCGCCATGCTGGGCGTGCCCAAGGCGGCGCTGCCCGCCATCGTCGATTGCGCCGGGCCGCTGGCAGAAACGACCTTGCTGGGCCGCACGATCCCGATCACGGGTGCAGCCGGCGATCAGCAGGCGGCCGCCATCGGGCAGGCTTGCCTGTCGGCCGGCATGCTGAAGGCGACTTATGGCACTGGCTGCTTCCTGCTTGCCCATGCAGGGGCGGAGCCGCCGGTCTCCACCAATCGCCTGCTCGCCACCGTGGCGTGGCGGCTGGACGGCAAACCGGCCTATGCCCTTGAAGGCGCGATTTTCGTGGCGGGTTCGGCCGTGCAATGGCTGCGTGACGGGCTGGGGATCATTGCCACCAGCGCCGAAAGCGAGGCGCTGGCGCAGAGCGTGCCGGACAATGGCGGCGTCAGCTTCGTGCCGGCGCTGGCCGGGCTGGGCGCGCCCTATTGGAATCCGGATGCGCGCGGCGTGATCTGCGGGCTTTCGGGTGGTACCACGCGGGCCCACGTGGTGCGCGCCGCGCTGGAAGCGCAAGGGCAGCAGACCGCCGATCTGGTGGATGCACTCGCCGCCGATGGCGTGCCGGCGGCCATGCTGCGGGTGGATGGCGGCATGGTGGCCAACAACTGGCTGTGCCAGGATCTGGCCGACAGTCTGGGCGTGGTGGTGGAACGGCCGCGCGTGATCGAAACCACCGCGATGGGCGCGGCGATGCTGGCGGGTGTCGGCGCTGGCCTGTTTGCCGATCTGGGGGGCGCTGCCGATGCCATGGCCGCGGCAGATGTGCGCTTTCACCCGGCCACCGATGGCGCCACGCGCAGTGCGCGCCGGGCACAATGGCAGGCCGCCATCGCCAAGGTGCTGGCTTGAGCCCCATCACCGGGCTGGCGCTGGCGGCGGCGCTGGCGCTGGTGCTGGGCGGGTTGTGGTTGCTTCGGCAGCCGGGCGGCAACCGCACCAAGGCCATATTGATGATGGTGGCCGGCGCAGTGGTCGCCTTCAACGCCTGGGTCGTTTCGCTGCCGGTGCCCGCCTGACACGCCTGCGACAATCAACGGTTTGCGCTTTGCCGTTCATGCCATAGTCTGCCGCTCACATTCTGGGGAGGATGATGATGAAGCGTTTGGCAGTGAAGGGCATTGGGGCAGCGATGCTGCTTTCAGGATCGATGCTGGCGGCGGGCCTGGCCGTGTCGGGCGGGCCGGGAACCGGCGTGCGCGGCGTTGATGCGCAGCGGCTGATGAATGCCCGCAGCGAACCGGGCAACTGGATGACTCACGGCGGCACCTATGCCGAACAGCGCTTTGCCGATCTCACCCAGATCAATGCCGATAACGTGGGCCAGCTGGGCCTGGCCTGGTATGCCGATCTGCCCACCAACCGCGGCCAGGAAGCCACGCCGATCGTGGTGGATGGCACCATGTACACCACCACATCATGGTCGAACGTGATGGCGCTGGATGCCGTCACCGGCAAGGTGAAGTGGCTTTATGATCCCAAGGTCGACAAGGCGCGCGGGCATAGTGCGTGTTGCGATGTCGTCAATCGCGGCGTCGCGGTGTGGGGCGGTCTGGTGTATGTCGCTGCGCTCGATGGCCGGCTGATCGCGCTGGATGCGGGCACTGGCAAGGTGAAATGGTCCACGCAAACCTTCACTGATACGGCCAAGCCCTACACCATCACCGGTGCGCCGCGCGTGATGAAGGGGCTGGTGGTGATCGGCAATGGCGGCGGCGAACTGGGCGTGCGCGGTTATGTGACCGCCTATGACGCGATGACCGGCAAGAAGAAATGGCGCTTCTTCACGGTGCCGGGCAACCCGGCAGACGGCCCCGATGGCGAAGCGTCGGACAGCGTGATGGCCGGCAAGGTCGCGCCCACATGGTCGGGCGAATATTGGAAGGGCGGCGGCGGCGGCACGGCCTGGGATGCCATCGTCTATGATCAGGAACTGGATCAGCTCTATATCGGGGTTGGCAACGGCAGCCCATGGAATCACATGATCCGTTCCGACGGCAAGGGCGACAATCTCTTCCTGTCGTCGGTGCTGGCGCTGAAGCCGGACACTGGTGAATATCTCTGGCACTACCAGGGCACGCCGGCCGAGACCTGGGATTATACCGCCACCCAGCCGATCATGCTTTCGACGCTGATGATCGACGGCAAACCGCGAAAGGTGCTGATGCAGGCGCCCAAGAACGGCTTTTTCTATGTGATCGACCGTGCCAATGGGCAGCTGATTTCGGCCAAGGGTTTTGCCACGCAGACGTGGACGACCGGCGTCGACATGAAGACCGGCCGCCCGATCGAAGTGCCGGAAGCGCGTTATCGCAAGGCCGGTTCGCTGGTGATGCCGTCGCCGCTGGGCGCGCACAACTGGCACCCGATGAGCTACAGCCCGCGCACTGGTTTGGTCTATCTGCCGGCGCAGGAAATTCCGCAATTCTACCAGGCGCAGGACGGTTTTGAACATCGTGAAGGCGCCTGGAACCTGGGCATCAACACCGACGCCGGTTCGGTTCCGGATGATCGGGCGCAGTTCAAGGCGCTCAAGGCGGCATTGAAGGGCCGGCTGATTGCGTGGGATCCCGTGGCGCAGAAGCCGGCGTGGGAAATCACCTATGATGGCCCCTGGAATGGCGGCACGCTGGCAACGGCGGGCAATCTGGTGTTCCAGGGCAATGGCGCTGGCGATTTCCAGGCGTTCAACGCCAGCACTGGCACCAAGCTGTGGAACTTCAAGGCGCAGACCGGCATCGTTGCGCCACCGGTCAGCTATACCGTGAATGGCCAGCAATATGTGGCGATCATGGTCGGCTATGGCGGGGCCTTCCCGTTGACCGCGGCCTTTGACGATCCGCGCGATGCCCGCAATGGCCGGTTGCTGGTGTTCAAGCTGGGCGGCAAGGCGGCTCTGCCCAAGGCAACCGAGCCAGTGTTTGCGGCGGCCAATCCGCCCAAGGATATGTTCACGCCGGCGCAAGTGACCGAAGGCGCGAAGATCTACAGCGCAAACTGCGCCTGGTGTCATGGTCCCGATGCTCATGCGTCGGGCATCGTGCCCGATCTGCGCCGCTCTGGCGTGTTGACCGATGCCGAAGCGTGGAAGGCCATCGTCCATGATGGGGCGCTGAAGGCCAACGGCATGATCGCCTTCAGCCGTTGGTACACGCCGGCCCAACTCGAATCGGTCCGCGCCTATGTTGGCAGCCAAGCCAAGAAGCTGCAGGCGCTGGAAGCCGCTGGCGGCAAATAAGGTGATAAGGGGCCAGCGTGGCGCTGGCCCCCTATTTCTTGCGGCTCAATTCCCGCATGCCGCGATCCAGCCCTTCCAGGGTGAGCGGATACATGCGGTCGTGCATGATTTCCTTGATCATGCGGATCGACTGGCCGTTTTCCCAATGTTTCTCCGGGATCGGATTCAGCCAGATCGATGAATGATAGACGTCGGTCATCCGGCGCAGCCAAGCCTCGCCGGGTTCCTCGTTCCAATGTTCGGTGCTGCCGCCGGCATAGGTGATCTCATACGGGCTCATCGAGGCGTCACCAACGAACACCAATTTGTAATCATGCGGAAATTTGTGGAGGATCTCCATCATCGGCGTCCGCTCGGTCCAGCGGCGCTTGTTGTCTTTCCACACCGCCTCATAGGGGCAATTGTGGAAATAGAAGAATTCCATGTGCTTGAATTCGGACTTGGCGGCCGAGAACAATTCCTCGCACAGCTTGATATGCGGATCCATCGAACCGCCAATATCCAGCATCAACAGCAGTTTCACCGCATTGTGCCGTTCCGGGCGCATGACGATATCGAGCCAGCCCTGCTTGGCGGTGCCGCGGATGGTGGAATCAAGGTCGAGCTCGTCGGCGGCGCCTTCGCGGGCGAAGCGGCGCAGACGGCGCAGGGCGACCTTGATGTTGCGGGTGCCCAGTTCAACGGTTGAATCGAGATTCTTGAATTCGCGCTTGTCCCACACCTTTACGGCGCTCTGCTTGCGTCCGTCCTTCTGGCCGATGCGCACGCCTTCGGGGTTGTCCCCTTGCGCGCCGAAGGGGGATTTGCCCGCCGTGCCGATCCACTTGTTGCCGCCCTCGTGGCGCTTCTTCTGTTCCTCCAGCCGCTTCTGGAGCGTCTCCATCAGCTTGTCCCAGCCCATCTTCTCCAGTTCGGCGCGCTCTTCCTCGGTCAGGTTCATTTCGGCGAGCGCGCGCAGCCAGTCTTCCGGGATTTCAGTTTCAGATTCCAGTGTTGGTTCTATCCCCTTGAACACCTTGGCGAACACCTGATCGAACCGATCGAGCAGGCCTTCGTCCTTCACATAGGTGGCGCGCGCCAGATAATAGAAATCGATGATTGAATAATCGATCACGTCGCCCTTCAGCGCCTCCAGCATCATCAGATGCTCCTTCATGGAGGCCGGGATTTTCGCGGCGCGCAATTCTTCGAGAAAGGTGAGGAACATCGGGCAGGGCCTTGGGCTTGAGTGTGGCGACTGTTGCCGGGGCGGCGTGCAAGCGCAATGCGGAATTTTGCCAGCCGCGCAGTGCCCACTCAGCCGCTGGACGCCTCGAACCGCGCCAGTTGGTCGGCATGAGCAGTCCGAAACGCCGGGCGCGCTTCGGCCCGGGCGACATAGGCCGCCAGCACCGGATAGTCGCCCATCAGCAGGGCCGCCGCTGGCCGGCGCAGAACGCAGACCATCATGATGTCGCCGGCGCTGAAGTCGCCTTCCAGCCAGTCCCTGCCCAGCAGCCACGCCGCCAGATCATCCAGCCGTTGCCGCAGCCGGGCTTCCAGCAGCGGCAGCCGCTCGGCGGTCCACTGCTTGTCGCCCTCCAGCAAGACGGCCACTTCGCGTTCAACGATCACCGGTTCGAGCGTGCTCGCCGCCGAAAACATCCAGGCGATGGTGCGGGCACGGCCGGCCGGATCGGTGGGCAGCAGGCCGTGGGTTTCGGCGATATGCAACACGATGGCGCCGGATTCGAACAGGGTCAGACTGTCGGTTTCATAGGTCGGGATCTGCCCGAACGGTTGTCGCGTCTTGTGTTCTTGCGTCTTGAGTTCAGCGAACGAAAGCGGGCGCAACGCATGGGGCTGCCCCACCTCTGCCAGCGCCCAGCGCACCGCCATGTCCCGCGCCAACCCGCGCCCGCGATCGGGGGAGGCGGCGAAGACGCTGACGATAGGCGTCATCCGCGCAGCGCCTTCAGCGTGCGATTGGGTGGGATCACCGTGTCGATGCGGCCGCCGGGGTAGAAGGCGCGGATGGGGGCCTGTTCGGGCAGGGCGGCGAGGGCTTCGGCGAGGGCGGTCACGTCCCAATGGCCATCGCCGGTGGCCAGCCAGTCGGCGCTCCACGGTTGGTACAGCGCCACATCCGGGCCTTCGACGCCAAAGATGCGGCCGGTAAAGCGGTTGAGCGGGCTGGCGAGATAGACGACCAGCGGCGAGACATGATCGGGCAGGTGCCGGTCGAAACCTTCGGATCTAGGCATCAGTTCATCGACGGTCGGGCTGGCCATCACCATGCGGGTGCGGGCGGCCGGCGCGATGGCGTTGGCGCGCACGCCAAGGTGCGCCAGTTCCTGCGCCGCCACCACGGTGAGCGCGGCAATGCCGGCCTTGGCGGCACAATAGGGCCCGCCGTTCACCATCGGGTGCACACCCACCGGTGACGTGGTGTTGACGATGGCGCGCCCTTCCTTGCGGCCTTCGTGCGCCCAGAACTTGGCGGCGTGGTGGCACACCGCAGTGGTGCCTTTCAGGTGCACCCCGGTTTCAAGGTCATAATCGGCTTCGGTCAGGTCGATCAGGCTGGCCGGGCGATTGATCCCGGCATTGTTGACGATGATATCCAGCCCGCCGAACGCGGCCACGGCATCGGCGATGATCGATTCTGCGCCGGCCCAATCGGCGACGCTGGCACGATTGGCCACTGCGCGCCCGCCTGCCGCGATGATTTCGGCCACCACATCGTCTGCCGCGCCCCCCTGTTTTTGATCAGGGGAGCCCCCTGTCACTGTGCCACCCAGATCGTTCACCACCACCGCCGCACCGTGGGCGGCGAGTGCCAAGGCGTGGCAACGGCCCAATCCGCGGCCGCCGCCTGTCACAATCGCGACCTTGCCGGATAGAAGTGCCATGGCTGAAATCCCTCCTCATCTCGGGGGAGAGTGCGTGTGGGCGCGTTTGCCGGCAAGACCGTGCTAGTGACAGGGGGATCGACCGGCATCGGCAATGCAGCCGCGCGCCGGTTCCTTGCGACAGGCGCGCGCGTGATCGTGACGGGCACGCGCGCCAGTGCGGCGGATTATGCCGGCACCGATGGCGATCTTGCGGGCCTTGAATATCATCAGCTCGATCAGGGCGATCTGGCGGCGGTGGCGGCCTTTGATCCGGGGGTGGCGCAGCTTCATGCGCTGGTCGTGTCGGGTGCCAAGGTCGCCTACAAGCGCGCCGAATTCATCCCCGATACCTTTGCCGATGTGCTGGCCACCAATCTCACCGGGCCGATGGCGCTGGCGATGAAGTTCCGCGCCGCGCTGGCGGCCGCGAAGGGCAGCATCGTGTTCGTCGGCAGCGTCGCCAGTTTCAAGGGCACCATCGGCCAGCCGGCCTATTCGGCCAGCAAGGGCGGCCTGCTCACGCTCACCCGCACCTTGGGTCAGGCGCTGGGCGGAGAGGGGATCAGGGTCAATCTCGTGGCGCCCGGCCTGGTGCGATCGAAGATGACCGCGATCACCTGGGAGCATCCGGACCGGCTGGCGGCCACGGAACGGCAGGTGCCATTGGGCCGCATCGGCGAGCCCGACGATATTGCCGGCCCGATCATTTTTCTGGCGTCGGATGCGGCGCGTTATGTCACCGGCACGTCGCTGGTGATCGATGGGGGTTTGAGCGCATGAACGGCCTTAACAACGGCAGCTGGGCGCGCGGCAAGTCCGTGCTGGTGACCGGCGGCACGCAGGGCATCGGCAAGGCGGTGGCGGAACAATTCCTGGCACTTGGCGCCAAGGTGACGATCACCGGCACCCGCACCCGGATCGAATGCTATGACGAACCGCCCGAAGGCGTGACCTATCTGCAGGCCGATCTGACCTGGCCCGAAGCCCGCGCCGAAATCGCCGCGCACATCGATGCGCTCGATGTGCTGGTGAACAATGCCGGGCGCGGTTCGGCCAATGAATATGAGCAGGAAGAGTTCGAGCATGTCATCGACTCCAACCTGAATGCAGTGATGGACCTGAGCGTGCGCCTGCACCCGCTCTTGAAGGCGACCAAGGGCAGCATCGTCAATGTCGGCAGCCTGGCCAGTTTCCTGGCGCTGAAGGAGACGCCTGCCTACACGGCGTCGAAGGCCGGGCTGCTGGGCCTGACACGGGCGCTGGGCGACAAATGGGCGCCGGATGGCGTGCGGGTGAACCTGGTGGCGCCCGGCTTCATCGCCACGCGCATGACCGAAGGCGCCCGCACCAACCCGGAGCGCGAGAAGAAATTGATGCGCGCCATCCCGATGCAGCGTTGGGGCGAGCCCGATGAAATCGCCAGCGCCATCCTGTTCCTCGCCAGCCCGGCGGCGAGCTATATCACCGGGCAGAGCCTGGCCATCGATGGCGGCTTGATGCTGCGCTGATAAGCCATTGACGGCGCGGCAGTGCTGGCCTTTGCTATGCGGGTAAACGGGCAAGGGGGAACGACACCATGAAGCGCAGCCGCAGTGTGGCCATGTTGATGGCAGCTATGGCACCGGCGGCGCTGGCGGGTCCGGCGCAGGCGATCGAGGTGACGGAAGCCTCCATCCCGCAATTGCAGGCGGCGCTGGCAGGCGGCGCGGTCACCTCCCGCCAACTGGTGCAGGCTTATCTGGCTCGCATCGCCGCCTATGACAGCCAAGGCCCGGCGCTGAACAGCATCGTGACGCTCAACCCCGCGGCGCTGGCGCAGGCCGATGCGCTGGACAAGGAACGCGCCGCCAAGGGACCACGCGGGCCGATGCACGGCATTCCGGTGCTGGTGAAGGACAATTTCGACACGAAGGACATGCCGACCAGCGGCGGCACGCTGGCGCTGGCGACGTTTGTGCCGGCCAGTGATGCCCATCAGGTGGCAAGGCTGCGGGCGGCCGGGGCCATCATCCTGGGCAAGACGACCCTGCATGAACTGGCCATGGGCATCACCACCATTTCCTCGCTCACCGGCCAGTCGCGCAATCCCTATGATGTGCAGCGGTCGCCGGGCGGCTCCAGCGGTGGCACCGGGGCGGCGGTGGCGGCCAGCTTTGCCGCGGCCGGCATGGGCACGGATACTTGTGCGTCGATCCGGGTTCCGGCTGCCTATCAGAATCTGTTCGGCTTTCGCACCACGCGCGGTCTGGGAAGCCGGACGGGCGTGATCCCCCTGTCGGACACGCAGGATGTTGCCGGGCCATTGGCGCGCAGCGTCGCCGATCTGGCCGCCATGCTGGATGCCACCGTTGGCGAGGACCCTGCCGATGCGGTGACCAAGGGGGCCGGCGCCCATGTGCCGCGTTCCTATGCCGATGCGCTGCAGGCCGGGGCGTTGCAGGGTGCACGCATCGGGTTGGTGCGCAGCCTGTTCACGTTGGTGCCCGAGGATGCGGAGGGCAAGGAAGTTTACGACAAGGCCATTGCGTCTCTGCGCGGGGCTGGCGCCGAGGTGATCGAGGTGGCGATCCCCGGACTTGCCGAGATGCTGACCGACAGCAACGCGCGGAAGTTCGAATTTGTCGCCGATCTGCAGGCCTTTCTGGCGGCCCATCCGGGCGCGCCGGTCACATCGCTGGCACAGATCGTCAATGCCGGGCTGCACCATGACCAGCTCGACAAGTTGATGCGGGACAATCTGGCGGAAGCTGGTCGGCAATCGCCCGGTCACCAACTGGCACTGGCCAAGCGCAGCGTGGTGCGGGCAGTGACGGATGCGCTGTTCGCCAAGGAGCGCCTCGACGCGCTGCTCTATCCCACCGCCTTGGGCCGGCCACCGGTGATCGGGGCGCAGGGGGTTGCCAACAATTGCCGCTTGAGCGTGGACACCGGGCTGCCAGCGCTGGCCTTTCCGGCCGGTTTCACCCCGCGCGGGCTGCCGGTCGGGCTGGAACTGCTCGGACCGGCGTTCAGCGAGCCGCGGTTGCTGGCGCTGGCCTATGGCTGGGAGCAGCTGGCCAAACCGCGCCAGCCGCCGTTCAGCACGCCGGCGCTGGTGGGCGGCAAGGCGCCCGGGCCGCAACGGGCGGTGGCCAGCCTCACCGGTGCCGGGTCAGCCAGGGCCACGCTGCGCTTCACCTATGAACCGACGACGGCGCGTATGCATGCCGATGTGACGGCCAGCGGCAACGGCAAGGATGCGCCGTTCGCGGTGGCCCTGCATCGCAGCCACGAAGGCGGGTCGGGGCCGGTGCTGGTGCCGATCATGCTGCGTGGGCAGAAACGCGCCAGCGCCGATCTGGTGCTCGACGCGCTGGCCCGGGCCGATCTGGCGGCGGGGCGGCTGGCGGTGGTGCTCTACACGGCGGCCGCGCCGCTGGGGACGGGGCGGGTAACGCTGAATTTCAAACCGGATTAGGCGCGCCTTGGCAATCTATCACCTCTCCCCGGCGGGGAGAGGCGATTGCTATTGTCCGCGCCGGCTCATGAAGGCCAGCCGTTCGAACAGCATCACGTCGGCCTCGTTCTTCAAGAGGGCGCCGTGCAGCGGCGGGATCAGGCTCTTCGTGTCGCGGTTGCGCAGCACGTCGATCGGCAGATCCTCGTGCATCAGCAGCTTCAGCCAATCGAGCAGCTCACTGGTGCTGGGCTTCTTCTTCATGCCCGGCACTTCGCGCATGTCGAAGAAGATGTTCATGGCTTCGGCGACCAGGGCGCGCTGGATGTTGGGGTAATGCACCCGCACGATGGCTTCCATCGTGTCGCGATCCGGGAACTTGATATAGTGGAAGAAGCAGCGGCGCAGGAACGCATCGGGCAGTTCCTTTTCGTTGTTGCTGGTGATGATCACGATCGGGCGCTGGGTGGCCTTGATGCGCTCGCCGGTTTCGTAAACATCGAACTCCATGCGGTCGAGCTCGGTGAGCAGATCGTTGGGGAATTCGATATCGGCCTTGTCGATCTCGTCGATGAGGAGGACGGGCAGCTTTTCGGAGGTGAAGGCTTCCCACATCTTGCCGCGGCGGATGTAGTTGGCAATGTCCGAAACGCGCGGATCGCCCAGCTGGCTGTCGCGCAGGCGGGAAACGGCGTCATATTCATACAGGCCCTGCTGGGCCTTGGTGGTGGATTTGACGTTCCATTCGATCAGCGGCGCATCGAACGCTGCAGCGATCTGCGCGGCCAGAACCGTCTTGCCGGTGCCGGGTTCGCCCTTCACCAGCAGCGGCCGGCGCAAGGTGACGGCGGCGTTGACCGCAACCTTCAGATCATCGGTGGCGACATAGCCGGTGGTGCCTTCGAAACGCATCGTCAAATCCCCTTCGTGCACCACAGCTAGAGTCGCGGCGGCGACAGCGCAATCCTGTCATTGTGCCAAGGGCGGGCCAGTGCCATAACGCCGCAACAAACAGAACAGGGTCAATAAACGGGGGATTGCATGTCGCTTATGGTTCGTCTCGGTATGGCCGGGGCGTTGTTGCTGGCCGCCGCGCCGGTGTGGGCTGCGCCATCGGCCCTGTTGAAATGCGATGGCTATGGCCGTCGCCAGACGCCGGGCGAGCAAGTGGGCCGCGGCCTCGTGATCCTGGGCACGCTTGGCCTGTTCGGCAGTGCCGAAGCCGACAATCCCGCCGCCCGCGAAGCCGGCGAGAAGGGCATCACGGCCTGCAACGAAGCACTGACCGACAGCCGTACCACCGGCAACCCGGTGCGCCGCGCCGAAGTGCTGTTGATGCGCGGTGTGCGCCACTTCGAGATGGGCCGTTTTGATGATGCCTTGGCCGATGCCAAGGCCGCGCGCGCCGTGGAGCTGACCCCTTTGGTGCGCGCTCACTTCGACAAGAATATCGGGGCGTCCACCCTGATGCTGGAAGCCTTTGCCATGCTGTCGAAGGGCAATCAGGCTGAAGCCGAACGCCTGTCCTTCATGGCGGCCAATGCGCGGCCCAACGCCACGTTCCTGACCGAGGAAGCACTGCGGATCATGGCGTTGACGCCGGAGATCAGCGCCGACGAGCGGCAATTGCTGGATCGTTTCTGGCGGATGATGCCCAATGTGCGCCACAGCCAGCATCTGGATGGTGCCGGGGAATGGAAGAATGCTGCCGCCAGCCTCTCGACGCTGGTGGGCGTGCTGCAGAAGCCCGGGGTTGTCACCCTGTCGCGCCAGGCCGCCGTGCAGGCGCTGGCTGGTGACAGCGCCGCCGCCGAAGCGACGCTGGCACGGGTGGGGCAGGATATTGACGAGCTCGCGGCCAAGGCCGGCGGCACCGATCAGGCCGCGCAAACCGCCGCGCAGCAGGTCGCCCGCGCCGATGAACTGGTGCAGCTGGCCAAGGCGCAGCTGGCGCTGAACAAGGGCCAGCTGGAAGAAGCCAAGGGATTCCTCGCCGGGCGGCCGCGCTGGCTGTCGCCGGCATCGCTGACAGCGGCGATCGTCGGCAATGTGCAGGCCAAGGCGGGGGCCGGCGCCGCGACGGGCGTCGATCCGGCCAAGATCCGCAGCGATGCCACCAAGGTGGCGCGCGATGGCCTCACCGGCAAGGGCGTGCTGAACCTGCTGGTGACGATGCTGCCGCGCTGGGAAGATCCGGACACGGCCCAGGAATTTGGCAAGGCCATGCTGCCCACCGCCAAGACGATGCAGCCCAAGCCGGTGCGCGATGGTGCCGCCACGGGCATCACGTCGGCGCGCATGGCAGCGCTCGACACGGCGACCGAGGCACTGCTGGTGGCCGCGGCGCGAGCGACCAAGGCCAAGGGTCAGGATCGCTTTGCCGTGTTGATCAACTTCGTGGTGCCGGGCACTGCGCGGGTCGGCCTGAGCAGCCGGGTCGGCATCCTGGAGTTCGTGACGCCGGCCGATCCGCTGTTTGCCGCGCAGGAAGACCGGTCGCTGAAGGTGGTGGATATCGAGGCGGCGCTGGGCAGCCAGTACAAGGCGCCTGATCCGGTCAAGCGCTGATCAGCGACAGGTGCTGCGTCAGCGATAGGCGTAGGTGACTTCGTCGGTCTGGCCGCCGACGAAGCCGAACATGCTGCCCTTGCTGTCGGCCGACTGGCTGGCAAGGCGCGGGCGGCCGTCGGGGCCGAGGCGATAATCGCTGATCTGTTCGAAATTGGTGACCTTGATCAGCAGGTTCAGCTTGAAATTCTCGCGCGATTTCACTTTCAGCCTTGCGACATAGGGCTTGCCCTCGTTGCTGGCGATGATGGCTTCACCGGAAAGATGGCTGGAAATGTCGCCGGTGTCGGTGCGCACGGTGCCGGCTGGCAGCACTGGAATCTTCAATGTCTTGCGGCCTTCGCTGTCCACCGAAATGTCGGACGCGGCGGCCAGCAGCGATGCCATGCGGTAATAGCCGGGCACCGGGTTGGCCGCGGTGGCCTTGCGGAACATCTTGAGATGATTGGCGCTGGGTGTCTTGCCGTTGACGCTGACCAGCGACCAGCGCTGGCCGTCCCAGCGTTCGACGGTGACGGTCCTTTCCTTGATGCCGGGGCCGCGACGGACGGCGGTAGTGGTGCGATCAAAGGCTATAGTGGCCGGATCGGCGGTGCGGGCGTCGGAGATGATGGCTTCGCGCAGGGGTTCCAGCCGCAATTCGTCGCCCGGTGCCGCCGCCAGCAACAGGCCGGCAAATAGCGGCAAGAGGAATGTGCGACCTTTTGTCATCATCTTGCCAATAGCCCATCGCGGCGATGCACCACAACCGGCATCCACCCCAAAGGGCGCAGTTGCCGGCGTGGCGTTGCATTGCAGCATCACCTGTTGCAGCTTGATGAACGAACGGCGCCGTGCCGGGTCGCTTCAGTTGGCAGGCACGGCCTGATCGCCGGTTCTTGCCGCCGCCAGACCATTGATCGCCAGCCGGTTACCCGGACGTTGGGCGAGGGCGCGCCGGAAATCGGCTGCGGCGCCCGCCGTGTCACCCTGGGCCAGCCGCAACTGCCCCGACAGCACCGAAATCGGCTGCGGCCACAGCGGTGGTTCCTGATAGGGCAGATTGGCTTCGATCGCCTCGGCGGCGCTGAAGGCCCGCAGGGCAGCGGCCACGTCGCCGCGTGCGGTGGCGATGCGGCCACGGGCAACGGCATCGGCGATGGCGGAAAATTGCATGTCGCCGCCGCCCCCCCGGCGCCGACGCGTTGGCTGCTGCAGCGCATCGCGGGCGATGCGCAGTGCCTTCAACTCGCCTTCCGCGCCATCAGGGTTGCCGCTCATGGCCAGCGCTTCGGCGCGGGCGCCGTGGAAGGCGATGTTCAGCCGGCGCAGGCGCTGGTCCGGCCGGGGCAGGGCGAGGATTTCGGCCGGCGTCATGAACTGGGTGCGGGTATGCAACGCCGTGATCAGCCGCATTTCCAGCCAGGGGGAGGTGGCGACCCTGGCCGGATCAACCGCCGCTTCCAGCCCGGCGGCCGCAGCCAGCGCGGTTTCCCTGTCGCCGATCTGGACCGCGGACGAGGCGAGGAAATGCGTGTGGTGGGTGAAATAGCCGTAGAATTTCGGATCGGCACCAACGGCGCGGGCATAGGCTTCGTCGGCAGCAACTGCCTGCTTGTTGGCCGCGATGGCGCGATCGAACTGGCCGATGCGATACCAGGTGTGGCTGGGCATGTGCACCATGTGCGGCGCGCCCGGCGCAAGGTCGCCCAGGCGGGCAGCTGGCCCGGCGGCGCGCTCGGGATTGGCGCTGGCTTCGGTCAGGTGGATGATCAGGTGAATGGCCTGCGGGTGGTTGGGATTGCGCGCCAGCACCTTGTCCACCAGGGCCAGCGCCGTGCCGGCCCGGGCCTTGGGCGTCTTGCCGCCGGCTTCCCAATAGTCCCAGGGCTGGCTGGTCATGATGGCTTCGGCCGCCATGATCGCCAGCATGTCATCATCCGGCCAGCGCGCGGCCAGCGCCGTCATCGTGTCGGCAAAGCCGTCGCCATGGACATTGTCCTTGGTGCCATCGGGGGCATAGCGGGCGTGCAGTGCTTCCGCCAGCGCACGGTCACGCTCCGACAGGCCGGGTGCCTGCAGCACCTGCGCCGTCAACAGGCGGGCCCTGGCGATGATGGCCGGATCGATGGCGCCGCTGTTGACATAGGGCCCCATCGCCAGGGCTTCGCCCCACAGGCACATGGCGCAGCCGGGATCGAGGCGCCTGGCCTCCTGAAAGCTCTTCAGGGCTTCGTCATAGTCAAAGCCCCACAATTGCCCAAGGCCCTGATCGAAGAAGGCTTGGGCCTGGGCGTCGGCGCTCACCGGCATGTGCACTGGCGTCAGGCCGGGCACCAGCACGATGTTGGCCCTGGTGCCGGTGCCGGTGCCTTCACCCACCCCGCCACCTTGCCCGCACATGTTGGCGGCCAGTGCGGCGGCCAGCACCAGATTGGCCGGGGAGGGGGCTGGAGCCGCCGACGTGCACAGCAGGAAGGCGGACAGGGCGGCAGCGGAACGGATCATCATCGCCCAAACGTGGAACAGGCGGCTGCGCTTGGCAACAGTCAGCTTTGGCGCCTGTTTCAGCTCCAGCCCTGGAACCGTATCACACGTCGAGGAAGCTGCGCATCTTGCGGCTGCGCGACGGGTGCTTCAGCTTGCGCAGCGCCTTGGCTTCGATCTGGCGGATACGCTCGCGGGTCACGCTGAACTGCTGGCCAACTTCTTCCAGCGTGTGATCGGTGTTCATGCCGATGCCGAAACGCATGCGCAGCACACGCTCTTCACGCGGGGTCAGGCTGGCCAGCACGCGCGTCACGGTTTCCTTGAGGTTGCTGTGGATGGCCGCATCGACCGGGATGACGGCGTTCTTGTCTTCGATGAAATCGCCCAGATGGCTGTCTTCCTCGTCACCAATCGGCGTTTCGAGGCTGATCGGCTCCTTGGCGATCTTCATCACCTTGCGGACCTTTTCCAGCGGCATGGAAAGCCGCTCGGCCAGTTCTTCCGGAGTCGGCTCGCGGCCGATTTCGTGCAGGATCTGGCGGCTGGTGCGCACCAGCTTGTTGATCGTTTCGATCATGTGCACCGGGATACGGATGGTGCGGGCCTGATCGGCGATGCTGCGCGTGATCGCCTGGCGGATCCACCAGGTCGCATAGGTGCTGAACTTGTAGCCGCGGCGATACTCGAACTTGTCCACCGCCTTCATCAGGCCGATATTGCCTTCCTGAATGAGATCAAGGAATTGCAGGCCGCGGTTGGTGTATTTCTTGGCGATGGAGATGACGAGGCGCAGGTTCGCCTCCACCATTTCCTTCTTGGCAATCCGCGCCTCGCGTTCGCCTTTCTGCACCATGTTGACGATGCGCCGGAATTCACCCAGATCAACGCCGGTGGTTTCGGCTATGCCGGCCAGTTCGCGACGGTTCTGATCGATCGACGCGGCTTCGGCGGCGGCAAAGGCCGCCCACTTCTTGTCGATGGTGGCCACGCGGTCGAGCCAGCCTTCGGTCAGCTCGTTGCCAACATATTCATCCAGGAAGCTCTTGCGGACGATCTTGTGCTTGTCGGCCAGGCGCATCATGTTGCTGCCCAGTGCCATCAGTCGCTTGTTCTGGGTGTAGAGCGCCTCGACCAGCAGTTCGATCTTGTTGTTGTTGAAGTGGATCGACTGCACGCCGCGCGTCAGTTCCTCGCGCAGCTTCTGATATTTCTTCTCGTCGCCATTGGCGAACGCCGGGCCGCCATGCAGCGACGACAGCCGGGCTTCCTGCAGCTTGTGGAACTTCTTGTAGGTGCTGGTGATTTCGGCGAATTTCTCCAGCGCAGCAGGTTTGAGCTGCTCTTCCATCTGGCCGAGTGACAGCCCGCCTTCGTCATCTTCCTCGGCTTCAGCAGCGCGCTGCTGGGCGCGGCGTTCGGTGAATTCGTCTTCCTCGTCGGCCGGTGGGGCCTCGGCTTCCGGTTCTTCGTCTTCCTTGAACTGCACGGTGGGCAGATCGCCGCCTTCCTCCACCTCCTCGCCATCTTCGCCCGGCACCTTGGCCAGCATGGCTTCCAGATCGAGGATCTCGCGCAGTTGCATGCGGCCTTCGTTCAAGGCGTTCGACCATTCGATGATGGCCTGGAAGGTCATCGGGCTTTCGCATAGGCCGGCGATCATGGTGTTGCGGCCGGCTTCGATGCGCTTGGCGATGGCGATTTCGCCTTCGCGGCTGAGCAGCTCCACGGCGCCCATTTCGCGCAGATACATGCGCACCGGATCGTCGGTGCGATCCAGCGGCGCCTTGACGGCGGCCACCGGCGCCGGCGACAGATCGCCATCGACCGGTTCGGCTTCGGGCTCTTCCTCTTCGGGCGTGTCGGCGTCTTCGGTGGTGTCTTCGTTCTCGACGACGTTGATGCCCATCTCGTTGATCGCGGACATGATGTCCTCGATCTGCTCGCTGGTCATCTGATCCTGCGGCAGGGCTTCATTGATCTCGTCATAGGTGATGTAACCGCGCTTCTTGGCGCGGGCGATCAGCTTCTTGACCGAGGCTTCGTTGAGATCAATGAGCGGAGCATCGCCATCCGCCTTGGCATCGGTGGCGTCGTTCGAGACCGTCTTGGCCATCCTGTGTCGCGTCCTTGATCTGCGCCGGTACCCAAAACCCCGGCCGTAAACCCATGAATAACGTGCAAAAGCCCGCCCACTGGAGTCTGTCTCCGGCGGGGCAGGCGAATGCTGCGCGCATATTATACCGCGCTTCTTAGCCGTCTCGCCGCGATTCCGCCAGCTTCAACATCGCCGCATCAAGCGACTCGACCTCCTGGCGCAAATTCTGCTGCGCTTCCCAGTCAGCCTCATCGAGGCTGGCTTGGAACCGTAGCGTGGCTTCGGCCAACGCCTGCACCAGTCCGGCGCGGGCCGTGGCTTGGGCCAGCGTCATGGCGAAATCGGCTTCAGCCACATCTGCCGGCGTTTCGGCCCGCGTGAAACTCAATCGCAAATTGTTGCCGCGCCGGATGCGCTCCGCTTCGGCTGCCAATCCGATTTCGGTCAGATGGGCTGCCAGGGCCACATTTTCAAGGCCAGGGTCAGCCGCCGTGGCAGCCAGCACCGCCGTCAGCACGGCGGCGGCCCCGTCGTCCTCAGGGCGCAGCGCCGCCAGCGCATCGTGATGCAGATCGGCCAGTACTGGACGCGCGAGCACACCGGCCAGCACCGCATCCATCATCGGATCGTTGCCGCGCGCCACCAGGGCCTTCAGTGCCGGCGTCGCGCCGGGGATGGGCGGCTGCCAGCGCTCGCCCGGTTTTTGCGGTGTCCATGCCGGGCGCTGTGGCCGCGCCATGAACGCCGCTTCGAAACGCTGGCTGAACTCGGCTTGATACAGCGCGCGCACATCGGGGTCGCCGATGCTGGCGGCGGCTTCGCGCAGATGCTGGCGTCCTCGCGCGCGGTGTTCGGGGGTGGCGGTGTCCATGCCGGCGGTTTCGGTGGCCCAGATATGGTCGATCAGGGGCACAGCGCTGGCCAAAACGGCTTCGAATGCTGCGGCGCCGCCGGTGCGGCAGATATCGTCCGGGTCTTGCCCCGACGGCAGGGTCGCGATGCGCAGCGATTTGCCGGGTTTCAGCAGCGGCAGCGCCCGCATGGCAGCACGGGTGGCGGCGCGCTTGCCGGCGGCATCCCCATCGAAACACAGCACTGGCACATCAACCAGCCGCCACGCCAGCATCAGCTGGGTTTCGGTCATCGCGGTGCCCAGCGGGGCCACGGCCTCGGCAATGCCGGCCTGGGCAAGGCCGATCACGTCCATATAGCCTTCCACCACGATCAGCCGGTTCGCCTTGCGCGCGGTCGGCCCGGCCTGATCAAGATTGTAGAGCAGCCGGCCCTTGTCGAAGAGTGGGCCATCGGCGGAGTTGAGATATTTGGGCTGCACGTCACCCAGCGCGCGCCCGCCAAAGCCGACCACCCGCCCACGCGCATCACGGATCGGGAACATCAGCCGGCCACGAAACCGATCATAGGTCTCGTCGGTATCGGTCTTGCCGATCAAGCCGGCCTCCAGCAGCGTGTCGGCGGTCGCGTCCTTCAGGTGGCCGCGCAGCGCCGTGCGCGAATCGGGGGAATAGCCCAGCCCGAACGCCTTCACCGTGGCCGGCCGCACGCCGCGCCGTTCCAGATAGGCGCGCGCATTGTTCCCGCCATCGCTGGCCAACTGCGCCTGGAACCAGGTGGCGGCGCGGGCCGTGAGTTCGGCCAGGCTGTCGGCCACTTCCGCTTTGTGGCGCGCCTCGGGGGAGAGGGCGGGGACTTCCAGTCCGGCTTCGGCGGCCAGCTGCTTCACTGCCTCCATGAACGGCAGGCCCATGTTGTCGGTCATGAAGCGGATCACATCGCCATGCGCGCCGCAGCCAAAGCAGTGATAAAAGCCCTTTTCGTCGTTCACATAGAAACTGGGCGTCTTTTCATTGTGGAAGGGGCAGCAGCCCTTCATCTCCCGCCCCGCCCGGGTCAGCTTCACACGTCGACCGATGACGCCCGAAACCGGAACCCGGGCGCGCAGTTCGTCGAGGAAGGCGGGGGAAAGGCTCATCCCGTCAGGTTCAGGCCAGCGCGGCTTTTACCAGCCCGCTGGCCTTGCTCATATCCAGCTTGCCGGCAAAACGCTCCTTCACGGCGGCCATCACGCGGCCCATGTCCTTCACGCTGGTGGCGCCCAGTTCGGCCACCACGGCCTTGATCGCCGCCAGTGCCTCGGCTTCGTCCATCTGTTGCGGCAGATAGCTTTCGATGACCGCCAGTTCGGCCCGCTCGGCATCGGCCAGTTCGGCGCGGTTGCCGGCCACATACATCTCGATCGATTCGCGGCGCTGCTTGGCCATTTTCATCAGCACGTCGGCCACCAGCACATCGTCGTCCGCCGGGGCGGTGCCCGTGCGCAGTTCGATATCCTTGTTTTTCAGTGCCGCGGAAATCAGCCGCAACGCGCCCAGCCGGGCGCTGTCGCGGGCCTTCATGGCCTCGATTGTATCGGCTTTGATGGTGTCGCGCAGCATGGCATTCTCCGGTGCAAGAAATTGCAGATTGATCTTTGGGGCTCGATAGCGTCTCAGGCAGTCAATTAATAGATTGACGGCGCGGCCCTTCACCCCTAGGTCCCCCGCCGTTTGCCCGCAACCTGCCCCCCGAACGCAAAAAGGAAATCGACCATGGCCGCCGCCCCTGCGCCCGCCCAACCCAAAGGCGCGACGGGGGTATTGGTTCTGGCCGATGGCAGCGTCATTTGGGGCCATGGCTTTGGCGCCGAAGGCGTGGCGGTGGGCGAGGTGTGCTTCAACACCGCGATGACCGGCTATCAGGAAGTGATGAGCGACCCCAGCTATGCCGGGCAGATCATCACCTTCACCTTCCCGCACATCGGCAACGTCGGCGCCAACAACGAGGATATCGAATCCGCCAACCCGCATGCGCTGGGCTGCGTGGTGCGTGAACCCGTGACGGCCGCCGCCAATTTCCGCAGCCAGCGCCGCTTTGACGACTGGATGAAGGCCTGGGGCCGCATCGGCATTTCCGGCGTCGACACACGATCGCTGACCAAGCGCATCCGTGAGGGCGGCGCGCCCAACGGTGTGATCGCCCACAACAAGGCCGGCCAGTTCGATGTGAAGAAGTTGCTGAGCCAGGCCAAGGCGTGGCCGGGGCTGGAAGGCATGGACCTGGCCTCGGTGATCAGTGCCACCCAGAATTACAGCTGGGATGATGGATTGTGGACGTTGCAGGGCGGCTATGCCGTGCACAGCGCCAACCAGGATGGCCCGCATGTGGTGGCCATCGATTATGGCATGAAGCGCAACATCCTGCGCAACCTGGTCGCCGCTGGTGCCCGCGTCACGGTGGTGCCGGCCACCGCGACGTTCGATGAAATCATGGCGCTGAAGCCGGCCGGCATCTTCCTGTCCAACGGCCCCGGCGATCCGGCTGCCACCGGCGTGCACGCGGTGCCGACCATCCAGAGGATATTGAACGCCGGCATGCCATTGTTCGGCATCTGCCTTGGCCACCAGTTGCTCGGCCTCGCGGTGGGCGCGAAGACGCTGAAGATGACGCAGGGCCACCGCGGCGCGAACCACCCGGTCAAGAGGCTTTCCGATGGCCGGGTCGAGATCACCTCGATGAACCATGGCTTTGCCGTCGATACCGACACGCTGCCGGCGACGGCGCGGCCCACCCATATCTCGCTGTTCGACGGCACGCTGGCCGGCCTTGAACTCACCGACCGCCCGGCGTTCAGCGTGCAATATCACCCCGAAGCCAGCCCCGGCCCGCAGGACAGCCAATATCTGTTCGAGAAGTTTGTCGGGGGGCTGAAGTGACCACGCCGGGAGAGGCCATCACCTCTCCCCGCCGGGGAGAGGTCGACTCGCCGAAGGCGGCGGGAGAGGGGCCTGTTCCCCCGATTGATGCGGGTGCCGTGCCCCTCTCCCGGGCCGGCGCTGCGCGCCGTCTCTCGACCTCCCCCCGGCGGAGGGAGGTGATGGGTCGTGCCAAGGCGATGCGGAGTGAGATGACCCCGCCAGAAGCGCGGTTGTGGACAGTTCTGCGCGCTGGCCGGCTCGATGGCTGGAAGTTCGCGCGGCAGGTGCCGATCGGCCCTTACATTGCTGATTTTGCTGCGCGTCGCGAAAAATTCGTCGTGGAGGTTGACGGCCAGTCACACTTGCAGACCCACTGCCATGATGCCCGCCGCGATGCGTGGTTGGCTGAACAGGGCTACCATCTTCTCAGAATTCCCGCCCTCGACGTGCTCGAACGCCTCGACGACGTCGCCTGCACCATCACCCATGCGCTTGCCACGCACGCAGCCCGGAACGCCTGATGCCCAAACGCACCGACATCCAATCCATCCTCATCATCGGCGCCGGCCCGATCATCATCGGCCAGGCCTGCGAGTTCGATTATTCGGGCACGCAGGCGGTGAAGGCGTTGAAGGCGGAAGGCTATCGCATCATCCTGGTCAACTCCAACCCGGCGACGATCATGACCGATCCGGAATTGGCGGACGCGACCTATGTGGAGCCGATCACGCCCGAAATCGTCGCGCGCATCATCGAGAAGGAGCGGCCCGACGCCGTGCTGCCGACGATGGGCGGGCAAACCGCGCTCAACACTGCGCTCGCCCTGCACCGCGACGGCACGCTGGAAAAATATGGCGTGCAGCTGATCGGCGCCGATGCCGAAGCCATCGACAAGGCCGAGGACCGGCTGAAATTCCGCGATGCGATGGACAAGATCGGGCTGGAATCGCCGCGCAGCCGCATCGCCCATTCGATCGAGGAAGCGCTCAGCGCGCTGGAGTTCGTTGGCCTGCCCGCCATCATCCGCCCCAGCTTCACCATGGGCGGCACCGGCGGCGGCATCGCCTATAACCGCGAGGAATTCATCCAGATCGTCACCGGCGGCCTTGATGCCAGCCCGACCACTGAAGTGCTGGTGGAAGAAAGCGTGCTGGGCTGGAAGGAGTATGAGATGGAGGTGGTCCGCGACAAGGCGGACAATGCCATCATCGTGTGTTCCATCGAGAATATCGATCCGATGGGCGTCCACACCGGCGATTCCATCACCATCGCCCCGGCGCTGACGCTGACCGACAAGGAATATCAGATCATGCGCAACGCCAGCATCGCGGTGCTGCGCGAGATCGGCGTCGAAACCGGCGGTTCCAACGTGCAATATGCGGTGAACCCGAAGGATGGCCGCCTGGTCGTCATCGAGATGAACCCGCGCGTGTCGCGCTCCTCGGCTCTGGCATCCAAGGCCACCGGCTTCCCGATTGCCAAGGTGGCGGCGCTGCTGGCGGTTGGCTACACGCTCGATGAGGTCATGAACGATATCACTGGTGCGACGCCGGCCTCGTTCGAGCCGACCATCGATTATATTGTCACCAAGATCCCGCGCTTTGCCTTCGAAAAGTTCAAGGGCGCGCAGAATCTGCTCGGCACCGCGATGAAGTCGGTGGGCGAAGTGATGGCCATCGGCCGCAACTGGCAGGAAAGCGTGCAGAAGGCGCTGCGCGGGCTCGAAACCGGCCTGACCGGCTTTGACGAACTGGAGCATCTGGTTGGCGCCAGCATCGAGGAAATCGAGGCCGCGCTGAGCCGCCCGACGCCCGATCGCCTGCTGGTGGCGGCCGACGCGCTGCGCGCCGGCATGAGCGTTGATCGCATCCATCAGATCGCCAAGTTCGAACCCTGGTTCCTGCGCCAGATGGCCGAACTGGTGGAAGAGGAAGCCAAGGTGAAGGCGAAGGGCCTGCCCACCACGGCTGCCAGCTTCCGCCACCTGAAATCGCTGGGTTTCTCCGACGCGCGGCTGGCCAAGCTGGCCGGCACGACGGAAGCCGAGGTGTCGCGCGCCCGCCGGGTGCTGAATGTGCGGCCGGTGTTCAAGCGCATCGATACCTGCGCCGGCGAATTTGCGGCGAAAACGCCCTACATGTATTCGAGCTACGAAGCCCCCAGCTTCGGTGCGCCGGACTGCGAGAGCAAGCCGACGGATCGAAAGAAGATCGTCATCCTCGGCGGCGGCCCCAACCGTATCGGCCAGGGTATCGAGTTTGACTATTGCTGCTGTCACGCCTGCTTTGCGCTGGATGATGCGGGCTATGAAACCATCATGGTCAACTGCAATCCGGAGACCGTGTCGACCGATTATGACACATCGGACCGGCTCTATTTCGAGCCGCTGACCGCCGAGGACGTGCTGGAAATCCTCCACACCGAAATGCAGAACGGCGAACTGGTCGGCGTGATCGTGCAGCTCGGTGGCCAGACGCCGCTGAAACTGGCGCAGGCGCTGCAGGATGCCGGCATTCCGATCCTGGGCACCAGCCCGGACAGCATCGATCTGGCTGAAGATCGCGAGCGCTTTGCCGCCCTGATCACCGAATTGGGCCTGAAGCAGCCCGAAAACGGCATCGCCCGGTCGGCCGAGGAAGCCGTGCGCGTGGCCGAAACCATCGGTTATCCGGTGCTGATGCGGCCTTCCTACGTGCTGGGTGGCCGTGCCATGGAAATCGTCGACACGCTGGCGCAGCTCGAAACCTATATTCGCGAAGCCGTGGTGGTGTCCGGCACGTCCCCGGTGTTGATCGACCGCTATCTGCGTGACGCCATCGAAGTGGACGTGGACGCGGTGGCCGATGGCGACACCGTGTATGTGGCTGGCGTGCTGCAGCACATCGAGGAAGCCGGCGTGCACTCAGGTGACAGCGCCTGCTCGCTGCCGCCCTACAGCCTGCCCGCCGACATCATCGCCGAAATCGAGCGCCAGACCGAGGTGCTGGCCCGTGCGCTCAAGGTGAAGGGCCTGATGAACGTGCAGTTCGCGGTGAAGGATGGCGACGTGTACCTGATCGAGGTCAATCCCCGCGCCAGCCGCACCGTGCCGTTCACCGCCAAGGCGACCGGCATCCAGGTGGCCAAGATCGCGGCGCGCGTGATGGCGGGTGAGAAACTCGCCAGTTTTGATCTGTCCCCGCGCAATGTCGGCAATCATATCGCCGTCAAGGAAGCCGTGTTCCCGTTCGCGCGCTTCCCTGGCGTCGATCCGGTGCTCGGCCCCGAAATGAAGTCCACCGGCGAAGTGATGGGCATTGATGCCGATTTCGCCACCGCCTTTGCCAAGAGCCAGCTGGGCGCCTTCACCGTGCTGCCGCAATCGGGCCGCGTGTTCATCAGCGTGAAGGACAGCGACAAGCCGCAGATCATGGATGCCGCGCGCGACCTGGTGTCACTGGGCTTCGAACTGGTGGCGACGTCGGGCACCGAAGCCGCGTTGAAGGCCGCCGGCATCCCGGTAACGGCCGTGAACAAGGTGGCCGAAGGCCGGCCGCACATCGTCGATCGCATCAAGGATGGCGAGATCGCGCTGATCTTCAACACCACCGAAGGCCTGCAATCGCTGAAGGACAGCCAGTCGATCCGCGCATCGGCACTCTATGGCCGGGTTCCGTACTACACCACGGCCCCGGCCAGCCGGGCGGCCGTGGCGGCAATTGCTGCAATGCGGCGACACCGGCTTGAAGTTCGGCCACTTCAATCCTATCATCACCAATCCTGATCGGCGGCAGAATATCCGCCTGCGGCCCCTGACGACGCCGAAACGCGCCGGCAGGGGCAAATCTTTGGAACGACTTGCAGGATAGTTGAACGACCATGGCGACGATGGAAAAGGTGCCGATGCTGCCATCGGGGCATTCAGCCCTGATTGTCCAGTTGCGCAACCTGAAGGAAGTGGAGCGGCCGGCGGTGGTGGAAGCCATCGAGGAAGCGCGCGCCCATGGCGATCTGTCGGAAAACGCCGAATATCACGCCGCCAAGGAACGCCAGGGCCAGATCGAAGCCCAGGTGATCGAGCTGGAAGACATGCTGGCCCGCGCCATCGTGATCGATCCCAAGACGCTGTCGGGCGACAAGGCGGTTTTCGGCGCCACAGTCCACCTGCTCGATGAAGACGACAAGCCGGTCACCTATCAGATCGTCGGCCAGCATGAAGCCGATGTGAAGGCCAGCCGCATCAGCTTCTCCTCGCCGCTGGGCAAGGCGCTGATCGGCCGCCGGGTGGGCGATGAAGTGGAAGTCCACACCCCGTCGGGCGACAAATATTACCAGATCGACCGCGTTGAGTTCATCTGAACCCGTACCAGCCAGCGCCGAGCCGGAGGAGCATCATCCGGCCACGGTGATGCGCGTGCTGGTCCTGCTGAACGCGATCGTGGCCATCCTGATGGGCTTGGCCGGCAGCCAGGCGCGGCAGATACTGCTGTTCTGGGCCGGCCTGGTACCGGCGCGGCTCACGCTGGCGGTGGACGGGCAATTGCCGGTGCTGGGCGCGGTTTCCACCCTGTTCGGCCACATGTTCCTGCATGGCGGGGCGACGCACCTGCTGATGAACATGGTGATGCTGATCGCCATCGGCCGAATCCTTGAACCCACTCTGGGCAGCCGGCGCTTCCTCATCCTCTACCTGGTCTCGGGCCTCGCCGGCGGTCTGGCCGAATGGGTCTGGTCGCCGATGAGCACCGTCCCTGCCGTTGGCGCTTCTGGTGCGATTTCCGGCCTGGTCGCGGCGCAGGCCATGTTGTTTGGCCAATCGAAACGCGGGCCGCTGATGCAGGCGCTGGGCCTGGCGGTGGCCTGGGTTGTGCTGCAGGTACTGGCCGGCGCGGCGATGGGCGGGCCAGATCTGCGGATCGCGATCATGGCGCACATTGGTGGCTTCGTTGCCGGACTGGCGCTGGCGCGGCCGTTGATGCGCAGCGCACAGGGCGGCTAGTCCACCGGCACGCCCGGCCGTGACAGCGCGGTACGGATCACGAAACTGGTCTTCACGCTCTCCACATTCGGCGCCGGAGTCAGTTCGCTGGTCAGGAATTTCTGGAATTCCTGCAGATCGTGGGCAACGACCTTCAGGATGAAATCGATCTCGCCATTGAGCATATGGCATTCGCGGACCTGGGGCAGGGCGGCGACATGGTCTTCAAAGGCGCGCAGATCGGCTTCGGCCTGGCTGCGCAGGCTGACCATGGCAAAGACGGTGATGCCATAGCCCAGCGCCACGGAATCCAGATCGGCGTGATAGCCCCTGATGACGCCATTTTCCTCCAGCGCCCGCACGCGGCGCAAGCAGGGCGGGGCGGTCAGCCCGGCGCGGGTGGCCAGATCAACGTTGGTGATGCGGCCTTCGGCCTGCAGATGACGCAGGATCACGCGATCGATATCGTCGATCGGCAGCCGCGAACGATGCACCACAGAGTAACTCCCCATCCCAAAATCCCCGTTCTTGATAACATTGTTTCAATGTCGCGCAAGATGCAGATTGGCGCAGGCCTTGTTCGCGCAAGCCTTGCTGCCGCGCCGCCTGCGGGCTGGAAATGATGACAAATTTCCTTAAGTCAGTCCGCACGTGCGCCAACCGGCGTCCCTTTTTGGAGATTCGCTTTCATGTCCCGTCACGCCAAGGTTCTGATCATCGGCTCCGGTCCGGCCGGCTATACCGCTGCCGTCTATGCCGCCCGCGCCATGCTGGACCCGGTGCTGATCCAGGGCCTGCAACCCGGCGGCCAGTTGACCATCACCACCGAAGTGGAGAACTGGCCGGGCGAAACCATGGTGATGGGCCCCGATCTGATGGTGAAGATGGAAGCCCAGGCGCGCCATGTCGGCACCGAAATCATCACCGATATCGTGACGAAGGTCGATCTCGCTCGCCGTCCGTTCGTGCTGGAGACCGACAGCGGCCAGGGCTGGACCGCCGATACCATCGTGATCGCCACTGGCGCCCAGGCGCGCTGGCTCGGCCTGCCGAGCGAGACGAAGTTCCGCGGTTTCGGCGTTTCAGCCTGTGCCACCTGCGATGGCTTCTTCTTCCGCGGCAAGGAAGTCGCCGTGGTGGGCGGCGGCAACACGGCGGTGGAGGAGGCGATGTTCCTCACCAAATTCGCCAGCAAGGTGCACCTGATCCACCGTCGCGGCGAGTTGCGGGCAGACAAGACCAACCAGGCCCGTCTGCTGGACAATCCCAAGGTGGAAATGCACTGGCATGCCGAAGTGACTGACGTGCAGGGCCAGGACATGCCGCTGAAGGTGGAAGGCATCACGCTGGCCGACACGCGCGACGGCAGCACCCGTCAGCTGAAGGTGGATGGCCTGTTCATCGCCATCGGCCACGTGCCCGCGACCGGCCTGTTCGCCGGCCAGCTGAACATGGACGAGGAGGGTTATGTCCTCACCGCGCCCGACAGTACGGCCACCAGCGTGCCCGGCGTGTTTGCCGCTGGCGACGTGAAGGACAAGCTCTACCGCCAGGCTGTCACCGCGGCCGGCATGGGCTGCATGGCGGCGCTGGAAGCGGAGCGTTTCCTGGCACACGGATAAGGGGAGGAGGGGCGCATGCAATCCGGCATCAATCTCGATTGGGAAAAGCTGCGCCTGTTCGACACCGTGGCCGAAGCCGGCAGCTTCACCGAAGCCGCGCGCCGCCTGCACATGAGCCAGCCGGCGCTTTCCCGCCAGATCGCGGCGCTGGAAGAAAGCCTGGGCGCCAAATTGTTCCATCGCCACGCCCGCGGCCTTGCCATGACGCACGAGGGCGAGCAGCTGCGCGCCGCCACCGCCGACATGCACGAACGCATCGACAAGGCAGCGCAGGCCATCGATGTCAGCCGGGATCGGCCCACTGGCGCCATCCGCCTGACCACAACGGTTTCCTTCGGTTCCACCTGGCTGGCAAGGCAGTTGGGCGATTTCCTCGATCTTTATCCCGATATCAGCGTGCACCTGATGCTGACCGATGCCGATCTCGATCTGGCCAAACGCGAGGCAGACGTGGCGATCCGCTTTCACCGGCCGTTCCAGAATGAACTGATGCAGCGCCCACTGGCCGGAATCCGCCATCACCTCGTGGCCAGCCCGGACTATCTGGCTCGCCATGGTGAACCCAGGAGTATCGCCGATCTCGATCATCACCGGCTGATAGCCTATGGCGATGCGGCGCCGGAGTTTCTGAAGGGCATCAACTGGATCCTGGAGCTGGGCCATGAAGGCAGCCCGCGGGCGGCGGCACTCACCATCAACAACAGCCACGGTGTGTTGCAGGCGGTGGAAGCCGGCGCCGGCATCGCGGCGCTGCCTTCCTATCTGATCCGCTTTTCCGGCAAGGTGCAGGTGGTGCTGCCGCAGGTGGAAGGCCCGGTGTTCCGCACCTTCTTCACCTATCCATCCGAGCTTCGGCGCTCCATTCGCATTGGGGTGCTGCGTGATTTTCTGGTCGAACGCATGACCAATGCCGCACTGGACATGTGAGGCAGGCTGTCGCAGCCTGGTCTGCGCAGTCGCTGTCATGAAATGATAACAATGGGTTGTTGGCAATGGCTGGCGCAAGCCATGCGCTCAGTGCATGGCTGCAACCCAATATTGTGCACTGCAATAAGGCCGCGCGAATCCGTAGATAGAACGTGTCGCCGCGATAGCGGTAACGCCGGGCCCGCTGCTCTCCCCCCCCGCAGCCCGCCCGGCCTGATCGGTCCGCCACTCCTCCCCCCTTGAGGCGGCCGATCAGCCCGGATGCGCCCTCCTCCCCTCCCGGCGCCCGGGCAAGATTGAAGGGCCGGATGCACAAGCTGCGTCCGGCCCTTTTTCTGTCTGCGCGCCTGCGCCACCTTGCACCGCACGCCCGGCCTTCCCAAGTGCATCGGCATCGGCTAACCGCTGGGAGCCCGGTTCGGGCCTGTAGCTCAATGGTTAGAGCAGGCCGCTCATAACGGCTTGGTTGGGGGTTCGAGTCCCTCCGGGCCTACCGGCGGTTTGGCCGGGCCTACCGGCGGTTTGGCCGGGCCTACCGGCAGTTCGGCCGGCCTTGCCGGCAGTTTGAAGGAAGCGGCGTCTGCACGTGTCGTCACAGCAAGTGGAAACCAGCAGCCCCGCCGAGGATGCACGCCCCCGCGCCAATTGGAAAAGCTGGGCTGGCGCCGTGCTGGGCCTGGTCGTGCTGGGCCTGGCAGCCTGGGGCCTGAAGAAGATTTCCGGCCAGGTGACACTGGCCGACGTGATGGCCGAAATTCAGGCCACGCCGGGCCATCTGATCGCCTTTGCCGCGCTGTCCACCTTCCTCTCCTATGTGGTGCTGGTTGGCTATGACTGGTTTGCCACCCGCCACCTCGGCTATACCCATATCCGCTGGCCCACGCTGGCCGCCGCCAGCTTCTCCAGCTTCACCATGAGCCATACGCTGGGCGTGACCATCCTCACCGGTGGCACCGTGCGATATCGCATCTACACCCGTGCCGGCGTGAAGCCCGCCGATATCGCCATGATCATCCTGCTGTGTGGCTGGACCTTCTGGCTGGGCATCATCTTTGTCGCCGGTATCGGCCTGATCGTTTCGCCGGGCCTCGCCGAACCGATCCGCGAATGGGTCCCGCAAGGTCTCGAGGAATGGACCGGCGCGCTGATGCTGGCTGGTGTCGTTGCCTACACGCTGCTGGCGACCGTGTGGCGGCGCAGCTTCAAGTTGCTGCGCTATCGCTTCACCATCCCGGACGGCAAGCAGACGCTGCAGCAGATTGCCATCGGCACGCTCGATCTCGCGCTGGCCGGTGGGGCGCTCTACATCCTGCTGCTGCCGGTGGCCGGCATTCCCGATCTGCTCACCTTCCTGGTCATCTACGCCGTCGCCATGGTGACAGGCGCGCTGGCCCATGCGCCGGGCGGGCTGGGCGTGTTTGAACTGGTGATCGTTGGCCTGATGCCCGATGCCGACAAGGCCGGCGTGCTGGCCGCCGTCGCGCTGTTCCGCATCCTCTATACCTTTGTGCCGTTCCTGCTTGGCGCCGCGCTGCTGGCCGTGATGGAGGCCCGCGCTTTCCGCGCAGCGCGCGCTATTGCTGATCCGCCAGGCGGCGCGCAAGCTTCGCCCGCCAATAGGCACTGAGGCCGGGCAGACCGGCAAGCTCGGTCAGTTCTTCCACGCGGCCAGCCTTGCCGGCAGCGATCGGCGTGAAACGGCTGATCGGCCAGGCCGGATTGGGCCGCTCGATCACGTCATGGCCATCGCCCGGTGCAATGGCACCGCCCTCGAGCACCCGGAAATACCAGCCGCAGCGACCTGAACGGGTCATGGCCTTCACTACCCGCGTGGTGCCCATGGCGGCGGCAAAGGTGGAGCAGGGCTCCCTGATCTGGGCAATCTGCAGCGTGGCCGTGCCGCAGCGGATGACGTCGCCCAGGCACAGGCTGGTTTCATCAACGCCATCGACCGCCAGATTTTCGCCCATCGCGCCCAAGTGAAAGCGATCCGCAAGCGCCGGGAATTCGGCCATCCACGCCGCATAACCTGACACGGGATAGGCATAGATCGCTTTTTCCGGCCCGCCATGCACGCGGGTGTTGCCAACCTGATCACCCTCCAGCCCCAGCGCGTGCACCGCCACCGGGCCGCTCACGGGCTGGCGGCGATAGGCAGAGAGCATGGGATGGCCCGGCAATGGCTGCGGCCGGCCGATACGCAGCTGCGTGATTATGCCACTTGCGATCATGGCGAATTCCTCTGACACTGACGGCCTTGTTCAACAAGCTGAAAGGAGGTGATCCAGTGTCTCATTGCTTCATTCACGGCGCGAAGGCGCTGGTGGCCCCGGTCAAGGTCGGGGCGCGCTGAACACCAGACACCGCCCTTCGTGGACGGATGACAATGTTTTGGGGTCGTCGGGCAACCGGCGGCCCCTTTTCATTGCGCGAGCAGCACGGCCGCCTTTTGCACCGTGAAGCTGGCGCCCCACGCCAAGGGCGCCAGCACGGTGGCCCAGGCCAGCAAGCGCAGGCCCCACGCCGCCGGTACGGCGGCTGCAGTCGTTGATGCGAGCGCCGGCGGCGATTCCGCGTCCTGTTGCCAAAGATCGGCGCGCACCGGCTTGACCAGCAGCGCCGCCACCAGGCCGAGCGCCAGCAGGCCGGCCAGCATCAGGAAGATCGGGCCATAGACCGCTTCGCGTGCCACGCCTGCGGCCAGGCGCGCATCGCGCACATAGGCGACCAGCAGCGGGCCGAGAATGCCGGCGGTGGACCAGGCGGTGAGCAGGCGGCCGTGGATGGCGCCCACCTGCCTGGTGCCGAACAGATCGGCCAGCCAGGCCGGCACCGCAGCAAAGCCGCCGCCATACATGGAGGCGATGAGCGCGAACACCGCCACGAACAGCGGGAGGGTCGGTGTGCCGGGTAGGGCTAAGCCATAGCAAGCCGCGCCCAGCGCCAGGATGGCGGCATACATCGCCCTGCGGCCGATCCGATCCGACAGGCTGGCCCAGAAGAAGCGGCCGGCGATGTTGAACAGGCTGATCAGGCCAACGAAACCGGCACCCGCAGCTGCGGCAGCGGCCTTCTGGGTTTCGGTGAAATCGGCAAAGCGTGACGGTTCTCCGAACAGGCCGCCGCCAAAGATTTCCTGTGCCATTGGTGAGGCAATGCCGATGATCCCGATACTGGCCGAGACGTTGCAGAGCAACACGCACCAGACCAGCCAGAATTGCGGCGTACGACTTGCCACGCCGATCGGCACAAAGCGGCCGCCGGCGATCACTTCGGCCTTGCCGGGCGGCGCCCAGCCCGGCGCTGGCAGGCGGAAACCCAGGGCGCCGGCCGTCATGAACAGCGCATAGACGCCGGCCAGCATCAGCATCGCCTGCCAGACGCCGGCTTCGCCCGGGCCGGCGAAGGCCGCCATCAGCCGGTCTGCCGCCGGGCTGCCGACCATGGCGCCGCCGCCAAAGCCCATGATCGCCATGCCGGTGGCCAGACCGCGCCGATCGGGAAACCATTTGATCAGGGTGGAAACCGGCGTGATATAGCCGATGCCGAGGCCGATGCCGCCCAGCACGCCGGCACCCAGCCAGAACAGCCATAGCTGGTGCAGGAACACGCCCAGTGCGCCCACCGCCATCCCGCCGCACCAGCAGGCGGCCGACAGCAGCCCGGCCCGGCGCGGACCAACGCGCTCTACCCAACTGCCAAACAGCGCCGCCGACAGGCCAAGGACGACGAAGAACAGCGTGTAGACCCAGACGAGATCGCTCACCCGCCAGTTGCAGCCGGTGCTGATCAAGGCCTCGCCAAGCCCAGTGCAGGCCGGCGCGCCCAGCGCATGGCTGAGCGGCAACCAGAACACCGAAAAACCATAGGCCATGCCGATGCACAGGTGGATGGCCAGCGCGCAAGGCGGCACCAGCCAGCGGTCAAAACCGGGCGGTGCGGTGATGCGATCGCGTGACAGGAAAGCCTTCATGGCGGGGCGTTGCCCGGTGGCGGCGGCGCGGTCAACCGGTGGGTTGCCGCAGGCCGACTTCACCTCTCCCCGCCGAGGAGAGGTCGACTCGCGCGGCACGCGCGGCGGGAGAGGGGCCTGCCTGTCGTATCAACCGCCCCTCTCCCGGGCCGCCTTCGGCGTCTCTCGACCTCTCCCCGGCGGAGAGAGGTGAGTGGTCAGCGCCCCTTCCACTCCGGCTTGCGCTTCTGGGCAAAGGCCAGCGGGCCTTCGCGCAGGTCTTCGCTGCGGAACAGGGCGCCGACGGCGGAATATTTGCCCTGGCCTTCGTAGGCGGCGCGCAGGGACGGTTCTTCCAGCCCCTTCAGCACAGCCTGCTTCGACGCGCGCAGGGACAGCGGCGACAATTCGCACATGGCCGCCGCCAGCGCCTTGGCGCGTGTGAGCAGGTCGGCCGCCGGCACGACTTCGGTGACGAAACCCAGTTCCTTGCCTTCGGCGGCCGATACGGTGCGGGCGGTGAGGATCATCGCCATGGCCCGGGAAACGCCGATGGCGCGCGGCAGGCGGTGCAGGCCGCCGGCCAGCGCGGCCAGGCCAACCTTGGGTTCGGGCAGGGCGAAGGTGGCATTTTCCGATGCCAGGATGATGTCGGCCGCCAGCGCCACTTCAAAGCCGCCGCCCATGGCCACCCCGTTCACAGCGGCGATCACCGGCTTGTCGAGATCCCAGCGGCTGGTGAGCCCGCCAAAGCCTGACGGCGGCACGGTGATGGCGTTGCCTTCGGCCTGCCACCTGAGATCGTTGCCGGCGGAAAAGGCGCGTTCGCCGGCGCCGGTGATGATCGCCACCCACAGATCGGGATCGGCAGCGAAATCGTTGAACACTGCATCCAGCTCGGCATTGGCGGGCGGGTGCAGGGCGTTCATGCGATCGGGCCGGTTGATGGTCACCATGAGGATGCGGCCGTCTCGTTCTACCGTCACATGTTCATATGCCATTGCAGATCCTCCCTTGATGCCATGCTTGTGCCATGGCGGGCGGACGGCGGCGGACTGATGAAAGGGTGGGGGCGCTGGATGGCACAAAGGAAAAGGGCCCGGCCATTTGCCTGGCCGGGCCCTTTCGTGACGAGACATGCCGTCGTAAGCCGATTTTGGCACCACTCGGCGCCGGCCAGGGTCAATGCCCCCATCTACCCCGGCCGGCGCGCGCAGCCTAAGCCCATCCTGGTTGACCCGATCAGGACCGGCGCGCAGCGGTGAAAGACAATCAGGGCTACCCCTTGCGTGGCCAGACCTGGTGTCTATTCTCTGGGAATGCGTCCCTCGCGGTGCACACCCGTTGGCATGTGATATGCCGATTCTTTGTCGCTGTCAGGGCGCAGAATGCATTGGCCCGCAACGATTTTGCCGACTGTGGCATGGTTGCAACAATTGGTTAGGGTTAAGTGAAAGGCGTGCCGCTTGCCCTGACCGCCAGCCATGCTAAGGCCGCGTTCACAATCGAACCGCGAAGAAGAGACCATCGTGCGACTGTCCCGCTATTTCATGCCTGTCCTCAAGGAAACGCCCGGCGAAGCCCAGGTGATTTCCCACCAGCTGATGCTGCGTGCCGCGATGGTGCGGCAAACGTCGTCGGGCATCTATGCCTGGCTGCCGCTGGGCAAGCGCGTGCTCGCCAATATCGAGCGTATCGTGCGCGAGGAGCAGGACCGGGCTGGCGCCATCGAAGTACTGATGCCCACCATCCAGTCGTCGGACCTGTGGAAGCAGTCGGGCCGCTATGATGCCTATGGCCCGGAAATGCTGCGCATCACCGATCGGCACGACCGCGAGATGCTGTTCAGCCCGACCGCCGAGGAGCTGTTCACCGCCATCTTCCAGAATGGCGCCAAGAGCTATCGCGACCTGCCGCGCAACATCTACCAGATCCAGTGGAAGTTCCGTGACGAGGTGCGCCCGCGCTTCGGCGTGCTGCGCGGGCGGGAATTCCTGATGAAGGATGCCTACAGCTTCGATCTGGATTTCGATGGCGCGGTGCACAGCTACAACCGCATGTTCATCGCCTATATGCGCACTTTCCAGCGCATGGGGCTGAACGCGATCCCGATGCAGGCTGATACCGGGCCGATCGGCGGTGATCTTTCCCACGAATTCATCGTGCTGGCCCCCACGGGCGAAAGCGACGTGTTCTACCACGAGAATTGGCTGAAACCGCGCGACACCAGCACCATCAACGCCGATGATCGCGCCGCACTGGCCGCCTTCATCGACGGGCTGAACGCCGATTATGCCGCCACCGATGAAAAGCGTGATCTCGCCGCCGAAGCCGCCTGTGGAACGGCGCTGAAACAGTCGAAGGGCATCGAGGTCGGCCAGGTCTTCTATTTCGGCGACAAATACACCACCCCGATGGGCGTGACCGTGCAGGGTCCGGATGGCGCGCCTGTCACCCCATTGATGGGCAGCTATGGCATCGGCGTGTCGCGGCTGGTTGGTGCCATCATCGAGGCTTGCCATGATGAGGCCGGCATCGTCTGGCCGGACGCCGTCGCGCCGTTCAAGGTCGCGCTCATCAATCTGCGCGCCGATGATGCGGCCTGCCAGGCCGCCTGCGACAAGCTCTATGCCGATTTCACTGCGGCCGGCGTTGATGTGCTCTATGATGATCGCGACGAGCGCGGCGGTGCCAAGTTCGCCACCGCCGATCTCATTGGCTTGCCGTGGCAGGTGATCGTTGGCCCCAAGGGTCTGGCGGCCGGCATCGTCGAACTGAAGCGCCGCGCCACCGGCGAGCGCGTGGAAGTGCCGATCGAGGCGGTTGTGGGGAGGGTGGGCTGATCTTGGCGCGTGCCGCCCCTCTCCCCCGCATCAAGTGCGGGGCAGGCCTCTGCCGCCTTCGGCGTCTCTCGACCTCTCCCCGGCGGGGAGAGGTGGGCCGTTCTTCACCTCTCCCCGCCGGGGAGAGGTCGACTCGCGAAGCGAGCGGGAGAGGGGCCGATCACCCATGATCACCGCCTATGAGCGCATGGTTGCCCGGCGTTACCTGATGCCGGGGCAGGGGGAAGGCTTCATCTTCCTGGTCGCCGGCATCAGCCTGGTGGCCGTGGCACTGGGCGTTGCCGCGCTGATCGCGGTGATGAGCGTGATGAACGGCTTTCGCGCCGAACTGTTTGACCGCATCCTGGGCCTGAATGGCCATGCCGTGGTGCAGGGCTATGGCGGGCGGCTGGAAAACTGGCCGCAGGTGATGGCCGACACGCGGGCGCTGCCCGGCGTGACGCAGGCGCTGCCGTTGATCGAACAGCCGTTGATGGGCAGCTTCGGTGGCCGCGTCGAAGGGGTGATCGTGCGCGGCATGCGGCTGGCGGACATTCGCGCCAATCCTGAAATTGCCGGCAATATCCGCGGTGGCTCCCTGGAGGGGCTGGCGCCGGGTGCCAACACGGTGGCCATCGGTGCCCGCCTTGCCGAACAGCTGGGCGTGCGGGTGGGCGAACAGATTTCGCTGATCAATCCCGCCGGCCAGTCCACGCCGTTCGGCACCGTGCCGCGCATCGTCGCCTATACGGTGGTCGCGGTGTTTGAAGTGGGCGTTTACGATTACGACAAGGCCTTCGTGGTGATGCCGCTGGAGGATGCGCAGACGCTGCTGCGCCTCGATGAGGCCGTGGGCATGATCGAGGTCGTCACCGACAATCCCGACAGAGCCAAGGCCATATTGGAACCGCTGCGCCAGAAACTCGCTGGAATTGCCGTGATCAACGACTGGCAGGCCAGCAATTCGGCGCTGTTTTCGGCGCTGGTGGTGGAGCAGACGGTGATGTTCTGGGTGTTGTCCATCATCATCGTCGTGGCGGTGTTCAATATCCTCTCCTCGCTGATCATGCTGGTGCGCGCCAAGACGCGCGACATCGCCATCCTGCGCACCATGGGCGCCAGCCGGGCGGCGATGATGCGCATCTTCATGACGGTGGGCACGCTGATCGGTGCGGCCGGGGTGGCGGCGGGGCTGGTGCTGGGCTTCACCCTGCTCACCTTCCGCCAGTCCATTGTTGATGGCGTCTCGCGGCTGACCGGCACCGATATCTGGGACCCGTCGGTGCGCTATCTCACGCTGCTGCCGGCCAAGACCGATCCGATGGAGGTGCTTGGCATCGTCATTCTTGCCGTGCTCCTGAGCTTCCTCGCTACGCTGTATCCGGCGTGGAAGGCGGCCTCTACCGATCCGGTGACGGTGCTGCGCTATGAGTGAGCCGGTGCTGCAGGTCACGGGCCTGGCCCGCAGTTTCGAACAGGGCGGCGCCCGCATCGATGTGCTGGCCGGCGTCGACCTGAGCGTTGCCCCTGGCGAGATCGTGGCGCTGCTGGGGCCATCAGGATCGGGCAAGTCCACGCTGCTGCAGGCGGTCGGTCTGCTGGAAGGCGGCTTCACCGGCGATATCAGGATCTGCGGTGAACCCGTTGGCAGCCTTGATGATCCGGGCCGCACCCGCGTGCGCCGGCAGCGGCTCGGCTTTGTCTATCAGTTCCACCATCTGCTGCCCGATTTCACCGCGCGCGAGAATGTGATGCTGGCCCAGATGGTGGCCGGCGTACCGGAAACCGGTGCCGCCACGCGCGCCGATGAATTGCTCACATCGCTTGGCCTCGGCGCGCGTCTCACGCACAAGCCGGCGCAATTGTCGGGTGGGGAACAGCAGCGCGTGGCCGTCGCCCGCGCGCTGGCCAACCGCCCGGCGCTGGTGCTGGCCGACGAGCCGACCGGCAACCTTGATGAGGGAACGGCGCAGCTTGTGCTGACCGCCTTCCTCGATCTGGTGCGCTCATCGGGCGCTGCTGCGCTGGTCGCCACGCACAATATCGCCCTGGCCCAAAAGATGGACCGGGTGGTCAGTCTGTCGGGCGGACGGCTGGTGGCCAGTTAGGCGGCAGCCGCCCGGCGGCGGCGCTGCACGGCGCCAGCCAGACCAAAGCCCGCGATCAGCATGGCCCAGCTGGCTGGTTCGGGAATGGCGGACGGGGCAGGGCCTTGCACGCGGCCGCAATCATTGCCGGTGCCGCACAGGGCGAACGGGCCGGGGCCGGCAACCCAGCTCGGGTCACCGGGCGCGCCGCCGAAGTTCACGGCAATGCCTTCGATCCCGCCGGTCTGGCCATCGCCCAGCAGATCAGAGCCGTTGAGATCGAACACCAGCACGCCATTGGTGGAGGTCCAGGCCGCCACCAGCGCATTGCCGGAGAAACTGGCTGTGAAGTTGCTGATTTCGCCGCTGAAGGCGTTGAGCTGGAAATCCTCGTTGAGATCGTTGCCGGTGAAGCTGCCCGACACGTTGGCGCCGCCGTCGAAACCGGACTGGACAAAGCTGTAGAGACCGTCACCCAGGCTGGAGACGATCACGAACTGGTTGCTCAGCGTCTGCGCAGCCATCGCCGGCGCGGCAAGGCTGGAGGCGAGCAGTGACAGTGCCAGCAGGTGATTGCGGATGTGATTGGCTCTCCGATTGGTGCCTGCGTAGTCAACCACAAGATGGCTAACCAAAAATGAAGATTGCACGATTGGCAGTGAGCAACTTGAATAATCACCCCGGGACGAAGGCCGGACGCGGCGGGCGCCAGACAGAAACGGCGCGGCCGCCACCTGGGGCTGCCGCGCCGCCGTGATTGGGCCCGTCGTTGGTGCGAGCAGATGGCTTATTGCGCCGTCCAGCCGCCATCGACGGGGATGGCGATGCCGGTCATCTGGGCGGCGGCTTCGCTCGACAGGAAGGCGGCGAGTTCGCCCATCTGTTCCGGCGTGGCAAACTGCTTGGAAGGCTGCTTGGCGATCAGCAGGTCTTCGGTGGCCTGAGCAACGCTGATACCCTGGGCGGCGGCCTTGTCCTCGATCTGCTTCTGCACCAGCGGGGTGTGCACCCAGCCCGGGCAGATGGTGTTGCAGGTGATGCCGGTGCCGGCGTTTTCCAGCGCAACCACCTTGCTCATGCCGACCACACCATGCTTGGCGGCAACATAGGCGACCTTGTGGGTGCTGCCGATCAGGCCGTGCACGGAGGCGATGTTGATGATGCGGCCGAAGCCCTTGGCCTTCATGTGCGGCAGCGCCGCCTGGATGCCATGGAAAATGCCCGACAGGTTGATGGCAATGATCGCATCCCAACGCTCGGCCGGGAAATTCTCGACGCTTTCGGTATATTGGATGCCGGCGTTGTTGACGAGGATGTCAACCGAGCCAAAGCTGCTGACGCACAGTTCCACCATCGCCTTCACGTCGGCCGGCTTGGAGATGTCGGCGCCGCTGTAGACGACCTTCACGCCATATTTGGCTTCCAGATTGGCGCGTTCGGCTTCGATCGCGGCGGCGTCACCAAAACCGTTGATGACCAGGTTGGCGCCCTTGGACGCCAGCACATTGGCAATACCCAGACCGATGCCGCTGGTAGAGCCGGTCACGATCGCATTAAGTCCCTTGAGCATGCTTTATCCCCCGATGATTGCACTTGGTTGAGAAACTGGCTGATCAGGCTGGCGGCGCTTTTCCCCGATATCGCGCTCTGCCAAGATTTTGTGTCCGCTTGATGAAGAGTTCGCAGCTGCGGCGAATCGACCTTGCCGCTTTCCCTGTCGCGGGTTATCCAATCCTTCTACCGCGAAATCAACGTTGACGTGCGGTAGACGGGGGACATGTTATGGCATCGGGGAACGGGCGCGCTGCGCCAGCCTATGTTGCAGGCGCGAACAGCAAGAAAGTCAATTTGGCGTTGCAGGGTGGCGGTGCGCACGGCGCCTTTGCCTGGGGCGTGCTCGATCGCCTGCTGGAAGATGGTCGGGTGGCCTTTGATGCCGTCTCCGCCACCAGCGCCGGCGCGATGAATGCCACGGTGCTCGGCTATGGCCTGACCATCGGCGGCGCCGACGGCGCCCGCGAGGAGCTGGAGAAATTCTGGAAGAAGATCAGCGACGAAGGCGCCAAGGGGCCGCTGCAACCGTCGTGGATCGACAAGGCGCTGAACAACCACAGCCTGGATTACAGCCCGGCCTTCATGATGATGGACATATTGTCCCGCATCATGTCGCCCTACGAACTCAATCCGATGAACATCAACCCCTTGCGCAAGGTGCTGGAAAGCTCGGTTGATTTCAACGTGCTGCGCGAGGGCTGCCCGGTCAAACTGTTCCTGTCGGCGACCAATGTGCGCACCGGCAAGGTCAGGATGTTCGAAAACCATGAAATCGGCCCGGATCAGGTGCTGGCTTCGGGCTGCCTGCCCTTCATGTTCCACACTGTCGAGATCGATGGCGAGGCCTATTGGGACGGCGGCTACATGGGCAATCCGGCGATTTTCCCGCTGATCTATGGCAGCCAGACCAACGATGTCGTGATCGTCCACATCAATCCGCTCAATCGGAACGAGATTCCGAAAACGGCCAAGGACATCATGAACCGCATCAACGAGATCAGCTTCAATTCGAGCCTGATGCGGGAAATGCGGGCGATCGCCTTTGTCAGCCATCTGATCGACGATGGCCAGCTGCAGGACGACAAGCATCGCCGCATGCTGATCCATTCGATCATGAACGAAGAGTACATGACCAGCCTGGGCGTCACCAGCAAGCTGAACCCGGATTGGGGCTTCATGAAGACGCTGCGCGATGTGGGCCGCGCCACCGCCAGCAAGTGGCTGGACGAACATTTCGATGATGTCGGCGTGCGCTCGTCGACCGACATCAAGTCCGCCTTTCTCTGACATCCAAGCACGGGGGAAACGATGACACCGGAAGAAATACTGAAACTGCCGTCGATGCCGGCAGTGGCGCCCAGCTATCCGCTGGGGCCCTATCGCTTCATCAACCGCGAATTCATGATCATCACCTATGAAACCGATCCGGTGCTGCTGCGCGCTGCCGTGCCGGAACCGCTGGTGCCGAACGCGGACAACCATGTTCTGTATGAATGGATCCGCATGCCCGACAGTTCGGGCTTTGGCGATTATACCGAAAGCGGCATCGTGATTCCGTGCACCTTCAACGGTGAACCGATCAACTATACCGCCCAGATGTATCTGGACGATCAGCCGCCGATCGATGGTGGCCGCGAAATCTGGGGCTTCCCCAAGAAATATGCGCTGCCCAAGCTGGAAGTGGCGTCCGACACGCTGACCGGCACCTTGTCTTACGCCGGGCAGACGGTGGCGATGGGCACCATGGCCTACAAGTGGCAGGAAGCCCCCGGCGGCTGCGAGGCCCAGGCCAAGGGCATGACCAAGACATCGTGCAATCTGAAGATCATCCCCGATGTCGATGGCAGCCCGAAGATCTGCCAGCTCGTCGCCTATAATCTGGAGAATATCACGGTGAAGGGCGTCTGGGTCAGCCCGGCCCGGCTGCAGCTGATCCCGCATGTGAACGCGCCGGTGGCCGATCTGCCGATCCTGCGCATCGTGGGCGGCAAACATTTCGTTTCCGACCTCACGCTGCCGCATGGCCGCGTGCTGTTCGATTACATCAAAGACGCTGCGGGCTGAGGGGGGACCGGACATGAACAAGCAGGATGTGCTGAAACTCAGCTCGATGCCGTTGCAGAGCCCGACCTATCCGACCGGGCCCTACAAATTCTTCAACCGGCAGTACATGATCATCCAGTATCGCAGCGATCCGGCAGTGATCCGCAAGCTGCTGCCGGAGCCCTTGTTGCCCGATGGCGACGTAGTGTCGGTGCAGTGGCTCGATCTGCCCGATGGCGAAGGCTTTGGTGCCTATTCGGCCGCCGTGCAGACGATCCCGTGCACGCTGAACGGGGAGAAGTGCAATTTCCTCGTGCAGATGTATGTCGATAACTGCCCGCCACTGGCTGGCGGTCGCGAAATCTGGGGCTATCCGATGAAATATGGCCAGCCCAAGCTGGTCACGGCGAGCGACACGCTGACCGGCGAACTGGTCTATGCCGGCCAGAAGGTGGCCAGCGGCACCATGGTCTACAAGCACAGCAGCCCCAGCGACATGGGCGAGATCGAGGCGATGCTGAAGCGCACCCAGGTGACGCTGAAGCTGATCCCCGACATCGACGGCACACCGGCGATTGCCCAGCTGGTTGGCATCAATTTTGCGCATGTTGTCGTGAAGGGTGCCTGGACCGGGCGGGCGCGGCTGGAGATGGTGCCGGCCGTCAACTGCCCGATGGCCGATCTGCCGGTGCATGAGCAGCTGGGCGGGCTGCACATCGTGACCGACATGACGCTGCCGTACGGCAAGGTGCTGCACGACTATCTGGCCTGAGGCTGGAACGTCTGACGTGATTGCGGGGCGGGCGGGGGCAACTTCGTCCGCCCCAGTGATTTCAGGCGGAGAAGTAGAAGGAAACAGAGCCTCCGGCGGGCAGGCCTGAGGCCTGCACCCAGTTGCTTGCCCGCCCGCTATGCCGAATTTTCGTCGTGGGGCACGCGCCAACGAAAGTGGACCCAGGGGCTCAGTCCCTGGCCGCCGAAGGCAGTTTTGCCTGTGAAATATTAGTTGGGGACAAACGCCGCGCCTTGGTTGGCAGCGCGGGCCCGTGCGCCCATAGTTTGCCCGTGCCTCACGCCGGATTCGTCCCTCTTCGCTGCCACAGCGCCTATTCGATGCTGGAAGGTGCCATCCAGCCGGAAAACCTGGCCAAGGCGGCGCGTGAACTGGGTTTCCCGGCGATTGGCCTGGCAGACCGGGCCAACATGTTCGCCGCGATGGATTTTTCCGCCGCCGCCAAGGATGCCGGTGTTCAGCCGCTGATCGGTGCGTTGCTGCCCATCGAACGGCCGGGCTCTGCGACCTTGCAGGGCAAGGCGCTGATTGATTGGCTGGTCGTCTATGCCCAGGATGCGGCGGGCTATACCAATCTCATCGGCCTGGTGTCGGATGCGCATCTGGGTTCCGAGATGGCCGGCGATCCGGTGTTGCGGCTGGAACAACTGGACGGGCGCACGCAAGGGCTGATCTGCCTGACCGGCGGTGCCGATGGCGCGCTGGCGCGATTGCTCGCCGAAGGCCAGAGCGTCGATACGATGGCCGATCGGCTGCAAGGGCTGTTCCCCGGCCGGCTCTACATCGAGATTTCGCGCAGCGGCGACCTCGTCGAGCAGAAGAGCGAGGCCGGCCTGCTGCGCCTGGCCGAAGCGCGGGCGCTGCCGATCGTGGGCACCGCGCCGGTGAAGTTCCTCACGCCCGACATGCACGAGGCCCATGATGTGCTGTTGTGCATTGCCGACAGCAGCTATGTCGAGGCCGAGGACCGCCGTCGTTCCAACCCGCAGCACTGGCTGAAATCCGCCGACGACTGGCACCAATTGTTCGCCGATCTGCCCGAGGCCATCGCCAACTCCATGGTGGTGGCGCAGCGCTGCGCGATGATGGCACCCAGCCGCAAGCCGATCCTGCCGCGCCTGTCGGAAGGCGGCGAGGATGAGGCGCTGCAGGCCCAGGCCGCGGCGGGGCTGGAAAGGCGGCTCGATGTACTTGGCCTCGGTGATGAGGCGCGCGCGCCCTATCGCGAGCGACTGGCGTTCGAGATCGATGTCATCAACGGCATGGGTTTTGCCGGATACTTCCTGATCGTGGCCGATTTCATCGTGTGGGCGAAGGGGCAGGGGATTCCGGTGGGGCCGGGGCGCGGGTCTGGCGCGGGCTCGGTGGTGGCGTGGTCGCTCACCATCACCGATCTCGATCCGCTCGAGCATGGCCTGCTGTTCGAACGCTTCCTCAACCCCGATCGCGTCTCGATGCCGGACTTTGACATCGATTTCTGCGAAACGCGGCGCGGCGAGGTCATCGACTATGTCCAGCAGCGCTATGGCCGCGAACAGGTCGCGCAGATCATCACCTTCGGCAAGATGAAGGCCCGCGCCGTGCTGAAGGATGTTGGCCGCGTGCTGCAGATGCCCTATGGCCAGATCGACCGGCTGGCCAAGCTGGTGCCCAGCCACCCCACCGACCCGTGGACACTGGCCCGCACCCTGGGCCGGGGACATGACAAGGACGGCAAGGCCTATCTGGGCGAAATGGCGTTCATGGTGGAGGTCGAGCGCGATCCCAAGGTGAAGCGGCTGGTCGATATCGCCCTGCAGCTGGAAGGCTTGCCGCGCCACAGTTCCACCCACGCGGCCGGCGTGGTGATCGGTGATCGGCCATTGTCGCAGCTGGTGCCGCTGTACCGCGATCCGCGCTCGGACATGGCGGTGACGCAGTTCGAAATGAAGGCCGCTGAAAAGGCTGGCCTCGTCAAATTCGATTTCCTCGGCCTGAAAACGCTTTCCGTTCTGGATCGTGCCGCCTCCATGCTGCGCGCCCGCGGCGTCGAGGTGGACTGGGCGACACTGCCGATGAACGATCCAGCCGTTTACAAGCTGATCGCCGAAGGCGACACGGTGGGCGTGTTCCAGTTTGAATCGGAAGGCATGCGCCGCGCGCTCAGCCAGGTTCGCCCCGATTGTTTCGCCGATATCGTCGCGCTGGGCGCCCTCTATCGCCCCGGCCCGATGGACAATATTCCCAGCTTTGCCCTGCGCAAGGCCGGCCGCGAGAAGGTGGAACTGCTCCACCCGCTGATGGAGCCGATCCTGCGCGAAACCTATGGCATCATCGTCTACCAGGAACAGGTGATGAGCCTGGCGCGGGAACTGGCCGGCTACAGCCTCGGTCAGGCCGATTTGCTCAGGCGCGCCATGGGCAAGAAGATCCATGCCGAAATGGTGGCGCAAAAGGCCGATTTCTGCGCCGGCGCCGCCGCCAATGGCATCGAGGAAGCCACGGCCGACGCCATCTTCGAGTTGATCCTGAAATTCGCCAACTATGGCTTCAACAAGAGCCACGCGGCGGCCTATGCGGTTGTCAGCTATCACACCGCCTGGCTGAAGACGCACCACCGTGCCATCTTCTATGCCGCGTCGATGGCGTATGACGTCGACAACACCGACCGTCTGGCCGTGTTCGTTGACGATGCGCGCCGCGCCGATGTCGAAGTGCTGCCGCCGTGCATCAACGTGTCGGCGGCCGATTTCACCGTGGAGGATGACGAGGATTTTGGCTTGTCGGTGCGTTATGCGCTGGCTGGCCTGAAGGGCGTGGGCCTGAAGGCGATGGAAGCACTGGCCGCCGAACGGGACGGGAAGGGGCCTTTCAAGGACCTCGCCGATTTCGCCCGCCGTGTTGATCCGCGTGGCCTCAACAAGCGCCAGCTGGAAAGCCTGATTGCGTCGGGCGGCTTTGATGCACTCCACCCCAATCGCGCTGGCGTCCACGCCCTGGCCGAAGCCATCATGGCCAGTGCCCAAGCCGCCGCGCAGGAACGCGAGAGCGCGCAGGTCGCGCTGTTTGGCGATGCCACCGGCGTGGCGGATCATGCCAGCCTGGCCCTGATGGTGCCCAACATCGATTGGACGATGGCGCAGCGCATGGCGCATGAGCAGGAGGCATTCGGCTTCTTCTTCAGCGGTCACCCGGTGGATGCCTATGCCAATGTGCTTACCGCCAATCAGGTCGTCAGCTTTGGCGAGGTGGCGGGCATGACGGCGCCGCTGGGTGGCGGCAAGAAGATGGTGATGATGGCCGGCCGGCTGGAAGAACGGCGCTGGCGCAATACGCAAAGCGGGCGGCGCTATCAGTTCCTCACCTTTTCCGATCGTTCCGGCCAATATGTCACCAGCTGCTTCGACGAGGAATTGCAGGAGAAGATCGAGACGCTGGTGAATGAGTCGCCGGCGCTGCTGATCGGCATGGAATTGCAGTGGAAGGAGGGCGAGGATGTACCGCGCCTGACCATGCGTTCCTGCCAGCCGCTGGCTGATCTGGCCCGGCGCACCCGCGGCCGGCTTGTGGTGCAGCTCGCCCACCCGGCGGAAGTGGATGTGTTGCTCGGCGTGATCGGCCCTTCGCCGGCAAGGGGCCGTGGCGAGCTGGTGGCCGAAGTCAGCACCGAAGCCGGCACGGCGCGGCTGGTGCTGGGCCGGCACTTCCTGATCGATGCCGATCTGGAAGCCGCCGTGGCGCGCGCGCTGGGGCTGGAACGGGTGGTGCAGGAAGTGCTCGACCCGCCGCAACTGGCGCTGGTGGGCTAGGGTCTCTCAGCCGTCCGGATTGAACACGTTCCAGCCCATTGCGCCGGCCAGTCGCTCCAGCGCAGCGGTGCCGAGCAGCGAGTTGCCTTGCGCCGACAGGCCGGGCGACCAAACGGCGATGCAGGCGCGGCCCGGTGCGATGGCCAGGATGCCGCCGCCCACCCCGGATTTGGCAGGCAGGCCCACGCGGAAGGCGAATTCGCCCGATGCATCATAATGTCCGCAGGTGAGCATCAGCGCATTGATGCGCCGCGCACGTTCGGGGGAGACGATCGCTTCGCCGCTCGCCGGATCGATGCCGCCGTGCATCAGGAAACGCCCGGCGCGGGCGAGTTGCCGGCAGCTCATGGCGATGGCGCATTGGTGGAAATAGGTGGAAAGCGTGGCGTCGACGCTGCCGGTGATGACGCCGTGCGCCTTCATGAAATGGGCCAGCGCGGCGTTGCGGTGGCCAGTGGCGGCTTCGGAATAGGCAACGGCGCCATCAACCGAAATGCCATCGTCTCCGGCCAGACGGCGGACCAGCCGCAGGATCGCACCCACGCCGGCGCGCGGATCGTCACCCGCGGCGACCAGATCGGTCACGGCAATGGCACCGGCGTTGATGAACGGGTTTCGCGGTCGGCCACCTTCGGCTTCGAGCTGGACGATGGAATTGAATGCACTGCCCGATGGCTCGCGTCCGACCCGGGCCCACACGGCATCGGCATTGCGGCCGAGGGCTTCGACCAGCGCAAACAGCTTGGAAACCGACTGGATGGAAAAGGGCAGATCGGCATCGCCCGCCGCCACTTCCTGGCCATCGGCGGTAATGGCGACCAGGCCGAAATGCGCGGGCGAGACCTTGGCCAGTTCGGGGATGTAATCGGCCACGCGGCCACGCTCGGGCGTGGTGGCCATGTCCTTGGCGATTTGGTCCACCAGCTCTGCCAGATCTGCCATGCAAGTGCGCTCCGTTTCGGCCGTGATTATGAGCGCTGTGGGCCCATCCGTGCAAATGCGGAGGCGAAATCCGCATATTTGGCTGGCAACCCGGCTTTGCGTAGTGTATCTCCGCAAATGAGGGCGGCTTCATTCCCATGGGGAGGACCATATGGCGACGCAACTGAAAGACACGCGGATCACCCAATCGTTGCCGCAGGGCAGTGTGAGCTGGCCGCTGCCGCCGCGTGTGCGGCCGGAACTGCCGAACCACGACAAGGCGACGCTGGAATCCTATCTGGCCTCGGCGCCGCTCGACGAAGTGGATATCGCCGATCCGCTGTGGTGGGAGACGGACACCAACCATGTCTATTTCCGCCGCCTGCGCGAAGAAGCGCCGGTGTTCTTCACCCATGTGAACAGCAACCGCCACCGCGGCTTCTGGAACGTGACGCGCTGGAACGACATCATGGCGGTGGATACCAACCACCAGGTGTTCAGCTCCGAAGCCATGCTGGGCGGGATCACCCTTTTCGACATGGACCCGGATTTCATCATGCCGATGTTCATCGCCATGGATCCGCCCAAGCACGACGTGCAAAGGAAGGCGGTGAATCCGATCGTTTCGGGCCAGAATCTCGCCAGCTATGAAGAACTGATCCGCAGCCGCACCTGCGAAGTGCTGGACAGCCTGCCGCGCGGCGAAGCCTTTGACTGGGTGGACAAGGTCTCCATCGAGCTGACCAGCCGCATGCTGGCGACGCTGTTCGGCTGGCCGCAGGAACGCCGCCGCATGCTGACCTATTGGTCGGACGTGTCGACATCCGATCCGGAGCTGCCGGGCAATCCGGGCAAGGAAGAACGTCAGGGCATCCTGCTGGGCATGCTGCAGGAATTCACCATGCTGTGGAACGAGCGGGTGAACAGCGAGCCGACCGGCGATCTGGTTTCGATGCTGGCGCACAATCCCGCCACGCGGAACATGCCGCCGATGGAATTCATGGGCAATCTGGTGCTGCTGATCGTGGGCGGCAATGATACGACCCGCAACTCGATTTCGGGCGGCCTCTATTTCCTCAACAAGAACCCGGGCGAATATGCCAAGCTGAAGGCCAACCACGGCCTGGTGGAGAACATGGTTTCGGAGATCATCCGCTACCAGACGCCGCTGGCCCACATGCGCCGCACCGCCCTGCAGGATACGGTGCTGGGCGGCCAGCTGATCCACAAGGGCGACAAGGTGGTGATGTGGTATTCGTCGGCCAACCGTGACGACACGGTTCTCGATCGGCCGGACGAGTTCATCATCGATCGCGCCCGCGCCCGCCAGCACATGAGCTTCGGTTTCGGCATCCACCGCTGCGTGGGCAACCGCCTGGCCGAACTGCAACTGAAGATCCTGTGGGAGGAAATCCTGAAGCGCTTTGATCATATCGAAGTGCTGGAAGAGCCGGAGCGGGTGCCAAGCGCTTTCGTGCGCGGCTACAAATCAATGATGGTCCGGATTCCGGCTTAAGCAGAGGGTTTCATGGTCAAGATCATTTACGTCGAGCACAATGGTGCCCGTCACGAAGTCAACGTGCCGGAAGGTGAAAACCTGATGGAAGGCGCCGTGCAGAACAATGTGCCCGGCATCGATGGCGATTGCGGCGGCAACGCGGCCTGCGCCACCTGCCACTGCTATATTCCGGAAGCCTGGCAGGCGCTGACGGGTGAACGCAGCGAGCTGGAAGATTCGATGATCGAGCTGGCGGATACGGCGATGCCGAACAGCCGGCTGGCGTGTCAGATCAAGGCGAGCGCGGCGTTGGATGGCATGGAAGTGCACATGCCGGCGACGCAGCATTAATCGCAGCCGGGCGCGCAAATAGCGCAGCTATTTGCCTACTCCGGCAAGATCGGACGGCGAGCGAAAAGGGGCGGGGCCAACACCCCGCCCTTTTTGATTCGTCCGACGGCGCGGCTTTGCCGCGCTCTTTCTTTCTTCGTTTCATCACACTCCAGGCGGACTCGGCGGCTTGGCCGCCGGCCGCGCCCCCGCGCACCGGCCTTTGCAGACGCATGGACCTACCCCAAGCCCCTCCCTCAAGCGGGAGGTGAGCTGTTCGCGCAGCCGGCACACACTTGCTCACCGCTCCGATCCAAGCCACACTCAAATCCTCATCTATCGGGGACTCGCCACCATGCCGCTTTCGCTCCACGCCGCTTTCGTGCCCTCCTGCCGCCAGGTGATCGGCGGCTGCCTTGCCGTGCTGGCCAAGGCCGAAGCTGCCGGCATCGGTGATCTTGGCGAACAGAAACTGGCGCCCGACATGTTCCCGCTCGCCTTCCAGGTGCAGAGCGTCGCCGCGCACAGTGCCGGTGCGATCGCCGCAGTGCGCGCCGGCCAGTTCAGCCCCGGCGGTGGGCTGCCGATGCCGGAGCCGGATTATGCCAGCTTCATCGCCATGCTCGCCGAAGCCGATGCGGCGCTGGCCGCCGTGACCGAGGCGGAGATGGAAGGCTTCATCGGCGGCCAGACCGATTTCGTGTTTCGCGACCGCCGGATGCCATTCACGTCCGAGAATTTCCTGCTCAGCTTCAGCCAGCCGAATTTCTATTTCCACGCCTCGATGGTCTACGCCATTTTCCGCAACAAGGGCGTGGCGCTGGGCAAGATGGATTTCATGGGCCGGCCCAGAATGTCCCTGTAGTTCATGGCGATGTGAGCGCTGGCGGTGAGCACCCACCCCCCGATGCCTCCCTTGAAAGGGAGGGGAGAAGGGGGCATGGGCTTGGTCCAAGGAGAAACGCCATGAATCGTGCCCTCATTCTCGCGCTGCTGATCGCCACGCCGGCCTGTGCTGCCCCGGTACCGCAGGCCGCCCCCAATGTGCCTGAGAAGAAGGCGGCCTTTGCCGGCCAGACCCGCGCTGAAGCGGTGGTGGCCAAAACCAGGCTCAGCGTCACCGAAATTGCCACGGGTCTCAACCGGCCGTGGGGCGTTGCTCTGCTGGACAAGGGGCGCTTCCTGGTCAGCGAAAAGGCCGCGGGCCGGCTGACCATCGTTGGTGCCGATGGCAGCAAGACGCCGGTGACCGGCACCCCCGCCACCGACGCCCGCGCGCAGGGCGGGATGCTGGGTGTGGCCAATCCCGGCGACGGCTGGATCTACTGGAGCTATGCCGAACCGCGAGAAGGCGGCAATGGCACGGCAGTGGCGCGTGGCCACCTGGTTGGCAGCGAGATGCGCGATGTGGCGGTGATTTTCCGCCAGCAGCCGTCGCTCGATTCCGTTCAGCATTATGGCGGCCGCCTGGTGTTTCCCAAGGATGGCACACTGATCATCACGCTGGGCGATCGTTCGATCCTGCCCGGCCGCGTGCAGGCGCAAAAGCTGGACAGCCTGATCGGCAAGATCGTCCGCGTGAACCGCGACGGCTCGATCCCGCAGAACAATCCCTTCGTGAACGCGCCCGGCGCGCGGCCGGAAATCTGGAGCTATGGCAATCGCAACGTGCAGGGCGCGGCGCTGGATGCCAAGGGCCGGCTGTGGGAAGTGGAGCACGGCCCGCAGGGCGGGGACGAGCTGAACCAGATCCAGATGGGCCGTGATTATGGCTGGCCCACCATCGGTTATGGCGAGGAATATTCGGGCAAGCCGATCAACGAGAACGCCACCCAGGCGCCGGGCATGGAACAGCCGCAATATTATTGGGACCCGGTGATCGGGCCCTCGGGCATGATTTTCCATTCGGGCAAGGGTGCGCCGGAGTTCAAGGGCAATATCTTCGTGGGCGGCCTGCGCGCGGCGTCGCTGGTGCGGCTGGTGATGAACGGTGACAAGGTGGCGGGCGAGGAACGGCTGCTGACCGACCGCAAGGAACGCATCCGCGACGTGATCGAAGGGCCAGCCGGCGAGATGTATCTGCTGACCGATGCTGCGGACGGCAAGCTGCTGAAGGTGACGCCCCAGAAGTGACCTTGGCCAAGTGACGCATGCTTGACGGGGAGAGCGCGCTTCGCTAAGCGCGCCACTTCCAAACCCCATGCAGGGAACATATCCGGTGCGCGGCCTTTGCCACGCTCCCCCTGCAGCGGACCAACCGGAGGAAAAATACTATGGCGGCTCCCGTCGTTTCCATGGCGAATCTGCTCGAAGCAGGCGCCCATTTCGGCCACCAGACACATCGCTGGAACCCGAAGATGAAGCCCTACATCTTTGGTGAGCGCAACGGCGTCCACATCATCGACCTGTCGCAGACCGTACCGCTGTTCGCCCGCGCGCTCGATTTCGTGCGCGTGTCGGTGCAGCACGGCGGCAAGTTGCTGTTTGTCGGCACCAAGCGCCAGGCGCAGGACCCGATCGCTGATGCCGCGCGCCGCTGCGGCCAGCATTATGTCAACCACCGCTGGCTGGGCGGCATGCTCACCAACTGGAAGACCATTTCGGGCTCGATCCGCAAGTTCAAGCAGCTGGAAGAAACCCTGTCGGGCGACACCACCGGCCTGACCAAGAAGGAAGTTCTGAAGCTCACCCGTGAGCGTGACAAGTTCCAGGCCTCGCTGGGCGGCATCCGCGACATGGGCGGCCTGCCGGAAGTGATCTTCATCATCGACGTCAACAAGGAAGAACTGGCGGTCAAGGAAGCCAATGTGCTGGGTATCCCGGTCGTGGCCATCCTCGATTCCAACACCGATCCGAGCGGAATCGCTTTCCCGGTGCCGGGCAATGATGACGCCAGCCGCGCCATCCAGCTGTATGTGAACGCCATTGCCGACGCCGTGATCGACGCCAAGCAGGGCCGCGCTGCCGACATGGGTGTTGATCTGGGCGCGATGGAAGAAGCCCCGGTGGAATATATCGCTCCGGAAGCCGAAGTTGTTGCCGACGTCGCGCCGGAAGCGGTGATGGACGCCCAGCCGGAAGCCTGAGGCTTCCCGTTTTCGAACCAACGGGAGGCTGGGCGCGACATGTGCCCAGCCTCTTGTCACACATATTTCATGATGGCCGGGCATGGCCCTGCCAACGCTAGAAGAGGAGCCTCGACATGGCTGAGATCACCGCCGCGATGGTGAAAGACCTGCGCGAAAAGACCGGCGCCGGCATGATGGATTGCAAGAAGGCGCTGGGCGAAACCGCTGGCGACATGGAAGCCGCTGTCGATTGGCTGCGCGCCAAGGGACTCGCTGCGGCTGCCAAGAAGGCCGGCCGCACCGCCGCTGAAGGCCTGGTGGGCGTGGCCGTTTCCGGCAACAAGGGCGCCGCTGTCGAAGTGAACAGCGAAACCGATTTCGTTGCCAAGAACGAGATTTTCCAGTCGTTCGTCACCACCGTGACCGGCCTCGCGCTGGCCAGCGGCGCCGATGCCGATGCGCTGGGCGCGCTGCCGTTCCCCGGCGGCGAAGGCAGCGTGGCGGACAAGCTGACCGCCAACATCGCCACCATCGGCGAAAACCAGTCGCTGCGCCGCACGGCCATGCTGGAAGTGAGCCAGGGCGTGGTTGCGGCCTATGTCCACAACGCCATTGCGCCGGGCATCGGTCGCATCGGCGTGCTGGTGGGCCTGGAATCGGCCGCTGCTGCCGACGTGCTGGAGCCGCTGGCCAAGCAGATCGCCATGCACGTGGCCGCTGCCAGCCCGCTGGCGCTGGACGAAGCTGGCCTTGATCCGGCGCTGGTGGAGCGTGAACGCGCCATCGCTCGCGAAAAGGCCGCCACCTCGGGCAAGCCGGCCGAAATCATCGAGAAGATGATCGAAGGCGGCGTGCGCAAGTTCGCGCAGGAAGCCACGCTGGTGAACCAGATCTTCGTGATCGATGGCAAGTCCAAGGTGTCCGACGTGGTGGCCGCTGCTGCCAAGGCCGCCGGCACCGCGATCACGCTGAAGGGCTTTGTCCGCATGCAGCTGGGCGAAGGCATCGAGAAGCAGCAGAGCGATTTCGCTGCCGAAGTGGCGGCTGCTGCCGGCCTGTAAGCAAGGGTGAAGACAGGAAGGGCAGGCAGGGAGTTCCCGGCCTGCCCTTTTTGCTGCCCGTTTCGACCCCGCCCATCTTGGCTTGTCCACGCTTTTTGCGTGTGCGCCGCTTGGCAGCGCGGTCAAGCACCGCTAGTGACCTATCATCCTGACACAGAGTGAACGCCGCCCCATGCCAGCCTTCAAGCGCATTCTCCTGAAACTCTCCGGCGAAGTGCTGATGGGGCAGGGCGCCTATGGCATCGATCCCGATCAGGCTGCGCGCATCGCTGGTGAAGTGAAGGCCGTGCACGATACCGGCGTCGAAACCTGCCTGGTGGTGGGCGGCGGCAACATCTTCCGCGGGCTGGCCGCCGCGGCCAAGGGCTTCGATCGCGGCAGCGCCGATTACATGGGCATGCTGGCCACGGTGATGAACGCGCTGGCCATGCAGAACGCGCTGGAAAATATCGGCGTTGTCACCCGCGTGCAGTCGGCCATCCCGATGCCATCGGTGTGCGAGCCCTACATTCGCCGCCGCGCCGAGCGCCACCTGGAAAAGGGCCGCGTGGTGATCTTTGCCGCCGGCACCGGCAACCCGTTCTTCACGACCGATACCGGTGCTGCCCTGCGTGCCGCCGAAATGAACTGCGATGCGTTGTTCAAGGGCACCAGTGTTGATGGCGTTTATGATGCTGATCCCAAGCAGGTGCCGGGCGCACGCCGTTATGAAACGGTGAGCTATTCCAAGGTCTTGGCCGACAATCTGAAGGTGATGGATGCCAGCGCGGTTTCCATGTGCCGCGACAATGATATTCCGATCATCGTGTTCAACATCCGCGAACCCGGTGCCCTGCTGGCCGTGCTGAACGGCGGGGGCACTTCGACCACTGTGACAGGAGAAGCAAATGGCTGAGTTCGAGCCAGGCCCGTTCAAGGCCGATCTGGAACGCCGCACCGCCGGCGCCGTGGATGCGCTCAAGCATGACCTGGGGTCGTTGCGCACTGGCCGTGCCAATACCAGCCTGCTCGATACGGTGCACGTGGAAGTCTATGGTTCGTCGATGCCGCTCAGCCAGGTCGCCACCGTGACGGTGCCGGAACCGCGCATGCTTTCGGTGCAGGTGTGGGACAAATCCAATGTGACCCCGGTGGAAAAGGCCATCCGCTCTGCCGGCCTGGGCCTCAACCCGATCACCGACGGCCAGACGCTGCGCCTGCCGATCCCGGACATGACCGAGGAGCGCCGCAAGGAAATGGTGAAGCTGGCCGGCAGCTATGCCGAAAAGGCCAAGATCGCCGCCCGCAACGTGCGCCGTGACGGCATGGAAGCGCTGAAGGCGGCCGAGAAGAAGGGCAAGATCAGCCAGGACGAGCAGAAGCGCCTGGAAGCCGACGTCCAGAAAATCACCGACAAGGCGATGACCGATATCGATGCCACCGTGGCGGCCAAGGAAAAGGAAATCCTTGGCAAGTGACAGCGGTTGCGGCCTCTGTTGCCGAAGGTGGCGGCTGCCGGCACTTGGCCATCATCATGGATGGCAATGGCCGCTGGGCACAGGCCAAGCGGCTGCCGCGCATCGCCGGGCATAGGGAAGGGGTGCAGGCCGTCCGCCGCGTGGTGGAGGCCGCGCCGACGCTCGGCCTCGATGTGCTGACCCTCTATGCCTTTTCCAGCGAGAACTGGAAGCGGCCGGCCGACGAGGTGAGCGACCTGATGGGCCTGCTGCGCCACTATGTGCAGCACGAGCTTGATACGCTGCACAGGAATGGTGTCCGACTGGATTTCATCGGCGACTGGCAGGCGTTGAAGCCCGATCTGGTCCAACTGCTGGCCACCGCGCGCGACAAGACCCGTTCCAACAGCGGCCTGCGACTGGTGATGGCGCTGAACTATGGCGGGCAGGGCGAGATCGTGCGGGCGGCCAGGGCGCTGGCGGCAGATGTCGCGGCGGGCACGCTGGCGCCAGACGGCATCACCACCGACATGCTGGAAGCCCGGCTTGATACCGCGGGCCTGCCGCCGCCGGATGCGGTGCTGCGCACGTCGGGCGAACTGCGCCTGTCCAATTTCCTGCTGTGGCAGACGGCCTATGCCGAGTTTCTGGTCACGGAAACACTGTGGCCGGATTTCGACGGCGCGGCGCTGGCCGCAGCGCTGGATGAATTCTCGCGCCGCGAACGCCGCTTCGGTGGCCGTTGACCATGGCGGTGGGGGCCGGCCAATTGGGTCAACGGGTTGCGACCGGCGTCGTGCTGGTGGTCGTGGCGATTGGCGCCCTGTGGCTGGGCGGGCCGGCCTTTGCCGTGCTGGCCGCCGCCGCGGTGCTGGTGATGTTCACCGAATGGACGGCGATGCACCGCTTGCCGCTGCTGCTGCGCCGCCTGGGCCTTGCCGTGCTGGGCCTGGTGGTATGGGTGGTGGCGGTGATGGGCAATCCGGCCGAAGCCTTGATGCTGCTGGGCGGCGGGGCCGGTCTGCTCGGCCTGTTTGCCAGCCGCCTGCAGAAGGGGCTGGGGCGGCCGATGGTGCTGGGCCTGCTCTATTGCGGGCTGCCGGCGGTGGCGCTGGTCTGGCTGCGGGCCACGCCCTGGGGCTTTTATGCGACCCTGTTCGTGATGGCGGTGGTATGGGGCGCGGATATCGCCGCCTATTTCACCGGCCGGGCGCTGGGCGGGCCGAAACTGGCCGCCGCGATCAGCCCCAACAAGACGTGGAGCGGCGCCTTCGGTGGGCTGATCGGGTCGCTGCTGGCCGCCGGCGCGCTGGCGCTGCTGTGGCCGGGCTATGCCAACATGGCCGGCATTGGCCGGCTGGCGCTGCTGGCGCTGCCGCTGGCGGTGATGTCGATCCTGGGTGATCTTTATGAAAGCTGGCTCAAGCGCAAGGCCGGCGTGAAGGACAGCGGCACGCTGCTGCCCGGCCATGGCGGCGTGATGGACCGCCTGGATGGCCTGGTGCCCGCCGCCGTTGCTGGCGCCGGTGTGTTTGCCGCCACGGGGTGGACGGGATGACGCGCAGTTTGACCATCCTGGGCGCCACCGGATCGGTGGGCAGCCAGACGCTCGACCTTGTGGCGCGCAATCCCGGCCGCTGGCAGGTCGAAGCCCTCACCGCCGGCAGCGATGTCGCTGCGCTCGCCGCGGCCGCCCGCGCCTGCGGGGCGCGATTTGCGGCAGTGGCCGATGCGGCCAGGGGCGAAGCGCTGAAGGAAGCGCTGGCCGGGTCCGGGATCGAAAGCGGGGCGGGGCCGGGCGCCCTGGTCGAGGCCGCCGCCCGCGATGCCGAGATCGTCATCACCGCCATCGTGGGTGCCGCCGGCCTGCCGCCGACCATGGCCGCCGTGCGGCGCGGCGCGCAGATCGGCATTGCCAACAAGGAAACGCTGGTTTGTGCCGGCCCGGTGGTGATGGCGGCCGCAAAGGCCCATGGTGCCACGCTGCTGCCGGTCGACAGCGAGCACAACGCCATCTTTCAGGTCTTTCCCCACCACGATCCGACGCAGGTCGAGCGCGTGATCCTCACCGCCAGTGGTGGCCCGTTCCGCACCCGCAGCCGCGCCGAGATGGCCGGGGTGAGCGTCGCCGATGCCTGCAAGCATCCAACCTGGAGCATGGGCGCCAAGATCAGCATCGATTCGGCCACGCTGATGAACAAGGGGCTGGAACTGATCGAAGCGGCGCAGCTCTTCCCGGTGCCGGTCGACAGGCTGGACGTGATCGTTCACCCGCAATCGGTGATTCATTCGATGGTGGAATATGCCGATGGCAGCGTGCTGGCGCAGCTTGGCAGCCCCGACATGCGCATTCCGATTGCCTATGCGATGGGCTGGCCGGAACGCATCGCCACGCCGGCGGCGCGTCTCGACTTCGCCGCGCAAGCCAATCTTTCCTTTGAAAAGCCTGATCTGGAACGCTTTCCCTGTCTGGCGCTGGCGTGGGAAGCCATGCGGGCAGGCGGCAGCGCGCCCTGCATCCTGAATGCCGCCAATGAAATTGCCGTTGCGGCGTTCATCGCTGGGCAAGCCGGCTTCCTTGATATCGACGCCATCGTGGCGGAGACCTTGGCGATGATGCCTTCTGGGCCGGTTGCAACATTGGACGAAGTGCTGGCCGTGGACGCCGCCGCACGCAATGTGGCGCGGGCGCAAGTGGCGAGACGGGCCGCATGAGTGAATTTCTGCCCCAGCCCGGCCTGATCTTCACTCTGGCCAGCTTCATCGCCATGATCGCCGTGCTGGTGGTCGTGCACGAGGGCGGCCATTATCTCGCCGGGCGCGTGTTCGGCGCACGGATCGAGGCCTTTGGGGTCGGCTTTGGCCGCGAACTGATCGGCTGGAGCGACCGGCGCGGTGTGCGCTGGAAGATCAACGCCATCCCGCTGGGCGGCTATGTGAAGTTCGTGGGCGACATGAACGAGGCCAGCCAGATCGATCCGGCGTTGCAGTCGTTGCCGGAAAGCGAACGGCGCGGCCTGTTTGCCTTCCTGCCGCTGTGGCAGCGCGCCATCATCGTGGCCGCCGGCCCGGCCATCAATTTCCTGTTTGCGATTCTGATCCTGGCCGGTTTCAACCTGGCGCTGGGCCATCAGGCCTCGCCGCCGGTGGTGGAACGGGTGATGCCGGGCAGCGCCGCCGAACGCGACGGCCTGGCGGTGGGGGATCGCGTGCTGGCAGTCGATGGCAAGCCGGTCAGCCGCTTCGAGGATATCACCGCGCAGATCGTCACCGGGACCGGCGACAAGGTGGAACTGCGGGTTTTGCGGGCCGGCAGCGAGCGCCGCATCGTGGTCAAGCCGACGATGGTGGAAAGCCGCGACCGCTTCGGCAATGTGTCGCGCCATCCGCGCCTCGGCATCGTGCGTCCTGCCGAGGTGGTGGAAGAGGTTGGACTGATCGATGCCGTGCGCTGGGCCGTGATCGATACCTGGGGCATCACCCAGACCATCGGGCGCACCTTGCGTCAGGTCGTGACGGGCGATCGCGACATCACCGAAATGGGCGGCCCGGTGAAGACCGCGCAGATCGCCGGCCAGCAGGCCAGCCTGGGCCTGCTGTCGGCCGTGGCCTTCATGGCCTTCTTCTCGATCAACCTGGGTTTCATCAACCTGCTGCCCATCCCGATGCTGGACGGCGGCCATCTTCTGCTCTACGGCATCGAGGCGGTGCGGCGGCAGCCCCTGGCGGAAAAGGTGCAGCAATGGGCCTTCATGTCGGGCTTTGCCGCGCTGATGTCGCTGATGGCGGTGCTGACCTGGCACGACATGTTGAGTGTCGGGCTGTGGAACCGTCTGGCGAACTTGCTGGGATGAGTGTTTCTGTCCGTCCGGTAGTGCGCAATTTTGGGCATCGCGGGAGCAACCGGCGAGCCGCAGGGCTGAGTGGTGGTCGATTGGTGGGGTTGATGGAAGCCAAATTTGTTCGCGACGAACATGGTGTGGCCGGGTGGCGGCGCCCGCTGGCGGCGCTGCTGCTCTCGACCGCGCTGGCCGCGCCCGCGGTGGCCCAGCAACGCCCGCGTCCGCCGGCTCCGGAACCGGCGCGCCCGTCGGCCGAAGCAGAAGCGCGTGCCGCTGAATCCCGCAACCAGACGGCGCTGCCGGCCACCGCCGCCAATGCCGGCATCGTGCGCAGTGTCGTGGTGCGCGGCACCGAGCGCCTGGAGCCGGAAACCGTCCGCTCCTACCTCAACCTCGCCATCGGTGATCGTTATGACCGCGATGCGCTCGATACGGCGCTGAAGGCGCTCTATGCCTCCGAACTGTTTTCCGATGCCACCATCCGCGACGACAATGGCGCGCTGATTGTCGAGGTGAAGGAAAATCCGGTGATCAACCGGATCATCATCGAAGGCGCCAAGCGCGTGAAGGAAGAGAAGATCCGCGAGGAAATCCGCCTTGCCCCGCGCCAGATCTTCACCCGTTCCAAGACCCGCGCCGATCTCGGCCGCATATTGGAACTCTATCGTCGCGGCGGACGGTTCGCGGCCAGTGTCGAGCCCAAGATCGTCCAGCTCGAACAGAACCGTGTCGACGTGATCTTCGAGATCAGCGAAGGCCCCAAATCCAAGATCCGCCAGATCAATATCCTCGGGAACAGCAAGTTCAAGGAAGGCGAGATCCGCAAGCAGATGGCATCGAAACAGTCGCGGCCGTGGCGCTTCTTCACGTCCAACGATACCTATGATCCCGATCGCCTGGCCTATGACCAGCAGAAGCTGCGCCAATATTATCTGACCGAAGGCTATGCGGATTTCCGCGTTGCCTCGGTGGTGGCCGAACTGACGCCCGACAAGAAGGATTTCATCGTTACCTATGTCGTGGAAGAGGGCGAGCGCTACAAGTTCGGCAAGGTCGATCTGGAAAGCCAGCTGCGCGATATCAAGCCCAAGGAATTCCGCCCGATCATCCGCATCAAGGAAGGCGATTGGTACAACGCCCAGTTGATCGAGAACACGGTCGAAAGCCTGTCGGAAACGGCCGGCCTCCTGGGTTATGCCTTTGCCGACGTGCGCCCGCAGTTCGAGCGCAACAAGGAAGACCTGAAGATGAACGTCACCTTCCAGATCGGGGAGGTGCCGCGCGTCTATGTGGAAAAGGTCGCCATCAACGGCAACACCATCACCTATGACAATGTCATCCGCCGCGAATTCCGCCTGGCGGAAGGCGATGCCTTCAACTCGATCAAGGTCAAGCGTTCCAAGGATCGTCTGCTTGGCCTCGGCTTCTTCCAGGACAAGCTGGACATCGAGCAGAAGCCCGGCACGACGCCCGATCGCATCGTGCTGGAAGCCAATGTGCAGGAACGCCCCACCGGCGAACTGCAATTGTCAGCCGGCTTCTCGTCGATCGAACGCTTCATCTTCTCGGCCAGCGTGCGCCAGCGCAACTTCCGCGGCCGTGGCCAGGAAATCCGCCTGTCGGGCAATATCTCCAGCTTTGCCCGCTCGATCGAAGCCGGCTTTACCGAGCCTTATCTGGGTGGCCGCAACCTGGCGCTGGGCTTTGACGTGTTCCGCCGTGATTTCCGGTCGTTCCGCTTCACCGGCAACAACACCCGCGACACCACCTACACGCAGGTTTCGACCGGCTTCCAGGTGCGCACCGGCTTCTCGATCACCGAATTCTGGGCCGCCTCGCTGCGCTATGGCCTGAGCCGCGAAGAGATTGGTCTGGATGAATCGATCTTCTTCACCAACGGCGTCTGCGATCCGCTGCGCGCCGGTCGCTTCCTGTGCGAACAGCTGGGCAATCGCACCGTTTCCACCATCGGCTATTCGCTGCTGTACAACAGCCTGAACAACGTGCGCCTGCCGTCGGCCGGTCAGCGCTTCAGCTTCAACCAGGATATCGCCGGCCTGCCCATTGGCATCAAGTTCATCACCACCCGTGCCAACTATGATTGGTTCACCCCGCTGTTCGGCACTGGCTTCGTGCTGAACCTGGGCGCGGAAGGCGGTTATGTGACGGGCTATGGCGGGCAGGACGTGATCCTGACCAACCGCTTCTTCCTCGGGCAGCCGCAGTTCCGTGGCTTCAACATCCGCGGTGTCGGTCCGCGCGTGCTGCGTCGTCCGCTCAATCTGGATGGCACGATCGTGCAGGATCGCCGCCAGGCGCTGGATGATGCGCTGGGTGGTCGCGCCTATTACCAGGCGCGTGCGGAAATCCGCATTCCGCTGGGTTCGGCGGGCAGCGAACTGGGCATTCGCCCATCGATCTTTGCCGATGTCGGGGCGCTGTGGAGTCTGAAATCGCCCACGCTCACCTGCCAGGATGGTCCGTCCGGCCCGGCGCCGCGCGTGCCTGGCCAGGTGGCGCCCTGCTTGCCCAACGATGGCTTCTCGTCGGGCTTTGTCGAGGAATTCCTCGGGAATACACCGAAACCGCGCGTTTCGGTGGGTATCGGGGTCAACTGGAATTCGCCGTTCGGGCCGTTCCGGTTCGACCTTGCCAAGGCCCTGGTGACTCAACCGGGCGATGATCCGCAACTTTTCCAATTCAACGTAGGGACTGCATTCTGATGAAGAAGATTCTGATCGCGCTGGCGCTTGCCGGCGTTGCCACTCCGGTGCTCGCGCAGCAGCTGCCGGCCGCCGTGATCGTGACGGTTGACCGCCAGGAAATGATCGCCACCTCGGCTGCCGCCAAGGCCGCGCAGGCCGAGCTGAAGCCGAAGGCCGATGCGTTGAACGCCCGCCTGAACCAGCTGCGCACCAGCCTTTCTGCCGAGGAAAAGACGCTGCGCGATACCCAGCCCCAGCAGGGCGCGCTGCCGGCCGCCATCCAGGCCTGGCAGACCAAGGCGCGCGATTTCGAAAACCGCCGCGTGCAGGCGGATCAGGAACTGCAGCGCCGCCAGCAGGAAATCCAGCAGGCCGAACAGTGGGTCGTGAAGCAGATCAATGATGGCGCCCAGCCGATCATCAGCCAGATCATGCGCGAAAAGGGCGCCAACATCGCCGTTGACGAGCAGGTGACGATCCAGCACGCCGCCGCCATCGACGTCACCGCTGATGTGGTGGCCCGTCTCGACAAGGCGCTGCCCAAGGTGTCGATCACCCCGCCGGCCCCGCCTGCGGGTGCTGCGCCGGCGGCCCCGGCTCCGGCCGCTCCGGCTGCACCGCCGCGCCGCTGATGAGCGACGCCGTGCCACAAGTGGCCAGCACGGCGGACGTGCTGGCCGTGATGGCCCTGCTGCCGCATCGGTTTCCGATGCTGCTGGTTGACCGGGTGATCGACATGATCCCCGGTCAATCGGCGACTGGCATCAAGGCGGTGACCATCAACGAGCCGTTCTTTGCCGGGCATTTCCCGGCCAAGCCGATCATGCCGGGCGTGCTGATCGTCGAAGCCCTGGCGCAGACGGCCGGCGTGCTCGCCATTCACGGTGCGCGGGCCAAGGACCCGACCGGCGGGGACAAGCTGGTCTTCTTCATGGCGATCGAGAACGCCAAGTTCCGCAATCCCGTGGAGCCGGGCTGCCTGCTGCATCTGAAGGTGCAGGTGGTGCAGGATCGCGGCCGCGTTGCCAAGTTCACCGGCCGCGCCGAAGTGGATGGAAAACTGGTCGCCGAATGCAGTTTCACGGCGATGATCGCCGATCCGCCTGCCGCCGCCTGAGGCCATTGCGCCGAGACGGCATCATCCCCATATTCATCGCATGAGCGGATTTTCCTCCCTGTTGCTGCTGGCCGGCATATTGTCTGCCAGCCAATTCGCGGCCGATGTCGATCGCAATGGCCCCAAGCCAGCCGTCGCTCATCTGGTGGCGGGCGGCGATTGGGGCCGGGTGATGGGCGCGATCCGCAATGGCGCGGCCGACTGGATCGCGATGGCGCCCGAAATCGCGCGCGGGGCCGAACCGGCCCAGGCTGGACAATTGAGCGCCGCGCTGGCGGCAGCCTTGCCGCGGGCGCCGTCGGAAGTGCTGGCAGTCACTGATCTGCGGCGCTCACCGGTGCTGGGTGTGCAGGCCATTTGTGGTGCGCCGGACGGCAGCCATCCGCCGGCCGCGCGTGCCGCCTATCTGGCCGATGCACGCGAAGCGGTGGAACTGCTGCCGGATGTGGCCGCCATTGGCCGGGCCAAGGCGGTCTGCCTCAAGGAACTGGCGCTGGCGGCGGCGCGCTGACTGGCGCTGCTGCCGGGGCTCGTGATGCCCACAGGCAGGCACCAGCGATGATCGCCGCGCCCAGCACGGTGGTGAAGGCCACTGCTTCATCGAACAGCAGCCAGCCAAACAGGGCAGCCCAGGGTAGGGCGCTATATTCTAGCACCGCCGAAACCTGTGCCTGCAAATGCACATAGCCGCGCGCCATCAGCTGCACGCCGATATTGCCAGCCAGGCCCATGGCCATCATCAGGCCGATATCGACCAGCGGCGGCACGGTCGGTGTGATGAAGATCACGGGAGACAGCCACAGCATCGGCACGACAGCAGCGATCAGCGTGATCACCGTCGCCCCATCGGCCGCCGCGCGGGAGCGCAGGATCACCGCCGCCGCCCCATACAGGATGGCGGCAAACACCGCCGCACCGGCCGCCAGCAGATCGTCGCCCGACAGGCTGGGCATGCCGCCCACGGTGACCAGCACCCCCACAAAGCCCAGTGCGCCGGCCGCGATGTAGCGCGGCTGCACAGGCTCCTTCAGATAAAGCGCTGCCATGAACGGCACGGCCAGCGGCCCGACAAAGGTGAGGGTGAGCACCAGTGCCATCGGCAGTTTGGCAATCGACCAGAAAAACGCCAGCGCCATTGCCGCGATCAGCGTGCCGCGCACCAGATTGGGCTTCAGCCCGCCCGGCGCCACCCACGGTCGGCCTTGCCACTGCCACACCATCAGGCCGATGATGGTGCCGGCCACATAGCGGCCAAGGGTGGCGACGCCGGCGCCGTGGCGCAGCGCCAGATATTTGGCGAAGGCATCCAGCACGCACAGCGCCCCGATGCCGGCCAGCACCAGCAGGATCGCCGAAAGGCGGTTGGGGTGGCCGCTGGACATGCGCCGGCCTTAGCCGGGCGCGCTCCAAACGTCTACCGGCCCAGCCGGCGGATCAGGCTGGCGGCGAGATAAAGTCGGCTCGGCACGCTTTCCAGATGCACATATTCGGCGTCGGTGGTGTGATAGCCGGCGCCGGGCAGGCCAAGGAACTCCAGTACCGGCACACCGGCCAGCGCCGCATAGCCGGCATCGGTGCCGCCACCCGTGCGCGGCATCAGCGGCAGCCGGCGGCCAAGCGTGCCATAGATGGCCTGGGCCTCCTCGATCAGCGCGCTGCTGGCCGGGCTGACGTCGAACGGCGGCCGGTTCACCCGCACTTCGGCCACCACCTGGGCGCCGGCCAGCGCCGGTGTCTTCAGGCGTTCGTTCAGTTCGGACCGGAACTGATCGACATCGGCCAGCGTTGACGTGCGCAGATCGCCAATCAGCGTCACATTGTTGGGGATGATGTTGCGAACCCCGCGATCCTGGTTCACCACCGTCCAGTTGAAGCGGCGCTTGCCCGGGCCGCGATCAAGATCCTTGGTCACCGCGATCACGTGCGCGGCTTCCACCATCGCATTGATGCCGGTTTCGGGCGCGGCGCCGGCGTGGGCGGATTTGCCGGCAATGGTGACGATCACCGTGTTGGTGCCCGATGTGCCGTTCACCATCGCTTCGGGATGCACCGTTGGTTCAAAGCTGAGCACGGCCGACATGCCCTTGGCCATTTCGGTGATGATCGGGCCGGACCCAACGGAGCCGCGCTCCTCGTCCGTGTTGATCAGCACGGTCAGCTCGGCATAGTCGCGGGCATTCAGCAGCGGCAGCGTGTGCAGGATAACCGCAATGCCGGCCTTGTCGTCGGCGATGCCGGGGCCATAGGCGAGCGGGCCAGTATCGCCTTCCACCACCTTGAACGGCGCCTTGGCCAGCGCACCGCGCTGATACACCGTATCCATATGGGCGATCAGCAGCAGCTTGCCCTTGCCGGTGCCTTTCCAGCGCGCGACGATGATGTCTCCCACCGTGCCGGGCAGGGGCTTCACCCGGCTGACGCTGCCGCCGCTCTGGGTGAAGCGGGCTTCCAGATAGCGGCCCAGCGTCTCCAGCCCTTCGGCATCGCCGCTGCCGGTTTCGACCTCCACCAGCGATTTCAGCGTGCCCGTGACGGCCGGCGCCTCGGCCGTGGCGGCCTTCAGCAGCGCATTATCGGGCTTCGGCGCGGCCAGTGCACTGGTGGCCAGCAACACGGCCGCCGCAGCGATCAGTGTCTTCATCTTTTTCTCCCCGCCCGCAGCATAACGGAGAGAAAAGCTTTGTCACGCCTACTTGGTCTCTTCGAACAATTCCCGTCCGATCAGATAGCGGCGGATTTCCGATGTGCCGGCGCCAATTTCATACAGCTTGGCATCGCGCAACAAGCGCCCGGTGGGATAGTCGTTGATATAGCCGTTGCCGCCCAGGCACTGGATGGCTTCCAGCGCCATCCACGTCGCCTTTTCGGCGGAATAGAGGATGCAGCCGGCGCTGTCCTTGCGGGTGGTTTCGCCGCGGTCGCAGGCCTGGGCCACGGCATAAGTGTAGGCCTGGGCGGTGGAGAGGGCGACATACATGTCGGCCAACTTGCCCTGCATCAGCTGGAACTGGCCAATGGGCTGGCCGAACTGCTGGCGTTCGTGAACATAGGGCACGACGACATCCATGCAGGCCTGCATGATGCCGAGTGGCCCGCCGCTGAGCACCACGCGTTCATAATCCAGGCCGCTCATCAGCACGCGGGCGCCATTGCCCACCCCGCCCAGCACATTCTCGGCCGGCACGGTGCAATTTTCGAACACCAGTTCGCAGGTGTCGCTGCCGCGCATGCCCAGCTTGTCCAGCTTCTGTGCGGTGGAAAAACCCGCCATGGACTTTTCGATCAGGAAGGCGGTGACGCCGCGCGGGCCGGCGGCGGGATCGGTCTTGGCATAGACGACCAGGGTTTCGGCGTGCGGACCATTGGTGATCCACATCTTGTTGCCGTTGAGCACATAATCGCCATTGCCCTGGATTTCGGCGCGCAGCTTCATGCCGATCACGTCGCTGCCAGCGCCCGGTTCCGACATGGCGAGGCTGCCGACATGCTGCCCGCTGATCAGATCCGGCAGATAGCGTGCCTTCTGCTCGGCGCTGCCCCAACGCGCGATCTGGTTGATGCACAAATTTGTATGGGCGCCGTAGGACAGGCCAACACTGGCGGAAGCGCGGGAGAGTTCCTCCACCACCACGACATGCGCGAGATAGCCCAGACCAATGCCGCCATCGGCTTCCGGCACGGTGATGCCGTGCAGGCCAAGCTCGCCCATCTTGGGCCACAGATCGCGCGGGAATGTGTTGGTGGCATCGATCTCGGCCGCGCGCGGGGCGATTTCGGCGGCGGCAAAGGCGCGCACCGTATCGCGCAGCATGTCGATGGTCTCGCCATGGGCAAAGTTCAATTGGCTCAGCATCGTGAGGGGTTCCTTTGGTCCGTTGTGCCCGTTCTAGGCGTTGGCAAGGGGAGCGGGAAGGGGGCAAAGTCGCGCTGTGTTGACATCAGTATTCGTTGTGTATACACAATGATTCGTGATGACGAACAATGGAACTCCGGTCCTGCACAACCGCCTCGCGCTGTTTCGCGCTGAAGCCGGCTTGTCACGCAAGGATCTGGCCGAACAGGTCGGCGTCAACCCGCAGACCATCGGCTTTCTGGAGCGCGGCCACTATGGCCCCAGCCTGGAACTGGGGCTGAAGCTGGCCCGTGTGTTCGGCGTGCCGGTGGAAACATTGTTCAGTCTCGAGCCATTCACGCCGTTGGCACAGCAATTGATCGTCACCAAGGGAGCCGCCTGATGAAGCAAGCCCTCAACCCGCCGCTGCGCCTGTCGCTGCGCACCGCGCGCTTCCTGTCACTGCTGGTATTGGGCGGGATTGGCATCGGCTATCTGGGCGGCGCCGTGTTCGCGGCGCCGGATGGCACGACGCCGATGGGTTTCCTGGGGCTGCGCCTGATCGGCCTGTTCAGTGCGGTGGCGCTGTTCATCGAAGGCCGCGGGCAGCTGACCCAGGCCAGCGACGCCATGCTGGATGAGCGGGAACGGGCACTGCGCGACAAATCCTATGTTGCCACCCACCAGATCATGATCATGGCGCTGTTCGGCTTTTTCCTGTGGTCGATCCTGGCCAAGTTCATCGATGGCTGGATGCCAGGCCGGGAACAGGCGCTTGATCTGCTGTCGGGTTTCGCCATCACCTCGATGGCGCTGCCGGGCATCATCCTGGCGTGGGGGGAACGCGTGGTTGACGATGCGGAGGACGCGGGATGACGCAATTGCCACGGTGCGCGCCCGATTGAACAGACTTCCCGGCCGGAAGGGCCCGGGCCGACAACGAGCCCCGTCGGCCCGGGCCACAACAGGTTGTAGCCACGGCTCCCTTGCTGCGTCTGCTGTGCTAGAATGCTGCAGCATGGTGGCGGGGAGAGTGTCGATGAGCGAAGCGCTGAGGCGATTTGTGGCCCAAACGGGCCGCGCAGCACAATTGGCCACCGCATCAGCCCGGTCGCCGGCAGCACAGCCGGGCACTTATCCCGATTGGTCGATCGACGCCCGATCGGTGCTGCAATGGCAAGCGCTGGTCACCGGCAGCGCGCCTTTGGGTGTCATCACGCTCGCCGCCGATGGGCAGTTGCAGATCGATCTGGATGACAGCCCGGGCTGGCATCCGTTCATCGCCATGGCGGGTGAAGCCGGCGGCCGGCAGTTCCGGGTCAACGCGCGCTATCGCTGGGATGGCGGCCCGGTTGAAGACAGTGAAATGGCCACCTTCGACAGCACGCTCGGCCGCTATGTCCGGCTTGCCACGGCCTCCGATGGCTCGCTGGCTTCCAATGGCCTGCGGTCCCGCCTGGTGGTGGTTGCCCTTGATGGCCAGCCGTGGACAGTGAATGATGCCTGGGTGGGATGGGTGCAGAGCGGTTGATGGCGCTCAGCCGATTTCCACCAGCATCATGCCATCGGCGACCTGATCGCCCACGCTGATGTGAACGGCCTGCACAGTGCCGGCGACGCGGGCGAGCAGGCGGTGCTCCATCTTCATGGCTTCCAGCACCAGCAGGCGGTCGCCTTCGGCCACGGCCTGGCCCGGCGTCACGTCGACCGCCAGCACGCGACCGGGCATCGGCGCGATCATGTGGGCGTGGCCGCCGCCAGCATCCTTCACGCGCGGCGGGCGGGTGCCGATCAGCCAGCTCTGGCCGGCGAGGCGCACATCCACCGTGCCGGTGCCGGGCACCACGGTGGCGGTCATCATCTGGCCGGCGAGGTCGATCGCCAGGCCGTGCGCACCAACCCGCATGGCAGATATTTCGCCAACCCCGGCGAGGCCACCGACGCGCCAGCGCTGGCCGCCCACATGGCGCAGGCTGATGGCGTGCCGGTTTTCATCCCACCACAGGCGGACATGGGTTTCGGCGGCCAGATTGATGCGGAAATTCAGTGCGCCATACAGGCTGGCGGTGGCGCTGTCCTGCGGCAGGCCCAATCCCAGCGCGGCGGCGAGCAGCACGGGGGCCGGGCACAGGCCGGGGGCGGCCAGTTCGGCGGCATGGCGGGCGATGAAGCCGGTATCGACCTCACCGGCGCGGAAGGCCTTGGTGTCGGCCAATCGGGCCAGGAAGGCGCGGTTGCATTTGAGGCCACTCACCACCGTGGCATCGAGCGCGCCGACCAGCCGGTCGATGGCTTCAGCCCGGGTCGCGCCGTGAGCGATGACCTTGGCGATCATCGGATCATAGTCCAGCCCGATGCGGCTGCCGTTTTCGACGCCGGTATCGATGCGCACCCCGGGGCCTGTGCCGAATTCCAGATTGCTGATCGTGCCGGTGGCCGGCAGGAAGCCGCTGTCCGGATCTTCGGCATAAAGCCGGGCTTCCATCGCCCAGCCGGTGACCGACAGTTCCTCCTGCCGCTTGGGCAATGTCTCGCTGCGCGCGACGCGGATCTGCCATTCAACAAGATCCTCGCCGGTGATGCATTCGGTCACCGGATGCTCCACCTGCAGGCGGGTGTTCATTTCCATGAAGTAGAAGGCAGGATCGCCGGCCTCGTCCACCGTGTCGAGATCGAGGATGAACTCCACCGTGCCGGCGCCGCTGTAGCCAATGGCATGGGCGGCGGTAACGGCGGCAACGCCAAGCGTGTGGCGCAGGCGCTCGGAAAGCCCGGGGGCAGGGGCTTCCTCGATCACCTTCTGGTGGCGGCGCTGCAGCGAACAATCGCGTTCGAACAGATGGACGGCATTGCCGTGATTGTCGGCAAACAATTGCACTTCGACATGGCGCGGGCGCTGGATCAGCTTTTCCAGCATCACCGCCGGGTTGCCGAACGCGGTTTCGCCTTCGCGCTGGGCGGCCATCAGGGCTTCCTGGAATTCGGCGGGGTTGTGCACGGCGCGCATGCCCTTGCCGCCGCCGCCGGCCACCGCCTTGATGAGCAGCGGATAGCCAACGCCCTCGGCCGCCTTTTGCAGGCGCACCAGCGATTGATCATTGCCCTGATAGCCCGGCGTGATCGGCACGCCGGCCTTTTTCATGGCGGCCTTGGCAGTGTCTTTCAGGGCCATCACCCGCATGGCGCTTTCGGGCGGGCCGATGAAGATTATCCCGGCCTTTTTCAAGGCCTTGGCGAAATCGGCATTCTCACTGAGGAAGCCGTAACCGGGGTGAACAGCATCGGCGCCGGTGCGTTTGGCCGCCGCAATGATGGCGTCCACATCCAGATAGGGCCGGTCACCGGCCAGCGGCACCGATTGGCCGGCTTCACGGACGAACGGCGCAGCGGCGTCGGCGGCCGAATGCACGGCGACCGTGGCAATGCCCATCCGGTGCGCGGTGCGGATGATGCGGCGGGCGATTTCCCCGCGATTGGCGATCAGGATTTTCTGCATGGGTTTCACTTTGGCGGGCAGCCCTTGGGATCGGCGGTCCAGCCGAAGGTGGTCAGCACCCACTTGCCGTCGAGTTTGCTCCAGCCAAAGCTGTCGATGCCGCAATGGATGCGCTTGCCGTCGATATCGAGCGTGTAGGGCGCCCAGACATGGGCATGATCGCGGGTGACCAGCACCCTGGACCGCACGATGCGCTCATCAAACTTGCGTGGCGGGGCATTGCGGAAATTGTCGAACAATTGCTGCCGCGTCATCACGCTGTACTTGCTGCCGCCTTCAGGCGGGAAGCGCAGCACCTGGATGGTCAAGGTCGGATGCGTCATCGCCTCGGCACCATTGGCATCGCCCCTGTTGAGCGCCGCCATGAAGGCGTTGGTGGCCGCGAGCACCTCGTCCTTCGGTGCAGCGGCAGCGGGAGCCGCCACCAGCAGCGCAGCGGCAAACAGCGGCTTCATTCCGTGACCCATGATGGTTTCCCCTTGCTCAGGAAGGCGGATATGCCTTCGCGGCCTTCTTCACTCACCCGGCGGGCGGCGATGCGGCGCGCGCTTTCCTCGCGCAGCTCCTCGGTGATTTCGGCAGCGGCGAAATCCAGCGCCAGACGTTTCGCATCAGCCACCGCGCCGGGGGCGGCCTGGCCGATATGGGCCAGCCAGTGGGCGACCATGGCTTCGGCAGCATCTTCATCAATGGCGGTTTCGTTCACCAGTCCCATGGCGGCGGCATCCTCTGCCGTGAACGCCTCGGCGGTGAGGAACCAGCGCCGCGCCGCCGCGCCGATCCTGGCCAGCACGAACGGCGAGATGGTGGCCGGCGTCAGGCCCAGCCGCACTTCCGACAGGCGGAACTGCGCACCCTCGATGGCGACGGCCATATCGGCACAGGCGACCAGCCCCACGCCGCCGCCTGTCACATGGCCGTGCGCCACCACGATCACCGGTTTCGGGCAATCATTGATAGCGGCCAGCATGTTGGACAGACTCATGGCGTCGGCCTGGTTCTCGGCCTCGGTCCAGCCGGCGGCGGCGCGCATCCAGTCGAGATCGGCGCCTGCGGAAAAGCTCTTGCCATTGCCGGCCAGCACGATGGCGCGCACGTCGCCGGACTGGCCGAGCCGGGTGAAGGCTTCCTCCAGCGCTGCGATCAGTTCGGCGTTGAAGGCGTTGTGGCGTTCGGGGCGATTGAGCGTGAGCCGCGCCGTGCCCCAGTCGTCGATGGTTTCATCCAGCATCGGCATGCCCTCCCCAAATGTCATGCTGGCGCAGGCCAGCATCCATCGCGCAGCGGGTGCTTGTGGTGGGGTGGATGCTGGCCTGCGCCAGCATGACGGCGAGAGGCAGGCGCATGTGGCTCACATCCGGAAGGTGCCGAACCGGGTTTCCGGCACCGGCTGCTGCAGGGCGGCGGCGAGGCTGAGCGCCACGACAGCGCGCGTGTCTTCCGGCGCGATGATGCCGTCGTCCCACAGGCGGGCGCTGGCGTAATAGGGGTGGCCCTGGGCTTCATATTGGGCGCGGATCGGGGCCTTGAACGCCTCCTCTTCGGCGGCATTCCGGAAGCCGCCGCCTTTCACCGTGGCGAGCACGCTGGCGGCCTGTTCGCTGCCCATCACCGAAATGCGGGCGTTGGGCCACATCCACAGGAATCGGGGGGAATAGGCGCGGCCGCACATGCCGTAATTGCCCGCGCCGAAACTGCCGCCGGTAACGACCGTGATCTTCGGCACCGCCGCGCAGGCAACCGCCGTCACCAGCTTGGCGCCGTGTTTGGCGATGCCTTCATTCTCGAACCGGCGGCCAACCATGAAGCCGCTGATATTCTGCAGGAACAGCAGGGGAATGCGGCGCTGGCATGCCAGTTCGATGAAATGCGCCCCTTTCTGGGCGCTTTCGCTGAACAATATGCCGTTGTTGGCGATGATGCCGACGGGATAGCCTTCGATCTGGGCAAAGCCGGTGACCAGCGTCTCGCCATAGCGCGGCTTGAACTCCTGCAATTCCGAACCATCGACCATGCGGGCAATGATCTCGCGTACGTCCACCGGCACGCGCGTGTCGATGGGGGCGAGCGCGTTGAGTTCCGACGCGTCAAACAAAGGCGGGCGTGATGGCCCGCGCGTCACGGCGGGCGCGGCGGGCAGGGTGGCAACGATGCGGCGGGCGATCTGCAATGCATCCTCATCATTTTCCGCCAGATGATCGGCCACGCCGGAAAGCCGGGTGTGGACGTCGCCGCCGCCCAGATCCTCGGCCGTCACTTCCTCGCCGGTGGCGGCTTTCACCAGCGGCGGGCCGCCCAGGAAAATGGTGCCCTGGTTCTTCACGATGATGGATTCGTCTGCCATCGCCGGCACATAGGCGCCGCCCGCCGTGCAGCTGCCCAGCACGGCGGCAATCTGGGCAATGCCATTGGCGCTCATGTTGGCCTGGTTGAAGAAGATGCGGCCGAAGTGATCGCGATCGGGGAATACCTCGTCCTGCCGGGGCAGGTTGGCACCGCCGCTATCGACAAGATAGACGCAAGGCAGGCCATTCTGCGCCGCGATTTCCTGGGCGCGCAGATGCTTCTTGACGGTGAGCGGGTAATAGCTGCCGCCCTTCACCGTGGCATCATTGGCGACGATCACGCACAGCCGGCCTTCGACCTGGCCGACCCCGGCGATCAGGCCGGCGGCCGGCACATCCTCGCCATAGATATCTTGGGCAGCGAACTGGCCGATTTCCAGAAAGGCGCTGTGCGGATCGATCAGCGCCTCGACACGCTGGCGCGGCAGCAGCTTGCCGCGCGCCACATGTTTCTCGCGCGCGGCGGCCGGGCCACCCAGCGCGATGCGGGCGGCCTTTTCGCGCAGATCGGCGATGAGATCGGCCATGGCCGTGGCCGTGGCGCGGGCGGACGGGGGAAGGGGCTGTCCAATTGGCGGCATGGTTGCGGGTATGGCCGATGTTGGCCATGCGCTCAATGGCCAATCATGCGGCGACGGTCAGGCGTATTGGGCCTGCGCGCCGGTTTTCTGACAGGTCCAGATCTTCTTGTTCAGCCGGCAAATATTCGCGCCGTCGAAGCGGATGGCAAAGCTGAACATGTCGCCTTCGTCGGTGCCCAACTGCAGATAGTGCGGGCCCTCACTGGCGCCGATCACATGCCAGGCGCCCTGCAGATATTCGGCGCTGACCTGCGGAGACTTGCCGGCTTCGACGACACGGGTCTGATTGTGCCAATCGAACATGCCGTCCCGGTGCAATGTCAGGGAGTCGATCCGTTCCCAGCTCATGTCTCTGTCCTCGAACCGGTCAATCCGGCTGAGGATGCTTCCCAGCAACGCTGTCTTGTGATCCCGAACCGCGAACATCAGAAGTGAATAAATCATTTCGTATTCGTTGCCAAGTATGATGAACAGATTGGACGCCGAAATGTTCAGCCAACAATGAAGGCGTCATCACCATTGCCGGCGGTCCATCAGCCATCAGTTCACCACCGGAGATCAACAGCAGCCGATCGCAGCGGCGGGCCAGGTCGAGATCGTGTAATGCCAGCACGACGCCCGCACCGCGCGCGGCTTCGGCTGCCAGCAGTGCCATCACGTCGAGCCGATGGCCGGGATCGAGATTGGCGATCGGTTCATCCAGCAGCAGCCACGCCGGCCGCGCCACGATCGCGCGCGCCAGCAGCACGCGGGCGCGTTCGCCGGTGGAAAGCTGGTTGACCGGGCGATCCGCCAAGGCCGTGGCGTCACAGGCGGCCAGCGCTGCCGTGACCGCGGCGGTATCTGGCGCGGCCGCCGGACCCAGGCCCAGCTGCACCAGGGCAGCAGCGCGCATCGGCCACACCGCATCGCGGCTGGCCGGCAGCCAGGCGAGGCGCTGCGGGTGCGGCACAAGGGGCCGGCCATCCAGGCGCACCGTGCCTGGCCCCCGCGTCAGGCCGGCGAGCGCCTTCAGCAGCGTGGTCTTGCCGGCGCCATTGGCGCCAATCACACCCGTCACCTGGCCCGGGTGGAGTGTCAGGCTTGTGGGGGCCAGCATCGGCGGGCGGGCCAGCGCAATTGCTTCAAGAAGCGAGGTTTCTGGCATCAGCGCCGGCCCATGATCAGCCAGAGGAAGAAGGGCGCGCCGATCAGCGCGGTGAGCACGCCCAGCCGCAGGTCGAGCCCGGCCGGGACCAGCCGCACGGCGATGTCGGCGGCAGTGAGCAGTACGGCGCCGGCCAGTGCTGCGGGCGCAATGGCGGCGCCGGGGCGATGGCCCACGAATGGCCGCACGAGGTGCGGCACGATCAGACCGATGAAGCCGATGCTGCCGGCGACCGCTACGCCGGCCCCGGTGGCCAGCGCGATCCCGAGCACCACCTGCCATTGCACGCTGACGACGCCGACCCCAAGCGATTGCGCCACTTCTTCTCCCAGGGTGAGGGCATCCAGCGAAGGTGCCGTGCGCAGCAGCAGGAAGAGGCCGGCAAGGATCAGCGGCGCGGCCAGGGCCAGCTGCGTCATGCTGCGATCATTGAGGCCGCCCATCAACCAGAACATCAGATCATAGAGTGCGAACGGCGACGGGGCGAGGCTGAGCGACAGGTTGATGGCGACGCCGAGCAGCATGGAAACCGCGACACCGGCCAGCACCAGCCGGGTGGCGGCGGCACCGGTGCCGGCCAACGCGAGCAGCAGCAGCAGCGACAGACCGGCACCGGCGAGGCCGCCGATGGCCATGCCGATCACCCCGGCACCCAGGAAATAGCCCGCCAGCACCGCACCCAGCGCCGCGCCCGAGGACGGCCCCAGCACATCGGGAGAAGCCAGCGGGTTGCGGAAGAACGCCTGTGCCGCCGCGCCCGATGCACCCAGCCCGGCGCCGATGGCCAGCGCCAGGCCGGTGCGCGGCAGGCGCAGTTCGATGAACAGGCTGCGCGCCAGATCAGGGTCCCGCGCCCAAAGCGCTGCCAGATCGACCGGCCCCAGCACCAGTGACGCCAGCGCCAGAGCCAAGCATAGCAAGGCCAGCCCCGCCTTCACGAGAGCGCCTTGCGCAGCCGCATGATCTCTGCCGGCATCGCGGCACCACCGCACAGGAAGGCGCGGCCATCGGCTTCGACCTGGCGGGCCTTCAGCTGGCGCAGCGCCGGATGCTGCGTCCACGCCTGCGGCAGCGATCGCTGGCCGGGGCGATAGACATTGCGGATCAGGATGGCGGGCGGCTGCACCAGCAGGGTTTCAAGGCTGATCTGCCCGCCCCGTTGCTGCCTGATGCCGGCCAGGCGCAACCAGGCGGCCGCCAGCCCGTTCATCGCCGGGGCCAGCCCGCTGCCACCGATCATCAGCCCGGCGCGGGCGGGAGGGGCCGTGGCGGTGAGCGCGGCGACCTTGCTGGCAAAGGCCGCACCGGCCGGCGCATTGCCGACCAAAGCCGCCACCTGGCGCACGTGCGCCGCCACCTCGTCCGGGCTGGCGGGGTAGGGCAGGGCCACCAGTTTCAGCCCCAGCCTGGCGGCCAACGCTGTTGCTTGCGGATCATGGCCCATGGTCAGCACCAGCTGCGGCGACTGGGCCAGCACATCACCCAACTGGCCATTGTTGGTGGCCAGCCCCCGGGCCCGGTCGGCGAGCGGGCTTTCCTGTGGATCGGCGCCGAGCCGGCTGATGCTGGCGATCTGGCCCGGGCGCGCGGTCAGCAGCAGATATTCATCGGTGCACAGGTTGAGGCTGACGATGCGCGATGGGGTGGCTGCGACGGCAACCACCCCCATTGTCATGCTGGCGCAGGCCAGCATCCATCGCGCCGCTTGGGCAAACTTCGGCATGAAAGCACGCGCCCGATCCACAGCGGATGCTGGCCTGCGCCGGCATGACAATATGGGAAGGGCGCGCCCGTTCATCACAACCGGAACCGGATGCCACCATGGACGGTGATGCCAGGCCCACGATAGGCGAACACATCAACCTGGGTCGCATCCAGCGCGTTCTCGATGCGGGCGGTCAGGTCGATGCGTGGCGTGAGGTGCCAGGCGCCGGCCAGCGTCACGATCGTGTAGGCCGGCAGGGTCACCGGCACGAAGCGGGCGAAATCGGTATCGCCGCGCGCGCCGGTGATTGCAGCGGCGGCCGACAGATCGAAATCACGGCTGCTGTAATTGAGCGCGATGCTGCCGCTGTGCCGGGGCCGGCGCACTTCGCGCACCATGGCGGTGCCCGCTGTCTGCTGCTGATTGGCATCCAGATATGTGTAGTTGGCGGTGAGGCCCAACCCCTTGGCCAGTTCGGCCCGGCCCGCGACTTCGACGCCGCGGCGCGTGCTGCGGCCAGTCGCGTTGGCCACGCCGGCGATGAAGGTGATATTGTCGAAGGTGCCGATGATCTCGTTGGTCAGATTGGCGTCGAACAGGGTGACATCAAGGCTGGTGCTGCCGCTGGCCCAGCCGATGCCGGCTTCGAAACTGCGGCTGCGTTCCGGCACCAGATTGGGGTTGCCACGGAAGGAACCCGGGAAGAAACCGAACTGATCGAAGAAGGTCGGATCGGCGATGCCGGTGCCGAATGCGGCGTGCAGGCGGAAATCGCCGATCGGTGCCACCGCGTCGAAACGCACGGTGGTGGCATCGGCAAAGCGGTCGTTCCTGTCGTGACGCACGGCGGCACCGGCTGAAACACCGCTGTCCAGCGTCAGGCGATATTCGCCCACCAGGCTGGTCTGCCGGCGGCGCTGGCGCTGGTTCGATGCGGCCTGGGCATTGGCATCGCGGCTGGAGAAGCGCTCGGTTTCGACATCGAGGGCGGCGGTGAGGCTGTGGCTGGCGCCGGCTGCGTCGAACAGGCCGGTCGATTGCAGACGGAACAGGTCACGCTCGCCATCGCTGCGGTTCTGGAAACTGCCGGCCCGGCGGTTGATGTTGTCGGCGCGCACCGCCATGAAACTGGCGCGTGTTGTCCACGTGCCGTCCAGCAGCGTCAGTGCCGCTTCGGCGCGCAGGGCGGTCTGGCGGCTCCGGGTCGCCAGCGGCTCGTCCCGCGGCACGCCGGTGACGAAGTTGAAGCCGTCAAAGCGCGACGTCGAATCCTGGTGGCGGCCGACCATCAGCAGGGTCAGTTCCGGTGCTGCCCGCCATTCGATGCGACCATGGGCGGTGACATTGTCATAGCCGTCCCTGTCACCGCCGCTGCGGGCGATGTCATAGCCGTCGCTGGACAGGCCGGAAAGTTGCCCGCTGATGGTGAGGTTTTCCCCGGCCCAACCACCGCCGATGCCGCCACGCACGGTGCCAAGGCTGCCGCCCTGCAATTCGCCATGGAACAAGGTGCCGGCCAGCGGCGCGCGGGTAACAATGTTGATGACGCCGCCAATGGCCTGGCTGCCCCACAGGGCCGATTGCGGGCCGCGCAGCACCTCGATGCGGTCCACGCCGTGGCTGAGCAGCGTGTCGAGCCGGAATTCGCCCGAGGAAGCCGGGTCGTTCATCTCGATGCCGTCGATGAAGCTGATGCTGTGATTGGCCTCCGCGCCGCGGATACGGACCTGGGTCTGTGCCCCCATCGGCCCGGTCTGTGCGACCGCAACGCCGGGAACCAGGGTGAGATAATCCTTCACCAGCGGCAGCGACAGGCCCTCGATCTGTGGCTGCCTGATCTGGCTGATGCTGATGCCGGTGCCGGTCAGCGCCACCGGCGTGCGGCTGGCCGCCACGGTGATATAGGAAGGATCCTTCAGATCGGCGATGATGATGCAATCTTCGGGCTTTTCCGCGCACGGGTTGGCAGCGGGCGCGGCGGCGGCGAGCAATAGGGTGGCAAATGACGCAATCGGCATGGAAGCCTCGACCTTTCGTTCGGCCCGGACAGACGCCGGGCACGGGTGAGCGACAAATGTCGCCACGAACGAAAGGCCCGGCTTTGCGCCGGTCCTTCCTCTCATGCACCGCTGGACCCGGCAGGCATGGGGCGACCCCGGGCAGCCCGAACGGGCGACACGGGGAACGGCAGGTCTCCTGGCTTGCGGCTCATGGCGCTGGCGCTTCGCCTTCCCGGGTTCTCCCAGTGGCATGTGAAGCATCAGCTGGCCGCTTACAGTTGCGGGCACAGCGCCGGACTTGGGTTTTCCCCGCACCGGCTTCCCTATTCTCCCGCCGGTCAGGGCGGGCACCGTTCGGTTGCTGGGTTACGCCTGTTGCAATCGGGCGGTCAAGCCGCTATGCCGCGCGTTCAATTTTCCAGGGCCGGTCGGAACCGGTCCGCACCGAAGGAAACCATCATGAAGTCCGGCATCCATCCCCAATATCACACCATCACCGTCAAGATGACCGATGGCACCACCTACCAGACCCGCACGACCTGGGGGAAGGAAGGGGATACGATGAACCTGGAAATCGATCCGACCAGCCATCCGGCGTGGACCGGCGGCACCGGCCGCATGCTCGATGCCGGCGGCCAGGTGGCGCGCTTCAACAAGCGTTTCGCCAGCTTTGGTCTGGGCAAGAAGTAACGCGCAGCGCCGGGAGCGCGCGTTTCGCGCGCCCACAGGCGCAAGTGCGGACGGCGAGCGAAGAGGGCGGCCCCAACAGGCCGCCCTTTTTGACTCGTCCGACGGCGTGGCTCTGCCACGCAACCTTGCCTACTTTTTCGGCTTTCCTGAACGGACTCGGCGGCTTTGCCGCCGGCCGTGCCCTCAGCCCGTTACCATTGCCTTTGCCGCGGCATAATCCGCCTTGCCGTTGGGCGCGCGCGGCACTTTCTTCACGATGTGCACGGTCTTTGGTGTCTTGTAGCCAGCCAGATGCAGGCGCACGTGGGCGCGCAGCTCCTCCACGTCCACCGGCTCATGGGCTTCCACCACGGCGGTCACGCACTGGCCCCATTTTTCATCGGGCAGGCCGAACACAAGGGCATCATCGATGGCAGGGTGGGTTTTCAGCGCTTCTTCCACCTCTTCGGGGAAAACCTTCTCGCCGGCAGTGTTGATGCACTGGCTGCCACGGCCAAGCAGGGTGAAGCTGCCATCCTCCTCGATGATGGCGAAATCGCCGGGGATGGAATAACGCTTGCCGTCGATTTCGGGGAAAGTGGCGGCGCTCTTCACCGGGTCTTTCCAATAGCCGCGCGGGATCAGGCCGCCGCGCGCGATGCGACCCATGGTGCCGGTTGGCACCGGCTTCATGTCGTCACCGATGATCAGCGTGTTGCCATCGGCCATGAACTTGGTCGGCGCCCCGGCATTGTCCCTGGTCTGGGCCGCGGCTCCCAGGCCAAGGCCTTCGGAACTGCCGAGTGAATCGACGATCATCAGGTTCGGCGCATGCCCGAGCAGGCCGGCCTTGACCTCCGGTGACCACATGGTGCCGGACGAGATCATGATCTCCACTTTGGCGATGCTGCCGATGCCGGCATCCAGCGCCTTCAGGATCGGGCGGGCAAAGGCATCACCGACGATGACGACATAATCGCAGGCCTCGCTGGCGCAGGTGGTGGTGGCCTGGCCGGCATCAAAGGTGGCGCCGGGCAGGGTCACGAGGGTGCCGCCCCGACACAGCGTGCCCAGCGCCACGATAAGCCCGGTGCCATGCATCAGCGGCGGCAGGATCATCGCCTTGCGGCGGCCAACACCGGCACGGAGATCGGCGGCATGGGCGGTCATGTCGTGCACCTGCACCGGATCAATGCCGGCGTTCATCAGGCCCCACAGCGCCGCCTGATCCCACATCACGCCCTTGGGCAAACCAGTGGTGCCCCCGGTGTAGATGAACAGCATGTCGGTGGGCTGATGGTCCTGGGGTGGCAATATGTGCCCGGCGCTGGCTTCGGTTTCGAAATCCAGCGCGAAATCCGGCGTTTCGCCGCCGACCTGGATCCAGACCTTCGTGGGCAGGCGGCCGCGGATGGAATCGACCAGCGGCGCAAATTCGGCATCATAGACGCACACGGCCGCATCGCTGTTGTCGAGAATATACCACAGCTCTTCGCCGGTATAACGGTAGTTGACGTTCACATGGACCAGCCGGGCGCGCAGGCAGGCGATCATGCTTTCCGCATATTCAGCGCTGTTGCGCATCAACAGCGCGCAGCGATCGCCGGCCACGGCTCCATGGTTCAACATTGCGGCTGCCAGGCTGGCGCTGCGCTGTCCGACCTCTCCCCAACTGCGGCGTGTCGACCCATGCACCAGCGCCGGCTGATCCGGGTCCAACGTTTTCACCACGGTATCGAGAATGGCACCAAAGCTCTGCTCTTGCGGCATGTATCGTCTCCCCGCTGGCCAATCTAGGGCAGCGGGGGGATGCGTGCAGCCTCCCTTATGCAAGGGGAGCAGAGCGGCTCAGGCGTCCGGCTGCAGCAGCTTGTGCAAGTGGACGACGACATATTTCATCGTCGCATCGTCAACCGTGCGCTGGGCGGCGGAGCGCCAGGCGGTTTCGGCGGTCTTGAAATCGGGGAAGATCCCGACAACGTCGAGATTGGCCGGGTCGACGAAATCGACGCCCTGCGGATCGGCCACGCGGCCACCAAAAACCAGATGCAATTTGCTCATGCGCGGCGTCTAGCCGCAGATGCCGCTATGCGCCAGTGGGGCTTTGCACATACTCGCTCTGCAGCCGCTGCATGGTGGCGGCAAACCAGGCTTCGAACTCCGGCCCGGCCCAGGCGCGGTGATTGCCTTGCCGGTAGCATTCGGCATTGCGCATGTAGAATTCGGCGTTGATGCGGTTGGGCAGCCGGTTGTTGCGGCTGGCGATCACCTTGGCCGGGCTGCCGACGACGATGCTGTTTTCCGGCGCTTCGAACCGGTCCTTGAGGTAGGCATGCTGGCCGACGATGGAACCGCTGCCCACCACCGCGCCATTGTACACCGTGGCGTTGATGCCGATCAGGCAATGATCGCCCACCTGGCAACCGTGCAGCGTTACATGGTGAGTCACGCTGGTATAGGCGCCCACCACCACCGGCTTGCCCGGATCGGTGTGGATCATCACGAAATCCTGAATGTTCGCCCCCTCGTGGATTTCGACATGCGACGTCTCGGCCCGGATCACCGCGTTGCACCAGATGCTGGCATGCGCGCCGATGGAGACATGGCCATAGATCTGGGCCGAAGGATGCACGAACGCCGTGGGGTGAATGTCGATCTGGCTGGTCATGCATGCCCCCGATTGTCATCGCTATTTGGTGTTCACCGCCAGGCCGTTTTTGTTGACGCTCTTCACTTTGCAGCGACGCTTCTCGCATTGGCACTCTTCATGAAAGTGACCAGCGCATCAAAGCCGTTCTTGGCGATATAGCTCGTGAAATCCGCTTCGTGGGTGAGCGACAGGTTGACGCCCGCCACCACCAGATTGTTGACCATGAGCTTTCCGCCAGCCGATTTCACCTGCCAGATTGTATCAATGGGCTGCGCGCCGGGGCGGGTGACGCGGGTATAGACCTCCGTGAACGGCCCACGGCCCAGCGTGCGCTGCACCTGAACCTTGGCATCGGAATAGTCGTAAAGTCGATCCGCATAGGCATTCAGCACGAATTCCGGGAAGGCAGCGCGATAGGCTTCCAGTTGTGCGGGTGTGAGCGTCGCCTTCTGGCGGCGGATCAGGCGCATGCCGATATCATCCAGCGCGACATTCTGGGTGAGCATGGTGCGGAACTTGGCCCGAGACGCCTGCTTGCTCAACGATTTGTCGCGCAACACCGCAAAGCCGTCGTTCACCAGTTTCTCGATGAACGGCCGGGCGGCGGGGTCGCCGGGGCTGGCGGCCGTGGCGGCGCCAACTTGAGCAGCAGCAGGAAGGGCGGGCAGGGCAGCGGCCAGCGCGGCCGCAATCAGCAGATGAGCATGTTTCATGGCCGGCAGCCTTGGCAGGGCAATGCTGAACGGGAGATCAACGCCAAAAAACTCAACGGTTGGTGAGCCGCCGGGCCAGCGCGCCGATGCTGCGCTTTTCCGCGCTGCTGGTCGGGAACAGCAAGGCGAGGGCCGCGCCGGCGGCAATGCCGGCCAGGATGGCGATCACCGGATTGTCCTTCACCAGTTCGCGGGCATCGTCGATGCGGTCGCTGCCTGTGGCGGCGGCCGTCAGCGCGCTGTCGTCATAATCACTGTAATCTTCCAGATCATGGCCCAGGTCGAGCTCGGCCTTGCTGATGCGGTTGCCGGCGTAGAGCGCCAGGCCCACGGCCGCGACGGCGGCGCCCGTGGCCACCGGGTGCGCCTTCACTACATTGCCGGCATCGCGGGCGAGATCGGTGCCGCGCAGTTTCACCACGGTCAGCGCTTCATCCACCATGCGGCGCGGGGTCAGGCGATCGGCGAGACCATTGACCTCGTCAACCAGCGACGCGCCGGCATCATCGGCTGCGCGGGCCAGATCTTCGATGGTGGCGGTCTCGGTCATGGGCGTGGTTCCTTGGGATGGGCGGGCTTGCGGGCGGCAAAACGATCAATCTGTGCCTGCAATGTGGCCATCGAACGGCGCGGCGCAAGATCGACGGCAGCAAGGCGCGACAGGCTGTGCCTTGCCAGCGCCCATGCTGCCACGATTGCGACGAAAGCGACAATCAAACACGCCATTATGGGCCCAACAAATTGCGCCAGGCCCCATACGGCAGCGACCAGCAGCAGCGTGACGGCAGTGAACAGCAGGCCCGATGCCAGCAGCAGCAGCAGCAGCGGCGTGCGCAAGGCGCCAGCGTTGGCGCGCAGTTCCGCCGCGGTCAGCCGCGACAGGGTCTGCATCAGCAGCAGGAAGCCGCCGACCAGATGCCGCGCCTGGGCTGCAAGGCCGCTGCCGATCAATCCCGTGCCGCCTTCAACATGCGCCCGGCCAGAAAGCCGATGGCAATGGCAACCCCGATCGCGGCGCCGGGCTGGGCGCGCACCAGTTCACGGCCGTCCTCCACCAGTTCTTCCACCGATTTCTGTTCCAGCGCGTCGGCGATGCTGTTGATGCTGCCGGCATAATCACCCAGCACGCGGGTGACGGGAGCGGCATGTTCGCCCAGCGCGTCGCTGACCACATCCGACAGCGAGGTGAGGCCACGCACCTGGCCCACCAGGCTATCCCGTGCATCCTCGACCATGGCGATCAGCCGGTCCCGCACAAAATCCAGCAGACTTTCGAGGCCATTGCTGCCGGGCGTGGCGATGCCGTCATTGCCGTCGTCGGTCCAGTCGCTGGCATCTATGGGGAGCTGGTCAGTCATCGGGCCATCCACATCAGGTCATGCTTGCCCGCACGGGCGCACCTCTCTATCTGGCGTGACCGACGCCGCTGCGCAAGCAGGCAGCTTCACCCACGGCAAAGGGAACGCCCGACCATGACCGCGATCATCGACATTCACGCCCGCGAAATTCTCGACAGCCGGGGCAATCCCACCGTGGAAGTGGACGTGGTGCTGGAGGATGGCAGCACCGGCCGCGCGGCGGTGCCGTCGGGCGCCTCCACGGGTGCTCATGAAGCGGTCGAGCTGCGCGATGGCGACAAGGCGCGCTATCTGGGCAAGGGTGTGCTCAAGGCAGTCGCCGCCGTGAATGGCGAGATTTACGACGCGTTGGCCGGCATGGAAGCCGAGGAGCAGGGCGCCGTTGACGCCGCCATGATCGAACTGGATGGCACGGCCAACAAGGGCCGCCTGGGCGCCAATGCCATCCTGGGTGTTTCCCTCGCCGTTGCCAAGGCTGCCGCCGATTCGCGCGGGCTGCCGCTGCATCGCTATGTGGGCGGCGTGTCGGCGCGGCTGCTGCCGGTGCCGATGATGAACATCATCAACGGCGGCGCCCATGCCGATAACCCGATCGATTGCCAGGAATTCATGGTGATGCCGGTGGGTGCCAGAAGTGTCGCCGAAGCCGTGCGCTGGGGGGCGGAGATTTTCCACACGTTGAAGAGCGAACTGAAGGCGCAGGGCCACAACACGGCGGTGGGCGATGAAGGCGGCTTTGCGCCCAATCTCCACGGCAGCCGCGCGGCGCTGGATTTCATCATGGCCTCGGTTGAAAAGGCCGGCTTCAAGCCCGGCAATGACGTGATGCTGGCGTTGGACCCGGCGGCCACCGAATTTTTCCACGATGGCCATTATGTGCTGTCGAGCGAGAATCTCACCCTCACGCCGGCACAGATGGTCGATTACTGGGCGGCGCTGTGTGCCGATTATCCCATTCTCTCCATCGAAGACGGCATGGCCGAAGACGATATGGAAGGCTGGAAGATCCTGACCGACAGGCTGGGCGGCAGCGTGCAGCTGGTGGGCGATGATCTGTTCGTCACCAACCCGGCGCGGCTGGGGCAGGGCATCAAGGATGGCCTTGCCAATGCGTTGCTGGTCAAGGTCAACCAGATCGGCACGCTCACCGAAACACTGGCCGCCGTCGAACTGGCACACCGCAACCGCTATCGCAGCGTCATGTCGCACCGCTCGGGCGAAACCGAGGATGCCACCATCGCCGATCTCGCCGTCGCCTGCGGCTGCGGCCAGATCAAGACTGGCAGCCTTGCCCGTTCCGACCGGTTGGCCAAGTACAACCAGCTCATCCGCATCGAGGAAGAATTGGGTTCAGACGCGGTGTACGCCGGACGGTCCGTGTTGCGCTGAGGTTGCTCCGCCGCGCTCCCGCCTCTATCCAGGGGTCCGTGCGCCGTTTCCTGCTGCTTTTGTGCCTGTTGTGGGCCGCTCCGGTGTGGGCGGCGCGCATCACCGCGCTGGAAAGCCAGCCAGGCCGGGTGATCATCACCGCCGATGGCCCGTTGCCGGCGGCGCAGGCCTTTGCGCTCTCCACCCCGTTCCGGCTGGTGGTGGATTTTGTCGGCGTCGTCGAACCGGGCCTTTCCGCGCCGGGCACCAACAGTGTTTCCAATCTGCGCGCCGCGATGTTTGCGCCTGGCACGGCCCGCCTGGTCATCGATCTGAAAGCGCCGGTGATCATTCGCGAGGCGCGGGCGCAGGGCAATCAGGTGACGCTGCTGCTGGAACGCGCGCCGCCCGATGTGTTCGCCGCGGCCGTGGCACGTGGCCGCAAGCCCTTGCCGCTCCTGCGCAGCGATGGTCCGCCGCCACTGCCCACGCTGGCCACCGGCAGTTTCAGCCTGCCGCCGGAATTCGGCCGCACGCGCGGCGCGCCTGACAAGCCGGAACCAGAGAAGCCGGCCGCCGAGCCACCAGCCGGGAAGCCGGCAATCACCCCGCCCCGGCCGGCCCCCGAACCCCTGGCAGAACCGCAAGCCACCCGCAGCGGCGTCAAGTCCCGCACCGGCGGCAAGCCGCTGGTGGTGATCGATGCCGGCCACGGCGGCAAGGACGTCGGCGCCATCGCCGTCAGCGGCGGTTACGAGAAGGACATCACGCTCGCCATCGCCCGCGAGGCCGCCCGCATCTTGCGCGATCGCGGGCGGGTGCGGGTGAAGCTGACCCGTGACGATGATCGCTTCATCCCGCTGGGTGGCCGCGTCCGCATTGCCCGCGATGCCCGCGCCGATCTGTTCATCTCCATCCATGCCGATTCCGCGCCGAATGACCAGGCGCGCGGTGCTTCGGTCTATACGTTGTCGGCCGTGGCCAGCGATGCCATCGCCGAGCGGTTGGCGGCGCGCGAAAACAAGGCGGACATCATCGGCGGCGTCAACCTGGGCGTCGAAGCGCCGGAAGTTGGTGAAATCATGGTCGATCTGGCGCGGCGGGCCACAAACAATGTCTCGGTGCAATTTGCCGATCTGCTGCAGAATGGCCTGGAGGAGCAGGAGGTCGGCTTTCGCGGCGAATTCCACCATTTCGCCGCCTTTGCCGTGCTGAAGGCGCCTGATGTGCCCTCCGTGCTGCTCGAAACCGGCTATGTCACCAACAAGGCCGATGCCGAGCGCCTGTTCTCCAGCGAAGGCCGCCAGCGCATGGCCCGCGGCATCGCCCGCGCCATCGAGCGGCATCTGACCGGGAAGTGACTTCCCAGTGACGCGCCTGCCCGCTATCCGTCTTGGCGTGTCCCGCAATCGCCTTTTGCTGCTGATCGGCCTGCCGCTTTTGCTGGCCGGCATCTTCTATTGGCAGGCAACGAAGGGCCTGCCGTCGGAAGCCGAGCTGTCCGCCTTCACCCCGGCGCTGCCATCGACCGTGCGCGACGTGAATGGCGAGATCGTGACAAGCTATACGCGCGAACGCCGCATCTTCGTGCCCTACGCCGAGCTGCCGCCCCGCCTGGTGCAGGCCTATATCTCGGCGGAGGACAAGGGCTTTTTCGAGCACGAAGGGATCGATTGGCTCGGCATCGTGCGGGCCGTCTTCACCAATATTGAATCACTGTTTTCCGACAAGCGGCCGGTGGGGGCCTCCACCATCACCCAGCAGGTCGCCAAGAGCCTGGTTGGCAACGAAGTCTCGTTGTGGCGCAAGATCCGTGAAGCGATCCTGGCGCGCCGCCTGGAAAGCGCCTTGTCAAAGCAGCAGATCCTCGAAATTTACCTCAATCAGATCTTTCTGGGCCGCAACGCCTATGGCGTTGAAGCCGCCGCCCAGGCCTATTTCGGCAAATCGGTGGAGCAACTCGATCTGGCCCAGATGGCCTATCTCGCCATCCTGCCCAAGGCGCCTTCGACTTACGATCCGGTGCGCCGGCGCGAGCGGGCGCTGGCCCGGCGCGATTATGTGCTGAACCAGATGGCGGAAAACGGCCATATCAGCGAAGCCGAGCGAGCGTTTGCGGCGGCCAGCCCGCTGGATGCCATCCCCAATCGCGCGCTGCCGCGGCCGCGCGATGATTATTTCGTCGAGGATGTGCGCCGCACGCTCATCGCCCAGTTTGGCGAAGCGCAGGAAGACGGGCCCAACAGCATCTATGGCGGCGGTCTGTGGATCCGCACCTCGCTCGATCCGCTCATGCAGGCCGCAGCCGAACAGGCGATGCGCGATGGCTTCACCCGCTTTGAGGCAGGGCGGGCGTGGCGCGGACCGGTGAAGAACATCGAACTTGGCGCCAATGACTCTGGGGGTTGGCCGGGTCGGCTGTCGGGCACACAGGTGCCGTTGGGCTATCCGCAATGGGTGAAGGCCGTTGTGCTGGCCAAGCAGGGCAATGACAGCACGATCGGTTTCACCGATGGGCGCAGCGATACGCTCTATGCCCGCAATGCCGCACGGCCTTATCGCGCCACCCAGCGTTCGGCCGCCCAGGTGCTGCGCCCCGGTGACGTGATCGTTGTCACTCGCACCGCCGCCGGCTGGGCGCTGCGCCAGCCCCCGGAAGTCTCGGGCGGCATGGTGGTCGAAGAGGTGGCCAGCGGCCGGGTGCGCGCCATGGTGGGTGGCTTTGATGCCCGCGCCCAGGCCTTCAACCGGGCCACCCAGGCCAATCGCCAGCCCGGATCGACGTTCAAGCCGATCGTTTATGCAACCGCGATGGACAATGGCTTCACCCCGGCCAGCATCGTGGTCGATGGCAGCTATTGCGTGTTCCAGACCAAGCTGCTGGGAACCAAGTGCTTCAAGAATTTCAACAATATGCGCTCGGCCGGACCGCAGACGCTGCGTTGGGGCCTCGAACAGTCGCGCAATCTGATGACGGTGCGCATCGCGGACGCTACCGGCATGGATCGCATCGTGGCGCAGGCCAAGGCGCTGGGCATCGGCGACTATCAGCCGGTGCTGTCGATCGCGCTGGGGGCCGGCGAAACCACGGTGATGAAGCTCACCAACGCCTATGCCCAGATCTTCAACCAGGGCCGCAAGTTGCAGCCGGGACTGATTGATTATGTGCAGGATCGTTCGGGCAAAGTGATCTGGCGGCGGGACAATCGCGGCTGCCCCGGTTGCAACGCGCCGGATTGGAACGGTGGGGCGATGCCGCGCCCGCAGGGCCGGATCGAACAGGCGATGGACGCGCGCACGGCGTTCCAGATCCTGCATGTGATGGAGGGCGTGATCCAGCGCGGCACCGGCACGGCGCTGCTGCCCCTGAATCGGCCGCTGGCCGGCAAGACCGGCACCACCAACGGCCCGCGCGATGTGTGGTTCGTCGGCGGCACGCAGGACATCGTGGCCGGCCTTTATCTGGGCTATGATCAGCCGCGCGACATGGGCCGCTCAGCCCAGGGCGGCACGCTGGCGGCGCCGATCTGGCGGCAATGGGGGCAGGTGGCGCTGAAGGACTGGCCAACATTGCCCTTTGCCATCCCGCCCGGCGTGCGGATGGTCCGCATCGATCGCCGGTCCGGCAAGCGCGTGTTTGGGGTCTGGCCCGATGCCGGATACAAGCCGGCGGTGATCTGGGAGGCCTTCAAGCCCGACAGCGAGCCGCGCCGCATCAACCGTGCCGCCGACGTGTTTGACAGGCGTTCGGCCGGCCCGATCCGGTCTGACGCCGAGTTCCTGGAATCCGAAGGCGGTATCTACTGACGCGCCATCTTGCGCGCTGGCGCTGCGGCCTCTATCCCGCCGCTTCATTGTTCACTGGAACCACGTGATGAGAGCCGAAGCCGAAAATGCCACCCTCCAGATCAAGCAGGCGCTGGACCTGCTGAGGAGGTCTCTTTGACTGGGATCGCGCCCTTCGCCGTCTCGATGAACTGAACGCACGGGTTGAAGACCCAAAGCTGTGGGACAATCCAAAGGCCGCGCAGGCGCTGATGACCGAGCGCCGCCGCCTTGATGAAGCCATCACCGCCACCCGCGATATCGAGCGTGATCTTGCCGACACGCGCGAGCTGATCGAACTTGCCGAAATGGAAGGCGATGAAGCGCTGGCCGATGATGGTGTGGCCGCGTTGAAGGCGCTGGCCGCCAAGGCCGAGAAGGACAAGGTTGCCGCGTTGCTGTCGGGTGAGGCCGACAACAACGACACTTACATCGAAGTCAATTCCGGCGCCGGCGGCACCGAGAGCCAGGATTGGGCCTCGATGCTGCTGCGCATGTATCAGCGCTGGGCCGAAAAACATGGCTACAAGGTCGAACTGATCGATTTCAACAGCGGCGAAACCGCGGGCATCAAGAATGCCACGCTGCTGGTGAAGGGCGCCCAGGCCTATGGCTGGGCCAAGACCGAAAGCGGTGTGCACCGCCTCGTCCGGATCAGCCCCTATGACAGCGCGGCGCGGCGGCATACCAGCTTTGCCTCGGTGTGGGTCTATCCCCAGGTGGACGATGATATCGAGATCGAAGTGAAGGAAAGCGATCTCAAGATCGACACCTATCGCGCGTCGGGCGCCGGCGGCCAGCACGTGAACACCACCGATTCGGCCATCCGCATCACCCATATTCCGACCGGCGTGATCGTTGCCTGCCAGAACGAGCGCAGCCAGCACAAGAACCGCGCCACCGCGATGAAGATGCTGAAGGCGCGCCTGTACGAGCGTGAACTTGCGATCCGCGAGGCGGAAGCCGCCAAGACCGAAGCCAGCAAGACCGACATCGGCTGGGGCCACCAGATCCGGTCCTACGTGCTCCAGCCCTATCAGCTGGTGAAGGACCTGCGCACCGGCGTTACCTCCACCAGCCCCGGCGACGTGCTGGATGGCGATGTCGATCCGTTCATGGCCGCCGCCCTGGCGCAGCGCGTCACCGGCGAGACGGTGGATGTGGAGGACGTGGACTAACGCCTGAGCCTGATCTCGCTTTCGGCGCTGACATAGTCCCATTCCTCGCTGGCGCGCAGTTGGGCCAGCATGGCGTCGAAGGCCGGTTCGTCGCTGGGCGCGAATTCAAACCAGGTGAGAAAGTCAAACGGCTCACCCAGATCGCGGCCATGAAAAAGCGTGCGGGACACGGCGGGCAGCACGGTCATGCCGATGCGCATGTGGCGGGCGCGGGCATAGATGGCGAGGCGCTCATCCTGGGCCAGCGCCCACCACGCCGCATTCTTGCTCATCGGGATCAGCACCGCACACTGATCGCCCCGATCGGCCGGCGCGCCATTGGCCAACAGCTCGCTGCGTTCGCGCGCCGTGGTATAGCGCAGATTGCTGTTGAAACCGCGCGCCTGCCAGGGGGCCGGTCCGGGCTGCTCGGGTCCAATGGCGAGACGGTCGAACGCCGGAATCGCCGGGCCAGTGAGGTGACGCCGGTTTACCACCTGCCAGGGGCCGTGATCGCCGCCGCGAAACTGGGTGATGGGGTTTGTCATGCCTGCCAGTTCGCTGGCCGGCATGGCGAGGTTACTGGAACTGCGCCTGATAGCGCGCCAGTCCGGCGTCGAGATCGGTGATCAGGTCGCTGGCATCTTCCAGCCCGATCGACAGCCGCACGATCGGCCCGGGCAGGGGCGTTTGCGTCGCCGTGCGGATGCGGTCCAGCTCGACGGGCAGCACCAGCGATTCATAGCCGCCCCAGGAAAAACCGATGCCGAAATGCTGGAGGCTGTCGATCAGCGCGGCGGTGTGCGGCCGGCTGCCCTGCTTCAGCACCATGGCAAAAAGTCCGGTGGAGCCACTGAAATCACGGCAGAACAGCGCGTGATCGGGATGAGAGGGCAGGGCCGGGTGCCAGACCCGGTCGACGGCAGGGTGGGTTTCCAGCCAGCGCGCAATGGTCAGCGCCGACTGCTCGTGCCGATCGAGCCGCAGGCCCAGCGTTCGCAGGCCGCGCAGCACCAGCGCGCAATCATCCGCCGAAACGAAATGGCCAAGGCGGTAAGCAGTCGCCTTCAGCCGCGGCCAGAGCGCCGGGGTGGTCGTCGCGCTGCCCATCATCACGTCGCTGTGGCCGCCGACATATTTGGTCAGCGCCTGGATGCTGATATCCACGCCCAGGGCCAACGGTTGCAGCCGCAACGGCGTTGCCCAGGTATTGTCGATCAGCGTGGTGATGCCGCGGGCCCGTGCAACCGCAGTGATGGCCGGCACATCCTGAATCTCGAATGAAAGAGAACCAGGCGATTCCAGCAGGATGGCCTTGGTCTTCTCAGAAATCACGTCAATGATGCCAGCGCCGCAGCGCGGGTCAAGATAACGCGTGGTGATGCCCATCGGCCCGAGCAGATGGTCGGCAAATGTCCGGCTCGGTTCATAGGCGCTGTCAGTCACCAGCAGTTCGTCGCCGGCCTTCAGGCAGCTCAGCAGGCTGGTAGTGATGGCGGCCACACCCGATGGAAACAGCTTTGTGCCAGCAGCGCCCGGTTCCAGTCCGGTCAACGCGTCTTCCAGGGCCCAATGGGTCTGGGTGCCGCGCCGGCCGTAATAGAGACCGGCATCCGGATCGCCGATCGCCCGGTCCAGATCAGCGAGCGATTCGAACAGGATGGTCGACGCCCGCGCCACGGGCGGGTTGACCATGTCGACGGCATGTTCGCGGCCGACCTCGGCCAACCTTGTGCCTGTGCCCAGCGCCGACAGGTCTGGCCGCGGCGGGCGCCTTGCAGTCATCGGGCGGTCACGCGCCCGTCACGACCGGATTATGCGGGTTGGCGCCCCATTCGCTCCAGCTGCCGTCATAGATGGCGACATTGGGCTTGCCCGCCAACGCGGCGCCAAAGGCCACGACCGGCGCCGTGATGCCGGAACCGCAGGTGGCGACCAGCGGCTTGCCCAAGTCGAGCCCGGCGGCATCAAACAATGCCTTGATATCGCCCGCCGACTTGTAGGTGCCATCCTCGTTGAACAGCGCGGAATAGGGGATGTTCTTCGAACCCGGGATATGGCCGGGGCGCACGCCCGGGCGCGGATCGGGCTCGGCACCGGTGAAGCGCGCCGCCGAACGGGCATCGACGACCTGTTCGGCCTTGCTGCGCAGATTGTCGGTCATCTGTGCGGTGTCGCGCACCAGCGCCTTGTCGGCCCAAACGGTGAAATGGCGGTGGCGCACGATCGGCTTGCCGCTCTCCACCGGGCGGCCTTCCGCCTGCCACTTGCCAAAGCCGCCATCCAGGATGGCTACCTCATGGGCGCCGAACAGGTTGAGCATCCACCACAGCCGCGCCGACGACTTCAGCGGGCTGTTGTCATAGACGACGATGCGGCTGCCATCACCCAGGCCCAGCGCCTGGCAACGCGAGGCGAATTTCTCGGCTGGTGGCAACATGGTGGGCAGGGGGTTGGTGGTGTCCGACACTTCCTCGATATCGAAGAACACGGCGCCGGGGATGTGAGCGGCTTCGAATTCGGCGCGGGCATTGCGCCCCATGGCAGGCAGGAACAGGCTGGCATCGATGATGCGCAGATCGGATTTGCCCATCTCTGCGGCAAGCCAGTCAGTGGACACCAGAAGGTTCATGCGGCACTCCCCACGCGCGTTCTCGCTACGCTATGGGGCGTGACATAATTGCGCAGGCGGCGCATGTCACCCCCCGAGTAAGCGCCGGCACGCGCTTTGTTACGGAATGGAGAGATTAAGTGGTCGACGTGTTGCATTTGGGCCAAAGCAGCGCCCTGCCGGCCAGCCCGGACGCCGCGGTGCTGGACTATCCGCCCAACCCGCGGCCTGGCGCGATGTTCCTGGTGCGCTTCACCTGCCCGGAATTCACTTCGCTGTGTCCTGTCACCGGTGCGCCCGATTTTGCGCACATTGTGATTGATTATGTGCCTGATCAAACCATTGTTGAATCAAAGGCCTTGAAGCTATTCCTCGGATCGTTTCGCAACCATGCCGGCTTCCACGAGGATGTGACGGTGGGCATCGGCGAGCGCCTGGTGGCCGAAATGAAGCCGAAATGGCTGCGCATCGGCGGTTACTGGTATCCGCGCGGCGGCATCCCGATCGATGTGTTCTGGCAGTCCGGCCCGGTGCCGGACGGCCTGTGGCTGCCGGATCAGGGCGTGCCGACCTATCGTGGCCGCGGCTGATAACAGGGAGGGGGGAAACATGATTCGCGCTATCGTCGCCGCGTTGCTGCTGGCGGGTTCTGCGCAGGCCCAAACGGCAGACCAGAAATTCAAGGCGATCTATGACGCCGAATGGCAATGGCGCCTTGCGCAGACCGGCCAGATGCAGGACGGGCTCGACACCAGGCCCGGCCCACGGCTGCCGTGCGTGACACCGGCGTGCCAGGCCGAACGGCAGGCCAAGTGGCAGGCGGTGCTCGACAATATCGCCGCCATAACCGATGCCGAACTGTCGCCGGCCGAACGAGTGAACAAGGCGGTGCTGGCCGAATCGCTGCGCGCCGAGGTGGTGGGCATCAAGTGGCGCAACTACGAGATGCCGATCAACAGCGATGTGAACGTGTGGAACTATCTGCCGGCGCAGGTGCCGTTCCGCACCGCAGCGGAGTATCGCAATTATATCAGCCGGATGCGCGACATTCCGCGCTGGTTTGATGAACATGCCGCCAACATGCGCGCCGGCCTGAAGCGCGGTTTCACGCCACCGGCCGTCACGTTGAAGGGCCGTGATGCGACGCTGGAAAAGCAGATCAAGCCGGGCAAGGACAGTCCCTTTTACGCACCATTCACAGCGATGCCGGCCACCATCTCGGCGTTCGAGCAGGATCAGTTGCGCGCCGAGGCCCGCGAGGTCATCGATACCATCGTCAACCCGGCGCAAACGAAAATGCTCGCCTTCCTGCGCAGCGAATATGTGCCCGGCGCCCGCACCACGACGGCAGCGCGCGATCTGCCCGATGGTGTCGCCTGGTATCGCGATCAGGTGAGGGAATTCACCACCACCGATCTGACCCCCGAAGCCATCCACCAGATCGGCCTTAAAGAGGTTGCGCGCATCGATGCCGATCTGCGCGCCGCCATGGTGCAATCAGGCTTCAAGGCCGAATACAAGGATTTCCTGGTCTTTCTTCGCACCGATCCGCAATTTTATGCGCGCACGCCGGATGAGCTGCTCGGCTTCTCCGCCTATGTGATCAAGCGCATGGACGGGAAGCTGGGCCAGATCTTCACCACCCTGCCGCGCTATCGCTTCACGCTGCGGCCGGTGCCGGACGCGATCGCGCCCACCTACACCTCCGGGCGCGGCGGGCTCGATGCCTGTTACATGAACACCTATGATCTGAAATCGCGGCCGCTGTTCATGCTTACCGCGCTTACCCTGCACGAATGCGTGCCCGGCCACAGCCATCAGGGCGCCATGGCGCTGGAGGCTCCGGCCGCGCCGCCCTTCCGCCGCCGGACCTATTTTTCCGGCTATGGCGAGGGCTGGGGGCTCTACACCGAATATCTCGGCAAGGAACTCGGCATGTATCGCAACGCCTATGAGGAGTTCGGCCGTGCCAGCTTCGAAAACTGGCGTGCCAGCCGCCTGGTGGTCGATACCGGCCTCCATATGATGGGCTGGAGCCGTGATCAGGCCATCGCCTATCTGGAAGAGCATACCGCGCTGGCTCGCCACGATATCGAGATCGAGGTGGATCGCTATATCAGCTGGCCCGGTCAGGCGCTGGCCTACAAGCTGGGCGAGATGAGCATTCGCAAATTGCGCGCCGAAGCTGAGACGACGCTGGGCTCCGGCTTTGACCTGCGCCGCTTCCACGACACGCTGCTGGGCCTCGGATCGGTGCCGTTGCCGGTGATGGAAGCCGAAATGCGGGCATGGATGGCGCAGGAGAAGTCCAAGGTGACGGTGGCGCGGTGACCATGCAATGCGTGACCCTGGCGAACGCCGGGGTGACGAGGGACAGTCAGGGGATCCCTGTCAGCTTGTGGGTCTGCAGGCTCAGCCGCCATTTCGGGTGGGCGAGGCAATAGGCGATCGCCGCCTGGATATTTTCGGCTTGGCGCGGCCCATCCATCGGCTGCAGGAAGAAATGCTGGAAATCCAGCGCTTCGAACCGTTCCGGCATCGCCTTGGGCTGCGGATAGACGAGTTTCAGTTCGTTGCCCGCCGTCAGCGCCAGCGGTGCATCTGCCTTTGGCGAGACGCAGATCCAGTCGATGCCGGGTGGCGGGGTTTGGGTGCCATTGGTCTCGATGGCGATCTCGAAACCGCGGGCGTGCAGCGCATCGACCAGCGGTGCATCGAGTTGCAGCAGCGGCTCGCCGCCCGTGCAGACGACGAGACGGTGCGCCCCTGTCTCGCCCCAGCAGGCGGCCACGGCATTTGCCAGTGCCTCGGCATCGGCAAACTTGCCGCCACCCGGCCCATCGGTGCCGACGAAATCGGTGTCGCAGAAGGTGCAGATGGCCTTGGCGCGGTCCTGTTCGCGGCCGGTCCACAGATTGCAGCCGGCAAAGCGCAGGAACACCGCCCGCCGGCCGGTCTGCGCGCCTTCACCCTGCAAGGTGAGGAACAATTCCTTGACGGCGTAGCTCATAGCGCCGGATCGGCGACGCCGGCCTCGGCAAAGCCCTTGGCGCGCAGGCGGCAACTGTCGCACAGGCCGCAGGGCGTACCGGCGGGCAAGGGGTCATAGCAGGACCAGGTGAGGTGCAGCGGGGCACCCACGGCCTGCGCCGCCGCGATGATGCCGGCCTTGTCCAGCATCATCAGCGGGGTGTGGACCTTGAACCCTTCGCCCTCCACGCCGGCCTTGGTGGCGGTGTTGGCCATGGCTTCGAAGGCGGCGATGAATTCCGGCCGGCAATCGGGATAGCCGGAAAAATCCAGCGCATTGACGCCGATGAACAGATCGCGCGCGCCTGCTGCTTCCGCCCAGCCCAGCGCGACGGACAGGAAAATGGTGTTGCGCGCCGGCACATAGGTGACCGGAATGCCAGGTTCCACGCCGCCTTTCGGCACGGCGATATCGGCGGTGAGGGCCGATCCGCCGAAGCCGGTGAGATCCAATGGCAGCACGATATGGCGTTCGGCGCCAAGCGCCTCGGCCACGCGCGCGGCATGCTCCAGCTCGATGCGGTGGCGCTGGTTGTAATCGATGGTCAGCGCCAGGATGCGCCAGCCTTGCGCGCGGGCGATGGCGGCGACCGTGGTCGAATCCAGCCCGCCCGACAGCAACACGACCGCAAGCTTGCTCATGCAGCGATCCCGAACACCCGGCTGCAAAATTGGCAATCCACCGAGATCACGCCGCTGTCATCCCGCATGCCGGCGCGTTCGGCGTCCGGGAAGCGCATCAGCACGTCCCTGATATGGGCGGCGGAACAGCGGCAGCCCTTCACCGGAGTGGGGCCGGGCACCACGCGCACCTGCTCTTCATGGAACAGGCGCCACAGCAGCGCTTCGGGGGTCAACTCGGCGTCGGCCAGTTCCTCGGTCGATGTGGTGGCGGCGAGCGCTGCGACATGTTCCCAATCCGGGTGCTGTTCGCCGGCATCGAGCCGCTCGCCGCCGATTTCAGAGCGGGCCAGATGCTGCATCAGCAAGCCGCCGGCCAGCCAGCCCGTCGTTGAACTGCCGGTCACGCCAATGCGCATCAGCGTCGGCAATTGTTCGGACTGGCTGAACCAGCCTTCCAGTGCGCCGGCCAGGCCATGGCCTTCCAGCGGCACGATGCCCTGCCAGCGCTCTTCCGAGCTCACTTGGTCAACGGTGATTGCCAGATAGCCCTTGCCGAACAGTTCGGGAAGCGACATGCCTTCTGAAACAGTCAGTTGTTCGTCATATTTGAGATAGCCGCGCAGCTCACCCGCGCGCCAGTCGCAGGCCAGCAGATCAACCACGCCGCCCTTGGCCGAGGCCTGCACCGTCACCTGCCCATCGTCCTGCCGCATGGTGGCGCCCACCAGGGCGGTCAGCGTCAGGGCTTCGGCGAGCAGGCGGATCAACGGCGGCGGATAGGGGTGTGCGGCCAAAATGGCGTTCAGCGTTGCATCCAGCCGCACCACCATGCCGCGCGCGTTGCGGGCCGGCACCATGAAACCCAGCGTGCGATCGGCCGTGGGGGCAAGGCCTTCGGTCACCATCACAGGCGTCCCAGGCACCACAGCAGGATGGATTTCTGCACGTGCAGGCGGTTTTCGGCTTCGTCCCACACGGCCGAGGCCGGGCCGTCCATCACCGCATCGGTCACTTCGTCGCCGCGATGGGCGGGCAGGCAGTGCAGGAAGACGGCACCGGGCGCCGCCTTGGCCATCAGCGCGTCATTCACCTGGAAGGGTTCGCAAGCGGCCATCTTTTCCTTGGTATCGGCCTGGCCCATCGACACCCAGGTATCGGTGACGACAACATCGGCATCTTCCACGGCGGTTTCGGCATTGTGCACCAGATCGATGCAGCCGCCGCGGGCACAGGCGGTGGCCATCACGCCCGAATCCGGCTCCAGCCCGTGCGGCACGCCCACTTTCAGATCGAATTTCAGCAGCGAACTGGCTTCGATCAGCGAGTTGGTCATGTTGTTGCCATCGCCGACATAGGCCCAGGTCGAACCGGTTACCGTGCGACCGGCGCGTTCCTCGAAGGTCATGATATCAGCCATCACCTGGCAGGGATGCGACAGATCGGTGAGGCCGTTGATCACCGGGATCGTGGCATGTTCGGCCAGTTGCTCCAGCTTTTCGTGATTGTTGGTGCGCAGCATCAGCGCGTCGACCATGCGGCTGAGCACGCGGGCCGTATCGGCAATTGTCTCGCCGCGACCCAGCTGCATCTCGCCGGCGGACGAAACGATGGTGGTGGCGCCGAGCTGGCGCGCCGCCATGTCGAAGGAGAAGCGGGTGCGGGTGCTGGGCTTCTCGAAGATCATGCCGAGCACATGGCCGGCCAGCGGCGCATCGGCATCGACGCGGCCTTTCGGCCAGCCGGTTCGCGCCGCCTTGCGGGCGTGAGCGTCATCCAGGATGGCCCGCAGACCGGCCGGAGTGGCAGTGGCAAGATCAAGGAAATGGGGCATTTTCTTATTTCCTCCCCTCCCCTTTGGGGGAGAGGTTGGGGGTGGGGAGCCATGGGGTAAGGCTGCACGGCCCACCCCTGCCCCTCCCGCAAGCGGGCGGGGAGTTGTTATGCAGCAGCAGCCGGTTGATAGCTGCGCGCAGCGGCCGACAGGCGCTCCACGCACTCGCGGATCTGCTTTTCCTCGATGGTGAGCGGCGGCAACAGGCGCACGACATTGTCACCAGCCGCCACCATCAACAGGCCATGGCTGCGCGCGTGGCCGACAAAGGCGCGGCTGTCGCTCTTCAGCTTCAGGCCGATCATCAGGCCCTTGCCGCGTACGCTTTCGAACAAATCATCATGATTGGGGATCATCTGCTCCAGCGCCTGGGTCAGGCGCGCGCCCATTTCGGTGACCTGGGCGAGGAAGGCCGGTTCCGTCACGATGTCCAGCACGGCTTCGCAGGCGGCCATGGCGAGCGGGTTGCCGCCATAGGTGCTGCCGTGGGTGCCGACCACCATGCCCGTGGCGGCCTTTTCGGTGGCCAGGCAGGCGCCGACCGGGAAGCCGCCGCCGATGCCCTTGGCAATCGCCATGATATCGGGCGTGACGCCATAGAGTTCATGTGCGAACAATTTGCCGGTGCGGGCGACGCCGCACTGCACTTCATCCAGGATCAGCAGCAGGCCATGCTTGTCGGCCAGCGCACGCAGGCCCTTGAGGAATTCCGGGCTGGCCGGGCGGATGCCGCCTTCGCCCTGGATCGGTTCGACCATGAACGCGCCCACCGTGTCGTCGATGGCCGCTTCAGCAGCAGCGAGATCATCGAACGGCACCACCTTGAACCAGTCCGGCAGCGGCTCGAAGCCCTTGCGCAGCTTTTCCTGATCGGTGGCCGAGATCGTGGCCAGGGTGCGGCCATGAAAGGCGTTGGAGAAGGTGATGATGCGATGCTTGTGCGGGTTGCCGGTGGCATAATGATAGGCGAAGGCCGTCTTCACCGAACATTCGATGGCTTCGGCGCCGCTGTTGGTGAAGAACACCGTATCGGCAAAGGTCAAGTCAACCAGGCGCTGGGCCAGATGCTCCTGCGCCGGCACCTTGTACAGGTTCGACGTGTGCATCAGCGTGGCGGCCTGTTTCTGGATGGCGCCCACCAGGTGCGGGTGGCCATGGCCCAGGCAGTTCACCGCGATGCCGCTGGCCATGTCCAGCCACTCGCGGCCTTCCGCGTCATAAAGGTAACAGCCGTCGCCTCGCACCGGCGCAACCTCGCACCGGCCATAAACGGGCATGAGCGGGGTGATGGTCATCGCGGTTCGTCCCTGTCTCTCGAAGACTGGCGGCCTCAGGATGCGGAAGCCGGCAACGCATAAAGGCGGCTCAAAACAAGCCGCCTCTTGGCTGTGCGCTATAGCGACTTGGGGCAGCGCCCTCAACCCCCGACAATGAGGCCGATGCGCAGGCTGCGGCCGGGCTGCGGCAGGCCCTGTTGCGGCAGGATCACCGCGTTGGTGAGATTGTCGATGGCGGCGGTGGCGCTGATCGGCAGCTTGCCCAGCCGCAGCACGGGAATGCGGGCGCGCAGGTTGATTTCAGTGGCCGGGGCCAGCCGCGCCTGGCGGCCATCGGGCGCCAGATCGCGGGCCGGGCCGATGCGGCGCATTTCGGCGCGGAAATCGAAGGCGCCGCGTCGGGCCCAGTCCAGTGCCAGCATGGCCTCGTGGGCCGGACGTTGCAGCAGAGGCTGGCCGGCGCTGCTGGTGTCGAGCGCCGAACCGGTGAGTTCCAGCGTCAGCCCGGCGGCCAGCGGCACCTGCAGCGCCGCGTCGAGACCGATGCTGGTGGCGGCGGCCTGGTTGAAGCGCTGGCGCAGATTGTTTCCGTTCACGCTGATGATGCGCTGGCCGATGCTGCCATCGACGCGCTGCCAGAACGGGGTGAGCGTGAGGGTGAAGCCTTTCGTGCGCCAGCCGAGTTCCGCATCGGCCAGCCAGGCCCGTTCGGGCAGCAGCGCCGGATTGGCCAGGAAGCGGCCCTGCGCTTCGCCGAACAACTCCCGCGCGGAGGCAAAGCGATTGCGGCGGCCGCCAGACAGGGTGAGCGAAAGCCGCTCGGCAGGCTGCAAGGCAAGGGCGACCGAGAAAGTGGCGGCCTGACGGGAGGGTTGGGCGGGCTTGTCGCCGGTGCGCGGCGTGGTGGCGCGATCGAGGCCCAGACCGAGCGTCAGCCGGGTTCCACCCAACGGCACATCAGCTTCGACTCCACCGGAAGCAAGGGTCTGGCGATAGAGCAGGGCGGCGGCCTGCGTACTGGGCAGCGTATTGGGCGCGATGGCGATGTCGGTCTGGCGATGGTCGCTGGTCTGGCCAGACAGGCTCCAGCGCAAGGTGGCCGGGCCCAGCCCATGGCTCAGCGTGAAGCGGCCGCCCAGCGTATCATCATCATTGAATTCGCGGGCCCGCAGCATCGTGTAGCTGGCGTCGCGATAGGCCTCGATCTGCTGGCCGAACCATTGCCGCCAGAGGACGGCGCGGGCGGTGGCGGTGCCCAGTGGCAGTTCCAGCGCGATCTGGGCCTGGGTCAGCGACCACTCGGGCGTGCGCCAGAACCGCGCCTGCGCCGGGCTGCGGTCGCTTTCGGGCGCGATACCGCGCCGGGCGTCGATGGTGAGCAGGCTGACGCGCCAGATCAGGCTGCCGGCGGTGCCGCCGAGGCCGCCAAAGAGACTGGTCGCCGCAAGATCGGTGTTGAGGCGGCGATCAGGGTCAGGCTGGTTGAAGGGCAGGGCGGCCAATTGCGCCACCGGCAGCGCCGATTGGGCCTGATGCGCCGCAGCCAGCGTCAGCGACACACCGCCCAGCGGCAGCACGCCAGCGGCGGAGAGATTGGTCATCCCGTAAGGCCCGGCTTGCGCCACGCCCACGCCGCCGCTGGCACGCGTGGTCAGGTCCAGCACGCCGGCCACTGCGTTGGCGCCATATTCGATGGCACCGGCCCCCTTGCGCACGGAAAGGCCGCCGATCAGACCCGCCGGCAACAGGCCGATATCCACCCGGCCATCCCATGGCACCGCCAGCGGCGCGCCATCGAGGAAGACCAGCGTCTGCCGTTCATCGCTGCCGCGCACACGGGCGATGGTTTCGCCGCGCGAATTGGTGCGCACCGAAACGCCCGGCAGGCCACGCAGCGCATCGCCAACGCTGCGGGGTTGGCGATCAAGCAACGCGCCGCCGGAAAGGCCGACAACGGGCGTGAGCACGCGACCGGGCAGCGCCGGTGCGGTGACGGTAATCAGGGCTTCGGCGGGCAGACTCGGTTGCAGTGCAGCTTCCCCGGTGACGGTCTGGGCCGCCACCGGGGAAGTCTGCGCCAACAGCAGCGCCAGCAGGCTTGGCGTCACCGCTTCTTGCGCGGGAAGGCAAGGTTGCGGAAATCGCCGAAGTAACGGGCGCCAACCAGGCCGCGGCCCAGGGCCGTCAGCTGGCCGCCGGTTGGCGCCATGTCCACTTCGACAGATGCCAGGCTGAGCGGCGTGATGCCGACCAGTTTGAGCGCGCTGTTGAGGGCCGCCGCTTTCGTTGCCTTCAGGGCGGCAAAGGCGTCCTCGACTTCCTTCAGCTCCTTCTCCAGCGCATCGACCCGGGCGATGGCATAGGCTGGCGGCCGGCCTTCGGTGCTGATGATCTGGCCATAGGCCGAGTCCATGTTTTCACGCAGACGCTCTTCGCCAGTGATGGCGCCGCCTTCAGTGGTGGCGACGACCTGCCTGCGCAGTTCATCGGTCTTCATTACCAGTTCCAGCGCAGCCTTTTTTGCCGCTGGAGTGGCCGCGGGATCGGCAGCGGCCTTTTCGGCGCCCTGCTTCATCGCCACCAGCCCGAAGGTGAGGCCAGTCATGCGGCGGAACAATGTCTTCACCCGTTCAGCCGCATCGAACTGCGCCTGCTGGTCGGCCACCGTGTAGGTCGCGCGCGGATCGGTCACCACGGTGAGCGGCACTTCGGTGACTTCGCCGGCCTTGGTCAGCCGCACCTTGTACTGGCCGGGCAGATAGCGCTGGCCCAGGATCGAATTGCCGGCGATGCTGGCTGCTGGCGGGACCACCGGCGGCTTGGTGCGCATCGACCATTCGACGCGATTGAGGCCCTTGCGCTTGGCGGTCGGCAATTCCTCCACCAATTTGCCATCGGGGCCGATGATTTCCAGCTTCATGCGCCCGATGACGTGGCGGGCCTTCTGGTAATAGGTGATGACGGCGCCCGAAGCCGGATTGTCACCGACGAAATTGGCATCGCCTTCCGACCAGCCGCCATTGCCCTGGATGCGCTGTTCCACCGGCGCCGAGGCCAGCAGCGTGACGTTGGCGGCCACCACGGCGGGCGTGAGGCTGCGCAGTGGCGAGACATCGTCGATCACCCAGATGCCGCGGCCGTGGGTGGCCAGCACCAGATCATCGCCCTTCTTCGATTGGGCGATGTCGCGCACCGCCACGGCCGGGAAATTGCCAGGGCGGAATTCCTCCCAATTGGCGCCGCCGTTACGGCTGATGAACAGGCCGAATTCGGTGCCGGCATAAAGTATGTTCCGGTCAACCCGGTCTTCCTTGATCACGTGCGCATAGCCGCGGATGCCAGACGTGGCCGGGCCAGCGATGCGGGCAAACGACTTGCCGCCATCGCGGGTGACAAACAGGTGCGGGGCCATGTCGCCAAAGCTGTGACGATCGACTGCGACATAGGCGGTGGCCGCATCATGCTGGCTGGCTTCGACCCAGCTTACCGTATTGTCCGGGCCCAGCTTCAGCGCCCTGGTGACATTGGTCCAGCTGCCGCCGCCATTGCTTGTTACCTGCACATTGCCATCATCGGTGCCAACCCAGATGGTGCCGGCGGCCTTGGGGCTTTCGCTGATCGAATAGATCGTCGTGTGCATTTCCGCCGACGAGTTGTCGACCGTGATGCCGCCGGATTTCTCCTGCTGCTGCTTGGCCGGATTGTTGGTGGAAAGATCGGGCGAGATGCGCTCCCACGTGTTGCCATGGTCGCGGGTGCGGTGGAGATATTGGCTGCCGAGATACAGCACGCTCTTGTCGTGCGGGCTCAGCGCCATCGGCGTGTTCCAGTTGAAGCGCAGTTTCTCCTTGTAACCGGCCTTGGGCTGGATCGCCTTCTGTTCCAGGGTCTTGCGGTTGATCCAGGCGATGTTGCCGCCCTGATATTCGGCATAGACATGATCGGGGCTGGCCGGATCGGGCAGCACCCAGAAACCATCGCCGCCATAAAGATTTTCCCAGCGGTGATTGGTGATCCCGCCCGGATATTCGCTGTCGCCCACCCAGGATGAATTGTCCTGCAGGCCGCCATAGACCTGATACGGATCCTTCTCGTCGATGGCGACATGGTAGAACTGGCTGATCGGCAGGTTGCGGGCGTGCCACCATTTGCTGCCGCCGTCATAGCTGATCCACAGGCCGCCATCATCGGCGCCGATCAGATGCTTGGGGTTCTTGGGGTTCACCCACAGATCGTGCCAGTCGGCATGGCTGCCGCCGGCGGTGTTGGAAAAGCTCTTGCCGCCATTGTCGGATACGATCACCTGCAGGTTCATCTTGAACAGGCGATCGGCATTGGTCGGGTCCACCACCAGCTTGGAGAAGTAGAAGGGCCGCCACACCATCATCTGGCTGCGATCTCGCGCTTCAAAGCTCTGCCCGCCATCATCCGAGACATAGAGCGCGGATTTCACATGTTCGACAAAGGCATAGACGCGCTTGGGGTTGGATGGAGCGTGCACCACCTCGATGCGGCCCCACGGCCCGGCCGGCAGGCCCTTGGCGGTGGCGGCGTCCAGCTTCGTCCAGCGCGCACCACCATTGTCGCTGACCATCATGGCGCTGCCCGACGGGGCGTTGGGGCCATCGCCGCCAGAACGGAAGGTCCAGCCCTTGCGGCGGAAATCCCACAGCCCGACGATCAGCTTTTCCGGGTTGGACGGATCGAGGCTGAGCGAGGAGCAGCCGGTGGACAGATTGGGAGCCTTCAATATATGCGCCCAGCTCTTGCCGCCGTCGGTGGTCTTGTAGACGCCGCGTTCGGCACTGTCGCTCCACAGCGCGCCGGTGGCGCAGACATACACCACATCGCTGTTGGTCGGGTGCACGACGATATCGGCGATCCGTTCGGTGCCGGGCAGGCCCATGTGGGTCCAGTTGTCGCCGCCATCGGTGGATTTGTAGACGCCGTCGCCCACCGAAACGCTGTTGCGGGTCCAGGTCTCGCCGGTGCCGACCCAAACCGTGCGCTTGTTGGTCGGGTCCAGCGTGACGGCGCCGATCGATTGCACGGGCTGGCGATCGAACTTGGGCGCAAATGTCGTGCCGCCGTCTTCGGATTTCCACACGCCGCCCGATGCCGCGCCCACGAATATGGTGACCTTGCCATCATCTTCGGTGCGCGCCGCGATGGCGGCAATGCGGCCGGACATGGCCGCCGAACCGATGTTGCGGATGCCCAAACCGGAAATACCGGCACCGGCTGGCGGTGCGGCCATTTCGGCGGCAAAGGCGGGGAGGGCGAGGGTGAGGGCCGATCCGGCCAGCAGAGCAATGCGGGTCATGTCCTGTCCTCTCTTCAATTGGTCGGCTGCGCGAACAGCGTCGCTGGGGCGTCCGCGTTGGCGGTGCCCCTGGCAACGATGATGCGCTGGCGCTGGCTTGATCCTTGCGGGCCGGATTCGATCGACATCGGGAACATCACGCCGCCCACGGCTTCATAATCGCCCAGTTCGCTTTCGCTCACCTGCACGGCGCCGCGGATGCGACGGGTTTCGATGATCTTCACTTCCAGCATGGAATCAGGGTCGATCAGATAGACGAATTCATCGCCATCCGGCTGCGCCACCTTCAGCTTGTAGCAATTGGTGCCGTCGAAATCCTCGCGGCCCAGATAGGTGGTGCTGCTGCCATCGCTGGCGGCAGACAGCAGGACGCCGGCGATGCTGGCGCTGTCGGCCAGGCTGCGGGCTTCGTCGTCGCTCATCTTCTCGGCGTCCTTGCGGCCCTGGAACGGGTTGATGCGCCAGGCACCGCCCTTGCCGTCATAGGCCTGTACCAGCGCGAGGCCCTGCAGCGCCGCTTCGAACCGCGTCGCACCGCCGGAGCGCACTTCGTTGTAGGTCAGCTCGAAACCGCCGGGGAAGATCAGCTTGCCTTCGAGGCGCACCGATTTCAGCGCCGCCAGCGCCGCACTGCCGCCGCGCGCGGCCAGGTTCCTGGCCACCAGATCAGCGGCGGTGGGTTCGGCAGCGGGCTGAGCCGCAGCGTGTGGATGAACGGTGCCGGCCAACAACAGTGCCGCCAGCGCGCAAGATGCGAGTCGCATGGTCTTCCCCTTCGGAACAGGTGACGATGCGGCTTCGCTGCCGCAGCCCAGGTGTGTTGTCAAACCAATACTCTTGTGCGTTGCCGCAATTGCGGGCAATTCCAGAGCCATGGCTCATGATGACGTGCTCCGCTGGCTGGCTGTCCATGCCCCTGATGTGCCGATGATCATCCCTGGCGCGTCGACCGCGACGGTTGCCGAAGCCGCCGCCGCGCTGGGTGTGGAACCGGCGCGGATCGCGAAAACGTTGGCGATGCGGGTGAATGGCGAAGTGTTGCTGCTGGTGACGCGCGGCGATGCCCGGCTGGACAACCGTAAGGCGCGGGAATCGCTGGGTGGCAAGCCGCGCATGCTGGATGCCGGGGAAACGCTGGCGGTGACTGGCCATGCCGTTGGCGGCGTCTGCCCGTTCGGGCTGGCCACCGATGTGCCAGTGTGGGTGGATGTGTCGCTGAAGGCCTTTCCCACCGTTTTCCCGGCTGGTGGTGACCGCCTTTCCTCCGTTGAGATTGCGCCGGAGCGGCTTGCGAGCCTTGTCGCTTGCGGCTGGGTCGACGCCTGCACCTTGCCAATGATAACGAACTATTAATTTAACATTCATATTTTTTGCTTGCGGTTGGCCGTAATTGTGACACGCTTCACTGTGCCGTTCACGCGGCAGGTTTGTTGTGCAATTGGGGGTAGTCAAATGAAGCCGATGTTCCTGCTCGCCGCATGCGGCGTTCTCCTGTCGTCCGCTGCGCCGGCGCTGGCGACTGATCCCGCTTTCGGCGATCCAACGCAAACGAAGAGCGCGCGTCTCACCGAACGGTTGCCGCGTGTTACCGTCGATCCGGGCCAGCCCGGCGGCACCCCGCTGCTCACCACTGTGGGCCAGGATTTCTTCGGCCCGTCGCCAACCGTGTTCGGCAACCAGCCTCACCCCGATTCGCGCATCATCAGCTCGTTCGCGGCCCTTGGCGATTATGACACGCGCCTGCTTGGCCGCGCGCTGGTTCCGCCCGATACGATGGGCGCGGTTGGCACCACGCAGTTCGTTCAGCTCATCAACGGCGGTTTCGCGGTCTTCTCAAAGAGCACCGGCAACCTGCTTGGCGCCTCAACAGACAATGGCTTCTGGAACCAGTTGGGCCAGGGCGCCACCGGCGGTGACCCGCGCATCCTGTTTGACCATAGCACTGATCGCTGGATCGCCATCGGCTTCGGCGCCCAATTGCGCGATATCAACATAGCGGTATCCACCACCGCCGATGCGCTTGGCGAGTGGAAGGCCACAAGGTTCGAGGGCCTGGCGCCGCTGTGCACCGGCTGTGCGACCATCGCCGACTATCCGACCCTGGCGATGGACAACAACGCCATCTACATCGGCACCAACAATTTCGCTGCGGCCACGCCGGGTGGATCGACGCTGTATCGCGGCACGTCGCTGTTCGTGCTGAACAAGGCGGGGCTGTTCGATGCCGGTGGTCCAACCGTTTCGGGAACGACCTTCAATACGCCATTCGTCAACGGCAGCCAGAACAATGACACCACGCGCGGCTTTGCCATTCAGGGGGTCAACTCCCATGAAAGCGATGGCACCGGCCATGTCGTGGCAGCTTCGGCCTTCATCAATGGCACCCTGGCCTATGACATCCTGAATGCGGGATCGACAACGGCCACCCAGTCGGTGGCAACGCTGCTGACCACCGGCTATGACAGCAACGCTCCGGGCCGCCAGCCGGGCCGTGTGCCGATTGGCAGCCCGGTGCCGCTGCGCAACATCGATGTGCTGGATGACCGCATTTCCGGCAACGCCTGGGAGCTGAACGGCAAGACCTACTTCGTTCACACCGTCACGCCCGAAGGCACGGACTTTACCCGCGTGCAGCTGGTCGTCTCCGATTCGACCACCAAGGCGATCATCCAGGTGATCGACATTGGCGATGGTGCCTATGATTTCTATCAGGGCGCAATTGCTGTGTCGGATCAGCGCGCCGTCATCGCCTACAACCGGTCGGGCTTTGATCCGCTGACCGGCAAGATCGGCATCTATGCCAATACCTACCGGATCCTCAGCGATGGCCGGATCGTGCAGCTTGGCGATCCGATCCTGGTCAAGGAAAGCCTGACCGCGGGCTATCTGAACGGTGCGCCGGAATTGAGCGGCACGCCGGCCGGGCGTCAGCGTTGGGGCGATTATGCTGCCGTCACGCTCGATCCGGTCAATTCCAGCCGCTTCTGGCTGATCGGCCAGTTCGCCGATCAGGCCTATGAAGTCTCGCGGCCCGGCTATCCGGCAGCCTCCGGCTTCTCGCGCTGGGGCCAGTGGGTTGCCCAGGTTGCCGTGAACGGCGTGCCTGAACCGGGGACATGGGCGACGATGCTGGCCGGCTTCGGCATGATCGGCGCAATTGCTCGCCGTCGGCGCCGGGAGGGAGCAAACGGTTTCGCCTGACGCCTGGCGAAATTGGTATCGCGGGGGCGCGAGCTTGCTGGCGCGCGCCCTTTTCGCGTTTCAGGAGACATCATGTCTTACCGCATGCCCATCGCCATTTCCGCGCCTTGCATCGGGCTGCTGCTGATGGCCGCCTCCGCGCCCGATGGCACCTGGAGTGGCGGCCGCTATCTGTTGCGCTTTTCCGCCAGCGGGGTGACGCTGGAAACCGACTGTGCCAGCGCGAACTTTGCCCCGGTCGTTGCCGGCAAGGATGGTCACTTCCGGATCGAAGGGCGCTACAGCGCCCATACCCCAGGCCCGCAATCGGCGATGGAAGAGGGCCCGGCCGGCGAGCCTGCGACACTGTCGGGCCGTATGCAGGGCGGTCAGCTCGATCTGGTCCTGAACGTCAAGGGCATGGCCCCGCAGCGTCTCGTGCTGGATCAGGGCAACAAGGTGAAGATGATCCGTTGCTATTGAAGGGCGGGGCTGGCGATATAGGGCCGCACCAGCGCCGCCACGTCCACGCGCGCCTTCAGGCGGGCGGCCAACAGATACATGCCGGCGATCTTGCGCTGGATGAACAGGATGTCGGGCGGGGGCGCGATGAAATGTTCGCGCAGGCCCACCAATATCTGTGACTGGTCCTTCAAGTTGCTGGCCAGGCCACCGGCACCGAAATCGAAAGGTCCGGCCATGCGCAGCGGCGCAAAGCCGTCGCGGGCCATGGCGAGGATGGTCTCGCGCATCATGGCGGGCGCATTCGGCGGCAATATGCCGATCCCCGCCATGGCGTCGAGCAGGGCCGCATCATCGCCCGCCAATCCGGATGCCAGCAGCGCGCGATAGCCGTCGCTGATGGCATCCGGCACCACGCGCGCCGCGCCGAAATCGAGCAGCACCAGCCGGCCGCTGTTGAGATCATAGCGGTAATTGGCGAAATTGGGATCGGTCTGCATCACTCGCCAGTCGAACAGTTCAGCCATCAGGATGCGCAGCATCAGCGTCATCAGCCGGTCGCGCTCGGCCTGGGGCAGGGCTGCGGCCTTGTCGATGGCGACACCTTTCACATGGCTCATGGCCAATATGGTCGGCCGCGACAGGTCCGCCGCGAGCTCCGGCACCGTTACCTCCGGCCAATCGGCGGCGAGTGCGCCGTAGCGCGCCAGCATTTCGCCTTCGCGCGCATAGTCAGCCTCTTCGTGCAACTGGCGCTTCGCTTCGGCCAGCAGCGGATCGACGGCAAAACCGGCCGGCAGCAGGCCGGATAGCTTCACCAGCGTCGCCACATTGTCGACATCGGCATCGATGCTGCCGGCCACGCCGGGATATTGCACCTTGATGGCCAGGTCGCGGCCATCCAGCGCCACCGCCCGGTGGACCTGGCCAATCGAGGCCGCCGCCATCGGTGCCATGTCAAACCGTTGGAACTGGCCGCGCCACGCCGCCCCCCAGCCGGTGACCAGCACCTGTTCCAGCTGCTTTTCCGGCATCGGATCCGCTTCGGACCGCAGCCGGGCAAGGATGTCGGCCAGCTCGCGCGGCAGCACCTCGCCGCCATCCATGGAGATCAACTGCCCCAGCTTCATGGCCGCGCCGCGCAGCCGGGCCAGCTCATCGGCCAGACGCCTGGCATTGGCGGGATTGAGCAACAGGCTGGGCAGATCGGGTTTCTGCCCCTTCAGCACTTCGCGCGCGCCGCCGCCCAGCACATTGCCGGCAATGCCGCCGGCCAGCCGGCCAAAACCGGCAAGGCGCGACAGGCGGGAAGAGGGGACGGTGCGGGGGCGCTGCATGCGGCGTCAATGCCTTGGCCGGCGCACAGATGCCAGTGTGGGGCTTTGACGCTGGCAGAGGGCTTCAGGCCGCCAGTTCGAACGCCTGTTCCAGCACGTCCAGCTCGTCGGCCATCATTCCGGCCAGGCGTTGCACATCGGGCAGGATGTTGGCGCCGGCAATCAGGCCGAATTCCAGCTGATCGCGGTAGCTTTGCACCGTGATGTTCAGCGCCATGCCGTGGGTGACGATCGACACCGGATAAAGGTGCAGCAGCTCCGCCCCGGCGCCGTAAAGCGACATGCGCGGCCCCGGCACGTTCGAAATGCACACGTTTGTGGCCGGTGGCAGCACATCCGACAGGCCGGAGCGCGAATAGAGCAGTGCCAGCACCTGCGCCGCCATCGGCAGGCCCAGCGTGGAGGCATTGCTCATCAGCGGCACGAAATCCTTGAACGGGCTGACCATCGCCTTGGACTTGCTGCTCTCGCCAATGATGGTGGCCAGTCGCTGCTTTGGATCGGCGATATCAGTGGCGATCGGGCACAGCATGGCAAACACCTGGTTGTTGGCGTTGGCATTGCCTTCCTCACGCAGGGAAATCGGCACCCCGGCGGTGAGCGGCCGCGGCGGCAGGCTGTTGGTTTCCAGCAGGTAGCGACGCAGCATCCCGGCCGAAATCGCCAGCACGGCATCGTTGATGGAGCCGCCGGCGGCCTTGCCCACCGCCTTCACCCGGCTCAAGGGCAGGGTTATGGTGGCAAAGGCGCGTTCGGAGCTGATCGACTTGTTGAGCGGCGTCTTGGGTGACACCAGATTGCGCAGCTCGGCCAGTTTCGACACATCGGCCAGCTGCGGCAGGCTCTTGGCAGCGGCTCCGGCCATGGCGGGCAGGGCGGCAGCGAACTTCACGCCCATTTCAACCTGGCCGGCAATATGGTCCATCAACATGGAGCCGACATCGGTCTTGCCCGATCGCGGCAGGCTGAAACCGCCGGCGGCATCGGGTTTGAACGGCGCCTGCCAGAAGCGGAGATAGGATTCCATCGCGCTGCTGGCGGTTTCGACAAGGCCCGCCGGGGCCGCCGGCCTGGCGGCTTCCTCGGGTTTGGCGACGGCTTCGCGCACCCGCGGTTCCGGATTGGGTACCACGTCATAGATGATCTTGGTCAGCGCCATGCCGGCACCGCCATCAATCAGCGCATGGTGGATCTTCACATACAGGCCAACCTGGTTGCCCGGCATGTTTTCGAACAGGTAGAATTCCCACAGCGGCCGGGCGCGGTTGAGCAATTTGGCATGCATCCAGCCAACGATCCGGCGCAGCGAATCCATATCGGCCGGCGCCGCCAGGCTGCCGCGGAAGATGTGACGGTTGATGTCGAACTGTTCGTCTTCCACCCAGCTGGGATGATCGAAATCCAGCACGGTGCGGGACAGCTTGAGCTTCAGCATCGGCGCGTCGGCGAGGCGGTCGATGATCTGGGCCTTGAAGTCTTCGAAGAAATCACCCGAATAGCCTTCGGGCAGCTGAAACATCGACAGCGAGCCGACATGCATCGGCATTTCCGGCGTTTCGAAATAGAGGAAGGCCGCATCCATCGATGACAGCTTGACGGCTTCGGCCATATGATCCCCCCGCTACCTGTTGTTCAGGCGTTTCTCCCGCTTGGCAGACTGCTGGTTTGCGCCTCTCAAAGTCAAGAGGCCCGGATCAGGCGTAGGCGAAGCCGAACGGCCCCTTGCGATTGAACGGTGTGAACTGGCCTTCTGGCTGGGCCAGACGGTCGGCCATCGCCCACAGCGCCGCCGGGTTGCCGCCGATGCCGAGATGACTGGCCAGGTGCACTTCGATATTTTCCGCATTTGCGGCCGGTGGCGCGATGCAGGTGCGCCAGTTCACGACGCCATCGAGCTTGGTATAGATGGAACTGTTGGGCACCGGCAGATCGCCGGCGAGCCGCTGCAGATCATTGGGATCGGGTTCGCCTTCGCCCGACATGAATTCATACAGTCGTTTGGCGTTGGTGGCGTTGATGTCGCCGGCAAAGGGGCTGCCCAGGGTGACAACGCCGCGCACGGCTTCGGGATGGGTGAGCGCCAGATAGCGCGAGAAGACGCCGCCCAGGCTCCAGCCGACCAGCGACACCTTGCGCCCGGTTTCGGCATGGATATCGAGCAGCTGGCGGCTGAGCACGTCGCGCATCTTGTAGAAGCGGCCAAGATTGCGGCCATTGCCCCAGGCGCGGGCGTCATAGCCCAGATCGATCAGATATTTGCGCAGGAAGCCAGTGGAACGATCGCTGGCCATGAAGCCGGGCAACGCCAACACCGGGTGGCCATCGCCGCGCGGCGCGGTCATCATCATCGGACGCAGCGCCATGCCGGCGGCAAACTCCATCAGTCCGCGCCCTTCCGACAGGGTGAGCAACAGGCTGGGTGGCTTCATCGGTGTGGACTCGGTAGCGGCGGCGTTCATCGCGGCTTTGGTCATGGGCGTGCCTCGCATGGCAGCGGAAAGGATCACTACCCTGCACCTGAGCGCCTGCGAGCGCAAGTGACCGCCCCGAAACGCAAAACGGCAGACTTTCGCCTGCCGCCAATGCTCGCTGATGGATGGTGACCCCTACGGGACTCGAACCCGTGTTTTCGCCGTGAAAGGGCGACGTCCTAGACCGCTAGACGAAGGGGCCAGCAGCGAGAGGCCGCCTGTTATTGGGCCAAGGCTGCGGCGTCAACAGACAATTTCAAAAACCTGCCTCAATCGGTGAATGCAGCGTCATCCAGTTCCAGTTCGACCGCGTTGCCGCCGGTCCATTCGTCGCGCTTCACGCGGCCAGCCACGTGCACCGGCCGGCCGCGTGCACCCATCAGCGCCGCGCCATATTCGGTGTCGCCCTGGCGCCAGGCCATTGCCTTGATACGGCCGCCATCGGGGCCCGTCAGCTGCAGCCGCAAATGATTTTCGCCGACGATGCGGGAATCGACGATCTGGAAGGGCCCGGCGGCGATGCGCGGGGCGGGCCAGCCCTGGCCATAGGGGCCGCCGGCTTCCAGTACGTCCACCAGCCCGGCATTCAGCCCGCGCGGGGCGACGGCGCTGTCGATGGAGAGGGCGCGATCGGCGGTCGCCTCACTCACCGCTGCCGCCAGCCGGTCGTTGAGAAATTCATCCAGCGCAGCGATGCCGTCGGCTGCCACGGTGAGGCCCGCCGCCATGGCATGGCCACCGCCCGCCACCAGCAGGCCCATGTCCTTGGCGGCCAGCACCGCCGCACCCAGATCGACGCCGGTGATGCTGCGCCCCGAACCCTTGGCGATGCCGTCCTCGCCAATGGCAATCACGATGGCCGGGCGGTTCATCTTCTCCTTCAGGCGGGAAGCGACGATGCCGATCACGCCGGGGTGCCAACCTTCACCGGCCACGATGGTGCAGCCGGGAGACGGCAGCGCCGTGCCCAGCGCCGCATCAGTCACCGCCTGTTCGATGGCGCGGCGTTCCTGGTTCAGCCGGTCAAGTTCGGCGGCAATCTGCGCCGCTTCGCCGGCATCATGGGTGGTGAGCAGCCGCACGCCCAGATCAGCCTGGCCCACGCGCCCGCCAGCGTTGACGCGCGGACCCAGCGCAAAGCCGAGATCGCGCGACTGCGGTGCCCGGCTCAGTCGCGCCGCATCGCACAGCGCGGCAATGCCGATGTTGGCGCGTCGGCCCATCACCTTCAGCCCCTGCGTGACAAAGGCGCGATTGAGCCCCCGCAAGGCCGCCACATCGGCCACCGTGCCCAGCGCCACCAGATCGATCAGCTCCATCAGATTGGGTTCGTCGCGATTGGCAAACGCCCCACGCGCCCGCAGCAGCCGATTGAGCGCCACGCAGAGCAGGAAAGCCACGCCCACCGCCGCCAGATGGCCATGCGCGGCGGCGTCGGGCGCTTCATCCAGCCGATTGGGATTCACCAGCGCGATGGCCGGGGGCAGGGCGGTGCCGGCCTTGTGGTGATCGACCACGATCACATCCAGCCCCGCTGCCTGTGCCGCTTCCAGCGCGGCAAAGCCCTGCGTGCCGCAATCGACCGTCACCACCAGATCAGCGCCGGCCTGTTTCAGCGCCACCAGCGCCTCGGCGGACGGGCCATAGCCTTCCAGCAGCCGGTCCGGGATATAATGGCCAACCTTGCCGCCGACGTTGCGCAAGTAGCGGATCATCACCGCGGCCGAGGTCGCGCCATCCACGTCATAATCGCCATAGATGATGATATGTTCGCCCGCCTTCACGGCGTCGGCGATGCGTTCCGCCGCGCGCTCCATGTCGGCAAAGATCGCCGGATCGGGCAGCCAGTCGCGCAGGGTGGGCGCGGCCAGCCGGCCAAAATCCGCCGCATCGGCGCCGCGGGCGCGGAACAACTGGTGCAGGAGTTCATTGTCGGCGCGGCCAGTCAGCGCGCCGTCACCGGGCGCAATGCCGCCCCGCCAGGCCCAGCGTTGGCCGGTAAGGGAAGCGGTGACGTTGAAGACGGGGCGTTGGTCCATTCCACATCAATGCGGGTGGACGCGGATTCGAACAAGGCTGGTTTGTTGAGCATGGAACAATCCGCTCATGCCGAGCTTGTCGAGGCACGGGCGGCAATCGCTGCGTGCCTCGACAAGCTCGGCATGAGTGGGTTCAGTCTTCAGACAAAGGCGAACCGCACTTACGGATGCCGCGCGGCGCGATGCTCGCCGCTCACCCGGCGCACCGTGCCGGTCGATGCGCGCATCACCACGCTTTCGGTGGTGATGATGCCATCCTTGCGACGCTTGACGCCCTTCAGCATCGAACCATCGGTCACGCCGGTCGCCGCAAAGATGCAATCGCCCTTGGCCATGTCGGTGAGGCTGTAGATGCGATCGAGATCGGTGATGCCCCAGCGGCGGGCGCGGCCGCGCTCATCATCGTTGCGGAACAGCAGGCGGCCCTGCATCTGCCCGCCCACGCAGCGCATGGCAGCGGCGGCCAGCACGCCCTCAGGTGCGCCGCCCGACCCCATGTAGAGATCGATGCCGGTATCGGGATTGGTGGTGGCGATCACGCCGGCCACATCGCCATCGGGGATCAGCATGATGCCGCAGCCCAGTGACCGCAGTTCGGCGATCAGGGCTTCGTGGCGGGGGCGATCCAGTACGCAGATGATGATGTCACCGGGAGCCACGCCCTTTGCGGCAGCGACGGCCTTCACATTTTCGGTCGGGCTTTTGGCCAGATCGATGACGCCTTCGGGATAACCGGGGCCGACCGCGATCTTGTCCATGTACACGTCGGGCGCATTGAGCAGCCCGCCTTCTTCGGCAATCGCCAGCACGGCCAGCGCGTTGGGGCCGGCCTTGGCGGTGATGGTGGTGCCTTCCAGCGGATCCAGCGCGATATCGATGCGCGGGCCGGTGCCGATGGCCTTGCCGACCTTTTCGCCGATGAACAGCATCGGCGCTTCGTCGCGCTCGCCTTCGCCGATCACCACGGTGCCATCGAAATCCAGCATGTTGAGCGCGCCGCGCATGGCTTCCACGGCGGCGGCATCGGCGGCCTTTTCATCGCCGCGCCCGATCAGCTTGGACGCGCCAATCGCGGCATATTCGGTGACGCGCACCATTTCGAGCACGAGCACACGATCAAGCGCCGTCGAGGGCTGCACTGGGCTGGAAGCCATATCTGTTTTTCCCACCGTCGAATCAAACCTGCCACGCTTTACGCCCGGCAGGCGAAAGGCGGAAGGCTGCAAAAATCGAGCCCGACACGGACGCGTCAGAAATCGAGGATATGCATCATCACCGGCTGCCCGGTGACCGCCGGCGAGGCTGCCATGCGGGCCAGGCTGTCGATCACATCGGCTTCGCGGGCCTCATGGGTGACCATCACCACCATGGCATCGCTGCCGGTGGTGCCGCGCTGCACAAGGCTTTCGATGGATACGCCGCTATCGCGCAGCGCTGCCGTCAGTTCGGCCAGCACGCCGGCCCGATCCGCCACGGAGAGCCTGAGATAATAGCGTCCGCGCCGGTCCGCCGCCGGCGCGCGGGGCAGCGCAGCCAGATCAGCCACCGGCATCACGAACGGCGGCCGCACGTCGCCGCGCGCGATATCGACCAGATCGGCCACCACGGCGCTGGCCGTGGGCCCTTCACCGGCGCCGCGTCCCTGGAAGAACAGCCGGCCGACGAAATCGCCTTCCACCACCACGGCATTCAAACTGCCCATGGTGGTGGCAATCGGGTGATCGATCGGCACCAGCGCCGGGTGGACGCGCTGGAACAACTGGCCATCTTCCGCTTCGGCCAGGCCGACGAGCTTGATGCGGAAACCCAGCGCAGCCGCCTGCGCGATATCGGCGCTGGCGATGGCGCGGATGCCGTGCGCGGCAACACCGGCGAAATCGATGCGCGCACCGAAGGCCAGTGCGGCAAGGATCGAGAGTTTGTGGGCCGTGTCGATACCGTCAATGTCGAAGCTCGGGTCTGCCTCGGCAAAGCCCAGTGCCTGCGCGTCGGCGAGCACGGTGCCGAAATCCAGCCCTTCGGCTTCCATGCGCGACAGGATATAGTTGCAGGTGCCGTTCATCAGGCCATAGACGCGGGTGATACGGTTGGCGGCCGCACCTTCGGCCAGCCCCTTGATCACCGGGATGCCGCCAGCCACGGCCGCTTCATATTTCAGCGGCAGGCCGGCTTTTTCGGCGCTTTGCGCCAGTTCCAGGCCGTGGTGCGCCAGCATCGCCTTGTTGGCGGTCACCAGCGGCTTGCTGGCGGCCAGCGTGCGGCGGGCCAGCGTGAGCGCCGGGCCGTCGCTGCCACCGATCAGCTCCACCACCACATCGACATCATCGCGGGTGGCAAGTTCGGCGGCATCATCCACCCAGGCGATACCATCGAGGCTGATGCCGCGATCCCGGCTGCGATCGCGCGCGCAGACAGCCGTGACCACGATTGGCCGCCCGGCGCGTTTCGCCACCAGTTCCGCATTGGCGCTGAGGATCTTCACGACCCCGGCGCCCACATTGCCCAGGCCGGCAAGGCCAATCCGCAAACTCTTCACCATGGTTCAGGCACCCGCGTTGGCAGCAGGCGTGTTGACGCCCATCGATTGGAGATATTTGCGGATATTGCGCGCGGCCTGGCGCAGGCGCTGCTCGTTCTCGACCATGGCGATGCGCACGAAACCTTCACCATCCTCGCCATAGCCCACCCCCGGCGCCACGGCGACACCGGCTTCGGTGAGCAACTGCTTGGAGAATTCGAGGCTGCCGAGATGTGCCAGTGCTGGTGGCAGCGGGGCCCAGGCGAACATGGAGGCGCGCGGCGGCGGAATCTCCCAGCCGGCGCGGCCAAAGCTTTCCACCAGCACGTCGCGGCGGCGGTGATAGAGCTCGCGGTTCTGCGCGACGATATCCTGCGGGCCATTCAGCGCGGCCACGGCGGCAGCCTGAATCGGCGTGAAGGCGCCGTAATCAAGATAGGATTTCACCCGGGTCAGCGCCGAAATCAGCGTCTTGTTGCCCACGGCGAAACCGATGCGCCAGCCGGCCATCGAATAGGTCTTGCTCATCGAGGTGAACTCGATCGCCACGTCCTTGGCGCCCGGCACCTGCAGGATCGACGGCGTGGGCTGGCCATCGAAATAGATTTCCGAATAGGCCAGATCCGAAAGCACCCAGATATTGTGCTTCTTTGCGAAGGCCACGACGCGCTCATAGAAAGCCAGATCGGCGACTTCGGCGGTGGGGTTGCTGGGATAGCCCATCACCAGCACGCTCGGGCGCGGCACCGTGAATCGCACCGCCCGCTCCAGCGCCTCGAAATAACGCTCGTCCGGCGTCGTCGGCACGGAACGGATGGTGGCGCCAGCAATGATGAAGCCGAAGGTGTGGATGGGATAGGACGGGTTGGGCGCCAGCACCACGTCACCCGGCGCGGTGATCGCCTGGGCGAGGTTGGCGAGGCCTTCCTTCGACCCCAGCGTGACGACGACTTCGGACTCGGGGTCCAGATCAACGCCAAAGCGGCGATCATAATAGGCGGCCTGGGCGCGGCGCAGGCCGGGAATGCCCTTCGACGCCGAATAGCCATGGGCATCCGGCTTGGCGGCCACTTCGGCCAGCTTGGCGATCACATGCGGCGGCGGCGGCAGATCGGGATTGCCCATGCCCAGATCGATGATGTCGTCGCCGCGCGCCCGTGCTGCGGCCCGCATCGCGTTCACTTCCGCGATCACGTAGGGCGGCAAACGTTTGATGCGGTAAAAATCGTCCTGCATGGTCAGTTCCGTTGGGCTGAAGGCGTTGCCTTAGGCAACAGTGGGTCAAAAGAAAAGCGGCGGGGGAACCTATTTGTTCCGCCGCCGCTGGTGGGAAAGACTGATTGTTGCGTGCAGTCTCTCAGGGCGGCGGCGTTGCGGCCAGTGCTGCAATCAATGCAGCAGCGGCGGCGGCTGCGGATGCAGCGCCGGCGGCGGCAATGATGATGGCCTGGTTGATCACCCGAAACGTCCCTTGGTGCCGGCCCCCAGCGGGCCGACATCTATTTCGATAGCGCATCAGGCCGGGCTTGGCAAAGCAGGCCAACACGGGGCACAGTGAGACCTGCAGGAGATCACCCAGATGCCCGTCACGCCCGACACGTCCGACACCAAGGATCTTGGCTTCAGCCAAGCCCAGGCGCAGGAGAATTTCCGGAAAGTCACCGATCTGATGGGCAAGGGCCAGCAGATGATGATGGAATTCTGGACCAGGGAACATACGGCGCCGCCGATGGTCACCGATCCGATGGGCTTCATGTCGACCTGGCAGAAGGCGTGGACGGCCATGTTGTCCGATCCGGCCAAACTGTTGGAGATGCAGCAGAAATACATGACAGATGCCATGGCGCTGTGGCAGAGCTTCCTGTCGCCCGATGCTGAAAAGCCGGCCATCAGGGACAAGCGGTTCGCCAATGCCGCCTGGGCCGAAAGTCCGGCGTTCGATTTCCTGCGCCAATCCTATCTGCTCACCGCCAGCCATTTCATGGAAGCCGCGCACAGCCTTGATGGGCTGGAGCCGGCCGAAAAAGCCAAGGCGCAGTTCATCATCAAGCAGTTTGTCGACGCGATGAGCCCGTCGAATTTCGCCCTCACCAATCCCGAAGTGCTGAAGGCGACGGCGGAAACCGGCGGTGCCAATCTCCTGAAAGGCCTCGAACATCTGCTCGGCGATCTGCAGACCGGCCGCATGAAGATGACCGACGAAAACGCCTTTGAAGTCGGCCGCAACGTCGCCATCACGCCGGGCAAGGTGGTGTTTCAGAACCGGCTGCTGCAGCTCATCCAATATACGCCGACCACGCAGACGGTGTACGAGATACCGTTGGTGATCTTCCCGCCGTGGATCAACAAATTCTACATTCTCGATCTCACCGCCGAAAAAAGCTTCATCCGCTGGGCGGTGGAGCAGGGCATCACCGTTTTCGTCGCCAGCTGGAAGAACGCCGATGCCAGCATCGCCGATGCCACGGTGGATACCTATGTGGAGGAAGGCATTTTCGCCGCCGTGAATGCCGTGCGCGAGATCTGCAACACGCCCAGCACCCACGCCATCGGCTATTGCGTGGCCGGCACGACTCTGGCCGCCGCCATGGCCGTGCTGGAAAGCCGGGGTGACGCCGCCAACATCGCCACCGCCACCTTCTTCACCGCCCAGGTCGATTTCGAGGAAGCCGGCGAGCTGAAATTCTTCGTCGATGATCCCAGTGTCGAAACGCTGGACAAGGTGACGGAAGACAAGCCGGTGCTCGATGGTCGCTTCATGGCCACCACCTTCAACCTGCTGCGCTCCAACGATCTGATCTGGAACTATGTGGTGAACAACTACATGCTGGGGAAGGATTATTTCCCCTTCGATCTGCTCTATTGGAACAGCGACGCCACCAATGTGCCGGCCCGCTGGCACCAGCAATATATCCGCGACATGTATCGCGAGAATCTGCTGGTCAAACCCGGCGGCATGAATGTCTGCGGCGTGCCGATCGATCTCAAGACGGTGAAGACGCCGATCTATATCCAGGGCGGCAAGGAAGATCATATCGCCCCGGCGCGATCGGCCTTCAAGCTGACCAAGGCCTTCAGCAACGAAGCCCGCTTCGTGCTGGCCGGCAGTGGGCATATTGCCGGCGTGGTCAACCCGCCGTCGGCGAAGAAATATCAACATTGGACCGGCGATTCCTCGGCTGCCAACCTTGATGAATTCATCGCCGGCGCCACCGAGCACAAGGGCAGCTGGTGGCCGGATTGGCTCGCGTGGCTCACGCCGCGTTCCGGCCCGCAGGTAAAGCCGCGCGTGCCGGGCGAGGGGCCCTACAAGGCCATCGAGGACGCGCCCGGCGCCTATGTGAAGGAGCGCATCTGATGGACGATTTCACGACCGCGATGCGCCGCATCATCACCGGCGACGATGCCGACGGCCGTTCGGTGATCATCATCGATGGCCCGCCATCCTCCAGCGCCGGCGCCGTTGATGTCGGCGGCCTGTTCGAAATCTGGGAAGACGCCGCCAGCGGGCCGCTCGATCCCAAGCTGCACGACGATCTGGGCACGGCCACCCCCGTGCTGGGACCGCGTGCGGGCAATGTGCAGGTGCGCTGGTTCGTTGTCACGCCGCAACCCGAAGGCGTACCCAAGGAAGCGCTGGATGCCGCCACCCGCGCCGCCTTTGCCACCGTGCACGGCGATCATCACATCGTCGATCAAAGCCGCCATTCGGCCATGCACGAAACCCACTCGCTGGATATCATCTGCCTGCTCAGCGGTGACGTCTCGCTCATCCTTGAAGGCAGCGAAACCCGCGTCAAACCCGGCCAGGTGGTGATCCAGCGCGGCACCAACCACGCCTGGGTGGCCCATGGCGGCCCGGCGATGCTGCTGGCCGTGCTGATTGACCGGCCGCTGGTGCGTTGAATCCGTGAATTCCATCGGTCAGCCCCTGTTGGGCGTCGTCATCGTTGCGTTCCATTCGGCCGACGTGATCGGGGCCTGCATCCGCAGCCTGCTGGCCAGTGTCGGGCAGGAATTGCGCATCGTCGTCGTCGATAATGCCAGCCCGGATGACAGCACCGCCGTGGTGGCTCGCGAAGCGCAGTCGGCCGGCGTGGCCTTGTCTGAAATGGACGCCGATCGGCCCTACGATGGCCCGCCGCTCGATCTGGCGCCGATCACCATCATCCGCGCCCCGCACAATCTCGGCTATGCCGGCGGCTGCAACCTCGGCCTGGCGCTGCTGCGCGCACAACCGGCGGTGGGGCTGTTCTGGGTGCTCAATCCCGATTGCGAAGTCCTGCCCGATACTGCCGCCGCCTTCGGACGCGCCGCAGCCTTGCCCGGCGCCTTCGGCCTGATGGGCGGGCGGATCCGCTATCAGCACCCACCCAACCTGCTGCAAAGCGACGGCGGCCGCATCCGGCGCTGGACCGGCGTGGCCGAGAATGTCAACAAGGGGCTGCTGCCCGAAGCCGCCACGCTGCCCGATCCGGCCAGCCTCGATTTCATCTCCGGCGCCGCCATGGTCGCCTCCCGCGCCTTCATCGACCAGGTTGGCCTGATGGCGGATGATTATTTCCTCTACTATGAGGAAATTGACTGGGCCGCCCGCCGCGGCACGCTGCCCTTCCGCCTGTGCAGCGATGCCATCATCTATCACCACACCGGCACCAGCATCGGCAGCGGCTCCCCCACACAGCGGGCCAGCGCCTTCTCCCACTATTTCAACTACCGCAACCGCCTGCGCTTCATGCTGCGCTTCCGGCCCCTGGCCGTGCCAGCCACCTGGGCTTGGTCCATGGCCGCCATCGCCAAACTGGCCCTGCGCGGCGAAGCGGCCGAAGCCATGGCCGCCCTGCGCGGCCTGAACCAACTGCCACCCCCATCCGCCGTCCGCGCGCGCCTGTCACCGGCAGCGGCGTTGATGGCCTTCGGGCGGTAAGAAACCCCGGCAATGAGGCCGTCTGGTCGTCCATGAGGCAGTGGATTTGAAGGCGTAAGAGTGCCTCCGTGCGGAGGCCCCCTTACTTAACCTCCCGAACCGACCGGTTGTAATATTCCTCCTTTGCCACCACGCGCCCTGACGCGTCCCGTTTGAACGTCACTTCGTGCATCTCGCTGCCGTCCTTGGCGATGCGGCGGAAGCGATCCTGGGCGATGGGTTTGAGATAGGAGAGATGTTCTGCGGCCTTTGGATCGGGCAGGTCGAGGGTGACGAGGCCGCCGTTCCAGGGAAGGATGATTGTCTCGTTGTTCCAGGTGTTGTTGGTGTAGCGGCCGGCATAGTCTTCGAGGCGAGCGGTGACGGGGGCGGGGCCTTTCCATGCATGCGCGCGGCGGGCGTCGAGCAGCTTGTGGACGGTTGTGGTGTCGTCCCAGGTTTCGTGATTGTCGGTGGTCATCACGGCGACGGCGGTTTCGCTGTCGGGCCGGATCAGCATGGCGGTGTGGTAGCCGGGGCAGCTGCCATCGTGGCCGATATAATGGCCTTCGTCGGCGTCTTCGTTAAAGAAACCAAGGCCCCAGCTGCCGTAATTCACCTTGTCGATGAACTGGATGCGATGCATTTCGCGCAGCGTGCTGGGTTTGAGCACATCCGGTTTTGCGGGTGCGGTTTCCTGCGCCAGCAGGCCGATCTGCCACAGGCCAAAGCGCACCAGATCTTCCGCGGTGCTGGTGAAGCCAGCGGCGGGCGTGATGGCTTTCGCATCGAAGCGGCTGAGCAGCGTACGGTTGCCGGCGCGATCGAGCGGGCTCCAGCCCACGGCCATGCGGGTGCCGAGCAGCTGATAGGGGTGATCGGGGCGTGTGTCGTTCAGGCCGAGCGGGGCGATGATGCCGCTGGTGACCAGGCTGTTGTAATCCCGGCCCGATACGGCCACCGCCGCCTCGCCGGCCAGGGTGACGCCGATATTGCTGTATTGGTAGGTGCGACCGACCGGGTAGAGCGGTTCGTGCTGGCTGATTTCGGCCTGCAGATGGTCGCGGGTGGGGAAGAGATAATTGGGGCCGGTCCAGTTGCCGACGTCGCTGTCGCGCTGGACACCGGCCGAATGGGTGAGCAGGGCGCGCAGGGTGACGGGGATGGAATCGCGGCCGTCGGGCTTGGGCGCGGCCCAGGGCAGATAGGTGGTGACCGGTTCATCCAGCCGCAGCTTGCCCGCCTCCCACTGCTGCATCACGGCGACCGCGGTGAACAGTTTGGAGATTGAGCAGATGGAGTAGATGGTGTCGCCCTTGGCCGGCACTATTTTCGCCGCATCGACGGTGCCATAGCCTTTCGACCACAGCAGGCGCCCATGGTGCCCGATCGCCACCGAATAGGCCGGCCAGCGGCCATAGACCTGGCCGGCATCGGCCCAGGCGTCGATCAGGCGGATGGCTTCCTGGGTGGCGGTATCGGTGGGTGGGGTGATGGACTGCGCGCTGGCGGTGGTCGCCAGCAGGGCCAGGGTGGCAGCGAGACGTTTCATTCGGCGGCCTCCAGCATGGGGGTGACGCTGTGCGCCTTGGCGAAGACCATTTCCTCGGTCAACGAGCCATCGAGCAGGATCTTGCGGTCATAATGATAGCTGGGGACGACCAGCCAGGGTGCGCGGTTGCCCGAGCGGGGCAGGGCATCGGCGGCTCGTTGGACATATCCGGAGGAGAGATCCATCGCGAGCCGTTCCGGCACCACGTCGGGCGCCGCAGTGGGGGTGGCGATGTCCACGCCCGTGGCGCGCATGTGATTGAGCAGGCGGCAGACATAATCGGCGATCAGGTCGGCGCGCAGGGTCCAGCTGGCGTTGATGTAACCGAAGGTCCACGCCAGATTGGGGATGCCGGAGAACATCAGCCCCTTGTAGGCGATGCAATCGGCGATGCGGCGGGGTTGGCCGCCGACCGTGAGCTGCATGCCGCCAAGGGCTTGCAGCTTCAGGCCGGTGGCCGTGACGATGATATCGGCTTCGAGCAGCTTGCCGGATTTGAGGCGGATGCCGCCGGCCTCGAACTTCTCGATATGATCGGTGACGATTTCGGCCTTGCCGGCGGTGATGGCCGTGAACAGATCACCATCCGGCACAAGGCACAGGCGCTGATCCCACGGATTGTAGCGCGGGGTGAGGTGGGTTTCGAGGTCGTAGCCGGCGGGAAGTTGCCGGGCGAGGCGCTTCAGCAGTGCTTCGCGCACCCTGGCCGGGCGTTCGCGCGTCTGCTTGTAGAACCACTGGTTGAAGCTGACATTCTTCCAGCGGATGAGGCGATAGGCCAGCCTTGCCGGCAGGATCGCCTTGAGGGCATTGGCGATGCGGTCTGAACTGGCGCCCGACGCCATCCACGTGGGCGAGCGTTGCAGCATTGTCACATGCGCCGCTGTTTGGGCCATGACGGGCACCAGCGTGACGGCCGTGGCGCCGGAGCCGATGACGACGACCCGCTTGCCGCTGTAATCGAGATGCTCCGGCCAGAATTGCGGGTGGATGATGGTGCCCTTGAAGTCGGCCTCGCCATCCCATGTCGGCCGATAGGCTTCGGCATAATTGTAATAGCCGCTGCACATGTGGAGGAAACGGCAGGTGAGGGGGCCGTGATTGGTCGTGACCGTCCAGCGCGCAGTGGCGCTGTCCCACGCTGCGGCGGTGACCTTGTGGCCAAAGCGGATGTGACGAGTGAGGTCATGCTCGGCGGCGGTTTCGTGGATATAGTCGCGAATGGAGGGGCCGTCGGCGATGGCCTTGGGCGAGGTCCACGGTTTGAAGTCGTAACCCAGCGTGTACATGTCGCTGTCGGACCGGATGCCGGGATAGCGGAACAGATCCCAGGTGCCGCCCACGGCCTCGCGACTTTCAAGAATGGCGAAGGTCTCGTTTGGGCAATTGCGCTGCAGATGCACGGCGGCGCCAATGCCTGACAGGCCGGCACCAATGATCAACACGTCGAACTCGGTGGAACTCACAGCCTGCATCTCCCTTTACGCGAACGTAAAGCGAGGCGTTGGCAGCGGCAATGGGGCAAAACAGCATGGGCCGGACACGAGACGCCAGTTGCCGGCAGCGGCCGGCACCCGCCGCTCGGCTGCGTTGCTTGTTTGCCGCTGTTTCAGCGGCGTTGTCTGATCACCGCCGTTTCAGCGGCGCTGTCTGATCACCGCCGTTTCAGCGGCGGGGCGCACCCGGCAGCGGCGGCAGCTGGCGCGGACGATCCTTGCGCGGCATCTGGGCCTGATAGGCAACCAGGCAATGATCATTGCAATAGGGGAAGCCGGCGTTGGACGGGCGGCCGCAGAAATGGAAATCCGCGTCCCCGGGATGGCCGATCGGCCATTTGCACACCTTGTCGTTGAGATCGAGCAGGGTGGTGAAGGCCTGCTTGCCGCCCTTGCAGGCCTTGGCCACGGGGCGCGGTGCCGGGGCTTCCACCGGCATCGGAGCTGGAGCGCTGGCCGCCACCGGCGCCGGCGGCGGCGCGGGCGGCGCGGCAACCGGGGCTGGTGCCGGGGCCGGCGCT
>NZ_ANFY01000008.1 GCF_000331225.1 Sandarakinorhabdus sp. AAP62 | reverse complement strand
GGGGGGGGGGGGGGGGGGGGGGGGGGCCCCCGTGCCGCCAGGGCCGCGCCAGGAGGGCAAGACCCTCCCCCGACCCCTCCCTGAGAGGGAGGGGAGAAAGAAAGATCAATACACCTCGAACAGGCCAGCTGCACCCATGCCGCCGCCCACGCACATGGTGACAACCACATATTTCGCGCCGCGGCGCTTGCCTTCGATCAGGGCGTGGCCGGTGCAGCGCGCGCCGGTCATGCCATAGGGGTGACCGATCGAGATCGAGCCGCCGTTGACGTTGAGCAGCTCAGGATCGATGCCCAGCACGTCGGCGCAGTGGATGACCTGCACGGCAAAGGCTTCGTTCAGTTCCCACAGGCCAATGTCGTTCATGGTCAGGCCGTTGGCCTTCAGCAGCTTGGGGATGGCATAGATCGGGCCAATGCCCATCTCGTCCGGCTCCAGGCCAGCCACCGCCATGCCGCGATAGGCGCCGAGCGGGGTGAGGCCGCGGCGGGCGGCTTCCTTGGCTTCCATCAGCACGCTGGCCGAAGCGCCATCGGAAAGCTGGCTGGCGTTGCCGGCGGTGATGCAGCCGCCTTCGATCACCGGCTTCAGGCCCTTCAGGCTTTCCAGCGTGGTTTCCGGGCGATTGCCTTCGTCCTTGGTCAGCGTGATTTCGTGGTGGGTGACCTCCTTGGTCTCCTTGTTGACCATCGCCATCGTCGCGGTCATCGGCACGATTTCATCGTCGAACTTGCCGGCGGCCTGGGCGGCGGCGGTGCGCACCTGGCTTTGATAGCCATATTCATCCTGGCGATCGCGGCTGACATTGTAGCGCTTGGCCACCACTTCGGCGGTCTGCAGCATCGGCATGTGGATGTTGGGGTGCATGGCGACCAGGCTCGGATCCATGCCCACGCGCATCTTGTCGTTCTGCACCATCGAAATGCTGTCCACGCCGGCACCGATGCAGATCTGCATGCCATCAACCATGATCTGCTTGGCGGCGGTCGCGATCGACATCACGCCCGACGAACATTGCCGATCCATCGACTGGCCCGACACCGTCACCGGCAGGCCGGCACGCAGCAGCGCCAGGCGGGCGATGTTGCCGCCCTGCACGCCCTGCTGCAGGGCGCAGCCCATCACGACATCGTCCACTTCGGCGCCTTCGATGCCGGCGCGCTTCACGGCGTGGGCAATGGCATGGCCGGCCAGCGTCGGCGACGGGGTGGCGTTGAACGCGCCGCGGAAAGCCTTGCCAATCGGCGTGCGGGCGGTGGAAACGATAACGGCTTCACGCATGGGAAATTCCTTCCTGTCTCGGTTCAGCGGGCATCAGCCCACATATTGCAAGGTGATCCATTCGGCGGCGAGCGCGGGCTTGGTTTCACCCTCGATCTCGACCGAAACATTGGTGGTGGTCTGCCAGGCCCCATCCGGGCGCTGCGACACATCGGCAATGGTGAAGCGGCCGCGCACCTTGCGGCCTGATTTCACCGGCGCCATGAAGCGCACCTTGTTGAGGCCATAGTTGACCCCCATGCGCGTGCCCTTGATGCCCGGCATTGCCTGATAGGCCATCACCGAAAGCAGGCTGAGCGTGAGATAGCCATGCGCGATGGTGGTGCCAAACGGCGTTTGCGCGGCCAGTTCCGGGTTCACGTGGATGAACTGGTGATCGCCGGTCACCTCGGCAAAGGCGTTGATCTTCTCCTGCGGGACCTCGATCCAGTCGGACACGCCGACTTCGGTTCCGGCCAGGCCGCGAAATTCGTCCAACGTCAGTGATTTTCCTGCCATGCCGGCATCTCCCCAGATCTGTGATTGCGCTATTCTTGTGTGGGGCCAGCCTAGGCCCCGCCTCACGCGCACGTCAACCCAGCAGAATCGTGGTTACCAGACGTTCGTTAACTTTATGATTACTAGGTATTAAGCATAATCGGTCGTTACTGGAAACGGGCATCCGCAGTGTCACCCCCGGCACGCAGATCACAAAGGATCGCCCAAATGAACGACACGCTCACTTCCCTTGCCCTTGCCGCGATTGCCCTGCTCGCCAGCGCCGATGCCGGTGCCGTGACGGTGACCAGCCTTGCGGGCGCACCCGATCCGGGCCCGCTGCCCGGCCAGCAACTGGTTGAAACCTTTGACGCACCGGCAGCACCGGGCTTCAGCTGGACCGGCGGGCTCACCACCGCCATCGGCAATGTGCGGGGGGTGCACACCACCCCGGCGCTGGGCACCACCGTCTTTGGCTATGTCTCCTCGGCCAACGCCGATCCGGTCGCCACCCTGCACACGCCGGCTCTCAGCGCCATCAGCTTCTATTGGGGTTCGATGGACAGCCACAATTTCCTGTGGGTGCTGGGGGCCAACCATCAGCCGATCCACTTCATCCACACCAGTACCCTGGGCACCGCCGCTGATTTTGCCGGGGGCGGCAGCGCCCGCAACCGCCGGCTGCTGATCGACGCTGGCCCTGGCGAAACCATCCACGGCCTGCAGTTCGAAGCGCGCGGGCGCAGTTTCGAGTTCGATGATTTCGCTGCCACCCTGGCGCCCGGCCTTGATCCCGATGTCAGCGGCGTACCGGAACCGGCCAGCTGGGCCATGCTGATCGCCGGCTTTGGCCTGGTTGGCGCGGTCTCCCGCCGTCGCCGGGTGACGCTCGCGGCCTGATCCATAAGGCTGTCGCCACAGCGCACAGCCGCATGCACTGAAGGTGCCGGCCGGGGGATGGTCTCCGGGCCGGCATTTCGTGATTCGCGCTGGCAGGGCGCTTCTGCTGAAAAGGCGCCCGCGGCCATGACGCCGGCGGGCGCGGTCAGTTGTGGGCGGGTCGTTGGCTGACCTCGGTCGGATCGATCAGCCGGCCATCCGGTGCGGCGGTGAAGGTGGTTTGTGTTGGATAGGCGAAATCGACGCCGAGTTCGGCAAAGCGCCGGACAATGGCAAAGCCCACGGCCTGCCGCGCCGCCACCATCGCCTCCAGCGCCGGCACGGTGACGAAGAAGACAAGTTCGAAATCGAGGCTGGACGGGCCAAAGCCGATGAAAACCGCGCGGTCGAAACGGCAATTTTCCTGCGCCTCGACAATCTTCTGCAGGTGGCCAGGCAGGGCTTCCAGCAGGTCGGGCGGCGTCTGGTAGATGATGCCGATATTCAGCACCACCCGCCGCTCATCGATGCGGCGCAAATTGGCCACCTGCTGTTCCAGCAGCTTGGTGTTGGCCATTACCAGTTGCTCTCCCGACAGGGATCGGATGCGGGTGGTCTTCAGGCCGATATGCTCCACGGTGCCGGTGGAAGTGCCGTAACTGATCGTGTCCCCCACCCGGAACGGCCGGTCGAACAGGATGGCGAGCGCTGCAAACAGATCGGAAAAAATGCCCTGGGCGGCGAGGCCGATGGCAATGCCGCCAACGCCAAGCCCGGCCACCAGCGCGGTGACATTCACGCCGAGATTGTCGAGGATCAGGATGGCCGCCAGCAGCCAGACCACGACGTTGACAAGCACATTGATGACGCCGACGGCACTGCCCAGCGCATCGCTATCCTCGCCGCCGTTGCTGGCGCGGCGGTGCACCAGCCCCAGCACAAGTTCGCGGATCCACAGCGCGCCCTGCACGGCCAGCGCGATGGTGAAGCTATTGTCCACCAGCCGCATCAATGGCCCGGGCGGGGCGACGGCATGCGTCGCGCCATCCAGCGCAACCGCGATCAGGAACAGCAACATGGTGCGCGCCACCATCGCGCGCAGCACGGCGGGATGGCCGCCGATCTCGCGCGGCAGCACGCGCAGCGCCCCCCACTTCAACAACCACAGCGCCGCCAGCAGGACGCCAGCAATGGCGACACCAAACAAGGCTTCGCCGCTGTCCTGCGTGATCCAGGCCCAGCTTTCACCAATCGCAAGTTCGACACGGGCAGCGGCGCGGCCCAGCGGGTCCATCATCACCAGGCAGTCTCCAGCCACGCAGGCCGCTGCACGGTCACAACGGCATCGCCAAGGAACAGTGGCTTGCCGGCTTCTTCCAGACGCAGATGCACGATGGCCTGTTCGCCCAGCCGACTCCTGAGCTTGCCGCAGGCGCGCCCGGCGGCGTCCTTCACCTCCACTGCATCACCGGGATCACCGGCGAGCGTCACCGGCACCAGCCGGCGGCGCACCTTGTCGCGGTGGTGCATGCGCGCCGTATTCTCCTGGCCAACATAACAGCCCTTGGTGAATGACACGCCATCGAGCAGATCGGCGCCGGTTTCCAGCCACAGCAATTCATCTGAACCGATATCAAGGCTGTCGGGCACGCCCACGCCAAGGCGATGCGCGTCATAGGCCTCTGCCCCTGCCGGCGCACTGCCGGCGGGGCCGATCCAGCGCGCGCCCAGCGCCGCCGTCCGCGCATCCGCCGGCGCGCCGCCCAATATATCGGCAGACCAGCTGGCCAGCACGGCCAGATCGTCGCGCCGCGCCAGTGTCACCGCCTTGCGCAATTTGTACATGTTCAGCCGCTTGAGCAGCGCTTCGGCCTTCTCGGCGGCCACATCGATCAGGATCGCACCGTCATCGCCGGCATGGAGATGGAAATCGAACAGCGCCTTGCCCTGCGGGCTGAGCAGCCCGGCAAAGACCGCGCGGCCCGGCGCCACCAGCCCGACATCATGGGTGATCAGCCCCTGCAGGAAGGCCACGGCATCGGGGCCGTCCACTGCCAGCACGGCGCGATTTTCAAGGGAAATGGGGGTCATGGCCATGGAGATAGGCAATCCGCGCCGTCCTGCCAATGCCGCTGGCCAAAAGCGGGGCCGCAACGCTTGACGTGCGGCTTGACTCGGGCAGCCAATTCCATCATTGGAGCCGCCTTCGTCGCGGTGGCCATGCCTCCCGCGCGCAACCTGATTTACGCGGAACCGGAACCATGGCCAAGCCGACGACCATCAAGATCAAGCTCGTGTCCACCGCCGACACCGGCTATTATTATGTCACCAAGAAGAACCCGCGCACCAAGACCGAAAAGCTCTTGTTCCGCAAGTACGACCCGGTGGCCCGCAAGCACGTCGAATTCAAGGAAGCCAAGATCAAGTAAGCGCGTTCGCGCTTACCTTGAGGCACCAAGAGGGCTGGCGGCAACGCCGGCCCTTTTTCCGTTTGGCCGCGACACTGCATCTGGGCCATCCCCGCTTGGCAGAGCCTGCGCCGGGCTTTAGGGCTTGCCTCGTGCTGCGCGACAAACCCTCTTCCGCCGATCCGGCCGTGCTGGCCCTGCAGGCGCTTGCCCATGTCGCTGGCGACGATGCGATGGGTCCGCGCTTTCTGGCGCTCACCGGCATGGATGCCGATGCGCTGCGGGCCAATGCCGGCAAGGCCGCCACGCTGACGGCCCTTCTGGATTATCTGATGGCCAATGAACATGATCTGCTCGCCACCGCCGAAGCCCTTGGCGTGAAGCCGGAAGCGCTGGCCCTGGCGGCGCGCAAACTGGGGAGTGACTGGTGAAGGCACGTCCGCTCATCGTTTCCGATTGCGACGGCGTGCTGCTGCACTTCATCGCGCCGTTCGTGGATTATCTGCGTACTGTGCATGGCTTGACGCTGAGCATGGACAGCTTCGCCCTCACCGGCAACGTGAAGCGGCCCGATGGCAGCGCGGTGGAACCCAAGGAATTCCCGCCGCTACTCGATGGCTTCTTTGCGGACTGGATGCACAACCAGAACCCGATCATCGGCGCGGCGGATTCGCTGGGACAGCTCGCCAGGGATTGCGACGTGGTGGTTCTCACCAACATCGCCGATCACCATGCGGAACGCCGCACGCTGGAACTGGCGCGGCTGGGCATGCCCTATCGCGTCATCGGCAACCAGGGCGGCAAGGGCGCGCCGCTCAAGAAGCTGCTCGACGAATTCCAGCCCAGCGAAGCCATCTTCATCGATGATCTTCCGCCCAACCATACATCGGTGAAGGCGCATGTGCCGCATGTCCACCGCCTGCACATGGTCGCGGAAACCGAAGTGCGCCACCTGATCCCGCAATCGCCCGATGCACACGCCCGCCATGATGAATGGCCGGCAATGCTGTCTCATATCGAAACCATCCTGAAAGGCTGACCCATGACTCCGGAACAGAAACTCGCCGATCTCGGCATCACCCTGCCCAATGCCGCTGCGCCAGCCGCAAACTATGTGCCCACGGTCACCGCCGGCAACCTGATGCACATCAGCGGCCAGATCCCCTTTGCCGAGGATGGCAGCCTGATGAAGGGCCGGCTGGGTGACACGGTTGATGTCGCCTATGGCCAGGCCGCTGCGCGCCGCTGCGCCGTGGGCCTGATCGCGCAAATGAAGACGGCGCTTGGTGATCTGTCCCGCGTCAAGCGCGTGGTGAAGCTCGGCGTGTTCGTCGCCAGCCATCCCGATTTCACCAGCCAGCCGGAAGTGGGCAATGGGGCATCCGATCTGATGGTTGAAGTGTTCGGCGACGCCGGCCGCCATGCCCGCGCCGCCGTGGGCGTGGCCGTGCTGCCGCGCGGCGTGGCCGTGGAAGTGGATGCGGTCGTCGAGATCGCCTGATGCGTGAGTGGCCGGTGCGTGTGGTGGGCAAGGCCAGCGAGATTGCGCTGGCCGATTGGAACGCCTGCGCCGGCCCGGTGAACCCCTTTGCGCAAGGGGAATTCTTCCGTGCGCTGGAAGATTCGGGCAGTGCCTGCAGCCGCACGGGCTGGCAGCCCGTCCACCTGGTCACCGATGGCGTAGACGGCCGCCCGGCCGGCATCATGCCGGCCTATCTGAAAACCCACAGCCAGGGCGAATATGTGTTCGATCACGCCTGGGCCGATGCGTGGGAACGGGCCGGTGGCAGCTATTACCCCAAGCTGCAGGCCGCGTTCCCGTTCACGCCGGCAACCGGCCCCCGGTTGCTGCTGCGCGAAGACGCCGCCGGCCTGGCCCTGATCCGCGCCGCCGAACAGGTGACCGAAAGCAACAATCTCTCCAGCGCCCACGCCACCTTCCTCACCCAAGAACAGCAGATCCTGTTCCGCGATGCCGGCTGGCTGATCCGCACTGGTGAACAGTTCCACTGGCAGAACGAGAACTATCGCGATTTCCAGGATTTCCTCGGCGCCCTCTCCTCCTCACGCCGCAAGATGATCCGCAAGGAACGCGAGCGCGCGCTGGCCGGGCTGGAGATCGTGCATCTCACCGGCAATGCCATCGCCGAAAGCCACTGGGATGCCTTCTGGACCTTCTATCAGGACACCGGCGCCCGCAAATGGGGCCAGCCCTATCTGAAGCGCAGTTTCTTCAGCCTGATCGGCGAGGCGATGGGCAGCCGCGTGCTGCTGATGCTGGCGCTGCGCCATGGCAAGCCCATCGCCGGTGCACTCAACTTCATCGGTGATGAATGTCTCTACGGCCGCTATTGGGGCTGCACCGAAGACGTGCCCTTCCTGCATTTCGAGCTGTGCTATTACCAGGCCATCGAATGGGCCATTGCCAATGGCCGGGCGCGGGTCGAGGCCGGCGCGCAAGGGCAGCACAAATTGGCGCGGGGCTATCGGCCCACGCCGGTGATTTCGGCGCATTACATCCCCAATGTCGGATTCAGGAACGCCGTCTCCGACTATCTCGCCCGCGAAACCAAAGCGGTGATCGAGGAAATCGAGTATCTGGATGCACACGGACCGTTCAGGCAGCCGCAAGCCTGAACTGTGCTAATGTAACCCATGCGACTCATGATCCTGATGGCCCTGCTGGCCGCTCCTGCCACGGCCACAGAGGTGGTGCGCCTGACTGAAGCGCAGCGCGACGCCGTGATCGCCGCAGCGGCCAATGGGCCCGAAAAGACCCCGGTGCTCACGCCGGAACAGACGCAGCGCCAATCGGTGCTCGAACGCTCGCTCTACCCGGAGTTTTATGAAAACGGTGGCGGCGCCGTCCGGGATCGCAAGGTGCATGGCGAGATGAGCATGTTCGCCGGCAGCGGCGGCACCTTCGGCGTCAGCGGCACAGCCGTGGTGCCCGTGGGTGACACCGGCACCGCCGCGCTGTCGGTGATGCAGGGCACCAGCCGTTGGGGCGGCATTTCCGGATTCGGCTTTGGCTACAGCAGCGGCGACGCGCAGAATAATCTGCTGATCGGCCACAATTTTGGCGGCTATGGCGGCCTTGGGGCGTTTGGCGGTTACGGCGGCGGGTTTGGCGGCCCCTGGACCAGCCCCTATGGCCGCAGCGTGCAACCTGCCCGCCAGCAGCGTCGCCGCTAGAGCGCGATATTGTCGATCAGGCGCGTCGTGCCGATCACGCCCGCCCCCATCAGCCGCGCACCCGCTGCCGGTCGGCCCAGGCTGTGCAGCGTTTCGCCGTCCACCAGATCGAGATAGTCCAGCCGCACGAAGCCGGCAGCCTTGATGGTGCGCTCCCCGGCAGCAAGGGCCGCCGCCACCGGCATGCCGCCCAGGATGGCGGCGCGGGTCGCCTGCAGGGCCTGCGGCAGCGCCAGCGCGCGGGCACGTTCATCAGCCGAAAGATAGGCATTGCGGCTCGACAGGGCGAGCCCATCAACGTCGCGCACGATGGCGCAGCCGTGGATTTCAGTGCCGATATCAAGATCGGCTGCCATTCGCCGGATGATCGCCAGCTGCTGCCAGTCCTTCTCGCCAAACACGGCGACATCGGCACCGGCCGCACTCAGCAACTTTGCCACGACCGTCGCCACGCCATCGAAATGGCCCGGCCGCACCCGGCCACACAGCAGATCAGGCAGGCCCGACACGCGCACGAAACTGGCAAAGCCCGGTGGATACATGGTGGCGACATCGGGCGCATAGATCAGGCTGCAACCGACACTGGCCAGCTTGATGGCGTCGCCGGCTTCATCGCGCGGATAGCGATCCAGATCCTCATTGGGGCCGAACTGCTTGGGATTCACAAAGATCGAGGCCACTGCAACATCGGCATGGGCCAGGCCCAGCGTGACCAGCGCCAGATGGCCGGCGTGCAAGGCGCCCATGGTCGGCACGAAGGCCACACGTTTGCCGGCCGACTGCCAGGCGCGCACGGCGGCGCGCAGTTCGGCCGGGGTGCGCACGATGGGCAGCGGGCTGGTCATGGATGTTTCACGCGCTTCCACGTTGACAGGCTGGCGGCGCTGTGGGCGATACGGAAGCGGAGTGCAAGCCAGAACAAGGGACAATCGTGACTGCTCATGTGATCGTGCTCGCCAATGAAAAGGGCGGCACCGGCAAATCCACCACCGCCGTGCATATCGGCGTGGCCCTGGCGCTGGCCGGCAAGGCCACCGCGCTGATCGATCTCGACAGCCGCCAGCGCACCTCCACCCGCTATCTGGAAAACCGCTGGAACCACGGCCAGCGCCACGGCATCACCCTGCCCGGCCCGGCTGCGGTGGTGGTGGCCGATGGCGATGCCGCCGAAGCCGAACTGGCGATGCGCTTCCAGCAGGCCAGCCGACAGGATTTCATCGTTGTCGATTCGCCCGGCCGCGATTCGGCGCTGGCCCGCGCCGCCATGGCCCGGGCCGACACGCTGGTGACGCCGATCAACGACAGTTTCGTCGATTTCGATCTGATCGGCGAAGTGGACGGCGAATCGTTCGAGGTGAAAAAGCCCAGCTTCTACGCCGAACTCGTGTGGGAAGCGCGCACCCGCCGCGCCCGCGAGGAAGGCCGCCCGATGGATTGGGTGGTGCTCCGGAACCGCCTGTCCACGCTCGATGCCCGCAACAAGCAGCGGGTGGGCGCAGCGCTGGATGCCCTGTCGAAACGCATCGGCTTTCGCGTGCTGCCCGGCCTTTCGGAACGCGTGATCTTCCGCGAATTCTTCCCGCGCGGGCTCACCCTGCTCGATCGCGCGGCGCTCACCGATTTCTCGCTCTCCCACGTCGCCGCCCGCAACGAACTGCGTGCCCTCATCGCCGGGCTCAACCTGCCCGGCGGGATCGAGATGGCGGCCTGATGGGCCTCGCGCTCATCGTCGTGCTGGGGATTGCCTGGTGGCTGCACAGCAAGGGCCGGCTGCTGCCCAATCTGATGCTGTACGGCGGCCTTGGCGTCGCCGGCCTGCTGGCCATTCGATTCCTCTCCAGCGGCCGCTTCGTGCCGGCCGCGCTGGTGGCGGCGGGCGGCTGGGCGTGGTGGATGTGGAACCAGCAGGGCGGGCAGGCCAATGGCGAGCTGGCAATGGCCGCGCGGCTGCTGGGCGTTGCCCCCGATGCCCCATCCGAAGCCATCTGGCAGGCCTGGCGCCAGGCGATGACCCGCGCTCACCCCGATGCCGGCGGCAGCGCCGAAGCCGCCCAGGCGCTCACCGCTGCCCGCGACCTGTTGATCATGGCCGCCGAAAAGCGCCGGGAATCAGACGATTGAGCGCCTGATGGCCGGCCGCCATGTGATCGATCCCACCGCCCTGCGCGCCTATGACATTCGCGGGATCGTTGGCGAAACCCTGACCGAGGCCGACGCCCGCGCCATTGGCCGCAGCTTCGGCACCAGGCTGCGCCGTGACGGCGGCGCCAAGGGAACGCCGGTCGTGTGCCTGGGCCGCGATGGCCGCCTCAGCAGTCCCAGCCTGGCCGGAGCCGCAGCCGAGGGCCTGCTGGGCACCGGCTGCGATGTCATCGATATCGGCATGGGGCCTTCCCCCATGCTCTATTTCAGCGTGTTCGCATTGGGCGCAGATGCTGGCCTGATGGTCACCGGCAGCCACAACCCTTTCAACTGGAACGGCATCAAGCTGCTGCGCCACAGCGGGCCCTTCCACGGCGCCGACATTCAGACGCTGGGCGCCATGGCGGCGGCGGGTGACTGGGAAAAAGGCGCTGGCACGGCCCGCCATGTCGCCATCCTGGATCGCTATGTCGAAGCAATGCTGGCCGATTTCCGCGGTGGCCGCTTCACCATTGCCTGGGACTGCGGCAACGGCGCTGCTGGCCCCGTGGTCGAACGGCTGACCAGCCTGCTGCCCGGCACCCACCATCTGCTGTTCGCCGATGTTGATGGCCATTTTCCCAATCACCACCCCGATCCCACGCTGGAAGCCAATCTGGCCGATCTGAAGCGCGTGGTGCGTGAAAGGAGCTGCGATTTCGGCGTGGCCTTTGATGGCGATGCCGATCGCATTGGCGCCGTCGATGGCCAGGGCCGCGTGGTGTGGGGCGATGAACTGCTCGCCATATTGGCTGAACCAGTGCTGCGTGAATTGCCGGGCAGCACCATCATCGGCGATATCAAGGCCAGCCAGGCGCTGTTCGATCGCATTGCCGCGCTGGGCGGCGTGCCCGACATGTGGAAGAGCGGCCACAGCCTGATGAAGGCGCGGCTGCTGGAACTGAACGCACCGCTGGCCGGCGAAATGAGCGGCCATATCTTCTTTGCCCACCGCTGGCATGGCGTGGACGATGGCATCTTGGCCGCCGTCCGCCTGATCGAGGCGGTGACGGCGCTGGGCGGCTCGCTCACCGCGCTCAAGGACGCGATGCCGGCGATGATCAACACGCCAGAGTTCCGCTTCCCCTGCCCCGAGCCCCGCAAGTTCGCCGTTGTGGCCGAAGTGCTGGCCCGGCTGAAGGCTGAGGGCGCCAAAGTGAACGAAATCGACGGTGCCCGCGTGATGCGCGCCGATGGCTGGTGGCTGCTGCGGGCATCGAACACGCAGGACGTGCTGACGGCGCGGGTTGAAGCCAAAGACGAGGCCGCAATGGCCCGGCTCGCGGCCGAACTGAACGCGCAGCTTGCCCTGTCTGGTGTGGCGCCCGTTGCCGCCAGCCACTGACGGAGCGGGACAACACAGCCCTTCCCCCATCGCCGCCAATCACCTAAGCGGCTAAACATGAGTATCTGGGCGACTTTGGCCGGCACGGCACTGGGCCTGGTGATCGGCGGCCCCCTGGGAGCGCTGGCCGGCGCGGCGGCCGGCGGTGCCGTGGATGCCATGCGCGCCCGTGCCACCAACCCGGAACGCCGCCGCGTCGCCTTTTCCATCGCCGCCATTGCGCTCGCCGCCAAGATGGCCAGCGCCGATGGCAATGCCTCGGCCGCCGAATTCGCCACCTTCCAGCGCCTGTTTCACGTCGATCCTTCCGAAGCCAACAATGCCCGGCGCTTCTATGATCTGGCCAAGGGTTCGATGGCGGGCTTCCAGGCCTATGCCATCCAGGCTGCCGATCTGCTTGGCCAGGGTTCGGCAACGCTGGAAGATCTGCTCGACGCGCTGTGGATGATCGCGGCGGTCGATGGCTTTCACGCGGCGGAACTGGCCTTTCTGGGCGAAGTCGCCACCATCCTGGGCTTTGACGAGGCCGCGCAGGCCCGCATCCGCCGCCGCCACCTCGCGCCCGCGGCCGATGACCCGTGGGCGGTGCTGGGTATCGAGCCCGGCACCGACGCCGCCGCCATCCGGGCCGCCTATCATGGCCTGGTGAAACGCTATCACCCCGATCGCGCGCTGGCCGAAGGCGTGCCGTCGGAGTTCATCCGCGTCTCCGAACTCAGGATGGCCGACATCAACGCCGCCTATGACCGGCTGACCGGGCGGCGGCGATGAAGCCGCTGCATCTCGCCATGATCCTCGCCATCGATGTGGTGTGGGGTTTCAACGTGGTCGCCGTGAAGGAAGGCGTGATGAGCGCCGGGCCGATGACGGCGGTGCTGCTGCGCTATGTCGTGGCCACGCTGGTCTGCCTGCCCTTCCTGCGCTGGCTGCCGGGGCGCATGGGGTTGATCCTGCTCACCGGTTTCATCGCCGGCGCGCTGTTCATGTCGCTGGGCGCGATGAGCTTTGCGCTGGCCGACAATGTCTCGGCGCTGGCCATCGTCGGGCAACTGGGCGTGCCGTTCAGCCTGATCCTCGCCGTCATCTTCATGAAGGAAGAAATCCGCTGGCCGCGCATCACCGCCATCGCCATCTGCTTTGCCGGCGTGGTGGTGCTGGGCTTTGATCCGGCCATCGCCAACGAACGCGTGGGCATCCTGCTCACGGCGGCGGCATCCCTGTGCTGGGCGGTGGGCAATCTCTTGTTCCGCCGGCTGCAGGGCGTGCCGGTGCTGGTCATCCACGGTTGGCTGGGGCTGGTCTCCATCCCGATCATGATCGCGCTGGCGCAGTTCTTCGAGCCGGCCAAGCTCGCCGCCATCCCCGATCTGCCGCTCGGCACCTGGGGCTGGGTGGCCTATTCGGGCATCATGTCCAGCCTTGTCGGCCATGGCGGCATGACCTGGCTGTTTCAGCGCTACCCGGTCGCCGTCGTCTCGCCGCTCACCCTGCCGACGCCGCTGATTTCCATCAGCATCGCGGTCGCCGTCTATGACACGCCGATCACCGGCCAGATGCTGGTCGGCGGGCTCTTGACGCTGGTCGGTGTCGCCATCATCACCATCCGCACCGCGCAGCGCCGCGACAGCGACATGCCGGTGGAGCCGACATGATTCACCGCGCCAGCCCCAATTTCAACGACCGGCAACTGCCGATCGGCATCCTTGTTCTGCACTATACCGGCATGCAGAGCGGCGCGGCCGCCATCGACTGGCTGGCCAATCCCGAATCCGGCGTTTCGGCCCATTATGTCGTCGCCGAGGACGGCCAGGTGCTGCAGATGGTCGACGAGGCCAAGCGCGCCTGGCACGCCGGACGCAGCTGGTGGCGCGGCATCACCGACGTGAACAGCGCCAGCATCGGCATCGAAATCGTCAACCCGGGCCACGAGTTCGGCTATGTCCCCTTCCCGGCTCCGCAGATGGACGCGGTGCACGCGCTGGTCGCCGAGATCGTTGCCCGCCACACCATCCAGCCGGCCAATGTGGTGGGCCACAGCGACATCGCCCCCACCCGCAAGGAAGACCCGGGCGAACTGTTCGATTGGCCCCGCCTCGCCCGCGCCGGCCTCGCCGCCGCGCCGAAACCCTGCATGGACCCGAACTGGACCGACCCCGGCTTCCTCGCGGCGCTGGGCCGCTATGGCTACAACATCACCGCGCCAACCGAAGCCGTGATCGCCTTCCAGCGCCATCACCGCCCGGCCCGATTTGACGGCGTGATCGACGCGGAAACGCGCACGATCCTGCGCGGGCTGTTGCTGGCGGAAGGGCTTTAGCCAGTCGGCCACTTGCAAAGGGGGAAGCCAGGTGAACGCCCTTATCAGTCTCGCAGCAGTGCTCGCGCTCCTGGCTGTCGCCGGGTTCGGGCTTGGCCTGCTCGACAGAGCCCGCTTTTCGGCCCGCTGGCTGGGCGTCGCGGCGCTGCTGGTTGCCCTCAATGATCTGGTGCTGACCAGGGGCTATGGCCTGCTGCCCGATCTGCTGGGCGGCGAATGGAACTGGCAGGGCAAGATACTGGCGCTGATGATCACCCTCGCCATCGCCGCCCTGCCCGCATTTGGCTGGGCGCGCTGCGGCCTCACATTCGCCCAGGCCGCGGGAAGCTGGCGGGCGGCATGGCCAGTCGCGGCCCTGTATTGCAGCTTTTTTCTCGCCATCGCCCTCGCCTTCCCCAGCGGCCCGGCGACCAGTGAAGAGACCGCCTTCCAGTTGACCATGCCCGGGTTGGCGGAAGAGCCCTTCTATCGCGGCGTGCTGCTGTTCGCGCTCGACCGCGCCTTTCAGGGGCGGAAGCGGTTGCTGGGGGTTGAATGGGGCTGGGGTGCACTGCTGTCGTGCTGGCTGTTCGGCATGGATCATGCATTTGGTTATGCCGGTGCTTTTGCCGGCGGCGAATTCAGCCTTGATCCGGCCATCCTGGCGCTCACCGCCATACCGTCCCTGCTTGCAGTGTGGCTCAGGCTGCGCACCGGCAGCCTGCTGCTGCCCGTGCTGCTGCACAATTTCGGAAACTCGATCGCGCTGCTGGTTTGACTGCAGGGGCCCCGAAAAGCGGAGGCCGGCACCCGAGAGAAAGCCGGCCTCCAGAGTTTCCGCCAATGGCCTAACCGGGGGGAAGGGCCACCGTCATTGCGGGCGGAGGGCAAAATATTGCCACCCTGCGGGTCGGTAAAACAGGGGGGTGACCGACCCAATGACTCGGGTATGCCGCCGCTCATCTCACATTGCAATACTGTAATGTTTGCCTGCGGCGATTGCTACACCGCCCCCGGCTTGCGTGCGCCCAGCGGCAGATCATGGCCGCCGAAGTCCAGCGTGGATTTCGACACCACTTCGCCCAGCGCATCCACAATCAGGCGCAGGCGGCGCTTGTCGGTGGCGAAGGTGAGGCGGAAGGTGCCGAAATCTTCGTCCACGCCGGCTTCCACCCACGAGGTGATCAGGCGCGCGGCCAGCATCGGCTGCACCTGTTCGGGCTGGAGTTTCAGGCCTTCGGCAATGGTTTCCGCCGAGACCGTGAAGCTCTCGCCCCCGCTCCCGACAATGCCTTCGATTTCGATCATGCCCGCTGCCATGGCGCGGCGCACACCAAAATGCTAGAGCGCCCAAGCGATCACGTCGTCGGGCGACCGCGTCAGGTGCAAATCTGCCGAGGAAAGTCCGGGCTCCACGGAACGCGGTGCCGGGTAACGCCCGGCGGTTCTGGTCCGCCAGAATCAGGGACAGTGCCACAGAGAAGAGACCGCCGATGGCGTCCTTCGGGACGGACAGGCAAGGGTGAAACGGTGCGGCAAGAGCGCACCGCGCGATGGGCAACCAAAGCGGCACGGCAAACCCCACCGGGAGCAAGACCGAATAGGGATGGCGCGCAGGGCTTCGGCCTTGCAGGGCAGGAACCGGCCCAGTCATCCGGGTTGGTTGCTGGAGGCGGCGGGCAACCGCCGTCCGAGAGGAATGGTCGCCCAGGGGTGCAAGCCCTGGACAGAACCCGGCTTACAGACGACGTGGTCTTTTCTGCCCGCAATGCGCAAGCGTTGCGGGCAGATGCATTATGGGCGATCTTTCATCAGCCACTCCGCAGCAGCGCCACCCCCGCATCCCGTTCAAACAGATACAGCAGCACCCGCGCCGCCTGCCCGCGCGCCCCATCCAGCCCGCCATCCCGGTCCAGCAACAACCGCGCATCATCACGGGCCATGGTGACGAATTTCTGTACCCGCTCCGGATCGGCGAAGCGGAACGCCTCCTCCCCCGATTGGCGCGTGCCCAATATCTCGCCCGCCCCGCGCAGCTTCAGATCCTCCTCGGCAATGCGGAAGCCATCATTGGTCTCACGCATCAGCTTCAGCCGGCTGCGCGCGGTTTCCGACAATTCCTCACCACGCAACAGCAGGCACACGCTCTGCCCGCTGCCGCGCCCGACCCGGCCGCGCAGCTGGTGCAACTGCGCCAGCCCGAACCGCTCTGCCGCCTCGATGATCATCAGCGTGGCATTGGGCACATCCACCCCCACCTCGATCACCGTCGTCGCCACCAGCACGGCCAGCCGCCCGGCAGCGAAATCGGCCATCACGGCATCCTTGTCCGGCCCCTTCATCTTGCCGTGGACAAGGCCGACCTTCCCCTCCCCCAGCCGGCCTTTCAGGAAGGCGGCGCGGGTGGTGGCGGCGGCTTCATCTTCATCTTCGGTGCCATCCACCAGCGGACACACAAAATAGGCCTGGCCGCCTGCCTCGACATGGCGGGCCAGGCCGGCAACGACATCCTCGAAACGGCCTGTCACCCGTGTCTCGATCGGCTGGCGGCCGGGTGGGCGCTCGTCGATCTGGCTCTGGTCCATTTCGCCAAACCGCGTCAGGGCCAGGCTGCGCGGGATCGGCGTCGCCGTCATCGCCAGCACGTGCGGCGGTAGCCGGCCCTTGTTGGCCAGCATCAGCCGCTGGGCGACGCCAAAGCGGTGCTGTTCATCCACCACCACCAGGCCGAGATCGTGATAGTCCACCGCCTCCTGGAAAATGGCGTGGGTGCCAACCAATATGTCGATCCGGCCCGCTGCCAGATCGGTCAGCAATGCCTCGCGTGCCTTGCCCTTGTCCCGCCCGGTCAGCAATTCGATCCGCACGGGCAGGCCAGCCGCCAGCTTGGTGAGCGTCACATGATGCTGGCGCGCCAATATCTCGGTGGGCGCCAGCAGCGCCGCCTGCGTGCCCGCCTCCACCGCTGTCAGCATGGCGATCAGGCCAACCAACGTCTTGCCCGATCCCACATCGCCCTGCAGCAGCCGCAGCATCGGCTGCGCCTGCGCCATGTCGCCGGTGATTTCGCCGATCACGCGGGTTTGTGCGCCCGTCAGCGACCACGGCAGGCTGGCCAGCAAGGGCCGCACCAGCCGGCCATTGCCCGCCAGCGCCCGCCCGCGCCGTGCCCGCGTGTCGGCCCGCACCAGCAGCAGCGCCAGCTGGTTGGCCAGCAGTTCGTCATAGGCCAGCCGGTCGCGCCCTCCTTCCATGCGATGCGCGGCGTGAAGCGACTCTGCGAACGATGCCCAGCCATAACGCTCAATGACACTCGGCTCGATCCACTCCGCCAGCTCCGGCACCCGCGCCAGCGCTTCGGCCACCAATTGCCCCATGCGGCGGTTGGTGATGCCCTCGGTCAGCGGATAGACCGGCTCGCGCAAACCGGGCGGCGCGGCGCTGTCCATCGCCAGCACCTCCGGATGGGCGATCTGCAGTTTCTGGCCATAACGGTCGAGCTTGCCGACGATGCGCTTTTCCACCCCGATCGGCAGCTTGGTCTGCGCCCAATTGGCGGTCTGGCCAAAGAAGGTCAGGTCCACCCATTGGCCACCGCGGTCCACCGCCGCCACGCGCAACGGGCTGCGTGGCCCACCGCGCTCATGGCGAGCCGGCGTCAGCGGCACCACAACCGGGCGGCCCACCATCGTTTCGTCCACCGTATCCACCGCCAGCCGGTCGATCACCATCGTTGGCAGGTGGAAGGCCAGATCGAGCGCCCGCGCGATCTTCAGCCGCGCCAATTGCCGCACCTGCGCCGAACCGACGCCCTTCAGCGCGGCCACTTCGGCAAACAGGGGGTTGAGGACGGCAGGGCGCATGATATGGCGAGGTTGTAGCACCGCGCTGGCCGTTTGAAACGCCTGCGCGGCATTTGCGTTTGAAGGGCCGTCACATGAACGACAACCAAATCGATCCTTGGGACCTGCGCATCCGCAAGGCCAGATATCGCGCCAGCCATCGCGGCACCAAGGAATCCGATCTGGTGGTGGGCGGCTTCTTCGAACGCCATTACGCCAGTTGGACCGAGGCCGATCTGGCCTGGTTTGAAGCGCTGCTGGAAGAACAGGATGTCGATATCCTGGCCTGGGCCTTCGGCACCGCCGCCGTGCCGGCCCGGCTGGACGGCGCGCAGATACAGCTTCTGAAGAAACTCGATTATGTCGAAGTCACCAAATAACCCCTCTCCCGTTCGGGGAGAGGGTCGACTCGCCGAAGGCGAGCGCGGTGAGGGGTTGTTCGACGCCGTTCGCACCCCCTCACCCTCCCACCGCTGCGCGGCGGGCCCCTCCCTCTCCCGCCCAGAGTCAGACGGGGGGAGAGGGGATCGATGATCGACCTGCCCCGTTTCGTCACCGCCACCCGCCCGGTCACGCTGGCGCGCTGTGCCGGCGGCTATCTGCCGTGGCTGATGGCCGATGTGGCGCGCGCGGCGAAAGGCCGGGCCTGGTTCATCGCGGCCGATGAAGCCCAGGCGCGCGCCATGGCGGAGGCCGCGGCCTATTTTGCGCCGGAAATCGCCATCACCGTGGCTCCGGCTTGGGATTGCCTGCCGTACGACCGCGCCTCGCCGTCGCTGAAGATGGCGGCCGAGCGCATGGCCGCCCTCGCCGCCTTGGCCGAACCGCAGGCGGGCGCCGAACTGGTGGTGACCACGGTGAACGCCATCACCCAGCGCTGCCTGCCCAAGGCGCAGATCGCCCGGATGGCCGCCCGGCTGAAGCCCGGCAGCCGCATCGACCGCAACGCGCTGGCGCTGAAACTGGCCGCCAATGGCTTCGTGCGCGTCGATACGGTGGTGGAGCCGGGCGAATATGCCCTGCGCGGCGGCCTTGTCGACGTGATGCCGTCGGGCGCGGACTTCGCCCTGCGTCTCGATTTCTTCGGGGACGAGATTGAATCCATTCGCCGTTTCGATCCCGCCACCCAGCGCAGCCTTGGTCCCGCAGAGGGCTTTGACCTGCTGCCCGTGTCCGAAGTCATGCTCGATGCCGATCGCATCCGCGCCTTCCGGTCGGGCTGGCTGGAGAAGTTTGGCGCCACCGCCACCGGCGATCCGCTCTACGAAGCGGTCAGCGACGGCCGGCGTCTGGCCGGTATGGAACATTGGCTGCCGCTGTTCGAGCCCGATCTGGTCACCCTGTTCGACTGGATGGGCAGCGATGACGTGCTGGTGCGCGATGCCGGGGCCGACAAGGCCGCCGCCGACCGCTTCGATGCCATCGCTGACTATCACGACAACCGGGTGGCGGCGCTGAGTCAGAAGAAGGGCAGCTATCGCCCGCTGCCGCCCGATGCGCTCTACCTGTCGCGCGAGGAGTGGGCCGAGAAACTCGCCGCCCACGCCGTCCACGCCAGCAGCCCGCACGCCGTTCCCTCCGGCACACTGTTTGCCATCGATTGCGATGCGGTGCCGGCGCGCGATTTTGCCCCGGAACGGGTGGCGCAGGCCAATGGTGGCCCGCCCGTCTATGCCGCGATCAAGGCGCATATCGAGGCGCGCCGCGACGCCGGTGACCGGGTCATCCTTGCCAGCTATTCCAATGGCGCGCGCGAACGGCTGAAGGGCCTGCTTTCCGATGAAGGCGTTGCCCGGCTCGCCACCGCCGATCACTGGCAGGAAGCGCTGGGCCAGGCCGCCGCCGGCCAGATCGTGCTCACCGTGCTGCCGCTCGATCACGGCTTCACGCGCGAAGAAGCCCGCGGCAGCCTGACCCTGCTCACCGAGCAGGACATGCTGGGTGATCGCCTCGTGAGGAAGGCACGCTCGGCGCGCAAGGCCGATGCCTTCATGGCCGAACTGGCGATGCTGACGCCGGGCGATCTCATCGTCCACCGCGATCATGGCATCGGCCGGTACGACGGGCTGATGGCCATCCCCATCGGCGGCAAGCCGCATGATTGCGTGGCGCTCACCTACGACGGCGGCGACAAGCTCTATGTGCCGGTCGAGAATATCGACGTCCTCTCCCGCTATGGCAGCGACAGCGAAGGCGTCGGCCTCGACAAATTGGGCGGCGTCGCCTGGAGCACGCGCAAGGCGCGGATGAAGAACCGCATCCGCGAGATTGCCGGCGAACTGCTGGCGACCGCGGCAGCCCGCGCCCTGCGCGAAGGCGAGCCGGTGAGCATCGACAGCCATGGCATGGCGGCGTTCGTGGACCGCTTCCCCTATGCCGAGACCGACGACCAGTTGAAGGCGATCGGTGACGTGGTCGACGATCTCACCTCCGGCCGGCCGATGGACCGGCTGGTGTGCGGCGATGTCGGCTTCGGCAAGACCGAGGTGGCGCTGCGCGCCGCCTATGCCGCCGCGCTGTCGGGCATGCAGGTCGCCGTCGTCTGCCCGACCACGCTGCTCGCCCGCCAGCATTACCAGAATTTCCGCGAGCGCTTCACCGGCCTGCCGGTCGAGGTGCGACACCTCTCCCGGCTGGTGAACACCGCCGATGCCAAGGCGGCGCGTGACGGGCTGGCGGATGGCACGGTCGATATCATCGTCGGAACTCACGCGATTCTCGCCAAGGGGGTGGAGTTCAAGCGGCTGGGGCTGGTGATCGTGGACGAGGAACAGCGCTTCGGCGTCGTCCACAAGGAACGGCTGAAGTCGCTGAAGGCCGATGTCCATGTGCTGACGCTGACTGCCACGCCGATCCCGCGCACCTTGCAGATGGCGCTGACCGGCCTCAGGGAAATGTCGATCATCGCCACCCCGCCGGTCGACCGTCTCGCCGTGCGCACCTATGTGAGCCCGTTTGACGAGGTGGTGATCCGCGAAGCGCTGCTGCGTGAACATTATCGCGGCGGGCAGAGCTTCTTCGTGGTGCCGCGCATCGCCGACCTCGCCGATATCGAACAGTTCCTGCGCGAACAGGTGCCGGAAGTGAAGCCGATCACCGCCCACGGCCAGATGGCGCCATCGGAGGTCGAGGAGCGCATGAGCGCCTTCTACGACAAGCGCTATGACGTGCTGCTGTCGACCACCATCATCGAATCCGGTCTCGACATCCCGTCCGCCAACACGCTGATCGTGCACCGGGCAGACCGCTTCGGGTTGGCGCAATTATATCAGATCCGCGGCCGCGTCGGGCGCGGCAAGACCCGTGCCTATGCCTATCTCACCACCGCCGCCGGCCAGACCATCACCGAAGGCGCCGAAAAACGGCTGCAGGTGCTCAGCCAACTCGACACGCTCGGCGCCGGCTTCCAGCTCGCCAGCCACGATCTTGATCAGCGCGGCGCCGGCAATCTGCTCGGCGACGAACAATCCGGCCATATCAAGGAGATCGGCTTCGAACTTTACCAGTCGATGCTGGAAGAGGCGATCCTGGAAGCCAAGGCCGAAGCGGCCGGCATGAAGCCGCCGCAGGAAGCCTTCAGCCCGCAGATCACCGCCGAAGTGCCGATCCTGATCCCCGATCATTATGTGCCCGATTTGAACGTGCGCATGGCGCTCTACCGCCGCCTCAACGAGATCGACAGCCGCGCCGGCATCGACAGCCTCGCCGCCGAAATCATCGACCGCTTCGGCAAATTGCCGTCGGAAGTCGAAAACCTGCTGTCCGTCATCGAGATCAAGCAGGCCTGCATCACCGCCGGCATCGCCAAGCTGGAAGCCGGCCGCAAGGGTGGCCTCGTCACCTTCCGCGACGACCGCTTCGCCAACCCGGACGCGCTGATGGATTATATCACCCGGCTGGGCGAACGGGCGAAGGTGCGGCCCGATCAGAAACTCTTCATCGCCGCTGAATGGGGCGACGACCGGACCCGGTTGAAGGGCGCACTCGCCATTGCTTCTGCGCTGAGCAAGCTCGCCGCTGGCGCCAAGCTGAAGCCCGTGGCCAAACCGGCAGCCAAGCCGCTGCCGCCGCCGAAAGCACCGATGCGGCCGGCAGTGTTCAAGTCGAAGTTCGGCAGGAAGTAAGCAGGCCTCCGTTCTGGCCTGCGCCAGAATGGAGGCCCCTCTACCTTACGCCACGCTGATCTTGGATTTCCGCCGGTTGCAGAAGGCGGTGAGCGCCGTCTGGTCGAGCGGCGGGGCGACGCAATAGCCTTGCACCCATTGGCAGCCGGCGGCGCGGGCGGCGGCGAGTTGCACATCGTCCTCGATGCCTTCGGCGACGACGGTGAGGCCGAGGCGGCGGGCGGTGGCGATCATGCCTTCCACCACGATGCGTTCGCGTTCGCTCCCGGTCAGGCCCTGGGCAAAGCTGCGATCGAGCTTGATCGTGTCCACCGGCAGGCGGGCGAGGCGGGCGAGGCTGGAATAGCCGGCGCCAAAATCGTCCAGCGCGATGCCCACCCCGTCGCGGCGCAGCAGCGAGAGCGTCGCGGCGGCGGCGTCGAGATCGTTGATGATGGCTTCTTCCGTCACCTCGATTACCAGCCGGCGCGGCGACAGGCCTGATGTCGTGAGGTCCTTCGCCAGCGAATCGATGAATTCCGGATCGGCCAGATCGGCCGCCGTCACGTTCAGCGAGATCTTCAGATTGGCCAGTGCGCCGGTCCAGGCCGCTGCCGTGGCGATGGCGCGCGAACGGATATGGCGGCCAACGGCCAGGGCCAGTTCGGCCGATGCGGCGGTTTCGAGCAGGGTAACGGCCGAAAGCCGGCCATGCAGCGGGTGATCCCAGCGCGACAGCGCCTCCACCCCGCCGACCACGCCATCCGACAGGCTGGACTGCGGCTGAAACAGGATGGTGATGCCGCCATCCTTCAGGGCGCCAAACAGATCGGACTCCAGATCGGCCCGGCGCGCCAGGGCTTCACGGTCGCTTTCCTGGTGGAAGCGAGCAACGGCGCCGGGTTCCCGCCCGCGCGCATCGGAAAGCGCGATGGAGGCTTCGCGCAACAGGGCGGTGGCGACGCTGGCCGGATCGCCATCCATGCTGCCATCATCCCAGGCGATGCCGGCGCGTCCCGAAACATGAATCAGCCGATCATCGATGGCAAATGGCCGCTCGAAACCGCGCAGCATCTGGCGGGCCAGCCGCTCCAGCTTGTCGGCAGCGCTGGCGCCGGAGATGCCGATCGCAAATTCCGCCGCAGTCAGCCGCGAGAGCAGGCGGATCTCGCCCACGGCCGTGCGGGAATCGGCAATCGGCCCCAGCCGGCGGGCAATCACCGACAGCAGGCGATCGGCGACATCACGGCCATAGATGGTGTTGATCTGGGCAAAGCGCCCGACCCCGATGACGATCACGCCACAAGGGGTTTCGGCGGCGCGCTGCTGCGCCAGCCAGCTTTGCAGGCGTTCGACACTGGCGAGGCCCGTCAACCGGTCGGCCTCGCGGGAATCCTGGGTCAAGGGGGCGGCAGCGGCGGCAGCCAGGCGATCGGCATGGCGGCCGGCCAGGTGCAGGGCGGTGGAAAAACTGTCGGAGCCGAAGGGGGACACCATTACCGAGGTGGCACCGGCATCGCGGGCAGCGCCAGCCGCATCGGCATCATTGCGGGACAGCAGCACCAGCATGGCGCCGCGCCGGCCCTCCACCGCCGGGCCCAGCGCCTGCGCCACGGCCAGGCCGGCCGAAAGCGCGCCGCGGGCATCCACCACCACCACGCGCACCGGTTCTGCGGCAAAACGGCCGGCGGCGAGCTCCGGCCGGCGCTCCACCCGCGGTGCCTGGCCGGCAGACGCAACCAGCGCCGCCACGTCATCCGCGTAGCGGGGGGATACGATCAACACCGGTTCGGCGTTCATTGCGCCCATGAGGTTCAGAACCTGCCCTAGCTCTACGCCCAATTGTTCCTGCTTCGATGCCGCTTTACTGTTCACCTGTCCAGCCCGACATTCAAGCGGCTTGTAGGTTAACACGAAAAGCGCTTGCCAAGCGATGCCGGCGTGCCACAGGCTGGCGGTGATGTTTGGCGATGGCAACAACGTGGCAAGCGTGCCGGCAGCGGCAACGACGGCAACCGCAGCACGGGCGCTGGTCGATCCGTTTGGCCGCGCCATCACCTATCTGCGCGTTTCGGTGACCGACCGCTGCGATTTCCGCTGTGTCTATTGCATGGCCGAAGACATGACCTTTCTGCCCAAGAACGAAGTGCTGAGCCTGGAGGAGATCGACCTTCTGGCCAGCGCCTTCATCCGGCGCGGCACCCGCAAGCTGCGGCTGACCGGCGGCGAACCGCTGGTGCGGCGCGGCATCATCGATCTGGTGAGCAGCCTTGGCCGCCACCTGAAGACCGGCGCGCTGGAAGAACTTACCCTGACCAGCAACGGCAGCCAGATGGTCCGCCATGCCGAAGCGCTGTTCGCCGCCGGGGTGCGCCGCGTCAATATCAGCCTCGACACGCTGGATGCCGAAAAGTTCGCCCGCATCACCCGCTGGGGCCGCCTGCCCCAGGTGCTGGATGGCATCGCGGCTGCGAAGGCTGCCGGCTTGCAAGTGAAGCTCAACACCGTCGCGCTGGCCCATGAAAATGCGGGGGAAATCGAAACGCTGATGCAGTTCGCCGCCGCTGGCGGGCATGATCTGACACTGATCGAAACCATGCCGCTGGGCGAGATCGGCGAGGACCGGGTGGACCAGTATCTGCCGCTGTCCCGCGTGCGCCGCGATCTGGCGCAGCGCTACACGCTCACCGATCTGCCGCACCGCACCGGCGGGCCGGCGCGCTATTCCTACGTGCAGGAACTTGGCCTGCAACTGGGCTTCATCACGCCGCTCACCCACAATTTCTGCGAAAGCTGCAACCGCGTGCGGCTGACGGCAACCGGGCAATTGTTCATGTGCCTGGGCCAGGATGACCAGGCCGATCTGCGCAGCGTGATCCGGAGACTGGGAACGAACGGGGCGGGCAACGATGAAGCCGCCATCGATGCCGCGCTGGATGAAGCGATCTCGCGCAAGCCCAAGGGCCATGATTTCGTGATCGAACGGCGCGGCGCCCGGCCGGCCGTGGCCCGCCACATGAGCCTGACCGGCGGCTGAGGACCCTGAACGAATGAAGCTCGCGCTGATCGTTTCCGACAGCCATGTCGCTCGCGCCGCAGGTGACGCGCTGAAGGCCAGATATGGCTTTGTGCCCGTGCGCGAAGCCGATGTGGTGGTGGCGCTGGGCGGTGACGGCCATCTGCTGCACTGCCTGCACGAAGCCATGCGCTTTCAGGATCCCAAGCCGATGTTCGGCATGAACCGCGGCACGGTAGGTTTCCTGATGAACGATTTCAAGGCGACGAAACTGGAAGAACGGGTGGCCGCCGCCAAGCCGTTCGTGCTGCATCCGCTGCAGATGACGGCGACCACGACCGCCGGCGAAACCGTCTCCCACCCGGCGATCAACGAGGTTTCGTTGCTGCGCGAAACCCGCCAGACCGCCAAGATCGGCATCATCATCGATGGCAAGACGCGGATGGAAGAATTGATCTGCGATGGCGTGCTGGTGGCGACGCCGGCTGGCTCCACCGCCTATAATCTGTCTGCCAATGGGCCGATCCTGCCTCTGGAAGCCGATCTGCTCGCGCTCACGCCGATCTCCCCCTTCCGCCCCCGGCGCTGGCGCGGCGCGCTGCTGCCGTCGGCCAGCCAGATCGAATTTGAAGTGCGCGAAGCCCGCAAGCGGCCGGTGTCGGCCGTGGCCGACCAGATGGAAGTGCGCGATGTTGCCCATGTGCAAGTGGCGATCGATCGCAACATCAGCCTGACCCTGTTGTTCGACCCCGAATATGCGCTGGACGACCGCATCAGCCTGGAACAGTTCGCCAGCTGATTTTTTGCGCTTGGCAATGTCAGCCGCCCTCGCTAAGGGAGCGCTCCCACGCTGTTCCTCGGTAGCTCAGCGGTAGAGCCCTCGACTGTTAATCGAGTTGTCGCAGGTTCGAATCCTGCCCGGGGAGCCAGCGTGGGAAGATCGCAATCGGTTGCTGCGCCAATCACGTCGGCGCGCCCGTATCACCTTTCGCTTTCAGGTTCATCACTGTCACGGCCGGCAAACCCATGGCCGTGGCCCGACCAGCAATAAGCTGGCCTGAACACGCTCGCCATTGGACCATCGCTTACCGCAAGGCAAAGTCTGCCGCCGATCTCAACGGGGGTGTTGGAGATGAGCCGGCGGAAAATCTGATGATGGTGCAATGGTCGGGCGGTTCAGGCCAGCACGGCCTTCAATCAGGCCGTTGCGGATTCAATCTCGGCCCGGCGGTGGCTGGGCAGCAGATCGAAAATGATGTGAATGCGGTCTTCGTCGCCATCATTGTGGGCTTCGTGGGTCTGATCATTGTCGAACCACCAAAGCTCGCCCTCGCGCATCCGCACCTCTTCGTCGCCAGCGCGCAGCCAGCTGCCCAGGCGGGATTTCAGCACCAGGTGATAGCGGTTGCGCAGCCGGTAATATTCGCCGCGATCGGTGTGGGGATAAACGCGGTGCCCGGCTGGCAGGCAGACGATTTTCGCCCGTGACAATTCGCTGTCCAGCGCCAGGGCGATGCGGGAGATGAAGCCGCAGGCCTGCGGATAGGCGACGGCGCCGCTGGTCCAGCGGCTTTCGTGCACATCACGCGGTTCACGCCCGGCCAGCGCCGATTTGCGTACCCCGCGCAAGGGAATGGACAGCGCCTCGCGCTGCACGGCAATCTTGGTCTGGCGGCCAGTGACGGCGGCGAACGGATCGTCCTGAGCGGCGATCTCGGCCAGAAATGGCGCTGTATCCACGCCGGATTCGATCAAGCTGAAATGACGCATGTGCCTTGTCTCCCGCACTTGGCACCGCAGCATTTCTGGCTGCGGCCATGCGGGGCAAACGCCGGTACCGGGCGATTTATTCCCGCCCTTGGCTGCCGCGCCGAAAAAATTTTTCTGCGCAGTGCCGGGAATAATCCGGCTGCCGCTGGCGTTTTGCCTGTCGAGACCCCGGCACCAGGCCGGTGGCCGATGGAGCCTTCCTGCAATGACCAAGCTGTTGCCCCGCCTGCATCTTTCCCTGGCCCTGATGATGATCAGCATCCCGGCCGCGGCCGCCATTCCGTCGGCTGCAGCCGCTGCCCAGCAGATGATGCACGACAGCCATGCGCTGGGTTCGGTGCCGCCCGTCGCCGTGCTGGCTGCCGCGCCGGCGACATCGGAGCAACTGTGGCAATTGCGTTCTGGCCTGAATGTGGCGGCGCTGATGTGCGGCGACCGCACCCTGGCCAGCGGCTACAACTGGCTGCTGCGCGCCCACGCTCCGTTGCTGGCCCGGGCCTGGTCGGCCGAACAGCGGCGTTTCCAGCAGCTGCATGGCAGCCAGTGGCAGGCGGCGCAGGATCGCCAGCTCACCAGCCACTATAACCGATTGGCCAACACCGCCGATCGCGGCCGCTTCTGCGCCGAAGCCCGCACCATCATCAGCGAAGCCCGCATGGTTCCGGCCAATCTGTTCGCCCATTTCGCCGCCAGCGCGGTCAGCCGGCTGTCGCACCAGACCTCCCCGCTTCACCTGGCTGCCCGCTGAACGCAGCACCCCTTCCCTGCCCCCCTCGGAGACCCACGAAAATGATCAAGCACATCATGCCCAATCTGCCCTCGTCCCACCTGACGCCGGCCAACAATCTGCTCACCCGGCTGCGGCAGGCGCGCGCCGCCTTCACCACGCGCAATGTCAATTTCGCCGAAGCCCATGCGCTCAAGCGGCGCGGCATTGCACCCCGGCCCGGCGATCTGGTGCTGGCGGAAATCGTTGATCTTGGCCAGCATCCGCGCCTGGAAAACCACGCCGGTCGCCGCGGCCAGCTGTATGTGGGTGACGAAGTGATCGTCGCCTACGGCAATCGCTATGCCCCCGACCAGTTCGAAGCGATGGTGCCGGCGCATCTGGGCGCCTGCCACCTGGCTGCCGGCGGCGGCGTCGCCAGCGAAGTGCTGGTGCGCCATGCCCGCATGCGCCCGGCCACCGATATCCGCCCGATCGGCCTGATTGCCCGCAAATCGGGCAGTGTCATGAACCTTGCCGATTTCGCCCTGCCGGCACCGGCCGGCAAGACCGATGTGCCGCCGGTGATCGCCGTGGTGGGATCATCGATGAACGCCGGCAAGACGACCTCTGCCGCCGGCATCATCCACGGCCTGACCCGCGCCGGCTTCAAGGTGGGCGCCGCCAAGCTGACCGGCACCGGTTCGGGCGGCGATCTGTGGACGATGCGCGATGCCGGCGCCATCACCGCCCTTGATTTCACCGATGCCGGCCATGCCAGCACCTACATGCTCGACCCGGCGGAACTGGCCACCATCACCGAAACGCTGCTCGGCAATCTGGCGCGCCCGGATCATGACATCATCGTGGTGGAAATTGCCGACGGCCTGTTCCAGCGCGAAACCGCCATGCTGCTGGCCGAAGCCAGGGTGCGCGGCTGGTTCCGCAGCGTGATCTTTGCCGCTGGTGACGCCATGAGCGCCTGCCACGGCGCCGCCATGCTGGCCGACATGGGCCTGCCGGCCACGGCCATCACCGGCCTCATCTCCATCTCGCCGCTGGCCGCACGCGAAGCCGAACATGTGTCGGGCGTGCCGGTCGTCAGCCTGGGGCTGCTGCGCGATCCGGTGCAGGTGCCCAAGCTGCTGCTGGGTGAGTTCGCCCAGGGCGTGGCGGCATGACCCTGCCCCGCCTTGTCGATGGCGAGCGGCGCCTGTTGTTTGCCGGATTGGTGACGACAGGTGCCGTGCAGGCCGGAATCGCCGCGATCTCCTCCGGCCTGGTCAGCACCGCTGTCACCACGCACAGCCTGTTGATCGTGCCGGCCGCCGGTCTGCTGGTCTGCGCGCTGCTGGCCGGCAGCGCGGGCCTGCTGGAACGCTGGGTGGGCGAGAAGCTGGCGCAATCCTATGTGCTGGCCTTGCGCCGGAAACTGTTTGCCGCTGCCATTCCCGCCATCGGCCGGGTGGAAGAAGCCCGGCTGGTGCTGCCGTTCGTTGGCGACCTTTCCGCCGTGCGCAACTGGGCGGCACGCGGGCCGGCCGCCCTGCTCACCGCCGGGGTTGCCAGCACCGGCGGCGCCATCCTGATGGCAGCGCAATATCCGGCGCTGGCCGCCGGCCTGCTGCCGCTGATGGCGGCGACCTTGCTGCTGCTGCTGCTCTATCGCCGGCTGGGTGGCCGCATCGCCCAGCAACGCCAGTCCCGTGCGCAGCTCACCCGTTTCGTGCTGCGGCGGCTGCGGGTGCCGCCCGAAGCGGCCCTGGCGGCGCAGCAGCGCATCAGCCGGGCCGATCGCCGCCGGCTGGATGCAAGGGCCGAACGGGCCGCCACCATGGCGATCCGGCGGGCCACCATGGTGGGCCTGATGGACGGCGTTGCCGTGGCCGGCGGCGGCCTTACCGTGCTGGCGCTGCTGGCGCTGGGCTCATCTGATCAGCGTGCCCTGATCGCCGCGCTGGGCCTGGCCGGTTTTGCCGCGGCGCGGCTGCTGGATGTGGCCCGGGCCCTGCATGCACTGGCGGGCGGCGGCGTCGCGCTGGATCAGATCACCACCCGTCTCGAAAATGCCGACGCCCGCACCCTGGCCGGCAAGACCAATCTTCCCCCACCATCCGCCAGCATCGAGGAGTAATTCCATGGGCAATTTCCAGCTCCGTTTCGTCCGCTCACCAGCCCCCGGCGTGCCGGATCATTATCTGCACCTGCCCACCGGCCACACACCCCACACGCTCAGCCGGTTGCCGGTGATGGTGATGGTGCACGGCATTTCGCGCAACGCCGCCGAACAGGTGCTGCGTGCCAGCCAGAATGGGCTGGGCGAGATGGTGATCGTGGCGCCCCTGTTCGAACGCCGCGCCATGGGCCGTTATCAGCAACTCGCCGCAGGCCCCACCGGCCTGAGCGCGGATCAGGCGCTGATCAACCTGCTCGACTGGCTGATCATCGATGGCCTCAATGCCCGGCAGATCAACCTGTTCGGCTTTTCCGGCGGCGCCCAGTTTGCCCACCGTTTCGCGCTGTTTCACCCCGGCCGCGTGCGCAAGCTGTGCCTGGCGGCGGCGGGCTGGTACACCATGCCCGATGCCGGCGAACAATGGCCGGCCGGCCTGGCCAGTTCGCCGCTGCCGGCCGAACTGAAAAAGCTGCTGGCGGTACCAACGCTGGTGATCGTCGGGCGCGGCGACAATCTGCGCACGGCGTCGCTGAACCAGTCACCGGCGATCGATGCGCAGCAGGGCCCGCACCGGCTGGCCCGCGCCCGGGCCTGGACGGGCGCGATGAAAACAGCCGCGTTGCGCCTGCAGATCAGGGCCAATATCCGGCTGCGCATCATTCCGGCCCACCGCCATCAATTTGAAACCTATTGCAACGAAGGCGGCATGATCGGGCAATTGTCCGAATGGCTGGAAGAAGAGCCACGAACCATATTGCCACATCCGACACTTGCCGCCCGCCACGGGCTGGACAGACACTATGCCATTGCGGCAAGGGCGGCCGCGGGCAGCCAGTATCAACAACTTCGGGGCATCTGATCATGCAGAAAATACTGACGACGCTGGCGCTGGCCGCCATCCTTCCGGCCGCCCCCGCGCTGGCCGCCATCCCCGAACTGCCCGAACTACGGATCGAACGCGGCGGCCTGGATATCCGGATCGGCGGCGTGCTTTCCGGCCAGGCCGCCGTGATTGACGACAATCGCGCCGGCCGCGCCCGGACCGGCACCGGCTATGACGCCTCGGTGCGGATCAACGCCGAATGGGTGACCAAGGGCGGGCTATTGTTTGGCGCCTATGTCGACCAGGGCCGCATCAGCCGCGAAACCGAAGTGCTGCAGACCGGCGAAGCCTTTGGCTTTGTCTCGTCCGATTTCGGCCGGCTGGAAGTGGGCCTGCAGGATGGCGGCAACGAACAGTTGGCCTTCCGTGCCCCCATCCTGGGCCTCGGCCAGGTGCGCGGCGACTTCTCGCGCTATACCGGCACCCAGGCGCTGCTGGTCGCGCCTGATACCGGCGATGCCTTCAAGATCGTCTATCTGTCACCGCCCGTGGCCGGTTTCCGCGCCGGCGTGTCGTGGGCACCGAAATTCCAGCGCAACCAGCGCGATCCCAATCCGCGTGACCGCACCATCCTGCGCGATGCCGTTGAAATCGGTGGCAATTTCCAGCAGCCGCTGGGCAATTGGGTGCTGGGGGTCAGCGGTGGCTGGGTCACCGCGCGGGCGGCTCCGGAAACCGGCCGCCGCGGCCTCAATGCCTGGAACGTGGGCCTTGATGTGCGCAACGGGCCGCTGCGCATCGGCGGCTCCTATGTCGACCGCGGCGACAGCAACCGCCGCACGCCGGGCTTCAACCAGCGCGAGATCAGCGCCGGTGTGGCGTGGGTGATGCCGCGCTGGGGTGTTTCGGCGTCGGCAGCGCGCGCCACGGCCAGCACCGAACGCAACAATCTGATCAGCGCCGGCGGCTTTGTCGCGCTCAACCGCAACATCCAGCTGCGCGCCGATCTCACCCGCTTCGTCGAACGCGAAACCGGCCGCAGCCGGCGCAGCGGCGTGGTGGGCCTGATGGAACTGGCCTTCCTGTTCTGATCTGCGGGCAAGACGCAAAAAAACCGCCGGCGCGCCGCAAGGCCGCCGGCGGTTACTGTTTGCGCTCAGGGCCTGGCGAGCGCCTTGGCTTCGGCCTCGGCATCCATCGGATCACCGGCAGCCAGCGCATCGAGTGCGGCCGTGATGGCCGCCTCTCCCGGTCCAGCGGCCTGGGCATAATCGCTGCGGCTGCCAGCGCTGCTGCTCGCCACCACGATCTGCCATTGATCGCCGCGCCGGCAGGCCAGCGCCGACAGCGCGGCCTGATCCTGCTGCACGCCGAACTGGCGGCACAATTCGCCATTGCCGGCGCGCACGCTGATCACCGGGCGCAGCACGCCGCCGGGCAGGCGGGCATCGGTGCCACTGCGGGTGCTGGCCAGCGCTGCGGCCAGCGTGGGGCCCGCACGGGTGCCGGCGGCATCGGCAATGATCAGCGCGTCGCTGTTACCCCTGGGCACGCCGGCGCCGATCACCAGGCCAATGGCCAGCGACGCCGCCAGCGCCGCCGGTTGCCACCAGCGGATCGGGCTGCGGGGTGCAGCGTTTGCTTCGCGGGCCGCGCGGGCGGCGGCAAGATCGACCACCGCCGGGCTGGCCGCAGCCAGCAGCGCCGGCGGCAGCGGTTCGGCCAGCACCGCATCAAAGGCGGCAGCCACGCTCTGATCCACCGCGGCGCTGTTGTTGGCCAAGGCTTCCAGCCTGGCCACCAGCGCCTCGTCAACGGCCAGCGCCGCTTCGATCTCGCTCATGCGCGGCTCGGCCAGCGCGCCGTTCAGGAAGGCCAGCAATTCCGTATCGCTGATCATGATGGCATCACCCCCGCCGGTGCCAATTGCCCCACCAGTGCGGCGCGGGCGCGGGCCACGCGGCTCATCACGGTGCCAATCGGTATGTTCAACATTTCCGCCGCTTCGCGATACGTGAGGCCTTCGACCAGCACCAGCGCCACCAGCTGGCGCTGTTCGGCCGGCAGGGCGGCAACGGCGGCACGCACCCGGGCATCGCTGTCCAGCTGTTCCTGGGTACGGTTGCCGTCTTCGCCCGGCATGTCGAACAGATCGTCCACATTGCTGTGGGGCGTGCGATTGGCCAGGCTGCGGCGGCTGTCGCGCCAGTGATTGTGGGCGATGGTGATCAGCCAGCGATCCAGATTGGTGCCTTCAGCATATTTTTCCACGTTGCGCATTGCCTTTTCAACCGCAGCCTGCGCCAGGTCGTCGGCATCATGAACAGTGCCGGTCAACGCCCGGCAGAACCGGCGCAGGCGCGGCAGATGTGCGATGATGTCCCGGCCCAGTGCCGCTGCATTGTTCATCGTTGCAATCCAAACGATCTGGCGCCCGAAATATTCCCCGGTGCAATACAGGCTTTGTTCATCACGTGCAGCCCCAATGTGCACGATGGTCATGATGCGGCGCCAAGCCCCATTTCGATCATGGTGGCAAAATGCAACAGCGGGGATCCATGAAGCATCGCATTGCCTTCTGGCTGCTTGGCCTGTCATTCCTGGCGATGGCGGCGCCGCCGCTGCCGGTCGCCTCCGTGCACGCCGAACAGCCGGCCGACCCTGGCGATGACGACGACGATGACGACACTGCCGAAGAAGCCGTGCCGGATCCGGATGACGCGCCGGATACGGCTGTTGACGATGACACCGGCGACACCGGCGATGCGACTGATGCCGGGGCGGCCGGCGGCGACGATGCCGGCAGTGACGATGCCGGCGCGGCGGGCGGTGATGACGCCGGAGATGATGGCGCAGCTGCAGCCGGCGCGGACGGCGGCGATGATGATGACGGAGCCGCAGCCGGCGCAGGGAGCGCTGGCGGCGACGATGACGACGGCGCGGCCAGCGGCGGCGGTGCGGCCGGCGGTGACGACGACGATGATGACGGCGCGGCGGCCGGCGCGGGCGGTGACACGGCGGGCGGCACCGGCAGTGACGATGATGGCGACGATGACAACGGCGCTGCCGACGACCGGAATGATGGCCCTGGCGCCGCCCCCGGCAGCAGCAGCGGCGATGCCGAAGATGACGACGACGACCGCATGGACGGGCCGGCCGCCACCCAATATGCCGGCGTCGAGGATGCCCGCCAGCGCGCCCGGCTGGACAAGCAGGAATCCATCGAAAGCGACGATGATGGCTTCCGCTATCGCCGTGGTGAACTGGTGGCGCTGGGCGTTGATGATGCCGGCATTGCCCGGCTGACCCGTGCCGGCTTTCGCGTGCTGGAACGGCACCGGATGACCGCGCTCAACGGCCAGGCCGTGCTGCTGGCGTCGCCGGCCCGGGTGAAGGATGTTGATGCGCTGGTGCAGCTGGATGGGCTGATTGGCGACGCATCGCATGCGGTCAATCACCTGTTTGACCGCACATCGGCGCTGGTGCGGTCGGGCGGCAAGCCGCAACGTGTCACCCGGCGCGCCTGCCCGTGCCGCATCGGCGTGATCGATACCGGCGTGGCCGGCGCCCTGCCCGATCTGAAACGCACCCGCCTGGTGCAGCAGGGCTTCAACGGCGGCACGCCGGATCCGGCGCTGCACGGCACCATCATTTCCAGCCTGATCGCCGGCACCGAGCCGGCCCCGGGCAGCCGCACCGAAATCATCGTGGGCGACGTGTTTTCCGGGCCACGCCGCAGCGCCGGATCGGCGCTGGCCGTGGTACGGGCGCTGGACTGGATGGCCACCCAGAAAGTCGCGGTGATCAATGTCAGCCTGTCGGGTGCCAACAATCCGGTGGTGGCCGATGCCATCGCCCGGCTGGCGGCGCGCGGCCATATCATCGTTGCAGCGGCCGGCAATGATGGTCCGGCGGCGCCGCCCGCCTTCCCCGCCGCCTATCCCGGCGTGGTGGCGGTGACGGCCGTGGATGAAAAGCAGGCGGTTTATCGTTATGCCAATCGCGGCAGCTATATTGCCTTCGCCGCACGCGGAGTGGACGTCGTGGGATTAGCACCGGATGGCACAACAAAGATCGTATCGGGCACCTCGTTTGCCGCGCCCAGCGTGGCGATCCGGCTGGCGAGCAGCCTGAAGGCCCCCGATCCGGCCGCCGCGCGCGCCGCGCTGGCCGGCCTGGAGCGCGAAGCCCGCGACCTCGGCGCGCCGGGGCGTGATCCGGTGTTCGGCGCCGGCTTCATCGCCGACCGGCCCTGAGCAACAGGCCATGACCATGCTGCTTGCTGCTGCCGCCGTGGTCGCCATGGCACCGGCCGTGCCGGCGCTGATGCCGGGCGATGCCTTCATCTATTCCGATGGCCATGTCGAACAGGTGCGCGATATCCGCCGCCGATCGGTGGAATGGCGCGGCCTTGGCACGCGCAGCCATTGGCGGCCGATGCATCCGGTGCTGCCCATCACCACCTGGACCAGCGGGCGCGGCGAAGGCCGGCGCACCATCATCGGCACGCCCGACGATCTGTGGCCGATGGGCCCACGTCGCCGCACCCATTTTCGCGTGGTGACCGAAGTGCGGACGCGCAACAGCGAAAACTGGGTGCGCGATGTCGAGCACTGGACCTGCAAGGTGGGCAATACCGGCCTGATCAAGGTGAAGGCCGGCAGCTTCCTGGCCACCCACATCAGCTGCGACCGCCATTCGCCCACCACCATGCGGCTGCTGGAACGGCACGAGTGGGACTATGCCCCCGAACTGGGCCATCATGTGCGCCGCGCCTGGTTCGATTATGCCCGGGCCACAAGGCGCACGGTGGAACTGGTCTCCGCGCTCAGCGGACCGGCCGCCAGCCCCGATCGCCTGCGCGCCCTTGCCCGCACCGCCAATGCGAAAGCCGACGAACGCCTGCTTGCCGACGCGCGCTGAAGCGATGGGTTCGCGGCCGAGGGCCGGGCGTTCATGCGTGCCGGCCCTCGCGAACAAGGCTGGATTGCGACGTTTTGGCAACGTTCACGAAATGCTTCACCCCAGGCCCTGCGGCAAGCCTTGCGCTGACACGCCAGTTGTTTCAGGGAGGGCAAAATCACGCAGCCCAGGCTGCTGGATCTTAGTCGGGATCGGGGGATCGCAGTCATCGCTCTTGGGCCATCAGTACAGGCGCAGCCGCTGCGGCGGACGCCGCTCCATGCACAGCTTTATGTGCAGGTGCTGGTTGCCATCATCGTTGGCGGCCTGATCGGCCATTTTGCGCCGGATACCGGCGTGGCGCTGAAGCCGCTTGGCGATGGCTTCATCCGCCTGGTCAAGCTGATCATCGCGCCGGTGATCTTCCTCACCATCGTCACCGGCATTGCCGGCATGCGCAATCTGGGCAGCGTCGGGCGCGTTGCCGGCAAGGCCTTTGCCTATTTCCTGTTCTTCTCCACCATCGCGCTGATCGTCGGCCTGATCGTCGCCAATGTCGTGCAGCCCGGCGCCGGCATGAACATCGATCCGGCCACGCTGGAGACGGGCGCGGTCAATGATTATGTGAAGAAGGCCAAGGACCAGACCATCGTCAGCTTCCTGCTGGGGATCATTCCCGAAACCATGGCTGGCGCCTTCGTGGACGGCAATCTGCTGCAGGTACTGTTCCTCGCCATCAGCTTCGGTATCGCGCTGGCCACGGCGGGCGAAGCGGCGCGGCCGGTGGTGCGGCTGTTCGAGGCGCTGGGCGCCGGCCTGTTCCGGCTGGTGGCGATCTTCATGCGGGCAGCGCCGATCGGGGCATTCGGGGCCTTTGCCTTCACCATTGGCAAATATGGCATCGGTTCCATCGCCAATCTGGCGGCGCTGGTCGCCACCTTCTATCTCACCTCGTTGCTGTTCGTCATCATCGTGCTGGGGCTGGTGGCACGTGGAGCCGGCTTCTCGATCTTCACCTTGATCCGCTATCTGAAGGCCGAGCTGCTGCTGGTGCTCGGCACCTCCAGTTCCGAAAGCGCGCTGCCCAGCCTGATGGACAAGATGGAACGCGCCGGCTGCCCGCGGCCCATCGTGGGGCTGGTGGTGCCCACCGGCTACAGCTTCAACCTCGATGGCACCAACATCTACATGACGCTGGCGGCACTGTTCATCGCGCAGGCCACCGGCATCACCCTCAGCCTGGGTGACCAACTACTTCTGCTCGGCGTCGCCATGCTCAGTTCCAAGGGCGCAGCAGGCGTCACCGGCGCCGGTTTCATCACCCTGGCTGCCACGCTGTCGATCGTCCCCAGCGTGCCGATCGCCGGCATGGCGCTGATCCTGGGCATTGATCGCTTCATGTCGGAATGCCGGGCGCTGACCAATTTCATCGGCAATGCCGTGGCCACCATCGTCGTCTCGCGCTGGGAAAAATCCATCAACGAAGACCAGTTTTCCGCCGTTTTCACCCACCACAAATTCGGGCCCGACATCGCCAATCCGGGGCCGGAAGCCGATCCAGACTGATAAGAGCACAACAAGGGGACCCGACCATGAAGATCACTGCCTCCTGCAGCCTTGCTGCCCTCACCATCGCCCTGCTCGCCGGCCCGGCACTGGCCCAGGCGGCCGACACTGCGGCCGCGCCCAGGGAAGAGGAGCTGATCGTCGTCACCGGCTCCAACATCAAGGGCGCGTCGGACAGCGGCGCGCTGGCGGTCACCATCCTCAATGCCGACGATATCGCCGCCTTCGGTGTGAACTCCACCGGCGAAATCTTTGAAAACATTGCCCAGGCTGGCGCCGCCGAAATCAACGGTGCCGCCGATGGCCCCAATGATGCGCGCGGCGACGTCGCCACCATCAACCTGCGCGGCCTGGGCACCGGCAATACGCTGGTGCTGCTCAATGGCCGCCGCATTGCCGCCCACGCGGTGAACCAGGATATCGGTTCGACCCCGCGCCAGATCACCAACGTCAATGCCTTCCCGGCCGCCGGCATCGATCGCGTCGAAGTGCTGCGCGACGGTGCCTCGGCGCTCTATGGCTCCGATGCGACGGCGGGCGTCGTCAACACCATCCTCGATGCCAATTTCGATCGTCTGCGCGCCACGCTGCGCTATTCCGGTGTCGAAGGCACGGGCAGCCAGGAATTCCAGGGCGATGTCGCCTTTGGCTTCAAGTTCAACGAAGGCCGCACCCGGCTGATGTTCACCGGCGGCTATTTCGAGCGTACCGGCCTGTATGCCAGCGAACTGGGCCCGCAGTTCAACACCGTGGACAAGCGTGGCGTGCTGGGTGACGATCCGTTCGGCACCACCACCACCGATTTCCGCAACACCTCCACCTCGTCGCCGTTCGGCCAGTTCCAGACCGGCGCGATCAATTCGCAGAATGTCTTCGTTGGCCGCCGCATCCGCCAGGGCAGCACGACCCTGACCAGCACGAGCGGCGTGTTCCACATCCAGCCCTGCCAGTTTTCCGGCACGCGCGCCACGCTGGGCGAACGCCCCGGCGGCTGCATGGGCCTTGATGATGCCACGCTGGACACCGGCCTGCGCTTTGATTTCAATGCCAACCAGCCCAACAACGCGCGCGGCGAAGGCGTGTTCATCGGCAATGATCCGGTGTCGGCGCGCGGTCGCCAGCTGATCACCGATGCCACCCGCATCAACATCTACAGCCAGTTCGAACATGAATTCGCCAGCGGCATCGAGTTCTTCGCCGAAGGCCTGTATTACAAGGCCACCACCGACGGCAATCGCGCCACCCAGCCGCTCGATTCCGGCCTCGCCTTCCTGATCATTCCGGCCAGCAACTATTGGAACCCCTTCGGCGCGGTGGGCAGCCCCAACCGCCTGCCCGGCCTCAACACCACCGATGCCCCGGCCGGCGGTGTGGACGTGCTGCTGCAGAACTGGCGCCCCACCGATCTGGGCCCGCGCTTCATCTCCACCGATACCAGCACCTATCGCGTGATGGCCGGCCTGCGCGGCCAGATCGGCAACTGGGATTGGGAAGGCGCCATCGCCAACAGCTCCAACAAGACGACCGACGAGGAAAGCAACCGCCTGTCGAAGACGCTGCTGCAGGCGGAACTGGCCAAATCGACGCCCGATGCCATCAACCCGTTCGGCGGCCCCAATGCCAACACCCAGGCCCAGTGGGACCGGGTGCGCATTTCCAGCCTGAACAGCGGCAAGACGACACTGACCACCGGCGATTTCCGCATTTCCAACGCCAATGCCTTTGATCTGTGGGCCGGGCCGATCGGGATCGCGGCCGGCGTCGAATGGCGGCGCGAAAGCTATACCGAAGATCGCGATCCGCGCCTGGATGGCACCATCATCTTCAACACCGCCAACGTGTCGGGCCGATCGGATGTGGTTGGCGTCAGCCCCACCAACGACAGTTCGGCCAGCCGCAATGTCTATGCCGGCTTTGCCGAAGCGCTGGTGCCGCTGATCGAAGGCAATGACGGCGTCTTCTACAACAAGCTGAACCTGCAGCTGGCGGTGCGCGGCGAATATTTCGACGACATCAAGGATGGCGCGGTGAAGCCCAAGGTGGCGCTGAGCTGGTTCCCGGTGCGCGCCTTCAACCTGCGCGCCGCCTATTCCGAAGGCTTCCGCGTACCCAACATGGTGCAGCTGAACCGCGGCGACATCTCGCGCCTCAACCTGGGTGTGGAAGATTACTGGCGTTCGGCCGTGACCGGCGATCCGGCGTCCACCGGCGATGCCTATGTGCCGTCGGTGCGCACATCCAACCCCAATCTGCTGAACGAGGATACCAAGACAATCGTCGTCGGCGGTGTGCTTGATGCCGGCAAGCTGTTCAACAGCCCGACGGTCAAGCGCTTCGTGTTCAGCGTCGATTACTGGCGCTTCGAACAGACCGGCGTGATCGGCGCCTTTGGTGACCGTGAAGCGCTGGCGCTCGATTTCCTCGAACGCAAGCAGGGCCGCAGCAACCCCAACGTGGTGCGCGCCAATGCCACCACCGAGGATCTCGCCGCCTTTGCCGCCTGGAACCTGGCCAACCCGAATGACCAGCGCCAGGCTGCCGGTGCCGTGCAGTTCATCCGCGATCCCTACATCAACCTCGACAAGCAGGTGGCCGACGGTTTCGATTTCAGCCTCAACATGGCGTTCGACTGGGGCAAGCTGGGCGATTTCCGCCTCAACATCGAAGCCACCTACCTGATGACGCTGGATGTGGAGCGCAACGAACTGCTGAATTCGCTGGCGGGCAATGGCAACAGCGCCTTCGGCACCGATTTCACCATCCTCGAAGTCAACCGCGTGCGGCTGGACGGCAATCCGCGCTGGCGCGCCAGCACGACCTGGGGCTGGGATCTGGGCGACGTCGCCCTGGGCGGCTCGGTGCGCTATGTCGCCGGCTTCACCGACACCAACGCCGATATCACGGTGAATGGCGTCACCCAGTTCTGGCAGGTGAAGGAAGATTGGCGCGTCAACCTGTTTGCCGATTATCGCCTGAAGATCGCCAAGGGCCAGAATGTGCGGCTGCGGCTGGGCGTGAACAACGTGCTCGATACCGCCCCGCCGCTGGTGGATGAATCGCTGGGTTATCGCCCGGATTATCACCAGCTGAAGGGCCGCGAACTCTACGTGCAGCTGCGCGGCACCTTCTGATGAACATGCCGGTGGCGGCGGCAGGATGGGTCAGCCTGTTGGCTGTCCTGGCGGTGCCGCTGCCGGCATTGGCGGCCGAAGCCGCCCTGTCGCCGGCCTGGTTCACCGCCGCCACCGCCTCGGCGCCGTTGTGCGCTGGCAGTGGCCGGCGCGTGCACATCGGGTTCGAACGGGCGGCGGCGGCGGCCTGCCGCATCGATGCCGATGGCCATGTGCATGTGACCATCGCGCCCGAAAACAGGCCGATCAACCCCAGCCCCTGGTATGGCCTGGTGCTGGCCAGCGACGCGCCGGCATCCACCATCGTCACCCTGCATTATGGTGACAGCCGCCACCGCTATGCGCCGTGGACGGCGGAACCGGGCGCACCGGCCGTTCGCCTTGATCCGCAGGCCGTGACGGTGCCCACCGATCAGCATTCGGTCACCATCCGTCTGCCGCCGGCCCGCACCCGCCTGCTGATCGCCCAGCCGCCGGAACGCAGCGACGATGTGCTGGCCCCGTTCGAAGCGCGGGTGCGCGCCGGCCAGCTGATCCGCGCCGATGCCGGCCACAGCATCGCCCGCCGGCCGCTCGCGGTCTATCTTCACCGCCCGGCCAAGGCGCGCGGCACGATCGTCATCATCACCCGCCAGCACCCGCCCGAAACCAGCGGGCCGCAGGCCTTTGCCCGCTTCACCGATGTGCTGCTTGGCCCCAGCCGTGCGGCGCGCGCCTTCCGCCGCCGCCATGCGCTGATGATCGTGCCGCTGGCCAATCCCGATGGTTTCGCGATGGGCCATTGGCGGCACAATCTGGGCGGCGTTGATCTCAACCGTGATTGGGGCCCGTTCACCCAGCCCGAAACCCGCGCGCTGGGCGCCGCCATCACCGCCGAAGCCGCCCGCGGCCCCATATTGGCCGTGATCGATTTCCATTCCACCTTCCGCGATGTCGTCTATGCGCCGCCGCAGCCCACCGGGGCCGATCTGGGCGAAGCCATGTTGCAGGCCATTACCGGCGATCTGGCCGGCGCCGATATCCGCATTGATCGGGCGCACAATCCCGGCAATGGCGTGCTGAAAAGCTGGGCGCGCGACCAGTTCGGCGTGGGCGCCCTGACCTGGGAAGTGGGTGACGACAGCCCCACGACACGCACCAACCACCTTGCCACCGCCGCTGCCCAGGCGCTTATGGCGGCCGCCCGCTGAAGGAACCCGTGATGATCCGCTTGTCTGCCCTGCTCGCCGCAATGGCCGCTGCCCCACTTGCCGCTGCCCAGCCGGAGGTGGATGCGCTGATCCGCGATTTCGCCCAGCAGCCGGTGGCGCAGCGGGTGCCGGTGGCCGGCATCGCCCGGGTGCCGGCGGTGTTGGCGGCCGCCGGCGTCAGCCGCTTTGAAGTGGCCGATTGGGGCGGCCCGCCGATCCCGGTGTGGGTGCTGCGCCCGGCCACCGCAGCGCCCGATGCACCGGTGATGTTCGTCATGCACGGCGTTGGCCGCGATGCCGATCGCTATGTTGCCGAATGGGTGAACATGGCGACGCGCGAAGGCCTGATCGTGGTGGTGCCGGAATTCACCAAGGGCGGTTTCCCCACCAACGACAATTACAGCTATGGCGCGATGTTTGCCATCGATGGCAGCCTGCGGCCACGTTCGGCATGGAGCTATTCCGCGATCGACGTCATCTTCGACCGGGTGGTGGCCCGCGAGAAGCTGACCGCGAAAGACTATGTGCTGTTCGGCCATTCGGCGGGCGCGCAGTTCGTCCACCGCTTTGTCATGCTCGGCTTTGGCCAGAAGATGAGCCGGGCGATCTCGGCCAACAGCGGCAGCTATACCTGGCCAAGCGGCCGCAATCGCTGGCCGTTCGGGGTGGGCAATCTGCCGCCCGGCCTGTGGCAGCCGGAACGGGCCTTTGCCTCGCCGATGCTGATCATGCAGGGCACGGCCGACAATGATCCAAACTATCCCAGCCTGCCGCGCCAGCCCGAAGCCATGGCGCAGGGCCCGCACCGGCTGGCGCGTGGCAAGGCCTTCTATGCTGCCGCCCAGGATGCGGCAAAACAGGCCGGCGTGCGTTTCGGCTGGAGCTGCGCACTGGTGCCTGACGTGGGCCACGACAATGGCGGCATGGCCCCCTATGCCATCCGCCTGCTGCGCGCCGGGCCCTTGCCCACCGGCGGCGAATGCGTGATGGAGGCCAAGATCCCGCGCTGAAATATTTTCGCAATATTCAGCATTCCGAAAGCCGGCGGGTGCGACTGGATGGTCGATCTCCTGTGAAAGGCGTCGCCTGTGTCACTCCCCCGTTCGGTCCTGCTGCTGCTGGCTGCCACGCTGGCGGGCTGCGCCTATCCCGATTACGCCTCGGGCGTCGCGCCCAGCTACCCATCGGGCTACCAGCCGGTGATGGGCGGTTATGCCACCGATTGGCCGGCGCAGCCCGGCGCCCAGTGGGGCCCGGAAGACGTGCCCAGCATCGACGTGTTCCGCCAGCCGCTCAGCTTGCATGGCCGCTGGCTGCAATCGCCGCAGTGGGGCCTGGTGTTCGTGCCCAATGCGCCGAACGGCTGGCGCCCCTATCAGAACGGGCAATGGCTGGAAAACCGCTTCTGGCTGTCGGCCGATCCCTGGGGCTGGGCCACCGATCATTATGGCCGCTGGGGCTTTGATGAAGCCGTGGGCTGGGTATGGGTGCCGGATGTGACCTGGGGGCCAAGCTGGGTCGCCTGGCGCGAGGCCGATGATGTGGTGGGCTGGGCGCCGATCCCGCCGCGCGTCAGCTGGAATGTCGGCTTCGGCTTTGGTTCCGGCTGGGGCTATGACAGCTGGAACAGCTGGTATGGCCCGTCGTGGGTGTGGGTGCCGCGCGGCAATCTTTATGCGCGCGGCTTTGGCGGCCGCATCTATCCGTGGAACACCGGCGCCAATTGGTGGGGCCGCAGCCGCTGGCAGCATGCGCCCTATTGGGGCTGGAACCAGCCATGGGATCGCAACTGGGGCTGGCGCGCGCCAGGCCATGGCGGCAATCGCGGCTGGAACGGCAACAATGGCTGGAACCGGGGCTGGAGCGGCGGCAACCGCAACAATCCGGGCTGGAACAACCCGGGCTGGAACAATGGCCGCCGGAGTGACGATCGGCGCTGGGACAACCGGGGCGACGGCTGGCGCGGTGAACCGCGCCGCGGCCAACCCGGCAGCGTGGGTGACCGCATCGGCCGCGATCTGACGGGCCAGCCACAGCCCGGCTGGAATGGCAACCAGCCGCGTGGTGGCTGGAACCGCGACGGCCAGCGCCGCGATGGCGTGCAGCCAGGTGTTCCCGGCGGCTGGAATGGCGGCAATCAAGGCAATTGGCGCGCCGATGGCCGGCCGCCACGCGTCGCCAATGAAAATCGTGGTGATGGCGGCTGGAACGGACGGCGCGACGGGGTATCGGATCGGGTGGCCGGCGGCATGGCGTTGCCCAGCCCGCCGCAACCCCAGGCCCAACCGCGTGCCCCGCGGCAGAACTGGGGCGCAGGCAATGGCCAGCCGCGTCCCGAATATCGTCCGCAGGCCCGATCCGAGCCCCGGCCCGAACCACGCCGCGCGCCGGTTGAAAATGGCGGTCAGCGCGGCAATGACCATCGGTCCTACGGGGAAAACAACGAGCACCCGCGCTAGGGTTCAGCGCCCTTCCCACCAGGCAAAGGCTGCCTGCTGCCGTTCGGCAACGAAGGCGCGGGCGGCTGGCCCGGTCCAATCGGCCGGCGCGTCGCGGCGGCCCACCCACCAGCCCTGGCCCGGCAGCCGATCCGATTCGCGCACCACCAGCACCGCCAGTTCCGGCTCGCCAGCGGCACGGCCGGCATCATCGATCGCGTCGAGCAGCCGGCACAGGCTGCGCATCTTTGGGCGGCTGAAGCGATAGCCCAGCGCCAGCAACATTTCGGAATAGGACAGATCGCGCCCACTCCGCGCCGCCGCGACCAGCAGCGCGCGCACGTCGGGCAAATCAGCAGCGGTCACCATCATGGCCAAGGATAGCGCCAGCGCAGATGACAGCAAGGCCCGCGCCTGCTAGGCCGACGACCATGACCGTATATCTTCACGAAGGCGATCTTCCCGCCGGCATTCTCGCCCCCGGCCCGGTGGCCGTGGACAGCGAGACCATGGGCCTCAATCCGCACCGCGATCGGCTGTGCCTGCTGCAGATCAGCGATGGCCACGGCGATGAACATCTGGTGCGCTTTGCCCCCGGCCAGTATGACGCGCCCAATCTGAAGGCGGTGCTGGCTGATCCCGAACGCCTGAAACTGATGCACTTCGCCCGGTTCGACGTGGCGGTGATCCACCAGTTCCTGGGCGTGTGGGCAACGCCGGTGTTCTGCACCAAGATCGCCTCGAAACTGGTGCGCACCTACACCGATCGCCATGGCCTGAAGGATCTGCTCAAGGAAACGCTGGGCGTCGAGATTTCCAAGCAGCAGCAATCCAGCGACTGGGGCGCCGCCGAACTTTCCGACGCGCAGAAGGAATATGCCGCCAGCGATGTGCGCTATCTGCACCGCGCTCACGCCGTGCTGGTGGAACGTCTGGCCCGCGAAGGCCGCACCCACATCGCCAACGCCTGTTTCGATTTCCTGGCCACCCGCGCCGAACTTGATCTGGTCGGCTGGGCCGAGCAGGATATTTTCGCACACCTGTGATCGCCTGACCGAACGCACGCTCAAAATGGCCACCACGCCCATCCCCCGCCCGCTCTCGCGGCGTCAGCTGGCAGCCCTGCCCGGCAGCGGGCATGATCGGCGCATGACGGTGCTGAAACTGGCGTTGCCGGCCGCGGCCTTCCTGATCGGCATCACCATCCTGATCTGGCCGCTGATCGGCGTGCAGGAATTTTCCTTCCTGCTGGCCAAGGATCAGGTGGCGCTGTCCAGGGAACGGCTGCGGGTGAACCGCGCCGAATATCGCGGCAAGACGGCGAACGGCGAAGCCTTCTCGATTTCGGCCGGCAGCGCCGTGCAGCGCACTAGCGCCGAACCGGTGGTGGTGCTCACGCAGCTCGCCGCCCGGCTGGAAGGCAAGGACGGCCCGGCCACGGTCGCTGCGCCTTCGGGCCGCTATTTCATTGATGAAGACCGGCTGGAAGTCGCTGGCCCGGTGAAGCTGCGATCAGATGGCGGCTACACGCTGGATGCCGAAACCGTGGCCATCGATCTGAAACGCCGCACCGTGAAGACCGATGCGCCGGTTTCGGGCCGGCTGCCGGTGGGCACATTCCGCAGCAACCGCATGACCGGCGATCTGGCCGGCAATCGCGTCAGCCTGATCGGCAATGTTCACTTGCGCATCAACCAGCGCGGCGGCAGAGGATAGGAATGCGCCTGCCTTTCGTGATCATGATGCTGTTGGCCAGCCCCGTGGCAGCCCAACGCTTTGACAGCAACGCCCCCATCGATGTGGATGCCGGCCGCATCGACATCGCCGATGACAGCAATGAAGCCATTTTTTCCGGCGCTGTCGTCATCCGGCAAGGCAGCATGATCCTCAACGCCGATCGCGTGCGCATCAGTTACGCCAAGGACAGTGCGGGCAATCCCCAGGTGCAGCGGCTCGATGCACTGGGCAATGTGCGGCTGCGCCAGGATACGATGCGCGCCACGTCCAACAGCGGCGTCTATGATGTGAATGGCAAGCTGGTGACGCTGATCGGCAATGTGAAGCTGGATCGCGGCACCGATCATCTGGAAGGCGCGCGCGTGGTATGGAACCTCGCCAGCCGCACCACCAGTTTCGACGCGCGTTCGGCCAGCAATCCCGGTGGCCGCGTGACCGGGCGTTTCACGGTGCCGCAGAAAAAGAACTGATCGCGGCGCGCACCGCTTCGGGGCGCTCCAGCGGCAGGAAATGCGTGGTACCGGGCAGGCGCGTCGCACTGCGGCACAACGGGTGCGCTGCGAACACCGCCAGTTCGGCATCACGCACGGTCGAGCCTTCCGCCCCGGCCAGCAGGACGAACGGCCGTTGCAGGCGGGCCAGCGCCGGCTCGACATTGGGCGACACCGCGCGGAAGGTCGCCGCCTCGAACGCCGGCTGGCAGGCCAGTTCCACGCCTTCATCAGTGTCGATCAGCCCACCGGCCAGATAGGCATCCAGATGGGCATCGCTCCAGGTGCGGAACACGCCGCGGCCCTGATAGGCCGCCCGCGCCTCGGCCCGGCTGGGGAACATGCCGCGCCGCCGCGCCGCCTGATCGGCCATCGGATTGGGGATGCTGGCGCCGGCCCGCACCGTTGCCGCCACATCGAACGGCAGCATCGGCGGATCGAGCAGCACCAGCCCGGCCACCCGTTCCGGGCGCATGGCGGCGGCCAGCAACGACACCGTGGCCCCCATCGAATGGCCGGCCAGAACCCAGGCGCTGCCACGGTCGATCACGTCGATCAGGCGCAGCAGATCGTGGGCAAAATCCTCCCAGCTGGTCAGGTGGGCCGGATCACGATCAAGGCCGCTATGGCCATGGCCGCGTGCATCGCTGATGGTGATGGCGAACCGGTCGGCCAGCGGCGCCAGCACGGGTTCATACAGTTGCGCGTTCATGCCGGTGGCATGGGCAAAATGCAGGCGCGGGCCCAGAAAATCCCGTGGCCCGGCCTGCAGGGCGGAAACCGTGCCGGCCGGCGTGGCGATGCTGATGCGATCCATGGCCCCTGATAGCAGCGTGAACGCCGTCAGCCAGTGCGCCCTTTTGCCAGCCAGCGCGACAGGATGGCGCTGTTCCGGGCCAACATCGCCGGGTCGCGCGCATCGGGCGCGGTCATGATGGCGCTATCCAGCACCGTATCGATCAGGCTGGGCGCACGCATCGCTGGCAGGCGGGCGCACAATGTCATGATCATGGCCCGCGCCAGCGCCGCATTGCCGTGCATCACGGCCAGGATGTCGGTCACATCAACATCGGCGCCATCGTGCCAGCAATCAAAATCCGTCACCATGGCGACCAGCGCATAGGGCAGCTCCGCCTCGCGTGCCAACCTGGCTTCCGGCATCGCCGTCATGCCCACCAGATCACAGCCCCACGCCTGGTGCAGCCGGCTTTCGGCGCGTGTGGAAAAGGCCGGGCCTTCCATCGCCAGGTAAGTCGCCCCGCGATGCACCGTGCCACCCGCCGCCGCCACTGCGTCCGCCGCCAGGGCCGAAAGCCGCGGGCAGGTCGGATCGGCCATCGGCACATGCGCGACCAGGCCAGTCTCGAAGAAGGTCGAGGGCCGCCCCTTGGTGCGGTCGATGAACTGGTCCACCACCACGAATTCGCCCGGTGCCATGGCGGCATTCAACGAGCCCACCGCCGACACCGCCAGCACATCGGTGCAGCCCAGCCGCTTCAGCGCGTCGATATTGGCACGCACATTGAGCTGATGCGGCGGGATGCGGTGGCCGCGGCCGTGGCGCGGCAGAAAACACACCTCGATGCCGGCAATGCGGCCGGTGAGAATGGCATCAGACGGCGTGCCCCACGGGCTCTCCACCTGCACCCAGTGCGCATCCTCCAGCCCATCGATGGCATAGAGGCCGGAACCACCGATGATACCCAGTTTCCAGTTCAAAGGCTGGCCCGCCGCGCATCGATGGGCCAACGTTCCAGCCGGCCATCCTCTTCCGCCACAAAGAAGGCATCGTGCAGCGCCACCGTCGGATCGACATGGCCGGGCTGCAGCCAGACCAGATCGCCTTCGCCCACCCCGCTGGGCGGCACGATCGCGCCATGCTCATCGCCCATGGGCTTGTAAACGCTGCCCGCCGGCTGCACGACCCGGCTCATCGGCCCATTGGGATGCAGCGCCTTGTGCCCGGCATCGCAGGTCACGTGGCTGGCATGATTGGCCGAAACCACGGATGCCGCCAGAAACAGCGCCGGTGCAAACGGCAGATCACCCAGATCGCCATATTCCACGTCCATCACCGCATAACTGCCGGGCTGAAGCTCCGTGTAAACGCCCGCAGCCAGATCCATGGCCGCCGTGCCAGTGCCGCCACCGGTGATCTGTTCGGGAGCCAGTCCGGCGGCGCGCAGTTCGGCCACCACGGTGACCAATCGCGCTGTCCACTCGGCATGGGCCGCCGCCCGTTCCGCCGGCGACAGATGCTGATGATGACCGCAATAGGCCTGGATGCCGGCATAGCGCAGGCCCTTTTGCCCGGCGATCGCCGCGGCCAGCGCCACAGCACCAGCAGGCGCCACCCCGGCCCGCGCCATGCCGGGATCTACGTCGACATGGGCATCCAGCACCACGCCCGCCGCCAGTGCCGCCGTGGCCGCCTCGGCAATCTGGGCTGCACTGTCCATCACCGCACCCACGCGCGCCGTGCGGGCCAGCGCCGCCAGCCGCAGCCAGCCCCAGGCCGGCACCGGCGCAGTCACCAGCACATCGCCGATCCCGGCATGCACATAGGTTTCAGCCTCGCCCACCGTCTGGCAGCACAGGCCCACCGCGCCCATCTCGATCTGCAGCCGGCCCAGCGCGCTGCACTTGTGCATCTTGCCATGCGCACGCAGCCGCACGCCCCGTTCGGCGCAAGCCGCCTGCATGGCCGCCAGATTCGCCATCATCACGGCGCGCCGCACCACCAACGCCGGTGTGATCGGCGGCTTTACACGGGCAAGGAAATCGGGAAGCGACTGCATGCGACAAACTTGCCGTGCGCAGTGGTTTGAGTCAAAGAGCGCGGCGAACAGGGCCGCGCATTACGGAGACTTCATGTCCATCCAACCAGTGGTGATCATTACCGGCGCCTCGTCGGGCGTTGGCCTGTGGGCCGCCAGATCGCTGGCGACGCGCGGCTGGCTCGTCATCATGGCCTGCCGCGATCTCGCCAAGGCCGAAGCCGCCGCGACGGAAATCGGCATCCCGGCCGAAAGCCGCCGCATCATGCCCATCGATCTGGGCGATCAGGCCAGCGTGCGCAAGTTCGCGGACGAATTCCACGCCACCGGCCTCCCCCTCGACGCGCTGCTCTTGACCGCCGCCGTCTACCTGCCCCGCCTCGAAGCGCCGATGCGCAGCGCGCAAGGCTATGAAATCAGCGTTGCCACCAATTATTTCGGCCACTTCCTCCTCGCCCACCTCCTCATCGACGATCTGAAGCAGGCCAAGGGCCGCCTCGCCTCGCCGCCACGCCTGATCACGCTCGGCACGGTGACGGCCAACAGCGAGGAATTCGGCGGCAAGATCCCCATCCCCGCCCCGGCTGACCTCGGCGACCTCGCCGGCCTCGCAGCCGGCTTCCAGGCCCCCATCGCCATGATCGACGGCAAACCGTTCAAGCCCGGCAAGGCCTACAAGGATTCGAAACTCGCCTGCATGATCATGAGCCGCGAGTTCCAGAAACGCTGGGGCTCAACCGGCATCGTCTTCAACACCCTCTACCCCGGCTGCGTCGCCGAAACCCTCCTCTTCCGCCACACCCCACCCGCCTTCCAGAAAATCTTCCCCTGGTTCCAGAAAAACATCACCAAGGGCTACGTCTCCCAACCCCTCGCCGGCGAACGCACGGCGCAAGTCATCGCCGACCCCGCCTTCGCCAGCCAATCCGGCGTCCACTGGAGCTGGGGCAACCGCCAGAAAGAAGGCCGCATGCCGTTTGCCCAGCCCTTGTCGACGCGCGGCACCAACGAAGCGCGCAACGAACGGCTGTGGGATTTGACGATGAAGGCGGTGGGGCTGGCCTGACCGGATCGAAGGCAAGCCTGACGTCCCCTACAATGTCGTCGACCGCAGCAGTCGCTGTTCCAGCAGGGTCTGCATGTCGCGGCGTCCGTCAGCGATCAGCAGGATGGTTACCGTGGTTTCGCTGATACGGTAGATGATGCGCCAGGGTTTGGCGCTGAGTTGGCGGAAGCTGGTGATGCCCAGCGCTTCGAGTTCGCGCGGGATGGCGCCGCGTTCGGGGAATTGTTCCAGTTCAGCGATACGATCCAACATGGTGTCGAGGAAGGCGGCGGCGATGGCGGGTGAGGCCGATTGCGCCAGATAACCGGCGATCGTGGCGAGGTCGCGTTCGGCGCTGCGGGTCAGCTGGACCGTGTAGCGGGTCGTCATGCGGACGGCGCGAGGCGATCCTTGAGGGCGGCGATGGCGGTGCGGGCGTCGACCGTTTCGCCGGCCTCGATTTCCCGCTGGCCGAGAGCGAGAATTTTCAGCAGCGCCAGAGTTTCCTGGGTTTCCTCGAAGGAGACGACATCGACCAGGACGGCCTTCGCCTGCCCGTTCTGGGTGATCAGCACCGGCTCGCGGCGCTCGTTGAGATCGGTCAGCACGTCCGCGGCATTGGCCTTCAGGTAGCTGACCGGACGCACCTGCGTGGAATAGCGCATGGAGAAGCTCCCGGACTGAATAGAGACCGAATATAGTCTAGTCCGGCGCCGATTGCCAGAGGGGCCTCACCCCTCCTTCGTCTCGCCCTTCCCCGGCACCAGCCCATAGCGCGCCACCAGGGTCCACACGTGCGGCGGGATCATGTTCTTCATCATGCCGGGTGCTTCGCGGCGCAGGTGGAGGATGGTTTCGATGGCTTTCATCTCGACGCGGGTGCGGGCGAATTCCTTGCCCTTGGGGCCGACGAGCGGCATCAGCCTGCCCACCAGCGGCCGGATGAATTTCGGCATGCGGCGCAAGGGGAGGCCGCCGGCGGCGCGTTCGGTGTTGGCGAGGAAGCCCTTCACCGGCCCGGCGCGCTTGGAGCCATCGGGTTTGCCGTTGTCATCGGGTTCGGTCAGCGCCACTTCGTCACCGAGCAGGCCGAGCAATTCGGCGCCGCGATCGTTGCGGACGAGCAGCCATTGTTCGCCGGTGCCGCCCATGTAGCCCACCGTGATGTCTGCCAGGCTGTTGGTGTAGTCCACGCAGGTGCGGCAGGTGAGCGGGAAGAAGTCCGGCCGCAGGTCTGACAGCGGCAGCATCAGGAAGGGGATATCCTTGCGGCGGCCATCGTCGAAGCGCAGTTCGACATGATAATCGGCCTTGAATTCCAGGTAGGTGATGCTGTCGGGCTTGTCGGAGAGCAGGCTCAGGAACTCGTGGAAATTGCTGGTCGTCGTGTTGTCGCTGCACGGCGTGCCGATGACGTAGATACGCTCGAAGCCCAGCTTGGCCTCCAGCCGCCTCAGCGCATGGATCTGGCAGGGGATGCCGATGATGCCGATGCGCTTGAAGCCCGCCGCGCGCGCCGGTTCCAGCAGCGCCAGCAGCGGCGCATAACCCATGCGCATGCCGCGCACGGCGGCCATGGCTTCGGGCTTGGTCACCAGCACCGGGCGCGGCTTCCACTTGTCGTCCGGATCGGGTGCCATGGTCAGGATGGCGTCCACCGCGCCCGTTTCCAGCAGGCGCTGGCCCAGCCGGCTGGTGATGCCGGTCCATTGCGCGCCTTCCAGCGGCTGCTTCAGCCGGGCCTTGGCCATGCGCTGGAACGGGCCGAAGAAGAGTTCATCCGGGCGCGATTCATCGCGGGCGCGGCCATGCACCTGGGCCTCCATCGCGGCATAATCGGGCTTGATGAACTGGCAGGCGGTGCCGCAATCATTGGGCGTTGCCGTGCGCGACACGCCGCAATCGGTGCACAGGCCGCGCGGGGCGGCGGGGGCAAAATCAGGCGCGATCAGGCCGGTGTCAGTCACATGTGTCCCCAATCTCAGCACCCCTGCCTGGCTGCGCTGTTAGCTTCTTGCCCCTCACATCCGCAAGGGAGAAGCATAGCCCGTCAATTCCAGATAGCCGCGCCCGCCCGGCACCGTCACGGCGCCTTCCCAATAGACCGGCCCGCCGCTCATCCGGCTGTCCAGCTCCTGATCCGCCATCATCGGCACCACGGGCAACTCGCGCCACGCCGCGCCCACCCGCAGCGCCACCGTGGGCCGCACCGGCCAGCGCGCCTTGCTGCGCGGGGATTGCCACCAGCCGCCGGCCTGCCAGCGCACATCATCGGGCTTCAGCACGGTCAGCACGCCGGCCTTGCTGCGATGGCTGCCGCCGGCCCACAGCGCGCTGCCTGCCTTGTCGCGCATGCGGAACAGGGTGACGGCGCTGCCATCGTCCATATTGAGGCCCAGCCAGTCCCAGCCCACCGCCTTGGGGTTCATCAGCGTCGATGACCATTCGCGGTCGAGCCAGGCCGTGCCCGTCACCGCCGCGCCGTTCACCCGGCCTGCAACGGCGAGATGCGGCCAGCTGTAATAATGGCTCGCCTCCCCGGCCCCCGGCCCCTTGCGGCTGAAACCGCCCTGCCCTTGCAGGATCACGCCTTGCGTCGGCGTGAAGGCCAGATCGAAGGCGAAACCATCCCCGGCCAATTTCGCGTGCAGCCGGCCGTCCCTGCCCCGCCACAGCCGCCAATCGTCCAGCGTCACATCCATGTCGCCCACGCGCGCATTGGCCAGGCCAAAGCCGGCGCGGGCAATGCGGGCGGCGTGGCGCAGCTTGCCGCGTGCCGGATCGGCGAGCGCCGCATGCGCAAAGATCACCTGGCGCGGCACGAAGGCGGAAGGGTTCGGCGTGTCGATATCCGGCCGCGTGCGGAAGAAGGTGATCTGAAATCCCTGCCTGCCCTGCGCCGTGTTCAGCCAGCCCGTCACATACCACCACTCGGTGCGGAATTCGGGGTGGGCGCCATGATCGGCCGGAAAGCGCATCGGCACGCCCGGCCGCACCGGCGCGAACGTCGCTGCCAGCAGCAAGGGCGCCAGTAACAGGAGCAGACGCCGCATCACCAATCCGCCCGCACCGCCAACAGCGCCTGCCCGCCCAGCGCGCGCCGCCCGGCGATCACCGCCGTGCCACCGGCACAGATCACCAGCGCCGCCACCAGCCCGGCCAGCAGCGGCCACGGCAGCGCCAGATCCATCGTCCAGTGAAAGCTCTGCGGGTTGACGACGCGCACCAGCACCAGCGCCATCACCAACCCCAACGACAGGCCCGAAAGCGCCCCGATCAGGCCGAGGCCCGCCCCTTCCAGCCCCAGCATCTGCAGGATCTGCCGGCGCGGCACGCCAACATGGCGCAACATGCCGAATTCGCGCATGCGCGCCAGCACCTGCGCCGAAAAGCTGGTCGCCACGCCGATCAGGCCGATGATGATGGCGATGGCTTCCAGCGCATAGGTGACGGCGAAACTGCGATCGAAAATGGTCAGCGCCACGGCCCGCATCTCCGCTGGCCGGCCGAATTGCGCCTGGCCCTGCACGGCGGCCGGCAGCGCGGCTTGCAAGGCGGCTTGAACCGTCTGGGCATCCGCGGCGGCCTTCAGTTCGAAAGCCGCCTCGGTTGCGGTGACATCGCCGGTCAGGCGGCGATAATCCGCCAGCGGCAGCATGATCGCGCCCCACTGCCGGGCATAATCGCGCCAGGTGCCGGCCACATACAGGCGCCGCTGCTGGCCACCGATCACCAGGCTGTGCACCTCGCCCACCCGCCAGCCATAAAGCCAGGCCAGCGGCTCGGAAATCAGGGCGCGCGTGGTACCGGCAGGCGCCGCTGCATCGGCCGCGGCGGTCAGTGGCATGGTCAGGTCGCCGCTCTGCGCCATCACCGCCACGGCCGGCTGATCAGACGCGATCCGCACCGAAATCACCCGCTGGAACCGCACGCTTTCCAGCCCGGGCACCTGCGCCAGCCGGGCCTGATCGGCCGGGGCCAGCCCGCCAGCTTCGGCGGCTTCCAGATGCAGATACAGGTCTGATGGCAGCACCGCGATCAGCCAATCATCAACGCTCTGGCGGAAACTGGCGACCATCACCGCCATCGCCACCATCAGCGCGGTGGAGGCGACGATGCCGGAAAGTGCCAGCGCCGCCGCCTGCGGCACACCCCACAGCCGGCGCACCGCCAGATCGAGCGGCAACCAGGCGCTCCCCCGCCGCGCCAAAGGCGCCAGCAGCAGCCGCGCCAGCGCCGGCATCAACGCCACGCCGCCGGCCAGCAGCAACGCCATCGCGGCGTAACCCAGCAGCGGCAGGCCCCAAAGTGCCGGCCCCAGTGCCGCCAGGCCACCCGCCGCAAGCAGGGCCAGGCTGGGCCAGGCGCGCGGTGCGGTGGCCGGATCAGGCACATCGCCCAGGCCCTTCAACGCCTGCGCCGGGGCCGTGCGCGCCGCCGCCAGCGCCGGGGCAATGCTGCCGGCCAGCGCCGTGACCAGCCCCAGCGCGCCAAAACCGAACGCTGCGGCCAGATCAAAGCCCAGCCGGGTCTGCGCCCGATTGAAATAGCCGCCGCCCAGATCGCCGCCAAAACGATCAACCACCAGCGCCGCCAGCCCATGGCCCAGCGCCACGCCCAGCGCAGCGCCGACCAGCCCGAGCAGCAGGCCTTCCGCCAGCAACTGCCGCACCAGCCCGGCCCGCGGCAGGCCCAGCACGCCAAGCAGCGCGAACTGCGGCCGCCGCCGCGCCACGCTGAGCGCCTGCGCCGACCACACCAGGAACCCGCCGGTGAGCAACGCCACCAGCGCCAGCATGCCCAGGTTCACGCGATAGGCGCGGCTCAGTGCGTCGGCCCGGCTGGCTTCGGCTTCGGGCGTTGCCAGCACGGCATCAGCCGGCAGCGCTGCCTGTACGGCCAGGCGGGCGCCGGCACCTTCCGCCAGCTTCAGATCAAGCCGTTGCAGGCGGCCCACCTGGCCAAACCGCCACTGTGCCTCCGAAATGTCGATCACCGCCATCTGCGCTTCGTCGCCGGCCGAGGCCAGCCGGCCCATCACGGTGAAGCGTGCCTGCCGGCCCGCCGCTGTCAGCGTGAACGCGTCGCCCGGCTGCAGCCCGGTGGCGCGCTGCAAGGCCGGGGACAGCCACACCGCATCGCCTTGCCATGTCGGCCGGCTGCCCACGCCGGACTGGCCCGCCCGCGACAGGCCGACCAGCCCCGGCGTCACGCGCAGCGCCCGCAGCGGATCAAGCCCGATCAGCGTGAAACGTCCGCCTCTAGCCTGCGAACCCGGTCGCGCCAGTCTGCCCCAGCTGGCCGGCAGTTCCACCACCGGGCTGATCGCCTGCACCTCGGGCAGCCGCGCCAGCCGGGGATACAGCGCTTCATCCAGCCCCGCTGCCGATCGGGCCCGCACCGCCAGATCGGCCCGACCCTGCACGCTGGCCACCGCCCGGCCGAAACTGGCCAGCGCCGCGCTGTTGACCATATGCACGGCAAAACCCAGCGCCACGCCCACGGCAATCGCCAGCACGGCAAGGCCAATCCGCACCGGATGCGCCCGCCATTCTCCGGCGATCAGCCAGCCCGTTGCCTGCCAATGCTGCATCAGCTGGGCAAAAGCCCGCCGGCCGACAGGCGCAGCACGCGGGTCGCCGCAGCCGCCACCATCTCGCTGTGGGTAACGATCAGCACGGCCGCGCCGCGATCACGCGCCTGCGCCAGCAGCAGATGGAGAATGCGCCCCGCCGTTTCGGGATCGAGATTGCCGGTCGGCTCATCGGCCAGCACCAGGCCGGGGCGATGCACCAGCGCACGGGCAATGGCGACGCGCTGCAATTCCCCGCCCGACAATACCGCCGGCCAGTCCGGCCCGCGTCCGGCCAGGCCGACTTCGGCCAGAGTCGCTTCCGCCCGGGCCAGCGCATCGGCGGCATTCATGCCGGCCAGCAGGCAAGGGAGCGCCACGTTGCGCGCCAAGGAAAGGTGCGGCAGCACATGGAACGCCTGGAACACGAAACCCAGCGCCGTCGCCCGCAACGCCGCCCGCGCCGGCTCGGCAAGCCCGGCGACATTCCTGCCGCCGATCAGCACCTCCCCGGCATCGGCCATGTCCAGCCCGGCAATCACGTTCAACAGGGTCGATTTGCCCACCCCGGATTCGCCGGTAATCGCCACCACTTCGCCCGGCGCCAGCGCGATGCTGACGCCCGAAAACAAGGTCCGCCGCCCGCCCCCGGCCAGCGGCACGGCGCGCGTCAGCCCAACTGCCGAAAGGACTGGGGCTGCCGGCACGGTGGCTGCCAGCACGGGGGCAGCCACCGCCGGGCCGGCGGAGGGGGTGTCGGGTCGCATGGTTGGGCTTTAACCCAGAAGCGGGCGAATGTTAGCCGGGTGTGGCGACTTGCCCACCCCGCGCCACAGGCTCACGCCTGCTTGGCGAACAAATTCTCCGGATTGCGCATCGCCTTGAATTCCAGCGCATTGCCGGCCGGATCGAACAGGAAAAACGTGCCCTGCTCGCCCGGCTTGCCGGCAAAGCGCACATGCGGTTCCATTTCAAAGGCGAGGCCAGCGTGCTTGATGCGGGTGGCCAGCGATTCCCAGCCGGCCCAATCCATCACCAGGCCGAAATGCGGCACCGGCACGCTGTCACCATCAACCGGATTGCGCACCACGGCCGATCGCGGCGCCTTGTGCACCACCAGCTGATGGCCGTGAAAATCGAAATCGATCCAGGTTTCCGACGAGCGTCCCTCGGGACAGCCAAGCACCGCACCGTAGAACTGCCGGGCCGCCGCCAGATCATCAACCGGGATGGCAAGGTGGAAAGGGTTCATGGCGTGTCTCCGTTATCGCGGATCAGTTGGTGGGCGCGGGCCAGCGCCTGGCGGCTGGCCATGGCAATGGGGCCGCCTTCGGTCGCAAGCAAGGGGTGATCGGCCGGCAGCGGCGGCGGTTCCGGACAATCGATCGGCTGCAGGGCCTTCACCTCGCCATCATGGGCCGGGTGGAGCAGCCAGTTCATCACGCCGAGCAGCCGGGTCGTCACGCCCAGTGCTTCCATCGAAACGGCCAGCCGCTGCGGCGGCGGCAGCTCCTCGCTCCACAACCGGCCAGGCCCGTCAAACCAGCGCCGGGCAGCTTCGGAAACAGCAATCGTATCGTGATAGAGCGCATCGAGATGCGCGCGCAGCGGCAGCACCCGCTTTGGTTTGCGTCCTCTTGCAGCCACGCCCCTTGAAACAGCCCCAACGCTGCCCAGATTCAGGTTGCCGACGCTGCCAGAAGGGGCGTCGGCGCTTCCCGGCCCATGGTGGGCGGGATCAACGGCATCTTTGCTTGAAGAGGATTTTGCCATGCGTGGATTTGATATCTCTCCCTTGCTGCGTTCGTCCATTGGATTCGAGAATCTGAACCGATTGGTGGAACTGGCCGGGCGCGTCGAACCCGGCGACGCCTATCCCCCCTACAATATCGAGAAGCTGGGCGACGGCGCCTATCGCATCCAGATGGCGGTGGCCGGTTTCGGTCGCCATGAACTGGACATCACGGTGCAGGAAAACACCCTCATCGTGGTTGGCCAGGCGACGCCGGAAGCCGATGCCAAGGCCAATGGCTCTGGTCGCCTGTTCCTGCATCGCGGCATCGCCAAGCGCGCCTTCGAGCGGCGTTTCCAGTTGGCCGACACCATCAAGGTGACCGGCGCCGGCTTTGAAAACGGCCTGCTCAACATCGAGCTGGTGCGCGAGATCCCGGAACACAAGCGCGCGCGCAAGGTGGAGATCGCCCCTGCGGTCGATGCGCTGAACGTGACGGCCGAAACCCGGCTCGCCGCCGAGTAATCAGCCCCTCAGCACCTTCCGGCGCTCGACGCGGAACCGTTTCAGTTCCTCGGCGGGCGCCGGCCAGTCCGGATCGGCTCTGGCGGCGGCGGCATAATCGTCCATCGCTTCGCGCAGCTTGCCGGCCACTTCCAGTGCCTGGGCGCGGGCGAAATAGGCTCGGGCCGGCTCCTTTGGGCCGATCTCGATCCCATGGCTGATCAGCGCCACCGCCTCGGTCTCGCGGCCGGGCTGACGGGCGAGCACGACACCCTTGTTGATCCAGGCTTCAGCGAGGCCCGGGGCGGATCGGATGGCAAGATCGAAATCGGCTTCGGCCCTGGCCAGCTTGCCGGCGCGCAGCAGGGCGATGCCGCGGTTCATCAGCATGGCCAGCCGCACCGGCGCCGGCACGCCGGGCTGGCGGATGGCGCGATCGCAGCGGCTCAATTGGCTGCCGCTGGGCCGGGCGGCTTCGGCGGCTTCCCGGCACGGCGCGGCCAGCGCTGCTTCGCCCGTTGCCTCCTGCGCGCGCAGCGGGCCGGCCAGCAGGCAGAGCAGGATCAGCACCCGGCGCACCGGATCCCCCCTGTCAGGCAATGATGTCGGGGATCAGCAGATCCTCGAGCATGGCGATTTCATCCTTCAGCAGCAGCTTCTTCTTCTTGAAGCGTTGCAACTGGATCATGTCGGGCATGGGCAGCAAGCGCAGCGCGTCGATCGCGGCATCAAGGTCGCGGTGATCCTGCTTCAGCATCTCGATGCGGTCGCGGATCTCGACTTCATCCACCCTGCACGCTCCTTCGGCGCCGCACCTGTGCCAGCGGGCCGCTGACCCTTGCGTTAACCGCTCTTGCCGTCGGCCGGCAAGAGGGCAGTGGCGCTGCGACGAAATCATGCCAAACCGGCGGTGAATCGCCACATGGGGCATGGACAGCGCCGCGGTTCCATGGTGCACTTGCTGTTCCCGCTGCCGGTCGTTGCCGGCAGGGGATGCAAGAGGGAGTGTGCCAATGGCCAATGCCCACCGGGAACATCTGATTGCCCGTCATGCCAGGCTGGATGCCAGCCTTGCCGCCGAACTGAAGCGGCCCCTGCCCGATCCGACGACCTTGCGCCGGCTGAAGCGGGAAAAACTCAAGCTCAAGGACGAGATCAGCACCAACCACTGATCGCGAAAAAGCGGCCGCGCCCCGGATTGCAAACCGGGGCCGCGGCCAAATCGCTCACTCGTCGCGGCTCACCTTCTCATCACGCTCGTGCCGTTCCTGGGCATCGATCGTCATGGTGGCAATCGGGCGGGCTTCCAGCCGCTGCAGGCTGATCGGCTCACCCGTCATTTCGCACCAGCCATAATCACCGGTTTCGATGCGGCGCAGCGCGGCATCGATCTTGGAAATCAGCTTGCGCTGGCGATCACGCGTGCGCAGCTCGATGCCCCAATCGGTTTCACTGGCGGCACGGTCGGTCAGATCGGGTTCGCGCAGCGGTTCGGCCTTCAGGGCTTCCAGCGTGCTTTCCGATTCTTTCAGTATCTCGTCTTTCCAGGCCAGCAGCTTCTTGCGGAAATAGGCCAGCTGCCGCGGATTCATGAACTCTTCGTTCGCGCTCGGGCGATAATCCGCGGGCAGATCGTCACCATCGGCCGGCACGATCAGCGGCCCATCATCGTTGGTACCAGGCCCGGAAAACGATCCATATGATTCGCTCTTCATACCAACACCCCAAAAACGGTGCCGATGTGCCACCCCATGCGGGACAGCAACCAGCCCCGAACCTCTGCCCTGCCAGACCCCTCCGGCAGAACCACTCCCTGGGCGCCCCATAAACCGCACAAGCCCCTCGGGCAAGCGGTGAAACGGACTGTCTTGGCTGTCATGAAGGTTTCACAATGGCCGACGTGCCGGAAATTCGCACGCGGCGGTCGGTTCAGCGCTTCAACCCGTCGATTCGGGCTTGCAGGGCGGCGAGCTGGTCTTTCAGCTGGGCCACGTCCTCGGCGCTGGGCAGAGGCTTTTCCGGGGGCTTCTCCGGCGGCTTTTCGGCGGCCTTGCTACCGGATTCGCGCAGCAGGCCACCGGTCATCATCTCGGTTGCGGCCTGGAACATCGCCAGATTCTGACGCGCCAGCTGTTCGAACGGCTTCAGCGCGGCACTGCGGAACATCGCCTGGTTCTCGGCAAAGGCCGCCATCGAGGCTTCGAGATAATGCGGCACCATCGATTGCATCGAATCGCCATAGAGCGCGATGATCTGGCGCAAGAACGAGGTTGGCAGCATGGTCTGGCCGCCGGCTTCACCTTCCATCACGATCTGGGTGAGCACGCTGCGGGTGATATCTTCACCGGTGCGGGCATCGAACACCTGGAAATCGCGGCCTTCGCGCGTCATCCCGGCCAGATGATCGAGCGTGATGTAGCTGGAGGTTTCGGTATTGTAGAGCCGCCGGTTGGCGTATTTCTTGATGATCACAGGCGCCAGGCCGGAATTGCCGGCCTTGGCATCAGGGGAGGAAGAGGCATTGGCCATGACGGCTCCCGGAATGAATTGTCGCACTGGGCCTAGCATATCCGAATGTTGCGGTGCAATGCCGCAGGGCGGCAATGGCTGATGACCCGCGCCCCCGGCCCACACCCCCTGCCCGTTTTCCTCGCCGCGTTGCAAGGCGCCTGCGCTGGCGACTCGGCCCGGCTGGCCGCGGCGCTTGCCGGGCTGGCCCGCTATCAGCAGGCGGCCCGCCCGCCACCGCTGCCGCCGCGACCCGAGGTCGCCCGGGTTGGCGGCGTCACCCTGCGCGGCCGGATCGGCCCACGGCCGCTGGTGATGGTGCCATCGCTGATCAATCCGCCCGACGTGCTGGATCTGCCCGGCCGCAGCCTGTTTGCCCATTTCGAAGCCGCCGGGCTTGATCCGCTGCTGGTCGATTGGGGGCCGCAGCCGGAACCGCTGGGCCTTGCCGATCTGGTGCGCGAACGACTGGCGCCGCTGGTGCAGTCCCTGGCGCAGCCGGTTGGCCTGATGGGCTATTGCCTGGGCGGCACGCTGGCGCTGGCATTGGCCGGGCAGGTCGCCGCCACCCGTCTCGCGCTGATCGCCACACCGTGGAATTTCGCCGGCTATGACGCTGCCGCGCGGGCCGGCCTGGCACGCTGGTGGGCAAGTGCCGAACCCCTGGCGCAGACCATGGGCCAGTTGCCGATCGATCTGCTGCAGCCAGCCTTCTGGTCACTCGATCCCGCCGGGCTTGCCGCCAAATATGAGCGGCTGGCCACGGCCGATGCGGCCACCCTCGCCGATTTCGTGCGGCTGGAGGACTGGGCCAATGGCGGCGCGCCGCTCAGCCTGGCGGTGGCGCACGATATGGCTGCGCTGTTCGGCGGCCAGGCAGCCACGCTGGCGCCGGTGCCGGCCATCCCGATCCTCGACGCCGTGGCGCTGAGCGATCGCATCGTGCCCGCCGCCGCCGCTCTCAGCCCGCCCGGCAGCGCGTCGCGGCTCGATATCGCTGGCGGCCATGTCGGCATGGTGGTGGGACGGCAGGCGCCCGACAGGCTGTGGGCGGCGCTGACGACATTCTTCGCCGCAGAACAGGCCGTCGCTGATGGTGCAGCGCGGCAATCCGGCCTAGGCTGTACAAAACGACTCGCCATTTCAGGGGAAGATCCATGAGCAATATCGTCATCACTGCCGCCCGCCGCACCGCCGTCGGCAGCTTCATGGGCAGTTTCGGCAGCACGCCCGCCCATCTGCTCGGCAAGGCCGCCATCGAAGCCGCGCTGGCCGATGCCGGCGTGGCGCCGGGCGAGGTGAGCGAAGTCATCCTGGGCCAGGTGCTGACCGCCGCCCAGGGCCAGAACCCGGCGCGGCAGGCCGCCATGGCCGCCGGCATCGCGCTGGAGGCCCCGGCCTATGGCGTCAACCAGGTCTGCGGTTCCGGCCTGCGCGCCGTTGCCATGGCCGCTCAGGCGATTGCCAATGGCGATGCCGGCATCGTGGTCGCCGGTGGCCAGGAATCGATGAGCCTTGCCAATCACGCCCAGGCGCTGCGTGCCGGGCAGAAGATGGGCCACATGGAACTGGTCGATACGATGATCAAGGATGGGCTGTGGGATGCCTTCAACGGCTATCACATGGGCATCACGGCGGAAAATGTCGCCGAAATGTATCAGATCAGCCGCAGCGCCCAGGATGAATTCGCCGTCGCCAGCCAGAACAAGGCCAGCGCGGCGCGTGCTGCGGGTCGCTTTGCGGCTGAAATCGCACCGGTCACCATCAAGGGCCGCAAGGGCGACACCGTGGTGGATACCGACGAATATATCCGCGATGGCGTGACGCTGGACAGCGTTTCGGGCCTGAAGGGCGCCTTCAAGAAGGATGGCAGCGTCACCGCCGCCAACGCCTCGGGCCTGAACGACGGCGCTGCCGCGCTGGTGCTGATGAGCGAAGCCGAAGCCAACCGCCGCGGCGCGCCGATCCTGGCGCGCATCGCCGGTTTTGCCAGCGTGGGCGTCGATCCTGCCGTGATGGGCATCGGCCCGGTGCCGGCCAGTCGCAAGGCGCTGGCCAAGGCCGGCTGGAGCGTGGCGGATCTGGATCTGGTCGAAGCCAACGAGGCGTTTGCCGCGCAGGCGCTGGCCGTGGGCCAGGAACTCGGCCTCGATCCGACCAAGCTCAATGTGAACGGCGGCGCCATCGCCATCGGCCACCCGATCGGCGCATCGGGCGCGCGCGTCCTGGTGACGTTGCTGCACGAAATGGGCCGCCGCGATGCGAAAAAGGGCCTCGCCACGCTGTGCATTGGCGGAGGAATGGGCATCGCCCTCGCCGTCGAACGCTGAACCGCATGTTGATCCGCGAAGCCACGCCCGTCGAGCGGCTGTTTGCCGGCCATCGCGCCGACAATCCGTCGGGCCGGCTGCTGGTGCTCGGCCAGCCGCCGGAACGGGTGGGGCTGGCGCTGGAGGGCTGGGAACATGTGGCCTGCGTGGCGGCGAGCGACGAGGAATTGCGGCCAGGCACGGTGCGCGCCGATCCGCATCACCTGCCCTTCCACGAGGCCCTGTTCGACAAGGTGCTGCTCTCCGCGCCGCTGATCCAGCCGCGGCTGATGCTGCGCGAATTGTGGCGGGTGTTGAGCCCGGCCGGCCTTGCCGTGCTGATCGTGCGGGCGCGGCGGCCGTGGCACATCAAGGATATCGGCTGGCTGCGCGAGCCGCTGCAGCTGCGGCTGGATGAAGCCATGTTCGAAGTGCTGGACTGGCGGGTGGAAACGCTGCCCGAACGCCATCATGTCGTGCTCGTCGCCAAGACCGACTGGCAGAAGCCCGTGCTGGTCGGCGCCGCCGATCCGGCGATGGTGCCCAGAATGGTGAATTGATGATGGACGAAGCCGCGTTTGCCGAGGTGATCAAGCGTGTGCCGTTTTCGGCGCACCTGCGTTTCGAGATCAAGGAGATGGGCAAGGAGCGCGTGGTTGTCCACGCCGTCATCAAGCCCGAATATTGCACGGCGGGCGGCACCGCGCACGGTGGATTCCTGATGGCGCTGGCGGATTTCACCGGCGCCTGCGGGGCGTTCCAGGTGCTGCCGCCCGAAGCGAAGACCACCACCACGATCGAATCGAAAACCAACATGATGGGGGCGATTCCGGTGGGCAGTACGCTGGTGGCCACCGCGACGCCGCTGCACGTTGGCCGGCGCACCAGCGTGTGGGTAACGCGGGTGGAAAGCGCCGAAGGCAAATTGGCCAGCGTGACGACGCAAACGCAAATGGCGATCTAGGCTCCACTCACAAAAAGCCCCGTCATGCTGGCGCAGGCCAGCATCTACTTTGGAGTCGGGCGCATGGGTGGCAGCGCAGGGCTCAATCGGCACGATGGATGCTGGCCTGCGCCAGCATGACAAGGACTGTATTGGGGGGGGGCGCTAGAGCGACAATTCCACCGTCACCACGTCGCCCTCGCCCACGCCTTCCTGCTTCCGCACCGCCGCCTTCACCGGCAGCAGGTAGCCGCCCACGTCCTTCGACGGGAATACCGAGGTCGCCCATCTTGTAGCCCCCAGCATCACCTTCACATACACCGACCCCCACGCCGCCGAGCGCCCCGGTGCGGCCGCGCGGATGCCCGCCGCGACATCGCCGGTGATGGTGAGGAAATGCCAGCTCATCGGCGAAGGCTTGCCGTCCGCCGCCTTGCCCTTCCAGATCCACAACGGCCCGGTGAACGTCCATTCGCGGCCTGTGGGCACATCATGCCCCAGTTCTTCCCGCAGGAAACGGATCAGTTCGGGATCAAGATCGTCGTCCACGCCTCACGATAGCCTATCGGCGCAGGACGAACACCCCGGTATCGGCCAGCAGATTGGGCCACAGCGCCACCTGCCGGCCCGAAGCCAGCCCGGCGCGGCGCTCCACCGTCAGCCCCATGTCACGGGCCAGCGCCTCGAAATCGGCGATGGTGCAGAAATGGATGTTGGGCGTTTCGTGCCAGCTCACCGGCAGGCTGCGGGTGACGGGCATGCGACCACCCACGGACAGGCTCATTCGCACCCGCCAATGGCCGAAATTGGGGAAGGACACGATGGCGCTGCGGCCGATGCGGACCAGTTCGGCGAGCACCGCTGCCGGGCGGTGCATGGCCTGCAGCGTGTTCGACAATATCACCACGTCGAACGCGGCATCGGGATAATCGGCCAGATCGGTATCGGCATCGCCCTGCACCACCGCCAGGCCGCGCCCCACGGCGGCGGCCACGTCGCCGGGATCAAGCTCGATGCCGCGGCCTTCAACGCCCTTGGTGTCGCGCAGCCAGGCCAGCAACTGGCCATTGCCGCAGCCGATATCGAGCACGCGCGCGCCCTCCGGCACGGCAGCGGCCACGGCAGCCAGATCGGGGCGCAGCGGAACCGGCGTCATGCGGTGAGGAACCCGTCAATCACCCGGTTCATCTCCGGCGCGTCGAGCAGAAAGGCATCATGGCCGAACGGGCTTTCCAGCTCCACGAACGACACGGGCGCGCCAGCGGCGTTCAGCGCCCGCACGATGCGGCGGCTCTCGGCGGTGGGATAGAGCCAGTCCGAGGTGAAGGAGACGAGGCAGAAGCGGCTCTGCACCCCGGCAAAGGCGCGCGCCAGATTGCCGCCGTGCGGTTCGGCGAGATCGAAATAATCCATGGCGCGGGTAATGTAGAGGTAGCTATTGGCGTCGAAGCGCTCGACGAAGCTGAGGCCCTGGTGGCGCAGATAGGATTCGACCTGGAAATCCGCGTCAAAGCCGAATGACACCGCATCGCGGTTCTGCAGGCGGCGGCCGAATTTCTCGGTCAGCCCTTCCTCCGACAGATAGGTGATGTGCGCCGCCATGCGCGCCACGGCAAGGCCCGAAGCCGGCGGCCTGGCGGCAGCATATGCGCCGCCCGCCCACATCGGATCGGCCATGATCGCCTGCCGGCCGACTTCGTGGAAGGCGATATTCTGCGCCGAATGGCGGGCCGCCGTCGCGATGGCCACCACCTTCTTCACCCGCGCCGGGTGATGCACGGCCCAGGTGAGCGCCTGCATGCCGCCCATCGAACCGCCGATCACCGCCGCCAGCGTGCCCACCCCCAGATGATCGAGCAGCCGCGCCTGCGCCGCCACCATGTCGGCAATGGTGATCACCGGGAAGCGCATGGCATAGGCCTGGCCGTCGCGCGGATCGATGCTCGTCGGCCCGGTCGATCCCATGCAGCCGCCCAGCACATTGGCGCAGATCACGAACCAGTCTGCCGGATCCACGGGCTTGCCCGGCCCGATCAGCCGCGTCCACCAACCCGGCTTGCCGGTGCGCGGGTGGGCGCTGGCCACATATTGATCAAGCGTGAGCGCGTGGCAGATCAGCACGGCATTGGTGCCGCCCGCGTTCAATTTGCCATAGGTTTCATAGGCGATAGTGAGTTCCGGCAGCACGCCGCCGCCCGCCAGCGGAAACTCCCCCGGCAGGGTGACACGGCGATCAAGGCCAAAGCGTTCATCCATCAGGGGCAAGGCCAATAATGCTGCGGGGGTGACTGTGCCAGCGATATTCGCTAACGCGCCTGCATGACCAGTGCCGCACCCCAGATGAAACCGTGGATCGAAGCCATGCACGCCTATGTGCCGGGCAAATCGAGCGCGGGCGCGCCCGTCGTGGCGAAATTGTCGTCCAACGAGAATCCGTGGGGGCCGTCCCCCATGGCGGTGGCCGCGATGCAGGCCGTGCTGGCCGATGGCCATCGCTATCCCGATCCCGCCTCCACCGCGCTGCGCGAGGCGCTGGGCCGCAAATATGGCGTGAAGCCCGAACATATCATCTGCGGCACCGGCAGCGACGAGATCCTGCACATGATCGCCTCCAGCTTTGCCGGGCCGGGCGACGAGATCATCCATGTCCGCCACGGCTTTGCGGTCTATGAAGGCGCCACCCGCCGCGTCGGCGCCACGCCGGTCGTGGTGCCGGATGTGGATTACACCGGCGATATCGATGCCATCCTGCGCGCCATCACGCCGGCCACGCGGGTCATCTATGTCGCCAATCCCAACAACCCGACCGGCACGCTGCTGCCGGCGGCCGACGTGCGCCGCCTGATCGCGGGCCTGCCCAGCGATGTCGTGCTGGTGCTGGACTGCGCCTACGCCGAATTCGTTGACGGGGAATATGAAGACGGGCTGGCGCTGGCACAGACGCTGCCCAATCTGATCGTTACCCGCACCTTCTCCAAGATACACGGCCTTGCCGCCCAGCGCGTTGGCTGGGCCGTCGCCGCCCTGCCGCTGATCGCCGCCATGGAACGGGTGCGCGGGCCGTTCAACGTCACCACCACCGGCCAGGCTGCCGCGGTTGCCTCGCTGGGCGACGATGCCCATCTCGCCATGGTGCGCCGCGAAACCATCCGCCTGCGCGGCTGGCTGGAAGGCGAGATCGCAGCGCTCGGCAACGCCGGCCTGCGCGCCATCCCTTCGGCCTGCAACTTCATCCTGATCGAATTCCCCGAAAGCGGCCCGGTGTCGGCCGCGGATTGCAACCAGTATCTGCTCGATCACGGCATCATCTGCCGTTACCTCGCGGTGCAGAACATGCCGCGCTGCCTGCGCATTTCGATCGGCACCGAAACGGAAACCCGCACCGTCGCCGCCGCCCTGCGCGACTATGTCGAAGGCGCCGGAGCCAGCGCCTGATGCTGCCGTTTTCGCGTGTCGCCATCATCGGCATGGGCCTGATTGGCTCGTCGCTGGCCCGCGCCATCCGCACCGCCATGCCCACCGTGCAACTGGTGGTGAGCGATGCCAGCCCGGCCGTCCGGATGCGTGTTTCCGAACTGGGCCTGGCCGATGATGTCGCCGATGGTGCCGGCACGGCGGTGATCGATGCCGATCTGGTGATCCTGTGCGTGCCGGTGGGCGCCATGGCAGCAGTCGCGGCTGAAATCGCCCCGGAACTGGCCCCCGATACGGTGGTCAGCGACGTGGGTTCGGTGAAGGAAAATGTGCTCAAGGTGCTGAGCGCCGCGCTGCCCGGCGTGCATGTCATCCCGGCGCACCCGGTGGCCGGCACCGAAAAATCCGGGCCGGATGCCGGCTTTGCCAGCCTGTTCAAGGGCCGCTGGTGCATCATCACGCCGCCGCCGCGCGCCGATGCCACCATGGTGGAGCGCCTGTCCGAATTCTGGCGCCGGCTGGGCAGCAAGGTGGACGTGATGGATGCGGCCCACCATGATCGCGTGCTCGCCGTCACCAGCCATCTGCCGCACCTCATCGCCTATTCCATCGTTGGCACCGCCAGCGATCTGGAGGAGGTGACCAAATCGGAAGTGATCAAATATTCAGCGGGGGGCTTCCGCGATTTCACCCGCATCGCCGCCAGCGATCCGGTGATGTGGCGCGATGTGTTCCTGGGCAATCGCGATGCCGTGCTGGAACTGCTGGGCCGCTTCACCGAGGATCTGGTCGCCCTGCAGCGCGCCATCCGCTGGGGCGACGGCGATGCGCTGGAAAGCCTGTTCACCCGCACCCGCGCCATTCGCCGCTCCATCGTCGATGAAGGCCAGGATACCGACGCCGCCGATTTCGGCCGGCATGCGCCGGATTGAGCATTTTCGGCTTTACAAGCCGCCGTATCTGCATGCGATAATCGCAACCGGGATATCGGGGTCGCGTAACTGGGTGGCAGGTCGATAACGGCCGCCAACCCTCTGGAACCAGTTCGAGGATTTTCATGAAGACCAATTTGCTCAACAGCCTTGCTGCCATGGCCACGCTCAGCCTTGTCGTGGCCAGCGCACCAGCCACTGCCCAGATCGACGCCGGCCGCAAGGGTGGCATCGAAAAGCAGCGCGCTGCCAAGACCGCCGAACTGCCCACCTGTGCCAAACCGATCGGCACCATGGGCATCAGCGATCCGGAAGTGCGCTGGTGGGAAGGCCTGGGCCTGGGTTCGCCCGAAGCGCTGTTGCGCGTCTATGCCCAGAAATCCGGCTGCTTCCGCCTGGTGAACCGCTCGCAGCGCGGCATGGCCGCCATGCAGACCGAACGGTCGCTGGCGGCCGGCGGCGAAATGCGCGGCGGCGGCACCATTGGCAAGGGCCAGATGGTGCAGGCCGATTTCACCATGATCCCCAACATCGTCACCGCCAATCGCAACAAGGGCGGTTTCCGCGTTGGTGCCCTGCTTGGCGCCGTGGTGCCGGGCGTGGGTGGCGCGCTGCTTGGCGGGCTTGATGTGAAGAAGCGTTCGGCCAACGTCACGCTGGAAGTCGTCAACAACAAGTCGTCGGAAGAATTTGTCACCGAAGGCCAGGCCACCAAGAAGGATGTCGGCTTTGGCGGCGGTGGCGGCATCTTTGGCGGCGGCGTCCTCGGTGCCGGCGGTGCCAGCGGCTATGCCGATACCGAAATCGGCCAGGTCGTGGCGCTGGCCTATCTGGATGCCTTCACCAAGCTGGTGAGCGATCTGGGCGGGCTGGAAGCCGCCGCCGGCGGCCAACAGGCCGAACGTGCCGTGGTGATGAAGAACCCCGGTCGCATGTTCGCCGGCCCGGCGCTTTCAGCCAAGGTGATCAAGCCGCTCGACGGCGGCGCCATGCTCTATCCCACCGGCAACAAGGAAGGCGGCTTCTGGGAAGTCACCGATGAACTTGGCACCAAGGGTTGGGTGAGCGAAATCGCCATCGGCATCGCCAGGTAACAGCGCACGCCAAACAGCACGGCCATCCGCCAGCCCGGCGGGTGGCCGTTCTGCCGTTCAGCGCAATCGGGGGCAGGCCGGCAATTGCCCGCGCCGCGCCCTGGTCGCCAGATCGGCGGGAAGGCCCGTCAGCGCGGCCACTCCCGTGAGCGGCAGTGACGTTTCCAGCGCCAGCGTGATCGGCGCGCGCAGCCGCTGTTCGGCCGGCGGAGCGGTGCCGTTCATGGCCGCCTGCACGGTGAGCGGGCAAACCGTGGCGATCGTGCCCGCCAGCCGGGTGCTGGCACCCAGCGGCACCACGCTGGCATCCAGCTTGAAGATCTCGCCAGTGGCATCGCTGCCGGTCATCACCAGATCGAGGCTGCCGCCGCCATCGGCCCAGCGGCGATAATCGTCGAGCCGGCCGCCACCACGCACGATCAGATCGGCGGCCAGGCTGATCGGCGCGCCCTGCCCTGCGGCGAAGCCGGTAGCCCCCACCACGAACTGGCCGCGCTGCGGCAGGCGCGGGCTGGCGGGTTCGGCCAGGCTCTGCGCGCCGAACATCTCGCGGGCATGAAGTTCCAGCGTCTCGGCCCGAAATGCCGTGCTGCCACCAGGCGCCAGCGTGCCGCGCGCACCGGGCAGGATGATCGAAAGGCGGCCCAGGCGTTGCAGCCCGTTGGCATCGTTCACCAGCTTCAGGCTGGCGGTGGCCGATGCCGCCGAAACCTTGGCCGACAGCCCGGCCGCCGCCGCTGCCAGCGCCACCTCCTGCCCCTGCAGCACGGTCAATTCCGGCCGCCATGGCCCGCGGTTCAGCCGCAGCTTCTGCACCGCCAGCGCCAGCTGCGTGCCGCCCTGGTGGGCCAGGGAAACGCCGGCCAGCTCGGCCTCCAGCCGATAGGGAAAGCCGCTGACCTGCGCGCCGCTGCCCGGAAACCAGCGCCCCAGCGTGGTTTCAAAGTCTGCCGCCCAGCCGCGCCAGAACTGGCCATAGACTGCCAGGCCGAGCAGCAGCGGCAGCAACGACAGCAGCAGCGGCCAACGGCGGGTCATGTGCGGCCCTCTGCCTGCAAGGCATTGATCGCGGCATGCACCTGTGCTTCCACCTCGGCACGGGGCAGCCCGGGCGGGATCGGCGGCGCCACCTTCATGTGCACGGTGCCGGGATATTTGATGAAGCTTTTCGGCCAGACGCTGCCGCTGTCGATCGCGACGGCCACCACCGGCAGCTTCAGCATCTTGTAGAGCCCGGCGAATCCGGCCGCGAGCGGCGGGGTTTCGCCCACTTGCACCCGCGTGCCTTCCGGAAAGATCACCACCGGGCGGCCCTGCGCCACCGCGGCCTGCGCCTGCCGCATCATTTCGCGCAGCATGCTCGCCGAACCGGAGCGATCAACGAAGATGGAGCCATGCCGGGCCGAAGCCAGGCCCCAGATCGGGATCCGGCGCAGTTCCTGCTTCATCACCACGGCCGGCCGTTCAAACCACCAGAGGGTGAGGATGGCTTCCACCGCGCTTTCATGTTTCAGCGCAAACAGCTGCGGCCCGGGCGGAATCTCGCCTTCAATCTCGATCCGCACGCCGGTGATCACCCGGCTGGTCAGGCGGAACCAGCCCGCCCAATACTTCGGCCCGATATAGAGGCTTCCGCCTGAACCGAGCAGGCCGAGCAGCAGCGCCAGTGGCACCAGCAGCAGGGATCCACCGAGGAAGACAAGCTGGAAAATGACGGTCCGCACGAAGGCCAGCGCGGTCGCCAGAGGGTGATGGCGCATCACGCCGCCCCCAGCAGCAGCGCCCCACGCCGTGCCAACCATTTTGTATATTCAAACGCCAGCCCCGGCGCCTTGGGTTCAGATGGCACGGCATCGGACAATACGGTCACGCCCCTGGGCAGCACGCGCGACAATTCCAGCCGGGCGCGGCGCATGTGGCTGGCACTGGTCACCAGCCGGATCGATTTGAAATCATGTTCAGCCACCCAGCGCGCCGTTTCTTCGGCGTTGGAGCGTGTATCGACCGCCTGATAGCCCAGATCGGTGGTGCGCAGCCGGCGCGTGGCAATCCCGAAGGCCGCGGCCAGTTGCCGGCGGCTGGTCTTTTCGCCCACGCCCGAAACCAGCATCCGCCGCGCCGCGCCGGATTCCACCACCGCCAGCCCGCGTCGGAAGCGGCCGGCGCCGCCGGTCAGCACCACCACGCCATCGCTCTTCAGGCCCAGCGGCGCCGCGCCGGGCAGGGTGAGGCTGAACCAGATCAGGCCGAGCATCCACGCCAGCACCGGCAGCGCCACGACGCGCGCCAGCCACATCAGCAGGCTCGGCTTGCGGCGCTTTGCCGGCGCTGACCGGCCGAACGTGCCACGGCTGGCGGGCTTGCGGCTCACATCTCACCGCGCTGGCGGCGCAGGGCAAACCAGCGCGCCACATTGGCGTTATGTTCGGCGAGAGTCTTGGCAAAGACATGGCCGCCGCTGCCATCGGCGACGAAATAGAGCGCCTGCGTGTCGTCCGGGTCGAGCACGGCCATGATGCTGTCGCGCCCCGGATTGGCAATGGGGCCGCGTGGCAGGCCGGGCTTGAGATAGGTATTGTAGCCGGTGTCGCGACGCAGTTCCGATTGGCGGATGCGGCGGCCCAGCGGCTTGCCGGCGGTAATCGGATAAATCACCGTGGGATCGGCATCCAGCTTCATACCCTGTGCAAGCCGATTGCTGTAAACGCCTGCAATCATTCTGCGTTCACTGGCCTTGCCGGTTTCCTTCTCGACGATGCTGGCCAGCACGATGGCCTGTTCCGGCGTTTTCACCACCGCGCGCGCGGTGCGCTTGGGCCAGAGATCAGCCAGGGTCTTGATCATCGCCGTCTGCATGCGCTTCATTAGCACGGCGCGGTCCTCGCCGGGTTGATATTCGTAGGTGTCGGGCAAGATACTGCCTTCGGCCGGCACGCTCGCCTTGCCTGTCAGCCCCGATACGGCGTTCAGCCGTTCCGCCACCAGCACTGCCGGCCAGCCTTCGGGAATGGTGACGGTGAAGCGCTCCACCTCGCCCTTCTGCAGCGTGGCGAGGATATCGCGCCACGGCGTGCCGGCGCGCAACCGATAGCGCCCGGCCTGCACCGGTGCGTCATCGCCCAGCACGCGCGCCAGCACGCGGAATTGCCAGGCGGATTTTGCCAGACCGGCGGTCTCCAGATCACGCGCCACGCCAGACAGGCTGGCGCCGCGCTTCACCTCGAACGATTGCGCCGGCCCGCTGACATTGCCCCAGCCGAACCACGGGATCAGCATGATCGCCACGCCCAGCAACAGCAAGGCGACAAAGGCCAGAAAGGCGCGGCGCATCGCCCGGCTCAAACGCCGCGCATCACCAGCGTCGCGTTGGTGCCGCCAAAGCCGAACGAGTTGTTGAGCACGGCGCGGATGCGGCGCTGTTTCGCCACGTGCGGCACCAGGTCAACGCCGATGCAGGCGTCCGACGGATTGTCGAGATTGAGCGTCGGCGGCGCCACCTGATCGCGCAGGGCGAGCAGGCAGAAAATGGCTTCCACCGCGCCGGCACCGCCAAGCAAGTGGCCAATGGCCGACTTGGTGGACGACATCGAGACATTGTCGATGGCATTGCCGAACAGCCGCTTCACCGCGCCCAGTTCCAGCTCGTCGCCCATCGGGGTGGAGGTGCCGTGGGCGTTGATATAATCGATGTCTGCCGGGTTCAGGCCGGCCTTGCGCAGCGCCATCTGCATCGAACGGAACGCGCCCGACCCTTCCGGATGCGGCGCCGTCACGTGATAGGCATCGCCGGTCAGGCCATAGCCGATCACTTCGCCATAGATTTTCGCCCCGCGCGCCTTGGCGCGTTCATATTCCTCCAGCACCACCACGCCAGCGCCTTCGCCCATCACGAAGCCATCGCGATCCTTGTCATAGGGGCGGCTGGCGCGGGTCGGATCGTCGTTGAAATTGGTCGACAGCGCGCGGGCCTGAGCGAAACCGGCGATGCCCAGCGGGCACAGCGCGCTTTCGGAACCGCCGGCCAGCATCACATCGGCATCATCCAGCGCGATCATGCGGGCGGCATCGCCGATGGCATGGGCGCCGGTGGAGCAAGCGGTGACGACCGCGTGGTTGGGCCCCATCAGGCCATATTTGATCGAAACCTGGCCGGAAATCAGGTTGATCAGCCGGCCATGCACGAAGTGCGGGGACACGCGGCGCGGGCCCTTTTCATGGCACACGATCGATTCCGACGCGATGCCCGGCAAGCCGCCGATGCCGCTGCCGATCGAGCAGCCGGCGCGGAAACGCTCTTCCTCGCTCATGTCGGTCAGGCCGGCGTCTTCAATGGCCTGGCCGGCCGCATCGATGCCATAGACGATGAACGGATCGACCTGGCGCTGCACCTTGTAATCAACGCGCTTGTTGGCATCGAAGGTGAGCCCGGTGCCGTCGCCGGCCTTTACTTCGCAGGCGATGCGGCACAGCTGATCGGAGGCATCAAAGCGCGTGATCGGGCCGGCGCCCGATTGCGAGGCCAGGATGTTGGCCCAGGTGGTTTCGACATTCGCCCCCAAGGGGGTGACCAGGCCCAGACCAGTGACGACGACACGGCGCATCGGCATTCCATTCTTCTGCGCGACCGGCCTGCCCTGCCGGTGCTGGGGGTTGGGCCGCCCGTGAAAAGGCTGGCCCATTTGGCACGAAACGGCCCGCCGCCTGTGTGCAAGCGATGGGCCGTTCCCTGTTTTGCCGGCCCATCGTTCTCAAACGGGCGGCCAGCCCTGTCAACATGGCGTGAAGGCCGCGGCAGCCGCGGCCTTCAGCCGGAAATCACTTGCCGTTGGCGCCGATGAAATTGATCGCATCGGCCACGGTGAGGATCTTTTCGGCGGCATCATCCGGGATTTCCACGCCGAATTCTTCTTCGAAGGCCATCACCAGCTCGACGGTGTCGAGGCTGTCGGCACCCAGATCGTCGATGAAGCTGGCGGCTTCGGTCACCTTGTCGGCTTCCACGCCCAGATGCTCGACAACAATCTTCTTCACGCGCTCGGCGACATCGCTCATTTTTCGTCCCCTATGTTGGCGGCGGTGTGTTCGCCGTGGGTTGGTTTGCAGTTACTGGCCGGCGATAGCGTGATGGCGAAATTGTGGCAAGAGCGCCGTGCGGCTGGCGGCGTGCCGCCGCCAGACTCGCACAAGCTCGGCCGGGCTGGCTGCCGGCCACAGCCGGCAGAACAGCTTCGACGGCGTGGCTCCGCCACGCTCTTCCTTCTTCTTCCTTGCAGCCCGGAGCGGACTCGGCGGCTCCGCCGCCGGCCGCGCCCATCAGGGCATCGCCATCCCACCATTGATGTGCAGCGTATGCCCCGTCACGTACGAAGCTTCCTTCGACGCCAGATACACCACCCCCGCCGCAATATCGGCGCCTTCGCCCAGCCTTCCGGCCGGAATCCGCCCCGTCAGCGCGTCCTTCTGCGCCGCCGGCAGCGCATCGGTCATCGCCGAAACGATGAACCCCGGCGCCACGCAATTCACCGTGATGTTGCGTGACGCCAGTTCCTGGCCCAGCGCCTTCGACATGCCGATCAGCCCGGCCTTGGACGCCGCATAATTGGCCTGGCCCGGATTGCCGGTGACGCCCACGACCGAGGTGATGGCGATCAGCCGGCCAAAACGCTGCTTCATCATCGGCTTGGCGGCGGCGCGATAGAGGCGGAAGGTGGCTTCGAGGTTGATGCGGATCACGTCTGCCCACTCCTCGTCCTTCATCCGCATGGCGAGATTGTCGCGCGTGATGCCGGCGTTGGCGACCAATATGTCCAGCCGGCCACCAAGGGCCTCCACCGCCTGCGGCACCAGCGCATCAACGGCGGCGCTGTCGCCCAGGTTGCACGGCAGGATCACGGCATCGGGGCCGCATTCGGCGGCCACGGCAGCCAGCGCTTCGGCGCGGGTGCCGGACAGGGCAACGCGGGCCCCGCGCGCGCCGAGCGCCTTGGCAATCGCGCTGCCAATGCCGCCAGAGGCGCCGGTCACAAGCGCGGTCATGCCGGTCAGATCAAACATGGGAATAGCTCCTTCAGGCAATCGCAGCGGCAATGGCTTCCACGCCAGGCATGTCGGCCGCGGTGATGGTTGGCACATCGGGGGTGATACGCCGAATCATCGGGCCCAGCACCTTGCCGCCCAGTTCCGCAAAACCGGTGACGCCCAGCGCCGCCATGGCCAGCACCGATTCCCGCCAGCGCACGGTGCCGCACACCTGTTCCACCAGCAGGCGGCGAATCTCGGCCGGGTCGGTCACTGGCGCGGCGGTGACATTGGCGACCAGCGGCACGGTTGGCGCGGTCAGCGGTGCTGCGGCCAATGCTGCGGCCATCGCATCGGCGGCCGGCTGCATCAGCGGGCAATGGAATGGCGCCGACACCGGCAGCAGCACGGAGTGACGCGCACCCTTGCCCTTGGCCAGGTTCATGGCGCGGGCCACGGCCTCGACATGGCCGGAAACCACGACCTGCCCGGTGGCATTGTCGTTGGCCGCCGCACACACCTGCCCTTGCGCCGCCTCTGCGGCGATCGCCTGCACGGTTTCGAAATCGAGGCCGAGCAGCGCCGCCATGGCGCCAACGCCCGGCGGCACCGCGGCCTGCATCGCCGTGCCGCGCAGCCGCAGCAGGCGGGCCGTATCAGCAAGGCCCAGGCTGCCGGCAGCGCACAGGGCGGTATATTCGCCCAGACTGTGCCCGGCCACGAACGCCGCCTTGTCCGCCAGCCGCACGCCAGCCTCGTTTTCCAGCACGCGCAGGCAGGCGATGCCCACCGCCATGATCGCTGGCTGGGCATTGGCCGTCAGGGTCAGTTCGTCTTCCGGCCCTTCCCACATCAGGCGCGACAGGCGTTCGCCCAGTGCATCATCCACTTCTTCGAAAACGGCGCGGGCATGGGGGCTGGCATCGGCAAGGCCCTTGCCCATGCCCACCGATTGGCTGCCCTGGCCCGGAAAGATGAAAGCGCGAATGGTCCCTCTCCCGATGGATCTCGTTGTGCGCCGCCGATTAGGCGCTTCATCGCGCCCATGCAACCGCCCGGCCCGAACGGCTGCGACACTAAGCCCAACCGGGGCGTTTTGCCCGGTTGCATGGCACAAAACTTCCGTTATGGGCTGCCATTCGCGCTCAGGGAGGGGCCGGGGGGGATTCGCGATGGCCATTCATCGGCCCGAAACCCCGGCAAGACCATTCTGTTTCGCGGGTCGGTTGCCACCCAGGCATCCGGTTCTGGGATTTTGGACGAGAACAGCCAAGGATTGCCAATGAAGATTGATGCCCGCCTGCTGATCGCTGCCAGCCTGTTGGCTGTTGCCACCCCGGCCGTGGCCGCCGTGTCGCCTGCCGTGGGCAAGGCGCTCAACGCCGCCGCCGCCGCCGCCAAGTCGCGCAATGCGGCCGGTGTCGCCGCCGCCATTGGCCAGGCCCGCGCCGCCGCCACCACCGCTGAAGAGCGCGAAAAGACCGCTCAGATGGCCGGCTTCGCCTTCACCGCTGTCGGCCAATTTGGCCAGGCTGCGGCGGCTCTCGAACAGGTTGGCGCCCCCTGCAACCAGCTCGGCCCGCTCTATTATCGCGCTGGCCAGATGGACAAGGCCGTCGCCATCGCCCGCAACTGCCCCGGTGAGGCCAGCCAGATCATGGTGGCGCAGGCAATGACCCGCCAGGGCAATCACAAGGCCGCCATCGCTGCATACAACAAGCTGATCGCCAGCAACGGCGCCAAGCCCGTGTATCTGGAAAATCTGGCCGGCGCCCAGTTCAAGTCGGGCGACAAGAAGGGCTATCTCGCCACCATCAACCGCCTGATCAAGTCGGACCCGTCGCCGAAGCGCTGGAAGGTGCTGCTGACCGAACTGCAGGGCCACAACATGCGCTCGGAAGCCAAGCTGGCGCTTTATCACCTGATGCTCACCACCGGCACGCTGGAACGCCCGACCGATCTGCAGGATTTCGCCCGTCTGGCGCTGATCAACGGCCAGGCCGCCGTGGCCAAGGCCGCGCTGGACAAGACCGGCGGCGGCACCGACCCGATGAGCCAGAAGCTTGCTGCTGCCGCGGCAGCCGGCGTTGCCAAGGAGGGCCCGGAAGCGCTCAAGTTGTCCGCTTCGCCGGCCACCGCCTTCAAGGGCGGCAACGCCTATCTGGGCCTGGGCGATTATGCCAAGGCGATGGCCGCTTATGACAAGGCCATTGCCGCCAACGGTCTGGATGCCGATTATGCCCGCGTGTTCAAGGGCATTGCCGCTGTGAAGGGCGGCCAGAAGGCCGCCGCGATCGCCGCGTTCAAGGGCGTGAATGAAAAGAGCGGCATGGGCGAAATCGCCGGCCTGTGGAGCCTGTACGCCGCCACGCGCGGCTGATCAGTCCTCGACATGGAAAAGGGGCCGCCGTGGCATGCCACGGCGGCCCTTTTTCGTTTTGGGCGGAAGCGAACGGCTTAGTCGCCCGCCGGCCGCGATTGCAGCTGGATATAATTGGCCAGGCCCATCTGGCGGATCATGTCCTGCTGCGTCTCGATGAAATCGACATGCTCTTCCTCGGCGCTGAGGATTTCGGCGAACAGATCGCGCGAGGCGTAATCGCGCACCTTCTCGCAATGTTCGATGGCATCCTTCAACAGGGCGATGGCTTCGAATTCCAGCTCCAGATCCGCCTGCAGCACCTCTTCCACCGTCTCGCCGATGCGCAGGCGATTGAGCGCCTGCATGCCGGGCAGACCTTCCAGGAAGAAGATGCGTTCCATCAGCTTGTCGGCATGCTTCATCTCGTCGATGGATTCGTGCCGCTCGTAATCGGCGAGCTTCTTGATGCCCAGATTGTCGAGCAGGCGATAATGCAGCCAATATTGGTTCACCGCCGTCAGCTCACCCTTGAGCACGGCATTCAGAAATTCGATCACCTTGGCGTCACCGCGCATGGCCAGTCTCCCTTTGCTGGGATCGCCATGGCGCAGTTCTTGATTCAGGTCAAGAAAAAGCGTTGTTTTTCTGATACTTATTACTGCAACGCACTTGCATTAGCAGCCTATGCCGGATCAGCCGCAGGCGCGGGCGTTCTCGATCACTTCCTTGGCAAAGGGAAGGCACTGGCCGCACTTGGGCTTGTGGCCCAGTTGCGCATAGGCGGCCTTGGGGCAGGACTTGCCGGCCAGGCGCGCAGCATCGCGCACATCACGTTCCTTCAGTGCATTGCAGACACAGACGAACACGGCAGTCTCGCGAATCAAGTGACGTTGTTGCGAAGCGTTATCAACCATCGCGGCTGTTAATGCAAGTGGTTCGCATTATCCGCAGAAGTGGTGCGGTGCGCGCGTGCCCGCCCATCCGTCCCACGACGTGGGCGCGCACCTCGTCCGCACCAGGAAGCCGACGACAGGCGTGAGCAGGATCAGATAATCCGGCTTTCGGTGGGCGGCGCTGCTGCCGTGTATTCATGCGAGGCAGAGTGCAGGGCTGCCGCGCTGCTTTGACCTCGAAGCTGACACCGGATCGATAGGGTTGCTTTACCACCCGCGCCGCCAGACCCTTCGGCAGGCACGAACATTGGTCGACGCGCTGGCCGCCGCCTTTGACCGGGCAGCAGGATAGACATTTGCCGGCCGGCGCCGCCTTCAGCGCCGCCCGAACAGTTTCTCGATGTCGGTCTTGGCCAGCTTTACCCAGGTCGGGCGGCCGTGGTTGCACTGGCCGCTGTGCGGGGTGACTTCCATTTCGCGCAGCAGGGCATTCATTTCGGCAATCGAAAGCTGCCGGCCAGCCCGCACGCTGCCGTGGCAGGCCATGGTGGCAGCCACGCCGTCCAGCCGTTCCTTCAGGCTCAGCGCGCGGCCGAAGGCGGAGAGATCGTCGGCGAGATCGGTGATCAGGCCTTTCACGTCGCATGTGCCGAGCAGCGCCGGGGTAGCGCGGACCAGGACGGCGGCGGGGCCAAAGGCTTCGACCTCGAGCCCGAGTTCGGCCAGTTCGTCGGCGCGATCGGTGATACGGCCGGCGGCGATCTCGTCCAGTTCGACCACCTCCGGCACCAGCAGCGCCTGGGACGCGACCGCGCCGCCGGCAAGGGCGCGGTTCATGCGTTCCAGCGTCAGGCGCTCATGGGCGGCATGCTGATCGACGATGATCAGCGCGTCGTCGGTTTCGGCGACGATATAGGTTGCCGCCACCTGTCCGCGCGCGGCGCCGAGCGGGAATTGTTGCGGCGGCGGGGCGGGTTCGGCGGGAGTGTGTGCGGGGGGGTGTGCGGGGGCAAAAGCCGGTGGCAACTGGCTGAACAGGCGCGGCGCTTCGGACCAGCTGGCGCCCGGCGCTGTGCCGCCAGCAAAAGCCATCATGCCGCCAGCCGCTGGATCACCGCCGCCAGCGGGCGGCCACGCAGCGGCAGCCGTCGGCAGCGGTTCCGACACGAACGCCGCCAATGCCGCGCCGGAAACCTGGGTGCTGGCGCGGTGTCCGGCTTCATCCAGGGCGCGGCGCAGGCCCGAAACGATCATGCCGCGCACCTGGGCGGCGTCGCGGAAGCGCACTTCGGTCTTGGCAGGGTGGACGTTCACATCGACAAAGTCGGAAGGGACATCAAGGAACAGCGCAACCACCGGATGACGATCGCGGGCGAGCAGATCCTGATAGGCCCCGCGCAGGGCACCCACCAGCAGGCGATCCTTCACAGGGCGTTGATTTACAAACAGATATTGGTGATCGGAAACGCCCCGGTTCCACGTCGGAATGCCGGCAAGGCCGGCAAGGTGCAGCCCTTCGCGCGCCAGATCGACCGCGACGGCATTGCCGGCAAACTCCGGGCCGATGATCGCCGCCAGCCGCGCCAGCGTCGATTGCGGGGAAGCATCGGGCAGCGGCGGCAGGTTGAGCAGGCGCCGGCCCTCATGCTCGACCACGAAACCCACTTCGGGCCGCGCCATCGCCAGCCGACGGATATGATCAAGGCAGGCCGCCAGCTCAGAACGGTTTGATTTCAAGAACTTGCGCCGGGCCGGGACGGCGGCGAACAGGCCGTCCACCCGCGCCACCGTGCCCGGCGCCGCGCTCGCCGGGCCATCCTGCACGATGCGGCCATTGTCCACCACCAGCCGCCAGCCTTCGCCGCCATCAGGCCGGCTGGTCAGCGACAGGGTGGCGACCGAGCCGATCGACGGCAGCGCCTCACCGCGAAAGCCCATGGTTTGAATGGCTTGCAGGTCCTCGTCGGGCAGTTTCGATGTGGCGTGACGCTCCACGGCCAGCCGCAACTGGTCAGGCGCCATGCCGATGCCATCATCGGCCACTTCCAGGCCATCAATGCCGCCATTCACCAGCGACACCCGGATGCGCTGGGCACCGGCGTCAAGCGCATTTTCCACCAGTTCCTTGGCGGCACTTGCCGGCCGCTCCACCACCTCGCCAGCGGCGATGCGGTTGATCAGGGTTTCAGGCAGGCGGCGAATGGGCACCGGCGTGTAATAGGGGCAGTTGAGCGCACTGTCATGCCCCGCGCGTTCCACTTTGCCCTTCACCCTTGCAGAATCGGCCATTCGGGGCCAAAGGCGGCAGATTGGTCGCGCAGGTTCGCGAATCCCATCCTCATGCCTTGGTAAAAGCCCCCAATATGTCGCCTTTCAGCCGGATGTTTTCCTTCCTGTCTCAGGACATGGCCATCGATCTGGGAACCGCCAACACGCTCGTCTATGTGCGTGGCCGCGGCATCGTTCTGAACGAGCCGAGCGTGGTCGCCATCGAGACCATCCGCGGCAACAAGATCGTCAAGGCCGTCGGCAATGAAGCCAAGGTGATGATGGGCCGCACCCCCGGCAACGTCGAATGCATCCGCCCGTTGCGTGACGGCGTGATTGCCGACATCGATGTTGCGGAACAGATGATCAAGCACTTCATCAAGAAGGTGCAGACCAGCCGCTTCGGCCGTTACCCGGAAATCGTCATCTGCGTGCCGTCGGGTTCAACCAGCGTGGAAAAGCGCGCCATCCGTGACGCCGCCAACAATGCCGGCGCCACCCAGGTCTATCTGATCGAAGAGCCGATGGCCGCCGCGATCGGTGCTGGCATGCCCGTCACCGAACCGATTGGTTCGATGGTCGTCGATATCGGCGGCGGCACCACCGAAGTCGCCGTGCTGTCGCTGAAGGGCCTTGCCTATACCACCAGCGTGCGTGTGGGCGGGGACAAGATGGACGAAGCCATCATCAACTACGTCCGCCGCAACTTCAACATGCTGATCGGCGAAGCCACTGCCGAGCGCATCAAGAAGGAAATCGGCACCGCCAAGAAGCCGGCCGATGGCATTGGCGAGACGGTGTTCATCAAGGGCCGCGACCTGATGAACGGCGTGCCCAACGAGATCCAGATCAACCAGGGCCAGGTGGCCGAAGCGCTGGCCGAACCGGTGGCAACCATCGTCGAAGGCGTGCGCGCCGCGCTGGAGAACACCCAGCCGGAACTGGCAGCCGACATCGTCGATCAGGGCATCGTGCTCACCGGCGGCGGCGCGCTGCTGCGCGATCTGGATGTCGTGCTGCGCGAAGCCACCGGCCTGCCGGTCAGCGTGGCCGACGAACCGCTCACCTGCGTTGCCATCGGCACCGGCCGCGCGCTGGAAGATCCGATGTATCGCGGTGTCCTGATCACGGCCTGAGCCGGCTCGCCCCAGGGGACCCATGGACTGGACTCCCGCCCCTCGCCGCCCCACCGCCATCCGGCGGGAGCAGAATCTCGCGCTGGTTTCGGCCGTGGTGTCGGGCGGCGTGATCGCGGCCGGGCTGATCCTGCTGCTGGTGGCGCGGGTCAATCCCGAAACCGCCAGCGGCGTGCGCGCGGCGGCCACCGATATCGTTGCGCCCCTGTGGTCGGTGGTGCGCGCGCCGATCGATGGCGCAGGCAAATTGGCGGGCGATTTCAGCGATTATTTCGGCGCCGTCAGCCGCGCTGACCAGCTCGAAGCCGAATTGGACAAGGCCAATGCCCGGCTGCGCGCCGCGCGCAACAGCCAGCGCGAACTGAGCCAACTGAAGCAGCTGATGGCCGTACGGGAGCCCACGCGGACGGTGGTGGCCACCACCCGCATCGCGGCGGCCACGTCGGGCAGCGTTGCCCGCACCGCCATGCTGGCCGTGGGCAGCAACGACGGCATCACCCGCGACATGCCGGTGATTGGCGCCGATGGCCTCGTCGGCCGCACGCTGGAAGTGGGCCACCAGTCGGCCCGGGTGCTGCTGCTGACCGATCCGCTGAGCCGCGTGCCGGTGATTGTCGAGCGCACCGGCCAGGCCGGGCTTGCCGTCGGGCGCAACCTTCCGACCCTCTTGCTCACCGATCGCATCGGGCCGGAACTGGTGCTGGTTGCCGGTGATCGCATCGTCACCTCCGGCGATGGTGGCGTCTATCCGCCCGGCGTACCGGTGGGCGTGGTGGTGGATCCACGCAGTGATGGCCCGGTGATCCGTCTGGCGGCCAGCCCGCTGGGCGGCGGTTTCATCACGGTGGAACGCGCCTGGCTGCCCATCCCCGATACCCAGCCAAAGGGCCCCGTATTCGATGCACCGGTGCCAGTGGAAGCCCGCACCCGCGGCGCGCCACCTCCGCGCCTGCGCACCAACGAACCGCCGGCGAACTGATCCCATGATCGCCAGCCCGCCACCCCCAGCCCTGCTGATGACCCCGGAAGAGCGCCGACGCTGGCTGCTGTCGCTGTGGCGCTATGCGGTGCCGGCACTGGCCAGCGTGGCACTGCTGGTATTGATGCTGGCGCCCCTGCCGATCAGCGTGCCGGCCATGCCCCACCTGGCGCTGATGGGGGTGCTGGTCTGGGCGATGCTGCAACCGGGGCTGATGCCGCCATGGGTGGCCTTCTGCATCGGCATGCTGGCCGATCTGCTGTTCGGGCAGCCTTTGGGCGTGAATGCCACACTATTCGCGCTGGCCACCGGAGTGATGCGCATGGCAGGCCAGTTGTTCGGGCGCCATGGGTCACTGTTTGATTGGCTGCTGGTGGCCGGCGTACTGTTCGGCTTTGCGCTGCTCACCGGGCCGCTGATGGCACTGGCCGGGCGGCCGACACCGGCGCTGCCGCTGCTGTGGCAATGGCTGACCAGCGTGGCGGCATGGCCGCTGGTGGCGCGCCTGTGTGCTGCCATTCAACGCAAGCTGGCGGCCACCGCACCGCTTTGGCGCCATGGATGATCCGGTTCGCCGCATGGCCTTCTCGCGCCGCGCCCTGCTGCTGGGCGCGGGCATGGCCGGCACCGGCGCGCTGCTGGCCGGGCGGATGGCCTGGCTGGCCGTGTTCGAAGGCGAACGCTACCAGTTGCGCGCGCAGGAAAACCGCATCCAGGATCGGCTGATCCCGCCCCGCCGCGGCTGGATCGTCGATCGCAACGGTAAGCCGATTGCCCTCAACCGCCCCGATTATCGGCTGGAGCTGCGCCCGGCTGAAGTGGATGATCTTGACGCGGCCCTGATCGCGATCCGCTCCGTGATCGACATCGACGTCGGCGAAGAACAGCGGATTCGCGATGATTGCGCCAGCCAACCCAGCTTCATGCCCGTGGTGGTGCGCCAGAATCTCACCTGGCCGGAATTTTCCGCCTGCAACGTGCGCCTCGCCACCCTGCCTGGCGTGACCCCGGTGCAGAGCTTTTCGCGCTTCTACCCGGAGGCCGATCGCTTTGCGCACCTGGTCGGCTATGTCGGCGCGCCGACACCCGAACAATATCGCGAGGAGAAGAACCCGCTGCTGATCTATCCGGGTTTTCGCATCGGCAAGGACGGGATCGAGCGTTTCGAAGACAAGCGACTGCGTGGACAGGCCGGATCGGCGCAGGTGGAAATGACCGCCCGCGGCGAGCTGGTGCGGGAACTGGGGACACAGCCCGATCGACCCGGCGACACGCTTCGCCTCACCATCAACCGCGATCTGCAGAATTATGCCGCGCGCCGGCTGGGGGACAATTCGGCCAGCGTGATCGTCATGGACTGCATCACCGGCGATGTGCTGTGCATGGTCTCGATGCCGGCCTATGATCCCAACATCTTTTCGCGGCGCGTCCCGGCAACGCTGTGGAACGCCCTACAAAAGGATGATCACACGCCGCTGCTCAACAAGAGCGCCATGGGTCTCTATCCGCCCGGCTCCACCTTCAAGATGGTGACCACTTTGGCGGCGCTCAAGGCCGGCATTGATCCAGCCGAAAGCGTGGGTTGTTCCGGCAAATATCGGCTGGGCAACAACACCTGGCACTGCCACGCCCGGCGCGGCCATGGAACGGTGGACATGGCCCGCGCGCTACCGCTCAGCTGTGACACCTATTTCTATGCCATGGGGCGCCGGGTGGGCATTGACGCCATTGCCGACATGGCGCGCCGGCTCGGGCTGGGCCAGGAATATCCCCTGCCGCTGCCCGGTCAGGCCGATGGCATCGTGCCCGACAAGGCGTGGAAGCAGCGCCGCTTTGGCCCCGACCCCAGGAAGGGCAACTGGCGCGAAGGCGAAACGCTGAACGCCGCCATCGGCCAGGGCTATATCATCACCAATCCGTTGCAGCTGGCGGTGATGACGGCCCGTCTGGCCAGCGGCAAGGCCGTGATGCCGCGCCTGATCGGCGAAGGATCTCCCGCCGAATTCCCGTCGCTGGGCATCCCGGAATGGCACCTGGAACTGGTGCGCCAGGGCATGGTGGACGTCGTCAACGCCCGCCATGGCACCGCGCGCGCCGCCCGCAGCCCGGTTGGCGACGTGCTGTTCGCCGGCAAGACCGGCACCGCCCAGGTGCGCCGCATTTCCGCTGCCGAACGCCGCACCGGCGTGATCCGCAACGAAGCCCTGCCGTGGAAGCAGCGCGACCATGCGCTGTTTGTCGCCTTTGCGCCGGCCGGCGCGCCACGGTACGCTTGTTCCGTGATCCTTGAACATGGCATCGCCGGCGGCCGCTATGCCGCGCCCATCGCGCGTGACGTGCTCAGCTTCCTGTTTGAACCCGAACGCGCGCTGGCCATCCTGCCGCCGATCGAGGCCGAAGCCGCGCGCGCCCGCGCCGCCCGCGAGGTTCGCGAAACGGCCGACAGCATCGCCACCGAAACCAGAGCGATGATGCCCAGTTGGCTGAAACTCGACATCAAGCCGCCCCTATTCGAAATTGCCGATCCCGACGCGCCGCAGCCGCCGCGCGAGCCAGAGTAAGGCGGATGGATCTGCTCAACGGACCGTGGCGCCGCGAACTGGGGCATCTGCCATGGAGCGTGGTGCTGCTGGTCTGCGCGCTGGCCGGCATCGGCCTCACCGTGCTCTATTCAGCCGCCGGCGGCTCGCTGAACCCGTGGGCGCTGAAACAAGGCGTGCGCTTTGCCATCCTGCTGGTGGGGGCGCTGGCGCTGGCTATGGTGCCACCGGAACGCTGGCTGGCCCTGGCCTGGCCCATCTATCTCACCCTGCTGGTGGCGCTGGTTGGCGTGGAACTGGCCGGCGCTGTGCGCGGCGGCAGCCAACGCTGGCTCGACATCGGCATCATGCAGTTCCAGCCATCGGAGATGATGAAGCTGGCCATCGTACTGGTGCTGGCGCGCTATTATCAATATGTGCCAAAGGGTTATGAAAGCCGACCTGATGTGCTGATCCCGGCGCTGGCGCTGATCGCCATGCCGGTGGGGCTGGTCATGCTGCAACCCGATCTGGGCACGGCGCTTTCGATCCTGTTTGGCGGCGTGGTGGTGCTGTTCCTGGCTGGCGTGCGGCTGTGGCTGTTCGGTGCGGCAACGGCGGCAGTGGCGGCCATGCTGCCGGTGGCCTGGTCCATGCTGCATGATTATCAGCGAAAACGCGTGCTGATCTTCCTCGATCCCGAAAGCGATCCGCGCGGCGCCGGCTATCACATCACCCAAAGCAAGATCGCCATCGGTTCCGGCGGTCTTTCCGGCAAGGGCTTCCTGGGCGGCACCCAGAGCCACCTGGATTATCTCCCCGAACTCCACACCGATTTCGCTTTCGCGACGATGGCGGAGGAATGGGGCCTGATGGGCGGCTTGCTGGTGATGATCCTCTACGGCCTGGTGCTGGCCTGGGGCATCCGCACGGCGATCAATGCGCGCAGCCAATTCCAGCGCCTGCTGGCCTTGGGGCTTACGGCCACCTGGTTCTTTTATCTGGCGATCAACATGATGATGGTGATGGGCCTTGCCCCTGTTGTGGGCATCCCGCTGCCGCTGATCAGTTGGGGCGGCAGCGCCATGATGACCGTGATGATCCTTTTTGGGCTGATCATGGGTATCGCCCGCGCCAATCGCCCCCGCTTTGATTGAACATGCTTCGCCGCATGGCGCCGCAACCGGCACCTTTTCACAAAAAACCGGTTTACAACCCCCCACCCCCCTGCTAATCGCCCGCTCCCGACCGGACGGCCCCGCCGCCCGATCACACGCTTCCACAGCGTTTGGACGTATAGCTCAGTCGGTAGAGCAGCTGACTCTTAATCAGCGGGTCCCAGGTTCGAGCCCTGGTGCGTCCACCACCCTCTAATCATTGAATTTTTTGGACCCGATCCGGATGGCGATTTTGCCCCCGAAAACGCCGCCAGTAAGCACATAGTAAGCACGCGGCGACGGCTCGGAGTCGGCGCGGATGGCGCCTTGCGAAAGCCTGCCTCGCCGATCACTCCGCCCGGAATATCCGCCGCAGCAGGGGCTGCGACTGTGGCCGGTTGAACAACTTGAAGCGGCTCAGGTGCGGAAGGATGATGAGTTCGCGGCCATCGGCTGTTGGACCACGATAGGCTTGGATGTTTCCCCAGCCGGTTGGCATCGCTTCCAGGTCCCGCGCGCCCGTCAACGCAGCGATCTCGCGCCCGGCTTCCTGGCCTAGGCAAACCACGCGCGTGGCGGACACTTGTGGCAGCAGCCAGCGCCACAGCTCGCGAGAGAAGCTCAGAGCCTCCTGTCGGTGCTCGAGATCACTCCACGACGGGCTGCGAAAGGGCACCAGGTGGGCCGAGAAGGCCTCCTCGGGCGCACAGCCCGCCAATGCAAACATGGCCTGCACCTGCCGCTGCAGCGGGCTGGCGCCGCGCGAACAGCCATCCCAGCTCTCGACAAGATAGGCGCTCCCCTCCTCCTGCGACCAAGACGGCCCATGAACCAGGTCACCGCCGGGGTTGAGGGTGACGAGCAACAGCTTTGCCTCATGCCGCCAAGCCGCCGGGCAGGTCATGAACCGCCAGCCAAGCCGGTAGCCCAGCCGGCGAGCGGCCTCATCGATCTGTGCACTGTTCATTGGACTTCTCCTTCATCGGGAATGGGCGGCAGGGCGCTGCTCCTGTCGGGGCCATTGCGCTGCGCGCGATAAGCGGCCTTGCGCTGTTCGAGCGCTGCACGGGCTGATGCGACTTTCCGAGCGGCTTCAAGGCGTAGCAACTGATCGATGCGGTGACCGACTTCGTCGGAGTGATCAGGTATCAAGAGGTTCAACTGGATTGAGCCACCCAACGTGAAGGTGGGAAGCGCGGTTGGCTGTTGCCAAGACCATTCGCCGCGGGGCCAGGGAAAGAACTCGTCGCACTCGCGATTCGATTCGGCTGTAATCGCACAGAGCCAATCCTGACAGGATTCAGCCGTCAGAGGCTCGATGCGGATTTCACCACAGTGCACGAATGCAAGACGGCGCATTGCCTGCAGATAGGTGCTACTCGGGCGCGGCAGCTTGCGCGCCAGGAACTGCTTGCCTGCATCCGACACCCAAATCGGAGTTGGCAACGGATAATGCGGCCCCATATCTGCGATTTCGTTTGTCGCTTGGTCTGGCCATGCGGCCACGTGGGGCTGAAGCAGGAGCCCGCCAACTTGGTCGCTTTCCGGTATGTCTGGCCTAAGAACCAGATGGATGTGGAACTCCAGCGAGATCCGCACGGGTTCATCATCAGGGGCGAGATAGAAATGCCCCTTGTCTTCGCCAGTCACCTCGACTTGGCCGAAATCCACCCCCCCAAGGGGCACGTACACTAGAATGTCGCCCAGTGGGCCGAGGCCAGCATTCTCGAAAAAAGGGGCATCATCAGATAACGGGCGCCAACTGCCAGTCATGAAGTTCTCAGTCGCAAACCCGTCTGCTTCTCCTTCGTTGAACTGAAACTTGGCATCGAGCCACCAAGCTGCGGCCTGATCAGCAAGATGATAATAGCTGGCAATGTCATGCTGCCGTGCAACCTCGGCGCAGATCCGGCGCAGGTCTTCGGCCAGATCGGCATACAGTTCGGCGTAGGCTTCCGCCAACCCCGTCACCGGACGGTCCACAGGCTTCCGACGCTGGCGATCTTGCACCTCGGCCACAAACTGGGCCACCTGCTGTTCGCTTGGAACCCCAAGTTGCTCCCCAATCGCCTCAACGACAGCAAGCCAATCGATCAGCTTCCCGCGCAGGTTATCGGGGTCACGGCCGTCAAATCGCTCGAGACGATAGGTCCGCTCGCGCTTGCTGCCAGCCTTGGCCAAAAGGGTCAGAAGATCCTGCGGGCAGCCCCTTTCCCGACGATAGTTAACATCACTCATGTTCTCAGATGCGTTCTCGAGCGCTTCCTGCACCTTCGCAAGCCGATTGCCATCAGCGGTCTTCAGTTTCAGAACGAGACTGCGGAAGGCGGCTGCCATGTGGGCCCGCTCAATGCGATCGAGTGTCTTGCGCTGGTCTACACCAGTTTCCATACGCCATGCCCTCAGCCAGGTTTCGCGCCATGCAATCCTGTCGCGTTGCTCGCGGGGTAGACGCTCGTTCGCATCGGCTTCAGGCCGATTGAACCTAACATGTAAGACATTGTCATCCATGGCGATGCATCTCCTGGCGCGGGCGACTACCTGAGGGGCGAGTTGGGCGACGACGCCAGCGCGGCATGACAGAAACGATCGCACCGTCCTCTGCGATGATCACACGAAGGCGACAGAGCTTCTCAGCCAGCTTTGGTGGACACCCCTCATGAATAAGGCTGCACGCATCCCTGCGATCAAGCATCAGTGCATCACAGCCGTCTCCGCACCCCTTCACTAGCAAGGAAAGATTCAGGAATGCGTGGAGTTCCACGTCCCGTACTCCGCGTTGCTGCATGCGCTCACGGGCATGACGAGTGAGGTTTTCTCCTGCACCGAGAAACTGACGATCCGACATGGTTGGCTCCTTTCGATGGCTGGAATGTGTCGGCAGGCGCCTGTGACTTCAAACCAAATCTGGAAAAATTTTTGGTAGATTCAGTAATTATTTTTGGTGGATAAACTGGGGATGGAATGAGCGTCCCCAACGGCGGGGTCGCTCTGCCAACGGTTACCGAGGTGCCTCACGCAGGAGGAAGTGCTCCGGGCCACGGTAAAGGGATGCAAACATAGGAGTTCATTTCTCGACAAGGTTGCCATCACTTCAAAAGCGCGGCATGCAAGCAAGAAAATGGTCATCAGACGGAAAATCGGCGACCATACAACACACTTTAGGCACTGGCGTCGGAACGGCCATAAGGTCGAACCTAAAATGCCATGATGTGAGGCAAGGATGGCTCGGCCACTTCTCAGTAAAACGACCGATGAATTGAAAGCGATGGCCGAGCGGAACCTGAAGAGCGCGTCTGAACTTGAGTTAATCAGGACCGAGCTAGCACACCGGAAGACACTCGCTGCCCGCACGTTGATGGCACGCGTTGAGAAAATCTTGCTGCAGCAGCGCCCAACTCAAACGATCGTTCCGGTAAAGTCAGCACCCACTTCGCCAGCAATCGCTCGAGTCAAAGCTCCCGTAACGGCGAGAATTGTCCCAAGCGCGTCAAGATCGTCCAACCGGTCCGACACGGACGAACCATCAGCCCGTCCGAAGCAGAGTACGCCGGAACCGCCACCCATGACAGACGAGCAGAGATGGACCTATGAGGCCGTTGCCGGCCTCCGGACCAAATTGATCGACCTGGGGAAACGCAACCCTTTGATTGCATTCAAGCATGGAGGCCGCTCAACCTCGCATATTCGCATTGTCGATGAGCGGCCAGACCTTTTGCTTAAAGCGCTTCAGGAAGGCCCTTTGCAGTTCGAACCATTGCCGGACGAGGACATTACCCCCCAGGACGAGCGTACGCCGGCATTTCAAATCGCTTATGAGCGCGCGCGTCTAACTGATCCACTGTTCCTGGCGGCAACCGAAAAGTTAGGTGATGACGAGGCGGACATGCGCCAGTGGCAGTCAGCCGAGCGATTGTTGAGACAGGCGGTTCGCCACCAACTCGGCTTACCAGCTCTCGATTATGGCAAAGCTCTCGACGTAAAGGCATTGGCCAAGGCGCATGGCTTTGATCCCTCCTTCGACCTCCGCGGCTCCGATGACGATGATGTTGCCGAACACCATGAAGACAACCGTATTCGCGTCCTGCTCACGACAAAGGAGCTCGGCAAGCGTCTGAAGACGATCTACGAGAAGTACCGCTCCCACCAGCGTGAGACCGGCCTGCATACCCTGTTTCTCTGCCTCGGATTCGTCCAATGGTACGAGGATGATGCATCTGACGTGCAGCACCACGCACCAATTTTGACGCTTCCGGTCCACTTGGAGCAGAGGGTGGTACGCGGCCGCTACGAGTACACGCTTGTCGAAGGAGACGAAGACCTCGAGGTCAATGTCGCACTCCAGGAGAAGATGCGCCAACATTGGGGGCTGGAGACACCGGAACTTGGCGAGGACGAGAGCCCGGAGGAGTATTTCGCGCGCCTCGAAGAGATTCTTGCCCAAGGCCGACGGCTGTCGCTTCGACGCTTTGCCACCGTCGCCATCCTGCCGTTTCCGCGCATGATCTTGTGGAAGGACCTGGACCCGAGCAACTGGCCGCCGCAGGCTTTTGCCAATCACACATTGCTGCCCGGCCTGCTCAATGCTCGGTCTTTCGACGGTGAGCCGGCTCCGCTGGAAACGCCGGATATCGACCGCGAGCCGCTGGCGAGCAAGGCACCGCCGTTGATCCAGCCCGCCGACGCTTCCCAGCACGCCGCCCTTATCGACGTTGCGGAGGGCCAGTCCCTGGCCATTGAGGGGCCACCGGGAACCGGCAAATCGCAGACAATCACGAACATGATCGCCAGCGCGTTGAAAGACGGGAAGCGGGTATTGTTCGTGGCCGAGAAACAGGCTGCGCTTTCCGTGGTGGCGAGCCGCCTGCGTCAGTCCGGCTTGGGCCCCCTGCTGTTGGAACTCCATGGAGACACGGCCAAGCGTGATACGGTCTATGCAGGCCTGCGGGAGCGCCTGAACGCCAGACCCTCTGCAGATCCAGCCCGTCTATCGGACACACGAGCAGAGCTTGCTCGTAAGCGCGACCTCATCCGGCGATACCTTTCCCTGATTGGCGAGCCGCTGGGGTCACTCGGTAAAACGGCTTATCAACTCTCGTGGCGAGAAATCCGCCTTCGTAGCTTGCTTCCCGCCGGGATCGACACAGTCGCCAATGGCCTCGAGCCGAAAGACATTGAAAGCCTTGATGCGGCGACCCTGAAGGAACGCCGCGAAGCCCTTTCGGATTTTGGCATCGCCCTTGCCGCGCTTCGCACTTCCAACGGCGAGACGCTGTGGATGGCGGCTGAGCGGCTGAACCCGTTTGATCAGGCAGATGAGTTGGCCGCAGCAGGGACAGCCGCGATGGCGGCAAGGACACTTGCGAACCTTCAAGCAGAATTGACATCGTTGGGCATCACTTGGCCCGGGCCGCGATCGAATGTTGGGCCCGCCGTTGACCAGCTCCGAAATATCACCGCTCCATCCGGCCTCGACGAGCTTCTGCTGCAAAGTGCACTTCGCCAATATGGCGAACTAAAAGCATTACATGAGCTGATGGACCGCTGGCATGAATGCAAACGACAGTTGGAGCTTGATGTCGAGGCACCAGCCGAGCTTCCGAACGATGCAGTCGCGGCACTTTGCAGCGCGCTGGCAGACATGGATGACATTCCGGACGCCATCTCCCAGGTCCATGATCAGTTGGCGCAATTGCGGGCGGCTGAGGAAGCCGTGGAACGAATCCAGGCTGAAATAGGCGCGCTTTCCCAGATAATCCCCCTGCCCGTGCAGCTGCTGAGCTCTTCGACGCCAGCCGTCATGGCAGCGCTGAGCATTTTGGGCGAGATGCCATCGGCGACAGCCGCGATAGCCAGTCCCACGTTGCTGGAACCGGTTGCCCGTCTTGCCCTTGAGCGCGAAGCGGGCACTGCAGCCGAGATCCGGCGCGAGCGTGAGGCACTTACCGCGCTTCTGACGCCCGAAGGACTAGAGGCAGGCTCATCGGAGCTCACCAGCACGGCTGACGTGTTGGAGCAGGCCGGCATGTTTGCGCGCCTGTTCGATGGCGCATTCAAGGCTTCCGATCGGCGATCAAGGCGGTGGCTGAAGGGCACCGAAGAGCGCCCGAAGGCCATTGAAATGCTGCGTAGGGCTGCGCGGCATCACCGAACTACAAGCAGTTTTCGTAACGATAGCCCAGCGCGATCGCTGTTTCCCGCCTTGCTGTGGACCGGTGCCGACGCAGATTGGGAGGCCGCCCTTGGTGCGTCTAGCGCACTTGTCCGCGCGGAAGAGCAACTGCGGGCGCACGGTGCGGCAGACATGCTTATAGGCTGGTTGCGTTTGGGTGCTGCAGACCGCTCGCGGGCAGCCGCCATCGCGGGCCGGGTGACCGAACTTGCTGCCCCCCACTTGGCCATGCTGTCGGCGCCATTGTCCTGGCCGGCGCTTGAAAACACCATCGTTGAAAGTCGAGGCAAGGCCGAAAGACTGGTAGAAGCCCTGCATAAGGTTGGCGCGCGGGCAGACGGGATGATCAGACGCGGAGGCAAGCTACTTGCCGATCGCATCGGCGAATTGGCGCGCGCGGAAGCCGACCATGCCCTCCAAGCTGAGAAATCAGGCTTCGACTGGGCCTCGTCCGTCAGGCGTAATCCTGCCCCCCTGAAGCGAGTGTTGGACCATGTTGATGCTTTGAATGCATTGGCTGGACCACTTTCGATTGCTGAGGCGGCACGCCGGGCAGATAAGCCGCTGGGACTGCTAACGCGTCTGGCCGAAGTTACACCTCTGATTGAGGAGGCTAAGAACAAATGGGATTTCGAGGCTACAAAGTTTGCCATTTTGGCCGAGATTGATGCCACGAAACTGGCAACAAGCTGGTCGGAGCTAGCCGACCATTTGGCGTCGATGTCCAGTGACGCAGCGGGCGTCAGGGCCTGTGCCAACTTGCTGAAATATCGCTCTGCCTTGCGTGAAGCTGGCCTCGACGCCTACGCGCTTTCGGCCGTGGCTGGGGACGTCGCGCCCGACGAGCTCGCAAATCTTTATGAATGGATCGTGGTGCGATCCCTCGTGCGCAGCTACGTCGGCGGATCGGGCGCGGAATTGGGCCGGCTCGGCAGCCTTACGCTGGATGGCGCCCGTCGCGCGTTTGTGGCACTCGACAAGGAACTCCAGAACCTGGAAGCGGCGGCCATCGTAGCCGCCCGCCTCTCAGATAAGCCGCCGCGCGGAAAGGACAGCGGTCCGGTTGGCGGTTTCACGGACGCAGCGCTGCTACAGCACGAATTAGGGCTGCGTCGCCCACGCACGTCTCTGCGTGAGGTCACCCATCGGGCGGCGGCTGCCCTGAAGGCGTTGAAGCCGGTGTGGATGATGTCGCCTACCTCGGCAGCCCAGTTCATCCGGCCGGGCGACCTAACGTTCGACCTTCTGGTGATCGACGAAGCCTCCCAGATGCGGCCCGAATTCGCTGTCTCGGCCATCATGCGGGCCGAACAGATTGTGGTGGTGGGGGATGCCAACCAATTGCCGCCTAGCGACTTTTTCTCGGCCTCCGGTACCGATGATGATGAAGACATGGACGAAACCGTCGTCGTGAACTCGGAGTCGATCCTCGATTTGGCCAATCAGCGCCTCCGCCGCAAGCGTCGGCTGCGCTGGCACTATCGGTCCCAACACGAGGATCTGATCCAGTACTCGAACCGCGAGTTCTATGAGCGGGACCTGATCGTGTTTCCCAGCCCTACGACCGACGACGAGCTACTGGGGGTCAAGTCCCGATATGTCGGCGGCACCTATGAAGCCTCGATCAACCAGGAGGAGGCCCAAGCAGTCATTGAAGAGGCGTTCCGCCTTATGCGCGCCTATCCGGAGCGATCGCTGGGCATCGCGACGATGAACGCCAAGCAGGCCGAACTCATCCAGAATGAGTTCAATCGCCTGCAGCTCGAAGAGCCCGAGGTGCGCGCCTATATCGATTTCCACAACAACGGAATTGAGGAGTTCTTCATCAAAAATCTCGAGAATGTGCAGGGTGACGAACGCGACATTATCCTGATTTCCACCGTGTATGGGCCAGACAAAAACGGGACGGTGATGCAGCGCTTCGGCCCGATGAACCAGCAGGTGGGATGGCGACGGCTGAATGTGCTTGTAACCCGAGCGAAGCTGTCGACGCGCGTGTTCACCTCCCTGCGCCCGAACGACATCAAGATCACCGAGAAATCGAGCAAAGGGGTGATGGCCCTCAAGTCCTACCTCACCTACGCTATGAAAGGCGCTGCAACCGACAGTGAGGTTGGCGGCGACTTCGATAGCGACTTTGAGATGTTCGTCGCCGAGAAGCTGCGGGCACATGGCTATGATGTGGTCCCCCAGGTCGGCGTTGAAGGCTTCCGCATCGATCTGGGCGTACGCCATCCTGATTATCCGATTGGGTTCATTGCTGGCGTCGAGTGCGACGGCGCCCGCTGGCATACTGGGCTGAGCGTTCGCGACCGCGACCGGATCCGCCAGACGATATTGGAAAACATGGGCTGGCGGATCCATCGCATCTGGTCGACCGACTGGTTCGCTGATCCAGATCACGAGATGGCGAAGCTGCTCCACAATCTCGAGGAATGGCGTGCCAAGGCCGCGGCAGCCTTTGCCAGCCGGCCCCGGACTGAACCGTCGCCCGAAGACTTGGCGCCCGAGCAGGAGCTGATCGAACTCGCTCCGCCAAACGAGGCGCAAGCACCTGCCGCGGTAGCCACTCCGTCAAAAAATATGACCGCAGACGAGGAGACCGAGGTCGAAGAACCACTCGGCAAGCAAATGCGACCGCTTGATGGCATCGACTGGTATGAAGTCTTGCCCGGCCGACGCTACGCCGTTGTCATCGATGGAGATCGCGCCGGCTCGGTTGAAGTGATCTCACGTGCCATGGGAGCTCCCCGTATCTATGGCGGGGCTCTTATCGTGACGAAGTCCGAGTTTGAAGGGGAAGTAGCACGTACAGGCGAGCGGTTCCGGAACCACGACATCTATGCCTGCGTAAGGGAGGTCGCACGTCGCGCGAAGGTCAGCGTTGGTAATCAATAATTCTTACGTCCAGTACGCAATAGAATATCAGCCTTACCCTATGATCGCACAAATGCGTTCAAACATAGGACGAAACACTTCGAAGAACCGATCATCAAGCCTAGGCACAACATCACGGGCGAACCGTTCCTTCATGGCGTCTGACTTCAAGACGATCTTGTTACCTCCACCGGGCGCCCGCTGATTTTCAAAGTATGGAGCTGTTAACGCATCTCCAAAGAAGAGATGCTCGATCTCACAAAGCGACTGATCGCCAAAGGTGGTGCCGTCATTACCGTTCACAAATACCTGGGCGCGGACAGCTGGATTCAGCGGCACAGGGATAAGAAAGGCGTAGGCATTGCGATTACCCAATCGCTTGCAGGCGCCATTGACGAAGTTGGCTTCAATCACTTCGCCTGCCAATCCATTCCATTGATTGAAGGCCTGATCGAAGTCGAACAATCCGAAAACGGGCCGCCCGCCCATATCGTTAATAATGCGATCGTCTCGCAAAAGCTGCGACAAGTATGTGCAGCTGAAAGCATAAAACGGGATGAATGGCAGCTCGGTCTGGTAAAGCCGGTACCAGGCTTCCTTGATGATGATCGGATCAATGCTACCCTCGGTGAACATCACCGGCTTGTTTTCGATCTGGATGGCATTCAGGATGCTGAGAAGCTGCTCACTTTCTGTGTACCGGATAAGCGCGTTGCTGAGCCGTTCGATCGCAAGCCGCTTCGGCAAGGGGTAGCAACGCGCCGCCCCATCCTGCAATTCGAAGAACTTCACCCGAGGCGACACACTGTTGATCAGCGTCACAGCGCTGTGGCTGCTCATCAGGATGTGATTGGAGCGGGCAGCGGCCTCCGAGATATCGTTGGTCTGATTGAGGAACTCGAACTGCCACTCGGGGTGCAGAAACGCGTCTGGCTCATCTAGCAGGGTGATGCTTTCCCGTTCCTTGAACAGTTCGGCAATGGCGAAGAGATATACCGATTGAAACTGGCCATCACTGAACAGACTGAGATCGGACAGCTCAAGGCCATTGAGCGTAACCGTCATGGCAATATCGTCCAGCATTCCCAGCATCTTCAGATTGCTGAACAGCTGAAACAATTCATGTGGAGGCCGGCCATCAAATACCCTGCGGAACAGCGGAACGCTAATTGGGATGCTGTAGAGATCGCTTTGCCGGTCGTGCAGCGCCCCCGGAGTGGCGCCGTCCTCGATGCACGCGATGAGGTCCATCAGAAAGGTCCGCGTTACGCCAAGCAAACCCCAGAATAAATCGCCCGGATCGAGGTGATCAAAGTTCCTTCTCATAGCGGTGATTGGCCGCCCGATCGTTAGAACCACCTCATTTCGAGTGCCCAGGATCCCCAGCTTGGCGCACAGGAAGCGCCGGGCCGGTCGGTCCTCCGGCAGCAACAGCAACAGGAGGATCAGCAGCTTCTTGTATTCCGGTCCTATGCCAATGAAGGCCGGACTTTCTGACAGATCCACGCCGCGCAACCGCTTCCGAAAGCGATCCTCATAGCGTTTAACCAAGCTGGCCACGTGCGGGTTTTGGCCTGAATAATAGACAATGACATTCTGGGGCCTCAGTTCTTTGGGCACGCTGCTGCGGGCCCTGCCATTCACCCAAAGCTGCCCGTCTTGCCACCGCAACGCCACATCCTGGCCATTGACGGAAAACTCGATTTGATAGTCGAAACTTGGTTGTTCGGAGCCTTTTCCAGGCTCGTACACGTGGTCAAAGATTTCGATAATGGCCTCGAGGAAGTTTGATTTCCCCGAGCCATTCCTGCCGACGAAGATATCGATCGAGCCATCGCCATCAAACCCGATCGAGAAATCACGCAGGTTCTTGTATTGGCTGATCCAGACGGAGCGGAGACGCATTAGGCTCTACTCGCCTTCCACTGGCGGCTTCAGAAACGTGAGCTGGGCATCAAGCATATATTGGGCCAGCACCGAAACCCTGGCCGCAGCGCCGTCGAGGCTACCAACGGCATCCATGATCATGGCAGGCGGACTGCCAGCAGTTCTGTCGAATGCCTCCATCAGCACCTGCTCTGCTAGCTTCATCGCCCTTTCATTCTCCTCGCGTCCTCGCGAAGTCTCAAGCAGCTCGGCCAACCAAACGGCACCGTCGGCCCACTTGCGCTCAAATCGTTGCCCCTTTTCGGAGAACAATACCGCCCAATTGGTGTTTGCGTAGAAGCTTACATGGTGCTGTTCGTGAACGTTCGGAAGCATGATGGTCGAGGGGCTGAAGATGGCTGAGGCCTTGGTGACCATGGTACGACTTTTGGTGTGCGTGACCAGCTCCTGCGGATTTTCGATCTGGCTGGTCGCATAGATCACATGGTTTCCGGCCTGCTCCAGCTTCTGCAGAGCTATGTGCTGCGCGAAACTGTCGTTGCTGTGCAGGTTCATTCTGAGCGCCGGCTTGCTCTTGAAGAATGGCGACGCGAACTCGCGAGCGTTGGCCGAGCGTATCACCATCGACCGCTTGAGCTGGATGAACAGAGGAACGGCACCGTCCATGGCGACTTCAACGTCGTAGCCCTTGGTCTTTTCAGCATACTGGCTGATGAAATCGGGCGCCCTGGGAAAACGCCCGCCGGTTGTGTATTTGGTTTCCAGCTCCCGAAGGAAGCAGTAACCGAACGAAAGCTCGGTGAATTCGGGCCACGGCATTAGACTGCCGCCCGTTCTGTGATCGCGTCCGCCAGGTGCCGGCTGGTTTCGCCTGCGTCTGCAATGTGAGCTTTCAGGGTCTCGCAGATGGCCATGAGTTCATCGACCTTGGCGACGATGCGTTGTTGTTCCGCGAGGGGCGGTAGCGGGAATGGAAGGCCAAGAAGAT
>NZ_ANFY01000007.1 GCF_000331225.1 Sandarakinorhabdus sp. AAP62 | reverse complement strand
CAAGCCGCCGGCAACGGTGGCGGCCCCCGCGCCGGCCAAGCCTGCGGCCAAGCCGGCCAGCGATGCCGCTGCCTGGCCGCTGGCCTATGCCAAGGTCAGCGCCCGCGACTGGCCGGGGGTGGAAGCCGCCATGACCCAGTTCATCGCCGATTGGCCGAAATCGACGCGGGTGCCGCAAGCCAAGTTCTTCCTGGGCCGCAGCTATGCCGCGCGCAGCCAGTATCCGCAGGCGGCCAAGGCGTTTCTGGATGTCTATCAGTCGGCACCGCGTTCCACCCCGGCGCCCGATGCGCTGATCGCGCTGGCCGGCGCGCTCAACGCCATGACCAAGCCCAAAGATGCCTGCCAGGTGCTGGGCGAGCTTGAGTCCGTCTATGGCGCCAAGCTGACCGAAACGCAGAAGACCGATGCCGGGCGCCAGCGCACAAGGGCCAAGTGCACTGCGTGAGCGGGCAAACTGTGCGGCCTGATCTGGCCGCGCTTATGGCTGCGGCGTTGGGCCGCCCGGTGGCGCCCGATGAACATCTTGCCGTGGCGACCTCGGGCGGGCCGGACAGCCTGGCGCTGCTGTCGCTGGCGGCCGCTGCCTTTCCCGGCCGGGTGACGGCGCTCACTGTCGATCACCGCCTGCGCCCGGCTGCGGCCGCAGAAGCTGCCGGCGTTGCCGCCCAGTGCGCGGCGCGCGCCATTGCGCATCACATATTGGTGCGTGACGGCCCGGGCTTTGCCAGCAATGTGCAGGCCCGGGCCCGGGCGGCGCGCTATGATCTTCTGGGTGAATGGTGCGTGCAGCACTGCCATGGCCTGCTGATCACGGCCCATCATGCCGATGATCAGGCCGAAACCCTGTTGATGCGGTTGAACCGCGCCAGCGGCAGCGAGGGGCTGGCCGGCATCCGCGCGGCGCGGCTGTTGCGGCCCGGCGTGACATTGGTGCGGCCGCTGCTGGATTGCTGCAAGGTGGATCTGGCCGCCCTTGCTTCGGCCGATGGCTGGCAGGCGGTGGATGATCCTGCCAACCGCGACCCCCGGCATGACCGCACGGCGGTGCGGGCCCTGCTGGCCACCAATCCGGCGCTTGATGTCGGCGCGCTGGCGGCCAGCGCCGCGCACCTGGCCGCCGACGCCGAAGCACTGGCCTGGGCCGCCGATCTGGCCTGGGCCGGGCGGGTGCGCGCCGCCGATGGCGCCTTGCTGGTGGATGCCGCCGGGTTGCCATCGGCGTTGGTGCAGCGCCTGCTGGCGCGGGCGGTGGAAACGCTGGCAGGCCGCCCATCGCGGGGCAGCGACATCGCCCGGCTGGCGGCGCGACTCGGGGGTGGCGCCAGCGGCACATTGGCCGGCATTGTCGCACGCCCCGGCCCGATCTGGCAGCTTTCCGTCACCCGGCCGCCACAGAAGGGCGGCAAAAGGCCACAAAAGCCGGCCTGAAACGGGGCAGAACAGCACAGGCGGATTGCAACGCGGTCATTCCGCCCTATCTTGGGCCGGTATGCACTGAACGGATTGCCGTTTTGGTGCACGCGCGTCCGTATCTGATCGGGAACAGTCGATGTCCGAAGGCCCCAACAACCGCTCGCCCAGCCCCTGGATGAAGAATCTGGGTCTGTGGGTCGTCATCCTGCTCGGCCTCGCCGTTGCGGTGAACGTGATGCAGGGCGGCAGTTCGTCGCGCAGTGGCGACACGCTGGTCTATTCGGACTTTCTGGCGCGGGTGGATGATGGCGCGGTGAAATCCGTGGAGATTCGCGGCGACGAAATCGTGGGCCGCACCAGCGGCGACGAGGAATTCCGCACCTTCAACCCCGGCGATACCCAGCTGATCGAACGGCTGCGCAGCAAGGGCGTGCGCTTTGATGCCAAGCCGGAAGAAAGCCGCTCGGTGATCGCGCAGCTGTTCCTCAACATGTTGCCCTTCATCCTGATGATCGGCATCTGGATCTTCGTGATGCGCCAGATGCAGAATGGTGCCGGCCGTGGCGCCATGGGCTTTGGCAAGAGCCGCGCCAAGCTGCTGGTGCAGAAGGAAGGCCGCGTGACCTTCGACGATGTGGCCGGCATCGACGAAGCCCGTGAGGAACTGCAGGAAATCGTCGACTTCCTGAAGGATCCGGGCCGTTTCAGCCGCCTCGGCGGCAAGATTCCGAAGGGCGCCCTGCTTGTCGGCCCGCCCGGCACCGGCAAGACGCTGCTGGCCCGCGCCATCGCTGGCGAAGCCAATGTGCCGTTCTTCTCCATCTCCGGCTCGGATTTCGTCGAGATGTTTGTCGGTGTTGGCGCCAGTCGCGTGCGCGACATGTTCGAACAGGGCAAGAAGTCGGCGCCGTGCATCATCTTCATCGATGAAATCGACGCTGTCGGCCGCAGCCGCGGCGCTGGCCTGGGCGGCGGCAACGACGAACGCGAGCAGACGCTGAACCAGCTGCTGGTGGAAATGGATGGTTTCGATGCCAATGAAGGCATCATCATCATCGCCGCCACCAACCGGCCCGACGTGCTCGATCCCGCCCTGCTGCGCCCCGGCCGGTTCGACCGTCAGGTGGTGGTGGGCCGCCCCGATATCGACGGGCGCGAAAAGATTCTCGCCGTCCACATGAAGAAGGTGCCGCTGGCGCCCGACGTGAACGCCCGCACCATCGCGCGCGGCACCCCGGGCTTTGCTGGCGCCGATCTGGCCAACCTGGTCAACGAAGCCGCGCTGCTGGCCGCCCGTCGCGGCAAGCGGCTGGTATCGATGCGCGAGTTCGAGGACGCCAAGGACAAGGTGCTGATGGGCACCGAGCGCAAGACCATGGCGATGACCGAGGACGAGAAGAAGATGACCGCCTATCACGAGGCCGGCCACGCGCTCGTCTCGCTGCATGAGCAGGCGTCTGATCCGATCCACAAGGCCACGATCATTCCGCGTGGCCGCGCGCTCGGCATGGTGATGCGCCTGCCGGAACGCGATCAGTACAGCTATCACCGCGACAAGATGTACGCCAACCTCGCTGTCGCCATGGGTGGCCGCGTCGCCGAGGAAGTGATCTTCGGCTATGACAAGGTCAGCTCCGGCGCGTCGTCCGACATCAGCTATGCCACCGATCTGGCACGCTCGATGGCGACGCAGTGGGGCATGTCCGACAAGCTGGGTCCGCTGAAATATGTCGAGAACCAGGAAGAAGTGTTTCTCGGCCACAGCGTGACCAAGGCGCAGAACATGTCGGAAGAAACCGCGCAGATGATCGACAGCGAAGTGCGCGCCATCGTGACGGCTGGCTATGATCGCGCCCGGCAGGTGCTGACCGACCATATCGATCAGCTGCACGCCATCGCCGGCGCCCTGCTGGAATATGAAACGCTCACCGGTGACGAGATCAAGAAGGTGATGGATGGCGGCACTGTCGATCGCGGCAGCGCCACCACCACCCCGGTGGCACGTCCGGCGTCGGGCGCTTCGGCGATCCCGAAGGCTGGCCGTCGTGGCACCGGCCTTGGCGAGGCGCCCGCCGGGGCCTGACCGCCCCATGGTGCATGAGCCGCTGATTGCCGAACTGGAAGCGCCGCGTAGGCTGCGCCGGTTCGGCAGCGGCTGGTATGCCGGCTTGTTCGCGCTTTTGCTGGGCATTGCCGGATTGGGACTGGCGCTGGCGCTGCGCTTTCCAGGTGAACTCGCCACGCCGGACCTGGTGCCGGTCTATCAATCCTCATTCTTCCGCCCGGCGGTGCATCTCATCGTACTGGCCAGTTTTGCACTGGCGATGATCTCGTTGTGGCTGGGCCGTTACCGCGCCATGGGGCTGGCGGCGCTGGCGCTGGCCCTGGCGGCCAGCCTGATCGGCACCGGTGCGCCGGGAGCCGGGCCGGCCGGTCGCGGCGGGCTGTTCTTCGGTCTCGATTTCTTCATCCTCAATCTGGCGCTCTCGGGCCTGATGCTGGCACCGCTGGAGCGGCTGTGGCCGCATATCCGCGAACAGCGGCTGTTCCGCCCGGAATGGCAGGTGGACCTGGCCTATTTCCTGATCAGTTCGATGCTGGTCCAGGTGGTGGCCTTTGTCACCTTCGGGCCATCACGGCTGGTGCTGGCGCACAGTGACGGTCTGGCCGGCGTGCGCGCCGCCGTCGCCGCTCTGCCCTTTGTGGTGCAGGTGTTGGCGATCATGCTGTTTACCGATCTGCTGCAATATTGGCTGCACCGCGCCTTTCACCGCGTGCCCGTGCTGTGGCGCTTTCACGCCATCCACCACAGCGCCCGCGCAATGGACTGGCTGGCCGGATCGCGCCTGCATTTTCTGGAGATCGCGGTGGTGCGCGGGCTGACGACGCTGCCGATGTTCACGCTGGGCTTCGCGCCCGAAGCGGTGCAAGCCTATGTCGCCATCGTCTATGTGCACAGCGCCCTGATCCACGCCAACCTGGGCGGCGAGCGGGATTGGTGGGGCCACTGGATTGCCACCCCGCGCTATCACCATTGGCACCACGCCAGCGACTCCGAGGCCGTGGATCGCAACTTTGCCATTCACTTCCCGCTGATCGACAAATTGTTCGGCACGTTCCATCTTCCCGCAGGGCGCTGGCCTTCCGCCTATGGCATCGCCGAACCCATGCCGCCTGGTTGGTGGCGGCAGTTCGTCCATCCGTGGCGCTGATCAGTCCTCGTGATATTCGCTCGGCTCGCGGGCGAGTTCGGGCTTGGTGAAGGCATAGACGGCCAGCGCCACAAGTGCCGCTGCACCGAGCCAATAGGTGACCGAAGGGCCGATCTGATAGAGGCCGATGCCGACCGCCGGGGCAAACACGAAGCAGCTGCCGTTGACCGAGGTGACCGCGCCGGCCACGCCGCCCTGTTCGGCGCGGGAAACGGCGATGCTGGCGCCGGCGGTGAAGCCCGGCCGTGCCAGACCATAACCCATGCTCATCAGCGCAAAGGCGATCACCAGCGCATAAAGGCTGCTGGAAACCGCGATGCCGGCCGTGCCGGCGGCGGCCAGCAACGTGCCCCAGCGCATCAGCGCCGGCGGGGTCAGGCCCAGCTGCGGGATCAGTACCCACTGCGCCAACAGGGTCGAAAACGCGCCGGCCATAAAGATCAGGGCGATCGATTGCTGTGAATCCATCGCGTCGCCGCCCAGCGTGTCGATGACCAGAAAGCCCAGCGCCTGGCCGGTGGCGGCCTGGATGGAGCCCGATACGAAGCCGAAGATCATGAAGGGCAGGATGCGGCTGTCCTTGATGCTCAGCCGTTTCGGCCGGCCGGCGGCCGCTGCCTTGACGCTGGCACCCGTGGTGGCGCCGGCCAGATTGGGTTCGGATGATGGCGCACCGCTGCCGCTTTGCACATGGCCCGGCTGGTGGGTGGGATCATCGTCGGGCAGCACCTTTGCCACCGCAATCATCACGACGGCAGCGATGGCGGCAAAGGCGAACATGGGTCCCGACAGGCCAAAGGGCGCCAGGATGAACAGCGGCGCAATCGCGGGCCCGATGATGGTGCCCAGCCCGAATGCCGACGACAGGCTGGACAGGGCGGCGGTGCGATCCTGTTCGTTGGTGCGCCCCGCCACATAGGCCTGCGCGGCGGGATTGGCGGCCGAACCGAAAATGCCGAACAGGCTGCGCAATGTTGCGAACAGCGCAAAGGTGGCAATCGGCGCCAACCAGCCATTGAGGCCGGCATAGATGGCGATGCCGCAGCCGGCCATCGACACCATGAAGCCCAATGATCCCACCAGCATCAGCCGGCGACGGCCCCGGATATCGCTCTGCCGTGCCCAATAGGGGGCACTGAACGTCCACAGCAGCGCCGAAAAGGAGAAGATCACCGCCACCAGCATGTCGGGCAGGTGGATCACCCGGGCGATGGCCGGCAGCACGGTTTGCAGCGCCGTATTGCCGGCCGCAACGGTGAGCAGCGCTGCGAACACCACTGCGAATTCACGACGGGGGAGCGAACCAGCCGCCAGGCCGGCGAAAGGATTGGGCGTCTGCACACCCCGCTAATGGGCCGCGCTGCCGCGCTTGCCAAGCCGGCAGTTGCCCCCCACCATGGTGGTGCAGCAAAATTGGAGGGTCAAAATGGTGAACAAGGGCAAGGTGCTGGTCACCGGCGCGTCGGGCTATATCGCCGGCTTCATCATCAAGGCGCTGGTCGCCGATGGCTGGCCGGTGCGCGGCACCATCCGCAATCTTGCGCGCGCTGCTGAAGTTCGGGCCACGCTGGGCCTGCCCGATCTGGAGCTGGTGGCCTGCGATCTGATGAGTGACGCTGGCTGGGCCGAAGCGATGGACGGCATTGAATATGTGCAGCACATCGCCTCCCCCATCCCGGCCGGCGAGCCGAAGAACCCCGATGATCTGATCGTTCCGGCCCGCGAAGGTGCCTTGCGGGCGTTGCGCTTTGCCCATGCTGCCGGCGTCAAGCGCGTGGTGATGACCAGCAGCATGGCCGCCATCGCCTATGGCCATGAGACGGGCCGGGCCCCGTTCACGGAGGCCGACTGGTCCAACGTCAACAGCCTCGACGCCTATGCCTATATCAAGTCCAAGACGCTGGCCGAGCGTGCGGCGCGCGAATGGATGGCGGCCAATGGGGCCGGCATGGAATATGTCTCGATCAACCCGGCCGCCGTGCTCGGCCCGGTGCTCGGCCCGGATTTTTCCACCAGTCTGGAAGTGGTGAAGAAGCTGCTCGATGGTGCACTGCCCGGCCTGCCGCGGCTGGGCTTTGGCGTCGTCGACGTGCGCGATGTCGCCAGCCTGCATGTGCTGGCGATGACCACCCCCGGCCTCGATGGCGAGCGCTTCATCGCGCAAGGGCGGTTCATCTGGATGCGCGAGGTGGCCGAAGTGCTGAAGGCCGGGCTTGGCCCGCAGGCAAGGCGGGTGCCGACAAGGGGCCTGCCGGACTGGCTTCTGAAGCTGCTCGCCAATTTCGATGCGACGGTGAAGATGGTCGTCCCCGAACTCGGCCGCCGCCGCGAGGCCAGCGCGGCGCATGCGCTGCAGCGGCTTGGCTGGAAAACGCGCGACGAGACGACGACCATCCTCGATTGCGCCCGCAGCCTGATCGAGAAGGAGTTAGTGAAGGCCTGAAAGCAAGAAAGGGCAAGGATGCCTCCGGCGGCCAGGGCCTGAGGCCCTGGACCCACTTTCGTGGGCGCCAGCCCGGCGGCGGAAATTGGGCATGAAGAGCAAGCAAGACAAATGGGTGCAGGCCTCAGGCCTGCCCGCCGGAGGCTCTGTCTTCTTGTTCCTCGCCCTTCGGCTTACCGCCCGCCCTGCGCCGCAATCCAGCGATCGATCTTCGCCTCCAGGACTGCCATCGGCAGCGCACCGGTCATCAGCACCTGGGCATGGAAACCCCTGATGTCGAACTTCGGCCCCAGTGCCTTTTCGGCCTTGGCGCGCAGGCGGCTGATGGTGAGCTGGCCGATCTTGTAGGCCAGCGCCTGGCTCGGGATGGCAATATAGCGTTCCACTTCGGCGGTGGCGTCGGTGCGGCTCATGCTGCTGTTGGTCAGCATATATTCGATGGCCTGGTCGCGGCCCCAGCCCTTGGCATGGATGCCGGTATCGACGACCAGCCGCAGCGCGCGCAGCATCTCGTCCTCATAACGGCCCTGCAGCTGATAGGGATCGGTGAACATGCCCAGCTCCGGCCCCAGGCTCTCGGCATAAAGGCCCCAGCCTTCGGCAAAGGCGGTGTTGCCGCCAAAGCGCTGGAACGCCGGCAGCTTCTCATTCTCCTGCGCCAGGCTGATCTGGAAATGGTGGCCCGGCACGGCCTCGTGCAGATAGAGCGTCTCCACGCCATAATTGCTGCGCGAGGGCAGGTCATAGGCGTTGTAATAGAAGATGCCGGGGCGCTTTCCGTCGGGCGTGCCGCCCTGGTAGCTGCCGGCGGCATCGGTCTTCTCGCGGTGCGCCGGCACCGGTTTGATCTCCAGCGGCGATTTCGGGATGGTGTCGAACAGCTTGCCGACCACCAGATCAACGCGCTTGCCGGTGGCGCGGAAGGCATCGCCCATGGCCTGGGCCGTGGCGAACTTGAAACGCGGATCAGTGCGCAGATAGGTGAAGAAGGCGGCGCGGTCGCCCTGGAAGCCGACGCGCGCCTTCACCTCGTCCATGCCGTTCAGGATGCGGGCGACTTCGGACAGGCCGATGTTGTGGATCTCGTCCGGCGTCAGGTTGGTGGTGGTGCTGCTGGCGACCAGATAGCGATACAGATCCGGCCCGCCCGGCATGGCCACCAGGCCCGGCTGCTCGCGGGCGACCGGCAGATATTCATTCTTCAGGAAATCCCGCAGGCGGATCAGCGCCGGATTGACCCGCCCACCCACCATCCTGGCATAGGCCGCCTTCAGCCGCGCCTGGTCCTCGGCGCCGAACCCTTCCGGGAATTTCTGCACCGGCTTCATCATGATCGAGGTGTCCGTGCTGCCCGCGGTGAGATTGTTCAGCTGGTCGATGATGTTGTTCACCACCAGCCTGGGCTGCACCACGCCCGATTTCATGCCCTGGCGGAAGCGCAGCACCGACAGGTCGAGCAGCAGCGCGAACTGCTCATGGCGCTTCAGCGCATCCTCGTAATCCTTCAGCGTCTTGAACGGCGCCGCGCTCTCGCCCGACTGCAGTTCGGCGAGGAAATTGTGGAAGCCGAAGAAGTGATCGATCGGCCGCGGCACCGTGGCATCCAGCAACGCCGGCTGCAGCCCGGCCAGGTCATTCTCCCGGCTCCACTTGAACGTGTCGTAACTCACCTGCTCATCAGGCGTCAGCGCCGCGCGATCGATCGCCGCCAGCGCCTTCAACTCATTCTCCGCCGCCCGCTTCTCCGCCGCATAGGCCGCATCGGTGATCAATTCCCCCATCTGATCCGCCGCCGACGTGTCGCCCCGGAACAGCCGGTTCAGCGGATTGCGCTTCAGATTGTCCGCATCACTCTGCGCAAACAACGCCGCCAGCCGGGCGGATGGGCTTTCCGCCGTTTGAGCCGGTGCTGGGGCCGTGGTCTGGGCCAGCGCCGGGGTGACAGCAAACAGGCTGGCAGCAATCAGCAGGGCGGCAACGCGCATGGGGATACTCCGAAGATGAGAGGCGTATTGCCCCCATAAGACGCTGGGCGGCTCAGTCAATCGGCTTTGAAGCAGGCAGCACGGGCCTCCGGCGGGCAGGGTCGCAGACCCTGCACCCGTACGTCTTCGCGTGCGTTGAGGGGAAATGTGGCCACAATAGACCAAAAGCCAGCGTAGCGCGCCGGCCGGGAAAAAATGGGTGCAGGGTCTGCGACCCTGCCCGCCGGAGGCCCGCTATCTCCTCCTTCAACTCACTCCACCACCTTGCCGCGTGCCATCACCCATTTCACCTGCGCCAGCTGCTTGGCATCCGCGGCCGGATCGCCGTCGGTGGCGATGATGTCGGCGGCTTTGCCGGGTTCCAGTGTGCCGATTTCCGCGGAGAGCCCCAACAGTTCGGCGGCGCCGGTGGTGGCGCTGATCAGCACGTCGCGCGCGGTCATGCCGCCAAATTCCACCATGTCGCTGGCTTCCTGGCCGTTGCGGCCGTGTTCGAACACGCCGGCATCGGTGCCGAAGGCGATGCGGGCGCCGGCGGCGCGGGCGGCGATGATCTGTTTGCCGCGGCGTTCGAGGATGGCGCGCACCTTGGCTTCGACGACTTGTGTGTAGGCGCCGGTGCCGAGCCGTTCGGCGGTGGCGCGGAAGGGCAGCAGGGTGGGGACCAGCCAGCCTTTCGTGGCGGCCAGCGCCCTGGCGCCGGCGTCATCGGTGAAGCTGCCGTGTTCCACCGAATCGACTCCGGCGCGGGCGGCGGCTTCGATGCCGCGCGGGCCGTGGGCGTGGGCGGCGACTTTCAGGCCGAGGCTGTGGGCGGTGGTGACGATGGCGCGCATTTCCTCGTCGGTGAAATGCTGATCGAGGCCGCGGCCCTGCTGGCTGAGCACGCCGCCGGTGGCGGTGAACTTGATCACGTCGGCCCCGCGCTGGCTGGCTTCGCGGACACGGGCGGCGCATTCGATGGCGCCGGTGCAGGTGTTGCCCTGGTCAAGCGCGTCGTTCACGGCCGGGCTGAAGCCGGAGACGTCGCCGTGGCCGCCGACGATGGAGAGGGCGGCGCCGGCGGCGAGGATGCGCGGGCCGGGGAACATCCCCGAATTGATGGCGTCGCGCACGGCGAAGGCAGAGAGCCGCGCGCTGCCGAGATCGCGCACGGTGGTGAAGCCGGCCTTTGCCGTGATGCGGGCGTTCTTCAGGCCATAGGCCACCGACAGTTCGGCACTGTCCACCGCCTCGCGCCAGAACGGCAGGCCGGGGTCGCCAGTGAGATGGACGTGGGAATCGATGAGGCCGGGGGCGAGCGTGCGGCTGGATTGATCGATCAAGCGCGCGCCGGCCGGGATGGGCGCGCTGGCCGGGGTGATGGCGGTGATGCGGCCATCGGTGACGATGATGGTGCTGGGGCCGAGGGCGGGTTTGGCGGCATCGGTTATGACGCGGCCGGCCCTGATGGCGATGGTTTCGGCTGCCGCGGGAGAGGCGAGGAGGAGGGCGGCGATGAGGGTGGTGCGCATATTTTGAGTCCCCTGTGGTTGGGGACTGTGTGCGCTCCCGTGGGGGTCGGAGCCAGTTGCAAATGCGCCATGTTGTGGGCGGTTCAACACAGTGTGCCCGTCATGCTGGCGCAGGCCAGCATCCATGGTGGGACCGGGGCCAATGGTGGCCGTGCAGGTGCTGGCGGCGCGGTGGATGCTGGCCTGCGCCAGCATGACGTGTGATTTTTGATGAGGGGCTGCCCGAAAGCGAAAGTGGGTGCAGGGCCTCAGGCCCTGCCCGCAGGAGGCCCGCTTATCTCTTCTTCAGCCCCAGCCGCCGGATCTCGATTTTCGGGCAGCGATCCATCACCACATCCAGCCCCGCTGCTTCGGCGCGGGCGGCGGCCACGGGGTCGATCACGCCAAGCTGCGTCCAGACGGCGCGCGCGCCCACCGCGATCGCCTCGTCCACCACGCCGGACACGAATTCGCTGCGGCGGAACACGTCGACCATGTCGATGGGTTTGGCGACGTCGGCCAGCGTTGCGACCACGGTCTGGCCGTGGATGACTTGGCCGGCCAGGGCCGGGTTGACGGGGATGACGTGATAGCCGTGGGCGAGCATCATCCCAAACACTTCATGCGCCGCGCGGTCCGGGCGGTCGCTGGCGCCGACGAGGGCGATGGTGCGGGTTTGCTCCAGAAGGCGGGCGATATCGGCATCGTCGGTCAGCACGGCGTTACAATCCCACAGTCACGATGACGCCGCGGGCGATCTCGTCGAAGATGGCGGCGGTGTCGCCGCGCACCGGCTGGGCGGATTCGGATGCGGTGCGCACCGCCATCTGCAGCGGGATGCGGCCAAGGAAGGGCACGCCCATTGCCTCTGCTTCGGCTTCAGCGCCGCCGTGGCCGAACGGATCGGAGACATGGCCGCAATTGGGGCAGCAGTAACCGGCCATGTTCTCCACCACGCCCAATACGCGCACATTCACTTCGCCGAACATGGCGACGGCGCGGCGTGCGTCGATGAGGGCGAGATCCTGCGGGGTGGAGACGATGAGCGCGCCATCGGGCTTGAGTTTCTGTGCCAGCGTCAGTTGCACGTCGCCGGTGCCGGGCGGCAGATCGATGACCAGCACATCCAATGCGCCCCAATCGCATTGTTCGACCATCTGGACGAGCGCGGAGGAGGCCATCGGCCCGCGCCAGACGATCGCCTTGTTGGGATCGGTCATCATCCCCATCGAAAGCGCCTTGATGCCATGGCGGGTTTCGGGTTGCAGCTTGTCGTTCTCCACCCGGGCGCGGCCCTCGATGCCGAGCAACGTGGGCACCGACGGGCCATAGATATCAGCATCGAGCAGGCCAACGCTCTGCCCGGCGCGGGCGAGCGCGAAGGCGAGGTTGGCCGCCACGGTGGATTTGCCGACGCCGCCCTTGCCGCTGGCGACCGCGACCAGCTTGCGGATGCCGGGCACGGTGCTGGCCTTTGGCGCGGCCGTGGGGGTGGCGGCCCTGTCGGCGGTGAGGATGATGCGCGCCACGCTCACGCCGGGCACGCGCTTCACCGCGGCTTCAACGGCGGCCTGCAGGCGCTCGGCCATGGTCTTGTCGAGGCCGTCCACCGCCAGCACCAGGCCCACGGTGCCATCCTGCTTCACCACGACGCCAGCGGCGCGGCCGGTTTCCACCACCGTGCCGCCGCCGGCCGGATCGGCCACCGCGGTCAGCGCGGTCATCACATCATCCTTCACGGCCATCAGCCTGTTCTTCCTTGCAGTCGAGGCCATAACCGCCGACAACAAGCCGCAAAGCCTGTTGTGGTGACGCACGTTTGTCGTGGGCCTCGCAATCCCCGTTCGGGGTTCGTATATAGTGGTTTTAACGTTCTTCGATAAGGTTTCATCCAGTCCATGCCGTGGCAGAACAATGGTGAAGGTGGCGGCGACAGCCCGTCCGGTGCCGATGGCGAAGAGCCGCCGGCCAAGAAGCCTGAAAACCGACCCGTGAATCCGTGGGGCGAAGGCCCGCCGCGCCGCCCGATGGGCAAGCCCGGCCAGGGTCGTGGTGGCGATTTCGATGATCTGATCCGGCGCAGCCAGGAACGGCTGAAGACGCAGTTCGGCGGCAGCGGCGGCGGTGGCGGCGGCAATTTCGGCAGCGGGTTCGACCTTGAGAACAGCCGCTGGCTGGTCTGGGGTGGCGGGGCCATCATTGCCGCCTGGGTGGTGCTTTCCAGCTTCTATTCGGTGGACGCGCAGTCGGCCGCGGTGGTGCAGCGCTTTGGCGCCTATGTGGGCACCACGGGGCCGGGCGTGCATTTCAAGTTGCCGTGGCCGATCGATGCGGTGGAACTGCGCAAGGTGGAGCAGATCAACATCATCGACATCTCGTCGAGCGAGGGCGCCAACGAGAATCTGATGCTCACCGGCGATCAGAACATCATCAATCTCGCCTACACGGTGCGCTGGAAGATCCGGAACCCCGAGAATTATCTGTATGAGCTTTCCGATCCGGAAAAGACCGTGCGCGAAGTGGCCGAATCGGCGATGCGTGCCGAAATCAGCCGCGCTTCGCTGAACGACGCGTTGGGCCCGCAGCGCGCCCAGATCGCCGATCAGGTGCGCGAACGCATGCAGGAACTGCTCGATAGCTATCGCAGCGGCGTTGAAGTGCGCGGCGTCGATATCAAGCAGGCCGATCCGCCCGCCGCCATCGACGGCGCATTCAAGGATGTTTCGGCCGCCCAGCAGGATGCACAGCAATATCTGAACCGCGCGCGCACCTATGCCCAGGCGCTGGTCGCCAAGGCGCAGGGCGATGCCGCCGGCTTTGATGCCGTCTATGCCCAGTATCGCCTCGCCCCGGAAGTGACGCGCAAGCGCATGTATCTGGAAACCATGGAAAAGGTGCTTTCGAAGGTGGAAAAGACCGTGGTGGATGCCCCCGGTGTGGCGCCCTATCTGCCGCTGCCCGAAGTGCGCCGCCGTGCAGCGATCGCGCCGGCCGAACCGGCCCCGGCGCAGCGTTGAGGGAGGGACGGACAATGGCAAGCATCACCCGCAATCCCGCCCTTCTCGCCGGCCTCGGCTTTGCCGTCGTCGTGCTGGCGATGAGCAGTTTCTACACCGTTCCCGAAACCAAGCAGGCCGTGGTGCTGCGCCTGGGCAAGCCGGAGCGGATCGTGAACGAATATGATCCCAAGGCGAAGCTGGGCGAAACCGGCGCCGGCCTGACGATGAAGGTGCCCTTCATCGAAGACGTGCGCTTCATCGACAAGCGCATCATGGATCTGGATATCGATGCGCAGACGGTGCTTTCCACCGATCAGCTGCGGCTGGTGGTGGATGCCTTTGCCCGCTTCCGCATCGTCAACCCGCAGCGCATGGTGGAAACCGTGGGCACCGAACAGAATGCGGCCGACGCCCTGAAGCGGATCCTGGCATCGAAACTGCGCAACGAACTGGGCAAGCAGCCGTTTGCCGCGCTGCTGTCACCCGAACGCGGCGCGCTGATGGATGATATCCAATCGAGCGTGAACAGCCAGGCCAAGCAATATGGCGCCGAAATCGTGGACGTGCGCATCAAGCGCGCCGATCTGCCGTCGGGCCCGCCGCTGGAAGCCGCCTATGCACGCATGGCCTCGGCCCGGCAGCAGGAAGCGGCGACCATCCGCGCCCAGGGCAACAAGCAGGCGCAACTGGTGCAGGCCGAAGCCGATGCCAGCGCGGCGCGCATCTATGCCGACAGTTTCGGCAAGGATCCGGAGTTTTACGCCTTCTATCGCGCCATGCAGGCCTATCGCACCACCTTCGAAGATGGCACCGCCACCGTGGTGCTGGGCCCGAACAACGAGTTCCTGCGGGAATTCGAGGGCCGGAAGGGCAATCGATAGACGGGCGTATCGCTTCAACCTCGTTCATGCACGGTTAGGCGTGTTGTTCGCATAAGCCAGACGGGCTCATCAGCAACCGCATTGCAACCAGAAAGACAGACATGACGTCAAAGATTTCCCGCACTCTGATTCCCGTTGCCGTTCTGGCCACCGGCCTTGCTGCCATTGCCGTGGCGCAGGCCCCGGCGCCGCAGGCCGCGCAAAATGCCGTGCCGCCCGCCGTCGCCATTTCGCCCCCCGGCGGCGCCCCGCGCAGCTTTGCCGATCTGACCGCGCGCCTGGCCCCGGCGGTGGTGAACGTATCGACCACGCAGAAGGTGGAAATCGGCCGCATGCGCCGCGGCCCCGGCGGCCAGGGCCAGCCCGGCAACCCGCTGGAAGAATTCTTCCGCCGTTTCCAGGAACAACAGGATGGCGGCGAACCCGTCACCCGCGAGGCGACCAGCCTGGGTTCCGGCTTCATCATCGCCGCTGATGGCTATATCGTCACCAACAACCACGTGATTTCCGCGGGCGAAGGCCGCGACAAGCCGGTGGAATCGATCACCGTCACCCTGTCCGATCGCCGCGAGTATCGGGCGCGCGTGGTGGGTCGCGATCCGCTCACCGATCTGGCCGTGCTGAAGATCGAAGCCACCGGCCTGCCCTTCGTGCAGTTCGGCAACAGCGAACAGGTGCGCGTGGGTGATTGGTCCATCGCCATCGGCAACCCGTTCGGCCTGGGCGGCACCGTGACGGCCGGCATCATTTCGGCCCTGCACCGCGACATCGGTTCGGGCCAGTATGATCGCTATATCCAGACCGATGCCAGCATCAACCAGGGCAACAGCGGCGGGCCGCTGTTCGATCTCAATGGCAATGTGATCGGCGTCAATACGGCGATCTTCTCGCCCACTGGCGGCAATGTTGGCCTGGGCTTCTCCATCCCGGCCGAACTGGCCAAGCCGGTGGTTGATCAGCTGAAGGCCACCGGTGCCGTCAAGCGCGGTTATCTGGGCGTTGCCATCCAGCGGCTTTCGACCGACATCGCCGCCGGCCTGGGCCTGCCCAAGGACAAGGGCGAGATCGTCGCCAGCGTCGAACCCAATGGCCCGGCGGCGCGCGCCGGCGTGCGCCAGGGCGACGTGATCCTGACCGTGGGCGGCCGCGAAGTGAATTACGACAACAGCCTGTCGTACATCGTCGCCACCACGCCGATCGGCACCACCATTCCGCTGGAACTGATCCGTGAAGGCAAGCGCCTGAAGGTCAACGCCATCATCGCACAGCGTCCGTCCGAAGCCGTGGTGGCGCAGCGCGCCGGCATGCCGTCGAACGATGATGAGCCGGCAGCAGACGACAGCAGCAAGGCGCCCGGCATCGAAGCCGCCCGCGCCAGCCTGGGCATCACGCTGCAACCGCTCACCCCGGTGCTGCGCCAGCAGCTGCGCCTGGATGAAAAGGTGCAGGGCGTGGTGATCGCCGGCATCAGCCCGTCGTCGGATGCGGCCACCAAGGGCCTGCAGCGCGGCGACATCATCCTGAAGATCGGTCAGAAGCCGGTGACAACGCCGGCCGAAGCTGCCGCCGCGGTTGAGGTCGAACGCAAGGCCGGCAAGGACACTGTGCTGATGCTGGTCCAGCGCGGCAACACGCCGGCGCGCTATACGGGCGTGAAGCTGATCCCGGCCAAGGGCTGAGGCTGAAGCCAGAAACGAGAGGGGGAGCGGGTGACCGCTCCCCTTTTTTCGTTACAGGGGTTTCTCAAAGATCCGGTAGGTGCGGGTCACGTGGCTGTCGATGGCATCCGCGATGGAGCGCATCGGGCCGTTGTCGTCCAGGATCCAGCCGATTTCGCCTTCGGATGCGCCGAATTCCGCAACGGCGGTGCGGCGGATATATTCGATCATCTGGAACGCCATCAGGCTGGCGACGCGGTGGCCCTGCAGCGATTTCCTGATGCCCATCAGCGGCACGCGCATGCGTTTCACCTTGGGCGCGCGCAGGCGCCACAGCAGTTTCGCCCAACCGAACGGGAAGAGATTGCCATTGAGATCGCGGGTCAGCTCGTTGATGTCGGGCAGGGTGATCATGAAGCCGACGGGCACGCCTTCATATTCGGCGACGCGCACCAGACCTTCGAAGATGATCGGTTTCAGCTTCTTGCCGACATAGGCGATTTCGGCCGGGGTGAGCGGCACGAAACCCCAGTTATCCGACCAGGCATCGTTGAGGATATCGAGGATCAGCGCGGCTTCCTGGTCGAACTTCGATTTGTTCACCGGCCGCGTCACCAGCTTGGCGTTGCGTTCGGAAAAGGCGACGATGCGCTGCACCATTTCCGGGAAGGGCCCGGCGATCGGCAGCGACCAGCAGTGCAGATCCTTGACGCCCTGATAGCCGCGCGCCGTTACCATCCGCTCGTAAAAGGGCAGATGATGCCCCATCATCACCGTGGGCGGTCCTTCGAAACCCTGCACCAGCAGGCCAGGCTCATCCCACACGGAAAGGCTGAACGGGCCCATCGCGCGGGTCATGCCCTTTTGGCGCAGCCAGTCTTCGGCCGCATCGAACAGCGCTTCGGCCACGGCGGCATCGTCGATGCACTCGAACATGCCGAAATGGCCGGTGCCGGGGCCAGCGCCGGGCGCGCCGGGGGCGATCACCAGTTGATCGACCTGCGCCGAAATGCGGCCAACCACCTCGCCATCCTTCAGCGCCAGCCAGAAGGCGGCTTCGGCATGGCCAAACCAGGGGTTGGACTTGATGCCACCAATCAGGCCGAGCATTTCGGATTTCAGCGGCGGCACCCAGTGCGGATCGTTGGCGTAGAGTTTCCACACCAGATCGACGAAGGCCTTGCGGTCGGCAGCGCTTTGGGCGCGCTTGAGGGTGATCTTGCTCATCGGCTGCCGTGATACGCAGCAATCAAGGCAAATTTGCGCCGGATCATTCTTCGGTGCGGATCAGCACGGCCTCGCCGATCAGCAGGAAGAGCAGGAACGGCGCCCACGCCGCCATCAAGGGCGGCACCGTGCCGAAATTGCCCATCGCCAGCATGAAATTGTCGGCCACGAAGAAGGCGAAGCCCAGCGCCATGCCGATCACGGCGCGCACGAACAATTTGCCCGATCGCGCCAGGCCAAAGGCGGCGACGGCGCCGAGCAGCGGCATCAGCACCGCCGAAAGTGGTCCGCTAATCTTGTGCCAGGCGGCGGCTTCCAGCACGTCGGTCGGCTTGCCGGCGGCGCGCTGTTCGCCGATCTGCGGCCATAGATCCCATAGCGGCACGAAATTGGGATTGATGCTGGTGGTGTTGAACTGGCGCGGTACGACCTCGGTCGGAAAGTCCAGCGTGGCGCGGGTTTCGAGACCGCCCGAAGCCACATCGAACAGGCGCACCTTGCTGAGCCGCCAGCCGTCGCTGATCGGCGTGGCACTTTCGGCCATCACCACCTGCACGAGGCCATTGTCGCGTCTGTCATAGATGGTGACGCCGCTCAGCCTGGTCAGCGCGCCGCGCCCGGCCACGGCATCGGCGTGGAACAGATCATCGCCGCCGCGCACCCAGCTTTGCGTGCTTTTCGGCGCGGCGGTCGGCAGCTTTCGGTATTCCTGTTCCTGCCAGGCCTTCAGCGTGGCGCTGGCCCGTGTGGCGATGCGCTCGTTCCAGACGAAATTGGCGGCAGCCACGCCAAGCGCCGCCACCAGCAGCGGCGCCAGGATATGATGGGCCGAAAGGCCGGCGCCCTTGAAGATCACCACCTCGCTGTTCTGATTGAGCGTCGCCAGTGTCACCAGCGTCGCCAGCAGCACCGAGAAGGGCAGGAACAGCTGCACGATCTGGGGGCTGCGCAAGCTGACATAGACCCACAGATCGGATTCGGTGTTGCCCGCCGCCGCCAGCACCTTGCCCGATTCCGACAGGAGATCGAGCGACTGCAGGATCACGGTGAGGCCGATGATGAAGGCCGCGACCCGCACCAGGAACATGCGCGCCGTGTACCAGGCGATGGTTTTCGAAGGGAAGATCGCCATCTGGGCTTACCCGGCCGACAGCACGTCGTCGGACCATTTCTGGCGCCGCACCAATTTGCCGGCGAGGCCCGAAACAAAGCCGGTGATCTTGCCGAACCAGCGATCGAGCGCGCCGATCGGCTGGCCGCCCGGCCGTTCCAGCACGCGGAACAGCCACAGGGCGAGGCCGAGGAACAGGGCAAAGGGCACCCATTGCGCCAGCACCGGATCAATCCGGCCCAGCGTGCCCATGCGCTCGCCATATTCGGTGAGCTTGTGGAAGGTGACGAGCGCGATGATCGACAGGAACACGCCCAGCGCCGAGGTCGAGCGCTTTGGCGGCACCGCCATCGGCACGGCCAGGAACGGCAGCAGGAACATGATCACACACTGCACGATGCGGCGGTTGAAACTGGCCGAAGCGCTGCGCTGCTCGGTCGCGTCGGTGGCGGTGACCATGGTGCGCAGCAGTTCCGGCAGCGTGGCTTCCAGATTGCCTTCACCGCGTTTGCGGAAGGTGGCCATTTCGGGCAGGCGAATGGGCAGATCATGCTGGGCAAAGCCAAGCACGCGCGGCGTCGCGTCTGCGCTGGGGCTGTGCACCAGCGTGCCATCCTGCAGCCGCAGCAGGATGAACTCGGGATCGTCGGTGGCGAGGAAGGTGCCGCGCGCGGCGGTGGCGGCGACGATCTGGCCATCCCTCCCATCCTTGGCCGCGCCGGCCGCACGAACGAACAGCCCGCGCAGATCGGCGCCCTGGTTGCGCGATTCTTCAACGCGCAGCGTCAGCCCGCCGCCCAGATCGGCAAATTCGCCGACCTTGATCGACGCGCCGAGTGCGCCGGAACGCAGCTCGAAACGCAGATTTTCATAGGCATAGCGCGTCACCGGCTGCAGCCAGCCAACGATGCCGAAATTGACGACGGCAAACACGCAGGCAAACAGGAAGGGCACGCGCAGCAGCCGCTTGTACGACACACCCACGGCCAGCAGCGTATCGAGTTCCGACGACATGGCGAGCCGGCGGAAGGCGAGCAATATGCCCAGCATCACGCCGATCGGGATGCCCAGCGACAGATATTCGGGCAGCAGATTGCCCAGCATGCGCCAGACCACCGAAACCGGGCCGCCTTCGTTGATGACGAAATCGAACAGCCGCAGCATGCGATCGAGCACCAGCAGCATGGCGGCCACCACCAGCGTGCCGAACAGGGGCACGATGATCAGGCCGAACAGATAGCGATCAATCCGCTTGGTCACGCCGCACAGGGTCCCTTACCGGGCGCGACGGCGACCGGACGGCCAAGCTATAGCCGCCCGTGATGGCCCCGTCATGAACAATTCAGGCGTGTTCGTGCAGCGCCAGTTGGGCCATTTGCGCCGCCTGTTCGAACTTGCCGAGCACGATATCGATCTGCTCGTCCGAATGCAGCGCGCAGATCGAGCAGCGCAGCAGGAACACGCCGGCGGGCGTCGCCGGCGGACGGCTCATGTTCACATAGACGCCCAGCTCGATCAGGGTGGACCACATCAGCGCGGTGGTTTCCTGATCCGGCATCAGCACGGAAACGATGGCGCTTTCCGGCGTCTCGGTGGCCAGCTTGAAGCCGCGGGCGCGCAGGCCGCCGTGCAGGCGGCGCGTCGCTTCCCACAACCGGGCGCGCTTGTCGTGGGCAGTCATCAGCTTGCGGATGGAGGTGGCGGCGCTGGCGACAACGGCCGGCGGCAGCGAGGCGGTGAAGGTGTAGGGCCGGCAGACAAGGCGCAGGATTTCGAACTTGGGATGGTTGGAGACACAGAAGCCGCCCACCGTGCCGACCGATTTGGAGAAGGTGCCGACGACGAAATCGACCTGATCGGCAACGCCTTGCTCTTCATAAACGCCGCGGCCATGTTCGCCAAAGAAGCCCATGCCGTGGGCTTCGTCGACCAGCACCATGGCGCCGTGCGCCTTGGCCACCGCCACCAGTTCGGGCAGCGGCGCGACATCGCCCAGCATCGAATAGACGCCTTCCAGCACGACCAGCTTGCCGGCTTCGGGCGGCAGGCGCTTCAGGCGCTTTTCCAGATCGGCGACATCATTGTGGCGGAAGCGCACGATATCGGCGTTCGACATCTTGCAGCCATCATAGATGCTGGCGTGGCTGTCGGCATCGAGGATGATGAAATCGCCCTTGCCGGCCAGCGTCGACACCATGCCAAGATTGGCCTGATAGCCGGTGGAGAACACCATGGCGTGGCTCATGCCATAGAAGTCCTTCAGCGCGTCCTCGCAGGCGGCGTGGGTCTGATAGGTGCCGTTCAGCACGCGGCTGCCGGTGGTGCCGGCGCCATAATCGGTGAGCGCCTGGCGGCCGGCGGCCACCACGTCGGCATCGAAGGTCATCCCCATGTAATTATAGGTACCGAGCAGGATGGTGTGCTTGCCCTTGATGATGGCTTCGGTGGGGGAAAGCACCTTTTCCATCACGATCCCGAACGGATCGCGGATGCCGGTGGAAAGCAGCCCGGCATGTTCGGCGATCAGCGGATCATATTTGGCGAGAAGATCAACGGTCATGGGAGTCAGCCCTTCTTCGCCACCAGCCCGGCCACGGCATCCGCCACCTGGCCGATGGTTTCCAGATCGGGCAGCATGTTCAGCGGGATCATGATGTCCCACTCGTCTTCCATGCTGGCGACAAGATCCATCACGGTGAGCGAATCCATTTCCATGTCGCCGGCAAAGGTGGTGGCTTCGGTCAACGCCACCTTTTTCAGGTTCAGCGGCTCGATCAGTTCGATGATGCGGGCGTAAACAGTGGCGCGGTCGGTCATGAAGGCTCCAATATCAGGCTTTGAAGGCCCTTTGCCCTTACATCATGGCCAAATTGCGGAGCGCTTGCGTTGGTGCCATCATGTGTCACATGGATGACATATTCGATATCAGCAGCGATACATTGACCGAGGGTGGGCCGCCGCCGGGTGCCAGCCATGCCCCCAGTCACGCAAACGCCATCCACCTGATCCGCACCATGCAGCAACATCACGTGACGCTGTCAGCCATGGCAGATCAGAAGGCGAGCATCATCATCGGCGTCAATTCGGTGATCTTTGCGCTGGTGGTGAAGGAGGCCGCCACCAATCCGGCACTGCTGGTGCTGGCGGCGTCTTCGGGGCTGGCCGCGGTGCTGTGCATGCTGGCGGTGCTGCCGGCGCTTGGCAGCGCGGCCAAGGGGCCGCCTCCGCCACCCAACCTGTTGTTCTTTGCCGGTTTCACCCGGCTGAGCGAGGCGGAGTGGATCCACTGGCTGGAGCATACCAATGCGGATGATCACGCCATCCAGCAGGCCATGGCGCGCGATGTCTACCAACTGGGCCAGGTGCTGGCGAACAAGAAGTATAAATATCTCGGCTGGGGCTATCGCGTGTTCATCGGCGGCCTTGTCACCACGCTGGCGGTGTTCCTGTTGCAGACGGCGCTGGGCGCCTGACCAGCCGTTACAGCCAACCTCTGGCGCGATAGTCGCGCACTGTATCGGCCATGCCTTCATCCAGCCCGATCTGCGGCTGCCAGAGGCCGGCCAGCCGCTGATTGCCGCCGCGCGCCACCCAATCGGGGTGGGCGAGATAGCGGGCGCGGTCGCGGCTCAACTTGGGCAGTTCGCCCTTCCAGCCGGCCAGCCGCGTGGCGATGGCGGCGGCGGTGCTGATCAGGCGGCTGCCGATGGGAATCATGCGCACATTGGCCTTGCCCAGCGCCCGGCCAATGGCGGCAGCGTGATCGGCGTGGGCATAACCGCCCGAACCATCATCGATTTCCAGGATCTCGCGCGACGGGCCGCCGTGGGTCAGTGCCAGCAGGGCTCGGGCCAGATCGTCGACATGGATCAGGCTGATGCGCGCGTTTGGCCCGCCGGGGGCGAGGCCCAGGCCAAAGCGGGCGAGGCGGAACAGATCGCGCATTTCGGCGTCGCCAGGGCCATAGACGCCGGGCGGGCGCACGATCACCCAGTCGCGGTCACTGGCCATCGCCAGGGCGTCACCCTGCGCCTTGGACGCGCCATACATCGATAGCCGTGGCTCGCGTGCAGCGAGGCTGGAGACGTGGACGAAGCGCGGCACGCCGGCAGCGGCGGCCAGCACATTGGCGGTGCCGGTGACATTGCCCGCCGTGAAGCCGGCTTCATCGGCCGCGTTGACGACGCCGGCAATGTGCAGCACGGCCGCCGCGCCCTCGCACAGACGGGCCAGCGCGTGGGTGTCGCCGAGATCGCCCAGCACCCATTCCACGCCGGGCTGTGGCGGCTGCGGCCGGCGGGTGAGGGCACGGACGGGGCGATTGGCCAAGGCCAGCACGCGGCGGCCGACGAAGCCGGTGGCGCCGGTGACGGCGAGGGGAGGGGTCGTCTGCTCGGTCATCGTTCAACAAACCCAGACCCGCTCATGCCAAGCTTGTCGAGGCACCGCGCCGGCGGTGGTGCGTGCCTCGACTAGCTCGGCATGAGCGGGTCTGGTCTTTTCCGGGGGGCCGAAGGTCAGGCCGCCACTTCGAACGGCTGAATCTCGCCCGACAGATATTGCAACCGCGCCTTCGACCGGCTCAGCTTGCCCGACGAGGTGCGCGGCAGGGTGCGCGGCGGCACCAGTTCGACCACGCAGCTCATGCCGGTGATGGCTTTCACCTTGGTCCGAATCGCGTCGCGCAGCTTGAGCCGCTCGTCGTTGCAGCTGGTGCGGCACTGCACCAGCACGGCCGGGGCTTCTTCGCCCGATGGGGTGGTGACCGAGAAGGCGGCGATGTCGCCAGCCTTGAAGCCGGGCAGCTGCTCGATCGCCCATTCGATATCCTGCGGCCAGTGATTCTTGCCGTTGATGATGATCATGTCCTTGGCGCGGCCGACGATATAGAGCGAGCCGTCCTTCATGTAGGCCATGTCGCCGGTGTCGAGCCAGCCATCCTTCATGCAGGCGGCGGTGGCTTCCGGATCGCGGAAATAGCCGGCCATGATGCCAAGGCCCTTCACGAACACGCGGCCGATCTTGCGGTCGGGCAGCAGCTGGCCGTTTTCATCGCGCACTTCGATGGTGAGGCCGGGCACGGCCTTGCCGCAATTGACAATGGCGCGGTAGCGGGTGGGCAGGCGGTGATCGGCGCGCGGCTCGGTGGCGCCCGACAGGGTGCGTTCGTCGATCAGGTCGCACTGGATGCCTTCACCCACCGGCATGATGGTGACGGCGAGCGTCGCTTCGGCAAGGCCATAGCTGGGCAGGAAGGCGCTGGCCTTGAAGCCGGCCGGCGCGAACGTGTCGACAAAGGCCTGCATCACTTCCGGGCGGATCATGTCCGCCCCGTTACCGGCGACGCGCCAGCGCGACAGGTCAAAACGTTCGGCCACCGGGATCGACGGCGAAATGCGGCGGGCGCAGATATCGTAGCCAAAGGTGGGCGAATAGCTGAGCGAAGCATCCGGGTTGCGGCTGATCAGCGTCAGCCACGACAGCGGGCGGCGGGCGAAATCCTCGGTGGCGAGATAATCGACCGAGATCTGGTTGGACATCGGGGCGAGCATGCAACCCACCAGGCCCATGTCGTGATACCAGGGCAGCCAGCTCACCACCCGATCGCCTTCGGCGGCGTGGGTGCAGCTGGCATGGGCCGAAAGATTGGCCAGCAGCGCTTCGTGGGTAACGGCAACGCCATGCGGGAAGCGGGTGGAGCCCGACGAATATTGCAGATAGGCGATGTCGGTCGGCTTGGCCCTGGGCAGCGTCACGGCGGGTGCGTCTCCCGCGAACCATTGCTCCCAATCATGCGCGGCACACAGGCCGGTGGCCGCATCCTTCACGATATCGTGCAGGCCGGGCGGGGAGAGCAGCATCAGCGGATCGCAGCTGGTGAGCTGCACGCGGATCTGATCGACATAGGCTTCGCGGCCGCCAAAGCTGGTCGGCAGCGGCAGCGGCACCGGCAGCGCGCCGGCATAGATGGCGCCAAAGAAGGCGGCGGCAAAGCCGGGGCCGGTTTCGGCGATCAGGGCAATGCGGTCACCGGGCTGCACACCTTCGGCAATGAAGTGCGCCGCGTGGCGGCGGGCATCGGCGGCGAGTTCGGAAAAGGGGTAGGCGCGCACCAGATCGGCGCGGGCATCGTGGAAATTATAGCCTTTTTTACCCTGCGCCGCATAATCCAGCGCATCACCCAGCGTGGCGAAATCAGAGCGGCGCTGCGGCAGCGCATCGCTGGTGGCGGTTGGCTTCAGCTCGGCCTGGGGGGTATCGGCCATCATCGTCTCCCTTGCCGCGCCGCTGCGGCCCGACCCGGCCTGCGACGCAATATGATTTTTTCTCAGGATCGCCCTGCCACACGGGGGCGTTCAAATTCCGGCCCGAAAGTGGCAGGAAAGTGGCATGGTTGACGAAAAGCAAGGAAATGGGCGCCGCCAGCGCCGCGTCCCGCCGCCGCTGGACGAGGCTGGCTTGCGCGATCTGGCCCTGCACTATGCAGCGCGTTTCGCCACCACCCGGTTGAAATTGCTGCGCTATCTGGCCCGGAAGCTGAAGGAGCGCGGCTGGGCCGGGACGCAGCCGGCGGCGCTGGAGGCGCTGGCGGACCGGCTGGCCGAGCTCGGCTATGTCAATGATGCTGCCTTTGCGGCGATGAAAAGCCGGGCGATGGCGGCGCGCGGCCTGGGGCATCGCCGGGTGACGGAGCAATTGCACGCGGCCGGAGTCGGCGAGGCTGATCGCGGTGAGGCGCCCGATGCGCAGGCGGCGCTGGCCACGGCGCTGGCCTTTGCCCGCAGGAAGCGGCTGGGGCCGTTTGCGCGCGAACGCAGCGATGATCCGGCCACGCGGCAGAAGGCGCTGTCGGCCATGTTGCGGGCCGGGCACGCGATGGGGGTGGCGCGGCCGATCCTGGCGGCGCGCAGCGTGGCGGAAGCGGAAGCGTTGTTGGGCGGGGATTGATCAGCGCAGTTGACGGCCACCGCCCGACCAGCTGATCACCACACCCAGCACCTTGCCCATCACCTCGCCGGTGAGGGCAAAACGCTTCGGCCGTGGATCGTCCGTCTGTTCGAAAGCCAGGGTGAGGCGGGGTTCGGCCGCAACCAGCGCCATGACCGCCAATATGACCAGCCCGATGCGGGACGCCAGCGCGCGTACCATGGTTTCCCTCCCCGTAAGAGCGTTCGGAAATGCCGCCGGCTGGCTTGACCGGCGATGAACGGCGACGGCGGAAAATCTTTGTTGCGACTGATTATCATTATTGCCTTGCCCGGCCGCCGCCGCTAAGGCGATTGAGAATGAGTTGCAATAAGAGGGTTTTCGTCATGCGTCATCGCAGTTTCCAGCCCAGCGCCTCCCGCACATTGTGGCTTGCCACGGCCGCCCTGATGCTGGCCGGCCCGGCGCTGGCGGCCCCGGCGGATGAAGCACTGGCGGTGACGGCTGCGGCGGGCGATTCCGCCCCCGATACCGAAATCATCGTGGTGGGTGATGCCATTCGCGCCGGCCAGATCGCCGGATCGACCGCGCTGGTGACCGAGACGGACCTCAAGCGCAGCCGCGTGTTCACCGTGAACGATGCGCTGCGCCAGGTCGCTGGCCTGTTCCCGCGTGACGAGGAAGGCGCCGGCGCCCGCCCCAATATCGGCATCCGCGGGCTCAATCCGGTGCGGTCGACCAAGGTGCTGCTGCTCGAAGATGGTGTGCCGCTGGGTTATGCCCCCTATGGCGACAATGCCAGTTACTATCACCCGCCGATCGAACGGTTCACCAGTCTGGAGGTGCTGAAAGGCGCCGCGCAGGTGCGTTTCGGCCCGCAGACCATTGGTGGCGCCATCAACTATATCACCCCCGCCGCGCCGGAGCAGCTGACCGCGCGCTTCACCGGCAGCGTGGGCAATCGCGATACGGTCAACCTCGATGGCATGGTCGGCGGGCAGGCGCTGGGCGGCGGGCTGCTGCTGCACGTGAATCACAAGCAGACCGACGGCAACCGCGACAACCAGCATCTGCGTTTCACCGATATCTTCGTGAAGGGCAGCTGGGATCTGGGCGCCGATCACGGCATCACGCTGAAGGTGAGCCGTTTCCGTGAAGACAGCCAGCTGACCTATTCCGGCCTTACCCGCGCCGAATTCGCCGCCAATCCGCGCGGCAACATCTTCGTGAACGATGATTTCCAGACCGAACGCTGGAATGCCACTTTCGCGCACCGCTGGACGCTGTCGAACGCGGCGACGCTGAAGACCACGGCCTATTATCACCATTTCGCCCGTGACTGGTGGCGGCAATCTTCGAACAGCGGCCAGCGCCCGAACGATGCCAGCGATCCGGCCTGCGGCAGTGTGGCCAATCTCAATGGCGGCTGCGGCAACGAAGGGCGGCTGCGCGATTATGATACCTGGGGCGTCGAAAGCCGGCTCAGCCTGGATCATGATGATCTTGGCCTCGGCTTTGGCGGTGAGACCGAGTTGGGCATCCGCTTCCACGAGGAACGCCAGCGCCGCCGCCAGTGGAATGGCGATACGCCCACCGCGCGCACCCCCGGTGTGGGCGTGAACGCCGGCGTGCGTGAGAACAATGAGCGCGACGCCTCGGCCTTCTCGGCCTTCATCCAGTCCCGCCTGCAATTCGGCGATTTCGCCATCATCCCGGGCGTGCGCGGCGAGTTCATCGACTATGCCCGTCGCAACCTGCCGGTGGACGTGATCGCCGGCGGCCGCCCCACTGGCGCCAAGACCGCGGAAACCCAGGGCCAGCAGACGCTGGACAAGTTGCTGCCCGGCATCGGCATGACCTGGCGCGTGGCGGATGATGTCACGCTTTACGGCGGCGTCCATCGCGGCTTTGCCCCGCCGCGCGTGGAAGACATCATCACGCCTGCCGGCGGCTCGGTGGATCTCGATGCGGAACTCAGCTGGAACTGGGAAGCCGGCGTGCGCGGCAGCATCGTCAAGGGCATCAGGGGTGATGCCACCTTCTTCGTGATGGATTTTGCCAACCAGATCATCCCGCAATCCGTGGCCGGCGGTGTTGGTGCCACGCTCACTTCTGCCGGGCGCACGCTGCACCGGGGCGGGGAATTGTCGCTCACCCTGTCGTCACGAGATGCCGGCTGGACGGATGCGGAGACAGACATGTTTGCCCGCCTGGCCAGCACCTGGGTGGCGACCGCGCGCTACAGCAGCACAAGGATCGCCAATGTTCCCTGTTTCGATGGTGCCACCACCGGCACGCTGGTTGCCACCGGTGCCGGCGCGGTGCCGTGCGGTGTGGCCCGCGACGTGAAGGGCAATCGCCTGCCCTATGCGCCGGAATGGCTGATTTCGGGCGCGCTGGGCATCGAGCACAAGGGCTTCACCGGCCAGGTGGAAGTGGTGGGCCAGTCCGCCATGTTCGCCGATGATGTGAACTTGGTGGCCGTCACCCCCGATGGCCAGCGTGGCCGCATCGGTGGCTGGGCGCAGGTGAATATCGCCGCCTCCTACGGCCCGCCCAAGGGCAATTGGGAAGTGTTCGTTTCGGCGCGCAACCTGTTTGATCGGCTGTTCGTGATCGATCGCGCCCGCGGCGCGCTGCCGGGCCAGCCGCTGATGGTGCAGGGCGGTGTGACAATTCGTTACTGAAGAATGAAGATGACTTGACGCTTTCGCTACCCACCGGCAGTTTTACTTGCAGGATTCGTGGTGATTTCAGGCGCTTGTTAATAAAAGCTGCCGCCTGAAACTTGGGGGAGCGCGGGCAATGGCGGCGGCGGACGGCGAATACATAGTTGCGCATAATCCGCATCCGCTGTCGCCACCCCGGCTGCCGCTGCCAGCCCTCAATTTCCACCGCGCCTGGTGGTTTGCCGATGCTGGCACTGAGCGTGGTTCTGCCCCCACCAAGCAGATGCTGCTGGGCAAGGTGAAGGCGCTGCTGGAGCGGTCGCTGGATGCAAGGAACGGCATCGAGATCCTGAGCGTCAACGGGGAGATCGGACGCCCAGTGAAGGGGCAAGCCTTTCCCTTCACCTTCATGGGTCATGCGGCCTCACTTGACGCCAGCGGAGGTGCAACCGCGCAGATCAAGGCCAATCTGCTGGATGTAGACCGCTTTACCCTGTGGCTCGGCTGGCGGGACATGCGGGTCAGGCTGCACATGGCCGTCCACAGCGAATATTTCACCATCAGCCTGTGGACGCTCTTCACCCGCAAGCAGGATGAGAATGATTTCAACAATCCGAACGCGGTGCGCGTGCCGTGCGTATCAGGCGAATTAAAGCCCCACCTCGCAAAGCTGTGGCGGCCATTGCTCAGTGCGCACAACAAGAGATTGCACCCAAGCTTCGCCGCGACCGTCTCGCGCAAGAAGGAAGCCACCAGCGAAGCCGCAACCGCCCTTTATGATACGCACAACGACGATCTGTTCTTGGCCCTGTTTCCGCCAGAAGCCGGCAGTTCAGATTTTGGCGGCAGCACAATGTTCGCCGACTTCCGGTCCGTCATCCTGCCTTCGGAGCCACTGCTCGGCAGTGATGTGGCAACGATCGACAGCAAGCTCAAAAGGCCTGGGCCGATCCTGGATGCCATGGCCGGCGTATTCAACGGCTTCAACACGGCGCTGCCGGAACTGATGGGTTCCCTGTTTCTCGATGAGCGGGTGGTTTACGTGTCCTCACTTGGCACCCACCATCTCGCCGACAAGGACAGCGCACCGGCGATCCCGCCAGTGCGCTATCTGATGTACGCCGACAATGTCTGCAGTTGGCAGATGGGGCGGCTTATCGAACGGTTGAACACGCTGGGTACTTATCGGCTTGCATCGCTCCGCCATTTGAAAGCGTTGAATGAGATCGGCGACACGCTGGAAGCCATTGGCGAAACGCTGGGCAAGGAGCTTGATCTGACGGATGGCGACGCCCTGCAAAAGACGTTCACCGATCAGTTCAACGCGTTCAACCGACTGTCTCCCGCCAACGGCGAAACCGTGTCGTTCCGGGTAGACCGCTCACGCTTCTACGTGGACGCCTTCACGCGGCTGGTGAGGGATCTGCACGACAAGCGCGTGCCGGGCTTCCAGTCCTACCCGGACTTCGTGCGCCGCCGCTATGGCGCGACTTGGGACCGCATCGACCGCATTGGCCTGCGCCATGAGAAGCTCGCGAAGCGGCTGGATTATCTTTCCAATCTCGCTCAAGCAGTGCAACTGCGCCTCGCGGCTGATGCACAGAAAAATCTGGCGGAGGAACAGACGGCCCAGACACTGGCGCTCAACGAGGCCGCGAGGGCGCAGGTCGGCCTGCTCCATACCGCAGAGCGGGTGTCGGTCATTCCCGTTGCCTATTATTTCAAGCCGGCTATGGAAGCCATGCTGGCCAAAGCCCGATCACTGCACCTAGATGCCTTTTTCCTGAACATGACGTTGTTCGCGGGAGTCATGCTCATCGTCAATCTGTATCACATGCCGACCAAGAATCGCCATGCTGAACGAGAAGCCTTAGGCTGGCTCCTCGTTCTGGCAGTGGCCCTCAAGCTTGCCGGATGGATCGGTGGTAAGGTTGCATCATCGGCGGCAGGCCACTGATGCGACCGCTCAGGCCTCCGTGGCCGGCGCCGGCAGCGCTTTCGGTGCCTTCTTCGCTTTCAGCTTCTTGATCGCCGGCACGATCTCGAACGACAGATCATCGTCCTTCACGTGCACGCGCACTTCGCCGCCGTTCACCAGCTTGCCGAACAACAGTTCTTCGGCCAGCGGCTGCTTGATCTTCTCCTGAATGAGGCGGCCCATCGGGCGCGCACCATAGAGCTTGTCGTAGCCGCGGGCGATCAGCCAGGCCTTGGCTTCTTCGGTCAGGCTGATGTGCACTTCCCGATCGGCCAGCTGCATTTCCAGCTGCAGCACGAACTTGTCGATCACCATGGCAACCACCGATGGCGGCAGGTAACCGAACGGCACGGTGGCATCGAGGCGGTTGCGGAATTCCGGCGAGAACATCTTCTTGATGGCCTCTTCATCCTCACCGATGCGGCTGGTGGCGCCGAAACCAATGCCTTCCCGCGCCATGTCGGCAGCGCCGGCGTTGGTCGTCATGATCAGGATGATGTTGCGGAAATCCACCGTCTTGCCGTGGTGATCGGTCAATTTGCCGTTGTCCATGACCTGCAACAGGATGTTGAACAGATCGGGGTGGGCCTTCTCGATCTCGTCCAGCAGCAGCACCGAGTGCGGCTGCTGATCGACGGCATCGGTGAGCAGACCGCCCTGATCGAAGCCGACATAGCCGGGAGGCGCACCGATCAGCCGGCTGACCGAGTGGCGTTCCATATATTCCGACATGTCGAACCGGGTGAGCGGGATGCCCAGGATGCTGGCCAGCTGCTTGGCGACTTCGGTCTTGCCGACGCCGGTGGGGCCGGAGAAGAGATAGCAGCCAATCGGCTTGTTGGGTTCGCGCAAGCCCGCACGCGCCAGCTTGATCGCGCTGGACAATTTCTCGATGGCGGCATCCTGGCCGAACACCACGCGCTTCAGATCGGCATCCAGCGTCTGCAGCTGCGCCTTGTCGTCGGTGGAAACGCTCTTCGGCGGGATGCGCGCCATGGTGGCGATCACCGCTTCCACTTCCTTCACGCCGATGCTCTTCTTGCGCTTGCTTTCAGGCAGCAGCATCTGCGACGCGCCGGTCTCGTCGATCACGTCGATGGCCTTGTCCGGCAGCTTGCGATCGTTGATGTAACGGGCCGAAAGCTCCACCGCCGCCTTGATGGCATCGGCGGTGTAGCGAAGCTTGTGATGCTCTTCATAGGACGGCCGCAGCCCCATCAGGATCTTGATCGAATCCTCGATGCTCGGCTCGTTCACGTCGATCTTCTGGAAGCGGCGCAGCAGGGCGCGGTCCTTCTCGAAGTGGTTGCGGAACTCCTTGTAGGTGGTCGAACCGATGCAGCGGATGGCGCCGGAAGACAGCGCGGGCTTGAGCAGGTTCGAGGCATCCATCGCGCCGCCGCTGGTGGCACCGGCGCCGATCACCGTGTGGATCTCATCGATGAACAGCACGGCGTGCGGCAGCTTTTCCAGCTCGTTCACGACATTCTTCAGCCGCTCCTCGAAATCGCCGCGATAGCGGGTGCCGGCGAGCAGCGCGCCCATGTCGAGGCTGTAGATCACGGCGGGCTTCAGCACATCGGGCACCTGGCCCTCGACGATCTTGCGCGCGAGGCCCTCGGCAATCGCCGTCTTGCCGACGCCGGGATCACCGACATACAGCGGATTGTTCTTGGACCGGCGGCACAGGATCTGGATGGTGCGATCGACCTCGGCATGGCGGCCGATCAATGGGTCGACCTTGCCGATCCTGGCCTTCTCGTTGAGGTTGACGGTGAACTGCTTGAGCGCGCTTTCGCCGCCCTTCTTGTCGCTCTTTTCGGTCTTGGCCGGCTTTTCCTCCGGCTCTTCCCGATCGGCCGTTCCCTTGGGCGGCTTGGCTTCGGACTGGCCGGACTTGGCAATGCCGTGGCTGATGAAGGAGACGGCATCGAGGCGCGTCATGTCCTGCTGCTGCAGGAAGAACACGGCGTGGCTTTCGCGTTCGGAAAACAGCGCGACCAGCACGTTGGCGCCAGTCACTTCCTCGCGGCCGCTCGACTGCACATGCAGGATGGCGCGCTGCACCACGCGCTGGAACCCGGCGGTGGGCGACGGATCAACACTGGCATCGGCTTTGAGCGCCTGCAGTTCGGTATCGAGATAGCGGATCAGCTGGCCCTGCAGTTCCTCAAGATCGACATTGCAGGCCTTCATGACCTGGGCGGCGTGGGTATCGGTGGTGAGCGCCAGCAAGAGATGTTCGAGCGTGGCATATTCGTGGGTGCGGCGCGCGGCTTCGGCCAGCGCGTTGTGCAGGGTCTTTTCAAGTTCGCGGGTGAACGAGGGCATCAACATCTCCGTGGCGCGCCGTTCGGGGGAAAGGAGCGCCGTTGGCCGGCCCGGCCGTATGGAGGGCCTGCAGCCAATGTCTGCCCGGTGCAGGCAGATATCAAGGGGCAAACGGCCCAGTGCCACATGTTTGTAATGTCGCAGTGATGTTTGCGAACCTCTGGCCAGCCGGGCAACGGCGCGCCATGATGATCTTCAATCGTGGAGACACCGAAATGCGCCTGATGCTGACTGCCCTTTTGCTGATTCCCACGCCGCTGGCGGCCCAGCCTACAATGACCGCGCCCGCTGCCGCGCCGGCGCCGGGCTATGTCGCCGACCGGCCGCCGCTGGCGCTGATGCGCCTGTTGCCGCCGCCGCCCGAAGCCGGCAGCACTGATGATCAGGCCGACAAATTCCTCTATCGCCAGAGCAAGCGCGGCATTGGCGGGCCGCTGTGGCAGAGCGCCATCGGCCAGCTGAGCGTGACCAGCCCGAGTTTCGTGAAGGCGGTGAGCTGTGCGCTGGGCGCCAACCTAACCCCGCAGACGACGCCGGCCACCATGACGCTGCTGCGCCGCGCCGGCACCGATCTGGGCCGCGCCGTGTTCCTGGCCAAGGATTATTACAAGCGTCCGCGCCCGTTCAGCACCGATAACGGCAAGGCCTGCGACCCGGATGCCGCGAAGGACGGCGGCAAGGCGCTCGGTTTCGCCTATCCGTCGGGCCATGCGGCGGTGGGCTGGCTGTGGGGCCTGATCCTGTCGGACGCGCGGCCGGAACGCAGCGCCGCGCTGCTGAAGTTCGGCAAGGCCACCGGCGATCTGCGCATCGCCTGCCGCGTGCACTGGGCGTCGGATGTGACGAACGGCCGCCTGCTTGCCACTGCGCTCTATCAGCAGATCGAGGACACCGCCGATTACAAGGCCGATCTGCTAAAGGCCAAGGCGGAACTGAGCCTGGCGCCGGTGCCGGAAGGCTGCCCGGTCAGCTGACGCGAAAAGGGGCGCCGGCCAGCCGGCCAGCGCCCCCCTTGCAATAGTCTGCCGATCAAACCGGCACGGCCTGGTTGAACGGCGTGTCCTTGTCCGGCCGCATGTCGCCGGGCAGGCCCAGCACGCGTTCCGCGATGATGTTGCGCAGGATTTCGTCGGTGCCGCCGGCAATGCGCAGGCCAGCCGAGCCGAGGTAGCTCCCCTGCAGCTTGGCCAGTTCCGGATCGGCGTCGCTGCCGGCCACAAAGCCGTCACCGCCCGACAGATCAAGCGCGAAGCTGGCCAGATCCTGCATGGTTTTCGCCACCACCACCTTGGAGATGGACTGCTCCGGCCCCGGCACCTGGCCCTTGGACAGGGCGGAGAGCGCGCGCATCTGGGTGAGCTTGATGCCCTGATCGTTGATATAGGTCTGGGCGATCTTCTGGCGCACGTCGCTGGCGCCGATGGCCGGGCTGCCGTCCGGCGCTTCCACGCCCTTGGCCAGCTTCATCAGCGTTTCATAGCCGGGCGCGTACCGCGGCTTGCCGCCAACGGCGAGACGCTCGTGCATCAGCGTGGTGAGCGCCACCTTCCAGCCGTTGCCGACCTCGCCGAGGCGGTGCGAATCCTGCACCCGCACGCCATCGAAAAACACTTCGTTGAAATCGCTGCCGCCGGACATCTGCTTGATGCCCTTCACCGTCACGCCCGGTGCCTTCATGTTCACGATGAACATGGTGAGGCCCTTGTGCTTGGGCATGTTCGGATCGGTGCGGCAGACGACAATGCCGAAATCGGAGGCGTGGGCGAAGCTGGTCCACACTTTCTGGCCGTCGATCACCCATTCATCGCCATCCTTCACCGCCTTGGTGCGGATGCCGGCAAGATCGGAACCCGCCGCCGGTTCGGAGAAGAGCTGGCACCAGACTTCCTCGCCCAGCAGCGCCTTGGGCACATAGCGCTGGATCACCTCCGGGTTGCCGTGGGTGAAGACGGTGGGGATGCACATGCCAAGGCCGATGGAATAAAGGCCCTGCGGCACATGCCAGCGGCCTTCTTCCTGGCCATAGATGATGCTGTGCATCGGCGTCAGGCCCTGGCCGCCGAACATCTTGGGCCAGGTGATGCCGGTATAGCCGGCGGCGTGCTTCTTGGCCTGCCAGGCCTTCGATCGCGCGATGAATTCCGGCAGTTTCCAGCTTTCGGCCGGCGGGTCGCGATATTCGCTGGCATTGTCTTCCAGCCAGGCGCGCACCGTGGCGCGATATTCGGCTTCCTGCGGGGTGTCGTTGAAATCCATGGTTCGTCTCCCGAAGTCTGTTTCACCCTCGACGGCCAAGCCTGTCGAGGCGCATTTCGTCACGCTGCGGCGCGGTTGCGTTGTTCCAGCGCGCGCACCAGCCGATCTGCCCACCAGCCGCGCGGGCCGAGCGCGGCGACCAGCGCCCGGTTGCGGCGGTAATAGAATTGGCAATCGCTTTCCCAGGTGAAGCCGATCCCGCCGTGCAGCTGCACATTTTCTTCCGCGCAGAAGGCCAGCGCATCCAGGCTGGCGACGCGGGCAGCGGCGGCGGCCTGGCGCAGTTCGGCGCCGTTGGTGCCGATCATGGCCACGCCGTGCAGGGCATGGGCGCGGGCCAGTTCCAGCTTGATGTACATGTCGGCACACTTGTGCTTGACCGACTGGTAACGGCCGATCTTCTGGCCGAAGGCGACGCGGGTCTTGGCGTAATCGACGCTCATCGCCATGGCGGCCTGGGCGGTGCCAATGGCCTCATAGGCGAGGATGATGGCGGCGCGGTCGAGCCAGTCCTGATAATCGCCAGCATCGCCCAGCGCTTCGGCCGGCGTGTTGTTCAGCGTCAGCTTGCCATGGCGGCGGACGAGATCGACGGTTTCCACGGTAGCCGTGTCGGCCCCCTTCAGATCGACGATGTACAGCTGCGGGCCATCGGCACCGGCTGCCGCCACGATGGCGACATGGGCCACGGGCAGATCGGCTACCGGCTGCTTCACGCCGGAGAGCGCACCGCCCTTGGCCACGGTCTTGACGTTGGCGGGGTTGACCGCGCCCGGCTCGCTCCAGGCGACGGTGGCGATCACCTCACCGCTGGCGATGCCGGGCAGCCACTTGGCCTGCTGGGCCTCCGTGCCGGCCAGCACCAGCGCTTCAGTGGCGAGCAGGGTGGAAACGAGCGGCACGGTGGCAAGGCTGCCACCGGCGGCTTCGGCCAGCTGGGCGACTTCCTCGACGGAGAGGCCCAGCCCGCCATGGGCTTCCGGCACGCGCGCAGCGGTCCAGCCCAGTTCGCTGATCTCCTTCCACAGGCCGGCGTCCATGGCCGGCGCGCCATCAGCCATGGCCTTGCGCGCCGGGCCAGTGCCGGCCTTTTCCGCGAGCAGTTTGCGCGCCTGTTCGCCGAGTTCCTTGGCTTCGTCGGAAAAATCGAAATTCACCGGGTGTCTCCCCAAAATCGGACCGCCACGCAGATTACGCGCGCGTCAACCACAGGCAACCTGTCGCTTTTGATTTGGGGTTACAGCCTGTGGGCGGCCATGAAGGCATAGTGCGGCTGGCATTCGTCGCCCACCCGCGCCGCCTCGCCCGCCAGTTCCGGCAACGGCCCTTCCTCGCCCTCGAAGCCGGTGGAGGCCAGCACCCTGTTGTACCAGTGCGGCGCCCACACGCCATCGGTGTCGCGCGGGCCGGGCGGCCAGTGCAGCATGGCGGCATCCCAGCCGATGTCCAGCGCCGCACACAGGCGCGACAGCGTGCCGGCGGGATCGGCCAGCACATCGGCCGAATCGACCACCGGCGGCGCGTGGCCCAGCCGGTCCGCTTCGGCCTCGAACCAGGCGCGTTGCTTCGCAAAACCCAGCCCTTCCGCCGTCACCACCTCGCGCTTTTCGGCGTAGGAGGCGATCACCCGTTCCGGTGAGCGGATCAGAAAGGCGTGCTTGAAGCCTTTGAGGTCATGCATCTGCACCGGCCCGACCATGTGGTGCACCATGTGCTTCTGATACCAGACCGGCTGCGCGCACGGGCCGGACAGCGCATCGGTGACGCTGTGCCAGTCGCAGTCCATGGCGGCGATCACCGCGTCCGCCATCGGGTGATCATCGCCGGTCTGCTTCAGATAGGCGCCATAGAAAGGCTCGTCGCTGACATGGCAATCACCGCGCGCGCCAAAGCTGCGCATCATCGCGGTCGAGAGGTTGCGCGGCCCCGACCACATGGCGATGCGAACGGTCATGGCCGCCCGCGCGCCGCCACGTCCGCTTCAATGAGCGCGCGGTAAAGCCCCTGCAGCCGTTCCACCATCGGCCCGCGCGCATCGGTCAATTTGCGGCCATCGATGCTGGTGACCGGCACGACGCCGGCGAAGGTGCCGGTGACGAAGGCTTCGCTGGCCGAATAGACATCGGTGAGCGAGAAATTCTTCTGGAAGACGGGGATGCCATTGTCCTCGCACAGCGCGATGACGTTGCCGCGCGTGATGCCGGCCAGGCAATAATCGCCGGTGGAGGTCCACACCTCCTCCTGGCCCTTCCGGTTCCGCTTCACGATGAAGAAGTGGGTGGAGTTGCAGGTCGCGACAAAGCCGTGCGGATCAAGCATCAACGCCTCGTCCGCCCCGGCCTGCGTCGCCTGGATGCAGGCGGTGATGCAATTGAGCTTCGAATGACTGTTCAACTTGGGGTCCTGCACATCGGGATGGCCGCGGCGGACGTGGACGGTGGCGAGGCGGATGCCCTTCTCGATGGTCGAGGGCAGCGGGTCCTTGTGCTCGGCGATGATGACGATGGTGGCGGGTGAGACCACGACGCGCGGATCCTGATAGGGCGTCGAGCGCAGGCCGCGCGTCACCATCAGGCGGATGTGGCAGGCGGTCATCTGATTGGCGTCGATGGTGGCGTAGATCCGCTGCTCCAGCTCCGCGCGGCTGATGCCGATATCCATGAAGATGGCCTTGGCGCCTTCCCACAGCCGGTCGAGGTGCTGATCCAGGAAGGCGATGCGGCCAGCGTGGACGCGCAGGCCTTCCCACACGCCGTCGCCCAGCATGAAGCCCGAATCAAACACGCTCACCATCGCCTGGGCGCGCGGCAGCAACTGGCCGTCCACATTGATCAGGATCGTTTCGTTGCGGGGGTCGGCAACGAAATCATGGGTGCCAAGTGCGGTGGTCATTTCTTGAACAGGCTGTCGGCAGCGGCACGGAATTGCGCGGCACCCTCGCGCTTGGCCCTGGTGCGCGCCAGCTCGGCTTCGAGGCCAGCGATGCGCTCGTCGAGATCGGCGATGGAGAGGCGATCGAGGTCTTCCCGCGCCAGATCGGCAAGGCTGTCACTCTTCTTCTTGGGCAGGTCGGCTTCGTCGAACATGGTCCAACGGTTGACCGCGCGCTGGCCTGAGTCAATATCCGGTGCATGACCATCCCCAGCACCATGACCGCCATCGACCCCGCCGCCCCGGGAGGGCCGGAGGTGTTGCAGCCCGTCTCCCGCCCCGTGCCGCAGCCCGGGCCGGGCGAAGTGCTGGTGAAGGTGGCGGCGGCCGGCGTGAACCGGCCCGATGTGCTGCAAAGGCTGGGCCTCTATCCGATGCCGCCCGGCACGCCCACCATCATGGGCCTGGAAATTTCCGGTACCGTGGTGGCGGCGGGCGAAGATGTGGCGCGCTGGCGGCCTGGAGACGCGGTGTGCGCGCTGGTGGCGGGCGGCGGCTATGCCGAATATTGCGTCGCACCAGCCGGCCAGTGCCTGCCGGTGCCGGCCGGCATGGCGATGACGGACGCCGCTGGCTTGCCGGAAACCTGGTTCACCGTCTGGTCCAACGTGATGGACCGTGGCCGGGCGCGGCCGGGCGAGACGATCCTGATCCACGGCGGCACCAGCGGCATCGGCATCACCGCGCTGCAATTGGCCAGGGAAGTCGGGCTGACGGCGATTGCCACCTGCGGCAGCGATGAAAAATGCGCGGCGGCTGTGGCACATGGTGCGGCGCACGCGATCAATTACAAGACGCAGGATTTTTCGGCCGAGGTGCTGGCGCTGACCGGCGGCAAGGGCGTCGATCTCGTGCTCGACATGGTGGGCGGCGATTATGTGCCGAAGAACATCGCCTGCATGGCCGACGATGGCCGCCATGTGAGCATCGCCTTCCAGCGCGGGCCGACCGCCGAGGTGAATCTGGCGCTTGTCATGCGCAAGCGGCTGGTGCTGACCGGTTCGATGCTGCGCCCGCGCCCCGTCGCCTTCAAGACGGCGATCGCCGAAACGCTGGAAGGCGTGATCTGGCCGGCGTTCGAGGCGGGGCGGCTGACGCCGGTGACGGATAGGGTGTTTCCGCTCGCCGAAGCCGGCGCGGCGCATCAGCGGATGGAGGCCGGCGCGCATGTGGGCAAGATCGTGCTGGCGGTCAGCTGACCATACCCTTTGGCGCGAAACGCTCTTCCTGCCATTCGCCGCTGGTCAGCACCGCGCGCAGGGTTTCCAGCGCCAGGCCCACATCGGCAAAACGCGTGGTGAGCGCCGGGAAGCCGAAGCGCATGGCGTCGGGCGGACGCATGTCGCCGATGACGCCGCGGGCGATCAGGGCGCTCATCACGCGACGGGCTTCCGGATGGCGGATGATGACATGGGCACCGTGGCGGCCAGCAGGAGGTGCGTCCACGGTGACGCCGGGCAGCGTCGCGGCGCCCGCCGCGAACAGCTGAACGAGGTGGCGGGATTTGGCCTCGGCCTGCGCCAGATCGATGCCGTCGAACGTCGCCACCCCGGCTTCCAGCGCGCGCATGGCGAGGATCGGCGGGGTGCCGGTGAGCAGGCGGCGTGCGCCTGATGCAGGTGCATAGTCGGCCGCGAAATCGAACGGGGCGGCGTGGCCCATCCAGCCGGTCAGCGCCGGCAGCGCCGCGTCCCAGTGGCGGCGGGCCAGATAGGCGAAGGCCGGCGCGCCGGGGCCGCCGTTGAGGAACTTGTAGCCGCAGCCGACGGCGAAATCGGCGCCGTCGGCATCGAGATTGACCACAAGCGCGCCGGCGGAATGCGACAGATCCCACAAGGTCAGCGCGCCAGCGGCGTGGGCGGCAGCACTCATCGCGGCCATGTCGTGCACTTGCGAGGTGACATAATGTGCGTGGGTCAGCAGCAGCAGCCCGACATCATCATCGAGCGCCGCCCCCAATTCGGCCCGCGGCACCCGCTTCAGCTTCGCACCCGCCAGCTGCGCCAGGCCCTGCATCACATAGGCATCGGTGGGGAAATCGCTGGCTTCCATCAGGATCGTGCGACGGCCGGGGCGCATTGCCAGCGCGGCGCTGGCCAGCTTGAACAGGTTGAGGCTGACCGAATCGCAGGCGACCACCGATTCCGGCTCGGCGCCGACGATCGGCGCGATGGCGGCACCTAGCGTGACCGGCAGATCGATCCAGCCGGCATCGTTCCAGCTGCGGATCAGGCCCTCGCCCCACTCGCCCGCCACCGTCTGCGCCAGGCGATCCGGCAGGGCGGCGGGCAATGGCCCCAACGAGTTGCCGTCGAGATAGACGACGCCCGGTGGCAACCGGAAGCGGTCGCGGGCGTGGGAAAGCGGATCGGCCGCATCAAGGGCGGCCAGTTGGGCGGCAGAAGGCATCATCACCTGCCCTTGCGCCACAGGCGTGGCTCCATTACAAGCCGGTGCGTCCAGCCGTCCCCCAAGGGGCGGCTGTTTTCATGTTCGAGAAGGAAGCCCCCTATGGCCACCACCCTGCCCCTGATGCAGCATGCCACCGCCGCCTGGCTGGTGGACAACAGCGCGCTGACCTTTTCGCAGATCGCCGATTTCTGCGGGCTCCACATTCTGGAAATCCAGGCCATCGCCGATGATACCGCCGCCACCAAGCTGAAGGGTCGCGATCCGATCCGCGCTGGCGAATTGACCCGCGAAGAGCTGGACAAGGGCGAAGCCAACCCGGACTATGCCATCAAGATTTCGCGGATGCCGGAACAGGCGCGCCGCACGTCCGGCCCGCGCTACACGCCGGTTTCCAAGCGCCAGGACAAGCCGGATGGCATCTTGTGGATCATCAAGAATCACCCGGAAATCACCGACGGCCAGATTTCCAAGCTGATCGGCACCACCAAGACAACGATCGCCGCCATCCGCGACAAGAGCCACTGGAATTACGCCAACCTGCAGGCGCGTGATCCGGTGACCCTGGGCCTGACCAGCCAGCGCGAAATGGATGCGCTGGTGGCCGCTGCTGCCAAGAAGGCCGGTATCGACACGACCGTGGATCCGGAGAAGGTGGAAGCCGATCGCGCCGCGCTGATCAACCAGCTGCAGGCCGAACGCCACGCGGCGGCCAATGCGCCGGAAACCCCGGTTTCGACCACGCCCGGCACCGCGCTGGAGCAGGGCGAGGCGCTGTTCCGCCGTTGATTCTGCTGTCCCGCTGAAGCCTCAAAGCCCGCTCATGCCCAAGGCGTGAGCGGGCTCTTTCATTCCTCCCGCCCGCCCAGCGGCAATGGCAATTCGCGCGGTGGTTCGCGATCGAGCAGGCCGGCGGCTTTCAGATCAGCCATGCCGGGCAGATCGCGGCGGCTGGCGAGGTTGAAGTGGGCGAGGAATTCCGGCGTCGTCGCATATTGCAGCGGCCGTCCCGGGGTTTCGCGGCGGCCGGCGGGGCGCACCCAGCCAGCTTCCATCAGCACGTCGATGGTGCCACCCGAAACCGCAACGCCGCGGATTTCCTCGATTTCCGGGCGGGTCACCGGCTCGTGATAGGCAATCACCGCCAGCGTCTCGACGCCGGCGCGGCTCAGCTTCTTCACGGTCTCGCGGCTGGTGCGCAGGAAATGGCCCAAGTCGGGCGCGGTCTGGAACTGCCACTTGCCGCCGCGCTCGACGAGGTTGATGCCGCGCGGTTCATAGCTGGCCGCCAATGCACGCAATGTGGGCAGCAGGTCACCACGCTCGCCGACATGGCGGGTCAGCTCGGTCAGCGACAGCGGCGCTTCGGCGGCAAACAGGATCGCTTCCAGGGCACGGGTCAGGGCGAAATCTTCACTCATGACGGGCTTTCAGCAGGATCGGGGCAAAGGCAGCGCCCTGGCTCAGCGTCGCCTTGCCCTGGCGGGTGAGTTCGAGCGCGGCGACAAAGCTGGAGGCCAGCACCGAGCGGGCATAGGATTCATCGGCCAGATCGGCGGGCAGGAAGCGTACAAGCTCCGTCCAGTCGATGCTGCGGCCCAACAAATGTTCAAGCCGTTCAATGGCTTCATCGAGCGCCATCACCGGCCGGCGGCGGACGACATGGACAGAGCGCGAGCGTCGCGCCGTGATCGCACCATAAGCCGACAGCAGATCATAATAGCTGCAGTCGTAGATGGCGCGCCTGTCTTCGGCGAGGCCTTCGGGATTGGGGCGGCGGAACAGGTCCCAGCCCAGTTGCGGGCGGGCGAGCAGGCGCTGGCCGGCCTCGCGCATCGCTTCGAGCCGTTGCAGCTGGAACTGCAGTTTCAGCGCCAGCTCGGCCGGATCGGGCTCGGCCTCCGGGTCCTTCGGCAGCAGCAGCAGGGATTTCAGATAGGCCAGCCAGGCCGCCATCACGAGGTAATCGGCGGCCAATTCGAGGCTGAGCGCTTTCGCATCCCGGATGAAATCCAGATATTGATCGACCAGCGCCAGGATGGAAATCTGGGCCAGATCCACCTTTTGCGCCCGCGCCAGGGTGAGCAGAAGATCGAGCGGGCCTTCCCAGCTGCCCAGTTGCAGGATCAGCGTGGCCGTTTCCGGCGCAGCCCGCACCGGCAGATCGAATTGCGCGTCCGCCTCGGTCACGCCAGCGCCAGCAGCGTGTCGCGGGCGGCGGCCCATTCGGCCACCGGGGTCGAATCACCCGGCCCCATCCAGGCCATGGCGGCAGCGAGGCGGGTCGCAGCGGCGTCGCTCATCACCGGCGCGGCTTCGACAATGCTGCGCATTTCGGCGAAATCACCGGAACAGTGCAGCGCAATATCGCAGCCGGCATCAAGGCAGGCCAAGGCCCGGGCGCCGAAATCGGAAAGCGCATTGCTGCCCGGCGGGTGGCCGCCCGATTGCGGATTGCCGAGCGCATGCATGCCGAGATCGTCGGACATCAGCAGGCCGCCAAAGCCGATACCATTGCGGATGAAGTCGATCACCGTTGGCGACAGCGTGGCGCAGCGATGGGCGTCGAGCGCGGTGTAGGTGATATGTGCGGTCATCGCCATCGGCGCGTCAGCAAGGCGGCGGAAGGGTTCGAAATCGCGTTCCAGTTCGTCGCGGCTGGTGGTGACCACAGGCAGTTCGAGATGGCTGTCGGCGCGGGCACGGCCATGGCCGGGGATATGCTTGACGACGCCGCAGATGCCGCCGGCCTGAAAGCCATCGAGCACCGCCTTGCCGAGCGCTGAAACCACCATCGGTTCGGCACCGAACGCGCGATCGCCGATGATGTCGTGGCCGCCAGGGTCGCGCACATCGAGAAGGGGCAGGCAATCGACGTTGATGCCCAGTTCCCTCAGCAGTGCCGCGAGCGCCAGCGCGTTCAGCCGGCAGGCCTCGATCGCGGTGATCGGCGCCTTGTCATAAAGCAGGCCGAACCGTTCGCCGGTCGGGAACTCCGGCCAATGCGGCGGGCGCAGCCGGGCGACGCGGCCGCCTTCCTGATCGATCAGGATCGGCACATCACGGCCAGCCAGATCGCGCAGCGACTGGGTCAGCGCGCGCACCTGGTCGGGCGAATCGATGTTGCGCTTGAACAGGATATAGCCGGCAGGGCCCGCCGCGCGGAACAGTGCGCGTTCCTCGTCATTCAGGGTAAGCCCGGCGAGACCGAGGAACAGCGGCTGCATCACTTCTTCACCTCGCAGGCACCCTTCGCGGCCAGGATCGCCTTGCAGGCGGCATCGGGATCGGCTGCCGTGCCGCGCACCCGCCACAGTGTCTTGCCGGTGGACGAGGTGAGCTTTTCGATGCGTTTGCCGGTCAGGCTGCCCTTGCCGGCGACGCGGGCCCATTCTTCCTCGGCCTTGGCCTCGCTGGAAAAGGCGCCAATCTGCACCGTTGCGGCCTTGGCGGCGGGCGCAGCGGCCGCCTTGGTCACCACTGGTGCCGGCTTCACGGCGACGGGCGGCGCAGCGGCCGGCTTGGCCGCCGCCGGCGCTGCAACCGGCGGACGCGCTGGCACCGTGCGAACAGCAGCAGGCGGCGGTCCGGCCGGCATCACCTGCACCTGCACGGGTTGCCCGGCGGCGGCTGGCGGCATTGCGCTTTGCGGGCCAGCCGGCGGCGCGGCGCCATCGGGCGGCAGCAGATCGCGCGGGCGGCCGATCGGCTCTTCGGGCAGGGCGCCCATGTCGATCACTGCGCCGGGATTCTCGCCGCGCACCGCTTCGTGAATCACTTCGCCGTCGCCCTGCACATCCATGCCCTGGCGATCCGCGGGTGGCACCTTGTAGGGGCCGGCATCGGCTTCGATCAGCGGCGCCTGATCGGCTTCCATATAGCCCTGGGACGACCCACCATCGCGGCGCCCGAGCAGCATCAGCAACGCCACTGCCGCCACCGCGCCCAACGCCAGCACGGCGATGATGATATTGAGGAGCGGGCGCTTCTTCGGCTCCGCCCGCAGCGGCGCGGCTTCGGCCAGCCAGGGGGCATCCTCGTCGCGACCGGCCATCAGTGCAGCTCCTCCGCTGCGGCGACGCCGATGACGGCGAGGCCGTTCCTGATCACTTGCCCGACCGCGCGCGCCATTGCCAGCCGCGCTGCCGTCAAGTCAGGCCGATCCGCCAGCACGAAGCGACGGGTCGCATCATCATTGCCGGCGTTCCACTGGCTGTGGAAGGCCGCCGCGAGATCGCCGAGGTAGAAGGCGATGCGGTGCGGTTCGCGGGCATCGGCGGCCTGTTCGACGATGCGCGGGAAGTTGGCGGCCATCTTCACCACATTCAGTTCGTCGGAGTCGAGCAACGTCAGGTCAGGCTCCGGCAGCACCAATCCGGCTTCGGCGACCTTGCGGCCCAAGGAAGCAATGCGGGCGTGGGCGTACTGCACATAGAACACCGGATTGTCGCGGCTCTGCTCCACCACCTTGGCGAAATCGAAATCCATCATCGATTCCGGCCGCTTGGTGAGCATCACGAAGCGGACGACATCCTTGCCCACTTCCTCCACCACTTCGCCCAGTGTCACGAAGGTGCCGGCCCGCTTGGACATCTTCACCGGCTCGCCAGCACGCAGCAATTTCACCAGGTTCACGATCTTGATGTCGAGCGGCACCCGGCCGTCCGACAGCGCCTTCACCGCCGCCGTCATCCGCTTCACATAGCCGGCGTGATCGGCGCCAAAGATGTTGACCAGCGCGTCATAGCCCCGGGTCAGCTTGTCCCAATGATAGGCGACGTCGCCGGCAAAATAGGTCCAGCTGCCGTTCGATTTCATCATCGCCCGGTCCTGATCGTCGCCGAAATCGGTCGAGCGAAACAATGTCTGCGGGCGCGGTTCCCAATCATCGGCGGCTTCGCCCTTCGGCTTTTCCAGCACGCCTTCATAGATCAGGCCCTTGGCCTTCAGCGTTTCAAGCGCTTGCCTCACCTTGGGGCCGAGCGAGGCTTCGGAGAAGAACACCGACTGTGCGATGCCGAGCAGGGCGAGATCGGCGCGGATACGCTCCATCATCAGCGCCACGGTGCGCGTGCGGAACAGGGCCAGCCAGGCGGATTCGGGTGCCCCCACATGCGCGTCGCCAAACTCGGCGGCAAGCGCCTGACCCACCGGCACCAGATAGTCGCCGGGGTAGAAGCCTTCCGGGATCTCGATGCTTTCGCCCAGCGCCTCGCGATACCGCAGGTGGGCGGAGCGGGCGAGCGTATCGACCTGGCCGCCGGCATCGTTGATGTAATATTCGCGCGTCACCTGCCAGCCGGCATATTCCAGCAAGCCGGCCAGCGCATCGCCCACCACGGCACCCCGGCAATGGCCCATGTGCATCGGCCCGGTGGGATTGGCGGAGACATATTCGACATTGATGCGCTTGGCCTGGCCCGCGGTGGAACGGCCATAATCGGCGCCGGCGGTCAGCATCGCGTTGATCTGTGCGTGCCACACGTTGTCGGCCAGTTTCAGGTTGATGAAGCCCGGCCCGGCGACTTCGGCGGCGGCGATGCCCGGCTTGGTGCGCAGGGCGGAAACCAGCGCTTCGGCGAGCGCGCGCGGGTTCAGGCCGGCCGGCTTGGCCAGCACCATCGCGGCATTGGTGGCCAGATCGCCGTGGGAGGCATCGCGTGGCGGCTCGACCGTCACATTGGCAAGCGACAGGCCAGCCGGCAGCGTGCCAGCTTCGGTCAGTTCAGCCAGTGCCGCTTTCAGAATCGCGGCATAGTCGGTAAACAGGTTCACAGGATCAGGCTTTGCAAGAAGAAACGGGGTTGCCCGTTCCCTAACGCCAAGCGGCGCGTGCGTCCATCAGCTTGGGGCCCTGACCGGATCGCTGCCAGACAGGCCGGGCGCAAGCCGGCCCGGTTCAGGCGGCGGCGGCGTGCGGCCAGGCGCGTGGGCCCGCATTGGGGCCGTGGCTGGCGCCGAACTGGGTGGTAATGCGCAGCTTTTCCTGCGCGGTGGCGCGCGACGTGCTGATCACATGGTCCACCCCGGCGATGGTGATGGCCAGCGTGCCGGCGTCGGTGGTTTCGATCAGGCCCTTGGCCTTCAGATACCAGGCGTGGAAATCAAAGGCCTCGTTGCTGCAGCCCAGCAGGCGCTGCAGTTCATACTGGCCCACGCCCGGCTCCTGCGCGCGTTCGCGGCGGCGCTTGTACAGATAGAGCAGCACTTCGGCATGGACATCGGCATCGGACAGCGCGGTGCGCTCTTCGGCCAGGATGTCATCGTCGGCGGAAAACACGAAGCCGGTGTGGCTGCTGTATTGCGCGTCATAGGCGAGGCGCTTGCCGTGATCCTTGAGCGCGCGATAGGCCTCGATCACCGCATTGAACATGTCAACGTCGGCGGTGTCCGGATGATCGGGGTGATAGATTTTCGCGAGGCTGCGATAAGCGATCTCCAGCGTGCGGTGATCGCACTCGGGATGAACCCGCAGGATCGCATAATAATCAACAAAGGGCCGCGCATCGGACATCGGAACATCCCCCAACTCGGCGCTGGCCTTACGCAAACACACCAACGCAACAACACTAGAAAGCCTTTGTTAAATATCGTCACCAATTTGTCAATGGCTGGCGCGACAATAAAGGGTTAACGCTGTCATGGTGGCGCTGCCCTCTGCAAAACCGCTACTTGTGGGCGACGCGGTCGCAGCGCAGCATGGGCTGATGGATGATCGCGCCGCCGTTGAAGCCAGCCTGGAACTGGCCGTTGCCCGAATCGGCGATCCGCAGCCGGCGGTCTATGCCCGGCTGTTCGCGTTGCACCCGGCCATGGAAGCCGAATTCTGGCGCGATACTTCGGGCCGCATCCGTGGCGAGATGCTGAGCCGCAGCCTGGAAATGGTGCTGGATCTGGCCGCTCCCCATGCGCCCGATGGCGGCTGGGGCGGGGCGTTTCTGGGCACGGAGGCCATTACCCATGATGCCTATGGCATCCCGCGCGCCGTGTTCGCCGATTTCCTGCCCATCGTGGCCGCCGTGATCCGTGATGGCTGCGGGGATGGCTTCACACCGGCCATGGCGGCGGCGTGGGATGTGGTGCTGGATCGCGCCGTCGCCACGCTGGCCGCCCTGCCCGGCAGCAGCAATGAAGCGCGGGTGATCGATGTGGATGACGTGCTGCCGCCGGTGGCGGAGCGCGGCCTGCCCTTCCCGATGCGGTGAGCAGGGCGGTTGACAGCCGCGCCAGTGCCCCGATGATGGCCAAAACAGCGAAAGCGGGGGGCAGCATGCGGGCGATATTGGTGGGCGAGGCGCTGGGCAGTTTCCTGCTGTTTGCCTGCGTGGTGGGTTCGGGCGTGATGGCGGAGCGGCTGGCCGGCGGCAATGTCGCGGTGGCGCTGATCGGCAATGTCGGCGCGATTGCGGCGATGCTCTATGTGCTGATCGCCATGCTCGGGCCGATCTCGGGCGCGCATTTCAATCCGGCCGTCACCATCGTCACGCGGCTGCGCGGCGAAGGCACGTGGGCCAGCGGCGCCGCGATGATGGCGGTGCAGCTGGTCGCCGGTGTTGCCGGCGTGTGGTGCGCGCACGCCATGTTCGATCTGCCGATCCTGCAGTTTTCCAGCCATGTGCGCGACGGCGCCGGGCAATGGCTGGGCGAATTCATCGCCACTTTCGGCCTGCTGCTCACCGTGCTGCTCAGCGGGCGGCATCGGCCGGACTCGGTGCCGGTCTGCGTGGCGCTCTATATCACGGCGGCCTGCTGGTTCACGTCGTCAACCAGCTTTGCCAATCCCACGCTCACCTTTGCCCGCAGCCTCACCGACACCTTCGACGGCATCGCACCGGCCAGCGTGCCGGCGTTCCTGGCCGCGCAAATGGCGGGGGCGCTGTGCGCGCACTGGGTTGATCGGGCGATGCATCCGGCGCCCTGATCGGCGCTGTTGTCAGGCCGGCAGGCGCTTTTCGCGCTCGGCCTGGGCGGCGTTTTCCTTGTCGGCCAGCGTCTGCCAGGCCGCCTGGGCACGGAGGAACATGGTGCGTTGATTGTCCAGCACGGCATCGGCGGCATTGCGCGCGCATTGATCGATCTGTGTGGCATAGAACAGGCTGGTGGCGCGCATGCTGTGATCCTTTGCGGAACGGCCACGGCACAATGGCGGGCCTTGGGGCTGGTCAACCCAGTTGATCGAGCACCAGCTGGCGCAGTTCGCTGCGGGTGAGGACGGGTGAACGGCGATGTTCACGATTGCCGTAATAGGGAGTGAGCGTGCGGCGCGCAGTCTGCGGCCGGCTTGTGTTTTCAAGGGTGGTAATGGTCATCAAGGTCCTGGCGCTGCTGTGCGCCTGCTGTCTGGTCGTGGTTGGGTGGTGTGAACAGAAGGGCTGCATCCTGTGCGCGGGTGTTTCCCGGCCCGAAGGCTGGAACAACTGCCGTCCTTGGGCGCCGCGCAAGGGTGCGGCTCGAAGGCCGGGCAGCAGCCTTGCGACGCTGCCCGGCCCTGTCGCTTACGCAGCCTGAAGGTTCACAGCCGAGGTCTTGCCGCGGCGATCGGTTTCCAGTTCATAGGAAACGCGCTGTTCCTTGTTGAGGGTGCTCATGCCGGCGCGCTCAACGGCGCTGATGTGCACGAAGTTGTCATCGCCACCATTTTCCGGCGAGATGAAACCATAGCCCTTGTCGGCATTGAAGAATTTTACGGTTCCGGTGATCATGTGATGTTTTCCTTTCGCGAAAACAAGAAACCCGGCCGCAAATGCACGGCCGGAGCTGGTAGCGCGAGAAAGGAGAAGGAGCCGTTTTTCAGGCGTCAATTTCCGTCGCAGGCGACGATTAGCAACCCTGATGTGGGCGTGATTTATGGCAAAGTCAAGGTCGGGCCGGATCATCATGATCCGGTGCAGGTTCTGATGGGTGGATTTCCGACGTTGTTCAACGCCAATCAGGGCAGAATCCCGGCCGCGCTGGCGGCGCCGCCGCGCATCACGGTAACGCTGGGGACCGGGCGCTGGTTTGCGGCCGGGCGAGCAGGGGCGGCGACGACCGGTTCGCTGCCGGGTTTGCGGACCAGCCTGGTGGTGGTGCCGTCGGTGAGGTCGCTCACCTGCAGGGTGTTGAGGCGCACCCGTGCTTCGTTGCTGAACTGGCGCAGGGCCAGGCTGATCGTGCCGTTGGCCATGGCCAGCGTGAGTTTCTGCGCCTGCAACGGGCTGACTTCCAGCGTGACCGTCTTTTCCAGCTTGGGCTTCTCGCGGCCAACATTCATGTCGTTGCCGACCGCCAATACCCGCAGATTCTGGGCCAGTATCTCGGCATAGGGCATGGCTTCCTCGGGCTGCCGGGTCATCAGCACGTCGACCCGGTCACCGGGGAACACCAGGCCAGACAGGCCAGCGGTTTCATCCACCTGCACCGCCAGGGCGCGCTGGCCAGGTGTCAGCAACGGCGCTGTCGACAGTCTGCGGGCACCCGCCACCAGCGCGGCTTCGATCACCAGTTCGTTGGCGGCAATGGGCCGGATGGCGGTGCGGCCCTGATCAACGACCAGCGAATCGATGCGCGCGAAATGGCCGGATGGCAGCGTCTGCGCCGGCACATCGACCAGCTTGAGCTTGTCCGGCGTGAGCTTCTCACCGAAGCCGATGGCCGCGGCGGCCACCACCGCCGGCCGCATGGCAACCGCGGGCCGCACGGCGCCGGCCGTGCGGCCCTGCGGCAGAAAGCGGGCCACGATGGTGGCAATTACCAGCAAGGCCGCACCGCTGATCAGCATCAGGCGTGAGCGGTTGGCCCACCGGTCACTGCGATCATGGCGCGCGCGCTGTCGCCGCAACGGGCTGCCCCGTGGTGACGATCGTTCCTGCCAAGCCTCTTCTGCCCCCATTGCGCCGCCTCCATCTGGAGGGGGTAACGGGCGGGTGAGGTGGGGAGTTTAGGCCGCCGCCAGACCATCCTCTGGAATGGCATAGAGCAGCGCCGCGCCGCGCATGGCGCTGGCCGAGAGCGCCTGCACTTGCGGCAGCAATTGTTCGGCGAAGAAGCGCGCGGTGGCGCGCTTGGCGGCGGCGAACTGCGGATCGGGGTGGGTGCGGCTGGCCAGCGCCTGCTTGGCGAGCAGCCAGCCGCCAAGCGTGAGGCCCATCAGCCGCAGATAGGGCGTGGCGCCGGCAGCGACATCATCGGGATTGTTGGCGCCGGCCAGCCAGATCGAGCTCGTCTGCGCCGAATCCAGCGCGTCCTGCAGCCACGGGGTGATGAGCTTCAACTCCTCATCCTCGTCGAGATCAGACAGCGTGGCGCGGACTTCGCCCAACAGGTCCTTCCAGTGCTGGCCGCCGTCCATGCCCAGCTTGCGGCCGACAAGATCCATGGCCTGGATGCCGTTGGTGCCTTCATAGATCGGCGCGATGCGGGCATCGCGCAGATATTGGGCCGCGCCCGTCTCCTCGACATAGCCCATGCCGCCGAAGATCTGCACGCCCAGTGAAGCGACTTCGACGCCGATATCGGTGGCCCAGCTTTTCGAGATGGGGGTGAGCAGATCGGCGAGGCCTTGCCCGGCCTTGTCGCCGGTATGCGCCCGGTCAACGGCGGCGGCGTTCAGATACACCAAAGCGCGGCTGGCTTCGGTGAGCGCGCGCATGGTCATGATCGTGCGGCGCACGTCGGCATGCTCGATGATGCGCACCGGCTCCCGCCCGCCGCCAAATTTCGCGCTCTGGACACGGGTGCGGGCATAATCCAGCGCGTGCTGCATGGCGCCTTCGGCAATGGCGACGCCCTGCAGGCCCACCTGCACGCGGGCGTTGTTCATCATGGTGAACATGGCCCGCATACCGCCGCCTTCGCTCCCGACCATCCAGCCGATGCACTGGTCGGAATCGCCAAAGCTCATCGTGCAGGTGGGGGAGGCGTGGATACCGAGCTTGTGCTCGACACCGACGCACTTCAGGTCGTTGCGGGTGCCATCGGGCAGGATTTTCGGCACCAGGAACAGGCTGATCCCCTTGGTGCCCGGCGGGCTGTCGGGCGTGCGGGCCAGCACGAGATGGACAATATTCTCGGCCGCGTCATGCTCGCCCCAGGTGATGAAGATCTTGGTGCCCTTGATGCGCCATGATCCGTCCGGGTTGGGTTCGGCGCGGGATTTCAGCGCGCCGACGTCGCTGCCAGCGGTCGGCTCGGTGAGGTTCATGGTGCCGGTCCATTCGCCGGTGACGAGCTTGGAGAGGTAACGCTCCTGCAGTTCCGGCGAGGCGTGGGCGGCGAGCGCCTCGATCGCGCCCTGGCTCAGCATCATGCACAGGGCAAAGGCCATGTTGGCGCTGGTCAACTGCTCCTGCACGGCGACCGCAACGGCAAACGGCAGGCCCTGGCCGCCATGCGCTTCCGGCACGCCAAGGCCTGCCCAGCCGGCTTGCACATATTGGCCATAGGCCTCCACGAAGCCGGCGGGCAGTGTCACCACGCCGTCATTCACCCGCGCATGTTCCTTGTCGCCGGACTTGTTCAGCGGCGCGAAGACATTCGCAGCCAGCTTGCCCGATTCACCCAGGATCGCGTCCACCATGTCCGGCGTGGCGTTGGCATAGGCCGGCAGTGCGGCAAGGCCGGGCAGATCGGCGATCACGTCGAGCACGAAACGCTGTTCGGTGGTGGGGGCGGTGTAGGGCATGGCCAGAATTCCGTGCTGTTTCCGTTTTCGGTTCCTTGACCGTATAGACGCGCGCAATGCCGCCCGAAAGCCGCCTGTTGACGCCCGATCCCGCCGGCATTGCCGCAGCGGCGGCTGTGCTGCGGGCTGGCGGCCTGGTCGCCGTGCCGACGGAGACGGTCTATGGGCTGGCGGCGCGGGCGGACGATGGTGCGGCAGTGGCGGGCATCTATGCGGCGAAGGGCCGGCCAAGCTTCAACCCGCTGATCGTGCATGTCGCCGATGTGGCGCAGGCCGAGACGCTGGCGGTGTTTTCGCCCTTGGCGCATGCGCTGGCAGATATGCTCTGGCCGGGCCCGCTGACGCTGGTGCTGCCGCGCCGCGCCGATGCGCCGGTGGCCAGTCTGGTGACGGCGGGGCTGGACACGATCGCCCTGCGCTGCCCGGCGCACGCCGTCATGCAGGCGCTTGTGCGCAGCGTGGGTCCGTTGGCGGCGCCGTCGGCCAATGCTTCGGGCCGGATTTCACCCACCCGGGCGGGGCATGTGCTGGAGTCGTTGGCGGATGTGCCGGTGATCGATGCCGGGCCGTGCGCGGCGGGGGTGGAATCGACGATTGTTGCGATTGAAGGCGACGGCTGGCGTTTGCTGCGGCCGGGCGCTGTTGCGGTTGAGGCAATTGTCGGCGCAGCGGGAGCCCCTCTCCCGCCGCGCTTCGCGCGAGTCGACCTCTCCCCGGCGGGGAGAGGTGATTCTCCTTCACCTCTCCCCGCCGGGGAGAGGTCGAGAGACGGCGACGCCGGCCCGGGAGAGGGGTCAAGGGACAGGGTCATCGCGCCGGGCATGATGGAATCGCACTATGCCCCGCAGCAGCCGGTGCGGCTTGAGGCCGTTACGGCTGGGTCGGACGAATATCACATCGGTTTCGGCGCGGTGGCCGGCGATGCCACGCTGTCGGCGAGCGGCGACCTCACCGAAGCCGCCGCCCGGCTGTTCGATCTGCTGCACGTTGCGCAGGCCTCGGGCCGCGCCGGCATTGCAGTGGCGCCAGTGCCGCGGCACGGGCTCGGCCTTGCCATCAACGACCGGCTCACCCGCGCCGCCGCCCCAAGGGGTTAGGCGCAAGCCAAACGAAAGCGGGTGCAGGGGCTCAGCCCCTGCCCGCCGGAGGCTCCCGTCTTTCCGTCAGAGCTTGCCGATCTTCTCCGCCGCGTCGCGCAGGATGGCGGCGATGGCCTCGGCGCGTTCGGCGCGGCTTTCCGCATCACGAACGCTCTCGCGCGCGGCGGCGCGCAGATCGTGCATGGCCTCGCGCAGCGGTTCGCGGCCATCGTCCGTGTTGCAACGCGCCATGTCGGCCAGGCGTTGCAGCGCGTCTTTCAGCTGCGCTTCGGCGTCTTCCAGGGCGGCGCGGCCGGCGTCGGTGATGGCATAGCGGCGGCGGCCTTCCTCGCCGGCCACTTCGCTGATCAGCCCTTCATCGGCGAGCATGGCGAGCATGGGGTAGATCATGCCTGGCGAGGGTGAATAAAGTCCGCCGGACTTGTCCTCGATGGCCTTGATCAGGTCGTAACCGTGGCGCGGCTCTTCCTTCAGCAGGTGGAGGATGACGATCTTCAGCGCCTCTGCGCCAAAGCGGCGGCGGCGGGGACGCGGACCATCGCCGCCATCACCAAATTCATCGGCAAAGCGCTGCGCAAAGGCAGCCCAGCGGCTGCTGCGACCAGACCAGCGGCCACCAAATTCCTTGTGGAAGCCATCGCGATCGAAGTGGAAACGGAAGTGCATGGGGGAAGACTCCGGTTGGGGCTTGGAGCACTTAAGATATATCTTGAGCGGGTGTATTGCAAGACCCACACAGCAACTCGTCGCAACGCCGTCATAATTGCTATTGCGACGCGTTCGCAATTTGTCCATGCTTCCGGCCATGGAGGTGTCCGATGTTCGTGCGGCATGAGGAAAGCGGGCCAGAGGGCGGGCCATCGGTGCCACCACGCCGGGACGATCCGGCCGGGCTTACCGCCGTCCAGCGCGAATTGCTCTGGTGCCTTCGCCGGCTGGCGATGGTCCGCCCGCTGGGCAGTGCGCGCGATGCGCATGTCCATGCATTGCTGCAGCGGCGGTTCGGCGAACAGGGAATGGGGCTGGAACATCTGCTGCGCTGCCTGATCGTTGGACTGGCGCGCCGCGCCGTGCGACCGGTGCGGCTGCACCTGCCCTGCCATGGCGCGGTGGCCGAGGATGAGCAGCGGCTGCTGCTGGCGCTGGACGAGAGCCGTCGCCCAGCGCGACTGGCCGCCGTGCTGGCGCCGATGGCGGGAAGCCGCGGCGGCGAACTGGCGCCCTTGCTGGCCGGCATTGCCGCCTTGTTGCCGGCGGATTAGCGCCATAAGCTTGCCCCCACTCACATGGGGGGAATGATCATGCGCCTGTTGGCTGTTGCTGCTGTCTTGCTGGCCTCGTCTGCACTCGCAAAGCCTGTGGTCCTCACCAATGGCCTGATCGTCGATGGCTCGGGCGAAACGCCCTATGCCGGCTGGCTGGCCATGGACGGGGATCGCATCACCGGCATCGGCAAGGGCGCTGCGCCTGCCAGCATCACCACGGGCGCGGTCGTCACGGATGTGAAGGGCCAGGCCATTTCGCCGGGCTTCGTCAACATGCTGAGCTGGGCCACCGAAAGCCTGCTGATCGATGGCCGCGCGCAGAGCGATATCCGCCAGGGCGTGACGCTGGAAATCATGGGCGAAGGCACGTCGATGGGGCCGCTCAACCCGGAGATGAAGCGGCTGGGCGCGATGCGGCAGGACGATATCAAGTACCCGATCACCTGGACGACGCTGGGCGAATATCTGGCCACGCTGGAAAAGAAGGGCATCGCGCCCAATGTCGCCAGCTTTGTCGGCCACACCACGGTGCGCGTGCACGAAGTGGGTGAAAGCGATGTTGATCCCACACCGGAACAGTTGGCGCGCATGCAGGGGCTGGTGCGCGCCGCCATGAATGAAGGCGCGCTGGGGCTGGGCACCTCGATGATCTATGCGCCGGCGGCCTATGCCGAAACGCCGGAACTGATCGCGCTGGCCAAGGCGAGTGCGGCGTGCGGCGGCATGTACATCAGCCACATGCGATCCGAAGGTGACCGGATTGAGCAGGCGGTGGATGAACTGATCGAGATCGCCCGCCAATCCGGCGGACCCGCCGAGATCTGGCACATGAAAATGTCGGGCAAGAAGAATTGGGGCAAACTCGACACGATCATCGCCAAGGTCGAAGCAGCGCGCGCCCAGGGCCTTCGCATCACTGCCAACATGTATAATTACACCGCTGGCGCCACTGGGCTGGACGCCGCCATGCCCCTGTGGGTGCAATCGGGCGGGCTGGAACAATGGATCGAGCGGCTGAAGGACCCGGCCCTGCGCGCTCGCGTGAAGGCCGAGATGGCCGACGATAACGCGCCGTGGGAGAATCTCGCCAAACGTGCGGGGACACCGGAAAATGTGCTGCTGCTCGGCTTCAAGAACCCCAAGCTGAAGCCGCTGACCGGCAAGACGCTGGGTGAGGTTTCACGGATGCGCGGCACCAGCCCGGAGGATACCGCCATCGACCTGGTGATCGAGGATGGCAGCCGGGTGGGCACCGCCTATTTCCTGATGGATGAGGCCAATGTGAAGCGCCAGACGGCGCTGCCTTGGATGAGCTTTGGATCCGACGCCGGTGCGCCGAGTGCCGAGGGCGTGTTCCTGCTCAGCCAGGATCATCCGCGCGCCTATGGCAATGTCGCCCGCCTGCTGGGCAAATATGTGCGGGAGGACAAGACGACAACGCTGCAGGACGCCGTGCGGCGGCTGAGCCATCTGCCGGTGACCAATCTGGGCATCAAGGAGCGCGGCTTGCTCAAAGCCGGCTATTTCGCCGACGTCGTGGTGTTCGATCCGGCCACCATCAGCGATCACGCCACCTTCGCCAAACCGGCACAATATGCCACCGGCGTGTCCAGCGTGTGGGTGAACGGGGTGCAGGTGCTGAAGGGCGGTGAGCCAACCGGCGCGGCGGCGGGGCGGGCGCTGAAGGGGCCGGGGACGGGGAAGTGCCCGGCGTAGAATCGGCTTTTCCCGGTCATGCTGGCGCAGGCCAGCATGACCGGGGCTTGTGGAGAGTTGGCCCCTTACTGGCTCCGCGCCAGCAATGCCTTCAGCTCGCCTTCCCAGAAGATGCTCCACGTGTGGGTGCTGTGGCCGCGCGTTTCGGTGCTTTCGGGAATCAGCACGTAACGTGCCTGCGGCATCGCCCGCACATGGCGTTCGGGTTCACCCACGCCGGGTGGGTTGATGAAATCATCGGCGCTGTTCACCCAGGTGACGGGCACGGTGATGCGCGCCAGATTGGGGGCCGGGTTGTAATTGCGGCTCGCTTCGAGCTGGTAGATGCGATCATTGGCATCGCCGATGCTGGCACCCGGCCGTGACAGTACCGCCATGGCGGCGGCATCGGCAGCAGCGCGCGTTGGCCAATCGGCCTGCTGGCGCACCGGGGCGGAACTGGCCATTGCCTGCAGCGCCATGCCCAGTTTCAGGCCCTGCTCGGGCTGCGCGCTGTAGTTGCCACCATTCCACGCCGGATCGGCCTTGATCGCCTGGATCGCCATTGCCCGCCATTGCCGGTTGCGCCCGGCGATCTCGATCACGTTGCAGGCCAGCGGCATGATGGCCGCGGCACGGCCAGGCAGATCGGTGCCGAACTGGAAGCCCATCATGCAGCCCATCGATGTGCCCATCAGCAGCCGCAGCTGCTTCACCTTCAGATGATCGAGCAACAGGCCCTGCGCGCGCACCATGTCGGCATAGTCATAGGCCGGGAAACCCATCTTCAGGCCGTCGCTGGGCTTCGATGATCCGCCGTGGCCGATGGCATCGGGCAGGATGATGAAATATTTCGCCGCATCCAGCGTGCCGCCCGGTTCGAACAGGCGGGCGAACTGCGGGACGAGGAACTGCGCGCCGGTGCCGCCGGTGCCGTGGCCGACCATCACGGCGTTGATGATATTGCCCTGCGCATCGCGGACCGGCGTGCCGAGCGTGCGGTAATGCTGCTTCAGCGCGGGCAGGGTGTTGCCATCGGAAAAACGGAAATCGCGTGCCACGAAATCGGCTTCGGTCACCGCCGGCGCGGCGGCGCTGGCGGCGGTGAGCAGGGCGGCAACCGCCATCGTGCGCAACATCATTTCGGCAAGCTCCCCATTGCGTTCCTGCCGGAGACATTGCCGCCGCCACGGCGGAGCGCAACGAAAAAGACCAGGGGCAGGTGATGCGGGTTTGCCCGCATGGTGAAGGGCGGCGACCCTCGCCATGATGGATGGCGGCATGATGCGCCGCCGTGCCTTTCTCGCGCTCTCCCTGGCGGCGGCTGCCGGCGCCGCGGTGACGGGGCGTGCCTTCAGCAACGATCTGGATGCTGCGCGCCAACGGCTGGCCGGCCGCAGCCGGCTGGTCCGCACGCGCTTTGGCCAGATGGAAGTGGCCGAAGCCGGCGACGGCCCGCCGGTGTTGATGGTGCATGGCACCGGTGGCGGCTTTGATCAGGCGCTGGCCATGGCGGGGCCCCTGTTGCCGCTCGGCTGGCGGCTGATCGCGCCGTCCCGTATCGGCTATCTGCGCAGCGATTATCCGAAGGGTGCCACCCCGGCCACGGAAGCGGATGGCTTTGCCGAACTCCTCGATGCGCTGGCGATTGATCGCGTGCCCATCATCGGCGGTTCGGCCGGCGCACAGCCGGCGATCGAATTTGCCATCCGTCACCCCGATCGCTGTTCCGCGCTGGTGGCGCTGGTGCCGGCGGCCTTTGCCCCCGGCCGACCGCCGGTGCGCCCGCCCACACCGTTGGCCCGGGCCATCATCGATCATGGCCTGCAATCCGATTTCCTGTTCTGGGCCGGGATGTCCGTGGCGCAGGACGCGATGATCGGCGCGCTGCTCGCCACCGATCCGGCGCTGGTGCGCGCCGCAGCGCCCGCCGAACAGGCCCGCGCCCGCGCCATCCTGCGTGATATCCTGCCGGTGAGTGACCGCGCGCGCGGCTTTGGCCATGATGCACGCTTCGCTGGCGATCCGTTGCCGCAGGCGCTGGAACGCATCACGGTGCCGACGCTGGCGATCTCGATGGAGGATGACCGGTTCGAAACCGCTGCGGCCGCCCGCCACATCGCCGCCAGCGTGCAGCGGGCAGAACTGATCATCTATCCCACCGGTGGTCATATCTGGATCGGCCGGCAGGACGCGCTGTTTGCCGCAGTGGATGATTTTCTGCGCCGAACGGCGGCGGCCGGGCCTGGTGACGCCCGGGGTTGAACAGCGGCGTTGGTGTCATTCCCGCGAAAGCCGACCGCTGCGCCTGGAATGGCCGCAACGGTGGCGTTCGGTCGACAGGCTCAGGGCGCGGCCGGCGCGGCCTCGGCATTCACCTGGACGCCATTCTGCTTCAACACGGCCAGGATGGTGCGGGCGTTGGGGTTGCCGGCATCGGCCAGCGCCTTGGTGCCCTTGGCCAGGGCATCAAGCTGGGTCTCGGCCCGCTTGCTCACCTCCAGATTGACCTGCTGTTGGCCCCGGGCCTTCAGCAACGCATCATGCACCCGGCCGATATCGACAAGATTCGAGCCAAGCATGAGGACAAGGGCGGCCGCCGTGCAGATGCCGGCCAGGTTGGTCATGGGGAACTTCATGAGCCTCTCCGATCGTGCAATCAGCGGGTGGGGGTGGCGGCAGCGGGCTGCGCCGGGGCCGAAACCTGGAAGGTGATGCCGTTGCGGGCCAGCAGTTCCCGCAGGGCCGGATCATTGCGTTCGGCCGCCGTCTTGGCCAGCAACTGGATCAGGCTGTTGTTGACGTTGGCAAAGGTCTGGCCGCGCACCAGCGCCTGCTGGCCTTCCTCAACTTCGGATTGCAGCGCGCGGTTGCGCTGGGCACCGGCCACATTCAGCAGCGCCAGCACCAGGGCCAGCACGGCGAGGCCGTCTCTTGCCAACGCGCCTGTGCGCCCTCCCTTGCCTTCGTCACTGCCCAGCTTCACCTCGGTCATGTCCGACACTGATATTCCCTTTCAGTGCGCGCGCGCCGACGCCGCACAAAGCTGCCAACCAGGCCAAAGCCAAACAGCATCTGGGCCCAGACGGCGGGTTCCGGAACGGCTCCGGTCGCCGTGATCCGGGTTCGCACGGTCAGTGTGATCGGATCCAGAGACTGATCTGCCAGACCATCAAAGCGGCTGAAGCCGTTGAATGTGAGAGTGGTGGAATAGACACCGGCCGACAAGCCCGTGAAATCGAGGCTGAGCAGGTTGCCGGTGCGGCTGCCGCCGCCGATGAGGCCGGCAAAGCTGCTGCCGTTGAAGCCAAATCCACTCGCCGGGGCCAGCACGAAGCTGCCGCCCAGCGTTTCGGCAAAGGCGCTGCCGCTATTGCCGTTCAATATGCCCAGATCAGCGGAGATGGTGCCGATGCCGGCGCTCAGGCTGCCGAAATCCAGCGTAAAGGCGCTGCCGCTGCCGCTGAAACTGCCCTGGCCACCGGCCTTGAACAATTGCGCCAGGGCCAGCTGGGTGACGGTGCCGGTAAAGCTGACCTGCTGGGAGGCCAGCGTCAGATCGGCCATTTCCGGGTTCACCGAGGTGAAGCCAAGGCTGGCGTTGCCCGTGATCACGCCCGCCGTGGCCGTGGACAGGGTGAAGCTGGCATCACCCGATGCGCCCGCGGCGAGTTGGCCCGGCCCGTTCGCGGTGACCCCGGCCGGCGTGGCGCCGATGCTGGTCGCCAGGCTGTCAGCCAGCGCGCCGACGGCCGCGTTGCTGATGCCGACATTGACCACCGGGGCATCTGCGCCCTGACGCACGGTGCCGAAATCGACCGTGGCGGTGGCAAGCTGTGCCACGGCAGCAGCATAGACATTGCTGTTCACCGTTACCGACTGGCCAGCCAGTTCCAGATCGCTCAAGCCGCTGCCGGCGATGGCCAGCGAGGTGTTGGCGATGTTGACCGCGCCGGTGAAGCTGCCGGCGGTGCCGGTGCCGCGCGCGATGTTCAGCGCCTGCGAGCCGCCGACACCCAGCGCGCCGGTGCTGGCCTGGCCGGCGCCGTTGACGGTGACGCCGTTGCTGCCGGTTGCGGTGGCCGACAGGGATTCGGTGAAGCCGCCGGTGCCAGGCGCCGCGTTGCTGATCGTGAGGTTTGCCGTGGCGGCCGCATCGCCAACGCGGCGGGCCGCCAGCGTGATCGATGCTGGCTGGCTGCCGGCGATGGCGGCCTGATAGACGGTGCTGTTCACCGTCACCGCCTGGCTGGCCAGCGCCAGATCGGAAAGGCCGCTGCCGGCGATGGCCAGCGAAGTGTTGGCAATGTTGACCGCGCCGGTGAAGCTGCCGGCGGTGCCGGTGCCGCGCGCGATGGTCAGCCCCTGCGAGCCGCCGACACCCAGCGGGCCAGTGCTGGCCTGGCCGGCGCCATTGACGGTGATACCATTGCTGCCGGTTGCCGTTGCCGACAGGGCTTCGGTGAAACCGCCGGTACCGGGCGCCACGTTGCTGATCGTCAGCACCGAAGTGGCCGCTGCATCACCGACGCGGCGCGAGGCCAGCGTGATTTCGGCCGGCTGGCTACCCGCGATGGCAGCCTGGAACACACTGCTGTTCACCGTCACCGATTGGCTGGCGAGGGTGAGGTTGCTGAGGCCGCTGCCGGCCGCTGCCAGCGAGGTGTTGGCGATGCTGATGCTGCCGGTGAAGGCGCCTGCCGCGCCGGTGCCGCGCGCGATGGTCAGCCCTTGCGCGCCGCCCACGCCCAGATCACCCGTGGTCGCCTGGCCGGCACCGTTGACGGTGAAGCCATTGCTGCCGGTTGCGGTGGCCGACAGGGATTCGGTGAAGCCGCCGGTGCCGGGTGCGATGTTGCTGATCGTGAGGTTTGCCGTGGCGGCCGCATCGCCAATGCGGCGCGAGGCCAGCGTGATTTCGGCCGGCTGGCTGCCGGCGATCGCGGCCTGGAACACCGCTCCGCCCAGCGTGACGACCTGCGATGCCAGCGGCGTGATGCCGGCGCCGGAGGTGCCGGCACCGTTGGAGGCAAAGTTGATGGTGACACTGCCATTGGCGCCGGCCACCGAGGTATCGATGCTCACCGAAATGTCGGTCGAGCTGGCCCCCGCCGCCAACAGGCTGACCGGCCCGCCGCTGCCGGTAGCCCGGCCCGTGGTCGCCCCGACCGCGGCGTCGAGCCGTTCGGAGAAGCCATCGTTCAGCGCGCTGTTGGTGATGGTCAGCACCTGGGTGGGCGCTGCATCGCCGACGCGGCGGCTGCCAAAGGCCACCGAGGTGGGGTCGAGCGTGGCTTGCGCCAGGCGGAACACCGATCCTTCTGCGTCCACCTGGCCCAGAACGGTGACATTCTGCGACGGCAGGTCGAGATTGCCGAGGCCGGAGGTGCCGGTGCCATTGGATTGCAGCAGGATTTCCACCGAACCGCTCTTGGCGCCGGCTGTCGCGGTGTTGAGCCGGACGGTGAGCGTGCTGGTGTCGCTCGCGCCGGCACCAAGATTGAGGATGCTGCCGGCCACCGACTGGACATCGCCGGCAACACTGCCGAAATTGGCGTTCAGGCCTTCCTGGAACTGCGCCAGCACGCCGGCGAGCAGGCGGTTCTCCACCGTGATGCTGCGGATCTGCGTGCTGCCCTGCTGGACATTGCCGAACTGCAGCAGGCCCGAAATGATCGGATTGGCCAGCGCGAACACATTGGCGTTCACGGTCACGCTGCCGCCCGCGATGGCTTCTTCGGCGAGGCCGCTGGTGCCGGTGCCGTTGGTGGCAAAGCCGAAATTGACGCCGCCCGACTTGGCGCCGGCGCTGCTGGTGTCCACTGAAACGGTGGCGCCGCCGCTGCTGCCCGCCGCGATCACGCCGGCCGGCACGCCGCTCACGCTGGCATCGCCGGTGGTGCCGGTGCCGGTGACGCGCAGCCCTTCGCTGAAGGCGCCGGCCGGTGCGGTGTTGGCGATCGTCACTGCGCCCGAAGCCGTGCTGCCAACGCGGAAATTGCCGAGGTTGACCGGCGTGGGTGTGACCGAACCGACCGCGCGGTTGAACACCGCGCCGCTGAGCGCGACATTGGCATCCGGCAAGGCGAGCGTGCCGAGGCCCGAGGTGCCCGCGCCATTGCTGGCCAGCGTGATCACCGCCTGGCCGCTGCGGGCGCCGGCGGTGGCGGTATCAAGATTGATGGTGAGCGCGCCGCTGCCATCTGCAGCGAGGTTGGTGATGTTGCCGCTGCCGCTGAAGCCCGCCGGCGTGCTGCCGATGCTGGCATCCAGCCCTTCCTGGAAGCCCAGCGGCACCCCGCCGATGGCAGCGTTGGTGACCGTCACCGTGCGGCTGGCCGTGGTGCCAACGCGGACATTGCCGAAGTTGAGCGACGACGTGACCCCCGCATTGGCCAGCGCAAACACATTGGCATTCACGGTTACGTTGCCGCCGTCGATGGCTTCTTCGGCCAGGCCGCTGGTGCCAGTGCCGTTGGTGGCAAAATTGAAGTTGACCGTGCCCGACTTGGCGCCGGCCGTGCCCGTGGCCACGGACACAGTAGCGCCGCCGCTGCCGCCCGCGGCGATGACGCTTGCCGTCACGCCGCTCACGCCGGCATCGCCAGTGGTGCCGGTGCCCGTCACCCGCAAGCCTTCGCTGAAGGCGCCGGCCGGAGCGGTGTTGGCGATGGTGACGGTGCCCGAAGCCGTGCTGCCGATGCGGAAATTGCCGAGGTTGACCGGCGTTGGCGTGACGCTGCCGACCGCGCGGTTGAACACCGCGCCGGTGAGCGCGACATTGGCATCGGGCAGTGCCTGATTGGCCAGACCGGAGGTGCCGGTGCCATTGCTGGCCAGCGCGATCACCGCCTGGCCGTTGCGGGCCCCGGCCGTGGCGGTATCGAGGGTGATGGTGAGCAAGCCTTCACCGCCGACCGCAAGATTGGTCACGCTGCCACTGCCGCTGTAACCGGCCGGCGTGCTGCCGATGCTGGCGTCCAGCCCTTCCTGGAAGCCTTGTGGCACGCCGGCGAGGGCGGCGTTGGTGACCGTGACCGTGCGGTTGGCGGTAGCGCCCACGCGCACGTTGCCGAAGTTGAGCGACGACGTGACGCCGGCATTGGCCAGCGCGAACACATTGGCGCTCACGGCCACGCTGCCACCGGCGATGGCTTCTTCGGCGAGACCACTGGTGCCAGTGCCGTTGGTGGCCAGGATGAAGTTGACCGTGCCGGACCGTGCGCCCGCCGCTGCGGTGGAGATCGAGACCGTGGCGCCCGCGCTGCTGCCGGCCGCGATGATGCCCGTGGGCACGCCGCTTACCCCGGCATCGCCGCTGGTATCGGTGCCGGTCACGCGCAGGCCTTCGCTGAAGGCGCCGGCGGGCGCCGTGTTGGCGATGGTGACAGCACCCGATGCGGTGCTGCCGACGCGGACGTTGCCGAGGTTGATCGGAGTCGGCGTGACGCTGCCCACCGCGCGGTTGAAGGCGGCGCCGGCCAGATTGATCGTGGCATCGGCGACATTGTCGAAATTGTTGGCGACGATGATGCTCTGCCCGGCCAGTGAGCCGGCGGTGCCACTGGTGAAGCTGATCGTGGTGACGGCGCTGCCGCCATTCGGGCCGGCAACGAAATCCGCGTTGGCCAGCGAAACGCCCGGCGCATTGCCGTTCTGCACGGCGCCGCGCAGGGTTGTGGCGGTGCCGTTGTTGGTGATGGTCAGCGCGATCTGGGTGCTGCCGCCGATGCGGATATTGCCGACATTGAGCGTGTTGCCGGTGAGCCCCGTCGCCGAAAGGTCCTGTGTGGCGCTGACCGCGTTGATCAGGCCCGTACCGGCGACATTGGCGCGGGCGTTGAAGCTGTTGCCGCTGCCGAAGCCGGCATTCTGATAATCATTGCTGATCAGGATGGTGCGTGTGCCCAGGTTCAGCGACGCGCCATTCTGGGTGAGGCTGCCGGCCGACAGATCGGCCACCGCGGCGCTGGCGTCGAGCGTGGCGCCGCTGTCGATCTGGATCGCGCCGCTGCCGGTGATGGCGCGCGTGGCCAGCGTGCCGCCGTTGGCACGCACGGTGCCCGAGTTGCTGATCGCGACGGTGACGCTGCCAAAGCCCTGCACGGTGCCGCTGTTGGTGAGCGAAGTCGCGCCAAAGCTGCCGCCGATCAGATCAAGCAGGCCGGCATTGCTGAACGCCCCGCCGCCCGCCGTCGCGACATAGCTGCGGCCACTGCCGATGCGCAGCGCGCCGGCAGCGGCGTTGGTGGTCAGTGTTGCCTCGATCCCGGTGTTGCCAGGGCCCGAAACAATGTTGCTGTTGGCCCCCGCCAGCCGCAGATCGGCGGCGTTGGTGACCAGGCTGGTCAGGCCGGTGCCGGCGTCGAAATCGATCGTCGAACCGCCCGCCGAGCCGATCACGTTCCAGGTGCCGCCGGTCAGCGTGGTGCCTGACGCACCGGTGACGGGCCCCAGCATGCGGAAGATGCCGGCTTCCACCTGCACCGTTCCACTATTGGTGAAGGCCGCATCCACCGTGGTCGTGCCGGCACCGGTCTTCTGATAGAGGCCCAGATTCTCGAGCAGGCCGCCATTCACGTTGCGGGCGAACGTGCCCGACGAGCTGGTGCTGTCGAGGAAGGTTGACCCAACCGCATTGCGGAGCGTGCCGCCGCCGGTCGGGTTGAACGGATCGAGGTTGATGTTGAAACTGGCGCCGGTGGTGGCACCACCGCGCAGTTCCAGCACGCGACCATCCTCGATCAGCACCTGGCTGACGCCGAAATTGGTGTTGCCGGTGACGATGACGGTGCCAGCACCGATCAGCGTCGCGGAACTGAGGAAGGCACTGCTGGCGGTGACCGTGCCCGGCCCTTCCAGCCGCCCACCATTGACGACTTCCAGCGTCGGCAGGCTGGTGTTGGTGGCAAAGCTGAGCGTGCCCGAACCGATGCGCACGATGCCGCCCGGCGATCCGATGAAGGTGGCGCCGTTGATCGTGTGCGTATTGCTGTTGAACAGCAGCACCGCGCCGCTGGCCAGATCGACGGTGCCGCCGATGGTCGAATTGCGCGTGTGGTTCATGACCCCGGAATCGAGATCGATGAGGCCGCTGTTGGTGAAGGCCACATCCACCGTGGTCGTGGTGGCGCCGGTCTTCTGGTAGGTGCCCAGGTTCTCGAACGTGCCGCCACCAAAACTGCTGGAAAAATTGCCGCTGCTGGTGGTGCTGTCGAGGAAGGTGGAACCCGCTGCATTGCGCAGCGTGCCGCCATTGACCGGGCTGAACGTATCAAGGTTGATGTTGAAGCTGGTGCCCGTCGTGGCGCCGCCACGCAGTTCGAGCACGCGGCCATCATCGATGTTGAGGCTGCTCGTGCCGATGCCGGTCGCGCCCTGGACGATGGTCTGGCCCGTCCCGCGCATGGTCGCGTTGTTGAGCGTGGCCGCACCCGCGACGGTGACAATGCCCGTGCCGGTGAGCGTGCCGCCGGTTTGACTGAGGCTGACAACGCTCGTCGTCGAATCGAGCGTGAGCGTACCGCCCTGCAATTGCAGGATTGGCAGCCCGGTTGTGCCGGTGAAGCCGACTGAGCCGCTGGTGATGCGCACGATACCATCAGCCGAGCCCGTGACACTGTTGCCGGCCAGGCTGTGCACGCCGCCATTGAAGGCCAACACCGTGCCATTGGCCAAGGTGAACGTTCCGGCGTGCGTGCCGTTGCCCGACAATGCCAGTGTGCCGACATCGATCTGCACGCTGCCGCTGTTGATGAATTCGGAAGAGATGCTGGTCGTGCCCGCGCCGGTCTTCTGATAGGTGCCCAGGTTTTCGAACGTGCCGTTGCCGAAACTGGTCGCGATATTGGCCGAGCTGGTGGTGCTGTCGACGAAGGTGGAGCCCACCGCGTTACGCAGGATGCCACCGTTCTGCGGGCTGAACGCATCGAGGTTGATGGACAGGCTGGTGCCGGTCGTGGCACCACCGCGCAGTTCGAGCACGCGGCCATCATCGATGTTGATGCTGCTGGCGCCGAAGCTTGTCGCACCTTGCACGATGGTCTGCCCGGTGCCACGTTGATTGGCGCTGTTGAACGTGGCTGCGCCGGACACCGTGACGATGCCGGAACCGTTCATGGTCCCGCCCGTATGACTCAACGTGGCAACGCTTGTCGCCGAATCCAGCGTCAGCGTGCCGCCCTGCATCTGCAGGATCGCCATGGAGGTGGCGCCATTGAAGCCCACCGTACCACTGGTGACGCGCACGATGCCGCCGGCCGCGCTGGTGAAATTGCTGCCGGTCAGATTGTGAGTGCCGCCGCCGAACGTCAGAGTAGCACCATTGGCCAGGGTGATGGTGCCGCTGTGGGTGCCGTTGTTGCTCAAGGCCAGCGTGCCGGCGTCGATCAACAAGGCGCCGCTGTTGACGAAGGCGGTGGAGATGCTGGTCTGCGCTGCGCCGGTCTTCTGATAGGTACCCAGATTTTCGAATGTGCCATTGCCGAAGCTGCTGGCGATATTGGCGAAGGAGGTGGTGCCATCAACGAAGGTGGAGCCAGCGGCATTGCGCAGGATGCCGCCGTTCTGCGGGCTGAACGCATCGAGATTGATGCTGTAGCTGGTGCCGGTTGAGGTGAGGCCGCCCCGGAACTCCAGCACGCGGCCATCGTCGATATTGATGCCGCTGGCCCCGATGGAGCCGGCGCCCTGCACGATGGCCTGGCCAGTGCCGCGAACGTTGGCGCTGTTGAAGCTGGCGGCGCCGGCAATCGTGACGACGCCACTGCCGGTCAGGGTGCCGCCGGTTTGGCTGAGCGACCCGACCGTAGATGCGCCGTCGAGCTGCAACGTGCCGCTGCTGAGCGCCACACTGGTGAAACTGGTGGCGGCATCGAAGGCCATGCTGCCGCCCTGCACCTGCAGAACCGGTATCGTGATCGCGCCGTTGAAGCTGACAGTGCCGCCGGTGGTTCGCACGGTTGCGCCCGGCGCAACGGTGATGTTGGCGCTGGCCAGCGTGTGGGTGCCGCCGCCAAAGGTCAGGGTGGCGCCGTTGGCCAGGCTGATGGTGCCATTGTGGGTGGTGGCACCATTCAGCGCCAGCGTGCCGGCGTCGATCTGCAAATTGCCGCTGTTGATGAAGGCGGTGGAGATGGTGGTCGTGGCGGCGCCAGTCTTTTGATACGTGCCGAGGTTCTCGAACGACCCGTTGCCAAAGCTGGTGCTGATGCTCCCGAACGAGCTGGTGCTGTCCACGAAGGTGGAGCCGGCCGCGTTGCGCAGCGTGCCGCCGTTCTGCGGACTGAACGCATCCATGTTGATGCTGAAGCTGGTGGTCGTGGTGGCACCGCCACGCAGCTCGACCGCCCGGCCATCATCGATGTTGATGCCGCTGGCGCCCAGGCTGGTTGCACCCTGGATGATGAGCTGCCCACTGCCCCGCAAACTGGCGTTGTTGAGCACGCCCGCGCCCGCAACCGTCACCACGCCGGTGCCCAGCAGCGTGCCGCCAGAATGACTGAAGCTCTCCACGCTGGTCGCCGAATCGAGCGTGAGCGTGCCGGATTGCAACTGCAGGATCGGCAGGCTGGTGGCGCCGGTGAAGGCCACCGTTCCGCCAGCCACGCGCACGATGCCGCCGGACGCCCCGGTGAAATTGGCGCCGGCAATGCTGTGCGTACCAGCGGTGAGCGACAGGATAGCGCCATTGGCCAGGCTGATGGTGCCATTCTGCGTGCTGCTGGCACCAAGTGCCAGCACGCCGGCATCGATCTGCAGGCTGCCGCTGTTGGTGAAGGCGACCGAAATGGTGGTGGTGCTGGCGCCGGTCTTCTGGAACGTGCCAAGATTATCGAAGCTGCCGCCCGTGAAGCTGCTGGCGATGTTGGCGAATGAAGACGTGCTGTCGACGAAGGTGGAGCCGGCAGCGTTGCGCAGCGTGCCGCCGTTCAGGGGGCTGAACGCATCGAGGTTGATGCTCAAGCTCGTTCCGGTGGTGGCGCCGCCACGCAGTTCGAGCACGCGGCCATCATCGATGTTGACGCCGCCAGTGCCAAAGCTGGTGCTGCCCTGGATGATCGTCTGACCGGTTCCGCGCAGGTTGGCGCCGGAAAGGCTGGCGTTGCCGGTGACGGTGACGATGCCGCTGCCGGTGAGCGTGCCGCCGGTGTGGTTCAGGCTGGCCAGCGTGGAAGTGCCGTTCAGTTGCAGCGTGCCGCCCTGGATGCGGGTGGCCTGGGTGTTGGTGTAGGCGTTGTTGATGATGAGTTCGCCGCCGGTGACGAGAAAGTCCTCGTCGCTGGCCAGCGAGTTGATGGTGACTGTGCCGGTGCGGAAGGTAATGGTGCGAACGGCGGCACCGCCCACGCTGATGACGACATCATCGCCGGAACCAGGCAGGCCCAAGTTCCAGTTGCCGGGCACATCCCAGAAGCCATCGGCATCGGGCACCCACAGCACGGTGGCCGCCGTCAGTGGCGCCAGCGGCGCCAATGCCATGGCTGCCGAGACAGCAAATATCGAGGAGGCGCGCATGATTTCCGAACGGAACACGCCCTTGGAACTGCTCATGGCTTACCCCCGACCATCAAAACGCGCGGCACGGTGGCCGAGCGAACGCCCCAGAAACATTTTTTAACCCGAGAATGATTAAGAAATTTTGAAGATTGCCAACAAAGTCCCCAAACTCCCTTATTGTATCGCCTGTTACCGCCGTTATTGTATCCCCCAATCGGGGGATGACTGAGGGAGTCGCGTGGCACTTTTGTTGCCAGCCGAGGGTACCAATCAGGCGGTGGTCGCGTCGGAAATGCGCGCCCAGGCGCCATTGGGACTGATCGGCCTGTTGATCTGGACGGTGACGGCGACGGGGCTGTGGCTGTCCTTCCGCGCCACTGCCAGCCCGCGCTGGCTGGCCGATGTGTGGCTGGCGGCCGTCTTGATCCAGAATGCCACGCTGCTCGTGCTGATCCGGATTTTCCTGCGCGAGCGCCCTTCCGATACCGAAGTGAACAGCAAGTGGCTGCTGCCGATGCTGATCCTCTATCCGATGATGACCTTGATGCTGGTGCTTGGCCCCTGGGTGTTGATGCGCGGCGCACCGCCGGCCGCGCAGATGCTCGGCATTGCGCTGATCCCCTGGAGCCTGGCGGTGAGCGTGCTGACCACCAGCGCCGCCCAGCCGGTGCCGGCCATTGGTCTTGCCTCGGTGGCGCTCTCCGGCGCTGCCTTCGCGCTCTACAGTGGCATGCCGCACGGGCTGTTGTGGGCTTTGTTCCTGCTCGTTGCCTGTGCTTCGATGGTGGCTCTGCGCAGCGAAGCGCGTCGCAACGTGATCGATGCCGTGACCCGGCAACTGGCCGTGGAAGCCGCGGCGGCCGATGTGCGCCAGGCGCTGGCCGTGGCGGCGGCCGAACGCCAGGCCAAGGCACGTTTCATCGCCAGTGCCAGCCATGATCTGAAGCAGCCATTGGCTGCCGCACGGCTGTGGTCGCGCATCAGCCAGGATACGCCACCTGGTCCGGCCCAGTTGCAGGCAACGGCCAAGGCCGATCAGGCCTTCTCCGCGGCCATCGGCCTGGTGGATTCGATGATCGATCACATGCGGCTGGAAGCCGGCGCGGAAGTGGCGCGCATCGGCGGCGTGCCGGTTGGCCCGATCCTGCTGGCCGCCGCCGAAACCAGCGCGCCGGCCGCCGCCGAGATCGGTCTTGCGATCCGGGTCGTGCCCAGCCGCCTTGTTGCCGCCGCCGATCCCGCCCTGCTGCGCCGCGCCATCGACAATCTGGTGGCCAATGCCATCCGCCATTCCGGCGGCAAGCGGCTGCTGCTGGGCGCCCGCCGCGCTGCCGGCGGCATCGCCATCTGGGCGATTGACGATGGCTGCGGCGTGGCACCGGCCGATCAGGACGAGATTTTCGAGGATTATGCCCAGGGCAGCAACGCCGGGCGCGGCGGCTTCGGCATCGGGCTGGCTTCGGTTCGGCGGTTGCTGGCCCTGATGCACGGCAAGGCCAGCCTTGATCCGCGCTGGCAAAAGGGCGCGGCTTTCCGTCTGTGGCTGCCCCCGGCAGACACGGCAGTGCAGGCGGTGGCGGCATGATCACCCCCCTGCCGGAACCGCAGCAATTGCTGATTGCCGATGATCATCCACTGGTGGCGGAAGCGCTGGCAACCTTGTTTCGATCGCGATTTCCCGCAGCGCGCATGCGCCTGGCCTGCGATTTTCCAGGCGCCATCGCCGCCGCCGCCGAAAGCCCGCCTGATCTGGCGCTGATCGATGCGGACATGCCGGGCGCCGCGCCCGTAGCCGGCATCGCGGCGATCATGCAGGCGGCGCCATCCACGCGCCTTGTCGTCGTCAGCGGCATGCGCGATGCGGAATTGGTGGCAGAGCTGATGGCGGCGGGTGCCGCCGGCTTCCTGCACAAGACATCGGCGCCGGCCATGATGCTGTCGGCCGTGGATCATGTGCTGGCGGGTGGGCGCTATTGCCCCGATTATCTGGCGTCCAGCCCGTCATCGCCAGCCGCATCGCCTGTGCCGCTGACGGGCCGTCTTGCCGACATCGCGCGCCTGCTTGGCGACGGGATGACCAACAAGGAAATGGCCCGCGAACTGGGCATCGGGCCGGAAACAGTGAAAACCTATGTGGCGCAGCTTCTGGATCAACTGGGCGCTGCCAACCGCACCGAAGCAGCCGTGATCGCCAAGACGCTGCCATCTGTGCGCGGGCTGCGCCCGGATGGGTGAATCGCATCCTGCCGCATAGTCGCGCCCTTGCCACAGGCGCTGGCCCACGATGGCAGCGCTCGCGCCCCGGACTTGCCAGATCAGCCCGTCCGCAACCGGCCCTGGGACGTCCATGGCTCGGGTTCTGCACGAACATATGCCTCTTCGGGAGCAGGCAATCGCGCTCAGGTTCGTAGTCGATCAGGCCGCTGCTCGGCAGTCGAGACAAGGGCGATGGGCCGGGGACTTTTCGTGCATCGCATCGCGCGCTGCCCGCAGCGCGGTGCGAACCCCTTCCTCGATGACCGGGTGATAGAACGGGCTGTCGAGCATCTGCTGGACTGAACGATCTGCTTCGATCGCCCAGGCCAGCAAATGTGCAATATGTTCAGCGGCAGGGCCGGCCATTTCTGCTCCGAGGAATTTTCCGGTTTCGGGGTGCGCATAGAGTGCGAGCTTTCCGATGTTGCGCCCCGCCACCCGGGCGCGACCTTGCCCGGTGAAATCGACCGTGCCCGTGATGAATCGTGCCCCGGCCTTGGTCAGCTGGGCGTGGCTTTGCCCGACCATGGCGATCTGCGGGTCGGAAAAGACAACGCCGATTGGCGTGCGGCGATGGCGGGGCGCCACGTCGGGAAAGCGTGCGGCATTCTCCCCGGCGATCCGCCCGGCATCCGACGCTTCATGCAGCAGCGGCGCATCGGGCGCGGCATCGCCGGCCAGGAAGATGCGGCTCTCGCCGATCCGGGCGGTGCGACGATCCCAGCCCACCGGGGTGCCGCGCTCGTCTAGCTTTATGCCGGCATGTTCCAGACCGAGCCGATCGAGGTTGGGCTGGCGGCCGGTGGCGGCGATCAGATAGTCGAAGCGTTCCTCCACGTCCTGGCCATCAATGCGTTCGGCCACGACCACTTGGTCTCCCTGGCGCTCGACAGCAGCAACCTGCGCTGCAGGCGAGAAGCGATACTCCGCGGCGTAGGCAGCAAGCGCCGCCGCCGCGACATCAGGGTCCGTCAGCGGACCAACGCGGCCGCTCCGCCCGAACAGCTTGACCCGCACGCCCAACCGGTGGAGCGCCTGGGCAAGTTCCAGCCCGATGACGCCATTGCCAAAGACCGCGACGGATGATGGCAGATCATCCCAATAAAACACGTCGTCGTTGATGATGAGCCGATCCCCCAGCGCATTCCACGCCGACGGCCAGACCGAGCGCGAGCCGGTCGCAATCACCACGCGCCCGGCTTCGATTTCGGTTCCATCGTCCAGAATCAGACGGCCAGGCGCAACGAAGCGCGCCGAACCCCGGATCTTGTGCGCCTCTGGCCAGCCTTCGACGTCCTCCACAACGAAGCCGACGAACCGGTCGCGCTCGGCGCGAAGCCGGGCCATCACGGCCTTGCCGTCGACTTCTGGCTGCGCGACCTTGATGCCGAACCGGCCCGCGTGCTGGACGTGATGCGCCGCTTCGGCCGCCGCGATCAGCAACTTCGACGGCATGCAGCCAACGCGGGCACAGGTCGTCCCGTAATGCCCCTCCTCGATCACCAGGATCGAGTCCGTGAATTGGCGTGCCGATTTGTAGGCGGACATGCCCGCGCTACCCGCACCAATGATGACGACGTCGGCTTTGATGGACCTGGTCTGTGGCATGACACTCTCGCTCGATCAGTTGATGGGCGAGAACTAGGCCTTCAGGAAAATATCAACAATCGCACAAAGATGAAACACTCTGTGCCGGAAATCGGAATAATAGACGCCAAACTCCCCTCCCGGGTGGACGGCTACTATTCCGGAAAACGGAATTCACCATTTCCAAATACGCTTATTTACCGGATTTGCCGCAACAATTAATCCACGATCCTGGTCTTGGACAAGAAGATCAAGGCGTGAAGCAATCAGATTCAAACAGATCGCTAGAAGATCGATCATTGTCGAACAACAATCAGGAAAATACCATGAAATATGGCCCAATTCTCATTGGCGCGGCTACTCTGATCGTCGCCGGTTTCGGGGCAGCTGCCTATACGAATTCATTGCCGGAAGCCGCGGCACGATACACGGCATCAGGCGATCTGATCTTCCCGAAAGACTATCGCGAATGGGTCTTCCTGACGTCGGGCGTGAACATGACCTACAGCGAGCAGGCCAGCGGAATGAACCATGATATGGTCGATAATGTCTTCGTGGACCCGGTTTCGTGGCAGGCGTTCAAGAAAACCGGCAAGTGGCCCGAAGGCACCATGTTGATCAAGGAACCGCGCATGGGTGCGCACGAGGGTTCGATCAGCAAGGGGGGCACGTTCCAGACCGAGGAGGTGTTTGGCCTTGAAGTTCACGTGAAGGATTCCAAGCGCTTCAAGGATGGATGGGCCTTCTTCGTCCACAGCGACGGCCAGCCCGCACAAATGATCCCCGGCGATGCAGAGTGCTATTCCTGTCACAAGGCCAGTGGTGCCGTCGATACGACCTTCGTGCAGTTCTATCCCACGGCGAAGCCTGTCGCGGTGAAGGCTGGCACCTTCGACGCCGCGAAGTAGCAGGCCGGCAAGGGCCGGGGGTGACGTACGCCCCGCAAATGATCGGTTGGCAGCTTCACGACCAGATCGGAATCGTGCGCTGTCCGGTGGCATTGGCCAACTGTCATGTTTTGGTTGTAGCTTGACATCAGCGCAGGGGGGCAGACGTTCGTGTCTGTCAGTGGGGGTGCTGATGCAAAAGCTGGTGCTGATCCTGCTGTCCAATGGCTTTGAAGTCATGGAGGCGGGCTGTTTCACCGAGGTCTTCGGCTGGGCCTCGATCTACGGCGATGTTCGTTTTGACCAGCTTTCGGTCGGGCTACGCAGCCCGGTCAGGTCCACCTTCGGGTTCGACGTGATCCCCGAAGCGCTGTTGGGTGACATTCAGGCCGAGGATTTCGACGCCCTGGTCATTCCGGGCGGCTTTGGTGATGCCGGCTTCTATGAAGAGGCGCTGTCCGAACCCTTCCTCGAGATCATCCGGAATTTCGACAAGCGGCAGGCGCCGATTGCGGCGGTCTGCGTGAGTGGCTTGTCGCTCGGCGCGGCCGGCGTGCTCAGCGGCAAGCGCGCAACCGTCTATCATCAGATCGGCGGCACGCGGAAGGCCGAGCTGGAAGGCTATGGCGCCATTTTCGTGGACGAGCCGCTGGTCATTGACGGCCATCTGATGACATCAACCGGGCCAGGCACCGGCATCGAACTGGCCTTGAAGCTTCTGGAACGCCTGTCTTCACCGGCGTTTGCGCAGGAGCTGCGCCTGCGCATGCGCGTGCCGACCCCTGATCCCGCCTGGTTTCACGGCGCGCAGGTGTGAACGGCCGCTCTGGCAGCACCCGGGTGCCGGCTCAGGCGAGGCTCTGCAGCCCACGCACGGTGGCGGGGCGCTGGGCGATCCGATCGACCCAGGCGCGCAAGGCGGGAAAATCCTTGAGGTCAAAGCCCGCATAACCGGCACTGCGGATCCACGAGAAATGCGCGATGTCGGCAATCGAGTAGGATTCGCCATTGAGCCAGTCCGCTTCGTGCAAGCGCGCTTCGACCAGCCCGAGATAACGGCCAGCCTCACCAACGAAGCGACCAAGGGCGTAAGGATCAGGCGACGGCAGCGACCGGAAATGCCCGGCGTTGCCCATCATCGGCCCCAGCCCCGCCACTTGCAGAAACAGCCAGCTGAGTGTTTGCCCGCGCGCCGCCGGCGTGGTGCCCAGCAGGCCGCCATAGGTCTGGGCGAGATAGAGCAGGACCGCACCGGATTCGAAGATGGTGACAGGCTGGTTCCCGCCATCATGGTGCCGGATGGCCGGGATCCGGGCGTTGGGATTGATCTGCAGATAATCGGCCGAACGCAGATCGGGCGAACCCAGGGCCATTTTCCGGATCGTTTAGGGAACGCCCAGTTCCTCCAGCGCGATCGGCACCTTGATGCCATTGGGGGTGTTGGCGGTGAAGACTTCGATCATGGCATGTTCCTTTGGTGAGGCGGGGATCACATCATCCGCATGATCGATTCCATCAGCGGCAGTTCGCAGCGGATGGATTGCAGCACCGATGCCGCCCAATCGTCGGTCGGGCCAGCGTCCTGCGGCGGGCAGGGCGCAGCCGGCGCCCGCCGCGGTGCCAGCAGGCGGGCAGCAAGCGTGGTGAGCGGAGCGATGGTCATCATGGGATCTCCGTTGCGGTGCAGGCCAGGGCGGCCATGGCGTGGATGGCTTCGATCTCATCGTCGGCAAGGCCATCGCGGCGCGCCTTGGCGGCGAACGGCGAGGCGAGCAGCTCCTTGATCGGCGTGAGTGCCGAGCCCAGGGTGCAGGCCAGCGCCACGGCGGCCTGGGCGCGCCGGTCAAAGCAGCGGCGGCCGCGCGCGGCATCAATCTCGGCGCCTGAAAGCCCGGCGGCGCGAGCCGTGCATTCCTGCGTCGCCCGCACCTGGGCACAGCCAGCCGCACTGGTCAGCGCCAGTTCGACCTGGATACGGATGCGATCATCCAGCAGGATTGGCGTGGGCATTTCGGTCACCGGTGCAGCCTGGTCGGGCAATCCCGCCACCAGATTTCCAACAGCGGCAGCAGGATGGCGCTGAACAGCAGAACGAAGAAGACAGCCTGAAGCCGGAAGGCCGCGACGCCATCACCAAGGCTGAAGGCAAAGCCGCCAAAGCCAAGGATGGCGGCAAAGGCGAGCGCATAACGCAGCAGCCAGGGCTTGTCGTCGGCCAGACAGGTTGAACGCATCTTCATGGGGAGTCTCCGGCAGAAAGGGGCGTCAGAAGCCGAAGTCGCTCAGGCCCGGATGATCATCGGGGCGGCGACCCAGCGGCCAGTGGAACTTGCGATCCGCGGCACTGATCGGGTGTTCATTGATGCTGGCGATGCGGCGTCGCATCAGGCCATCGCCGTCGAACTCCCAATTCTCGTTGCCGTAAGCGCGGAACCATTGCCCGCTGTCGTCGTGATATTCATAGGCAAAGCGCACCGCGATGCGATTGCCATCGTGGGCCCAGAGTTGCTTGATCAGGCGGTAATCCAGCTCGCGCGCCCATTTGCGGGTGAGCAGGGCCTCGATCTCGGCGCGGCCCGTGACGAATTCGGCGCGGTTGCGCCAGCTGCAATCCGGCGTGTAGGCCAGCGCGACACGTGCGGGATCGCGGCTGTTCCAGCCATCTTCGGCCAGCCGGACCTTTTCGGCGGCACTGGCGAGCGTGAAGGGGGGCAGAGGCGGGCGGGTCATCATGTGTCTCCAGGTGAAGGGCGGGCGGGGCTATGGAGGGTCGCCCCGCCCGCCACGACGTCCGGCAGTGCATGATGGGCCCGGGGAAGCCGATCATGGTGCCCGGAACCTCGTTCAGGCTGTTGGTGTTTGGGGCCCACCACCGCGGCGGGCCCGATGAAGTGGCTATGCACCGGCGCGGGCTGCGGCAGAATGGCGGAAAAACGGAATATATTATTCCATTTTGCGGAATTCAGCGGCGTGCGGCCAGTTCGGCTTCGAGCGCTGCGATGCGGGCGTCTTTCGCGGCCAGCGCAGCGGCCACATCGGCGGCGGGGAACAGCTGCGGGATGTGGGCCGGGCAGTTCGGATCCCAGGCGGTGACGGTGAACAGCATGGCTGATTCCGCCCGCAGCTTTGCGCCGGCCGGCAGCAGCGAAGCGATCAGCGCCGGATCATCCTCCACCACCCGCAGCGTGCCCCAGATCTTGACGCGCTGCCGCCGGGCATAATCCATCACGAAAATGAAGGCCTTGGGGTTTTCGGCGAAATTCCCAGTGGAGACATATTGGCGATTGCCGCGCAGATCGGCGAAGCCCAGCGTGTGTTCGTCGATCACGTGCAGGAAGCCCTTGGGGCCGCCGCGATGCTGGATATAGGGCTGGCCATCGGCGCTGGCGCTGGCGAGGTAGAAACTGTCGCGCGCGGCGATGAAGGCGGCCAGGTCTTCGTCGATGGCGCACGCCATTTCCATGCCGGCATAGATGGCGCGCGAACCCTTGCGCGCCTGCACGGCCTTGACCGCCGGCGTGAAGGCAACATCGGTCGGGCTCATGTTGGCGGCACCTGCGGGCTCGTCCACCACGACGGCGCCGGCCATGGCACCCGCATCAGATCGCGGATGCGCGCGCTGTTGCGTTCCGAGGTCAGGTCGGCGAGCAGGGTGAAGGCGACCTCGACCGCGGTGCCCGGCCCGGTGGAGCTGATCAGATTGCCATCCACCACCACGGCTTCATCGATGAAGTGGGCGCCATGGGATTCGAGCTGGGCGCGGCGCTTGCCGCCGGCCTGATGATAGGTGGTGGCAACGCGGCCTTCGAGCACGCCGGCTGCGCCCAGCGCCAGCGCGGCGACGCACACCGATGCCACCGCCTGCTGGCGCCCGGCAAAGTGGCGGATGACGGCGAGGAACGGTTCGGACAGGGCATCGGTGTAGAAGCCGGCGCTGCCAAAGCCGCCCGGCACCGCCAGCGCATCGAAACTGTCGAGATCAAGATCGGTGACCAGCGCATCAGGGATGACCGAAAAGCCGAATGTCGCCTTCAACGGCGAGCGCAGGCCGGCCGACACCAGTTCGATCGGTTCGTCGCCATCGATATTGGCCCAGCCCAGCACGTCGGTGAAACCGGCGGCCTCCATCGGTTCGAACCCGTCGGCGAGGAGCAGCAAGACACGTTTGGTCATCGGAAGGTCTTTCAGAGATCGAGGATCAGGCGGTCGCTGCCACCGCTGGCGCTGTCCGCCGGCATGGCGCAGCAGATCAGGGCTTCATCGGCGCCAACGCTGGCCGATGGTGGGGTTTCATAGGCCACGGCGCCGGCGATGATGCGGGTGCGACAGGTGCCGCAACTGCCGCCACGGCAGCTATATTCCGGTGCCAGGCCGCGGGCTTCGGCCAGATCGAGCAGGCTGCCGCTGCCCGGAGCCCAGCGCGCTTCCTTGGCCGAGGCGGCGAAGGCCACGGGCACCGGGGTTGCCGAAGGCTGGGCGGCGGGCGCGGCAGCGGCATCGACACGGCGGCGCATGGAGGCCGGGCCAAAGGCTTCGGCATGGATGCGGCCATCGGCGATGTTGAGATCGCGCAGCCCGTCATACAGCGCCTGCATGAACGGCGGTGGGCCGCACAGGTAGAAATCATGATCGTCAAAGCCGAGCAGCTGGCGCAGCAGCGCCATGTCGACCCGGCCGGCGACGTCATAATCCACCCCGGCCTGCGCGCCGTCGGTCGTGTCATCGAGCGTGCGGACCAGTCGCACCTTGCCTTCGGCGCGCGCCACCAGTTCGGCAATTTCCGCATCGAAGCCACGTTCGCTGCGGGTGCGCGCCGCCTGGATGAACATAGTGGGCCGCACCCGCCGCGTGCGCAGCCCTTCATAAACCACGTGACGCAGCATCGCGAGCATCGGCGTCACCCCGACCCCGGCACCGATCAGCACGGCGGGCCGGCGTTCGGCGGCATCAATGGTGAAATCGCCGGCAGGCGCGCGCGCCTCGATCAGATCCCCAACGCCAATCTGGTCGTGCAGAAATGCCGAAGCCAGGCCCTGCCGTCGCACACTGATGCGATAACCGCCGTCGGACGGCGCGGTTGACAGCGTGTAGGTGCGTATGACGGGCCTGGCTTCGCCCGCTATGGCAAGGCGGATGGGCAGATGCTGGCCGGCGCGGTGCGGGGTGATGCCGGCGCCATCGGCGGGTTCGAGGTGGAAGGAGCGGATCACCGCGCTTTCCTCGACAATGCGGGCGACGCGAAACGGCCGCCACTGCGTTGCCAGCGCCTGCGCCTGCAGCCGCGACGCCGCGTCTTCCCAGGAACCGGTCATCAACGAATTGGCCGACCAGTCGCGGAACGTCCAGCGCAGCGGCAGCGCCGCCGGGCGACGCACGACGATGCGCGGCCGGAAGCGCCACAGCCGCTCGGCGCCCTGGAAGGCGGCGATTTCGGGGGATTGAAGGATCACCTCGGCTTCGCCGGTCATTTGGAGCAGGTCGCCGCTGGCGAAATCAACGAAGGTCAGCCCGGCGCGCGGATTGAGCAGGAAATTGCCCAGCGTGTTGAAGTGCAGATTGCCGGCGAAATCCGGAATGGTGAGCGCGCCATCGGCATCGATGCGCACGAAGCCGGGCTTGCCGCCGCGATGCGAGGCATCAACCTGGCGGCCGGCGTCGCCATCCAGATAGGAGGCGACGAAGAAGGTATCGGCCGCGGCAATCATGGCGCGCGCGGCGGCGTCGAGATGATCCTGCCGCTCCACCATGCCCGGCGCCGTGGCGGGCTGATCGAGCATCTGCCAGTCGCGCAGCTGGATATATTGCGGGCAATTGCCGAAACTATGTTCGACATGGACGGCAAAGCCGGCTTCGCCCGTGCGGCGCACATGGCCGTTCATGCGGTTGCGGCGGCGGCTGTGCAGTTCGATGCCGAGCAGGCCGATGGCATCGCCATTATTCAGGCCAGCGTTGGCCGGATCGGCGGCGTCGCGTGGCAGCGCGAAGGCCAGGGTGCGCGGATCGGGTGACTGTGCAAAGCCCGGCGCGCCGGTGAGCAGCGTGGCCCAGACATCACCGGCCGCATCGACGGCGCCGGCGACCAGGAACGGCAGCTGCGCGAAGAAGGTGCGGTGCTGATCGGGCATGTGATCGCGGATGACCTTCTGGCCGGCAATCGCCATGCGTTCGGCAACGCCCAGGCCTTGCTGGAGCGTGATTTCGCCGGCGTGCCAGGGGGAGGGCATTTCGATCGAACCATGGCCGGCCATCACGCGCGCCTTTCAGCAGAGCCCCGGGGCCGGCATGGCCAGCCCCGGGGGATGGGGGTTCAGGCGGCGGCCGACAGGCCAACCGGTGTGCTGACGAAGGGCACGAAGCCCGGCAGCGCTTCGATGCGCTTCAGCCAGCCCTGCACGGCCGGATAGGCATCGAGGCTGACATTGCCTTCCGGCGCGCGCGCGATGTAGCTGTAGAGCGCGACATCGGCGATGGTCGGGTGGCTGGCGGCGATCCAGTCGCGGCTCACGAGTTCGGCTTCCAGGATCTTCAGGATGGCATGGGCGCGGGCGATGACTTCGTCGGCGTTGAAGCCGGCGCCGAACACGGTGATCAGGCGGGCCGCGGCCGGACCAAAGGCGATCTGGCCGGCGGCAACCGAAAGCCAGCGTTGCACGGCAGCACCGCCAACGGGATCGGCCGGCAGCCAATCACTCTTGCCGAACTTCTTGGCGAGATAGATCAGGATGGCGTTGGCATCGGCGATGATCACGCCATCATCTTCCAGCACCGGTACCTGGCCGAAGCGGTTGAGGGCGAGGAAGGCCGGCGCCTTGTGGGCACCCTTGGCCAGGTCGACTTCGACCAGTTCGAAATCGGCACCGATCAGCGACAGGAACAGCCGGGCGCGGTGGGCGTGGCCGGAAAGCGGGTGGTAGTGGAGCTTCATGATCATGGGTCCTTTGCGAGGGATTGGTTCAGCTTCAGTGGGGCGTGCCGAACGGGGAGAAGAGTGGGGGGAAAGCCCGGCGGGCAGAAGCTTCGAACGCGACAAGTGACTATTGCGTTATGTGGAATGATCCCGGCCCGCGATGGCGGACAACGTTGATGGCCAGCGCCGCCAGCGGCGGAATCGCAGTGGAAACCGAGCCGCCGGCGGCAGCGGTGATGATGATGGCCTGAATGTGGGTCGCCAGCTGCCAGACCCGGTGGAGGGAGGCAGGGGCGCCATCGCTATGCAGCTGGTGGGTGAGGGCGTGGATCATGGCCCACTTGGTAATTTCATTTGCCAGGCGGCAGAATTGCGATAATCGGAAATGGATTGTTCCGTTTGGGGGAATGAACAATGTCACGATTGCACGCCATGCAGGTGTTTGTGCGCGTCGCCGAAACCGGCGGCTTTGCCGAGGCCGCGCGCCAGCTGAACATGAGCCCGCCCGCCGTCACCCGCGCGGTGGCCAGCCTGGAGGAACTGATCGGCAGCCGGCTTCTGACCCGCACCACCCGCACCGTGAAGCTGACCGAGCCGGGCGCACGCTATTTCGAGGATTGCCGCCGCATCCTGGCCGACATTGCCGAAGCCGAAGCCGCCGCATCGGGTTCCTACACCACGCCCACCGGCACGCTCAGCGTCACCGCGTCGGTGTTGTTCGGCAACAATTACATCATGCCGATCCTGCGCGAGTTTCTGGATGCCAATCCGCAGGTGAGCGGCCGCGCCATCTTTGTCGATCGGGTCGTCAACATCGTCGATGAAGGCATCGATGTGGCCATCCGCATCGGCCATCTGCCCGATTCAAGCTACAGTGCCATCAGAGTTGGCACGGTGCGCCGGGTGGTGTGCGGATCGCCGGCCTATTTCGATCGTCACGGCGTGCCGCAGCACCCAGCCGATCTGGCGGGCCACCGCATCATTGCCTCGACTGGTTCCTGGTCGTCGCTGGACTGGCGGTTCGGCAAGGATGAGAAGATCGGCGTGACCGTCACGCCGCGGCTGTCGTGCAGCACCTATGAAGCGATCGTGGCGGCGGCCGCGCAAGGCTGGGGGCTGGCGCGGCCCTTGTCGTACCAGATTGCCGCCCAGCTTGAATCGGGTTCCTTGCAGACCGTGCTGTCGGATTACGAGCTCGAGCCCCTGCCCGTCCACGTCGTCCACCCGGAAGGCCGGCGGGCGTCGGCCAAGGTGCGGGCCTTTGTCGATCTCGTCGTCGAACGGCTGCGCGCCGATCGGCACATCAATTAGTCCCGCTTGCGGAACAGCAGGTGATCCAGCGACAACGTGCCCGGCCCGCCTGTCGCCACCGCCAGCGCCAGCGCGAACCAGCCGAGATGGGTGGCGAACAGCGCATCGGGATAGACAAAGATCTGGATGACCAGCGTCATTCCGAACAGCGCCAGTGCTGACAGGCGGGTGGCAAGGCCGACCACCAGCAGGATCGGGAACAGATGTTCGGCATAAGTGCCAAGCTGCGCCGCCAGTTGGGCGGACAGCAACGGCAGCTGATATTCTTCTTCGAACAGGAAATAGGTGTCGTCTGAAATGGTCAGCAGCCCTTCGATCTTGGTACGGCCCGATGACCAGAAGATGCCGGCGAGACCGAAGCGCAACACAAGTTGCGCCAGGCTGGATGGCACGCGGTCCAGCAGTGTGGGCAGGGTGCGGAAGAGAGCGGGAGCGGTGGTCATGGCAGGGTTCCTTCGTGGCAAGTTGTGATCAATGCGCCAGCCTGCAGAAGCTGCAGGACGTGCAGCAGGGCAGCGCCGGCGGTGTCAGGGTCGGGCAGGGCGAGCAGTGCGGATTCAAGGCTTTCGGCGGTCAGCAGCGCCGCCAGAAACGTGTTTGTGTCGGCATCGATTGGCGTGTTCAGCACGACATCGCCGGAGCGGTGCACCAGCGCAGTTTCCGGTTGCCAGTCTTCCACCGGCACTGCCGTTTCCGGCTGGTTGGCCGCCCAGATCGCCAGCACAGGATGATCGGACTGGATCAGGGTGGCGGATGGGTGCAGCACAATACGGTGCGGCAGCAGCGCGGCCACGGCGTCGGCACCGTCCAGTGGCGGCGATGCGTGATCGGCGGCGTGCCAGGCGCGCACGCGGGCATATTCCAGCCGCGCGACATCGGCCAGGAACGGCAGGCTCTCCGCCGGTTCGAAGGCGGCGATGAAATCGGCCAGATCGGCGCCATAGTCGGCCAGCATGGGGACACGCGGCGGCGACTGGAAAATGAAGCGCGCGGCCATCGCGGCAAAGAAGGGCTCCCCCACCAGGCGCTGGACCACCGGGAAGGTCTTGGCCAACGCGGCGGTGAGGCTGGCGACATGGTTGCGCTGGTAGATGGTGAAACGGCCGCCTGCGGCGCTGACGAACATCGGCTGCACGCCATCGGGGGTGCGCACGGCGATGGAAAAGGATTTCAGCGGCGTCATCACGCGGCCTTTCTGGCGTGGCGGGCAAGAATGGCGGCGGCCTGCGCCACTTCGGCGGCGACTACGGCAAAGGCGGGAATGTCGTTGTCGCGCTCGATCAGGGTCGGCAGCGGGCCGGCGCGGGCGATCACGTCGGCATAATGCAACCACACTGGCTCGGCGATGGCTTCGCCATGGCTGTCGATCAGCAGGCGTTGCCCGGCGTCGTCGCGGGTTTCACTGTGGCCAGCAAGATGGATCTCGCCGACCAGCGCCAGTGGGAAACGCTGCAGATAGGCCTGCGGGTCCCAGCCGTGATTGACCGATGAAACGACGGCATTGTTGATGTCGAGCAGCAGGCCGCAGCCTGTGCGGCGGGCGATCTCTGCCAGGAAATCGATTTCATCCCAGTCGCTTGCCGCGTGGCTGACATAGGTGGACGGGTTTTCGAGCAGCAGCCGCATGCCCAGCGCCGATTGCGCTTCATCGACATGATCGGCGACGCGCGACAATGTCGTCGCGTCATAGGCGATCGGCAGCAGATCGTTGAAATAGATGCCGTCGTGGCTGGCCCAAGCCAGATGTTCGGAAAAACTGGCGGGCCGGGTGCGATCGATGATGCGGCGCAGGCGCTGCAGATGCGCCGGGTCCAGCGGTTCCTCACCGCCCAGCGACAGCGCGACGCCGTGCAGGGAGATCGGATATTGGCTCGCCAGCTGGTCGAGCAGGGCCAGCGTCGGGCCGCCTTCGCTCATGAAATTTTCGGCGTGAATCTCGATGAAGCCGAGCCGGCCTGCACGGCCAAGCACCTCATCGAGATGTTCGCGGTGCAGGCCGAGCCCCGCAGACGGCGGCAGGCCCAATTCAGCCGCAGGCGGCAAACGCAGCGGGGAAGAGGCGGCGGCCGTCATTGGATCAGCGGCGCTTGGCGTGGGTATAGGCCGCCAGCTGACCGTGACCGGTGGGGGAGGTCTTCGACACCATGGTGGTGCAGGTGCCGGCCGGCACCAGTTTCCAGGCGTTGCCCTGGTAATCGACCTTGGACGTGCCGGAGCAGGACGTGCCGGGCCCGGCGGCGCAATCATTGTAGCCTGCCAGCGACACGCCAAAGCATTTTTCGCGGGCGGGCTTGTCGGCAGCGGCAGCGGTGGTGGCAAGGCCAGTTACCGCTGTGGCCAGCGCGCCGGCCAGGAAGGCGGAACGGGAGATATCCATCGGATTTTCCTTGGGGGTGGCGGCCGGCTTGCGCCGGCCGCCAGGGGGAGAGGTCAGTTGGCGATCAGTTCAGCGCCTCAGTTCAGCGCCTCCGGGGCCTTGTCCTTGATCGCCGGCCAGTTTTCGTTGGCCTTCACCAGGTTGCCGGGGATGTCGCGCTGCCAGGCGACCGAAACCTCCTTGTTGACGTTGAGGTAGAGCTTGCCGTCGACGATCTTCCAGACCTTGGGATCGCCATCGAGCTTCTTTTCCAGCGCCACGCCCATGGCGCAGAAGCCGCCGAAGCCCGGCGCATAGGCGGCGGGATTGGCCTGGAAGGCCTTCAGATTGGCGGCGCTGGCGAACTGGTAACGTGCGCCTTCATAGGTGGTGGTGTGGCTGGCATTGCCGACGCGCGGCTTGCCTTCGGTGAAATAGGCCACCACGTCATAACCATGGACGGCGATGCCGGCGGTATCTGTGTTCACCGCGGAAGCGGAGGTGGGCACCAGGGCGAAAGCCGGCGAGGTGGCGGCGCTCATGGCGCCAACGCTGAGGCCGATGGCGGCCAGTGCGGTCAGGATGGTCCTCGTGTTCATGTCATTGTCTCCTTTGGGGTTCGCCGTGAGGGGATCGGGAAGAGTGGCGAGCCGTTGGTCTGTGGGTGCCAGCTCGTCCGGCACCCCCAACAACTAGGCCTTGATGCCCGACGGATTAATGGCCGAAATTCGAAATGGATTGTTCCGGCAGGCGGAACGGAGCGTCGTCCCCACCATTTCGCGAAATGGAACAGTATCTTCCGTGTTTGCCCGATTATCATAAAAGATCGGCGGGTTCATTTGGACGGCATCCGGATCCCCCGGAGCCAACCAAAGGAACTGCACCATGACCACCAAGTTCCGTTCCGCGCTGCTGGCGCTTGCCGTTGCCACCACCGCCATCGCCGCGCCGGCCGCTGCCGAAAGCTTCAACGGCCCCTTCGTCGGCATCACCGCTGGCTATAATCACGACAAGGTCGGCCCCGGCCTCGAAGGCGCCGCCCCGCTCAATCGCAGCACCGATCAGGATGCCGCTGTGTTCGGCATCAATGCCGGTTACGACAAATTGATCGCCCGCCGCTTCGTGATTGGTGCCGAAGCTGCCTTCAGCATCGGCGCCGACGACACGCTTGCCGGTACGCGCGGCACCACCGCGGTGAGCATCGATCCGAAGCACGCCTTCGAAGTTTCGGCCCGCGCCGGTTATCTGGTGACGGAAAAGGCGCTGCTCTATGTGCGCGGCGGCTATGCCAATGTCCGCGTTCGCACCAGCACGGCGGCGGCAGCGTCGAGCGACAATCTCGATGCCTGGCTGGCTGGAGGCGGCATCGAATATGCCGTGACCAGGAACATCAACGCCCGGCTGGAATATCGCTACATCGACGCAGCCAGCAAGGGCGCCACCTTCGAACGCCAGCAAGTGCTGCTGGGCGCGTCGTACCGCTTCTGATTTCCGGCCGAGGCTGAAGATGTCCGACCGCTGGCGAGTCCCGCACTCGCTGGCGGTCGGCAATCAACGAACAGCGATCAAGTGCTGGAACGCCCAACACCGACCTGCATTGGCTTAATTTGTTCGAGACCAAATATGGCACCGTAACCTTCACCGCTGTATGGCGACAATGAGGGCGCGATGCGGAAGGATTAGCAGGGGGTACGATGTCACCCGTTGCGAACTGAGCGCCCTCATTGGCATCACTTCCGCCCTATTGCGGACGACATCGAGATGGTCCGTCCGCCATTGCGCCATCTCCACCCGCTCCGCCCAATGCGCGCCGCCGGGATTGTCCAGACCGCCTTGTCGAAATCGATCTCCGCCCATTCTGCTTTGCGGATTTCGCCAGGCCGCTGAAACATATGAGCCGTAAAGCGCAGCGCCAGCTGTGTTACCGGCTGACCGGCATGTGCATCGACCGCCCGCAAGAGCGCGCCAAAGTTATTGGCCGAAGCAAATTTCCGGGCGATGCGCGCCTCGCGCCTGGCTGCTGCTGGATCATTGCCGGCTTCTGCCGCCGTGCGGGCAGCGTCGCGACGGGCGCCGCCTCTTTCAAGCCAACATCAGGATGGCTGCCCAGCGCCAGCTTCCTTTCCTTGCCATCGATCCCATACTTTCATCGCCACAGCTTCGAACCGCTGGTCGTGACCAGCAGATAAAGCCCCTTGTCGTCAGCCAGCTTGCGATCGGCATCGCCGGACTTGGCCAACTTGATCATGGTATCTGTCAGCGCCATTGGTTCACACTCGCAGCCTGGCTGCAAGACCGCCCGGAAAGAGACCCCCGGAAAACTGCGGTTGCCGACGGATCACGGCGAACACAGGTGCTTACTGTGGCTAAACTCGCTGATTTTCAGGGTTTTTTCAATCCCCGGCGGCCGCTGGCGGCCGGGGTGATGGTGCCAGAAGAGGACTCGAAGCAATCATGTAAGTAATTGATAAACAATAATATTATGTTTTCTCTTCTACAAAGGCCCCCAAATAGGCCCCCACCCTGCGCTTCCGCCTCAGATTTTTTTTGCGCAACTGGCGCTGTTGGACCCGCATCATTCCTTCGCTACCACCGTGTCATAACCGCCAATTCGGGTCAGCCCCACATGGCTGTCGATCCCTGTATAGCGAAGCGACGCATCCTCGTACCTTCGGAAGGCGAACACGGCAGCGTTCATCCGCTCCGTGTTGAACACCTTAAGATCGACCAGCAAGTTAAAGTCGCCGACCGTTAGCCCGGTAACAGTGCGGAACAGGTCCGGCTCGATCTTGGTGATAACGTCCACCAGGGTGTTTTCGCGGAAGTCGGTCAGATACATGAAGGCCGGGATGCGGGTAGCGAACTTGATCAGCTTCTTTTGAACCTCCTTGCGGAGCGATTTGTGTTCCTTCTCCTCGGCGGTCAACTCTCGCTTCTCCTTCTCGGAGAGGTCGGCCTCCTTGGCCTTCTTCTTGATATCCTTTATCTTCTCGCTCTTGTTGATGATCGTCTCGATCACGTTGTCGCCAAGAGCACGCCAGCCTTCGATCCGCTCGACTGCCGCCATGGCCTCTTCGCTCGCGAGAACCCGGCGAAGGGTATCGTTGTCGACGTTGACCAGCATCGCCGATTCCCACTTGCGCGCCAAGAGCGTGGCGGATGTGCCCGCCATTGCCATGTCCAGAATGCCGCCCGCATCAATCTGCACCATATTTGCGCCGTCATAGGCGAGCACCGGCAGGAATGAGACAAGGTCGGCCACGGCCTTTTCCGGGTTCGCTTCCCCGGGAGACAGGCCGATGCCGTATTCGGAAATCTGTCGCAGCGCCCGTGTCGGGGCGAAATCGAACACGAAGCAGACGGGCTTCAGCACGTCCTCGCGGTTCGGATCATCCCCGTCCGGGTTCTTGATCGACCACGGCGATTGGACGCGGAACGCTGCCTGGAAATAGGTCTCAGGCGACTTCAGGTTGCGCAGCATCAGGATCGAAGACCATTGCGGCACCGTCACCCCGGTGGTGAGCTTGCCGCAGGATAGGGTGATCGACTGGGTATCGTGCCCGGAGCCAATTGCCTTGCGCACAGGCGGGAGCGCATTGAGCCCGAGGCCAGCATTTGCCCCCGCCGCGACAATGACCCGGTATTTCTGCCAGAAGACGTTCTGCTTCTCCTCCAGCAGATTCTTCATCGCCTCACAGGCGGCAACGCTGGGCAGGAACCAGAAGGCGTGGTTGAGATAGGGTAGCAGCCGCACATCGGAATAGGGAAAGGGCGGCTTGCCCCCGGCGCGCAGCGCATCAAGTGTCTGCGGCGCGTAGCTCCCCCGAATGATGTCGAGCCACTTCTGCACCTCATTTTTGTGCTTGAAGGTCGCCATCACGCCCTTGCCGCTCGCCGCGAAGAACTCGCCAAGATCGAACTCGTCGAACTCCCCGCCGCTGGCGATGGCGAGTAGTTCGTCAGGCATTTGGTAGGTTAGCAGGCGCATCTGGGGCAGCGCGCCATAGGGGTTACGCTCCCCGGGATGATCCACCGCGAAATCGGCCTTGGCTCGCTGTTCGTCGGTGTAGGTCCAGTTGAAAATCTGCTCTTCGATGAACTCGCCCGTGGCCAGCGCCTTGAACGGCGTGCCGGACAGATAGAGATACGCCCGCGTCGTGATCGGCAGGAATTCGGCCTCGGTTTCCGATAGGTCTTCAAGGTCCTCGTTCACGGTCTCCAGACCGGAGACGTAGGCGAGTTCCTTCTTCGCCACCTCGGTGTCCTCGCCCTCGAACAACTCCTTCGCGTTATCGCGCCATGCACCGAAATGGTATTCGTCGAAGATAACCAGGTCCCAGTTGATGGCGTGAATCCACTCGTTGCGGGCCTTGATGTTGCCATAGCGATCGGTGCCGAGCAGATCCTGGAACGAGCCGAAATAAACCAGCGGCGTATCCTTGGGGACATCGAGCGGGCTGCCTCCGGCATTGCGGGAAATGTACTGCCAGCCGTCGAAATCGACGTGGTTCTTGAGGTCCGCCTCCCAAGCATCCTCAACGGCGGGCTTGAAGGTGACGACCAGCACGCGCTTTGCCCCAAGCTTCTTCGCCAGTTGATAGCCGGTGAAGGTTTTGCCGAAGCGCATCTTCGCGTTCCAGAGGAAGCGGGGGACGGACTTGGGGTCTTCTGCCCAGCGGGACAGGAAGTAGTCGTGAGTGACCTCGACCGCCTCGGCCTGTTCGCGGCGCATGGGGAAGTTTTCGTGCCGCGCGGGCTCGAAGCGCAGACCCTTGCGCAATTCGGTGATGGCACTCTTCACGTCCGCCGGCGAGCAGCGCATCCATTCGCGTGAAGAGCCGATGGTGACGTTCTCGAAACCCTTCTCGATCAGGCGAGAGCGCATATCGCTGTCGCGAAAGATGGAACCGTCCTCGCGTTCGGCCACTTCGTTGACGTGGAGCGTGTAGGCCTGCTGCATCTGCCCCTGCGACTGGCGGATGCGGTCATTGACGTCGGCCTGCGTGGTCTGCCCGACCTTTATCAGTCCGGTATAGGCGGGCGGCGGCTCATTGGGTGTCCACGCATAGATACGCAGACGGCTCTCGGGCTTGGGAAGCAGAATTTCGTCGATAGTGGGTTTAATCATCAACATCACCCATCGGTCGAACGAGTCGCTCTATGAAGGCCACCTCCTCGTCAGTGATCCCGTATTTCTTGTATAACTCGTCGTCAGTCCACGCCTTCGACCAGTCTTGGATTGGGACGAATCCATAAACCTTTCGAGTTGTGTTTTGCGAAGCCTTCCGGAGTTGAATGAGAAATCTTGTAAATCTGCAGTGCAAATAAGAAAGCGCGTTAAGCGCCTCAGATTCGGATTCAAATGGACCTATCGCCAAATAAGTTTCTGTTGAAATCTGCCCCGGATAACCCAAGAATGGGGTGCTAATTACTTTGTGGGGGTAGCTATCTTTATTGCCCGTTCCGGGCGCAGCAAATCCTACAAAGAGTTTCCAGCTCTTGATCAATTCCTTACCATTTTCAATTTTGTTCAATGCTACATAGCCCTTTCCGCCTTTTTGTAGAATCTCAACATCGCCTTCAGAGCGAACTGCTTTGCCTCGGAAGGTTGAGTCGAACCCAAAAGGTCGGCGCGAGCTTACTAGCGTTTCAAATGTAGGCGCTCTAGGCAAGGAATGGGCCATCACCTTATGCAAGATCGCTACAGCCTCATTGAATCTGATAAATACATCGTTCCCTTTTTCTAGAAGTGGTCGAACAGCAGTAGAAGAGGGCCACGCCTGAAAGTGTGTGCTTACCTCGCAATCACCTTGATTATCTCGGTCCCACAAAAAATAGCATATCCCACCTTTGAGACCGACACCCGGAAACACCTCGGATGCGCTTAGAAAATCTTCGATACGGCGGCATCGATCATCCTTAAGCATTGCCTCTCGGAAATCGTCGAGGCCTTTGCCGCCAGTAAACCACCTCGATGGGATGACCATCGACACGAACCGGGGTTCAAGCTCTTTGGCGCGTTCCACAAAGTGTTGATAAATCGGGACCGCGGATGTGCCTCCCCCGCCATCAGTGAGCTGATAGGGCGGGTTACCGATGATAACGTCGAACTGCATCTTGCCTCCGAAGAACTCGGCAACCCGAGCCTTACTGTCTATGGTATGGATAAACGCATATGCGTAGTTTTCCTCGTCCGGGCCGCGCTCAAGCAACTCTCCACCCGCACCACAAAATCGACAACGATCTCCTTCCCGGACATGTTCAGTCCGTTCAAACCAGATATTCCCGTGATCATTGTCGCCGAAACTGCAGGCAACGCTATGCGGACCGGTGGCCTGCTTCGAGCAATACAAGCTCCGCCGCGCCAGCAGCGCGGTGATCTGGGTGATGGCGATGCCGAACACCTGCTTGGTCAGGATATGGTCGACGCGGTCCTGCAAGTCGGAGATTTCCGGCTCTAACCCTTTGATCAGCCGCTTGGTGATCTCGCGCAGAAACACACCCGACTTGGTGAAGGGATCGAGGAAGGTAACCGTCTTGTCCGCCCAGATGCTTGCCCCGTCATTGCTGGACGCCCAGGCCTGTTCCAAGGTGTCGAGCATCCGGTTGGCAAACTCCGGCGGGGTGAAGACTTCATCGTTCGACAGGTTGGCGATACAGCTCAACACGTCCGGATTGCGGCCCTTGAGGGTGAAAGCCACCTGGTCGTTCATCCCTGCACCTCCTCGCGATCGAGCGCCGCCAGTTCGCGCACCGTCATGGGCGGATAGCTCTTAGTCGGCTGGAAAATCTCATGATGGCCAAGCCCGGCAAACAGCGACCGTTCCTCGCGCAAGCTGGCCATCCCCGTGAGCACATCAAGGCGAAAGTCCCGGCGGTTGAACTTGCCCTTCCCGATGTAACTCCACTCGACAACGGTGATCGGCCCGCCGACCGCGTCTTTCATCGTCATCGCATCGCCGTGGATGAGATTGGTCGAAAGAAAGTGGCTGGCTGTGCGGTAGAGGTCATCCTCCTCGGTCACGCCGAGATATTGCGCGAAAACATCGAGCATATTGACCCGGCATTCCGCAATGTTGTCTGCCAGCAGCTCAATTCCGTAGAGGCTGGCGAGCGCAACGAGCGCGTAGTGGCGCCTCTCGAAATCGGTCTTGCCGTACTTGGCTTCCACAGCCGCCAGCTTGCGCTGGAGGATCGGCACAAGGAAATTGCCGCTGCCGCAGGCGGGTTCAAGAAAACGGGAATCGATCCGCTCCGTTTCACCCTTCACCAGATCAAGCATCTTCTCCACCAGCCAAGGCGGCGTGAACACCTCGCCATGGTCGGCTACCCGTTGCTTGGATTTGATGAGGTTCATAGTCTGGCTCTTGTTACCGTGCTCCAGCCTGCAGGTCCATGCGAACCAACAGACGATTGCCGGGAGCCGGGCCTCAGCGCCGGGATTTGATGCGCTTGATAAGTTCAAGGATGTCCGGATCATCAAGCGGTTCATTCGCGTGCGCGTAGCCTGCCGCACGGATCAGTTCGCCCTGCCGATGGGTGGGCACCTGCCCATAGCTGGTGAACGTGGTCAGCACATCGGCATGGCCGAGGTTCTGGCTCCAGGCCTTCATCTCTTCAGGCGCCGGGTTCAGCTTCATGGCATGATGCACCAGCATGTCGCGGAAGCTGTGCGGGTTGAAATAAGGCAGGCCGGCGGCGGTGAAGGCCCGGCGGAAAACGTCGCGGATCGGCTGGGTCGTGGCCCAGGCCCTACGCTCCAGTCCCAGCGGAGAGAACACGCCGGCATCATTGAGTCCCATGCGCGTGGCGGGGAAAAGCGGATCGGTCGGCGCCCAAAGATGTTCGTGACGCAGTTCAGCAATCCACGCCCCAAAGATGGCAAGCGCGTCACCGACCACCGGCATGAAATAGGTGCGGAATGTCTTGCCGAACTTGGTGGCAACCACGCGGGCATCCTGCTCCACATACCCTTCGACAACATTGACATGCTGCAGCTGGAACGTCGCCAGCGCGCCAACGCGCGCGGCGGTGAGCGCGGTGAAAGCGATCAATGCGCGATCCCGCCGCTCCAAGACCGTGTTGGCGGGCATGGTGGCAAGGACATGATGCACCTGCTCCAGTGACGGAACCGCCTTTTCACGCCTGCCGCGGGCGATGGCAGCGTCCCGCTCCGAGAGGTTGAAGTAGTCGGCATCGCCATAGGTGATAACCGATTTGTAGCCAGGCTGGTGCGCCAGCCAGAAGAAGAAGGCCTTCAAGTCGCGCATGGTCGATTGCACCGTCGCCTTGGCCAGCCGTTCGCCGGTGCGGACGCTGAGGGCATCGGCCAACCGCTTCTTGAAGGCCACCGCCTGCTCGCGGTGAAAGCGCTTGAAGGCCTTCCAGCCAGTCGACTCCTCAAAGCGGGCAAGCGACTTGGCCACCCCGTCGAGCGTTGCCTCATCGCGGCCCTTGGCCTCCTTCAGATAATGCAGATATTCGCGCTTGATCCGCTCGTTCGCGGCGTTGTGCTTAGCCATGATCTGGTTTGCCTTTCCGTATCACAATGCAGGGAGGGAGGAGGACGCCCACTTAAGTGTGGCTACTCCTCCACAATCTGGATGGTGCAATCGGGCATGATGCGAGGCAGATCGGTCTGGCGAGCGCGGCGGTAGATCACCGTCTCGCACACCTCGCACAGCGCGCGCAGGTTGCCGCTGAGTTCGGTGATCGGCACGAAATCGACCATGCCCAGCGCCGGCTTGCGCGGCTCGCGGCACCGCAGGCAGTAGAACATGCCATGCGGGCTCGGACGTTTGCGGCTGGCGCGCTGCTTGCCCAGAAATGCCTTCACGGTGGCACCGTGGAATAAGAGGGGGCGGCTATCATCCAGCGGCTCGAGGCCAAGCTTCATCCAGTGGCGCACCGTGTTGCGATGCACCCCGCAGCATGTCGCCAGTTCGGCAATGATATAGCTGCGATGGATTTTCACCCCACAGGCAGAGGCGCGGCGGCGCGGCATCGGTATTACGCCTTGCCCTCGACGATACGGCGGATGGACTCAGCCTTGATCAGGGTCCGGCGACCCAGCTTGAAGGCCTCCAGCCGGCCATCGGCGATCATGGCATAGATGGACGTGCGGCCAAGGCTCAGCGCCTTGGCAGTATCATTGATGGAATAGGCGAGGCGTTCCATTTCGGCTTCTCCTGTGCGGCTGGTGAGCACCAGCGAGCGCGGAGAAGCATCAGCGAATCCGGTCTGCGTGTCGGACGAAAAGGCCGAAAATAGGCCGGCAATTCAACTGGGGCGAATTTCAGTCCTTCAAAAATTCGTTCCAGACACGGCTAGCGTGTGGGCGAACGGTGCTTTCAGCCGGCTCTTTTTCACCCTTGGTCAAGCGCCGCTGCATCTCACGCTCGATCTCAGCCTGGCTGCCCGGGTCGAAGTCGCCACGGTAGATTGCGCCCCAGATAGCATTCACCAAGGCTTCCCAATCATAAGACGGTTTACGGCCCCGGGTACCTTTGTCCTCGGCTCCCGTTAAGGTCATAGCTTCGAGCGCGGGAATCGGCAGAAGTGAACTCCGCAGGAAGTAGACCCCCGATAGCGTGATCTTTTGGGGCCGCTGCTGCGCGAAGCCCTTACCTGCAAACTTTCCAAGTTCCCAGTCCTGACGGCTCGTCCCATGCCCGGTGAAGTTGGTCCAGAACCAAGTCGGGATATCCCATTCGCGTTTATCCCACTTCGCACCGCCGGCAGGCAGCTGTTCCGTCTGCCCTTCGGCCAAGACAGCCCGCGCCGTTATGAGGCCTTGGCGACCAAGCTCAATCAGAGCGTCTCCCGCTACTGCCGGCTGAAATCGCAAATCGGTGTACGCCAAAAGGCGCGCGTCCTTCGCGCTGATCCAATCAGGGTTACCTGCGACCGAAAACTCACGAATGACGCCTGCACGTCGTTCTGCAGGCAACATTTCAAGCAATCCGTTCAAGCCAAACTCAACACCGAACGCTTGGCATTGAACCCCTGGCTCGATCCATTTGGAAAAGTCACCTGTAGTCCAATCAGCCTGTAGGGCCACATGCCCTTCAGGCAACCAGAACCAATTGGGCACCTCGCAATCATGCACAACTTCCGTATCTGACTGAAACAGCCGGGCACGGGCAGCAATCAAGGAAGCGCTAAGGCGGCTGTACAAAACAGGGGGATTCGAGAACAATTCATATGCTCTCTGAGCTGAAACCCACTGCTCGACCATGCCACAAGGTAAGCCAGTTCACCTTGTTCCGACAATACATTCTTTACGACGTTGCCATCTGACAACAGTTCCACCGCATCACGCTCTCGCTCCCATGGGAAGGCAGGCGCCATTCAGCTACGGCTCCTATCTCTTTGCAACTGTTGAGAGAAAGAAATTATTCAGTCGCAATCACTTGAGTTTTCTATGTCATAGCAGCGAACTCGCGGGCCGATTAGACAGCGACAATTGGGCCGTCAGCCGACTGACCGCTTTCGGAATGAAATTTGAGGATAGCTGCCGCTGTCTTAGCCGTTGTCATCACGGCCGCTGTCGACCCACTTCAAGCCGTTCCGCGATGTCGGCCCGCACGTCTGCTCCTGACAAAACCAGCCATTCACTTGTTGGGGAGGCAACCCAAGGGACCCGATAAAGCGAAGGGATAAGTGAGCCTCTGGGCGACCATTAGACATCTCAGAGGTTTGCAACTACCGTTGGCGGCTACACCCGGGGGGGTAAGCAATGATCCGAACATCAACGTGCTTTGTTCTTGCCGTGATTTTGGCCCACGGTGTGCCAGCCAGTGCTGACGCAATCAGCGATCAAATAGCGCGCGTGGAAGGACCCCAATCGCCCAACCGCCAGGGCACCGACGCATTCACGATCCAGCAGCTGATTGAGCGCTTCAAGGTTCCTGGTATCAGCGTTACCGTCATTCAGGATTTCAAGATTCACTGGACCAAATCTTATGGCGTTGCTGACGTCGAGACCGGCGCCACTATCAATGAAGACACGTTGTTCCAGGCAGGATCGATGAGCAAACCGGTGGCGGCGATGGCCTCGCTCAAGGCGGTGCAACTCGGCAAATTTGGTCTCGATCAAGACATCAATACTGTTCTCAAGAGCTGGAAGCTGCCGCTGGGGGCGTTCGGCGGCGGACTGCCGGTGACCCCTCGAATGCTGACGAGTCATAGCTCCGGGACAGGCGACGGTTTCGGCTTTCCTGGTTACCTGCCCGGCGCGGCACTACCAACCCAGCAACAGATCCTTGATGGCAGGGAGCCGTCAGTGCGCGGTCCCGTGAGGCTGGTTCGGCCGCCGTTGACGGCCTCGCATTACTCGGGTGGCGCGGTCCAGATCGAGCAACTCGCGCTGACGGACGCCGTCGGACTGCCCTTTGCGAAAATCATGGACGACTGGGTTCTGGCGCCGATCGGGATGCGCCACTCAAGTTTCGAGCAGCCTTTGCCAGAGGCCTTGCAGCACAAGACAGCGCGCGCCCACGGCGCAGATGGAAAGAGCCTCGGGGCGCGGTGGCACGTTTACCCTGAACAGGCCGCGGCGGGATTGTGGACGACGGCTGCCGACTACGCCCTGTTCATGATCGAAGTTCAGAAGACGCTGGCAGGCCGTTCAACTGCAGTTCTCGACCGCGCCACGATGCAGAACATGGTCACGCCGGTCGGAGTTGGCCCTTATGCTGTCGGCTTTAGCATAAGCCAGAAGGGCCAAGGTTGGTATTTTGGCCACAATGGTGCCACCTGGGGCTTCAGAAGTCAGGCGATTGCCCATGTCGCGAAAGGCTATGGTGTCGTTATCATGACCAATGGTGACCAAGGCAGTGCCGTCGCAATTGAAATCGTCGAACGGGTCGCGGCAGCCTATGGCTGGGACATGCTCGACAAACCGGTGCTCAGGTGAATTTCCGCACAGCAATCCGGAGCCACACAATGCCAGCACGCTCACTGATGCTCGCCGCGGTCAGCGGGCTCGCACTTGTTGCGCCGGCCGGCGCTCAGACCATGGATCCAGACTTTGCGAAGGCGGTGAAGGAATGGACGACCCGGCCGGAGTTCTCCAGCCCGCTTGTCGACCATCTGCCGACCTCGCCAAACATACCTTCGCCCAAGCAGGTGCTCGGCGACCATATCGGCGTGCCGAACAAGCTGCACAACCATGGGCAGATTGTCGATTATTTCCGCAAGTTGGCCGCCGCTGCACCGGATCGGGTGCGCATCCTTGATCTCGGCACGTCGAACGAGGGCCGGCCGAACATCGTGGTGATGATGTCGAGCGTCGCCAACATGGCCAGGCTTGAAACCTACAAGGCCAATCTTGCCCTGCTGTCGGACCCGCGCCGTACCGATGCCGAGGCGGCCAGGCGGATCATCGCAGACACAAAGCCAATCTATCATCTGACCGCCGGCCTTCACAGCGCCGAAACCGGGCCGCCCGAGATGATCATGGAGCTTGCGTATCGGCTGCTGACCGAGGATTCGCCGCTGATCCAGAAAATCCGCGACAATCTGATCGTCGCGATCAGCCCGGTTTTGGAGGCCGACGGCCGTGATCGCTATGTCGACTGGTATCACCAGAGCCTGGTCGATGAAACCAACGACCTCGACAGGCCGGCTGGGCCGCCCTACTGGGGCAAGTATATCTATCACGATAATAATCGTGATATCAATTTCTCGGACCCTAGCGCCCGCCAGCTGCTGAAATATTACCTGGAATGGCACCCGCCCGTGATGCACGAACTGCATGAATCGGTGCCGTTCCTCTACACCTATTCGGGGCAGGCCCCGCAAAATCCCGATCTCGATCCGATCCTGTACGGCGAATTGCCCTTCTATTCGAATTTTGAGATGTCGCAGCTGACCAAATATGGCATGCCCGGCGTCTGGACGCATGGCTTCGTCGATGCCTGGTCGCCGGGCTATGTCGGCTTCATGGCGTCGAACCACAACGGCATGCTGCGAATGTACGAGACGTTCGGCAACGGCGGCGCCACCACGATGCTTCGCCATGTCGACAACGGTGTCGATCAGGGCAGCGCCCGCGGTGGCAATCAGTTGCAGCGCGACTGGTTCCGGCCCAACCCGGCCTATCGCAACGTCATGTGGTCGATGCGCAACAACACCAATTATATGCAGACCGGCGTGCTCACCGCGCTGCAGCTGGCTTCCAATTTCCCAGCCATCATTCTGGAAAATTACTATCAGAAGAATGCCAATGGCGTGAAGGCGGGCGCGACGCGTGCTCCCTTTGCCTATGTCATTCCTGGTGGGCAGGCCGACCAGAACCGGGTCAAGTTCGTTGTCGACCAGTTACTAATGCAGGGGATCGAGATTGGTCGCGCCAGCGGCGCCGTAAAGGTCAAGGAAGGCGAATACCCTGCCGGTTCGCTCGTGGTAAAGCTCGACCAGCCCTATGGCCGGCTCGCGAAGACGCTGCTGAAGGTGCAGGATAACTTTCCCAACGAAAACCTGACCACCTATGACGATGCGGCATGGACGATGGGGTTGATGACCGGCACCAAGGTGGTCGAGATAGCTGACAAGGCAGTGCTCGGCGTACCGACGACGCGGGTGGACAGGATGGAGCTGACGGGCAGCATCGGTCCGGCCGGTCCCGGTGGCCATGTCGTACTCGACAACGGTTCGGTCAATCTGGCGGTGCTGCGCTATCGCCTGAAGAACATAAGCATCCAGGTCGTGGAGAAAGCCTTCAAGATCGGCGATATCAACGTGCCTGCCGGGTCCTATGTCGTGCCTGCGAATGCCGGGGATGCGTTGCGTGCCGCGGTGCAGCAGCTTGGGCTGACGGCGATCGCCGCGCCGGCGCGTATGGATGTTGCCACCCATGCAATCCCCATCCCGCGCACGGCGGTCTACAGCACCTGGGGTGCCACGGAGAAGGTCGGCTGGGTGCGCTATGCCTTCGACCAGTTCGAGACGCCTTATGAGCTCATCTACAAGGAGCAAGTTCGGAAGGGTGGTCTGCGCGCCAGATACGATGTCATCGTGCTGCCGCACCAGGGCCGGTCGCCCAACGACATCGTCTTCGACATCCCGGTGAAGGGCAAGCCGTTGCCGTACCGGCCGGATGCGCGGTTCACGACGCTTGGGGCCTATGGCCGGTCCGACGACATCCGCGGCGGCATGGGCCTGGAGGGGCTCGCCGAACTGCGCAAGTTTGTGGAGGAAGGCGGCACGCTCATCACCACCGGCAATGCCAGCGCCGTGCCGGCTTCGTTCGGTCTGGTCGACAACATCGGTGTCAGCAGCCCGGGCGGCGGCTTTTATGCACCCGGACCGATCGTGAAGGCCAAGCTACTGCAGCCCGCCAGCCCGATCTTCTATGGCTATACCGATGAAACCATGCCGGTGCGCTGGGCAAGCAGTCTGTTGTTCCAGGTGCGCCCTGTCGATCGCCAGCAGGTGCTGATGGAATTCCCCGGCGGGCAGACTTCGGTCATCAGCGGCTTCATGAAGGGGGCCGACGAGGTGCGCAACCGGCCAGCGATCATCAACGTGACGCGCGGCCAGGGCCGGGTGCTGATGTTTGCCACGGCGCCGATCTGGCGCTGGCAGACGCTTGGCGAATATCGGATGATCTTCAATGCCATGCTCAACTGGAAGGCGCTTGGCGGTACCACCGGTGAATCGCAGCGCCGTCCCGAACCAGACGTGAGGCCGGAAGCAATTCCGGAACAGGACGATGGTCTGAAGCCGACCCGCCGTCCTTGATCGCCTGCGCCAAGGGGCTCTTAAGGCCCAAGGGCAGATGGTTGGTGCTGCTGGGATGCTGATGGCAAGGTGAACAATCGCAGCAACCGTCAGCCAACAAAGCAAAAGACTTTTTTCTGATCAGTACCAATCAGGGATGCACGTCACCATCCCGAGCCGCTAGGGAAGAGGGACATTAGGGGATGGCCATGAAAAAGTTTGCGTTTCTGCTGGTGTCGGCCGGACTTTCTCTGGGGGCGCTGGCGCCGATTGCCGCTGCCGAACCGCGCCAGGTCATCAGCCATGAAAAGCTGTGGATGATGAAGCGCGTGGGGGCGCCGCAGGTCAGCCCTGATGGCAAATGGGTCGTCTATGCGCTGGTCGAACCCTCCTATGAAAAGGACGGCACGGTCAGCGACCTTTGGCTCGTTCCCACCGATGGCTCGGCGGTGCCGCGTCGGTTGACCAGCAGCAAAGCCGGCGAATCGAGCCCGCGCTGGGCGCCCGACAGCCGCCGCATCGCTTTTGCTGCCAAACGTGAGGGCGATGACGAAGCGCAGATCTATGTCATTGATCTCGCTGGCGGCGAAGCGCGGCGGATAACCAGCGTCCCCACTGGCGCCGGCAACCCGCAATGGCGCCCTGATGGCGGCGCGATCCTGTTCGAAAGCAGTGTCTATCCCGGCGCTCTGGATGCCGCCGCCAACAAGCAGGCTGCCGCCGAACGCAAGGCGCGCAAGTTCAATATGCGCGTCTATGAGCATTTCCCGATCAGATATTGGAACGAATGGCTCGATGACCGGCGCCCGGCGCTGTTCGTGCAGGAACTGACCGAAGGGTCGGTCGCTCGCGATATCCTGTCGCCGACCACGCTCGCGCGCGTCGACGGCTTTGGTGGCAGCGCACAAGGTGATGGCGGGGTCAGCCTGTCACCGCTGTGGAGTCCGGACGGCAAGGAGGTGCTGTTGACAGCCACCACTGAACGCTGGAACGCTGCCTATGCGCGGGTCAATTTCGGCCTGTACCGCATGCCGGTGGCGGGCGGCGAACCGCGCCTCGTCACACCACAGCCGGGCGAATATGGCGATGCCACCTTTAGCCCCGATGGCAAGACGCTGGTTTTCAAGTTCAACACACAAGGCGAGGCGGTCTACGATCTGGCACGCCTCAACCGGGTCGCCTGGCCGGCGGGCGGCGCGGCGACGCCGGTAGCCCCGGGTTTCGATCGTGATGCTGAAAGTTTCGCGGTCAGCGCCGACAGTCGCAGCCTTTATCTCACCGTCCCCGAAGCCGGGATGACAAATTTCTATCGTGTGCCTGTTGCGGGCGGCAAACCCGAACTGGTTATCGCGCCCAAGGTGGGTGGCTATGCCGGCATCAGCATCGCCGAGAATGCTGCCACCCCGGTGCTCGTCGCCAGCTATGGCAGCGCCATCCACCCGGCCGAAATCGTCCGTATTGACCCCAGCGCCCGGGCGCATCGCAACCTGACCCAGGTCAATGTCGCTCAAGCCGCCAGCATCGATTGGGCCAGCCCCGAACATTTCTGGTTCACGGCGAAGAATGGCCGGCGCATCCACAGCATGATCGTCAAGCCACCGGCATTCGATGCCAGCCGCAAATATCCGTTGCTGGTGCTGATGCACGGCGGCCCGGCTGCCATGCACGCCGATGCCATCGGGCTGCGCTGGAACCCGCATCTGCTGGCCAGCGCCGGCTATGTCGTTCTGATGACCGACTACACCGGTTCCACGGGCTATGGCGAAGAATTTGCGCGCAAAATCAAGCTTGATCCTTTGCGCGGGCCAGCCAACGAGATCAACGAAGCCGCTGATGAGGCCGCTCGACTGTTTCCGTTCATCGACAAGGCCAATGCCTGTGCCGCCGGCGCGAGCTATGGCGGGCACCTCGCCAACTGGATGGAGGCATCGACCACGCGCTACAAATGCCTCGTCAGCCATGCCGGCGAAGTCGATCTGCTCACCCAATGGGGCACCAGCGATTTCAGCTATGGCCGCGAAGTTGCCTCCGGAGGGCCGCCTTGGGGCGACAGTAAGGTGTGGCGTGACCAGAGCCCGATCACCTACGGCAATGACTGGAAAACCCCCATGCTGCTGACCGCCGGCGAGCGCGATTTCCGCGTGCCGATGGCAAATACGCTGGAAACCTGGGCGACCTTGCAACGCCAGCAGGTGCCAAGCCGTCTGTTGATCTTCCCCGATGCGTGGCACTGGATCACCAAGCCCGAGGACAGCCGGCAATTCTATCGCGAGGTCGATGCCTGGTTGGCGCATTATCTGAAGGGTGCGCCGGCAGTGAATGGCGGGCCGGTGGTGGTGAAGCAGCCTTAGCCGCGCAAGACCGGCAGCGTCTGGGCGTTGCCGGAACTCTGGGTTTGTTGCCTGAGGGCCTCAGCTAGTGGTCAAATTCTGACGGTTGCTACCCATGGCGGCAAAGGCGGCTCCCGACCCAATTCAAGCTGTTCGTCATCGGCACGGCGAACGTCTGCTTGTGCCGTGTCCCGACAGGCAGGTTTCGTTCAATCGCTCGTGGATAGCTGCCATTCCCGACTGCCGCATGGCGTTGTCGGCTGTCGACCCAATATCCGGCTTTTCTCAATCGGTGCCTAAACAGCGTCATTCCGCCGAAACGGCTATTCGCGCATGGTTGAGCGGCCTGACAGATACGCGCTCTTATCTTTGATGTCGGTAGGTTGTTTGGTTCCCCCAAACCGAACCGTTCGTCATGTGGCTGGTCAATGTAGCCACCACCGCGTTTTTGTGGTGTGCATCATACTGATCCGTTTGCACTGGCTTTGGGGATGCCGGCTTCATGAGAATAACAACCGGCAACGAACCCTGGACGCTTGCCCAGAAATCGCAGGTTGCTCTTGCGGCGATCGCAATCATTTTCGATGGTATCGACAATCAGTTGCTGGGCTTTGCCACCCCTTCGCTGATGGCGGAATGGAATGTTACCAAGGCTGACATGGCACCGGTGTCCGCCGTCGGGCTAGTCGGCATGGTCATCGGCGCCATCATTGGTGGCGCCCTGGGCGACCAATACGGGCGTCGCGCCATGCTGATCGCTTCGATGCTTCTGTTTGGCGGTACGACTGTTTTGGCGGGCTTTGCCGATGGGCTGGGCTGGCTTGGCGTTGCTCGCTTTGTAACCGGGTTAGGGCTTGGCGGCGCGCTTCCAAATGCGACTGCCTTTGCTTCCGACGCTACGCCGTTGCGCTACCGACCCTGGGCGATAACGTTGACGATCGTCTGCATTCCGATCGGCGGCCTGATCGCCGGACTGCTGGCGCGTTTCATTCTGCCGGGACTTGGTTGGCGCGTGCTGTTTGTCTTCGCGGGCAGCCTTTCGCTGGTCGCCGCTGTTTTCCTGGTGCGAGCCTTGCCGGAATCGATGACGGCCGAGCGCACGGCCGGGAACAAAGCGGTTCGTGCCCTGCTTGCCCCCGATTTCGCCCGCGATACCTGCGTCTTGTGGGTCGCGATGTTTGCATGCTTGATGGCCGTCTACGCCGTTAACTCATGGGCGCCGACAACGCTGGGCGAGGCGGGTTTTTCCGCAACCACTGCGACGGATGGGTTGAGCGCGTTCAACCTTGGCGGCATCGTCGGGGGTGTTGTCACCGCATGGTTTATTGTTCGATACGGATCAAGGCGGTCGCTGATGGTCTCCAGCGCGGCTGCTGGCTGCATCGCGCTTGCTTCCGGCCTGTGGGTCATCGACCAGCTAAATGTGACATTGGTAGTGGCAGCGTTCGCAATTCTGGGATTTGCTGTTCACGGCACACAGACAACGCTGTTTGCGGTTGCTGCACACGTTTATCCCGATCACATCCGCGCGGCCGGCGTTGGCGCAGCCGTTGGCATCGGCCGGATCGGCGCCGTCTTGAGCGCGTTTGCGGGTGCTGCAGCCTTGGGCTTCGGTGGTGGACCGGCATTTTTTGCGCTTGTCGCGTCAGCAATGGCTAGCGTTTTCATTGCCTTGAGTTTGTTGAGGCGTCATATTCCACAGCCGCACTAGCTCCGGCACGAGTTGACGACAGACCTTTTGCTTTATTGCGGTACATTTCCGACGCAGAATACGCCCGCTAACGCCTCGAATTTCTGGTATCGCTCGATGGAGCGCCAGCCGGCCAAGCGGAAGCGCAGCAACGGGAGAGGCTCGTGGGCCGCATTTCTTGTAGTCGGAATTCGACGATCCTAATCGGGATGGCGCTCGTCCTCCTAAGTAGCTCCGCGGCGGTGGCAGGTGAAGGGGAGCAAAAGGTTCGCAGCGAAGACGGAACCCTGATTGGGTTCGAGTGCGCCGGATCAGGACCCGAACTGCTCATCGTTCCTGGCGGCTCCGGTGTCCGGACGCGCTGGCTGCCTATGTTTTCTTATTTGACCAAGGACTTTACCGTCTGCGCAATGGACCGCAGAGGGTATGGTGGAAGCACCGATGCCATGCCCTACAGCCTCGAGAAGGAAGCTAGGGATGTCAGCGCAGTGGTTCAGTCGCGGGGGCGTCCGGTGGCCGTTCTGGGGCACAGCTTCGGAGGCCTGATAGCCTATGAAGCGGCCCGGCGCACACCAGCGATAAGCCAATTGATCCTTTACGAGGCGCCGATCGCGTATGGTGACCATGGCGTTGTTCTCGACAAAGTCGAAGCATTGTTGGCTGCAGGAGACCGTGATGGCGCGGGCCGTTCCTTCTTGGCAGGATTCAACGGCCTGTCGAATACCGAGCTTGATAGCATGCAGGCACAGCCGTCGTGGCCAAACCTCGTTGCCGGCCTGGACCTTTCCGTGCGCCAGATGCGGGCACTGAATTCTTACCGCTGGAATGAGACGCTTGCGAAGCAGATGCGCACACCAACCCTGCTGCTGTCAGGAAGCCGCACCACAAATACCGAAAATCTAGCCTCAATGAAGACACTTGCCGATACGTTGCCGCATCGCGATGTGGCGTTACTTGAGGGCCAAGAGCACTTGGCGATGGTCTATGACCCCGCGCAGCTTGCAGAAGTGATCAAGCGCTTCCTGCTCAAACCGCGATGAGCCGCACACCGGAGCGGTCGTCCGAGGCTTCGATAACGTAAAGTTGAAACAGTGCTGCCATCGATTGTCGGAAGCGCTATTGGTCAGGAAGGAGGGCCGTAAACTGAAATGTCCGCTGTTTGCGAAATCTTCCTTTCCTACAATCGCGGCGATCAGGTTGTTGCGCGGCGCTTTCTCGAGAAGCTGACCACGCTCGGGTTCACCGTCTGGTGGGATGCTGCGCTGGTTTCGGGGGCAGCGTATGATGAAGTGACCGAGGCCGCGTTGCGCAACGCCAAAGCGGTGATCGTGCTTTGGTCAAAACGCTCGGTTGAATCGCGCTGGGTCCGCGCCGAAGCCACCCTCGCTGACAGGAAGCAAACGCTCGTTCCGGCAATGATCGAGGTCTGCGAGCGGCCGATCATGTTCGAACTGATTCAGACTGCAGACCTGTCTCACTGGGATGGCGATGTCCATGACAAGGCATGGATTGCGTTTGTCAGTGATGTTCAGCGCTTCGTCCAAAAAGGCAAAGATGCGTCGACCCTGACCCCGCCGATCACATCGGCATCCGTTTTGGTTCCTGAGCGCGGCGACGCGGGTTCGGCCCCTTCACTGGCCGTTTTGCCGTTCAGGAACCGATCCGGCGTTGCCGAAGATGATGTGTTTTCGGTGGGCATGGTGGAAGACATCATCGAAGCCCTGTCGCAGGGCGCACATGTACGCGTCGTCGCAAGCTCTGCCACAGCGCGGTACACTGATTCCGCGTTGCCGGAAGTGAAGGCGCTCGGGCAGCTATTGGGTGTTCGATATCTGCTTGAGGGCAATGTCCGCCGGGTCGGTTCAGAACTACGCGTGACTGCCCAGGTGATTGAGGCCGCCAGCGCTGAAGTCTTGTGGACCCGGAAATTTGGTCGACCATTGTCCGAGCTGGCCGAATTGCAGGAAGATCTGGTCGTCGAGATCGCGGCGCATCTGGACACCCAAGTCTACCGCATCGAGATGGCGCGTGCGCTGAAAAAGCCCGGCAACCTTACAGCGTGGGAGGCTGTCACGCGCGCCTTCGCGAACCTGCATCATGCCTCTGCACACAGCACGCTGTTGCAAATCCAGGAGGCCGAACGTGCCATCGCAATCGCGCCGGATTATGGCCCTGCACACGCGATGCTGGCGCAGTCGCTTGGCATTCGATACACGAATTTTTCGGCTGATGATGACACCGAGATTGCCAGGATACGCAACCATGCCGATCAGGCTATTTCGATCGATCGCGAAAGCGCTTTTGTCCTTTCGCATGCAGCACAAGCGCTGAATTTGATCGGTGCTCCAGACGAGGGGTTGCGGCGCGCGCGGAAGGCTGTGGCGTTAAGCCCCAACATGGCCTTTGCCCATCATGCCTGCGGAACGTCATGCGTGTTGCTCGACAAATCCAACGAGGCGGCCGCATATTTCGAGGCAGAGATGCGGGCGTCGCCCGGGGCTCATACGCACTATCTGTCTTTCACTTGGCTTGCCAACGCCCATTTTAGAGCTGGCCGCTTGGCAGCCTCTGAAGCTGCGGTGGATGAATCTCTCGATCTCAACCCGGACTACAGCATTGGTATCGCAATCAAGGCGCTGCTTTGCCTTCACAACGGCCGTTCTGCGCAGGCCAGAACGGTTTTCGACCGCGCTCGCCAGCTCGAACCAGATGTCGGCCCCGCTTTATGGGCACTGCGAATGCGGCGCCGATTTGCCGGCAATGAGGTCGAGAAAGCGGCGGCGGTTTCGATAATGCAGCTTTGTGTCGACTGAATTCATGCACCCACAGTCTGGTGCCGACAATTAGAATTTGGCCCTCGCGCCAACGTGAAAAAATCGACCTCGAACGTCGTATATGGCGCTGGCACCCGAGGTGCCGGTCAGCCCGAACGGCGGCTTCTTGTCGGTCAAATTGTTAACCCCGAAGTTAAGGTTGAAAGCCTTGCCTACATCGAATCCGATACCGGCATCGATGTAGATGAGAGATGGATAGAAGATCTCATCGGCATAGTCAGCATTCTCCGCCGGCCGATTCTGCACGGAAAAATAATCTTCGGAGGTGTTCAACACTTGCTTGCCGATATAGCGGAACAACAGGTTAAAGCTGGCCGGGCCTGTGTTTAGTTTCAGGGTCCAGTTTGCGGCGTCCTGGGGATCACCTAATTCTAGCAATAACTGGTTTGCGCGATCCGGCTTTGAGGGATCAAAATAATCATTCTTCTCAAATACATGGTTGTAAACGAGGTTCGTGCTGAAAAAGCCGACACCATTAATTTCGCGCCTGAAGGCAAAGTTGATGTCAACACCCCTGGCAGTGCGCCTTGCATTGTTGACCAGCGTTGTCTGAAGGCTGCCCTCCAGAATCTGAAAGGCGACTTCGCCAGTCACGGCACCACCAGCGCCTGCCCGCTGGAAGCGATCGCAGAACTTGGCATTCAGGGTGGTGCCATCATAACAGGCATTCAGACTTTGTTGCGATGTTGGCCCGGCAATGATATCCGAAATGGCGATGTCATAATAATCGACCGATAGCGAAAGACCGGGAACCGCGCGCGGCTGTATGACAACGCCAACGGTAAGCGAATCCGACGATTCCTGCTGCAGGTCGGGGTTCCCACCAGTAACGAGCCGTATAAATCCCGAGTAGACAAAATCAAAACTGGTCGGGATGCCGGCAGTCGCGCAGTTTGCAGCGCGGGTTGCACTCCCTGAGCCGATGTTGCGCGCCGCGCAGGGGTCGACGACAACGTCAAAAACTCTCCTTTGCGGAGCAAAACGCCCGGATAGCGCCGGTGCTCGCACAGCCCGGGCCAGTCCGGCACGAAAGTGAACATCTTCGATGGGAAAATAATCCACCCCAAGATTATAGGTAAATACTTTTCCCGTACTGGCACGATAATCGGAGATTCGCCCAGCACCGATAAATGTAAGTTGTTGTGCGAAAGGGACGTCAATCAGGACAGGTAAGCGGACTTCGGCAAAAGCCTCTGTCACGTCAAAAGCTGGAGGATTATAGAATGGCAAAGCTTGATAAAATGTGATCCGACTCAATAAAAGTGCGTCACTTTCATAAAAATTTGTTTCACGCCGATACTCGCCGCCGATTGCGAAACTGACGGGCCCACCGGGCAATTCGAACCACTGTCGGCTGTCGCCAGTGACGACGCCGTTGGCGACGAATTGGTCAATACGGCCGAATGAACCGGTTTCTGGAATAAGATAGTTTCTTGCGGCCGCCGAGATGTTTCCGGAACCAAATGGATTGAGCGGCACGCACGCCGCAACATCGGACGGCAGGCGTTGGCTGGACAATGCGATAAAGCCAGCCAGTAGCGGATCCGCCGGGTTTACCGCCTGATTGATGACGGCTGCTGTGGGGTCTATGCGGGAACGACAGACGATCTGGCCGTTCGCCGGATTAACGGTTGCGTCCATGGCCAACAAGAATCGCTGCGTATCAAGGTTGTTGATGACTTTGGTGTTTTGCGTAGATTTTCCGTAATTCAGCGAAACTTCATAGGCCCAGCCATCGCCTAACGACCCCTTCACGCCACCAACGATGCGGTAGGTCTCACGGCGCGACTCTTCGCCAATTGGCCCGAGGTCGAGCAGCGACTTCCGCAAGATCAATCGCGACGCCGGCGAGAAGGGTGCCAGTCCGCCCGCAGCCCGAGCCGCGACAATCGCGGTGCGGGCGCTATCGGTCAGAAACGGGTTGTCAAACCTTGGCCGCTCACGGAGGTCAACGCCAAAACCGATCGTGCTACCCTGAAAAAACGACGGCGAGTTGACCGACACCGTATCGATGCGGTTGTATTTGGCTTCAACAAAAGGCGCAAATGCCTCTGAAATCGAAACATGACCAATCAGGTTGATGCTATAACGATCGAGCGCCGGGAACACGGGGAATGACTGGCCTTCGCGCCCATTTTCACCGTTGCCGCCATCAAAACTGCCCAGCGGTGCCAACCCAATTCTGATTCCGGTCTGCGCCACGAATGACCCGTCAGGCTGAAACAGGTAGGTGCATCCAAAGGCTGCGCCGGTTGAATCGCGTCCGCAGGGCGATAGACCACCGATGGACGGGAATTGCACCAGGCCACCCGATGAAATGTCGGTCGATCGGATGTCCTTCACGAACCGGCGATCAGCCACGCCGTCGCTGCCCGATGGGTCAGTATCGACGACGACAAAGCCCGAATTGGTGGCGAGATTGGGCCGTTGCGATGCAAACAAGGGGTCCTGCCGCGCATATTCAACGTTGACGGCGATATTGCCTCGGCCTTCGAGGAAGTTCCGCCCGGCCAGCCCGCTGATCGCGTAGGATCCTGCATCGCCATAACTGCTGATGCCGCTTTGGGCCCGCAGTTGCACGCCCTCGAAATTGCTCTTGAGCACGAAATTCACGACACCGGCGATAGCATCCGACCCATACACCGCCGAACTTCCGCCAGTAACGATGTCGACCCGGTCAATCAGATCAACCGGTATCGAATTGATGTCGACCGACACGCCGACCAGTGAAATATCCGAAGGCACGTGGCGGCGCCCGTTAATCAGGACCAGCGTGCGTTGAAATCCAAGGCCACGCAGATCCAGCAGATTCAACCCGGCGGCGCCGATCGCTTGGCTCGTATTGGATTGGGATAACGAACTTCGCAGTGACGGCAGGTCATTCAGATAATCGCCGATGCTGATATTGCCGGATCGGACGATATCGGGGCCGTTGACCGAAGTGATCGGTACCGCAGACTTCAGATTTGGGCGCGCAATTCTAGATCCGGTGACGATAATCAATTCATCCGATCTTATTTCGGGCGTCGAAACAATATCGGTAACCGATATTGTTTGCGCCAAAGAAATACTAGGGAAAAAAAGCGCCGTAGCAGTCTTTATCATCGAAACCGAGCGACGTAATTTCTTGGAGGAGATTTTCTTTTTTGCCTCCGTGCTCATCCAGCGCGCCCCCAGTTAAAGCCGATCATTTCACTAACGTATCACAAAATTTCAAAATATAGACGTGAATCGTCGATCGCGCTTTCATCCCGTTTAAGGCTTGGCGACATCCGCCGGCAGGATGTCGGCGCCGATCTGAAAGCAACGCATCGTGAAACCGCGGTTCTGAACCGGCATCGAAGCAGAACCCCGCTCATAATAGGAGCAACCATATGGATTCGTTCAAGAAAACTGTTCCCTACAGGAATCCTGATCGGCGCATGTCCACCCCGGAGGATTTCTCGCCCTCGGAACTGGGCACGCAGAACGATGACGGTCGACAATGCGCGCGAGTGTCGGCTTCCGGCAGAAACAGACTTTTAGCGACCCTGCCACGCATGGCCGCATTGTCCCAGGCCGGGTCCTTCAGGCCGGCAGGTGCCGGCACGCCGGGAACGACAGGTTTCAGGACGGTCTCGCGGCCACTGGAACGACCGGGACTGAAGCGCACGGTTGGCTGACTGCGTAGCGGCCCATCAGCATTGCCGATGGGCCGCCGCGATCAGATTTCCGTCCGCTCAGCAATCAAGAGCGCGTCCTCGATGTCCACGCCGAGATACCTGACGGTGTTCTCGATCTTCGTGTGTCCGAGCAGAATCTGGATTGCTCTCAGGTTCCCCGTGGCCCTGTAGATCATCGCCGCCTTCGTGCGCCGAAGCGAGTGTGTCCCGTATTCCGCGCGTCGAAGGCCGATGGCGGTAACCCACTCGTCGACGAGGCGAGCATATTGCCGAGTGCTCAAATGCCCAATGTGATCGACGCGGCTGGGAAAAGCATAATCGCCAACCGTGCCGCCGCGGCGTTCCAGCCATGCAAGCAAGCTCGCGCGAACATCCGCCGTCAACTCGAACTGCACGGGCCTGCCGGTCTTCTGCTGAATGACAGTCGATCTGGTCCTGATCTGGGCACCGGAAACCACATCTCCAATCTTGATCTTGACCAGGTCGCAGCCGCGAAGCTTGCTGTCGAGCGCGAGGTCGAAAAGCGCCCGATCACGAAGCCGTCCTTCGCGGTCCAGGAAAAACCGGACCGCCCATATCTGCTTCTGCGTAAGTGGTCGTTTGGTGCCAACCATCTTGCCAGCGTTCCATGCAGGCCGGTTCTGCATGGCGGGGTCGAAGTGTGAATGTCCCATGTTCCATCTCCTTGGCCCTGATCGGCCAAGACAATTCTCGCGCACTTCACCTGTATTTGGGCCCGCCCGCACTGTGATCTCAACCGCGGCCGCTTCGGACCCTGACCCAGTCGTTCCCTCCGTTGCCCCCGAACGGCGGCTTCTGGGAAAGGTACGGGAGTGCCGGAACGACCGAGATGAGGGCGCTTTGCCGCCCGGCGGCAATTGGGCCGTTGGCGGACTGTCTGGTTTTGGCATTCGTTGGCAACAAAGCTGCCAAGAGCCACAAGATCATGAAGGATGGCGGCTCACCGCTGCGAGGGCGGAGAGCCGCCCTCTTTAGATTTCGGTTCGTTCTGACAATGTGAGGGCATCGTCGATGTCGACGCCCAGATAGCGCACAGTCGTCTCCATCTTCGTGTGACCAAGCAGAATTTGTACGGCCCTCAGGTTGCCGGTCGCCTTGTAAATCAGCGCGGCTTTTGTACGCCTCAAGGAACGGGTGCCGTAGTCGTGCACATCGAGACCGATGGCGCCAACCCACTCATCGACCAGGCGGGAGTATTGGCGCGTGCTCATATGGCCGTTGTAATCGACGCGGCTCGGGAACACATAATCGCTTATGCAACCCCCTCGGCAGCTTAACCAGGCCAAGAGGCTTTCCCGGACATCCTTCCCCAACTCGAATTGAACGGGCTTGCCTGTCTTCTGCTGGATGACAGTGGCCCGGTTGCGGATGCTGCCGCCTGAAACAAGGTCGCCAATCTTCAGCTTGACCACGTCGCAACCGCGCAATTTGCTGTCGAGCGCCAAATCGAAGAGAGCCCGGTCTCGCAGGCGGTGATGCTCATCGAGATAGAAGCGGATTGCCCAGACGTCGCGAGGCTTCAGGGGGCGTTTGGCGCCGACAACGCGACCAGCATTCCAAGACGGATTCTGCCGTGCCCTTGGTTCAAGGATAGAATGTCCCATGGCGGATCTCCTATGGCCGTGATGACCGCGAGAGATTTTATTGCCGCTCCGAAGAATTCATATCGGCCGCGGCCGCCAGCAACGCTACCGATGTCCCAAGAGTGACTTTGGCTAACTGAGTTGCTGTAAGCCCATCCAGGCTCGATCTTGGTAAACGTGCAGCATCATCAGCCCATATCAGCCGGCGGGCGAAAAGCTGACCCGCTCGTTCAGCACGGCCGGATCAAAGCCGGCGGTCTGCTTATACCCCTGGGCGACGGCACGGCGCTCGTCCATCGGCAGTACATCGGCCAACGCCCCGCCGGCTGCCAGCCGTTCCCGCGCCAGGTCCAGCACCCGGTCCGGGCCCTGCTGGCGGTTCATCAACACGATGCGGGCGGTGGCTTCACGACGGTCGCTTTCATAACCGGACAGCGCCGCCTCAACCGTTCCCGCCTTGGCCAGATGCCAGGCGCACACACGGGCATCGATGATGCTCTGGGTCGCGCCGTTGGAACCGATCGGGTACATCGGGTGCGCGGCATCGCCCATCAGCGTGACACGGCCGAACGTCCATTGTGGCAGCGGATCGCGATCGACCATGGGGAATTCATAGATCGGCCCTGATGCGGCGACAATGGCCGGGATATCAACGCCGGCCCAGCGCCAATCGGCAAACGGCGGCAGGAAATCGGCGCGATTGCCCTGCCGGTTCCAGTCGCGCGGCGGCGGGCTGCCGGCATCACTCACCTTCAGGTCACAGATCCAGTTCAAGCGGTCGAGGCCAGTCTCAGGGTCCTTGCCGATCGGATATGCGACGAACTTCTGGCCCGACCAGCCAGCCCAGATCATCGCCTTGCCGCCCATGGGGGCAGCCACCGGCGAGGTGGAACGCCACAGGCTGATGCCGTTCCAGCGCGGTGAACCCTCATCGGGGTAGAACTGGCGCCGTACCGCGGAATGGATGCCATCGGCCCCAATCAGCAGATCGGCCTCCACGGCGGTTTCCAGGCCCGAGGCGCGGTCGGCAAAACGGGCGCTGACGCGGGTGCCCTGCGTTTCCACGCCGACTAGCTCCTGCCCCATGCGCACCGCCTGTGGGCCGAGCCGTTCGTGCACCTTGGCCAGCAGGAACATCTGCAACTGACCGCGATGGATGGCGATCTGCGGCCATTTGTAGCCGGCTGCCAGCCCGCGTGGTTCGTGCCAGACGATCTCGCCAGACGTCGTGAGATAGTTGAGATCGGTGATGGCAACGCCTAGGCCCAGCAATTTATCGAGCAGGCCCAATTCCGTGAGTTCGCGCACGGCGTGGGGCAGCAGATTTATACCCACACCCAGCGGCGCCGGCTTGCTCACCGCCTCGTACACGGTGGGCCGAAAGCCGGCGGCCTGCAGGCTCAGCGCTGCAGTGAGGCCGGCAATGCCGCCGCCGACGATGATGATGTCCAGATCGCGATCCATCTCAGGCCACCTCGTGAACCGTCAGCCGTACCGCGCCCGCCAGCCGCTCGCCTGTCGCCACAGCGAGGATGCGGCCCAGCCACGCGAGTTCAGGGGCGGCGCAGCGAAAGCGCATCGCGGTGCGGAAATAATAGAGCGCGGGATCAACCGCTTCACCCTTTGCCAGCCGGGCCAGCACGTCGGGCGGCCCGGACCGAAGCCCGCGCGATTCCACCTCGACCAATCCCTGCGCCAGCTTCAGCACATAATGGGCGTCGATCTCGATCGTGCCGTCTGGACCGATCTGCTGCCAGTCGGCGCCGCCGGCCAGCACCTCGCCGCTCAGGCTGCCGCTGACCGTGCCGCCCAAGATCGGGATGCAGCGCCGACTCTGGCCGGCGACCACGCCGATCTCGACGGGCGGGCCGACCGCCAGATCAATCTCCATCAACGGCGTGCTCATGTGCGCTCCACCGGGATGACCGCCATGGTCAGTCGCGAAATGCAGACCAGCCGATCCTGCTCATCGACGATGCGGATGCTCCACACCTGCGTGGTGCGGCCCAGCGCTTCCGGGCGGGCGGTGGCGATCACCAGGCCCTGTTTGACCGGGCGGATGTGGTTGGCGTTTATGTCGAGCCCAACAGCAATCTGCTGCACCGGGTCGAGCGTGAGATTGGCGGCGAGCGAGCCCACGGTTTCGGCCAGCGCCACCGACGCGCCTCCGTGCAGGCGGCCGTGCGGCTGTACGGTGCGCGCATCGACCGGCATGGTGGCCGTGATGGAATCATCACCGATCGCGGTGATGACGATGCCCAGGTGCGCCGCCAGCGAATTGGCTTCGCCATGCGTCAAAGCCGCTGGGTCAAGCGTTGCCCGCTGCCAGATGCCTGCCATCGCCGTCCCTCAAACAAACCGGGTGAGCACGTCGCCCAGGCCGGAATCGAAGCGCGCGATCACCTCGTCACCGGCCTTCACGGGCATGGCCCGCACGAAAGAGCCCGTAAGGATGGTCTGGCCAGGCTCGAATGTGATACCGAACTCGCCCAGCTTGTTGGCCAGCCAGGCCACCGCCGTGACCGGATTGCCCAGCACCGCCGACGACATGCCTTCATGCTCCATCTTGCCGTTGATGATCATCTGGCCGGTGACCTTGCGGATATCGATATCCTCCAGCCGGACTGGATTGGCACCCAGCACGGCGGCGCCGCAGGCGGCAAGATCGGCGACCGTGTCCACCACCGTCATGCCCGGCCCCGGGCCAACGCGGAAATCGACGATCTCGATGGCCGGCAGCACGAAATCGGTGGCGCGCAGCACATCAACCGGAAGGATGCCGGGGCCTTTCAGCGCGCTCTTCATCACGAAGGCGATCTCGATCTCGATCAACGGATAAAAGAAGCGGCCGCAATCGATCGGCGTGTCTTCGGGCAGGAACAGATCGTCGGTCATCGCGCTGAAATCCGGCTCGGTGGAGCCCATCGATTCCTGCATCACCTTCGATGTGAGCCCCACCTTGAAGCCGCGTACCTGCCGCCCTTGCGCCACGCGGCGTTCGGTGAAGGCCTTCTGGATGGCATAGGCATCATCCATCTCGATGCCGGGATGGCTCTTGGTCAACAGCGGCAAGGACTGCCTTGTGCTGTAGGTGCCGATGATGTCGGCAAGGATTCGGTCGCGGGTGGGAGCATCAAGCATGGGCATTTCCTTCCGCGATGGCGGCACGGGTGGTCGCAAGGCTGGTCTGTGCGGCGGCGGCCAGCGCGGCATTGTCGGTGATCACGGAAATCATCCGGAAGCCCTGTGCCGCCCGCAACGGCGCCACCGTCGGATTGGACAGCACGGCCGTGGCAATTCCGCGTGCCCTGGCGGCGGCATTGATGCGGGCGATGGCGGCGTCAAAGGCCGGCTTGCCGTCATTGTCACCGGGCGGCAGGCCCAGGGAGAAGGAGAGATCGAACGGGCCGACAAACAGGGCGTCCACTCCCGGCACGGCAGCAATCTCCTCGACCACGGCCAGCGCCTCAACCGTTTCGATCATCGGGATGACGGCGATGCGGGCGTTGGCACCCGGTACATACCCCATGCCATCGCGCGCGCTGACGCGCACCGGCCCGAGGCTGCGACGGCCCGCTGGCGGATAGAGGCAGGATTCGACCAGCCGCCGCGCTTCATCAACGCTGTTCACCATCGGAGCCACGATGCCCATCGCGCCGGCATCGAGCATGCGGCCGACAATGCCCGGCTCGTTCCACGGCACCCGCACGATGGGGGTAATTCCGGCCAGATCGATGGCGCGGATCATCTCCACCGCCGTCTCATAACCCATACAGCCGTGCTGCATGTCGACCAGCGCCCAATCAAAGCCGCCCCTGGCCAATATTTCGGCGGTCAGGCTGCTGGGCAGCATGCACCAGGCACCCAGGGTAAGCTCGTCGCGCTGCCAGCGCTGCTTCAGCGGTTCAGGCATCTTGTCTGTTCCCATCGATGAGGTTGGTGAGTTGTTCGCGCAGCAGCCGCATGCACCAGCCGCGATCCTGGCCGCCGCCCAGCCAGCTGATCAGCGCGAAATAATACAGTGCAAAGGCCGAACGGGCGACGAGCGGCGGACTGCGCACCCGGCCATCGGCAGCGATCATCCCGGTCAAGCCGTCGTAGATCGCATCCATCAGTTCATCGATATCGCTGCGCCGGGCGTCGGAATGCGGCACCACAAGCTCTTTCAGCAACAATCGCGCCAGATCGGCATCATCGGCGTGATAATCTGCCATACGAGTGAAGGCCGCCATCAGCCGGCCATCGATGCCGGCAGTGACCGGCGGCTCGGCAAAGATACGGCGCACCGTTTCCAGCATCTCGTCCCGGAACACCATGACCAACAGGTCTTCCTTGGTGTGGGCATAGAGGAACAGCGTGCCGGTGCCGATATCGGCGGCTTCGGCAATCTGCTGGGTGGTGGTGTCGGCAAAGCCCTGGCGCTGGAACAGGTCGCGTGCCGCGGCCACGATCCGCGCCCGCTTTTCCAGCTTGTTGCGCTCCCGGCGCCCCGGCGTCGCGGCCTTCTCTTCCGTTTTGCCGGGTGTCATCGCCGCCTCTGAACCATGGTCCGACTCCCCTGTCTGCCGTATCGGCATAGCGATGTTATTGACCACAGTCAAAAGTGAGTCTACTCATTTTCTATCGACTCGCGACACGGCGGGCGCAATTGGGGAGAGACGCGATGGCCAACAACAGGGTCATGGTCGCCGGGGTGGAGGTCTCGCTCGATCACTGGATCGGTGGTCGTCGGGTGGCCTCGGTCAACCGCTTTGCCAACGCCTCACCCATCGATGGCAGCGACCTCGGCGCGGTGGCAGCAGGCGGGCAGGCCGAAGCCGATATGGCGGTGGCCGCCGCCAGGGCCGCCTTCCCCGCCTGGGCCGCACTGGGGGCGGCTGGACGCCTGCCGATCCTGCGCCGTTTTGCCAGCGGTATCATGACCCGTGCCGCAGAGATTGCCGCAGTGGAAACCGCCGACAATGGTTCGCTGCTCGCCGGCAACCTGCATCGCATGGTGCCGCGCGCCGCGCAGAACATCAGTTTCTTCGCCGAATGGGCGCTGGGCCTCAACGATCACGCCATCGATCATCCCGAGGTGGTCAACAACGTCCGCTATGATCCGTCGGGTGTGGCCGTGCTGATCACGCCGTGGAACGCGCCCTTCATGCTGACCACCTGGAAGGTTGGCCCGGCGCTGGCGGCCGGCAACACTGTGGTGATCAAGCCGCCGGAATGGGCACCGCTCAGTTGCTCGCTGCTGGCCGATATCGCCCATGCCGCCGGCCTGCCGCCAGGCGTGCTCAATGTCGTGCAGGGCATTGGCGAAGAGGCCGGCGATGCGCTGGTCAACCATCCCGATCTGGCCCGTATCAGCTTCACTGGATCGACCGATACCGCGAAGATCATCGGCCAGGCCGCCGCGCGCTCGATCACGCCGATGAGCGCCGAGCTGGGCGGAAAATCGCCGTTCATCGTCTGCGCCGACGCCGATCTCGATGCCGCGGCGCAGACGGTTGCCGGGCAATATATCAACGCCGGCCAGGTCTGCCTTGCCGGCACGCGCATCATGGTCGAAGCCTCGATCGAAGCGGCATTCCTGGAAAAGGTCCGCGACGCCGTGGACCAGATGACCGTGGGCGATCCGCGCGATCCCGCCACCCGCGTCGGCCCCTTGATCCACCCCGACCATTTCGCCCGTGTTGCGGGCTTCGTCGAACGCGCCAAGGCAGGCGGTGCGCAGCTGCTGTGGGGCGGTGAACGGGCAGTTGCGGGCGCGCTCTATTTCCAGCCCACGATGTTTGCCGGCGCCGACCGCGACGACGAGATCAACCAGAAGGAAGTCTTTGGCCCGGTGCTCACCTGGCAAACGTTCGTGGACGACGCCGAAGCCATCGCCATCGCCAACGGCACCGAATATGGCCTCGCCGGCACCCTGTTCTGCGGCGACGAGGGCCGCGCGATGCGGATCGCCGAGCAGGTGGTGGCCGGCACCCTGTGGGTCAACTGCTTCTTCGTGCGCGACTTGGCTGCGCCCTTCGGCGGCAGCCGCATGTCCGGCATCGGCCGCGAGGGCGGCACGCACAGTTTCGATTTCTACTGCAACATCAAGAATATCGCCGTGCGCAAAGGGTCGTTCGCGGCCAAGGGAGTTTGACATGAGCACTGGATTTTCCGGCGTCACCGAACTGGGCACCATCACGCTGGGCGTCAGCGATCTTTCCACCTGGGTGCAATTTGCCAGCACCGTGCTCGGCATGGAGGTCGTGCCCGGCGAGAGCGACGATATTGCCTATCTGCGCATGGATTACTGGCACCACCGGATCAAGCTGCTGGCCGACGGCTCGGACGATCTGGTCGCCCTGAGCCTGCGGCTGGCCGGCGTGCTGGAATTCCGCGCCATGGCCAAGGTGCTGGAGGCCGCTGGCGTGCCGGTGCGCGTCGGCACCCCAGCCGAAGCCGAGGCCCGTCAGGTGCTGGAGGTGATGTTCGTCTCCGACCCTAACGGCTATCCCGTCGAGCTCTTCCACGGGCCACTGGTGCAATATGATCTGCCGTTTCACCCCGGTCGCCGCATGCACGGCGGCTTCAAGACGGCGCTGGGCGGCTTTGGCCATATCATGCTCAACCGCAAGGCTGATTTCGAGGCAATCCACACCTTCTACACCCTGCTAGGCCTGCGCGGCGGCATCGAATACAAGATGCCGCTGCCGCACCTGCCGGCGCCGGTGGAACTGATGTTCCTGCACTGCAATGGCCGTCAGCACACTCTGGCCTTTGGCCCGCCTGGCGAAAAGCGCATCAACCATGTGATGACCGAGATGGAGCGCATGGAGGATGTCGGCCTCGCCTATGACATCGTCGCGCGGTCCGGCATCCCGGTCATCATAGAGCCGGGCAGCCACGCCAACGACCAGATGTTCAGTTTCTACTTCAAGAATCCGTCGGGCTTCATGAACGAGATTGGCTGGGGCGGCCGCTCACCCACCGGGCAGAGCGAGTATTTCCAGCGCGACAGCTTCGGCCATGCGCCGGTGATGCCCAACATGAAGGGCTTCATGGTTCCGGCCTGAACCGCGCCACCAATCGGGGAGAATGACCATGTCCGTACTTGTTGGCCCGCGCGAGGAATGGCGGCGCATCCTGCTGGAAGGCACGCCGCAATGGGTGCGGCCCGAAGGCGATCGGTTGCGGCTTGGTGATGGCCGCTTCGTGGCCGAGGCGGACGCCGTCTATCTGCCCCCGTGCGATCCCACCAAGATCATCTGCATCCACCTCAATTATGAGTCGCGCCGGGTCGAGTTCCGCGCCCCGGAACTGACAACCCCCACCTATTTCCAGAAACCGCTGACCGCCCTGAATGCGCACCGCGGCAAGCTCTCGCGCCCGGCCGACTGCCAATTCCTCAACTATGAGGGTGAAGTGGGCGTGATCGTCGGCAAGCCGATGCGCAACATCGGCCGCGACGCGGTGTGGGACCATATTGCCGGCTTTGCCCCGGTGAACGATGTCGGCGCGCAGGATTTCCGCGACACCGATGCCGGCTCGATGCTGCGCGTGAAGGGCATGGACGGCTTCTGCCCGATCGGCCCTGGCATCGTGCGCGGCATCGATATCCGCGAACAGGCGGTGCGCACGTACATCAACGGCAAGGTTGTCCAGGAAGGCGCGCTGGCCGAGATGACCTTCGACATCCCCTATATCCTGGCCGATCTGTGCCGCCACATCACCCTGCTGCCCGGCGACCTGATCCTGTCGGGCACGCCCGCCAATAGCCGGCCCATGGCCATCGGCGACGTGGTGGAGGTGGAGGTGACCGGCGTAGGCCGGCTGACCAACACGGTCCAGGAAATCCCGGCGCCGGCGCACGACGTTGGCCATGACCCGACCGATACTGACACCGTGCGGCGCGTTGCCTTGGGCGGCGACTGGTGGGCACAGCAGGGCCAGGCTTCGGCCTGACAGGAGAGCAAGTCATGACCGTGGCGGCACTGGCAGACAATCTCATCAACCCCGATCTGTTTCCCGCCGATCAGGGCCCGCCGCATCGGCTGTTCGATGCCTGGCGCACGGCTGATCCCGTGCACTGGAACCCCGCCAACCCGGCCTATGCTGGCGGCATGCCCGGCTCGACGGGCGTCAAGGGCTTCTGGGTGCTCACCCGCTATCAGGATGTGCTTGACGTCTCGATGGACCAGGCCCGTTTTACCTCCCACGACGGCATCGTGCTTTGGGACGTTTCGGGGGCAGAACTGGAACGCCAGCGTGCCAATTTCATGGTGATGAAGCCGGAACAGCACAGCGCGGTGAAAAAGGTGATCATGCCGCCATTCATGCCGCGCGCGCTCGCAGAACTGGGACCGGAGGTGGACAAGTTGGCCGCCGAGATTGTCGATCGGGTGGCCGCGCGGGGCAATTGCGAATTCGTGTTCGACGTCGCGTCTGTGCTGCCGGTCCACACCTTCTGCGAACTGATGGGCATCCCGGCCCAATATCGCGAGCAGGTGGCGGCCTATGGCAACGAGATGGCCGATGTCGAAAGCCGCACCAGCGTCTCGATGGACCCAATGATCGGCCTGTTCGGCCTTGCCCAGCAGATGGCCGACGAAAAGCGCCGCAACCCCGATGGCCGGCTCTTGAGCGTGATGGTCAACGACACCACGCTGGGTCTCGATCCGATGATGATCAACCAGTTCGTGCTGGTGTTTGCCATGGCCGGGCATGAAACTACGCGCTCAACGGCGGCGCACTTCATCCACCTGATGAACCAGCATCCCGATCAATATGCCCTGCTGCGCAGCGATTTCGACGCCTATATCGATAACGCCATCGACGAGGTGCTGCGCTACACCTCGACCACCACCAACTTCATCCGCCATGCCGTTGCCGATACCGAAATCGGCGGGCAACCTGTGCGCAAGGGTGACAAGATCTACCTGTCGTACGCCGCCGCGAACCGCGATCCGGCAGTGTTCACCGATCCCCACAGCTTCGACATCACCCGCAGCAATGCCAAGCGCCACCTCGCCTTTGGCGCCGGGCCGCACATCTGCGTGGGAGCGCGCCTCGCGAAGATGCAACTGCGCGCGCTTCTGAAGCAGATCGTCACCCGCATTCCCGACATTCACTCGGTTGGCGAACCCGAATGGCTGCGCTCCATCTGGTTCAACGCGATCATTCGCATGCCGGTCGCCTTCACGCCCGAACGGCTCTCGCTCTAACTCAGATCTGGCTATCAGATAACTCCTGTAAGGCAGCTATTGGGCAATTTCGATTTGCGCAGCAGGTCTGCTTTTGGGGCGCAATGCGGAAGTATCAGCAGGGGGTACGATGTCACCCGTTGCTAACTGAGCGCCCTAATTGGCATCACCTCCGCCCTATTGCGGAGGACATCGAGATGGTCCGTCCGCCATTGCGCGATGTCCATTCGCTCCTGCCAATGGCTCAGCTGGCCCGCGCCACAGTAATGGGAACGATTTCAGCACCTTTCCGTAATGTGTCCAGATGGTCGCTCCACCATTGCGCCATCTCGACCCGCTCCGCCCAATGCGCGCCGCGATGATATGCAGATCGCACCTGGTCGCTGTCGGCGTGAGACAAGGCTCGTTCGATCGCGTCCGGGTTCCACTTGCCACTTTCATTCAGCAAAGACGATGCTGTCGATCGAAAGCCGTGGGCGGTCATTTCAGTCTTGCCAAAGCCCATGCGGCGCAGCGCCTGATTGATTGCGTTCTCGCACATTGGCTTCAACGGCGACCCAAGCTTCGGAAAAATGAAACGGCCATCGCCGGTCAAAGCTTTGGCTTCGTTCAGGATGGCGATAGCCTGCTTTGACAGCGGCACCCGGTGCGCCTGGCGCTGTTTCATGCGCGCCGCCGGGATTGTCCAGACCGCCTTGTCAAAATCGATCTCTGCCCATTCTGCTTTGCGGATTTCGCCGGGCCGCTGAAACACATGAGCCGTAAAGCGCAGCGCCAGTTGTGTTACCGGCTGACCGGCATATGCATCGATCGCCCGCAAGAGCGCGCCAAAGGCCACAGGCTCAATGATCGCAGCGCGGTGCGTTACCGTTGGTGCAATCAGTGCGCCCTGCAGCGGTTGCGCTGGATCGATGGTGGCCCGTGCCGTCACAACGGCATATCGGAATACCCGGCTGGAAAACGACCTTAGTCGCCGAGCTGTTTCGCGCTGGCCTTTGCCTTCGGCGGCTTTCAGCACAGCGAGCAATTCATGCGGTGAGATTTCGGCGATTGGCCGTTTACCCAGCGACGGCGAAAGCTTCGACAGCAGCCAACGGGTTTTGGCGATGGTAATGTCAGCCTTGTTCTCCGCCTCCAGCTTCGCGATGAACTCTTCGGCGATTGCGCCAAAGGTATTGGCCGAAGCAAATTTTCGGGCGATGCGCGCCTCGCGCTTGGCCGCAGCCGGATCATTCCCGGCTTCTGCCGCCGTGCGGGCAGCGTCGCGACGGGCGCGGGCCTCTTTCAAGCCAACGTCAGGATAGCTGCCGAGTGCTAGCTTCTTTTCCTTGCCGGCGATCCGATACTTTAGTCGCCACAGCTTTGAACCGCTGGTCGTTATCAGCAAATAGAGCCCCTTTTCATCAGCCAGCTTCCGATCGGCCACGCCGGCCTTGGCCAACTTGATCGTGGTATCTGTCAGCGCCATCGGTTCACCCTCGCAGCCTGGCTGCAAGACCGCCGGGAAAAAGGCCCCCAGAAAGGCCCCCAGAAAACTGCGCCTGCCGACGGATGTCGGCGAACACAGGCGGTCACTGCGAGGGCTAACCTAACTGATTTTCAGGGTTTTTTCAATCCCCGGCGGCCGCTGGCGGCCGGGGTGATGGTGCCCAGAAGAGGACTCGAACCTCCACGCCCTTGCGAGCGCCAGCACCTGAAGCTGGTGCGTCTACCAATTCCGCCATCTGGGCACGGGGTAGGCGGCGGCTGATATGGGTGGAATCGGGGCTTGTCAATCGCTGCGGCAGGTTGGGTGCATTTTTTCCGTCCCTGCAGCGCCGTGGGGCAAGAAGGGCCAAGACAAGCCCGTCGCCAGCGGCTAAATCGCCGGCATGACCGAGCAAGACAGCGCACACATGTTTTCGCCGCTCCCGCGCGGCGGCCTGGTTACCGTCGTCGGCGGTGCCGGCTTCATCGGCCGCTATGTGGTGGAGGAACTGGCCAAGGCCGGCTTTCGCGTGCGCGCCGTTTCGCGCCATGCCGATAGCGCGCTGCTGCTGAAGCCGCTCGGCGATCTCGGCCAGATCCAGGTGGTGACCGGCAATATCCGATCCGACGCCGATATGGCCGCGGCCTTTGCCGGCGCGGTGGCCGGCGTCAACCTGGTCGGTATCCTCGCCGAAAGCGGCAATCAGCGCTTTGCGGCGTTGCAGGCCGAAGGCGCCGGCCGGGCTGCGCGCGCCGCCGCCGCTGCCGGTGTGCAGGCCTATGTGCAGGTTTCCGCCATTGGCGCCGATGCCGCCAGCCCGATCCCTTATGCCCGGTCCAAGGGCGAAGGTGAGCAGCAGGTGCTCGGCGCGCTGCCGTTTGCGACCATCCTGCGCCCCAGCCTGGTGGGCGGACCGGAAGATGATTTCTTCAATCGCTTTGCCGGCATGGCGCGCGTTTCGCCGTTCCTGCCGGCCATCTGCGGCAACAGCCTGTTCCAGCCGGTCTATGTGCGCGATGTGGCCGAAGCCGTGCTGGCGGCGCTGCAAGGCGTGGCTGCGCGCGGCCGCACCTATGAACTGGGCGGGCCGGACGTGCTGAGCTTCACCGCCATATTGCAGCTGATTTCCGACCTGTCCGGCCTTGATCGCCCGGTGGTGCCTTTCTCTGATTTCACCTCGGGCCTGCTGGCCAAGCTGGGCGACCTGTTGCCGATGATGCCGATGAACAGCGATCAGCTGGCGATGCTGAAGCAGGGCAATATCTGCGCAGCCGGCATGCCGGGCCTCAGGGATCTGGGCATCACGCCCACCCCGCTGGCCGCCTATCTGCCCGAAATGATGCTGCGCTTCCGCCGCGGTGGCCGCTTTGCCAAGCCGGCGGCGGCGTGAACCAGCCTGATCTGCTCACCATCATCCTGCTCGGCATTGTCGAGGGGCTGACGGAATATCTCCCGGTGTCCTCCACCGGCCACCTGATCCTGGCCGGCGAGCTGCTCGGCTTTTCGGGCGAAGCCGGGGCGACCTTCGATATCGCCATCCAATCGGGCGCGATCCTGGCAGTGCTGGTGGCCTATTGGGGGCGGTTCATGGGGGTGGCCAAGGGCCTGCTGGTGCGGGAGCCCACGGCCTTTGCCTTCATCCGCAACGTCTTCCTGGGCTTTCTGCCGGCGGCGATCATGGGCGTGCTGTTCATCAAGGCGGTGGAGGCGCTGCTGGAAAGCCCCACGACCGTCGCCGTGTCGCTGATCGTGGGCGGCTTTGCGATCCTGTGGATCGAGCGGCGCATGACCGTGCCCAAGCTGTTCGGCGTCGAGGCGCTGACGACGCGCAATTCGCTGCTCATCGGGCTGGGCCAATGCGTCGCCATGATTCCCGGCGTGTCGCGTTCGGGCGCAACCATCATGGCAGCGCTGTTGCTGGGGGTGGACCGCAAGACGGCGGCGGAGTTCAGTTTCTTCCTCGCCGTGCCGACCATTTCGGGTGCCACGGTGCTGATGTTGTGGAAGAACCGTGACACGCTCGATGCCTCCAACCTGTCGGCCATCGGCATCGGCTTTGCCGTCAGCTTCGTGGTGGCGCTGGCGGTGGTGAAGGGCTTTGTCGCGCTGGTCAGCCGCTTTGGCTTCGCGCCTTTTGCCTGGTATCGAATCATCGCCGGCAGCGCCGCCCTGGTGTGGCTGACGATGAGATAGGGCCGAAACGGCCATAAAACGGCAGCTACACCGCCGGAATCGCACGGATTAGCCGGATTTAGGGAAGAAATACTGCCCTATTTGCCGCTTTTCACGTGACAAGCGCCGGTGCTTGTGGTTTCGCGCATCCGAACGAAAGGATACGCGACCATGGCCGCAACAAAATTGCTGAAGTTCGTCGAGCGCGACCAGGCCTATCCGGCCAAGCGGTCGGCCGATGAACGCGCCCATGATTTCCTGGAGATCAGCCGCCCCTATATCCTCGCCAAGGCCGAAGAGCAGGCCGGGCGCTGCAGCCAGTGCGGCGTGCCCTTCTGCCAGGTGCATTGCCCGTTGCAGAACAACATCCCCGACTGGCTGAAGCTGACAGCGGAAGGCCGTTTGCAGGAAGCCTATGAAGTGTCGGCCGCCACCAACGCCATGCCGGAAATCTGCGGCCGCATCTGCCCGCAGGACCGGCTGTGCGAAGGCAATTGCGTGATCGAACCCGGGTTCGGCAGCGTTACCATCGGTTCGGTGGAGAAGTTCCTGACCGATAACGCCTGGGAACAGGGCTGGGTGAAGCCGCTGGCGCCTGTCGCCGACCGTTCGGGCCAGAGCGTCGCCATCATCGGCGCCGGCCCGGCCGGCCTCACCGCCGCCGAGGCACTGCGGGTGAAGGGCTACCAGGTGCATGTCTATGATCGGCACGATCGCGCCGGTGGGCTGCTCACCTATGGCATCCCGGGCTTCAAGCTGGAAAAGCCGGTGGTGATGCGTCGCGTCGAGCGGTTGCGCGAAGGCGGCGTGCAGTTCCACCAGGATTTCGCCGTGGGCCGTGATGCCAGCCTGGCCGATCTGCGCGAGCGCCATGATGCGGTGCTGATTGCGACGGGGGTCTACAAGGCCCGCCAGGTCGCGGTGCCGGGCGCCGATGGGCCGACGACGATGGAAGCGCTGGATTATCTGATCGCTGCCAACAAGGCCGGCTTTGGCGACGAATTGCCGGGCGGTTTCGATGCCGCGGGCAAGCATGTCGTGGTGATCGGCGGTGGCGACACTGCCATGGATTGCGTGCGCACCGCCATCCGCCAGGGCGCTGCCAGCGTGAAATGTCTTTATCGCCGCGACCGTGCCAACATGCCGGGTTCGGCCCGCGAAGTGGCCAATGCCGAGGAAGAGGGCGTGGAATTCGTCTGGCTTGCAGCACCCGCCCAGATCACGCCCACCGGCGTGGTGGCGCAGGCCATGCGCCTGGGCCAGCCCGGCCCGGATGGCCGCCGTGCGCCCGAGCCGGATGCCGACAATCACTTCACCAGCACGGCCGATCTGGTGATCAAGGCGCTGGGCTTCGATGCCGAGGATCTGCCCGGCCTGTTTGGCGCGCCCGAACTGCCGGTAACGCGCTGGGGCACGGTGCGCATCGATCACAAGACGATGATGACCGGGATGGACGGCGTGTTTGCTGCCGGAGATATCGTGCGCGGCGCGTCGCTGGTGGTGTGGGCCGTGCGCGACGGGCGTGACGTGGCCGCCGCGATGCACCAGTATCTGCGCGCCAAGGCTGGTGCCTTGGCCGGTGCAGCGGCGCAGGCCGCCTGATCATGCCCGCGCTTTCCAAAGGATTTCCAAAGATGAAGACCCTGATCGCCACGATCGCTGCCCTTGGGCTTTCCGGCACGGCCCTTGCCCAAGCCAAGGCCCCGGCGCGTCCCGCCGATCCGGCGACGCTGCAAGCCGCCGCCGCGGTGGTGGCGCAACTGGGTCTGAAGGCGAAACTGCAGCAGCAGATGGCGCAGAGCATCGCCCAGATGAAGACTGGCGCCGTGATGCGCGCCATGCTGGCCCAGCAGCCGGGTTTCGTCCCGGCCTATCAGGCCAACAAGGCGAAATTTGATCCGGTACTGGCCAAGGCCGGCGCCATCCAGGCCGAGGTAGCCCAGGGCGTCGTCAACCAGAACCTGAACGGTGTCATCAATGCCGCCACCCAGGCCTATGCCCGCCAGTTCACCAAGGCCGAGCTGGATGCGATGCTGGTCTTCTATCGCAGCGCGCTCGGCCAGGCCTTGCTGCGCAAGGAGCCGGCCGTTGCCGCCGCCATCGCCAATGCCAATGGCCAATTGATCGGCGCCAAGATCGATGCCGCCATGCAGGCCAATGCCAAGCGCATCGGGGCTGCCCTCGCCCCGCTCAACAGCAACCCGCAACCGGCAGGCAAGCCATGACCCACAGCCCTGTGCCCTTCACCGCTTCGGCCGAGGAACGCGCCCGGATTGCCGATGTCGGCATGTATCGCCCCGAACTGGAAGGCGATGCCTGCGGCGTGGGCCTGGTGGCGGCCACCGATGGCCGGCCGCAGCGCCGGGTCGTCACCGCCGCCATCGATGCGCTGAAGGCGGTGTGGCACCGCGGCGCCGTCGATGCCGATGGCAAGACCGGCGATGGTGCGGGCATATTGGTCGAAATCCCGGTGGATTTCTTCCACGAACATGTCGAACGCCACGGCCAGAAGCCGGTCGCCGGCCTGCTGGCCGTGGGTCAGGTCTTCCTGCCGCGCACCGATCTGGCCGCGCAGGAAGCCTGCCGCACCATCGTCGAATCCGAAATCATCGGCTTTGGCTACAAGGTCTATGGCTGGCGCCAGGTGCCGGTAGATATCAGCTGCATCGGCGACAAGGCGATGCAGAGCCGGCCCGAGATCGAGCAGATCATGATCGCCGGCCCGAAGCCAGATGGCGAGGATGCCAAGGACCGGTTCGAGAAGGATCTCTATCTCATCCGTCGCCGCATCGAGAAGAAGGTGATCGAGGCCCAGATCCAGGGTTTCTATTTCTGCTCGCTGTCGTGCCGGACCCTGATCTACAAGGGCCTGTTTCTCGCTGAATCGCTGAGCGTCTTCTATCCCGATCTCAACGACGAACGTTTCGTTTCGCGCTTTGCCATCTATCACCAGCGTTATTCCACCAACACCTTCCCGCAATGGTGGCTGGCGCAGCCGTTCCGCTGCCTCGCGCACAATGGCGAGATCAACACGATCCGCGGCAATTCGAACTGGATGAAGAGCCACGAGATCAAGATGGCCGCCGCCGCGTTCGGCGAACATTCGGAAGACATCAAGCCGCTGATCCCCGCCGGCGCGTCGGACACGGCGGCGCTGGATGCGGTGTTCGAAGCCTTTGTGCGCTCCGGCCGCGATGCGCCGACCGCCAAGCTGATGCTGATCCCGCAGGCCTGGCAGCGTGATGCCAGCCTCGATCCCGCCACGCGCGCCATGTATGCCTTCTTCGCGTCGCTGATGGAGCCGTGGGACGGACCGGCGGCGCTGGCGATGACGGATGGCCGCTGGGTGGTGGCCGGCCTCGATCGCAACGCGCTGCGGCCGATGCGCTATTGCCTCACCCGCGATGGCCTCCTGATCACCGGTTCCGAAGCCGGCATGGTGGTGGTGCCGGAAGGCGATGTCGTGAAGAAGGGCGCGCTTGGCCCCGGTGAGATGATCGCGGTGGACCTGGATGCGGCGCCGTCGAAGTTCTACGCGGATGCCGAGATCAAGGCCAAGGTGGCCGGCGCGCAGGATTATGCGTCGCTGGTGGCCGGCTTCACCAATTTCGAGGATCTGCCGGGCCGCGCCAAGCCGGAGCCGGCCGCGGCCTTCGATCGCGACATGCTGCGCCGCCGCCAGGTCGCCGCCGGCCAGACGCTGGAAGACATGGAGCTGATCCTCGCCCCCATGGTGGAGGATGCCAAGGAAGCCGTTGGCTCCATGGGCGATGACGCGCCGCTGGCGGTGATTTCCGAAAACGCCCGCAACCTGTCGCACTTCTTCCGGCAGAATTTCAGCCAGGTCACCAACCCGCCGATCGACAGCCTGCGCGAAACCGGCGTGATGAGCCTGAAGACGCGCTTTTCGAACCTGACCAACATTTTGGACGACGAAGCCACCCAGGCCGGCGTGATGGTGATGGACAGCCCCGTGCTGTCCAACCGCGACTGGCATCTGCTGAAGGGCCATTTTGGCCGTCAGGTCGCCGAGATCGACTGCACGTTCGATATCACTGGCGGCCCCGGAGCCTTGCGCGCTGCCATCGCGCGCGTGCGCGCCGAGGCGGAAACCGCCGTGCGGCAGGGCAAGACGCAATTGTTCCTCACGGATGAGCATCAGTCTGCTCGCCAAGCCGGCATCGCCATGATCCTCGCCACGGCGGGCGTGCATACGCACCTCGTGAGGAAGGGCCTCAGAACCTACGCCAGCATCAACGTGCGCGCCGCCGAAGCGCTCGACACGCATTATTTCGCGGTGCTGGTCGGTGTGGGCGCCACCACGGTGAACGCCTATCTGGCGCAGGAAGCCATTACCGATCGCCACGCGCGCGGCCTGTTCGGCAGCCTGACGCTGGATGAATGCATCGCCCGCTACAAGAAGGCGGTGGACGACGGCCTGTTGAAGATCATGGCCAAGATGGGGATCGCGGTGATCTCCTCCTATCGTGGCGGCTATAATTTCGAAGCGGTTGGGCTGAGCCGGGCGCTGGTCAATGATTTCTTCCCCGGCATGCCGGCCAAGATTTCCGGCGAGGGCTTTGAATCGCTGTTCGTCAACGCCCAGATGCGCCACGAAAAGGCGTGGGATGAGGATGTGATCGCCCTGCCGGTGGGCGGCCTTTATCGCTGGCGCGCCAATGGCGAGGCGCATGCCTGGAATGCCCAGCTGATCCACCTGCTGCAGACGGCGGTGAGCCGCGACAGCTATTCCGACTATCAGAAGTTCAGCCGCGGCGTGCAGGCGCTGCCGCCGATTTCGCTGCGTGACCTCCTGGATTTCGTGCCCGGCACCAAGGCCGTGCCGATCGAATCGGTCGAATCCGTCACCGAAATCCGCAAGCGCTTCGTGACGCCGGGCATGAGCCTGGGCGCATTGTCACCGGAAGCGCACGAAACGCTGGCGATCGCCATGAACCGCATCGGCGCCAAGGCGGTTTCGGGTGAAGGCGGCGAGGACCCGATCCGCTTCAAGCCTTATGCCAATGGCGACAACGCCAACAGCGTGATCAAGCAGATCGCCAGCGGCCGCTTTGGCGTGACGGCGGAGTATCTCAACGCCTGCGAGGAAATCGAGATCAAGGTCTCCCAGGGCGCCAAGCCCGGCGAGGGCGGGCAGCTGCCCGGCTTCAAGGTGACCGAGCTGATCGCCAAGCTGCGTCACTCGACGCCGGGCGTGACGCTGATCAGCCCGCCGCCGCACCACGACATCTATTCGATCGAGGATCTGGCCCAGCTGATCTACGATCTGAAGCAGATCAACACCCGTGCCCGCGTCTGCGTGAAGCTGGTGAGCAGCGCCGGCATCGGCACGGTGGCGGCTGGCGTCGCCAAGGCGCACGCCGATGCCATCCTGATTTCCGGCAATGTTGGCGGCACCGGCGCGTCCCCGCAGACCAGCATCAAATATGCCGGCACGCCGTGGGAAATGGGCCTGTCCGAAGTCAATCAGGTGCTCACCCTCAATGGCCTGCGCCACCGGGTGAAGCTGCGCGCCGATGGCGGCCTGAAGACCGGCCGCGACGTGGTGATCGCTGCAATTCTGGGTGCGGAGGAGTATGGCATCGGCACGATGAGCCTGGTCGCCATGGGCTGCATCATGGTGCGCCAGTGCCATTCGAACACCTGCCCGGTGGGCGTCTGCACGCAGGACGAAGCGCTGCGCGGCAAGTTCGACGGCAGCCCGGAAAAGGTCATCAACCTGATGAGCTTCATCGCCGAGGAAGTGCGCGAAATCCTCGCGCGCCTTGGCTGCCGCAGCCTTGATGACGTGATCGGCCGCACCGAACTGCTGCGCCAGGTCAGCCGCGGGGCGGAGCATCTGGACGATCTCGACTTGAACCCGGTGCTGGCCAAGGTCGATGCGCCCGATGCCATGCGCCGCTGGGGCCTGGGCACCGGCCGCAACCCGGTGCCGGACAGCCTGGATGCGGAAATGATCCGCGACGCCGGCCATCTGTTCGAAGGCGGTGAGAAGATGCAGCTGGCCTATACGGTCAGGAACACGCACCGCGCGGTGGGCACGCGGCTTTCGGGCGAGATCACGCGGCGGTTCGGCATGACGGCGCTCAGCCCCGGCCATGTCCATATCCGGCTGCGCGGTTCCGCCGGCCAGTCGCTGGGCGCCTTTGCCGTGCAGGGCGTGAAGCTGGAAGTGTTCGGCGAGGCCAATGACTATGTCGGCAAGGGGCTTTCCGGTGCCACCATCGTGGTGCGACCCTTCCCGTCCAGCCCGCTGGCCAGCCAGGACAATGCCATCATCGGCAACACCGTGCTGTATGGCGCCACCGCCGGCAAACTCTTTGCCGCCGGCCGTGCGGGCGAGCGTTTTGCCGTGCGCAACAGCGGCGCCACCGTGGTGGTGGAAGGCTGCGGCGCCAATGGCTGCGAGTACATGACCGGCGGCACCGCGGTGATCCTGGGGCCGACGGGCGACAATTTTGGCGCCGGCATGTCGGGCGGGATGGCCTTCGTGCTGGATCGCGATGGCCAGTTCGAGCGGCGGGTGAACCGCGAAAGCGTGATCGTGCAGCGGCTGGAGTCGGCGCATTGGGAAGCGCATGTTCACGCGCTGATCGAGGAGCATGCCGCCGAGACGGGGTCCAAATGGGCCGCCGGCCTGCTCGCCGAATGGGACCGCACGCGCGCGGCGATCTGGCAGGTGTGCCCGAAGGAAATGGTCAGCCGGCTGCCGCATCCGCTGAACGACAGCCCGGCCAGCATCGCGGCGGAATAGGCCAACTCTTGAAACCGGGTCCTTCGCTGCTATATTCTTGTAAGACAGTCGAAGGACCCGATGATGGCCAAGAACAATGATCCGCTGATCGACAGCCTGATGCAGATGGCGGTGGCGGCTGCGCCGCTGATCCGCAAGGCGCGCGAGTCCGGCATTTTCCGCGACCGCGATACGGTGGTGGATGCCGAGATCGTGACGCCGGAACCGGCCAAGCCGCCGACCCCGCCGGAACCGCCCAAGGCTGCGGAGCCGCCACCGGTGAGCCCGGATACCAGCGCCCTGCAGGATATCGTCGTCCGCCAGGCGCTGCGCATCAACGAGCTGGAAGCCGAAGTGGCTGCGCTGAAGGCAAAGGCGGCCAAGCCGGCCAAGGCGAAGCCCCAAAGCAAGGCAAAGCCCCGGCCCGCCAAGGCTTAGCCCTTCTTGAACAGCACCTTGCCGCGCTGTTCGACGTACAGCTTCTCGAACGTCGCCGGATCGAAATAGGCCTCCACACGGCCGGTTTCCGGCAGGACGCCATAGACTTCATAGCAGCCGCCATCGACCTTCGCCTTGGCCACGGTCCAGCCCTGCCTGGTCAGTTCGGCCTTCAGCGTCTCGATCGGCTTCATGTCGGTCTTGGCGACATTGCACTTGATCTTGCCGGTAGCCAGCGCCGGGCCGGCCATCATCGTTGCAGCCAGAGCCGCCATCATCATCACGCGCATCTTCATACCTTTCGGGTTGCAGGGAAAAATCGAACCAGTTGCAGGCCGGCGACGAGGCCAGTGATTGCCATCGCCAGGCGACCCGCATCATGCACCACGGCCATGTGGGCCAGCGCCACTGCTGCCGCTGGCCAGGCCAAGCGCTGCACCGGCTTCCAAGCGCGGCGCAGCAGGCGCATCGCGGCATCATTGCTGGCCAGCGCCGGCGGCAGCATCAGGGCGAGCGCGATCCAGCCGGTGAGGATGCCGGGCGTCATCGCCTCATCCGCCATCAGTGCCCATTCACCGCCCGGTTCGGCAAAACCGCGCATGGCGAGCACATAGAGCCACAGATGCACCACGCTGGCCGCAAAGGCCGCCAGCCCCACCGCGCGGCGCAGCCACAACAGGCGCGCCAGCGGCCGCCCCAGCTTGGCCAGCGGCGTCATCACCACGGCAATTGCCAGCCACGCCATCGCCCAATTGCCGGTATCGGCCACCAATGCATCCAGATCGGCATCCGGGCTGGCTGCCTGCCACCACAGCATGGCCAGCGGCGCCATCAACACCGCCCACAGGGCCAATAGGGCGAAACGCCGGTTCATGTTTGCCGTGCTAGCGTTGTTGCGAATGATTTGCAACAAGCCAGTTGGGCGGCTGCGGCCTTCCCAAGACGGCAAAGATGATTATGACAAGGCTTGCAATGTGGCGTCTCTATCATTTCACGCTGTGCCCGTTCAGCCGCAAGGTGCGTTTCGCGCTGGCGGTGAAGGGTGTGACGCACGAACTGGTGCAGGAACGGCCGTGGGAAAAGCGCCCCGCCTTCACCGCGCTCAACCCGGCCGGGCAGACGCCGGTGCTGCAGCGCGATGCGCTGGTGCTGTCTGATTCGACCGCCATCCTTGAACATATCGAGGAAACGCTGGAACGCACGCCGCTGATCGGCAGCACGGCGGAAGATCGTGCCGAAACCCGGCGGCTCAGCGCCTGGTTCGATCAGAAATTCTATGCCGAAGTGAATGCGCCGCTGTTGGGGGAGCGCATGTACAAGCGCGCCGTGGTGCGCGGCACGCCCGATGGCGGCATCATCCGCGCCGCCAGCCGCATGGCAGACATGCACCTGGACTACATCGATTTCCTGCTCGAACGCCGCGCCTGGCTGGGCGGCGGCCAGTTCGGCCTGGCCGATATCGCGGCGGCGGCGCATCTTTCGGTGGCGGATTATCTGGCCGGTCTGGAATGGGATGGCCATGAACCGGCCAAGACCTGGTATTCGGCGATCAAGTCGCGCCCGACGTTCCGGCCCTTGCTGGCCGAACGGCTGGAAGGCCTGCCGCCGCCACAGCATTATGACAAGCTGGACTTCTGATCCGGCGGCCTTGGGGGGAGCGCGATGGCAACGAGGGAAGAGGCTGAAGCCCGCGCGCGCTGGCTGCTGATCACATTGCTCTTTGCCGGCACGGCGCTGAACTATGTCGATCGCCAGGTGCTGGCGCTGCTCAAACCCACGCTGGAAGCCGAATTCGGCTGGACCGATCAGGAATTCGCCCACTTGGGCAGCGTGTTCCAGCTCTCCGCCGCCTTCGCACTGCTGGCCGTGGGCTGGTTTGTCGACAAGTTCGGCGTGCGCTGGGCCTACGGCGTCGCCGTCGCGATCTGGAGCGCCGCCGGCATGGCCCACGCCGCCGCCGCCACCGTGAGCCAGTTCGTCGTCGCCCGCTCCGTGCTGGCGGTGGCCGAAAGCGTCAACACACCCGCCGCCGTGAAAGCCGCCGCCACCTATCTGCCGCTCACCCAGCGCAGCCTGGGCCTCGGCCTCGTCAACACCGCGCCCAACATCGGCGCCATCCTCACCCCGCTGCTGATCCCGCCGCTGGCGCTGGCCTTCGGCTGGCAATCGGCGTTCATCGTCACCGGCGCACTCGGCTTTGTCTGGCTGGCCTTCTGGGTGCTGAGCACGCGCACGCTCACCCCCGTCAACGTCGCCAAGAAAGCCGCGCTCGACGGCAACTGGGGCGCGCTGCTGAAAGATCACCGCACCTGGACGGTCGTCGGCGCCAAGGCCCTCACCGATTGCGTCTGGTGGTTCGTGCTGTTCTGGAGCACCGACTTCCTGGTGAAAACCTTCGGGCTTTCGCAAGGCGAGGTCGGCGAGCCCAACGCCATCATCTTCACCATGGCGGCCCTCGGCGCCTTCAGCTGCGGCTTCCTGTTCCCGGCCCTGCTCAAACGCGGCATGAGCGTGAACAAGGCGCGCAAGACCAGCATGTTCCTCTACGCCATCCTGATCCTGCCCATCCCGCTCGCCCTTTATGCGCCCGGCCCAATCGCGGCCGCCCTCATCATCGGCCTGGCACTCTTCGCCCATCAGGGCTTCTCCACCAACATCTTCGGCCTCGCCGCCGATACCGTGCCAACTTCGCGCGTCGCCGGGGTGATGGCGCTGGGCGGGGTGGCCGGCAACCTCACCGGCACCGGCATCATCGAACTGACCGGCTGGTGCCTCACCAACGGCGTCGGCTACTGGCCGATGTTCGCCATCGCGGCCGGCGCGTATCTGACGGCGCTGCTGTTCATCCAGCTGATGCAGCCGGATATCCGCGCGCTGGATGAGTGACAGAAAGGGATGCCACCGGCGGGCAGGGACGCAGTCCCTGCACCCGTTTGACTTGATGTGGCCGAACACCAATCGTCCGTCATGCTGGCGAAGGCCAGCATCCATAGTTGCATCGGGGCTCCGGCCATCGCGCTTGCGTTCAAGATGGATGCTGGCCTCCGCCAGCATGACGGGCTCATGAAACATGTGAGCGGACCAAAAACGAAAGTGGGTGCGGGGCCTCAGGCCCTGCCCGCCGGAGGCCCTCTTCACTTTACCCTCCCAGCAACTCCTCCACCCACGCTGGCACCAGCACGCTGGCCGGGCCGTGGCGGGCTTCGTCGAATAGGGGCGTGCCGGCCGACTGTTCCAGGTTGAGTTCCAGCGTGCGCGCGCCGGCTTCGCGCGCCCATTGCACGAAGCCGGCGGCCGGATAGACCGCGCCGGAGGTGCCGATGGAGACGAACAGGTCGCAAGCGCTGAGGGCGGCGCTGATCTCGTCCATGTGGTAGGGCATTTCGCCGAACCAGACGATATCGGGGCGTAAGGACCCCACCTGAGCGCAGGCCGGGCACTTGGGATCGCCGAGCAGCGGCCCGCGCCAGGGCCGCGCCGCGCCGCAGCGGGTGCAGAGGGCGGAATTGAGTTCGCCGTGCATGTGTAGCAGGCGATTGTGGCCGGCGCGATCGTGCAGATCATCGACATTCTGGGTGACGAGGAGGAAGTCCCCGCTCCACTCCGCCTCCAGCCGCGCCAGCGCCATGTGGGCGGCATTGGGCACCACCTGGCCGAGGAAGGCGCGGCGTTGGTCGTAGAATTGCTGCACCAATGTGGGGTTGCGGCGGAAGGCCTGCGGGGTGGCGACATCTTCCACGCGGTGGCCTTCCCACAGGCCATCGGCGGCGCGGAAAGTGGGCACGCCGGATTCGGCCGAAATGCCGGCGCCGGTGAGGATGACGATGTTCATGCCGTGAGCGCTTTCGGGTCGGGCCACCAGATGCGCTGATAGGCCTGGGTGCTGCCGTCGGGCGCGGCTTCCTTTTCGGCCAGTGATTCGAGCCCGCCGAGGCGGCGATAGAAGCCGCGTGCTGCGGTGTTGGCGGCATAGACGTGGAGATCGAGGCCCAGCCCCGGCGTTTCGCTGAGCGCGATCCGCGCGGCGGCGGCGAGCAGGCGGCGGCCGAGGCCCTGGCCTTTCAGACCGGGGCGGACGTGCAGATTGTCGACATGGCTGCCCCACTGCGGATCAGCGGCAAGGAAGATGCAGACAAAGCCGGCCAAGCCATCGTGATCCTCTGCCAGCAACACCCGCATGGCGGGATCGGGCGCGGTAAAGCGGTCGCTCCACACGCGCTGGCGGTCGGCGGCAAGGTCGTTGGCCAGCCAGTTCGCCGCCAGGATATGGGCATAGGCCGTCTGCCAGCTTGCCGTGTGCAGGGCGGCGATGGCGGCGGCATCGGCAGCGGTGGCGGGACGAAAAGTCATCGCCGCCACCATAGGAGCGGCTGGCGAAGTGCTGCAAGCTGTGGCTGAATGGGGGTGATGAAGGGGCGACGAATTCAGTGGCGGTTTGGCTGGCAGATGCTGGCGTGGGGGCTGGCACTGGCGGCGGGCGCGCTGCTGCTGGCGTGGACGGATTATCAGCGGATGGCCCGCACCAACACTGGCGATGTTGCGTTGCTGCTGGTGGCCGGCCTGTTCCTTGGGCTGGGCCTGTGGCTGGGCTTTGCGGTGTGGAACAAGCCGGCACCGCCACCGGGCAATCCCGCCGCCATCGCCAGCCTGGGCCTGACGCCGCGCGAGGTGGAGGTGCTGCGGTTGCTGGCGGCTGGCCAGGCCAACAAGGAGATCGCCCGGGCGCTGGAGGTGTCGCCCAACACGGTGAAGACGCACCTGGCGCGGCTGTATGAAAAACTGGGCGCGACCAGCCGCACGGCGGCCATCGCACGGGCGCGCAGCCTCGGGATTATCGGGTGATGTGCGGAAAATCACCCATCTGGGTGACTGACAGGCACCCCCTTGCCGTGTGTGAGTGATGGCGCAACCATCACTGCACAAGGGAACGCGCATGATCACCACCATCACCCGCTATGGCCTCGCCGCCGGCCTGATTGTCGGCAGCCTGTTGTTTGGCACAACGGTTGGCCTGAATGAGCATATTCCCGATCCCGCCGTTGGCATGGCGATTGGCTATGCCGGGATGCTGCTGGCCTTCACCATGATCGTCATCGCCATCCGCCGCCACCGCGACACCGTGCTGGGTGGGGTGATCGGCTTTTGGCCGGCGCTGGCGCTGGGGCTGGGCATCACGCTCATCGCCACGCTCTTCTATGTACTGGCGTGGGAGGCGGCGCTGGCCGTTACGGGCATGGATTTCGGCGCCGAATATGCCGGCTTCATGGTGGCCGAAGCCGAGAAGACCGGCGATGCCGCTACCATCGCCAGGGCCAGGGCCGAAGCGGCGCAGTTCGCCCGTGATTATGCCCGGCCGCTGTGGCGCATGGGGGTGACGGCGACGGAGATCTTGCCGGTCGGCCTGATCGTCTCGCTGGCGGCGGCAGGCTGGCTGGGCCGGCGGCTGCCGGCGAAGGCCTGAGCAGTTGCGCCCCGGCGCGGCATCGCCCAAGGTGGCGGCATGAGCAGGAAGTTGATCCGCGTGGGCGTGCTGGGCGCCGGGGGCCGCATGGGCCAGGCCATCATCGGGGCCTTGTCGGATTGGCCCGGCCTGGTGCTGGCTGGTGCCGTCGAGCGGGCCGGCCATGCCAGTTGTGGCCGCCCGGCCGGGCCGGGGCATCCCGAAACGCTCACCGTCTGTTCCAATATCGGCGCCATTGCCCACAAGTGCGACGTGCTGATCGATTTTTCGGCACCCGCGGCGCTGCCGGTGAGTATCGAGGCGGCGCAGGAAGGCCGCTGCGCGCTGGTGGTGGGCACCACCGGGCTGGAGGCCGAGCATCACGCCCTGATCGATACCGCGGCCCGCGATATCGCCGTGCTGCAGGCCGCCAACACCAGCCTGGGCGTCACCCTGCTGGCGCGGCTGGTCGAACAGGCCGCGCACGCGCTGGGGCCGGATTGGGATATCGAGATTGCCGAACTGCACCACCGGCTGAAGGTGGACGCGCCATCGGGCACGGCGCTGGCGCTGGGCGAAGCGGCGGCAAAAGGCCGTGGCGTTGATCTGGCCACGCACAGCGATCGGGGCCGCGATGGCATCACCGGCGCGCGCGTGGAAGGCCAGATCGGCTTTGCCAGCTTGCGCGGTGGCAGTGCGGCCGGCGATCACATGGTGCTTCTGGCCAGCGAGGGCGAGCGCATCGAATTGTGGCACCGCGCCGAAAACCGCAGCATCTTCGCCCGCGGTGCGCTGAAGGCGGCGCAGTGGCTGGCAGGCCGCAAGCCCGGCCGCTACGCCATGGCCGATGTGCTGGGCCTCTGATTGCGATAGCGGGCCAGCGCCTCGCGAATGACGGCGCCCACCTCGCGGCGCTCCGGCGCAGACAGGAAATGCCCGACCCGCAGCCGGCGCCCCCGCGCGGAAAGGAACAAGAGCGCATCGCCCAGCGGCGTTTCCTCGATGTCGACGCGGGTGAAATAGGGTTCCAGCACCTCGTCCACCGCCTTGCCCCACGGATCGATGCGGGTGAGGGTGAGCGCATCATCGACCAGTACCAGCCGTTCGCGCGCGCCGCCTGATCGGTAATTGCTGCGGAACGCCCAGGCCAGCAGGGCGACATCGGCGATCATGAACGGAATCACCGGCCACAGCCCGAGGATGAGGAAGCGGATGGAGCCGATCAGGAACAGGCCGGCGATCGCAAGGATCAGCAGCCGCGCATGATCACGCGGCAGCGAGCGATTCGGCGTGAGGGTGAGATCAAGCAGCACCCGGACTTCCTATTCGCTCAAGGCTTGCCCTGCCAGCCGGTTTGGCAGAAGGGCGACATCATGACCAAAGCCTATCAACGCCTGATGACGGCGACCGAAATCGACGAATATTTCCGCATCCTGGCCGCCGCCCGCCCGGAACCGGAAACGGAACTGGCCTATGGCAATGGCTATCAGCTGCTGGTGGCGGTCGTGCTGTCGGCCCAGGCCACCGATGTGGGGGTGAACAAGGCGACGCGCCGCCTGTTTGAAGCCGTGCACACGCCGCAGCAGATGCTCGATCTGGGCGAGGAGGGCTTGAAGCAGCATATCCGCACCATTGGCCTGTTCAATGCCAAGGCAAAGAACGTCATCGCCCTGTCGCGGCGGCTGGTGGCGGAATTTGGCGGCGAGGTGCCGCACAGCCGCGACGTGCTGGAAACCCTGCCCGGCGTTGGCCGCAAGACAGCGAACGTGGTGGTGAACGTGCTGTTCGGCGAAGAGACCTGCGCCGTGGATACCCACGTGTTCCGCCTTGCCAACCGCACCGGCCTTGCCCCGGGCAAGACAGTGCTGGCGGTGGAAAACGGCATCCTGAAGCGGGTGAAGGCGCCGTGGCGGCGCCATGCCCATCATTGGCTGATCCTGCACGGCCGTTATGTCTGCACGGCGCGCAGCCCCAAATGCCTGGATTGCCCGGTGGCACATCTGTGCCAGTTCAAGGCAAAGCAGTTGCTGGTGCAGTGAAGTTCAGCGCCGGTTCAGCGCCCGGGCTGCAGCCTTGCCCTGTTGGAGGACGAACGATGCGCGCACTCATCCTGCCCCTGTCCCTTTCGCTGCTGCTGGTCGCAGCCCCCGCCCTGGCGCAAAGCACAGCGCCGGCCACCCCGCCGGAAACCCGCAACTGCCTGCAGCTGACGCAGGTGCGCAGCAATACGGTTGTGGACGATCAAACCATCGATTTCGAGCTGCGCGATGGCAGCGTGTGGCGCAGCCGGCTGGCGCGTTCGTGCCCGGGGCTCAATTTCAATCGCGCCTTCACCTACAGCACCACCATCCCGCAATTGTGCAATGTCGATATCATCCGGGTGATCGTGCAGGGCAATCCCGGCATCATGGGTGCGTCCTGCGGCCTCGGCAAATTCGAACGGTTGCCGCCAAAGCCGCGCAAGACCAAGGCCAAGACATCGAACTGAATCAGGCTGGCGCGCACCGGCAACCGCTGCTAACAGCGCAGCGTCCGCACCCGTAGCTCAGCTGGATAGAGCGCTGCCCTCCGAAGGCAGAGGTCACAGGTTCGAATCCTGTCGGGTGCGCCATAAAATCAATGGCTTAGCGGCTTCGAAAATGGCCCGTCCCTAATCCATCCCTAAAACATGGGTTGGGAATCGCCCCGGATTAGGCGCGCGATAGCGGCTGGGTAGCCATGGCATCGGCCCGCGCTTCGAAGCTATCGGCCGTTTCGTGATCTTCGCGCGCGCAACCGCCGCCAGCCCAGATTGCGCCGCGCGGTTCGCCGGTTTCGCCGTCACATATGAAAATGACGGTAGGGCTATCCGCAGCGCCGTCCGGGGCTTTGGCCTCCAACCGCCTTAGCCGGGTTCGAAGCGTCATTGCCGCGCTTCCAGTGCCGCTAGGCGGCTTTCCAAATCGCTTGTTTCCAGCGCCTTCCGGAAGGCATCCACCAGCCCCATAACCGCCGCCCCTTCGGCTGGGGTGAGTTCACCAGCCGCCACCGCGTCCACAACCGCGCCAGCCGCCTTTGCCGTATCGGCCGCGCATTGCATGGCGGGCATGGTGAAGGTGATCGGCGCATCCTTCCGGGGCGGCACCAGCCGTTCCAAGCAAAGCCGCAATGCGGTTGTGTCGCCAGCAAGGGCCAGTTCCACCGCCCGTTGTGTCAAAGCCTGGGCCTGCCCGTCCAATAGCGCCAGCGCCGCCACAGTGGCCTTATGGCGCGCGCCCTTCGGCCTGCCGGGATTGCCCGCCGCAAAGCGCCCAGCCGGCGTCCTGCCCGTTTCTGGGCCGTTGTTTCGGGTTGCCATTAGCTTTGCCTTTCGCTTGCTGGCGGCCGCCAATCATCGGCGGGGCGACTGTCGCCGCACTTGCCCCAACATTCACCAGTTAATCGGTTACGCCATTCTGGCGGCCTAGGATTAGCCTTGAGCCACGGCTCCAAAGCCTTTTTAGCAATTTCTAGTTCTGGGCCGTTGGCAATTCGCTCCCAGTTGTGCAGCTTCATTATCTTTACGACCTCGGCCCGATAACGCTCGCTCCACGCCGATTCTGCCGGGTTCCACTCCCAAACTGGCTTGCCCGCTCGCTTCCTCTTTTCCGGCTGGACGGCTTTTGACTTGCCGCCCTTCCCCGCCTTGGCCTTCGGCTTTTCCGGCTCGGCTTTGGGGTTGCGGACTAGCTGCCAATCATCCCGCCACTTTTGGCCCTTCACAAAGGCGGCTGGCGTCATGCGGGCAGGCTTGCCGGTGTCAGTGCAATATCGCTGGAAACGCTCGGCACCCGCCACAATGTCCGCCAGATTGGCGCCAGCGTCGATTGCAGCGTCGATAAGCCGTTCGGTGTCAGCAACCGTCACGCGGCGCCCCCAAGCCGCCCAGAAAGCCGCATAGCCCTTCCCAGCCGGCGACAAGCCGCAAGCCCCCAAGGGCGCAGCGGCGCTGGCGCCGTCCGCTTGCGATCTATCAATCTCATCCTTCGCTTGTTGCTCGGATGGATTGATAGGATTGGGTGTCAGCCTTGGCACCATGTCAGTGCCACCCGTGTCACCATCGGTGGTCATAGGTGTCACCATGGCGGGTTGCATGGTGTCACATGTGTCACCATCCCCGGTTGCCTCAAAAAGTGGCCAGTTTAGCCCGTATCGGTTTGATCGGCCCGGCCCTCCATGCTCGGCAATCGTCACCAGCTTAAGGGCGGTTAGCCGGGCAATCGCCCGCTTGGCGGTTCGCACCGTTACGCCAGCCGTCGCAGCGATTCGGGGATAGGCTGGCCATGCCTTGCCGGTGTCGCTGTTCACGTGATCGGCTAGCACTATCAGCGTTGCCAGTTCGGCTCGGCTTAATTCGCCGCGCCCAGCCGCGCCGGTGAGCCATCGGATCTTTCGCACCGGCCCGAAGGGCGCCGCGCTTGTCATGGCGCGACCCCTTGGCCCAGCATATCGCGGCCCTCGGCCGATAGCCGCAGCACAGCCGCCCACTTGCCCGATGGGTTCTGTCGGCGCGCGCCGGTAGCCTCCACCAGCCCCATGGCCCGCAATTCGCTTAGGCGGGGCTGTAGGGCCTCGCGCGGCACCTTGGCGGCCGTCACAGCCTCCAGCGTTGTTGCCTCTCCCAGCCGCGCTAGCGTTCGCATAGCAAGCAATCGAAGGCATGGCGCCCGCGTTGCCATGGCGGCGGCCGCGTCTTGGCTTGTGCCGTCCTGGCCTTTTGCGCCCGGCGTTCCGGGATAGCGGCTGGCCTGCCGTTGCGCGTCGCGGGTGAAGCGGGTATCGAATCCCTTGCGTTCGCCGGGCAAGCAATCGCAAGGGGCGCCAGCTTTAGGGTTGGCGCCCTTTTCGTTTATCATGGCGCGGCTTCAGGCGGCGGCGCCGCTAACAAGCGCCCGCAGGCTATTGGCTGGAATCAGGGTCCGCTTGCCAATCTTGACCCGTTCCAGCTTGCCCGCCGCCATCAGTTCAAAAATCATGGAACGGCTAAGGCCCGTGGCGGCTCTGGCGCCTTTAATTGAATAGGCCAGCAATTCAGGCTGTGTTGCCTTTTCGCCGGATTCATGGGTAACAACTTGCATGGTGTGACCTTTCGCGCTGGGGCTTGCCCCGGTTGGTTCATCAAGCGGCTGGCGTCGGCTCCTACCCCGATTGCCGGCCGCGCCTGTTTATAGGGCAGGCTCCCTACGGCCCTCCGGTTGTCCAGTTGGGGAACAAATCCGGCAAGAGCCATGCAAGTGTTTTACTGTAGTGGACGCGCGCGCGGTAGTGGCGATAAACCGAGAATTGGGTTTGATAGATTTTATTACATCGATCACAGCGATAAAAATGGGTTGAAGCAGCAATTTTTTCTCCTGCGTGCTGCTATTTTTATTCCTCGGCTATAGTGTGATCTCTTACAAAATCTGTGGATAAGTTGCCAATGCGTTCCCCGGAATCAGTATTTCCGGTCAAAGTGTCAATTCGGCTAGCGCCTTCACGGCGGCGTCCTTCGCCAAGTGGCCATAGTGCCTTTCGATCATCTCGGCCGATGTGCCACTGATCTGGGCGATAGTGAGTAAGGGCAGGCCCAGCCGCACCAAATCGGTTATGGTGCTATGCCGCAGCGTGTAGGCCGTTACGGCATCAGGCAGGCCAGCCGCCTTCACCGCGCTAGTGATCGGGTGTTTCCAGCTATCCTTATCCCATGCCTTGCCATTGGCCCGCATGAACATGGGGGCGCCAGGCAACTTGCCCTTGGCTTGCTGGGTCAACAGTTCGGCGGCGCCGGCTGGCACAACAATGCGCCTAGGGCGGCCGTCCTTATCCTTCGCAATCGTCAATTCGGCCGTGCGCTTGTCGAAGTCGCCAGCCGTAAGGGACGCCATGGCGCCGGGGCGAAGCGGCAAGAGGCATAGGGCCTTCACAAAGGGCAGGGCCTCGGCGTCGATATGATCTAGCAGCTTGCGGCGTTCATCGCGGCTTAGGGCTAGCGTCCGCTGGCCATCGGCGTGGGCGGTTGGCTTTAGGGCCTCTTGCCATGCGCCTTCGGTTCCCGGCTGGCCCGGCGTTAGAACGGCCCGCAGCGCCGCCCTAAGCGCCACCAGTTCGCGGTTCACCGTGCTGGCGGCCCGCTTACGTGTTTTGGCCTCCCCGCTTTTTGATCGGCTAACTTTAGCTGGCGTTGCCTCCAGCCGCTTGCGCCAATCGGCAAGGTGTCGCTTGCGAAGTTTGGCCAGTTCCACCTTGGCCACCGGGTCACTGTAAACAAATCGGGTAAACCGCGCCTCTGCTTCCGGCCGCGTTTCGGCATAGGCCTGGCAAGCCTCGGCAACCGTCGCCACCTTAGGCCGCAATTCCCCGCCAGCCTCCACCAGTTCGGCCGCCGCTTCCGCCGCTTTCTTGGCGGCCGCGAATTGTTCTCTGCCGGGCAGGGTTCCGAAGTCGCCAAGGGCCTTTTCGATATATCGCCGGGTGTCGGCATCATAAACGCGCGCCGCCCAAAAGCCCTTGCCGCCAGCCTTCACCGGCCGATAGCCGATAAAGCAACCGGCCCGCAGGCGTTGCCAATAAGTCGCTTTGCGCGCCTTCAGCTTTTCCCGTTCGCCAACCTTGGACAAATCCAGCGCCATTGTTTCCGCTCCGCTCCACCCGTCGAATGGCGGGATTTTCCATCCCTAATCCATCCCTAAAACTTGGGTAGCCATCCCTAAACGGTCACGGACCCAACATCAATAAAATCAATGTGTAACAGTCCACAAAAGTCCGTTTTCCCGGCCCTCCGAAGGCAGAGGTCACAGGTTCGAATCCTGTCGGGTGCGCCAGCATCATTGCGATTTCCCGTTCCGCCCGACCGGGCACGGCCTGTCCGGCCCTGCGCCTCAGGCAAGCGCGGCCATGATGGCGGCGTTGGTCGCGGCCGGGGCATCCAGTGGTGCCAGATGGCCGCCGCCGCGGATCAGGCCCGTCGCCAACCCGGCCTCGCCCAGTGCATCCACCACGGCGCGCCGCCAAGGCGTGTCATCTGCGCCGGCCAGCGCGGTGGCCTTCACGGTGATGCGCCGCACGTCGTCCAGCGTCACCGTCAGTGGCCGACCCGGCGTCACCAGATCGCGGCCGTCATAGCGCACCAGCATCGCCGCCATCGCCGCGCGCACTTCGGGGCGGCCCGCGGTGAGCGGGTGCGCCAGCCAGAGCTGCCGCATCTCGGCCAGCTTGCCGGCGCGGGCCAGAGCGGCCATCGCGGCGGCGGGCACGGTTTCGGGCGGCACCGGTATTTCGGCATCAATGGGCGCGCCGATCACCACCATCCGCGCCAGCCCCGCCGGCCGCGTCGCCGCATGCGCCAGCGCCACCTTGCCGCCCTGGCTCAGGCCGACGAGATGATAGCGGGCCAGCCCCAACGCCGCCGCCACACGCGCCACATCGGCCGGTTCATCCGCCAGATCGGCCGGCGCGGTGGATTCGCCGAACCCGCGTCGATCCACCGCCACCAGCGTGAACCGGTCGGCCAGCGGCGCCTGCCCGCGCCACTGTCGCCGATCGAGCGTCCAGCCATGCAGCAGGATGATGGCCGGCCCTGTTCCGGCCACCTCTGCCACCAGATCGCCGCCGGGCACCGCAACGCGATGGACCCTCCCGGCGGCGAAGGCGCCATCCACCCGAGCGGACGGCGCCAAGCCGGTCACGCCGCTTCGCGACGGAAATTGTTGTTGTTGGTGTGATCGCCGGCCAGCCAGCGCTTCAGTTCGGCATGGGCGTTGGCGCGACGCTCTGCATCCAGTGCCGGGTCCAGCGCTTCGGCCAGATCATGGGTGAATTCCACGATCATGCCGTTGGGATCGGTCACATAGAGCGAACGGCAATAGCCATGTTCCAGCACATAGGTCTGTGGTTCAACAATGCCGGCCGCCGCAATGCGCGCGGCGATCTCGTCCTGCGTGGCCTTGTCCACATGCAGGGCGATGTGGATGAACGGGCTGGACGGAATTTCCGGGCCGAATTCAGCCTGATCATCGGCATCGGCAAACTGGAAGAAGGCCAGCGCCGAACCATCCGCCAGTTCGAAGAACACGTGGCAATAGGTGCGCATCTTGCCGAACAGTTCGTCGGCCTCGGTCCAGGTGGCGATCAGCGGCAGGCCGATCACGTCCTCATAGAAAGCGCGCGTGGCTTCCAGATCCTTGGTCACATAGGCGGTGTGATGCAGGCGGTTCGGGCGACGTGTGATGGTCATGATGCTCTCCTTCTCCCCGAAAGGATAATCAGCCAAACAGCTTCTTCGCAATCTCGGCGGTGTGCTTGCCCTGGAAACGCGCGCCGTCCAGCTCGTTGGCCGAAGGCTGGCGGCTGCCATCACCGGCGGCCAGCGTGGAGGCGCCATAGGGCGTGCCGCCGCTCACTTCCGTCATGATGGTATTGCCCGGGAAACTGTAGGGCAGGCCGACGATGATCATGCCGTGATGCAGCAGCGTGGTGTGGATGCTGGTCAGCGTGGTTTCCTGGCCGCCGTGCTGGCTCGCGGTCGAAACGAACGCGCCGCCCAGCTTGCCGATCAGCGCGCCCTTGGCCCACAGGCCGCCGGTCTGATCGAGGAAGTTGCGCATCTGCGCCGCCATGTTGCCGAAGCGGGTGGGCGTGCCGATGATGATGGCGTCATAATCGGCCAGTTCGTTCGGATCGGCGATGTCGGCGTCCTGCGCCGTCTTGTAATGGAAGGCGGCGGCGGTGTCGGCGGGCACCAGTTCGGGCACCCGCTTCACCACGGCTTCCACGCCGTCAACGCTGGCCGCGCCCTCGGCCACGGCCTTGGCCATGGTCTCCACATGCCCCCACGAGGAGTAGTAAAGAACGAGAACGCGGGCCATTTTTCGTGCCTTTCCGATCAGAAGTTGAAGCTGGCTTCGATGCCGTAACGGCGCGGGCGGGCCTTGAACACGAAACCACCCGGCGAGAATTCGGCGTTGTAGATTTCATTGAACAGGTTTTGCGAAAACGCCGTGACGCTCCAGCGCTTGTTCGACACACCCAGGCGGGCATCGACGATGTTCACCGGGTTGCGGCTGGTGCTGTTCTCGACATCCCACCAGGTGCGGCCGATGCGGCGATAATCCACGCGGGCATTCAGATCGAGATCATCGCTGATCGGCGTCACATAGTTGATGCCGGCATTCAGCGTGTAGCGGCTGATCAGCGGCAGTTCGTTGCCGATCGCCGCCGGGTTGCCGAACTGCTTGATATTGCTGTCGGTGTAACCCAGGCCGAAATTGATATCGAGGCCCTTCACCGGCCGCAGATTCAGTTCGGCTTCAAAGCCCTTGATCTGCGCCAGCGGCACGTTGCCGAGGTTCTGCGTCGAGTTCGCTGCCAGGAACACGAAGAAATAGCTGTTTTCCGTGCGGGTGGTGAAGGCGGCGGTGTTGAAGGTCAGCAGCCGGTCATCGGTCTGCGTCTTCAGGCCGATTTCGAAGGTTTCGGCCACTTCGGCGTTGAAGATGTCGTTCACACCCACGATGCCGTTGCTGGCGGCGACGCCGCCCACGCCGGTCTGGTTGAAGCCACCCGAACGGAAGCCGCGGCTCCAGCCACCATAGACGGTGACATTGTCGACCGGTTTGTAGGTGACGGTGATCTTCGGCTGCCACGACTGGAAGCTGCGCTCACGCACTTCGCCGGTGCGGCCCTGCGGGAAGCCGGGCACGTTGGGCAGGAAGGCGGTGGGGGTCAGCGTGGTATTCTCGCGATTGTCGCGGTCATAGCGCAGCGAGGCATCGATGCGCAGCTGCTCGTTCACCTTCCAGCTGGTGTTGGCAAACACGGCCCAGGCGAAATTGTCCTGGCTGTCCGACAGGAAGCTGAACTGCGGGTTCAGCGGATTGGTGCTCGGCGTGCGGAACACCGGGAACACACCGGCACCGGTGTCGATCATGTTGCCGGTGGAAATGAAGCGCTTGGTGCCGACCATGTAGCTGCCCACGGTGAACTGCACCGGCTTGTCGGCCGGCGATTCATAGCGCAGCTCGTTCGACCAGGCATCGACTTCCAGGAACTGGCTCTGGTTCAAATCGAAGCCGAAGAACTGGAAGAACAGCGATTCCCGGATCGGCAGGAAGTTGAAGGCATCGCCGGTCAGCACTTCGGTCAGCCGGTCATAGCTGAACACGTTCTGCACGGTGCCCCAATCGCCGCTGTAACGCACCTTCAGCGCCGCGTTCCACATCTCGCGGTCGTTCTGGCCACGGTTGTTGACGCGCACCGGCAGGCTGGTGTCGTTCACGTCGTTGACGATGTTGAAATAGAGCGCCTGCGTCTGCAGGTTCGAATAGGCGACGCGCAGATCGACATCGAGGCCTTCCGCCGGCGTCCACAGCAGATTGCCGCGCAGGTTCAGATCCTTGATCGGATCGGCCTTCTCGTTCAGGAACGTGTTCTGGATGAAACCATCGGTATCATACCAGCTGCCCGAGAGGCGGAACTTCAGGTTCTCGGCGATCGGCCCCGAAACGTTGCCGCGCACATAATAGCCAAAGCCATTGTCCAGGCCGGCGGTGATCTTGCCCGACAGTTCATCGGTGGGGGCCTTGGACTTGATGATGATGGCGCCGCCGATGGCGTTGCGACCATAGAGACCGCCCTGCGGGCCCTTCAGCACTTCGATCTGCTCGATGTCGAACAGTTCCTGGTTGAACTGGGCCGGGTTCACCTGCTGGATGCCATCGACGATCACGGCGACCGACGGCTCGCTGTTGCGGGCCTGGGTGATGCCGCGGATGATGACGAAGGCGTTGCCGGCGTTCTGGGTCTCGACCAGGTTGACGTTGCTGGTCAGCCCGATGAAATCACCCGGACGCTCGATGCCGGCGGCCTGGATGGCGACGCTATTGAAGGCGGTGATGGCGGCGGGCGTGTTCTGCACCGTATCGGCACGGCGGGTGGCGGTGACGATGATCTCGCCGGCATCTTCGGCAGCAGCAGTTTGGGCGAAGGCGGGCATCGCGGCAAGAGCGAGCGCGGAAACACTGGCCAGGCGCAGGGCGTGACGGGCGAACTTGATCTGCATGAAAACTGCCTCCCCATGATGGGCGACCCCGGCTGTTTTCCGCCGCTGACGCCCTGCGTGCTGGCCCGAACGGCCAAGGACACATTGATGACTTCTGCGGCGCTTAAGCCTTCGCCATACGAAGTCAAGTTCGATATGCGAAATTCAGTGCGGCAGTCGGCCGCTGTGGCGCGGCGGCAACGGTCCGGCACAGGAGGGCAGCCGGCCGGCACAATCCCGACACGGCCGGCAGCACATGCCTCAACTGCCGGAGAGCGAGCGAGCCAATTGCGGAAAACGCCGCAGTTCACTGGCGATCGTGCCCGCCGCCTCGGCGAGCAGCGGCAGCCGGGTGCGCACCAGCTCGTCCTGGCTGATGCGGGTGGTGGAGGTGGAGCAATTGATGGCACCCACCACGTGGCCGGCCACATCGAACAGCGGCACCGCCACCGAAACGATGCCATAATCCAGTTCATCGAGCGCGCTGTCGTAGCGGCGCTCCCGGATGGTCTGCAGCCGGGCACGGAAACTGTCAGGATCGGTGATCGTCCGCTCGGTCAGGCGCGGCAGCGGGCCGCCGGCCAGATAGGCATCGATCGCGGCATCGCCTTGAAAGGCAATGATGACCTTGCCCATCGAGGTGGCATTGAGCGGAAAGCGCGTGCCCACCCCGGCGCCCAGGCGGATGCGCCGGTTGGACGGGATGTGGCAGACATAAAGGATCTCGCGGCCCGACCGCACGGCAAGGCTGACCGAATCGCCGGTGGCCTGGCCCAGCGCCTGCAGGGGCGGCACCGCGATGGTCTCGATGTTCATCGACGACAGATAGGCCGAACCAAAGGCGAGCACTTCCGGCGTCAGCAGGAAACGGCGGCCGTCCTGGCGGATATAACCCAATGCCACCAGCGTGTTGAGGCAACGCCTCGCCACGGCCGGGGAAAGCCCGGTCGCTACGGCCACCTCCGACAAGGCCATTTCCGGCCGCGTCGCATCAAAGGCGCGCAGCACCGAAAGGCCGCGCTCCAGCGTGGAGAGATATTCGGGATCCTTCTCGGAGCCGGCCATCGCGATTCCCTTGCCGCAAACCCAATCCGCTCATGCCGAGCTTGTCGAGGCATGCACCACAGTCGGTAGGTGCCTCGACAAGCTCGGCATGGGCGGGTTTTTGCCGTTAATCAACCGGCAGATGGCATTAACTCGGCCGCTTCAGCGCCCACAGTCCGAATGGGACCGAGGATGGCGTCATTGTCCTGCCCCAGCACCGGCGGCGCCGTGACCGTCAGGCTGCGCTGGCCATCAAAGCTGAGCGGCGAGCGGATGGTGCGGAATGCGCCCATCGGGCCGGGCGCGGCGATTTCGAGCTGCAGATGTTTGGCCTGCTCGTCCTGCAGCACTTCCACGCTGGTGGCGACCGGTGCCGACGGTACTTCGAGGCGGCGCAGCGTGGCCAGCCATTCGGCGCGCGGGCGGCAGGCAAACACCGGTGCCAGATGGGCCACCACGTCCTCATAATGGGCGATGCGGGCGTTGCGATCGGCAAAGGCCGGCAGTTGCAGCATGTCGGGCTGGCCCACCGCTTCGGCGAGATTTTCCCAGAATTTCGGCGGGCTCGACATGTGCAGCGCCAGCCACAGGCCATCCGAACACTGGAACACATAGGATTGCGAAACATGCGGGCGCGAATAGGCGTCCATCACCTGATCGGCGGCGAAAAGATGGGTGAAATCATCAAGGTTGAAGTGCGCCATGGCTTCGAACATCGAGGTTTCGACGAGACGTCCCAGCCCGGTGGCCTGGCGCTGGAACAGTGCGGCGAGCACGCCCTGCGCGGTGTAGAAGCCGGTCATCATGTCGCCAATGGCCGGGCCAACCACACGCGGGTGCACCGGGTTGACCAGCAGGCGCAGGAAGCCGCTGGCAGCCTGGGCCACGGTGTCGAACGCCGGGCGATCGGCATCCGGGCCGGTGGCGCCAAAGCCGGAGATGCTGGCATAGACCAGGCGCGGATTGATGGCGTGCAGCCGTTCCCAATCGACGCCCAGCCTTTTCGCGACGCCGGGGCGGAAATTCTGGATGAACACGTCGGCCCCTGCCACCAGCGCATCGAACGCCGCCAGATCGTCGGGCCCACGCGTATCGAGCGTGACCGATTGCTTGTTGCGATTCCAGGTCTGGAAATGGGGTGAGTAGAGCGTGCCCTTGAACGCCCGGAACGGATCCCCACTTCCCGGCTGCTCGATCTTGATGACGCGGGCGCCCAGATCGGCCAGCAACATGCCGGCGCACGGCCCGGTGATGAAGGTGCCCATTTCCAGCACCGTCACGCCGGCCAGCGGCAGACCAGCGGATTGTGCGTTCGCGTCCGTTTGCATCGCAGAGTTCCTGCACCAAAAGCATGAATTTCGGATCGCTGCAGGATGTCTCCAACAGTCAACCACGCTTGCCGTCTCTAATCTTTTCGCATATCGAAGGCAAGTTCGTATTTCGAAGATTAGGACCCATCATGCGCATCGGCAAGCAGGACGCCCCTTTCACCGCCATCTGCACATCGGATGCCCACAGCATCACCGTGCGCGGCCACGACCTTGTGGGCGAGATTATCGGAAACATCGATTTCACCAGCTATTTCTGGCTGTTGGTCACGGGCCAACTGCCGACAGACAAACAGAAATTCTTTGCCAATGCCGTGCTGTGCGCCATTGCCGAGCACGGCCTTGTGCCTTCCGTCGTCGCCACCCGCATGACCTATGCCGCCGCGCCGGAAGCCTTCCATGGCGCTGTCGCCGCCGGCCTGCTCGGCTGCGGCAGCGTGGTACTGGGTTCGGCTGAAGTCGCCGGCCGCTTCCTGGCACAAGTGGTGGAATCCAATGACCCCGCCGGCGAGGTGAAAGCCCTTCGCGCCGATAAGAAGGCCATCCCCGGCTTTGGCCACCCGCAGCACAGCGACGGCGACCCGCGCGCCAACCTGCTGCTGAAGCTGGCCGCAGAGCACGGCATCGAAGGCGCGCATATCGCGGCGCTTTACGCCATCCAGGCCGCCTTGCCCGCAGCCATCGGCCGCAGCCTGCCGATCAACGTCAACGGCGCCATCCCGGCCGTCATGCTCGATGTCGGCTTCCCGCTGGCGGCGCTGAAGGGCATCTCGCTGCTGGCGCGCACCGCCAGCCTGATCGCCCACCTGCAGGAAGAAACCGAACGCCCGATCGGCTTCATCATGTCAGGCGCCGCCGCCGCTGCAATCAGTTACGACGGCGCCTGATCGCCATCAGGCCACGCGCTGGCGCTGGCGGCGTGCCATCATTCCCACCCCGGCAAAACCGGCCAGCAGCAGGGCCCAGCTCTGCGGTTCCGGCACGCTGGCGGCAAACCCGCCTGCACCCAGGAAATCGGCAATCTCGACATTGGTGCCATCGAGCAGCGGATTGGCCCGCAGCCGAGACCAGAGCGAGAATGTGTAATCCTCAGGCGCAAAGCCGCGCGAGGGCAGGAGCGACAACGGCGCAAAGCCGCTGATGTTGTTGCCCGAAAGGCTGAGCGCACCGGGCAGATTGGTGATGGCCGGCGGCCCCGCAGCCGGGAAGGCGGCGATGCGGGCATCGCCATTGCCGAACATCACGAACACCGCATCGAAATTCACCCCGGCGCCGATGCTGGGCGTGCCGAAGCTGAGCCGCGGCGTGCCGGCGCCGCGGTTGATGCCCCACACATAGAGCACGCCCGGTGTCACCCCGACCGGGCCATTGGCCGTGACCGAGAAATCCCAGCCGGTGGCCCGGCGCGCCACCGCGGCTCCGGCGATATCCACCTCGCCAAGCGGCGTGCCGGTGAAGCTGGGCAGGAAATCGCCGGCAGGATCGGCAATGGTCGCCTGAACGGGCAGAGCAGTAGCCAGCATGGCCACTGCAACCAGCAGAGAGCGCAGTTTCATCATCATCAACCCCCGAACATGACGTGCGCCACCTGGGCCGCACCTCCCTGAAGCTTGCGCAAGTTCGGCCAAGAGGCGATGATGAAGACCTGATCATTTCCTGATGTTTTGGCAGCGGCATGGGGGGGCACGCAGTTGGACCGTCCAACATCGCACCGGATCAGCCTGGGCTCGATCCCGCTGGCGCTGGCGGATGCCCGCATCCTGGCCAGCGAACGCCGCATCGAGGGGCCAGCTGGCACTCAGACCCTTGAACCGCAAGTGATGCGCGTGCTGCTGGCCCTGGCCACGACGCCCGGGATTGTACAGGCGCGCGAGCAGCTGCTGGAGGATTGCTGGGACGGGGTGGTGGTGGGCGAAGACAGTCTGAATCGCGCCATCGCCGCCATCAGGCGTGCCCTGCGGGGCGCGGGCATCACAGGGGTTCAGGTCGAAACGCTGAGCAAGACCGGCTATCGCCTCGTTCTGCCGGCGGGCGATGAAGGAGCAGCGACGGCGCCGTTGGCGCCCGGCCTGCGCCCGCTGCTGACTCGCCGCACGGCCATTTCTGCTGGCGTCGCGGCCGGACTGGTCGGCGTGACGGGCTGGCTGGCCAGACCCGATCCAGAGCGCGAGCAGGCCGAAATCCTGATTGCCCGCGCCCGCGATCACTGGCGCCTTGGTCTGGGCGGAAACAGCAGGGATGGCGTGCAGGCCGCCGAGCAGGCGGTGGCACTGGCCCCCGATCATGCGCCTGCTTGGGGCATGCTGGCTCTTGTCCAGCGCGACTTGTCGGAAAATGGCGGCCCGGAGCTTGCACAAGCCGCACTGGAGCGCTGCGAGCAGGCCGTCAGCCGGGCGTTTGCCCTTGATCCGCAGCAGGGAGAGGCCCTCGCGGCCCGCGCCATGATTCCACCCCTGTTTGGCGATTGGCAGAACGTGCGGCGTGGGCTGGAAACGGTGCTGCAGACAGTGCCGGGCCAGGCGGCCGCGCTCGATGCGCTGGGCGTGCTGCATGGCTCGACAGGGCAGATGGCAAAGGCCCTCGACATCAGCCTGCAGCAGGCCTCGGCCGATCCGATGGCGGCACTTTTCCAGTACAAGCTGATCTATCGGCAGTGGGCCAATGGCCTGATCCGCGACATGGATCGCACCGCCGATCGGGCCGTTACCCTGTGGCCGATGCACGGCGCGATCTGGATGGCCCGGATGTGGACCTATGCCTATACCGGCCGCGCCGAAGCCGCCTTGCGCATGCTGGAAGAACCCAGCCACAGCGCACTGATGCCGCCGCCCATGCGACGCTGTTTTGAAGCCACCTTCACGGCACTGGCCAGCCGGCGCCCGGCCGATGCGGCCAATGCCATCGATCTGAACCGTGCCCTGTCTCCCAATGGGATCGGCCCGGCAGTGGCGGCCATCCAGCACCTTGCTGTTCTGGGTGCGCCCGATGCCGCCATGGACGTGGCACGCGGCATGCTGCTGGGGGAAGGGCGCCATGCCGGGCGGCTGCGCAACGATCGCCGTTTCGCTGCCAACCTGAACGATCAGCACCGGCGCAAGACGCTGGTGCTGTTCATACCCGCCACGGCCTCCCTGCGGGCCCACGCCGGTTTCCTGCCCTTGCTGGAACGGGTTGGCATGACAGATTATTGGGCAAGGGCCGGGGTGACACCGGATTTCCAGGCGCGCCGCGCCGGTTGACATTCGCCTGCGCTGCGCCAGACAGGGCCGCGCATATCTGGGGAGATCAGTCCATGTTGTTTCCAACCTCGCTCGTCGGCAGCTATCCGCAGCCGGACTGGCTGATCGACCGCGCGAAGCTGGCCGGGCGGTTTCCGCCGCGGGTGCGGGCGCTGGAATTGTGGCGGGTGGCGCCGGCGTATCTGGACCAGGCGCAGGATGACGCGACGATCATCGCCATCCGCGACCAGGAACGCGCCGGGCTGGACATCATCACCGATGGCGAGATGCGGCGGGAGAGTTATTCCAACCGCTTTGCAACTGCGCTCGATGGCGTCGATCTCGACAATCCGGGCACGGCGCTCGATCGGTCGGGCCATCCCAACCCGGTGCCGCGGGTGACGGGCAGGATCCGCCGCCGCCATGCCGTGGAGGTGCGCGATGTGCAGTTCCTGCGCGCCAACACGACCAGGCGCATCAAGATCACCGTGCCGGGCCCGTTCACCATGAGCTGCCAGGCGCAGAATGATTTTTACGCCAGTGAGCGGGAGATGGCGCTGGATTATGCGGCCGCAGTGAATGCCGAGATCCGCGATCTTTTTGCGGCCGGGGCCGACGTGGTGCAGATCGACGAGCCCTACATGCAGGCGCGGCCCGAGAAGGCGCGCGAATATGGGCTGGAGGCGGTGAACGCCGCGCTCGACGGCATCACCGGCGACACGGCGCTGCACATCTGCTTCGGCTATGCCGCGATCATCCACGAACGGCCGGCGGGCTATAATTTCCTGCCCGAACTGGCCGGATCGACGGTGGGCAGCGTGAGCATCGAGACGGCGCAGTCCAATCTCGACACCAGCATCCTCACGAGCCTGGCCGGCAAGACCATCATCCTGGGCGTGATCGATCTTTCCGATCCCAATGTGGAGACGGCCGAGATGGTGGCGGCGCGCATCCGCCGGGCGCTGCCACATGTGGACCCTGCCAAGGTGATCATCGCGCCCGATTGCGGCATGAAATATCTGCCGCGGGAAACCGCCTTCGGAAAGATGCAGGCGATGGTCGCCGGCGCGGCGATCGTGCGGTCGGAAATGGGCGGCTGAGCCATCAAGGGCCTGTCATGCTGGCGAAGGCCAGCATCCATCGAACAGCCTGAGCCAATGCCGCTGAACTTGTGCCTGATCTGAAGTGGATGCTGGCCTTCGCCAGCATGACAGCTCGTTCCTGTTCCGAAGGGCCGTCCGACAACAAACGGGTGCAGGGACTGAGTCCCTGCCCGCCGGAGGCCCTTCTTCCTACTTCCAGAACATCTTCGTGGCGATGCGGGCGCCTTCGGCCATCGCCGCCATCTTGGCCCAAACCACGTCCGGGTCTACCCCGCCGGAGCCGGCGTGGATGGAGAAGCCGCAATCGATGCCAGCCTGGACATTGTCGCGGCCGACGAGGTGGGCGTAGCGGGCGATGCGCTGGGCGATGAGTTCGGGGTGTTCGATATAGGGGCTTTGGCATTCGACGACGCCGGGGATGAGCTTCTTGCCTTCGGGCAGCTTCACGTTTTCGAACACGGCGAATTCGTGGGCGTGGCGGGGGTTGGCGGCTTCGAACTGGATGGCGTGCGGGCGGGCCTTCCAGACGACGTCGACGATGTCCTGTAGCGGCACGTCGCAATGGTGCGGGCCGGGGTAGTTGCCCCAGCACAGGTGCATGCGCATCTGTTCCGGCGCGATGTTGCGCGTGGCGTGATTGAGGGCGGCGATGTTGAGTTCCATCGCGTCGCGGAAGCCGTTCAGATCACGATCGCGGAACTGGGTGTGGCGGCCCATGGCGAGATCGGGGCAATCGACCTGCAGCATGATGCCGGCATCAACGATGGCTTCATATTCGTGGCGCAGCCCTTCGGCGAGCGCCATCACATAGTCTTCATCGCTGGCGTAATAATCGTTGCGGAAGAAGAGCGCGGTGACGCCGGGCGAGGCGGCGGACATGAAGGCCTGCCGGCCCGGGTGTGCCTTCAGCGCACTGTTGAGGTTGGCGGCATCCAGCTTCACCGCTTCCATGTCCTTCACGGTGATGGGGGCGTTGCAGGCCGGGGTCTTGCGGTGCTTGCGGCCTTCGTCGCCGAAGATGCGTTGCTTGACGCCGGGGAAATCCTCGATGTCCTGGAACACGTAGGACGTGCCGCTGCCGCCGAAGCCGGTCAGGCGATCCTTGATGTAGGTGGCATAGCTGGGCTTGGACTGTTCGCCATCGTTGATGATGTCGATGCCGGCGGCGGCCTGCTTGCCCACCACGTAGGCGACGGCCTGTTCGATGCGCGCGGCCAGGGCGCTTTCATCCACGGCCTGGCCTTCCTCGCGAGCGATGATCTGTTCCAGCAGATCGGCAGCCCGCGGCAGGCTGCCAACGTGGGTAGTGAGAAACGCGTTCGCCATGATGGTGACCCCCTTGCAACTGACCTGCGCATAAACAGCACGAGTGCCACGCGCCAGTGGGGGTGCGGCAAATTATCGGTCAAGCCAGTGGTCACCGGATTTCCTGGCTGGTCAACGTTTCGCCGCTGAGAACAGCTTCTGGACCTCCGTCGATTCCTCGACCGTTTGCACAAACGTCGGGATCAATTTCATCGTCGGCGCCGCCTGTTCAAAGGCAAAGCCCAGGGCCAGCAGCCGTGCCTCACTCCACGCCGGGCCGATGAAGCTGAGGCCAACCGGCAGTCCGCGCACGCCGCCCATCGGCACGGTGAGGTGCGGATAGCCGGCGACCGCCGCCAGTCCACCGGCGCCGCCGCCCGGAGACTGATCGGCGTTCACCGGATCGATGAACCAGGCCGGCGCGGTGGTGGGGGCCACGAGCACCTCCACCTTGGCATCGGCCAGCATCTTGTCGATGCCTTCCTTGCCGGCCAGCCGCAGCGAGGTTTCGCGCGCCTTGATGTAACCCGGATCGGCGAGGCCCTTGGTGGCTTCGGCCTTCTCGAACGTGTCCTGCCCGAACAGGCCCATTTCGGCGGCGGCATTGGCCTTGTTGAAGGCGATGAGGTCGGCCAGCGTGCGCGTTTTCACATTGGCTGGCGCGGTGGCGAGATAGGCCGCCATGTCGGCCTTCAGCTCGGTCAGCAGCACCAGGAATTCATTGGCGCCAATCTCGCGACGATTGGGGCTGGTGGTGATGTCCACCAGTTCCGCGCCCTGTGCCTTCAGCACGGCCAGCGCCGCTTCGAAGCGGGCATCGACACCCGTATGCCAGCCGGTGGCCCAGCGCAGCACGCCAATGCGGGCGCCCTGCAGCGCGTCGGGCTTCAGCGCAGTGACATAATCCTGTTTGCGGGCGTCGGCCTCCTTGGTGGCCGGATCAGCCGGGTCGCTGCCGGCCATCACGGTGAGCAAGCGCGCCGCCAGCGTCACGTCGCGGGTCATCGGCCCGGCGGTATCCTGGCTGTGGCTGATCGGCACCACGTGGGTGCGGCTGACAAGGCCCACTGTGGGCTTCAGCCCCACGATGCCGTTCATCGCCGCCGGGCAGGTGACGCTGCCATCGGTTTCCGTACCGATCGCGGCATCCACCATCTGCGCCGCCACTGCCGCGCCGCTGCCGGAGGAGGATCCGCAGGTGTTGCGCGACAGCGCGTGCGGGTTGCGCGTCTGCCCGCCCACCGCGCTCCAGCCCGAGATCGAGGCATCGGCGCGGATATTCGCCCATTCGGAAAGATTGGTCTTGCCCACCATAACGGCACCCGCCGCACGCAGGCGCGCCACGAACGGCGCATCGCGGCCGGTCACATTGTCCTTCAGGGCCAGGCTGCCGGCGGTGGTGGGCAAGGGCCCGGCCATGTCCACATTGTCCTTCACCAGGATCGGCATGCCATGCAGGAGCCCGCGCGCCTTGCGCTGGCGATCAAGCGCACGCGCCTGATCGAGCGCGGTGGGATCAACGGCGATCACCGCGTTCAGCCTTGGATTCAGCGCCTTGATGCGGGTGATCGCCGCGGCAGTGTTGGCTTCCGCCACGCCGACTGGTTGGGCGCTCGCCGGCATGGCCTGCACCATCAACCCGCCCGCCACCATCATGATTGCCCGCATCCGCATATCGGCCCCCTGTTGCAAATGTGTAACGCGCAGACTTTGCGCGCCGTGGCATGATTTGCAACTGCGGCACATCGGTCTAACAATGCTGCACATGCGAAGAACGGGGACGCGGCGGTTGCAGGCAGGTGAGGCGCACAAGCAGGGACAAGGCCGGCGGTGAACACGCCCGGCCCACATCCGGCTGATTCCGATCCCGGCGCCCGCATCGCGGCGCTGGAACAGGCGCGCGCCGTGGCCGAAGCCGCCAACCAGGCCAAGACACAGTTCCTGATGGGCCTGTCCCACGAAATCCGCACGCCGTTGAATGCCATCCACGGCTATGCCCAGCTGCTGGAACGCGGCGCCGCCATCACACCCAGCGAAGCCGGGCGCATCATCCGCCGTTCCTCCGAACATCTTGCCGATCTCGTCGAAGGCCTGCTCGACATCAGCCGCATCGAATCCGGCGTGATGAAGCTGAACCGCGAAACCGTGGCACTGCGGGCGCTGGTGGAGCAGGTGGCCGCCATGTTCCGCATCGAGGCGCAGAACAAGGGGCTGGAATTCGTCTTCAGCGTGGCCCCCAACCTGCCGACCTGGGTGCTGGCCGATGAACGCCGGCTGCGCCAGGTGCTGATCAACCTGCTTTCCAACGCCATCAAATATACCGAAACCGGTCGTGTCACCCTTTCGGTGCGCTATCGTTCGATGGTGGCGGAATTCGAAGTGGCCGATACCGGCATCGGCATCGCGCCCGAAGATGCGGAGCGCATTTTCCAGCCCTTTGATCGGGGCGGCGGCCGGGCTTCGGGCGTGGCGCCGGGTATCGGCCTCGGCCTCGCGCTGTCGCGCATGCTGGGCCAGATCATGGGCGGCGAAATCACGGTGAAAAGCGAGCCTGGCGCCGGCAGCCGCTTCCTGCTGCGCCTGTTGCTGCCGCAGCCCAACAGCGCCCCACCCGAAGGCCAGCCGCACGGGCTGCCCATCGGCTATGAAGGCCGCCGCCGCACCATATTGGCCATCGACGATGATCCCGGCCAATTGACCTTGTGGCAGGAATTGCTGCGCCCGGTGGGCTTCAACCTGTTCGTTGCCGGTTCGGGTGGCGCCGGGCTGTCGCTGGCCGAACTGGGCCGGCCCGATCTGGTGCTGCTGGATGTGTCGATGCCGGGCCTGAACGGCTGGGAAGTGGCGCGCCGCCTGCGGGAACGTTTTGGCCGGGACATCCTCATCCTGATGGTTTCAGGCAACACCAGCGAACTGGTGGGCGTGGCCAGCACCGGCGATCATGATGGCTTTGTGCTGAAACCCGTCGACCAGCAGGCCCTGTTTGCCATGATCGGCAGTACGCTGGGCCTGATCTGGACTTATGAGGGCACTGTGGTGCCGCGCACAGCGGTGACCACGCTGCCCGAAGCGGCCCGCAGCCATCTTGCCGAGCTGGCGCGGCTGGCCCGCAGCGGCCATGTGCGGGGCCTGACCAACGCGCTGGCGGCGCTTGCGCAAGCCGTGCCCGACGCACTGCCGCTGGTGACCAGGTTGACCATGGCCCTTGACGAATTTGATCTTGCCGCCTTTCAGAAACTGTTGGCGGAACAACAGCCGATAGATGCTGGAGTTGGGGAACCGAAACCATGACCGAAACCCCGCACACGACCATCCTGGTGGTGGATGACGCGCCGGATTCGCTGCGCTTTCTCACCGACACGCTGGAAGGCGAAGGCTATGGCGTGCGCATCGCGCGTGATGGCGAAACCGCGCTGGCCAGCCTGGCCGCCGAACTGCCCGATCTGGTGTTGATGGATGCGGTGATGCCCGGCATCGACGGCTTTGAAACCACGCGCCGCATCAAGGCCGATCCGGCGCTGGCCGGCGTGCCGGTGATTTTCATGACCGGTCTCACCGAAACCGAAAATGTGCTGGATGGGCTGGCGGCGGGCGGCGTCGATTATGTGAAGAAACCGATCGTGCTGGCCGAACTGCTGGCGCGGCTGAAGGTGCATCTGGGCAATGCCCGCATCGCCGCCGGCGCCCAGGGGGCACTCGATGCCAGCAACCGGCCGCTGCTGGCGCTGGACGGCGACGGCCGCATCCTGTGGACAACGCCACGCAGCGCCGCCATCCTCGCCGCACGGTTCGGCGTGGGCGTGGGCGAACAATTGCCGCCGGCCCTGGCCGGGCAGTTGCAGCGGCTGGCCCAGGGCGAAGCGCGGGTTCGCCAGGATTTCCCCGGCGTTCGGGTCGAATTCGCCGCCGTCGCCAGCAAGGGCGAGGAACGGCACTTCCGCCTGACCGAAACGCTGGAAGGCGCGGATGAGAAGCTGCTGGCCCAGCGCCACGGCCTGACCGAGCGCGAAGCCGAAGTGCTGTTGTGGATCAGCCGCGGCAAGGCCAACCGCGAGATTTCGGAGATCCTCGGCATCTCCCCGCGCACCGTGAACAAGCATCTCGAACAGATTTTCGAAAAGATGGGGATCGAGAACCGCGCGTCGGCCGCAGCGGCGGCCGTGAAGACACTGGCGCAATAAGAGGCATTTGGCAGCGGCGATGCGGCCCGCTATGCCTGTCCCATGATCATTGGCATCGATCTTGGCACCACCAACAGCGCCGCGGCTTACTGGGCTGATGGGGAAGCAAGGCTGATTCCCAACCGGCTGGGCGAAACGCTCACCCCGTCCGCCGTGGGCCTGGATGATGATGGACGCCTGCTGGTTGGCCGGCCGGCGCGCGAACGCATGGCCAGCCATGCCGGCCTCACTGCCACGTCGTTCAAACGTTACATGGGCACCCAGCACCGCATCGCGCTGGGCAAGACCGACTATGGCGCCGAGGAACTTTCGGCCATGGTGCTGCGCAGCCTGAAGGAGGATGCCGAGGCGCATCTGGGCGAGCCGGTGACGGAAGCCGTGATCACCGTGCCGGCCTATTTCAATGACAAGCAGCGCAAGGCCACGCGCCGCGCCGGCGAACTGGCTGGCTTCAAGGTGGAGCGGCTGATCAACGAGCCGACGGCGGCCGCACTGGCCTATGGCATCCACCAGCTCGAAGGCGAAACCCGCTTCCTGGTGTTCGATCTGGGCGGCGGCACGTTCGACGTGTCGGTGCTGGAAATCTTCGAAGGCGTCATCGAAGTGCGCGCGTCGACCGGGGACAACCGGCTGGGCGGTGAGGATTTCAATGGCGTGCTGTCCGGGATGATGGCGGCGGCAGACAAGTCGCTGGACACCGCCGCCCGCAGCGACCGGCAACTGGCGGCCAAGCTCAACGAAGCCGCCGAGCGCGCCCGCCGCGCGCTGACCAGTGGCAGCGAAGCGGTGATGGAAGTGCAATGGCAGGGTAAGCTGTGGCAGCACGATGTTACCGCTGAACAGTTCGAGGCCGCGGCCCAGCCGCTGCTCGACCGGCTGAAGACGCCGGTGCTGCGCGCACTGCGCGATGCCGATATCGCGCCTGAAAGCCTGGCTGAAATCATCCTGATCGGCGGATCGACCCGCATGCCGCTGGTGCGCCGCACCGTGGCGCGCATGTTTGCGCGCTTCCCCAACAGCACCATCAACCCCGATGAAGCCGTGGCGCTGGGCGCCGCCGTGCAGGCCGGGCTGAAGGCGCGTGATGCGGCGTTGAAGGAGGTCGTGCTCACCGATGTCTGCCCCTATTCGCTGGGGGTCGATATCGCCGAGCGGCTGCCCGGCGGCGCCATCGAGAGTGGCATCTTCTCGCCGATCATCGAACGCAACACCACGGTGCCGGTCAGCCGGGTCAATATCTACGAGACGATGCAGGCCAACCAGCGCGAGATCGTGCTGGGCATCTATCAGGGCGAAGCGCGGCGGGTGGCGGAAAATGTCCGCATCGGCGAATTGAAGGTGCCGATGCCGCGCGGGCCGGCCGGCCAACCGATCGAAGTGCGCTTCTCCTACGACATCAATGGCCTGCTGGAAGTCGATGTGAAGGTGCTGGGCACCGGCGACGCGCACAATCTGGTGATCGCCGATCCGGAAGACCAGGTCAGCCCCAAGGAGCTGGAACGCCGCCGCGCCGCCCTGGCCGCTCTGAAACAACACCCGCGCGATGCCGAGGCCAACCGCGCCGCGCTGGCCCGCGCCGAGCGGATGTGGGAAAATGCGCTGGGCTTTGAGCGCGATGAGATCGGCCACCTGATCCATGGTTTTCAGGCCGCGCTCGCCACCCAGGATGTGCGCACCGCCGATTCTGCCCGCGAACAACTGACCGCCGCGCTCGATCAGCTTGAAGGTCCGAGCTGGTTGTGAATCCGTGGACGGTTCTGGGGCTGAAACCGGGGGCTGACCGCGACGCCATCCGCCGCGCCTATGCGAAATTGCTGAAGTCCACCAATCCGGAAGATGATCCGGAAGGCTTCATGCGACTGCGCCAGGCCCATGATGCGGCGCTGGCGCAGCTGCAGTGGCGCCAGCAGTGGACGGAGGAAGAGGAAGCGCAGCCAGCGCCGGCCGCGCTTGAATCTTCCGCACCGCCTGAACCCGCAGCTGCAGCCGCAGCCGCGCCCGAACCGGCCGAAGATCCCCAGTTCGCCGGCGAGCAGGATGATCTCCTCGCCCGCCAGGAAGTGCTGGTCATGGCCATTCAGGCCGGCCCGGAAGGCCAGCGCGCTGCCTTCGATGCACTGCTGGCGGCGCCGGCGTTGGACAATGTTGTGGCGCGCGCCGGCGTTGAAAACTGGGTGGCCGGCCTGATAGCGGCCAGCCTGCCGGCCAGCGACCCGCTGGTGGTGCCGGCGATCGATCGGTTCGGCTGGGATGATCTGCCGCGCGGCTCCACCCCGCACGGCATCGCCCGCCTGCTGCAGCGCCGCGAGGAAGGCGAATTCGTCGCCGGCATCGCCCGGCCGCACACCGATCTGCATGTTGGCTACATGGCGCTGAGCAAGCCGCCAGGGCCGCGCTGGCTCCGGCACCTCGGCGCGTTATTCTCTGCCGCCCCGACGCAGACGCGCACCATATTGGGCCTTGCCGATGGGCCGATGCCCGGCATTCTCGATTGGCTCGACGCCGATGCCGTTGCGGCCTGGCGCGATTGGCACAGCGTGCAGCGGCTGCGGCTATGGATGATCCTCACCATGTTCCCGCTGGCCGCGGTGGTGCTGGTCGGCTTGCTGGAAGCGTCGGGCTGGCCGGAGCCGGTGCAGCAGGGCGTTGGCCTGCTGGCGTGGGGCGCGCCATTCGGCCTGCTCGCCGTTTTGCGCTGGCGGCAGCGCTGGCCGGACAAATGGGACCGGCCGGAATGGCATTTCACCCATTGGCCGCTGGCGTTGGCCGCACTGCCGCTGCTGGCGGCGCTGTGGCCGGCTGTACCGGCGCTCACGCCCTTGTTTCTGCTGCCGGTGCTGGCGGCCGTCACCTGGCTGCTGCTGGCGGTCGACCGGCTTGAGCCGCCGGCCCTGCGCGAATTGTTTCCCGGCCTGGTGCGCAGCCAGCCGGCCTGGCTGTTCCTGCTGCTGCTGATCGGCGGCGGGCCGCAGGCTGACCTTGGCATGCCGGTTCGTGTGCTAGCCTGCGCGGCGCTGGCCCTGGCCTGGTGGCAGGGGGGAGACGCGCTCACCTGGCTGGCGGAACGCCGGCTCGGCGCGCGGGCGGCGTGGCTGCCGGCGCTGGCAGCATTGGGGGATGCTGTGCTGGCGCTGGGGCTGGCGGCGTCGGGCTGGCCCGAACGCGGCCTCGCGCTCACGCCACTGGCGCTGCTCGGCCTGCTGATCGCCTTGCGCGCGGCGCGCGGCTGGTGGCAGGCGCTGCCTGCCGCGGGCCTTGCCGGCCTTGCCCTGTTGCTGCTCGAACTGCTGAGCCGGGTTGATGCCACCACGCCCGGCGCCGGCGAGGCATTGTCGCGGTTGGTCGACGCCGATCTGCTGTTCGATCCCACAACTGGCCTGCCGCGCGCGCCGGTCATCACCGCGGTTCTGATTGCCGCCGTTGCCATCTGGCAGGACCGCAAGTCCGGCGGGTCCCCGTGGCCGCAGCGGTTCCTTATCATTGTCGCCTGCCTGTTCCTGATCCTGCGGCCATTGGTGGATGGACAGCCGGCGCCAACCGCGACCGCGAAGCCGCCAACCGAGGAAACACGCCATGGCCCGCCCAAACCGACTGGCGACCGGGCGACCTGGGTGCAGCTGCCGCCGGCAGACGATACGGCCCCTGGCCGCTACAAGCTGGAAGCGCGGCTGCAGGTGGGGCCGGATGGCCGGGTGGCGGGCTGCCGGCTGGAAAAACCCTCCGGCGTCAAGCCGGTCGATCTGACGGCCTGTTTCCAGCTGATGGCCCGTGGTCGCTATACCCCGGCCCGGGACATCAAGGGCCAGCCGGTCGCAGCGGTGGAATTCTATGGGCTGGAATGGACGGTCAAACCGGTGCCGGGCCGGGTGGTGCCGCTGGCGCCGCCGCCTCTGCCCGCCCCCGCTCCCGCCATCGTCTGTGCGCCGCCGGCCACCAGCACCGGCCCGATGGTGGCCGAACCTTGCATGGCTGATGACTGGATTGCCGACGGTTCCTATCCGCAAGGCCCCTTGCAGCGCGGCGAATCCGGCCTGGTGCGCTATCGCCTGTTCGTCGATACCGGCGGCCGCGTCGAACGCTGCGCCATCACCGGATCAAGCGGTCATGCCGGGCTGGATCGCGACACCTGCGCTCTGCTCAGCCGTCGCGCCCGCTTCGTGCCGGCCCGCAATATCGATGGCAGCCCGATGGTCTGGGAATATGATGGCGCGGTGCGCTGGGCGCTGGCTGATCGCTGACGGGTGAACAGCCGCCCCGAGGAGGGGCTGTTGCCGGATGTTGCCGGATCGGCATGGCCGCCTTCCTGTCCCGAATCGGCCTGAATCGGCTCTGGCCTGATTCGAATCGGCGCTTTGGCGATTCGTTTTCTGGGCCATTTTGGTGGTTTACTGGTCCGTCTTTCAAACAGCCCGTGTGGCGCGTGTCATTTCGGCAACACCCGATTTGGCGCCTGATTTCCGCCAAAACCGGCGCTGAAACGGCCAATTTGGGGCTTTTTACTGCTGTTAACAGCCATCCGTAAGCCCTTGAAAATCATAAAAATTTACGATTCTCCTCGATTCCTAAGCCATTGTTTCGACAAGCCTATTTTGGTGCGCAAGTGTTCACGGCCAGGATCGGGTTTAACAAGAGATAACAATACGTAAATAATTACTAAAAATCGTAAACCATCATGAAATTCACCGTAATATAGACAAATTTTATAAACCAAATTCGATATTGTTCAAATCGTTACGGCGGTTTATTTAGGTTGCGGGATATCGGCCGGAGGAAGCAGTGGTTTTCATCCGATCGGCGTCAACGGTCATCCCTCCCGTTCGCTCGTCCAAAACGAGCGGGACCTTGCAAGAACCGGATCAGAAAAATCTGATCCAACAACAGTGGGAAGAAAAACGATGATGAAGATCCTGAACGCTCTGAAGGGCAACAAGTCCGGCGCCTCGGCTGCTGAATATGCTCTGATCGTCGCCGTGCTCGGCGGTTTCGTGGTTCTCGGCGCCACCGCTTTCGGCGGTTCGCTGCAGGGCGCGCTGACCACCTCGGGTGGCGAACTCGAAGCGCAGGCCACCGCTGGCGCTGCCAACTAAGATGGTTCTGGCCGGGGCGTTCGCGCCCCGGCCAGTTCTCCTGCTGCCGGCGTGAAGGTGGCAGGGCTTCAGGTGGTTCCTGTTGTTCGGGCCTGAAGCAGTTTGGCAACGGTGAATGCAGCGCTTTCCTGCTCCAGTCCCGTTCCCGCCGAACAACGGCAGAATTCAGGTGGCGGCTGTCGCTGCTGCCAGGGCGCGTTCCCGATGATGGGCTGCCCGCACGTGTAAAAGTGGCGTTCGGGCGTAACTGTCAAGCTGGACCGGAGTCTGGCCGTAACAGGGGTATCCAGCCGGTCGATCTGACCGGGGTGGAGACAGTTGCAAGAGGGGCGAGCTTTGTACATGCAGACGCAGCACAAGCCATGGTCGCTGATGGGTGCCAATCGCGCCATCACGCTTGACCGTGCCGAACGGGTGGTGATCTGATGCGCCGCTCCTCCATCATCATGCTGATCGCCGCCGTGGCGTTGGGATTGATTGCGGTGCTGTTCGCCCGCACCTTCCTCGGCAATTCCGGCGATGCGGGCTCGCCAACCGCCGCCGTGCGCACCGTGCCAACGGTTGTCGCCGCAGCCGACATCAAATTTGGCGAAAAGATCAAACCGGAAATGGTCAAGGTCGTCGACTGGCCGGCCAATACCCTGCCGCAGGGCAGCTTCCAGCGCCTGGACGAATTGACCATGGGCGCCGGCCGCACCGCCATGCGCCCGATCGTCGCCAACGAAATCCTCACCGAAAGCTCGCTGGCCACTGGCGCCAACCGCTTGTCCACCGCCCAGTTGCTGGGTCCGCAGATGCGCGCCGTTTCGGTGCCGGTGAACGAGGTTTCCGGTGTTGGCGGTCTGGTGTTCCCCGGTGACCGGGTGGACGTGTTCGTGACCCGCCAGCCCGAAGAAGCCATGCCCTATTCGGAACTGCTGGCCCAGGGCGCGCGCGTTCTGGCCGTCGGTTCGGACATGAATGTGGGCAAGGACAAACCGGAAGTGGTCAAGACCGCCACGCTCGAAGTGACGCCGCTGCAGGCCCAGAAGATCGCGTTGGCGATCACGGTGGGCCAGCTCAACCTGGCGCTGCGCCACTTCAGTGACGAAAGCCGCACCCGCCTGCAGACGGCGCAGGTGATGGACCTGAACGATGGCACCATCACCCGCCTGGTGCGCAAGCCGAATGCCAATGCCGGCGCCAATCCGGGCCCGGCGCCGCAAAGTGGTGGGACGGGCGGAAAGCAGGCGCCGGTTGGCCCTGGTGTGGTTGTGATGCGTGGAACCGAAAGCTCGTTTGAATCGGTGATTGGCAAATGATGGCTCGCTCACTTCTCGCTGCCGGCCTGATGCTGGCCACGGTTTCCAGCCCGGTTCTGGCGCAGGCTGCCGGCAGCAGCAGCATGGAGGCGCGCACGGGCCTGACCCTGACGCTGCCGATCAACAAGTCGCAGACTTTGCGCGTGCCGCGGGCGTTCGCGCGCATCGCCATCGGCAATCCCAAGATCGCCGATGTCAGCCCGGTTACCAGCACGGTGGCCTATCTGCTGGGCAAGGAAATCGGCACCACCAACCTGACGATGTATGACAAGGCGGGCGGCGTGATCGCCGTGGTCGACGTGACGGTGACGCCCGACGCCATGGGCCTGAAGCAGAAGCTGGCCGAAGTGATGCCCACCGAAAATCTGGGCGTGCAGGTGGCCAACGACCGGCTGATCCTGTCGGGCACCGCCACCAGCGCCGCGGCCGCCCAGCGCGCCATGACCATTGCGCTGGCCTATGCGCCGGACAAGGTGATCAACATGACCGGCGTCGGCACCGCCCAGCAGATCCTGCTGGAAGTGCGCTTTGCCGAAATGCAGCGCGGTACGGTCAAGGCGCTCGGCATCGACAGCCTGGTCTTTGGCGTGCAGGGCGATGGCTCGCTGGCGCGCACCACCGGTACGGCATCCTACCCGGGCGCTGGCGTTACCGGCACGTTTTCCGGCACGTTCAACACCCCCGGCTTCAGCTTCCGCATGCAGGCGCTGGAGCGGCAGGGCCTGATCCGCACGCTGGCCCAGCCGAATATCATCGCGCTGTCCGGCGAGACCGCCAACTTCCTGGCCGGCGGCGAGTTCCCGGTGCCGGTGGGCGTGGCCATCAACGGTCAGATTGCCATCGAATTCAAACAGTTCGGGGTTGGCCTGGCGTTCACGCCGACCTTGCTGGAAGATGGCCTGATCAACCTTCTGGTCGCGCCGGAAGTGTCGAGCCTTGATCCGGCGGCCGGTATCGATATCGGCAGCCTGCGCATTCCCGGCCTGAAGGTGCGGCGCGCCAAGACCACGCTGGAGCTGCGTGACGGCCAGACCTTTGCCCTGGCCGGCCTGATCCAGAGCGACTTCCGCGACACCGTGAACAAGATTCCGCTGTTGGGTCAGATCCCGATACTGGGTGCGTTGTTCCGGTCCAGCAACTTCGACCGGCAGGAAACCGAACTGGTGATCCTGGTGACCCCGCGCATCGTGCGCCCGGTCACCGCCGGCACTGCCCTGCAACTGCCGACGGATCGGATTCTGCAACCGACGGATACCGATATCTTCCTGCTCGGCAAATCCGAGCGTCGCGCCCAGCCGGGCACGATGCTGCCGCTGCCCGGACCGGCCAGCGCCATCAACAAGCCCGGCGGCGTTGCGGCCGATCATGGCCATATTGTGAGGTAAGTGATGTTCAAGCTTGCAACATCCCTGCTGCTGGTTGCCCTGATGGTCAGCCTTGCCACCCCCGCCGCCGCCGAAGACAAGGGGCTTGGCCTGGTAACGCAGAACAACGTTGCGGCGATGGTGGTTGATCTCAACCCCAGCTATGCCAACGTGCAGATCGAAGGCAGCAGCGGCATGCTGGCTGATGCGGCGATCACCCGTTACCGCACCGGCCGCGTGAAGCCGCTGCTGCCGCTTTCCGGCAAGTCGGAACTGGGGAATACCGGGCCTTCGGCCGCGGCTTCCACCGGCAACCAGCAACAGACTGGTCCGCGCTGATGGCCCTGCTGGCGCGCCTTACGGCATTGGCTGGCCGCGACAAGGCCGAGGCGTCGCCGTCGGGTGAGGCTGGTGATCTGCGCGTTACCCTGGTGGTGACGCCGGCGACTGCGGCCACGATCGATCCGTCGCATCTTGCTGGCCTGGGCGCCGATATTCGCGTGTTCGACGGTGGTCTCGAGAAATTTTCGGTAAACGGGCCCCTGTTGCGCCGGACCGATCTTGTCGTGCTGGAAATTGATCCGGGCAGCGCCAACCAACTGGCAGCGCTGGAAGAATTTGCCCTCAGCGTCGGGGCTCGCATCCCGGTGGTAGCGGCCGCCCATGATCTGACCATTACCGCCACGCGCCGCCTGATGCGGTCCAGCGTGGCCGATGTGCTTCCGATCCCGTTCAGCCGCGAGGAACTGGCGCAGGCGCTGGAAACCGGTCGTGACCGGCTAGGCCAGCTCCGCACCGGCGGTGGCCCGGCCCGCAGCGGCAACGTGATTGCCTTCCAGGGTGTGCTGGGCGGTATCGGCACCACCATGATCGCCACCCAGCTGGCGCAGATCTGGGCCGCCGACAAGAAGGTGCTGCTGATCGATCTTGATCTGCAGCGCGGCAATGCGGCGCTGTACATGAACCTCAAGCCGCGCCTGTCGATCGCCGATCTGATCGAGGCCGATGACCGGCTGGACGCCGAATTCCTCAAGATGGTGCTGGAACGCCACCAATCGGGGGCCTCGGTGATTTCCTCGCCGAACGACATGACCGCGATGGACGTGGTGACCCCGGAGTTCATTGATCGCCTGCTCGATGTCGCCACTCAGAATTTCGATCTGGTGCTGCTGGATCTGCCGGGCATCTGGATGGACTGGACCGCCATGGCCATCCAGAAGGCCGATCTGTTGCTGCTGGTCACCCACATGACCGTGTCAGGCGTGCAGCAGGGCCGCCGCCAGCTCGATGTCGCGGAAGCCAATGGCCTGGGCGACCGGGTGCGCGTGGTGATGAACCGGCTGATCCCCGGCATGTTCGGCAAATATGATCTGAGCGAAGCGGAATCGGCCCTGCGCAGCCGGGTGCATTTTGCTCTGGCCAATGATTTCCCCACCGTCTCTGCGGCGCAGGACGAAGGCCGCAGCCTGGGCCAGATCAAGATGAAATCGCGCATCGAGAAGGATCTGCGCATCATGGCCGCGCAGATTGGTGATGAACTGGTCTCCATGGGGGCGACGGCATGATCTTCCCGACCCGCCGCAAGACCGGTGTGCCGGCAGAAGCTGCTGCCGATGCGGCGACCAGCGTGTCGACCGCGCCGCAGGCAGCAGCGCCAGCCCCGGTGGTGAGCATCAAGGATCGCCGCCGCGACGATTACACCGAATTGAAGGTGACGCTGCACCAGCAACTGATCGACCGCATCAACCTGGCCGCCCTGGAAACCATGACGCGCGAGCAGATGCAGCGCGACATCGGCGACATCGTCCAGGAAATGCTGAAGGAGAATAACCAGGCCCTGAACGCCGCCGAACGGCGTCAGCTGGTGGAGGATATTCTCGACGAACTGCTCGGCCTCGGCCCGTTGGAGCCGTTGCTGAAGGATCCGACCATCTCCGACATCATGGTCAACAGCGCCACCAAGGTGTTCGTGGAACGCCGCGGCCGCATCGAGGAAGTCGGCACCCGTTTCGCCAGCGATCAGCATCTGCTGCGCATCATCGGCAAGATCGTTTCCAACGTCGGCCGCCGCGTCGATGAAAGCTCGCCCATGGTCGACGCGCGCCTGCCTGACGGCAGCCGCATCAACGCCATCATTCCGCCGTTGGCCATCGATGGGCCCTGCCTTTCCATCCGCAAGTTTCCGCCCAGCCGCACCAGCCTCGACAAGCTGGTCGAATATGGCTCGATGACCGAAGATTGCGCCACCATGCTGAAGGCGGTGGTGGCCAGCCGCCGCAATGTGATCGTTTCGGGCGGCACCGGTTCGGGCAAGACCACCATGCTCAACGCCCTGTCGGCGTCGATCGGCAGCCACGAACGTGTTGTCACCATCGAGGATTCGGCGGAACTGCAGTTGCAGCAGAGCCATGTCGTTCGCCTCGAAACTCGTCCGGCCAACATCGAGGGCCGCGGCGAAGTCAACCAGCGCGACCTGGTGAAGAACGCGCTGCGCATGCGGCCCGATCGCGTGATCCTGGGCGAAATCCGTTCCGGCGAAGCGTTCGACATGCTGCAGGCGATGAACACCGGCCACGATGGCTCGATGACGACGCTGCACGCCAACACGCCGCGCGATGCGCTGTCGCGCCTGGAACAGATGATCGGCATGTCGGGCATCGATATCAGCCCGAAATCCGCCCGCGCCCAGATCGCATCGGCCATCAATGTCGTGTGCCAGCTCGAACGTCTGCAGGACGGCAGCCGCCGCGTCACCTCGGTGGCCGAAATCACCGGCATGGAAGGCGAGATCATCCTGATGCAGGAGATCTTCAAGTTCGTGCGCGAAGGCGTCGATGAAATGGGCAAGGTGATCGGCGAGATGCGTCCGATGGGCGTGCGGCCCAAGTTCATGGAAATCCTGAAGTCGCGCGGGTACGATCTGCCCACCGCCATGTTCGATCCCTTCAAGCGCAAGGAGGGTTGAGGTGGAGCTGCCATCGTTCATCAACCCTGAATTCGTTTTCTACGGGATCGTGTTCCTGGCTGTGGTGCTGCTGCTGGAAGGCGGCTTCATCTGGTATCGCGACAATTATGGCACCAAGAAGCGCGTTTCGAAGCGCATGGCGCTGATCGAAGCCGGGGCGACATCGGAGGAAATCATCACGGCGTTGCGCCGGCAGACGACCGACATGTCGAAGTCCATGCTGCCGTCGCTGCTGCGTTATCTCGACGTCCGCATGAATCAGGCCGGTGTCCGCATGAGTGCCCAGCGCATGCTCAGCTGGATGGGCTCGGTCACGCTGCTGATCGGCTTCCTGTTCCCCCTGATCGGCGGCATCAGCGGCCAGATCACCTCCGCCGGCGCCGTTCTGCTGATCGTGCTGTTTGCCGGCGGCATCGGCATCGCGCTGCCCATCCTTTTCCTCAACTATGTTGCGGCCAAGCGGCTCAAGAAGATCGAAGCGCAGTTCCCGATCGCGCTCGACGTGCTGGTGCGCGGCCTGCGCGCCGGCTATCCGGTTTCGGGCGCGCTGGAACTGGTCGTCAACGAAATGCCCGATCCGCTGGCTTCGGAACTGGGGCTGGTGCTTGCCGAAATGAACTATGGCTCGCCCCTGCGTGACGCGCTGGAAGGCTTTGCCAACCGGGTGCAGACACCGGATATCAACATGTTCGTGGTTTCGGTGGCCATTCAGACCGAAACCGGCGGCAGCCTGGCGGAAATCCTCGACAGCCTGACCAGGGTGATCCGCGACCGGGCGGCAATGGTGCTCAAGGTCCGCGCCCTGGCGTCGGAAGGCAAGATGACCGGTACGCTGCTCACCGCCATGCCGATCATCACCTTTGTTGGCGTGTTCACCAGCCAGCCCAGTTTCTACCTGGATGTCGTCGATGATCCCTGGTTCATGCCCGGCGCGCTGGGCGTGCTGTTCCTTTATGTTCTGGGTGTCGTGATCATGCGCCGCCTGATTGCGATCAAGGTGTAACCGCGATGGCCAGCGCAAACATGGCAAACTGGATCGTGCTCGGGCTGGTGTTTGCGGCCGTGATGCTGGTCGTGCTGGCACTGGCCCCCATGGTGCTGGGCCGGTCCGATATCAAGGCGCGCCTGGCCAGCCAGGGCGGCGGCGCAGCGGTCGACAGCAGCCCGGGCAGCATCCGCAACGATCTGGTCACCTCGCGCTGGGCGCAGCTGCTGCAGGAGATCGAGGCACGCGGTCTCACCCTCACCGACGATGCCTCGGGCAAGATCACCGAGAAACTTCAGCGCGCCGGCTTTGATCAGCCCTGGGCGCCCCGCGCCTATACACTGGCCCGTGCCATCGGCACGCTGACGCTGCCCACTCTGGTCGTGATCGTGCTGGCCGTTGGCGGCAACTGGCCAGAGCCGGCCAAGCTTTACATGATGATGATGGGCGCAGCCGTTGCCGGCCTGTATCTGCCCGGCATCATCGTTGGTTCGCGCGCCGAAAACCGGGCGCAGGAAGTGCTCAACGGCTTCCCCGATACGCTCGATCTCATGCTGGTCTGCCTCGAAGCCGGGCTTGGCATCGATGCCACTTTCAGCCGCGTCGGTTCGGAAATCACCGGCTCGCACCCGCTGCTCGCCAAGTTGTTCGGCCAGGTCAGCCTGGAACTGCGTGCCGGTCGCAGCCGTGAAGTGGCGCTGCGCATGCTGGCCAAGAAGAGCGGCGTGCCGGAAATCACCGCGTTCACCACGCTGATCATCCAGTCCGACAAGCTGGGCGCATCGGTGGCATCGGCGCTGCGGGTTTATGCCGCCGAAATGCGTGAAGCCCGCCGGCTGCGCGCGGAGGAAAAGGCCCACAAGATTCCGGTGCTGCTGTCGATCCCGCTGGTCTGCTTCATGCTGCCAACCATGGTGGCAGTGCTGATGCTGCCGGCCGCGATCGGCATGAAGAACCAGATGGCGCAGGTTGAAAAGCAGAAGCAGTCAAGCCAGGCGGCGAGGGCACGATGAAGCAGGCAACCGGTCTTGTCCTCGCGCTCGCCGGTGCATCACCGGCGCTGGCGGACGGTTTTGACGCCAAGGACATCAAGTTGAGCAGTCAGGGGCTGCCCATCAATGTCCAGACCAACCAGCAGGATGAAACAGCGGCCCTGGCCGAAGGTCGCAGCCTGCTGGGGGCCGGCAATGCCGCCCAGGCGATTTCGGCGTTCCGCGTGGCGCTGGGCCAGAACGCCGGATCGGTGGCCGCGCTGAACGGCATCGCCATCGCCTACGACCGGCTGGGCCGCATCGATCTGGCCCGTCAGCATTTCGAAATGGCGCTGGCGCTGGAGCCGGACGCGGGCGACATCGCCTATAATCTGGGCTGGACCTTGCACCGCGCCGGCCTGCATCGCGACGCCATCGCCTGGTTGCAACGGGCCAGCAGCAGCGACGATGGCCGTGCCGCCGCCGCCGCCCGCCGCGCCTTGCTGCTGGTCGCCGCCGCGCTGGAAAACGCCGCCCTGGCACCTGTCATTGCTGCCGAAGCGCCGGTGCGCGTCGCCAGTGCCCGCATCGAAGCGGCACAAGCCAGCGCCCGCATCGACATGGCGAGCAGCGGTGAAGCCGTGCTGGTGCTGCCTGGCGCCGCCAGCCATTCGCTGAATGCACCGCAGCTGGCGGTCGCACAGCGCGCCGGTGGCGTGCCGGTTGCCCGGATCAACGCCAGCCTGGCGCCGGCCCGGGCCGGTGAATTGCCGCAACTGGCTGCCCCGATCACGCTGCCACAGGATGATGAAGCCGCGCTGCAGGCGCCGGCCCTGATTGCGGCCAATCTCGACGAACTGGCCGCGCTCACCATCCCGATGCCGGCCCTGTCGCTGGCAGAAGCGACCCCGGCCGCGCCGACCGCAATCACGGCTGCCGTGCTGCTGCCGCAGGTGATCAATGTCACCGACGTCCCCCCGGATTTCAGCCCGCTACTGGCCGCTGCCGAGCCGATGGCGGCGGTGCTGCTGCCGTCATTCCAGCCGGCCCCGCTGCGCCTGCTCGATCTGGCCGCCTTGCCGGAACTGGCCACCGCCACGCCGTTGGCGCCGCCCCGTTTCCTGGTGCCGGCTGCTGTCGCGATCGACTGGCTGGCGGGCTTTGACGCCTCGCGATTTGCTGTCGCCACCCAAGACCGCACCTATCGGCGCCTGGTGAACGCCCTGTCGGCACAGGCCGATCTGGCAGACATCGACGACAAGGGCGCCGTGCGGCTGGCGATTGCCCGGCTGGAAGCCCTGGTGGCCCGCATCGGAGCCTTGAATGCCTGATGGTGCCGAACCGTTCGGCCCGCTGCCAGCCGCAGCGCCGCCGCTTGCGTCACCACCAACCCAGCATGACGAGCCATTGGCTGCGCGCCCGACGCCGCTGTTCGAACTGTTTCACCGGGTCGCGTTTCTGATCCTGCTGGTTGCGCTGGCGGTGGCCGTGGCGGCCCCCGCCATGGCGCTGCCGAAGCCGCCAAGGCCCGAGCCCGCGGTTGCCGCTGCGATGCAGCCCACGGCGCCGCCCACGCGCGAGGCCCTGGCCATGCTGGATGCCGCCATCGCCGATGGCCGGCTGGACAATGCCCGCGCGCTGCTGGCGCCGATGTGGGCGAGCGGTGTGCCCGATGTGTTGCTGCGTGCCGCCGAACTGGCATTGGCCGGTGGCAGCCTGCCCGAGGCCGCCGAAGCCTTCACACGCCTGACGGATGGCCCGCTGGCAGCCGTGGCGCGACAGGGCCTGGGCATCATCCGCTTGCGCGAGGGCAAGGAAGCCGAAGCACGTCCGCTGCTGGAACAGGCCGTCGCCGCCGATCCTGGTCTGGCCCGCGCCTGGAATGCGCTCGGCGTGCTGGCCGACAAGGCGCGCGATTGGCCAGCGGCGGATGTCGCCTATGGCAAGGCCGTGGCGGCAGCCCCGCAGGATGCCGGCATATTGGCCAACCGTGGCTGGTCGCAGCTGTTGCGCGGCCATCATGAAGCCGCCGAACGTGACCTGCTGGCCGCGCTGAAGCTGCAGCCCGCGCTGAAGCCGGCGCGCACCAATCTCGCGCTGGCCCGCGCCATGCAGGGCCGCTACCAGGAAGCCTTCCTGCTCAGCGACAAGGCCAGCCTGGCCAGCGATCTCAACACCGTGGGCTATGCCGCGATGATGCGCGGCGATCTGACCGTGGCCGAAGCCTATTTCAATCGCGCCCTATCGTTGAACCCGCAGTTCGATCGTGCTGCCTGGGCCAATCTGCAATATCTGGCCGACCTGAAGGCCCAGAAGCTGCGCGAGCCCACCGCCGGACCGCAGCCGCGATCATGACCCTGGCAGATGCAGGCTTTTGGCTGATGGCGCTATCGGTGCTGGCGAGCGCCGGTTTCGATCTGCGCACCTTCGAGATCCCCGATACGATCACCGTGCTGATCATCATCGGCGTCGTGCTGTTCGGCCTGGGGACGCCCGGTTTCAACTGGGCCAGCCATGCCGCGGCCGGCGGTGTGTTCTTCGCGTTCGGCCTGCTGGCCTTTGCCCGCGGCTGGCTGGGCGGCGGCGATGTGAAGGTGATGACCGGCTGCGCCTGCTGGGCCACATTGGGGACGCTGCTGCAGCAGGTGGTGCTGATCGCCATTGCCGGCGGCGTGCTGGCATTGGTGTTGATGCTGCTGCGCCGTGGCCTGGCGCTGGCCGGCGTTACAGGCGACGATGCCCCGCGGCTGGTGCAGGTCGGGGCCGATCTGCCCTATGCCGTGGGCATCGCCGGCGGCATGGCCGTGTGGGGCTGGCGGTTCCTGCCACTGCCCTGAGCGTTGCCGACAATCCGGCAGGCTGTTGTCGCCGGATGGTCATGAAGATGAAACGACACCGTCACGGCCTTGCAGTAGCGCCGATGGGCGAGTCGGCCGCAGTGCCCCTTGCAATGGGGGTTTCCAGCATGAACAGCGCGGCACACGTGTCGCGCGCCAGCCTTTTCCCAGCCCTGATGCTGGAGCCTGGCCTGTTGGTAGCCTTTGGGGGTTTTTGCAGGGGAAAGATGCATGCGTTTGATCTGTCTGGCAGCAGGAGCTGCTCTTCTGGCAACCTCGGCGCTGGCCCATGATGGCCACGGCGGTCTGGCCGCGCGCTATCACAATCAGCCGACCAGTGGCGCTCTGCCCGGCAAGGGGCGGCAGTGGCTGGCCGGCGATCATCATATCCACTCCGAGTTCAGCGCCGACTATCAGGCCGATCCGGCCAGCCCGCAGACGGCGCCGATCCCGCTGCTCGGCAAGGACGGCCGCTATTCGATCGCCAAGAACGCCCAGATGGCGCGGCAGTTCGGCCTGCGCTGGATGGTCAGCACCGATCATGGCGGGCCAAACCACAGCAAGCTGAATTATGCACAAGCCTGGCCGGAAGTGAGCAAGGCCCGTGCCGCCGTGCCGGAAATGCTGATTTTCTACGGCATGGAATTCGACACGCCGGCCGGCGATCATTCCAGCCTGATCATCCCCTTCACCGGCGACGAACGCGACCAGTTGCGCACTATCGAATCCGGCTTTTCCAAGCGCGAACCGTGGCCGGCCGACAAGGCGTGGGATACGGAAGGCCGCATGATCGACGCGCTGAAGCTGATGCGCGACCAGAAGGCGCCGCCGGTGCTGATCGCCAATCACCCCAGCCGCTCCGCCACCGCGCCGTTCGCCTGGGGACTGTATACCCCGGCCGAATTCCGCAACTGGAACGATACCGCACCGCGCGTTGCCATCGGTATGGAAGGCGCACCAGGCCACCAGGCCGGCGCGATCAAACCGGATGGTAGCCCCGATCCCACCGGCAACCGCGGTGGCTATGGCCGTGCCCCCACGCTGGGCGGGTTCGATCAGATGACGGCGACCCTGGGCGGTTTCTGGGATTCGATGCTCGCCGAAGGCCGGCGTTGGTTCATCACCGCCACGTCGGACAGCCACAGCAACTGGCGCGATGGCGGCAATGATTTCTGGCCGGGCGAATATTCGAAAACCTATGTGCAGGCGCAGCCCAACCATGGCGATATCGTCGATGGCCTGCGATCGGGCCGCATCTTCGTCACCACCGGCGATCTCGTGTCGGAAGTGGATGTGATCGTGGCCAGCGGCGGCAAGCAGGCCGGCATCGGTGGCACGCTGATGGCGCGCAAGGGCCAGCCGCTGACCGTTACTATCCGCCTGCGCGATCCGGCGGCTGCCAATGCAGGCGGTCGCACGCCGGGGGTGGCGCGGGTTGATCTGATCACTGGCCCCGTTACCGGGCCGGTTGCGGATCGCACCACGGCACGCGCGCCGGCCACCACTGTCGCCCACCGCTTTACCGCCGCCGATTGGCGCCGGGAGGGCGAGGTGCTGACCATGACCCACCGACTCCCGGCGGTGACCGGCCCACTCTATCTGCGCGTGCGTGGCACCAGCAGCGATGAGCTGGAGCCGGCGGCTGATCCCAAGGGCGAAGACCCGTGGTCTGATCTGTGGTTCTATGCCAACCCGATCTTCGTCACCGTGAAGTGAGGGTGATGCGCGCTGTTCTGCCGCTGCTGCTGTTGTCAGCCTGCGCGCCACCTTCTGTCGCGCCGGTTGTGCAGACAGCCAACGTCGCCGCCGATGCCGAAACGGTGGCGGTGAAAAGCGGCGACGATGCTGCGGATGATCCGGCGATCTGGCGCAATGCTGCCAACCCGGCCGCCAGCCTGATCGTGGGGACTGACAAGCAAGCTGGTCTTTACGTCTATGGCCTTGATGGCCAGGTGCGCGATTTCAACAATGCCGGCCGCGTGAACAATGTCGATCTGGTGGAAACGCCGGCAGGCGTGATCGTGGCCGCCAGCGATCGCAACAATGAAGCCAATGCCCATATCGCGCTGTTTCGCCTCAACACCCAGACCGCGCGGCTGGAGCCGAACGGCCGGGTGGCGGCGGGGGCAGGCGAAGCCTATGGCCTGTGCCTGTGGGCGACGCCCGGTGCATTGACGGCGTTCATCGTCCTCAAGGATGGCGCCATCCGCCAGATCGAACTCGATCCGGCCAAGGCAACGGGCCGCATCGTGCGCACCATGAAGCTCGCCACCCAGAGCGAAGGCTGCGTTGTCGATGCCCGCACTGCCAGGCTTTATGTGGCGGAGGAAGATGTCGGCATCTGGCGCTTCGATGCGCGCGCCAGTGGCAGCTCCACGCCGGTGAAGCTGGCCGCCGCGGACGGCAAGCGGCTGGTCGCCGATGTCGAAGGACTGGCGATCGCCGCCGAAGGCGCCGGCAATGGCGGCTGGCTGGTGGCTTCCAGCCAGGGCGACAATGCCTACACCCTCTATCGCCTCGCCGACGAGCGTTTTGCCAGGCGGTTCCGGATCACCGAAGGTCGCCTGGGCAGCACCCAGGAAACCGATGGCATCGCGGTGATGACCGGCGATTTCGGCCCGGCCTTCCCGCACGGTCTGATGGTGGCCCAGGACGGCGAGAACCGCCCGGCGCAGAACTTCAAGCTGGTCGACTGGGGCAAGGTGAAGTCGGCGCTGCAGCTTCCCTGATTGATCAGATTGACCACTCGGCCCGGCTGCGCCACGCTGCCCGAAATCCATGGGGAGGCAGGCACATGCGGCTGCTGGAAGGCTATCAACGCTTCACCTTCACGCGCGGGACATTCGGTCACGACCGTGTGATCACCGCCACCATCACGGGCAATAATCCGGTGAACGGCGTTGACGAGCTGATGCACGAGGAACTCGCCCGCGTGTTCACCGATCTGCAGCAGGACAAGGGCAGCGACATCATCGTGCTGACCGGCGCCGGCCGCGCCTTCTGCGCCGGCGGTGATTTCGACTGGTTCGAGGAACAGATCGCCCATCCCAACCAGTTCCGCGATATCGGCTGGGACGCCAAACGCATCGTCACGTCCTTGCTCGACATCGAAAAGCCGGTGATCTGCCGCATGAACGGCGCTGCCGCCGGCCTGGGCGCCACCATCGCCCTGTTGTGCGACATCATCGTGGCGGATGAAAACGCCGTGATCGGCGATCCGCACGTGAAGGTCGGGCTGGTGGCGGGTGACGGCGGCGCGGTGATCTGGCCGCAGCTGATCGGCTATGCCCGCGCCAAGGAATTCCTCATGACCGGCGACCTGATCAAGGCACCGCGCGCCGAGGCGATGGGGCTGATCAACTATGCCGTGCCGACCGAACAGCTCGACGCCAAGGTGAGCGAGCTGGTGAGCAAGCTGATGAACAATCCCAAATATGCCGTGCGCTGGTCCAAGGTGGTGGCCAACCAGCCGCTCAGGGTGCTGGCGCAGCAGTTGATGGATGCCTCCATTCCCTATGAGACGCTGTCCAATCTGGCCGCCGACCGGGCCGAGGCCGTGCGCGCCTTCCGCGAACGCCGCCCGCCCAAGCTGACGGGGGAATGATGGCACCGCCCTTGCCGCCTGTCACCTTCACCGATGAGCCCGAGCATGTCGGCCAGCTGCGCGACACCATCCGGCGGTTCGTGGCGCAGCATGCCCCGCGCGAAGCCCGCATCCAGTGGGACCGCGATCATCGCTGGCCGCGCGATGTTTATGCCGAACTCAACAAATTGGGTCTGACCGCGCTGACCGTTCCAGAGCAATATGGCGGGGCTGGTCAGGATCTGGTCGCCGCCATCGCGGTGATCGAAGAACTGGCGCAGGCCGGGCCATGCCTCGCCGGCCCCTATATCCACACCGCCTTCTATGGCGGCATGAACCTGTCTGAAAACGGCAGCGCCGAGCAGAAGGCGCAGTTCCTGCCCCGGCTGGCGAAGGGCGAATTGTTCTTCGCCTATGGCCTGTCCGAACCCGATGTCGGCGGCGATCTTGCCAGCGTCACCACCCGCGCGCGCCTTGAAGGCGACGAAGTGATCATCGACGGTGCCAAGCGCTGGTGCACGGGGGCGGACTGGAGCGACTATATCTACGCGCTGGTACGCTCCGGCCCCGCGGAAGACCGCTATCGCAACCTGTCGTTCGTGCTGATCCCGACGAACGCCGCCGGCGTGCGGATGCAGGATATCCACCACGCCAACCTGCGCTACACGGCCAGCCAGGACGTGTATTTCGACAGCGTGCGGGTGCCGGCGGGCAACATTGTTGGCGGCCCGGCGATGTGGAACCAGGGCTGGAAGCTGCTGGCCGGCCGCGCGCTGGATGTCGAGAAGCTGGAGATCACCGCGGTGGCCTTCGGCATCGCCCGCGCTGCGCTGGATGAAGCGTGGGATTATGCCCAGCAACGTGTGCAGTTCGGCAAGGCCATCAGCCAGCACCAGGCCATCCGCCACAAATTGGTGGTGGCCCGCACGAAACTGCAGGCGGCGCGGCACATGCTCTATCACGCGGCGTGGCTGGCCAATGAAGGCCGGCCGTGCAGTGCCGAAACCAGCATGGCGAAATTGTTCGTGGCCGATGTGGGCGTGGAAATCGCGCTGGCCTGCCAGCAGGTGATCGGTTCCTATGCGCTGTCGGACGCATTCGACATGGAACGCCACGTGCGCGATCTGCTGGGCATGCCGATCGTGGGCGGTTCGAGCGACATGCAGAAGAATAATCTCGCCAGCCTGTGGAAGCTGTGATGATCGCCGAAGCCCTGCTGCAGACGGTCGCCGCCCGCGCTGCCGATACCGAACAGCAGCGCCGCCTGCCCGCCGATCTGGCGGCGGAACTGGCGCAGGCCGGGCTGTTCCGGATGCTGGTGCCCACATCGCTGGGCGGCGCGGAGGTGGATGTCGCCACCCTGTTCACCACGCTCGAACAGCTCGGCCGCGCCGATGCGGCCACCGGCTGGTGCGTGATGATCGGCGGCACCACGGCGCTGATTTCGGCGTGGTTGCCAGAGGACCACGCGCGCGAGATCTGGGCCGATCCCAATGTCATCACCGTCGGCGTGTTCGCGCCCATGGGCCGGGCGCAGCTGGACGGCGCTGAGTATGTCGTCTCCGGCCGCTGGGCCTGGGGGTCGGGCAGCGCCAATTGCAGCTGGCTGCTCGGCGGCGCGGTGATCATGGAGGGAGCCGACATGCGCCGCCTGCCCAATGGCGCCCCCGATCACCGCATGATGGTGATGCGCCGCCAAGAGGTCGAACTGATCGACACCTGGGATGCGCTGGGCATGCGCGGCACCGGATCGGGCGACTTGGCGGCCAAGGAAGTGCGCGTGCCGCAGGGCCGCAGCGTGTCCTTCATAACCGATACGCCGCGTGAAACCGGCCCGCTCTATCGTTTCGCCCCGTTTGGCCTGCTGGCGCTGGGCATTGCGGCGGTGGCCAGCGGCAATGCGCTCGGCGCACTCGATGATCTGAAGGCGCTGGCTGTCGCCAAGAAAGGGCAGGGCAGCAGCCGCAGCCTTGCCGAACGCGGCGTCGTGCAGGCCGATTTCGCCGTGGCGCAGGCCGATCTCGATGCCGCCCGCGCCCTCGTCCACGCCGAAATCGCCGCGGCATGGGAGCGGGTGGTGGCCGGTGACACGCTCGATCTGCCTGCCCGTGCCCGGCTGCGGCTGGCGGCGACACGGCTCACCCAGGTTTCGGCGCGGGTAGCGGCCAAGATGCACGAGCTGGCCGGCGGCACCTCGGTCTATGCCAGTCATCCGCTGAACCGCCGTTTCCGCGATGCGCATGTGGCGACCCAGCACGTCATGGTCGCCCCGCCAACGCTGGAGCTGGCGGGACGTGTGTTGTTGGGGCTGCCGGTGGATGCATCGATGCTTTAGGCCAATTGGCGTTTCAGCAGGCGGCCAAACAGCCACCAGCTGCCGATCGCATAGAGCATGACGTTCAGCCCGATCACCATCGTCCAGAACTGCATCGGATCAAAACCTTCCATGATGCCGAAGCGCGGGTTGGTGAACACCTGGCTGAAGCCGGCCATCATCAGGCCCAGCCAGCTGTAGGCCATCTGGATCTTGTGCGTTTTCAGATCGGCCGGCTGGTGATTGCGCAGCCATTTGCGCAGCGCCCACATGCCGGTGACCAGCGAATAGAGGCTGACAAAGGCAAGGATGTGAAACGGCAGGAACTTGGTATCCGGCCGGTAACTGGCCAGCGCGCCGATGTTGCACACCAGCATCGCCGGCACATAGAGCCGCCCGGCCAGTGCGTGGCCCGGTGAGCCCTGGCGGGCAACCATCTGATACAGGCCCAGCGGCATGGCCAGGCAGGCCGCAACAAGGTGCGCCAGCAGCAGGGGCGAGAGGTTGGCAAGCATGGGAAAACCTTTCATGAGCGGGTTGAACGCCGCATCTCTGGCGGCCATCTGCCCCTTGCCGCAACGCCGCTTTCGCCTATCATGCCAGTCGCTTCGCCAATCCTGCGCAGGACCGGATTCACGCTTCGTGGAATCGACACTCAGCCTTTCGCGCGCCACCGCGCCGCCGCTGCGCCCGATGATCGCCGGCACATTGTTTGCCGTGGTCGCGTGCGCGCTCACCGGGCCGTTCGATACCTTGCGGCTGCCGCTGCCCAGCCGGCTGGTGTTCTGGCTGGTGCTGATCGGCTGGAACAGCGTGAAATGGTGGCTGTGGTATGCGTGGGCAGGGCCGCGCACCACCAGTCGGCGCGCGGCAGTGCTGGTTGCACTGGCCGGCACAGTGCTGCTCAACGCAACGCTGCCGCTGGAGATTGATCTGATGTTCCGCGCCATTGGGCAGCCGCAGGCGCTGTCATGGGCGGGCCTGTATCTGTCCGCGCTGCTGGTGGCGGGATCGATTTCGGCGCTGGTTGCGGTGATCCGGGGCGGGCGGGCGGTGCTGCCCGATGCGCCGCCGGTTGATGTCGCCACGCCTTCTCTGCTCGCCCAGCGCGCAGGGTTGACCGATCTGGCGGGCGTGTTGATGGTGGCAGCCGAAGATCATTACCTGCGGCTGGTTCTTGCTGATGGCCCGAACCATTACCGGCGCCCGCTGGTGCTGTTCCGCCTGAGCGATGCGCTGCCGGAACTGGCGGCTTGCAACGGCGCGCAGGTGCATCGCAGCGCATGGGTCGCCCGCCGCCACGTTGCCGGCGCGCGGCGCGACGGCCGGCGCTGGCTGTTGGTGCTGGCTGATGGCACAAGCCAAGCGATCAGCGAAACGCACTTGCCAGCCCTGCGCGCGGCGGGCTGGCTTCAGACAAAGCTGTAGGGATCGACATCCACCACCACGCGCACCGAGGAGGGCAGCGCGGCACCGCCCACCCACTCTCGCAATATCGCTGGCAACGGCAGGTCCCGCCTTGCCTGCACCAGCAGCCGGTGACGGTGCCTTCCGCGCAGCATGGCCAGCGGCGCCGGGGCAGGGCCGAGCACCATCAATCCCTCGCGTTGCGGCGCGGCGGCGCCCAGCGCATCGGCAGCGGATTTGGCGGCGGCGGCGTCTTCGGAAGACACGATCAGCGCCGCCAGTCGCCCGAACGGCGGCAGGCCCAGATCGCGCCGCGCTTCGATCTCGGCGGCGAAGAAGGCGGCGGCATCGCCCTTGCCCAGCGCCTGCATGATCGGCGCTTTCGGCTGGTGGGTCTGGATCAGCACGCGGCCCGGTTTCACCCCGCGCCCGGCGCGGCCGGCGGCCTGCATGATCTGCTGCCAGGTGCGCTCGCCAGCGCGCAGATCGCCGCCCGACAGGCCCAGGTCCGCATCGACGACGCCGACCAGCGTGAGATCGGGGAAATGATAGCCCTTGGTCACCATCTGGGTGCCGATGATCACGTCAATCTCGCGCGCCTCCACCGCTGCCACCAGTGCGGCGGCGCGGGCCGGCGAGGTGATGGTGTCGCTGGTGACCACGGCGGTGCGCGCTGCCGGCCAGGTGCGGCGCACTTCCTCGGCAATGCGCTCGACGCCCGGGCCACACGCCACCAGGTGATCGGCCTCGCCGCATTCCGGGCATTGTTCGGGCACTGGCATCTGGTGGCCGCAATGGTGGCAGGCCAGCCGGCGCGACAGGCGATGCTCCACCATCCAGGCGGTGCAATTGGGGCACTGGATGCGGTTACCGCAGGCCCGGCACAGGGTGAGCGGGGCATAGCCGCGCCGGTTGAGGAACAGCAGCGACTGTTCGCCCCTGGCCAGCGTATCGGTGATGGCGGCGACCAGCACGGGGGAGAGCCAGGTGCCGCGCGTCGGCGGATGCCGGGTCATGTCGACCAGCGCCACTTCCGGCAGTTCCGCGCCGCCGAACCGGCTGGGCAACACCAGTTGACGGTAGGTGCCGCGGCTGGCCAGAACCTGGGTTTCGATGGCCGGGGTGGCGGTGGCGAGCACGACAGGCAAGCCCTCCATGCGCCCGCGCATTACCGCCACGTCGCGGGCGTGATAATGCACGCCCTCTTCCTGCTTGAAGCTGGCTTCGTGGGCTTCATCGACGATGATGGTTTTCAGGTTAGCATAAGGCAGGAACAGCGCCGAGCGCGCGCCGACCACCACCTTGGCCCGGCCATCGGCAATGGCGGCCCATGCGGCGCGGCGCTCGCTGGTCTTGAGGTCGCTGTGCCACGCCAGCGGTTGGCAGCCAAAACGTGCGGCAAACCGCGCCAGCCACGGTGCGGTGAGCGCGATTTCCGGCACCATCACCAGCGCCTGGCCGCCCTGCCGGATCGCCTGCGCCACGGCATCGAAATAGACCTCGGTCTTGCCGGACCCGGTGACGCCTTCCAGCAGGATCGGCGCGAATTCGCCCGCATCCACAGCGGCAATCAGTTCGTCAGCCACCGCCTGCTGATCGGCCGAAAGCGCCGGCGGTGCAAACGCCGGATCGGGCTGCGGCGGGGTGACATCGCCCGCCACACGCTCGGCAATCAGTGTTCCGGCGGTGACGAGGCCGCGAACCACCGCCTCTGAAACCCCGGCCATGCGGGCCAGATCACGCGCGGTTCCTTGGCGGCCTTCAAGCCGCTCCAGCGCCTTGGTGCGTTCCGGGGTCAGCCGTTTCGGCACCGGGCCGCCCAGCCGATATTCGATGAACTCTCGCGGTGACAGGAACGCCACCGACGGCCACGCCATGCGCACCACCGATTGCAGCGACGCGACATAATAATCGGCGGTCCATTCGATCAGGCGGCGCAGCGGTTCGGCCAGCGGCGGCAGGTCGAGCCGGGCCACCACCGGGCGCAATTTGCTCGCCGGCACCTCGGGCGCGGCCAGCCGGTCGGCATCCCACACCACGCCGATGATACGGCGCGGGCCCAGCGGCACTTCCACCGCGTCACCCGGCTGCAGCGCCATGCCGTCGGGCACGGCATAATCCAGCGCCCCCAGCCCGTGCTGGAAAGGGATGACGCAGACACGGTCAGTCATGGGCTGCGCCATCTTGAAACCGTGCAACCAGCCCAGCACCGCTCATGCCGAGCTTGTCGAGGCACTGCGCCAGCTGTGGTGCGTGCCTCGACAAGCTCGGCATGAGCGGATTTGTGTTTGTGGCTGGAGTGAGGGACAGGTTCACCATCCGACAGATAGGCAAGTCAGCCTCCACATGCTAGGCGCGCCGCACAGCAAAGAGGCCCCGCATGATCCCCCGCTATTCCCGCCCCGACATGGTCCGCATCTGGGAACCGGAAGCCCGTTTCCGCATCTGGTTCGAGATCGAGGCGCACGCGACGCAGAAGCTTGCCGATCTCGGCGTCGTGCCGCAGAGCGCCGCCAAGGCGCTCTGGGATTGGTGGGCGACGAAGCCGGCCATCGACGTTGCCGCCATCGACGCCATCGAAGCCGTGACCAAGCATGACGTGATCGCCTTCCTCGATTGGGTGGCGCAGCAGGTTGGCCCGGAAGCGCGCTTCATGCACCAGGGCATGACCAGCAGCGACGTGCTGGATACATGCCTCGCCGTGCAGCTCGCCCGCGCGTCGGACCTGCTGCTTGCCGACATGGATGCCCTGCTCGCCGCCATCAAGCGCCGCGCGCTGGAGCACAAATTCACCCCCACCATGGGCCGCAGCCACGGCATCCATGCCGAGCCGACCACCTTTGGCGTCAAGCTGGCGCAGGCCCATGCCGAGTTCGACCGTTGCCGCGCCCGGCTGGTGGCGGCGCGCGCCGATATCGCCACCTGCGCGATTTCCGGCGCGGTCGGCACCTTCGCCAACGTTGATCCGCAGGTGGAGGAATATGTCGCCGAACAGCTTGGCTTGGTCGTGGAGCCGGTTTCCACACAGGTCATCCCGCGTGATCGCCATGCCATGTTCTTTGCGACACTGGGCGTGATCGCCAGCAGCATCGAGCGGCTGGCCACCGAAATCCGCCACCTGCAGCGCACCGAAGTGCTGGAGGCGGAGGAGTATTTCAGCCCCGGGCAGAAGGGCAGCAGCGCCATGCCGCACAAGCGCAACCCGGTGCTGACCGAGAATCTCACCGGCCTGGCCCGCATGGTTCGCTCCGCCGTCACCCCGGCGCTGGAAAATGTCGCGCTGTGGCACGAGCGCGACATCAGCCACAGTTCCGTGGAGCGCTACATCGGCCCGGATGCGACGGTGACGCTGGATTTCGCACTGGCGCGGCTGACCGGTGTGGTGGACAAGTTGCTGGTCTATCCCGAACGGATGGAAAAGAATCTCAACCGCATGGGCGGCCTCATCCATTCGCAGCGCATCCTGCTGGCGCTGACCCAGGCCGGGCTGACCCGCGACGACAGCTATCGGCTGGTGCAGCGCAACGCCATGAAGGTATGGGAGTCCGATGGTGCCCTCAGCCTGCTCGATCTGTTGAAGGCCGATGCCGATGTGACCGCTCGCCTCAGCCACGCCGAACTGGAATCGCTGTTCGACCTCGGCTACCACTTCAAGCACGTCGATACGATCTTTGCGCGCGTGTTCGGTTGAACCCCTTTCGCTCTGGAGCCTGCCCGATGAAGCTGATTCTTGCCGCCATTCTTGCTGCCCTGCCTGCCGCCGCTCTGGCTCAGACGGCGGAAACGCCAGCCGCGCCCGCTGCGGCGGCGGCAACCCTCGATACGCCGATCGAAGTGCTGATCGCGGCTGAAAAGACCAAGGCCATTCTCGATGCCCGCGTGCCGGGCCTGACCAGCCATCCGATGCTGGACCAGTTCAAGGCGATGAGCCTGAAGCAGCTGCAGCCGATGGCCGGCGGCCAGCTCACCGACGCCATGCTGGAAGCGGTTGCGGCCGATCTGGCCAGCGGCAAATGAGGCGCGTCTTGCCCGGCAAGGCCAGTTGATGGCAGCGTGCCGGGCATGACCGACCAAAGGAAAATCTGGCTGACGGCTGACGACCTGCTGGGCGACAGTTTCCGGCTGGCGCGGCAGGTGCTGGAAAGCGGCTTCCGCCCCACGCACCTGGTGGGCATCTGGCGTGGCGGGGCGCCGATCGGCATCGCCGTGCAGGAATTTTTCGATGTGCACGGCGTGGAATGCGATCACATCGCCATCCGCACGGCGAGCTATACCGGTATCGACCAGCAGTCGAAGACGGTCAAAGTCTATGCGCTGGGCTATCTCATCGACACGCTCAATGCCGATGACCGCCTGCTGGTGATCGACGATGTGTTCGATTCCGGCCGCAGCATCGAGGCGGTGCTGACCGAACTCAAGGCGCGCTGCCGCGCCAACATGCCGGCCGATATCCGCATCGCCACCGTGTGGTACAAGCCGGCGCGCAACCAGACGGCGCTGAAGCCCGATTATTTCATCCACGAAAGCAACGAGTGGCTGGTCTTCCCGCACGAGATCGACGGGCTGACATCGGCCGAAATCCGCGCCCACAAGCCGGCCGCAGACGTGATCCTGGCGCCGATCGAGGGCCTCACCAAGTGACAGGCTTTGCGTCGCGCGCGGCCCGTGCCGCCTTCATCGCCGGCCTGCCCAAGGCCGAACTGCACCTGCACATCGAAGGCAGCCTGGAACCGGAGATGATGTTCGCGCTGGCGAAGCGCAATGGCATCAGCCTCGCCTTCGACAGTGTCGATGCCATCCGTGCCGCCTATGATTTCGCCAAGCTGCAGGATTTTCTCGACATCTACTACCAGGGCATGGCGGTGCTGCTCACCGAGCAGGACTTCTTCGATCTCACCAGCGCCTATCTGAACCGCGCCGCCGCCGATGGTGTGCGCCATGTCGAGATCTTCTTCGATCCGCAGGGCCACACCGCACGCGGCGTACCGATGGCCAATGTGGTGGGCGGCATCGCCCGCGCGTTGGCCGAGGCGCAGGAACGCGGAATCACGTCGCGGTTGATCATGTGCTTCCTGCGCCACTTGTCCGAAGCGGCTGCGGAGACGACGCTTGACGAAGCCTTGCCTTACCTGTCGCTGATCCACGGTGTCGGGCTGGATTCGAGCGAAGTCGGCCACCCGCCGGCAAAGTTTGCCCGCGTCTTCGCCCGGGCTCGCAGCCTTGGCCTGAAAATCGTCGCCCATGCCGGCGAGGAAGGCCCGCCCGATTATGTGTGGCAGGCGCTGGACGTGCTGCAGGTGGACCGCATCGATCACGGCAATCGCGCGCTGGAAGATGACGCGCTGGTGCAACGCATTGTCAGCGACGGGCTCACCCTCACCGTTTGCCCGCTGTCCAACCTGAAGCTGTGCGTGGTGAACGATCTCGCCGGCCACCCGCTGCGCCGCATGCTGCAGGCCGGGTTGAAAGCGACGGTGAACAGCGACGATCCAGCGTATTTTGGTGGTTACGTGAATGCCAATTTCGTCGCGGTGGCTGATGCGCTCGACCTGACGCGCGACGAGATCATCATGCTCGCCCGCAACAGTTTCATCGGCAGTTTCCTGCCGCTGGCCGAACAGGCCGCCCATCTGGGCGCCATCGACAGCTTTGCCGCCACATATTGACCGCACGCGGTGCAGCCAGCATCAACAGGCAGAATTCCGGGGAGTGATCATGACCAAGGCCGATATCGGGTTGAACAGCTGGTTCAGCCGGCGCGTGCAGCAAACGCCGCACCGGCCGGCCCTTACCTTCGAAGGCGCCACCCGCAGCTACGCGCAGATGGGCGATGCCGTGAACCGGCTGGCGACCGCGTTGAAGGCTGGCGGGGTCTGCCGAGGCGATCGGGTGGCCTATCTCGGGCTCAACAACCCGCTCTATTTCGATCTGCTGTTTGCCACCGCCCGCCTGGGCGCCATCTTCGTGCCGCTGAATTTCCGCCTGACGGGGCCGGAACTCGATTACATCATCAACGATGCCGGCGTGCACACGCTGGTGGTCGATGGCCCGCACCGGCCGGTGATCGACAGCGTGCGGAGCAGCCTCTGCTGCCGGCACTTCCTGTCCGCTGATGGCCCCGCTGATGGTTGGCAGCCGATCACGGAATTCGTGGGCGATGCGGCGCCGCTGGCCGATCGCGTGGAAACCGCCGAGGATGATGTCGCGGTGATCATGTACACATCGGGCACCACCGGCCGGCCCAAGGGTGCCATGCTCACCCACGGCAATTTCTGGTGGGCCAATATCAACGGCGCGCTGGGGGCCGATGTGTCCGAGAAGGACGTGAGCCTGGTGATGGCGCCGCTGTTCCACATCGGTGGCCTGAACGTCACGCCCTTGAGCTGCTGGCAGAAGGGCGGCCATGTCGTGCTGCACCGCGCCTTCGATCCGGCGCGTTTCCTTGCGGATGTGCGCGAATATCGCATCACCACCACGTTCGCGGTGCCGGCGATGCTGCTGTTTGTGGCGCAACAGCCGGATTTCGAAGCGGCTGATCTGTCGTCCTTGCGCGTCATCATGTGCGGTGGCGCGCCGGTGCCAGAGCCGTTGCTGCGGCTCTACAACGCCCGCGGCATTCCGATGAACCAGGGCTATGGCCTCACCGAAACCGCGCCGTCGGGCACCTATCTCGGCCCGGATTTTGCGTTGGCCAAGCTGGGTTCGGCCGGCAAGCCGATGTTCTTCGTCGATCTGAAGATCGTTGCCGAAGATGGCCGCACCCCGCTGGGTCCGAACGAGCGCGGCGAAGTGATCATGCGCGGGCCCAACATCATGCGCGGATACTGGAACAAGCCCGAAGCCACGGCTGCGGCCATCGATGCCGAAGGCTGGTTCCACAGCGGCGACATCGGCTATCTGGACGAGGACGGCTTCCTGTATATCTGCGACCGGCTGAAAGACATGATCATCAGCGGCGGCGAGAATATCTACCCGGCCGAGGTGGAAGCCGTGATCTATGATCATCCCGCCGTTGCCGAAGTCGCCATCATCGGCGAACCCAATGAGAAATGGGGCGAAAGCGTTACCGCCATCGCCGTGCTGAAGCCGGGCACCAGCCTTGATCTGGAAACCCTGCGGGCCTGGGCGAACGAGCGGCTGGCCCGCTACAAGCTGCCAACCCGGCTGGAGATCATCGACGTGCTGCCGCGCAACCCGGCCGGCAAGGTGCTGAAGTTCGAACTGCGCAGCCGGTTCCGGCGCTAACGCGCCACGGGATCAGCGGGGGGGCGCCACTGCGGCCGGCAGATCCCGGCCATATTTCAGGAAGGCCGCCTTCACGTCCGGCCGTGCCTTCAGCGCGCGCATGGCGGCCTTGGTCAGCTTGTCCGGCGCGTTCGGCCGGTCGTTGATCAGGAAGGGCTGCAGTTCGAACAGCGCGTCGTCTCTCGTGTCTTCGGCGTCCAGCCGCTTGATCAGCACGGCCGCAGCGGCATCCAGCCGGCCAAGGCAGGACAGCGCCGCCTGTACGGCGCGATTGTTGCCATCCTTGCTCCAGCCTGCCGGCAGGGTGGCGGCGGCGGCCTGCGCGTCGGCCATCTTGCCGGAACGCGCCAGCGCGCACACCTTGACGCCGGCCAGGGCATGGCGGCCATAATCATTCAGATCCGCGCTGCTCGCGGCGGCCACGCGGGCCAGCGCATCGGCATGGCGACCGGCTTCCTCGGCCATGTCGGCACCGACGATGCGGAATGACAGCTGGCTGGGCCGGCCTTCGGCGGGCAGGGCCGCCACCGCGTCGATCACCGCTAGCGCTTCATCAAAGCGGCCGGCATCGGCCAGCAGCGCGGCCTTCAGATTCAGCGTCCATAATTCGCGGTTGTTCAGCTTGGCCAGTGCTTCGGGGGTGGCGCCGATATCCTTGATGCGCTCCAGCGCCTCGGGTTCCTTGCTGGCGATGTTGAGCGCCTCGGCGACGCCAGCCCGGGCGACGATCGATTGCGGATTGGCGGTCAGCTGCTTTTCCGCGGCGGCGATGAAGGCGGCATCGGCGATATCGGCACCCGGGCCAAGCCGGGCTTCCAGCGCCGGCCACAGCGACTGATAGCGGCGATCGATGGCCAGGCGGGCGATATTGGCGGTGTTGATCAGCGCCGCGATGATCGGCGCCGCATCGTCCAGCCGGTCGCGCTTGGCCAGCCCGGCAATCACCCTGAGCCGCAGCCCGTCGCCGTCGCTCACCGTCTCGTCGGGCGGCGCATGGTTGGCCGCGACCAGCGTATAGGCCAGGTCAAAGCTGCGCTGATCGTCGCTGGCCACGCTGCGCTGCACGTCGTTGATCAGCTCGTTCGGCAGGTCAGCCAGCCACTTGGGATTGGATTCCGCCACCAGCTGCAGCGTTTGCGCCGCGCCGTTCACATCGCCGGTAATGGCGCGCAGCACGAACAATTGGCGCAGCAGCAGCGGCGTGGGGTTCAGCGTCGAGTCCACCGCCAGTTCGATGGCGGCGCGGGCCTCGGCAAATTTGCCGGTGCGGGCCAGCGCGAAACTGCGCAGGCCTTCCACCTGGCCCTTTTCGGCAGGCAGATCGGATTGCGCCAGCAGCTCGTCCAGGATGGTCAGCGCTTCGGCGGGTTTGCCGGCATCCACCAGCGCGGCGGCTTGCGCCAGACGCTCGGCCCGCTGCGGTGCCGCACCGGGCGTGGCGCCGGTCATCGCACTGGGCGCCGCCGCGATCAGCAGGGCGGCCAGCGGTGCCAGCAAAAAGACCGGTTTGAAACGACGCATCATGGCCCCACAGTAACGGCAATATGGCATTTGGGGAGAGGGGCATGACGGCACAGGTGGAATTCTTCTTCGATTGTTCGAGCCCCTGGACCTATCTCGGCTTTGAGGCGCTGGTGCAGGCGGCGAATGAGGATGGCTTTGGCGTGCGTTTCCGCCCCTTTCTGGTGGGCGGCGTGTTCAACACGGTGAACCCCAGCGTGTACGAGATGCGATCGAAACCGGTGGTGCCCAAGGCGCGCTATTTCACCAAGGATCTGCACGACTGGATCCGCCGGTCGGGCCTGGCCATCAAGTGGACACCCAGCATCTTCCCGGTGAACAGCGCGCGGGCGATGCGCCTGTGCCTGGTCGCGTCCGATGCGTCGGCCTGCGAACCGGTCGCCCGCCGCATCTTCCAGCTTTATTGGGGCGAGGATCGCGACATCAGCCAGGCCGACGTGCTGGCCGAGGCGGCCGCCGCCGGCGGCCTGGGCGCCGACGCGCTGGACCAGGCCGATTCGCCCGAACTGAAGGCCCGCCTGCGCGCCAACACCGACGAACTCATCGCCCGCGGCGGCTTCGGCAGCCCGACCTATTATGTTGGCGGCGACGACATGTATTTCGGGCAGGATCGCATCCTGCTGGTGCGCGAGGCAGCGGCACGGGCGCGTTAGAAGAGCGCGCGCGAATGTCGCCTGCTTGACTCGTGTGCACGGCTGGCGGCAACGTGAACAAAAGTGGAACACGTTGCCGAAGTGAGTCGTTCTGTTGCCGCCTGTCGCCCGCCTGTTGCCGCCTGTCGTTCCGCCTGTTCCGGCCGCTGTCGGGCGGGTGACGCTGGATGGCGGGCGCGTGGATGCGGCGCTGGGCGGCGGGCTGGCGCTGGCCGGCTGTCACGAAATCTATGGGCCGGGCGGCACCGCACTGGCGCTGATGCTGGCCCTGGCCGCGCCGCGCGCCGGCCCGATCCTGTGGCTGGCTGATGCCCGCCAGGATGATGGCCGCATCCATGGTGCCGGCCTGGCCGAACTGGGCGGCGATCCGGGGCGGCTGTGGCTGGTGCAGGCGGGGGGTGCGCTGCCGATGCTGCGTGCCGCCGCCGAGGCGCAGCGCTGTGCGGCACTGGCCTGCGTGGTGATTGAGGCGGGCGCAGCCAGTGCGGTCGACCTGACGGTGACGCGCCGGCTGCAACTGGCTGCCGCTGCGTCGGGCCTGTTCACCCTTCTGCTGCGCGCCGGTCCGTCCCGGCCCTCGGCCGCCCTCACCCGCTGGCAGGCGCGCGCCGCGCCGTCCCGCCGGCTTGCTGCAGATGCCCCCGGGCCGCCGCGCCTTGCCCTGACGCTGGAGCGCCAGCGCGGCGGCCCGGCTGACCTGACCCTTGAACTGGAGTGGGATCGTGACCGCCGCCGTTTCATCCCCGCCGCCGCGTTTGCCGAGCGTGCCATCCCCATCGGCGCGGCCTTTGGCCGAAGTGCGGCGCATATTGGCGCTCTGCCTGCCGTGGCTGCCCGCCGAACGCCGCGCCCGGCACGCGCCGCAGCCTGAACCGCTCGTCCTCGTTGCCAACGAGCGCGGCCGCCAGGTGATCCGCGCCACCTGTGCCGCTGCCGCGGCGGAAGGGCTGCACCCCGGCCTGGCGCTGGCCGATGCGCGCGCCGTGCTGCCCGGCGTGCGGGTGGCGCCGCACGATCCGGCCGGTGATGCCGCCTGTCTCGACTGGCTGGCGGATGGTGCCACCCGCTGGTCGCCCATGGTCGCCGCGGCGCCGCCGCACGGGCTGTTGATCGACATCAGCGGCTGCGCCCATCTGTTCGGAGGCGAAGCCAGCCTGATCGCCGATGTGATCACCCGTCTGGAACGGCTCGGCTTCAGCGCCCGTCACGCCATCGCCAGCACGCCCGCTGCCGCGATGGCGCTGGCGCGGTTCGGGGCGACACGGGTGGCCGATCTGCCACTGGCCGCCCTGTCGGAACTGGAGCCCGTGCAGATCGCGCTGCGCCGCGCCGGGCTGAAGCGTGTGGGCGAGGTCGCCGCGCTGCCGCGCGCCGCCGTGGCCGCGCGCTTTGGCGAAGCCCTGCTGGCTGCGCTCGATGCGCTCACCGAATCCGCCCCGCAACCGCTCGATCCGCGGCTGCCGGTGGCCGAAATCGTTGCACAGCAACGCTTTCCCCAGCCCATCGCCACCACCGACGCGGTGCGCGTAGCCCTCGAAAAACTGCTGCTGCGCTGTGCCGTGCAATTGGGCGCGCGCGGGCAGGGCGGGCGGCTGTTCGCGCTGGCGCTCTACCGCGCCGATGGCCATGTCGCGCAGATCAGGGTGGAAACGGCGGAACCGCAGCGCGATGCGGCCGTGCTGCTGCGCCTGTTCGACGAACGCATCGCCGCCTTGAACGATCCGCTCGATCCCGGCTTCGGCTATGATCTCGTCCGCCTCGCCGTGCCGGTGACGCAACCGCAGGATGAAACCCAGCTCGGCCTGGAGGGCGGCCAGCTTGCCGAAACCCAACTGGCCGAACTGGTCGATCGCCTTGCCGCTCGATTAGGCCGCAGCCGTATCCGCCGGCTGGCCCGTGCCGACACGCATATCCCTGAAAAGGCGAGTTTCGATCTGCCCTTTGCCGCCAGCGCGCCCTCGGCCTGGCCCACCCCCGCCCCCGGTGAACCCCCCGACCGGCCCATCCGCCTGTTCGACCCGCCGCAGCCGATCGAGGTGCTGGCCGAAGTGCCCGATGGCCCGCCGCGCCGGTTCCGCTGGCGCGCCCGCGTGCATGATGTGACCGCGCATGAAGGCCCCGAACGCATCGCCGCCGAATGGTGGCGAAGGAAGGACGGCGCCGGGCTGACGCGGGATTACTGGCGCGTCGAGGCCGCCGATGGCCGCCGTTACTGGCTGTTCCGTCACGGCCTCTATGATCGCGAGACCGGTGCGCCGCGCTGGTATCTGCACGGCCTGTTCGCATGATGGCGACCCCATCTGGCTTTGCCGAACTGGCGGCGGCGACGCATTTTTCCTTCCTGGAAGGCGCGTCGAGCCCGGCGGCGATGGTGGAGACCGCCCTTGCACTTGGCCATTGCGGCATCGGCATTGCCGACAGGAACACCGTCGCCGGCGTCGTGCGCGCCCATGTGGCGATGCGCGACCTGGCCGAGGCCGCGAAGGAGGCCGGCACCGAACTGCCGCCGTTCAAGCTCGCCGTCGGCGCGCGGCTGGTGTTCGCCGATGGCACGCCGGATGTGATCGCCTATCCCGCGCACCGCGCCGGCTGGGGCCGGCTGACGCGGCTGCTCACCATCGGCAACCGTCGGGCGGAGAAGGGCGACTGCATCCTGCATCTCTCCGATTTGATCGAACATTCAAATGGCTTGCTGCTGATTGCGCTTGCCCCGTCTCAAAGCCAGCACAGCCGCCTGCCCGAACTGGCGCGCGCCTGCCCCGGCCGGCTGTGGCAGGGCGTGGCCCTGCACCATGGCGGCAGCGATCGCCGGCGGCTGGCGGCGCTGGCAGCCGTCGCCGCTGCGGCGCAGGTGCCGCTGCTGGCGCTGAACGCGCCGCTCTATGCGACGCCGGCGCAGCGCCCGCTGCACGATGTCATAAGCTGTATCGGCCTGGGCGAAACGCTGGAGAGCGCCGGCACGCGCCTGGCCGCCAACGCCGAACGCCACCTGAAGAGCGCCGCCGAGATGGCGCGGCTGTTCCGTGATTTCCCCGCCGCCATGCAGGAGCCTGCCCGCCTGCTCGCCCGCGTCGATTTCAACCTCGATCAGCTGCGCTATGACTATCCCGACGAACCGGTGCCGCCCGGCTATAGCCCGCAAGGCTGGCTGGAAACGCTGACGATGCAAAAGGCGCGGGAAAAGTGGCCGGATGGCGTGCCGCCCAAGCTGATGGCGCTGCTGGCCGAGGAGTTCCGCATCATCGCCAAGGCCGGTTATGCGCCCTATTTCCTCACCGTCCACGATATCGTCGCCTTTGCGCAGTCGCGCGGCATCCTCTGCCAGGGCCGCGGCAGCGCTGCCAACAGCGCGGTGTGCTTCGTGCTCGGCATCACGGCGGTCGATCCGTCGAAACACAACCTTCTGTTTTCCCGCTTCATTTCCGAGGAGCGCAAGGAACCGCCCGATATCGATGTCGATTTCGAGCATGAGCGCCGCGAGGAGGTGATGCAGTGGATTTACGAACGCTATGGCCGCGAACGCGCCGGCATCGCCGCCACCGTGATCCATTATCGCCCGCGCAGCGCCGTGCGCGAAGTGGGCAAGGTGCTGGGGATGAGCGAGGATCTGACCACGCGGCTGTCGAGCACGGTGTGGGGCAGTTACGCCAGCACCATGGAGCGGCAGCGCTTCGCCGAAAGCGGGCTTGATCCGGACAGTCCGGAGATTGCGCGGCTCGGCAATCTGGTCACCCAGATCATGGGGATGCCGCGCCACCTGTCGCAGCATGTCGGCGGTTTCGTGCTCACCCAGACGCGGCTGGATGAGCTGGTGCCGATCCACAATGCCGCCATGGCCGATCGCACCTTCATCGAGTGGGACAAGGACGATATCGACGCGCTGGGCCTGATGAAGGTCGATGTGCTGGCGCTGGGGATGCTCAGCTGCATCCGGCGGGCGTTTGAATTCATCGAGACGCAGCTGGGGCATGGCTACACGCTCGACAATGTGCCGGGCGAGGCGGCTGACGTGTATCGGATGCTGCAACGGGGCGACAGCATCGGCGTCTTCCAGGTCGAAAGCCGGGCGCAGATGAACATGCTGCCGCGGCTGAAGCCGGCCGAATTCTATGATCTTGTCATCCAGGTCGCCATCGTGCGGCCGGGGCCGATCCAGGGCGACATGGTCCACCCCTATCTGCGGCGCCGGCAGGGGCGCGAGGCGGTGCGTTTCCCCAGTCCGCAGCCGCCGCATGATCCTGACGAGTTGAAAAATGTGCTCGGCAAGACCTTGGGGGTGCCGCTGTTCCAGGAACAGGCGATGAAGCTGGCCATCACCGCCGCCAATTTCACGCCGGCCGAGGCCAACAAGCTGCGCCGTTCGATGGCCACCTTCCGCCACAACGGCGGGATGGAATATTTCGAGAGCAAGCTGGTCGACGGCATGGTGGCGCGGGGCTATGAGGCGGAGTTCGCCCGCCGCTGTTTCAACCAGATCAAGGGCTTTGGCTCTTATGGCTTCCCGGAAAGCCACGCGATTGCCTTTGCCCGGCTGGTGTGGGTGTCGGCGTACCTGAAATGCCGATACCCGGCGGTGTTTGCCGCCGCGCTGCTGAACGCGCAGCCGATGGGATTTTATGCGCCGGCCCAGATCGTCCGCGATGCGCGCGAACATGGGGTGGCGGTGCGGGCGGTGGATGTGAACCACAGTGCGTGGGATTGCACGTTGGAAGGGCCAGCACCGGCGCTGGCCCTGCGGCTGGGCCTGCGCCAGATCACCGGTTTCCGCGAAGACTGGGCCGAACATATCGCCGCCGCCCGCCCGATCCGCAGCCTGGAGGATCTCGCCCGTGCCGGGCTCCCGGCGCGTGCGCTGAAGCTGCTCGCCGATGCCGATGCCTGCGCGTCGCTCAACCTGGGTCGCCGCGATGCCGGCTGGCAGGCGCTGCGCACCCCCTCCGAAAGCCTGCCCCTGTTCGCCGCCGCTGCCGCCAGTGATCTGGGCGAGGAGGAGGGCCATGATCTGCCGCTGATGGCACCGGGCGAGGAGGTCGCCGCCGATTACCAGGTGCTGCGGCTCAGCTTGCGCGCCCACCCGCTGGCGCTGCTGCGGCGCTATTTTCCCGGCGTGCTCAGCGCCGCGCAGTTCGCTGTGGCGAAGAACGGCCGGCGCGCAACCGTGGCCGGCGTCGTGCTGGTGCGGCAGCGGCCGGGCAATGGCAACGCCATCTTCATCACGCTGGAGGATGAAAGCGGCGTGGTGAACGTGGTGGTGTGGGCGCGCCTGTTCGAAACCTATCGCCGGGCGATCATGGCCAGCCGGCTGATGCAGGTGGAAGGCGAGGTGCAGAGGAGCCCGGAAGGCGTGATGCACCTGATGGCGACGCGCATCACCGACATGAGCGCGGTGTTGGACCGCCTGTCAGACGCGCATGACGCCACCACGCCGCTGGCCCGGGCGAGCGAGGATCTGGTGCACGGGCCAGCGGGGCGCAAGCCGCCGCCGGCGCGCGCCCGCCACCCGCGCGACGTGCGGATCATCCCAAAAAGCCGGGATTTTCATTGAGGCGACGGATCGGGCGGTGCGATCGCCATCATATCCACCAGCGCCGGGCCGAGTTGCTCGCGCACCAGCGCGGTGCCGCCCACCAGCGGCGACAGCAGATGCGCTGGCACCATCACGGCCAGCAGCAGCCAGGTCGCCGGATGCACGCGGCCAGCGCGTCGATCATGGACGGCCAGCGCCACCAGCACCGCATCCCCGATGAAGGCGCTGCCCACATCGGTCCATGGCGGCGCAGGCGGGAACACCATCATCAGCCGGCTGGCGGCGGCCACGAACAGCGCCACGGCGGCGCCCAGCATGAAGCGGCGGTGCCAATCGTGGTGGCGGCTGGCGGTGAACAGCGCGAGGCTGCTCCAGAGAGTGAACAGGCCCAGATCGACGATATTGTAGCCGGAGAACAGGAAGGGTTCGGGCGCGCCGGCGGCGATGCGGCGCATGGCGGCGGCGGGGATCATCGGCACGCCGGTGAACAGCACCGCGCCGCTCAACCACGCTCCGGCCAGGCCCCATTCGCGGTGACGAGCGATCTTGCGCTGCGCTGCCAGCTGCACCTGCCACGCATAGAGCAGCAGCCAGGCAAAGCAGAGCGCGCCATGGACGTGCAGCAGGCCATAGAAAAGCTTCGATCCACTCGCCATCGGCCCGAAATAGGTGAACGGGAAGCTGGCCAGCGCCAGCGCCACCATCCCCCAGCCCGAGATCAGGAAAAACCGGCTGCGGGCCGGTGTCGTCTGTTGCGTCATGCCCTTCCCCCGCCCGCCAGCTTGGCCGATTGCGCCCGGCATTGCCAGCCCACGGCGGCCCGCCCATAGTTGGCGCCATGCGCATGGAACAACTTTTCGCCGCCGGCGTCCGCGTGGGCGAACGTCTGAAAGCCCGCCGCGAGACGGTCGCGGTGGCCGAATCCGCTGCCGGGGGCCTGATCTCGGCGGCGTTGCTGGCCGTGCCGGGCGCGTCTGCCTTCTATCTCGGCGGTGCCGTCGTCTATACGCCGCGCGCTCGCCACCGGCTACTCGGCCTGCGCCGCGAAGACGTGCGCGGCTTCATGTCGGCCACTGAGCCCTTCGCGCTGCTGATGGCCGAAACCATCCGCAAACAGCACAGCGTCACCTGGGGCATCGGCGAAACCGGCGCCGCCGGGCCGAACGGGAACCCCTATGGCCACGCCGCCGGGCACGACGTGGTGGCGGTGAGCGGCCCTGTGCAACTGGCCCGCACCATCGCGATGGGATCAAGCGACCGGCAGGCAAACATGCTGGCGTTTGCGCTGGCGGCGCTGGAATTGCTTGGGGAGCAGTTGGACAGAGAAGAACAGAAATAGGGGCCTCCGGCGGGCAGGGTCGCAGACCCTGCACCCGGCTGTTTTCGTGTCCACGGGCGGGGTTGAGTGCCCGCTAACCACCCCAAAGTCGCCGTAAAGCGCCGCCCGAAAACGAACGGGTGCAGGGTCTGCGACCCTGCCCGCCGGAGGCTCGGCTTCTTGTCCTTCTGATAACCTCGTCTTGCCGGTTGACCGATCAATTCCACACCGGCGGATGGCGATGCGCCCACGGTTGCGCGGCTTCCAGTTGCGCCGCCAGCCGCAGCAGCAGCGATTCATCGCCGAAGCGGCCGATGAACTGGCTGCCGATCGGCAGATTGTCCGCACTCCAGAACAGCGGCAGCGTGATGGCGGGCTGGCCGGTCATGTTGGCCATGGTGGTGAAGGGCAGGAAATCCAGCAGCTGGCCGATGGTGACCTCCAGATTCGCGGATTCGGTGTCCACTGTGCCGATCGGCAGCGGCGGCGCGCCGATGGTGGGGGTGAGCATCACGTCATATTGCCGGTGCAGCGCGGCGGCGGCGCGGCCGAACTGGTGGATGGCGTTCAGCGATGCCTGATACTGGGCGGCGCTGAAGCTCTTGCCCATTTCATACACCGCCAGCGTATAGCCTTCGAGCTGGTTGGGCGACGGCACCGCGCCGGTGGCGGCCGCGATACTGTCGATGAAGGTCACCTGGCTGGTGGCATAAAGCACGGTGAACGGTTCCGACGAAGCGGCCCACCAGGCCGGCGGATCGATGAGATCAACATGATGGCCCAATGACCGGCACAGCGCGGCGGTGTGATCGACGGCGGCCAGGCAATCGGCGTGCGGCGCCGATCCATCCGGGCGCGCCCGCACCAGCGCGATGCGCAAGGCCTTCGGCGCGTTGGCCAGCTCGGCGAGGTAGGAGGCCGCTGGCGGCGGCGCGCAATAGGGGTCGCCGGGCTCACTGCCGGCGGTCGCGTCCAGCATGGCGGCACTGTCGCGCACGCTGCGCGAGACGACATGCTCCACCTCCAGGCTGCCCCAGCCTTCGCCCAGCGTTGGCCCCACCGAGGTGCGGGCGCGGGTGGGCTTCAGGCCAACCAGCCCGCAGCACGACGCCGGCCCGCGGATCGAGCCGCCGCCATCATTGGCATGCGCCACCGGCACCATGCCCGCCGCCACCGCCGCCGCCGAACCGCCCGATGATCCACCCGGCGTGCGCGACACATCCCACGGATTGCGCGCCGGGCCATACAGCCGCGATTCGGTCACCGGCATCAGCGTCAATTCCGGCACATTGGTCTTGCCCAGCGGCACCAGCCCGGCCGCCAGGAAACGGTTGGTGAGATACGCGTTCTGCTCATAAGGCGTCGCCGGCACAAACGCCGAGCCATGCCGCGTCGGCGCCCCCTCGATATCCCCCAGCGCATCCTTCAACAGGAACGGCACCCCGGCAAACCGACCCTGCGGCAACGGCCCCTTCGCCATGGCCCGCGCACGATCGAACATCGTCCACACCACGGCGTTGAGCTTCGGATTGTGCCGCTCGATCCGGGCAATGGCCGCATCAACCAACTCGATCGGCTGCACCTGCTTCGTCGCCACCAGCTCGGCCAGGCCCAGGCCATCAAGGCGGGAATATTCGTCAATGCTCATGGCGCTTCAGGCTCCGGTGCGAGGGACGGTCAGGACGAAGCGATGCTGCGACCGGCCGCCCTGTGGCGCAAGCCAATTTGCGCTTTCGTCAGTCGTCGGCGGTCAGACAAGGCAAGAAACAGGGGCCTCCGGCGGGCAGGGTCGCAGACCCTGCACCCGTTTGATTTCGTGTGCGCTGGTTGGAGGGGAGTTCGCTTGCGACCCAATTCAAGTCATTTGCACACAGCGTGCGAAGGGCTGCTTCCGCTAGAATCGGTCGCACGCGTTTGCTTATTGCGGGCCAGCGGATCGAGTCGGACCTTTGCCTCGAGGATCAGAAGTTTTGCGACACGTGCGCCGTGTGGACGGTGCTCTAGGATGCGCTCCGCATGTACCGGATCCCGCGGGCTCGACCGGCGTTCAGCGTGAAGCCAACCACCCCACCGTCCGCGCCACGTAAGATGCCCAGCTCAAAACCTCGCGCCGGGTCCCACAAACGGTCGGCGCCAGTGGCAACGAGCGGCGATGCAGGACTGCCCTTGAACGAATAGAATGGGCCTGTACCTCGCAGCTCGATGTGAACCGGCGTCGCCACCTCCGGGCTGAGATAATCGCCGACGTAGCCAGCCATGACGTCAGCGCTGAGAGAAACAGGATCGACACGTTCAAGGTGACGGGTGGGTCGGCCTGCGCGGACCACATCGAGAGCGCGGTCAGGCCTAAAATCGAACCGTTGGCCATCTGCGTCTGTTGCTACCACAAACGATCCCGCAGCCGTTGCCGCCAAGGGCCGATCGGGCCGCAGCGCTAGCAACTCACTTCCTCGGCGGGCGAACTCGGCGTATCCTCCTTTTGCATCTCGATAGACGCCGGCATAGCGATCCAAGTCTCCTGAGGTGGCTGAACTATTCAGCCAATCCGAACTTTTTGTAATTATGGGAACGAAAACGGACGCTACGCGTGCAGCGAGCTCGCTTGGCCTAGCGTCAGCATGATTGCACAAGACGACGACCCCCAGTTTCTTCTCGGGAAACCACCAATCGGCTGTCCGATAGCCGGCCAGCGCACCGCCATGGTCGACCAGTTCCAGCCCGCGGAACCTGGAGGTTTCAAGCCCCATGCCATAGCCGCTTGGAGACCCGTCGTTCAACAGAGCGGAGGCTCGCATAGTGGAGAGTGCTTGTGTTCCGATGATCGGAGCATCGAGGTTGGCCAGCCACCGGAGCATGTCGTCAACCGACGAGTAAAGGCCTCCGTCACCCGTCACATCAAGGTTGCTGTTGCTGGCGATCCATCCGCCATCTCGCCGCTCGTAGCCATTGGCCTTGTCCAGGATCAACGCATTGTGATCATGCTGGAACTTGGAACCCGCCATCTGAAGAGGCGTAAAGATCCGCGCTCGTGCAAAGTCGTCAAGCCTCTGACCAGAGACGCGTTGCACAATCATGGCAGCGAGAACGTAGCCGCTGTTGCTGTAAAGAAACTCGGAGCCGGGGGTGAAATTGAGCGCCTGCTGCTGTCGAAGCAGGTCGAGGACGCCGGCTTCGGTGTATACGTGGTCATTATCAAAGCCGTTCAGCCCACCGAGAGTGAAATAATCCCGGATGCCACTCGTATGATTGAGCATTTGGGCCAAGGTAACTCCCTCGGCATAGGCAGGCAGTTCCGGGATCAGCTTACGAACCGGGTCGTTGAGACGGACACGTCCGTCCTCAACGAGAAGCAGGATGGCCATAGCCGCAACCTGCTTGGACACGGAAGCCATGTAGACCTTGGATTGCGGCGTGAAGGCAAGGCCGGCCTTGATGTCTGCGGAGCCATACCCTTTTGCAAAAAGAACTTTACCGGCTTGCTGGACGCCAACAGCGCACCCTGGCGCTCCAGGTTGGTAGGAAGCGAATACTGCGTTGATTTCGCGTCCTTGGTCCTGAGCAGGCGCAGCAAAGGTCAAGGTCGCGTCCAACGATGCCGCGAGGGAGAAGCCCAAAAGCGATCTCGTAAACCGGTTTCTCATGCTCGCGCCCCACACTTGATTGTTGCAACCCATTAAAGGCCATAGCTGCATTCAACGCAAATGCGCTGACAGGTCAGCAACTTTGAGCATGAAAGCTATTAGTTCTGCTATAATAACGTGTGGGAACCGAAAACGTATGAGATCATGTAGGCGAGGGGCAAATATTGCGGCCAATGCCGCAGCAGTCCTGTTGAACAAATGCCCGCCATTCTGCAAACTGTGCTCTAAGCGCCTTCGCATGAACAGACGCGCGGATGTCGGCTTTCGCTAGAAGCGGTCGCTCAGAGTCTCCACCAAGAATGGCCGAATTATCCGAGAAGCAGAGTTAGTACGCCAAACCAGCAGACTGACCGATCCCCACCCCAAATCGGCCGTTGAGCGCCGCCCGAAATCAAACGGGTGCCAGGGTCTGCGACCCTGCCCGCCGGAGGCTCCTCTTCTTTACTCCGCCTCAATCCGCCAGCGTCACCGAACCATCCGGCCCGGGCAGCATGAACGGGTTGTAGACCACTTCCCACGGGTGGCCGTCGGGATCGCAGAAATAGCCGGAGTAGCCGCCCCAGAAGGCGTCGTGGGCGGGCTTTTGCAGGGTGGCGCCGTTGGCGACGGCGCGGGCGAGGAGGGCGTCCACTTCGGCCTTGCTGCGCACGTTGTGGGCGAGGGTGAAGCCGCCGAAGCCCCGGCGCCGGACGGCGCCACCCTCAACTGCTCCACGATCTGTCATTCCGCAATCTTCGGCCAGCTTGTCGAACGGGTAGAGGGCGAAGGCCAGGCCGCCGCACTGGAACATGGCGATGGCGTCGAATTTGCGGGCCTTGCGCGGCCAACCCATGGCTTCCCAGAAGGCGACGGCGCGCGCCATGTCGTCGGTTCCGAGGGTGACGATGCTGATGCGTTGGTCCATGATGCGCTCCGCTTTTGAAGGGACGACAGTGGCATGACGGCTGGAAATATGGAACGCATCGTGTTGGCGCGGCATATCGTTGGCGCGCCCAGCCCGGAGGATTTCCGGCTGGAGGTGCTGCCGATCCCGGAATTGGCGGAAGGCCAGCTGTTGATCGCCAACCGTTTCATCAGCTGCGATCCGGGCACCCGATCACGGCTGTCGCCGGGGGCGTCTTATGCGCCGCCGTTGCAGCCGGGGCAGCTTGTGGATGGCTTTGCGGTGGGGGAGGTGGTGGAGAGCCGCCATCCGAAGTTCGCGCCCGGTGAACTGGTGATGGGCACGGGGTGGGCGACGCACATGGTGTCGAACGGGCGCGGTTACCTGGCCAAGGTGCCTGATCTGGATGTGCCGCTTAGCCTGTGGAACGGCATCTTGGGTGTGCCGGGGATGACGGCGTGGTTTGGCCTGAAACGGGTCGCGCAGATGCAGGCGGGGGAGCGCGTGCTGGTGACGAGCGCCGCCGGGCCGGTGGGGGCCACCGCTGGCCAGTTGGCGAAGATCTGGGGTGCGTCCAACGTCACCGGCATTGCGGGCGGCGTGGAGAAGTGCCGCTGGCTGGTGGAGGAATGCGGGTTCGATGCGGCGCTGGATTACAAGGCGGCCGATTTCGACGCGCAGTTCGCCGCCGCCAGTGCCGATGGCTGGGACGTGCTGTTCGACAATGTGGGCAACGCCAGTGTGGACCGTGCGTTGCCGGTGATGCGCATGAAGGGGCGGATCGTGATTTCGGGGCAGGTGGCGGACTATAATCTCACGCCCGCCGAAGCGCCCGGCATCCACAACACGCGCGAATTCATTGGCAAGCGGCTGCGCATGGAAGGCATGGTGGTGTTTGATGACATGCCGGGCTTCCCCGCGGCGCAGGCCGAACTGGCCGGGATGATCCGCGCCGGCCAGGTGAAGTATCGCGAGGAGATTTTCGACGGGCTGGCCAGCCTGCCGGCGGCGTTCAGCGGGCTGTTCACCGGCCAGAGTTTCGGGCGGCGGCTGATCCGCGTGTAGGCGCGGCCCCCTGCACTATGCGCAAACACTGGCAAAGCCGTGCGCCTGGGCGTAAAGGATTCGGGTTCATCCCGCACAACGGTAAGGGTCTCACATCATGGGTTCGTTCAGCCTCACGCATTGGCTGGTGGTCATCCTGGTCATCGTGCTGTTGTTCGGCCGTGGCCGCATTTCCGATCTGATGGGTGATTTCGCCAAGGGTATCAACAGCTTCAAGAAGGGGCTGAACGATGATGCCGCGCCTCCGGTCCCGCCGCAGGTGACGCAGAATCCGCAGGCGCAATCGCAGAATGGGGCCAAATCCCCGGTTGAAGACGCGCGCGGCTGACCTGCCAGAAAAGGGGCTGAGGCCCGCAGGGTCACGCCATGTTCGGGATTGATTCGTCTGAACTGATGCTCATTGCGCTGGTGGCCCTGCTGGTCATCGGCCCGAAAGACCTGCCCAAGGCGATGCGCTGGGTGGGCCAGTGGGTGGGCAAGGCCCGCGCCATGAGCCGCCATCTGCGCACCGGTTTCGATTCGATGATGCGCGAAGCCGAACTGGAAGAAATGCAGAAATTGTGGGCGCAGCAGAACGAAGCCATCATGAAGGCCACGGTGCTGCCGGAAAACATGCTGCCCGATCTTTCCGGGCCGATTCCGGCTGAGCCCGTGGTTGAACCGGAATCGCCGCCCGTTGCCGCCGAAACGCCGCCCGCGCCGCCAAAAAGGCCGCGCAAGCCGCGTGCGAAAAAGGCCGCCACCGCCCCTGAAGGCGAACAGGCGTGAGCGAGGACATCGACCGCAGCGACATCGACGCCAGCAAGGCGCCGCTGCTCGATCATCTCATCGAACTGCGCGGCCGGCTGCTGCGCTGTGTCGTCTATTTCGTCGTCGCCTTTGCGGTGTCGTTCAGCCAGGCCGGCAAAATCTTCGATTTCCTGGTGCAACCGCTGGTCGATGCCTCCGGCGACGGCGCGCGGCTGATCTATACCAAGCTGTATGAAGCCTTTTTCACCGAAATCCGCGTGGCGGCCTTTGCCGGCATCTGCATCGCCTTTCCGCTGATCGCCAACGAATTGTGGCGCTTCGTGGCGCCCGGCCTCTACAAGCGCGAGCAAAAGGCGCTGCTGCCCTTCCTGCTGGCAACCCCGGTGTTGTTCACCTGCGGCGCGGCGCTGGCCTATTATGGCGTGATGCCGGCGGCCTTTCGCTTCTTCCTCAGCTTCCAGCAGATGGGAGGCGAGGGCGGCATCAACCGCGAAGCCCTGCCGGCGATGGGCGAATATCTCGATCTGGTGATGAGCCTGATCCTGGCCTTTGGCGTCGCCTTCCTGCTGCCGGTGCTGCTGATGCTGCTGGAACGCGCCGGGATCATCAAGCGCACCCAGCTGATCGCCGGCCGCCGCTATGCCGTGGTGGCGGCGTTCGTGGCCGCCGCCGTGCTCACCCCGCCTGATCTGTGGAGCCAGGTCGCGCTCGCCATCCCGCTGATGCTGCTCTACGAAATCTCGATCATCGGCATCTGGTTCACGGAAAAACGCCGCGCCAAGGTGGCGGCTGCTGAGCAGGCGAAGGAAACCGCCGCCTGATGGCCAGTCTCAGTCAGAACCGGCCATAAGATCAGGCAAAGATGCCTCCGGCGGCCAGGGGCTGAGCCCCTGGACCCACTTTCGTTGGTGTGCGCCCTCAGCGGCGAAAATTGGGCATAAAGCGCCAGATAAACAAATGGGTGCAGGCCTCAGGCTTGCCCGCCGGAGGCCAGTTTTCCTGGGTCTTCAACCCATGCCAATCGAAATCTGCAGAAGGATAATGTCACGCGGACCTAGGTTCAGTCCTTGGCGGCACCGGCGGACTTGTCGATCGCCTGGCCGACGCTCTTGATATCGCGGCCGGCGCCCTGGATGGTGTTGCAGGCGGTGAGCAGCACCAGGGCTGCCAGCAATGCCAAACGCATGGTCATCATGTCTCTCCTGTTGGCCCCTCATGCCGCGACGCGGCTTGCTGGCGGCTGAACGCGCTGGCATCAGGGTGGCATGGAGTTTGCCCTGCCCGCAACTGTGCCCCCAAAGGAGCTGGCGGCTGATCTGGCACCGCTGCTGCCGGCTGGCCTGTCGCCCGCGCTCACCAACGCAGCGGTTGCCGCCTGGGCCGATGCACCGTTTCTGAAGGGGTTGATCCGCGGCCGGCAGGCGACGCTGGCAACGCTTGCTGCCGCCGGGCCTGATGCGGCCCTCGCCGCCGCGCTGGCGCTGGCGGCAGACGATGCGCAGCCGATCATGCCGCGCCTGCGCACCGCGCGGCGCGATGTGGCACTGGTGGTGGCGCTGGCGGATCTGGCTGGCCTGTGGCCGCTGGAGCAGGTGACGGCGGCGCTGTCGGACTTCAACGATGCCGCCATCGATGCCGCGATTGCCGCCGCGCTGGCCGAACGCGGCGCACCCAATCGCGGTGTGGTGGCGCTGGCGCTGGGCAAGCTCGGCAGCCGCGAGCTGAACTACAGCAGCGATGCCGATCTGATCTTCCTGCATGATCCCGACCTGGTGCCGTGCCGGGGTGGCGAGGATCCGGGCGAGGCGGCGGTGCGGATCGTGCGGCGGGCGGTGGCGATCCTCAATGACCTGACGCCCGATGGCTATGTCGCCCGCATCGACTTACGGCTGCGACCGGCGAGCGAGATCACGCCCATGTCGATCAGCCTGGCGGCAGCGGAGCATTATTACCAGTCCGAAGCGCTGACCTGGGAACGCGTCGCCTTCATCCGCGTTCGCGCCGTTGGCGGCGACGTGGCCATGGGTGCCGATTTCCTCGCCCGCATCCGGCCGTTCGTTTGGCGGCGCAGCCTGGATTACACGGCGGTGCGCGACATCCAGTCCGTCTCGTTGCGCATCCGCGATCATTTCGAAGGCGGCCAGGCGATTGGCCCGGGCTTTGATCTGAAACGCGGGCGCGGCGGCATCCGCGAAGTGGAGTTCTTTGCCCAGATCAACCAGCTGATCTGGGGCGGACGCGATCCCGAACTGCGCTGCCCGGCGACGCTGGATGGCTTGGCCGCGCTGGCGGCTGCCGGCCATGTGGACAGTGCCGAAGCCGTGCAGCTTGCTGCCAGCTACCGCAGCCTGCGCACCCTTGAACACCGGCTGCAGATGCGCCGCGACGAGCAGACCCACGCCATTCCGCGCCTGATCGCCGATCGCCACGCCGTGGCAAGGCTGTGCGGGCTGAAGGATGCCAAGGCGCTTGAATCCCGGTTGAAATCCATCACTGATCCGGTCGCATCCGCCTATGACCGGTTGATCCGGGCCGCCGCGCCAGAGGCAAATGTGGTGCCGGCCGATCCAAGGGCGTGGCTGAAACAACATCATCCCGGCCTGGTGAAACTGCTGCCGCCGCTGATCGCCAATTGGCGGCAAGGCAAGTATCGCGCCCTGCGCAGCGAATTGGCCCGCGCCGATTTCGAGGCGGTGCTGCCCTTGCTGATCGAACGGCTGGCCACGGCGACAGATCCCGCCACGGCGGCGCATCGGCTTGATGGCCTGCTCGCCGCGCTGCCGGCCGGGGCGCAGTTCCTCGCCCTGCTGCGCGCCAATCCGCGCCTGGTCGGCCTGCTTGGCAATCTGGTCGGCATCACGCCGGTGCTGGCCGAAGCCCTCGCCCGTGATCCGGCGCTGTTCGATGTCATGTTGTCGCCCGATGCCTTTGCGCCGCTGCCGGATGTGGACGCCTTGACCGGGCAGCTCGCCAGCCTGTGCCAGGGTGCCCACGGCCTTGAAGATGTGCTGGATCGGGTGCGGCGCTGGACGGCGGAAGTGCGCTTCCAGCTGGGTGCCCAGCTGATCGAAGGCCATGCCGGCGCGCTGGCGGTGGGGCGCAGCCTGGCCGATCTTGCCGATGCGGCCGTGCGCATCCTGTTGCCGGCCGTGGCAGCGGAATTCGCCGTGAACCATGGCACGGTGCCGGGCGGCGAATTGCTGGTGCTGGCGCTGGGCCGGCACGGCGGCCGGGCGATGACCCATGCCAGCGATCTTGATCTGGTGTTCCTGTTCACCGGCCACCACGAAACCCTTTCGGGCGGGGCCAGGCCGTTGCCGGCCGCCACCTATTTCAACCGGCTGGCAGCGCGGCTGGTGACGGCGCTTTCGGTGCCCACGGCGGCTGGCGCGCTCTATGAGGTGGATACGCGGCTGCGGCCGTGGGGTGCGAAGGGCAATCTGGCGCTCTCCATCGACAGTTTCGCCCGCTATCAGCGCGAGGAGGCGGAAAGCTGGGAGCATATGGCGCTGACCCGCGCCCGCGTGGTCGCCGGGCCGGCCGCGGCGACGCAGGCGGTGATTGCCGACGTGCTGGGGCGCCTGCGCGATGTGCCCGCGCTGCGAAAGGCGGTGCTGGCGATGCGGGCCGACATGGCCGCCGCCAAGCCGCCGCAGGGCCGGTTCGATGTGAAGCTGGCCGCAGGCGGCATGGTCGATCTGGAATTCATCGTGCATTTCCGCCAGCTTGCCAGTGGCAAGGGGCTTTCGCCGGAACTGCCGGTGGCGCTGGACGAACTGATCGCCGCCGGCCTGTTGCCAGCCGATCTCAAGCCCGCGCATGATTTCCTGGCGCGGACGCTGATCTGGCTGCGGCTGCTGTTTGCCGGCGCCCGCGTGCCCGATACGCTGCCCGAACCGGTGCAGGCGATCCTGGCCCGCGCGCTGGCTGCGGCAAATTTCACCGGCTTCACCGAGCAACTGGCCATCGCCAGACAGGCCGTGCGCGTGGCATGGGCAGATATCTTCAGTGCAGGAGAACGCCCATGAGCATGCCCCAACCCGGAACCGCCGCCCCCCCCTTCACCATGGCAGGCGATACCGGCCCGATCAGCCTGGCCGATTTCGCCGGCAAGAAATTGGTGCTCTATTTCTATCCCAAGGACGACACGCCGGGCTGCACCAACGAGGGCAAGGATTTTTCCGCCCTGCAGGCCGATTTCGATGCGGCGGATACGGTGGTGGTCGGCGTCTCGCGTGACAGTGTCGCCAGCCATGCGAAATTCCGCGCCAAATATGGCCTGACCGTATTGCTGGGCAGCGATCCCGGCGACGTGACCGAGGCCTATGGCACGTGGGTGGAAAAATCCATGTACGGCAAGAAATACATGGGGATCGAACGCGCCACCTTCCTCATTGGCCGCGATGGCACGGTGGCGCAGCTGTGGGGCAAGGTGAAAGTGCCCGGCCACGCCGCCGCCGTGCTGGACGCCGCCCGCACGCTGGCCTGATCGGGAAACGCTGCGCCACCTGAACGAAACTCGGGTGAATAGCCGGCGGCGACCGGATGAGATCGGGCAAGGGGATTCCCGTTCATCCTGATTCGCCGCCGACACCCTCGCGCAACAGCGTTCCGACCGGGCCCATTCGGCGGATCAAGCAGCTGCCACACCCCATCTACGGCCGGGCAGCGCCAGAGTTTCACGCTTCTGGCACGCAATGGTCACAATTCATCGCCTGCGCTGAACGGTTGGCCGCTCTGGGCCAAATGCCCGGTTGTTCGCGTCGGCCCCGGCTGCTCTCTATCGCGTGTCAGTCGGGTTCACCGGCGACAGAGGGGACAGTGGTTTCAAGCGGCTCTGGCACTGGGAAGCGATCCTGGTGAACGGCTCCGGTTTGCCCGCTGATCCTGCTTGACGAAGGGTCGCACTGGGTCATGCATTTTCTGAACGGCACGTTGAAGATGGCAGCGCTGGGGCTGATCGCCCTGGTTGTCGCCGCTCCTGCCGCAGCCAATGACAGCCTTGCTGCCTTCTCCGCCGATCTTGCCGTGTCTGCCATGATGCCGGACGACCGCGCCACCAACCAGGCCAGCAGCATGGCCGATGCCCGCCGTGAATTTCTGGCCGCGCTCACCAACGAACACACCGATGCCGCCACCCTGTCGCGCATGCTTCCGCGCGCCGGCCAGCCGGTCGCCGCGCTGATCGGCGCCGCCCCCGCCGGCATGCCGCGCGCCGAAGCCGTGCTGCGCCGCCTCGGCCTCAACCCCGATCGCTTCCTGGCTGGCCGCACCGGCGTCGGCGGCCCGTTCATCGCCGCCACCGATCCGCAAGTGCGCGACCTGCAGGCCGATGCCGCCCGCCGCGCCGCCATCACCGCCACCTTTGCCCGCATCCCGGCCTTCCTGCCGGTGAGCCGCCCGGCCCCCTCTTCCGATTTCGGCTATCGCTCCGATCCGTTCCACGGCGGCGGCGCCTTCCACGCCGGCATCGACATGACCGGCAAGACCGGCGATGCCATTCACGCCGCAGCCGATGGCGTTGTCGTCCGCGCCGGCTGGTGGGCAGGCTATGGCAAGGTGGTCGTGATCGATCACGGCAATGGCCTCGAAACCCGCTATGGCCACATGACCCGCTTCCACGTGAAGGAAGGCGATGTGATCCGCCAGGGCCAGGTCGTCGGCGGCATGGGCTCGACCGGCCGCTCCACCGGCACCCATCTGCACTTCGAAATCCGCCTCGATGGCCGCGCTGTTGATCCGCAGCCCTTCCTCGATCTCGCCAGCTTCGGCGTCGATGCACCGGTGCGCAGCCGCCCGACCGTGATCGCCCCGCTCAACATCGCCAGCGACGAACCCTTCGCTCCGCTGGTCAGCGACGACATGGTGATGGCCGGCGGCCGCAGCTGGAAAGCCCGCCACGGCCGTTGATCGCAGCAGCGGTTGCAGCGCAGCCGCCGGGGCCTTACATTGCGGTCATGGAAAGCCTCCCCCGCCTCTCCCCCGCTGCCGCCAAGCGCGTTGCCGCCATCGCCGCGCGCCAGGGCAAACCCGGCATGATGCTGCGCCTCGCCGTCGATGGCGGCGGCTGCGCCGGCTTCCAATATCGCTTCGGCCTCGAATCCGCCCCGGCCGAAGGTGACACGGCGGTCGAAACCGACGGCGTCACCATGCTGGTCGATCCCGATTCGCTGCCCTTCGTGGCCGGCGCCGAGGTGGACTATGTCGAAAAGATCGGCGCAGCCGCGTTCGAGGTGAAGAATCCGCAGGCAGCCTCGGGCTGTGGGTGCGGGTCGAGTTTCTCGATTTAAGGCAGAGAAAGTTGGCCTCCGGCGGGCAGGGTCGCAGACCCTGCACCCGTTTGTTCTTGCCGAGCCCTCAATCAAAAGCCGCCGTCATGCTGGCGCAGGCCAGCATCCATCGTGCAGTCAGGAACAATGCGGTGAGTTCATGCGCGTCAATGGATGCTGGCCTGCGCCAGCATGACGACATCTTCAAATGATGGACCGGCTCCAAGCGAAAGTGGGTGCAGGGGCTCAGCCCCTGCCCGCCGGAGGCCCTCCCTGTTCTTTTCTCGGGTGAAGTCTTGGCGGGTCGCGCCTAAGACTGGCGTCACAACGGCAAGGACGCGCACATGGCAATTCAGGCGGTGATTTTCGATTTCGGTGGGGTGATCACCTCGTCGCCGTTCGAGGCCTTTGCCCGCTATGAGGCGCAGCGTGGCTTGCCGCATGGTTTCATCCGCACGGTGAATGCCACCAATCCCGATGGCAACGCCTGGGCGCGGCTGGAGCGCAGCGAGATCAGCACTGGCGAATTTGATGCGGCGTTCCGTGCGGAAGCGATCAGCCTGGGCCATGATGTGCCGGGTGGCGATGTGCTGCCGTTGCTGGCGGGGGATGTGCGGCCGGGGATGGTGGCAGCGCTGCGGGCCTGCAAGGCGGCGTTCAAGATCGGCTGCATCACCAACAATGTGGCGAGCGAGGAGGATATCGGCTGGGGGCCGAGCGTTCGCCACATCCTGAGCGAGTTTCACCATGTCATCGAGAGCGCCAAGGTGGGCCTGCGCAAGCCGGATCCGCGCATTTACCTGATGATGTGCGAGGCGTTGGGGGTGGAGCCGGCGGCGTGCGTTTACCTTGATGATCTGGGCATCAACTGCAAGCCGGCTGCCGCCTTGGGCATGACGGCGATCAAGGTGACGGGTGAGCGCCAGGCGCTGGTCGATCTGGCGGCGGCGACGGGGTTGCGGTTCTGAGTCCCCCCTCCCTGCTTGCAGGGAGGGGTCGGGGGAGGGTGGCGAGCCGAGGGCGAGCCTGGGCCCTTCCGCACGGTTAGAAGGGCTCGTTGTGCTCGCACCCTCCCCCAGCCCCTCCCTTGCAGGGAGGGGAGCAGAAGGGTTACCACCCCACCGGATCGGTGAAGGCGCTGCCCTGTCGCTCCAGTTGCGTCGCGATGGCGAATTTGTGCACTTCGGTCGGGCCGTCGTAGAGGCGGAACGGCCGCATGTCGCGGAAGATCATTTCGACGACGGTTTCGGATGTGACGCCGATGCCGCCCAATATCTGCACGCAGCGATCGGCGACCTTGAACAGATCTTCGGACACGCTGGCCTTCACGATCGAGCTTTCGTGGCGGGCGCGCACGCCTTCATCCAGCAGCCAGGCGACGTGGCGGATGGCCAGCCTTGCCTGGTGCAGGGCGATTTCATTATCGGCCAGCATGAAATTGACGCCCTGGTGAGCGAGCAGCGGCTTGCCGAAGGCGGTGCGCACCCGCGCGTGTTCCAGCGCGATATGCTGGCAGCGGGCGGCCGCACCCAGCCAGCGCATGCAGTGGGTGAGGCGCGCTGGCGCCAGGCGCATCTGGGCATAGCGGAAGGCCGAGCCGATCTCGCCGAGCAGGTGCGACGGGCCGAGCCGCAGCCCTTCGAAGCGCACGACGCAATGGCCTTCGACATAGTTGCGGTCCATCGAGTCCATCACGCGCTCGATCTGGATGCCGGGCGTGTCGCCTTCGCACAGGAACAGGGTGGGGCCGTGCGGACCATGAGGATTCTCCTCCACGTTGGCCATGATGATCCAGGTTTTCGCGCCGTTCGCCCCGGTGATCAGCCATTTCAGGCCGGAGATTTCATAATCGTTGCCGTTGAACACCGCCTTGGTCTTGAGCTGACCGGGATCGCTGCCGGCGCCATCGGGCTCGGTCATGGCGAACACGCTGCGGCGCTCGCCGCTGACCATGGGGGCAAGGAATTGCTTCACCTGATCCGGCCGGGCGATGCGGGAGAGGAGATACATGTTGCCCTCGTCCGGCGCGGCGCAGTTCATGGCAACCGGGCCAAGCGTGGACCAGCCTGCCGCTTCGAACACGGCGGCCTGGGTGGCGTGATCGAATCCCATGCCGCCCAGTTCCTTTGGTGCCTGCGGGGTGAGCAGGCCTTCGGTCTTGGCCAGCGCCACCAGTTCGGCGCGCAGATCATCGGTGGGGCCGTGCTGCGTCAGGCGCGGATCGCGTTCGAAGGGGATGATCTTGTCAATCACGAACTGGCGGGTGCGGCGGGCCAGCGCCTTGGTGGCTTCGGGCAGGGTGAAATCGGTCACAAGGCACCTTTCTGATATTGCGCCAGCGCGTGGGCAACGATCGCCAGCGCCAAGGTTTCGAAACCTGCATAGCGCGTGCCGTCCATCTCGCCGCGCTGCCATTTTCGGTAAAGCTGCATCCACGCCACCGCCAGCCGCAAACGCGCCAGCGCCGTGGGCCAGACGAGATCGCCCGGATCGTGCCCGCTGATCGCCTGATAGCGCGCTGCCACCGCCGCCCGGCCTGGCCAGCCGGGCGTGAGCGAAGGCACCGCCTGCAGCGATTTCACATCGACGGGATCGCCCGGCTCGATCCAGTAGGACAGCAGCACGGCGAGATCGAAACCGCGCGGGCCCCGTGTCGCCATGTCCCAATCGATCATGGCGTTTGGCTTCAATGTCACCGGATCGACGAGCAGATTGTCGGGCTTCAGATCCATGTGCAGCAGCACCGGCGTGCCGGTTTCGGGCGGCACATGGGCCGCCAGCGCCGCAATCAGCGCGGCCACGTGCGCCGGCAGACCATCGGGCCACACCGCCTCGGCCCGTGCCGTCCAGCCTTTGAGCTGGCGCGCGTTGAAACCCTCCGGCTTGCCCAGATCGCCCAATCCGACCGGTGCGGGGTCGAGCGCGTGCAGGGCGGCCATGGCCTGTAGCGTGGTTTCGACCAGCGCCAGCCCGTCTTCGGCTTGTGGTGGCAAGGCCCCGGCAATCGCCACACCATCGCGCCGCTCGATGATCTGGAATTTGGTGCCCAGCACGGATTCGTCATCGCAGAAGGCGATCAGGCTCGGTACCAGCGGAAAATGGGCGCTGAGCGCCGCCAGCACCTTGGCTTCGCGCGCCATGTCGCTGGCTCCGGCGGCCAGAACACCGGGTGGCGGCCGGCGCAATACAACCGGGCCAGAACTGAGCATCACACCCTCGTTGCGATTGGCGATACCGCCGCCCAGCCGCTCCAGTCGCGCTCCAGGGGCAAGCGCCAGGCCTTGGTCGGGCAGCCAGGCGGCAAGCCGGTCAAGATCGCTCATGCTTGGCGCACCATGATGCAACGCCGAGTCAGGTCCAACCCGCTGGCGGCCTCGCGTTCCGGCATGGCAGCCAGCCAGTCTGGCAGGGACGGATCATCGGCGGCGATTTCAACAAAGCCGTGCCGGGCATAGAAAGGCGCGTTCCAAGCCAGGAAGCGATCGGTGGTCAGCGACAGGCGCTCACAGCCCAAGGCGGGCGCGCCGACAATGGCCGCAGACAGCAGGGCTGCGCCCAGCCCATGCCCTTGCGCGCCGCGTGCCACCGACAGTTCGAAAACATGCAGCCAGCCTTGCTCAGCCGCGGCGAGTAGGAAACCGCAAGGTCCGTCATCGTCTGCCACCCACAGGCTGCGATGCGCCAACCCGCGTACAAGGGCATCCATAGGCGTGGTCGCACCGCCCACGACATGGGCCATGGCCGTGCCGGCAAACAGGGTTGCCGCCGAAGCCTCGATGGCGGGCAGCAGCGGGAGGTCCGCAGGGTGGGCAACACGGATCATCGCCGTCTCGCTATCATGATCGGGCGGGGCGGCAACAGCCTGTCACAAAGCGGTTACTGGATAATGGCATGGCGACTGCCTATGCTGATTCCGATGTCTGAACTGCCTGTCCTTGCTTCAGAGCGGCTGGTGCTGCGCCCGCACCGGCTGGCGGATTTCGAGCGACTGGCGGCAATGTGGTCACACCCGGTGGTGGTGACGCATTTCGGCGGCAAGCCGTTCAACCGCGAAGACAGCTGGAACCGGCTGCTGCGCTATGCCGGCCACTGGCAGTTGATGGGCTATGGCATGTGGGCCGTGACGCGGCCGGGGGAGGATGTCCACCTCGGCGATGTCGGCTTCCTGCATGGAGAGCGCAGCGGGGTGGCGCCGTTCGGTTGCCCGGAGGCGGCCTGGGCCTTTCACCCGGAAGCACAAGGCCAGGGCTATGCCAGCGAAGCGGTGGCCTGCGCGCTGGAATGGGCCGACACCCGCTTCGATCGCACGGTGGCGATGATCAACCCCGGCAATGCTGCCAGCATCGGCGTAGCGCGGCGCTGCGGCTTTGCCATTTACGGCGAAGCCACCTATCGCGCCGAACCGGTCGGCCTGTGGGAACGGCCGCGGCCGGCCTGACGATCAGGGGTCGCCCGGCAGGCCGCACATCGCCAGACTGTCCTGCCACAGCGCCGTTGCCGCTGGGCCGTCCTGCGCCAGCATGGATGGAGCCGGCCAGGTCAGCCGGGCCTTGCGCAGCGAGGCATAGACACGGCCCGCCGGCGGGCGTTCGGCCGTGGCCAGATCGGCGAGCCCGCGCCCGGCGGCGGCCAGGCTGTTCATCGTGCGGCTGAAAGGCAGCAGCAGCGGCAACAGCGGCCACACCAGCGTGCGCACCACCCACATCTGTTCACGCGCCAGGCCAGTCTGCGGCGTCAGCCCCGGATCATAGGCGACGACGCTGATGCCGCGTGTCGCCCGGCCGGCGGCCACGATCGCCGTCATCAGGTTGCACAGTTTCGAAGCGGAATAGGCGCGCATGCCGGCGGTGATGGCGTTCCGGTCAAGGCCGGGGTCGCTGGCGGGATCCGCCAGCCAGCGGGCGTTGGCGTGAAGGGGCGGCGGCACGCCAGTGCGCTCGGCCGGATCATGGGTGCCGCTGCTGGTGATCACCACGCGGGCGCCGTCGGCCAGATGCGGCCACAGGCGGTGGAGCAACAGGAAATGACCCAGGTGATTGGCGGCGAACGTCAGTTCATGGCCGTCGGCCGAGCGCTCGGCCACCGTGGGCCGCTGCCCGCCGGCATTGAGCACCAGCGCATCGATGCCGGCGCTGTCCAACGCAGCAATCACGGCATCGGCAAAGCGGTTGACGCTGGCCAGGCTGGCCAGATCGAGCGGCAGCCCGGTCACGCCTGCCGGCGCCGCATTGCGAACCCCGAGCAGGATGCGCGCATCGGGCAGGGCCGCCAGGTGGCGCAAGGCTTCGGCCCCAATGCCGCGATTGCCGCCGGTCATCACGATCTGCATGACGTTTCCTTACAATGTAAAGTTTACGCTGTATAAATTGCGCCGGCGCGATGGTCAAGCTAGAGAGTGGGAGTGAAATCCGAATCGGCCTGGCATTATGATGGCGACCTGAAACAGGCGCTGGTGGCCGCCGCCCGCACTATCGTCGAAACCGACGGCGCCGCCGCCCTGTCCCTGCGTGCCGTCGCCCGCGCCACCGGCGTTTCCGCCATGGCACCCTACCACCACTTCAAGGATCGCGCGGCGCTCGTGGCGGCCGTCGCAGCTTCGGGCTTCAACCAGCTTTACAGCGACAAGATCGCTGCCCTCGCCAATGCCCCCGGCGACCCCGCCCAGCGCATCGTGGCCGGCGCCATCGCCTATGTCCGCTTCGTGGCCGATCACCCCGAACTCTACCGCCTGATGAAAGGCCCGGAACTGGCCAACCGCGCCGCCTTCCCCGAACTCGCCGCCGCCGCTGCAAAGCCCGGCGCCTCTCTCCACGCCATGCTCGCCGAACTTGGCCAGGCCGGCCGCCTGCACGGCATCAGCCCCGGCGATGCCGGCCAGATCCTCTGGGCGCTGGTCCACGGCATCGGCACGCTGGCCATCGACAATTATCTCGCCAATCCCGAACCCCTCGCCGCTGATGGCGCAGCGGCGCTGCTGGCCGGGTGGGGGGCGCTGTAGCGGTCAGGACTGAAGGAAAAGTGGCCTCCGGCGGGCAGGGCCTGAGGCCCTGCACCCACTTCGGTTGGGTTTTTGCTTATATTTCAGAGGCAAGTCATGCTGGCGCAGGCCAGCATCCATTGCGCCATGCTATCGGTGGCAGCTGCGGGATCAGGCTGAACGGTGGATGCTGGCCTGCGCCAGCATGACTGGCAAACGCAACACACGCGCCCCACCAAAACGAAAGTGGGTGCAGGGCCTCAGGCCCTGCCCGCCGGAGGCCCTGCTTCCTCTTCAGCGGTTCAGCCGGCCTTCGATCAGGGCTTCGACCACCGACGGATCGGCCAGTGTCGAGGTGTCACCCAAGGCGCCGAAATCGTTCTCGGCAATCTTCCTCAGGATGCGGCGCATGATCTTGCCGCTGCGGGTTTTGGGCAGGCCGGGGGTGAGGTGGATGTGATCGGGGATGGCGATGCCGCCGATTTCGGCGCGCACCGTGGCTTTCAGCGCGGCGACGAGTTCGGGGCTGGCTTCGATGCCGATGTTGAGGGTGACATAGGCATAGATGCCCTGGCCTTTCACATCATGGGGGAAGCCGACGACGGCCGCTTCCGCCACGTCCGGATGCGCGACCAGTGCCGATTCGACCTCGGCCGTGCCCATGCGGTGGCCGGAGACGTTGATCACATCGTCCACCCGGCCGGTGATCCACCAATAGCCATCGGCGTCGCGGCGGGCGCCGTCGCCGGTGAAATAGCGGCCGCGATAGGTGGTGAAATAGGTTTGGGTGAAGCGTTCGTGATCGCCAAACACCGTTCGGGCCTGGCCGGGCCACGAGCGCAGGAGGACGAGGTTGCCGCTGATTTCCGCACCCGGTGTCCACGCGATGATGGTTCCATCGGCCTCGACCAGGGCAGGCTCGATGCCGAAGAAGGGCCACGACGCGCTGCCGGCCTTCAAGGGCGTCGCGCCGGGCAATGGGGTGATCAGGGCGCCGCCGGTTTCGGTTTGCCACCAGGTGTCGACGATGGGCAGGCGACCCTTGCCGACGACACGATGATACCAGTTCCAGGCTTCGGGGTTGATGGGTTCGCCCACCGTGCCGAGAAGGCGCAGCGAGGAGAGGTCGTGGCGGTTCACCGGCTCATCGCCGTCGCGCATGATGGCGCGGAGCGCGGTGGGGGCGGTGTAGAAGATGTTGACCTTGTGCTTGTCGATCACTTCCCAGAAGCGATCATTGGCCGGGTAACTGGGGACGCCTTCGAACATCAGCACGGTCGCCCCGGCGGAAAGCGGCCCATAGACGATATAGCTGTGCCCGGTGACCCAGCCGACATCGGCGGTGCACCAGAAGATTTCACCGGCGCGATAATCGAACACGGTTTCAAAGGTGAGATTGGCCCACAGCAGATAGCCGGCGGTGGAGTGGAGCACGCCCTTGGGTTTGCCCGTCGAACCGCTGGTATAGAGGATGAACAGCGGGTCCTCGGCGTTCATCGGTTCCGGCGTGCAGGTTTCCGGCACCTCGGCGCGGATCTCGTGCCACCAATGATCGCGGTCTTCCACCATGGCGACACGGCCGCCGGTGTGGCGGATGACCAGCATGGCCTCGACGTTGACGCCGGCGACTTCCGCTTTATCGCAGGCCTCGTCGGCGATGGCCTTCAGCGGGATCGCCTTGCCGCCGCGGCGGCCTTCGTCGGCGGTGATGATGAAGCGGCTTTGCGCATCCTCGATGCGGCCGGCCAGGCTTTCGGCGGAAAAGCCACCGAACACCACCGAATGCACGGCACCGATGCGGGCGCAGGCCAGCATCGCCATCGCCGCTTCCGGGATCATCGGCATGTAGATGGTGACGCAGTCGCCCTTGTCGACGCCGAGTGCCACCAGCGCATTGGCCATGCGCGCCACCTCGTCACGCAGTTCGCCATAGCTGAGGCGGCGGGCGCTGGTGTTGGGATCATCGGCCTCCCAGATGATGGCGGTGCGCTTCGGGTCGGCATCAGCCCAGCGGTCGAGGCAGTTCCAGCTGGCGTTGATGACGCCGTCCTCGAACCACTTGATGTCGACCTGGTCCCACGACCAGTTCCCCATGATGGTGGGGGCCTTGTACCAATCCAGTCTGCCGATCTGGCCGCGCCAGAAGCCATCGGGATCAGCGAGGCTCTGCGCATAGGCAGCCGCATATTGTTCGGCCGTGGTGCGCGTGATGGCGAGGGCCTCTGGGGTGACGGGGTGCATCGTGTCGCTCATGCGCGCAGACTAGGCCGCAGCGCTGCTTGCCGCTAGAGGTTGTGCATGGTCTTTCCCCCCTCCAAAGCGATGGCATGCGCGCTGGATGAGGCCCGCGCAGCGGCGGCGCGCGGCGAAGTGCCGGTGGGCGCGGTGATCACTGATGCTTCGGGCGCGGTGATCGCACTGGCCGGCAACCGTACCCGGGAGTTGAATGATCCGACCGCCCATGCCGAGATGCTGGTGATCCGTGCGGCCTGTGCGGCGCTGGGCAGCGAACGGCTGCTGGGCTGCACCCTCACCGTCACGCTGGAGCCGTGCGCCATGTGTGCGGCGGCCATTGCGGCGGCGCGTCTGGAACGGGTGGTCTATGGCGCGTCCGATCCGAAATCCGGCGGGGTGGAGCAGGGCGCGCGGGTGTTCAGCCACCGCCAAGCGCACCATCGGCCCGAAGTGGTGGCGGGCGTGGCGGAAGCGGAAAGCGCAGCGTTGCTGAAGGATTTCTTTGCAGGGCGGCGTTGAACCCTCTCCCCTTGTGAGAGAGGGCGACTCGCGCGCCAGCGCGGCGGGGTGAGGGGGCGCTCGCGGGGCCGCCTTGGCCACCCCTCACCCGGCTCGGCTTCGCCGAGTCGACCCTCTCCCGCAAGGGGAGAGGGGGGCTTGCCGCCGGCGCATCGCTTCGCCACGCTGCCAGCATGACAACCACCGCTCCCCGCCGTGTCCTCGGGCCGTTCGCCGCCGCGTCCGTCGTTGTCGGCATGGTGGTGGGGGCCGGCATCTTCCGTTCGGCCAGCCTGGTCGCGGCCAATCTGCAGAATGACACGCTGGTGCTGGCGGCGTGGGGGCTGGGCGGCGTGTTCGCGCTGTGTGGCGCGCTGGTCTATGCCGAATTGTCCAACGCTTTCCCGCATCCGGGCGGCGACTATCGCTTTCTGAAGCTCGCCTATGGGCCGCTCGTGGGATTCCTGTTTGCCTGGTCGCGCTTTGCGGTGATCTTCTCGGCGTCGGCGGCGATGCTGGCATTTGTGGCGGCGGATTACCTGGCGGAACTGGTGCCGCTTTCGGGCGTTGCGCGCGGCGGGGTGGCAGGGCTGGCGATTGTCGTGCTCACCGGGCTCAATCTGGCGGGCGTCAAGCGATCGACGGGCGGCCAGATCGTGCTGGTCAGCGCCGATGTGCTGGCGCTGCTCGTGCTCGGCGTGGCCGCCGCCAGTCTGATCGCGTCCGGCACGCCGCCGCTCACGCCGACGCCGGTGCCGCAACCATTTGGCGCGGCGGCGTTCGGGCAGGCAATGGTGTTTGTCATGCTGGCCTTTGGCGGTTTCAATGATGCCGCCACCCTGTCGGCCGAAGTGCGCCGCCCGCGTGACATGACGCTGGCGATGGTGGGCGGCATGGGGCTGGTCACCGCGCTCTATCTGCTGGCCAACTGGGCCTATCTCACAGGCCTGGGTGGCGCTGGACTGGCGGCGAGTGCGGCGCCGGCGGCGCAGTTGATGGCCATCGCCTTCGGCCAGACCGGGCAAATTGCCATGGTGATCTTCGTCGGCATCGCGGCGCTGGCGATCGTGAACGCACTGGTGATTGTGGGTGGCCGCACGCTCTATGCCGTGGCTGGCGATGAACCGGCGCTGGGCCGGCTGGCCGCGTGGGACGCGGCGGCCGGCGTGCCACGCCGGGCGATCTGGGTGCAGTGCGCTGTCTCGTTGTGCCTGGTGGCGTGGGGGTCGCTCTCCACCGGCTTTGCCCAGATGGTGGATTTCCTGTCGCCGGTGTTCTGGCTGTTCCTTTCCCTCACCGGCCCCGCGCTGATCATCCTGCGCCGCCGCCTGCCGCAGGTGGAGCGACCGTTCCTGGTGCCGCTCTATCCGCTGGTGCCGCTGGTCTTCACCGCCGGCTGCCTGTTCGTGCTGCAAAGCTCGCTGCGCTATGTCGGCTGGACCGGAAGCGCGATCAGTTTCGGCATGCTGGGCCTTGGGCTGGGCGTGCGCTTCGCTCTCAAAGCCCCGCTGCAACCGCCAGATGGTAAGTGACGCCCGCCGCCACATAGGCCGCCGCGAACAGATAGCTGAACATGAAGATCGGCCAGCGCCAGCTGGCGGTTTCACGGCGGGTGATGGCCAGCGTTGAGATGCACTGGGGCGCGAACACGAACCAGGCCAGGAAAGCCAGTGCCGTGGGCAGTGGCCAGGCGCTGCGCAGCCGCTCGATCAGGCTGCCGGCATTGTCTTCGGACACATCGTTGAGGGCGTAGACGGTGCCGAGCGCGGAGACGGCCACTTCGCGCGCCGCCATGCCGGGCACCAGCGCGATGACGATTTCCTTGTTGAAGCCGATGGGGGCGAAGATCGGTTCCAGCGCGCTGCCGATCTTGCCGGCAAGGCTGTATTCAATGGGCGGCTTGGTGCCCCCAACCGGCGGTTGCGGCCAACTGGCCATGGCCCACAGCACGACGGTGGAAGCCAGGATGATGGTGCCGGCCCGCTGCAGAAAGGCGGTGGCGCGGCCATAAAGGCCCAGGCCAACGTCGCGCAGCGCCGGCCACTGATATTTCGGCATCTCCATCAGGAACGGCGGCGCCGCGCCCTTGGTGACGGTGCGCCTGAGAGCAAAGGCGGCGACCAGCGCGCCCAATATGCCGGCCAGATAGAGCGCAAACAACACCAGCCCCTGCAGACCGAACGGACCGACATCGCGGGCCGGTATGAAGGCGCCGATCACCACGGCATAGACCGGCAGGCGCGCCGAACAGGTCATCAGCGGCGCGATCAATATGGTGGTGAGCCGGTCGCGCGGCGAATCGATGGTGCGGGTGGCCATGATGCCCGGCACGGCGCAGGCAAAGCTGGACAGCAGCGGGATGAAGGCGCGGCCATTGAGGCCGACCCGCGCCATCAGCCGGTCCATCAGGAAGGCGGCGCGGGTCATGTAACCAGTCTGTTCCAGCGTGATGATGAACAGGAACAGGATCAGGATCTGCGGCAGGAACACCACCACGGCGCCGACGCCGGCGAGCACGCCATCGTTGAGCAGCGACAGGAACCAGCCTTCGGGCAGGGCGGCAGCCAGTTCGACCTGAAGCGCCGCCACCCCGGCCTCGATCCAGCCCATCGGCGCTTCAGCCCAGCTGAACACCGCCTGGAACATGAAGAACAGCACGGCGGCAAGCAGCAGCGGGCCGGCCAGCGGCTGCAGCACCACGGCATCGATGCGCTGCGACCAGGCCCTGGCGCTGCCGGTGCTGGTCTGCACCGTGGCGGCCAGTTGGCGGGCCTGTTTCTGCAGGGCGCGCACGTCGCTGGGGCGTTCCTGCGGCAGCGCTGGCGGCGTATCGCCGATACGGGAAGCGAGCGCGGCGCCGAGCGCTTCGAGGCCGCGGCGGCGCACCGCCACGGTTTCCACCACCGGCAGATCGAGCAGCGCGCCCAGCCGGGCCGAATCGATGCCGATGCCGTCGCGCGCAGCGAGATCGATCATGTTCAGCGCCACCACCAGCGGCAGGCCCAGCGCCTTCAATTCCAGCACGAAGCGCAGATGGTTGCGCAAATTGGTGGCGTCCACCACCGCCACGACCGCATCCAGCGGCCGTTCGCCAGCAATGCGGCCAAAGATGGCATCGCGGGTCACGGCTTCATCGGGGGAGCGTGGCGACAGGCTGTAGGTGCCGGGCAGATCGATCAGCTCGGCCGTGCGGCCATCGGGCAGGGCGAGGCGGCCGGCTTTGCGCTCGACGGTGACACCGGGATAATTGCCCACCTTCTGCCGGCTGCCGGTGAGCGCGTTGAACAGGCTGGTCTTGCCGGCGTTGGGGTTGCCGACGAGCGCCACCACCGGCTGGCGCGTGATGGATACGGGCGCGTTCATGGTTCCACCTCGATCAGGCGGGCCATGTCGCGGCGCAGCGCCACCACCATGTTGCCCACCCGCACCGCCAGCGGATCGCCGCCGAACGGGGCGCGGTGCAGGATTTCGACATCCACGCCTTCATCAAAGCCCAGTTCGCACAGGCGCTGCGCCGTGCCGGGATCCAGCCCGGCGCGATCGATGGCGGCGATCAACGCCACTTCGCCCACGGCCAGCGCGTCGATCGGGCGATGAAGGGCATGATTGGTCAAGCGGATGGTCCGGTCGCGGAAAGTTGCGAACCGTTATCAATATTGCGCGCGGGGCGCCAGCGTTAAACCGCCGGGTAGCGCAGCCGGCCAAGGAAGCGCGCCGGATCGGGCAGCTTGCCCGCCATGCCGGTGAGCTTGGCCTTGGCCTTTTCAAAGCGCATCACGCCATCGATGCGGCGATCGATGAAGGCCCGGGTGGCAGCGAAATCCGCCGAATCATCCTGCGTCCAGTGCAGCAGGGTGGCGGAATAGATGCCGGACAGGATCAGCCGCTTGGTGTAATGATTATAGTCGGTCGCGGTATCGCCGGCGGCGCGCCACATGGCATCCGCGGCCTGCCATAGCAGCCTGGCCGACAACGCGGCGTGCTGCGGCTGCGCCAGGATATTCAGCGCGCGGCGCGTCACTTCGCGGTCGCCCTGCTCCAGCCGCGTGACCAGCGCCATGCGGATCCGATCCCGCACCTTCATGTTGTGGCTGGCGGCCATCGTCTCGGCCATGCGGGCGTTCACGTCCTGCGTCCACGCGCTCAACATGGCTTCGACATCGGGCAGGGCCATGGCGGCGATATCCGGATCGATGCCGGTATCGTGGGCGGCTGTGGCCAGTGCGGCCGGGCTCCAGCCGTCGAATGGCACATGGGGCAGCATCGCCCGGGCCAGGCGGCGAGCAAGCTCGCTGAGCGGGATATCCTCGTTCATGGCGTCCCTCATAGCGCGCCCGCCCCTGGCTTCACAGTCGCTTTTGCGTCGCGGGGGCCTCGGCGCGGCGAGCCGCCCGTGCTGCCCCGCTTGCAGGCCCATCGGGCATCTGCTATCGGCCTCGCCTCTGTCATCGGGGCGACTCGGTGGGCATCCTTATTTCTCGAACAAACCCGAATATGGGGCCGCTGCCCCCGAACGAAATGGAGTGACGGCACCTCATGCAAATTCTGGTTCGCGATAACAACGTCGATCAGGCCCTTCGCGCCCTGAAGAAGAAGCTGCAGCGCGAAGGCGTTTATCGCGAAATGAAGCTGCGCCGCCATTACGAGAAGCCGTCGGAAAAGCGCGCCCGTGAAAAGGCTGCCGCCGTCCGTCGCGCCCGCAAGATGGACCGCAAGCGCATGGAACGTGACGGCATCAAGTAAGACGCCCCTCGTTGAATTTCGGCTGAGGGCCGGGCAGGGTTGACCCTCTGCCCGGCCCTCGCCATGTAGGCGCTGCGCACAGTCACGCGCCAAGCAGGCGCCAGCAATTTTCGGATTTCGAGGCACATATGTCAGGTCAGGCAACGAACAGCGCCGGCGGTGTCGGTATCGGCAAGTGGTTGGCGGCGGGCGCCGTCGTGATCGGCACCGTGGGCGTGCTGGTCTATACCGGTACCCAGAGCCAGGTGGCCGCAGTGCGCACCGCCGATGTGAAATACATGGCCGCCAACAAGAGCAAGCCCGGCGTGATCACCACCGCATCGGGCCTGCAATATCAGGTGATCAGAGCCGGCCAGGGCCCGAAGCCGGCCGCCAAGGACACGGTGCTGGTGCATTATGAAGGCAAGCTGATCGACGGCACGGTGTTCGATTCGAGCTACCAGCGCGGCCAGCCGGCGGCCTTCCCGCTCGATCAGGTGATTCCGGGCTGGACCGAAGGCGTGCAGCTGATGCCGGTCGGTTCCAAATATCATTTCGTCGTGCCGCCGCAGCTTGCCTATGGCGCACAAGGCGCCGGCGGCGTGATCCCGCCCGGCGCGGTGCTGGAATTCGATATCGAACTGCTGGCGGTGAAACCGGCGGAATAACTGGGCCTGGCAGAGATGCCTCCGGCGGCCAGGGGCTGAGCCCCTGGACCCGCTTTCGTTTGCCGTGCGCTTTAGTCGATTGCAGTTTGGCAGAAGCACCAAACCCGCTCATGCCGCGCTTGTCGAGGCACGCACCACAGTCAGCGAGTGCCTCGACAAGCGCGGCATGAGCGGTTCAATCTATCGGCAATCGGGTCTGCGCGACAAACCCAGAGCATTTGGATCGTAAAAACAAACGGGTGCAGGCCTCAGGCCTGCCCGCCGGAGGCACCTTTCTTGCTCAATTATCCCGCAGCGACAGGAACCAGCGGTCACGCAGGGCGGTCACCCACGTCACCGGGTTGAAGCTGGTCGAACCATCCAGGCTGAAGGTGGTGAACTCGGCGCGGCCGACGATATTCTCCACCGGCAGCAGGCCCAGCCCGCCAACTTCGGCCGGAAAGCGGCTGTCTTCCGAATTGTCGCGATTGTCGCCCATCAGGAACACATGGCCTTCCGGCACCAGCACGGGCTCGGTATTGTCCTGCGGCAGGTTGGCCAGATCGAGCACGGTGTAGGTGCGGCCGCCGGGCAGCGTTTCGCGATAGGTCGGCAGATGGCATTCGGCCTGTCCGTCGGGCGTGATCACCCGATATTGCGCGTCGATCATGGTGGCGCAATCGCTGTTGGGCGTCACCTTCATCACCGTATCGGCCAGCTTCAGCTTGGGCACCGGCTGGCCATTCAGCCATAACTGGCCATCCTTCATCTGCACCGTGTCGCCGGGCAGGCCGATGACGCGCTTGATCCAGTCGTCCTGGGCGATGGGGGATTTCAGCACGACGATGTCACCGCGTTCGGGCAGGCTGCCGAACAGCCGACCATCCAGCTTGGGCAGCACGTTCAGCGACGGCGACAGATAGGAATAGCCATAGGGATATTTCGACACGATCAGCCGATCGCCCACGAGCAGCCCGGGCAGCATGGAGCCGGACGGGATATAGAAGGGCTTGGCCACCGCCGTGTGGACGGCAAGTACGGCCAGCGCCAGCAGGAAAAGCTGCCAGGCTTCCTCCGCCCAGTTGATCTTCTTCTTGGTCGCCACAGCTTCGCTCATTCCACACTCACGGTAATCAGCACGATGGCCTGCGCCCAGGGATGGTCGTCAGTCATCGTCAGATGAATCGCCGCCTTATGCCCGCTGGGCGTGATTTGTGCCAGCCTTGCCGCCGCGCCGCCGGAAAGCTGCAGGGTAGGCTGGCCGCTGGGCAGGTTGACCACGCCCATGTCGCGCCAGAACACGCCCTGGCGAAAGCCGGTGCCCAGCGCCTTGGCACAGGCTTCCTTGGCGGCAAAACGCTTGGCGAAGGTGGCAGCGCGGGTGAGCTCGCGGCGGTTGGCCTTGGCCTGTTCGATATCGGTGAAGATGCGGTTGATGAAGCGGTCGCCAAAGCGATCGATGCTGTTGGCGATCCGCTCGATATTGCACAGGTCGGACCCCAGCCCGATCAGCGCCAGGCCGGATGGGATCATCAGGCTGCTCAAGCGCCAGAGTCCTGCCGTGCCTTGTCCATCAAGCCGCGCATCCGGCGGATGGCGGCATCAAGGCCGACGAACACCGCTTCGCCGATCAGGAAATGGCCGATGTTGAGTTCGGCCAGCTGCGGCAGCGCTGCGACAGGCAAGACATTGTCGTAGGTGAGGCCATGGCCGGCGTGCATTTCGAGGCCCAGCGCGGCGCCGGTTTCGGCGGCCCGGGTCAGCCGGGCCAGTTCAGCCGCAATCTGTTCCGGCGTCACGGCGTGGGCATAGGGCCCGGTGTGCAGTTCCACCACCGGCACGCCCAGCCGGGCCGAAGCCTCCAGTTGGCGATCATCCGGCGCGATGAACAGGGAGACGCGGATGCCGGCGTCCTGCAGCCGCGCCACGATCGGTTGCAGCGTGTTGTGCTGGCCGGCGGCATCCAGCCCGCCTTCGGTCGTGCGTTCGGCGCGGCGTTCCGGCACGATGCAGGCGGCGTGGGGCTTGTGGGCGAGCGCGATGGCCAGCATTTCATCGGTGGCGGCCATTTCGAGGTTGATCGGCAGCGCGATGGCGCCGCTCAGCCGGATCAGATCAGCATCGGTGATGTGGCGGCGATCTTCACGCAGATGGATGGTGATGCCATCGGCCCCGGCGGCGGCGGCCACTTCGGCCGCGCGCAGCGGGCAGGGATGCAGGCCACCACGCGCGTTGCGGATGGTGGCGACATGATCGATGTTGACGCCCAGTCGGAGGTGGGTGGGGCGCAAGTGACTGGTCATGCGTCGACAGCCTTGCAGGCGGCCGCGCTGAGCAGATCATGGCCCAGCCCGGCACCCTGCCAAAGTTCGCCAAATTCGGTGTCGGAGCGGTTGGTCATGGCGATCAGCACGATGTTGCGGTCGGGCAGGATATAGTTGCGCACCTGCACGCCGCCAATGGCTCCGCGTCGTTCGATGATGCGCTGGGCGCTGTCGCAGCCCCGCAGCGGCACCGTGTAGGCCCATTGGCCGAGCGCGGCATAGCCATATTGCGGTCGGCCTTCCCACATCGTGGTGCGGGCCGTGGCCGGCAGCAGTTTGCCATTGATCAGCGCCTGATCGAACCGCCACAGATCGCGGATCGTGCCGGTGATGGCGCCGGCAGCCCCATAAGCCGCCAGATTGATCGGCGATTCGCCCAGCCCGGCGACATGCGGGCCAGCAATGCGCACGCTGGCCATGCCGAGCGGCTTCGTGATGCGTTCGGTGAGCAGCTGCGCATAGGGCTTGTGGTTGACGGCTTCGAGCACGCGGCCGGCGATGATGTAATCGCAATTGTCGTAGTTGAAGCTGGCGCCCGGCTGATCGCGCACCGCGCCGGCGCACACGGCGTCGGGCAGCACGCGCGCGCCGGGACGGAAGGCGGCGCCATCATTGGCATTGCTGTCGGGCAGGCCCGATGTGTGGCCGAGCAGCATGCCCACGGTGATGCGCTTGCCCGTCGGCCCCTTGAAGGCCGGCAGATAGCGGGTGATCGGCGCATCCAGATCAAGCCGGCCGGCGGCGACATCCTGCATGGCGATGGTGGCGGTGATCTGCTTGGTCACCGATGCCCAGCGCCAGCTGTCGCCGGGCAGGAAATCGGAGGGCGTGCGGGCGCGGACCATGCGCTGCGGTACCTTGGTGCCAAAGCCTTTTTCCAGCGTGACCTTGCCGCCTTCCGACAGCAGCACGATGCCAGCAAAGCCGCCAAGATCAGCGGTCTCGGCAACCCGGCCTGCGGGCTCCGGTCCGTAAAAGGCCGCGATCATGGCGATCAGCGGGATCATGCGGCGCGGCTGCCCGGCTTGATGGCGGGAATGGCCTCAAGCTCGGGCGGCAGCGCGTCGGGCTGATAGCTCGGCACATCCAGCCGGATCAGCGGCGTGAACGGCACGCCCAGATCGGCCTTGCCATTCGACCGGTCCACCAGCGAGGCGGCATGGATCACCTCGCCACCGGCGGCGGTGATGGCGGCGATGGCCTCGCGGCTCGACAGCCCGGTGGTGACGACATCTTCCATCAGCAGCACCTGCTGGCCCAGTTCCAGCCGGAAACCGCGGCGCAGTTCGAACGTGCCGGTCGGCCGCTCGACGAACATCGAATCAACGCCCAATGCGCGCGCTAGTTCATAGCCGCAGATCAGGCCGCCCATCGCCGGCGCGATCACGGCGGTGATGCGGGATTTCACCTCTGCCGGGATCTTCGCGGCCAGCGCCTGCGCCAGCCGCTCGGCCCGCGCCGGGCTCATCAGCACGCGGGCGCATTGCAGGTAGCGAGAGGAACGCAGGCCCGATGACAGGATGAAATGGCCTTCCAGCAGCGCCTCGGCAGCGCGGAATTCGGCCAGCACGTCATCATCGGTCATCGTCTTCACTCCCGTCGCGTCCGCATTGGCAGTGTGCCGATGGCAGCGCAAGCGGCCTTACAACCGCACCCTGTCGGCCGATACCACCGCCTTAACCTGGCGCAGCGCGCCAAGGATGGTGGCAAGATGCGACACGCTTTCCACTTCGATATCAACGATGTCGGTGTGGAACTCGCGGTCCCGGTGTTTCAGCGCCAGGCCAACGATATTGGCGTTGTGCGCCGCGATGCTGGCCGCCAGACTGGCCAGCGCGCCGGGCTGGTTGTGCACTACAACGGCAATGCGTGCCGCGGCGCCAGCCGTTTCGGCGCCCCATTTCACATCCAGCCATTCGCCGCTTTCATCGGCAAGATGATCGCAATCGATCACGTGCACCGAAATCGGCCCATCGGGGTGGCGGATGCCGACGATGCGATCGCCCGGCACCGGCCGGCAATGATCGCACAGCAGGAAGCCAACGCCCGGTGTCAGCCCCTCGATCGAAATGCTCGCTGCCGCCTTGGCCTTGGCGCCACGCGGCCGGCTCGGGCGGGTCGATGCGCCGGGCACCAGCGCTTCGGCGACCTGATCGTCCGACAGGCGGTTTTCCGCCATCGCCAGTTGCAGGGCGGCGCGATCATGCAGCTTCAGCCGGCCCAGCGCCGGCCCCATGATCTCGTCGTTCAAGGTCACCTTCAGCCGGCCCGCCACGGCGTCAAGCAACTTGGCCCCCATCGCCAGCAATTCCTCGCGGCGCTTGTGGCGGACATGGCGGCGGATGGCGGCGCGGGCCTTGGCGCTGGCCACGAAGGCCTCCCACGCCGGATCGGGCGATTTCACCTTGCCCTTCAATATCTCGACCTGATCACCGTTCACCAGCCGGGTGCGCAGCGGCACGGCGCGGCCGTTCACCTTGGCACCCACGCAACTGTCGCCCAGATTGCTGTGCACGGCATAGGCGAAATCCACCGGGGTGGAGCCGCCGGGCAACTGGTACAGCTCGCCCTTGGGGGTGAACACGAACACCTGATCCTGGAACATCGCCAGCCGGGCATTTTCCAGCAATTCCTCCGGGCTGGCCGCATCCTGCAGCACGTCCAGCAGATCATCGATCCACGGATAGGCCTCGCGTGCCGGGGCGCCGTCGCTGCCCTGCTTGTAGGCCCAGTGCGCGGCGACGCCATATTCGGCTTCCTCGTGCATCAGCCTGGTGCGGATCTGCACTTCGATGCGCGCTGCCTCGCCGCCAACCAGCACCGATGTGTGCAGGGAACGATAGCCATTGGCCTTCGGCGTGGAGATGAAATCCTTGAAGCGGCCAGGCACCATCGGCCAGCGCCCGTGCACGACGCCCAGCGCGCGGTAACAGTCGCTTTCATCATCGAGGATCACCCGGAACGCCATCACGTCGGACAATTGCTCGAAGCTCATCTGCCGTGCCGCCATCTTGCGCCAGATGCTGTAGGGGCGCTTCTCGCGGCCGGTGACGGTGGCGGCGATGCCCTTGGATGTCAGCAGATTGACAAGCGCACTGGTGATGCGGTGGACGTTGGCGCCGGTAGTGTCGCGCAACCGGGCCATGCGCTGGCTGATCATCTGGCTGGCGTCCGGCTCGAGATGGCTGAAGGCCAGCTCCTGCATCTCTTCCATGAAGCCATACATGCCGATGCGCTCGGCCAGCGGCGCATAGATGTCCATCGTCTCGCGGGCGATGCGGCGGCGCTTCTCTTCCTTGCCGATATGGTGCAGCGTGCGCATGTTGTGCAGCCGATCTGCCAGCTTGACCAGCAGCACGCGGATATCGGTGGACATGGCCAGCAGGAACTTGCGCAGATTCTCGGCCTGGCGCTCGCTTTCGGTCTGCGTCTCGATCTTCGACAATTTGGTGACGCCGTCGACCAGCCGGGCCACATCGGGCCCGAACAGCCGCTCGATCTGTTCCTGCGTTGCCACCGTGTCCTCGATGGTGTCGTGCAGGATGGCCGTCGCGATGGTCTTGTCGTCCAGCTTCAGGTCGGTGAGGATGCCGGCGACTTCGACCGGGTGGCTGAAATAGGGGTCACCACTGGCGCGCAGCTGGCTGCCATGTGCTTTCACCGAAAACACATAGGCGCGGTTGAGGAGGTCCTCATCCGCGTCCGGATCATAGGCCTTGACCCGTTCCACCAATTCATACTGGCGCAGCATAGCCGAGTATCTTGGGGGGGATTGGGGGGAGGCGCAAGGGTGAACGGGGGAGGCGCGTGTTTGCGCGGCCGGCGGCGGAGCCGCCGAGTCCGCTGGGGGTCTCAAGGAGGAAGGAAGAAGGAAGAAAGAGCGCGGCAAAGCCGCGCCGTCAGACGACATGAAAAAAGGCGGCTGGAGAGCCGCCTTTTTCAGTCGCTGGCCGGAATTCGCCGAGTCTCGAAATAGCTACGCTATTTCGTGCCGGCTCATTCGTAATCACCACCCATATTCTGATTTCGCGGCGGCTGCGCAGCGGTGATCCGCAGCGCTTCCGCCGACGCTGACAACGACCCGATCACATCGGGCGTGTCATCATCTTCGGCCTGCACGCGCTGCATGCCCTGCACCATGGTTTCCTTCAGATCAGCCGGACGGATCGTCTCTTCAGCAATCTCGCGCAGCGCCACGACCGGGTTCTTGTCGCGGTCGCGATCGATGGTCAGTTCCGAACCCGACGAGATGTTGCGGGCGCGATGGGCCGCCAGCAGCACCAGGTCAAACCGGTTGGGGACCTTGTCAACGCAATCTTCAACAGTGACGCGTGCCATGAAATGGCTCCAGCAATGATGGAATGGGAATGCGGCTCCCTGACGATTCGGGGGCGCAAAGTCAAGGAAATTGCCCCTCCACGATGGTGGCGCGTCTTGACTCTGTGGGCGCACCCCCCTAACGCACCCGCTTCGCATCTGGCCCCGCACCCCGGTGAAGCGGCGGCCCACTCCGGATGTTGCATTGGCAACAGGTCGGTTTGGCGAGACCGGGCAGGCCCGCCAATCCCGGCAGGCCGTTGATAGCAAGGTGAACAATGTCCAAGCGTTCAAACGCCAAGTACAAGCTCGATCGCCGCATGGGCGAGAATATCTGGGGTCGTCCGAAGAGCCCGGTCAACAAGCGTGAATATGGCCCCGGCCAGCATGGCCAGCGCCGCAAGGGCAAGGTCAGCGACTTTGGTCTGCAGCTGCGCGCCAAGCAGAAGCTGAAGGGCTATTACGGCGACGTGACCGAAAAGCAGTTCCGCAAGGTCTATGCCGAAGCCGTCCGCATGAAGGGCGATACCTCGCAGAACCTGATCGGCCTGCTCGAACAGCGCCTCGACATGGTGATCTATCGCGCCAAGTGGGCGCCGACCGTGTTCGCCGCCCGCCAGATCGTCAACCATGGCCATATCTGGGTGAACGGCGTGCGCTGCAACATCGGTTCGGCCCGCATCAAGCCGGGCGACGTGCTGGAGCTGGGCCCGAAGGCCCGCGAGATGGCGCTGGTGCTGGAAGCCCAGGGCCTGTCCGAGCGTGACGTGCCGGAATATGTGTCGGTCGACGGCAACAAGGCCACCTATGTCCGCGTGCCGACGTTGGACGAAGTGCCGTACCCGGTGAAGATGGAACCGAACCTGGTCGTGGAATTCTACAGCCGTTAATGCGGCGCGTGGACAACGCTTGTGCGTTGTCCACCGACTCGCATCGGCTCGGCCAGCGAACGAAAAGGGCGGCTCTCCAGCCGCCCTTTTTGATTCGTCTGACGGCGTGGCTCCGCCACGCACTTCCTTCTTGTCTTCCTCTGCAAACCCAGCGGACTCGGCGGCTTTGCCGCCGGCCGCGCGCGCTTAATATCCCGTTGGCGCCACCGTCCGCCCCAGGAACTTCAGCCGCGTGATCCACGTATGCACTTCCAGCCCCGGCGTGGCGTGGGTGGCGCCGGGATAGACCATCAGGTCAAATGGCTTCCTCGCCCGCTGCAGCGCCGTCATCAGCGCGGTGGAGTTCTCGAATACCACATTGTCATCGGCCATACCGTGGATCAGCAGCAGCGGGTCGGCAATCTTGCCGGCGTCGCCGAGCGCGCCCGATTTCGCATAGACGCCCGGCTCCGTGACCGGGTTGCCGAGGTAACGCTCGGTATAGGCCGTGTCATACAGCTCCCAGCGCGTCACCGGCGCGCCGGCAATGCCGGCGGCAAAGGCGCCCGGCGCGGCTTCCAGCAGCTTCACCACCATGTAACCGCCGTAGGACCAGCCGTTGACCGCGACCTTGCCCGCCCACGGCTGGCTCTTGATCCACTGCAGCGCCTGCAGCTGGTCCTGCACCTCCACCCCGCCCATGGCGCGATAAATCGGCGCTTCGAAGGCCATGCCGCGGTTGTTGCTGCCGCGATTGTCGAGCTGGAACACGGCCCAGCCCTTGCTGACCAGATATTGCTCGATCGGCGCGGTGAACTTGGCGCTCACATTGTGCGCGTGTGGCCCACCATAAACCTGCAGCAGCACCGGGAACGGGCCGGGCCCGGCCGGCTTCAGCAGCCGCCAGTCCATCGCCTGGCCATCGGCAGCGGTGAGCGTGCCGAACTGCGGCTGCACATGCGCTGCCAGATAGGGCGCATAGGGGTGGCTGCCATCGAGGCGGTTCTCCTCGATCCACGCCAGCCGTTTGCCGTGGCTGTCGCCCAGCCACACCTGCGCTGGCTGGCTGGGCGTGGCGCTGGTGACGATCAGGCGCTGGCCGGCATCGTCCATCACCGCTTCGTGCCAGCCACCGGGCGCGGTCAGGCGAACGGGTCTGGCACCGGCCTTGCGGAAATCGAGCGCATAGACGTGCTTTTCCAGGGTCGAATCGGCAAAACCGGTGAACCACAGCCGGCCGCGCTTCTCATCGATGCCGACCAGCTCGTCCATCACCCAGCGTCCGTTGGTCAGTTGCTGCGCGGTGCCGCCAACAAGCCGATAGAGATGGCGATACCCGTCACGCTCGCTGGCCCACAGGATGCTGCCGTCCTTCAGGGGCCGGAAACTGTTGTGGACATTGACCCAGGTCTTCGCGGTTTCGCTGGCCAGCACCCGCGATGCGCCGGTGGCCGGATCGACAGCGAGAATGTCGAGCCGCTGCTGATCGCGCGCCAGCCGCTGCACATAGAGCGTCTTGCCGTCCACCGCCCACGCCACTCGGGCGATGTAGAATTCGCCCTTGTTGTAACCCAGATCGGCAAGCACCTTGCCCGACCCATCCGGGTTCACCAGCCACAGCGACACATCGGCGTTGGCGGTGCCGGCCGCCGGATAGGCCTGGGTGAACAGGCGGGTGCCATCGGCGCCGATGGCGGCGCGCGTGACCTCCTGCACCGGGCCTTCATCGACCCGCGCCACTGCAATCCGGCTGTCATCCGGGGCCCACCAATGGCCATCGAACCGGTCCAGTTCCTCCTGCGCGATGAATTCGGCAACGCCCCAGCTCACCTTGGGTGTGGCTTCGCCAGCCACCTCGCGCGCCGCCCCGCCGGCCAACGCCTGCACGAACAGATGGCCATCGCGCACGAAGCTGGCAAAGCCGCCCTTGGGGCTCAGTTGCGCGTCGGTCTCCGTTTCCGGCGTCTGCGTCAGGCGCGACACGTTGCCATCCAGCCCGGCCACCCACAGATCGCCTTCCACCGGCACCAGCAGGCGCCTTGCGTCTGGCGCCCAGGCATAATCGGTGATGCCCTTCACATCGGCGATGCGCTTGCGCTCGCGGTTCATGCGCTCGGCTTCGGACAGGGCAGCGCCGGAGGAGAGCTTTTCCGAATCGACCAGCATGCGGCTCTGCCCGGTGGCAGTATCCACCGCCCACAGATCAAACCGGTCCTTGTCGCTGGCCCGGCTCTTCAGCAGCGTGGCCAGTCGGCCATCGGGGGAGAGTTTCAACACGCGCGGCCGCGGCCCGCTGAGCGCGGGCGAGGCATACACCCGCTCCAGGGTGAGCGGCTGGGTCGCGGGTTCAGCCAGAGCCGGCAACGAAACAAGCAGCAGGCTGGCCGCAGTGGCGAACTTCATTTCCCTATTCCCCTTCGTGTGCAGCGTGATCGCCGCTGGCACCGGCCGTGGCCCCGTGTGACAATCATGCTTCATTGCCGCACCCTTGCTCCTGCGCCAAGTGCCTGCTAGCAAGAACTTAGCAGCGGTTTTGCCGTTGCACTTTCCCGCGACCATTCGCGCTGCCGCCGCATCTGCTGGCCGGTGTTTCGCGAAGGGGCCGGGGATATGGCGGTTACAGCCTTGCACATTGCAAGCGCAGCCGACCGCCCTTGTTGACCAAAGGCCATGCGGATGAACGGATTGATCGAACTGGCGAAAGGGCAGCGCTTCCAGCGCCGTCTGGCCAGCGGTCAATCTGCCGCGCCAACTGATTTCCATCCCATTTCCCGCATCTGCCGGCACCATCATTCCGATGGGGCCGGCCTGTTCATATCGCGCCGTCCAGAAGCTGCCCGCCTGCCGGGTGCTGAGCCAGGGTCCGGCGCCACGGAGACCATCAATGTCAAATCGCATGCTTATCGACGCCCGCCACCCGGAAGAAACCCGGGTGGCCGTGATCAACGGCCAGCGCATCGAGGAATTTGATTTCGAAGCCGCTGACAAGCGTCAGCTCAAGGGCAATATCTATCTCGCCAAGGTGACCCGCGTTGAACCGTCGCTGCAGGCGGCGTTCGTCGAATATGGCGGCAACCGCCACGGTTTCCTGGCCTTTTCCGAAATCCACCCCGATTACTACCAGATCCCCAAGGAAGATCGCGATGCCCTGCTGCGCGAGGAAGCCGAACTGGCGGCCGAAGACCATGGCCATGATGGCGACGAGGGCGAGGGTGATGACGAGGTGCAGGAAACCGGCGGCCATCACGACGAACCGTCGGATGCGCTGCGCCGCAAGCGCATGGCGCTGCGCCGCCGCTACAAGATCCAGGAAGTCATCCGTCGCCGCCAGGTGATGCTGATCCAGGTGGTGAAGGAAGAACGCGGCTCCAAGGGCGCGGCGCTCACCACCTATCTGTCGCTGGCCGGTCGTTACTGCGTGCTGATGCCCAACACCGCGCACGGCGGCATTTCGCGCAAGATTTCCAACCCGGCCGATCGCAAGCGGCTGAAGCAGGTGATGGCTGATCTGCATCTGCCCAGCGGCATGGGCGCCATCGTGCGCACCGCCGGCCTGAAGCGCAGTGCCGTCGATATCCGCCGCGATTTCGATTATCTCACCCGCCTGTGGGACGAGATCCGCGAAAAGACGCTGGCCAGCCAGGCCCCGGCGCTGATTCACGAAGACAGCGGCCTGATCAAGCGTGCCATCCGCGACGTCTATAACCGCGAGATCGATCAGGTGCTGGTCGAAGGCCGCGAAGGCTTCGAGGCCGCGCACCGCTTCATGTCGATGCTGATGCCAACGCACGCCGCCAAGGTGGTGGAATATGAGGGCAGCGTGCCCCTGTTCCAGCGTTTCGGCGTCGAGGATCAGCTGGAAGCCATGTACCAGCCGGTCGTCCAGCTGAAATCCGGCGGTTATCTGGTGATCAACCCGACCGAGGCGCTGGTGTCGATCGACATCAACTCCGGGCGCTCCACCCGCGAATATGGCATCGAGGAAACCGCCACCAAAACGAACCTTGAGGCCGCGGACGAGATCGGCCGCCAGCTGCGCCTGCGCGACATGGCCGGCCTGGTGGTGATCGATTTCATCGACATGGAAAATGGCTCCAACGTCCGCAAGGTCGAAAAGGCCATGAAGGAGGCGCTGAAGAATGATCGCGCCCGCGTGCAGATCGGCCGCATCTCCAGCTTTGGCCTGATGGAAATGAGCCGGCAGCGCCTGCGCACCGGCATCCTCGAAGCCTCCACCCATGTCTGCCCGATGTGCGAAGGCACTGGCATGGTGCGTTCGGTGTCGTCGGCGGCGCTCGCTGCGCTGCGCGCGCTGGAGGCCGAAGCGCTGCGCGGCCGTCACAGCGATCTGGTGCTGCGCGCCAGCGAGGAAGTGGCGGTCTATCTGCTCAACCGCAAGCGCATCGAACTGGCCGAGCTGGAAGAACTCTATGGCGTGACCATCGTCACCCGCCCGGATGATTCGCTGATCGGCCCCAATTTCGAGATTGATGCCGGCGGCCCGCCGCCATCGAAGAAGGTGGAGATGGTGGCGCTGCCGCCGATCGTGAAGATCGCCGAGGAAAGCGACGCCGACGATGCCGACAGCGATGATGGTGACGACAGCGAAGAAGCCCGTGAAGAGCGCGGCGAGGATGGTCGCCGCCGTGGCCGTGGCCGCCGCCGCCGGGGCCGCGATGGCCGTGGCCGCGACAAGGGTGACGAGCGCACGGAAGAGCGCGGTGACGATCAGGCCGACGATCAGGCCGCCAGCGACGAAGGTGACGATGACGGCGAAGAAGCCGGCAACGAAGCCACCGAAAACACCGAGGGCGGCGAAAATGGTGGCCGGCGCAAGCGTCGCCGTCGCGGCCGTCGCGGCCGTCGCGGCGGTGCCGATCGCCAGCAAGGCGAGGCGGGTGATGAGGCTGCCGAAGCCGCGCCGGCCGCAGCGGAACCAGTGGCGGAAGACACCGCGCCGGCCAAGCCCAAGCGCAGCCGCCGCCGGAAGGGTGATGATGCGCCGGTGATCGAGGCTGAGGCCGACGCAGCCCCGGAAGCGGTGGCCGTCGCGCCGGAACCGGTCGCCGAAGCTGAAGCCGCCAAGCCGAAGCGCAGCCGCCGCAAGAAGGCGGAGGAGGCCCCGGTTGCCGAAGCCGCACCGGAACCGGTTGTCGAAACTGCGCCGGAACCAGTGGCCCCCGCCGAACCCGAACCCGAACTCGCGCCCGCCAAGCCCAAGCGCAGCCGCGCCAGGAAGGTTGACGCCGCTGTGGCCGAACCCGAAGCCGCCAACGATGTGGCATCGGCCGAAGCAGCAGCGCCCGCCGAGCCGGCCGCTCCGGCCCGCAAGGGCTGGTGGCAGCGCACGTTCGGCAATAACTGACCAAAGCCGGTCTAGGCCGCACGAAAGAAAGCCTTGCTCCCCCCTTGCCGCCCGATGCGGCAAAGGGGGCGCATGGATTTTGAACCTCACTCCGCCCGCATCCTGCTGGTCGGCGCCGGCCCCGGCGCTGCCGATCTGCTGACCCTGCGTGCCGTCCGCGCGTTGGCCGCCGCCGATGTCGTGGTCCACGATGGCCTGGTGGGCGATGAAGTGATGGCGCTGATCCCGGCTCACGCCCGCCGCATCTCGGTGGCCAAGCGCCGCGCCCGCCACACGCTGGCTCAGGATGCCATCGGTAATCTGCTGGTGGCCGAAGCCCGCGCCGGCCATACGGTGGTGCGGCTGAAGGGCGGCGATCCGTTCATCTTCGGCCGGGGCGGCGAAGAAGTGGATGCGGCGCTGGCTGCCGGGATCCCGGTGCAGGTGATCCCCGGTATTTCCGCTGCCAATGGTGCCGCCGCCTCCACGCTGATGCCGCTCACCCACCGCGATCATGCCTCGATGGTCAGTTTCGTTGCTGGCGAATGCCGTGGGCTGGCCGAACAGAACTGGGCCGGGCTGGCCGGCAAGGGACGCACGCTGGTGATCTACATGGGCCTGGCCGGTGCCGCGCCGATCGCCGAGAAACTGATGGCCGATGGCCTCGCGCCTGATACGCCGGTCGCCGTCATCGAACGCGCCACCCAGGCGGGTGAACGCCTCGTCACCTCGCTGCTCGCCGATCTGGCCGGGTTGGTCGAGCGTGAAGCCATCGCCTCGCCGGCGCTGATTGTTGTTGGCGATGTCGCTGCCCTGCCGGCGGCGCGCGCCAGGCAGAAGGAAATCGCATGCCTCGTCTCCTGACTGGAAACCGCCTCGAAACCGGCGATGTGCTGTGGTGGACCGGCCGCGACTGGAGCCCGCTGATCCGCGACGCCGTTGCCATCGGCGATGAGGGTGACGCGCTCATCGCCAGTCTGGTCGCTGCCGAACGCATCAACGATCCGGCGCTGATCGACGTCACCGGCACGCCGGGCAACTGGCTGCCCACCACCACCCGGGAACGCGTGCGCGCTTCCGGCCCCAGTGTCCGCGCCGATCTGGCGCGCGGCAGCCTTTCAACGGACGTCATCTGATGTATCGCTACGACCAATATGATCAGGCCATCGTCGATGCCCGCGTCGCCGAGTTCAAGGACCAGGTCGCGCGCCGCCTGCGCGGCGAAATCACCGAGGATCAGTTCAAGCCGCTGCGGCTGATGAACGGCCTCTATCTGCAATTGCACGCCTATATGCTGCGCGTCGCCATCCCCTATGGCACGCTGTCGGGCACGCAGATGCGGATGCTGGCGCATATCGCGCGCAAATATGACCGTGATTACGGCCATTTCACCACGCGCCAGAATATCCAGTACAACTGGATCAAGCTGGAACAGTTCGCCGATCTGCTCGATGATCTGTCGAAGGTGGAAATGCACGCCTTCCAGACCAGCGGCAATTGCATCCGCAACATCAGTTCCGATCAGTTCGCCGGCGCTGCTGCCGATGAAGTCGCCGATCCGCGCCCCTATGCCGAGCTGCTGCGCCAATGGTCGACGCTGCATCCGGAATTTTCCTTCCTGCCGCGCAAGTTCAAGATCGCGGTGATCGCCAGCGACACCGATCGCGCCGCCATCCAGCTGCACGATATCGGCCTGCAACTGCGCCGGAATGACGCCGGCGAACTGGGCTTCCGCGTCTATGTGGGCGGCGGCATGGGGCGCACGCCGGTGATCGGCTCCGTGGTGCGCGACTGGATCCCGGTGGGCCAGTTCCTCAGCTATTCCGAGGCCATATTGCGCGTCTACAACCGCCATGGCCGGCGCGACAATATCTACAAGGCCCGCATCAAGATATTGGTGAACGAGCTTGGCGTCGAAGAATTCACTGCCCAAGTCGAGGCCGAATGGGCCGAACTGGCGCCGCTCGGGCTCGATGCACCGCAGGCCGAGTATGACCGGATCATCGCCCAGTTTGCCCCGCCGGCCTTTGATCTGGCCGCGCCCGACACGCTTGATCTGTCTGATCCCGATTTCGCTGTCTGGGTGAAGCAGAATGTCCACGCCCACAAGGCACCCGGTTATGCCATCGCCACCATCAGCCTGAAGCCGAAGCGCGGCATTCCGGGCGATGCTTCGTCGGCGCAGATGGATGCCGTGGCCGACCTCGCTGAAAAATATGCGCATGATGAAATCCGCGTGACCCACAGCCAGAATCTGGTGCTGGCGCATGTGAAGAAGGCCGATCTTTACGCGCTGTGGCAGGGCCTTGATGCGGTCGGGCTGGCCACGCCCAATCTCGATCTGGTCAGCGATATCATCGCCTGCCCGGGCATGGATTATTGCACGCTGGCCAACGCCCGCTCGATCCCGATCGCCCAGAAGATCGCCGCGAAATTCGAGGATCTCGAAACGCAACGCGATATCGGCGAGCTGAAGATCAAGGTTTCGGGCTGCATCAACGGCTGCGGCCACCACCATGCTGGCCACATCGGAATCCTGGGCGTCGATAAGAAGGGCGAGGAAGCCTATCAGCTGCTGCTCGGCGGCTCCGGCGCGGAAGACACGACGCTGGCCAAGATCCTCGGCCCCGGTTTCGATGAAGACGGCATTGTCGTCGCCGTCGAGAAACTGATTGGCTTCTATCGCGGCGCCCGCAGCGGGCCGCAGGAGCGCTTCCTCGACACTTATCGCCGCCTTGGCCCCGCGCCCTTCAAGGAAGCCGTTTATGGTTGATCATCAGGACCAGCAGGCCGTCGCTGGCGCTGCCTCACCGCCGCTTGACGATGCGCCCGCCCGGCTGCGCTTCCGCAGCGATGCGCCGTTCGAAAGCCCGATCGCGCCGCTGGCGGATTTCCTGGCAGGCGGCAATTTCGCTGCGGTGCGTGTCGATCCGGGCGAGGATGTCCGCACCCTGCTGCCGCATCTCGATCGGCTGAAGCTGGTGGAAATCGCTTTTCCCAAATTCCGTGATGGCCGCGGTTATTCGTCGGCCCGCATCCTGCGCGAGGCGGGATTCGAAGGCGAAATCCGCGCGGCCGGCGATGTGCTGGTCGATCAACTGGGCTTCATGCGCCGGGTCGGTTTCGACAGTTTTGCACCCAACCGCCCGCTCGATCCCGCCGTCGTGGCCGCCACGCTGGCGCGCTTTCCCCATGTCTACATGAAGGCTGCCGACGGGCTGGCGCCGGTGTGGGCGCTACGGCACCAGGCCGGGGCATGATCGAACCGGCGCGCCAGATCGACCTGATCGACACGGCGCCGGCCTTCACGGCAGATGAGGTGGCAGCGCTGAATGCGCGTTTCGCTGGCCACGATACGGCAGCGATGCTCGCGGAATTGCTGACCGGCGAGCTGAAAGGCCGTGTCGCGCTCGTCTCATCGTTCGGGGCGGAATCGGCGGTGCTGCTCGATCTGGTTGCCGCGGTCGATCGCAGCGTGCCGCTGATCTTCATCAACACCCAGAAGATGTTCGGCGAGACGCTCGCCTATCGCGACAGCCTGGCCGAACAACTGGGCTTCACCGATCTGCGTGTCTACCGCCCCGATCCGTATGAACTTGCCCGCCGTGACGACAAGTCGTTGCGCTGGGCCTATGATCCCGATGGCTGCTGCGATCTGCGCAAGGTCGAACCGCTGCGCCGCGCGCTGGCCGGCTTTGACGCGTGGATTTCGGGTCGCAAGGGCTTCCAGGCCGGCCGCGCCGCTCTGCCCAGATTTGAACTCGATGAGGGCCGCCTGAAGATCAACCCACTCGCAGATTGGGACAAAGCCGTCCTCGACGCGCATTTTGCCCTGCGCGAACTCCCCCGCCACCCGCTCGAGGCCGCCGGCTACCCCTCTATCGGCTGCCAGCCCTGCACCAGCCAAGTGCAACCCGGCGAAGACCCCCGCGCCGGCCGCTGGCGCCACTGGGACAAGACCGAATGCGGGATTCACAATCAGCCGGTGTTCTGATGAGGGGCGGTCAGGGCATGGCTCAGGCGTAGTGGCATTGCTGCCTTGCGCGTTCTCGGTGTTGTCGCACCAGATCAGCAGAAAGACTGATGTTTGCGGGAGGGCGAATCTGTTGACCGGCCAGCGGACGGAACAGTGATTGTGTGGCAAGATTGGCCCCGACAAGCAAATCCCGGCTGATCTCCCAGCGAAAGTCATTGTCCAGTGTGATAAGGCCAGCGTCGAAGGCCTTGTCGTGTGTGGCGGCAAGGCACAAACCATTGGCCGGATTGAGCCGGTTATACCTGTCGTCTGCCCAAGGCACGATGTGGCTGGCTACCAACAGGCGGGGTATTGCAATGCCGGTGGCACAGCAGTGGTTGTTGAAATTGCCCAGCACGGCGCGGCGAAAAAATTCCTGTCCAACGCGGCGCTTTTGCAGGGTTTCGATTTCGGTTTCGGAGATTGGCGGTTGAGGAGCGGACTCGGTGGCTTCCACCGCTGTGGTCCAGTCGCTGGTAAATTCGCTCCAAGCCGACCGGTCGGCTACTGAAGCGCCGCTCAATCCCTTTCGGCCAGACTTGACGATTTCAGGATCAATGCTGGCAAAGTTGGAAAGCTTCATTGCAACCGCCGAGGACGTGCGATCGATCCTTGCGGCTAGCGCGATGATTTCCGGATTGCCTTGGTGCAGCCGTCCGAATGGCGTTTCGAAATAAAGCCGCAATGCGAGGAACAGCTGATCACGGGTCCAGTTGTTGGCCATGGCATCAGGCTGCCAGGCCAATCCCTATCCCGCAACGAAAAAGGGCGGCCCGTGGGGCCGCCCTTTTCCGTTTCATCGGCGTCCGTTCCGATGGCGCTGCGCGTCAGAGCTTGGCGCGGATGCCGAGGAAGTAGAAGCGGCCCATGCCGGACACCGGATAAGCCGACGACGCGATGTAGGGCTCGGCGTTGGTCAGGTTGTTGATGCCGCCATAGACGCTGAAGCGGTCGCCGATCACATCCACGTTGAAGCTGAGATTGTGGATCCAGTAATCGGGCGCGAAGCCGGCCGGGCCGAATTCGGTGTTGATCCGCTCGATCTGGACAGCAGCAGCGGCCGCCGTCGACTGCACATACTGCACGTTGTAGCCGAAGGTGAAGGCACCGCGGTTATAGGTGACCGAGCCAACGCCCGACCATTCCGGCACCGACAGTTCGCGCAGCGCCGGGTTGACCAGGTTCGGATCCTGCGGATCGAAGAAGCGGTTCACCTTCTCGGTCCAGTTGCCGTTCACGCCCAGGGTGATGTTGTTCTTGTCCCACAGGGTGAAGCGATAGTTGACCGAGAAATCGATACCCGCCGTTTCGATGCGGCCGAAGTTCAGCTGCGACTGGTTGAGCGTACGGAAGCCGAACAGATTGGGCTGGGTGGCCGAGGTGGCGCCCGGCGTGGTCGGCCCGATGCGTTCGAACAGGCTGCAGAACTGGTTCGGGAAGGTCGAGTTGTCGTAGCAGGTGTTGACAATGTCCTGCGCGGTCACGGTCGCGATCGCGTTGGCGATCTTGATCGAATAATAATCCGCCGACAGCGTCAGGCCCGGCACGAAGCGGGGCTGGATCACCGTGCCGACCGACCAGGTGGTGGCCTTTTCCTCGGTCAGATCGGGATTGCCGCCGATGGTGCCGGTGAAACGACCGGTGAGCGGATCATTGTAGCCGGCCAGGAAGGTGGCCGGATTGGCAATGCCCAGTGCGGTCGCGGCCGCAAGGCAGTTGGCGCGGCGGTTGGCCGTGGCGGTCTGGTTGACCAGGTCGCACGGATCGGCCGGGCGGAAGGTGGCACCCTGCGCCGGATCGAACAGCTCGGTGATGTTCGGGGCGCGGATGGCGCGGGCATAGGTGCCGCGGAAGCGGATATCCGGAATCGGCGCCCAGGTGCCGGTGACATTCCAGGTAAAGGCGCCGCCGATGGTCGAATAATCGGCATAGCGGCCGGCGGCACCCACGGTCAGTTCGTGGAAGAAGGGCATATCCTTCAGGATCGGCACCTTCACTTCGCCGAACACTTCCACCACGTCGAACCGGCCACCGGCATTGCGGGTGCGGTTGGACGGATCGAAGATCAGCTGCTGGTTGTCGGACACGTCACCGATGAACTGGCCCACCAGATTGGCCGGGCCGGTCGACGGGATGATGCCCAGTTCCAGATTGCTGAAAGTGGAGCTGGACTTTTCTTCGCGATATTCCGCGCCAGCGGAGAACTGGATGGCGCCGCCCGGCAGGGTGAGGAAGCCGCCGGTATCGCCGGTGAACAGCGCCGTGACCACCGTCTGTTCAAGACGGAAGCGATCGGTGGTGGGCGTGGTGATCCAGTTCACCGCCGCCTGGCTGATCGAATTGGCACCGCCCAGGATGTTGGCGGGCACGCAGGTGCCATCGCCGGGGCGGAAGGTGAAGAAGCCCGGCGCGATGAACGGGAAGGTTTCCGAACCCGGGTGCGGGGTGGAATCACCGGTGTTGACGCGGCAGACCGGCTGACCGTTGGGGCCGCGCACCACGTCGATGGCGGCGAACAGGCGGTCATACTGAACCGAATTGGCTTGCGTTACCGAGCTATCGGTGCGGCCATAGTTGGCCACGATCTCGTAGCTCAGGTGCGAGGAGAGTTCGCCGCGCAGGCCGGCCACCAGGCGATAGGTCTCGCGGCGGGCGTTCTGCTGGTTGTCACCCAGATCGGTGAAGTCGCGGCTGACGCGCAGGCCGCCGGCATCATCCGATTCCGCCTGCAGGGCGGCCGGGGTGAAGGGGTTTTCCGGGAAGATCAGCAGCGTATCATAGAAAGTGTTGTAGGGGTTGCGGCTGATCGCGGTGTTGCGGGTATATTTCGCATCGATCCACACTTCGGCAGCCGACGAGAATTCATAGCGGGCGCGCAGATTGGCATAGACGCGCTGCGATTCGGGCAGCAGCGACGCGCCGTTCACGCGTTCCGGGGCGCCATCGCCGCCAAACTGGTTCTGGCTGGTGGAAATCACGCCATCCTTGAAGATGCGCACGCCATTGCCGGCGGTGGAGACATAGCAGCCGCCGCCGCCAAAGCCGGTCCAGCCAACATAGGATTCATTGCAATCCTGCACGCCGTTGTTGTTGAGATCGGTGGTGAAGCGGGCAAAGTCACCACGGAAGATGAGGCCGGCATTCGACGAGATGCCAAAGGCCGGCTGACGGCCGATGACGAACAGCGGCGAATTGGCAGCGCGGTCGATCAGGGCCTGTTCGGCGGCAGACGGCGTCACGCCGGGGAACAGCGTCGCAAACTGCGCCGCCGTCGGGATTGCCGGGCCAAAGCTGATGCGGCTGCTGCGCGGACCGGGGCCGCCAACACGATAATAGTTGGCGAAGTTCGGCATGGTGGCCGCATTGATGTCGCCCTGCTGGAAGCGACGGAACGGGTTGCTGTAGGTGGTGCTGTTGTTGCCACGGCCGTTGTCGGCGGTGATCGGGCGGTCGCCCTGCAGCACTTCGCTATCCTTGGTGTAGCCGGCGGCAAACGTGATGTTGCCGCGGCCATCAGCGAAATTCCGGCCCCAGGCGCCTTCGATGCGATAGGTCTGGCCATCGCCGAAATCGGAAATGCCGAACTGGGCGTCGAGGTTGAGGCCTTCGAAATTCTTCTTCAGCACATAGTTGACGACACCGGTGACGGCATCGGCGCCATAGACGGCCGAAGCGCCGCCGGTGAGCACGTCAACGCGCTCGATCAGGGCGTTGGGGATGGTGGACACGTCAACCGTCTGGCTGCCGGCCACACCCGAAACGTGGCGCCAGCCATCAACCAGCACCAGCGTGCGGTTGGCGCCCAGCTGGCGCAGGCTCAGCGTGGCCTGGCCAACGCCACCCGCGCCGCGCTCCAGCGAGTCAGCGACAGTGCCCGATGCCAGCAGCGCCGGGATCTGGCGCAGGGTGGCGGTGGGATCGCTGTTGCCCAGCGCGCGCAGCGCGGCCGAATCAACCGTGGTGATCGGCAGCGGCGCGGTTTCGTTCGGATTGCTGCGCAGGCGCGAACCCGTGACGATCAGTTCTTCAGCAGCCGCTTCAGCGGCAGCGGCCTTCTCCTGCGCCAGCGCGGCGTTGGCGAACGAGGCGGCCAGCACGGAGCCGGCGAGCAGCAGCATCTTCTTGTTCAGCACGATCATTGCCCTTGTTTGACTATTCGACGGCGCACGTTTTGCCCCGGGTCATGGTCAATTCAACAAGGAAATGGTCGCACTGCGTGATGGCAATCACATTGCGCGGTCATTGTTGCGTTACGGCAACATGACGCCGGCGTTATGACTTCATGACAGCTACCGGGCCCTCCGATCAGGTGCCGGCCTGATCGGAGGTGTCGATCCGTCGTTTCAGGCCGCCTTGGGTGCCGCCTCGCGCACGCCGGCATCCACATGGGCTTCGAACTGGGCGAAGTTGGCGATGAACATGCCGACCAGCTTTTGGGCCTGTGCATCGTATGCGGCCTTGTCGGCCCAGGTGTCGCGCGGGTTGAGGATGGTGGGGTCAACGCCGGGCACCGAGACGGGCACGGCGAAACCGAAATTCTGATCGATGCGGAACTCCGCCGCTTTCAGGCTGCCATCGAGTGCGGCGTTGAGCAGCGCACGGGTGGCCTTGATCGGCATGCGGTGGCCGCCAGCCGTCGCGCTGCCGCTGGTCCAGCCGGTGTTGACCAGCCACACGTCCACGCCGCCCTTGGCGATGCGTCCCTTCAACAGATTGCCATAGACCGACGGGTGGCGCGGCATGAACGGCGCACCAAAGCAGGTGGAGAAGGTCGCATCCGGCTCGGTCACGCCAATCTCGGTGCCGGCCACGCGCGCCGTGTAGCCCGACAGGAAGTGATACATGGCCTGATCCGGCGTCAGCCGGGCGATTGGCGGCAGGATGCCGAAGGCGTCCGCCGTCAGCATGATGATGTTGCGCGGCACCGGCCCCATGTTGTCGGCACTGGCGTTGGGGATGAAATCGATCGGATAGGAACCGCGGCTGTTTTCCGCGAGGCTGTTGTCGTCCAGGTCGATCACGCGCGTCGTCGGATCCATCACGACATTTTCCAGCACCGTGCCGAACCGGCGGGTGGTGGCGTAAATCTCGGGCTCGGCTTCGGCGGAAAGGCGGATCATCTTGGCATAGCAGCCGCCTTCGAAATTGAAGACGGCGGTATCCGACCAGCCATGTTCATCATCGCCGATCAGCGTGCGGCTGGCGTCGGCGGAAAGCGTCGTCTTGCCGGTGCCGGACAGGCCGAAGAAGATGGCGGTATCGCCGGCCGGGCCGATGTTGGCCGAGCAGTGCATCGGCATCACGCCCTGCATCGGCAGCAGGTAATTCAGGATGGAGAAGACGCTCTTCTTCATCTCGCCCGCGTAGGCGGTGCCGCCGATCAGGATGGTCTTGCCTTCGAAATCGACCGCAACCACGGTTTCGCTGCGGCAGCCGTGGCGGGCCGGATCGGCCTTGAAGCTGGGCAGATCGATGATGGTATATTCCGGCACGAACGCCGCCAGATCGGCCAGTTCCGGGCGCACCAGCAGGGTGCGGATGAACAGGCTGTGCCAGGCAAATTCGGTGATGACGCGCACCTTGACCCGATATTCGGGCTGCGAACCGCCATAGAGATCCTGCACGAACAGGTCGCTCTTGCCCTTCAGCGCGGTTTCGAAATCGGCCTTGATGGCGGCGAACTGCTCAGGGGTGATGCTCTTGTTCTTGTCCCACCAGATGCTGCCGTCGGTGGCAGCGTCGCGCACGATGAACTTGTCGTTGGCGGAGCGGCCGGTGTGCTTGCCGGTCTTCACCACCAGCGCGCCATGTTCCGACAGCAGGCCTTCGCCACGCTGCACGGCCAGCTCCACCAGCGGGCCGGTCAGCAGATTCCAGTGCAGGGCCGCCGGCGTGGCGAGGCCCTGTTGCGCAAGATCATGGGCGGGCACAATGGTGGACGGCACGGTGAATACTCCCTCATCGCTGGGTCAGCCTTGCTGCCCGATTTTGCACGTCCGCATAGCCCACGCATACGTATTCGTCAAAGAAGCCGGGCCTGCCCACGGCGCATGTCTGCCATGCCCTGTCGTTACCATCAGGCTGGAGGCGGGCCGGGCGGCAGCATGGACTTGCCAGTGCGCCTGCAAGGTTCCAAAAGGCCAAGCGATGGACATCGAAGCCTCGTCCCCCACCATTGCCCTGGTCGATGATGATCGCAACATCCTCACCTCGGTCTCGATTGCGCTGCAGGCCGAAGGCTTTGCGGTGCGGCTCTATTCCGATGGCGATACGGCGCTGAAGGCGCTGATCGAGAATCAGCCCGATCTGGTGGTGCTGGATATCAAGATGCCGCGCATGGACGGCATGGAGGTGCTGCGCCGCCTGCGGGAGAAAGCCCAGGTGCCGGTGATTTTCCTGACCAGCAAGGACACCGAGATCGACGAGGCGCTGGGCCTGGCCATGGGCGCCGATGATTACATCGGCAAGCCATTCAGCCAGCGCCTGCTGATCGAGCGGATCCGCGCCGTGCTGCGGCGCACGGCCAATCGCCGGGTGTCCCCCGAAACCGGCGACGAGGATGTGCCGGCGGCCGATCCCATCGTGCGTGGCCGCCTGACCATGGACCCGGCGCGTCACCGCGTGTTCTGGGATGCCGGCGAAGGCCGGCGCGGCGACGTGGCGCTGACCGTGACCGAATTCATGATCCTCGAAACGCTGGCGGCCCGTCCCGGTTTCGTCAAATCGCGCGACCAGTTGATGGACGCGGCCTATTCCCATGATGTCTATGTCGATGATCGCACCATCGACAGCCACATCAAGCGCCTCAGGAAGAAGTTCCGCGCTGTCGATCACCAGTTCAAGGCCATCGAGACGCTGTATGGCGTCGGCTACCGCTTCAACGAGGAGTGAGCCCCGCGTGAAGGCCGAAGAGGCCGTGCAGGAATGGCGCCGCGGCCTCGGCTTCGGCTCCCTGCGCGCCCGCATCTTTGCAGTGAACCTGCTGGCGGTGATCGTGCTGGCGATCATGCTGCTCTATCTGGATACGGTGCGCTCGCGCCTGCTCGATGAACGCACCGCCAGCCTGGCCAATGAAGCCATCACCGTGTCGCGGCTGGTGGCCGACGTGCCAGAGGCGATGCGAGCCGGCAGTGTCACCCGGCTCGGCATGGAACGCGGCACCCGCGTGCGGCTCTATGCCGACGATGGCACACGGCTGGCCGACAATTGGCAGAGCCCGCGCAATCCGCGCTTCGTGATCGAGGATCCGGCGGCCTATGGCTGGCGCCGGGCGTCGGCCAAGGCGATCGATCGCGGGCTGGATGCCGTGCTGGGGTTCCGCACGCTCAGCGCCTATGTCGAACCTGCGGTCGATACAGCCAGTGTCTGGCCCGAGCTGGCCCGCAGCGCCAGCGCGGCCCGCCCGGTCACCGAATTGCGGCGGGCCAGCGATGGCAGCCTGATCGTCAACGCGGCGACGCAGGTTCCCGGTGTCGGCACCGTGCTGCTCACCGATTCGGCCGACGATCTGGCCGACATCCTGCGGCGCGAACGCCTGACTTCGGCCTGGCTGCTGCTCAGCGTCATGGCGCTCACGCTGGGCCTGTCGCTGTATCTGGCCCGCACCATCGTGCGCCCCCTGCGCCTGTTGGCGATCGCCGCGCACCGGGTGCGGCTGGGCCGCAGCCGCGAAGTGGTGGTGCCGCGCCTGCCGGAACGCAAGGACGAGATTGGCGCCCTGGCCCGCGCCATTTCCGACATGTCGACCGCGCTGCGTCGCCAGATCGACGCGACCGAGGCCTTTGCCGCCGATGTCGCCCATGAATTGAAGAACCCGCTCGCCTCCCTGCGCTCCGCCGTCGAAGTGCTGGAACGCGTCGAACAGCCCGATCTGCGCGCGCAATTGCTTGGCGTGATCCGTGACGATGTTGGCCGCATCGATCGGTTGATCACCGATATCGCCGATGCCAGCCGGCTGGATGCCGAACTGTCGCGCACCGGGTTTCAGCCCATCGATATCGGCGCGCTGTGTGACGGCCTGGTGGCGGCCTATGGCATTTCGGTGCCGGCGCGCGGCGTGACGGTGGTGCGCAGGGGCGCATCCCAGCCCGTGCTGATCGAAGGCGATGCCAGCCGGCTGGCGCAGGTGCTGAGGAACCTGATCGACAATGCCATCAGCTTCTCGCCCGATGGCGGCGAGGTGGCGCTGGCGCTGCAGTGCGCTGGCGCCGAGGTCGAACTGCTGGTCAGCGATCAGGGCCCCGGCGTGCCGCCCGCCAACCGTCGTGACATCTTCCGCCGCTTCTATTCGGAGCGGCCGGCCGGCGAGGATTTCGGCCGGCATTCGGGTCTGGGTCTCTCCATCGCGGGCGCCATCGTGGCGGCGCATGGCGGCCAGATCGTGGTGGAGGATGTGCCGGGCGGCGGCGCCCTGTTCCGCGTGGTTCTGCCGGCGGCCTGAGGTGGAAACGCTGCACGCCACTGCCGTTGCGCTTGATGGACGGGCGGTGCTGCTGCTCGGCAAGTCTGGTGCCGGCAAATCCGATCTGGCGCTGCGGTTGGTGGCAGCGGGCTGGCGGTTGGTGGCGGATGATCAGGTGGTGGTCACGGTTGATGGCGACCGGCTGATTGCGTCCGCGCCGCCGCGTCTGGCCGGCCTGATGGAAGTGCGCGGCGTGGGCATCGTGCCGGAACCCACGGCGCCCGCCCCGATTGCACTGGCGCTTGATCTGGCCGCCGCGCCTGATCGGCTGCCAGATCCCGATCACCTGCAACTGGCCGGGCAGACAGTGCCGCGGCTCGCATTTGATCCGTTCGGGGAATCAGCGCCGCAACGTGCCGCATGGGCCCTGGGTCGCCATGGCTTGGCAATGCACGGGCTTCCCGGCACTAGGGACGCGATGAATCCGCCGATCCTGATCATTTCCGGCCTGTCCGGTGCCGGCAAGTCCACCGTGCTGCGCGCCCTGGAAGACGCCGGGCACGAGGTGGTGGACAATCTGCCGCTCACCCTGCTCGATGCGCTGATCGCCGGCGCCGAAGGCCGCCCGCTGGCGCTGGGCATTGATACCCGCACCCGCGCCTTTGATGCCGCCGCACTGGGTGCGCGCGTTGCCGCCCTGAAAGATGCCGGCCGCGAGGCAAAGCTCATCCTGCTCGAATGCGGTGATGATGTGCTGATCCGGCGCTTTTCCGAAACCCGCCGCCGCCATCCGCTGGCGCTTGATCGCCCGGCCATCGATGGCATCCGCGCCGAACGCGAACTGCTGGCGCCGCTGCAGCGCTGGGCCGATCTGGTGATCGACACTACCGAATTGTCGGTTACCGATCTGCGCGCCCGCATCGCCGAACGTTTTGGCGGCGGCTTCTCGCCGGGCCTGACCGTCACCATCCTCAGCTTCGGCTTTTCTGCTGGCCTGCCGCGCGACGCCGATCTGGTGTTCGACATGCGGTTCCTCAGTAATCCGCACTGGGATATCGCGCTGCGGCCCCTGACCGGCGAGGATGACCGCGTCGCCGCCCATGTCGCCGCCGATCCGCTTTATGCCCCGACGCTGGACAAGATCGATGATCTCGTGCGCACCCTGCTCCCCGGCTATGCGCGCGAGGGTAAGGCCTATCTCACCATCGCCATTGGCTGCACCGGCGGCCGCCATCGCAGCGTGGCGGTGGCGCGGGCGCTGGCGGCGCGGCTGGAGTCTTCCGGGCAGAGTGTCGCTCTCGTGCATCGGGATATCGCGAAACAGGCCGGGGATGCCGCCGTGGTGGCAGGCTCCCCATTGACAGACTCGGCCAAAGCGCGCGACGGCGGCGAACGATGATCGGACTTGTCTTGGTAACGCATGGCCGTCTGGCGGCTGAATTCGTGGCAGCGATGGAGCATGTCGTCGGCCCCCAGCTTTGTCTGGAGCCAATCTGCATCGCTGCTGATGATGATATGGAACTGCGCCGCGCCGATATCGCGGCGGCGGTCGCCCGCTGCAACGAAGGCCAGGGCGTGATCATCCTCACCGACATGTTTGGCGGCACCCCGTCCAACCTCGCCATCTCGCTGCTTGGGCCGCAGGTGGAAGTGATTGCCGGCGTGAACCTGCCGATGCTGATCAAGTTGGCCAGCGTGCGCAAGACCGGCACGGTGGAAGCCGCCGTGCAGGCCGCGCAGGACGCGGGTCGCAAATATATCGCGGTGGCCAGCCGCATGCTGGGCGAGGCCGCTTGAGCGAGACGGCTGGCCCCCCAACTGCTGGTCCTGTTCTGGTCCCGATCACCAACCGGCGCGGGCTGCATGCACGCGCCAGTGCCAAGTTCGTCACTGTCGCTTCCAGCTTCGATGCGGAAGTAACGGTGAGCCATGATGGTTCGTCCGTTACGGGCACGTCGATCATGGGCCTGATGATGCTCGCCGCCGCCATGGGCGACAGCATCACCATCAGCGCCAGCGGCCCGGAAGCGGAAGCCGCCGTATCGAAACTGGCCGGGCTGGTGCTGGACAAGTTCGGCGAGGATTGACCGACTGCGCGTTCGGGTCTCTTCTTCCCCGATGCGCCATCTCCTCCTCGCTACCGCCCTTCTCGCCGCCCCGGCGCTTGCCAAGCCCGACGCCGACACGCGCGCCTGGCTGGCGCGCACCGCCGAACTCAGCAGCGACGCGATGGAGGGCCGCGATGCCGGCAGCCCCGGCCACGCCCGTGCCATTGCGCTGGTGGAAGGTTGGTTCAAGGCGGCAAAATTGCAACCGGCCGGCGAAAACGGCCAATTTCGCCAGCGGGTGCCGCTGCACGAGGTTGCGGTGACGGCAGCGGAGATGCGGGTGGTGCAGCCCGATGGCAGCACCGCGCCGCTGAAATTCCTGCACGACATCACGCCGCGTCCGGCCACCGATCTGCCGGCTATGCTTGCCGGGCCGATGCGCTTTGCCGGCTATTGCAGCAAGGCCGAGGCTGGCCCGGAACTGAAGGGCAAGATCGCCCTGTGCTTCGGCAGCCGCCGTGCCGGGCGGGCGAACGCCGACGAGCGGCTGGCGGCGGTGAAAGCGGCCGGTGCGGTGGCGCTGCTCACCATCGATGATGTCGGCTTCACGCTGGAACCGCCGCGCTGGCCCGATGCCTATGCCCGTGCGCTGGCGCACGAGGGCACGGCGTTGCCTTCCGGCCTGCCGCAGTTCCGGGTGAACGGCGCGGCGCTGGCGACGTTGATCGCCGGCACTGGCCGGCTGGCGGCGACGCTGCTGACCGAAGCCACTTATCACCGCGATCTTGAACCCTTCGATCTGCCCGGTCGGTTCGAAGCATCGCTGACGATGGAGCAGCGCCGCTTCCGATCGGAACAGTTGATCGGCCTGCTGCCCGGCACCGACAAGACGAAGGCGCAGGAGGTGATCCTGCTCGGCGCCCATATCGATGGCTATGGCTTTGGCGAGCCGGTGGACGGGGACAGGCTCTACAACGGCACGCTCGATGATGCCGGCTATGTGGCGCTGCTCGGCCAGCTGGCGGCACGCCGCAAGGGCAAGGGCTTTGCCCGCCCGGTGCTGTTCGCGGCGTGGACGGCGGAGGAAAAGGGCCTGCTCGGCGCGCGCTGGTGGCTGCAGCACCCGACCGTGCCGAAGGAACAATTGGTGGGCGTGATCAATCTTGATCAGCTGCGGCCGCTGTTCCCGCTGAAGGCGCTCACCCTGCACGGGCTGGGCCAGAACACGCTGGCGGATACGGCGAAATCGGTGGCGGAGACCCTGAAAATCCAGATCCGCCCCGACCGCGAACCCGAGCGCAACCTGATCCGCCGCGTCGATAGCTGGCCGTTCATGGAAGCCGGCATCCCGGCGGTGAACTTCATCTTCGCCTACAACCCGCGCACCGAGGAAGAGCGCATCTACCGCGATTGGTACCAGCGTCGCTACCACCGCCCGCAGGATGACATCTCGACGCCAATGGATCTTGATGCAGCGCGGGATTTCAACCGGTTTTTCTACACGCTGGTGGAGACGGCGGCGAATGCCGTGGAGAAGCCGGCAATGAAGGCGACAATGGCGCGGTAAACTCAGCTGCCGAAGGTGTAGATCGCCAGCTCTGCGCCGTCGGCAAACCCCATCGCCTTGTAGACCGGGCGGCCGGCAGCAGTGGCGTGGAGCCAGATGCGGCGGTGGCCGCCCGCCGCTTGCGCTTCGGCGATGGCGCGGCGCATGGCGGCTTCGGCATAACCGCGGCCATGCAGATCGGGCAGGGTTGCCACCATGGCGATGTAGATCATGTCACCGGTGATGAAACTCAACGTGCTGGTAACGGCGGTGTCGCCATCATAGCCGACGATGCCATAGGCCTGCCCCGACCAGTCTGGAATCACGCCTGTCACGGCCATGGCTTCGGGTGGGATGCCGTAGGCAGCGGCGTTGATGATGCCGATATCGAGCGCTGTCGTCCGGTCGGCCGCGACGCGGAAATCCAGCGGCGGCGCCGGGCGGCGCGGCAGCAGCACGCTGTCGGCGCACATGCCCCACATCTTCATGTAGAAGACCATCTTGTGCTCGGTGAGCACCTCCTCAGCGCCGGTTGGCAGCCATTCCGGGCAGATGGAGAGCATGGCGTCGTGCGGACACCGGGCTTCAAACTGGCGGGCTTCGCGCAGCGTCTCGTGCAGGGCCGCCAGGTCGCCGACCGGGCGATCGATCGTCAGCATGTTGAAAAAGGCGCAATCCGTTTGCGACAGCGACACGGCGAGCGACGGCGTGCGGGTGTGGAGATGGCCGGGATATTGCCCCGTCATATAGTCCCAGGCGTCAACAAGGCTGCTGACGACCTCGGTGGTCGCTGGTGTCATGGCCTCCCCCCCATTTGGCTGCCGGTCATTCCCCCGGCCGATAGGTCTTCTCCACATGCCCCTGCAGTTGCGCGTCGGTGAAATAGACGGTGCGGAAATCGTGGCTGCGATAGCGTTCGGCCTGATCACGGAAGTGCGGGCTGGCCGGGTTGCTGTTCAGGCCGCCGGCGTGGACGGCGCGCGCCTCTGGCCCGTCCTTGCCGAAGCGGACGACGGCGACGAAGCTGTTGCCATAGCTGCCGTACCAGCGTTTCGTGCCCGCTTCCGGCTTGGAGCCGAAGCTGGCGAGGCTGCCCCAGTTGCCGCTGGCAAAGCCGATCGGGGTTGAGGGCAGCCTATCGTCATAGGACTGGTTGATATTGGCGGTCAGGCGCTGGAAGCGATTGATGTGGCCCCACGGCACGTCCCAGCCGCCGAAATCGCCGGCCAGCCGGCCAACGGCAGCATCGAGCGCGGCGAGGCGATCGGTATCGGGCACCTTGGCGCCCGCGAGATAGGGCACGATGGCTTCTTCATCCAGCTTGGCGACGGGGCCGAAGCGTTTGATCATCTCGTCGCCCCAGAACACCGCGAGGCTGGTGGCAGTCGAGCCTTCACCGCTGCGATAATCCCAGGCACGGAGCGTGGCGATCGGACCGGCCAGCCGATCCTTCTGTGCGCCGGCGGGCAGGGCGTCCCACGCCTTCACCAGCGGCGGGATGGTATCGGCAAAGCCTTGCAGGAACGGATCGTAGGCGACCGTCAGCAGGCCGGAGAGATCGAACTTCTTGTCGCCGCTCAGCAACCGCAACGCGTTGGGCCCGCGCGGGTTTTCGCCGGCGGAGTCCATGTAGCGCGCAAACGCCGCCTGCTTCGGGCTGTCCGGGCCCGCCGCGGTCCACGGCCAGTTGTTGACGTTGAACGCAAAGCCGCTGCCCGGGTTCATCACGCTGGGCAGTTGATCAAGCCTGTGTTCGCCCTGCCAGTCGGTGGCCGGGTCGCTGCCGTCCACCGGCTTCTTCCAGTCGAACTTCGTGTCGCGGATCGGCACGAATTGTGGGTGGAGATAGGCGATCTCGCCCTTCGAACTGGCAAACAGCGTGGCGTTGGACGAGTTGGCGCGGCGCTCGGCGACCTTGAGGTAACTGGCCAGATCGGTCGTCTTGGTGCGCAGGAAGCTCTGTTCCAGCGCGGCAACCGGCCGGTGCATGAGGGCAATAGCGATCCACTTGCCGTTCTCGGCGCGGATCACCGGGCCGTGGTGGGAACGCCAGGTGGTGAACGTCCGCCGCGCCATACTGCCATCAGCGGCCTTGTAGGGGATGGTGATGCTCTTCTCGGCCAGCGGCTTCCACGTGGTGCCGTGCAGATAATGCCAAGCGCCGCCCTTCTTCTCCACGGTCAGCGCGAATTCGTCGATATTGTCCACGCCCGACGAGGTGTGCATCCAGCCGGTGTTCCGGTTGAAGCCCTGATAGACGAAGAACTGCCCCCAGGTGCTGGCGCCATAGGCATCGAGGCCCTGGCCGCTTTCGACCTTGGCTTCGCTGCGGAAATAGAAGCTGGTGTGCGGGTTGATCAGCAGCAGCGCGTCGCCCGACGTGCTGCGGCTGGGCGCCAGCGCCATGCCGTTGGAGCCGGCCGGTTCCAGCAGTTCGCTGCCCAGTTCGACGGCAGTCAGCTTCACCGGCTGGCCGGTATAGAAGCTCTCCAGCTTGCCGAGGTTGATGCTCTCGATATCGCCGCCGATGCTGCCTTCGGAGAAGCTGAGCGCCATCCATGGCTCGAAGCGGGTGATGACACGGGGTTTCACGGCCGGATGCGTGGCGAGATAATAGTTCAGCGCGTCGGCCCAGGCCTGGCACAGCGACTTCAGCCAGCCGGGGCTGGCGGCATATTGCGCCTTCAGTTCGGCCGGATCGATGAACAGCTTCATGCGCAGGTCGCGCCAGATGGCGGCTTCGCCTTCGGTTTCGGCGAGGCGGCCTTGGGCGTTGATGAAGTTGGTTTCGACGCGGTTGAAGTCGTCTTCGGCCTGGGCGTAGATCATGCCGAACACGGCATCGGCGTCGGTCTTGCCCTTGATGTGCGGGATGCCGAAATCGTCGCGGGTGATGGTGACGGCGGCCCTGTGCTTGTCCCAGCGGGTGCTGTCAGGTGCGGCGAGGGCCGAGGTTGAGACGAGGGCGGCGAGAAGGGTGAGGCGCAGGATCATCCGCCAAGGCTAGAGGCCGCATCCCCCTTCGGCAAGAGCGCCAAGCCTATCACAGAGACCAGCGCCGCGCCGGCCAGATACCAGCCAACCGCGCCGATGCCATAGCGCGCCGAGAGCGCCGCGCCGATCACGGGGGTGAGGCCGCCGCCGATGATGCCGCCCAGGTTGAAGGCCACCGATGCGCCGGTGTAGCGCACCCGCGCCGGGAACAGGCCGGGCAGGAAGGCCCCCAATGGCCCGTAGACGAAGCCCATCACGAACAGGCCGAGCGACAGGAAGGCAAACACGCCGCCGCTGCCGGCCTGCATCAGCGGCCCCATGGCGGCGCCCACACCGATGCTGGCGAGGCTGCCGATCATCAGCACGCGTTGGGGGCTGGTGCGGTCGGAAAGCCAGCCGGCGACCAGGATGCCGGCGGCGAGGAACAATATGGCGCCCAGCTGCAATTGCAGGAAAGCCTCGCGGCTGTAGCCCAGTTGCGTGGTGCCATAGCCCAGTGCGAAGGCCGTCGCGATGTAGAAGATGGCAAAGCAGGTGACGGCGGTGGCGATGCCACAGATGGTGGCGCGGCCATGATCGCGCACCAGTTCGGCCAGCGGCACGGCCGGCGGCTTTTCATGGGCCAGCATGGCAGCGAAGGCCGGGGTTTCGAGGATGGTCAGCCGCACCCACAGGCCGATGCCGACCAGCAGGATCGAGCCGGCGAACGGCAGCCGCCAGCCCCAGTTGAGGAATTCGCCATCATCCAGCCACAGGCCAAGCGCGAGGAACAGGCCATTGGCGGCGATGAAACCCACCGGCGCGCCCAGTTGCGGGAACATGCCATAGCGCCCGCGCCAGCCGGGCGGGGCATTTTCCACCGCCAGCAGCGCCGCCCCGCCCCATTCGCCGCCCAGGCCAAAACCCTGGCCGAAGCGCAGCAGGCACAGGATCGCCGGCGCGGCGACACCGATGGCGGCATAGGTGGGCAGGAAGGTGATGGCGAAGGTGGAGCCACCCATCAGCAGCAGCGAGGCGACCAGCGTGGACTTGCGGCCCAGCCGGTCACCATAATGGCCGAACACCAGCGCGCCGATCGGCCGGGCGACGAAGGCCACGGCGAAGCTGGCGAAACTGAGCAGCAGTTGCAGATCCGCATTGTCGGACGGGAAGAACAGCGGCCCGAACACCAGCGCGGCGGCGGTGGCGTAAATGTAGAAATCATAGAATTCCACCGCCGTGCCGACGAGGCTGGCGGTGAGAATGCGACTGGCCTTCATGCCCCCCTCCCTTGCAGGGAGGGGCTGGGGGAGGGTGCGAGTGCAGCGAGCGAGTGGGGAAAGGCGCGATGCCGGGGAGAACCCTCCCCCGCCCCCTCCCTGCAAGCAGGGAGGGGAGATTCGTTGCTCCTCACAGCCACGGCGCCTTTGCATCCAGCGCCAGCATCGCGGCGGGCTGGTTGCGCTGGGAAACGATGGCCCATTCATCACCCTTCACCATCACTTCGGGCACCAGCGGCCGCGAATTGTAGGTGCTGGCCATGGTCGCGCCATAGGCACCGGCGGTCATGAAGGCGACGAGATCACCGGCTTGCACATCCTCCATCTCGCGATCCTCGGCGAAGGTGTCGCCGGTCTCGCAAATGGGGCCGACCACCGTGGCGACAGTGCGTGCATCCTTGGGCCGCACCGCCAATATGTCGTGCCAGGCGCCATAGAGCGACGGACGCAGCAGATCGTTCATCGCGGCATCGACCACCACGAAATGCTTCGACGCGCCTTCCTTGGTCAGGATCACCTCGCTCACCAGCACGCCGGCATTGCCGACGATCATGCGGCCGGGTTCGAACATCAATTGCCACGGCCAGCCGGCGGTGGCACGCGCCACCATCGCGGCATATTCGGCCGGGCTGGGCGGCGCCGGCTGGTCACGGCGATAAGGAACGCCCAGGCCGCCGCCAACATCGACGCGCTTGATCTTGTGGCCAAGGGCTTCCAGTTCGCAGGCCAGAACGCCCAGCTTGCGGATGGCGTCTTCCACCGGCCCCAGATCGGTCAACTGGCTGCCGATGTGGGCGGCGAGGCCGACGGGCTTGAGATTGGGATGCGCGGCGGCCTGGGCGAAGGCGGCGGGCAGGCGTTCCCACGGGATGCCGAACTTGGCGTCCGCACCGCCGGTCGAAATCTTGCCGTGCGTCTTGGGATCGACCGCCGGGTTGATGCGGATGGCGATTTCCACCGTTGCTTGCTTCGCGGCGGCGACGGCGGCGAGCATGTCGATCTCGGCTTCGGATTCGACGTTGAACTGCAGGATGCCGGCCTCGACGCCCGCTGCCAGTTCAGCGCGGGTCTTGCCGACACCCGAAAACACGATGCGCTCCGCCGGCACGCCGGCCGCCAGCGCGCGGGCAAGCTCACCGCCCGACACCACGTCAGCCCCCGCGCCCAGCCGCGCCAGCGTCTGCAGCACGGCCAGGTTGGGGTTGGCCTTCACGGCAAAGGCGACGAGCGGATTGCCATCGCCCAGCCCAGCGACGGCATCGCGGAACACGGTGAAATGCCGCTCCATCGTCGCGCTGGAATAGCAATAGAAGGGCGTGCCGACCGTTTCGGCCAGCATTGCAAGGCTGACGCCCTCGGCGTGCATGACGCCGTCCCTGAACTGGAAATGGTCCACTGTGCTACTTTCTGGGGGGCGGCAGGTTGAACGGGTCGTTGCCGCGTTCGGGCAGCGGGCCCTGGTTGTCGTCCACCCGGGTCGGCACGGCCTGCGGGTCGAGCTTCAGCATTTCCTGCGGGGTGGCCGCACGGGTCTGGGTCTCGCTGCGCACCGGTGGCGGCCGGCCGGCCTTCGGCTCCAGCGCGCCCTGCTTGCCACAGGCGCTCAGCAGCAGCAGCGCCGCAAAGGCAATCGCCCGCGTCACAGTGTCTTCCGGGCCGCGGCAATGGCAGCGCGCACATTGGCCGGCGCGGTGCCACCAAAGCTGGTGCGGCTGGCGACGCTGGCTTCGACGGAGAGCACATCGCGCACCTTGCTGGTGATGCGCGTGTCGATGGCGGCGAGTTCGGCGTCGGTGAGGCCGTTGAGATCGGTGCCCTTGGCTTCGGCGGCCTTCACGCATTTGCCGGTGATTTCATGGGCTTCGCGGAACGGCACACCGCCGGCGCGCCCCAGCCAATCGGCCAGATCGGTGGCGGTGGAGAAACCGCTGTTGGCCGCGGCGCGCATCTTCGCCTTGTTGAAGGTGATCGTCTCCACCATGCCGGTCATGCTCGCAAGGCACAGGCCCAGATCGTCAAAGGCAGCAAACACGGTCGCCTTGTCGTCCTGCATGTCCTTGGAATAGGCGAGCGGCAGGCCCTTCATCACCACCGAAAGGCGGGTGAAGGCGGCGAGGAACTCACCCGCCTTGGCACGCACAAGTTCGGCAGCATCGGGGTTGCGCTTTTGCGGCATGATGCTGCTGCCGGTGGACCAGGCATCGGGCAGGGTGATGAAGCCATAGGGCTGGCTCGCCCATATGATGATCTCTTCCGCCAGGCGCGACAGGTGCAGGCCGGTCATGTGGGTGGCGGCCAGATATTCCAGCGCGAAATCCCGATCCGACACGCTGTCGAGGCTGTTGCGTGTCGGGCCGCTGAAGCCCAGTGCCTTGGCGGTCATGTAGCGGTCGATCGGGAAGCTGGTGCCAGCCAGCGCGGCGGCGCCGAGCGGGCTTTCGTCCATGCGCTTCATTGCGTCGGCAAAGCGGCCACGGTCGCGGGTCAACATCTCGACATAGGCCATCAGGTGATGGCCCAGCGTCACCGGCTGCGCCACCTGCAGATGGGTGAAGCCGGGCAGGATGGTGTCGGCATGTTCCTCGGCGCGCTTCAGCAGGGCCGTGATCAGACCTTTGAGCGCCGCATCGGCGTCACCACAGGCGACCTTCACCCACAGGCGGAAATCCACCGCCACCTGGTCGTTGCGGCTGCGCGCGGTGTGGAGGCGGCCGGCGGCGGGGCCGATGATTTCCTTCAGCCTTGTTTCAACATGGAGGTGGATATCCTCCAGCGCCTTGTTTTCCACCAACTTGCCGGCTTCATATTCGGCGGCGATCTGCTGCAGCCCCTTGTCGATGGCGGCGGCATCCTCGGCCGAGACGATGCCCTGCCTGGCCAGCATGGCGACATGGGCGCGGCTGCCCTGGATGTCCTGCCGCCACAGGCGTTTGTCCACGCCGATGGAGGCGTTGATTTCCTGCATGATGGCCGAAGGGCCGGCGCCAAAGCGGCCGCCCCACAGGCTGTTGGCGGCACCGGTGGCCGGCTGGGTCGGGTCGTTGCTCATGGGCGCTGCCGATAGGGCATTGCCGCCTGCCCCGCAACCGGCCGCCAGTGCCGCCAGCTTGATTGCGTCCCGTCGTGAAACCGTCATTGCCCTGTCCCCTTTGCGCCTTGGTGCCACAGCGCCTTGGCAGGTGCCACTGCGCTGTTTATCGGGGCGGCAACGTTGGAAGGATTTGATGATGCGCAAGACGCTGCTGCTGCTCACCACGCTGGCGCTTGCCGGCTGCAACCAGGCCGCCCCCACTGCCCCGGAAAAGCCGGCGGCGGCTCCGGCGGCCAAGGCCGGCGAAGCGCCGATCAACACCATTGATCGCAGCCACGCCGGCGAACCCGGCCCGGCCGCCGTGACGTGGGAGATGAAGGGCGGCACGAAACAGCGCCTCGCCGATCACAAGGGCATGAAGATGCTGGTCAATCTGTGGGCGACCTGGTGCGCGCCGTGCATCGCGGAAATGCCGGCTTTGGACAAGCTGGCCGGCGAGGTGCCGGTGATGGTGCTGCCGATTTCCGAAGACATGGAAGGCTGGCAGGCGGTCGACAAGTTCTGGGGCAAGGACAAGTTCAAGAATATCGAAACCGGCCTGGATCAGCCGGGCAGCTATGCCGAGGCGATCAAGGCGCGCGGCCTGCCGGTGACGATCCTCTATGATGAAGAGGGCAAGGAGATCTGGCGGGTGTCGGGGACGCTGGATTGGGGGTCGGCTGAGGTGCGCAAGGCGATAGTGGGGTAAGGCGAATCCCCTCCCGCTTGCGGGAGTGGTTGGGGGTGGGTCTTGCCGCAAGCACCATCCCGCTCATTCCGAGCTTGTCGAGGCACCCCGCCGTCTGTCGAGGTAGCGCGTGTAAGCGCGGCCGGCGGCGGAGCCGCCGAGTCCGCTCGGGGTGCCGAAGGAAGGAAGTGGCAGAGCGTGGCGGAGCCACGCCGTCAGACGACACAAAAAAGGGCGGCCTGTGGGGGCCGCCCTTTTTTGGTCGCTGGCCGACCGTTCGGCGAGTCGGAAAATAGCTTCGCTATTTTCGCGCCGCCTCACTACTTATTCATAGCATTGAAGAAATCCGCGTTCGTCACGCTGTCCTTCATCTTGTCCATCAGGAACTCGATCGCATCCGTCGAGCCCATCTGCATCAGGATGCGGCGCAGCACCCACATCTTGGACAGGGTCTCCTTGTCCACCAGTAGCTCTTCCTTGCGGGTGCCGCTCTTGCCGATGTCGATAGCCGGGAAGACGCGCTTGTCGGCGATCTTGCGGTCGAGGACGATTTCTGCGTTGCCGGTGCCCTTGAACTCTTCGAAGATCACTTCATCCATGCGGCTGCCGGTATCGATCAGCGCGGTGGAGATGATGGTGAGGCTGCCGCCTTCCTCGATGTTGCGCGCCGCACCAAAGAAGCGCTTGGGGCGCTGCAGGGCGTTGGCGTCGACACCGCCGGTCAGCACCTTGCCGGAGCTGGGGACGACCGTGTTGTAGGCGCGGCCCAGACGGGTGATGTTGTCGAGCAGGATGATCACGTCGCGCTTGTGCTCGACCAGGCGCTTGGCCTTCTCGATCGCCATTTCGGCCACCTGCACGTGGCGGGTCGCCGGCTCGTCGAAGGTGGAGGAGATCACCTCGCCCTTCACCGTGCGCTGCATGTCGGTGACTTCTTCGGGGCGCTCGTCGATCAGCAGCACCATCAGGAAACATTCCGGGTGGTTGGCGCTGATGGCTTTCGCGATGTTCTGCATCATGATCGTCTTGCCGACGCGCGGCGGGGCGACGATCAGGCAGCGCTGGCCCTTGCCCAATGGCGAGACGATATCGATCACCCGGCCGGTCTTGTCCTTCGAGGTCGGGTCGAAATTCTCGAGGTTGAGCTTCTCATCCGGATAGAGCGGGGTGAGGTTGTCGAAATTCACCCGGTGGCGCACGGCTTCGGGATCATCGAAATTGATCGCCGTCACCTTGTTGAGACCGAAATAGCGCTCGCCATTCTTGGGCGCGCTGATTTCGCCTTCCACCGTATCACCGGTGCGCAGGCCATAGCGGCGCACGATCTGCGGGTTCACGTAGATATCGTCAGGCCCGGCGAGATAGGAGGCATCGGCCGAGCGCATGAAGCCGAAGCCATCGGGCATCACTTCGATGGTGCCCATGCCCATCACTTCGGTGCCGGCTTCGGCGGCGGCCTTCAGGATGCCGAAGATGATGTCCTGCTTGCGCAGGGTGGAGGCGTTCTCGACGCCCATTTCCTCGGCCATGGCTACCAGTTCGGCGGGCGGAGTCTTCTTGAGTTCTTGCAGGTGCATGTTGGTCTTTCGGCTTCGCGGCGGCGAGCGCGTGGCCCGGATACGCGGCGATGATGTGATGAAGCCTGCCGCACGCCAGGACGGGTGCGAGCAAGGGGTGAATAAGCCCGTGGGTGCGCGGACGCAAGAAAACTCTGCTCAGCGCTTCCTGACGAACTCGGCGCGCAGCACGAGACCCTTGATGCCGTCGAACTTGCAGTCGATTTCCTGCGGGTCGCCGGTGAGGCGGATCGACTTGATCAGCGTGCCGCGGCGCAGCGTCTGGCCGGCGCCCTTCACGTCGAGATCCTTGATCAATGTCACCTGATCGCCATCGGCAAGCAGGTTGCCGACGGCATCGCGCACTTCCACCGCGTTGGCAGCAGCGGCGCGGACGCGGGCTTCGGCAGCGGGCAGCCATTCGCCGCTGGCCTCGTCATACACATAGTCATCGTCGTCGCTGGCCATTGGCATATCCCTGGTGCGCGCCAGTTGTGGCGAACGCGAAAGCGGTGATACGACGGGGCGCAACCGATGGGGAGTCCGTAACATGCCGGTGGACGCGCTGGGCGCCTATGACGACAACAATATCTTTGCCCGCATCCTGCGTGGCGAGATTCCGTGCCGCAAGGTGCACGAGACGGATCACGCGCTGGCCTTTCACGACATCAACCCGCAGGCGCCCACCCATGTGCTGGTGATTCCCAAAGGGCCGTATCGCAGCTGGGCGGATTTTTCGGCCACGGCAAGCGAGGTGGAGATCGCCGGCTTCGTGCGGGCCGTGGGGGAGACGGCGAAGCTGCTGGGGCTGGAAGAGCCGGGCTATCGCCTGCTCGCCAATGCCGGGGTGAATGCGCACCAGGAAGTGCCGCATCTGCATGTGCACATCTTTGGCGGGCGGGCGCTGGGGCCGATGCTGGCGCGGTAATTTCCCCTCTCCCCTTTCGGGAGAGGGCGAGAGACGCCGCAGGCGGCCCGGGGTGAGGGGTGTTGCCCCTGTTGTCACCTGAGCAACCCCTCACCCCGCCGCGCTTCGCGCGAGTCGACCCTCTCCCGCCCCGGGGTCCCCACGCGATGAAATCGCGTGGGGCGGGTTTGGGGGAGAGGGGTTATTTGTGCGCTTCGCCCATCCGCCTGATCGCCGCCACCTTGGCGTGCAGCGGTGCCCAGTCATCCTGTTCGGCGATTGGCGCCCACAGCGCCTCCACCTCGTCGATCAGCATGGTGCAGGGCGCTTCGTCGGCCCAATAGGGGTGTGACGGCGGCCCGGAGGCGAAATCCGGGATCAGCGTCAGGAAATCGGTGAAGCCATCGTGGCTGTAGTGCGGGTCGGCCACTGAAGGCCCACGCCGCACACCGCCGCGCCAATCGAAGAAGAAGCGATCCGGGTCCATCTGCGTCGTCACCAACGCTTTCTGGATGGCGCCCACCAGCACTTCGTCCTCGCTTGGTCCCAGCCGCTTGACGCCCAGCCGGCCCAGCACCGCGTCTGACAGGGCCGCGCGATAGCGCAGCGGATAGGTTTCCAGCGGGCCTTTCAACTCGTCGGTCTCGGCGATCAGCCGCAGCGCGCTGCCCAGTTGATAGAGGTTCCACTGCAAGGCTTCGGCCTGGCGGCCAAAGGCATAGAGGCCGGAATGATCGAAATAGGCCGCCGTGAATCCGGCATCCCATGCCGGGGCAAAGCGCCAGGGGCCATAGTCGAAGCTCTCGCCGGTAATGTTGATATTGTCCGTATTCAGCACCCCGTGCACGAAACCGGCGGCCATGAACTGCGCCGCCATGCGCGCAGCGCCCTTCACCGCGTGATCGATCAGCGCCGCCACCGGGGTGGGGCCGCTGGCATCGGGGGCGAGATGGGTGAGGCAATAATCGACCAGCTTGGTCAGCCCTTCGCGGTTCTGGTGGAAGGCCTGGCGCTGGAAACTGCCGTAGCGCACATGGCTGTGATTGAGGCGCACCAGCACGGCGGCGCGGGTGGGCGAGGGCTCATCGCTGCGGATCAGCTTCTCGCCGGTCTCGATCACGCTGAAGGTGCGGCTGGTGGCGACGCCCAGCGCCTCCAGCATTTCGGTGGCGAGGATCTCACGCACACCACCCTTCAGGGTGAGGCGGCCATCGCCCATGCGGCTCCAGGGCGTGGTGCCGCTGCCCTTGGTGCCCAGGTCCATCAGGCGGCCGCGATCATCCCGGCACTGGGCGAACAGGAAGCCGCGGCCATCGCCCAGATCGGGGTTGTAGGTGCGGAACTGGTGGCCGTGATAGCGCAGCGCCAGCGGCCCGGTCAGGCTGCCGGGCAGGGGGGTGAAGCGGCCGAAATGCTGCAGCCACGCGTCGTCGCTCAGCGCGGCAAGCCCCACCTGGGCGGCGGCACGATCGTTGCGGAAACGCAGGATGGCCTGCGGAAACGGCGCGGCTTCGACCGGATCGAAGAAGTCCGCGCCCAGTTCCAGGATCGTGGTTTCGGGAATGAAATCGGCCATGGACCTGAGCCTATGGCCGAGGCGGCGGCGTCAATCCACCACGTATCCGCTGGCCGCGCGGATGAAGCGCACGGTTTCACGTTCGACGCGGTCCGCCTCTTCCGGCGTGGCGGCGCACAGCCAGCGATCGATGGCATCGCCAACGATATGGTGGGTGAAGCTGGCGGCGATGTCGATCTCCACGCCGGTCACGCCGCGCTTGGCAAAGGCGGCCTGCATGTGGCGCTTGATCCAGTCGGTCGTGACCGCCTTGGCAGCATGGTAGAAGGGTTCGGCATCGGCGTTGGAAGCCATGGCGGCCTTGGGGCCGCAGTCGTTGCAATCAGGCTCGCTGCCTTCCCAGATCATGTTGTCGCGCACGAAGCGCAGCACGCGCGGCACGGTGATGCCGGGCTCCAGATCTTCAAGCGCATAGCCTTCTTCCATGGCGGCGATCATCGCTTCGCCATGGCGGCGGCCCAATTCTTCGAGCAGCGCCTTCTTGGAACCGAAATGATAGAAGATCGAGCCTTCCGAAACATCGGCTTCGCGGGCAATATCGGCAGTGCCGGTGGCGGCAAAGCCATTGCGGGAGAACAGCATGTGAGCCGCGGCCAGCACCCGGGCCTTGGTCTCGGTGGGATCATAGCGGCGGGCCCGCATGTCGGCGGCGGGCTGCGCCGCGCGCGATGCGGCACGACCAGCGGAACGGGCCGGGCCGGCATTGGCACCACCAGCGTTGTTGCGAGAATCGAGAGCGCGCGTTGCCACTGTGCTTGTTCTTCCTTACCCCCCGGTAATTGACTTCCTATAACAAGAGAGTTGAGTCAGAGTCAAAATATGGCCCTCGCTGCCCCCTCTGCCCTCTCCCCCCGGCCCGAACAGCGGCCCGGCTGGCAAAAACTCTATGCGATTACAGGCGATAGCGTGCGGCTGTGCTGGCGCGAGCATCATGACGCCCGTGTGCCGCCCGGCCGCCCGGCCTTGCTTTGCCTGGCCGGCCTGACCCGCAATGGCGCCGATTTTGCCCATTTTGCCGAATCACTCGGGGCCGATTGGCGCATCATCGCGCCTGATCTGCGCGGCCGCGGCGAATCGGGCTGGGCCCGCGATTCGCTCACCTATCTGCCGCTGACCTATTTGCGCGACCTGTCGCTGGTGCTGGACGCGGCGGGCGTTGATCGTTTTGTGGCCATCGGCTCTTCAATGGGCGGCCTGCTGGCCTTGCGCATGACGACGGCGCATCGCGCCCGCATGGCCGGCGTTGTGCTGAACGATATCGGCCCCGCGATCGAGCCGGCCGGCCTCAAGCGCCTGCAGGCCAATGTCGGGCGTGGCGGCAACTGGATGACCTGGGTGCACGCCGCCCGCGATCTGGGTGTGCGCAATGCCGCCATCCACCCGGATTGGGGCCTGCACGAATGGCTGGCCTTTGCCAAGCGCCTGTGCCGGGTCGGGCCGCAGGGCCGCATCATCTTCGATTATGATCCGCGCATCGCCGAACCCTTCCGGTTGCCGCATGGCGATGCCGGTGCGGATGATTGGGCCGCGTTCGACAGCCTGGCCGGCCTGCCGGTGCTGAGCCTGCGCGCCGCGCTGTCGGACGTGTTTTCGGCCGCGACGCAAGCCGAAATGCAGCGCCGTCTCGCCGGCCTGACGGCCGTGACAGTGCCGGGCGTTGGCCATGCGCCGACGCTGGCCGAACCGGTGGCGGCCGCCGCGCTGCGTGATTTTCTGGATGTCATCAAACGGGGAGAAGCCTGATGCAACGCAAGGTGTGGAAACTGGCGCGCCGGCCGGTGGGCGATATCGCCGACAATGATCTGGAACTGGTGAGCGAAACCCTGCCCGAGCTGGCCGACGGCCAGTTCCTGCTCGCCGTGATCTACATGTCGCTTGATCCCACCAACCGCATCTGGATGAGCGATCAGGAGCAGTACATGCCCCCGGTCGAACTCGGTGCGCCGATGCGCGCCGGCGTGTGCGGGCGCGTCGTGGCCAGCCGCAAGGCCGGTGTCGAGGTTGGCCAGATCATGGCCGGGCTCGGTGAATGGGCCGATCATATCATCTCGGATGGCAGCTTCATGTCGCCGCTGCCGCAGTTGCCGGGCATTTCGCTGGCGGCAACCTATGGTACGCTGGCGCTGGTTGGCCCCACCGCCTATTTCGGCCTGCTCGATATCGGCCAGCCCAAGCCGGGCGAGACGCTGGTGGTATCGGCGGCGGCGGGCGGGGTCGGCCAGATCGTCGGCCAGATCGGCAAGATCAAGGGCTGCCGCGTCATCGGCATCGCGGGCGGCACGGCAAAGTGCGATTATGTGGTGAACGAACTCGGCTTCGATGCCTGCATCGACTACAAGAATGAAGATGTCGGTGCCGCGCTTGACGCCCATGCCCCCGGCGGCATCGATATCAATTTCGAACAGGTTGGCGGGCCGATCATGGTCGAGGTCATGAAGCGCATGAAGCTGTTCGGCCGCATTTCGCTGTGCGGGATGATTTCCAGCTACAACGACGTGACGCCCACCGAACCGCCGGGCTTCTGGACGATGATCCTGATGCGGCGGCTGTTGATCCGCGGCTTCATCGTCACTGATTTCGCCCCGCGCTTTGCCGAAAGCGGCATGGCGCTGGCCGGCTGGATGATGAGCGGCCAGCTGAAAACCCGCCAGGATATTCGCCCCGGCCTCGAAAACGCCGTAAGCGCGGTGAAAGAGCTCTACACCGGCGGCAATTTCGGCAAGCTGCTCATCGAGGTATCGAAACCATGACGATCAATCGCACCCTGGACGAGGCCGAACTGGCCGTCGCCCGCACCCTTTTGGCCGAGTTCAGGGCGCGCATTGACGAAGCAGCGGGAGAGGATGAGCGGCTGCGCTTTGCCCTCAACCGCAAGATCTACAAGGAATTGACCTATGACGAGCGCGGTAAGCCCAACGCCCGCCAGTCGCTGAAGGCACGCACGGCCAAGGCGCAGAACGGCCAATGCGCCATCTGCGCCAAGCCGCTGCCGGAGCATGATACGGTGCTGGATCGTCTGGCCGCCGAAAAGGGCGATGTTGAAGGCAATGTGCGGGTGCTGTGCCGTTCCTGTGATCTGACAATTCAGCGCGGGCGCGGCTACGCCTGACGCCAGCCGGGAAAGGGCAGGATCGGCGCCAGCCGCGCCAGCATATCCGCATCGCCTTTGGCCCGCGCCCGGAACGCATGTTCGACGATGCAGGCCTGTTGTTCGATGCCATAGCGCGCGAACGGCTTGCCCGGCGTGATCGTGTAGCGGTAGCGGGCGAACGGTGGCCGGCGCAGCGCCAGATGCCCGCCGGTCTGCACCTGCCAGACATGCACTAGCTCGTGGATGAAATGCGCCTGGCTCGAAACCGGCTCGGCGGCATAATCGGCTGACCAGTTGAAGCCATTGGGATGGCACCAGACATGGCCATCCGGCGCCATCGTTACCCACCATGGGTGCAGTGCCCAGAATTTCGCGCGGCGCACGGTCACGGCAGCTGGATCAAGCGCCGGCCCGAACACGGCCTTGGCCAGTTCGATCTCCCCGGCGGTGAGCGGGCGGATGGTCGCAGGATCGGGATTCGGCATCTCTCGTGCAGTTAATCGCATCGTGCCCGTCTTGCAGCCCGGAAATGGCTCCCTATATCGCCCCTGTAACAAACATCGGTCGGGGCACCGGCCAACAGCATCAACCAGGGACTTGCCCAAAACCGCGCTGCCTTCATGGGGCGCATCGGGTTCGGGCCCACAGAACAGGAAGTGACAGACCATGGCGAAGGTTATCGGGATCGACTTGGGCACCACCAACAGCTGCGTGGCCGTGATGGAAGGCTCTGCGCCGAAGGTGATCGAAAATGCCGAAGGCGCGCGCACCACGCCGTCGCAGGTCGCCTTCACCAAGGATGGTGAGCGGCTTGTTGGCCAGCCCGCCAAGCGCCAGGCCGTCACCAACCCGTCGAACACCGTCTTTGCCGTGAAGCGCCTGATCGGCCGCCGCTTTGACGACCCGCTGACCACCAAGGATGCCGGCCTGGTGCCCTACACCATCGCGCGCGGCCCCAATGGCGATGCCTGGGTGAACGCCGGTGGCCAGGATTACAGCCCGTCGCAGATTTCCGCCTTCATCCTGCAGAAGATGAAGGAAACCGCGGAAGCCTATCTGGGCGAGACCGTCACCCAGGCCGTGATCACCGTGCCGGCCTATTTCAACGACGCCCAGCGCCAGGCCACCAAGGATGCCGGCAAGATCGCCGGTCTTGAAGTGCTGCGCATCATCAACGAGCCGACCGCGGCCGCGCTGGCCTATGGCCTCGACAAGAAGACCGACGCCAAGACCGTCGCCGTCTATGACCTTGGCGGCGGCACCTTCGATATCTCCATCCTCGAACTGGGCGATGGCGTGTTCGAAGTGAAGTCGACCTCCGGCGACACCTTCCTGGGCGGCGAGGATTTCGACGCCAAGCTGGTGGAATTCCTGTCGGCCGACTTCAAGAAGGCGGAAGGCATCGACCTGACCAAGGACAAGCTGGCGCTGCAGCGCCTGAAGGAGGCCGCCGAAAAGGCCAAGATCGAGCTGTCGTCCTCGGCGGCGACCGAGGTCAACCTGCCCTTCATCACCGCCGATCAGAACGGGCCGAAGCACCTCGTCAAGAACATCACCCGCACCGATCTGGAAAAGCTGGTGCTCGACCTGATCGAGCGCACCCGCAAGCCGTGCCTGGATGCCATCAAGGAAGCTGGCGTGAAGGCCGGCGATCTGGATGAAGTCATCCTGGTCGGCGGCATGACCCGCATGCCGCGCGTGCGCGCCTTCGTGAAGGAGCTGTTCGGCAAGGAGCCCAACACCAGCGTGAACCCGGATGAAGTGGTCGCCATGGGCGCCGCCATCCAGGCCGGCGTGTTGCAGGGCGACGTGAAGGACGTGCTGCTGCTGGATGTCACCCCGCTCTCGCTCGGCATCGAAACGCTGGGCGGCGTGTTCACCCGCATGATCGACCGCAACACCACCATCCCCACCAAGAAGAGCCAGGTCTATTCCACCGCCGACGACAACCAGTCGGCCGTGACCATCCGGGTGTTCCAGGGTGAGCGCGAGATGGCGGCCGACAACAAGATCCTGGGCCAGTTCGATCTGGTTGGCATTCCGCCCGCCCCGCGCGGTGTGCCGCAGATCGAAGTGACCTTCGACATCGATGCCAACGGGCTCGTCTCGGTCAACGCCAAGGACAAGGGTACCGGCAAGGAACAGCAGATCCGCATCCAGCCTTCGGGCGGCCTTTCGAAGGACGACATCGACAAGATGGTGCGCGATGCCGAAGCCTTTGCCGAGGAAGACAAGAAGCGTCGCGCCGCCGCCGAAGCCCGCAACCAGGCCGACAGCCTGGTGCATTCGACCGAGCGCCAGCTCGCCGAGCATGGCGACAAGGTTGGCCCGGATGTGAAGGCCAGCATCGAAGCTGCCATCGCCGATGTGAAAACGGTGCTGGATTCGGGCGATGCCGATGCCATCAACGCCAAGGTGCAGGCGCTGGGCCAGGTTGCCATGAAGCTGGGCGAAGCCGTGTATCAGGCGGAACAGGCCAAGGCCGAAGCTGCCGGCGGTGAAGCCAATGCCGGCGCCCCGGACGATGTGGTGGACGCCGAGTTCACCGATGTGGACGAGAACAAGAAGTAAGTCAGTCGCCGGAGTGCGCCCGCAGCAATGTGGGCGCATTTCTGCTTTTGTGTGAGGGCGACTGAGCCATGGCCACCGAGATCGACTTTTACGAACTGCTGGAAGTGCAGCGCGGTGCCGATGATGCCACGCTGAAATCCGCCTATCGCCGGCTGGCGATGAAGTGGCACCCGGACAAGAATCCCGGCGATGCCGCTGCCGAGCAGAAATTCAAATCGATCAGCGAAGCCTATGACGTGCTGAAGGATCCGCAGAAGCGTGCGGCCTATGATCGCTTTGGCCATGCCGCTTTCCGTCAGGGCGGCGGCGGCGGCGGCGCGCAGGATTTTGGCGGCTTTGCCGATATCTTCGAAAGCGTTTTCGGCGAGTTCATGGGCGGCGGCGGTGGCCGTGGCCGCCGCGGCGGGCCCACCAGAGGCTCCGACCTGCGCTATGATCTCGAGATGTCCTTGGAAGAGGCCTATAGCGGCCGACAGGCAACACTCACCGTGGAAGTGGCCGCCGCCTGCGATCCCTGCGGCGGCAGCGGCGCCAAGCCCGGCACCAGTGCACGCGGCTGCACCACTTGCGGCGGTTCCGGACGCGTCGGCATGCGCCAGGGCCTGTTCATGGTGGAACGCACCTGCCCGGCCTGCCACGGCCAGGGCCAGGTGATCGCCGATCCGTGCGACACGTGCCGCGGCGCCGGCCGGGTGGACCAGCAGAAGACGATCAACGTCAACATTCCCAAGGGCGTGGACGACGGCACCCGCATCCGGGTGGCCGGTGAAGGCGAAGCCGGCACGCGTGGCGGCCCGGCCGGCGACCTCTACATCTTCGTCCATCTGAAATCGCACGACGTGTTCAAGCGCGACGGCACGACCCTTTATGCCATTGCGCCGCTTTCGATCACGCTGGCCGCATTGGGCGGCGAGATCGATGTGCCCAGCCTCGACAAGCAGCAGACGACGATCAAGATTCCGGCCGGCACCCAGACATCGAAGCAGTTCCGCGTACGCGGCAAGGGCATGCCGTCGTTGAATGGCGGCGGTTTTGGCGATCTGGTCATCCAGGTCGAGGTGGAAACGCCGGTCAAACTCACCGCCCGCCAGCGCGAATTGCTGGAAGAATTCCGCGCCATCGAAGGCACCGAAGGCGGCCGCAACACGCCGAAAAGCCAGGGCTTTTTCGACAAATTGAAGGGCGTGTGGAGCGAACTGACCGAGTGACGGGCGGCGCGCGTCACGCCACCACGCGGTCGGCATGGCGCAGCACCAGCCGCCAGCCATCGTCCTCGCGCTGGAAAACCGTCGTCACGCGCAACGCATTCTGAACGATGCCGTCGCGGCCGACATGGCGCGCCTGCATCCGCTCGATGCCGATCAGGCAGCCAAGATCGGCCGTCAAAATGCGCGACACCTCTTCGAATTCCAGCGGCCCGGCTGCGCCGGCAAACATCGCGGCGACGCGCCTCACCTCCGGTTCAATCATGGCAAAGCCGCGCTTGGGGGCCCCAAGCGGATTGGCCAGCACGGCCTCCGCACGGCGCGACCACAGCGCCAGCGAGGGCAGCGGATCGGCGTTCGCCATCGCCACCAGGGCTTCGTGGCTTGCGGCGACGGCGGCTTCGAAGCTGGGATAGGCCATGATCGTGCGCTCCCGGCGCGCGCGAGAAACATACCAGCGCGACCGGCGCCAAGCCTATGGAGTGCCCGGCTGCCGCGCAAGGGGTGGCACCCGCGCACGGCCTCCGCTACACCGCCGCCATGATGCGCCTCCACAATCGCCGCTATCTCGTCACCGGAGCCGCGCGTGGCCTGGGCCTCGCCATCGCCACCCGCCTGGTCGCCGAAGGCGCGCGGGTGATGCTGGCCGATGTGCTGACCGAAGGTGAAGCCCGCGCCGCCGAACTGGGCGAGGCCGCCGCCTTCATCCATTGCGACGTGACGAGCCGTGAGCAGATCGAAGCCGCCATCACCGCCACGGTGGAGCGATGGGGCGGGCTGGATGGTTTGATCAACAACGCCGGCATCGCGCCCAGGGGCGATATCCTCACCGAAACGCCGCAACAGTTCGATCGCGTCATCGCCACCAATCTCACCGCTGCCTTCCATGCCACGCAGCTGGCCGCGCCGCACCTGATCGCGGCGGGTGGCGGCGTGATCGTCAACATGTCGAGCGTCAATGCCGTGCTCACCATCCCGGCGCTGCTGGCCTACAATGTCGCCAAGGGCGGGTTGAACCAGTTGACCAAGAACACCGCCATCGCGCTGGCGCCGCACAACATCCGTGTCGTCGGCATCGGGCCGGGCACCATCCTCACCGAACTGGCGAAGAACGCCGTGATGGCCGACGATGCAGCCCGCCACCAGATCCTGTCGCGCACGCCGATGGGCCGTGCCGGCGAACCGGAAGAAATCGCCGCCATCGCCGCCTTCCTGTTGAGCGACGACGCCAGTTACATTACCGGCGAGACCATCTATGCGGACGGCGGCCGGCTCGGCCTCAACTACACCGTCCCGGTTGGAGAATGACCTGTGATTGACGCCGAATGGTGGGAATATGACGACGCCGACGAGATGGCCGAAGCCGTGGCCGGCGACATCGCCTATATCATCGGCCAGGCGCTGGAAGCCCGCGGCCGGGCGCTGGTTGCCTTTCCCGGCGGCGCCACCCCGCTGCCGGCGCTGAAACTGCTGGCCGAGACGAAGCTGGAATGGGCGGATGTGACCATCCTGCCCACCGATGACCGGCTGGTGCCGGTGACGGATCCGCTGTCCAATGCCGGCGCGTTGGCGCGGCTGTTCCTGCCCAAGAAGGCGCGCGTTGTGCCGCTCACTGCCGGCGAGAAGGACCCGGTCGCTGCAGGCCGCGCTGCCGATGAGCGCATCGCCGAACTGGATTGGCCGCTGGACGTGGCCTGGCTCGGCGTCGGTGAGGATGGCCATACCGCTTCCATCTTCCCCGGTCCGGATTTCGATGCCGCCATCGCCGGCCCCAAGGCGCGCCGTGCCATCGGCGTGCGCCCCGATCCGCTGCCCGCCAACGCCCCGGTGCCGCGCGTGACGCTGACCGGGCCGACGCTGGTTTCGGCGCGCACCGTCACGCTGGTGCTGCAGGGCAAGGCCAAGCGCAAGGTGGTCGAACAGGCGCTGAAGCAGGGTGCCAGCAGCATCCTGCCCATCGGCCGCCTGCTGGCCGAGCTGGACATGGATATCGACATCCACTGGTGCCCGTAAACGTCTCCCTTCCCTGCGTGCAGGGAGAGGAGCGCGTCACCGCACCGTCACCCGCACCCGGTCGTAGGTCGTCCGCCCGTCGGTCAGGCTCATCTCGTGCACGCCCGGCTCTGGCGCCCAGCGGGCCGGCAGGCCGGGCAGGCGGCGGCCATCGACGGCGATGAACAGGCCCGGCCGCTGGCCGATGCTGCGGATCACCAGCAGTTGCCGCGCCGGCGGAATATCGGGATCGAGCGCGATCAGGCTGCCATCGCCGGGCGCGACGAGGCGCGGCGCCTGCTCGGCGGGCGTGGCCAGTGCGAACACCGGCTGCCAGGTGCCGGGCAAGAATAATTCCTCGCGCGGCGGCTCGACGGCGGGCTGGAAGCGAACCCGGCGGCGCTCGATGCCGGCGGGCAGCGCCCAACCGGTTGGTGGAGCACCGTCATGCAGTGCCAGCATGATCGCCGCCCACGCCGGCGCCGCGCCGCTGGTGCCGGAAACGCCGATCATCGCATCGCCTTCGAAGTTGCCGACCCACACCGCCACGGTGAAGCGGCGCGAAAAGCCGATGCACCAATTGTCGCGCATTGCCTTCGATGTGCCCGTCTTCACCGCCGCCGGGAACGGCAAGGTCAGGCCGGATTCCTCGCCGAAACTGGCGCTGCGGGCGGCGGTATCGGATAGCAAGTCGCGGATGATGGCGGCGGCCAGAGGGTCAATCAGCTGCGCGGTGTCCGGCCGCGCCACCGGATCGAGCGTCAGCGCCCCACCGCGTCCACCCAGCGCCAGTGTGCGAAAGGCGGCGGCCTGTTCGAGCAGCGTCACCTCTGCCGAACCCAGCGCCAGCGAAAAGCCATAATAGTCGCCCGGCCGGTCGATGCCGCGATAGCCAACATCCTGCAGCCGCTGCCGGAACGGCTCGACATCGGTGAGCAGCAAGGCGCGCACGGCGGGCACGTTCAAACTGTTGCCCAGCGCCGTGCGCACCGAGACAGGCCCACGAAAGCCGCGATCATAATTCTGTGGGATATAGAGCCCGGTCGCAGTTTCGAGATCGACCGGACTATCGTCCAGCAGCGAGGCCGCCGTTAGCAGCCGCCGTTCCAGCGCCAGCGCATAAAGCTGCGGTTTCAGCGTCGATCCGGCCTGTCGCGGCGCGGTGACGCCATCAACGGCTGCGGCCCGGCTGGCCGTCCCGGCGCTGCCCACCCAGGCGAGGATGCGCCCCGTCTCATTGTCCACCACCACGGCGGCGGCGTCGCGCACATTTCGCTGGCCAAGCGCCGCCAGCTGGCGATCAAGCGCCACCTGCACCAGCGTCTGCACATCGGCATCGATGCTGCTGCGCACGGCGCCGCGTGTGCCGGGCGGCAACAGTCGGTCGGCCAGATGCGGCGCGAGATCGGGGGATTCGACCCGCTGGCGTGGGCCCAGCAGGCGGGCCGTGGCCAGGGCGATGGCGGCACAATCCACGTCGGGCGCGGCGCGGCAGGCGCGGCGCAGAACCGCTTCTGCCGGTGCCGACGGCCGGCGGGCAAGCGCCACCAGCACGGCATTCTCGGCCGGCTCCAGCGTTGCCGCCGGCCGCCCGGCGAGCAGGCGCGCGGCGGCATCCACCCCCACCACATCTCCCCGCAGTGGCAGCAGATTGAGCCAGGCTTCAAGGATCTGGCGCTTGCGCCACCGTGCCTCCAGCGCGCGCGCGGCGCGCATCTGGGCCAGCTTGTCGAGCGCCCCGCGCTGCCCGGCGCGGGCCAGATCGGGATCAATCAGCGCGGCGACCTGCATCGAAATGGTCGACGCGCCGCGCCCGCCCTTGCCTGTCAACCGGTCGCGCGCGGCACTGGCGATGGCCCACCAATCTATCCCGTCGTGCTGCCAGAAGCGCTTGTCTTCCGCCGCCACCAGACGCCGCACCAGATCGGGGCTGATCGCGCCGAGGGGCAGCCAGCCCAGCCGGCGCGTGTCAGCATCCGTGCGGCGGCGCGCGAGTTCGCGGCCCTGTCGGTCGAGCAGGACAGCCTCGCTGCCCGGCTGGGTAATCAGGATGGCGAAGGCGGGCACCGGCGCCGGCTGGGTGCGCCACAGCAACAGGCCGAGCAGCGCCAGCAACACCAGCGGCAGCGCACGTGCCCGGCGCACGTTGTTCCTCATTTGGGTTCGGCGACCACCAGGGTACTGCCGGGCAGCAGGGCGTTGATATCGGGCGCATACATGGCTTCGGCGCGGGCAGGCGGCAGGGTGAAACGGCCGCTGCTGCCCAGGCGGATGCGATATTCGATCGTGCTCGGCGCAGCGCCCAGTTGCTGCCAATAGGCGCGATAGTGGCCGCTGCGACGCTCCACCCAGTCGGCAATCTGGCCGCTGTCTGCGCCCCCTTCGGCCAGCAGTTCGGAGCGGCCTGCCAAGCCGCCGCCCAGGATGGTCGCGCCGGCCGGCACAGGATCGGTGAGTGCCACCCAGGCGGTTTTCGCACGCGCCGTGATGGTCAGGCGCACCGCCAGCACATCGCCGCGGCTCCAGCGCCCGGGCACGGCCTGGCGCACGGGCACGATCTGGCGGCGCAGGCTGAGACCGCTGGCGACGGACTTCGTGGCTGGCACCGCGGCGCTGATCGCGACCATGGCCCATGGCTGGCCGCTGCCGGCGTGGCTGATGGCGAGCGGCGCCGTGGCCGCGGGCAGGCGAACCGGGGCCGGCGCGGGCCATGTCGCCACCTGCTGCGCCCTCCCCAGCGCCAACATTGTGCGGCCGGCCACGGCCTGCTTCTCGAAGCGCTCCGCAAAGCCGGCCAGCGCCAGCCGGCCGAGCGCGTTGGCCGGCGTTGTGTCCCAATGGCCGCGTTGCTGGCCTTGCATCAGCGCACGCGCCAGGCGCGGGGCGTCGCCGGCCCAGGCCGGATCATCGGTGGCCACCAGCAACAGCCGGGCCAAGGCAGCGTCGCGGCCGGCCATCAGGCTCCAGTCGTCGGCCGGGCCGGTGAAGCGCATCACCGTGCCGCGATCATCCAGCCGGGCGCGCAGGCGGGACAGCGTTTGCGCGGCGGCTGGGCTGTTGCCGCTGGCCAGTTGCACGGCGCGCCAATCGAGCAGCGCCGCCGGCCCCCATTGATCGGGCGTGGCGTTGAAGCCAGCCAGCATGCGGCCCACCGCCTCGCCTTCGCCGGAAAGCGCCGCCAGCGCGGCGAGCCTGTCTCCCGCAATACGGCCTTCGGCCACCGGGCGCAGTCCCGCCAGCATCCGTGTCTTCTCGGCCGCCGGCAACGGCCAGCCAGACAGGCGCGACAGGCGCAGCACATAGGCGGTGAGGTCGGCATTGCCGATCAGGCCCTCTCTGGGGAAGAAGCGCAGCAGGCCGCGCCCGTCCATCCAGGCGCCGATGCCGGCAACCTCGCGGTCCCACTGGGCGCGATTGCCCAGCGCGACCGCTTTCGACAGGCGCTGTTCGATACAGTCATAAGGATAGGCGGCCATGTACGCCTGCATGGCCGACAGATTGCCGCCCAGCGACGGCGACAATGCGACGGTGACAAAGGCCGAACCTGGCAGCGCACCGGCCGGCAAGGTGATGGGCAGGCCGGCGCGAGTGAGGGCGGCGGTGATCACGGCAGGCGGCACGGCGGGTTCGACGATCTGTTCCACCTGTACCGCATCGGCTGCGCCGCCACCGCTGGCCCGAAGCGTCCATGTCAGCCTGCCAGCGGCGGGGGCGGTTGCGGCAAAGGCGATGGTCTGCCCGGCACCGGCCGCCAGCGTGATCGGCCGGGCCGGCCAGCGGGTGGTGCCGGCACTCGCCGACACGGTGACGGGCAGGCTACGCGCCGTGGTGTTGCGCACCACCATAGTCGCCACATAGGCGTCGCCCGTGCGGACCAGCGGCGGGATGCCGGGCAGGATCTGCAGATCCTGCGTGGTGCGAATGCTGGCGCTGCCGGTGCCGAACAGGCCGGGGCCGGCACTGGCGATGGCAACGAGGCGGAAGCCGGACAGGCTGTCGTTCAGACGGAAGGGCACGCGGGCCTGACCGCCCGCATCCAGCTTCACGCGGCCCGCCCAGGCGATCACTGGCTGGAAATCACGCCGCTGAACCGCCAGCGCGCCGCCACCACCGCCGGCTGCTACAGCCTTGGCCCCGTAATGGCGCTTGCCCACCACCTGGCCCTGCGCGGTGGCGAACTCGACACCCAGCGGGCGCGTTTGCATCATCGCGTCCAGCAGCTTCCAGCTGTCATTGTCCTTCAGTTGCAGCAGAGCTTCGTCGACGGCGGCAAAGGCGATCTCGGCGTCGGCGGGCAGGCGGGTGCCGGCTGGCGCCTTCACCGTTACCAGCGCGCTGGCCAGTTCCTTCACGGCATGGGTCGGCCGGTCGGGCACCACCTGCACCGCCAGACGCCGCGCGTCGTGGCCCACTTTCAGCTGCGCCAGCCCCAGCCGGTAATTCGGCTTGGCGAGATCGACGAGTGCGGTGGGGTACGCGCCTTCTCGGCTGAACCAGGGCAGGTTCCAGCGCCGCGCCAGATCGGCCAGCCACAGCCGCCAGCCCGCCACCCGCCCTCGCACGGCGAGCACGGAGACATAGACATTGGGCGCGTAATCGCCCTTCATCTTTACGCTCACCACTGGGTCCTTGCCCGAAAGCGTGGTGACGAAACTCTCCATCACGCCGCCGCGCAGCACCGTCACCAGCGCGGTGGCGGTGCGGAACGGCATGCGCACCTGCAGGCGGGCGGTGCCGTTTGCGGCCACTTCGGGGCTTTCCGGCACCAGATCCATGCGGTCGCCATTGTCGCCGCCGAACCACCAATCATCATCCCCGGCCAGCCACAGGCTTTGCGTGGCGCGCGCCACGCGCCCGGCGCTGTCCGTGGTTTCGGCCAGCGCCAGCACTTCGCCCGACACGCCGGCATCCAGCTGGCACAGGGCCCGCCCGCGATCATCGCTGGTGGCGCTGCATTTCGCCTTCAGTTCGCGGGTTTCACGCGCGTTGTCATAGGCATAGAAGCCGCCGACCAGTCGCTTGCGGGTGGAGAGGATTTCGCGCGCGAACAGGCGCACGCTGATCTTCCGGGCCTTCACCGGCTTGCCCGCCACATCGAGCACCACCAGTTTCAGCCGCAGATCATCGGCCTTGCTCAGCCATCCGTCGGTCGCGATGCCGACCCGCAGCGCGGCCGGGTCCAGCTGCAGGCGGGTGACCCTGGTCGCCACTTCGCCATTGGCATCCGGATAATCCATTTCTGCCACCAGCGTGGACGGTGCGGTGATGACGGGCCATCCGCTCGCCGTGACCCGCGCCGTGCCGGCCGGGCCCAGCGTCAGCGGCTGTTCGGCAGCGCGCTGGGCGCTGGCGGTCGCTCCGGCTTCATTGCCATCGCCATCCAGCGCGGCGAGACCCGGCTTCACGGGTTCCGCATCGAACCGCCAACCTTCATAGCCCGGCACCTCCACACTGCGCGGCACCACGCGGGTGCGCAGCGTCACCGGTGTGCCGCCGGCACCGCCGCCCGACAGGTAGGACAGCGCCAGATCGAGCGGCAATGTGCGCGGTGCGATCGGGATCGCCTTGGGGCCGCTGATCGTGGCGCGGCTGGTCGGCAGGCGGAAATCCTCCACCTGGAACCGGCCAACGCTGCGCTCTTCCTGGCCCGTCAGCCGCAATTCCCACTCGCCGGCCGGCGCGGTGGCGGGCAGATCGACATGGCCGACCGGATCGGCACCAGTGTCGAGCGTGACGGGCAACGCCGTATCGCTGGCCCAATGGCGGGCGGTGAGGCTGCGCGGGCCACCGCGCGGGCGGGCGAAGCCGGCATCACTGGTGGTGCGCTGGATCAGCTTGAAATTGATGCGTTCGCCAGGCCGCGCCAGCGTGCGATCCAGCACGGCATGGGCGATGCCGGGCTCGCCTGCATTGCCGGTCGGCAGGTTGAAATCATGGCCCTGGATGCCGCGGCCCCAGCTGGACAGGGCAAAGCTGTAATCATCCGCCGTGCGCGCCGAAATGATCAGGGTCGGGGTCTGTTCGCGGCTGCAGCCGGTATAACCGCCGGGGCGCGGCAGGCCGGCGGGGATGCGGGCGCGGCCCTGCGCGTCGCTCTTGCCCTGCCACAGCAACTGGCCGGAACAGGCGTTCGACACGCGCAGCGCGGCACCGGCCACGGGGGTTGCATCATTCAGCCGCGTCACCCAGGCCAGGCTCGCGCCATCGCCCCACTGGAAGTGCACCGCCATGTTGGTGACCAGCGCGCCGGTGGCGACATGGCGGACATTGCCTTTCCCCAGCAAGGCCGATCCCAGCAGCGGCGAGGCAATCTCCACCACGTGGAAACCGCGCGTTTTCAGCGGGATGCCTACCACCTGCATGGCGCCATCCTTGGGACGAGTCACGCTGAACCGCCGAGCGGGCTCGCGGGTGTCGATCAGCGGCGCGCGGCGCGTTGTCTCCACGCTCCGCCGCTCGCCATTGGCCAGCGGTTCGTCGCGGAATGTCCGCTCCTCGGCCCGCTCCAGGCGCTGCAGCCAGCGGGCGATGTCGGCGTCATTGGTGGTGGTGATGCTGCGGGTGGGCAGCGCCCGCGCGGCTGCCGGCAACGGGTTTTCGACGCCGCGCAAGGTAACCGGCAGCACACCGCCTTCCTCGGCCTCCAAAATGCCGAAGGTGCCGGAAAACTTGGCCAGCGGCGGATAATCGGCGGTGGCGATGGCCAGCGGGAAGCGATCGGCATTGGCAAGCCTGCGGCCGCTGTCGTCAGCCAGCCCGGCGGGCAGGGTGACGGTGAAGGCGCTGCGGGCCGGCAGCGGACCCTTGAAGCGCACGTCCTGCAGCGTGCTGGCGCGGTCCTTCGGCTCTTCCGGCGCAATGGTGCGGCCGCTCTGCACCAGCCGGGCCTGCAGGGCGACCGCGCGTGGCACCGGGGCGGTGAAGCTGATCCGGATCGAATCGAGTGGGGAGCAGGCAGCGCCGGCATTGACCCGCGTGCATTCGATGCGGGCGGTAAAGGCTTGGCGCACGGTGAAGCGCCGCTGCCAATCACTGCCGGCAGTCAGCCCATTGGCGGCGGCAACGCCTTTCCCCCACAGGATCGTTACCTTGCCGCCGGGAATCAGCGGGCGTCGGCACTTCAGCGCCGTGATCGTGGCGCGGGTGCGCGCCTCACCGTCTTCGCTGGGGCGCCAGCCGGCCTGTTCCAGAAACCAGTTCAGATTCCAGTTGCCGCGCGATCCCTTGATGATGGTGTCGCGCGTGGCATCGGGCAGCGGATCGAGCGGGATTTTCTCGCCTATGCCTTCGATCAGGCAGGCGGCATGCGCGGCCAGGCTGGCGGGCGTGGGCGCTGCTTCGGCGGCGACAAGGAATATCTGGTCTTCGGCCAGTTCCTCATATTCGGGTGCGATGGCGCGCAAGCTGGGCCCTGGCGTGGTGAAGCGGAACGGGCCGGCGCTGGGCAGCGGCCGGCCGGCGAGATCCTTCAGGCCGGGTGTGAGGCTGAAACTGCAGGCCTGCCCGCCCGGCAGCGGAGCGGCCAGATCGATGGCAAAACGCTGCGGATCCAGCCACTGGCCCCGTGCCCCGTTGCCGCCGGCTCCGCAGGCACCACTGATCGGCGCCGGCACGGTGCTGCCCAACGCCACCATTGGCGTGGCAAAGCGCACGACGATCTGGCGTGGCGCGGCCACCATCCCTTCTGGCGAAAAACCCACCACGCCAGGCCGCGGCAAGGATTGGGCTTGGCCGATCAGCGGCATGGCGGCGAGGCCAAGCAGCAGCCCCGCGCCCAACAGGCGCCAGGGCATCCGGAGGGGCGGAGTCGGCATGGGTCCAGCTTGCCGGCAAGCGGGCAGCGCAACAAGCGATAGTCTTGATCCGGCCGCTGCTTGGGCGTGCCTTTTTCCTGTCACGCTGGCCGGCTAGGCGTTAGGGATGATGCGTCTGATCCTTGCTCCGCTGGTGTTGTTGCTGATGGCTGCTGCTCCGCTGAAACCTGCCGGCATTCCGGCCCCGCCGCCGGCTGCGCCGATCATCATTGCGCATCGTGGTGCCAGTGCGGAACGGCCGGAACACACGCTGGCCGCCTATGAACGCGCCATCGAACAGGGTGCCGATTTCATCGAGCCCGACCTGGTGCCGACCAAGGACCATCAGCTGGTGGCCCGGCACGAGAACGAGATCAGCGGCACCACCGATGTCGCCAGCAGGCCAGAATTTGCCAGCCGCAAGACGACCAAGACCATTGATGGCGAAGCAATGACCGGCTGGTTCACCGAGGATTTCACCCTGGCCGAACTGAAGACGCTGCGCGCCAAGGAGCGCCTGCCGCAGCTGCGCCCGGCCAATGCGGAATTTGATGGCCAGTTTGAGATCCCGACGTTTGCCGAGATCGTCATGCTCGCCAAATCCGCTTCGGCTCGCACCGGGCGGACGATCGGCATTTACCCGGAAACCAAGCATCCCAGCTATTTCCGTTCCATCGGCCTGCCGCTGGAGCCGGTGCTGCTGGCCGAACTGGCGCAGGCCGGCTGGACGACGGCCGAGGCGCCTGTGTTCATCCAGAGCTTCGAGGTCGACAATCTGAAGGCATTGAAAGCCCAGACCGGCGTGCGGCTGATCCAGTTGCTGGGGTCAACCGGCAAATCGGCCGATGGCTATGCCTATGCCGAACTGGCCTCTGCGGCCGGGCTGAAGACGGTGGCGACCTATGCCGCCGGCATTGGCCCGGAACGCGTGATGATCATCCCGCGCGGGCCGGATGGCCGCCTGGCCCAGCCCACCAGCCTGGTGCGCGATGCCCACGCCGTGGGCCTGGAAGTCCATCCCTGGACGTTTCGGCCGGAGAATTATTTCCTGCCGGAAGGCCTGAAATCCAGTGCCGACCCGCGCGCGGCCGGCGATGTGGACAGTGAAATTCGCACCTATCTCGCCACCGGCATCGACGGCCTGTTCAGCGATTCCACGGCGGCGGCGGTCAAGGCGCTGGCCCAGCCGCAACGCTGATCAAACCGAAAGTGGGTGCAGGGGCTCAGCCCCTGCCCGCCGGAGGCCATTCCTTCTGACGGCTTACCGTTCCGGCCAATCCAGCACGAAATTGATGTGCGCCGCCGCGATCGGCTTGTCGCGCGATCCTTGCCAGGCTTGCGCGTGCACATTCACCACGCGGCGGCCGAGCTTGGTGATGCTGGCAACCGCGCGGGTTTCCTGCGTGGCACCCTCGCGCATGAAATCGACCGTTACCGTTACCGGGCGCACACGCGGCAGCGCTTCGCCTTCCGGCTGAGCGGCGATCACCGTGAGCAGGCCCGCCAGTTCCAGCAGCCCGCCGATGGAGCCGCCGTGCAGGCGCCCGGGCGAGCCGATCAGGGTTTCGGCAAACGGCATCACCAGCTGCAATTCCTCTTCCACCCGTTCGAATGCCAGGTCGAGCAGGGCGGCATAGGGCAGCAGATCGAGCCGGCCGGTCGGCTGGCGCAGCAGGGTGGCGAGCGCGGGCGACGTCATTGCCAGCCTCCGGCCAGTTTGGAGGCGGCAAACATGAAGGTGCCGGTCACATGTGCGATCGGGTCTGCCGGGTCGCCATCATGGGCGAGGCCGCGCACGAAGGCGATCTGGCGGGTCATGCGGTAACATTCGCCGCGCGCCGTCACGGTGGCTTGCGATTTGGGGCTGCGCACATAATCGGTGCGCAGATCAAGTGTGGCGTGCGGTTCGAAGGCGCCGCGGGTGAGCATGGAGGCCATGCCAACGCACGTATCCATCAGCGTGATGATCGGGCCGGATGCCCAGATGCCATGATCGGGATCGACCAGCAGATGCGGCGCATAGGGCAGTTGCAGTTCCACCCAGTTGTTGCCATTGGCGATGAAGCGCAGGCCCAGTTGCTTGTTGTGCGGCACGCGGCCGACAAACGCACCCATGAACTGGCTGACCTGTTCGACGAACTCGCTCATGCCGCTGCACCATTGTTGGCGCCGTCGGCGGCGCGCGCCAAAGCATCGATGCGGCCGATCATGGAGGCGAGGCCCTGCGTGCGGTTGGAGGAGAGATGCTTCGACAGGCCAAGCCCATCGAGCCGCGCCTTGATCTCGGCAGCGTCGATGTCGGCCGGAGCGCGGCCATCGGCCAGCATCAGCACCAGTGCCACCAGGCCCTTCACGATGGCGGCATCGCTGTCGGCGGCAAAGCGCAGCACGTCGCCCTCCCGATGCGGATGCAGCCAGACTTGCGACGCACAGCCGCGCACCTTGTTGGCGTCGGTCTTCAGGGCGGGGTCCATCGCCGGCAGGGCCTGGCCCAGCGCGATGATCAACCGGTAGCGGTCGTCCCAATCGTCGAAGGCTTCGAATTCGGCTTCGACATCATCGAAAGAGGTGATGGCCATGACCGCAGCCCATGAAGGGGCAGATGGGCTGCGGTCAAGACCATTGACGTTACAGATCAACGCCTGCGGCGATGGCTTCCAGCTTGCGGATGCGTTCCTTCAGGTCGGCAAGATCGATGCGCTGGCCAACGGCGGGCATTTCGGATTGCTGCGGCCGGGCTTCCAGCTCGCGCAGTTTCAGGCGCAGCCAGCCAGACCAGCCCCAGGCGGCAAGGCCGCCAATCATGGCCAGACCGGTGAGCGTCGCGGTCGAAAGGATCAGGAGGGAATCAGCCGGGGGCATGGTGGGTCTCCTCGGGGATGAAGGGGCTCAGTTGTTTTTCAGCGATTCGATTTCATCGGAAAGCCGTTTGGCGGGATCGGTGGCGAGGCGTTCCAGCACGCGGATGCGGTCGTTCAGGCGGGCGACTTCGGCTTGCAGGCGCTGGTTCTCGCCATTGTCCTGCGGCGGCGCCAGTTCGCCCTTCGCGGTGCGGCGCAGTTCCTTGCTGCCGTAGCGGCTCGACAGGACTTTCCCAATCGTGACGATGGCAACGATCATCACCACCATTTCAAACGGATTCATTTCAGATGTCCTCCCTTTGCCGGCCGATGGGGGCGGCCGGCACCTTTCAGTTCAGTTGTTTGGTGGCCAGGCCGTCGATTTCGGCGGCGAGCATGGCAGGTTTGTCGGTGGCGATGCGTTCCAGCACGGCCATGCGATCCTTCAGGCTGCCCAGTTCGGCGCGCAGCTGGGCATTTTCCTGGCTGATCAGCCGGATGCGCTCCATCGCTTCGCCGCCGCCATTGGGGTGCAGCGGCTTGCCCCAGCTCGATTCCAGCGGATAGCCGTTCTTGATCTTCAGCCAGGTGGTGATCACCCAGCCGACCACCCCGGCAAAGCCGACGCCACCGATAACGGGTGCGACCTGACCGACGATAACCTGCAAATTCTCGGGATTGATTGGCATCTGATAAGAGCCTTTCAGTTCAATTGCTTGGGCGCATCGCGCAGGGCTTCGATCTGGACGGCGAGGCCTTCGTTGCGATCGGTGACGATCCGGTTGAGCACGGCCACCCGTTCTTCGAGCAGCGCGATGCGACCGGCATATTGGGCGGCCTGTTCGGCGGTGGCCGAAGCAGTGGCTTGCAGCTGTTTTTCCTTCAGGTCGGCCCAGCGGCGAAACCCGGTGAGCATGATCCCGAAGATCGGGATGGAAATGCCCAGGATCGGGATCAGGGCAAAAATGGCGTTCTCGCTCATGTCGCGACCCTTACCTGAGGTTTTCAATTTCGGCGGTCAGCCGGGCGGGTGCGTCGGTGGCGATGCGTTCCAGCACCGACAGCCGCTCTTCCAGCCGGCCAATCTTGCCGCGCAGCAGGTCGTTTTCCTGGGTCAGCAGTTGGTTTTGCCGTTCCAGTTCGGGGTTGTGCTTGTTCACCGTGCCACCCCATTCGCCTTCCAGCGGATAGCCGTGCTTGGCACGGATGGCGGTGGTGATGATCCAGGCGCCCATGCTCATCGCGATGATGGCCAGGACGAAGAACGGACCTCCGAATGACATTGGTTCTCTCCCCCGGATATTCGCTTAGCGCAGCTTTTCGATTTCGTCGGCGAGCTGGCGACTGTCGCTGGTCAGGTGAAATTCCAGGTCGCGCAGGCGGCGATCGGCGTCGCGGAACTGGGCGTTCACGTCGCGCAGCGTGCGCTTGGGCGCCACGCGCACATCGCGCCAGAATTCCACGCGTTCCGGGCTCTGGTCATACAGCGCGGAAGGCTTCTGGTTGGCGATCCAGCCGATGGCCAGATAGGCCAGGACGGTGGAACCACCGCCCATGATGGCGCCCAGCGCAAAACCGATGCGGACGAGCGTGACATCCCAGCCGAAATAATCGGCGATGCCGGCGCAAACGCCCATGATCTTGCCGTTGCGTTTGTCGAGGTAGAAGCGGGTGCGGCTTTCAGACATTTCGAAATTTCCCTGTTGGCCGGCGCGGACGAGCGCGCCGAAAATTTGGGGTCAATAGGTGGCGGGGGCGATCAGCGCGATCAGCAGGTACAGGATCACTGGCGATCCGAAGCCGAACACGGCGGCAGCGACAAAGCCGATGCGGACCAGCGTGGCATCCCAGCCGAAATAATTGGCGATGCCGGCGCAAACACCGAGGATCTTGCCTTCGGTCTTGTTGACGAGAAACTGGCGGCTCATTCTCTTGGCCTCCTTGGGCCGGTTGCCGGTTCAGCGCAGCTGGCGGCGTTGTTCGGACAGATCGGCGATCCGATTGTCCTTCCAATTGGGATTGTCGGCGGCGATGATGCGCTCGACGGTGTCGATGCGCTGATCAAGCCGGCGGGCGAGATCGTGGAGTTCATCAAGCAGCGCTTCATCCTGGCTGCTGATGCCGGTCTGGCTCTTCCACTTGGTCAGATAGTGGAGGATCATGCCCGGCAGGCCGATGAACAGCATGCCGACGATGGCGACGGGAACGATGACATCTTCCATGGCTCAGCCCTCCGTCTTGCCGAGCCGCGCCTTCATGGCGGCGATTTCGGCATCCACTTCGTCGTTGCCCTGCAGGGCGGCAAATTCGTCGGCCAGGCTGCGAGTGCCGCTGCCATCGGCCAGGCTGAGCGCATCGGCGCGGCCTTCGGCCATGTCGGCCCGGCGTTCCAGCACTTCAAAGCGGCTGAAGGCCTCTTCCACGCGCGGGCCGCGGATCATCTCGCGCAGCTTCGAACGCTGGGTGGCGCTCTCGATGCGGTTGATCAGGGCGTTCTGGCGGTTGCGGGCTTCGCGCAGCTTTGATTCCAGCTTGGCGATGTCGGCTTCGTTCAGGGCCAGCGTTTCGTTCAGAAGATCGATCTCCACCTGGGTGGTGTCGATGAAGGCCTTGGCCTTGTTCTTCTCGACCAGCGCAGCCTTGGCCAGGTCTTCGCGACCCTTGGAAAGGGCCAGTTCGGCCTTGTCCTGCCAGTCCTGCACGGCCTGGTTCGCCTTGATCATGGCGCGCTTCATTTCCTTCTGGTCAGCAATGGTGCGGGCCGCAGACGCGCGCACCTCCACCAGCGTTTCCTCCATCTCCATGATGATCATGCGGATCATCTTGGCCGGGTCTTCAGCCCGGTCGAGCAGGTCGGTCACGTTGGCAGCGATGATGTCGCGGGTGCGCGAAAAAATGCCCATTGGTCTGATCTCCAGAAATTCGAACTTGGTTGTCTGCAGCGTCTGGACCGGGGCTGGTTCCACCAGGAGGGGGCGACTCAGTGGAACCAGAGCCCCGGTCATCGTTGCGCTGTTCACGCAACGATATCGCTGTTGAAGGCCGGCGTCACCATGGCAGGGCCCGTGGCGGCGGCGATGAAGGTGGTGCCGATCAGCAGGGCGGCCATCACGGCCATCATGTTGCGGCTGAAGTTGAAGAAATTGCTGGTCATTGTTGGTCTCCGTGGTCTGATTGGCGGCGGGGCGCCGCTCATGCCAGCTACTTTGCATATGTCGTGCCAAGTGGTGGATTTCAGCTAACTATCTGAAAATATTGATTTTGGTTACTGGCCCGGATTTTTTTCTTCGGGAGGAATTGCCAAACATCGGGAATTTATGCCAACTCATCGCATGGCCGCTCCAGCTCAGATGATTGGCAGCTCGCTGAGCTTCCTCGACGCCGTCGAACGCGCCTCGGCGGCGGCGGCCTTGAACCGCCCGGTGCTGGTGATCGGCGAGCGTGGCACCGGCAAGGAACTGATCGCCGATCGCCTGCACCGCCTGTCTCCGCGCTGGTCGCAAACCCTGGTCAGCCTCAATTGCGCGGCGCTGCCGGAGAATCTGATCGATGCCGAGCTGTTCGGTTATGAACCCGGCGCCTTCACCGGCGCGCAACGGGCGCGGGCGGGGCGATTCGAGGATGCCGATGGCGGCACGCTGTTTCTGGATGAAATCGGCACGCTGTCATCGCAGGCCCAGGAGCGCCTGCTGCGGGTGGTGGAATATGGCGAGCTGACGCGGCTGGGATCGAACAAGCCGATCAGCGTCGATGTGCGGCTGGTGGGCGCTACCAACGAGGATCTGCCCGGCCTGGTGGCGCGCGGGCGGTTTCGCGCCGACCTGCTCGACCGGCTGAGCTTTGAAGTCATCACCCTGCCGCCCTTGCGGGAGCGCGCCGAGGATATCGACATGCTGGCGCTGCACTTTGCGCGCCGCATGGCTGCCGAACTGGGCTGGCCGCGCTTTCCCGGCTTCACGTCGAAGGTGCAGGATCAACTGGCCAGCTATCATTGGCCGGGCAATGTGCGCGAATTGAAGAACGTGGTCGAACGCGCGCTCTATCGCTGGGGCGATGCCGAAACAGCGGTGGGGCAATTGGTGATCGATCCGTTCGAATCGCCGTGGCGGCCAACCTCCAGCCATGTGCTGCCCCACGCGGCGCCGGCAGCCACCGCCGCACCCAGCATCAGCCCGGCGGATGAAGCCGGCGCCATGCCCGCCCCCCGGCTGGAAAGCATCACCGATCTGCGCGGCGCGGTGGCGGCCTATGAAAAGGATATCCTGGAGTGCGCGCTCGAAAAGCACCGCCACAATCAGCGCCGCACCGCCGCTGCGCTGAACCTCACCTATGATCAGTTGCGCCATGCGTTGAAGCGGCACGGGTTGTTGGGGGAATAGGCCCCGCCCAACCAAAGCAGCCGTGCTGCTGGTTCAGCTCAATCCAGCTTCAACCCATGCCGGGCGAGCAACGGCCCCTGGGCGAGCGTGAAGGCAAAGATCGCCACGGTGACGCCCCACACCTTGAAACTGAGCCAGTCATCATAGCCAAGCAGGCGCCGCGCCGCTTCGTTGGCGATCAGCAGCGCCACGAAGAAGATCGCCCAGTTGCGGGTGAGCAGGCGCCAGCCGGCTTCGGTCAGGCCGGGCAGCGCTTCGCCCATCACCAGTTGCAGCGTCGGCCGGCCAGTGATCAGCCCGCCCACCAGCAGGGCGGCAAACACGCCATAGATGATGGTCGGCTTCAATTGGATGAAGGCCTTGTCCTGCAGCCACACGGTCAGGCTGCCGAACAGCACGACAACCACGGTGGTGAAGATCATCGCGGCCGGCAGGTGGCGGGTCTTGCCCCAATGCCACAGCGCCGCGATCAGGCTGGCCACCACGAAAACCGATGTGCCAACCACGGCGCTGGCCACGTCGGCATCGGCCAGCTGAGGCAATTGCCCACGTTCAAACAGCGCCTTGCCCAGTTTGCTGGCGCCAAAGAACAGCAGCAGGGGCCCGAAATTGATGGCCATGCTGGCGGTGGTAGACAGTTTCGGGCGTTCGGCAACGGGGGGCATGGCGGCTGTGATAGCCAAGAACAGGGCACACGTCACCTCTGGGGGTGACGAAGCCCGACGGAGCCATTAAGCCGGTGGCCGTGGTGGAAGCGCTCGTGATCGACAATCTGGCCTGCCGGCGCGGTGGGCGCTTGCTGTTCGACGCCGTGTCCGCCCATGTCGCACCGGGCGGCGCGCTGCTGCTCACCGGGCCCAATGGTGCCGGCAAATCCTCGCTGTTGCGGCTGCTGGCCGGATTGCTGCAGCCCGAAACCGGGACGGTGACGGGCGGCGGCCGCCGCGCCTTTGCCGGGCACGACGTGGCGCTGAAACCGCGCAACACGCTGGGCACGGAGCTCGATTATTGGGCGCGGCTGGATGGCGGGCAGCAGCGGTTGCCGGGCGCGCTGGCCGCAATGAACCTGACAGCGCTGGTGGATGTGCCCTGCCGGCATCTGTCGTCGGGCCAGAAGCGCCGGGCGGCGCTGGCGCGCGTGATCGCGGCCGGCGCGGATTGCTGGCTGCTGGATGAGCCCACCGCCGGCCTGGACACGGCCTCGTCGGCGCTGCTGGTGGCCGCCATGGCCGCGCACCGGGCGGCGGGCGGATTGGTGGTGGCCGCCGTGCATGGCGATATCGGCCTGGCCGATGCAGCAAGCTTGCGGCTCGGCTGATGTTCTTCACGCTCCTCCGCCGCGATCTTCTCGCGATTGCCCGCTCTCCGGCGTTGTGGCTGCCGGTGATGTTCTTCGTGCTGACGGCGGCGCTCTTCCCCTTCGCGGTTGGCCCTGATGCCAGGTTGCTGGCCCGCATCGCGCCGGGCATCATCTGGGTGGCGGCGCTGTTGGCCAGCCTGCTGCCGGTCGAAACATTGCTGGCGCCTGATGTGGAGGATGGCAGCATCGATCAGCTGATCAGCCGGGGCATTGCCCTGGAACTTGTCTGCGCCGCGCGCATCGTGGCGCACTGGATCGGCTTTGCCGTGCCACTGCTGGCGGCGCTGCCGGTGGCCGGCGTGCTGCTCGGGCTGTCGGGCGCGGATGGCACCCGCCTTGCCATCGCGCTGCTGCTCGGCACCCCGGCCTTGGCCAGCCTCGCCGTCATCGCCGCCGCGCTCACCGCCGGGCTGAAAGGTGGCGGTGCGCTGGCTGGCCTGATCGTGCTACCACTGGCGCTGCCGGTGCTGATTTTCGGTGTCGGCAGCGATGTCGCTGGTGCATTTCGCCTGCTTGGCGCGGCCAGCCTGGTGGCGCTGGCGGTGGGTCCGTTCGCGGCCGCTGCGGCGCTCCGCCCCGAATAGACGGCAGGCGGTTGCGGTCGTGTGGCCGGCGCCATCCGACTGTGGTAATTGCGATATTCACTGAAGGAGCATTGCCCCCATGCGCGTCCTCACCCTTTCCGGCCTCACTGCGGCTGCCCTCTTCACCGCCGCCTGTGGCGGTGCGGACAAGCCCGCCGAAACGCCTGCTGCTGAAACCCCGGCCGTCGGGGCCACCACGACACCGGCAGTTGAAGCGCCTGCTCCTGCAGCCGAGCCAACTGCCGCTCCTGCAGCCGTCCCGGCCCCGGCGGCCGTCACCTATGCCTCGCTCACTGGCGACGCCGCCAAGGGCGAAAAGGTCTTTGCCCAGTGCAAGGCCTGCCACGTCGCCGAGGAAGGCAAGAACCGCGTCGGCCCGTCGCTGTGGGCCGTGGTCGGTCGCACGGCCGGCAGCATTGCCGGCTTCAATTACAGCAAGGCCAACAAGGAGAGCGGCGTGACCTGGAGCGAGGACGTGCTGTTCACCTATCTCGAAGCTCCGGCCAAGTTCATGCCCGGCACCCGCATGGCGTTCGCCGGCCTGAAAAACCCGCAGGACCGGGCGGATGTGATCGCCTATCTGAAGACCAACGCCTGATCGCCGCCACGCTCGTCTTGCTGATAGGATGACGCCCGCCATGTCCGTTCGCCCCGTCGCCGCCCTGCTGATGCTGGCGGTTCCTGCCGCTGCATCGGCGATCGTCATCCGCCACGATGTGCCGGATGCACGCTACCGGGCCGATGCCAGCGTCTTTCCTGCGCTCGCCGACATGCCGGGCAGCGGCCATGGCGTGCTGATTGCGCCGCAATGGGTGGTGACGGCGGCACACACCATCCAGGGCAAGGTGGATTGTGTCACCATCGGCGGGGTGGACCGGGTGGTTGAGCGTGTCATCATCCATCGCGGTTATCGCAGCCTGCCCGACGAACTGGTGAAAAGGGCCTATGCCAGCGGCAGTGCCGAAGAGGCGATGGCATTCCTGGCGCAGAACGACGATATCGCGCTGCTGCGCCTGGCGCAGCCGGTCACCGACATCGCCCCGGCGCGGATCCATGGCAGCGGACGCACGGTTGGCAAGACCGTCCGGTTGATCGGCAAGGGGGCCACCGGCACAGGCGAAACCGGCGTCGCCACGGGCAGCCCGGAACGCGGCCCGCTGCGCCAGGGCTTCAACACGGTCATGACGGATGAAGGCCGCTGGTTGATCTATGATTTCACGCGAGGGCCGCGCGCCCACCGGCTGGAAGCGATGACCGGCAATGGCGACAGCGGTGGCCCCGTGCTGGTTCGTGATGGCAAGGGATGGGCCGTTGCCGGGCTGGCGTCGTGGAAGGGCGGCACGTTCGATCTAAACCTGCCGTCCAGCCGCTATGGCTTTACCAGCGTCAACGTGCGGCTGGCGCGTTATGCCGGCTGGATTGCCGAGGTGCAAAAGGGCACCGCTGCACGCTGACGCCGGCCCGGCCTCAGAATGGCCCGTTCAATTCCACGATCGCCCGGTTGAGCATGGCGGCAAAGCTCACCCACGCCAGATAGGGCACCAGCAGCGCGGCGGCCGGGCGGGATATGCGCCACAGCACGACGATCAGCGCGGCGATGCTGCTCCACAATATGCCCACTTCCAGCACCGCATAATCCGGCCGGTGCAGACGGAAGAACAGGAAGCTCCACAGCAGGTTGAGGAAGCCATTCAGCGCAAACAGGCCGATGATGGCCTCGAATGCACCGGTGCTGCGCGCCGCCAGCCAGGCCGTGGTGCCGGAAAACGTGCACAGCATGAAGATCACGGTCCAAGCCGGGCCGAACAGCCAGTTGGGCGGTGCCCATTCGGGTTGTTTCAACGCCAGATACCAGGGGCCGATATCGGTGATGGTGGCGCCCACGGCCGCCGTGAAGGTCGCGGCCACCGCGGCAATGGCAGCGGGCAGCACCCAGGGAGATTCGGCAAATCGCGACATCGCTCCCGCCTTTCCCGCTTCCCCCCTGGCGTTCCGGCCGGTCAGACCTGCGCCCGCTTGCCGGCGCTGTCACCCTCGCGCACGCCGCCGCCCGACAGGATGCCGGTGATCAGCTGCACACTGTCCTTCAGGAAGATCTTCACGTGGGCCAGCGGCTTCTTGCGCGCCAGTTCCTTGTTCATATAGGCTTCCCAGGTCAGCTGCTGGATGTCCTTGTCCATGCACAGCTTCACGAATTTCTCGCGCATCGTGTCGCTGCGATACCACCACCACTGCATGATGCCGAGCACGCGGAACACGGTGCCGTGTGCCTTCAGGAAACGCTTGCGGGCGAGGCCCAGCTTGGCCGGATCACCGCTGGCCAGCGCTTCAGCGGCAGCCTTGGCGGCTTCACGGCCGGCGGTCATCGCATAGAAAATGCCTTCGCCGCTGGCCGGGGCCACGCAGCCGGCGGCATCACCAGCCACCACGACATCCTTGCCATTGTCCCACTTCTTGCGCGGGCGCAGCGGAATGGGCGCGCCTTCCACGCGCACCGTCTTGCAGGTCTCCTCGGTCATGCCCAGTTCTTCGCGCAGCTTGCCGACGGCCTTGCGCAATTCAAAGCCCTGCACGGCGCTGCCGGTGCCGATGCTGGTCTTGGATCCATGCGGGAACACCCAGGCGTAGAAATCCGGGCTGTGCTTGCCCTGGTAGAACACGTCACAGCGATCGCCGGCAAAGCCGCCAACGCCTTCTGGCGGGCTGTCCACCACTTCGTGATAGGCGGCAACGAAGGGCAGTTTCTCATCGGGAAGGGCGGCACGGGCGACGGCCGAATTGCAGCCATCGCAGCCGATCAGCATCTTCGTCTTCACGCGGATCGGATCGGAACCACGGGTCGCGCCCTTCGGACGATACAGCACGACAGCGCTGCCGTCCGGCTCGCGCTCCAGCCCTTCGAAGGTGCCATCGCGGCGATCGGCCCCGTTCCTGGCAGCACGGGCGCGGAGCCATTCATCGAACACGTCGCGATCGACCATGCCGACCCAGCCGCCTTCGCCCACCGGCATGTCCACTTCCCGGCCGGCGGGGCTGATCATGCGGGCGCTGTTTGCGGTGGTGCAGAGCAGGTCCATCGGCACGTCAAAGTCTTTCAGCAGGCGCGGCGGCACCGCGCCGCCGCACGGCTTGATGCGCCCCATGCGGTCGAGCAGCATCACCTTGTGCCCGGCCAGCGCCAGATCGTTGGCCGCGGTTGCGCCCGACGGGCCGCCACCCACCACCACGAAATCGAACATATCGGTCATGCGACTGCCTCTTGACTGTGCGGCCTGCCCGCCGGGTTGTTGCCCATGCGGTCATTCAACCGCAAAGCGATGAGCGCCGCCAGCAGAAACAGCACGGATTCTGCTGCGAACACAATTTCAAAAGCCGGCCCATCAGCGGCAAACGCCGCGCGCAGCCGATCAACGGCAAAGGCGCCGACAAAACCGCCGATGCCGAACGCCGAGGCTTGCGCTGCGCCCCACAGGCCCATGCGAATGCCTTCATGTCCCGGCCCGCCGCGCCCGGCCAGTTCCAGCATCGATCCGATGGCGGCCACCGCAAACATGCCATTGGCAAAGCCCAGCACGGCGACATTGATCGCCAACGGCCAGCCAGGCCCCGCCCGCGCTGCCATGGCGAGGCTGGCCAGCGCCAGCGCCGACGCGAAGCAGCCGGAGACGATCCAGCGCTTCAGACGCATGCCGGCTTTCCCGCCAAAGGCATGGCCGCCGACGCCGACCAAAATCATGCCGGCCAGCACGCCCTGGTGCTGCACACCCGACAGGCTGGTGGATTGACCGGGCGTCATCTTGAAGACGAGGCCGGCGAAGGGTTCGAGGATGAGATCCTGCATCGAATAGGCCAGCATCGAGAAGAAGACGAAAATGCTGAACAGCCGGGTGAGGGGATCACCCCAGATGCCGCGCAGCGCTTCGCCAAAGGGCGCGGCCTCGCGCTTTTCCTCTGCTTGCGGCGCGCCTTCGACGCCCCAGACGGCAAGGCAGGTCACGCCGAACGCCACCGCCACCACGCCGGCGGCAACCTGCAGCAGCCGCATTGGCGAGAAGGGATCGAGCAAGGCCCCCGCGGTTCCAGCCGAAATGACGATGCCGACGATCATCATGATCCAGGTCAGGCTGGCGGCAGCGGGGCGGCGCGGTTCGGCGGTGCGCGTGGCCAGCAGCGCCAGCAGCGACGTGCCGGCCGCGCCGACGCCGATCCCGATCATCGCATAGGCCAGCACCAGCGCGGCCACCACCGGCAAGAACGGACCAGCCAACTGCGTGGTGGCATAGGTGGCGAGGATGCCGCCTGCCCCAAGCACCGCCATGCCCCCGATGATCCACGGCGTGCGCCGCCAGCCGGCATCGCTGCCATGGCCCCATTTGGGCCGGGAAAGCTGGACGCCATAATGGAACGCCACCAGCCCGGCCGGCAGGGCCGCGGCCATGCTGTATTCCACCACCATGATGCGATTGAGCAGCGACGATGCCAGCATGACGATGGCGCCAAGCGAACTCTGCACCAGGCCCAGCCGGGCGATGCCGCCCCAGCCCAGAGGCGGCAGCACGCTCATACGATGACCGACAGGCCAAAGGCGCTGGTAAGCATGCCCAGCACATACAGGGTGGTGCCGGTGGCATTGTAGAAGGGCGCATTGGCGGCCGGCGCAGCCAGCACGCGCTGCATCAGCACCACCTGCATCGACAGCGAGAATGCCACCATCGCTGATGGCCAGTGCAGGCCCCAGCGCGCGAGCAGGATGATCACCACCACCTGCGGCAGCGCCATCGTCCAGCAGGCGATTTCGGCGGCGTTGCGTTCACCCAGCTGCACGGGCAGCGAATTGACGCCCGATTGGGCATCGCCTTTCACGGCCTTGAAATCATTGAGCACCATGATGCCGTGGGCGCCCAGTGCATACATGCACAGCACCCAGATGATGCGCGTATCGGGCATGCCACCGGCCATCACGGCGGCCCCGGTGAACCAGCTGACCCCTTCATAGGCTGCTGCACAGACCAGCGGCCCCAGCCAGCCATCGGCCTTGAAGCGCAGCGGCGGCGCCGAATAGGCCCAGGCCATGGCGACGCCAACAATGGTGGCAGCGCCGACCACAGGCCCGATGGCAAAGCCGACCGCCAGGCTGATGATCGAGCCGATGCAGGCGATATACAGCCCCCAGCGCCCCGGGATGCGGCCCGACGGGATGGGCCGCTGCGGTTCGTTGATGGCATCGACATGGCGATCGAACCAGTCGTTGATGGCCTGGCTGTTGCCGCACACCAGCGGCCCGGCCAGCATCATGCCGGCAATCAGCAATCCCCAGCGCTCGCTCAGCGGTACGCCAGAAGAAACCACCCCGCACATGAAGGCCCACATCGGCGGAAACCAGGTGACGGGCTTCAACAATTCCAGCACGTCACGCGGTCGCATCACGGCGCGCGGCGGCAATGGCTCGGCGGCCACGGGTGGGGGGTCATGTTCCATGGTGCGCAAACTAGTCGTGACGCATCAAGGGCGTCAACGCCGCCGGCCGGCCCAAAGCCGCTGCCGCCCACATCCGGTCGGCGGCCGGGTGGCTGTCGTCCGCCAATTGCGACACCCTGCCACAGCCTCGTCGCTGCCGCCCCGCGCCGCGTTTGATGGCCGGGCCGGGCAGACGAAGCCAAAGAGCTGAGCCGTTGATTGGCAAGGCCGTTTGCCGCCGGCGACGAATGAGATGGCCCCGAACCCGCCCCCGGTCGCGGGTTGACTTGGAGGGGCCGGGTGTTAGGGTTTTTACCTATATTCTGGGGATCGCACGCTTGGACGCAACAACGTCAAATGGGTCAGGGCGCCCGCTCTACACGCCGGAAGAGCGGGTGCGGCGCGACAGTTCGAAGTGGACGCTGGTGCAGGGCCTGCTGGCCCCGGTTCAGTTCCTGATCTTTGGCGTCAGCCTGTATCTGGTGATCGATTATCTCAACACCGGACGCAACTACGAATGGGCGGTCTGGTCTGTCGTCGTCAAGACGATCGCACTTTATACCATCATGATCACGGGCGCGATCTGGGAGAAGGTCGTGTTCGGCCAGTATCTTTTTCACGACAGCTTCTTCTGGGAAGACGTGTTCTCGATGCTGGTGATCGTGCTGCACAGCCTCTACCTGTTCGGCCTGTTCACCGGCATTGCCGATGAAGGCGTGTTGTTTGCCACCGCGCTGGCGGCCTATGCCGCCTATGTGATCAACGCCGGGCAGTTCGTGTGGAAATTGCGTCAGGCCCGGCTGTCGGCACCGGCCGCCGCGCCGGCCGAATCGCCGGCCGTTGAAGCGCCCGAACCTCTGGTGGCACAGGCCGCATGAGCAGCGCCGGTCCCGCCTCTGGCTGCGATGCGCCTCCGGTGGGCGTGGATGGCATATTGCGCGAGCGCGGCCAGCGCGAGGTGTTCTGCGGGTTGACCGGCATCATCTGGCTGCACCGCAAGATCCAGGATGCCTTCTTCCTCGTCGTCGGCAGCCGCACCTGCGCCCACCTGCTGCAATCGGCGGCCGGGGTGATGGTGTTTGCCGAGCCGCGGTTCGGCACGGCCATCATCGAGGAAAAGGATCTCGCCGGCCTGGCCGACGCCAATGAGGAACTGGATCGGGTGGTCAACCGCCTGTTGGCGCGCCGGCCCGATATCAAATTGCTGTTCCTGGTTGGCTCCTGCCCGTCGGAAGTGATCAAGCTTGATCTGTCCCGCGCGGCGCAGCGGCTGAACGGCCGGTTCTCGCCCAATGTGCGCGTGCTCAACTACAGCGGCAGCGGCATCGAAACGACCTTCACGCAAGGCGAAGACGCCTGCCTGTCGGCGCTGGTCCCCGATCTGGCATTCAGTGATGAAAAGCAGCTGATGATCGTCGGCAGCCTGCCCGACATCGTGGAAGATCAGCTCACGCGCCTGCTCGGTGATCTTGGCATCGGCAAGATCGTGTCGCTGCCGGCGAGGCTGGCCGGGCAGATGCCGGGCGTGGGCCCCAATACCAAATATCTGTTGGCCCAGCCCTTCCTGGCCGAAACCGGCACCGCACTCGACAAGCGCGGGGCGGAGCATCTGCCAGCCTTGTTCCCGTTTGGCGCCGAAGGCACCACCGCCTGGCTGCATGCCGCAGCGCAGGCGTTCGGCGTGTCGGAAGCCCGTTTCGAGCAGGTGATCGCCGGTCCGCGCGAACGTGCCCGCAAGGGGCTGGCGCTCTATCGCGAGAAGCTGGCCGGCAAGCGCATCTTCTTCATGCCGGACAGCCAGCTGGAAGTGCCGCTGGCGCGCTTCCTCGCCGGTGAACTCGGCATGGAACTGGTCGAGGTCGGTACGCCCTATCTGCACAAGGGCCATCTGATCGACGAACTGGCCGCGTTGCCGCCGGGGACGATGATTTCCGAAGGCCAGGATGTGGACAAGCAACTCGACCGCGTGCGCGCCGCCCGGCCTGACCTGACGGTGTGCGGGCTGGGTTTGGCCAACCCGCTGGAGAAGGAAGGCCTGTCGACCAAGTGGGCGATCGAGCTCGTCTTCTCGCCCATCCATGGGTACGAGCAGGCCGGAGATCTGGCCGAACTGTTCGCGCGTCCGCTCCATCGTCGCGATCTGTTGAGGGTCTGACCGATGCAGCTGACCGTCTGGACCTATGAAGGCCCGCCGCATGTCGGGGCGATGCGCGTGGCGACCGGCATGCGCGACCTGCATTATGTGCTGCATGCGCCGCAGGGCGACACCTATGCCGATCTCTTGTTCACCATGATCGAGCGGCGGGATCATCGCCCGCCCGTCACCTACACCACCTTCCAGGCCCGCGATCTGGGCAAGGATACGGCCGAGCTGTTCAAGAAGGCAGCACGTGATGCCTATGACCGGTTCCAGCCGCAGGCGATGATCGTCGGTTCCAGCTGTACCGCCGAACTGATCCAGGATGATCCGCACGGCCTGTCGCTGACGATGGGGCTGGAATGCCCGGTCATCCCGCTGGAATTGCCCAGCTACAGCCGCAAGGAAAATTGGGGCGCATCGGAAACCTTCTACCAGATCGTGCGTACACTGGCAGACAAGGAGCGGCGTCCGCCGCCGGCCGTTGCTGAAAGCGGCCCGCGCCGCCCCCGCGCCAACCTGCTCGGCCCCACCGCGCTGGGCTTCCGCCACCGCGACGATGTTGTCGAAATCAGCCGGCTGCTGGCTGATCTGGGCATCGATGTGAACCTGGTGGCGCCGATGGGCGCCAGCCCGGCCGATATCGTGCGGATTGGCGAGGCGGACTTCAATATCTGCCTCTATCCCGAAATTGCGGCACAGGCCTGTTCGTGGCTGGAACGCACCTTCCGCCAGAAGACGGTGAAAACGGTTCCGATTGGCCTCAATGCCACCCGTGAATTCGTCGCTGAAGTGTGCGCCGTCGCCGGCATAACGGTTCCGGCCGATCTCGATCAGGGCCGCATGGGCTGGTGGTCGCGCTCGATCGATTCGACGTACCTCACTGGCAAGCGCGTCTTCATCTTTGGCGATGGCACCCACGCCGTCGCCGCCGCGCGCGTGGCCAGCGAGGAACTGGGTTTCAAGGTCGTCGGCCTCGGCTGCTACAACCGCGAATTCGCCCGCGAAGTGCGCGCGGCGGCCGAAAAATATGGCGTCGAACCGCTGATCAGCGATGATTATCTGGCCGTCGAGGAAGCCATCGAGGCTGCCGCTCCGGAACTGGTGCTGGGCACGCAGATGGAACGTCACATCGCCAAGCGCCTGCGCCTGCCGTGCGCGGTGATTTCGGCGCCGGTGCACGTGCAGGATTTCCCGGCCCGCCACAGCCCGCAGATGGGGTTCGAAGGCGCCAACGTGCTGTTCGACACCTGGGTCCACCCGCTGGTGATGGGCCTGGAAGAGCATCTGCTCACCATGTTCCGCGAGGATTTCGAATTCTCCGATGCGGCCGGACCGAGCCATCTTGGTGGCCATGCTTCTTCCCCCCTCCCTTCTTCAAGAGAGGGGCTGGGGGAGGGTTCTGCTTCGGAGACTGCCGCCGAAACCGCCACGCTCGCTGCGCTCGCACCCTCCCCCGACCCCTCCCTTGCAGGGAGGGGAGAGGTTGAAGGCTGGACCGCCGAAGCCCTTGCGGAATTGGGCAAAATCCCGTTCTTTGTGCGCGGCAAGGCGCGCCGCAACACCGAGCGCTATGCTGCCGAGCATGGCGTGACCACCATCACTCGCGATACGCTCTACGAGGCAAAATCCCATTATGCGCGCTGATACCCCGCCATCGAAACAGGATCGGCCGGATCACTGCCATGTCGTGATCGTCACGCTCGACAACCATTTGTCGGGCGCGGTCGACCGGGCGCGCGTGCGGTTCCAGAAAATGGGCCTGCCGGTCTCCATCGGTTTCCATGCGGCGGCCGATTGGGACAAGCTGGGCAAGCTCGATGCTACCCGCGCCGACATCGCGCGCGCCGATATCGTCATCGTCACCATGCTGTTCCTCGATGAACAGATCCGCATGATCAAGGATGCGCTGACCGCGCGCCGCGAGGAATGCGATGCGATGGTGTGCCTGATGAGCCAGTCCAACGTCGTGAAGATGACGCGGATGGGCGATTATCGCATGGATGCGCCGCCCAAGGGCCCGCTGGGCTGGCTGAAGAAACTGCGCGGTTCTTCGAAGGAAGGCGCGCCGAACAGCGGCGCCGCCCAGCTGGCCGTGCTGCGCCGCCTGCCCAAGCTGCTGAAGTTCGTGCCCGGTACCGCACAGGATGTGCGCGCCTATTTCCTGACCCTGCAATATTGGCTGGCCGGCAGCGACGACAATGCCTTCCAGATGATCCAGGCGCTGGTCGATCGTTATGCCGATGGCCCGCGCAAGGGCCTGCGTGGCAAGGCCAAGGTGGAAGCGCCGCAGGAATATCCGGAAGTCGGCGTCTATCACCCCGATCTGCCGCAGCGCATGTCGGAGAAACTGACCGACCTGCCGTGGAAGAAGGATGCGGTGGGCACCGTTGGCGTGCTGATGCTGCGTTCCTATGTGTTGGGCAAGGACAGCAATCATTATGATGGCGTCATCCGCGCGCTGGAATCGCGTGGCCTCAACGTCATCCCGGCGTTCGCCGGTGGCCTCGACCAGCGCCCCGCCATCGAAACGCTGATGATGAAGGATGGCAAGGCGACGGTTGATGCCGTCATCAACCTCACCGGCTTCTCCCTTGTTGGCGGCCCGGCGTACAGCGACGCCAAGGCAGCCGAAGAGATTCTCACCAGGCTGGATCGCCCCTATATTTCGGCGCACCCGGTGGAGTTCCAGACGCTGCAGCAATGGGGTGCCAACCGCCAGGGCCTGCTGCCGCTGGAATCGACGATCATGATCGCCATCCCGGAACTGGATGGCGGCACCCAGCCGATGGTGTTCGGCGGCCGCAGCGATGCCGGCGGCGAAGCCTGCACCGGCTGTTCGCGCGGCTGCACCTGGGCGCCGTCGGATGGCGTGCGCGCCATGCAGTCCTGCCCGGAACGCGCCGAGGCGCTGGCCGACAAGATGCTGAAGTGGGTAGCACTGCGCCGCACCGCCAACAAGGATCGCAAGCTGGCGGTCGTGCTGTTCAACTTCCCGCCCAATGGCGGCGCCGCCGGCACCGCGCAGTTCCTCGCCGTGTTCGATTCGCTGCACCGCACGCTCGTCCGGCTGAAGGCCGAAGGCTATGACGTGGAGGTGCCGGAGAACAGCGACGAAGTGCGCCGCCGGGTGATCGAAGGCAATGCCATGCAATATGGCCAGGAAGCCAACGTTCACGCCTTCGTGCCGGCTGATCGCATCGTTGCGACAGAGCCCTATCTGGCCGAGATTGAGCAGGAATGGGGCCCGGCGCCGGGCAAGTTCCAGTCCGACGGCAGGAACGTGCTGATCACCGGCGCGCAGTTCGGCAATGTCTTCGTCGGCATCCAGCCGGCCAACGGCTATGAGAGCGACCCGATGCGGCTGCTGTTCGATGGCCGTTTCGCGCCGACCCACGCCTTCATGGCCTTCTATCGCTGGATCCGGAATGATTTCGGCGCCCACGCGGTGGTGCACTGGGGCACGCACGGCAGCCTCGAATTCATGCCCGGCAAGCAGACCGGCATGACGATGAGCTGCTGGCCGGAGCGCATCATCCAGGATCTGCCCAACATCTACCTTTACGCTGCAAACAACCCGTCGGAAGGCGTGCTGGCCAAGCGGCGTTCAGGCGCCACGCTGGTGTCGTATCTCACCCCGGCGTTGACCAATTCGGGCCTCTACAAGGGGCTTTCGGATATCAAGGCCAGTGTCGACCGCTGGCGTTCGACCGAGCCGGGCAGCCCGGAACTAGCCGGCCTCGAAGAGATCATCCGCGAGCAGGCCGAGGCGATGGACCTTGATGGTAGCGATGTGTCGAAGCTGGCCGCCAAGCTCTACGAGATCGAACAGGAGCTGATCCCGCAGGGCCTGCACGTGTTCGGCGACGCCGAAAGCGCAGACGCCCGCATCGATATGCTGGCCGCCAGCGCCCAGGCGCGCGGTGAGATCATTGATCGCGACACGATTGAATTGCTGATCCACGGCCGCATCGTGCCGAACACGCCGGTGCTGCGTGAACTGGCCAATCTCAACGCCGCGCTATCGGTCAATCACGAGATGAACGGCCTGATCCGCGCGCTCGACGGCCGTTATGTGCCGCCGGTCGCCGGTGGCGACATATTGCGTGATCCGGAAATCCTGCCGACCGGCCGCAACATCCACGGTTTCGACCCGTTCCGCCTGCCTTCGGCCTATGCCTGCAAGGATGGTTCGGCGCAGGCTCAGCGCATCCTCGATCGCGCCCTGGAAGACGCCGGCAAGCTGCCAGAAACCGTCGCCATGGTGCTGTGGGGTACGGACAATCTGAAGAGCGAAGGCGCACAGGTCGCGCAGGCGATGGCGCTGATGGGCGCAAAGCCGCGTTTTGACAGCTACAACCGTCTTGCCGGTGCCGAACTCATTCCTCTTGAACAACTCGGCCGGCCGCGTGTCGACGTGCTGGTGACCCTCTCCGGCGTGTTCCGCGATCTGTTGCCGCTGCAGACCAAGATGCTGGCCGAAGCCGCGCTGCTCGCGTCCGAAGCCGATGAGCCGCTGGAGATGAACTTCATCCGCAAGCACAGCCTCGTCTATCTGGAGGAGCATGGCTGCGACATGGCGACCGCCAGTCTGCGGGTCTATTCCAACGCCGAAGGCAGCTATGGCGCCAACGTCAATTTGCTGATCGACAGCGGCGGCTGGACCGATCCCAACGAACTCGCCGACACCTACGAGAAGCAGAAGGGCTATGCCTATGGCGTCGATGGCAAGCCCAAGCGCCAGCCCGGCCTGCTCGCCAGCGCGCTGAAGACGGTGGATTGCGCCTACCAGAATCTGGAAAGCGTCGAACTGGGCATCACCACGATCGATCAATATGTCGATACGCTCGGCGGCATCAGCCGCGCCGTCACCCGCGCCAAGGGCGGCGAGAGCGCGCCGGTCTATATCGGCGATCAGACGCAAGGCAGCGGCAAGGTCCGCTCCCTGCAGGAACAGGTGGCGCTCGAAACCCGCACCCGCACGCTCAATCCGGTGTGGATCGAGGCGCAGCTGAAATATGGCTATGAAGGCGTGCGCCAGGTCGAAGCGGCGGTGACCACCACCACTGGCTGGTCGGCGACTACCGGCCAGGTCGATTCCTGGGTGTATCAGCGCATCAGCGAAACCTATGTGCTTGATGAAACCATGCGCCAGCGCATTGCCGAAATGAACCCGCGCGCTGCCGCCAAGATTGCCAACCGCCTGATCGAGGCGGCAGACCGCAATTTCTGGCAGCCCGATGCCGAGACGATGGCGGCCCTGCAAGCCGCGACCGACGCGATTGAAGACCAACTCGAAGGCGTAGCCCCCGCCGGTTCCCTGGCGGCGTAAGGAGAAGCGCAATGACGCTCATCATCGACAAGACCCGCAAATTGGGCCCCGGCGACGGGGAAGGCAGCGTGCAGGTCGCGCTCGACCCGAGCCAGAAGATCGAAGGCGCCAAGGTGTTTGCGGTCTATGGCAAGGGCGGCATCGGCAAGTCCACCACTTCGTCCAACCTTTCCGCGGCCTTCTCGCTGCTCGGCCAGCGCGTGCTGCAGATCGGCTGCGATCCGAAGCACGACAGCACCTTCACGCTGACCAAGAAATTGATGCCGACCGTGATCGACGTGCTGGAACAGCATGAGTTCCACCACGAGGAACTGCGCCCAGAAGACTATATGTTCGAAGGCTTCAACGGCGTGATGTGCGTCGAAGCCGGCGGGCCGCCGGCTGGCACCGGCTGCGGCGGCTATGTCGTTGGCCAGACCGTGAAATTGCTCAAACAGCATCATCTGCTGGAAGACACCGACGTGGTGATCTTCGACGTGCTGGGCGACGTTGTGTGCGGTGGCTTTGCTGCGCCTTTGCAGCATGCCGAACGCGCCATCGTGGTGACGGCGAACGACTTTGACAGCATCTTCGCGATGAACCGCATCATGGCCGCCATCCAGGCCAAATCGAAGAATTACGAAGTGCGCCTGGCCGGCTGCATCGCCAATCGTTCGGCCAACACCGACGAGATCGACCGCTTCAGCGCCGCCACCGGCATCGATCGGCTGGCACAATTCCCCGATCTGGATGCCATCCGTCGCAGCCGCCTGAAGAAGTGCACCATCTTCGAAATGGAAGACACGCCGGAAATCATCGCGGCCCAGAATGAATACAAGCGCCTTGCCGCGTTGCTGTGGGCTGGCGTGGAGCCGTGCAACGCGCGGCCGATGAAGGACCGCGAAATCTTCGACTTCCTGGGGTTTGAATGAACGCCCACACCCCGAAGCAGGCCGCCGGCTGGGAAGCCAAGCGCGCCAAGCTGGAAACCTATTTCGACCGCACGGCGCTGGATGCCTGGGCGGCGATGACCAGCGATGCGCCGGTGTCGAAGATTCGTGCCACCGTGCGCGCCGGCCGCCAGGAAATGCGCGACACGCTCTTGAGCTGGCTGCCGCAGGATCTGAGCGGCCGCCGCATTCTCGATGCCGGCTGCGGCACCGGCATGCTGGCGGTGGAAGCCGCTCGCCGCGGCGCCGAGGTGGTGGGCATCGACGTGTCGCCGCAGCTGATCGAAATCGGCAAGGAGCGGCTACCCGATGATATGAAGGGCCGCATCAGCCTCCATGCCGGGGACATGCTGGATGCCAGCTTCGGCCAGTTCGATCATATCGTCTCGATGGACGTGCTGATCCATTATGAAAGCGATCAGATCGCCGCGGCCACGGCCAAGCTGGCCGAACGCGCCCGCCATTCGATGCTGTTCACCTTCGCGCCGGGCACGCCCTTGCTGCGCACCGCGCGGGCCATCGGCCAGTTCTTCCCGAAAAGCGACCGGTCACCCAGCATCATTCCGGTGGCGCACGATCTGTTGAAGGCGCGGCTTTCACGCAGCGTGCCGCAGGCAAGACTGGGTCGCGATCAGCGGGTCAGCCGCGGATTCTACACCAGCCACGCGCAGGAAGTGCTGCTGGGATGAGCCCATCAGGCCATCCTGGACAGCGCCACGGCCGGCACCAGGGGCAGCCCTGCACCACAAGCGGCAAAAATGCTGCTGCAGGGCGCAAAAGTTTGCAATCCCATCGGCTTCTGCTCTACCCTGTTACAACGGTGTCATGCTATGGCGCGAGCCGTGGGCCCTTTCGGGCCGAATGAGGATTCGCCCTGTCGTTCGCCGGCGCGAGAATGGCAGAGTTTGGGGATACGCGCTGGTCGGTCGGGGCGCCGCAATGCCGCGACTGGTTTCACATTGAGGGGAGACACCTCGCATGACGAATGTGCATCTGGTTGGTGGCCTGGACATTGCAGAGCTGACCTTCTTCGCCTTCTTCCTCTTCTTCCTGGGGCTGGTCTGGTATCTGCGCGGTGAAGACCGCCGCGAAGGCTATCCGGTGGAAGACGATCTGACCGGCGCTGCCCATGGCGGCACCGAGCCGCTGTTTTTCAAGCCGCCCAAAACCTTCTCGCTGCCGCACGGCCTGGGTGATGTGACCACCCCGACCGCCAACGAGCGCGATGAACTGCCCACCAACGTGCTGCCGCGCGCCTGGGCCGGCGAGCCGCTGGATGTGACCGGCGACAAGCTGACCTCCGGCCTTGGCCCGGCGTCGATCGCCCAGCGTGCCGATCGTCCCGATCTCGATATGCACGGCGCCCCGCGAATCGTGCCTTTGCGGGCGATCAGCCACCCGGTGGACGTTCATGCCAATGATGTCGATCCGCGCGGTCTGCCGGTCTATGGCCTCGATGGCGGCAAGGCCGGCACGGTCAAGGAACTGTGGATGGACCGGGCCGAATCCTGCCTGCGCTATCTGGAAGTCGATCTGGCCGGCGGCGCCGGCACAGTGCTGATGCCGATCACCATGTGCAATGTCACCCGTGGCGGCGTGATGACCGATGCCATCACCGGTGCCCAGATCGCCGGTGTGCCGCGCACCAAGTCGCCCGATCAGGTGACGCTGCTCGAAGAAGAGAAGATCACGGCCTATTATGGTGCCGGCTATCTGTGGGCGACGTCGGAACGGGCCGAGCCGCTGATCTGATCCGGCGCTGGACTGGAATGACGGAGCCTTTTTGTGTCGATGGAATATGAAGACGAGCCAATCCCGGGTCTGCCCGGGCGGCTGCCGCCGGGGGAGGAAATCCTCTGGCAGGGCACGCCGGATTGGCGCGGCGTGGCGCGTGGTGTCTTCCACACGCGCCTCGTTGCCGTCTGGTTCCTGATCGTCGCCGGTTTTGCCTTCGTGTCTGGCGGTACTGGCGTGGTGGGTGCGGTCACCACGCTGGCGGTGGCCTTGCTCGGCCTGGCCGTGCTGGCGGTGCTGGCGCGGGCGCAGGCCAAATCCACCATCTACACGCTCACCAACAAGCGCGTTGTCCTGCGGTTCGGCGTGGCGCTGCCGAAATGCGTGAACGTGCCGCTGGCCCTGGTTGGCAAGGCGGATGTGAAGCCGGCCGGCACGGGCATGGTTGATGTGTCGCTCACCCCCACGGTGCGCTTCCCGCTGGCTTACCTGCAGATGTGGCCGCACGTCCGGCCATGGAAATTTGGTTCGCCGCAGCCCATGCTGCGCGCTGTGCCGGAAAATTTCGTGCCGCAACTGGCTGATGCCTTGGCCAAGGCCGATCCGGCCCGCGTTGCGGCAAGCCCTGATGCCCAGCCGGCCCCCACCATGGTAGGGGCCGCGGCATGAGCGGCGAATTCGTCCACGAACGCTTCCCCAAATCGGCGCTCTATGCAGCCGGTGCGCTGATCGGCATTTCGATTCTCACGGTGGGCAGCATTCGCCTGGGTCTGCTGCCGGCGCCCGAAACCGCACCGCAATCGCGGGAGCGGCGCCAGGTCGCCGTGGTGGTGCAACGCGATTTCCGGTTCGAAGACCGCGCGGATGGCGCCTTGCTGGTCACCGACGTGGCGGCCGGCAAACTGGTGTTCATCTTCCCGCCCGGCAGCAATACCGGCTTCATCCGCGGCGTGATGCGCGGCCTGATGCGCGAACGCCGCCTGAAGGAAGTTGATCGCGCCGGCTCGGTGACGGTGGCGCAATGGGCCGATGGCGCGCTGACGCTCACCGACACGTCTACGGGTCGCATCTTGGAACTGGGCAGCTTTGGCAGCACCAACCGAGCCGCCTTCGCCCAGTTGCTGGCGCCGTATCAGGTGGGTGGCGGCGGTGTGCCGGAACAGCCGATCATTCCGCTCGCGCCGAAGCAATCGTCGATGCCATTCCTGGCGGGAGGCGCCTGATGGGCCTGTTCACCCGCGACCGCTTTGATACCGAGTGCACGATCGAGATCGAACACACGTTCGAAAATCTGCACGCACATGTCGAACTGGATGGCGATGTGGAACTCGGCCCCGGCGATCAGGTGAAGGTGCACGGCGCGGCGGTGAAACTGCCCTTTGGTGAGCGCCTCACCCTGCGCCGCCCGGTGACGGTGTGGAAAGCCACCCCGTTCGAGCGGTTGTGGACCAAGCTGAAAGCCCAGCTGGAACTGACCGAACTTTACGAAATCACCTTCAGCTCGGAGAAGCCGTGATGAACGCCGTGACACCCATCAAGGCCGGTGGTGAAATCACCAAGGACGATGCGCTGGCGATTGCACGTCAGGAAACCGTGCTGTCGCCGCGTTTCTACACCACCGATTATGACGCGATGGACCGCATCGACGTGAGCCGCGTGCGCGCCGAGTGGGACAGCCTGATCGCGGAAATGACCGCCGATCCCAACAAGAAGCATTTCAAGCGCACGCCGGAGTTCGATGGCGTGATCGCCGCCATGGACCCGGAGCTGAAGCCGGAGTTCATCGATTTCCTGGTCTCGTCGATGACGTCGGAATTTTCGGGCTGCATCCTCTATGCCGAGATCACCAAGCGCATGAAGAACCCGGATGCCAAGGCACTGTTCAAGCTGATGGCCCGCGATGAAAGCCGCCACGCCGGCTTCATCAACGACAGTCTGAAGGACGCCGGTATCGGCATCGATCTCGGTTTCCTGACCAAGACCAAGAAATACACCTTCTTCCGGCCGAAGTTCATCTTCTACGCCACCTATCTGTCGGAAAAGATTGGCTACGCCCGTTACATCACCATCCACCGCCATCTGGAGAAGCACCCCGAAAGGCGCTTCCATCCGATCTTCAAATGGTTCCAGGAATGGTGCAACGACGAGTTCCGCCATGGTGAGGCCTTCGCGCTGCTGATGCGTTCCGATCCCAAGCTGACCTCGGGCCTCAATGTGCTGTGGATCCGCTTCTTCCTGAATGCCGTTTATGCCACCATGTATGTGCGCGATCACAAGCGGCCGGTGCTCTACAAGCATTTCGGCATCGACCCGACCGATTTCGGCTTCCGCGTGTTCCGCATCACCACCGACATCACCAAACAGGTGTTCCCGATCGGCCTGCAGACCGATGCGCCGAGCTATCGCGCCCTGCTGGAAACCATGCGGACGACCAGTGACGCCATCGATGCTGCGGTTGCCGAAGGCGGCATCATGGGCAAGATCAAGCGCGTTGGCCTGTCGCTCAAGGCGGCGGTTACCTTTGTGCGTCTCTATCTCCACCCGGTGGACAAGATGGACGTGACGCCCAACGTGCGCATGGTTCCGGTCTGGTAAGCGCGCAGCCGTCGTGACCGAGTTTGCCCTGCCTCTGCTGTTTGCGACGGTGTTGTGGTTCGTCGCGACGGGCTTTGTGCTGTGGCTCGACAAACTGCCCAGCCACACCTGGCCGGTGAGCATTACCCTGGCCTCGATCGCGTCGGGCTTTGCCATGGGCGGCATCATCGCCACGGCGGAAGAAACCAGCAGCTGGGCGGCTTATGTGGCATTCGCCTGTGCCCTGGTGCTGTGGGGCTGGCACGAGCTGTCGTTCCTGATGGGCTTTGTCACCGGCCCCAACCGCAATCCCTGCCCGCCCGATGCGCGGGGCTGGCGGCGCTTCCGGCTGGCGGCGGCAACGTTGATCTATCACGAGGTCGCGATGTTCGGCTGCCTGATCGTGATGGCAGCGGCCACCTGGGGCAAGGCCAACCAGACGGCGACGCTCACCTTCCTGCTGCTGTTCGTCATGCGCTTGTCGGCCAAGTTCAACATCTTTGCCGGGGTGCCGCATCTCTCGACCGAGATGATGCCCGATCACATGCGCTATCTGGCCAGCTATTTCCGCATCGCGCCGCCGCGCTGGTTCTTCCTGGCCTCAGTGTCGGGCATTGCCGTGCTGGCGGCGTGGCTGGCTGATCTGGCCCTGTCCAGCCAGGGCGGTATTGCCACCGGCTATGCACTGGCGTTTGCGCTGGTGGCGCTGGCCTTCATCGAACATGGCTTCCTGGTGGTGCCGTGGCAGGATACGGCGATGTTCCGCTGGGCGATGCCGGAAATGGCCCGCCAACGCGCTGCAGAGACAGGTAAAGAATCGGTGAATGGGGCGGCCCAAGCTGACACGAATCCGCTTGCGATGCGACAAAACGCCGTGCAATGAACGGGGCCGGGAGAAGATGAATGGACTTTGAAGCTCACTTCCAGGCGGCGCTGGACGGCTTGAAAGAACGCGGCAACTACCGCGTGTTTGCCGAATTGCAGCGGCACAAGGGTGATTACCCGCATGCAACCCGCTACCTGGAAGATGGCAGCACCCAGGACGTGACGGTATGGTGCTCGAACGATTATCTCGGCATGGGCCAGCATCCCGATGTGCTCGCTGCCATGCACGAGGAACTGGACAAGTCGGGCGCCGGCGCCGGTGGCACACGCAATATTTCCGGCACCATGCATGTGCACCGCCTGCTTGAGGAAGAGCTGGCCGATCTGCACGGCAAGGAATCTGCGCTGCTGTTCAATTCGGGTTACATGTCGAACTGGGCGGCGCTTTCCACGCTGGCCAGCAAGATTCCGGGCTGCGTGGTCTTCTCCGATGCGCTCAACCATGCCTCGATGATCGAGGGCATCCGCCACAGCCGCGCCAAGTTCCACGTGTTCAAGCATAATGACGTGGAAGACCTCGACCGGCTGCTCAGCCAATATGGCCCCGACGTGCCGAAGCTGGTGGCGTTCGAGAGCGTCTATTCGATGGATGGCGACATCGCCCCCATCGCAGACATCTGCGACGTGGCCGACAAGCATGGCGCAATGACCTATATCGACGAAGTGCACGCAGTGGGCATGTATGGCCCGCGTGGCGGCGGCGTCGCCGAACGCGAAGGCCTGATGGACCGGCTGACCGTGATCGAAGGCACGCTGGCCAAGGCCTATGGCGTGGTCGGCGGTTATATTGCCGGTTCCAAGGCGCTGTGCGATTTCGTCCGCAGCTTTGCCTCGGGCTTCATCTTCTCGACCGCGCTGCCGCCGGCAATTGCCGCTGGTGCGCTGGCTTCGGTCAAGCACCTGAAGGACAGCCCGTTCGAGCGCAAGCGTCAGCAGGAGCGTGTGGCCCGGGTCCGCGCCGCGCTGCGCGCCACCGGCATCCCGCAACTCGACAATCCCAGCCATATCATCCCGGTGATGGTGGGCGATGCCAAGAAGGCCAAGATGATCAGCGACTGGCTGATGGAACATCATGGCATCTATGTGCAGCCGATCAACTATCCCACCGTGCCGGTTGGCACCGAGCGTCTGCGCATCACGCCCAGCCCGGTGCATTCGGATGACGATATCGATCGGCTGGTGAAGGCCTTGTCTGACATCTGGGGCCAGTGCGCCCTGCACCGGGTGGAAGCGGCTGCCTGACAGCGAAGCGCTCTGCAGCAACAATGACCCGGCGGCCACCACCGCCGGGTTTTTGTTGCCCCCCGGCTTGCCTTGATAGCGCCAGAATATTACAGCCCTGTCATGTTTGAACTTCGGACCCTCGGCCATGGCTGTTGATGCGCTGCTGCAGCCGGTGGTGCTGTTCTTCCTGCTGGGAGCGCTCGCGGCCTTTGCGCGGTCGGATCTGGTCATTCCCGAAGCGGTGGCCAAGGGCATCTCGCTCTATCTGATGATGTCGATCGGCCTGCGTGGCGGCGCCGAAGTGGCCGAAACCGGCTTCACCCACGACATGGCACTGGCCGGCGGCGCCGGACTGGCGCTCAGCTTCCTGTTGCCGCTGCCGGTATTCTGGCTGCTGCGCATCGCAGCGAAGCTGGACCGCACCAATGCCGCTGCCGTTGCGGCCCACTATGGCTCGGTCAGCGTTGTCACCTTTGCCACCGGCAGCGAGATCCTGCGCCAGGCCGGCATGCCGGCGGCCGGCTATATGGTGGGGGTGTTGGCGCTGATGGAAACGCCGGCGATCATCACGGGCCTGCTGCTGGCGCGTACCGGCGGCACCGCCAATCTTGGCCCGCGCGGCGGCCTGCTGCACGAAACCTTCCTCAACGGTTCGGTGGTGCTGCTGCTCGGCAGTTTCCTGATCGGCATGATCGACGGCAAGGAAGGGTTGCTCAGCATTGCGCCGGTGTTCGATGTGCCGTTCCGCGGCATGTTGTGCATCTTCCTGCTCGATATGGGGCTGATCGCCGCCCGCCGCCTGCTCGATCGCCAGGCGCTGACCGTGCCGACCGTGGTGTTGGCCTTGCTGATCCCGCTCATCAACGGCAGCCTGGGTGTCGGGCTTGGCACCTTGCTGGGCCTTGATGCCGGATCGGCGGCCGCGCTGGGCATCCTGGCGGGCAGCGCGTCCTATATCGCCGTGCCTGCAGTGATGCGCCTGGCGCTGCCCGAAGCCGATCCCGGCCTCTATCTGGGCATGAGCCTGGCCGTCACCTTCCCGTTCAATCTCACCATCGGCATAGCCTATTATGGCTGGCTGGCTGCAGGAATGGCCGCATGAACACCACCCGGCGTCGCCGCATCGAAGTCCTGGCGGATGAACCGCTGATCCCGGCGATCACCCGTATCGCCGCGTCGGCCGGCATCGTGCATTATACGCTGTTGCCCGTGTCCGGCGGTGCCGGCGTGCGTGGCCGCTGGCGCGATGATCAATTGTCTGGCGCCACGTCGAAGGTGATGCTGCTGCTGGTCACCAGTGAAGAACATGCCGATGCGTTCGTCGAGCAATTGGCGCCGATGCTGGAAACCCATCACCTGTTGCTGATGGTCAGCGATGTCAGCGTGGTGCGCGGGCACCGCTTCGATTGAGCGGTGGCGCGCGGCGCTGGCCGCCCGCCGCTGTGGCTTGCAGGTCACGTCATCGCTCTGCCACCAGATTGCAACCGACCAGTCACCAAACTGGCATTGAGAAGCAACATTCGCCTGTCACGGGCTGCCCGGCACACTTCAACCGGGAAACCCACACCATGCGCCTTGCCCTCCATCGTATCGCCCTGCTCGCCAGCGTCGCGCTCACCGCGCCCGCGCTTGCCCAACCTGCCATCATCACGGCGGCGGCCGGTGCCGCTGATGCTGCTGATGCCGTGGCTGAAGACGTCGAAATTGTCGTCTACGGCAAAGGTGAAGTCCGCCAGGTCAGCGAGATCAGCGGTGCCGACATAAAGCTGACCATTGCCGGTGGCAGCCCCTTTGTGGCCATCCAGAAACTGCCCGGCGTCAATTTCCAGTCGGCCGATCCGTTCGGCGTTTATGAATGGTCGACTCGCATCACGCTGCGCGGCTTCAACCAGAACCAGCTCGGCTTCACGCTGGACGGCGTGCCGCTGGGCGACATGAGCTATGGCAACACCAACGGCCTGCACATCAGCCGCGCCATCATCGCCGACAATATCGGCCGCACCCGCGTGTCGCAGGGCGCCGGCGCGCTCGGCACGGCATCGGTGTCCAACCTGGGCGGCACCATCGAATTCTTCAGCCGCGCGCCGCAGGACAAGGCCGGCATTGCCGCCAACGCGACCTATGGTGACAGCAACACGCTGCGCCTGTTCGGCACGGTCGATACCGGCGATATCGGCGGCTTCAAGGCCTATGTCAGCGCGGCGCACATCGATGCGGAAAAGTGGAAGGGCTTTGGCACCCAGCGCTCCACGCAGGTCAATGCCAAGGGCGTGTTTGATCTCGGCGGCAAGGCCAGCTTCACCGCCTTTGTCAACTTCTCCGACCGCAAGGAGAGTGACTATCAGGATTTCAGCAAGGAAATGCTCGGCCGCTTGGGTCCGTTCTGGGACAATATCTCCGACAATTTCCCGCTCGCCGTGCAGATTGCCACCATTGGTGCCAATCGCGGTGAAACCGGCGTGACGCCGCCGTCCAACACGCTCGGCACCGTCTACCCGGCGCCGTTCCGCACCGTTGATGACGCCTATTACGATGCCGCCGGCCTGCGCCGCGACTGGTTGGCCGGGGCCCGGCTGGAAGGCGAACTGACCACCGGGATAATGGCCGGTATTCAGGGCTATTATCACAACAACAAGGGCCAGGGTTCCTGGATCACGCCCTATCGTGCCAGCCCGGGCGGCCTGCCGCTCAGCTTCCGCACCACCGAATATGGTGTGGATCGCTGGGGCATGATCGGTGATATCAGCGCCGATATCGCCACCCACAATGTGAAGTTGACCGCCTGGTACGAACAGAATGATTTCGAACAGGCCCGCCGTTTCTATTCGATGGGCACCAGCACCACGGTGCCGCTGACCAGCGCGCTGACCTATCAGAGCAACCCGTTCTTCACCCAGTGGAACAACCGCTATCGCACCCACATCTTCCAGTTCTCGGTGCAGGACACGTTCGAAGTCGGCAGCGATGTGTCGATCAGCTGGGGCTTCAAGGGCCAGAATGTCTCGATCAGCGCCAATGCCATCAATCCGGTCCCCGGCCCGCTGGCGTTGGGCCAGATTGAATCGGAAGATCTGTTCCTGCCGCAGGTCGGCCTGCTGTGGAAGATCGACGGCAACAACGAATTCTTCGCCGGTTTCACCGAGAATCAGCGCGGGTTCGTGGGTGCGGCCACCACCGGCCCGTTCGCTTCGTCGGCGGCCGGCTTCGCTGTGCTGCGTGACCAGCTGAAGCCGGAAAAGAGCAACACCTTCGAAGCCGGCTTCCGCTTCGGCCAGGGCAATGTGCGTGGTGTGGTCAGCGCCTATCTCGTCAATTTCTCCAACCGCATCCTGGCCATTCCGCAGGGGCCGAGCATCGTTGGCAACGCGCCGATCCTCTCCAACGTCGGCGACGTGCGCTCGCTGGGTGCGGAACTGGGCGTGCAATGGCAGCCGATCAAGGCCGTCACCATCACCGCCAGCTATGCCTATAACGACAATGAATATCGCGACGACGTGGTGAACGCCGCCGGCGTGGTGGTGCAGGCGATCCGCGGCCGCACCGTGGTCGACAGCCCGCGCCACATCGGCAATCTGGAAGTCGCCTATGACGATGGCAATTTCTATGGCCGCGCCAATGCCAACGCCATGTCAAAGCGCTTTTTCACCTTCTCCAACGACCAGTCGGTGGGCGGCCGCGTGGTGGTGGATGGCAAGCTCGGCTATCGCTTCACCAGCGACAATCGCTGGCTGAACGGCCTCGCCATCGAAGGCACGGTGACCAACCTGCTGGACAAGCGCTACATCGCGACCATCGGCTCCAACGGCTTCGGCTTTGCCGGTGACAACCAGACGCTGCTGCCGGCACCGCCGCGCCAGTTCTTCATCACGCTGCGCAAGGATTATTGATCGCGGCAGCGCACCCGAAGAATCTGCCAAAAGGAAACCCCGCAATGCCCATCGGCACTGCGGGGTTTTTCCTTGCCCAGGCGGCGCGGTTCAGGCCGCGACCACGGTGACGCGTTTGGAGCGGCGGCTCATCAGGCCAACCAGGCCAAAGCCGGCGAGCAGCATGGCCCAGCTCGACGGTTCCGGAACCGCGTTGGTGGTCACGTCGCCGATGCGGGTGATGAACACCCGATCAATCACCACGTCCTTGGATGGGAAACGGTTGGTGTTGAAGACAAAGCTGATGTCGAACAGGCTGCCGCTGTTCACGGTCTTTTCGGCGGAAAAAGCCTGCCACACACGCGGCTGACCCTCGCTCACCGCATAATTGGCCAGCTGTACGCCCGCAATCGCACCGCTGAACGTGGCGTCACCGGCGTTGCGAAAGCCATTGAGCGGCGCATAGGCCGAAAAACCGATCTTGTAGACGCCAGACGCCAGGAAGATGCTCTGCGACAGGCTCTGGTTGACGGCGAAATCCGACACGAAATAGGCGGCGCGGCTGCCGACGGCATCCGGGCTGGCGCTGACGCTGTTATCAGGGGTGACGGCTTCACCAAAGGCGCCAATCGGATAGGCGGACGCGCTGTTGTAGAAGATCGCGGCGGGCGGATATTTGGTGCTGCCATTGTCGGCACCGCCGATGGTCCAATTGGCCAGACCGCTCTCAAAGCTGCCATTCTGCACCAGGTTTGTCGCCTGGGCCGAACCAGCCAGCATCATTGCGGCAACGGCCGCACACTGCACGAAACGATACATTACAAACGCCCTACTGTTAACGAAACAACAAACACTCATTCATTTCTTAGCAAATCATTTCGTATTCGTAAACCGGTTATCACAAGAGCGAAGGCAGCGGTTTGCCAGAACACTTGATGGCCCCGCGCTTGCCGCCTAATGCGAGAGCCATGGCACCCCCTGCGCGCACCCCGTTTCCGTTCACCGCCATTGTTGGCCAGGCCGAAATGAAACAGGCGCTGCTGCTGGCGGCCGTGGAACCGCGGCTGGGCGGTGTCATGGTGTTCGGCGATCGCGGCACCGGCAAATCCACTGCCGTGCGTGCGCTGGCCGGTCTGCTGCCGCCCATGAAGGTCGTGCCCGGGTGCCGTTACAAATGCGCCCCCGATGATCGCAATGCCTGCATCGAAGGCTGCCGAGACCGCGCCGGCAAGCAGGTCGAGGAATCTCCCGTGCCCTTCGTCGATCTGCCGCTGGGCGCCACGGAAGATCGCGTGGTTGGCAGCCTCGATCTCGAACGCGCACTGGCCACCGGCGAGAAGCGCTTCGAACCCGGCCTGCTCGCCAAGGCCAATCGCGGCTTTCTCTACATCGACGAGATCAACCTGCTTGAAGATCATCTCGTCGATCTGCTGCTCGATGTCGCCGTGTCGGGCACCAATGTCGTGGAGCGCGAGGGGCTTTCGATCCGCCACCCGGCGCGTTTCATCCTGGTCGGCTCCGGCAACCCGGAAGAAGGCGAACTTCGCCCGCAGCTGCTAGACCGTTTCGGCCTGTCGGTTGATGTCCGCACGCCCACCGACTTGGGCGACCGCATCGAGATCGTGAAGCGCTGTGACCGCTTTGACCGTGATCCGGTCGCGTTCGTGGCCGAATTTCAGGACAGTGAGCAGCATACGCTGGAAGCCATCGCCAAGGCGCGCAAGCTGCTGCCCCGCGTGCAGGTGGAAGACGCGATGCTCGGCCTTGGCGCGCAACTCTGTTCAGCCGTGGGTGCCGATGGCCTGCGCGGCGAGCTGACCCTGCTGCGCGCCGCGCGCGCCCAGGCGGCGCTGGCTGGCAAGAAACATGTGAAGCCGCACCATGTCGCCGAAGTGGCCACCATGGCGCTGCGTCACCGCCTGCGCCGCAATGTGCTGGACGACACCGGCTCCACCGCCCGCATCACCCGCGCCATCGCGGAGCTGATCCCGGCATGACCCCTGCAGGGGAAGGCGACACGTCAGGCGAACGCTGGGCGCTGGCCCTGGCAGCGATCGACGTGCTGGTGGCAGCCGGCAATGGCATCGGCGGTATCCTGCTCCGCGCCCGGCCCGGCCCGGTGCGTGACGCCTGGGCCGATGCGCTGAACCTGGTCATTCCCAGCCGCCGCCTGCCAGCCAGTGCCGACGCGGAAGCGCTTGATGGCGGGCTCGACCTGACCGCCACGCTGGCCAGCGGCAAGCCCGTCCACCGCGCGGGCATCTTTGCCGATGCGTCAGGCAAGGCGCTGGTGGTGCCGATGGCCGAGCGCATGAACGCCGGCCTTGCCGCCCGCCTGGCCACCGCCATTGATGATGGCTGCCCGCCGCTGGTGCTGTTCGATGAAGGCGATCCCGAAGACGCCGAACGCGAGCGTATCCCGCAAGGCCTGGCCGATCGGCTGGCGATCCATATCGATCTGAACGCCGTGCGGCTGGACATGGCGGCCCTGATCGCTGGCGAAGCGCCGCCACCGCCGCTGGAATTGCTGGCTGAACCCGGTGCCATCGCGAAAGACCCGGAAACCGCCCTGGCCGTCGCCGCCGCGGCCTTGGGCATCGCTTCCATCCGCGCGCCGATCATGGCCGTGCGGGTCGCCCGCGCCCACGCGCGTGCGCGCGTCGCCGACGACGCCATAAACCACTCGCGGCCCGATGACATCGAGGCATTGCGCGAGGCCGACATGGCCGCTGCTGCGGCGCTGGTGCTCGGCCCGCGCGCCACCCGCGTGCCACCGCCGCCGGAGGAAGAGCCGCCACCGCCCGAAGAACAGCCGGACGATCAGCCGCCGCCGGAAGAGCCGCCGCCCCCCCCGCCGCCGAGCGATGACCATCAGGGCGACGATCAGGACCAGCCGGAACCGCCGCCATTTGATCCGACCGACATGATCCTGGACGCGGCACAAACCGCGCTGCCCCCCGGCCTGCTCGATGCGCTGGCCGCCGGCACCATGGGCAAGGCGCCCAAGGCCAGCGGCTCTTCCGGTGCCAAGCAGAAGAGCATCACCAGTGGCCGCCCGGCCGGGGTGCGGCCTGGCATGCCCGGGCGCGGGGCGCGGCTGGCGCTGATTGAAACGATCAAGACGGCGGCGCCCTGGCAGAAGATCCGGCCCGTTCGCGACGATGGCCGCCTCGCCATCCGCACCGACGATCTGCGCATCCGGCGCTTCGTGGCGCAGACGCAATCCACCACCATCTTCGCCGTCGATGCCAGCGGCTCGGCGGCGTTTGCGCGCCTGGCCGAGGCCAAGGGTGCAGTTGAGCTGCTGCTTGCCGAAGCCTATGTGAAGCGGGCGGAAGTGGCGCTGGTCGCCTTTCGCGGCACGGAAGCCGCACTGGCGTTGCCGCCCACCCGCAGCCTGCCGCGCGCCAAGAAGGAACTGGCCGGGCTTGCCGGCGGCGGCGGCACGCCGCTGGCGGCCGGGCTGGATATGGCCCGCAAGGTGGCGGAAGGCGAAAAGGCCAGGGGCCGCACGCCGCTGGTGGTGGTGCTCACCGATGGCCGGGCCAATGTTGGCGGCAGTGCTGGCCAAAGCCCGCAGGATGCGGCGCTGGCCTCGGCGCGGGCGTTCCGGCTGAGCGGCGTCGCCTGCGTGTTCATTGATTGCAGCCCGCGGCCGCGCCCGCAGGGGGCAGAACTGGCAAATGCGATGGGCGCCCGGCTGGTGACACTGCCGCGGGTTGATGCCAAGTCAGTGGTGGCGGCGGTAAAAGCCGCAAGTGGTGGGGCGGTTTGATGCGTTGGGATATTGATGGCCGTCATGTGCCGCACCAGGAATGGAGCCGGTTCGTCACGGCCGGCGGGCTGAAATGGCATGTGCAGGTCAGCGGGCCGCAGGATGCGCCGGTGCTGCTGCTGGTTCACGGCACTGGTGCGACCACGCACAGCTTTGCCGGCCTGGCGCCTCTGCTCAGCAGCCATTTCCGCCTGGTGATCCCCGATCTGCCCGGCCATGGTTTCACCCAGAAGATGCAGGCGCCTGATCCCGACAATGTGGCCAAGGCGTTGGCGGCCTTGCTGACGGCGCTGAACCTGACCCCGGCGTTGATCCTGGGCCACAGCGTGGGCGCGGCCATTGCCTTCATGCTGACAGCGGGCGGCCATGCGCAGCCGCAGGCCATCATCTCGCTGGGCGGTGCGCTGCTGCCGTTCGAAGGCATGGGCAAGGCCTATCCGGGGCTGGCCAAGGCGCTGTTCGTCAATCCGTTCATGCCGTCGATCTTCTCGTTCTCCACCCGCTTCCAGTCGATGCCCGATCTGTTGATGCGCTGGACGGGCTCGCATTCGACGCGCGAGCAGGTGGCCTATTACGAGCGGCTGTTCCGCAATCCCAGCCACACCGGCGGGGCATTGTCGCTGATGGCGCACTGGGATCTGGACACGATCGAACGCAGCATCGCTGGCATCCATTGCCCGGTGCTGTTGCTGCACGGCGAGCGCGACAAGACGGTGCCGCCGTCCACGTCCACCACCGTGGCCCACCGCCTCGCCCAGCGCGGCACCCACGTCGAACATCACGGCCTGCCCGGCCTGGGCCACCTCGCCCACGAGGAAGCGCCGGAACGGCACGCGCAACTGGTGGAGCAGTTTGCGCGTGATGTGGGCGTGATTTAACGCCCCCGGAACACCGGCGCGCGCTTTTCGACGAAGGCCTTGGCGGCGTCCTTGTGGTCGTCGGTCAGGCCGCAGTGGACATGGTGGGTGGCCTCCAGATCGAGGCAATCCTCCATGTCGCCGCCTGCAAACGCCCGGTTGAGATTCTCCTTCATGTAGCGGTAGGCCACGCGCGGACCGGCGGCCAAGCGCGCCGCCAGCGCCTGCGCTTCGGCCAGCAGCGCGTCGGCCGGCACCACGCGATTGGTCAGGCCCAGCCGCAGCGCCTCGGCAGCGTCAACCCGGTCGGACAGGAAATACATCTCCCGCGCCTTGGCCGCACCCACCAGCCGGGTGAGGAAATAGGTGCCGCCATAGTCGCCGGAAAAACCGACCCTGGCGAAGGCCGTCGTCATGAAGGCGGTATCGGCCATCACGCGCAGATCGCAGGCCAGCGCCATCGACAGGCCGGCACCGGCCGCCGCGCCGGGAATGGCAGCGATGGTGGGTTTGGGCATGGCGTGCAGGCGCCCGGCGGTTTCGCGCTGGTTGCGGCGCTGGCGGGCAATGGCGACATCGATGGGTTCAGGCTCGCCGCTTTCATTGCGCGCGGCCATGCCCTTCACGTCGCCGCCAGCGCAAAACGCCCCGCCTGCACCCGTGATGACGATGGCGCCGATGGCGGGGTCCGCCTCTGCCTCGCCCAGCAGACGTGCTAGCCCATCCAGCATGGCGCGTGACAGCGCATTGCGCGCCGCCGGGCGGTTGAGGGTGAGGGTCAGCACGCCCTCGCTCACGCTGGCCAGAAGGTCTTCGGTGCCGGTGTCATAGCTCATCTGTTGGTCTCCGGAAGGAAATCGAGGCCGCAACTGCGGGCCGGGGCGGCAAGGCCAGTCACGCGGATGGCGGCCAGCCCTTCGCCGGCCGGGCCATTGTTTGGCATGAAATCGAGCGTGGCATTGTCGAGACCGATACGCCAGCCGGCACCGTGCGGCACGGCGAGCCGATCGAGGATGGCACTCCAGCGTGATGCCGTGGTGGCCGGGTCGTCGCAGGTCATCACCGCGCCGCTGATCACCAGGCCCGGATTGGCATGGGCGTGCCAGGCGCTGCCGGCCCACATGTAACTGCCCATCATGCCGCTGTCGGGCCCGTGATGATCGATGGAAAGCAGGCAGCCGCCGGTGTCGCGCGGGTGCAGGTGCAGGGCGGTGGCGTGCAGCGCGGCATCGCCAACGGAGAGATCCTCGACAAGCCGCACGCCCTGCGCGGCCAGGCGGCCTCTCACGGGGGCGAGATCATCCGTGTCGAGAATGACCATATAGCCGGTCGCACCGCCGCGCCGCGCCATGTAGCGGCCCGCCGTCGTATTTTCCTGCACGGGCGCCAGCGCTTCCAGAAACGTGCCACCCAGCGCCCACAGCGCGTTGTGCAGGCCATATTTGCCCACACCGGGATCGCGATAGCACACGTTGGCCGCCAGCATCTGGCCAACCTCTCCCTCCACCGGTGCAAGGTCCGGTGCAACCATCGCAATCTGGCGCAAGCGCAACATGGTCCCTCCCCAAAGCAGTCGTTGCTGCGTCCCTGTCTCCGGCGCAGCATCAAAGGATGCGAGCCGGGGCAGGGGAGGCGATGATGGCGCAAGATGGGCTAACTGTCAGCAACGAAGCCGGGGTGATGCTGATCACGCTCGATCGGCCGGAAAAATTGAACGCCTATACCGACGCGATGGGCCGGGCGCTGGCCCGCGCGGTGAGGGCGGCGAGCGAGGATGACGCCATTCGCGCCATCATCATCACCGGGGCGGGCCGCGCCTTCTGCGCCGGGGCGGACGTGTCGGCCGGTGCGGAAAGCTTTGACATGGCCGGCGAGGGGGCCGGCAATTTCGGTGCCCGCGAAGAACGGCGGGGCAGAGAGGACAGCTTCATTCACGCCCTGTTCGAATCGAAAAAGCCGATCATCGCCGCCATCAACGGCCCGGCGGTGGGTGTTGGCATCACCCTCACCCTGCCGTGCGACGTGCGCATCGCGGCGGAAGGCGCGCGCATCGGCTTCGTCTTTGCCCGTCGCGGCCTGGTGCCGGAGGCCGGCAGCGCCTGGTTCCTGCCGCGCCTGGTTGGCCTGAGCCAAGCGCTCCGCTGGTGCCTGTCGGGCCGCATCTTTGACGCATCGGAGGCGCTGGCAGGTGGGCTGGTGAGCGAAGTGGTGCCGGCAGACGAATTGCTGCCCCGCGCCCGCGCCATTGCGGCGGAATTCAGCGAAGCCACCGCGCCGGTGGCCATCGCGCTGGCCCGCGCCATGCTGTGGCGGCTGGGCAGCACCGCCAGCCCGGACGACGCGCTGGCGGTGGATGCGACCTGGAATATCGCGCTCGGCAGCGGTCCGGATGTGAAGGAGGGCGTGGCCGCCTTCCTCGAAAAGCGCTCGCCCGCCTTCCCCGGCAGGGCCAGCGCCGATCTACCGCCGGGCGTGCCGTGGTGGGCATCGGCGGGTGATTGACGTGCGCAAATCAGGTTGCCACGCTGCCGCCCAATCAACAGCTTGGGGATTGTCGCGATGAACAAGGTGCGATGGATGGGCATGGCGGCACCGGCGCTGGCCATGGACGCCCTCGCCAGTTACCCGCCCCCCACGCCCAAGCGCCCGCCGTTCCCGCTCTATGGGCCGGACGGCCCGATCCGGTGCTGAGATGGACATCCCGGTTGAATATTACGGACTGATCGAAGGCGGGGTCAGCCTGGTGGCTGTCCTCGCCTTCGCCGGCTGGCAGCTGTGGACGCTGCGGGACAAGCCGGGGGACAAGGACAAACCCGACGACTAACCCCACCCCTTCTTTTCCACGTTGCCCCGGACTTGATCCGGGGCCCCGCTTCCTTCGCGGGCCATCGAAACCGGCACGCAAGAAAGAAAGCCTAACCCCGGATCAAGTCCGGGGTGACGTGTGTGTTGGGCGGGTATTTGCGCCAAAATTGCATCGGCACCGACCGCCCATTTCGGCCGTGTAGGTTACAAAGGTTACAAATTCTTCCGCATGCGCGGGCGCACGCGGGCCAGCGATTTCCGGGCGGCTGTTGACGGTGGAAAGAGCTGTGCCACCTTAACCCTGGTTGCCCCCTGTAGGACAGGCCGCACTACCCACTCGCCCCCCCTCGCCGTTACCCCGGCAAGAGCCGGGCCCATCGCCCCGCTCGATCCGGTGCAGGCCATCGAAGCCGCCATGGCCATGAACGGCCACGCCCCCGCCGATCTCGCTGCAGAAGAACCCCCTTGCCAACTATTTCACCAAGTGGTAAAGAAGTGAACGAATAGGAAAGGGCGATACCTATGCACCAGACACCAATGACTTACGGGAGGCTTCAAGGATATGAAGGATCGGCGCGATGACCCCGTTTGGCAAAGCGGTTCGGCATCTCAGAATCGAGCACGAAATGCTTTTGGGAACTATGGCCGACGCGCTCGATGTCAGTTCCAGCTATCTCAGCCAAATCGAGTCCGGCAAAAAACCGATACCTCAGGGGTTTGCCGACCGAGTAGCCCAGCTGATTGGGTTGGACGCGAAGGCCACGGTCGAATTGCGTCAACAGGCGGCGCTTTCCATGGCTGAGTTCAAGATTCATGTTGCGGACAATGCACCTGCATCAGATCGCATCTTGGCAGGGGAGCTTGCTCATGAGTTTGCCCGGCTAACTCCCGAGGCAAAAGACAACATCGCGAGGCTGTTGCGCGGGGTAGCCAAATGAATTCCCGCGTGGTTGTCGCTCCGCTCAGTCGAGAGAACATCGAGGTGTTTGCCAATGCCGTACGAACGTTTCTCGGCATAAGCCTTTACGACAGAGTCGATGTGCTAAAGCTCATTGAATTCGTGCTCCCGAAACACATGGACGGATTTCGGTACGAAGTCGTTCCGGATCGTGAATTGGGCGACGCTGAAGCGACGACTTCCACAACCGAACGTTTGATTAGAATTAGCCAATCTTGTTAAGACGCTGCGAGGGCCGGACATGCAAGGTATCCATTTACTTTGGCCCATGAATTTGGTCACTTAATGCTGCATACTGGCAAGCCAGCTTCGCTGGCGCGGGGTGAAGTGAAGGCATTTGTCGACCCTGAATGGCAAGCAGATAACTTCGCTGGCGCGTTTCTCGCTCCTAGGGAGATGGTCCGAGCGTGCACAAGCATTCACGAACTGATGCAGCGGTCGGGGTTGTCCCGAGATGCTGCTGACGTCAGGCTACGGGTATTGAGGCTGGCGCTGCCGCTCTTGCCGGTATCCAAAACGAATAAGGGGGGCTGACCAATGGCCAGCACCCCTTAAACCTTGCCCAGAACCGCGACCCCTGTGCAGGTGCGCGACCTGAAGCTTCGCTTGGCAGCACGTGTAATAACACGACAAGTTTCTGGACGCAAAGATCATCGGGTCGCCAAAGTACGGAGGCGTCCATGTCGCCACCTCCCCGTGGTAAACGGTGGGTGTGTCGCCCGTGGAAGACGCTGCCGGACGGAACGCGCATCTATGCTCGCCAGTATGGCAAGCGCGCGTTCTGCTGGCTCGTTGACGACGAGTGACCCCTACTCCCGGTCGCAGTTTCGGCTGCGACCGGGCCCCTCGGTTCGGCGCTTGGAGGTCTCCACAACTCGGAGACAAATTATGCAAATTGGACGCGATCAACCCATGGGATTCGGTCCCGCTGGTATCGGCCCAGAGGTGTCTGCCTACGAGGTTGCTCAGTTTATGGTAACCTTGATCCCAACCGGTCACGGTAGGCTTTCCCAAAACCGTGCTAGCGCATTGATCCGAAGGCAGTTCGGGTTGGAGTTCGTTCAAAAAAACAAAAACGGCAACTGGGGCATTAGGCCGGATGTGTTGGACGAATTCAAACTGCTCACTTCCGCAGAACCAAACGATCTGGTCTGGATAATGTCTTCTCAGACGTGGCGCCGGCGCCAACCAACCGACGCGCCGGGCAGGTTAGCTAAGCGATTGAAGGCTGCTTCCTGAAGGCTATGCAGATTACTCAAGATGCAAGCGCCAGAGACTATGGCTTAGAAAATGCCCCCCCCTCACACCTTCCGCGGCATCCGCCATGGCAGCATCCACTGCACCGCCCCCGTATCGAACCGCCGCATGTTGAGCGATTCGTGCACGGCCACCACATCCTCCCCCCACAGGCGGGTGGCGAGGGCGGTGCGGCTGTAGAAGGGCGTGTCTTCCCAGGTGGCGCGGATGCGGGCGGTGTAGCCGGCGTCGGCGCGGGTCATGCGGTCAAGGCGCCAGGCGGTTTTGGGCAGCACCACGGGGGCGGGCATTTCCATCACTTCGGCCTGGCCATCGGGCGTGATGCGCAGGGCCATGCCGAAATCGGCGCCGTCTTTCAGCTGGCCTTCGTACATCACCGCGGTGGAGCCATCCTTCAGATGGGCCCGGCTCCACTGCCAATCGGCAAAGCCGTCTTCCAGTGATTCGCTGCCGTGATTGGCATCCAGATAGCCGGTGCCGGCCCATTTGATATCGGGGTTGGTGAAGGTGGCTTCCACCTGCGCGCACGGGCCAATCGGTTCCCACACATGCTTGCCGCCGGGATCAAGCCGGAACCGGCGCTGGCCATAGACTTGCGGCGTCACCCGCACCTGCCCGCGCACCTTCATGGGCAGCACGGCGCATTCTTCCTCGATATCGATGACCAGCGTGGCGCCATCCCAGCGTAGCTGGCTGGGGCCGATGCGCAGCGTGGCGCGATCACGGAACAGGGCGCCGGTGCCGCGCTCGGTCATCGCCCAGCGGCGGCAGCCCTTGCCGTAGAGCGCGACGTTCAGGGAGACATGATCCTCCGGAGCGTCGCGGCCGGCGGCCTTGTAATAGGGGGAGAAGACCGAGCCGATGAAGGCGATGATCGTCAGCCCATACTGCCCGCAGTCGCTTTCGGCGTCGACATACCACCAGCGGTAGCCACCGGGTGCAACGTCCTGATCGAAGCGCGGGCCTGAAGGATCGCTGCGCTCGCCAAGCGGCCGGACAAGGCCGCCATCGGCACGCCCGCTCCCGGGTGCGCCGAACCACTGGCGACCCAGAGCCCGGGCAGCTTCGTCTTGCTGCCAGGCCGGCGGAAGCTGGCCTGCCACCCGTGCGAGGCCCGACCATAAAGGGCCCCACCGCTCGAAGGGAAAAGCGCCTCGAACATCGCTGGGCCCACTGGCACCATTGCCTTGGGTTTCAGTGTCAGCCCGCACCGGGCGAGGACCGCCAGCGTTGCTGTCTGACATTGTTCCATCTCCTCTGGCGTTGGTGGGCTGCCGTCGCCGGTGGGCGGGGCGTTGACGATGAGTTGCAGGCGTTCGGGGCCATCGGGCGGTTTGCCGATGCCACGATCCTGCGCGCAGATATAGATGCTGGGTTCCGTGGGCAGGCGGGATCGTGCGAAAATGTCCCGGAATTCGGCGGCATAATCGGTGGAGAAGAAGACGTTGTGCCGGTCCATCTCGAAGCCGGAGCAGTCTGCCGTCATCATGGTGACGAGGGCGGAGAGCGAGCGTTCGTGGGGTTTGACGCCGGTGACGGCCCCCGAGGCGGCGGCACCGAACCGGCCATCGGCGAGGGCGGAAATGTCGCTGTTGGAGAGGACATCGCGGGCGGGGATTTCCTCGCCGCTGGCGAGCTTTACCCCGGCGGCGCGGCCATTGCGGACGAGAATTTCCGCCACGTGGGCGTTGTAATGGAACTTGGCGCCCAGCCGCTCGGCGAGCAGCGCCATCTGGCGGGCGACTTCGTGCATGCCGCCTTCCACCAGCCAGACGCCGCGCGCCTCCAGATGGGCGATCAGCATCAGCGTGGCGGTGGCCTGGAAGGGATCAGCGCCGGTGTAGGTGGCATAGCGGCCATAAAGCTGGTGCAGGCGCGGATCGCGGAAATATTTGCCCAGCGTCTTCCACAGCGTTGCGAACGGGTTGATCGCGAACATCTCGTGCAGGTGGAAGGGGGCGTATTTCAAGGAAAGCCCGATGGGGCCCATCGCCGGGCTTTCCATGAAGCGGGTTTCCAGCGCGTTCCAGATGCGAGCGGATTCGGCTTGAAAGCGCGTCCAGCCCTCCGCCTCCGCCGCGCCGGCGAACTGGGCGACGGCGTCGCGGCTGCGGGCGTGATCGGCCCACAGATCAAGGCTGCTGCCATCCTGCCAGGCGTGGCGCGCAAGGCGATCGGATTTGTGCAGCGTCAGATGCGCGTCGAGCGTGGTGCCGGCATCGGCGAAGATGCGTTCAAACACCGGGCGGTGTGTGAAAACAGTGGGGCCGGCATCGACGGGCATGCCGCCGACATCAACGGTGCGCAGCTTGCCGCCGGGGGTGCCCATGCGCTCCACCACGGTGACAGGCACCCCACGCGCGGCCAGCAGCACGGCGGCCGACAGGCCCGCCATGCCGGCTCCGATGATGACAACGCTGTCAGGGCCTGCCAAATCGATCTTCCGAATCATCAGTCGTTAAGGTCTGGCAGCTAAACCTGACCATAGGGGTCATGATTGACCTTTGGGCAGCGACTGTCCAGACCGTTTGACACGAGCTTGTGGGGCACATGGCTGAAAACACTGCCTCTCCGGGATGGAAGCTGCGCTGGCTCAATGCCCGCAACCGGATGCTGGCCAATCCGGGCTTTCAGCGTTTTGCCATGCGCAACCCGTTGATGCGGCGCACGGCGCGCTATCACGCCAATGCCATGTTCGCGGTGATCACCGGTTTCGTGCAGACCAAGGCGCTCACCGCGACCGTTGATGCCGGGGTGATTCGCCGCCTGAGTGATGGTCCGGCCAGCACTGCCGCGCTGGCGCAGGGCGCCGGGCTGTCGCAGGAGGCCATGCAGCGGCTGCTGGGCGCGGCGAAAGCGATTGACCTGGTGGAGCTGGCGGCCCCCGATCTGTGGGTGCTGGGCCAGCGCGGCGCGGCACTTTCGACCAACCAGGGCGCGCTGGCGATGATCGAACATCACAAGATCTTCTATGATGATCTGGCCGATCCCATCGCCATGCTGAAAGGCGGGCGCGGGCAGGGCAAGCTGGCGGCGTTCTGGACCTATGCCCCGGCAGCCGGGAAGGGGCTGCCGGCGGCGGCCGATGCGGCAAGCTGGCAAGGCGGCGGCAGCGAGGGCGATGGGGGGTCAGTCGCGCCTTACTCGGCATTGATGGCGGCCAGCCAGCCGATGGTGGCCGAACAGGTGCTGGATGCCTATGATTTCAGCCGGCACACCTGCCTGATGGATGTGGGCGGTGGCCACGGCGCCTTTCTGGCCGAAGTGGCGCAGCGTCACCCGCGGCTGAGCTTGAAATTGTTCGATCTTCCGGCTGTCGTCGAAGGCGCGAAGGCCAAGCTGGCGGCGCGGGGGCTTTCCCACGTGTCGCTGCACGGCGGCAGTTTCCGCGATGATCCGCTGCCACAGGGGGCTGATGTGATCAGCCTGGTGCGCATCTGCCACGATCATGATGATGATGTGGTGCGCGCGCTGCTGCGCAAGGCCCATGCCGCGCTGCCGCTGGGCGGCCGCCTGCTGCTGGCCGAACCGATGGCCGGCACGATGGGCGCCGAAGTGATGGGCGATGCCTATTTCGGCCTCTATCTGTGGGCGATGGGGTCGGGCCGACCGCGTGACGTGGCGGCCTATCTGGCGCTGCTGGCCGAAGCCGGATTCGGCAACGCCCGCGAGGTGGCCACGGCGCTGCCGATGGTCACCCGGCTGCTTGTCGCCCAGCGCTGAGCGGCAGAACGGCGTTTGCCTGTTGCGTCAAGCTTAAAGACGACCAAGCCCGTCCAATTTTTTGCTTTCCGAACTGTCATGTGCGCTTTACAGCCGCATGACGCTTTGGATAAATGCCGGCGAATTTGGGACGGATCAGCGGGGCAAGGCTGACCGAGTTCCACGAGGGGTTGGTTGAATGGAAACATTGGCCGTGGTGGTGGAGGAGCCGGAGCGCGTTGCGCTGCGCTCGCTCGCGCTCACGCCTTGCCAAGCCGATGACGTGGTGGTGTCGATCGACTTTTCAGGCATTTCCATGGGCACGGAAAAGCTGATGTACAACGGCAGCATGCCGATGTTCCCCGGCATGGGATATCCGTTGGTTCCCGGATATGAAGCGGTCGGCACGGTGGTGGACGCCGGTGAAAATGCCGCCGCGATGATCGGCAAGACGGTCTTCGTGCCCGGTTCCTCGAAATTCGAAGGCGCGCGCGGGCTGTTCGGCGGCCAGGCCAAGATGCTGATCACTGGCGCGGCGCGGGTGATTCCGCTGCCGGCCGATCTCCACGAAAAGGCCGTGCTGATGAGCCTGGCGGCCACTGCCCAGCATGCGGTGGCGGGCGGCGAGATGCCGGATCTGATCATCGGCCACGGCGTGCTCGGCCGCCTGCTGGCGCGCATCGCGCTGGCGGCCGGCGTGGAGCCGACGGTGTGGGAAATCAATGATGCCCGCATGGCGGGCGCAGAGGGATATCGGGTGGTCAGGCCCGAGACCGACGAGCGGCGGGATTACCGCTCGGTCTACGACGCCAGCGGTGACCACCGCGTGATCGACCAGACCGTCATGCATATGGCGCGTGGGGGCGAGATCGTGCTGGCCGGCTTCTACAGCGATCCGCTGTCGTTCAACTTCGCGCCAGCGTTCCGGCGTGAGCTTCGCATACGCATTGCCACTGAGTTCCAGCCTGACGACCTCGCGACTTCGCTCGCGCTGGTGGGCAGCGGTAGGCTGTCACTCGAGGGCCTTGTGACGCACAAGGTGCCGGCAACGGAGGCCCCGACCGCTTATGGTCAGGCCTTTTCGGACCCCAATTGTCTCAAGATGGTCTTCGACTGGAGAGATATCGCATGAGCATCAACAGCCTTCTCGATCAGGTCGCCGCTCTCCGGGAGGAAGCCGCGATCGAACCTGACCCCGTTCACACCGGTGAGATCACCAAGGAAACCCAGATCATCGCCATCTATGGCAAGGGTGGTTCGGGCAAGAGCTTCGCGCTCGCCAACCTGTCCTACATGATGGCGCAGCAGGGCAAGCGCGTGCTGCTGATCGGCTGCGACCCCAAGAGCGACACCACCAGTCTGCTGTTTGGCGGCAAGGCCACCCCGACGATCATCGAAACCAGCTCCAGGAAGAAGCTTTCGGGCGAGGAGCTGAGCATCGAGGATGTCTGCTTCCAGCGCGACGGCGTGTTCGCCATGGAACTGGGCGGCCCGGAAGTGGGTCGTGGCTGCGGCGGTCGCGGCATCATCCACGGCTTTGAAACCATCGAGAAGCTGGGCTTCCACGATTGGGGCTTCGATTATGTGCTGCTCGATTTCCTCGGCGACGTGGTGTGCGGCGGCTTCGGTCTGCCGATCGCCCGTGACATGTGCCAGAAGGTGATCGTCGTCGGCTCGAACGATCTGCAGTCGCTCTATGTCGCCAACAATGTCTGCAAGGCGGTGGAATATTTCCGCAAGATGGGCGGCAACGTTGGCGTCGCTGGCATATTGATCAACAAGGATGATGGTTCGGGCGAAGCTCAGGCCTTTGCCAAGGCCGTGGGCATTCCGGTGCTGGTGAGCATCCCGGCGCACGAGGATATCCGCAAGAAGAGCGCCAATTATCAGATCATCGGCACCCACGAGAGCCAGTGGGGCCCGCTGTTTGCCGAACTGGCGACGGCGGTCGAAACCGCGCCGCCGGTGCGGCCGACCCCGCTCGATCAGGACGGCCTGCTCGGCCTGTTCAAGCCGGAAGATACCGGCGGCAACTTCACCCTGAAGCCGGCCACCCAGGCCGACATGCGCGGCGGCGTCTATGAGACGAAGCCGAGCCTGGAAGTGGTGTACGACAATGTCTGAGGAACTGGCGGTTCCTCCCGAGGAAGGGGCCGGCTGCCACGCCGGCGCCGACACCATGCGCGATGCCGCCGCCAAGGCCGGCAAATCGGAAGTGCTGGAGCGTTACGCGGCCGATTATCCGAAGGGCCCGCACGACCAGCCGCAATCCATGTGCCCGGCCTTCGGGTCGTTGCGCGTCGGACTGCGCATGCGTCGCACCGCGACCATCCTGTCCGGCTCGGCCTGCTGCGTCTATGGTCTCACCTTCACGTCGCACTTCTATGGGGCGCGGCGCACGGTGGGCTATGTGCCGTTCAATTCGGAAACGCTGGTTACCGGCAAATTGTTCGAGGATATCCGCGAAGCCGTGCACTTGCAGGCTGATCCGGAGAAATACGACACGATCGTGGTGACCAATTTGTGCGTGCCGACCGCTTCGGGCGTGCCGCTGCAGTTGCTGCCGGATTCGATCAACGGCGTTCGCATCATCGGCATCGACGTGCCGGGTTTCGGCGTGCCGACCCATGCCGAGGCCAAGGACGTGCTGGCCGGCGCGATGCTGAAATATGCCCGCGAGGAAATCATGGCCGGCCCGGTGGCGGCGCCTGCCGTGATGCCCGACAAGCCGACTGTGACGCTGCTCGGTGAGATGTTCCCGGCAGACCCCGTGGGCATTTCGATGTTGCTGGAACCGATGGGCCTCACCGCTGGCCCCGTCGTGCCCACCCGCGAATGGCGTGAGCTTTATGCGGCGCTGGCCTCGCCGGTGGTGGCGGCCATCCATCCCTTCTACACCGCCGCCGTGCGCGAATTCGAAGCGGCAGGCCGCACCATCGTCGGTTCGGCGCCGGTCGGCCGTGATGGCACCGCCGCCTGGCTTGCCGCCATCGGCGATGCCTTCGGCCTCTCTGCCGACAAGGTCGCCGCCGCGCAGAACAAGTGGCTGCCGGCGATCACCGGCGCGCTTTCGGCCAAGCCGATCAAGGGCCGCATCACGGTTTCGGGCTATGAAGGTTCCGAACTGCTGGTGGCGCGCCTGCTGATCGAATCGGGGGCCGAAGTGCCCTATGTCGGCACCGCCTGCCCGCGCACCAAATGGTCGGATCCGGATCGCGAATGGCTGGAAGCCCGCGGCACCCGCATCCAGTATCGCGCCAGCCTGGAACAGGACATTGCGGCGGTGGAGGAATTCCACCCCGACCTGTCGATCGGCACCACGCCGGTGGTGCAGCACGCCAAGACGCGCGCCATCCCCGGCCTGTATTTCACCAACCTCATCTCGGCGCGGCCGCTGATGGGCCCGGCGGGCGCAGGCAGCCTGGCCCAGGTGATCAACGGCGCGCTTGGCAACAAGGGCCGTTTCGACATGATGAAGGACTTCTTCCAGGGCGTTGGCGAAGGCCATGCCGCTGGCATCTGGGAAGACGTTCCGCAGGACCGCCCGGAGTTCAAGAAGAAGTTCGCAGGCAAGATGATCGCCGCCGCCAAGGCGAGCGAAGCGATCGGGAACTGACGCGATGTTGGTGTTGGATCACGATCGCGCGGGCGGTTATTGGGGCGCTGTCTACAGCTTCACCTCGGTGAAGGGTCTGCAGGTGGTCATCGACGGCCCGGTGGGTTGCGAGAACCTGCCGGTTACCTCGGTGCTGCATTATACCGATGGCCTGCCGCCGCACGAACTGCCCATCGTCGTCACCGGCCTGGCCGAGGAAGAGCTGGGCAAGACCGGCACCGAAGGCGCCATGAAGCGGGCGTGGAAGACGCTCGATCCGGCGCTGCCCTCGGTGGTCGTCACCGGCTCCATCGCCGAAATGATCGGCGGCGGCGTGACGCCGGAAGGCACCAGCATCGTCCGCTTCCTGCCGCGCACCATCGATGAAGATCAGTGGCAGTCTGCCGACCGCGCCTTGACCTGGCTGTGGAAGGAATTCGGGCCGAAGAAGATGCCGGCGCCCAAGGTGCGCAAGGAGGGCGAGAAGCCGCTCGTCAACATCATCGGGCCGCAATATGGCACCTTCAACATGCCATCGGACCTGGCGGAAATCCGCCGCCTGATCGAAGGCGTGGGCTGCGAGGTGAACATGGTGTTCCCGCTGGGCACCCACCTCGCCGATATCCGCCGCCTCGCCGATGCCTCGGTGAACGTGTGCATGTACCGCGAATGGGGCCGCAACCTGTGCGAGACGCTGGAGCGGCCCTATCTGCAGGCACCCATCGGCCTGAACAGCACCACCGCCTTCCTGCGCAAGCTGGGTGAGCTGACCGGGGTGGACCCGGAACCCTTCATCGAGAAGGAAAAGCACACCACCATCAAGCCGCTGTGGGATCTGTGGCGCTCGGTCACCCAGGATTTCTTTGCCACCGCCAGCTTCGGCATCGTGGCGACGGAAACCTATGCCCGCGGCATGAAGGTGTTCCTGGAAGACGATATGGGCATGCCCTGCGTGTTTTCCTTCCAGCGCAACGCCGGCGTGAAGCCCGACAATGAAGCGGTGAAACAGGCGATTGCCACGTCGAGCCCGCTGATCGTGTTCGGCAGCTACAACGAACGCATGTACATGGCGGAATCGAACAGCCGCTCCATCTACATCAACGCCAGCTTCCCCGGCGCCGCCATCCGCCGTCACACCGGTACGCCGTTCATGGGTTATGCCGGTTGCACGTGGATCATGCAGGAAGTGTGCAACGCGCTGTTCGACGCATTGTTCTTCATTCTGCCGCTGTCCACCATGATGGATAAGGCCGACGCGACTCCGTCGCGCCTGCTGGAAGCCGTGGCCTGGGAAGACGATGCCCGTTCGGAACTGGATCGGATTGTTGACAAGGAACCCGTGCTGGTACGCATCTCTGCGGCCAAGCGCTTGCGGGATGCCGCAGAGCGCGCGGCGCGGGATGCGGGGGAAAAGTTGGTAACTGTGGACCGCTTGCGCTCTGCCGTGCGCCTTTATGAGGCTCAGGCGGCATGATCGGCGCTATCGCCCTCAATTCAAGCTGCAATTCACTTGCCTTGCTGGCAAGGTCAGGCATAGACTGTCGCAGAGACAATCTGACACAGTCTCAATCTCTTTGCGGTGGAATCATCCTACGCCGCGAAGCCGCCGGTCGGACACGGCCCTATTGGTCGTGTGCGGCGGAACCATCGGAGGAAAAGGCATGAGTGACAACAAGATTGGTCCGGGTACCTACCTGACCGACGCCGAAGCACGGGAGTTCCACAAGGGCTTCGTCGTGTCGATGGCGTTCTTCGTGATCGTGGCTGTGATCGCCCACTGGCTGGTTTGGGTCTGGCGCCCCTGGTTCGGCTCGAAGCGTCCGTATGCGGCCGTGGAAATCCACCAGATCCAGCAGGCTGACGCTTCCAGCGTCGCTGCGCCCCACGCTTAAGGAGCGACGACAATGTGGAAGATCTGGCAAACGTTCAACCCGCAGCGCATCCTGACCGCCCTGGCGGTCTTCCTCTTCACGCTGGCCATCCTGATCCACTTCATCCTGCTCAGCACCGACCGGTACAACTGGTTGGACGGCGCCGAGCCCAAGGCTGCAGCGGCGATCGCGGAATCGACTCAGGCCGCCTGACATCAGTCAGGCTGCCCGGGCTGATCCGGTCAAGCGCGCGATGGGCGGGCAGGTTCCGCCGCCCGCCCATCCGCACCCACCACTTGGCCCGTTCCGCCGGCAGTTGATGGCATGCGGCATATTGAGGGAGGTGCGCCATGGCAGTGTTGAGTTTTGAACGAAAATATCGCGTTCGCGGGGGCACGCTGATCGGCGGTGACCTCTTCGATTTCTGGGTTGGACCCTTTTACGTCGGCTTCTTCGGAGTCACGACGGCCTTCTTCGCTGCCCTGGGAACGGCACTCATCATCTATGGTGCGGCCATCGGCGACACCTGGAATCCCTGGCTGATCAACATTGCGCCGCCGGATATCAGCTATGGGCTGAAGCTGGCGCCGCTGAAGGAAGGCGGTCTCTGGCAGATCGTCACGATCTGCGCGATCGGTGCCTTCGTCAGCTGGGCCCTGCGCGAGGTCGAGATCTGCCGCAAGCTCGGCATCGGCTATCACGTGCCCGCCGCCTTCGGCATGGCGATCTTTGCCTATGTCACGCTGGTGGTATTCCGCCCGCTGCTGATGGGCGCCTGGGGCTATGGTTTCCCTTACGGCATCTTCCCCCACCTCGATTGGGTGTCGAACACCGGCTATCAGTATCTGCATTTCCATTATAACCCGGCCCACATGCTGGCGGTGAGCTTCTTCTTCACCACCACCCTGGCGCTTGGCTTGCATGGCGCGCTGGTGCTGTCGGCGGTCAACCCGGCGCCCGGTGAAACGGTGAAGTCGCCGGAATATGAAGATACGTTCTTCCGCGATCTGATCGGTTATTCGGTCGGCACGCTGGGCATTCACCGTGTGGGCCTGCTGCTGGCGATGAATGCCGGCTTCTGGAGCGCGGTGTGCATCATCATTTCGGGTCCCTTCTGGTCACGTGGTTGGCCGGAATGGTGGACCTGGTGGCTCAACCTGCCGATCTGGCGTTGAGGACGGACACGCACCATGGCTTATCAGAACATCTTCACGCAGGTTCAGCTCCGCGGTGAGCTGGAAGCAGGCGTGCCGCTGGGCCCGGACAACGACGCCCGCTTCGGTCCGTTCGGCACGTCGTGGCTGATGGGCAAGCTGGGCGGTGCCCAGATTGGTCCCGTCTACCTCGGCAAGCTCGGCCTGGCCTCGCTGCTTTGCGGCTTCATCGCCATCGAGATCATGGGTCTCAACATGGCGGCTTCGGTGAACTGGGATCCCATCCAGTTCGTGCGCCAGTTCTTCTGGCTCGCGCTTGAACCGCCGCCCGCCAAATATGGCTTCACCTTCAACGTGCCGCTGGCAGAAGGCGGCTGGTGGATCGCGGCCGGGGGCTTCCTCACCGCCGCCATCCTGCTGTGGTGGGCCCGCACCTACGTGCGCGCCAAGGAACTGGGCATGGGCACCCACGTGGCCTGGGCCTTTGCCTCGGCGATCTGGCTCTACCTGGTGCTCGGCTTCATCCGCCCGATGATGATGGGCAGCTGGGCCGAAGCGGTGCCGTTCGGCATCTTCCCGCACCTCGATTGGACGGCAGCCTTCTCGATCCGCTACGGCAATCTGTTCTACAACCCGTTCCACGCGCTCAGCATCGCCTTCCTTTATGGTTCGACGCTGCTGTTCGCCATGCACGGCGCGACCATCCTGGCGGTGGGCCGTTACGGCGGTGAACGTGAAATCGAACAGATCACCGATCGCGGCACCGCGTCCGAACGTGCAGCGCTGTTCTGGCGCTGGACCATGGGCTGGAACGCCACGATGGAGTCGATCCACCGCTGGGCCTGGTGGTTTGCGGTGCTGACGACGCTGACCGGCGGCATCGGCATCCTGCTCACCGGCACGGTTGTCGACAACTGGTTCCTGTGGGCGGTCGATCACGGCTTTGCCCGCGAATATCCGGCCACCGGTGTCGTTGATCCCGCCACCCTTCCGGGAGCACCGCAATGAAGACGCTGAACAAGCTTGTCGCCATCGCTCTGCCGGCCCTGCTGCTGGCGGGTTGCGAGCTCGGCTCGAAGGAGCAGGAGCAAGTTGGCTTCCGCGGCACCGCCATGGTCCAGATCAATGATCCGGACAGCAAGGCCAAGGTGGGTGACATTCCTGCACCGCCCTATGAACTGACGACGGAAATGCTGGCAGGAGATCGGGCGAGCACGGCCTACGAGAATGTGCCCGTGCTGGGCAATGTCTCGGTGGACGAGTTCAACTATCTGATGCAGGCGATGACCACCTGGGTTGCCCCGGATGGTTCGAACATCAAGGATGCCGGCTGCACCTATTGCCACAATCCGGAAAACATGGCCTCGGACGAGAAATACACCAAGGTCGTGGCCCGCAAGATGTTGCAGATGACGCAGAACATCAACGCCAACTGGAAGCCGCACTTCGCAGGTCAAGGTGATGGGCAGGACAATGCCGGCGTCACCTGCTGGACCTGCCACCGTGGCAATCCGGTGCCGGTGAACAACTGGTCCACCGCGCTGCCGGAACCGGGCAAGATCACCGGCAAGAAATATGGCGGCAACACGCCGGCGCAATCCGTGGCCTATGCCTCGCTGAACTTTGATCCGTTCACCGGCTATCTGGCCGGCAAGGACAATATCCGCGTGGGCGGCAAGGAGTTCCCGACCGCCGCCAGCAAGGCTGCCATCCAGTCCACCGAAAAGACCTATGGCCTCATGATGCACATGAGCCAGGGCCTGGGCGTGAACTGCACCTTCTGCCACAACTCGAACAACTTCGCGAAGTGGGAAGACAGCCGGCCGCAGCGTGTGAATGCCTGGTACGGCATCCGCATGGTGCGCGACATCAACAACAACTACATCACCGCATTGGGTGACGTGTGGCCGGCCAACCGCCGTGGCCCGCATGGCGATCCGCTGAAGGTGAACTGCGCCACCTGCCACCAGGGCTTGAACAAGCCGCTGGGTGGTGCGAAGATGTTGAAGGATTATCCGGCGCTGAAGGGCGCTGCGCCCGTGGCCGCTCCGGCCCCGGTCGTGGCCGCCGCTCCGGCGCCGACCGATACCGCTGCGGCGGCGGAGGCTGTGAAGCCCGCCGCTTGAGTTGACCCGCAGCAGGTGTGTCTGCATCAAGCAGGGGGCAGGCCCCGGCGTCCAACGACGCCGGGGCCTGTTTCGTTTGCAGCCCGCAGCTGTCGCACCCAATATTCCCAGCTTTGCCGGCGGTCGGGTCGTGCTAGCGTGAAGTGGTCATGCCCCTGGGGAGGGGCCGCAGCATTGGGGAGAAGATGATGGCGGACCGTCTGGATGTGCTGATTGTCGGCGCCGGTTTTTCCGGCATGTACATGCTGCTGAAATGCCGGGAGCAGGGCCTTAAAACCCGTGTGATCGAGGCCGGCAGCGGCGTTGGCGGCACCTGGTACTGGAACCGCTATCCCGGCGCGCGCGTCGATATCCAGAGCCTGGATTACAGCTATGGCTTTGATGAAGGGCTGGAGAAGGAATGGCGCTGGTCGGAACGCTATGCGCCGCAGCCGGAACTGCTGGCCTATGCCAACCACGTCGCCGACCGCTTTGACCTGAAGAAGGACATCAGCTTCAAGACACGCGTGACCGCCGCGCACTGGGACGCCAAGGCCGATGGCTGGAACGTTACGCTCGACAATGGCGAGGTGATCCCGACCCGCTTCGTGGTGATGGCCACCGGCTGCCTCTCGGTGCCCACCGATGTCACCTTCCCCGGCATCGCGGATTATCAGGGCACCATCTACCGCACGTCGAAATGGCCGCACGAGGGCGTGGATTTCAGCGGCCAGCGGGTGGGCATCATCGGCACCGGATCGTCGGCGATCCAGTCCATCCCGATCATCGCCGAATCCGCCGCGCATCTCACCGTGTTCCAGCGCACGCCCAATTATTCGACGCCGGCGCACAACGGCCCGATCCCCGAAGCGGATTTCCAGGAATGGCTGGCCGATCCGCGCGCCTTCCGGGCCCGGTCCCGCGCCACCGCCGGCGGCTTCTGGAACGACGCCAGCGAGGATGCGCTGGCCACCCAGACCGCGCCCGAAGACATCAAGGCCGAACTGGAACGGCGCTGGGCCTGGGGCGGGTTTCGCATCCTGAGCGGCTATGTCGATCAAGCCATCGATCCGGCCGCCAACAAGATCATTGCCGATTTCATCGCCGGCAAGATCCGCGAGCAGGTGAAGGATCCCAGGGTCGCCGACATGCTGACGCCCAAGGATCACCCGTTCGGCACCAAGCGGCCGTGCGTGGACACCAATTATTACGCCACCTACAACCGCGACAATGTCGAGCTGATCGATCTGCGCGCCGATCCGCTGGAGACGTTCACGGCCACCGGCATCAGGACCAGGGATCACAGCTTCGATTTCGATGCCGTCGTGCTGGCCACTGGTTTCGACGCGATGACCGGCGCCATCGAACGGGTCGATATCCGCGGGGTAAACGGCGAAACGATCAAGGAGCATTGGGCCGCCGGCCCGGAAACTTATCTCGGCCTGATGGTCGCCGGCTTCCCCAATCTGTTCCTGATCACCGGCCCGGGCAGCCCTTCCGTGCTGACCAACATGATCAACAGCATCGAACAGCATGTGGATTATGTCGCCCGCATCATCGCCCACCTGAACGCCAGCCAGGCCGGCCGCATCGAAGCCAGCCGCGAAGCCGAACAGACCTGGACCGACCATTGCGACCAGATGGCCGCGATGACGCTCTTCACCCAGACCAACAGCTGGTACATGGGCGCCAACGTGCCGGGCAAACCGCGCCGTTTCATGGCCTATACCGGCGGGCTCGATGTCTATACCGGCATCTGCAACACGGTAGCCGACAAGGGCTGGGAAGGCTTTGTGATCGCCCGCGGTGACCAGGTGCTGCACGAAAGCCGGGCCTTCGAAAGCCTGCCGCCGCCGCCCGAAAACATGGCGCCGCACCTGATGGAAATGGCGATGGGCCGCGTGATGAAGTGGATGCAGGACCACGGCCGGGTTTGAGAGCAAGGTAAAGAGGCCTCCGGCGGCCAGGGCCTGAGGCCCTGGACCCACTTTCGTTTGGCGCGCGCCTGGCGACGCATGTGAGCCAATGAATCAAACGGGTGCAGGCCTCAGGCCTGCCCGCCGGAGGCCCTTCTCCTTGGTCCTTCCAATCAGGCCCGCGCCGTGCCCGCGCTCGCCCACAGCCGGGCGATGACGCCGGCCAGCGTCGGGTGGTTGCCGCCGTGATAGCTGCTGTTCGCCGGCAGTTCCGCCACCAGCCGGCGGTGTGCGGCGGGCAGGGCGTGATAGGGCACGCTGGGCAGCAGATGGTGCAGCGCGTGATAGCGCAGGCCCACCGGTGCCCACAGTTCGGGCAGCAGCGCCGGCGGCGGTACGTTCACGCTGTCGAGATACTGATCGGTGATGCTCATCACCTTGCCGTCATTCTCCCACAGATGCGCGGCCAGCGTGCGGATCTGGTTGATCACCATGCTCGCCGACAGCACGGCCAGCCAGATGCCAAAGGCGCGCAGCGGGACAAGGCCGGCGGCGACGGCGGCGAGCACGGCAATGACGAAGACGGAGGTCGCCACCTCCATCACGTTCCAGCGTGCGGCGGCCGGCCCGGCGGGTGGATCACGGCGGAAATCGGGATTGATGGAGAGCGCCGAAAAGCGCGCCCGCACGAAATCGCGCACCGGCTTCAGCAGCGACAGCGGCGCCAGCAGGCCCCAGCGGATGATCAGGCCGATCGGCCCCAGTGCCGCCACCATCACGAACAGCGGCACGCTGATCTTGGGCTTCAAGGCGAGGGCCATATATTCGGGATCACGCACCGTGCCGTAGCGGTTGCGGGCGTGGTGCAGATTGTGGACGCCTTCATACATGAAGCTGGGGATCATCAGCGGGATACCGGCCACAAGGTTCCAGCCCAGGCGATAGCCCGGCACCGAATCATCCTTCATGTGGGTGATTTCATGGATGAAGCTGCCCAGTCGATACAGCGCCAGCACGGCCACCACCGCCAGCGCAGCCGTGGCGGCCACGGGCAGGCTGGGCGCGAAGATCAACGCCGCCAGCGCGCCCCAGCCCAGCGTGGCCGAAGCCAGCGTATCCACCCAATAGATGGCGGGCTTGTACGCGCCCAGTTCGCGGCCCAGCGTGGCAGCCAGCTTGATCATCGCCACGTCTTCACCAGCCATCGAGCCGGCGCTTTCACGCGGGCTGGGGGCGGTTTCGGCAAAACGGGCGGCAGTTGCAGTCATCATGGGATCGCTTATCGCAGAAGATTGCGACCGGTTAAGGGCAGAAAGCGGGCAGGGCCAGTCTGGGAAACGCCGCAGTCGCTGGCGCAGTGCCCCCTATGGGTCTGGTGGCGACAAGGGCTGGCGCGCGCGCCACAAAGCGAACGCGGCCCCAACCGGAAACAGAACCTTCACCAGCCAAACCCCGCTACCGTTTGGCGAATACACGTTGACGACGGGGCCATTGATACCAAACAGCAGCACAAGATCCTCCGGCTGCGTCCAATTGAGGCCGATGCCGATAAAACCGAACAGCGATGCCAGATACCACAGCGGTTTAAAGCGCAGATGCTGTGCGTGCCGGACGGCCCAAACTCCCGACAATGAAACAGAAATGCACACCAGTCCAAACGCCAGAATCGCGAATTGCAGACTGTTGATCATCCCCAAACCTGCCCATCAGGTTGTGGCTTTGTATCCGTGGCCAGCTGTCGCATTCGGAACTGATATTCAAATCGTCCGCGACACCACCAGCTTCATGATCTCGCTCGTCCCGCCGTAAATCCGCTGCACGCGCGCGTCGCGCCACAGGCGGGCGATGGGATATTCATTCATGTAACCGGCGCCGCCGTGCAGCTGCAGCGCTTCATCGCACACGCGGCCCTGCAGTTCGGTGTGCCACAGCTTGGCAGCGCTGGCTTCGGCGTCGGTCAGCTTGCCTTCGATCAGTTTCTGCAGGCCCCAATCGATATGGGCCCAGCCCACCTGCAATTCGGTCTTCAGGCCGGCCAGGGTGAACTGGGTGTTCTGGAAATCCCACACCGTCTTGCCGAACGCCTTGCGTTCCTTCACGAACTTCACCGCTTCATCAAAGGCGCGTTGGGCACCGGCCTGGGCGGAGATGGCGATGGACAGACGCTCCTGCGGCAGCTGGCTCATCAGGTAGATGAAGCCCTTGTTTTCCTCGCCAAGACAGTTGGTCATTGGCACGCGCACATCGTTGAAGAACAGTTCTGATGTGTCGGCGCTGTTCTGACCGATCTTGTCGAGGTTGCGGCCGCGGGCAAAGCCTTCACGGTCAGCCTCCACCAGGATCAGGCTGGTGCCCTTGGCGCCCTTTTCCGGATCGGTCTTGGCGACAACGATGATCAGATCGGCGTTCTGGCCGTTGGTGATATAGGTTTTGCTGCCGTTGATCACATAGTGATTGCCGTCCTTGCGGGCGGTGGTCTTGATGCCCTGCAGGTCGGAACCGGCGCCGGGTTCAGTCATGGCGATGGCGGTGATCACTTCGCCCGAAATCATCTTCGGCAGATATTTGGCCTTCTGCTCCGGGCTGCCATAGGCGACCAGATAATCGGCGACAATATCGGATTGCAGGGTGATGCCGGCCGACGAACCGGCATAGGCCAGTTCTTCATCGATAATGGCGTTGTAACGGAAATCGAGGCCCAGCCCGCCATATTCTTCGGGCACGCCGGGGCACAGCATCCCGGCATCACCGCAGGCGCGCCAGAAATCGCGGGACACCAGCCCCTCTTCCTCGAAGCGGTCGAGATTGGGGATCAGTTCCTTTTCGAATACCTTGCGCACCGTATCGCGAAAGGCGGTTTCATCGGGGCCGTACACGCGGCGATCGGCGGTTTCGAGCATGGTTTTCTCCGGGATTGCGTCGTTGCTGCCCTGTTTATGAAGCGAGTGCCATGCGTGCGTCACCTGTCTTGCAAGAGAGGGCGGCACGGTGCCACACTAGCTTTCATGAAACATGCTCTCCTGGCTTTCGGCCTGCTGGCCGCCACTCCCGCCCTCGCGCTGGATGATCCCATGCTGAAACGCGCGGAGGCCGTGCTGAAGCGCCAGCCGATTATCGATGGCCATAATGACTATCCGGGCGCGCTGCGCGGCAGTTTTGGCGAAGGCTGGTGGAGCCAGGATCTGAAGGCCGACAGCCGCACCTTCAAGAAGCCGCTGATGACCGACCTCACCCGCCTGCACCAGGGCCGCGTGGGCGGCCAGTTCTGGAGCGTCTATGTGCCCGCCACCGTGACCGGCCCGGCGGCGGTGAAGGCCACCATCGAGCAGATCGACATCGTGCGTGGTTTCGTGGCGAAATATCCGCAGGATCTGGAACTGGCCGGTACCGCCGCCGATATCCGCCGTATCCAGAAAACCGGCAAGGTCGCCAGCCTGATGGGCGTGGAAGGCGGCAGCCAGATCGACAATTCGCTGCCCGTGCTGCGCATGTATCACGCGCTGGGCGTGCGTTACATGACGCTGACCCACACCAGGCACAATGATTGGGCCGACAGCGCCAATGAATCGCCGCGCCCGCAGCCGCTCTCCGACTATGGCAAGGCCGTCATCAAGGAGATGAACCGCATCGGCATGCTCGTCGATCTGTCCCACGTGTCGCCGGCCACGATGAAGGCGGTGCTCGGCGTGACCAGGGCGCCGGTGATCTACAGCCACAGCAGCGCCCGCGGCATCGCCGATCATGTGCGCAACGTGCCCGATGATGTGCTGCCACTGGTGAAGGCCAATGGCGGCGTGGTGATGGCGACCTATGTGCCGGGCTTCATCAATGCCGCCCGCCAGGCCTGGGAAGCGGCCCGCGCCGGCGAGCGGCAGCGGCTGCTGGCGCTGTATATTTCCGATCTGCCGCGCCAGGGCACGGCGATGGCGGAATGGGACGCAAGGAACCCGCGCCCGCCGGTGGGCATCGGCGATGTCGCCGATCATATCGATCGGATGGTGAAGCTGGCCGGCATCGATCATGTCGGCATCGGCGGCGATCTGGATGGCATCGATTCAACGCCGACGGGCCTGGAGGGCGTCGAAACCTATCCGGCGCTGATTGCCGAACTGCTGCGGCGTGGTTATTCCGACGCCGATTGCGAGAAGATCGCCGGCGGCAATCTGCTGCGGGCGATGGAAGCAGCGGAAAAGGTGGCGGCGAGCATGGCGGGCGAAGTGCCGCCGGATGTGAAGCCGTGAGGTAAGCCCGGCGGGCGCGGCCGGCGGCGGAGCCGCCGAGTCCGCTTGAGGTGTCGAAGGAAGAGAAGAAGGAAGAGCGCGGCGGAGCCGCGCCGTCAGACGAGTCAAAAAAGGGGCGGCCTGTTGGGGCCGCCCCTTTTTGCTCGCTGGCCGTGCTTGCGCCTGTCGGCGCGCGGCACTACGCAAAATGGGGACTGGTGTCGCCACCAGTCCCCACTGTGTCGTGCCCCTCCTTGCGGAGGACATGGGCGGTCCGGTCGGCGCCTGCGCTCACAACCTCGTCGGCTGGAGCTGCGGCGGCTGGCCTCGCGCACTTCCACGGCACTTTCGCATCCGGTTTCATCTCGGCCCTTCCGGGCCTGCTTGTCGCCGGCGCTGGACCTTTTCGCTCCACCCGTTCGGCCTTGCGTGTCGGCTTGCGCCTGCCGCCTGGCCTTTGGGTGGGCGCATTGGCCCGTAGCTGGTATCCTTGCCCCTCGCCCCGGCGTTCCCGCTTGCACGGAACCCGTCCTGGCTGCGGACTGGCCTTCCAGCCGCTTGGTTGCTGCCCTTGCCGTGCGAGCCCGGTGCAACCGGTTGTTTCAGGTCAGGAGGTGCTTTGCGGAACCTCCATTCCGTCCGCATCCGGCCTTGGGTTTCCCCTCGCCCGTTGCCCGCATGGCTGGCGTTTCAGCCCAGGCTGGTGGTCGTTTCCGGCGTCGTTTCGGCCTGGCTTTCACCCGTCCGTCCGTTTCACCTTCACGGGCCCTCCAGCCCCACCATCTGCCGATTTCAATTCCCACTCAAAGGGCGGAATATAGGTCTTCAATGGCGGTAACCGCTTCATTCCGTTGGCATTTCTGCCGCCGTCAATTCCCGGCTACAGGTGAATGCTCTCACCTTCTGGGTGAGTCGTCAAAGTGAAATATTCGCCATCTGCCCTGTGGATAACGGGGATAACGGGGATGGAATCGCCCCTACAGCAATTCCACCGCAATCGCCGTGGCTTCGCCGCCACCGATGCACAAGGCGGCCACGCCGCGCTTGCCGCCGGTGCGCTCCAGCGCCGCCAGCAGAGTCGCCACAATGCGCGCGCCTGACGCGCCGATCGGGTGGCCCAGCGCGCAGGCGCCGCCGTGGATGTTGAGCTTCTCATGCGGGATGGCCAGATCGTGCATGGCGATCATGGCAACGGCCGCAAACGCCTCGTTCACTTCAAACAGATCGACATCCGCCACCGTCCAACCGGCCTTGGCCAGCACCTTCTGGATCGCCGGCACTGGCGCGGTGGTGAACTTGGCCGGTTCATGCGCATGCGCGGCATGGGCAACGATGCGCGCCTTCACGCTCAAGCCTTGGCGCTCGGCCACGCTCGCCCGCGTCAGCACCAAGGCAGCGGCGCCATCGCTGATCGAGGAGGCATTGGCCGCCGTGATGGTGCCATCCTTGGCAAAGGCCGGCTTCAACGACGGGATCTTGTCCGGCCGCGCCTTGCCGGGTTGTTCGTCGGTGTCGATCAGCGTCTCTCCACCCTTGCCGGGCACCGCCACCGGCACGATCTCGCCCGCAAAGGCACCGCTGGCAATCGCCGCCTGCGCGCGGCCCAGGCTGGCAATCGCAAATTCGTCCTGCGAAGCCCGCGTGAACTGGTAATCGCGGGCGCTCTCCTCGGCGAAACTGCCCATCAACCGGCCGGGGTCATAGGCATCCTCCAGCCCATCCAGATACATCGAATCCTTGATGGCATCATGGCCAATCCGCGCGCCGCCGCGATGCTTCAACAGCAGATAGGGTGCGTTGGTCATGCTCTCCATGCCGCCGGCCACGATCACCTCCGCGCTGCGCGCCGCCAGCGCATCATGGGCCATGATCATCGCCTGCATGCCGCTGCCACACATCTTGTTGATGGTCACCGCTTCCACATGCAGCGGCAACCCGGCCCCCAACGCCGCCTGCCGCGCCGGCGCCTGGCCCAACCCGCCCGGCAACACGCACCCCATCACGATCTGATCCACCGCCTGCGGCGATACCGCGGCCCGCGCCACCGCCGCCTGCACGGCCGCCGCACCCAACTCGGTCGCCTTCAAACCCGAAAGCGCACCCTGGAAACCGCCCATCGGCGTGCGGGCATAGCTGGCGATGACGACGGGATCGGACATGGGGGCGTACTCCGGTTGCTTTGCGCGCCTTTTACGAGGGTGAGGTTGCGGGCGGAAGGGAGAAAGAATGCCTCCGGCGGGCAGGGTCGCTGACCCTGCGCCCGCTGGTCTTGGGGAGGTCCGTGAATTCCCGGGCTTGTCATGCTGGCGAAGGCCAGCATCCAGCGTGGCATCACTGGCGACCGCACGGGATTGTGCACAACCGTGGATGCTGGCCTTCGCCAGCATGACGTCATTGGGGAAATGATGCGCGCCCAAAAACAAACGGGTGCAGGGTCTGCGACCCTGCCCGCCGGAGGCGCTACTTCTTCTGAACCCTCAGGCCGCCCGCGACACCGTTGGCCCGCTGCCGATGTGCAGCATTTCCTCTGCGCCGTCACGAATGCGGAACACCGTGCCTTGCGGTGCGCGCGGGGCGACGGGAACGCCGTGCCAGTCTTCGCCGCCCACCAACAGGCCCCTCAGCACGCTGGCGGTGATGCCGTGGCTGATCACCAGCGCCGGGCGGCTGTGGTCAAGGCCGGCCAGCCAGTCGTTCAGGCGATTGGCAATCTGCGGAAACCATTCGCCGTTTGGTGGCGCTTCGCTGAACAGGCCGCGCTCGGCGTCGACGATGGGGCGGCCGAGTTCGGCGACGATATCCTGATACCAGCGGCCTTCCCAATCGCCGACGTCGATTTCGAGCAGGCGTTCGTCCTTCTTCCAATCGAAGAAGCTGAGCCCGAGATGCTCGCCGATGATGGCGGCGGTCTGCTGGGTGCGGCCCGAGGGGGAGACCCACAGATCGAGATCGGGGGCCTCGCCCAGCACGCCGCGCAGGGCGGCCCCCATGGCTTCGGCCTGGGCGATGCCGCTGCGGGTGAGCGGCGTGTGTGCCATATGGCCCTGCATGCGGGCGGCCGCATTGAAGACGGTTTCGGCGTGGCGGGCGAGAATCATGTCCATAAGCATTGCCTATGCCGATTTTGCGCGCACATCGCCACTACCACCCCGCGCGTTAATGGCTATAGTGCCGCCATCTCACCATTTGGTAACAGGGATCAGAATGAAGGCCACCGTTGAGCGCGCAACCCTGCTGAAGTGCCTGGGCCATATCCAGTCGGTGGTGGAACGTCGCAACACCATCCCGATCCTTTCCAACGTGCTGATCGAGGCGCGCGCCGATGGCCTGCGGTTGATGGCGACCGATCTTGATCTGCAGGTCGTGGAAAATATCCCCGCCGCGATCGATCTGAACGGCGCCACCACGGTTTCGGCGCACACGCTGTTCGATATCGTGCGCAAGCTGCCCGAGGGCTCGCAGGTGGAACTCGCCGTTTCGGGTGACCGGATGAGCGTGAATGCCGGCCGCAGCCGCTTCAGCCTGGCGACGTTGAAGCGCGATGATTTCCCGGTGATTGCCGAAACCGATCTGCCGGTGCGCTTCACGCTTTCGGCGGGCGAGCTGAAGGAATTGATCGACGCGGTGCGGTTCGCGATATCGACCGAGGAAACCCGTTATTATCTGAACGGCATCTATCTGCATGCCACCACCGGCCCGGCGCCCAAGCTGCGCGGTGTGGCCACCGATGGCCACCGCCTGGCCCGGATCGAGCTGGATCTGCCGGCTGGCGCTGCCGACATGCCGGGCGTGATCGTGCCGCGCAAATGCGTCAATGAAGTGCGCAAGCTGCTGGATGAAATGGCCGCCGATGCGCCGGTGGAAATCGGCCTGTCGCCGGCGAAGGTGCGGTTCCGCTTCTCGGCGGATTCCACGCTCACCAGCAAGCTGATCGATGGCACTTTCCCGGATTATACCCGCGTCATCCCGACCGCGAACGACAAGCTGCTGAAGATCGACACCAAGAGCCTGGCTGAAGGCGTTGATCGTGTGGCGGCGATTGCCACCACCGAAAAGACCCGCGCCGTGAAGATTGCGCTGGGCCGTGACAAGGTGGTGCTGTCGGTCACCAGCCCGGAGAATGGCACGGCGTCGGAAGAACTGCCGGCAGATTATGCGGCCGCCGATATCGAGGTGGGTTTCAACTATCGCTATCTGCTCGACATCCTCGGCCAGGTCGGCAGCGATCTGGTGGATGTGCACCTGGCGGATGCCTCGGCGCCGACGCTGATCCGCGAGAATGATGAGGCGAAGGCGCTATATGTGCTGATGCCGATGCGTGTGTGAGGCGCGGCGGCTGACTTGTGGTCAGTCATTGTATCGTGCCACAATCGATACGGTGCGATTTCGCGCCGATTGACTGGGGGAATCATGATGAAAACGAGCTTGCTGGCCATGGCCTTCGCCATGGCCGTCTCGGTGCCTGCGCTTGCACAGGCACCGGCCGCGCCGCCGCGCTGTGATGGCGAAGTGCAGGTAATCCGCGTATCGAAGCTGAAGCCTGGCGCATCGATCGCCGATTTCGACAAGGCCGTGGCGATGCACATGGCCTGGTATCGCAGCCATGGCTACACCACCAACGTGCAGCGCGTCGGCCGGGTGATGACGCCGCAGGGCTTTGCATCAGATCAAGTGGTGACCGTCCATGTCAACGCGCCTGGCGTCCCGCGGGACAAGCGCGATGCGGGCTGGGAAGCCTTTGTGGCCGCTTATCGCTCTGTTTCGGATGTCACGTCCGACACGCTGGCCTGTTTCCCCAAACCCTGATCCCGGGTCAGTACCGGGGCGCGCTCAATGCGCCCCGGTGCGCTCCGCCAATATATGCTGTACCGTCGGCTGCATGCGCGCGTTGTAGCGGGCCAGCACCGGGTGCTCACCGCCGGCGCAGAAATGGGTGATCAGGTCGCGGCCCGTCCAATAATGCAGGGCAAAGCCGGGCAGTTCGGCCACGATCATGTCGCGGCCATCGGGATTGTCGCCATCGATCTCGCGGAAATCGATCGCCACTTGCGGCGCCGCTGACGGGCATACGGCCAGCGTGGTGCCGTGCCAGCCCGTCACGATGGCGCGATGCAGATGCCCGGTGATCATGCGGATGATCTGCGGGTGACGGCGCACCACGGCGGCGAGACGCTGCACCCAGGGGGCATCCAGATCCTCGGTCATCCAGCCGTTGCCAGTCTCGATCGGCGGGTGGTGCAGCACCAGGATGGTCGGCCGGCTGTCTTCCATCAGCGTCTCGTCCAGCCATTGCGCCTGCTCGGCGGTCAGCGCGCCGCCGTGATGGCCTTCCTCCAGCGTGTCGAGCACCACGAAGCGCATCGGGCCGTGCACGAAGGCATATTGCACATGGCCAGTGCTGCTCACCGGAACTTCGGGGAACACGCTGCGGAAATTGGCGCGGGCGTCGTGATTGCCCAGCGCGAAATGCACCGGAAAGGGCAGACGTTCGGCGATGGTCTTCAGGGTCTGATAGGATGCGATGCTGCCGCTTTCGGTGAGATCGCCGGTGGCCAGCAACAAATCGGGCTGCGGCGTCAGCGCCAGCAGCGATTCCACCACCTCGTCGAAACGCTTGCGGTTCATTTCCGCCGGATCATCCGGCTGGAAACCGAGGTGGATATCCGTCACCTGGGCAATCAGCATCTTGCGCCTCTCTGCGGCCACTCACAACGCGCGGGCTGCCCCCCAAATGGCCGTTGCCTCAACAGATACGGCACGGGCTGGAAAACTGATGCACTGACGCAACGATTGCAAGAGGGCCCGCGCATCAGGCCGGGGTCTGCCGGTTGCGGCCGGCAGCCTGTCGGCCGGCAACCCGGGCGGGCTGGACATGGCCGGCGGGAAGGGGGGCGCCGGGTGCAACCCCGTCGTGATAGCCGTGGCAGGTGTCGCAGCTGGCGCCGGCCTTGGCCGTGTTGCTGAGCAGCGTCTTGGCCGGGGCGCCGTGGCATTCGCGGCAATTGGCAACGCCGGGGATGTTCACGTCGGTGGAGGCCTTGGATTTCATCACGCCGGTGTGGCAGGCGACGCAGGCGGCCTGGCCGGTCTTGGCGTCATAGCTCTTGTGCTTGCCGTGCGGGAACTGGCCTTGCGGCAGATAATGATCATTGATGCTGACCGGTGCGATGGTGAAGCGCCGCGTCAGATCGGCGGCGCCGGTGTCGGTGATGACGTGGCATTCGGTGCACAGGCCCTTGCCAGTGAACACGCTCACCACCGCAGCCTGTGCGCGGGCCGCCGGATTGCCACCGGAAAGCGGCGGCGGTGCCTTGCCGGGCAGGCGGCGATCAAAGCTCAGGCGCTGCACACCAGCACGGGGAGCAAAGCTTTCGGAAAGGGTGAAATCGCGGATGATGCCGGCCACCTGCGCCGGCTTGCCGTGTGGCAGCGTGCGAACGGTGCCACCATCGCGGGCGAAGGCCAGATCGTGGCAGGCGCCGCAATTGGCTTCCATGTCGATGGGTTTGAACCGCACCTGGTCGCTGTCGGCCTTGTGGCAATAGCTGCAGGGCAGGGCACCATCGGCGCCCACTGGCAGCCGCTGTTTCTGCGCCATGTTGGCCACGGCGTTGGTGGTGGATTGGTGGATGTCGTGCGGGTAGATCAGGCCGGATTTCTCGCGCGCGCCGGCCAGCGCGGTGCGGGTGAACACCGGCTTGTCGAGCGACGGTGACGAGACCAGCGTGGCGCGGAAATCTGGGTGCTTGGCCCAACCCGGCACATTGGCCACCGCCGTATCGGGCAGCCGCCCGTTCAGGCCGCTGTGGCAATCGGTGCAGAAGGATTCGGCGACCGTCATCACGGTGGCTTCGCCTTCATGTTCCTTGTGGCAGCTGGTGCAGCGGCCCTGCGGCAGATTGAAGGCGCTGTGCGCCGCGCCCATCACGCCGGTTTCGGGCAGCCGGCCCCTGGCCATGCGCGCCGGTGCAGCGTGATCGGGCAGGGCAGCCTTGGTGTGGCACGCCTGGCAGGCGCCGTCCGTCACGGAAACAAAGGCCTTCTGGTGGCAGGCGCCACAATTGTTCGACAGGCTGGCGTGCGCGTTGGAGAGCGTGCCGCTCGACCAGCTTTCATCGGGGGCAAATCCGCCCGCCGCTGCCGGCCGTGCCGTCGGCACGCTCAGCTTGCCATCGCCAAAGGCCTGGCCCGGCGTGATCGGGCGGGCGGCTTCGGCCACCATGTCCTTGGGCAGATCGGCCTGATCCTCGCCGATGAAGTGGAACAGCGGCACCAGGAACAGCAGCACCAGCACGGCAAGTGCACCAACCCAGGCCATGCGCCGCCGGGTTGGCATCGCGCCCGACAGCGAAAAGATGCTGGTTTCCTGCGCCGCGTCGGCCGCCTCGATCGGCGGCACGACGCGTGTCGCGGTGATGGCAACAGCGCCATCCTCGCCCGGCGACAGCGACAGGCGATAGGGGCCAACATCGATGGTGGGATTGTCCGCAATGGTCAGATCGGCGCGGGTGACGAACTTGCCGCCCACTTCCACCGGCACGCCGCCGGTGGTTTCCACGCTCACCTTGTCGGCGGTGATCTTCACCAGCCGCGCGTGGCGCAGCATCACGGCCAGATCGGCCAGCTGGATATCGCAATCCGTGCCGCGGCCAACGGTCAATTCGGCCTGCACCAGCGTGCGGGTGCGAATGATGTCCCCACCATCGGCGCGCTTGGCGACCTGGCGAACGATGAAGCTCATGCCCGCCTCTCCCTTACCAGTACAGGAACACGGAAATGATGTGCGCCAGCAGCGCGGCCAGCAACGCGATGGTTACCGGCACATGCACATAGAGCCACAATTCCAGTTGCGTTTTCAAGGAGATATGGCGGCGGGCCTGGGCCAGGGCCGCTTCCTTGCGTTCCAGCAGGAACTGGATCTGCTGCAGCCGATCATCCGCCCGGCCGGATCGCAGGCCGGCCATCACCTTTTCGCTGATCGCTGCCAGCGCGCGGGCGTTGCCGTCGCTGGCGTAGTTGCCGAACAGCCGCTGGCGCAGCGATCCGGCGATCGTGCATTGTTCCAGGCTCATCCGCACAAATTCGGCATCCTCGCCGCCCAGCGGCTGGGCGGCGGTATCGAGTTGGCGATCCAGCGTACGGATGGCTTCCAGCATCTGCAGCTGGGTCACCTCACCGCGATTGGCCGACAGGCGTTCGGGCAGATTGGCATAAAGGCTGATGCCCCACAGGCCGGAAAGGATCACGATCATCATCAGCGCCCAGGCCAGCGTGTGGACATTCCAGCCGAGCTGGAAACCGGTGTGCAGCGTACCGATGACGATCAGTGACAGGCCCAGATAAACGTGCGCGCTGGTCCAGCCCTTGAGGCTGAACGGCTTGGAGCCGATCACGCGCTTGCGCACGCCGAGCAAGGAAAGCCAGACGATCATGCCGGCGCCGATGCTGCCGAGCAGATAGCCGAGCCAGGTGCCGCCATTGTGGCGCGGCACCGGATCGGTGAGCAGATAGGCGCCCATCGCCACGATGCTCAACGTCAGCGCCACCTTGGCCCAGCGGCCACGCTTGTGGGTGAGGAAGCCTTCGTGGGCGGTATCACGCGGGGCGCGGGTGACGGCCTTGCCGGTCATCGCCTTGCGCACAGGTGCGGTGCTGGCCATCAGCGATCCTCCCGGTTCATCAGGGAAACGCTCAGGAACTGTTCCGGCGACACGCGAATGGCAGCGCCGGTGGGGCAGGCGCGCACGCAGGCCGGGCCGCCTTCCTGGCCCGAACACATGTCGCACTTGATCGCCTTCTTGGCCTTTTCGGCATAGGCAGGATCATGTTTCTTGGCCCATTTGTGGCTGGCTTCGCCGGGTCCGGGCCCGCTGCCGAACAGGAACCAGCTGAGCAGCCAGGGTTTCTTCGGCGGCGTCTTGTCGAGCCGGATCACGCCATAGGGGCAGTTGCGCTGGCAGTTGCCGCAACCGATGCAGGTTTCATCGATATAGACTTCGCCGGTGGGCCCGCGATGGATGGCGTTGGGCGGGCAATCGGCCATGCAGTGCGGATGTTCGCAGTGGCGACAGCTGGTCGGCACGTGCAGATGGGCGTAGGTGCGCCCGGCTTCGCGATCCAGCCGCGACAGGCCGTCGTGGGTATCGGCGCAGGCCTTTTCGCAATTGTCGCAGCCCACACAGAGCTTCTCATCGATCAGCAGCACGTCGGTGGCTTCGCCAACCCCCTGTTCAACCAGGAAGTTGGCGACGCCCGTATACATGTCGACCACGCCGGAGAAACTGTCCTTCTTGGATTCGACGAAATTGTTGAGCTTGGTGCGGCTGGCCATTTCGCCGCGCAACTTGTCGAGCAATTGCGGCTTGGCGGCGAGCAGTGCGCGGAACGGCTCGCCGGCGAGGCGGATCACGTCGCTTTTCACCGCGGCACGCACGGTGGCGGAGCGCGCGCTGCCGTCGATCACCGCCATTTCGCCGACATAGCTGCCGGCCGGCACATAGGAGAGGAACACCGGTTTGCCGCCGATCGACTTTTCCACCACCATCGATCCCGAACGGATGATGAAGATGTCGTCGCCGGTCTCGCCTTCCTTGATGATGGCCTGGCCGGCGCGGATGGTTTCCACCTTGGCGCCAGCGATCACGTCCACCAGATCGGCGGGTGCGAGACCGGACTTGAAGATCTGCAGCAGGGTGCGTTCGGTGTTGATGCGGGTGATTTCGCGCGATGCCGACGGCACCTGGCTCATCAGCTTCAGCGCGGCGTTGCGGCTGATCTCGACAACGATCGTGTCGCGCGCCGCCTTGATGGTGGCGCCGCGGCGGCGGCCGGAAATCAGGCCGACTTCGCCGAAGATCTGGCCGGTGCCGATCGGCACGGTGATCGATGGATCATTGGGGTTCACTTCCACCGCGACTTCGCCATCGGCGATGCCGAACAGTGAGGAACCCGGCGCGCTGCGTTCGAAGATGGTTTCCCCGGCGCGATACAGTTTCACCGCCGAATCGAGCATGAACTCGCGCATCTGCAGGCTGCTCATGCCATTCAGGATCGAAACGCGATCCCGCAGATACTCCAGCCACTCGGCGACACTGCGCCGGCCGGGCAGGCCGGCAAATTTGGCTTCCAGGATCGGTTCGTCGGCGGGTTTCAGATCGAGATTGCCGTTGATGAACTCCACCACGTCGTGGCCCTGGTTCATGCAATGCTTGATCAGCGGATAACCGGCCAAGGCGCCGACGACATAGATGCCCGGCGCGGTCGATTCGAAGGTGGCCGACAATTTGGGGAAGGCCAGCCGGTCGGCACTGGCAAATTCGATGCCGCAGCTTTCGACAAAGCCGCGCGGCGGCGCCGAACCGATGCGGGCGATGATCCGGTCGCAGCGCGCGCGCACTTCACCATCGCGGGTTTCCACCGTGATGAAGCCGGGTTCCACCATCGTCGTGTTGGATTCGGCCATGATGCTGATGCGGCCGGCATCGCGCGCCGCCAGCAATGCCTTGACGTTGGCATCCTTGGCGGTGGGGAAATCGGCCGTACGGTTGATCAGCGTGACCGTGTTGTTCTGGGCCGGATCGGCGCACAGGCCGAGCGCGTTTTCAATACCGGCATCGCCGCCGCCGATCACGAAGATATGTTCGTCGGTATATTCGGTGGGATCGTCGAGCTGATACTGGACATGGGGCAGGTTGCCGCCGGGGCAGCCCATCAGATTGGGATTGCCCTGGGTGCCGAGCGCCATGATCACGGCTTCGGCCATGATTTCTTCGCCGTTGGTCAGCGTCAGCCGATAGGGCGGCGCGTTGCGCTGCAGTTCGGTGGTGCTGGTGGTGCCATCGCGGTTGCGGGTGGCCAGCTGCATCACCGAGCCGGGGATGGGCGCGCCGGTGCCGACGATGCTTTTCACTTCGGCGCCGTGCTTGACGTTCACGCCGGCAGCGGCCGTCTGTTCGTTCCAGGTGCCCAGCACCACCTCGCGCTTGCCGGCTTCGAAATCCAGCGGCGAGCGCAGCACCAGCTGTGACGGCGTCGCCATCACATGCTTGCCCTTCTGATATTTGTAGATCGTGTCCGACAGATGGTCAGTCTTTTCGAGCAGGATGTGGCTCAACCCCAGCTTCGCGGCATGCGCCGCTGCTGAAAGGCCCCCCGGCCCTGAACCCACAATCGCGATGCGATACGTCGTCACAACGGCCTTGCCCCCCGGTGTCAGCCCCTCGATACAAAGCTTGTAGCAGTGCTTTGATTCCAGATAAATCCTAGCATCTTGATACGCATCGGCTAGAGCAAGAATGCAGGCAGATGCGTTATTTCGCCATTATGCCGCCGCCAACTGCTGGAGACGACCTGCAAATGCTTGCCGAAATCGGCCATTTCGCCCTGATCCTCACCCTGCTGGTGGCGATTGCACAATCTGTGCTGCCGATGCTGGGCGCCATCCGCGGTGATGCGGCGCTGATGGCGTTTGGGCGCAGCGCGGCAAGCCTGCAGGCGTTGCTGATCGCCATCAGCTTTGGCAGCCTGATGACATTGTTCGGCCAGGCCGATTTCTCGGTCAAGCTGGTCGCCAATCACAGCGCCCTTTCGCAGCCCCTGCCCTACCGGCTGGCCGCAACCTGGGGCAATCACGAAGGATCGATGCTGCTGTGGGTGCTGGTATTGTCCGTCTATGGCGCCGGCATCGCGAAATTCGGCGATAATCTGCGGGCCACGCTGCAGGCCCGAATCTTGAGCATTCAGGCGATGATCAGCGTGGCCTTCCTGGCCTTCGCGCTCTTCACCTCCAACCCGTTCGAGCGCCTGTTCCCGGTGCCGCTGGATGGCGCCGAACTCAACCCGTTGCTGCAGGATCCCGGCCTCGTCTTCCATCCGCCGCTGCTTTACCTCGGCTATGTCGGCTTTTCCGTCACCTTCAGCTTTGCCGTGGCGGCGCTGCTGGAAGGCCGCGCCGATCCGGCCTGGGCGCGCTGGATGCGGCCATGGGTGCTGGCGGCGTGGATCCCGCTCACCATCGGCATCACCCTGGGCAGTTTCTGGGCCTATTATGAATTGGGCTGGGGCGGCTGGTGGTTCTGGGATCCGGTGGAAAACGCCAGCTTCATGCCGTGGCTGATCGGCACGGCACTGCTGCATTCGGCGATCGTCACCGAAAAGCGCGGCAGCCTGGCGGGTTGGACCATCCTGCTCGCCATCATGGCCTTCTCGCTCAGCCTGATCGGCACCTTCCTCGTCCGCTCCGGCATTCTCACTTCGGTCCATGCCTTCGCGGTCGATCCGGAACGCGGCGTGTTCATTCTGGCCATGATCATCGGCGCCACCGGCACCGCGCTGGCGATGTTTGCGGCGCGCGCACCGATGCTGAAATCCGGCGCCCTGTTCGGCAGCGTCAGCCGCGAATCGGGACTGACCATGAACAATCTGCTGCTGATGGCGCTCACTGCCGTGGTGTTCCTGGGCACTTTCTATCCGGTAATCATGGAAGCCGTGTCGCCCGCCAACAAGATTTCGGTGGGCCCGCCTTATTACAACCTGGTCTTCGTGCCGCTGGCGACGCCGTTGCTGCTGCTGGTCACCATCGGGCCGATGCTGGCGTGGAAGCGCGATGATCTGGCCACGCTGGGCAGGAAACTGCTGGTGCCCACCGCCATCGTGGCCGCGCTGCTGGCGGCATTGGTGCTGGCCTTCGGCTGGCAGCAGGTGGTGGCAGCGCTCGGCCTCGCGTTGGGGGCCTGGCTGGTGCTGGGAGCCGTGCTGGTATTGGTGCGCCGCTGGTGGGGCGCCGGTGGCTTTTCGCTCCGGCTGGTGCGGACCACGCCGGCCGCCACCATTGGCCTGGTGCTTGCCCATGCTGGCCTGGGCTTCACCACCGCCGGCATCGCGTCGATGACCAGCTTTGCTGCCGAGAAGATCCTGGTCATGCGCCCCGGCGAGACGGCCGTGGCCGGGCCGGTGAGCGTGAAGATGCTGGGCGCCGAAGAAGTGGACGGCGCCAATTATCGTGCCCTGCGTGCCCGCTTCACCGTGGCCCAGAATGGCAGGGAAGGCCTGCTGATCTCCGAACGCCGGCTTTACACCGTGTCGGGCAATCAGACGACGGAAGCCGGTATCGGCGTGTCGCTGCTGGGCAATCAATATGTTGCCATCGGTGATGTGCAGCAGGATGCGCGCGGGCAGGGCCTGGTGGTGCGCATCTACTGGCACCCGCTGGTCGGCTGGATCTGGTTTGGCGGCCTGCTGATGGCGATGGGCGGTTGCGCCAGCCTCGCGGATCGCCGCTTCCGCATCGGAGCGCCGCAGCTGCGCTCACCTCTTGCGCCCACGCTGGTTCCGGCGGAATAAGTTCGGCCCATGAAACGCCTGCTGTTCATCCTGCCGATCCTCGTCTTTGCCGGGCTGGCCGCCTTCCTGGGCTTTGGCCTGACGCAGGACCCGAAGGAACTGCCGAGCCAACTGATCGACCGACCGCTGCCCGAATTCGCCTTGCCCGGCATCGTGGAAGGCGGGCCCGGCCTCGCCAGCGCCAGCTTCAGGGGCGAGCCGCGGCTGCTCAACGTGTGGGCCAGCTGGTGCGCCGCCTGCCCGCAGGAACACCCCGTGCTGGAACGCATCGCGAAGGAAGGCTTCCCCGTCTATGGCATCGCCTGGAAGGACAAGCCGGAAGACAGCCGCGCCTTCCTCGCCCGCTATGGCGATCCCTATTCGGGCATGGGCAGTGATTTCCCCGGCCGCACCGCCATCGATCTGGGCGTGACCGGCGCGCCCGAGACGTTCGTGGTCGATAAGAAGGGCCGGGTCCGCTTCAAGCAGATCGGCCCGATCAGCCCGGAAATCTGGGAACAGCAGATCAAGCCGCTGATGCAGCAACTGCGGGCCGAAGCATGAAGCGCCTTGCCATGCTTCTTGCGCTGCTGGCCGCCTCGCCGGTGGCCGCTGTCATGCCCGATGAAATGCTGCCCGATGCCGCCCAGGAAAGCCGCGCGCGGGCGATTTCCAAGGATCTGCGCTGCGTTGTTTGCCAGAATCAATCCATCGACGACAGCGATGCGCCGCTGGCCCGCGATCTGCGCGTGCTGGTGCGCGAACAGATCGCCGCCGGCAAATCCGATGCCGAGGTGCGGGATTATGTCGTTGCCCGCTATGGCAATTTCGTGCTGCTGAAGCCGCCCGTGGAAGGCGACACGCTGCTGCTGTGGTTGGGGCCGTTTGCGGTGCTGCTGCTGGGCGGCATCGGCATCGCCTTCTGGCAGCGCCGCCGGCCGACCTCGACCCAGGATGCTGCGCCGCTCAGCGCCGCAGAACGCGCTGAACTTGACCGGCTTGCCGGCTCCGACAACTGAGAACCCCATGACGCTCTGGATCATCCTCACTGCGCTCACGGCGCTGGCCGCTGCCTGGCTCACCATTCCGCTGGTGCGTCGCCATGAAGCCCGGGTGGACGCCCGCGCGGCCACCATCGCCGTGCTGAAGGACCAGCTCGCCGATATCGATGTGCAACTGGCGGCCGGTGCGATCCAGCCCGGCGAAGCCGAAGGCCTGCGCAACGAACTTCGCCGCCGCCTGCTCGCCGCCGGCCATATCCCGGCTGAGCTTGACCGCACCATGGGCCAGAAATCGCTGACCGGGCTGGCGCTGGGCCTGGCCGCGATGGTCGCGGTTGCTGCTGCCGCACTTTATGCCAGCATGGGACAGCCAAAACTGGCTGCTGGTGCGGCGCCCGCGCCTGCTGCAGCGCCCGCTGCGGCGCCAGCGCAGGAAGCCGCCGCGCAAGGTGAAGTGAACCAGTTGATCGCCGGCCTCGAACAGAAGGTGCAGGCCAATGGCAGCGACCCCGAAGGCTGGCGCATGCTGGGCTGGAGCTATTTCCAGACCGGCCGCTATGCCGATGCCGTCAAGGCCTATGCCCGCGCCATTGCGCTGAAACCCGATGGTGAAGGCTTTCAGTCTGCCTATGGCGAGGCGCTGGTGCAGGAAGCCGGTGGCCAGATCACGCCGGCGGCTGCGGCTGCCTTCGAAAAGGCCGCCGCACAGGACGGCGCCGATGCCCGCGCCCGCTATTTCCTGGCCGTGCGCAAGGCCGAACAGGGTGACCGCAAGGGCGCCATCGAGGACATGCTGCGCCTGGTGGCCGATTCGCCCGCCGATGCGCCCTGGCTCCCGCAGCTGAAGCAAGTGATTCAGCAGACCGCGCAGGCCGCCGGCATCGATATCAGCGCCCGGCTGGCCGCCACCCAGCCGGTGGGCAATGCCGCCGTGCCCGGCCTGCCGCCGCCGGTGGCCGCTGCCGCTGCCGCCAATGCCGCCGCACCGGCTGGCGTGATGCCCAGCCCCAGCCGCGAACAGGTGCAGGCCGCCCAGGCGATGAACCCGGCGGATCGCCAGCAGATGATTCGCGGCATGGTCGATGGCCTGGCCGAAAAGCTGAAGGCCAATCCCCGGGATGAAGCCGGCTGGCTGCGCCTGATGCGCGCCCGCCAGGTGCTGGGCGATGCCGCAGCGGCCCGCACGGCCCGCGATCAGGCGCTGGCCGCCTTTGCCGGCGATGCCGCTGTGCAGGGCCGCATCCGGGCGGCGGCAGGTGAAATGGGCCTCTGAAGCCACTCCGGCTCCGGCATGCAGCAGCGCTTGGCAGCGCGGCCGCGGCGCTGCATGGTGGGGGACATGACGAAGCCTGATCTTCCGCCCGAACCGCATGGGCTGCACCATGTGCCGCCGCACGATCACAAGCCGGATGACAGCGGCCGCTGGTTCCGCCGCACGCTGGCGGTGATGGCCGGCATTGCGGTGGCCGTGGTGGTCTGGGAATTGCATCAATTGGTGCTGGTGCTGTTCGCCAGTGCGCTGGTTGGGCTGATGCTCAGCGATTTTGCCGGCGTGTTGCAGCGTTGGCTGCGGCTGCCGTTTGCGCTGGCCATTGCGGCGGCCGTGCTGATCCCGGTGGCGGCGCTGGCCGTGATCTTCGGCCTGTTCGGCACCATGATGGTGGAACAGTTCATCATCCTGTCGCAGCGCTTCCCGGCGGCACTGGCGCAGGTGGAGGCCTGGGTGCGCAGCTATGCCATCGGCAACGACCTCATCTCCCAGCTCAACAATTATGCGCCGAAGATGGAGCAGGTGGTAGGCCTGGTGCAGGCGACGCTGGCCAACATCGGTTCAGCCATCACCGGGCTGGCCGTGGTGCTGGTGGCGGCTCTCTATCTGGCAGCGCAGCCGCGGCTCTATGTCGATGGGCTGATCGCCATGCTGCCAGCCGAAGGCCGCGCCCGGGCCAGTGAAACCGTGGCGGCGGTTCGCAGTTCGCTCACCGCCTGGCTGAAGGGGCAGGCCATCGGCATGGCGTTCGTGGCAGTTGGCACGTCGCTGGGCCTGTGGCTGGTGGGGCTGCCGTCGCCGCTGGCGATCGGGCTGGTTGCGGGCCTGTGTGAATTCGTGCCCTATCTGGGTGTCGTTCTGGTGGCGATTCCCACCGTGATCCTGGGTTTCGGCGTCGGGCCCGATACCGGCATCTTCACCATCATTGCGCTGGTGGTGGTGCAGCAGCTGCAGGGCAATGTGGTAATGCCGATCGCGCAAAGTACCTTCGGCGATCTGCCACCGGTGCTCACCATCTTCAGCCTGATTGCTGCCGGCACGCTGCTGGGACCGCTGGGCGTCATCCTGGCTGTGCCGTTGACCGTGGTCGGCATGGCGCTGCTCAAGGTGCGGCTGGCGCGGTTGGGCCGTTCTTCGCCGCTCACCGGCGGCTGAAGCCTTGCACCTGGGCACGGGCTGTGGTTCAGCCCGGCGCACATCATGTCAGAACCTGCTTCTCCCTCGCCGGCCTTCCTGTTGATTGACCGTGCCGCCGTGCTGTTCTGCGGCGTGGCGGCGGGCATCGCCATTGGCCTCGCCTTTGCACCGCAGCTGCAATCGCTGCTGGGCGATGGCGCGCCGATGGCGATTGCTGGCGCCGCTCCCGCGCAGGCGGTGGACAGCGATGGTCTGCCGCAAGCCGTGGCGGCCGCCGCCGACGTGCCGGCCGGCCTTGCCCGCGCCGTAGCCGAACAGCGCCCCTATCGTATCGGCGTGTTTGGCGACAGTTTTGGCGATGGCCTCTGGGCAGCGCTCTATGGCCAGTTGCCGCGCCGCGAAGCCTTTCAGGTGCTGCGCTATTCCGAACAGGCCACCGGCTTCACCCGCTATTCCCAGGCCAATCTGGAAGAGCGGCTGGCGGCCACGCTGGCCGAAGGGCCGGTGGACGTGGCGGTGATCAGCTTTGGCGCCAACGATACCCAGGGCATTTATGTCGGCGGCAAGGTCGCGCCGCTGCTTTCGTCGCGCTGGCGCACCGAAATTGCCGCCCGCATCACCCGCTATATCGATCTGCTGCGCGGCCAGGGTGCCAGCGTCGTGTGGGTGGGCCTGCCGGTGATGCGCGACGCCCGCTATCAGGCGCAGGTACAGGGCCTGAACGCCTTCTATGCCGAACTGATGGCCGAACTGGGCGTGCCCTTCATCGATACCAGCCGTGCGGCCGTCGATGGCAATGGCCGCTATGCCTCGCATCTGCCCGGGCCGGACGGCGTGCCCTATCTGGTGCGGGCCGGCGATGGCATCCACATGAGCATGAAGGGCTATCGTCTGCTCACGGCGGCGCTGGCGACGCGACTGCGGGCCTGGGGGCAGGCAGCGCGCGCTGGCAAGCCGGTGACGCCCGATCTGGTGCCGCCGCCCGCGCCGCTGCAGGCCGAACCGGCAGCTGAGGCGACCAGTGTCGAGCCGGCGCTCGCCGCAGAGCCGGAAGCCCCACCGCCGGCAGAGCCGCCGGCATCGGTCCCGGCCGAGGCAGCGCCGGCAACGGATACGCCCTCAGCGCCCACGCAGTTGCTGCCGCCGGCAGCCCAGACGCCGCCACAACCGCCGCAAGCCGAACCGGCGGAACCCCGGCTCTGATGGCAGCGCTGGCGGCCTTGACGCTGGCGGCGGCGCCCTGCCTTGCCGCCTTGTGCGGGGCCGAATTCCTGGCCGGCGTGCCGCTGACGGCCGCACAAATGCCCACAACGCGCCCGGTGCACATTGTCCAGATCGGCGATTCCCACACCGCCGGCGATGCCATCACCAGCGCCCTGCGCGATACGCTGCAGGCGCGGCTGGGCGATGGCGGGCGCGGCCTGATGCCGGCCGGCCGGCCGCATGCCGGCGTGCGCACCCGCGGTGTGGCCGTGGCCGTTTCTGGCGCCTGGCGTGCGCGCGGCCTGTTCGGCAGCAATGCGGCCGATGCCTGGCCACCGCGCGGCATCACCGGCTATACGGTCAGCAGCCAGTCGCCCGGAGCCGCCCTGTCGCTGGCCGCCGATTCGGCCTTCACTGCCTTTGGCCTGTGCGTCGCCGCTGGCCCCGCCGGCCCGCGCCTGTCGCTCACCCTTGGCGCCGACACGCAGGAAGTGGACTTCACCGCCGAAACCGACGGGCCGCAATGCCGGCGCTTCGCCGTCCCGGTTGCCACGGGCAGCGCCCGGCTCGAACTGCTGGCGGGCGAAGCCATCGTCACCGGCTGGTGGCTGGAGCGGCCGCAGGGGGTGATCGTCTCCAATCTGGGTGTGCCGGGCAGTCAATTGCAGTTCCTGGGCCGCGCCGACGAGGCCACCATGGCGGCCCAGTTCCAGGCGCTGCCGGCCGATCTCGTCATCCTCGCCTTTGGTACCAACGAAGGCTTTGCGCCCTTTTTCGATGCCGCGCGGCTGGAGAGCCAGATCCGCGAACAGGTGGCGCGTATTCGCCGGATGGCCGGCCCGGTGCCGATCCTGATGATCGGCCCGCCTGATGCGGCCAGCCGCAATACCGAATTGCGCAACAATGTGGTGGGCGGCGCGGCCGGGCCAGCGCCTGATTGCAACCGCAGCATCCTTGCCGCCCCCAGCCGCCTGCCAGTGGACGGGATCGAGATCCCGCTGTGGATTGATGAAGGCGGCACGCTGGCGTCTGATCCGGTGACATTGTCGGGCCCGATGCCGCGGCCGGTGCGGCGCGGGCTGCCGCTGTTCAATCCGCCCGCGCTTGCTGCTGCCAGCGATGTGCAGCGTAGGGTGGCGCAGGATCTGGGCATCGCCTTCTGGGATTGGCGGGCGCGGCAGGGCGGCGCCTGCGCCGCCGTGCGCTGGATGCAGACCGGCCTGATGGGCCCGGATTTCATCCATTATTCCGCCGCTGGCGGCGCCGAAGTGGCACGGCTGCTGCTCGCCGATCTGGATGCCGCGCGCGCGGCGAGCGCCCCCTGATGCTGTTCCCCACGCTGGATTTCGGCCTGTTCTTCCTGCCCGTCCTGCTCCTCGTCTGGACGGTCGGGCTGGCGTCAAACGAATGGCGCAAGATCATCCTGCTGCTGGCCAGCTGGGTGTTCTACGGCTTCTGGGATTGGCGCTTCGTGGCGTTGCTTATCGCCTCGGCCGCGATCAACTGGGGCTGTGCCCGCGCCATTCAGACCCGGCTGGACGATGATCGCAGTGCACAGCCATGGCTGGGCGTCGGCGTTGCCGCCAACCTGGCCATTCTTGGCACCTTCAAATATTTCGGTTTCTTCCTCGAACAACTGGCACCCATCCTTGCCCGCGCCGGCTGGGGTCGCGATCTGCCGGTGTTGGAAATCATCCTGCCGGTTGGCATCAGTTTCTTCACCTTCCAGGGCATGAGCTACCTCATCGACATCGCCCGCCGCCAGACGGCGCCGGCAAGCTTCCTCGACCTCACGCTGCTGATGAGCTTTTTCCCCCACCTCGTCGCCGGGCCGATCGTGCGCGCCAGCCATCTGGTGCCGCAGTTCCAATCCGTGCCGAAGCTGACGCGCGGCATGGTGGCAACCGCGCTGATCCTGATCTGCTGGGGCCTGTTCAAGAAAGCAGTGATCGCCAGCGAACTGGCGACGGGGCTGGTGGACAAGACCTTCTTTGATCCCGCCGCCCACAGCGGCCCTGATCTGGCGCTGGGGGCTTATGGCTATGCCGTGCAGATCTACTGCGATTTTTCGGCCTATTCCGACATGGCGGTGGGGTTGGCGGCGCTGCTCGGCTATCGCTTCCCGCGCAATTTCGATCAGCCCTATCGTGCGGCATCCTTGCAGGAATTCTGGCGGCGTTGGCATATCTCGCTGTCGAGCTGGCTGCGCGACTATCTCTACATCAGCCTCGGCGGCAACCGGGGTGGTGTGTGGTTCATCTGCCGAAACCTGATGATCACCATGCTGCTGGGCGGTTTCTGGCACGGCGCCAAATGGACCTTCCTGATCTGGGGCGCGCTGCATGGCGGCGTGCTGGCGATCGAGCGGCTGTGGCGCGAATGGCGGCCGGAAGGCTTGCCGGCGCTGCCCAGGCCCATCGCCATCCTGATCATCTTTCACATCGTGGTGGCCGGCTGGATCTTCTTCCGCGCCGACACGCTGGAAGGGGCGCTGGCCTATTTCACCCAGCTTTGGGCTTTCCGCCCCGGCCTGGCGCTGGCCAGCCCGCTGCTCTGCGGCCTGATCGCGCTGGGTCTGGCCATCCATTTCACCCCGCCCACGCTGCTGCCAGCAATGGCCCGGCGCGTCGCGGCATGGCCGGCGCCGGCGCTGGGGCTGGCGGCGGGGCTGGCCGTGCTCCTCACCGACGCGATGCGCTTCGAAGGCGTCGCGGCCTTCATCTACTATCAGTTCTGAAGGCTGCGCATGGCTGACCAGTTTGACTCACCGGTGGATGTCGAAGCGGACGAGCAGGGCTTGCCCGGCCTCGCCCAGATGGCGGTGGCGGTGGGGATCGCGGTCTTCACGCTGGCCATGATCAACGCGCACGCGCTTGCCGCCTGGGCCGATGGGCTGGAACCCGGCGCCCGCACGGCGCGCATCAGTGCGGTTGCCCATGGCCTTGCAGACCAGACTGAAGCGCGCGGCCTTGATAAACCGCGTGCGGCGCTCAAGCAGCAATGGGATCGGGTGAAGGCAGCGCGCTGGCCCAATCAGGCCAGCCGCAAGGATCAACGATAGAAATCGTGATCATCAAGCCGCGCCACCTTGGTGCGGCTGCGGAAAAAGCGATCCGGCTTGGCCCAATTGGCGTGGAAATAGAGCGCGCCTTTCGACCAGTCGCGCGCTTCGCCGGCCAGCACGTCGCGGGCCACGTCCACCGCTTCGGCCCAGCCGTCACTCTTGCGATCCGGGTGATAGCGATCGATGCGGAAAAACTGGCCGGGCTGCTTTGCGACGGCGCAGACATTGTCGCCAAAGCCCTTCTTCACCCGGTTCAGCAACACATGGGCGACGGCAATCTTGCCTTCGCGGGGTTGATTGCCGGCTTCGTGGTGGACAATCTTGGCCATGCAATTGACATGGCGCTCATTCAGTTTGGGCTGTTCCGGTTCAGCGGCCACCAGCGCCGTCTGGGCGGGGGCAACAGGCTGAGCCGCTGCCTGTGATTCCGGGGTCTGGGCGGCGACATGGCCCAGAGCCAGGCCCGAGGCCAGCAACACGGCTGCAGCAGCAGCCTGCATCTGAAGACGCGGAGTGAATTTCACATTCATTGCCGAACGTGCGCCCCTGCGGCAGTTGGCGGCAAAAAACGAAAGGCCACCAACGCGACAGACACGACCTGCAGGATGTGCCGCAAACGCCGGCGCGATCCTGCCCTGAAGCAGAATTCGGCGTCTAACCGCGCCGTTCATCTTTCGTCAAGTAATCGGCGACGAGCTGCGCCATGGAGGCGACCAGTTGAATGGCTCAACCGGATTGGGCCCTGTTTCCGAATAGCGCGGTGACGCCCTCGAATCAGCCGTCCAGCAACGCCTTCAGCCGATCATTGACCACGCCCGGTGCGGCCTTGCCGGCCATGGCGCGCATGACCTGGCCGACGAAGAAGCCGAACAATTTGTCCTTGCCGCCGCGATATTCGGCTACCTTGTCGGGATTGGCGTCGATCACGGCCTGGATGGCGGCATCGATGGCGCCGGTGTCGGACACCTGCTTCAGCCCGCGCGATTCAACGATGCTGGCCGCGCCTTCGCCGGTTTCCAGCATGGCTTCGAACACCTGCTTCATCAGCGGGCCAGACAGCGTGCCATCGGCCGCCAGGGCCAGAAGTTCGGCCAGCGCATCCGGTGACACCGGGCTCTCGCCGATGTCCTTGCCCAATTTCTTCAAGGCGCCGAACAGATCGGTCGAGATGAAATTGGCAACGCGCAGAGCCACCTCGGTGTCGGGCTTGCCGACTTTCGCAGCCGTGGCGGCCAGCGCGGTTTCGAACCAGTCGGCGGTTTCCTTCTCGGCCGACAGCACGGCGGCGAGATAGGGCGACAGGCCGAGTGTGGCTTCATAGCGGGCCCGCTTGGCGGCGGGCAGTTCGGGCAGGGAGGCGCGGCAGTCTTCCACGAACGCATCGTCGAACACCAAAGGCAGCAGATCGGGATCGGGGAAATAGCGATAATCGTGCGCGTCTTCCTTGCCGCGCATCGAACGGGTGGTGCCGGTGCCCGGATCGAACAGCCGGGTTTCCTGGATCACCGTGCCGCCGCTTTCGATCAGATCGACCTGGCGGCGGGCTTCATGCTCCACGGCCTGCATGATGAAGCGCACGCTGTTGACGTTCTTGGTTTCGGTGCGGGTGCCGAATTCTTCTCCAGCCTTGCGCACCGACACGTTCACATCGGCCCGCATCGAACCTTCGTCCATGTTGCCATCGCAGCTGCCGACATAACGCAGCAGCTGGCGCAGCCCGGCGACATAGGCCCCGGCTTCGGCCGGGGAGCGGATATCGGGGCGCGACACGATTTCCATCAGGGCGCAGCCACAGCGATTGAGATCGACATAGCTCATGCTCGGATGCAGATCGTGCACCGATTTGCCGGCGTCCTGCTCCAGGTGGATGCGCTCGATGCCGATGCGCTTTCGGGTGCCGTCATCCAGCGCGATATCGAGATGCCCTTCGCCCACGATGGGGTGATAGAGCTGGCTGATCTGGTAACCCTGCGGCAGATCCGGGTAGAAATAATTCTTGCGGTCGAAACGCGACCATTTGTTGATCTGGGCATTGATGGCGAGGCCCGTCCGCACTGCCTGGCGCACGCATTCGCCATTGATCACCGGCAGCATGCCCGGCATCGCGGCATCGACCAGGCTCACCTGTGCATTGGGTTCGGCGCCGAATTCGGTGCTGGCGCCGGAAAACAGCTTGGCCCTGGCCGTCACCTGCGCATGGACTTCCAGGCCGACCACGATTTCCCAATCGCCGGTGGCGCCCTTGACGATATACTTCGCTGCGTCAGACATGGTGCACGCTATGGCCAGCGTCGTCTGGCTTTGCAAGCCCGCAGCTTGGCGTATCCACGGCCCGCTCGCGCGATAACCGCATGGACAAAGCGGCTTGCGGGCTTTAGCCGAATTGCGCTTGCGCCACGTGGTCGGACGGGGCCAAACAGGCTGAACACCACCGCGCTGCTGACCGAAGGGGGGCGGCAGAGCAGTCGATCAGGGGTTTTCGTGCAAACTGGCACAGAAAGTGGAGTAGTCACAGCGCCAGCCTCAAGCCTGCCGACGGCCTCGGCAGGGTTGGGTGACGCGGTGCGCTGGCCGGCGGCCATGCTGTTGCTGGCCGTGGGGCTGTTGCCGCTGATCGTCACCCCGGTGCTGCCGCTGATCGATTTCTACAATCATGTTGGCCGGTTCCAGGTGCTGGCGACGCTGACAGATAATCCGCTGTTTGCCGCCAATTATGCGCCGGCCTGGGACATCCTGCCCAATGTCCTGCTGGATGTGATTGCGGTGGCGGCCTTGCACATCGTGCCGTTGTGGCTGCTGCCGCACCTGCTGGCGATCTTCATCCTGTCCGTGTTGTTCGCCGGCGTCGCCATGCTCAACCGCGCCATCACCGGGCACACGCGCTGGCCGGCGCTGCTGCTGACGCTGCCGCTGCTGTACAGCTGGATTTTCAACTGGGGTTTTGCCGGCTTCCTGCTGGGCCTGGGCCTGGGCCTGATGGGCGGTGCCTGGTGGCAAACGCAGCGCGACCGGCCGGTGCGGCGGGTGGGCTTTGCGCTGGTGCTGGCGTTGGCCATTTTCTTTTGCCACGCGCTGGCGTTCGGCCTGTTCGGGATCCTGATTGCCAGCCTGGAACTGGGCCATTGGTGGCAGCAACGGCCGCGCCGGCTTGCTACGCTGGCGAGTGGCCTCGGCCAATGCGCGCTGCTGGCGGTGGTGCCGGCGCTGCTGTTCCTGGCGTCGCGCACCGCCACCGCGTCGGGCGGCGTGACCAATGCCGATGAAAGCCTGGCGCGGTTGCGGGCGCAGGGGCGGCTGCTGGACAGGCTGGCCGAACTTGCAAGCCAGCGGCTGGAAACCATCGTGCGGGTGGCCGAAGGCTGGTCCTATCCGGCCGATGCCATCTGGTCGCTGCTGCTGCTGGTGTTGCTGGGGCTGGCCTTTCGGCGGCGGGCGTTGCAGCTGGCACCGCTGGTGGCCGTGCCGGCGCTGGCCGGTGTCGTGCTGGTGCTGCTGATGCCACCGGCGCTGTTTGGCAGCGGCTATGTTTCGGATCGCATGCCGCTGTTCCTGGCGCTGGTGCTGGTCGCCGGGATCATGCCGGGGCCGGGCCGGCTGGGGCTGCTTCTGCCCGGGCTCGCGACCCTTGTTGCGGCGCGGCTGCTGATGCTGGCCGCGCAATGGCATGGCACGGCGGCCGATCTGGCCGATTTTGATGCCGTGGTGCGGGCCTTGCCGCGAGGCCAGGTCGTTGCTGGTCTGCCGGTGCGCGCCACTCCGCATGAAGACATGCCAAACCGCTGTGAAATGTACCCGCCGCTGCTGTTGGTGCGTCACGGCCATGCCACCCCGCTGTTTGCCATCCGCACCGCGCAGCCGCTGGAATTGCGCGGCCGTCTGGCAGTGGCCCGCGATGAACTGGCGCTGCGCCCGCCTGGTCTGCAATCACGTGAGCGGCCGGAACTGGTGGTGGCGGCCTATGCCCGCGCCGGCTATCCCTATGTGCTGCTCTGCCAGGTGGCGGCGGATCGGCCGCTGCCGGAAACGCCTTATCCCGTGGTTGCCCAGGCAGGCCGGTTTCGCTTGCTGAAGTTGGCAGCGGGGCAGTAAGCGCCATGGAACGCGGTATCTATGATCATATGGCGGCACACGCCGGATCGCACTGGTGGTATGTGGCGCGGCGGCGCGTATTGGCCGACGTGATTGCGCGCCACGTGCCATTGCCGCCGGCCGCCCATGTGCTGGAAATCGGCTGCGGCACCGGCCACAATCTGGGCATGCTGGGCCAGTTTGGCGCGGTGGACGCGGTGGAGCTTGACGATCATGCCCGCGCGCTGGCCAGCCAGACGTTGGGCCGCGCCGTGCTGCCAGCGCGGCTGCCCGATCTGCCGCCCCTGCCGGCGGAACGTTATGACCTGATTGCCCTGCTCGACGTGCTGGAACATGTGCCGGAAGACCGCGCGACGCTGGCCGCCATTGCCGGCCGGCTGACGCCCGGCGGCAGCCTGCTGGTCACCGTGCCGCAGCACCAGTGGATGTGGAGCAGCCACGACGACGCCAATCACCACATCCGTCGATACAGCAAGTCCACGCTGCGGGCGGCCTTTGCCGGATCAGGCCTTGAGCTGCGGATGTTGACCAGCTTCAACAGCATGTTATTCCCGCTGGCGGTGGCGCAGCGGCTGGCGTCGCGGCTGACTGGCCGCGAAGGCCGGCAGGATGATGACCTGCCCGGACCGTTGAACGGCCTGTTCACGGCCGTGTTTGGCTGGGAACGTCACCTGGTTGGTCGGCTGCCGTTGCCGCCGGGGTTGAGCCTGCTGGCACTGGCGACGAAGCTGCCAGAACCGCTGCGGGGCTGACCCCCAGTCGGCCGGCAGGACGATCGCGGCCCACCACATCGGCAACGATATACAGCGGCCGGCGCTTGGCCTCGACATACACACGCCCCAGATATTCGCCGATCACGCCCAGCACCAGCATCTGTGCCGCGCCAATGCCGATGATCAGCAGGCTGAGCGAGGTCCAGCCTTCGACCGTGCCGCCGCTCAACCACTTGGCCAGGATGTAGATGGCGACCAGTACCAGCAGTCCCACCAGCCACAGCCCGGCGTGGGAGGCAAAGCGCAGTGGCTTGGTGGAAAAGCCGGTGATGGCATCAAAGGCCAGGCTGAGCATCTTGGTGAAGGGATAATGCGTCACCCCAGCCAGGCGCTGGGCGCGGGCATAGGGGAAGGGCACCTGCCGGTAGCCGATCCACGCCACCATGCCGCGCACGAAACGTGCCTGTTCCGGCATTGCCATCAGCACATCCAGGGCACGCCGGCTCATCAGGCGGAAATCGCCGGTGTCGAGCGGGATACTGATGTCGGTCAGCCGATCGAGGATGCGGTAGAACAGGCCGGCAGTGAACTTTTTGGCAAAGCTCTCCCCCTCGCGGCTGGTGCGCAGGCCATAGACGACATCGGCTGCCTCGCGCTCCATTGTCGCCAGCATGTCGGGCAGCAATTCCGGCGGGTCCTGAAGATCGGCATCGATCACCAGTATCTTTTCGCCGCGGCACAGATCCAGCCCGGCGGTGAGCGCCAGCTGGTGGCCATGGTTGCGGGCGAGATTGAGGCAGACCAGTTCGGGATCGCCGGCCGAAAGCTGCTGCATGATCGTCCAGGTGCGATCGCGCGAACCATCGTTGATCAGCACGATTTCATGATTATCGCCAAAACATTGGTGGGCGATGGCCGCGACCCGGCGATGCAGCTCGGGCAGGCATTCTTCCTCATTATAGCACGGGATGACTACCGATAGTCCGACCAAAGCCCCACCCCCCACTGTCAACGAAACACGATGAACCTGTTGAGGATAAAGCCCAAGGGCGTCACCATTGCAACCCCGACCAATGTCGCCGGAAACAGGCCGATGTGCGGTTCGGCCAGGCTGTTGACCAGCGTGAACAGGCCGCCACATGCCAGATTGACGGCAATGAAGCGCAGTGCCTCGCCGCCCAGCCGCCCATCAGTGCGGGGCCGCGTGTTGCTGAAAGTCCAGAAACGGTTGAGCAGGAAACTCTGCACCACGCCGGCAGCATAGCCAATGGCACTGGCCGCCGGCACGCCCAACGGCAGGTGCAGCAGCCAGATGACAAGGTAGGAAGTGGCGGTATTGGCCACGCCGACCAGGCCAAAGCGCAGGAACTGCGCCAAGCCCGCGCGGGTGGCCAGCTGCTCCATCATCAGGGACGCGCGGTGAAGCCCGCCGCCCGTTCGATGGCCAGCCCGGCATCGAGCACGCCCATTTCGTCAAGCGGGCGGCCGATGATCTGCAAGCCAAGCGGCAGCCCGGAGGCTGACAGGCCGGCCGGCACGCTCATCGCCGGCAGGCCAGCCAGGCTGGCGGGCACGGTGAAGACGTCGTTCAGATACATGGCGAGCGGATCGGCCTTGGCGCCAAAGGCAAAGGCCGGGCTGGGCGCCGTTGGCGTCAGCAGCACGTCGCATTGTTCGAAGGCCTGCGCGAAATCGCGCGCGATCAGCGCCCGCACCTTCTGGGCCTGGGTGTAATAGGCATCATAGAAGCCGGCCGACAGCACATAGGTGCCGATCATGATGCGGCGCTTCACTTCCTTGCCGAAGCCGGCGGCGCGGGTGGCGGCATACATGTCGTGCACATTGCCGCCCTTCGGCGTGACGCGGTTGCCGTAACGCACACCATCATAGCGGGCGAGGTTGGACGAGGCTTCGGCCGGGGCGACGATATAGTAGGTGGGCAGGGCGTATTTCGTGTGCGGCAGCGAGACCGAGACGATCTCCGCGCCTTCGGCTTTCAGCCATGCGATGCCCTGATCCCACAGCGCCGCGATTTCCGCGTCCATGCCGTCAAGCCGATATTCGGCCGGAATGCCGACGCGCTTGCCCTTCATGGAGCCAGTGAGGCCAGCCGCCCAATCCGGCACCGCGATATCAAGGCTGGTCGAATCCTTGGGGTCGAAGCCGCACATGGAGGTGAGCATCAGCGCACAATCGGTGACGGTTCGCGCCATCGGGCCGGCCTGATCCAGTGACGACGCAAAGGCGATCGTGCCCCAGCGGCTGGCTCTGCCATAGGTCGGCTTGATGCCGGCGATGCCAACGAACGCGGCGGGCTGACGGATCGAGCCACCGGTATCGGTGCCGGTGGCGCCAGCACACAGCCGCGCCGAAACCGCCGCCGCCGAACCACCCGACGAACCGCCTGGCACCAGTTCGGCGTCGCTGCCCTTGGCCTTCCACGGGCTGATGACCCGGCCATAGGCGCTGGTCTCGTTCGACGAGCCCATGGCGAATTCGTCCATGTTGAGCTTGCCGAGGAACACCGCGCCATCGCGCAGCAGATTGGCCGTCACGCTGGATTCATAGCGCGGCACGAAACCCTTCAGGATGTTGGAGCCAGCCGTGGTCTGCACGCCTTCAACGGCAAACAGATCCTTGATGCCCAGCGGGATGCCGGCCAGCGGCCCGGTGCGGCTGCCGTCGTCGACGGCCTTGGCTTGGCGCAGCGCCAGTTCCGGCGTTTCGACGATATAGGCGTTCAAATGCCGGTTGGCCGCCATCGCATCGAGATGCGCCTGCGCCAGTTCGACGGCGGAAAACTGCTTCGCCGCCAGCCCGGCCTTCATCTGCGCCAGCGAAAGATCGGTCAGCGCGCTCATCATTCGATCACCTTGGGCACGGCGAAGAAACCGCTGGCGGCGTCCGGCGCATTGGCCAGCACCTTGTCCTGGATACCGCCATCGGTCACTTCGTCAGCGCGCCAGCGCAAGGACCCGGGCATGACACTGGCCATGGGTTCGACACCCTTGGTATCGACCTCGCCCAGCTGTTCCACCCAGCCCAATATGCCGTTGAGCTGTTCGACCAGCCCCGGCACTTCATCATCGGTCACGGCGATCCGCGCCAGGCGCGCGATCTTGCGTACGGTTTGGCTATCGACAGACATGGGCTTGCCGCTAGCAGGCGAGGCGGTTTGCAACAAGGGGGCGATCGCGGCGCGGACTGCTTGTCACGTCAACGCCGCGTTGCTGCTGGCCCACACCATCAAGTCAACGCCGCGCGCGCCTGCCCGGCAATATGCGCCAGCATCGCGGCACTCACCGTGCCGCTGTCGCGGGCGCGGGCGATGGAAGCGGCGATGCGCGCCACCCGGGCGGCATGCGCTTCCAGCCACAGTGCGAGCACCTGCACCGGGTTGCTGGCTTCCGGCACGACATGGCGCAGCAGATCGAGCCGGATCTGTTCGAAATCGCGCACCAGCGCCGCGGTCAGCAGCCGTTCCCACGGGTCGGACGGGTTCATTGCTGCGGCCGCACCGCGCGCCCAGTCGAGCCCGGCGGTTTCGCCCAGCATCGTGTAGGCGCGGGCGGTGGCCGCCACGTCCAGCCGGCGTTCGGCCGCCAGCAGGGCAATCCCCACAGCACCGTCCAGCGCTTCGACATGGACGATGGTGCGCGCCAGATCAGCCGGCGCGCCGGCTGCCGCCAGTTCGGTTGCGGAACGGTCAAGCTGGCCGCGCACTTCGGCCTTCACCAGTTTCTCGATGTTGTTGCCCAGCGCCTTCAGACCGGGAGCGATCGCCGCCACCAGGGCAGTCGCGCTGCGGCCGCCGCCCAGCCGGACCAGATCAGCCATCTGGGCGCGCAGCACGCCCTGTGTGGCACGGTGCAGCGCATTGGCGGCGGTGGCCGGCACCGCTGCCGTGTCGATCGTGTGCCACAGGCCGGCGAAGCCGAACAGCTGGCGCGCGGCGATGAAGGCGCGGGCGATATCGGCGATCCCGGCCCCCAGTTCCTCGGCCAGTTCGAACGGCGCCGACAGGCCGGCGCGGTTGATCAGCTCGTTGGCCAGCTTGGTCGCCACCAGTTCGCGGCGCAGGCGGTGGTGCAGGATGGCATCGCGGTGCTTCACCTGCATGGCCGTGGGGAAGGCCGCGATCAGATCGGCTTCCAGCAGCGGATCATCGACCACCTCGCTGGTCACCAGCACGTCATAGGCGGCCATCTTGGCATAGGCCATCACCACGGCCAGTTCCGGCCGGGTGAGGCCTTCGCCGGCCATGGCGCGCTGGCCCAGAATATCGTCGCCCGGCAGGCCTTCCACGCGCCGATCAAGGCCAACCCGGCCTTCCAGGGTCTGGATGAGGCGCTGGAACACCGGCACGGCCGCCGCACCGCCGGTTTCGGCCAGGCTGATGGCCTGGGTTTGCAGGCGGTTGTCGCGCAGCACCAGTTCGGCGACATCGTCGGTCATCGCCTTCAATAGCGTGTCACGGTCGGGCCGGCTGAGCGTGCCGGCGGCGACTTCCCCATTCAGCGCGATCTTGATGTTGACCTCGTGGTCGGAGCAATCGACCCCGGCGCTGTTGTCGATGAAATCGGTGTTGATGCGGCCACCGATCCGCGAGAATTCGATGCGCGCCGCTTGCGTGAGGCCCAGGTTGGCGCCCTCGCCGATGGCCCGCGCCTTCAGGTCGCGCGCGTCGATGCGGATGGCATCATTGGCGCGGTCGCCGGCGTCGGCATGGCTTTCACTCGATGCCTTCACATAGGTGCCAATGCCACCGAACCAGATCAGATCGACCTGCATCTTCAGGATGGCGCTGAGCAGTTCACCGGGCGCCATCGCGTCGACGCTGACGCCCAGCATGGCCTGCACCTGCGGGCTCAGCGGGATGGATTTCAGGCTGCGCGCGAACACACCGCCGCCTTCGGAAATCAGTGCCTTGTCATAATCGTCCCAGCTCGATCGTGGCAGCGCGAACAGGCGCTGGCGCTCGGCAAAGGCCGCCGGAATATTGGGGGTGGGATCAAGGAAGATGTGGCGATGGTCAAACGCCGCCACCAGCGCGACGGCCGGTGAGAGCAGCAACCCGTTGCCGAACACGTCGCCCGACATGTCGCCAACGCCGGCCACGCGGATCGTCTCGCTCTGAACGTCGGTGCCCAGCTCGCGGAAATGGCGCTGCACCGAAATCCACGCGCCCTTGGCGGTGATGGCCATGGCCTTGTGGTCATAGCCATTGCCGCCGCCAGACGCGAAGGCATCGCCCAGCCAGAAGCCATGATCTTCGGCAATGGCGTTGGCGGTGTCAGAGAAGGTGGCGGTGCCCTTGTCGGCCGCGACCACGAGGTAGGGATCGGGCGCATCGTGACACACCACGCCATCGGGCGGCAGCACGGTGCCGGCCACATCCAGATTGTCGGTGATCGACAGCAGCGCCCGGATATAGATGCGATAGGCCTCGGTGCCTTCGGCCAGCCAGGCATCCCGGTTGGACGCCGGCGGCAATTGCTTGGGATAGAAGCCGCCTTTTGCGCCGGTGGGCACGATCACCGTGTTCTTCACCTTCTGCGCCTTCACCAGCCCCAGAACCTCGGTGCGGAAATCGTCGCGCCGGTCAGACCAGCGCAGGCCGCCACGCGCAATCGGCCCGCCGCGCAGGTGGATGCCCTCCACGCGCGGGGAATAGACCCAGATTTCGCGATAGGGGATCGGCGCCGGCAAGCCCGGCATCTTCGCGCTGTCGATCTTGAAGGCCATCGCCTCCGGCCCACCCGGCACATAGAAATTGGTGCGCAGCGTGGCCAGCATGGCGGCACGGATCAGGCGCAGGATGCGGTCATCATCGATGCTGGCCACTTCGGCAAGGCCAGCTTCGATGCGTGCCAACACCGCGGCCTGTGCTGCAGCGCGGTCGGTCGTATCCGGGCCGAAACGCGCCGCAAACAGCGCCACCAGATCGCGCGTGATCTCCGGATAACGCTTGAGTGCATCCACCACCGTCATCACGCCATAGGTGACACCGGTCTGGCGCAGATAGCGGAACCAGGCGCGCAGCAGTGCCGTTTCGCCAGCGTCCAGCCCACAGGCAAGGATCAGCGCGTTGAAGCCATCATTTTCCTGCGCACCGGTGAGCACATCGGTCAGCGCCGGGGCGACGCGGCTGGCCAGGCCGGGCAGATCGGCCAGCAGCGTGGCATCGGGCACTTCGGCCAGGAAATCATGCACCCAGCCCAATTGGCCGTCGGCCAGATCGAACGGATATTCCTCGATCACGCGCAGGCCGAAATTCTCCAGCACCGGCACCGCTTCCGAAAGCGGGATGATGCGGCCCAGGCGATAGATTTTCAGGCGCACCTGCCCCGGTACATCGCTGGCAAGCAGGCGCACGCTGCGTTGGCTTTCGTCCGAAAGATCGACCAGTGCCATGATATCGGCGGCGGCTTCGGCGGGTTGGTGCTGGGCACGATAGCTGGCCGAGAAGGCGCGGCCATGGCTGCGGGCCAACCGCGCGGCGCGGGTGGGGGTGGTCAGTTCGGCCAGCGCGGCCTCCAGATCCTCTTCCCAGCCGCGCACCAGCTGGCGCAGGCGGCGATCGAGCGCGGCGGCCTGATCGGCGGTAAAACTGGCGGCGTCGGCGACATCCACCACATAATGCACGCGGGCCAGGCCCTCTTCGCGCAGTTCCACTTCATAGCGGGCGATGCTGCCCTTCAGTTCCTGGGCCAGCATCTGGCCGGCAGCTTCGCGCAGGCGGCTGGTGTAAACATCGCGCGGCACATAGACGAGCGCCGACACGAAGCGGCCAAACGGATCGGGCCGGGCAAACAACTTGGGCCGCGGCCGATCGAGCAGCGACAACAAGCCCAGCGCCATGGTCTTCAATTGGTCCGGGCTGGCCTCGAACAATTCCATGCGCGGAAAGCTTTCCAGCACATGCACCAGCGCCTTGGCCGAATGGCCGCCTTCGCCAAAGCCGAGCGCATCGATGATCTCGCCCACCTTGCGGCGCAGCAGCGGCACCTGGCGCGGCGAGGTGTTGAGCGCCGCCGATGTATACATGCCGAGGAATCGGGTTTCCGAAACCACCCGGCCCTGCCGGTCAAAGCCCTTCACCGCAATCAGATCGCCGTTGACGCGGCGATGCACCGTCACCACCGCACCGGCGCGGGTGATCAGCAGCGGTTCCGGGCTGGCCAGCAGCGCCTTCAAGGCGCGCGGCGTATCCGCCGGGCCACGCGTGCCGCTCCATACCGGATAATCGGGATCGGCCAGCAGGCCGAGGCCGTGGTCGCTGGTCACCTCCAGCGCCGGATCATCCAGATCCCCGTCAATCTGGTAGTGGCGGGCGCCCAGCAGGGTGAAATTGTCGGCCGCCAGCCATTCCAGGAACGCCATGGCTTCAGCGGTGCGATGCGGCGCCAGCGGCGGCGGATTGTCAGAAAGGGCGCGGATGCGTTCGCGCAGCAGTGCCAGCATGGCCTTCCAATCGGTCACGGCAGCGCGCACATCGGCCAGCACCTGGGTCAGGCTGGCTTCGAGCGCGGCGCGGGTCTTGGGGCCGACCTGCTCGATTTCCATGTAGATCATGGATTCACGGGTATGGCCGGGCAGTGGCGCACCGTTGCTGCCAAGGCCGATCACTTCCAGCAATGTCCCATCGGCATCGCGGCGCACATCAATGATGGGGTGCAGCAGGCGGTGGATATCGACATTGGCGGCGGTGACGGCTGCAGCAGTTGAATCGACCAGGAACGGCCGATCTTCCCCGATGATGGCAAGGCGCAAGCGGCGTGAGCCATCGTCGGCCAGCGGATCGATATGGACCACCGGCTGATCGGCCTGGCGCTGGAACGCCGCCTCGGTCATGAAGCCGGCCACGCCGGCGCGCGCCGCGTCGTCCAGCCCTTCGATTTCGCCGGGCAGGGCGCGGGCAAACAGGCAACCGGCCAGTGCCTGTGCCAGGGTTTCAGCGGAAATTGCAGACGCAGCCTTGGCGCCAAGCTTGGTCAAATCAGACACGTCGATCGCTCCCGCGACATTTTTGCCGCAGCTTATGCGCCGCGCTGTCCGGAAAGAAAAGTGTGATTCGACGCTCACTCTTTATTCTTTGTGATATCGAACACATCAAGCGCAGCGCCCACGCGGGATCGGCGCGGAAATGGTTCGGCTAGCGGCGGCAGCCGCTGCACATCGGCAAAGGCATTGGCCAGTTCGGCACGCAGGCGGCGCGCGGCGCTTTTCGACAGGACTTCGCGCCAGCTCAGCACGATCTGCACCAGCGCGGCGGGATCGCCGGCTTCCGGCAGCGGTAGGGCCAGCCCGCGCACCAGCATCTGGGCGCCCATCGGATCGTTCACGCTGGCTTCGAAGGGGATCGGCATCGGCTGCAGCGCCACCAGTTCGCCGGCGGCGACCAGCTCTTCGGAAAGCCCGGGATCGCGCAGCAGTTCCAGCCCTGCCACCAGGCCAAAGCGTGCCGAAACCGGCCCGCCCACGCTTTCGATGATGGCGCGGCCGGCGGGATCGCGCACCACGATGCTGTGATCGAAAAAGGGCGACAGGGCCGCCGCAATGCCGTTGTCGGGCGCGTTCTGCCAGGCGACCAGGGCCCGGTTGGTCAACCGCCGTTCCACCACGACGCTGCGCGGCACCTGGTCTTCGCGCAGCGGCCCCGGGCGCCCGACGGCCGGCGCCTTGTCGCCTTCATCCCGCAAACGGGCGCCGCGAAGCGGGTGAACAGTGCCGGGGGTTGCGTGGCTCATGCCCCGATAACGGCTCGGCTGCGGCCGCATTGAACATGTCGGCCCCGGTGCGCCTGATGGCGTGGCTTGCCTTGCCCCTTGCCAGCCAACCCACCCCCTGATAAATGCGCCGCCTCACCGAGATGCCGCTTTAGCTCAGCCGGTAGAGCACCGCATTCGTAATGCGGGGGTCACGTGTTCGAGTCACGTAAGCGGCACCACCTCTCCCCTGCGATTGCTCAACGCCGCGCGGGCAGCGATTTCAGCCAGTCGTGGACATGGGACGCCAACTGCAGCCGCGCATCTGACCAGCTGTGATCGGTAGCGGCATGGATTTCTGTCACCGTGCCGCCGGCGGCACGGGCGGCGGCCACGAGCGGATCGGTGGCGGGCTTCAGGCCGTCGTCGGATGTCAGCACCAGCAGCGGCTGCCGCGCCAGGCCTGCCGCGCGGGGCCGCAGATCAAAGGCGCTGGCCTGCGCCCGCAGTTCGCTGGCCTGGATGGCGGGCGACGTGCCGGCCAGGGCCTCGCTGTTGCCGGCGGCCTGTGCTTCCAGCTTGTCGCCCAGCAACGGCGCAAGCGCGCCCATGTTGGCTGCCGAGATCAGGATGGCGCCGGCCAGGCCCTGGTCTTCGGATGCCACCATCCCCGTCACCCAGCCGCCCATGCTGTGCCCGGCCAGCACGATGCGGCTGGTGTCGATGCCCAGTCTGGCTGCCATGTCCGGCCGGCGCAGCAGGGCCAGCACGGCCTTGGCGTCTTCGGGATTCTGGCCAAAACGGAAATTGCCGGGGCTGCCCCAGGCGCCGCGATAATTGAAGGTGATGGCGTTCCACCCGGCCCGGCGCAGCGCCTGGGCGAGATCGAGATTCTTCTCGTTCCCCGGCCAACCATGGCAGATGACGATGGTGGGGTGAGGCCCCGGCCCAGCGGCGAGATAAGCAACGCCGTTGATCTCCACCCCGCCCGACGGGATGTGCAGCACCTCCATGCGGGCGCGCGGTGTGGCGGTGGCGGGCGGATCGGTGAACAGCGGATTGGCCGCCACGGGCGCCGCCATCAGCAGCAGGGCAAGAGCAAGGTTTCGCATCGTTTTTCCCCTTCAAGGCGTCCTGAACCTAGACCGGCGGCAGCGCCCAGTCGATGGCTGGCAGGCCCTGCTGTTCCAGCCACGTATTGGTGCGCGAAAAATGCCGGCAGCCGAAAAAGCCATTGTGCGCCGACAGCGGTGAGGGGTGCGGGGCTTTCAGCACCAGATGGCGCCGGCTGTCGACAAAGTCGGCCTTTTTCTGGGCGTGGCTGCCCCACAGCAGGAAAGCGCAGGGGCGATCACGGTTGGCGACCAGCTGGATCACGGCATCGGTGAACGGCTCCCAGCCGCGACCCTTGTGGCTGGCGGCGAGGCCCTGTTCCACGGTGAGGCTGTTGTTGAGCAGCAACACGCCCTGACGCGCCCAATGTTCCAGGAAGCCGTGCCGCGCCGGCGGGATGCCGAGATCGGATTGCAGTTCCTTGTAGATGTTGACCAGGCTGGGCGGCACCCGCACGCCGGGGCGCACCGAAAATGCGAGGCCATGCGCCTGGCCGGGGCCATGATACGGGTCCTGCCCCAATATCACCACGCGCACGCGATCGAGCGGCGTCAGATCGAGCGCGCGAAACCACTCGCTGCCCCTGGGATAGATCGCCTTGCCGGCGGCCTTTTCGGCCAGCAGGAAGCTTTTCAGCGCCGCCATCGACGGCGCGGCGAAGGCGCCAGCCAAGGGTGTGCGCCAGCTATCGTGCAGCTTGATCGTATCGGCCATGCGCCTGTGTGGCGGCGACGGGCCGGCAGCGTCAAGCGTCCGGGCGGCCCACACCCATGCGCGGCATCAGATTGTCGCGATCCATCACCAGATGCTTGATGATGCCAACAATATGCAGCGCCAGCAGCGCCAGCATGGCCCAGCCCAATATCTCATGCAGTTCGTTGGCAGCGCTGCCGGTGGCCTTGCCGACGCCGAATTTGGAAACCGGCAGCCCGAACCAGGCCAGCGGGCGATCATTGCGATCCGCTGCCACCCAGCCCGAAAGCGGCAGCGCCAGCATCATCGCATAGAAACCCCAATGCGCAGCCTTTGCCAGCAGGCGCTCGCCCGCGGTGAAATAGTTGGGCAGGGCCGGGACGGCGTGGTTGAGCCGCCAGCCCAGCCGGAACAGGGTGAGGGCGATGATGGTCAGGCCGAAGCTCTTGTGAAAATCCATCACCAGCGCGCGCTGGCCGCCTTCGCGCGGCACGAAATCATGCAGGAAGCCGCCGGCCAGATTGCCGATGATCATCAGGGCCATCAGCCAGTGCAGCGTAATGGCAACCGTGCTGTAACGGGTCATATGGCGGGTCTCCATGGCGGCTGGTTAGGCCCGGCTTATACGCCCGTCGATACGGTGTTCCCCCGGCTCAGAAGGAGACGCGGGCGCCCACCCAGAAGGTGCGGGGCAGGGCGCGCTCCACAACGCCGGTGCCGGATAGCGCTGCCTGCACTTCGGCATCGAACAGATTTTCGACCCGGCCTTCGATGGCCAGGCCCTTGATCAATGGCACCAGCAGCAGCGCATCGACCATGGTGGCGCTGTTCAGGCTGCGACTGTTCTGATCATCCTCGAACTGGCTGGCGATGTGGCGCAGCGTGGCCGAGGCGGTGAACAATTTGTCGCTGTAATCGATGGTGCCGGAAAACTGGTCGCGCGGGGTTTGTGCCGGGCGCAGCTCATCCAGCGGCGCGGCGGCCCCGCTTGCGGAAATGCCGGGATCGACATGGCTCCAGCTGGCGGTCAGGCCGAACGGGCCGCGACGCAGGCGGGCATCGACTTCCCAGCCCCACACTTCCAGCGCGTCGAGATTCTGGCGCTGGCGATAGAAGCCCCCCGCCGCCACAAAGCCGACGCCGGGAAACACACCCGGCCCGCTGCCCTGGGTGACGTTGGCGATGGTGTCGTCCATGCGGTTCCAGAAGCCGGTGACGCCGATCTCCACGCCGTCCGCCGGCTTCAGCGTGAAGCCGGCGTCCACGCCCGTCACCCGTTCGGGCTTGAGCAGCGCATTGGCGGCGGTGGCATCGGGGCCCACGCGAAACGGGCGATAGAGTTCATTCAGCGTGGGCAGCCGCCAGCCGCGATAGGCCGCACCGCGCAGCGCGATCCAGTCGGCTGCCTTGATGGCAATGCCAGCCCGGCCGGTGAATTCCTGTCCAGACCGATCCGCGAAAATCAGCGTGGTGAACGGTGCGCCGGTGGCGATGGTGGTTTCCAGCAGGCGGCCATCTTCGATCGTCCACCAATCGATGCGGGCCGATGCGGTGGCGGTGATGATACCGCGTTCGATGCTGCCATCCACGAACAGCCCGGTGGTGCCCGTGCGGCCGCCGGCCTCGCGCTGGCGGGTGGGGGCGGCATTGACATAGGTGAACAGCTCGTTGGTCTCGCCGGTCAAATGCCTTGTATCGGCGCCCAGCCGCAGCGAGACGCCTGCGCCCACCGGCGGCGCGATTTCCAGCCGGCCGCCCCAGCCGGTTGCCGGCGTGTCGAACTGGGCCAGCGTCTGCGTGGCGGTGGTGCGCGCTGCGTTCACGGCGGCGAAATCCGAGGTGAAATTGCGCGTCTGCACATAGGCCAGCGCCTGCCAGCCCCAACGCCCACGGCCGACCAGGCGGATGGCGCCATCAACGCCTTCGGACGTGTTGCGCGAAAAATCGGTGCCGCGCTCGCGGCTGTCGGTGAAGCCGGTGGCGGTCACCTGTGCTTCGGTGTCGGGCGCGATTTCCACGACAGCGCGCAGGTTGACGCTGGCCTGTTCATAGGGCGCCGGCCGGTCTGCCGTGCCGCGGCTGCGTTCGACAATGGGGATGAAACCATCGCCCCGGCCATAGGCGGCCGACAGCGTGGCGAAACCGCCGCTGCGCTTCAGGCCCAGCGAGCCTTGCGCATCAACACTTTCGCGGCTGCCAAAGGCGATGCTGCCGGTGAACGGGTTGATAGCGGCGCCGCCCACGGATTCCAGCTCGATGGTGCCGGCCAGCGCGCCGGGGCCCCAATAGCCGGAGCCGCCGCCGCGCGTCACCCGGATGCGATCCAGCCGGCCGGTGGCATAGGCCGGAAACGCCACCCAGCCGCCAAACGGATCGGCCTGCGGCACGCCATCCAGCACCAGCAGCGCGCGGGACGAGGCATTGCCGCCCAGCCCGCGCAGGGTGATGCCCTGCGAGGTGGCATTGGCGGAACGACTGTCGGACCGGCGAAATTGCTGCTGGCCGGCGATATCGGCCAGCACCGATTCCAACCGGTTCGATCCGCTATTGAGGATGCGGTCCCGCTCGATCACCACCAGCGACAGCGCGGCATCGCCGGGCAGATCCTTCAGACCCTTGCCGGTGACGGTGATCAGCGCGCCCTCGGCTTCAGCGGCAAACGCGGGGGCCGTGCTGATCAGCAGGGCGGCGAAGAGGGACAGATGCTTCATGGCGGCGTGTGTCGCGCAACACGCCGGGCGGTGCAAGTTTTGTCGCGCCGGCGTCTTGGCGGCGCAACACACCATCCCTACATTGGCTTCAGCACAACAGGAGTCCTTCCATGCCCAATCCCTGGCAACACAGCCGCGCCACCGGCATCGCCGATGATATCGATTTCGAGATCAAGGGCCACGAACTGCAATTCGTCGAGATCGAGCTGGATCCCGGTGAAAGCGCCGTGGCCGAAGCCGGCGCCATGGTGTGGAAGGATGCCAGCATCGGCATGACCACCGTGTTTGGTGATGGCGGTGGCCAGCAGGGCGGCTTCATGGGCGCGCTGATGGGCGCCGGCAAGCGACTGCTCACCGGCGAAAGCCTGTTCACCACCGTCTACACCCACAATGGCGGCGGCAAGGCGCGTGTAGCCTTCGGCGCGCCGACGCCGGGCCATATCCTGCCGATCAAGCTGGACAGCGTTGGCGGCACGCTCATCTGCCAGAAGGACGCGTTCCTGGCGGCGGCCAAGGGTGTTTCGATCGGTGTCGCCTTCCAGCGCAAGGTGATGACCGGTCTGTTTGGCGGCGAAGGCTTCATCATGCAGAAGCTGGACGGCGATGGCTGGGTGTTCGTGCAGATGGGCGGCACCGTGATCGAGCGCACGCTGGCGCCGGGCGAGGTGCTGCATGTCGATACCGGCTGCGTGGCGGCCTTCACGCCATCGGTGAACTTCGATCTGGAAACGGTGGGCGGCGTCAAATCCATGCTGTTCGGCGGTGAAGGCGTGTTCTTCGCCCGCCTCACCGGGCCGGGCAAGGTGTGGATCCAGTCGCTGCCGTTCAGTCGCCTGGCCGGCCGCATGATGCAGGCCGCCATGGGCCGCGGCCAGAATCGCGGCGAAGGCAGCCTGCTTGGCGAACTGGGCGACATCATCGGCGGGAACCGGTGAGTTTCTGGCGCCAAGCCAGTTGTTGACCAAGGGGCTCGGCCGCGCGCAAGGAAGGCGCGTGGCCAAGCTCTATTTCTACTATGCCTCCATGAACGCCGGCAAATCGACGGTGTTGCTGCAGGCCAGCTTCAACTATCGCGAACGCGGCATGCACACGATGCTGTTTACCGCCGCCCTGGATGATCGGGCGGGGCATGGGGTGATTGCCTCGCGCATCGGATTATCAGCGCCGGCCGAGGTGTTTGCGGCCGACACCGATCTGTTTGCCGCCGTTGCCAGCACCCATGCGGTGGGCACGCTCAATTGCGTGCTGGTCGATGAAGCCCAGTTCCTGACCAAGGATCAGGTCTGGCAGCTGGCCCGTGTCGCCGATGATCTGGGCATCCCCGTGCTCTGCTATGGCCTGCGCACCGATTTCCTCGGCAATCTGTTTCCCGGTAGCCAGTGGTTGCTGGCGATCGCCGATACGCTCACCGAACTGAAAGCCGTATGTGCTTGTGGGCGCAAGGCGACGATGAACTTGCGTATTGACGGCGAGGGGCGTCCGGTTGCCTCTGGCCAGCAGACCGAAATTGGTGGCAATGATCGCTATGTCGCCTTGTGTCGCCGCCATTTCGCGGCAGCCTTGGCGGGCCAGCATCAGCCCTGAAGGGGAGGCGAAATGACGACCGTTTACGATTTCAGCGCCAGGACCATCGATGGCCGCGAGATTTCCATGCAGGATTTCGACGGCAAGGTGCTGCTGATCGTCAACACCGCTTCGAAGTGCGGGTTCACGCCGCAATATGAAGGGCTGGAAGCGCTGCACAGGAAATATGGCCCCAGGGGCTTTGCCGTGCTCGGCTTCCCCTGCAACCAGTTCGGCGCGCAGGAGCCCGGCGATGCCAGCGAAATCGCCAATTTCTGCAAGCTCACCTACGACGTGGATTTCCCGCTGTTTGCCAAGGTGGACGTGAATGGCGATGCCGCCCACCCGCTGTTTCAGATGTTGAAGAAACAGGCGCCCGGACTGCTCGGCAGCGAAGCCATCAAGTGGAATTTCACCAAATTCCTGGTCGACAAGCATGGCCAGGTGCAGGAACGTTTTGCCCCGGCCACCAAGCCCGAAGCCCTGGGCAGCCAGATCGAGAAATTGCTCGCGAAAGCCTGAACCACCAGCCACGAGAGGAGGGCCTTGCTCATGGCCAGCGTCGCACCCCCAAGTCTTCCCAACGATCTTTCGTCTCTGTGGATGCCGTTCACCGACAATCGCTATTTCAAGGCCAATCCGCGCCTGATGGTGGCGGCAAAGGACATGCACTACACCAGCGCCGATGGCCGCCGTATCCTGGATGGCACCGCCGGCCTGTGGTGTGTGAACGCTGGCCATGGCCGGGAACCCATCGTGGAAGCGATCCAGCGCCAGGCTGCGGTGCTGGATTTTGCCCCCACCTTCCAGCTTGGCCACCCGCTGGCCTTCCAGCTGGCATCGCGCGTGGCCGGCATCATGCCGGAAGGGCTTGACCGAATCTTCTTCACCAACTCGGGCTCCGAAAGTGTCGATACCGCGCTGAAGATCGCGCTGGCCTATTGGCGGGCCAAGGGCCAGGGCCAGCGCATTCGCCTGATCGGGCGCGAGCGCGGCTATCACGGCACCGGCTTTGGCGGCATTTCGGTGGGCGGCATCGTCACCAATCGCCGCGTCTATGGCACCGGCCTGCCCGGCACTGATCACCTGCCGCATACCCATGATCCGGCGCGCAATGCCTTTTCGAAGGGCCAGCCCGAACATGGCGCCGATTTCGCCGACCGGCTCGAAGCGCTGGTGGCGCTGCATGGCGATACCATCGCGGCGGTCATCGTCGAACCGCTGGCCGGCTCCACCGGTGTGCTGGTGCCGCCCAAGGGCTATCTGGAACGGCTGCGGGCGATCACGGCGCAGCATGGCATCCTGCTGATCTTCGATGAAGTCATCACCGGCTTTGGCCGCATCGGTGCCGCCACGGCGGCCGAACGCTTTGGCGTCACGCCCGATCTGATCTGCCTGGCCAAGGGCCTCACCAACGCCGCCGTGCCGATGGGCGCCGTGGCGGCCGCGCGCCACGTTTATGATGCCATTGTCGATGCGCCGGGCGACGTGCCGGGGATCGAGCTGTTTCACGGCTATACCTATTCCAGCCATGCACTGGCCTGCGCCGCCGGCATCGCCACGCTGGATGTCTATGCCAGCGAGGGCCTTTTTGCCCATGCCCGCGCGCTGGAAGATCATTGGGAGGCCGCGCTGCACAGCCTGGCTGGCCTGCCCAACGTGATCGACATCCGCAATTTCGGCCTGGTTGGCGCCATCGAGCTGGCTCCCCGCCCCGGCCAGCCCGGGTCACGCGGCCAGGAGATTTTCCGCGCCATGTTCGATTCGGGCCTGCTGATCCGGGTCACCGGCGACATCATTGCCCTGTCGCCGCCGCTGATCATCAGCAAGGCACAGATTGACGAACTGGTGGACCGGCTGGGCACCGGGCTGCGGCAGTTGGCCGATGCCGGCTGAGCGCCGTTCCATGGTAATTCCGAGCAGACGTGGCGGCAGAATCATTACGCCCATGTAATTTTTTCTGCCTGCCCGCCTTGGCAGAGCGGCGCTGTGTCCCTACATGGGCTCGCGTTGCCCGCCGCTGGTGACAGGAGACACATGGCCGCCAAGGATCTCGTGAAGATGGACCTCAACCAGCTGGTTTACAGCTGGCTGAAGGACATATTGTGGCCGGAAAAGAACTATTTCTGGCTGGCGATCATCTATGGCATCGGCATTGCCCTGTTGGGTCTGGCCACGCCGATTTCGGTGCAGTTGCTGATCAACAGCATCGCCAATACCGCGCTGCCCGTGCCGCTGTTCACGCTGGCGGCCATGTTGTTCGGCCTGCTGATCATCTCCGGCCTGTTGTCGGTGCTGCGCATCCATCTGATGGAGCTTTATCGCCGCCGCTTCATGGCGCGGCTGGTGGCGGATCTCACCATGCGCGTGATCAATGCGGCCGATCCCTTCTTCCAGGATGATCGCCGCTTCGATCTGTTCAACCGCTATTTTGAAATGGTGAACATGCAGAAGGCGGTGCCGTCGCTGCTGATCGGCGGCTTCACCATCATCCTGGGCATGATCGTCGGTTTCATCGTCACCAGTTTTTACCACCCGTTTTTCCTGGCCTTCAACCTGGTGCTGATTGCGCTGTTGTGGGCGGTGTGGGCGATCTGGTCGAAGGGCGCGATGAAGACCTCGATCATCCTTTCCCACGAGAAATATAATGCCGCGCATTTCCTGGAGACGGTGGGTGCGTCCAACGGCTTCTACAAATCGGCCCGCCATATCGAATATGCGCTGGCCGGCGCAGAGCGGGTCACCGCCAATTATGTGAAGGCCCACAGCGATCATTTCGGCTACCAGTTCCCGCAGACCATCGCCTTCTATTTCCTCTATGCCGCAGCGTCGGCCGGCCTGCTGGCACTGGGCGGCTGGCTGGTCATCCAGGAACAATTGTCGATCGGGCAACTGGTGGCGGCCGAGCTGATCCTGTCCGGCGTGTTTGCCGGCATGAACAGCCTCTATTCCTATCTTGATGACTGGTATGATCTGGTGGCCTCGATCGAGGAATTGTCGCTGCTCTATGGCCTGAAGCAGGAAGCCAAGCCCACGGCCGGCCTGGCCCCGCCCAGCGGCGGCGCGCTGGAAATGCGCCAGGTGCGCTTCACCCTGCCGGCGGGCGTGGCCAATGTGAACCTGCAGATTGCCGAGGGCAGCCGCCTGGTCTGCCAGGGTGTGCCGGGGATGGAGCGGGAATTTGCCGATCTGCTGAAACGGCTGGAAAAGCCGCAATCGGGCCTGATCACGCTGGGCGGGGTGGATATCGCGCTGATGGATCCGCTGGCGCTGCGATCGGATATCACCGTGCTGGATCGCGCTGCCATCGTGGAGTCAACAATCGCCGATTATCTGCGCCTCGCCAATCCGGATCGCAATGCGGCCGATCAGATGGCTGCGCTCAAGCTTGTCGGCCTCGAAGACCGGCTGGCGCTGCTGCCTGATGGCATCCACACGCGGCTTTCGTCCACTGGCGCGCCGTTCACCGTGGCCAAGATGATGCAGCTGAAACTGGCCGCGGCCATCCTGGCGGCGCCGCGCATCATGGTGCTGTCGCCGCTGTTCGACACGGTGGCGCGGGCGCGGCTGAAGGCGGTGTTCGATCATTTCCGGGGCACCAACACCACCATCCTCTATTTCAGCAACCGGCCCGAAGATCTCGTGCTGGATGGTTATCTGTGGCTGGGCCTTGATCGCCAGTTGATCAGCCGCGATCGCGCCACGTTCGATACGCTGCGCGCGGCGGCCGGGCGGGAGACGGTTGATGGCGACTGATCGTTCCCCGCTGCCGGAAGGCCATTTCGCCACGCTGCGCAGCATCAATCCGCCGCCGGTGATGCGCATCTTTGCCGTCATGGTGGTGACCGGCATCACCGTCTTCCTCGCGTTCATCACGCTGGTGCCATGGGTGCAGACGGCGCAGGGCACCGGCAGCGTGATCGCTTATGATCCGCGTGACCGGCAGCAGAACATCACCGCGCTGGTGCCGGGCCGGCTCGATCGCTGGTTTGTCACCGATGGCGCCAGCGTGAAGGCCGGCGATCCCATCGCCCGGGTGGTCGACATCGATCCGGATTATCTCAGCCGCCTGCAGGCAGAGCGGGCCCAGAAGGTCGCCGAGATCGAGGCCACCGCCGCCGCCGCCGCCACGGCGCAGCGCGATGTGACGCGCATGACCACGCTTTATGGCGAAGGCCTGGCCTCCCGCCGCGACATGGAACTGGCGCAGATCAAGGTGGCGGAATTCCGCGCCAAGATCGCGTCATCGCGGGCCGAGATCAACAAGATCGATGTCAACCTGCGCCGCCAGTCGGAACAGCTGATCCGGGCGCCGCGCAACGGCCGCATCATGCGGGTGACCAGCATCGATAGCGCCACCATCGTCAAGCAGGGCGATGTGCTCGCCACCTTCGTGCCCGAACAGTCGCGCCGCGTGGTGGAAATGTACATGGATGGCCGCGATATCCCGCTGATCCATGTCGGCCGCCGCGTGCGGCTGGAATTCGAAGGCTGGCCGGCCATCCAGTTTTCCGGCTGGCCGTCCATTGCCAAGGGCTATTTCGATGGCCAGGTGGCGGCGGTGGATCTGAATGCCTCGCCCAATGGCCTGTTCCGTATCCTCGTGGTTGAAAGCGGCGATCGTGATCCGTGGCCGGATGAACGCGCCGTGCGGCTGGGTGCCAAGGTGCGCGGCTGGGTGCAGATGAATACTGTGCCGATCTGGTTCGAACTGTGGCGGCTGCTCAACGATTTCCCGTTGCAGTTCACGCGGCCAGGCGCCGAACCGGCGATGAACGGCGAAGTGAAGGCCGCCAAGGGCAGTGAAGCCGGTGCCACGGGCAAGTAAGGCGCTGCTGGCGCTCCTGCTGCTGCTGCCGTCGCTGGCAGCGGCGCAGCAGCCGGCCAGCAGCCGGCGTGCCCTGGAAGCCGATGCCCGTGCCGCAGCCCAGCCGTTGCCGGCAGCAACGTCGCCGCTGTCGCTGGAAGAAGTGCTTGCTGCCAGCCGCTATCACGCGCCGCAGGTGCTGGAAGCGCTGGCCCGGGTGCGCGGTGCCGAAGGCCGCCTGCTTACCACCGAAGGCGCGTTCGACACATTGTTCAGCGCCAATCTCGAAGCGCGGCCGATCGGCACCGTTGATGGTTCGGAAGCCGGGGTGCGCCTGTACCAGCCGCTCGCCAGCAATGGCGGCAATGTCTATGCCGGCTATGACGTGTCGCGCGGCCGGTTCAGCTCGTCGCAGGCCGGCAACAACACCGCGCGGCTGGGCCGCTTCACCGTGGGCACGCTGTTTTCGCTGCTGCGCGACCGCGACATCGACGAGCGCCGCTTCAATCGCGCCATCGCCAGCGCCGATGTCGTGCTGGCCGACAATGATCGCCTGCTGGTGGCCATCGGCGTGCAGGCCCGCACCATCGCGGCGTGGAACAGCTGGGTGATCGCCGGGCAGCGCGTGGCCGTGTTCAAGGATCTGCTGCAACTGGCGCTCGACCGGCAGGCCGGGTTCAAGCGCCAGGTGGCCGAAGGCTTGCGGCCCGCGATCCTGCTGACCGAGAATGAGCAGAATATCCTGCGCCGGCAGACCTTGGTGGTGCAGGCCGAACAGGCGCTGGAACAGGCGGCGATCACGCTGTCGCTGTTCTGGCGCGATGCCGATGGCAACCCGATCGTGCCCGGCGCCGATCGTTTGCCGCGCACGCTGCCGGCGCCGCTGCCCGCGTCTGACGACATGCTGACGGCGCTGGAAAATCGCCCCGATCTGCGGGTGGTGGATGTGCGCATTGCCCAGGCCCGCACCCGACTGGCGCTGGACCGCAACAATTTCCTCCCCCGCCTCGATCTGGCCGCCGAAGTGAACCAGTTCGTTGGCGACGTCGGGCTGGGCGGGCGCGACTATGTCGGCAATCAGGCCAAGCTGGGCGTGACCCTCACCGTGCCGATCCAGCAGCGCACGGCGCGCGGCCGATTGAGCCAGACCCAGGCGGAGATCGAAGCCTTTCAGCAGCGCCGCCGTTTCATCGAGGATCAGATCAGGGCAGAGATCGGCGGCCTTTCAGTGGCGTCGCGGCAGGCCCGCCGGCTGCTGGGCATCGCCATCGACGAGCAGGACCGCGCCCTGACCATGGCCAGCGCCGAGCGCCGCCGCTTCCAGGAAGGCGCCTCCGATTTCTTCCTGGTCAATCTGCGCGAGGAAGCCGCAGCAGACGCGCAGGTGCGCCGGCTTGACGCCGCCTTCCGCCAGATCGTGGCCCAGGCTGATCTGGCGGCGGCCACGGCCGACGTGAAGGCGCTGGGGCTGGTTGGCAACTGATAGGGGTGATTGCGGGGTTGCAGGCCAAGGGCCGCGATGGCAGTTCGGGCCGTCAAATGCGGTCGCTCCGACGAACGGCCGCTGGTTGCGATCAGGAGCTTGCCATGCGCTTGTCGATTGTCTGCGCTCTTGCTGTCGCTCTCGCCGGGCCGACAGCGGCGCACGAGTACAAGATCGGTTCGCTGCTGGTTGATCAACCCGTGCTGCGGGTCGCCAGCCCGGTTTCCAAAACCGGCGCCGGTTTCCTGATCATCACCAACACGGGCAAGTCGGCCGACCGCTTGCTGTCGGTCACCACCACGGCATCCAACCGGTCTGATCTGCATGGCACGTTCAATCGGGGCGGCGTCATGCAGATGCGCGCCCAGTCAGGCGGCGTGCCGATTCCAGCGGGCGGCAAGGTGCGCTTTGCGCCGGGCGGCCTGCACGTGATGTTCATCGGGCTGAAGACGCCCGTGCAGCCGGGCCAGATGATCAAGGCGCGGTTGCTGTTTGAAAAGGCCGGGCCGCTGGACGTGGCGTTCAAGGCCGAGACAGCGGCCAGCGCGCAGCATGGCCATCATTGATCAAGCAAGGAGACGACATCATGAAGATGATTCACATCACCACCGCCCTGGCCGCCATGGCCCTGGCGGCCCCGGTGGCGGCCCAGGATGCAGCTGCCGGTGAAAAGGCCTTTGTGCAGTGCAAGGCCTGCCACAGCGTGGTGGCCGGGCAGAACCGCATCGGGCCATCGATGGCCGGGGTGGCGGGCCGCAAATCGGCGAGCGTCGCCGGCTTCAGCTATTCGGCGGCGATGAAGGCCAAGGCTGTCAACTGGACCGATGCCAATCTCGACACCTATCTGACCAAGCCCGCGGCCTATGTGCCGGGCACCAAGATGGCCTTTGCCGGCATCGCCGATGCCAAGAAGCGCAAGGACGTGATCGCCTATCTCAAGACGCTGAACTAAAGCCGCGCGCCAGCCGCCAGCTCAGCCGAGCCGGCGGTTGAGCGTGAGGTTGATCACGTGGTTGCCAGGATTGCGGCCGGGCCGGTTGATATGCTGATGCATGTAGCCGGCTTCCAGGTTCAGCCGTTTGCCCAGCGGTTGCAGCCAGCCGATGAAACTGCGCTGCTGATCAAAGCCGCCGCGCGCCCCCCAATCGGTGCTGTTCAGCGCAAAGAAGGTCTCGCTCCACGCCAGCGGCCCGGCGCTGCCCTTGCCATGCAGTGGCTGCTGCACCCGCCACTGCATGCGCAGTCGCCAGCCCAGATCATCGGCGCCTTCGAACGTGCGCTGTTCCAGCCGCCAGCGGGTGATCAGCGCAAAGCCATTTTCCTGCCGCAGCACCGGGGCCATCACCTGCTGCCAGAAGCGATGTTCGTCGCTGGTGATGCCCGGCGCCGGATTATTATGCTGAAAATGATAGCCGGCGTGCAGATCGATGTCGTTCTTCAGCCGCACGCCCAGTGCGCCGCGCGCGATGAACTGGCCCAGCCGATCCGCGTCATTGGTGAAGCGCGGTTGCACCTCAGCCCACAGCAGCAGCTTGCCGTCCACCGGGCCTTGCACCAGCAACGTGTTCCAGCTTTGCACATCCTGGGCGGCGGCAGGCGAGGCGAGCAGCATAGAGATTACAGAAATGTAACGCATGGCGCTGCACTGCCTGCAAATTATGTCAAACGTGCGACAGTTCAGGCTTTCAGTTGCGCCAGATCCAGCGGCAATTTGCGCAGGCGCACGCCCGTTGCAGCAAAGATCGCGTTGGCCAGCGCCGGCGCGACCGCCGGATATGCCGGCTCACCCAGGCCGGTCACCGGATAATCCGGCGTGAGGAAGGCGACCTCGATCGGCGGGATCTGTTCGTTGCGCAGCATCGGCACGTCACCGAAATTGCGCTGTTCGATGGCGCCATCGGCGAACGTGATTTCATGGCCCATGCACGCGCCCAGCGCATCGAGAATGCTGCCCTGCACCTGGTTCATGGCGCCTGCCGGGTTGACGATCTGGCGGCCGATGTCGCCGGCGACCCACACCTTGTGCACCTTCACCGTGCCGTCCGTCGCCACGCTGGCTTCGATCACATTGGCGAAGTAACCGAGGTGGCTGAAGTGGAAGGCCACCCCCAGCCCGGTGCGCCTGGGCAGCTTGCGGCCCCAGCCGGCCATGGCGGCGGCCTTGTCGAGCACGGCGCGCATGCGCCCCGTATTATAGGGCCCGCGCGACTTGGGATCGCCGATGATGCGCGGGGCGCCCAGGAAATCGCGGCGAAACTGCACCGGATCAGCGCCGGCAGCGTGCGCCAGTTCGTCGATGAAGCCTTGGGTGACAAAGCCGAAGGCATTGTTGGCCGGCGCGCGCAGGAACCCCGTGGTGTGGATCAGCGGCAATACGGTGGCGCCCAGCCGGAAATCCTCGACGATGCCGGCGGGGAAATCGGTGGGGCCGATGCCGGCGGCACGCGCAAATTTGCCGCCCTGGCCAAAGCTGATGAAATGATTGTCCCACGCGATGCAGCGACCCTGCGCGTCCAGCCCGGCTTCGAGATAATGCCAGCCGCCGGGGCGCAGATAATCCTGGGTGATGTCATCCTCGCGCGTCCAGGTCAGCTTCACCGGCCGGCCGGCCTGTTTCGCAATGGCGACGGCCTCGACCATGTAATCATTCTGCAAGCGCCGACCGAAGCCGCCGCCCACGCGCATCATGTGGATGGTGACATTCTCCGGTGGCACGCCCAGCAGCTTTGCCACCGCAGCACGGCCCGGCTCCGGATTCTGCGTCGGCGCCCAGATCTCGACCTTGTCGCCATCCACCCGCGCCGTGCAGTTGATCGGCTCCATCGGCACGTGCGGAATGAAGGGATAGGCGTAATCGGCGGCCACCCGCTTCGTGGCCCTGGCCATGGCTGCGCTCACATCGCCACTGGCATGGATGGGCATGGCGGGCGGCTTGCCCTTGGCATCGGCGGCCATTTTCGCCCAGGCGGCGGTGGACTGGAAGGCGGCCGGGCTGTCGCTCCATTCCACTTTCAGTGCCGCGCGGGCGCGTTCCGCGTGCCAGGTCGTGTCCGCCAAAATGGCAACGCCGCTGGCCAGGCCTTCATATTCATCGGTACCGGCGACGATGAAGGCATCCTTCACGCCGCCCATCGCCTTGATGGCCGCCACATTGGCCGATTTCACCTTGGCACCCTGCACGCCGGATTTGTGGAAGGCGGCGTGGATCATGCCCGGCACCACCGCATCGATGCCGTAATCCTGTTTGCCGGCCACGATGGCGCGGTTGTTCACGCCGGGCTGGAAACTGCCGATCAGGCGGAAACTCTTGGGGTCCTTCACGGCAACGCCGGCCATGTCGGGTGCCGGCAGGGCGGCGGCCGCAGCGGCAAACTGGCCATAGGGCGCGCGCTTGGTGCCATGAACGACATGGCCCTTGTCCGTATTGAGTTCCGCCACCGGCACGTTCCAGGCGCTGGCGGCGGCCTGCAAAATCATCCCGCGGGCCGCTGCGCCCACGCGGCGCATCGGTTCATATTGCGTCGGCATGGCCTGGCTGCCACCCGCCACCTGCCGGCCATAGATCCTGGCATCGGCCAGCGTCGGCACGATCTCCACGGCGGCCCAATCGGCGTCCAGTTCCTCGGCAATCACCATCGGCAGGCTGGTGCGGATGCCCTGGCCCACTTCCGGGTTGCTGGCCATGATCCGGATGCGGCCCGTGGCGGGGATCACCACCCAGGCGTTCAGCTGGCCCGGTTCTGCCGCGTCCGCCCGCTCCGGCGACAAGCCCAGATAAAGCCCCCCGCCCAGCGCCGCGCTGGCAAAGAGGAAATTGCGGCGGCTGAGCTGGATGTTCATAATGGCCTCACGCGGTCAATTGGCTGGTGTCGAGCGGCAATGTGCGCAGGCGCTTGCCAGTCGCGGCATGGATGGCACCGGCCAACGCCGGGGCAAGGCTGGGATAGGCCGGCTCGCCCAGACCGGTGGTCATGTATTCTGTGGACAGGAAGGCGACATCCACCGCTGGCGCCATGTCCATGCGGGCCAAGTGGAAATCGCCGTAATTCTTCTGCTCCACCGCGCCATCGGCAAAGGTGATCTTCTGACCCAGCGCCGCACCCAGCGCGTCGATCACGCTGCCCTGCACCTGGTTTTCGGCGCCCGACAGGTTGACGATCTGCTTGCCGATATCGGCTGCCACCCACACATGATGCACCTTCACGCTGCCGTCATTGGCCACGCTGGCTTCCACCACATTGGCGAAATAACCGAGGTGGCTGAAGTGGAAGGCAATGCCGAGCCCGCGGCGTTCGCCAGCCTTGGGCGTCAGCTTGCGGCCCCAGCCGGCCATTTCGGCGGCCTTGTCGAGCACGCCGCGCATGCGGCCGGTGTTGTAGGGCGTGCCCTTCATGTCCTCGCCGGTCTCGCCGCTGAATTCCTCGGCGATTGGAATGGCGCGCGGCGCCCCCAGCACGGCGCGGCGATATTCCAGCGGGTCGCGCCCGGCGGCCTGCGCGCAATCGTCGATGAAACCCTGGGTGACGAAGGCAAAGGCGTTGTTGATCGGCGCGCGCAGCCAGCCCAGCGTGGAGGCAATCGGCAGCACCGTCACATCGGCGCGGAAATCCTTGATCACGCCCGATGGGAACAGCGAGCCATCAATCACGGCGGTGGGGTTGAGCTTGCCATCAGCGCCGAAGCTGACGAAGTGATCGTGCCAGGCGATGATGTCGCCCTTCTCGTCCAGCCCGGCTTCCAATTTGTGCCAGCCCCCGGGGCGCAGCCAGTCGTGAGCGAAATCCTGGGCTCGGTCCCAGGTCAGCTTCACCGGCACGCCGGCGGCCTTGGCGATCACCGCGGCTTCAACGGCGAAATCGTTCATCAGGCGCCGGCCAAATCCACCGCCCGATCGCATCATGTGGATGGTGACATCGGCCACCTTCAGCCCCAGCGCCAGCGCCACCATGCGGCGCGCGTCTTCCGGCGTCTGGGTGGAAAGCCACAGCTCGCACTTGTCGCCCTGCACATGGGCCGTGGCGTTGATCGGTTCCAGCGCGCTGTGGGCAAGGAAGGGGTAGCTGTATTCGGCGCTCACCTTCTTCGCGGCAGTGGCCATCTTTGCCGGCGCATTGCCATGGTTCATGTAACCGGGCTTCTGCGGGCCGTCCTTGAATGCCTTGGCGGCAGCGGCTTCCCAGGCGGCCGTGGACTGAAAGGCCGCATCGCCGCCTTCCCACACGCACGCCAGCGCATCGCGGCCGCGCAGCGCCGCCCAGGTGGACGTTGCCAGCACGGCGATGCCTTCCGGCAGCACCTCGATGCCGGGCAGGGCGATGTCGATCTCGGTCTTCAGGTCGCGGCGCTCGGCCACGTTGATCAGGCCCTTCACGCCCGGCACGGCCAGCGCGGCGGCGCGGTTGGCGCTCTTCAGCTTGCCGCCGAACACCGGGGATTTGGCGAAGGCGGCATAGACCATGCCGGGCAGGCGGGTATCGATGCCGAACAGGGGCTTGCCGGTCACGATGGCGCGATTGTCCACGCCCGGCACGCGTTTGCCCAGAATTTTGAACTGCGACCAGTCTTTCAGCGGCAGCGTCTTGGGATCAGGCGCGGGAATTGCGGCGGCCGCTTCGGCCATGTCGGCATAGCGCGCGCTGCGGCCGCTGGCCTTGTGGTGCAGCATGGCGCTGCCGGTGGTGATCTCCGCCGCCGGCACGCCCCAGGCGTTGGCGGCCGCCTGTACCAGCATGGCCCGCGCGCCCGCACCCAGCCGGCGCATGCGTTCGAACTGGGTCGGCGTCGCCGACGAACCGCCGGCCAGCTGCACGCCATAGGTGGAACGGTCGCCCAAGGCCGGCTGCACCGTCACCTGCGCCCAATCCACGTCCAGTTCCTCGGCGATCATCATCGGGAAACTGGTGCGCACACCCTGGCCGATTTCCGGCTGGTGGGCAGTGATGGTGATGCTGCCATCCGTGCCAATGCGCACGAACGCTGACAATTGCCCCGGCATGGCGGCCTTGGCACCGCCGCTGATTTGCAGGCCCAACGACAGGCCGCCGCCGGCCAGCACCCCGGCCTTCAGCACATCGCGGCGAGAGGCCTTCATGCTGCGGCCGCCTGCTTGATGGCCGCCCGGATGCGGGTGTAGGTGGCGCAGCGGCAGATATTGCCGCTCATCGCCGCATCGATATCGGCATCGGTCGGCTTGGGCGTGGTACGCAGCAGCGCTTCGGCGGCCAGCAACTGCCCGGCCTGGCAATAACCGCACTGCGGCACATCCAGCGCCACCCAGGCATCCTGCAACTTGCGGCCCCAGGCGCTGGCGGAAAGCCCTTCGATGGTGGTGATCTTGGCCGTGCCCACCGCCGAAACCGGCGTCTGGCAACCGCGCACCGGCTCGCCATCCAGCTGCACCGTGCACGCCCCGCAGAAACCGGCGCCGCAGCCGAACTTGGTGCCGGTCAGCCCCAGCACATCGCGCAGCGCCCACAGCAAGGGCATGTCAGGATCGGCGGTTACCTCGACGGGTTTGCCATTGATGTTGAGCTTCATCGCGCTTGTCTCCCCTGCGTGCGGGAAACAGCATAACCGGGCACGCGGGCAGCGGCAATCCGCGCCGATTGCCCAATTGCTGCCAACTCCCTATCCCCAAGCCATGATGTCCCGCCGCTCTCTCCTCACTGTCGCTGCTCTGTCCCCGCTCGTCGCCGCCTGTTCGCGGCTGGGGGCCCTGAACGGGATCAACAATCTCACCCCCGGTGATGGCGGGGTGAAGCAGCTGGTGGATGGCGTCGCCTTCGGGACCGATCCGCGGCAGACGCTCGAAATCTGGGCGCCCAAGGGTGCGACCGGCAAACTGCCGGTGGTCGTGTTCTTCTATGGTGGCAGCTGGAACAGCGGCGGTCGCGATGGCTATGGCTTTGCGGCGCGGGCGTTGGCCGCAAGGGGTTTCGTGGTGGTGCTGCCCGATTATCGGCTGGTGCCGCAGGTGCGCTGGCCGGCGTTCGTGGAAGATGGCGCGGCGGCGCTGAAATGGGTGGCGGCCAATATCGCCAGGCATGGCGGCGATCCGGAACGGGTGGCGGTGATGGGCCATTCGGCTGGAGCGCATATCGCGCTGCTGCTGGCGCTCGATCGGCGCTGGGGCGTGGCGGATGGCATCAAGGCCGCCGTCAGCCTGGCCGGGCCGGCGGATTTCCTGCCCTTCGTGGCCGGCGGCGCGGCGGATGCGGCCATGGGCAATGCGGGCGAACTGGTGCAGACGCAGCCGATCCATTTTGCAAGGCTGGATGCGCCGGCCTTGCTGCTGCTGCACGGCGATGCCGATACGACGGTGCTGCCGCGCAACAGCCTGCGGCTGGCCAATGCGGTCAATGATCTGGGCGGCCGGGCCGAAGTGCGGCTTTATCCCGGCGTCGGCCACATCGGCATCCTGATGGCACTTTCAAAGCCGTTTCGCGGCAAGGCCACGGCGCTGATTGACAGCAGCAATTTCTTGCTGCGCGTGCTTACACCCTGACGATGGCCAGCGCCGGCGCGGGCGCGGCTGCAAACACCCGGCGCGTCACCAGGGCCGGATCAAGCCCGAACAGCCCGGCGGCAGCGCCGGCAAACAGGCCGTTGAGGCTGGTGGTGGGCAACAGATCGCGGCCTTCATACAGATTGCCCAGCCCCGGCCAGTCACCGAGCACGCGGCCGGCAGCGGGCCCGCCCTTCAACCGGCCACCGGCGAGCAGCGCCGCGCTGGCAGTGCCGTGATCGGTGCCGCCGGTGCCATTGGCCGCAACCGTGCGGCCGAATTCGGTGGCGGCGATCACCAGCGTATTGGCCCAGGCCGGGCCCAGGCCCTGTTTCAGCGTGGCAAACACGTTGTCCAGCTGGCGCAGCTGGTTCCCCAGCCGCTGCGCCTGGCCGGCATGCGTATCCCAGCCGCCCATTTCCAGCACCGCGATGCGCGGGCCCGCCGGATCGGCGAGCAGGCGGGCGGCACTGGCGGCAAGGCCTTGCGGGTTGGCGGCACCGCCGTCGCTGGCGCCGGCCATCATCTCGGTCGCCATCGCCTCACTCCACAGCCGGTGGAGCAGCGCGTCATTTTCGTACAGGGAAGCGACACGGGCCTTCAGGCTGGCGCTGGCGTCGGGCAGGCGGCTGGGGGCGAAACTGGTGGTGGGCGCGGCTCCGCGCAACAGGGCTGGCAGGGTGGCGGCAATTGCAACGGGCGGCGGTGCCGCCGGCAGCAATGGCAACAGCCGGTTGAGCCAGCCATCCTTCAGCGCATAGGCCGCGCTGCCACCGGTTTCGAGGATGTTCTGCGCGTCGAAGTGGCTGCGCTCGCGATAGGGGCTGGCGATAGCGTGAACAACGCCGGCTTCACCAGCGGCGAACAGGCCGGCAAAGCCTTTCAGCGCCGGGTGGGCGGCGAAATTGCTGGTCAGTTGCAACGGCGGGCCAAATTGTTCCGGCGGCTGCGCCAGCGCGCCGCGCAACTGGTTCAGGCGAGAATCGCCGATGGGCGGGATGGCGGCCAGCCCGTCCATGGCGCCGCGCAGGATGATGAACACCAGCCGCTGATCGGTGCCGGCGGCCGCCAGAGCCAACTGCGGGCTCAGGGCAAAACCGCCGGCCAGACCGACGAGAAGAGAACGGCGATTGATCATCGGCGCAGAAACTCCGGAGCGACGAGCAGCAGCGCCAGGCCTTCGACCGGGCTTTCGGCGCGGGCGATGGCGGCGGCGGTGGCGGGGGACAGCGTGCCGGGCAGGATGCGCGGGGCAAGGCTGCGCGCGTCGATCGTGGCCGCCAGCGGCGCGGCGATGCGGCTGGCAACTTCGACCCGGCGCAGCAGCGCATCAGGCGCCGCCCAGCGCGCGGCATCATCCTCCCAGCCGGCGGGCGAACCGGGGCGCCAGGTGGGCTGGCCCAGTTCGCGCAGCGCCCCGATGGCCTGCAGCGGCGGCACATTTTCCCGGCCCAGCGCGCGCAAGGACGAGACGAGCCAGTCCCACGGCGTCTTGAACTTGGCCAAGGGCGCGGCCCACGCTTCCGGTGCATCGATCAACGCCTTGTAAAGCGCCGGCAATTGCCCGCCGCTGGCCAGATAGGCAGCAGCCATGCGCGCCACCAGCGCCGGCGGCGGTGCATCGGCGACGAAGTGGCGGGCAAGTTTTTCGGCCAGGCGGCGCGCAGTGAGGGGATTGAGCGCCAGATCATTCAGGATGGCCAGTGCCTGCGCTTCGCCGTTCTGGCGATAGGGGCGCCCCGCCACGATCACGCTGCCGGGTTCGTGCCAGTTTGGCTGGAACACGAATTGGCCATCGGGCGCCGCTTCGCCCAGCGGCCGCCGCACGAAACCGCCGATGCTCCAGCCGGTGAGCGCGCGGGCGAGGCCGGCGACATCGGCCTGCGTGTAATTGCCGGCACCCAGCGTGTGCAGTTCGAGGATCTCGCGCGCGAGATTTTCATTGAGGCCGGGCTGCCGGGGTGCATTGCGGCGGCGTGCCGCCTGGCCCAACAGGCTGTTCGGCCCGATCGACTGCGCCTGATCGAGATAGAATTGCATCCCCGGATGGCGGGTGACGGCCAGCAGCATGTCGATGAAACGGCCGCCGATGTGCGGACGGATGGCCTCGAATTCCAGCGGGCCGCCCATTGTGGCCGTCGCCAGCTTGTCGGTCGAAATGGCGAAATGATTGGCCCAGAAATGCACCAGCCGTTCGGCAAAGGGCGTGGTGCTGGCCAGCGACACGGCCAAGCGCGCACCGACCTGCCCGCCATAGGCCTGGGCAAAGGCCTGGCGGCGCTCGCGCTGGGCCTGGTTGGACATGGACTCTGCCTCCGGGCCCTTGCGCGGCTCCGGTTCGCCAGGTCGGCGGGCTCCGATCAAGCCCCCCCCGATCAGACCCTGCCGGCGCAGCTGCGCCAGATTCTGCCGATATTGCAAGGTCATCGCCGCGGCGTCCGGCAGGCCGGCGATCACCGCCGGGCGTGGATCAAACCGGCCAATCTGGCCCAGCAGCCAGCCGCGCGGATCGGCAGGCGCAGCATCGCCGGGGCGGGCGCCAAGGCCAAAGCGATTGAGGGCGATGGCAGCAAGGCTCGTGCTTGGGCTCATGCCATCCTCAACGCGCCAGCCCGGGCTTTCCCTCGCACGAAAAAGGCCCGGCTACAGTCAGCCGGGCCCTTGTCATCCTGTGGTGTGGAGGGTCTGCAACGGGTTGCGGGGCGCGTCCACCCGTTGCAGCCCAAGCCCATTGGCCTGGGTTCTCAGCGGTTGACCTGCCGCTTCATGAAGCCCGGCACATCGTCATCGCTGGCCTGCGGTGGTTCCGGTTGCGGGGCCAGTGTGGCTGGCGGCGCTTCCGGGGCGCGCGGCTTGCGGCTCATGCCCATCATGCGTTCAAACAGGGTGAGCGGGCGATCTTCGGCCACTGGCTCCGGCGCCGGGGGCGGCGTCACCGCCGGGCCAGCAACAGGCGCAGCCGGCGTGAAGGTGAAGGTGGTTTCCACCCGCTCGCCCATTTCGGCCAGATCCATGGCATCGTCTTCCACCGGCTCGGCGAGCTCGGCTTCCTTGATCTCGATGGCATCCAGCACGCGCGCCACGGCTTCCTCGCCCACCGGCAGATCCAGCGTCGGGGCCAGCGGTGCGTCGTTCATCGGTGCCGGCTCGGGCTGCACTTCGGCAACCGGCTCGGGTTCCGGTTCCGGCGCGGGCTGGCTGATTGGCGGCGGCATGGTGAAGATGCTGGGCTGGGCCAGGAAGGCCGGCGCGGCAGTCTTCTTCTGCGGGGCCGGGATCGGCATCGGACGGCTGGCGGCATCGATGCCGGTCGCCACCACGCTCACCCGCATCAGGCCGTCCAGATCCTTGTTGAAGGCGCTGCCCACGATGATGTTGGCTTCGGTATCGACCATGTCGCGGATGTAGGAGGCGGCTTCGTCCACTTCCATCAGCTTCAGATCGTCGCCACCGGTGATGTTGATGATCACACCCTTGGCACCGCGCATGGAGACTTCATCGAGCAGCGGGTTGGCGATGGCCTTCTGCGCGGCTTCGATGGCGCGGCCTTCGCCAGAAGCCTCACCCGTCCCCATCATCGCCTTGCCCATCTCGCTCATCACGGTGCGGATATCGGCGAAATCGAGGTTGATCAGGCCGGGCATGATCATCAGATCGGTGATGCCGCGCACGCCCTGGTGCAGCACCTGGTCCGCCATGGCAAAGGCGTCCTTGAAGGTGGTGTTGGCATTGGCGATCAGGAACAGATTCTGGTTCGGGATGATGATCAGCGTGTCGACATGCTTCTGCAGCTCGGCAATGCCTTCCTCGGCGGCGCGCATGCGCTTGGCGCCTTCAAAGCTGAACGGCTTGGTGACGACACCGACGGTGAGGATGCCCTTCTCGCGCGCGGCGCGGGCGACGACCGGCGCGGCGCCGGTGCCGGTGCCGCCGCCCATGCCGGCGGCGATGAAGCACATGTGCGCGCCATCCAGCGCGGTTTCGAGCTGATCCAGCGTCTCTTCAGCGGCGGCGCGACCGATCTCCGGGCGGGCGCCGGCGCCCAGGCCCTGCGTGATCTTCATGCCCAGCTGGATGCGGGTGCCGGCCGGGCTCATGGCCAGCTGCTGGGCATCGGTATTGGCCACAACAAACTCAACGCCCATCAGATCGGCGGCGATCATGTTGGCCACCGCATTGCAGCCCGCACCGCCAACACCAACAACGGCGATACGCGGCTTCAGTTCCGTCAATTCCGGCTTGGCGAATTCCAGCATGTCGTGTCTCCCGAGATCAGAATCATACTAGATGATGAGCGAATCGGTGGGAAGTGACTTCACAGACTTCCCCACAGTTTTTCGATGACGCCCCCGAATCCGCGTCGAAGCGAGGGGGCTTCGCTGGTCACCTGCGTGTGCCACACATCGCCTGGATCGCCTTGCGCAAACAGCACGAGCCCGGCCAGTGTCGCAAAGGCCGGGCCTTCCTGCGCCACGGGCAGGCCATTCAACCCCCGTGGCCGTCCGATACGGACATTGCAGCCCAGATAGGAACCGGCAAAATCCGCGATGGACCGCAGATCGGAACCGCCACCAGTCAGCACGATGCGTCGCGCCTGCGGGCCGACAAAACCCAGGCCCGACAATGCCTTGCTGATTTCGCCGAACAGCAGTTCGAGCCGGGTGCGGATGACGCCCACCAGCTGCGCGCGCGGCACCTTGCGCGCTTCGACGCTGCCATCCTCGATATTGGGCGGGATGATCACCGGATCGGTCTGATCGCGGATGGTGGCCACGGCGGCACCGTCGAAGGTCTTCAGCCGCTCGGCGTTGCTGCGTTTGGTGTCAAAGGCCGCCGCAATATCATCGGTGATGTCGGCGCTGCCCATCGGCACGGTGGCGACGCCCACGGCAATGCCGAACTTGTGCACGGCAATGCTGGTCATGCCCGCGCCGATGTCGATCAGCGCCACGCCGATATCGCGTTCTTCATCGTCCAGCACGGCCAGGCTGGCGGCCAGAGGGCTGGCGACCAGCGTGGAAATGCCCAGGTGCGATTGTGCCACGGCGCGCGTGAAGTTCATGATCGCCGGCGTGTCAGCCGTCACGACATGAATATCCATGCCCAGCCGGTCGGCATGCAGGCCCAAGGGGCTTTCGACACCGGGCAGGCCATCGAGCGTATAGAGCGCCGGCAGGGCATGCACCACGCTGCGATTGCGCGGATCGATGGCGGCGCGTCCCGCCTGGCGCAGGGTCACCATGTCGGTGGGGGTGATGCTGGCTCCTGCGATATCGATTTCGGCGCTGGCCATCGAACTGCCCATGTTGCCGGCGGCAAAGCTGGCGATCACGCTGTCCATCTGCATGCCGGCGGCGCGTTCGGCCTGGTCCATGGCGCCGCGAATGGCCATTTCGGCCTTGTCGAAATCCGTTACCGTGCCGCGCTTCAGGCCCATGCAGGGCTTTTGCCCGCTGCCGATGATGCGTGGTGTTCCGTCGCCGCCGATCAGCGCGATCAACGCCGAGACTTTCGATGTGCCCACATCCAGCACCGCCACCGGACGTTCCGGTTGGCCGCGGCCGAGAGGAGGAAGGGGAATACGCGGGGCCATCTTGTTCCTCAGATCTTCTGGGCCTGGGCGGCGGCGCGACGCGCCTTTTCCGCTTCAGCCAGGGTTTCAGCCACGGCCGGCCCGGCCACGATCATGCGGCCGGGCAGACGCAGATCAAAGCGAGTGAAGCGCCCGCCCAGCAGGCGTTCCGGGCCCTGCCCATCCAGCTTGGCAAAGGTGGCCAGCGCCGCGCGGGCCTGGCCGGGCTGATCGGGCAGCGCCAGCGTCTCGCCGCTCTTGAAGCGCAAGTCCCAGCGGCGGCCGCCCACGAATACGGCGGCATTCACATCGCGGCCCAGCGGCGTGGCGGCGATCAGTTCCAGCGCGTCGCGCACGCGGGTGTTGGCGCCGGCGCCAACAAGAATGGGCAGATCGTTCCAGCGCTCCAGCCGATCGCGGGTCAGCACCTTGCCGCTGATGTCGATGGCGGCGAGGCGCTGGCGATATTGCCACAGCGCGACGGGCTTGCGCTCCTTCACCTCGATCACCAGCGTATCGGGCAGGCGGCGCTGCACGCTGGCATCGGCCAGCCACGGCAGCGCGCGCAACCGGTCGCGCACATCATCCAGATCGGTGGCGAGCATGGCGTTGCTCGGGCCATTGAGCACGGCAGCATAAATCGCCAGCCGTTCCTGTTCGCGCGCGCCGGTCAGTTCGACATGGCGCACTTCCCAGCCCTGCGCGGCGGTCCATTCCACAAAGCCGTTCCAGATGCGCTGCGGCACGCCAATGGCGATCATCACCACCAGGGCAATGGCCAGCGTCACGCCGGCACCGATGCCCAGCTGCTGGCGGGTGATCTTCGGGCCGGTCGCGACGCGGACGGGCCGCTTCTGCGCGGCCTTTGGCGGCTTGGCGCCGCGTTTCAGAACGGCGGCGGTCATGGCTGTGCCCCCTTCCGATGGTCGTGCAGCGCCATATCGATCAGGCGTTGCACCAGCTGTTCGTAACTGATGCCGCGATACTTTGCCTGTTCCGGCACCAGGCTCAAGGGCGTCATGCCGGGCTGGGTGTTGGTTTCCAGCAGATAGAGGCCAGCCAGCCCCTGCGCCGGATCCCAGCGGAAATCGGACCGGCTGGTGCCACGGCAGCCCAGCGCGCGGTGGGCGGTCAGGGCATGCTTGAGGCAGGCCGCTTCGATTTCGGCCGGCAATTCGGCGGGGCAGATGTGCAGCGTCAGGCCATCGGTATATTTGGCCTCATAATCATAAAAGCCGCTGGAGGTCTGCAATTCGGTCACGGCGAGCGCCTCGTCGCCGATCACTGCCACGGTCAATTCCTTCCCGGCCACAAAAGGCTCGGCCAGCAGTGTTTCAAATGCAGCCCAAGGCCCTGGCACGTCGCGGCGGATCGGATTGCCGTAATTGCTGGCGTCGGTGACGATGGCGACACCAACGGACGAGCCTTCGTTGACCGGCTTCAGCACATAGGGGCGGGGCAGCGGATCGCCGGCGAACAGGCTTTCGCTGGTGACCACCTTGCCCTGCGGCATCGGTACGCCGGCCGGCACCAGCACCTTCTTGGTGAGTTCCTTGTCGATGGCGATGGCCGAGGTGGTGAGGCCGCTGTGCGTGTAGCACAGGCCGAGCAGGTCCATCAGGCCCTGCACCGTGCCATCTTCGCCCGGCGTGCCGTGCAGCGCATTGAACACCACATCGGGCGCGGCTTCGATCAGGCGCTGGGCAACGTCGCGGCCCATGTCGATCTCTGTGACCGCATGGCCCAGCGTGCGGCAGGCCTGCGCGATGCCGCGGCCGGAGGTGAGAGACACCTCGCGCTCTGCCGACCAGCCGCCCATGAGCACCGCCACCCTCATTGCACCCGCCCCACGCGCTGGATTTCCCACTCCAGGTTCACGCCAGCCACGCGCAGCACATGGGCGCGCACCAGTTCGCCCAGCGCCTCGATATCGGCAGCGGTGGCGCGGTGGCTGTTGATCAGGAAGTTGGAATGTTTCTCGCTCACCTCGGCACCGCCAACCCTGAGCCCGCGGCAGCCGGCATTGTGCACCAGTTCCCAGGCCTTGTGCGGTGCCGGGTTCTTGAAGGTGGAACCACCGGTGCGAGTGCGCAGCGGCTGGCTGGCTTCGCGGGCGGCAGCGATGCGGTCCATCTCGGTCTGGATGGCGATCTTGTCGCCGGGCTGGCCCTTCAGGCGGGCGGTCACCACGATCTCGCCGTCGCGCAGGTTGCTGTGGCGATAGCTGTAATCCAGAGCGGCAAGTGCACGTGTTTCGATGCCGCCGTCGCGGGTGACGATGGTCACGTCGACCAGTACATCGGCGACTTCGCGGCCATAGGCGCCGCCGTTCATCCGCACGAAGCCGCCCACCGTGCCGGGAATGCCGCGCAGGAATTCCAGACCCGCCACGCCGGCATCGCGCGCGGCGCTGCTCACGGCAATGCCCGACGCACCGCCACCGCAGGTGAGCGTGTCACCATCAGCGCTGACCTTGCCGAACGCCTTGCCCAGCCGCACCACCACGCCCGAAACCCCACCGTCCCGCACGATCAGGTTGCTGCCCAGACCCAGCGCCATCACCGGCATGTCGGAGGGCAGACCTTTCAGGAAATCGCGCAGATCATCGATATCGGCCGGCTCGAACAACCAGTCCGCCACGCCGCCGGCCTTGAACCAGACCAGCGGGGCGAGGGGGGCGGATGCCGTCAGCTTGCCGCGCAGTGGATTTGGTGGGGTCAGCATGGGCCTGCCCCTCTCCCGGGCCGCGCTGCGCGCGTCTCTCGACCTCTCCCCGGCGGGAAGAGGTGAGGCCCATTCTTCACCTCTCCCCGCCGGGGAGAGGTCGAATCGCGCGCAGCGCGGCGGGAGAGGGGCGGCAAGCCCATCACCCCGCCTTCACCCGCGCAATCGCATCAGCCAGGCCCGCGGCCCACTTGGTGATGTCGCCCGCGCCCAGGCAGATCACCTGGTCACCCGGCTGCACGACGCCAGCCAGTTTCACCGCCAGATTGTCCGCACCCGTCACCGTGTCGGCGCTCGGGTGCCCGGCCGCAACCAGCCCGGCGGCGAGCGCTGCTGCATCGACGCCGGCAATCGGCGCTTCGCCGGCGGCATAGACCGGGGCGACATAGACCATGTCGGCATCGTTGAACGCCGCGCAGAAGTCCGCCATCAGGTCGCGCAGGCGGGTGTAGCGGTGGGGTTGCACCACGGCGATCACGCGGCCGCCCCCCTCTACATTCGACGCGCCTTCGCGGGCGGCGGCGAGCACGGCGCGGATTTCCACCGGGTGGTGGCCATAATCATCGATGATGGTGGTGCCGGCCACTTCGCCCACCTTGGTGAAGCGGCGCTTGACCCCGCCAAAGCGGGCCAGGCCGGCGCGCAGGCCATCATCATCCACGCCCAGTTCCAGCGCGACGGCAATGGCGGCGAGGGAATTCTGCACATTGTGGCGGCCGGGCATCGGCAGCACCAGATCATCGATGCGGCGCTGGCCATCACGGGTGCGGACGAGCACGGAGAAGCGGTTGCCGCCCGGCACCGGCGTCACGTCGGCGCCGCGCACATCGGCGGTGGCGGCAAAGCCATAGGTGATGATGCGCCGATCGGACACGCGCGGGATCAGCGCCTGCACTTCCGGGTGATCGATGCACAGGATCGCGGCGCCATAGAAGGGCACGGCATGGACAAAGCTGCGGAAGCCTTCGCGCACCTTTTCGAAATCGCCCCAGTGATCGAGATGTTCGGGATCGATGTTGGTGACGATGCCGAAGGTGCCGGTCAGCCGCAGGAAGCTGCCGTCGCTTTCATCGGCTTCCACCACCATCCAGTCCGACGCGCCAAGCCGGGCGTTGGAGCCGATCGAATTGATGATGCCGCCGTTGATCACCGTGGGATCAAGCCCGCCGGCATCGAGCAGCGTGGCGACCATCGAGGTGGTGGTGGTCTTGCCGTGGGTGCCGGCCACCGCCACGCAGCTTTTCAGCCGCATCAGTTCGGCCAGCATCTCGGCGCGGCGCACCACCGGGATGCGCTTGGCGCGGGCGGCGACGACTTCGGGATTGTCGGCCTTGATGGCGGTGGAGGTGACCAGAACGGCGGCATTGGCGACATTGTCCGCCTTCTGGCCGATGAAGACCTTGATGCCCTTCTTGCGCAGGCCTTCGACCACATAACCTTCGGCAGAATCGCTGCCCTGCACGTCAAAGCCCAGATTGGCCATCACCTCGGCAATGCCGGACATGCCGATGCCGCCGATGCCGACGAAATGGATGACGCCGATATCGGTGCGGAAACCGGGGCGAAGACGAATGGTTGCGGGAGCGGAGTTCATGCGATCAATCCAGTGGCAATGACAAGATTGGCCAAGCGTGTCGCCGCCTCCGGATGACCGGCGGCGCGCGCCGCTGCGGCGGCCTCGGCCAACCCCTGCCGGTCTGTTAACCATTGCGTCAAGGCCTCGGCCAGCCGCTCCGGCGTAAAATCCTGTTGACGGATCATCTGCGCGCCGCCGGCGGCCACCAGGGCGGCAGCATTGTCGGCCTGATGATCATCCGTCGCGATCGGCAGCGGCACCAATATGGACGGCCGGCCCATCACCGCCAGCTCCGCCACCGTCGACGCGCCCGACCGGGCGATGACGATATGGCTGGAGGCCATTTCGGCGGGGAGATCGGGGAAATAGGCGGCGATCGTCGGTTCAATGCCGGCGGCGCGATAGGCGGTGAGCATCGCTTCGCGGTCCTCGTCGCGGCCCTGGTGGGTGACATCCAGAATAGCGCGCACATGGGCGGGCAGCAGCGCGATGGCGGCGGGCACCACCTTGTTGAGGATGGCAGCGCCCTGGCTGCCGCCGGTGACCAGCAACTTCAGGCGGGCGGCGTATTCGTCGAACTTCACGTCGCGCGCGGCCAGCACTTCGGGCCGCACCGGGTTGCCAACGAAATGCGCGCGGCGCTGCCAGCTGCCCTCCATGCGGCGGACGCGGGGGAAGCTGGTGGCAATGGCGCGCACGCGCGGGGCCAGATAGCGGTTGGTGCGCCCCAATACGGCGTTCTGTTCGTGGATCAGGCAGGGCAGATAGAGCGACAGGCCGGCCAGCAGGCCCGGCAGGGCGGGATAGCCGCCAAAGCCGATGACGGCGCGCGGGCGCATGTCCTTGAACAGCTGCCGCGCGGCGCTGCGGCCCTTCCAGATGCTGAGCGCCACTTGCGGCAGCGACCGCCAGCCGCTGCGGCCGGTGGAGGCCGCCTCCACTTTCGTCACGGGCACGCCGGGGAACAGGCCGGGGAAACGCAGGCCGCGCTCGTCCGTCACCAGGTGCACCTTGTGGCCGCGCGCCATCAATTCCAGCGCCAGGCAATGCGCCGGCACCATGTGGCCGCCGGTGCCACCGGCGCACAGCACATAGGTGCCGCCGGGGCCTGGTGTGGTGGGGCGGGGATTGTCCGTCATGCCGGGCGCAGGCTGCCGGGCGGCCGCGCCCAGGGCTGGCCCTTCAGGAAGGGATTGCAGCGGGTGAGCGCGAGCAGCAGCCCGGCACCAACGCAGATGGCGAGATAGGAGGAGCCGCCGTGGCTGATGAAGGGCAGGGTCATGCCCTTGGATGGCAGCAGCGCCAGATTGACCATCATGTTGATCGCCGCCTGGAATCCGAACTGGGCGGCAAGGCCCGCCGTGGCGAGGAACACGAACGGGTCTTCCTCGTCCATCGCCACCAGCAGCGCGCGCACGACGAGTCCCATGAACAGGCCGGCCAGCATGAAGCAGGCGATCAGGCCGAATTCCTCGCCGATGACGGAGAAGATATAGTCGGTCTGGGCTTCGGGCAGGCGGAACTTCATGCGGCCTTCGCCCGGCCCGGTGCCGAGCCAGCCGCCGGCGCGGAAACAATCCAGCGCCTTGTCGATCTGGAAGGTGTCGCCGGTGCCCAATATCCACTTGTCGATGCGGGCGGCGAAGTGATCGAGGGTGAAATAGGCCGCGACCAGCCCGACCAGGCCCACGCCGGCCAGCGCGGCCACGATGGTGAGCGACAGGCCGGCCAGCATCGCTTGCGTCAACCATACCGCCGAAATCAGCGCCGATTGGCCAACGTCTGGCTGGGCGATCAGGCAGATGACCGCCATGCCGAGGATGCCGAGGCTGATCTGCATGGTTGGCAGGCTGCGGTCTTCCACCTTCAGGCTCAAGAGCCAGGCGGTGGTGACGATGAAGCAGGGTTTGAAGAATTCCGACGGCTGGAACTGGAAGCCCGGCAGCTGAATCCAGCGCGCCGCGCCGTTGGCGCCGCCGCCGATGAACGGCACCAGCAGCAGGGCGACCAGGCAGCCCAGCGTGCCGAGCACGGCCAGCCGCTTCAGCATCCGCATGTCGAGCATCGAGGTCGCCAGCATCAGCGGCAGGCCCAGCGCCACCCAGCCCAATTGGCGATAGAGGAAATAGAGATCATCCAGCCGCAGATTGGTGCCCGACAGGCGGCGCGCGGCGGCGGGCGAAGCGGCGGCCACGGCGACGATGCCGGCGGCGACCAGCGCGAAGATGATGATCAGCAGCGTCTTGTCGATCGTCCAGAACCAGCGGCCGATGGTGGAACGGTCGCCGCGGGTGAGCGCGGCGGCGAGGGTGCGGTTGGTGCTGCGGCTGGCCACGTGTTTCCCCCTCAAAGTGCCGCGACCGCTGCCCGGAAGGCAGCGCCGCGATCCTCGAAATCGCGATATTGATCGAAACTGGCGGCGGCCGGGCTGAACAGCACGACCTCGCCCGGTTTCGCTGCCGCCAGCACATCGGCGATGGCCTGCGCCAGCGTGCCCGACTGGGTGACCGGCACATGGCCCTGCAACTGCTCGGCAAACATCGGCGCGGCTTCGCCGATCAGATAGGCGCCGGCAACCTGGCCCAGATGCGGCAGGATCGCCGAAAGATCGGCCTTGCCGGCGCTATCCAGCTTGGGCCGGCCACCGGCAATCCAGTGGATGCGCGGATAGGCGGTCAGCGCCGGGGCGGTGCTGTCGGCGTTGGTGGCCTTGCTGTCGTTCACCCATAGCAGGCTGCGCTTTTCGCCCACCGGCTCCATGCGGTGGGCGAGCGCCTGATAGGTGGCGAGGCCGCGCGCGATCATATCGTCGGCGATGCCCAGTGCGCGGGCCGCGGCAATGGCGGCGCGGGCATTTTCCAGATTGTGCGGGCCCTTCAGCGCCGGCCAGTCGCTTTGCGGCGACGGCAGCGCCACATCCTCGATGAACTGCACCGGGCCTGAAGCCAGCGCCCACGCGGCCTGGGCGGCGCGGCCCACAATGGCGGTGCTGCCGGGCTTCTGCATGGCAAACAGCCGCGCCTTGGCTCCGGCATAACCAGCCATGCTGCCGTGGCGTTCCAGATGGTCGGGCGTGATGTTGGTCAGGATGGCGACATCGCAGGCGAGGCTGTGGGTGATTTCCAGCTGATAGCTCGACAGTTCCAGCACCCACACGCCGCCCGCGGGCAGAGCATCCTGGGCCATGATCGGCAGGCCGATGTTGCCGCCCATCGCCGACGGGATGCCTGCCGTCACGCACAGATGATGCAGCAGCGCGGTGGTGGTGGACTTGCCGTTGGTGCCGGTGATGCCAACGATGCGCGCGGCTGGCCGGCTGAGCGCAAACAGTTCGGTATCGCCAATCACCGGCACGCCGTAACGCGCGGCGGCCGCAAAGATCGGCGCCGAATGCGGCACACCGGGCGAGACCACGATGCCGGCCAACCCGGTCAGGTCCGCCGTGTTCAGATCGACCAGCGTGCCGTCAAACGCTGCGCGCGCCGCCTCGCCATCATCCCACGCCCACACCTCGCCGCCGGATGCGGCCAGCGCAGCTGCAACCGCACGTCCGGTGCGGGCAAGGCCCAGCACGCCCCAGCATTGCTGCGCAAAGGCGGGCGACGTGATCACGGGTGCAGCGTCCTCCCCCCCCGTGCGCCACGGTTACGCAGCAGCACACGCAGTGCGGGGTATGCAGGTTCAAGGAGGAGGACGCTGCTGACGGACATGGCCATCACCGAAGTTTCAGTGTCGCCAGGCCCGCCAAGGCGAGCAGGATGGCGATGATCCAGAAGCGGATCACCACGGTCGATTCTTTCCAGCCTTTCTTTTCGTAATGATGGTGCAGTGGCGCCATGCGGAACACGCGCTTGCCGGTCGTCTTGAAGCTGACGACCTGAATGATCACTGAAAGCGTCTCGAGCACGAACAGCCCGCCAATCACCAGCAGCACCAGTTCGTGATTGGTGATCACCGCGATGGTGCCGAGCGCGCCGCCCAGCGCCAGGCTGCCGGTGTCGCCCATGAACACCATCGCCGGCGGCGCGTTGAACCACAGGAAGCCCAGACACGCCCCGATCAACGCCGCACAGAACACCGCCAGCTCGCCCGATCCCGGCACGTGATGAATGCCGAGATAATCGGAAAAACGGATATTGCCGACCAGATAGGCGATCACCGCAAAGGCCGCCGCCGCGATGATCACCGGCATGGTGGCGAGGCCATCAAGCCCGTCGGTGAGGTTCACGGCATTGCCAAAGCCGGTCACGATGAAGGCGGCAAAGACGATGTAGAACAGGCCGAGATAGAGGCCGGCATCCTTCAGGAACGGCAGGTAGAGGGTGAAACCGGTGCGGCTGGCGATCCACGAACAGGCAAGACCAGCAATCAGGAACTCCATGCCGAGGCGCACCTTGCCTGACACGCCCTTGTGGCTCTGCTTCGTCACCTTGTCATAATCGTCCATGAAGCCGATGGCGCCGAAACCCAGCGTCACCAGCAGCGCCGACCAGACGAAGCCATTGCCGAAATCCATCCACATCAGGGTGGAAATCGCCATGCCGATAAGAATGAGCAGGCCGCCCATGGTCGGCGTGCCGCGCTTGGTGAGCAGATGCCATTCCGGGCCATCCTCGCGGATCGGCTGGCCCTTGCCCTGCTTGGCGCGCAGCATGTCGATGAAGCGCGGGCCCAGCACCAGCGCGATGGCCAGGCTGGTCATCAGCGCTGCAATCGCCCGGAAGGTGATGTAGCGGAAGATGTTGAACAGGCCTTCATAGCCGGCAAGATCGGCAAGCAACTTGATCATGGCACCATGTCTCCGCTGGCGAGCGCCTCGATGACGCGGGCCAGCCCGATCGAATTGGATCCCTTGACCAGCAGCACATCATCGGCGGCGATCAGACGGGAAATCTCGGCGCGTGCAGCATCGGCATCGGCGACATGGCGCACATCGATGCTGCGGCCCAGCGCGGCGGCCAGCGGCTTCATTTCAGCACCCACCAGTACCGCGGCGGCCACACCGGCATCGCGGATGTGCGGCGCCAGCCCGGCATGGAATTCATCCGACAGCGCGCCCAGTTCCTTCATGCTGCCCAGCAGGGCGAGGCGACGGCCGTGGCGCGCGGGCGCTACCGCCTTCAGCACGGTCAGGCTGGCGGCCATGCTGGCCGGATTGGCATTATAGGCTTCGTCGATGACGATCGCCTGGCCAGCGCCGGCGGCCACCCGCAGGCGGCGGCCTCTGCCAGGCAGATCATTGAGTTCGGCCAGCGCCAGCCCGGCCAGCGCCAGATCACCGCCAGCGGCCTGCACACCGGCCAACACGGCCAGCGCATTGTTGACCCAATGCTGCCCGGCCATGCCGATCTTGAACGTGAGCGTTTCCTTGCCGACGCGGGCGGTGACGCAGCTGCAATCAGGGTGCAGCACCATTTTTTCGGCGCGCACATCGGCGCCCTCGCCAATGCCGAAGCGCACCACCCTGGCGCCGGCATCGGCGGCGGCGCGGGCGAGCAGCTCGGCGTGCGGATTGTCGTGCGGAATGATGGCCGTGCCGCCCGCTGGAAGCCCGCCGAAAATCTCGGCCTTGGCCAGGGCGATATCGGTTTCGGTGGCGAAGAATGCGCGGTGGGCCGACGCCACCCAGGTGACGATGGCGATGTGCGGGCGCACCAGCTGCGTCAGCGCGGCCAGTTCGCCGCTGTGGTTCATGCCCATTTCGAACACGCCGAAGCGTGACGCTGCCGGCATGCGCGCCAGTGACAGCGGTACGCCGGTGTGGTTGTTGTAGCTCTTCACGCTGGCATGCACGGCATCGGGCGCGAAACGGGTGAGCGCGGCTTTCAGCGCTTCCTTCACGCCGGTCTTGCCCACACTGCCGGTGACGCCGATGCGGGTGGCGCTGCTGCGGTCCCGCGCTGCCGCGCCCAGCGCGTTCAGCGCGGCCGTCGTGTCGGCCACGCGCACATGCGGTGCCTGGGCGGCCTCGCTCACCAGCAGGCCGGCCGCGCCGCGCTCCACGGCCTTGCCGACGAAGCGGTGTCCGTCCGTGGCTTCGCCCTTCAGCGCGATGAACAGATCGCCGGCCGCCACTTCGCGGCTGTCGAAGGTGACGCCATCGGCCACGAAATCGCCATGGGCGGTGCCGCCGCACGCAGCGGCAATGGCGGCGCTGGACCACAGGCTCATGCCGCGCACTCCCGCGCCACGGTCACATCGTCGAACGGCAACACCCGATCCCCGACAATCTGGCCTTGCTCATGGCCCTTGCCGGCGATCAGCACGATGTCGCCGGCAAGGGCCATGGTAATGGCCGCAGCGATGGCCCGGCGGCGATCCGCAATTTCCTGTCCGCCGGGCGTGGCAGAGAGGATGGAGGCGCGGATGGCCGCCGGGGTTTCACTACGGGGATTGTCGTCGGTTACTACGACGACATCGGCATGGGCGGCCGCAGCCTCCCCCATCAGGGGACGCTTGCCGGCGTCACGGTCGCCGCCGGCCCCAAAGACGATGATCAGCCGGCCCGTCACATGCGGGCGCAAGGCTGCACAGGCCGCGATGATGGCATCGGGCGTGTGGGCATAATCCACATAAACGGCAGCGCCGGTGCGGGTGATCACCGCGCGCTCCAGCCGGCCGCGCACGCCCGACACCCGGGCGAGATTGGCAAGCGTCTGTTTCACGTCGCCGCCAGTGGCGATCACCAGCCCAGCCGAAACCAGCGCATTGGCGGCCTGATAGGCGCCGATCAGCGGCAGCGCGATCCGGTGGGTCTGGCCGCCGGCTTCGACCACCAGATCCTGGCCCAGCGCCGTGGGCGTGCGCTTGACCAGTTTCAGCGCCTCGCCGGCTTCGCCCACGGTGTGCAGCGTCAGGCCGCGCTGGCGCGCCACGTCGATCATGCGGGCCGACCATTCACCATCGTCGGCCCAGATCACCGCATGGCCGCCAGCGTCGACCACTTCCGACAGCAGGCGCGTCTTGGCGGCGAAATAGGCGTCCATGCTGCCGTGATAATCAAGATGGTCGCGGCTCAGGTTGGTGAAGGCGGCGGCCGTGACCGGCAGGCCCTCGGTGCGATACTGGTCGAGCCCGTGGCTGGAGGCTTCGAACGCGGCGTGGCTGATGCCTTCGCGCGCGAGGCCGGCCATGGTGGCAAGGAAAGTCACCACATCCGGCGTCGTCAGCCCGCCGGTGCCATCGCGCGGGGAAACGCGGTCATATCCGGTCGTCACGCCCAGCGTGCCGATGCTGGCAGAGCGGTGCCCGGCGGCCTGCCACAGTTGCCGGGTCAGTTCGGCGGTGCTGGTCTTGCCATTGGTGCCGGTGATGGCGACGGTGGTGGCCGGGAAGGGCGCGAAATAACGGGCAGCCAGCGCGGCAAAGGCCCGGCGCGGATTGGCGTCGGCAACATGCACCGCACCGTCCACCCGGGCTTCGGGGCGGGCGACGATGGCGATGGCGCCGGCGGCAATGGCGGCCTCGATATAATCCTCGCCGTTCACCCGCGCGCCCTGGAACGCGCCAAAGATGGTGCCGGGCGCGACCTTGCGGTGATCAAGCGCAAAGCCGGTGACGATTTCATCACCGGCCTTGCCTGCGTTGGAGAGGAGCGCGCCGAGCCGCATCGCTATTCCTTGGCCTCGACGGCGGCAGGCAGCAGGCCGGTCAGATCAAGATCTCGATTGGGTTCGGGCACCACGCCCAGCGGCGGTGCGATACGGCGGATGATGTTGTTGATGGCCGGCGCCACCACCATGCCAGCGGTGCGGAAGCCATAGGTAGCCTTGCTGCCGCGCGGATCGTCGATCATGGCGACCACGACATAGCGCGGCGCATCGACCGGGAAGACGGCGGCAAAGTTCACCACATTCTGGCCGCGCACATAACGGCCATTCTCGATCTTTTCCGCCGTCCCGGTCTTGCCGCCGACGCGGTAGCCAGGCACGTCGGCCTTGCGGCCAGTGCCCTTGGTGACGACCAGGCGAAGCAGGCGGCGCAATTCCATGCTGGTGCGCTCCGAAAACACCCGGCGGCCGGGCGGCACCGCGGCTGCATCGCGCTTCAGCAGGGTGGGGGCGCGGTAGATGCCGCCGTTGACCAGCGTGGCATAGCCATTGGCCAGGTGCAGTGGCGAGACGGTGAGGCCGTGGCCATAGCTGATCGTCATGGTGGCGCTCTGGCCCCAGTTGGACAGCGGCGGATATTGCGGGCGGGCCTTTTCCTTCAGTTCCACTTCAACCGGCTTCAGGAAGCCCAGCTTGTCGAGATATTCGCGCTGGCGCTCGCGGCCCAGCTCCACGGCCATGCGAGCGGTACCGATGTTGCTGGAATAGATGAAGATTTCCGGAACGGTGAGCCAGCGGTTCTTGGCGTGATCGTCGCGGATGCGGAAGCCGGCAACATATAGCGGTGCAGTCGCGTCATATAATTTCTGCAGGTTGGTGAGCGTGCCGGTTTCGAGCGCGGTGGCGATGGTGAAGGCCTTGAAGGTGGAGCCCAACTCATAGCCGCCCAGCGTCACCCGGTTGAAGCGGCTGCCGTCGTCATTTTCCGTGGTGTATTTGGTGCCATCGGCGCGCTGGCCGGGCACATTGGGGTTGAAATCCGGCAGCGACACCATGGCCAGCACTTCGCCGGTGTTCACATCCATCACCACGCCAGCGGCGCCCTTGGCGTTCTGATCGGCCACCAGCGCCGCCAGTTCATATTGCATCGCCTGCTGCACGCGCACGTCGATGGAGAGCGCCAGAGGGGCTGCGCGCTGCACCGGATCGGCAAGGCGCTGGTCAAAGGCCTTCTCGACACCGATCAGGCCGTGGCCGTCGTCGTCGGTATAGCCCAGCGCCTGCGCGGCGAGGTTGATATTGGGGTAAAGCCGCTCGGCCTCGCGGGTCAGTTCGATGGCCGGCTCGCCCAGATCGTTGATGCGGCGGGCCTGGCCGGGCAGCACCCGGCGCGCCAGATAACGCAGGCCCTTGGACGAGGTGAGATCGGCCAGGATATCCTCGCGGCTCCTTTCGGGCAGGATTTCGGCCAGCTTGGTGGCCAGCACGTCGGGATCAGAGGTGAGCCGGCGCGGGATCACGGTGATGGCATAGGCTTCAAAGGTGCGAGCCAGCTCGACGCCGTTGCGATCCACGATGTCACCGCGCGGCGGGGCGGCGCTGATCAGCTTGGTTTCGCTTTCGGGGGTGCCCTGGATCACGGAAAGATCGACCAGCCGCACCAGGATGATCAGCGCCAGCACCGGGAACAGCATGATCAGGAAGGCCAGCCGCTGCCGGGCCTGGGCGCGGGCCGTCACCCGTTCGCCGGCCAGCGTCGGATTCGGGGCCGGAGCGGCGCCGATCAGCGGATCATTGCCGGGGATACTGGCCATCAGGCCTCCCCGTCCTGCGGCTCGGCCGGATCGGCCGGCAGATCGGCCAGCAGATCATCGGGCAGGCCCTGCGGAGCGGTTGCCGCCGGTGTCGCCGCTTCACCAAAGCTGGTGCGCAGCAAACGCGCCGTGCCGGCAGCCGCCGGCGCCGGGCTGTCCCCGGCCGGCAACGGATTGCCAGCAGACGGCACATCGCCGGCCACGGCAAACTGCACCTTCGGCTCGGCATCGGGCTGCGCGGCAAAGCTGGCCAGTTGCACCGGGGAGCGCAGGATCTGCCCGCCCTGCGGCGCGGCCAGCTGGAACACTGCATCGTTCCAGCGCTGCAGTTCCGGCAGGCCGGCGCGGGTGCGCAGCTCGGCTTCCAGTTCGCGCACACGCACCGTGTTTTCAACGAGTTCGATGTTCAGCTTGGTCACGGCCCGGCGTTCGGCAGCGGCGCGAGTGGTGATCACCTGGGCGCCGGCGACGACGATGGTGGTGCCAGTAATCCACAACAGCGCGGACAGATATTGCCTCATGTGCGATCTCCCTGAGCGGCAGCACCCCAGGCGGGGGCGGCAGTGCGCACGGCGCTGCGCAAGGTGGCGCTGCGGGCACGCGGGTTACGGGCGATTTCGGCGGCTGACGGGCGCACCGCCTTGGCCGGCTTTTCAAAGCTGGCGGCGCGGGTGGGGGCGGCCAGCGGCGCGTGGCGGGAGGCGGCAGGGGCACTGCCCGAACGGTCGCGCAGGAAATTCTTCACCCGCCGGTCTTCGGCGGAGTGGAAGGAGACCACGGCGAGCCGGCCGCCGGGCCGGAGCAGGCGTTCGGCGGCGACCAGGCCGGCATCAAGCTGGCCCAGTTCGTCGTTCACATGGATGCGCAGCGCCTGGAAACTGCGGGTGGCGGGATCCTTCCCCGGTTCACCCCGGCCGAGCACGCGGCGGATCAGCCCGGCCAGTTCGCCGGTGCGGGCAAAGGGCCGATTGGCCACGATGGCGCGCGCGATCCGGCGCGAGGCGCGCTCGTCGCCCAGGTGGAACAGCACGTCGGCAATCTCTTCCTCGCTGGCCGTGTTGACGAAATCGGCGGCGCTCATGCCTTCCTGGCTCATCCGCATGTCGAGCGGGCCATCGGCCTGGAAGGAGAAGCCGCGTTCCGCCGTGTCGATCTGCATCGAGGAAACGCCGATATCGAAGGCGATGGCATCAACGGCGCTGACGCCATGATCGGCCAGGCCTTCGACCATTTCCGAAAACGGCCGGCGGATCAGGGTGACATCATCGGCGCGGGCGATATCGGCATTCAGGTCGTGGGCCTCAGGGTCGCGATCAAAGCCATAGGCATGGGCCACGCCCTGCTGGCGCGCCACCCGCAGATAGCCGCCGGCACCCAGCGTCGCATCGACATAGAGATCGCCCGGCTTCAGCGCGAGCGCGGCCAGCACTTCATCGAGCAGCACGGGGACATGGGGCGCTGCCGTCATGCCGCCGGCCTGTCGATGGGCAGGCCTCGGGCTTCCAGCTCCATCTCGATCTGCAGGCGCTGCAGTTCGGGCAGGCCGGGTTGGGCCTTGAATGCCCAGGGATCCCACAGTTCGAAATAGTCATAGCCGGCGGCAAACCAGACATGGCTGGTGATGCCGCTCACCCGGCGCAGCACCGGCGACAGCACGATGCGGCCGGCATCATCAATGCTGTGCGGCTGGGCGCTGCCGAACAGATAGGCGCGCTCGTCATAGGCCGCGGCCACACCGGTATCGCTGTGCCGTTCCGTATGGCGACGGTGCATCTCGGCGGCATAATGGGTGTCGAACGCCATCAGGCAGCGGCGGCCGACGTGGCCCGGTGCCACCATCACCTGCCGGTCGGGCGCACGGGTGGTGAGCACGTCGCGGAAGCTCGCCGGCACAGACAGCCGGTTCTTCGCGTCAACCGCGTTCAGCCCATAGCCAAGATAAAAAGCTGCCGACACCCCAAACCCCTGCCGCGGGGCGCCGTTGCGGCCAGTCTCGCCCGGGGATTGCTGGGTCGATGCATGGCGGCACGGCGGACACACCCGCTGTGGAAAACGGGTGTATCATGGGATTTGATGGGAGCCAATGGAATCTGATGGGCAGAAGCCCGCTTAAATGGGGATATCCTTGGGTAATCTTGCCCGAAACGGGCGATGTTCTTGACCTGTTCCAGGGTGGTGAGGGGCCATTTCGGGCCTGTGGATAAGTCTGTGGGGCGGTGCGGCTGGGATTCGCATGGGATTTTCGCCCACCAGGCCTACCGATTCGCCGCCGCCGATGGGCGGGCATGGGCTGCAGCCTGGCGGCTGCAGGCGGTTCACTGGCGTTCGGCCGGGCGGGTGGCCGGGCCGGGCGCGACGCCAAGCACGGCCAAGGGCTCGCCGGTGCCGGGCTTGTGATCCCGGCCGGCGGGTCGCAGTCCGGCGGCAGCCGCCAGCACGATCAGGAAGACGGCTGCCAGCCCGGTCAGGCCCCAGCGCAGCCGCTCACCGCGAAAGGCTGTGGCGCGCGGGCGTTGGCCGCTGGCGGGCGAGGTGGGGGGCGCGTTCATCAAGCGGTGATTCTACCCCCCGGAGTCAGGCGACCGCAAGCCCCTTCGCCGCCAGCCAGTCCGGATTGTAGATCGTCGAGAGATAGCGCAGTCCGCTATCGCACAGGATGGTGACGATGATGTGCCCCGGCCCCATGAGGTGGGCCAGCCGCACCGCCCCGGCCACGTTGATGCCGGAGGACAGGCCCAGGCACAGGCCTTCTTCAGCGTTCAGACGGCGCACCCAGTGCAGCCCCTCGCTGTCGGGCACACGGAACTGGGCATCGACGTGCAGCCCATCCAGATTGCCGGTGATGCGCGACTGGCCAATGCCTTCCGACACGCTCGACCCTTCCGCCTTCAGTTCGCCATGGGCAAACCAGTTGTAGAGCGCGGCGCCTTCCGGATCGGTGAGCGCGATGGTGACATCCGGCTTTTCGGCGCGCAGGCCCAGCGCCACGCCGGCCAGCGTGCCGCCGGTGCCCACCGCGCAGGTGAAGCCATCGATGCGGCCTTGCGTCTGCTGCCAGATTTCCGGTGCCGTGGTGCGGATATGGGCGTGCCGGTTGGCAACATTGTCGAACTGGTTGGCCCAGATCGCGCCCGGCGTCTCCTCCGCGATGCGGCGGCTGGTGTGCACATAGTGGCCGGGATTGGCATAGGGCGCAGCCGGCACCAGTACCAGCTCGGCGCCCAGCGCGCGCAGCGTGTCCTGCTTCTCGCGGCTCTGGGTTTCGGGCATGACGATGATCGTCTTGTAGCCGCGCGCGGCGCCCACCACGGCAAGGCCGATGCCGGTATTGCCCGCCGTGCCTTCTACGATGATGCCGCCCGGTTTCAGCAGGCCGGCCTTTTCGGCATCCTCGATGATGCCCAGGGCCGCACGGTCCTTCACGCTGCCGCCCGGATTGAGGAATTCCGCCTTGCCCAATATGGTGCAGCCGGTGTCCTGGCTAGGGCCTTTCAGGGTGAGCAGCGGCGTGTTGCCGATCAGGCTGATGATGTCGGGAGCGATATGCATGGCGCGCTTTTACGCCCTTGCCGGCCAACCCCGCAAGGAAGCTCTGTTGTGCCATGGCAAAGCCCGGCTAGAGTAGTTCCAAGATGCGCTCCCGGATCCTGCCTGCTCGGCTCGTGCCTGCCATTGCCCTGCTGTTGGCCGCCTGTTCCGGCGGCCGGCCCGGTGGTGATCTGGATGTGGCGGTGGTCGGCGAAGGCGCGCTGGCCGAAGAACTGGCGCAGGAAGCCAGCCGCGCCACGCTGATCCGGCGCGGCAGCGCCGGCGAAGTGGTGGCCGGCGTGGCAACCAGCTGGCGGTTTCTGGATGATGGCGATGATCTGATCCTGCGACTGGCGCCGCTGCGCTGGCCGGGCGCGGGTGACAGGCCGGGGCGGGAACTGGTGGCGCTGGACGTCGCCCTGGGCCTGCGCCGCAGCGGCGATGAAGGCCGCGCCGCTCTGGCGGCCGCCGGCCTGGCACGGCGCGGCACCGCCCGGGCGCCCATTGCCCGGGTCGTGGAACTGGCGCCACGGCCGGCCACGCCGTTGCTGCTCGACTGGCTGGCCGAACCGGCGCTGGCCGTGCGCGATCGGCGCGGACGGCTGTTTCCCGGCCCCTATACCCTTGAAAAGCCGGGCGAGAAGGACAAAACAACCCTGCGCCTTCAGCGCCGCAGCGAACGCCCACTGCCTGATGCCCGTGCCGCCAGCATCCGTATCACGCCGGCCGAATCCGCCGCCGCCCTGTCTGCCTTTGCCAAAGGTGAGGTGCAGCTGGTGTTGGGGGAAGGCCTCGGCGGCCTGGGCGCCGCGCGGGCAGCCGGGCAGGGCCGGGCGCTGCGGTTGGAAACGGTGCCGGGCGTGACCGGCCTTGCCATCAATGCCAGGAGCGGCCTGCTCACCGATGTGCGGCTGCGCCGTGCGCTGCTGCTGGCGTCCGATGGCGCGCCGCTGGCCAATCGGCTGGCGCTGGCCCTGCTGGTGCCGCAGAACCGGCTGTGGGATGGCCTGCCGCCGCCCACCGATGATCGGGCGCTCTCGATCGAAGACCGCCGCGCGCGCGCCGCCGTGCTGCTGCGCGAGGTTGGCGTGGGGCCGGAACAACCCCTGCGCCTGTCGCTGCTGGTGCCGGCCGGACCGGAATTTCGGGCGCTGGCCGAAACGCTGGCGGCCAATCTGCAGCCGCTGGGCATCAGCCTGGCCGTGCAACGCGCGCGCCCGGGGGGCTTTGCCGTAGCACGCCGCAATGGCGCGACTGATCTTGTGCTGGTCGAACAGACGGCGCGGGTGGCCGATGTGGTGGCGCATCTGGGCCAATGGCGCTGCGCCCGTGTCCGCCCCTGCTCTGCGGCGGCCGATCGCCTGCTGGATGAAGCAGCGGCGGCGGGCAATGATCTCACCGCCCGTCAGGCGGCAGCTGCGGCGGCCGAAGCCGCGCTGATGGCCGATCCGGCCTTCATCCCGCTGCTGCGGCCGGTGCGTTGGGCGCTGGTGGCAGGCGATGTTGCCGGTTTCCAGATCAACCCGCTGGGCCGGCACCCGCTGGGCCGCATCTCTCGCGACAGTCGCTAGGGCTCTGAACACCCCCTGCAACCTTTTGCCGCCGCGCTGCGAAATTCCCTGCATGACCATGCCGGAACCCCGCCATGACCAGTGATGAGGCCACGCTGGCTCGGCTGATGCGCAGCAGCCAGGCGGGGGATGCCGTGGCCTATCGCCAGCTGCTCGGGCTGGCGGCGCCGCTGTTGATGCGCTGGTTCCGGCGCAAGGTGGCGCCGGCCGATCTGGATGATCTTGTGCAGGATACACTGCTGGCCGTGCACCAGCGCCGCGCCAGCTGGGATCCGTCGCGGCCGTTCCTGCCGTGGCTGGCGGCGATTGCGCGCTATCGCTGGGTCGATCGCTTGCGCCGCGCCAGTGTGCGCAATCATGATGCCTTGTTCGATGATATCGCCGTTGAATCGGGAGAGGCTGCGCTGATCGGCCGGCTGGGCTGCGATCGCCTGCTGGCGCTGCTGCCGCCGGCACAGGCCGCGGCCATTCGCGCGGTGAAGATCGAAGGGTTGAGCGTGATCGAAGCCGCCGGGCAGCTGCGGCAATCGGAATCCATGGTGAAAGTGAATGTGCATCGCGGCCTGAAACGCCTGGCCGCGCTGGTGGACGAGGACGTGTGATGACGGAATTTACCCCCAATCCGCAGCTGGAGGCGCTGATGGACCGGCTTGCGGTCAATGTGCGGCCGGTGCAGCCGCTGGATGACCGGCCGACGATGCTGGTACTGGCGACGGTGCTGCTGGTGATTGCCACGCTGATGATGGCGTGGCTGGGGCTGCGCGCCGATCTGATGGCCGGGCAGCCGCACCCGATGTTCCTGCTGCGCAGCGGCACGCTGACCTTGCTGGGCATCATCAGTGCCGCCGCCGTGCTGTCGCAGGCGCACCCCGGCGTCGGCCGCAACCGGCAAAGCTGGGGTCAGGGCTGGAAAGCGGCGGCGGCCATGGCGCTGCTGTTCCCGTTGTCGGGCGCGGTGATGGCATTTGATCAGCCGGATCATGCGATGGCCATGGCCAGCGCTGCCAGCGGCTGGGAATGTCTGCGGATGAGCCTGCTCACCGCCAGCCTGTGTGCGATGCCGCTGGTGTGGCATCTGCGCCGGGGCGCACCCGTGGCACCGGAACGGGCAGGCCTGCTTGTCGGTTTGGCCACGGGCAGCCTGGGCGCGCTGGCCTATAATCTCCACTGCCCGTTCAACTCGATGGTCTATACCGGGCTGTGGTATGGTGTCGCCGTGGGTGGTGCCACCGTGGCGGGGCGCCTGATCGTGCCCCGCCTGATCCGCTGGTAAGCCCTCAGCACTGCTTGACAGTGCGGCGGCCGATCTCGCGTCCGGCCAGGGCACCGGCACCGGCAACAAGCGCCGTCTCGCCGACATTGCCGCCCAGCAGCGCCGCGCCGGCACCGGCGATCACTGCGCCGGCCACGGCACCGCGCGCCTTGGCCCGCTTCTTGGCGCGCTGGCACTGGGCCAGGCTGTTGTATTGCTTGCCTTCATACTCATAGAGCGTCGGCTGGCCCTGCTGGGCAAAGGCCGGCGTGGCCACCGGCGCCATCAGCCCCAATGAAACCGCGATGATCAGGGGGGTGCGCATGTCTGTCTCTCCTCTTGCCGGCTGACGGCCGTCGCGTCATGCTGATGGCCCAGCATGTGCGCGCTTGCCACCATAGACAAGCGGGCGTTGAAGTTCAGCCGATGTTCAAGCTGGCAGGGCAAAGGTGAATTCATGATGAAGCATTTTTTCCTCCCCGCCGCGCTTCTGGCCATCACGCCGGTCGCCGCCCAGCCCCTGCAACCGGCCGACGTCGTGCCCGAAATGGCCGATGCCGTGGCCGCGGCGGCACTGCCGCCTGTCCAGCCGGACCCGCGCCTGGCCCCGACGGCTGACGATGCGCGCGGTGCCGGCCTGCCCGCCGGCTGGAGCGAAGCGCCGCCGCCAGCGGCCGCCACGCCCGCTGTGCTGGCCTGGCAGCAACGGCAGAGCGGCTGGCAGCAGGGCAACGCCCAGCCCTTGGCGTGGCAGCAGAATGGTGGGCAGCAGAATGGCGGGCAGCAAAATGGCTGGCCGCAGGCTGGCCCGGCACCGGTGCAGGTGGTGCAGGTGAACCATATGGTGCCGGTTCCGGTGCCGGTTGCTTATGGCGGCTGGGGCGGCCCGGCCTATGCCGTTCCGATCGGCTGGGGCGGCGGCTGGAACCGTGGCTGGAACCGCGGCTGGAACAGGGGGTGGCGCAGTGGTGGCTGGGGCGGCGGCTGGAATGGCGGCTGGGGTCCCGCCGTGGTGATCGGCGGCGGCTGGGGCGGCGGTTTCAACCGCGGCCATTACGGCCGGCGCTGCCGGTCCAGCGGCGCCGGTGCCCTGGTTGGCTCGGTCGCAGGGGCCAGCATCGGCTATGGCCTGTCGCGCCCCTGGGATCGATCGACCGGCGTGATTGTCGGCGGCCTTGTCGGCGCGCTGGCAGGCAGCGCCATCGAACGCTCAGGCCGCTGCTGATCCGGTGATGGCGGCCAGAAAGGCCGGGCCCCAGCTTTCCAGCTTCACCGCGCCCACACCGGGGATGCGGGCCATGTCGGCCATGGATTGCGGGCGGCTGGCCGCCATCGCGCGCAGCGTGGCATCGGCAAACACGATGTAGGGCGGCACCCCGGCATCGGCGGCCAGTTGCCGGCGCAGGGCGCGCAATTCCTCGAACAGGCCGCGATCCTGCGGTGCCACTTCCTGGGCGGCCGCGCTGGCGCTGGCTTTTGCCGGTTTGCGCGGGATCACCTGTTTCAGGCGCACCGGCACTTCGCCTTTCAGGATCGGCCGCGCGGCAGGGCCCAGCACCAGGCCGCCATGCTGCGGATCGCGTTCCAGCGCGTCGGCGGCTTCCAGCTGACGGGCCAGGCTCTTCCATTGGTCAGCCGGCCAATCCTTGCCGATCCCGAACACGCTCGATCGGTCGTGGCCGAATTTCTGCACCTTTTCCGATGATCTGCCGCTGAGCACTTCGATCAGATGTCCGGCGCCAAAGCGCTGCCCGGTGCGATAGACGGCCGAAAGCAGCTTGCGTGCCGCTTCGGTCGCATCCAGCAGCGTGGGCGGATTGAGGCAATTGTCGCAATTTCCGCACGGATCGGGGGCGACCTCGCCGAAATAGCGCAGCAGCAGCTGCCGCCGGCAATCGGGGGTTTCGAGGAACGAGATCAGTGCGTTCATGCGGCGGGTTTCGTTGGCCTTGTGCGCCTCGCTGCCGTCGCCGGCGGCGATGAAACCGCGCAGCCGGGCGACATCCTCGCCGCCCCAGATCAGATGCGCCACCGCCGGATCACCGTCGCGGCCGGCGCGGCCGGTTTCCTGGTAATAGGATTCGATCGATTTCGGCAGACCGGCATGGCACACGAAACGCACATCTGGCTTGTTGATGCCCATGCCAAAGGCGATGGTGGCGACCATCACCATGTCTTCCGAAGCCACGAAATCCGCCTGATGCCGGCTGCGGATGGGGGCTTCGAGGCCGGCATGATAGGGCCGGGCGGGGATGCCAGCCTCCACCAGCCAGCCGCAGATCTTCTCGGTCGCGGCGCGGGTGGGGGCATAGATGATGCCGGCGCGGCCGGCCTGCCCGGCCAGAAAGGCCAGCAACTGCCGGCGCAGATCATCGCGGCCCACCGCTTCATACCGTATATTGGGCCGGTCAAAGCCCGAAAGGGTGATGCGGTCATCACCGATACCCAACTGGCGGGCGATATCGGCGCGGGTTTCGCGGTCGGCCGTTGCGGTCAGGCCGATGCGCGGCACGCCAGGCAGGGCATCGCAAAAGGGTTTGAGCTGGCGATATTCGGGGCGGAAATCATGGCCCCACTGGCTGACGCAGTGCGCTTCGTCGATGGCGATCAGGGCGATTTCGGTGCGTTGCACCATCTGGCCAAAGCCGTCGGACAGCGCGCGTTCGGGCGACACATAGAGGAGATCAAGCTGGCCATCGACAAAGTCGCGCCACACCTGTCCACCGTCGGCCGATTGGCTGTTCAGCGTGGCCGCGCGCACGCCCTGGGTGCGCAGCGCCTGCACCTGGTCTTCCATCAGCGCGATCAGCGGCGAGATCACCAGCGCCGTGCCCGGCCGCACCAATGCCGGCACCTGATAGCACAGTGATTTGCCGGCCCCGGTCGGCATGATCGCCAGCACATCCCGGCCGGCGATCACGTCGCTGATGATCTGTTCCTGCGGCCCGCGAAAATCGGCGTGGCCGAAGACGTGGGTCAGGATTTCGTGGGGGTTCATGGCGCCGTGGATAGCGAAGCAGCAAACAGCCTGCTATGGTTTTTCGCCATGGTACAACAATGACGCGGGCCCGGATTTTCCAGTGCAGCCAATATGCTGGCGTTGCTGCCCTGGTGCTGTCAGCGATCTGGATCCTGTGGACGGAACTGCGCCCGCCCGCCATCGCCGCCAACCAGTCTCGGCACAGCGTCGCCATCACCCGCACGGCACTGCCGGGCACCGGCCAGACCATCGGCCCGTTCCGATTGACCAGCGCGGTGGCCCTGAGCAGCCCGGACAAGGCATTTGGCGGCCTTTCGGGCCTTGCTGCGCTGCCTGATGGCCAGCTGCTGGCGGTCACTGATGCCGGCGACTGGCTGCTGCTGCATGCCGATGGCCAGACCGGCGAGATGGGCAGCATCGTCATGCCGGGCAGCGAAAAAGCTGATCGCGATGCCGAAGCCATTGCCTTCACCCCTGATGGCCACACGTTGGTGAGCCTTGAACAACAGCATCGCGTCCTGCGCTTTGCCGGCCACGGCCCGCCGCTCACGCCGGCCGGCGATCCACTATATCGCACCGATACAATGGCCTGGCCGCCCAACGGCGGCGGCGAATCGCTGGCGGTGCTGGGCGATGGCAGCCTGATCTGGATCGCTGAAGATGCGCCCACCGCCGATGGCGCGCTGACGGCGCTGCTGGTGGCGCCTGATGGGCATACCCGCCGCCTGTTGATCGATGCGGTCGATGGGTTCCGGCCCACCGATGCGGTGCTGTGGGATGACAATCACCTGCTGCTGCTGCACCGCCGCTATACCGGGGCGGAAACCGCCGCTGCCATCAGCATTGTCGATCTCGCCCCGGTGCTGGCCGGTGGCAGCGCAGCGCCGGCACGGTTGCTGGCGCGCTGGGGCAGGGGTGAAAAATGGCCGATCGACAATATGGAAGGCATCGCGCTTGCCCGCCGGGCCGGCCAGCCGCCGCTGCTCTATCTGGTGTCAGACGATAATTTCTCAGCGGCGCAGGCGACGATCCTGCTGCGGCTGGAGATTATTTCGCCGCTGGTGGCTTCCGGGCAATGAGCTTGATCTCGGTAATGCCGGTATCGGGCAGCAACCGCGACACGCCGATCGCCGTCCACGCCGGGAATGGCGCCTTGATGTGGCGGTTCTTCACCGTCGCCATCGCATCAAGCTGGGTCTTCACATCGGTGTGAAAGCTGGTGATCTCCACCACGTCGGCCCAGGTCACGCCAGCGCGGACCAGGATCTTCTCCAGCCGCGCGAACGCCCGCTCATAGGCCGGCACCATGCTGGCCTCCCCCGCCGCAACGCCGGCCACCACGCCCGACAGATAGACCGTGTCGCCGGCGATCACCGCATCGGCATAACCATATTTTTCCTGAAACGCGCGCTCGGAGGGGTTTTCCGACATCAGCACCGATCCGGCCGGCAGGGCGGCGGCCGGGGCGGCGGTGAGCAGGGCCAGCAGGGTCAATTTCTTCACGGGCGTTCTCCTTCATGCCACATTGACCAGAAATTCGGAGCACTGCCGTGCTGCCATTCATTGCGCACGGCAAAGCCATTGGCCTGGTAGAGGCCGACGTTCGATGGCGTGGCGGTTTCCAGATAGCAGGGCTGGCCCGCGGCCTGCGCCAGCCCGGCACGCAGGAGGGCACCGCCGATGCCCTGGCCTTGCCCGGCAGGCGGGACGCCGATGAACTGCAGATACCAATGCAGACGGCGATCATGCTGGTGATCCATCGCCCCCATCAGCCCCAGCGTGCGTGGCAGCGCGGTACCGAAGGTGAGGGCAAGGCGCGGCAGGTTGGCGATCAGGCTGGTGGTGGGCAGCGCCCAGGCCCCCGGCGGTCGCCACAGCGCGGCCCCGACGATGCGGCCATCGCCGGCCAGCGCCACCTGCGCCAAGGGCAACCGGGCATCGGCCCGGGTGATCAGTCCAAAGAATCGCGTCAGCTGCGCCGGCCGGCGGGCGGCATCGGGAAAGATCCATGCCAGCGCCGGATCATCGATGAAGGCGGCGGCCAGCACGGCGATGATGGCCGGCCGGTCGGCCAGGGTGGCGGGGCGAATCGCGGCGGTAGGGCGCATGGCCGACAGCATAAGAGATGCCGGCCCAAACAAAAGCGGCCGGGCTTGATGCCCGGCCGCCTTGGCGAATCACAAGAGCAGAGCTGCCTCAGGCGGCGGCGAGCTTCTTGCCGATTTCCTTCTTCAGCTTGACGCAACGATCCGAGAGCAGCGCGTCGTTGGTCTTCAGCAGCCAGTTGTCGAGGCCGCCGACATGTTCGACCGAACGCAGGCCGTTCATCGACACGCGCAGACGCACGCCCTTGCCCAGCGCATCAGAGATCAGCGTCACGTTCTGCAGGTTGGGCAGAAAGGTGCGCTTGGTCTTGTTGTTGGCGTGGGACACGTTGTGGCCAACCTGGCGGCCCTTGGCGGTCAATTCGCAAACGCGCGACATCGTCTCAATCCTGTCATCAAGAATTTCGCAAATGCCAGCCCGCTTGGGACCAGCAACAGACCGGCGCGCATAGCGGAGGGGCGCTGCGCCGTCAACTGCTGCGCGGCTCTTGCCCTCGGCAGCCCGGCCATTTCAGCGCCTTGGCCGGGCGTGTGCTGGGCAGGCCGGGCCGGGTCGCCGCGAATCGCTGCCCGCTACAAGCTACCCGGGATTGGGCAGATGGCCCTTTTCTCCCCGCTTTTGCCGGGCTAGACCACAAGTAACGGTGACGAATCAGCGCCACCGGCAGGTTCGATACATGCCCTGGTTTGCCATACATTGCATCGACAAGCCGGATTCGGCCGATCTGCGCGCCGAGACGCGGCCCGCCCACCTGGCCCATATCAATGAATTCAAGGATCAGGTGCTTGTCGCCGGGCCGCTGCTGCGTCCGGATGGCCGCGCGATGGGATCTTTGCTGATCATGGAATTCGAAGATCGCGATGCGGCCATCGCCTATGCCAATGCCGATCCCTATCACCTGGCTGGGCTGTTCGAGAGCCGGTCGGTGACGAACTGGCATAAAGTACTGCCGTAGGCTGGCCAGCTCTGCTGCCGGCCGTGCCCTAGAAGCTCAGCCCCTGCCGCTTCGCCGCGGTCGACAGTTCGGCGCGGATGTTCACCCCCGGCTGCGCCAGCCAGTCCTGCATCGAATCCGACAGCGGCTCCAGCGTTGCCGAGCGGATCATCGCCTTGATCGGCCCAATGCCGGCCGGCGTGATGGACAGGCGCTCGACACCCAGCGCAATCAATGCCAGCGCCTCCAGCGGACGGCCGCCCATTTCCCCGCACACGGTAACCGGCACATCATGCAGGGCCGCGGCGCACACCACGCGGCGGATGACGCGCAGGATGGCGGGGGACAGCCAGTCATAGCGATCGGCAAGGCGCGGGTTGGCGCGATCGGCCGCGAACAGGAACTGCGTGAGGTCGTTGGTGCCGATGGAAACGAAATCGGTCATCGGCAGCAGCACGTCGAGCTGCTCGATCAGGGCCGGCACTTCGATCATGGCGCCATAATGGATCTCGGATGGCACCGGGCGGCCGCTCCTGGCCAGTCGTTCGCGCTGCTGTTCCATCAGCGCGCGGGCTTCGGCAAATTCCCAGGGTTCGGAAACCATCGGGAACATCACATTTAATGCGCGCCCCGCGGCGGCTTCCAGCAAGGCGCGGGCCTGCACCTTCATCAGGCCGGAGCGGCCGAGTGCGAGGCGCAGCGCCCGCCAGCCCATCGCCGGATTCTCGTCTTCCTCGTCGCCGTCGATATAGGGCACCGCCTTGTCCCCGCCGATATCGACGGTGCGGAACACCACCGGCTTGTCGCCAGCGGCTTCGAGCACGCCGCGATACAGGCTCTGCTGGCGCTCGCGGCGGGGCAGGGTGGCCGAAACCAGGAACTGGAATTCGGTGCGGAACAGGCCGATGCCATCGGCGCCGGCCAGCGGGATGGCGACGGCATCATCGAGCAGGCCGGCATTCATGTAGAGGGTGATCTGGCGGCCGTCCTTCGAAATGGCGGGCAGGTCGCGCACCTTGGCCCATTGTTCGGCCTGGCGTGCCTTCAGCGCCCGCATCGCCTGATAGGATTTGATCGTGGCCGCCGTCGGCCGGATCAGCAACGCATTGTTCCCGGCATCGACAATCAGTTCATCGCCGTCATTCACGTTGGCAAAAAGCTGATCGACGCGGCCAAGGACGGGCACGCCCATGGCGCGGGCCACGATTATGACGTGCGCGGTAAGGCTGCCTTCTTCCAGCACCACGCCCTTCAGGTGGCGCTTGTCGTACTCCAGCAGTTCGGCGGGGCCCAGATTGCGGGCGATCAATATGGCATCGCCGGTGATGCCCATCTGCGCCGCCGTGCCCAACTGGCCCGACAATATGCGCAGCAGCCGGTTGGCGAGATCGTCAAGATCGGTGAGCCGTTCCTTCAGATAGGGATCGTCGATGGAGCGCATGCGCAGCCGGTTGCGCGACTGCACGCGCTCCACGGCGGCTTCGGCGGTGAGGCCAGTTTCGATCGCCTCGTTGATGCGCCGCGCCCAGCCTTCATCATAGGCAAACATCTTGTAGGTCTCGAGGATCTCGTGGTGATCGGTGCCGGCCACGAATTCGGATCGGCCCATCATGTCGTCGATCTGGGTGCGCATGCGGGCAAAGGCATCGACCAGCCGCACGCGTTCGGCGTCCACATCATCGGCCACCGTGTGTTCCACCACCACGCGCGGCTGGTGAAACACCGCCACGCCGCGGGCGAGGCCATCAACCAGCTTCAGGCCGTTCAACCGCGTTGGCCCCGAGTTTGCCGCGCGCATGCGGGCGGCCTGGGCATCATCCACCAGCCCGGCGCCGTGGATCAGTTCCGAAAGCACCATGCCCACCGTCTGCAGCGCTTCGATTTCCACCTCGGCATAGTTACGCGGTTCGCGGTGCTGCACGGCCAGCACGCCGATGGCGGCTTCGCGGCGCAGGATCGGCACGCCGCAGAAACTGTGGAAATCATCCTCGCCGGTTTCCGGGCGATAGGCGAAATCGGGATGGGCCTTGGCCTCGGCCAGCGCCAGCGGTTCGCGGCGGGCGGCAATATTGCCGACCAGGCCCTGGCCCATGGAAAGCCGTGTCACATGCACGGCCGATTGCGCCAGGCCTTGCGTCGCAAACAGTTCCAGCACGCCATCGCGCAGCAGGTAGATGGAAGCGACCTCGCTGCCCAGTTCGGCAGCCACCAGCTTCACCACCTGGTTCAGCTTCACCTGCGCCGCCGCCTTGCCGGCCATCACATCGTGCAGGCGGCGCAGGATTTCGCGGGCGGCGTTGACCTGGGCCATCAGGCGGCCTGTCTGGCCCGACTGAGCGCGGCTTCGGCCTCTTGGGTGAGTTCGTCGATGATCTCGGCCACCGGCTGCACCTTGGTCACCATGCCCACCGATTGCCCGGCCATCAGGCTGCCGCCCTCCACATCGCCTTCCACCACCGCACGGCGCAGGGCGCCGGCCCAATAATGTTCGATGGCCAATTGCCCGGCGGCCAGGTCCATCTCGCCGCGATCAACGGCGGCGGCAACTTCGCGCTGGCGCTCGTTGAAGGCTTCGCTGCCGGCATTCTTCAGGGCGCGCACCGGGATCACCGGCAGGCGCGGATCGATCTGCACGCTGGAAAGCGCATCGCGCGCCGAGGCGCGCACGAAGGCGGCCTTGAACTTCTCGTGCGCAACGCTTTCGGCGGCCGCGGCAAAGCGGGTGCCCAGCTGCACGCCCGAAGCGCCCATTTCCAGATAGGCCGCAATCGCATTGCCGCGCCCGATGCCGCCGGCGACGAACACCGGCACATCGGTGATCACGGGTAGGATTTCCTGCGCCAACACGGTGAGGCTGACCGGGCCAATATGCCCACCCGCTTCCGAACCTTCGATGATGATGGCATCCACGCCCGACCGCACCAGCTTCTTCGCCAGCGCCGCCGTCGGTGCAAAGCACATCAGCTTGGCACCATAACCCTTGATCTTGGCAATCGCCGCGCCCGACGGCAGCCCGCCCGCCAGCACGACATGCGAAACATTCTGGCGCCCGCAGATATCGATGAGTTCATCCAGCTGCGGGTGCAAGGTGATCAAATTCACCCCGAACGGCTTGTCGGTCAGCGCCCGTGTCGCGATGATCTCCGCCTCAAGAATGGCCGGCGGCATCGCCCCGCAGGCCAGCACGCCGAATCCGCCGGCGTTGGAAATGGCGGACACCAGATGGCGTTCCGAAACCCAGGTCATCGCGCCGGCCATGATGGCGTGACTTGTGCCAAGGAATGCGCGGCCCTTGGCGGAAGCGGCGTCGAGATGCGGGGTATTGCTCACGCTTCAACGTCTCCAGCCACCGGGCCATCCAGCCCATAAGCCGTATGCAGCACGCGCACGGCAAGTTCGACATAATCCTGCGGGATGAGCACGCTCACCTTGATTTCCGAGGTGGTGATGGCCTGGATGTTGATGCCGCGGCTGGCCAGCGCGCGGAACATGGTGGCGGCAACCCCGGCGTGGCTCTTCATGCCAACGCCGACCACGCTGATCTTGGCCACATCATCATCGGCGATCAGGCTGGTGAAGCCGATGGTGCCCTTGGCCTTTTCCAGCACGTCCATCGATGCCGGTAACTGCGCGCGCGGCACGGTGAAGGTCACGTCGGTGGTGCCTTCATCCTTGGCGATGTTCTGCACGATCATGTCCACATTGATGTTGGCATCGGCCAGCGGGCCGAAGATGCCGGCCACCACGCCCGGCTTGTCGGGCACGCCCACCACGGTGACTTTCGCTTCGTTGCGATCGGCCACGATGCCGGCGATCAGTTCCTGTTCCATCTCGTCATCCTCATCCACCACCAGCGTGCCGGGCGCGTCGGAGAAGCTCGACAGCACCTGCACCACAACCTTTTCCTTCATGGCCAGTTCGACCGACCGCGTCTGCAACACCTTGGCGCCCACGCTGGCCAGTTCCAGCATTTCTTCATAGGTGATGCGGTGCAGTTTGCGGGCGCGCGGCACGATGCGCGGATCGGTCGTGTAAACGCCGTCCACATCGGTATAGATGTCGCAGCGATCGGCCTTCAGCGCGGCGGCCAGTGCTACCGCCGACGTGTCGGAACCACCGCGGCCCAGAGTCGTCACCCGATCATCCGCCGTCAGCCCCTGGAAACCCGGCACCACCGCCACTTCGCCCGCCGCCATGCTGGCCAGGATGGCGGCCGTCTCGATATCCTCGATGCGGGCCACGCTGTGGGCATTGCTGGTCTTGATCGGCAATTGCCAGCCCAGCCAGCTGCGCGCCTTCACGCCCAGCGATTGCAGGGTGATGGCCAGCAGCCCGGAGGTGATCTGCTCACCAGCGGCCACCACCACGTCATATTCGGCCGGATCGGCCAGCGGCGAGGCTTCGCGGCAATAACCGACCAGCCGGTCCGTCTCGCCCGACATGGCGGAAACCACCACGGCCACTTCGTTGCCGGCATCCACTTCACGTTTCACCCGGGCGGCGACGTTGCGAATCCGCTCCGTCCCCGCCATCGAGGTGCCACCGAATTTCATCACGATCCGGGCCATTGCCGGCAACTTCCTTTATGAGGGTGCTTCACTATTGCCCTTGCCTGATAGGAATGTGGGCGGGCAATGGCAAGAAACCCCTAGGCGAGGCTCAGGAAAGAAAATGTCAGCAGCTGCCAGCATCAATCCTGACGAAGCCGCCTTCTTCGGCAAGCTGGCGGCCGAATGGTGGAATCCCAAGGGCACGTCCGCCATGCTCCACCGCATCACGCCGGTGCGCGTCGCCCATATCCGTGGCCTGGCGCTGGCGCATTTCGGGCTGGATGCGAAGAGCCGCCGGCCACTGGCGGGCCTCACCGCGCTGGATGTTGGCTGCGGTGCCGGCCTGATGGCAGAGCCGCTGGCCCGCATGGGCGCTGCCACCAGCGCGATTGATGCCGCGCCGGAGAATATCGAAGCCGCCAAGGCGCATGCCGAAGCCGGCGGGTTGCGCATCGATTATCAGTGCATCGCCGTGGAGGATCTGGCTGCGACGGGCGCGCAGGTTGATTTCATCACCTGCCTCGAAGTCGTCGAGCATGTGGCGGGGCGCGATGCTTTCTTCGCCGCGCTGGCCAGCCTGCTCAAGCCCGGTGGCCTTGCCGTGTTTTCCACGCCGAACCGCACGCCGGCAAGCTGGGCCGTGGTCATTGCCGGGGCGGAGCATATCACCCGCACCATCCCCAAGGGTGCCCACGACTGGAACCGTTTCTTCACGCCCGCCGAACTGGCCGAAGCGCTCAGCCACGCCGGCTTGACGCCCGCCGAACCCGCCGGCCTGTCGTGGCGGCCGGGCAAGGGTTTCCACATCGGTAGCGACGTGTCGGTGAATTATTTCCTCGCTGCCACCAAGGCCTAAACCGCCCGGAACAGGCTGGCGATCACCTCCACCGACGCCCGCGCAGCGTCAGGATCGGGCGTTTCATTGGCATCGTTGAAGCCGAACGCTTCTGTGGCGCCAACATTCTGGACCACGATGCCATCGGCGCGCGGCGTGACTCCGATGTTGCGGTAATAGACGCCATAGCGCACCTCCGGCTGCGGCGGCAGCCAGGCAATCTGGCCGCGCACCGGGATGATGCTGGTGTCGCCCATCAACGCACGAGCGCCATAGCCGGTGCAGTTGAAGATCACCCGCTCCTTGATGCGCGCAAAATCGCGGGGGCTGGCCAGGGTCATCGGCTCGAAGCGGCCGCCTGCAGCCATGAATTCCTGCTCCAGCGTGCTGGACAGGGCTGAAACGTTGAAATTCATCGCGACGTTGCGGCGGGCGATCGGCACCGGGAAGGGGTGCTGATCGCGGCCGAGCGGTTCGTTGCGCGGGGTGATATCGGCCAGGCGCTCCTCGTAATTGACGAACATGTCGGTGCCGCCGCCCGGCAGGCTGATCGCGTGGTCAACGCCGCCAGGCGGCGCATCGAACAGCACGAAGCGTTCCAGAAATTCCACCGGCGTGCCGGCGCGGCCCAGATAATGCTGGTGCATTGCCCAGCTGCGCCGCGCCATCACCTCCCAGCGCGCGGCAAAGCCGGGGTCCACGGCCTTTTCCATGGCGACGCGGCTGAACGGTGACCAGGTGCCGGTGGCGCGGTTGGAGCGCACATCGGGGAAGCGTTCGGCGGCATAGATCACCACTTTCAGGCCCATGCGCTGCGCTGTCAGCGCCGTGGTCAGCCCGATGGCACCGGCGCCAACCACCGCCACCTCGCGTGCACCAGCCTGCAGCGCCAGCGGCACGGCCTGCATGGCGGAACCCCAGCTCAGCGACCAGCCGCTGCCGCCATGGCCATAATGGTGGATCACTTGGCGGCCGGCGATGCGCTCCACCTCGATGCGCGGGCCCGCAGCGCGGAACGGGCGCAGGCACACGGTGATGCGCATCAGCCGATCTGCCTGCGCATTGATCGGCACGATGGGGGTGCGCGGGGCAAAGGCGGTCTGGGCCAGTGCGGGTGCGCTGGCCAGGCCAAGCAGGCCCCAACCCGTTGTTTGCAAGGCTGTTCGTCTGTCGATCATTCCGCCATCCCCCGTGCGTCGCCTGATCAGAATTACTGGCGCGGCGACAGCCTCTGCAACCCTGCCCCGCCCATTTGCGGCAGGCTTGGCGACAGAGCGTGCCTGTGTCAGGCTCAAAAGCAAGGGAGGAGTTCGCCATGACGACGCCACTGAAGGGCATTCACCACAGCGCCTATCGCTGCCGCGACGCCGAGGAAACGCGGGCTTTTTATGAAGATGTGCTGGGCCTGCCGCTGGAAGCGGTGGTGCAGGAAGAAAAGGAGCCGGGTTCGGGCCGGCCCAATCCGTTCGTGCATCTGTTCTTCCGCATGCCCGATGGCAATTTCATCGCCTTTTTCGATGCGCCGGGCACCGTGAAGGAGGGCGATTTCAATCTGGTGCATGGCTTTGACCGGCATGTGGCCTTCGAGGCCGACGACGAGGTGAAGCTGCTGGACTGGCGCGACAAGCTGAATGCGGCGGGCGTGCCCTGCTTCGGGCCGATTGATCATGGCTTTGTGAAATCGGTGTATTTTTCCGATCCGAACGGCTTGCCTTTGGAAATCACCGCGCGGGTGCCCACACACGATGCGATCCTGGCCGAAGATGCCAAGACCGCCCATGCCATCATCAAGGCGTGGAGCGCGCGCAAGGCGGCCGAAGGAAAAGCCGCATGAGCTACCAGCGCCTGCCGCTGCTGATTGCCTTTCGCGAGGCGGTAGGCCTGCGTGACACCTATGGCGGCATCGATGGCGTGGTGGCATTGCAGGCGCACCACCTGAAGCCCGAGACGCCATCCGATACGATCGTGATCTTCATGCATCCGATGGGCATCATGCATTATCTGCCGCTGCCGCCGGCGCTGGCCGATGCCGGGGTGCACGTGCTCACCGCAGTGTCGCGTTATCCCAACAACGACAATGCGTTGATCATGGAGAAAGTGGCGGTCGATCTCGGCCGCTGGGTGGCGCATTGCCGGGATGTTCTCGGCTATTCGAAGGTCGTGCTGGCCGGCTGGTCGGGCGGCGGCAGCCTGGCGCTATTCTATCAGGCCGAGGCGTCTGACCCGCAGGTGACGCACACCCCGGCGGGCGATCCCTTCCCGATGGCGGAGGCCAAGCTGCCGCCGGTCGATGGCATCATGCTGCTGGCCGCGCACGTGTCGCGCAGCCAGACGCTGACCGAGTGGATGGATGCATCGGTGATCGACGAAAGCGGCCCGGTGCGCGATCAGAAATGGAATCTCTACGATCCGGCCTGTCCGCAGCCGCCCTACAGCGCGGACTTCCTCGCCGAATATGCGGCGCGGCAGGTGGCGCGGTCGAACCGCATCACGGCGTGGGCGGAAGCGACACTGGCGAACCTCAAGTCCCGCGAAGGCCCGCACGCCGAACGCGCCTTCATCGTGCATGGCACCATGGCCGCACCCTGCTGGCTCGATCCCGCGGTCGACGCGAACGACCGCACGCCCGGCCGCTGTTATCTGGGCGATCCGCGCCTGATCAACGATTCACCTGGCGGGCTTGGCCGCTTCACCACGCTGCGCTCCTGGCTGTCGCAGTGGAGCCTCAAATCCAACGCCTGCTCCCTGAAAGTCGGCCACCGCATCCGGCTGCCGGTGCTGGTGGTGGGCAACACGGCAGACGATGCCTGCACGCCCAGCCATACGCAGCGATTGTACGACTGCGTGGAAAACGCCACGTCGCGCGAGCTGCACGAAGTGAAGGGCGCGACCCATTATTATGCGTTCCAGCCGGAGCATCTGAAACAGGCTGCCGGCATCGTGACGGATTGGTTGGGGCGGGCGCTTTAAAGGAAGCGCGCCACCACGTCGCGATAGGAGCGCGAGACCTTCACTTGCGTGCCGCTGCCCAGCACCAGGAAACATTCGCCGTTGGTGTGCGGTTTCACGCTCTTGATATTGTCGAGGTTGACGATGGTGGAACGGTGGATGCGCTGGAAGGTCTTGGGATCAAGCCGCTTTTCCAGATCCTTCATCGTTTCGCGCAGCACCAGGGTCTGATCGGCGGTGTAGATGCACATATAATCGCCGGCGGCGTCGATACGCTCGATATCCTTCACTTCCACCCGGAAGATCTGGCCGCGATCCTTGATGTTGATCACCTTTTCGAACCGGCCGGCCTGCGGTGCATCGGAAAGATCGTCGGGCAAGGCTTCGGGGGCGACTTCGGAAAGGATTTCCTTCAACCGCTCGGCGCCCTGCGCGCCCTGCTTTTCGGCCAGGCGCTGGCGCACGCGTTCGATGGTGGCGGCCAGCCGGTCTTCCTCCACCGGCTTCAGCAGATAATCCACCGCCTGCGCTTCAAAGGCCTTCAGCGCATGCTGGGTGAAGGCCGTGACGAACACGAACAGCGGCGGATCGATATCGGCAAGGCCGGAAACCACGGAAAAACCATCGAACCCCGGCATCTGGATATCCAGGAACACCAGATCGGGCTTCAGCGTGCGGATGGCACGGATCGCCTCACGTCCGTTGGCGCAGCGTTCGATGATCTCGACATCCTCGAATGGCTGCAGCCGCAGCTCCAGCCCCTGGATCGCCAGCGGCTCGTCGTCGACGAGTATGGTGCGAATGGTCATGGGGCTACATCTGGGGGGCAAGGGCGGGGGTTGCAACCGGCGGCGCGACAGGCTGTGCCGGATTGTCGGTCTGGAACGGAATGTCGATCAGCACGATCAGGCCGCTGGGTTCATTATCGGCCAGCTCGAAGCGATGATCGGGGCCATAGCTTTGCGCCAGCCGCTCGCGGATATTGGCCAGGCCAACGTTGGTGCCGCCCGCTTCGGCCGGCACGGCGCCCAGGCCCGGCCCGGTATCGGCGATGGTGATCACCAGCCGGTCGCTCATGCGGCGCGCATCCACCAGGATGTCTGCTCCATCTTCAGAAGGTGTGACAGCATATTTGATGGCATTCTCGATGATCGGTTGCAGCAGCAGCGACGGCAACCGCGCCTCCATCACGTCGGGCGCGATGTCAAATCGGGTGCGCAGCCGGGCTTCGAAGCGGGTGCGTTCGATATCCAGATACAGCTTCAGCGCCTCGGCCTCCTGCGCCACCGTCGCCAGGCCCTCGCGTTCGCCCACCAGGCTGTAGCGCAGGAAGCTGGCGAGGCGGGACAGCATGGCGTTGGCGCGGTCGGTCTGTTTCAGCAGCACCAGGGTCGATATGCTGTTGAGCGTGTTGAACAGGAAATGCGGGTTCAACTGGTAACGCAGCATTTCCAGCTGGGCGCTGTTGGCCTGCGCCGCCATGTTGACCATGCGTTCCGATTGTTCGGCCAGCAGCAGATAATAGTTGATGCCGAAATAAAGCGCCGTCCACGCGCCGAGCACGGCGAAATCGAGCAGGATGGCGCCGAGGAACTGCACCCCCTTGGGCTGCCACCCCGGCTGATAGAAGGTGGCGTGCGCCCACACTTCCAGCACCGAGAACAGGCCCGAAGCGCCGATCAGCAGCAGGGCGGTGAGCGTCCAGGTCCACAGCGGCTTCATGGCGATCAGCCGGCGATAGGCGGCGGACAGCAGCAGGGTGATCGAAAAGCCGGTGGCGGTGACGATGATGGCCGGCACCACGAAGTTGAGGCCCATGGAATTGGCCAGCCCCGACAGGGCGCGCAACATCAGATAGGCGAACCAGCCGCCGCCCTGCAACATCCAGAAGGCGCGGTTCTTGTCGCGGAAAAAGCCCTGGCGGATGGGTGGATCAACCATGCGGGCACCATAGCGGCATGGGACCAAAAGGCCAAATTGGCGGTTTCCGGACGTCACCATTGGCCCGGCTGGTCAGCCAGCCACGCGCCGGCTAGGCTGGCACACATGGGACTTTCCGTCGAACAATTGCACAGCTGTCTGCACGCGCTGGCCGCCGATCATCCGCCGGTGGCCGCAGCGCTGGCCAGCCATGGCCTGCCCGAGCCTCGTTTGCGGCCACGCGGCGCCGGTACGATGATGCGGGCGATCGTGGCCCAACAGGTGAGCACCAAGGCGGCGGCCAGCATCTGGAACAAGCTGGAAGCGGCCTGCGGCGGCGACATGGATGATCTGGCGCGCGTTGCGGCGACACCGTTCGAGGTGCTGCGTGGCGCCGGGCTGTCCGGGCAGAAGGCCAGCTATGTCCACGCGCTGGCCGAGGCCGTGGCGAGCGGCCAGATCGATTTCGGCGCGCTGCCGGATGAGGATGAGGCCGCGATTGCGTTGCTGTCGTCGATCAAGGGCATCGGCCGCTGGTCGGCGGAGATCTACCTGCTGTTCGCCGAAGGCCGGCCCGATGTGTTCCCGGCGGGTGATCTGGCCTTGCAGATCCAGTTGGGCCGCATGTTGGGTGAGGAAGCCCGGCCGACCGAGAAGCGCGCACGGGCTTTGGCCGAACCGATGCGCCCGCATCGCGGTGCGCTGTCCATCCTGCTCTGGCACAATTACAATATTGTCGCGCTCTGATATGGGCAGCTGATGCAACCGCGCATCACCGACATTTCCTCGCCGTCCAACCCGGTGCTCAAGGCCCTCAAGGCCTTGTCCGACAAGCGCGGACGGCGCGAGGCGGGACAGTTCCTGGCCGAAGGCTTGCGTGTGTGTACCGAAGCGCTCGAGGCGGGCATTGTGCCCGAAACGTTGCTGTTCACGCCTGAAGCCGAACGTCATCCGCTGACCCAGGCGTTGATCCACGCGACGTGGGATCTGCGCGGCACCATCCTGCGCACCACTCCCGATCTGATGCAGCGGCTGACCGGCAAGGACAATGCCCAAGCCGTGGCTGCCGCCTATCCCATCCCCGACGTTTCACTGGACCGCATCGACCGCAGCACCGCGAAGCTGTGGCTGGTCGCCGAGAACCTCAAGGACCCCGGCAATTTCGGCACGATGCTGCGCACCTGCGATGCCACGGGGGCGGGCGGCGTCATCCTGCTCGACCAGTCCTGCGATCCGTTCAGCGTGGAGGCGGTACGCGCCAGCATGGGGGCGCTGTTCAGCCGCCAGGTGGCGCGCGCCTCAGGCCCGGAATTCTTCCAGTGGCTGCGGCAGGGGCCAAGGGAAACATCGGGCCAGCTCGTGGGCGCGGCCCTCACTGATCAGGCAGTCGATTATCGCGCGGCGGTTTATCTGGCGCCCTGTTTCCTGATGATGGGCAATGAACAGGCCGGCCTTCCCACCGATTACACCGCGCAGTGCGATGCCGTGGTGAAGCTGCCGATGCACGGCAGCGCCGACAGCTTGAACGTGGCGGTGTGCGCTGGCGTGTTGCTCTACCACGCACTCGATCGGCTGCAGGCCTGAGCCTCAGTCAAAGGCCCAGCGCTGCAAGCCGTCCTCGCCCACGCGCACCTGGCCTGGCAGGCCGATGGGGTGGGCATCGAGGCTGAGCAAGGTCGCGACGGCTTGCGTGTCGGCAACATCGATCTTGCCGAACACGCGCGCGCCATCGGGCGTGCGGCCGACGACGCTGCCATGGCTGGGCTGGCCTTCGCGGCCAAAGACGATGCTGTAGGTTTCAAGGCTGGTCGGGCCGGCATAGCTGCCATCATAGGGCGGCACGTCGGCCCGCGCGTCTTCGGCGACGTCCTGCACGTCCTTGTTCAGCATCAGCCAGGCGGCTTCGGCGGGGCGGTTGCCGATCACCAGGGCGTGATGCTTGGTGACATAGCCGCCCTGGCCATAGAGCAGCGCCTGATCGGCGGGCCGGTCGCGCAATGACCGCACCATCGCGCAGGTGGAGTGCAGCATGTAGCAATTGAGGCCGGCACCGGCGAAGCTGAGCCCGCCCATCACCGACAGCGGGGCATCCGCGCCCAGTCCCAGTGTGCGCCGCGCCATTTTCGGCACGGTGGGGAAGCAGGAATAGAGCTCCACCCGGTCAAAGCCGTTCGGGGCAATCCGCATCGCCTGGCCCAGCACGGCATCCTGGGCGCAGCTGTGCACATATTGATCGCGCTTGAGGTAATCCATGGGCTCACCGGCGGCCGCGCCGCCGTGGACGTGGATGATACGGTCTTCCGGGATGCCGGCAGCGCGGGCGGCGGCCAGCGTCGTCATCAGCACCGCGGCGGCGGCGTTGACATTGTTGTTGGCCACCATGCGCTTGGTATAGGGCCAGCAGATCATGCGGTTGTCGTCGGAAACTTGCGTGATCTCATCGGCGCTGAAGGCCTTGCGGGCCCAGGCAAACGGGTTTGCAGCTGCAACGGCGCTGATCCGCTCATAGGCGGCGCCGCTTTCGGCAAGGGCTTCGCGCGGGGTCAGGCCCCAGGCAGCGACCGTGGCATTTTCATAGAGCGGGTAGATATGGATTGGCTGGAAAATGCCATGCTGCATGCCCAGCGGGGTGACGTGTTCGGACGGGATGATCGGATTTTCCGGCGTCTTGGAAGGCGTTGTCCACGGCAATTCGATGCCGGCGGCCTTGGCCTTGGCCACGGCATTCTGCGCTTCGCCGCCGGTAATCACCGCGACCACGCTGTTGCCGTTCATGATGCGCAGCGCGGCTTCGTGGATCTTGGTTGTCGGCGTTTCGCCGCCGACCACGGCATAGACGGCGCGCGGCGGCACGATGCCCAGCCGCTCCGCCAGCCGCGCGGCGACACGGTCGTAGCGCCACGAAACCAGGTTGATCACGTCGAGGCTGTCGATGCGGTCCAGAAACCCGCCGCCGGCATCGGCATCGGCGGCACGCACCGCCGCTTCCATCAGCGCCAGTGGCTCCAGCGCCAGGGCCGGATCGGCAGGCCGATCGAGAATTTCGCCGACCCCGATGATGACCGGCGTGCGTTCGGCTGGCAGCGACATGATGGTTCCCCGCAAATTGCTGCATGGTGATACAGGCTGGCGCTGCTGTCGGGAAGCACTCGCGGGGCTGCCGCACCCCTGCTACAATCGCGGGGTGAGCACGCTTGCCCCTTCACCCGACTGGACCATCCCCCAGGACTGGAGCCATTTCACCTCCACTGATCACCGCGTTTGGGACCATCTGTTCGACCGCCAGACAAGGCTGTTGCCTGGCAGGGTGGCGCCAGAGTTTCTCGATGGATTGAAGCGCCTCGACCTGACCCGGCCCGGCGTGCCGGATTTTGCCCGGCTGAACGATCAGCTGATGGTGCTGACCGGCTGGCAGGTGGTGGCGGTGCCCGGCCTGGTGCCGGATGCGGTGTTCTTCGAACATCTCGCCAATCGGCGCTTTCCGGCTGGCAATTTCATCCGCCGGCCCGACCAACTGGATTATCTGCAGGAACCGGACGTGTTCCACGACGTGTTCGGCCATGTGCCGCTGCTCGCCCATCCGGCGTTCGCGGATTACATGCAGGCCTATGGCCGCGGCGGTCTTCGGGCGCTGGAGTTTGATGCCATCAACCGGCTCTCGCGGCTCTATTGGTACACGGTGGAATTCGGCCTGATCCGCTCAGATGAGGGCCTCGCCATCTATGGCGCCGGCATTGTTTCCAGCCATGGCGAAACATTGTTCGCGTTGGACAGCGCCAGCCCCAACCGCCTCGGCTGGACGCTGGAGCGGGTGCTGAAGACGCCGTACCGGATCGACGATTTCCAGCAGAATTACTTCGTCATCGACAGTTTCGACCAGCTGCTGCGGGTGACGCTAGAGACGGATTTCGGCCCGCTCTATCAGCGGTTGGCCGGCGCTGAGGACATCCCCATCGCCGCGATCCTGCCCGAAGATATGGTGTTCACCCGCGGTGACCAGAGCCACGCCGCGGGTGCCTGCCAGCCCGTCTGATTCAGCGCCAGAGCCAGCGAACGCTGCTGCGCCGCACCAGATTCACGATGGCGAGCAGCACGACGTCGCCGACAACCGCCACCAGCAGACCGGTCAGGGAGAAATTCTGCACGGGCCCGGCAATGCCGAACGGGTTGAGCAGCAGATTGCCCAATCCGGAACCAACGCAACCGACGACGATATTGAGGAACAGCCCCATGCTGTTGTCGCGGTTCATCACCATGCTGGCCAGCCATCCCGCAAGGCCGCCCACGATCAATGCCTCGATCCAACCCATGATGAATTGCCTCTGGATGGCCGCCGGTCACCACGCTGATTTCTGGAATTGGTTCTAACGCCCCAAACACTGGTCTGTTCCCTGCCATCATGGCAAAGGGCGGAAATGATCGATCTCGGCCCCACCTCGCACAGCTTCATTTCGCAGCGCATGCGGCTGCATTATTGCGACTGGGGCAATCCAGACGCGCCGCCGCTGCTGTTGCTGCACGGTGGCCGCGACCATGCCCGCAGCTGGGACTGGACGGCGCGCGAACTGCAGCGCGATTGGCACATCATCGCGCCCGATTGGCGCGGCCACGGCGATTCGGCCTGGTCGGGCGATGGCGATTACAACACCCATGCCCATGTCTATGATCTGGCGCAGCTAGTGCATCAGCTCAAACTGGCGCCGGTCACCATCGTGGCCCATTCGATGGGCGGCAATATCGCGCTGCGCTATGCCGGCCTTTATCCCGAGCTGGTGAAGAAGTTGGTGGCCATCGAAGGCCTGGGCCCATCACCCAAGATGCTGGCCGAACGCCAGAAGAGCGATTTTGCCACCCGCGAGCGCGAATGGATCGAAGCCAAGCGCGCCGCCGCTGCCCGTCAGCCCAAGCGCTATGCGACGCTGGAAGAGGCGTTCGCGCGCATGATTTCGGAAAACAGCTTCCTGTCCGAAGAACAGGCTCGCCACCTCACCATCCACGGCACCCACCGCAACGAGGATGGCAGCTACAGCTGGAAGTTCGACAATTATTTGCACCTGCCGTGGGCGCACGACACCAATCCGGAATTGGTTGCCCAGCTGTGGCGCCGCATCACCTGCCCGACGCTGCTGATGTATGGTGAGAAAAGCTGGGCATCGAACCCGGTCGACGATGGCCGCATCGCCCATTTCCAGAGCGCCCGCGTCATCAATTTTGCCAACGCGGGCCACTGGCTGCACCATGATCAGTTCGATCGCTTCATCGCCGAACTGCGGGCCTTCCTCTGATCAGCTGACGCCAGCCAGCGGGCGGCGCTGGGCCGGGTCGACGCCGGCCAGTTCCAGCGCCTTGTTCAGCGCGTCGGCGGCCGGCACCGGCACATCGGGGGCGACACCAGTGCCTTCCCAGCTCTTGCCCGTATCGGGATCATAGCTGCGGCCGCCCGGCACAAAGGCCCAGAAGCCGCCAGGCAGATCGATCTGGCCGCCATAATGCGCGGCACCATAGGTGGCCTCGCCAATCAGCGTGGCGCGGTGGGTGCGTTTCAGGGTCATGGCCAGATGCTCGCCGGCCGATCCGGTGCGGCGGGAGGTGAGCAGATAGACCTTGGCATCGCCCAGCAGCGGCTTGTCGGCCGGCTTGGCGACATGCAGGCGGCGCACGATGCCGGCTTCAGAGGGCTGGCGCAGCAGGTACGGCCCATCCTTCACGGGCGCGGCGCCCGCAGCTTCCACGGCGGCGCGGGTGTCCATCATCGCCAGCCGGGCGGGCTGCGTGAACAGATGGGGATAAAGTACGTCCATCTCTTCGAGGCCGCCACCGCGATGGGCGCGGGCATCGATGATCAATGCCCGCGCGCCGGCATGGGTGGTGATGAACTGGTTCAGCCTGGCCAGCGTCTCGGGATCGCCCGGGAAACCATCGAAACGGATATAGGCGACGCCGTCGGCCAGCCAGCCGCTGGCCGGAATCGCCGGTGGCAGCCTGAGCATCATGGCACCGGGCGGCGGCCCGCCGCTGCTGCCGGCCGTTGCCGGCCCCGTCACCACGACCGGGCGGCCGCCCGGCGCCGGCCCGGCAGCCGCCGCTGCTGGCTGAGGCGGGAACACGCGCAAATGGCCATCCTTTGCCACCGCCTGCAGATCGGCGGTCAGTGCGGCTGCCAGTGCTGCCGGATCGCTGATGGCGGCATAGGCTCCGGCGGCCTGCCGGGCGCGAATGGCGGCGGCATAGCGCTGGGCGACATCGGGGAAGACGAAATAGTCGGTCAACTCCCGCGCCAGCGTGTCGGTCAGGGCGGCAGTGTCGCGTGGCGTGGCCGCTGCGGTTTCGGCGGTCGCGCTGGTACTGGCCAGGCCGGCGATACAGGCCAACAGCAACCCGATCAGGCTGGCCATGGCAAACGCTTGCGATTTTCTGGCACGGGTGGGAATCGGCGGCATCGGGGGCGATCCTTTGGCTTGGCAGGGGGATAGCCGGGGTTGTATGCTGGGCCTGCCGCCTTGTGCTGGCAAAGTTTCGACTATGCTTGCCAAATTCTGGCATGCACGAAGCCATTGTGCGGTAAAGGCATCGCATGGACCAGTTTGATCGCGCGCTCCTCGAATGTCTCCAGCAGGACGGCCTGGCCACCGCCGATACACTGGCCGAAGTGGTGCCGCTGTCGCCATCGGCCATTGCCCGCCGTGTGCGCCGTCTGCGCAGCGATGGCACGGTCGCTGCCACCCGCGCCGTGCTGTCGGAACAGCATCTTGGCCGCCGGCTGCGCGCGCTGGTGACCGTGCAACTGCACGATCATGCGCCTGCAGCCGGGCTGGCGGCGCTTCGGGCAGGGCTGGCGGGGCTGCCCCAGGTGCAGCTCTGCCTCGAAATCTCCGGCCCCAGTGATCTGGTGCTGCTGGTCAGTGTGGCCGATATGCCGGCCTTCAATGAATTTGCCGATGGTCATCTCGCCGGCAATCCGGTCGTGCGGCGCTATGAAACCGCGTTTGTGAAGAAGGCGCTGAAATTCACCACGGCGGCGCCGCTGGCCGATTGATCAGCCGGTCGGCGCTGCGCCCCATGCGGCCATGAAGGTGGCCGCCGCCGCCCGCACTTCGCGCCGACCCTGCGCCACGTCGTCGGGGCTGACCATGCCCATCAGGTGCCTGTCCACCACGCCGGCACGGCACATGCCGGCAAATTGCTGGGCAGCCACAGCCGGATCACCGGGCTTCAAGGTGCCGGCCAGCATCTGCCCTGCCAGCCAGGCGGCAAAGCGCGCCATGCCGGGGCCGGGGCCGCGTTCGAACATCGCCCGGCCCAGTTCCGGCACGCGGCCGGCTTCGCCCATTACCAGCCGATGAATGCCGGTCACCTGTTCCGACAGGATGGTTTCCATGATCGAATCGCCCATGCGCACCAGCCCGGTTTCGACATCGGGGGCACCATCGAGATCAACGGTGAGCGCAGCGCCATAATCGCGCACGATGCCTTCTACCACCGCTTCGAACAACGCCAGTTTTGATGGGAACAAGGTCCACAGGGTCGTCTTGCTGCCGCCTACGGCAGCGGCGATGGCATTCATCGAGGTGGCGCCATAGCCATGGGCAAAGAACAGGCGCTGGGCCGCGGCGATATAGGCTTGGCGACGACTGTCTGCCGGTGCGGCATCCTGTTCTGTACCATCCGGTATCAATTCACTTGACGCAGCGCTGAGCACGGCTCAAACCCTCCTTGTACTGACCAGTATCGCTTGAGTCGCCCGTGCATCGCAAGACATTCCTGTTGATCCCCGCTCTGGCGCCCATTCTGGCGTTGTGCGCCTGTGCTGTGCCGCCCAAGCTGGGTGCGGCACCGATGGTGCGCGCGCCGGCAACGGCGGCCAGCACGGTCACCCTGGCCGCGAAGGGCGCAGTCGATTGGCCGGCGACGGATTGGTGGCAGGCCTGGGGTGACCCGCAGCTGAACGCGTTGGTGGCCGAGGCGCTGGCTGGCAATCCCGACATGGCCGCTGCCGAAGCCCGTGTGGTCGCCGCTGATGCCGCCGCGCGCCAGAGCCGGGCGACACTGTTGCCGTCGCTCACTGGCAATGCCAGCCTGGGTGGCCAGCAACTTTCCCGCAATCTCGGCATTCCGCCACAGTTCGTGCCGCCGGGCGTGCTTGAATCGGGCCTGATCAATCTGCAGGCGGGCTGGAATCTCGATCTGTGGGGGCAGGGCCGGGCCCAGTTGCGCGCCGCCCGGCGCGAGGCCGAAGCGGTGGCGGTGGAACGCACGCAGGCAAGGCTTTTCCTGGCTGCCAGCGTGGCGGCGGCCTATGCCGATTTCGGCGCCGCGCTGGATCGGCTGGCCGTGACCCGCGAGGCGCTGGCCATTCGCCAGCAGACGCTGGACCTGACCGCCAATCGTGTGACCGCCGGGCTGGACAATGACGGCGCCCGCGCCCAGGCCGCGACCCGGCTGGCGCTGGCGCAAAGCGATCTGGCAGCCGCCGCCAGCCAGGTCACGGCGGCGCGGCGACGGCTCGCGCTGCTGGTGGGCGCGGGGCCGGATCGCGGGTTCAGCATCACCCCGCCCAAGATCAAGCCGCTGCCGCCCGGCCTGCCCGAAGCGGTTTCCATCAATCTGGTGGCGCGCCGGCCCGATATCGTTGCCGCGCGCCTGCGCGCCGAAGCTGCCGGAGCGCGTGAAATGGCGGCCGGCCGCGCCTTCCTGCCCAATCTGACTCTGAACGCCACCATCGGCCAGCAGAGCCTGGGCTTTGGCAAGCTGTTGGAAGGCAACAGCCTTTATGCCCAGTTCGGCCCGGCACTGAGCCTGCCGATCCTGGATGGTGGCCGCCGCGCCGCCGAAGCCCGCAGCGCCCGCGCGGCGCGGGTGGCGGCGGTGGCGGCGCATGATGCGGCCTTGCTGCGGGCTCTGAATGAAGTGGCCGATGCCGCTGGCGCGGTGACAGTGCTTGGCCTGCAGCGCGAGGCGCTCACGCAAGGGCTGGCCGAAGCGACGCGGGCGCGGAACGTGGCGGCGCTGCGCTATGATGCCGGGCTGTCGAACCAGTTGCTGGTGCTCACCGCCGATGATGCCGTGGTCACTGCCCGGCGCACGCTGGCCGATGTGGATGCCTTTCGCCTTGCCGCCGATGTCGCGCTGGTGCGCGCGCTGGGCGGTGGCTTTCGGGAACAGGAGGGCCAGTGATGGCTGACATGGCAACCACTGAATTTGCGGCCGATACGGGCAACCCGAAACGTGCGCGGGCCTTGCGGGTGCTGGGCGGGGTGGTGGTGATCGCCGCACTGCTTGCCGGGCTGTACTGGGTGATCTTCTCCCGCGGCCGGGTCGAAACCGACAACGCCTATGTGGGCGGCGACACCGCGCTGGTGACGCCGCAACTGGCCGGCACGGTGACGGCGGTCAAGGTGGGCGGCACCCAGCAAGTGCAGGCTGGCGACGTGCTGGTGGTGCTGGATGATGCCGATGCGCGCATTGCCGTGGCGCAGGCCGAAGCGGCGCTGGCGCAGGCGCGGCAGCGCTATGGCCAGGCCGGCGCCATGGCCGATGCGGCTGCGGCACGGGCGGCTGGCCGCACGGCCGAGATTGCCTCGGCACGCAGCCGCTTGGCTGAAGCCGAAGCCCTGCTGGCGCGCGTGAAGGGCGAATTTGATCGCCGCCAGACGTTGGCTGGCAGTGGCGCAGTATCGAACGAGGAAATTGGTGCTGCCCGCGCGGCCTTGGCCGCCGCGATGGCCACGCGCGATGCAGCCCGCACGGCGGTGGCGGCCGCGCAGGACACGGCGCGATCGGCTGCCGGCGATGCTGCTGCCGCTGCCGCGATGGTGCGCGGCACGACGCTTGCCACCGCGCCCGATATCCGCGCGGCCGAAGCGGCGCTGGCCAAGGCGAAGCTCGATCTGGATCGCACCGTGATCAAGGCGCCGGTCGCCGGCATTGTCACCAACCGCAACGTGCAGGTGGGCCAACGCGTCGCTGGCGGCGCGCCGCTGATGACCCTGGTGCCCACCACCGGCTTGTTCGTTGATGCCAATTTCAAGGAAAGCCAGCTGGAACGCATCAAGGTGGGCCAGAAGGTCGAGCTGAAATCCGATCTTTATGGCGGCAACGTCACCTACAGCGGCACCGTGGTTGGCCTGGCCGGCGGCACCGGCGCGGCGTTCGCGCTGATTCCGGCGCAAAATGCCACCGGCAACTGGGTGAAGGTGGTGCAGCGCCTGCCGGTGCGCATTGCGCTGGATGAGGCACAGGTGAAGGCGCATCCCCTGCGGGTGGGCCTTTCAATGACCGCGGTGATCGACACGCGCCAATGACAGTCGCCGCCGCTCCGGAGCCGCTGACCGGCGCGCGCCTGTGGCTGACGGCGCTGGCGCTGGCGCTGGCCAATTTCGTGGTGGTGCTGGATATCACCATCGCCAATGTCTCCATCCCCTCCATCGCCGGCAGCCTGGCGGTGGCGCCGTCGCAGGGGACCTGGGTGGTCACCAGCTACTCGGTGGCCGAAGCCATTTCGGTGCCGCTGGCCGGCTGGCTGGCGCTGCGCTTTGGCGTGGTGCGCTGGTTCAGCATCTCGCTGTTCGGATTTGGCCTGTTTTCCCTGCTCTGCGGCCTGTCGCAAAGCCTGGAAGCGCTGGTGCTGTTCCGCATCGCGCAGGGCTTTGCCGGCGGACCGATCATGCCGTTGAGCCAGGCGATCCTGCAGCAGATCTTTCCCAAGGAAAAGCAGGGCGCCGCCATCGGCCTGTGGGCGGCGACCACCATGGCCGCGCCCATATTGGGGCCGATCCTGGGCGGGCTGATTTCGGACAATGTCAGCTGGCACTGGATCTTCTTCATCAACCTGCCGGTGGTGGCGATCTGCCTGTTCGTGGTGTTCCAGCGCCTGCGCGTTTTTGAAACGCCGTTGCAGCGCCAGCCGATCGACATCATCGGCTTCGTGCTGCTGGTGATCGGCGTTGGCGCCTTCCAGATCATGCTCGACACCGGCCGGGAACAGGATTGGTTCGCCTCGCGCGAGATCATCGGGCTCGCCATCGTCGCGGCGATTGCCCTGGCGGTGTTCGTGGTGTGGGAACTCACCGATGATCATCCGATCGTGGATCTGAAGATCTTCCGCCACCGCGGCTTTGCGGCCGCGACCTCGGTGATCAGCATCGGTTTTGGCAGCTTCTTTGCCGTGGTGGTGCTTACGCCGCTGTGGCTGCAATCGGTGTTTGGCTATTCGGCGACGCAGGCCGGTTACACGGTAGCGTGGATCGGGGTGTTTTCGGTGCTGGTGGCCCCCATTGCCGGCCTGCTGCTCACCCGCGTTGATCCGCGCTTCACGGTTACCTGCGGGGTGGTCTGGCTGGGCCTGATGGCGGCGTGGCGCACCAATTGGTCGACTGACAGCAGCTATTTCGATCTGGTGTTGCCGCACCTGCTGACAGGTCTGGGCATGCCGTTCTTCTTCATCGGCCTCACCAGCCTGGCGATGGCCAGCGTGAAGCCGGAAGAAAGCGTGTCGGCCGCCGGCATCCAGAATTTCTGTCGCGTGCTGTGCGGGGCGATCGGCACCGCCATCGCCACCAGCCAGTGGGACACCGATTCGCGCCAGGTGCGTGCCGCCATGGCCGACGGCATGAACGGCGTTGATGCCGCCATGGCCAAACTGCAGGGCGCGGGACTTTCCATGGAACAGGCGCGCGCCAGCATCGATCGGCTGCTGGAGGTGCAGGCGGCGACGCTGGCCAATCTGCATATCTATGCCAGCACGGCCCTGCTGTTCTTCCTTGCCGCCGCGCTGGTGTGGCTGATCCCCAAGGTGAAGATCACCGGCGCAATTGGCGGCGGGCATTGACCTTCACACCTTGGCCCTGCCAGCATGAAGGAAAAGCGGGGAGGGGATGATGCGGATCGAGCCAACGGGACAAGCCTGTGGTGCGGTGGTGACGGGGGTTGATCTGGCCGGCGCGTTGGCGCCCGACGACGTTGCGGCCATCCGCGCGGCCTGGTTGCAGCATCACGTGCTGGCCTTCCCCGATCAGCGGCTGAGCGACGACGATCTGGAACGGTTCACGCTGGCCATGGGCGGCTTTGGCGACGATCCGTTCATCGCGCCCATCGCTGGCCGCCAGCACATCATCGCCGTGGCGCGGGCCGCAGATGAAACCGCGCCGATCTTTGCCGAAACCTGGCACACGGATTGGAGCTTTCAGGCCCGCCCGCCGGCCGGCACCTGCCTTTATGGCATCACTATCCCGCCGATGGGCGGCGACACGCTGTTTGCCAATCAGCATCTGGCGCTGGACGCGATGTCGGCCGAGTTGCGCGCGCGGATCGAAGGGCTGACTGCCATTCATTCGGCGCAGAAAGCCTATGCCCCCGAAGGCTTCTATGGTGACGGCGACCCCAAAGGACCTGGGGGCCGCAGCATGGATATCCGCCCTTCGGAAACCGCCCGCGCCACGCAAACGCATCCCTTCATCCGCCGCCATCCCGAAACTGGCCGCGAAGGCCTCTTCGGCTGCCTGGGCTATATCATCGGCTTTGAAGGCATGAGCGAGGAAGAGGCGCTGCCACTGCTGGTGGAACTCTATCACTGGCAGGGGCAGGACCAATTCCAGTATCGCCACCGCTGGCAGCCGAACATGCTGGTGATGTGGGACAATCGATCGGTGCTGCACGCGGCCACCGGTGGTTACCAGGGCCACGCGAGGCTGCTGCACCGCACGACGATCGCAGCGGCATGATGCCTATCAATGGCGCGGTGTGCGCCCCCTGATCTTGTCGAAACCGGCCTTGATCGCGGCAAAGCGCAGATCGACGCCGCCTTCGAACTGGGTGTCGGTGAAGATGTAGGGCCAATCGCCCTCGATGCCTTCCACCACCAGCTCGCCAACATAGAGCGGATCGATGCCGTTCTGGATGGCTTGGGTGGCCATCACGGCAAATTCGTTCGGCAGCGCGGAGGGATCGGGCAGGGCGATCTGGCCCACAAGGCGCTCGGGGATGGCGCGGGCCGATTCCATGATGCGGGTGCGAATGAAGCCCGGGCAGAGCACCGACACGCCAATACCCTTCGTGGCCAGCGTTGGCCGCAGCCCTTCCGAAAGCGCCACCACGCCATATTTGGTGACATTGTAACCTGGCGCCACCGCCGCCACGAGCCCGGCCATCGACGCGGTGGAGACGATCTGGCCACCTTCGCCATGCGATTCCATCAAGGGCCCGAAAATCTCGATGCCCCACACCACGCTCATCAGGTTGACGCCGATCACCCATTCCCAGCTGGCATCGCTCCATTCGCCATAGGTGCCGCCGCCGCCCACGCCGGCATTGTTGACGAGGATATGCACCTTGCCGAAGCGTTCGATGGTGGCATCGGCGGCCTTTTGCAGTTCTTCCTTCAACGACACATCGGCGCGAACGCCCGCCACATCGGCATTGGTCGCCGCCAGCCGCGCCACTTGCGCGTCAAGCGCGTCCTGCTCGATATCGGCCATCATCACCTTCACGCCAGCCTGCGCCAACGCTTCGGCAATGCCGAGCCCGATGCCCGATGCCGCGCCCGTGACAAAGGCCACCTTGCCCGCCAAATTCTGCATGTTGCTTGCTCCTTGCTGGCAGTCAGAATAGGCCAGAGGCACTGCGCGCCAACTGTCACAAGCAGGGGCGTAGCCTCACCGGAGGACTATCATGCCGATCGCCGAAACCATCCCCGGCCGCATGCGCGATCTCGGCGGCTTTTCGGTGGCGCGGGTGCTGCCGTATCCGGGGCGGCGCAGCCTGGGGCCATTCGTGTTCCTCGATGAAATGGGCCCGGCGGATTTCGCGCCCGGTGAGGGCATCGATGTGCGCCCGCATCCGCACATTGGCCTGGCCACCATCACCTGGCTGTTTGCCGGCGCTCTGGGCCATGCGGATAGCCTCGGCACGCTGATCGACATCCACCCCGGTGCGGTGAACTGGATGACCGCTGGGCGCGGCATCGTGCATTCCGAACGCACGCCGCCGGCCCAGCGGGCCTCCGGCCACCACATGCACGGCATCCAGGCCTGGGTGGCGCTGCCGGTGAGCCATGAGGAATGTGATCCGGCCTTCGATCATTATCCGGCTGATGCCATGCCCTGGCATGAGGCGGAGGGTGTGCAGGCCGTGGTGATTGCCGGCACGATGTGGGGCCTCACCGCGCCAACGCCGTTCCCGCACCCGATCATCTATGCCGAAGTGCGGATCGAAGCCGGCACGCGGCTGGCGCTGCCGGCGCAGTGGGGCGAGCGCGGGGTCTATCTCGTTGATGGCGCCGTGCAGGTAGATGGCCAGTCCGTCGCGCGCGGCACGCTGGCGGTGCTGGACGATGGTGACGGCGAGTTGCGGGCCACGGCCGACAGCCTGCTGATGCTGTTGGGCGGTGCGCCTTATCCCGAACCGCGCCAGCTTGAATGGAATTTCGTTTCGCATGATCCCGCCCGCATTGCGCAAGCCGTGCAGGATTGGCGCGAGGGCCGCTTTGCCATGGTGCCCGGAGACCCCGCGTTCATCCCCTATTGAGCCCCACCGCCGCACGGCCTAGTCTTGCGGTCATGTTCATTCGCATCACCGAAGGCGTCTCCGTGGCGCCGCAGATCGCCCCCGAAGATGTGGCGCTGGCCGCCGCGCAGGGTTTTCGTTGCATTGTCAACAACCGGCCCGATGGCGAGAGTTTTGATCAGCCGCCCGGCGCCGAGATCGCGGCGGCGGCGCAGGCGGCGGGGCTGGATTATGTCGCCATTCCCATCGATCACACCGGCTTCAACCTCGATCAGGTCGAAGCGATGACGGCGGCCTTCGCAAAGGGCCCGCTTTTGGCCTTTTGCCGGTCGGGCACGCGCAGCTGCAATCTGTGGGCGTTGGCGGCCGCCAAACACGGCAGTGATCCCCAGGCGATCATCGCGGCGGCCAGCCAGGGCGGCTATAATGTCGCCGGGCTGCTGCCGTTGCTGAAACAGCTGGCTGCCCGCTGATGGACCGCATGGGCCTGTTGCTGTTTTCCGGCATCGGCGTCGCCGTGCTGGTGTTGCTCACCTGGATCATGGGGTTCGCGCGCCGGCCAGTGCTGGCCGATGCCGCGCTGGCGGCACGCCTGGTCGCTGAGGCCTTGCCGGGCTTTCGGGCGATCGAAACCGCGCTCAGCCGTGATGGCAGCGGTGCGCTGGTGGCCGGGCAGGATGGTCGTGTCGCGCTGGTGCGGCCCTTTGGCGACAAATTCGTGGTGCGGCCGCTGAAGGCGCCAATCGTCGCCCGTGCCGGCGGCCTGCTGCGCGTACGGCCTGATGAGGCCATGTTCCCGGAAACCGCGCTCGATCTGGGTGAGGCCGCGGCATTGCACTGGGCCAGCCGGCTGTGACGATGCAGGATGTCATGGCGGTCGATCCGGTCGCCGTCGCCATCCCGATGTTCGTCATCGCCATCTTCGTCGAGCTGGTGGCGGTGCGCATGGGCTGGCGTGGCGATTACGACTGGCGCGACACCGGCACCAGCCTGGCCATGGGCCTGGGGAACACCATCAGTGGCGCACTGCTCGCCGGCAGCGTGACGGGCATTGCGCTGTGGCTGTGGCAGCACCGCCTGCTGGATATTCCGGTCACCTGGTGGAGCTTTGCCCTGTGCTTCATTGTCGATGATCTGGCCTATTACTGGATCCATCGTGCCGGCCACCGCATCCGTTGGGCCTGGGCGGCGCATGTCATCCACCATAGCTCGCAGCATTATAATCTCTCGACGGCGCTGCGGCAGACGTGGACCGGGCTGTTCGGCCTCACCTTCCTGATCAAGCTGCCGCTGTTTTTCGTCGGTTTCCCGCTGGAGCTGGTGGCCTTCTGCGGCGGCCTCAACCTTGTCTATCAATTCTGGATCCACACCGAAGTGATCGGGAAGATGCCGCGCTGGTTCGAAGCGGTGATGAATACGCCGTCGCACCACCGGGTCCACCACGGCACCAACCCGCGCTATCTGGATCGGAATTATGCCGGCGTGTTCATCGTATGGGACAAGATGTTCGGCACGTTCGAAGCCGAGCGCGCCGATGAGCCGCCGCGCTATGGCATCATCCGCAACCTGGGAACATTCAACCCGCTGTGGGTGGCGGTGCACGAATGGGTTGGCATCGCGCGCGATCTGGCCCGTGCCCGCAGCCTGAAAGCGGCCTGGGCGGCGACCTTCGGGCCGCCCGGCGCGCTTTCGGGCGAAACGGCCGATGCCCTGCGCGCGCACTGGCAGGCGCAGGCCAGTGCGCAGCTTTCGCCGCCGGCCACGGCCGTTCCCGCCGAATGATTGGCCGCCGCCAGCTGTTGATGGGCACCGGCGGGTTGGTTGTGGCCGGGCTGGGCGCGCGGGCCTGGCAACAGGGCCTGCTGGGCGGCGACAGCCCGGCGCTGCATGCGTGGGACGAATGGGCCAGCCAGCGTCAGCGCGGCCCGCTGAAGCTGGTCGGTGCCGCCGTGCTCGCCTCCAGCCCGCACAATACCCAGCCCTGGGCCTTTGCCATTGGCCGCTTCGGGGTCGATATCTTCGAAGTGCCGGGCCGCAACCTGGGCACCATGGATCCGTTCGGGCGCGAGCGCCTCGCTGGCCTTGGCGGCGCCATCCACAACATGGCGCTGGCGACGACCGCCCTGGGCCGTGCCGCCCGCGTGCGGCTGCTGCCCGATCCGCAGAATCCGGCCCATGTCGCCCGCCTCATCCTTGGCCCCGACAACAGCGGCCCGCCGCCGCATCCGCTGCTGCCGTTCATCGCCCGCCGCCACACGCACCGCGGCGCCTGGCGCGGCGGGCCGGTGGCCGACGCGAAACTCGCCGCCGTGCAGGCCTTCCCCGCCTTCCCGGGCGTCAAGCTGGTGCTGTTCGGCGCAGGCACGCCCATGGGTCAGCGCTTTGCCGCGCTCACCGATGATGCCACTGTCGCCATAACCGGCGATGCCGTCATGATGGCTGACAGTCACCGCTGGTTCCGCCACAGCCACAGCGACGCCAAACGACTGATGGATGGCCTCACCCTCGCCACCTCCGGCGTTTCGCCCTGGCTGGCTGTGGCCGGCGCGATGCTGCCGCCGCAATCGGCTGCCGACGAAGGCAAATATTGGCTGGCATCCACCCGCGACACGCATCTGCCCACGGCGTCCGTGTTCGGCCTGATCCTCACCCCGCAGCCGCACGACCGCCGCTCTGCCCTGCTGGTCGGCAGCGCCTGGCAGCGCATCCATCTCAATGCCACGGCCGCGGGCCTGGTGGCACAGCCGCTCAACCAATTGCCCGAAATGATCGACCGCGAAGCGCAGTTGCGGAGCGCCCCTCGCTTCGCCCGCGCCGCCGACGCCCTGCTCGGCGATCCCGCCTGGCGGCCGAGCTTTGCCTTCCGCCTGGGCGTGGCCGATACCCCCGCCGGCGCCGCGCTGCGCCGCCCGGTCAGCGCCGTGCTAGGGCCACCGGCGCGGTTGGCGTGGGAAGTGGAGCAGTGGAAGGAAGCCGGCGGAGCGTTCTGAGGTATGGAAGAAGGCCTCCGCTGCCGATCAAGTCCCGCGTGACGTGAGCCGGGGCTCGGCCCCTGCCCGCCGGAGGCTTGATTTTCCGCGTCAGCCCCGCACGAACACTTCGTTGTAATGCTTGCGCGTGGCCTCGTTCACGCTGGGGCTCAACCCCTTTTCGGCCAGCCGAGCAAATAGTGTCTCGCGGGTGGTGCCGTGTTGGGCAAGATTGTCGGGATCGACTTCGACGACCATCTTGACCACTTGTGGCGAGCCAAGCAGCGGCATCAACGCTTCGATGACCTGGTTCTCGTGGCCTTCCACATCGATCTTGATGGTGATGCGGCGGCCGGCGGCGACATTCAGGATCAGATCGGCAACCTGTTGGCTGCCCAGTACCATGATGGCGCTGCTGCCGCTTTCACTGATGTGCGCAACGCCGCTATGGCCGGCCGGCCCGGGATCGAAGGCAACGCGCGCCGTGGTGTTGGACACGCCGGCGCACACGGTAACAACATTGGTGCAATTGTTGGCGGCGAGGTTGCCGGCGAGATCGGCAAAGGTCTTCTGGTTGGGTTCAAAGGCGACCACGCGGCCTTCGGGCCCGAGGTGACGGCTGGCAACCATGGTGAACAGGCCAAGATTTGCGCCGATATCGATGAAGCATTCGCCCGGCTGCATCGCCATGATCTGGGCGTGGACGTCGCGATAATCTTCGGCCAGCGTGCCGAGCAGGGCAAAGCGGTTGGTGGCATCGTGGCTGCGCACCGTCATCAGCGGACCATAGACGGAAGGCAGGCGGCGGCCATCAGCCAAGCGCAGCAGCGTGCGGATCACGCGACCTTTGCCCGGATGGCGCGGGGCCTTCACATAGCGCGCAAACCATTCACCCGACACGATAACGCCCTCTGATATCCTGCCGGCAACCTATCAGCGGGCCGGGCAAAGGCAAGCCGTGTGGCCGATCAGTTCTCGCTGCGGATCGGCCGCGACAGGAATCCGGGGACACCTTCCGGGCCAAAGCCGGTGAAGCGCTCACCGTCATCGTCGTTGCCCCGGCGCGGCGGTGGCGCAAGGGCAATGGCACGATAGCTGGCGAGCGGATCACCCGCGGCGGCCTGACGAACGGCGCGAGGCTTGTCACCGCGCGGGGCACGCTCCGCACGGGGCGCACGTTCGGGGCGCGGCGGACGGGCTTCGCGGGGTGCCGGCGCCTCGGCGGCTGGCCGGGCGTCGCGCGGCGGCCTTGCTTCACGCGGGGCGCGCTCGTCGCGGCGGCGGCGATCCGATCGCGGTCCTGGTTCGGCCTCAGGCGCTGCCACGGGCTCATCAATGGCGGCGGCGACAACCGCGGTTTCGGCCGGCGCCTTTTCCCGTCGCGGCTTGCGGGCTCGGCGCCGGTCGCCCGTGCCGTCGCCGCTGCGCGCTTCGTCTGTTTCGGCTGCGATTGGCGCTGCGGCCTGCACCGGGGTTGCGGTGCCGTCCGTCCAGCGCGGAATCTTCTGCCGGGTCAGCTTCTCGATGTTGGAAAGATTTTCGGCATCTTCTGGCGTGGCAAAGCTGATCGCCGTGCCGCTGCGGCCGGCACGGCCCGTGCGGCCGATGCGATGCACATAATCATCCGGGTGCCACGGCATGTCGAAATTGATCACGTGGGAAACGCCTGGCACATCCAGCCCGCGGGCGGCCACGTCAGAGGCGACGAGGATGGTGATGTCGCCCTGTTTGAAGCGATCGAGCTCGCGGATGCGGTCGCTCTGCTCCATGTCGCCATGGATCTGGCCCACGGCCAAGCGGGCGCGCTTCAGCACGTCGGCCAGATCGCGCACCATCGTCTTCTTGTTGCAGAAGATGATGGCGGTCTTCACCTCGTCCTGGGCCAGGATCGAACGCACCAGATCCTTCTTGTCGCGATTGCTGGTCTCGACGATCCACTGGGTGATATTGGTGTTGGTGCTGGCCGCGCGCGCCACCTCGATGCTCTTCGGCGCATCCATGAACTGGTCGGCCAGCTTCTTGATCGGCGGCGGCATGGTGGCGGAAAACAGCAGCGTCTGCCGCGATTTGGGCAGCTTGGAACAGATGGTTTCGATATCGGGGATGAAACCCATGTCGAGCATGCGATCGGCTTCGTCGATCACCAGCATGGCGCAGCCAGACAGCAATATCTTGCCGCGGGCGAACAGATCCATCAGCCGGCCCGGCGTGGCGATCAGCACATCGACGCCCTTTTCCAGCGCGGCTAGCTGATCGCCCATCGAAACGCCGCCGATCAGCAGCGCCATCGAAAGCTTGTGGTTCTTGCCATATTTGTCGAAATTTTCGGCGACCTGCTGCGCCAGTTCGCGGGTCGGCTCCAGGATCAGGCTGCGGGGCATCAGGGCGCGGCTGCGGCCTTCGGCGAGGATGTCGATCATTGGCAGCACGAAGCTGGCGGTCTTGCCGGTGCCGGTCTGGGCGATGGCGATGATATCCTTGCCCATCAGCACCGAAGGGATGGCCTGGCGCTGGATCGGCGTGGGCGTGTCATAGCCGCTGTCTGCAACGGCGCGCAGCAGGGCATCGGAAAGGCCCAGGTCGGAAAAGCTCATCGTGATCCTGTGAATGGGGGCCGCGATCAGCCCGGTATTGCCCTTGGCTGCGCCCATGCGGGGTAGGGCCGCAAAAGTCAATGGTGGGTCCCGGTGTGCTGGCCCGGAATGCAAAGCGGGGCGGCTGTTGCCAGCCGCCCCGCCCGAGGCTTGATGCAGACGCTTCAGATCAGAAGCGGAAGCCTGCGGCCACGCCATAACGCCGGGGTTCCAGCGTGAAGACGTTGGTGAACAGGCCTGACGACTGGTCGGTTACATACAGGCCTGTGACCGCGTTGTTGTTGGTCAGGTTCTGGACGAAGGCGCGGACATACCATTTGTCATCCGGGCCGTTGAACGTCGCCTGGGCGTTGATCACGGTGAACGACGGGACGCGGTTGATCGCGCCATTGAAGATATTGCCGAAGCTTTCGCCGGTATGGGCAAGATCGACACGCGGCACGAAGGTCATGTCGCCAAGTTCAAACGTGTACTGGACGCCCGCCGAGAATTTGTACTGCGGCGCCTGCGGCAGTTCGTTGCCCCGCAGGTTGGACAGCACGCCTTCCGGCAGCATCTGGAACTGGGTTCCGGCGCTCAATGCCTGCGCCACGGCGCAGATACCGAAGGCCCCGGTGGCACCGTTCAGGCCGCTGTCGGTCGGGAAGGCGGTCGGACCACGCAGACCAGCGCCAGCCTGCAGACCGGGGATGGCTCCGGCGTTGATGGCGTTGTTGACGTTGGTGACGAACGCCGACGTGGCAGCTTGGCCGCCAGCGCCGTTGTTGACGACAGCGCAGTTGGAGCCGTTGGTGATGTCCTTGATGATCACCGCATCGCTGCGGCCGCCCGACGGATCACGCGGGTTGGCCAGGAACTTGTCGCTCGAAACCTTGGTCTTCAGGTACGACGCATTCAGGTTGATCAGCAGGTTGCGGGTCGGAGACAGGATGAATTCGCCTTCGATACCGTAGACATTGGCGTCAACGTTGTCGTTCACCGAGGTGCGTGCGGTGATGCGCGACAGCTGCAGGGCCTTGTACTTGTAATAGAAGGCCGTGATGTTGGCGCGCAGCTTGCCATCGAGGAAGCTGTTCTTGGAACCGATTTCAAACGCATCCACGAATTCCGGCGTGAACGTATCCGGCACGGCGAAGATCGGCTGCAGCGGCGGGTTGATGCCGCCCGACTTGTAGCCGCGCGAGTACGAAGCATAGAGTAGATTGTCTTCGGTGATCTTCCAGTCGAGCACGACACGGCCGGTCATTTCGTTGAAGCTGACTTCACGCACCGAGAAGGGCTGGACACCGGCACGGTTGGGATCGCCGTCAAACCCGCGGGACGCTGGCGCGTTGAAGGCGTTGCCGGTCTGGCCGAATGGCACGAAGAAGCTGGCCAGCGTGGAACGGGCGCGGACATATTTGTCATCGTGGTTGTAGCGCAGACCAGCGGTGAGCTTCAGGCTGTCGGAGATGTTGTAATAGGCTTCCCCGAACACGCCATAGCTTTCCAGCGTGAAACGGGCCGTGTTGTTGCGGAAGAATGGCGTGCCCAGATAGCCGCCGTTGGCCGCGCCAAGCACGCCGACCAGGTAGTCGATGCCCCAGCTGTTCACATAGTAGCTGTTCTCCGGCAGCACGGTGTTCACATAGATGCCGCCGACCAGGAAGTTGAACTTGCCATCAAACTGCGAGCTGACAATGGCTTCCAGCGTCTTGCCGCGCACGATCTGATTGGACCGGTCGAAATCCTGCGGAGTGGAGAAGCAATCGCGGAACCCGCCATAAGCCCCCAGACCGTTTTCCACCGGTTGCGAGGTGCAGAACTGGGAGCCATTGCTGACCGCATTGACGACGTTGGTCAGGCCCGGGATGGCAGCCGAGAAAGCGCGGGCCGTGGCCAGGGCAGCCGAGGCCACCGCTGGATTGAACACGCTCTGGTTATAATCGACCGAGCTGTCCACCGCATTGCGCTGGTACATGCCCGTCACCTGCGCCTTGATGCTGCCGAAGTCATGCTGGATGCGCAGCATGTACTGCTCTTCTTCAGCGAAATACTTCGGCGTGTAGTCGGTACGAATCTGGCGCACATCGGTCGGGTTGGTGTGGCCGGCATAATTGTAGGGATCGCGATCATACAGGCTGCCGAGGCCTAGCGCACCAAAGGCGGCGCCGCCCTGGGTGGTCAGGAATTCACGGCTGGCCAGCGTGCCGACGAAGGTGGAATTGGCGTTGATGAAGCCGGGATCGCGGCGGCCGGGCAGGCAACCCAGAACGCCCGTCGGATCGGTCTGGCACAGCTGCTTCTGGTTGCGGTTGCGATCATCCTTTTCGCGGAAATAATAGGCCATCGCATCGATGGTGGTGTTTTCCGTCGGTTCCCAGCGGATGCTGCCGCGGATGGCATAAAGGTCGCGGCCATCGATGCGGGTGTTGTTGAACACGTTGGTGCTGAAACCGTCGCGGCGCAGATAGGTGCCGGCCACGCGGATCGCCAGATTGTCGGTGATGGGCAGGTTGAACATGCCCTTCAGGCGCAGCGAATCGAAATTGCCATATTCGATTTCGCCGGCGGCATGGATGGCGTCCATCCGCGGCTTGGCGTTGACGAAGTTGACCACGCCGCCGGTGGCATTGCGGCCGAACAGCGTGCCCTGCGGGCCGCGCAGCACTTCAACGCGCTCCAGATCGAAGAATTCGGCTTCGAACAGGCGGGTGGCGAACAGCGGCATGCCTTCAGAGTGGATGGCGGTGGCTGAATCGCAGGTCACGCCCACGCACAGATCGCCGATGCCGCGGATGGTGAAGCTGGAACCGGTGAAATTGCCCTTGGTGAAGGTGATGTTGGGCAGGGTCAGCTGGATATCGAGCGGGTTGTTGATCTGCTGGCGCTGCAGGGCGCCGGCGTCAAAGGCGGTCACCGCGATCGGCACGTCCTGCAGGCTCTGCGCCGTGCGCTGCGCGGTCACCACGATTTCGGCGATGCCGGTGTCTTCATCGGCCTGCGCGGTCTGCGCGAATGCCGGCAAGGCAGCCAACCCGATGAGCGAAGCGCTGGCCACCAGGCCGGCACGGATTCCAAGCGTGATCTTCATATGACGTCCTCCCCAAAAACCCAAAACAGCCGGATCTTGTTCTTGGCTCTGTTGGCCGGATCCTGTGCCCCTGCATGACGCCCGTGTGGATGCCATGCCGCAATCATCAGTTTGGACAGGCCACAGGGATTTTGTCCAGTGTGGCACGGGGTTTGGCCTGTACGGCTGGCGTGCGGCGGCTTGTCTGTGTCTGTCATGCAACAGTTTGGACGCCGCAGGTGCGGGAATCAGCGTCGGCGGCGCGCCTTGCGGGCCGGCGGGACGACCGGCACGATCGAGGCAATGGCACACTCGCCGCCGGAGCGCGCGCCAATGGCATCGCGGCCGGCGCACAACTGGCCAGCCTGTTTCTGCTGATAATAAAAGCCCTGATAGAAGCTGAGCCCCGGGCATTCCTGGGCCAGGTGCAATTGCCAGCGCCGACCGCCGCGCATGGTCAGTTCGATGGTGCGGTCACCATAAAGCTGGGCGCCGGCAATGGCATTGATGGCGATGCAGCGGTTGCGGCCGGCCTTGGGCGGAGTGGGCCGCAGCAAGGTCTGGCCACCGCCCGGCCGCACCGGCACACGCCGCCATGATTGGCCATCAAAGCTTTGGGGTTCCGGCGGCTGGGCGCGGCGGGCCGGTGCCGGCGCCTGTGCCAGCGCCGGGGCGGCCGTCAGCACCAGCATTGCCGCCACTGCCATCACGCCAGACCGAAATGCCGACAATCCTGCCTGTTCCCCTCTTGGCGCCGCTGCGGCGGGTGCGGCTTGCCGCGCGATCGGATGGCCGCCCCCGCAGCCCCTTCAATCGCAATCGAACTGCCCAGCGCCGCTTGAACCATGGCTGAATATCGGCTGCAAGCTGCGGGTTCAGCTATGGCCGAAAAACCGGTAGGGAAGGACGATGACCAATCTTGCCCTTCCACCGCCGCCCAGCGCGGCAGGCCTGGCCGCCCTGAAGGCGGCGGCAGGCAGCGACTGGAGCACGGATGTCGATCTGATTGGCCCGAAGCTGGTGGATTGGCGCGGGCGTTACCAGGGCGCGACCCCCTTGCTGCTGCTGCCGCGCGACGTGCCAACCTTGCAGGCCATCGTGAAGGCGGCGGCGCTGCATCGGATTGGGCTGGTGCCGCAGGGTGGCAACACCGGGCTGGTGGGCGGCGGTATCCCGCCGGCTGATGGCTCTGCGGTGCTGGTCAGTTGTGCGCGCATGAATCGCATCCGGCAGGTTGATGTTCCCGGGCAATTGCTGGTGGCTGAAGCCGGCGTCATCCTGGCCGATGTCCACGCCTCCGCTGCGGAACAAGGCCTGGCCTTCCCGCTGTCACTGGGGGCCAAGGGTTCGGCAACGGTGGGTGGGCTGGCGGCAACCAATGCCGGGGGTGTGCAGGTGCTGCGCCATGGCACGATGCGGGCGCTGGTGGCGGGGCTGGAGGCGGTGTTGCCGGATGGCAGCGTGCTGCACCAGCTGCAGGGCCTGGCCAAGGACAATACGGGCCTTGATATCAAGCAGCTGCTGATTGGCGCTGAAGGCACATTGGGCTTCATCACCGCCGTCGCGCTGAAACTGGTGCCGGTGCCGGCCTGGCGGGCTGTCGCCTGGGCCGGGGTGGACCGGCCGCAACGCGCGCTGGCTCTGCTGGCTCGTCTGCGCCAGTTGAGCGGCGGGCAGGTCGAAAGCTTCGAGCTGATCCCCGCCGATGGTGTTGATCTGGTTACCACCCATCTTGGCCTGGCGCCGCCGCTGGCGAGCCGCCACGCCTGGCAGTGCCTTGTCGAACTGGCCGGGCCGCTGCCGCTCGACGAGGTGCTGGCAGAGGGTCTGGCAGACGCCGATGATGCCGTGATTGCCCAATCCGACGCGCAGGCCGCAGCCCTGTGGCGCCGGCGCGAGGAACTGCCGCTGGCCGAACGCCGCGATGGCCCGGCCGTGCATCATGATATCGCCGTGCCCGTTTCAGCGATGGCGGATTTCGCCGAAGCGGCGGCGGCAGCGATTGAACGGGAGTTTCCCGGTGCCCGGCTCCTTGCCTTCGGACATCTGGGCGACGGTAATCTGCACTTCAATGTGCGTGCGCCAGCAGGCGATGCTGCTGCTGCGTGGATTGCAGAGCATCGCGGTTCGATTACCGCCCGTGTTCACGAGATGGTGGTCGCGGCGGGCGGCTCCATCTCGGCCGAACATGGCATCGGGGTGATGAAGCGCGAAGATCTCGCCCGGCTGGGCGATCCGGCGCGACTGGCGGCAATGCGGGCGGTGAAGCAGGCCCTTGATCCTGGCGGCATCATGAACCCGGGCAAGCTCTATTGAGACGGCCGGACATGGTGTCGCAGCGCAGCCTTGCGAAAGCGTCATCTCCGCTTTAGGAAAGCGCAGCAATTCTTCACTCCAGTCACGAAAGCACGCGAAATCCCATGGCCAGCCAGCCTCCTGCCAACCAGCTTCCCCTGTTCTACAACGGCCTGGCGCCGCTGTCGTCGCAGCTGCACCCCAACCATGGCCTGAAGCCGCGCGGCGATCTGGGCTTCACCCGTGGCACCCACGCTATTCCGGTGACCGTGGACGAATTCCCGCTGGTGCAGCGCAACTATCCGATCGTGTTCGGCGTGGGCGACAATCCTGCGCCGCTGGCGCTGGTTGGCCTGCAGGAAGGCGAGAATCTTTATCTGGGCGCCGATGACCAGTGGGAAGCCAATGCCTATGTGCCCGCCTTCGTGCGCCGCTATCCGTTCATGCTGGCCCGGCTGACCCCGGAAGCGCAGGAACTGTCGCTGTGCTTTGACGATACCGCCGGCATCGTGGTCGACAATGAAGGTGAAAAGCTGTTCGCCGGCACCGATCCGACCGACACCACCAAGGCCATCCTGCAGTTCTGCGAACAGTTCGAACAGGCCGTGATGCGCACCCGTGGCTTCATGGAAGAACTGGGCAAGCTCGATCTGCTGATGGACGGCGAAGTCACCATCCAGCGCGAAGGCCTCAGCCAGCCGGCCGTGTATCGCGGTTTCCGCATGGTCGACGAACAGAAGCTGCAGAATCTGCGCGGCGATCAAGCCCGCAAGATGGTGCAATCCGGCCTGATGGGCCTGATCTATGCCCATCTGTTCAGCCTGTCGCTGATCAGCCCGCTGTTCGAACGTCAGTTCGCCGCGACGTCTGCCAAGGCAGCCTGATTCTGGTTGAATGCCGATTGAAGGGGCGGTGGCCTGGCCACCGCCCCTTTTTTCATGTCGGTCAAACGGGCCTTGACGTGTTACATCGTATCATCATATCGGAGCGGCCTGTCTCCAATCTGTCATAGGTGAACCGATGTCGAAGCGTCTGTCGCTTGCAGCCCTGCTGCTGTTGTCTGCCGCTCCCGTGCTGGCCGAAGATGCGGCCCCCAATGATGACCAGCATGGCTCGATCGATCCTGAAATCATCGTGTCTGCCCCTTATGCCCGCGATCGCAAGCTGGTGGCGACGGCCGTTTCGGTGTTGCAGGGCGATGATCTGCAACGCCAGTTGCGCTCCACCATCGGTGAAACCCTCGCGCGCCAGCCCGGCGTGTCGTCCACCTTCTTCGGTCCCAACGCCTCGCGCCCGATCCTGCGCGGCCTCGATGCCGAACGCGTGCGCGTGCTCACCGATGGCATCGGCAGCTTCGACGTGTCCAACACCTCGGTGGATCATGCCGTGGCTGCCAATCCGCTGTTGGCTGACCGCATCGAGATCCTGCGCGGCCCGGCGGCGCTGCTGTTCGGTTCGGGCGCCATCGGCGGCGTGGTGAACATGCGCGATCTGCGCATCCCGCGCGAAGTGCCCGACGGCCCGCATGTCGATGCCAATGCCGGGATCGGCACCGCCGCGCGCGAGCGCAACATCGCCGCTGCGCTCAACATGCCGTTGGGCGGTGGCTTCGTCGCGCATGTGGATGGCAGCTTCTTTGAATCGGACAATTACCGTACCGGTGGCTTTGTTTTCGCCGAAGCTCTGCGTGAAGAAGCCGCCGAGGAAGCCGGCGAAGTGGCCGAAGAGGCGCAAAAGCGCGGCCGGCTGGAGAATACGGCCGCGCGCACATGGGATGTGGCCGGCAGCATCGCCTGGATCGGCGAGAATGGCGCCAATTTCGGCGTGGCGGTGAGCCATCTGCAAAATCGCTATGGGATCCCCAACGGGCTCGAACTTGGCCACGACGAACATGAAGGGAAAGAGCACGAAGGCGAGCATGAGGGCGAGGAGCACGAGGGCGAGGAGCACGCCCACGAGGACATCACGCTCGACATGCGCCAGACCCGCGTTGATGTGCGCGGGGCCGTGCCGCTGGCCGGCGCCTTCAAGGAAGTGCGCGTGCGCGCCGGCTGGGCCGATTATCGTCACGATGAAATCGAGGATAATGGCGAGATCGGCACCAGCTTCTTCAACAAGAGCTGGGAAGCCCGCCTGGAGTTGGTGCAGGCCGAGAAGGATGGCTGGCAGGGCGCGACGGGCGTGCAATATTTCAGCCGCAACTTCCGCGCCGTGGGCGAGGAAGCCTATATCCCGGCCAACGAAACCCGTCAGTTCGGCATCTTCACCCTGCAGGAATTCGATCTGGGCGCGGTGCGGCTGGAAGGTGGCGGCCGCTATGAACATGCCAATGTGAAATCAGCGCAGGTCGGCCGCGAGCGCACGTTCAATTCGCTCTCCTTCTCGGTGGGCGGCTCGGTCGATCTGGGCAGCGGATTCCGCCTGGCGCTGAGCGGTGCCCGCACCGAACGCGCGCCATCGGCCGAGGAATTGTTCGCCAACGGCGCCCACGCCGCCACGCGCGCCTTTGAAATCGGCAACCCCAATTTCCGCACCGAACGCCAGCTTGGCGCTGAAGCCGTGCTGCGCGGCCGCGGTGCCGGCTGGCGGCTGGAACTGTCGGCCTTCGTCAACCGCTTCGACAATTATATCTTCCTCGATCCCACCGGCGTCGAAGAAGATGAACTGCCGGTGTTCCAGTATAATCAGGCCGATGCCAGTTTCTGGGGCGTGGAAGTGGAAGCCGGTGTGAAGGTGGCGCAACTGGGTGCCACGCGCATCGATGTCACCGGCCTGCTCGATTACACCCGTGCCACCATCCTGGCCGGAGGCGGCGCCGTGCCGCGTATTCCGCCGCTGCGCATGATCGGCGGGATTGAAGCCAGCGGCGGCGTGGTTGGCGGCCGCGTGGAAATCGAACATGTCACCGCGCAGGATCGCATCGCCGGCTTTGAAACCCGCACCGCTGCCTTCAGCCTGGTCAATGCCAGCCTGTCGTGGAAGCCTTTCGGCGTCGATGCGCCGACCACGCTGATGGTGCAGGCCAACAACATCTTCGATGTCGAAGCCCGCCGCCATAGCAGCTTCCTGAAAGACGTGGCGCCGCTGTTTGGCCGCGACATAAGGGTGTCGCTGCGCGTCGCGTTCTGACGTGCAAAAATGTGGCTGGCGGCTCTTGAAAGCCGCCGGCCGCACCCCAGATCATGGGTACGGCGGCACCGCACCCCCCCTCTCGCGGCGGTCGCCAGTGGCCTCGGCCTCTTTGGGCCTGCCACCTTCGTGGACCCCCCTCGTGAACGCACGACAGGTTCCGATCAGGCCGCGCTGGTTGCCCCCCCAGCGCGGCCTTTTCGTCATTCGTTCTTTTTATTCGGCCGCTTCGGCCCAGGGCTGGCCTGAATGCGGCTGGCCGATCAGGCGCGGCCAGTCGGCAACCAGTTGCTGCACCAGTCCGGTCATTGCGGCGCGCACCTTGCTGGCGCCGGCATGCAGGGCGAGGCGATGGCCATCAAGATACAGGGCGCGATCAATTTCGATCTGCACGGCGTGGATGCCGGCGCCGGGCTGGCCGTGATGGCGGGTGGTGTAGCCGCCGGCATAGGGAGCGTTGCGCGCCACGCGCCAGCCTGCCCGGCCGAAATGATCCTCGATCGCCTGCACGATGGCGGGGTGGGCGCTGGTGCCGTGGCAATCGCCCAGCACGATCTGCGGTGGCCGCGGTCCACTGGGGGATGGCATCGAATGGCAATCGATCAGCAGCGCCGCACCGTGGCTCGCGCCGGCAGCGGCCAGGATGCGGTTCACTTCGGCATGCCAGGGCGCATGCAGCCGGGTCAGCCGCGCCGCTGCCTCGGCCGCGGGTAACGCCCGGGCATAGATATCAAGGCCATGGCCCGCCAATCGCGGGATGACGCCCAGCCCGGCTGCCACGCGCTCCGTGGTGACCACCGGAACGGCGAGCGGCGCATCAAACATCGCTGGATCCAGTTCATCGGCCCGGCGATTGAGATCAAGCCAGCTGCGGGCATGGGTGGCAGCCAGCACGGGCACGCCGGCGATGCCATCCAGCAGGGCATCGACAAACGCATCTTCGGCCCGGCGCAACTGTGCCAGCGGCAGGCGCGACGCGGCCAGCAGGGCCGGCGGATAGTGTCGGCCACTGTGCGGCGAAGTGAGCAGCAGCGGCCAGCGGCCATCGGCATCGCCGGTTAGGGTCCAGACCGGTTGCCCGGCTGCAGAAGCGGAAAATCGCATGTCGCCAGCACAAGCACGTGCGGGCAAGGCTGCCAAGGCGACAAATGACGCGCCAAAGTCGTGGCTGCGCGTCGGCAGCACTTGCCAACTGGGGCCGATGCCACTAACAGGCGCCTTCCCGTGGACGCGTAGCTCAGTGGTAGAGCACTGTGTTGACATCGCAGGGGTCGCAGGTTCAATCCCTGCCGCGTCCACCATTTTCCCGATAATCGAATATTCCCAGCCGGTTATGCCGCGCTGGCCGATTGCGTGTGCCCGCCGGCCGCAGCGCAAGCCAGGCACAAAAAACCGGGCTGAAATACCCGGTCATTCGTGCCCCGATGGGGGAAATTGGCGCGCCCGGAACGATTCGAACGTCCGACCCTCAGATTCGTAGTCTGATGCTCTATCCAGCTGAGCTACGGGCGCGCACCTTGAAGGCCGGCCTGATAGCGGCGCTGCCCAGGCATTGCAACCTCTTCCTTGCCGCTTTAGGCAATTATTGATGCACCGTCTGGCCCTGCCTCTTGTTCTCGCCCTTATGCTGGCCGGTTGCGCCGGCCGAGCCAATGATTGGCCCAGCCTGAACCCGCGGCCAGGGGAAATCTCGCCGATGGTGCCGCGCAATGTGCCGGGTGCGGGCCGCTGCCTGCGCGGAGATGCGGACTGCGCGCCGCCCGCCGAAGCCGCGGCCCCGGCCGCGCCCGATATGCCGGCACCCACCCCACCGCCAACGCCGGCCGCTGCCGAGGCGGAGCTTGCCGCGCTGGAGGCCGTGGTGGCGCAGGTGGAAGCCGCCGCTGCCCCGGCCCGTGCCGCCCGCGATGCAGCACGCGCCGCTGCCGCCGGTTCTGCCGCCGATTCGGCCGCGGCCCTGCAACTGGAAGCAGCCGAATCCGGCCTGGGTGCAACGTTGGCGCCTCTGGCCGGTGCCGATTATCGCCGGGCGGCGCTTGCCGAAGCGCTGCGCGATGCGCCGGCCGAGGCGAAGGCGCTGGCGTCGCGCCTCGACGCCCTCGCCAGCCGCATCGCGGCGTTGCAGGCTCAATAAAGCCCGACTGCCTGGCGCACGGCGGCTGCCACCAGATCGGCGGCAACCGTCCCGATCGTGATCAGTTGCACATTGTCCACCGGCGTCAGGCCCTCGGCCGCGGTCGAAATGGCGAAGATGCAATCGCCATCGAACGGCGTGTGGATCGGTCGCACCGCGCGGGTCAACCCGCCCTGCGCCATCATCGCCACGCGCAAGGCCTGGGCGCGGGTGAGCGGCGCGTTGGTGGCAACTGCGCCGATGATGGTGTTTTCCCGCCCGAAACGGCGATGGCCGGCGAGCTTTGGCATCTCCACCTCGCCGTCGCCGGGCGGCGCGTCGCCATAGATTTCGCCGAAACTGTTGGCCGCCATCAGGGCGCCGACGATATGGCCGTCGTCCAGCACCCGCGAAACGCTGCCGATACCGCCCGCCCGGCTGCCGGCACGGGCGCCAAACCCTGCCCCGATCGCGCCATGGCCATCATTCTGCCCGGCCGCGGCAAAGGCTTCCCGCGTCAGCCGGCGATAGGGCGGGTCCATGCCCCACCCCTTGTCGCCGCCGTTTGTGATATCGAACAATATGGCCGCCGGCACCACAGGCACCGGCGGCAGGCCGTCGCCCATCGCCAGACCGCGGCCCATGGCCGACAGCAGCAGCACCAGTTCATCGCCCGCCGCCAAGCCGAACACCGATCCGCCGGCAAGCGCCAGGCCATGCGCGCGGTCGACCAGATTGATCGGATTGAGCGCATCGGTCTCGCGGGTGCCCGGCCCGCCGCCACGCACCTCCACCGCCATCACGGCAGGTTCGTGCGGGATGATCAGCGTGACGCCGGTGCGCGCCGTCTCGCAATGGGCATGGCCAACGCTGAGGCCGGGAACCGCACTGATGCCACGAGAGTTCATGGCGCATCCATCGGCCGCAGCGCATGCTGTTGCAAGCCCCCCGCATCCGGCGCACTGTCGCGTTGTACCACAAAAGGAATTTCGCGATGCCCGCCCCCGCTGTCGCGCACATCAACCGCATCGGCACCGCGCTGCCGCCCAATGATGTGCACGAAGCCTTCGTCGATTTCGTCGGTGCCCTCATCAAGGATCGCCGCGACCAGTTGATCTTCAAGCGCCTGGTTGGCCGCAGCGCCATCGATCACCGTTGGAGCTTCTTCACGCCGGTGAAGGACCCGGACGGCTTCACGGCAGACGCCGAGGGCTTCTACCGCCCCGGCGCCTTCCCCTCCACCGCCAAGCGCATGGCGCGTTTTGCCGCCACCGCGCCGGGCCTTGCCGAACAGGCCATTGCTGGCCTCGGCCTGTCTGCAACCGATCTTCAGGGCATCACCCATCTGGTCGTCGCCAGCTGCACCGGCATGACCGCGCCCGGGATCGATCAGATCATCGTGCAGCGGCTGGGGCTGAACCCCGGCGTGGAGCGTACGCATGTCGGCTTCATGGGCTGCTATGCGGCGGTCAATTCGCTCAGGCTCGCCCATCATTTCGTGCGTTCCGATCCATCGGCGCGGGTGCTGGTGGTCAATCTGGAACTGTGCAGCCTGCATTTCCAGGAAACCGGCGCGCTGGAATCCCTCCTCGCCATGCTGTTGTTCGGCGACGGCTGTGCGGCGGCATTGGTGACGGCTGATCCCACCGGCATCGCGCTCACCGATTTCCGGGCGGCCACCATCGCCGATTCCGCCGATGCCATCACCTGGGGCGTGGGCGATCAGGGCTTTGACATGGTGCTATCGGGCCGGGTGCCCGCCATCCTGCAACAGGCGCTGTCGGGCCCGGCCGGCGCCGATCTGCTGCACGGCCGCAGCGCCGATGAGTATGGCGTGTGGGCCGTGCATGGCGGCGGTCGCGCCATATTGGATGCGGTCGAGACCGGCCTCGGTATCGGGCAGGGGGCGCTCAACTGGTCGCGCGACGTGCTGCGTGATTGCGGCAACATGAGCAGCGCCACCATCATGTTCGTGCTGCAGCGGATCATGGCCGGGATCGGCACCAGCGTGCCCAAGGGGGTGCCGGGCTTTGGCGTGGCCTTCGGGCCGGGGCTGGCTGCCGAGAGCTTCCGCTTTCAGACGGTGGGTGGATGAGCACAGTCCCTGCCGATTGGCTCAGGAACTGGCCGCGTGCGCCGCTGGATTTCAGCGCGCGGGCGGATCTGCCGGAAATCATGGATGACGAGCGGCTCGACGCGGCTACTTATGCTGCCGTGGTTGCCGATCTTGCCCGCGTCAACACGCTCACGCTGGCGCGCTGGCCCACGCTGGCCTGGCTCCGGCGGCAGGCGCCCAGCCGGGTCGGTTTTACCCTGCTTGATGTCGGGTTCGGCCATGGCGACATGCTGCGCGCCATTGCCCGCTGGGCGCGCGGTGCCGGCCTGCGCGCCGAACTGATCGGTGTTGATCTCAACCCGCGCTCCGCCCCGGTTGCTGCCGCCAATACGCGTGATCCGGGCATCAGCTTTCGCACCGGCCGCGCCGAAGCGCTGGACGTGCAGCCCGATTTCATCATTTCCTCGCTGGTCGCCCATCACATGCGCGATGACGAACTGGTGGCCTTCATCCAGTGGATGGAGCGCACGGCCCGCGTTGGCTGGCTGATCAACGATCTGCACCGGCACTGGCTGGCCTGGGCCGGCTTTCGCAGCCTTGCGCTGCTGTTCCGCTTTCACCCGGTCGTGGCCCATGATGGCGCGCTTTCGGTGCGCCGCGCCTTCACCCGCGAAGACTGGCAACGCATCCTGGCGCAGGCCGGCGTCGAGGCCGCATTGCGCCCGCACTTTCCGTTCCGCTGGACGGTCGAATCATGCCCCAAGTGACGCCGCCGCTGATTGTTGGCGGCGGCCTGGCGGGCGCTGCCGCGGCGATCGATCTCGCACACGCTGGCCTGCCCTCGCTGCTGCTGGAGCGCGAGGCCCACGCCCACGACAAGATTTGCGGCGAGTTTCTCAGCGGGGAAGCCGTGGCGGCGCTGGCCGGCCTGGGCGTCGATGCGCGGGCCCTGGGTGCCGAACCGATCACGCGCGTCGAGATTCACGCCGGCCATCGCGAGGCGTCGGCTGCACTGCCGTTCCCGGCGCTCAGCCTGTCGCGCCGGGTGCTGGATGAAGCCCTGCTGCAACATGCCGCCGCCGTGGGCACCGAAGTGCAGCGCGGCGTGAGCGTGCGCGGCCTGATGGACGGCATGGCGCAGACCACGGCAGGGGATATCAGCGCTTCGGCCCTGCTGCTCGCCAGCGGCAAACATGATGTGCGGGGCCTGCCGCGCCCGGACGGGCCGGACGAGATTGGCTTCAAGATGTATTTTCGTGATGCGGCCCTGTCCCGGCGGCTGGCCGGCACCGTTGCCGTCACCTTCTTCGATGGCGGCTATGCCGGCCTGCAGCCGGTGGAGGGCGGGCGGCTGAACCTGTGCCTTCTGGTCGATGGCGCACATTATCGCCAACTCGGCAGCTGGCCCGCCTTGCTGGCGCGACTGGTCACCGAACCAGCCCTGGCCGCACTGGCCGATGCCGAGCCGCTGCTGCCGCGCCCGCTCGCCATCAGCCGCGTGCCCTATGGCCATCTGGTGGGGACCCCGACAGACGGCCTGTGGCGGCTGGGCGATCAGGCTGCCGTCATCCCCAGTTTCTGCGGCGACGGCATGGCCATCGCGCTCGAATCCGGCCGGCTGGCGGCAGCGATGCTGGCGCAAGGTGCGACCGCTGCTGCCTACAGCCAGGAACTGCTCGGCCGCACCCGCCGGCCTGTCCGCCTCGCCATGGTTGCGCTGTCTGTTGCCCGCCACCCGCTGGGGCGCCTGGCGGCCATCGCCGGGCTCTCTGCCATCCCCGGCGGCCTTGCGCTGTTGGCGCGCCTCACCCGCGTCGCCGATCCGCACGCCCCAGAGTCCAGGCTTGCGCCTGCCTGAAGCGAAGGGCACAGGCGCGCCATGCAACAACTGCCGATCTTCGTGAACCTTGTCGGCCGCCAGGTCATCCTCGTTGGCGACGGTGAACCTGCGGAAGCCAAGGCCCGCCTCGTCCGCGCCGCCGGCGGTGAACTGGCGGGTGAAGATGCGGCCAATGCCGTGCTGGCTTTCGTCGCCCTCGAAGACGATGCACAGGCCCACGCCGCCGCTACCCGCCTGCGCGCGCGGGGCCTGCTGGTGAATGTGGTGGACAAGCCCGCCATGTCGGATTTCCTGATGGGCGCCATCATCGATCGCTCCCCCGTCGTCGTCGCCATTTCCACCGCCGGCGCCTCTGCCAGCCTCGCCCGCGCCTTGCGCACGCGGCTGGAAGCGCTGCTGCCGGCCAGCCTCGGCCCACTGGCCCGCGCCATCCTCGCCGCCCGCGACGCAGTGAGTGCCAAACACCCAACACCGAATGATCGCCGCCGCCTGTGGGAACGCGCGCTGGCGCAAGGCGGCCCGCTTGATCCCTTTGCGGCGCAGTCTGAACCGGAAGCCGCCGTGTCACAGGTGGTCGAAGGCGCCTCCGGCGCCTCGCGCCAGTTGCTGGTAATTGACGTCGCCAGCTTCGACCCCGGCGACCTTACCCTCAACCAGCTGAATGCGCTGGCTCGCTGCGACGCACTGCTGGTGGAAGGCCCCGTGGCTCCTGCCGTCATCGACCGCGCCCGCCGCGATGCGGTGCGGTTGGAAGCAGTCCCCGATCCGTTGCCGCCGGGGTTGATGGTGTTGCTGCGCGTTTCGCGTTGAAGACGTAGGGGCCTCCGGCGGGCAGGGCCTGAGGCCCTGCCCGCCGGAGGCCTGTTACGCCTTGCCGTTCTTCTTCGAAGCCGCCACCAGTGCATCCCATGTCGTCCAATCGATGGCACGGCCTGGGTAGGCGACTCTGGCGAAGGGCCATTTGGTGCGCACCCAGTTCTGCACCCAGGCATAAAGTTCAGCGTCAAAGCCGGCGTCAAACTCGGCCTTGGTCACCCACAGCCGCACCACGGCATCATAGCCGGCGACAGTGCTGGGCGAGACATAGACGCTGCCGCGTTCACGGCGACCATCCGGGGTGAGCACGCCATAGGCGAAGGATTCACGTTTCCGGAAACGGGCCGCTTCGTTCTCCATGTCGGCCATGGCGTCGGCGGCGGTGAGGTTCTTGTGGGGCCAATCCGTGCTGCGGGTGAAGCTCTTCTGCAGATGTTCGATGGAGGCCATGTAGGCATCGTAGTCGATCTTCACCAAGGCCGGGCCAAGCGGAACCAGCTTGAATCCGGTTGCCTTGGCCAGCACGGGCGGCGTGAAGCTGGCGGGCAGCCACGGCGCCGGTTGCGCGGCCTTGGGCGGGTTGTCGCCGGCGGCGTTGGCCGGGGCTGCCGCAGCGGCGGCCGCCAGCATCATGCCTGCAATGATAGTCCGCCAATCCATGGTGTCACTCCCCAGGCCCAATCCCGACAAGAAGTGAGATTACAGAATTTCCGAATGGGCGCGCCGGGCAAAACCACCACTGTGCCAAAAACTGGTATTGCGCGCTCTGCGCAGGCCCATCATCGCAGCCTGGCGGATCAGGGCTGCTGGGCCAACCGGGCTGCATAAACTGCCATGCGGCTGCGCACCGGCGCCTCGTCGCCCAAATTGGCGGGCAGGCCCAGCACAGGCAGGGTTTCGCGCGCTGCCACGGTGCCGGCTTCGGGATGGGCGGCGATGGCGACGAGGATGGCCTGGCGCTGGTTGGCGGGCAGGCGGGCCTTGAGTTCGGCGGCGACCAGCGCTGGCAGGTGGGATTGCAGCGGCTCCGTGTCGTACAGGTCCGGCACGGCGGCGATGAGCAGCAGGTTGCGGGCGCGCTGCATCGGGTCTGCCTCGGCGGCGGCGGGCCATTTGGCGATTTGGCGCTTCACCCGGTCCAGCGCGCTGGCGGTGGCGGCATCAGGCGGCGTTGTTGCCATCGGCGCAATCGGGCCGGCAGGGGCCGCGGCGATGGCCAGATCGGCGCGCGGGGGCGGCGGGCCGGGCTGGTACCAGACAAGGGCCGAGAGGCCCAGCCAGGCTGAGAACATGATGAGATAGGGCCAGCGGCGCGGCAGCAGGCGGGCAACCAGCAGCGTGGTGGCGGCGGTACCGACCAGTGCGATCAGGGCGGAACTGGCGGCACGTGTGCCGGTGCCGGTGAGCGCCGTCTGGATGGCCGTGCTGGCCCATTGTGCTGGCAGCAGGGTGAGCAGCCAGGCCGGAAGCAGCGTGGGCAGGGTGAGGGACGTGATCAGTATGGCGGCCTCGCCGCTGACCACGAACAGCGCCATCAGCCAGCCGCGCGCGGCCAGCGCCCGGGCAAACAGCTGCCCCCGCGCGGCGAAACTGACGCTGGCAATGATCACCGCCAGCCCGGTTGAAAACGGGTGCGGCAGGGCCGGCATGCCCAGAGTGCGCGCCAGCTGGATCAGGCCGAGCCCGGTGAGCAGTGCCAGCGCCAGCCCGATCCACAGCCGCCCGGCTGCGGCGGCGACGATCATGCCCATGCCCATCAGGCCTACCGCCAGCAGCGGCCCGCCCAACAGCGCCAACGGCGCCGGCGCCGCAACGCCGCGCAGCTGCAGCATGGCCAGCAGCGGCAGGGCCAGCGTCGCAAGTGCAACGGCAAGGCCGATGCGGGAGAGCGGGACGGGCAGTTTGGCGGAGGATGGCGTTGGGGTCATGCGGCTTCATCCGTCAGCCGGGCGCGCCGGGCAAGGGGCAATGCGCAGGGAGGCAAGGTGCGGATGTCCGGCTTGACTCCGTACTATGATACAGAGGCTATGCCATGTGCAGCGGCGATTCGACCGCGAGAGGAATGATGCCAATGACCGCCTCCCTGTTCCGCCGCCACGCCGTCACCGCCGGGCTGGCGCTGGCGCTGCTGCCTGCCCGGCCGGCGCTGGCGCATCCCAAGCTGGTCAGCGCCACCCCGGCCGCCGACGCCACGGCCAGCCCGACCGCCAAGCTCGACCTCAGCTTCAGCGAAGCGATGGTGCCTGCGATGACCAGCGTGACAGTGGCGCACATGATGGGCAAGACGGCGCACCCGATCGCCGGCACGCTGCGTTTCGCGCCCGACAACCGTAGCCTGGCGCTTGTGCTGGCGCGCCCGCTGCCGGCCGGCATTTATAGCGTTGAATGGAAATCGGTCGGTGCCGACACGCACAAGGTGTCGGGCAAGTATCAGTTCTCCATCCGCTGACATGATCGCACTGGGCGTCGCCCGATTGGCGCTGTTTGCGGCTGTCGGGCTGGCGTTCGGCATCGGCCTGTTCGGCGCGCATCATCGCCGCTTGCTGGCGGCGCTGGCTGCGGCCGGTTTCACGGCCAATCTCGGCTGGTTTGCCGTCCTTACCGCCCAGATGTTTGAAGTGCCGCTGGCAGAACTGTCGCTGGACGCGCTGGTGACGGCCCTGTCGATGCCGGCGATTGGCCCGGCCTTTGCGGCGCGGGCACTGCTGTTGCTGGTGCTCGTCGTCGCCTCGCGCTGGCGCTGGCCGTCGCGCATCCTTGCCGCCGCGGCGCTCGCCAGCCTGGCGTGGACCGGCCATGCCGGCGCGGCCCCGTTGCCACGCCTTGGGGCTGGCATCGCGCATCTGCTCGCCGCCGGCGCCTGGATCGGAGCGGTGGCTTCGCTGTGGCTGGGTGTCAGGCGTGGCGAGGCCGACACCGCCGCCCGCGCCGCCGCCTTTGCCCGGCCCGGTGCGCTGATCGTCGCCTTGCTGGTCGCAACCGGCGGCTTGGCCATCATTGGCTTGGCCGGCGAGGCGGGGTGGCCACAGCTTGTTGGCGCGCCATGGGCCTGGCTGATCGCTGCCAAGCTGCTGCTGTTTGCCGGCACGCTGGCGCTGGCGTGGCGTCACCGCACGCGGTTGGTGCCTGCTTATGCCGATGGGAAGCCTGGCGCTGCCGCCCGCCTGCGTACTAGCCTGGCGCTGGAAATGGTGCTGCTGCTCGGTATCTTCGCGGCGGTCGCGGTGGCCGGGCAGCTTGATCCGGCGGGCGGCTGACTAGTCAATGACAGGCGTTGTCCGTGAAGGTGGCGATGATGGGGCAGGGGCCGGCCTTGCCGCTGGTGCACTCATCAAGCAGGCCGGACAGCATGGCGCGGGCGGCGGCGAGTTCGGCCATTTCGGCATCCAGCGCGGCCAGCCGCGTGCGGGTGAGGGCCTGCACGCGGGCGCGATCGTCGCTGGCATCGAGCGCCAGCAGTTCGGAAATTTCCTTCAGGCTGAAACCGGCACGCTGGGCGGCGCGAATGAAGCGCAGGCGCTGCACGTCGGCTTCATCATAATGGCGGACAGCACCGCTGCTGGCCGGCACCGGCAACAGGCCCTTGCGCTGGTAGAAGCGCACGGTTTCAACGCCGACGCCGGCACTGGCGGCGAGACGAGCAATGGTGAGGAATGGCATCGCTTGACTCCGTATCACAGTACGGAGGTTATGACGCTTCCATCACTGATTCGCAAAGGATGATTCCGATGGACGCACAGCTTCCCCGCACGGCCCGACTGGTGCGCATGGCTCTGCCCGATCATGTCTGCCCGTGGGGCCTGCGGGCCCGCCACTTGCTGCGCAGCCACGGCTATGAATTCGAGGAGCGGCTTTTGACCAGCCGTGAGGAGGTGGAGGCGTTCAAGGCCGCCAATGGCGTGACGACCACCCCGCAAGTGTGGATCGCCGGCCAGCGCATCGGTGGCCATGATGATCTGCGCCAATGGCTGGGGCTGAAGCTGCACGATCCGAAAGCGATCAGCTATCGCCCGGTGATTGCGCTGTTCGGCATGGCCGCTGCGATGGCGCTGGGCCTGAGCATGGCCACGATGAGCACGCCGTTCACGCTGCACGCCGCCGAATGGTTTGTCGGGATGGCAATGTGCCTGCTGGCCTATCTGAAGCTGAAGGATATCGAAGGATTTGTCACCGGCTTCATCGGCTATGATCTGCTGGCGCGGGCCTGGCTGCCCTATGCCTATGTCTATGCCTGGGCCGAAGCTGCGGCCGGTGTGCTGATGCTGTCGGGCCAGCTGGTCTGGTTGTCGTCGGCCATCGCGCTGTTCATCGGCACGGTTGGCGCCGTATCGGTGTTCAAGGCGGTCTATATCGAAAAGCGCGAGCTCACCTGCGCCTGTGTTGGCGGCGGCAGCAATGTGCCGCTGGGCTTTGTGTCGCTGCTGGAGAATGTGACGATGATCGCCATGGCGTTCTGGATGCTGGCGATGCATGGAGCCTGATGATGATGCGCTTGTTCTTCCTGATCCTCGGCCTGCTGCTGCCGTCCCTGGCGCAGGCCGCCACCTATGATCTGGTGGTGGAACGCCAGCAGAAACAGGTCGTGCCCGGCCGCAGCGACAGTGTGATTGCCATCAATGGCAGCGTGCCCGGCCCCACCCTGCGCTTCACGGAAGGCGAAGAGGCGGTGGTGCGAGTCACCAACAAGCTGGGCGCCAGCACCTCCATCCATTGGCACGGCCTGCTGGTCGATGGCGCCTATGATGGCGCGCCGGGCTTCAATGGCTTCAATGGCATCGCGCCAGGTACCACCTACACCTATCGCATCCGCATCCGGCAGAGCGGCACCTATTGGTATCACGCCCACAGCGAGGGCCATGAACAGGCCGGCCAATATGGCGCGCTGATCATCGCGCCGAAGGGCGAGGATCCGATCAAGGCGGATGCCGAGCATGTCATCCTGCTCTCTGACCACACGCGCGAGGATCCGGGCCGCATCCTCAGGAATCTGAAGAGCGACAGCGGCTATTACAACTGGAACAAGCGCACGCTGCCGGAACTGGTGCGCGACGCGAAGAAGTTCGGGATGAAGGCGACGATGGCTGAACGCGCGGCCTGGGGCGATATGCGCATGGACGCGACCGACATCGCCGATGTGACCGGCTATGCGCTCTTGATGCACGGCAAGCCGACGGCCGCGGGGCCGACCCTGGCCTTCCAGCCGGGCCAGCGCGTCCGGCTGCGCTTCATCAACGGCAGCGCCATGAGCTTCATGGACATCCGCATACCCGGCGTGCCGATGACCATCGTTGCCGCCGATGGCCGCCCGGTGCAGCCGGTGACGGTGGATGAATTCCGCATGGGCGTCGCCGAAACCTATGACGTGATCGTGGAGCCGCCGGCCGGTGCCCACGCATTGTGGGTGGAATCGCTTGATCGCCGTGCCAGCGTGCTCGGCCGGCTGACCAGCGACCCGGCGCTGACCGTGGCCGCGCCGGCGCCGCGCCCGAAGCAGGTGCTGCTGCTGGCCGAAATGGGTCATTCGATGCCAGCGGCTGGCGAGCCCTGCGCGCCCGAACATGCCGCCATGGGCCATTGCACGCCGGCCGGCGCGACCTCGGTTGCCGCAGTGGCGGGCGACCCCGATTGCCCGCCCGAACATGCCGCCATGGGCCATTGCACGCCCAAAGCGCCGGCTGCTGCGCCGGCTGACCCGGATTGCCCGCCCGAACATGCCGCGATGGGCCATTGCACACCCAAGGCGCCGGCCGTTGCAGCGGCCGCTGATCCGGATTGCCCTCCCGAGCACGCCGCGATGGGCCACTGCACACCCAAGGCTGCCGGCCCGCGTGCCGGCAGCGCAGTGGCGCTGGCCGAGAAGCCGGCCGGCGGCACGCCCTTCCCGGTGGTGGACTATGGCTATGGCAAGGACCCGATGGCGGGCATGGATCACAGCAAGATGCAGGGCATGATGCACATGCCGGTGCTGGGCAAGGAAGGCGACACCGATGGTAGCGGCCGCGTCTTCGGCTGGGCCACCGGTGCGCCTTACGGCAGCCGTGTACTGTCCATGCGCGACCTGGTGGCGCTGGAACCGAAGGCCGACGCCGCCGCCCCCACGCGCGAGATCGTCGTGCGGCTGCAGGGCAATATGGAGCGTTACATCTGGACGCTGAATGGCAAGAAGTTCGGCGAAGGCCCGCCCATCGACGTGAAATTTGGCGAGCGCGTGCGCGTCACCTTCGTCAATGAAACGATGATGGCCCACCCGATGCACCTGCACGGCATGTTCTTCGAGGTGGAGAACGGCCAGGCGGCCGGCCTGATGCCGGAAAAGAACGTGATCGTGGTGGCGCCGGGCCGTACCCAGTCGATCATCCTCACCGCCAACGAAGCCGGCGAATGGCCGCTGCACTGCCACCTGCTCTATCACATGAACAGCGGCATGATGCAGAAGCTGGTGGTCGCCAATGTGGCGTCGCCGGATGGCACGCCTGCAGCCGTGCATCACCACTGATGCGCGCGCTTCTCATCACGGCGGCGCTGCTGGCCGCGCCCGCTGCGGCCCAGAAGGCCCCCGATCCTGCCCATGGCCACGATGGCGGCATCAACAACTACACGCTCGTCGAAGAGGCCGACATCACCCGCTTTGACGGCAAGCTCGTCGCCAACTGGGAGGTGCAGGGCTGGATCGGCAGCGACATGAACAAGTTCTGGTGGCGCACCGAGGGCGAGACCAAGGGGCCACGGCTGGAGCAGAGCGAGTTCCAGGCGCTCTACAGCCGCAACATCGCCATGTTCTTCGATGCCCAGGTTGGCCTGCGCCATGACAACCAGCCTGATGCCCGCACCTATGCCGTCGTCGGCGTGCAAGGCCTGGCGCCCCTGTTCTTCGAAACCGAGGCGCACGCCTTTTTCGGCTTCAAGGGTGACGTGCTGTTCCGCCTGCGCCAGTCGTTCGATTTGCGCATGACCAACCGGCTGGTGGTGCAGCCGCTGTTCGAAACCGACATCTATGCGACCCGCGTGCCGGAACGGCTGATTGCGCCCGGCCCGGCGATCATCGAGGCTGGCGTGCTGACCCGTTACGAGGTCACCCGCCGTGTCGCGCCCTATGTGGCGGTGATGTTCGAACGGCGCCTCGGCGAATCCAGCCGGCTGGCGCGCGCTGCCGGCGAAAATCCCGGCGGCTGGTCGGTGCGAACGGGTGTGCGATTCTGGCTGTGACGCCAATGAGCGCCGCCGAAAAGCGGCACCGGGCCGTTTATTTGGCACTGCCAAGCCTTCCGTGCATCTATTTGCTGAGTCCTCGAACCGTCGAGAGGGCGTAGCTGGCGCGCGGCCTGACGCAGTCACCCGCAAGGCGCTGTCAGCGGCAGGGATCGCGCTCACATGGGAAGAGCAGGAGCGCTTGCTCGGTCTCGCAGCTCGTTCGACGTGAACCCGCAAACCCACGGAGAATGGGTGGATTTTGGAACGCGCACGGCTGGTGTGCCGTTCTACGGTCGCCTGCGAAACTGCATGGTGCGCAACGCAGTCCGAAGGTCTTTGCTCTGTCCCTGCTATTGGAGCTTTCGCGGGCGATGGAGAGCCATCTGGCGGCCAGCATATGCCGAATAATGGAATTTTCTTCGTGCATCATCACTGTGATTGGCGGCCCATCGGGCCAGATCTGCCGGCGCATCAACGCGATTTCGATGTCTCCCATCAGGAACAGGATGGCGCATAGTAGGGAGGCCGAAGAACAAGGAGCGGGTTGCAAGGCTGCAGAGCAATCACCCAATCCCGGTGGGTTTTCCGGCAAGGGGTCACTCGGCGGGTCGCCCGGCTGTTCAAGCCGCGTCGGTCCCGCATGCCGGGAGAAGATTGAGACCGCACACTATTCTCTTTCTTGCATCGCACCGCAATCTAATGTAACGCATTACACATGCGCGCGCCCCACTCCTGTTGCAGCGTGCCTACTGGCGACGAAGATTGAGAGGTCTGAAATGAAAAGGCGATTTGCCGTCTTGAGTGTGCTTGGGCTCATCCTGTCTGCCATGGGCACAGCCACCGTTCTAGCGCAGCCAAGCCCGAAGACGCTAGGGAGAATTGCCGAGATGATGACCGAAGCCGATCTGAACGGTGACGGCAAGACGTCTCGAGCCGAGTTCAACCAGCATCGGGCACAGATGTTCGCACGGCTTGATCGCAATTCGGACGGTGTCATCAGCGAGGGCGACAGGCCGCGCATACCGATCGCGCGACGCAAGTTTGATCCGGCCTTCGAGCGGGTCACGTCGATCTTTGATCGCAACGATGACGGGCGTGTTACCCTGGATGAATGGAACAAGACCGATCCCGATGTGTTTGGCATGCTCGACAGGAATGACGATGGCATGGTCGCGCGGTCGGAGCTTCCGACAGCACGCTAATCCGGAACCGCCGGAGCGAGGCCAGGCTGAGACTCCCCGGAACTGCGGGCGCGTGCTTGCCCGGCAATCACCACGCCATGGTGCGGAGCGCGCTGATCCGTCAGGGCGGCACGCTCCGCGACAATGGGCTTATCTGAACCGCGCGGCCATCTGGGCCTCGATCTGCGCCAAGGTGACGACGCCATCCTTGTCGGCATCGATGACGCTGAAATTGTCGGCGATGCGGACCATGCCGCCATCCCTGGCTTCCTGCCGCGTCAACTTGCCGTCCTTGTTTCGATCAGATGCCTTGAACCGGGTCCGCAGTTCGCTCAGACGATCCTGATAGGCGTCGGCAGAAGCGGGCGGAACGAACAACATCGCGGCTGCGGCAAATACCGCCATCCTGGCAATCGTCTTCATCGCGTAATCTCCACAGGGTTGAGGGAACAAACGTCGGCGCAGCTGCGGGATCACATCTCTCCAAAGCCCGATCAGCAGCGCCCCTTCCTGATATAATGCACTACATTAACCTCAGCCGTACGGCCGGCCAGCGGCTGTGTCCGCGGCGTCATGATTTGCTCCTGGGAAGCCCGGCGCGGGTGAGACGCCAGCGCAGCGTCTCGATCCGGTCCTGGCCGAAGAAGGGCTCACCGCGAAACACCATGGTCGGCACACCCCAGTGGCCGGCAGCGTCGAGCGCCTGCTGATTGCGTTCGATCTCTTCCATGTGATCGCCGCTTGCGATGGCAGCGTCGAGCAGTGCCAGGTCCAGCCCGGCCCGGGCCACGGCTTGCCCGAGCAGATCGCCCTTGTCCCACCCCCTGGTACCGCCAAAGATCAGGGCGGCCACCTGGTCGGCCAGTTCCACGCCGCGGCCATGGCGGTTGGCCTCCACGCCGAGCTTGGACAGGCGGTAGATATGGGGCTGCTCGCTGGAGATGGTCATTGTCTGGAAATCCTGCACGATCGGGTCCGGATCGGCCGGCAGGACAATCGGGCGACCAAGCATCTCGCCGCGGCGGATGCTGTCCATCATGATATAGCGGGGGGGCTTGCGGTTGCTCGGATCAAACAGCGCCTTCGGGTTGCGGACCGCCAGCGGCAGTACGACCCGCAGTTGCACATCGACATCGAATTCGTCCCGCAGTTGCAGCAGGTCAGCCGTCACCAGCCGCGAGTAGGGGCTGCGGAACGACCAGTACACATCAACGATTTCGGTCACGGCCTTTTTCCCTCTCGCAATCCCGACCTGATCTCACGCGCGGGGCCGGAAGGCGCCTTCCCCGCCGTATCTGTCACTTGCTGAAAACCAGCCCGGCAAAGTCCCCAGACCTGCGCCCCGACTCGCGCCACGCCTCGATATGCCGGAAAAAGCCCCCGGCGCCGCCCGGGTGGCCTTGCGAACGGCGGAACTTCTCGTTCCAGCCCTGGCCTTCATTATTCCAGAAGCCGGGGGTGCAGTCTGATGAGGTGATCATGGACGGCGGTGCCGTCAGGATCAGTTGCACCCAGTCCGATACCGCCGCCTGGGTGGGCTCGATTTCGGCGAACCCCCCGCGCTCGGCATGGGCGACCACCTGGGCGATGGTGGCGGCATGATCGACGATGTTGTGCGGAATGTTCGAGACCATGTTGGCGCCCTGGTTCATCTGCACGGCAAAGGCGTTGGGGAAACCGTGCATGTGCAGCCCGTGCAGGGTCTGCAGGCCATCCGCCCAATATTCGGAGAGCATCTGGCCGCCACGGCCCTTGAGGTCGAAGCCCGTCTTCAGCTGGAAATTGGCGCCATATTCGAAGCCCGAGGCGTAGATGATGCAATCGACCTCATAGAGCTTGCCGCCCACGACAAGGCCGGTTTCGGTGATCTGCTCGACCCCCTTGCCGTCGGTATCGACCAGAATGGTGTTGGGCGCGTTATAGGCGGGAAGATACTCATCGCTGAAGCACGGCCGCTTGCAGAGCTGCGAATACCAGGGCTTGAGCTGCTCTGCGGTGTGCGGATCCTGGACCACGGTTGCAATCCGGGCGCGGATTTCCTCCATCTTCTCGATATCCGCCTCCTCGAACGCCGCCCGCACCCGGTCCGTTCCCATTTGAATTGGCGGACGATTGAAAGCCTCGCGTGCGCGCATCCCGGCCTTTGCCAGCCAGGCCGGCGTGCTGCCCAGGGCCTTTTCCCGAATACGGCGCGAGATTTCAGTCCAGCCGTCGTTGATCAGATCTTCGGACGGGATGCCGCCTCCCATGTTCTCGACGAAATTGTCCATCCAGCGTTTCTGCCAGCCCGGTCTTGCAATGCTGTCGAACCATTGCGGATCGATCGGGTGGTTGCCTCGCACATCAACGGACGACGGCGTGCGCTGGAAGACGAAAAGCTGCTTGGCCGTCCTGGCCAGTTGCGGGATGCACTGCACGCCGGTTGCTCCGGTACCGATCACCGCGACCCGCTTGTCGGCAAGCCTGTCCATCGGCGCGCCGTTCGCATCGCCGCCGGTATAATCATAGTCCCAGCGGCTGGTGTGGAACGACTTGCCCTTGAAAGTCTCGATCCCCGCTATCCCTGGCAGCTTGGCGACGTGCAGCGGCCCGGTACCGATCGCGACATATTTGGCGGTGAAATCGTCGCCGCGGTTGGTGGTGATCCGCCAGACCCGCGTGGCCTCCTGCCATTCGATGCTCGATACCTCGGTGTGAAACAGGGCCTTGTCGTACAGGCCATAGTGCGCGGCGATCCGCTCGCAATGGGCGAGGATTTCGGGGCCACGGACATATTTCTCGCTTGGGATATAGCCGGTCTCTTCCAGCAGCGGCAGATAGATCATCGCCGCCGTGTCGCAGCGCGCACCGGGATAGCGGTTCCAGTACCAGGTGCCGCCGACGCCGCCGGCCTTGTCGATCAGGCGAAAGCTGTCGATCCCCGCTTCCTTGAGCCGCGCGCCGACCACCAGCCCGGACATGCCGGCCCCGACGAAGGCAAAGGTGACATGGTCGGCAACCGGCGCGCGTTCGATGAACGGGGTATAAGGATCGGCGGCGAGGGCGGCGAACTTGCCCGAAAGCCGCTGATATTGATCATTCCCTTCGGGGCGCAGCCGCTTGGCGCGCTCGGCGGCGTATTTTGCCTTGATGTCAGCCCTGTCGAGCACTGTCGTCATCATGCAATCCCCTCACGCGGCTGGTGCGCTGCAATGCGAGGAATTTAATGCATTACATTATTCTGTCAAGTTGGCAGGCTGACCATTGTTGGTCAGGCAGGCGCGCTCAGATAAGCCGCGAGGCAGGTGGCCGCCTCCCTGACCGCGGCGTCCACAGGCGGCGCCGTCCCCGCTTCGACCGCGCGGGCAAAGCTCACGGCCTGCACCAACGCGATCACGAAGCTCTGCCGCATCCGGGCCTCCAGCGTTTCAAGCGGAATGTGCGGCAGGCAGGCGATGATCTCCTCGCTCAGTCGCACAAAGCTCTGCGCCCCGGCGTTGATAATCAGCTTGGCATAGTCGAACCGCGGATCCGACACGAACTGAAGGCAGAACCGGGCGTAGACGCGCCCATTGTCTTCAAGGCAGGCTTCGATGAAGGGACCGATCGCCGCTTCGACCAGCGCCACCAACCGTGCCTGGGGATCGCTTTGAGTGACCCGTTCCAGCCGCACCGCCCGCTCGGCCTCGATCTCGCGAAAGCGCTTGGCAAAAACTTCCTCGATCAGGCTCTCGATGCTGCCGAAGTGGTAATGCACCGCGCTGGGATTGCGCGCGCCGGCATCGGTGGTGATCATCTTCACCGATACCGAACCAAGGCCCTTCTCGGCAATCAGCCGCTCGGCCGAGCGCAGCAGTTCGGCCTTGGTGTCAGTTCGGTGTGAAACGTCCATGGTTCCGCTCGTCATGCCAGGCATTGGCATCATGAAACCTATCATCCTCCCGCAGAAAGATAGCAAGTCGAGGTCGGTGTCCGGTGACGCGCGGGGAAACGATGCCGCTGGCCATTCGCCCCGTAGCAGCGAACCCGTGGCAGCGAACAGGGGGCAGCGAACAGGGGGCGCCTGATCTCATTCCGGTTTGGCGGCTGCGCGCAACGCTGGTTGTTCCGCCTGCACGGCCGCGACCACACGCGTGATCGCATCGGCAATTTCAACCGGCACCTCTTCCTGCAGGAAATGGCCGGCCTGGGTTTCGGTGACGTGCGCCGTGGGGTACATGGCCTTCATCGTCGGCAGCGCGCGGGCCAGGATCGGGTCACGCATGCCCCAGACTATCTCTGTCGGGATGTTCAATGTGCCGGCATAATGTTCGATCGCCGCCATCGGTTTGGACGTGGGGTGATCGGGGCCGGTGGGGACCATCCGCATCAGCGCCAGCGGGCCTTTCCGGTTGCCGCTCTCAATTACCGGCCGCCCGTAAAGCGCAGCAACGTCAGGCGGGATCGATGCCGGATCGCCCTGTGTCTCGTGCAGTCGGTCGAACAGCGAGACGACATTCTCCAGCAGGATTTCGCCAACGATCGGCGTGGCGGCAATGGCATGAGGGCGCGACAGTTCGAATTTTTCCTTTGGCGCAGTCCATCCGGTGTTGAGAACGACCATCCCCCTGAGCAGTTCGGGCGAGCGCATCAACGCGCCAAGCCCCACGGCACCGCCCCAATCCTGGCCAACATAGACCACCCCGCCCAGCTTCAACTGGCGCAGCGCCGTGTTCATCCAGCGTATGTGGTTCTCCAGTGTGTGCTGGCTCGCCGGGATCTTGCTGGAAAAGCCGAGACCAACCATCGTCGGCATGATCAGCCGCATCCGGTCGGTCGGGAGCGCCTGCCAGACCTTGCGATACAAGAGGCCATTGGTCGGGTTGCCGTGCTGAAGATAGATCGGAATGCCTGACCCGGCTTCCAGCACATGGATCTTTATGCCCGGTTCGACTTCGACCAGATAGCTTTTGTAGCCCCCGGGCAGGGCCTTGTCCGCATAGTCGGGGAGCGGGAAGGCCTCGAATTGGCCAGACGCAGTGGCGACGGTTCCCGACCCCTGCGGCGTGACAACCGATCCGTCCCTGGTCATCCAGAACATGGCGACCAGTGCAGACACCAGCAGCAGAGCAAGCCCGATCAGCAACTTCGTCAACATGTTCAGCGCTCCTATGGCCGTCAGCGGCTCACCGACCAACATATGATAATGCGATACATTAGGCGTGGGCTTGGCACAACGCCGCGTACGGATCAAGGTTCACGCACTGTGCCAGCGAACCGAGCAGCAAGAAACAGCAGCCCGGCAAATGCCAGTTCGGGCACGATGCGCTCCGGCAACGGCGGTGCCCCGTGCGCGGCACCGGCAACCAACCGGCCGAGCGCCAGACAGGCGAAGATCATCATCGGCGGATAATACCAGAACCGCTCCCTGCGGATCAGCGCGAGCGCCAGGCAGATGGCAATAGTCAGGCCCCAACCCGCCATGGCCCCGATCATCGAGCTCAATCCCATACCGTTTTCGGGAACCGCAAAGCCCCAGAATCGGGCTGCACGCACGGGATCGACCAGCCACATTATCCCTTGGGCACCAAAGATCAGCGCCAGCAGCAAGGGCGGCAGTCGCACGAGTCGCTTCAGAATGCTGGCCATTGTGCTGACTCCTGTGTTCGCCAGAAGGATGCGTGACAGGCCGATTTGCCCGGACAGCGTCCAGGTGCCTCTGTCCGCGCACGCCGACGGATGACCTAATGCTATACATTATTTTCCCGTCGGCAAGCGCAGACGTGTCGAGGACGCCCGACGGCGGACGCGGCGCCTGTCCCGCTTGCTGCACCTTGCGTCGACTAATTGATTATATTAATCTGCGCCCCGAATGAGCCAGCAAGGCCGCAGGCCCGGGATTGCACTCCGGATTGCGGGCACCAGTGCGGCGCGCAAGAGGGGCATCCGGAATGTTCAAGCGGATCGGGATCGTCGGGCTGGTCGCCGTGCTGCTGCTCGCCGGCGTCGGCTGGTTCAATCGCGCGGCCATCGTCCAATATATCGCGCTCAACCAGGCAGCAAAGAACCGTATCGACGCCGGACCGACGCAGACCGTCCCTTGGAACCAGGGCCCTGCCGAAACCGCCGCGCCGCAGGCCGAGCGGCCGCCCAACATCGTCTTCATCCTGCTCGATGACCTGGGCTACAACGACATCACCACCTTTGGCGGCGGCATTGCCGGGGGCCGGGTTCCTACCCCCAACATCGACCGGCTGGCCGCGCAAGGCGCCATCTTCAGCCAGGCCTATTCCGGCACCGGCACCTGCGCGCCGTCGCGCGCCATGCTGATGACCGGCCGTTATCCCACCCGCACCGGCTTTGAATTCACGCCCACGCCCAACGGCATGACCAGCGCGCTGGCCGCGTTTGCATCAGGGCGCCCGCAAAGCCACCTGCCCGGCCTGCAGGTCAATCCCGCGATCGATGATGATCGCGTGCCCTTTGCCGACAAGGGGCTGCCGGGATCGGAAATCACCATCGCCGAACTGCTCAAGCAGCGTGGCTATCACACGGTGCACATCGGCAAATGGCATCTGGGCAACCGCCGGGAGTTCCTGCCCAACGCGCAGGGCTTTGATGAAAGCCTGTTGATGCACAGCGGCCTGTATCTGCCCGAGGACGATCCGCAAGCGGTCAACGCGCGGCTGGATTTCGATCCGATCGACAAGTTCCTGTGGGCCGCGCTCAGCTATGCCGCCTCCTTCAATGGCGGCAAACCGTTCAAGCCGGCGGGCTATCTGACCGACTGGTGGACCGACGAAACGATGCGGGTGATCGAGGCGAACAAGAACCGTCCCTTCTTCCTTTATCTCGCGCACTGGGCACCGCACACGCCGCTGCAGGCGACGCGGGCCGATTTTGAGGCGGTCGGCGATATCACGCCGCACCGCGAGCGTGTCTATGCCGCGATGATCCGCGCGCTCGATCGCAGCGTCGGGCGGGTGCTCGACAAGCTCGAGGCCGAGGGGCTGGCCGACAACACGATCGTCGTGCTCAGCAGCGACAATGGCGGCGCCGGCTATGTCGGGCTGCCCCAGGTCAATGCGCCGTTCAGGGGCTGGAAGATTACCCTGTTCGAAGGCGGCATCCGGGTGCCGATGTTCGTCCGGTGGCCGGGCCGGATCGCGCCGGGCACGGTCGTCAAGACGCCGGTCGCGCATATCGATCTGTTTCCCAGCCTGGCCTCGGCCGCTGGCGCGGCCTTGCCCGCCGACCGCGTGATCGACGGAGTCAACATCATGCCCGCCGCCTTCGGTAACGCCCCGGTGAAGCGCAAGGATGATGCGATCTTCTGGCAATCAGGCGCCTATCGGGTGGTGCGCGCCGGCGACTGGAAACTGCAGGTGGACGGCAATCAGAACAAGCTCTGGCTGTTCAACCTCGCATCCGATCCGGGCGAGAAGGCCAACCTTGCGACAAGCCAGCCGCAGAAGGTCGCGCAGCTGAAGGCGCTGCTGGCGGCGCATCACGCCAATGCGGTGCCGTCGCTGTGGCCGCACAGCCTGATCAGCCCGGTCCTGCTCGACAAGACGATCAACCAGGCCGTCGCGAAGGGCGATGAATATATCCTCTGGCCCAACTGAAGCGGAGCGCCGGACTAGCGCACCGTCCGGCGCTGGCGGACCAGCGACCGCATCAGGCGCAGCGCCAGCCAGAGACCGGCAACGACCGCCAGCAGCGTGCCCGCCAGCACCAGGTAGAGCCAGGGGTAATTACCGAGCAGCCGCACGGTGCTGTTCCGGACGATTTGGGCGGTGGAATCATAGCCCTCCGGCATCTCGAGCACGCCCATCCGCCTGGCATAGGCATCATATTCCGCCAGCAGCCGCGCCTTGATCGCCGGCGCGCTGGCACTGAGGTCGGTCGTCTCGCCCGGATCGCGTGCCAGATTGTAGAGCCGCCACTGGCCATCGCCGACCGGGGGCACGCTGCGGGTGATCTTGTAGTCGCCCAGATAGAGCGCGCTGTTGCCTGAAACCTCGACGGCGCGGGCCTCGTCCGGGCCATAGACGCTGGTCGCCTCGCCGCTCAGCACCGGGGTGAGGCTGCGCCCCGTCATCGGCTTGCCTGCGCTCGTCTGTGGGTCGATCCCGAGCCAGGCCAGAAGTGTCGGGGCAATATCGGTGATCATCGCCGGGCTGGCGATGCGCTGCGGGGCGATGCCTGGGCCAGCCATGATCAGCGGCACGCGGATCCCGCCTTCGGTGGCATAGAATTTGTACCAGGCGCCCGGCGTGGCGGCGGCAGCCGCCCATTCCGGGCCAATGAACCCCCAATGGCCGGGGCCGCCCATGGTTCCGGCGCCGATGTCGTAACCGGTCAGCCAATGATAGGCAGTGAGGCTGGCGTTATCGTCCCCGCGCGAGGGTTCAGGGCCATTGTCGGAGGAGACGACGAAGATCGTATTGTCATAGGCGCCGCTTGCCTTGAGGTGCTGGATCAGCCGTCCGATGTGAAAATCCATCGCTTCCAGCATCGCCGCATTCACTTCCATGCGCGCCGCATAAAGCGCCCGATCCGCGGGCGAGAGACTGTCCCAACGGCGGTGGCCCGGCGGCAAGGCGGCCATCGGCACGCCCTGCGGGATCAGGCCCAACGCCTGCGCCCGGCGGTGGCGCTCGGCGCGCAGCGCCTCCCAGCCCTTGTCATAGCGGCCCTTGTAGTGGTCGATGAACGACCGCGGGGCCTGCACGGGAATATGGACGGCCTGAAAGGGCAGGTAGGCCAGGAACGGCTTGCCCGGATCGGTCTTGCCGAGATAGGCGATGACCTTGTCGACGATGAAGCGCGAGGAATAATGATCCTCGGGCAGGCTGGCCTCGACCCCATCCTCATACCAGGGCGCATCCTTGTAATAGGGCATGTAGGAACGGTCGTCCCAATTGTCCGCACCCGAAGCGGCCAGTGCAAAACTGCGATCAAACCCGTGCGCTTGCGGCATCTCACCGGCCGCTTCGCCCATGTGCCACTTGCCCGCCATCACCGTGCGATAGCCTTGCGCGCGCAAGCGGTCGGCCAGCGTCAGCACGCCTGGCTCCAGCGCCATTGCATAGCCCGGCCGGCCGCGCTGTTCGCCGGGCAGAACTTCGGGAATGGTCGCGATACCGGTCTGGTGCGCATCCATCCCGGTCAGCAGCATCGCCCGTGACGGCGAACACAGCGGCGAGGCGCGATACTGGGTGAACAAGGCCCCGCGCGCCGCCAGCGCGTCGATGTTCGGCGTGCGCGCCTCGCCGCCATAGACGCCGAAATCCATCAATCCGACATCGTCGGCGAGGATGATGACGACATTGGGGCGCTGATCGGCGGTGTCCGCCGGCCGGCCGGCGCCCACCAGTGCGGTGAAGGCCAGGAGAGACAGCAGCAGTCGCTTGCGCCGAGCCGGCATCGGCGGCGCCGGGGAGGGCGCGGCCGGAGAGGGGCCCGGCAGCATCGATCGACCCAATTGCATCTGCTCGACCTCCATGGCGTTAATCGGCTATATTACACGCAAGGTTGTTGTCAACGAATTGGCAGGCCATTGTTGTCGATTGCAATGGGCGATGAAAGGCGGGACCAGCAGGCATGATCCAATCGGCGGCGGACATCAGGCGCGTTTTCCTGGCAGCGGGGCTGCTGGCTGTCTCCGCCTGCGGCGAGGCTCCCCAGCAGCGCGCGCCCGGACCGGCCGCCGCGGCCTGCACGGGGCTTGCCAGGCCCGACATGGTCTGGATCCCCGGTGGCCGCTTCACGATGGGCGAGGGCGCCCGCTACCCCGAGGAAGGACCGGCGCGCGTGGTCGAGGTCGCCGGCTTCTGGATGAGCCGGACCGAAGTCACCAATGCCCAGTTTGCCGCCTTCGTCGCCGCCACTGGCTATCACACCGAAGCCGAGCGCGATCCGCCCGCGCTGGCTGGTGCCCCGCCCGCCATGCGCCAGCCGGGCTCGGCGGTGTTCCGTGTGCCCACGCCCGACAATCTCAACTGGTGGGGTTGGGTGCCCGGTGCCAACTGGCGACACCCGTCAGGCCCGCAGAGCACGATCACCGGGCGCGACCATGATCCAGTGGTGCAGGTCACCTATGATGACGCACGTGCCTATGCCCGCTGGGCGGGGCTGAACCTGCCGAGCGAGGCGCAATGGGAATATGCGGCGCGCGCCGGCGCGGCTGCCGTGCCGGAGCCTGTGGATGCGGCGGGAAAACCGACGGCCAACACGTATCAGGGCGTCTTCCCGGTTCGCGACATGGGCGATGATGGCTATACGGCGCGCGCGCCGGTCGGCTGCTTCCCTGCCAATGGCTTCGGCTTGCACGACATGATCGGCAATGTCTGGGAATGGACCAGCAATGCCGCCCGCCCGGGCCAGCCGGCCAATGTGATCAAGGGCGGTTCCTATCTGTGTGCGGCCAATTATTGCGCCCGCTACCGCCCCGCCGCCCGCCAGTACCAGGAACGCGATCTCGGCACCGATCATATCGGCTTCCGCCTTGTCGACAATCAGCGGCCTGCGCCGGGCTAGGCGAACAGCGCCAGGCAATCGCAGCGCGCCAGCAACGCATCGACCTCGGCGCGCGCCGCCGGGGGCAGCTCGGCATGGCTGCGGCGCAAGGCGAGCAGGCACTTCACCTGATAGCCAAAGCTTCCCTGTTCGTAGGGCAACCCGTCAATCTTGATCCGGAAGCGGCTCTGCCCTGCCGCCAGGGCAGCTTCGTTGGCGAGCAGAAACGGCGCGTAGATGCGGCCCACTTCGCCGACCAGCGCCTCGACCACGGCCGGCCAGCCCGGCGCCCAGTCGCCCTCTACGCCCGAGGCATCGTCGACATGGGCCAGCCAGCGATAGGTGTAGGGATAATCGCGGCGCATCATCGCTTGCGCGGTCGGATCGACGCCGAGCTGCGAGACCTGTCCGTAGATCCCGAACTCCGCCAGCGACGGACGGGTGCCGAACAGCCAGTGGCCCGTCGTCACATGCGCTTCCAGCGCGGCGAGCACCCGGCGGGTCGAGGCCTCGATCAGCGGAAAATTTTCAGCGGTGCAGCCAACCAGCGCCATGCGTCCGACCTGCCGGTCGCGGAAGACGTTGGCAAAGGCATCGATCTGCGCCAAGCCGCCGCCCTGGAACAGATCGAAGGCGAGCCAGTGGCTCATCTGGTCCTGATCCACGGCCTCAAGCCAGCGATAGCCGAACATCGCCTTGGTCAGCCATTCATCGGCAAAATCCTCGATCAGCTGCGCGATGAAGGCCTGCGCCGGATCCTCGGGGACGATCGAACGCTCGGCGTGCCGGGCTTCGAGATCGTGGATCAGCGGCGTGCTGTCGTTGGCGAAATGCCCTTCGGGATATTCCAGCACCGGGATGACCGGTGCCTTCACATGTGCCTGCGCCGCGCGTACCGCCGGGCCTTGCGACCAGATATGCGGGATCCGGCGATAGCGCAGGATCGCCCGCATCTTCATCGAATAGGGTGACGCCAGCGCGCCGTGGAGCTTGTACATTGCATCTTGCCTCACAACGGCACCTCACATCAGCGTGCGGCGATCAATAGCTGTGCTCTGCGGCGGGAGCGAGAACAGCATGCCATCCTCGCCCACCACGACCGTGCCATCAAACCGCGCCGGCGCATCGCCGAGGAAAGCAGGGTAGAGATAGGCGAACGGCAGCGGCGGCACCAGGTGCGAAAGCACCAGCATCCGCGCCCCTGCCTCCTGCGCGCTCTCTGCCGCCTGTTCGGGGGAGGCGTGATAATCCTGGATGTCGCGGAAGATCTTGGCAGTGTTGGCACTGCCTTGCGCGGCGAAGGCCGCCTCCACATGCGCGAGCAACCGCGGCTGCAAGGCATCATGAACAATCAGGTCAGCGCCCTTGCAGGTGGCAATCAGGTTGGCCGATTTGGCGGCGTCGCCGCTGATGCACAGCGCGCGCCCCTTGTAGTCGAAGCGATAGCCGACCGCGGGCTTGATCGGATCGTGATCGACCTTGAACGCCGTCACGGTGAGGCCGCCGCCCTGCATCACGGTGGCCGAGTTGTCCGGAATTGCGAAGGGCCGTGCCGCCGCCCCTCCGCCGCTGCGCGGTACGACCTGTTCACCGTGATGCGCAATCCGGTAGCTGTGATCGAGCGCGTAGGCGGCGTTGAAGCCCGCCACGACCTGCTCGACCCCTTCGGGGCCATGGACCGGCAGCGGCGCGGTGCGTGTGCCGCGGGTCCAGTGGTACAGCATCAGCGGGCCAATGCCGTCGATATGGTCCGAATGGAAGTGGGTGAGCAGCAAGGCATCGACATCGCCGGCGCTGATGCCCATGAGGTTGAGGTTGCGATTGCCGTTCTCGCCCATGTCGACCACGAACACCTGCCGGCCGGCGATGACGACATTGCAGGGCCCGGCGCGCCGGGGATTGGGCATCGGCGAGCCGGTGCCGCACAATCCGACATGAAGCCCGTCTGGCAGGCTCGCCAATTCATCGCGCCCCTGCCCCCCCTGCGCCGCGCGCTCGAATATGGCCGCGCCGATCTGCTTCTGAAACGTAACGGCCGCAGCCACGCCGATCGCCACAACCGCCAAAAGCCCAACGGCGATTCGCTTCATCGCTGCTTCCCCTTTCCGATCCATTGGTCTAATTACTTCCATTAAACGGCTGCGTTTTCAAGCTGCCGTTTGGGCGTTTGACCGGCTTCCTGTTTCCCGGACCGTTTTGAGCTGGAAGATTCCAGTTCAGGATGATGGCCGGGAGACGCAGGAGGCGATGAAGCGATCGAAGTTGTCGGAGGCGCAGATTGCCTTTGTGCTGAAGCAGGCGGAGGATGGGACGGGCATCGGCGAGGTCTGGCAAAAAGCGGTCACATTTCAGGGGAGCACGTCAGCTAAGAACAGGGTCTCTGACCACAAGCCGGGCGCGGCCTTGCCGCAAACCCACGGAGAATGGGCAGTTTTTGGAAAGAGCGCAGCCCGGGCTCCGATAAACGGTCAACCCTGAAACTGCGTGGTGCTTCGCAACAAGACTCGAACAAAGTGACAAAATTGGCCACAGCTTTGTCATTTCATGATCGGCGTGGATAACTTTTGGACAACCGGGCTCGGCGGCCCCGAAATCGGGCCAGGTTTCCAGCTTCTCGAAGGAATTTTTCCGGCCTTAAAAATGGCAATCCGAAAATCAAAAAAGTCGTTCAATTTGAACCACTTAACTGGGTGGTGCGGCCAAGAAGACTCGAACTTCCACGGCCTTTCGGCCACAACGACCTCAACGTTGCGCGTCTACCAATTCCGCCATGGCCGCACACCAGGGAAGTGGGCGCTTGCGCGCCCGATCGGCAGGTGGCGCGGGTAGCAGGGGAGGGCTGCACGTGCAAGCCCTTCCCCGCAATTCACCCGCCTCAGTTGTATTTGCGCAGTTCGTTCTTGGCGATCGCCTGACGGTGCACTTCATCCGGGCCGTCGGCAAGACGCAGGGTGCGCTGGCCGGCATAGCCGCTGGCCAGGCCATAATCCTGGCACACGCCGCCGCCGCCATGGGCCTGGATGGCGTGATCGTGGATCAGGCAGCTCATGTTGGGCGCCACCACCTTGATCATCGCGATCTCGTTGGCCGCCGCCTTGTTGCCCACCGTGTCCATCATGTAGGCGGCCTTCAGCGTGAGCAGGCGGGCCTGTTCGATGGCGATGCGCGAATCGGCGATACGCTCATGCCACAGGCTGTGTTCGGAAATCGGCTTGCCAAAGGCAACGCGGCTCTTCAGGCGCTTCACCATCTTTTCCAGCGCGCGCTCGGCAGCGCCGATGGAGCGCATGCAATGGTGGATGCGGCCCGGCCCCAGGCGCCCCTGCGCGATTTCAAAGCCGCGGCCTTCGCCCAGGATCATGTTGGAGACCGGCACGCGGACATTGTCGAGGATCACCTCGAAATGGCCGTGCGGGGCATCGTCGAAGCCGAACACGTTCAAGGGCCGCAGCTTGGTGATGCCGGGAGCGTCAAGCGGCACCAGGATCTGACTCTGCTGCTGGTGGCGCGGAGCGCCGGGGTCGGTCTTGCCCATCACGATGGCGATCTTGCAGCGCGGATCGCCCACGCCCGACGACCACCATTTGCGGCCGTTGATCACATATTCATCGCCCTCGCGGCGAATGGAGGTTTCGATGTTGGTCGCGTCTGACGAAGCCACGGCTGGCTCGGTCATCAGGAAGGCGGAACGGATTTCGCCCGCCATCAGCGGCTTCAGCCAGGTCTGCTTCTGCGCTTCGGTGCCATAGGTGCGCAGCACTTCCATGTTGCCGGTATCGGGCGCGGAGCAGTTGAACACTTCCGACGACCAGCCGGCGCGGCCCATTTCCTCGGCCAGCGTGGCATATTCGAGGTTGGTAAGGCCGGGGCCCTTCCATTCGCCCACGTCGTGATCGCAGATGTTGAGGAACAGGTTCCACAGGCCGGCGGCGCGTGCCTTGGGCTTCAGTTCCTCGATGACCGGCAGCACCTTCCAGCGATCGCCTTCCTGAACTTCCCGGTGGTAGCGCTCTTCATTGGGGTAGATATGCTCGTCCATGAAGCCGCGCAGCTTTTCCAGCAGGGCCTTGGTCTTGTCGCTGTGATCGAAATGCATGGCAGAGCTTCCCTTTTGGCGGTCTATTGCATGGTGCAGCACAAAGGCTGTCACGCCTGACCCTGCTTGGCCACTGGCAAAAAGGAAAGAGCGGACGATTGCGTAGGACCAGCCGCTTTCGATGGCGCGTTGCATCGGGCAAACTGTCGGTTCAGCACAGGAAGCCGATGAGCCAATGATCAATCTTGTCGAACATGCACTGGCCGCTGTCGCAATTCAGGCCGTGATCGCACTCATCAGCCGCAACTGGTGGATCGGAGCAGCACTTGCCTCCGGTTATTTCCTCGGGCGAGAGGCGGCGCAGGCGGAATATCGCTGGATCGAACAGTTTGGCGATGGATTGCGGGCCAATCTGCCGTGGTGGGGCGCCGCCGATGCCCGGCTATGGACCCAGCTGGCGCAAGTGGCGGACTGGCTTGGCCCAATCCTGGCGACAATGCTGGTGGCCGTCGTGATCAGCCGGCGACGAAAACCGGGAACTGGTGCCGGATGAGGGGATCGAACCCCCGACCTTCGGTTTACAAAACCGCTGCACTACCGCTGTGCTAATCCGGCCCCCAAGTGCTGAGACGCTGCGGATAGCCGCTGCGCCCGCCCAACTCAACACCCGCGTTTCAACAGCCGTTCACGCAGGCCGGATCGGGAGACCACCAGACGATGCGGGCAATGGTGTCGCCGGCGGCGACGCGGGGATCGGTGGTGATCATGTTGATACGGCCATCGGCTGGCGCCATAACCGTTTCCAGGCTGCGGCCAAAGGCATCGCGCACTTCCGCAATCGCCTGGTCTTTCTTCACCGCGCTGCCGATCGGCAGCAGCAGGCGGGCCCAGCCGGGCAGGCGCGCGCGCACGGCGACAATATCGTTGGCCACGGTCAGGCTGGCGGGCGGCGGCGTTACCTTGCCGGGCAGCATCTTCATTTCGCGCATCAGGTTGTTCAGGCCGGCTTCGGCGCGGGCAATCATGGTGTCGTCGAACATTTCGGGCCGGCCAAGTTCCAGGGTGATGGCCGGCACGCCATCGTCGGTCAGCGTGTTTTCCAACGTACCACGCTCGCCCTTGTCCATCTTGATGATATCGGGCGCCACCAGTTCGGCCATGCGGCGGGTGCGCGGTGTGGAGGCAAAGGCATACATCATGTAGGCGGTGCCGCGTGACTGGGTGTGCAGGTCTACCGCACTGTCGGCATTGGGGCGGATGAGGCGGCTCCACAGCCGACCGGCGAAATCGGCGATGGCTCTGCCGCCTTCCTTGCCGGGCAACTCGCGGTTGAGATTGGGCGCGCTGCGCGACCAGTCCGGCGTCCATTGCCGGGTGGATTGCAGCAGGCCGGGCGGGTTGAGCCCGGGGACAAGCGTGAGCGTGCCGGCGAGTTTCGCCGGGTCCACCGTGGCAGCCAGCCGGTGCAGCACGGCGATGCCGTTCAGTTCATCGCCATGGATGCCGGCGGTGAGCAGCAGACGTGGACCGGGCTGCGCACCCTTCACCACCACCACCGGCACCAGCCAGGGCTGGCCGATGGGGCTGGCCCCGGCGCGAAACCAGAAGCGCTGGGCCGCGCCCGCCGCCAGATCATTCACATCCAGCCGATCGATGATGGTGACGCCATCCAGGCTGCCAGCGGCTTCGGTGGCGGCCAGCGCCGGCTGGGCCGCCAGCAGGGCGGCGGCGGCAAGCAGGGCGCGCATCAGGCCTCGCCCGGCGCCGAAGCCACGATGCGCAGGGCATGGACGCGATCAGGCGCAACCAGATCGCCAAGCGCCGCATAGACCGCGCGCTGGCGGGCGATGCGGCTTTGGCCGGCAAAGCTGGCCGCGCTGATCCTGACGGTGAAATGCGATTCGGCATCGTCGCCGCGATGGCCGGCATGGCCGCGGTGGTGATGACTGTCGTCGATCACTTCCAGGCTGGTGGGGCGCAGGGCCTCGGCCAGACGGGATTGGATTTCTGCGGCAACCTTGCCCATATCTTCTCCTTTGGCGCCGTTTATAGACCGGAGCCAGAGCAAAGGACGACAGCAATTTCAAGCCAGAGCCAACCTCGCCACAGCCGGTGGCATGGGCGGGTGGAAACCCCCGCCGAGCAGGCCTGTGCCTGGCCGGGGTGCGCCGCGCATGGCGAGTTTCGCGCGCCAAGGTCGAACCGGGTGCCGGGCGACGTCGGGGGCTGGCAATATCTGTGCCTCGATCATGTCCGCGCCTTCAACGCCGGCTACAATTATTTCGACGGCCTGACGCCCGACGAGATCCACGCCGCGCAGTCGCCCATTGCCGGTTGGGAGAAGGATGTGGTGCGCGGCGGCCGCATGGCCTTCACCTTTGGCGATCCGCACGGCCTGTTCGAGGAGCCGCTGCGGGCAAAGGCGCCGCCAGGCCGCTGGGGTGAAAAGGGCGATGCGCAGGCGCTGGGGGCGCTCGGGCTCGACCGCAATGCCACCCCGGCCGACATCCGCCGCGCCTATCGCGGCCTCGTGCGCCGCTACCACCCTGACAGCAATGGGGGGGACAGAAGTCACGAAGGGAAGTTGCAGGCGGTGGTCAACGCCTTTACGCACCTCAAGTCAGCAGCCGGATACAAGACGGAGTCGAACAACACGTGAGCGATATGCATGAAACCCCGCCGGTCGCGATGAACGCCCCGGATACGACGGTGGACGCCCGCGAGGTGTTCGGTGTCGATATCGACATGAAGGTGCCGGCCTTTTCGGTGAAGGACGATCGCGTGCCGGATCTGGATCCGGCCTATGTGTTCGACCCCGATACCACGCTGGCCATCCTTGCCGGCTTTGCCTTCAATCGCCGCGTGATGGTGCAGGGCTATCACGGCACCGGCAAATCCACCCATATCGAGCAGGTCGCCGCCCGCCTCAATTGGCCATGTGTTCGCATCAACCTTGATAGCCACATCAGCCGCATCGATCTGATCGGCAAGGATGCCATCGTGCTGCGCAACGGCGCGCAGGTGACCGAATTCCGCGAAGGCCTGCTGCCGTGGGCGCTGCAGACGCCGACGGCGCTGGTGTTCGACGAATATGATGCCGGCCGGCCAGACGTGATGTTCGTGATCCAGCGCGTGCTGGAAGTGGAAGGCAAGCTGACATTGCTGGATCAGAACCGGGTGATCCGGCCCAATCCGTGGTTCCGGCTGTTTGCCACCGCCAACACCGTGGGCCTGGGCGATACGACCGGCCTCTATCATGGCACGCAGCAGATCAACCAGGGCCAGATGGACCGCTGGAGCATCGTCACCACGCTGAATTACCTGCCGCACCACACCGAAAGCGCCATCGTCACCGCCAAGGTGAAGGAATTCGATACCGAGGCCGGCCGCAAGACGGTTTCCAACATGGTGCGCGTCGCCGACATGACCCGCGCCGGCTTCATGGGTGGCGACATCTCCACGGTGATGAGCCCGCGCACGGTCATAACCTGGGCGCAGAATGCCGTCATCTTCAACAATGTCGGTTTCGCTTTTCGCCTGTCGTTCCTCAACAAGTGCGACGAAGCCGAACGCAGCATCGTGGCCGAATATTATCAGCGCGTGTTCGGCGAGGATTTGCCGGAAAGCGTGGCGGTGAAGGCGAAGAAATAAGCCATGGCGACATGGCAACTGGCGCAGATCAATATCGGCACCATGGTGGCACCGAAAGGTGACACCGCGGTGGCCGGGTTCTTTGATGCGCTTGATGCCGTCAACGCCATTGCCGATTCCAGCCCGGGCTTTGTCTGGCGGCTGCAGGATGAAAGCGGCAACGCCACCGACCTGCGGCCAACAGCCGATCCGGATCTGCTGATCAACATGTCGGTATGGGCCGATGTCGAAAGCCTGTCGGCCTTTGTCTATCGCAGCAATCACAGCGATTTAATGCGACAGCGCAAACAGTGGTTTCTGCCGTTCAAGGGCAGTTTTCAGGCGCTTTGGTGGGTGCCGGCCGGGCATCGTCCCGATGCTGTGGAAGGCTTTGGCCGGCTGTGGCTGCTTGATCGCTATGGCCCCACACCGCAGGCTTTTGGGTTCAAGTCCGCCTTTCCGGCGCCAGTGATGGAAGGCTGCTGATGGCTGAAACGAGCCCCATCGAGGATTTCCGCCAGGCGGTGGCCGCGTCCATGCGTGCGCTGGGCCATGCGCCGGATATGGAGCTGGCCTATACGGCCGACAAGCCGGGCTGTTTCGGTGATCAGGCGCGGGTGCCGCAGCCGGCGCGCGCATTGCCGCCGGAACAGGTGGCCGAAGTGCGCGGCTGGGCGGACAGTTTCGCGCTGAAACGCCGCTTCCACGATCCGAAACTGCATGGTGCGGATCAGCCGGATTCCGGCCTTGCCCGCGATATCTGGAATGCTCTGGAACAGGCGCGCTTTGAATCGCTGGGTGCCGCCGAAATGGCTGGTGTCGCACGCAATCTCGATCGCATGACCGAAATGCGCGTGCGCACCGATCCGATCGTGCGGGCGCGCACGGCCGAGGAAGTGCCGCTGGCCACGGCCCTGGGCCTGCTGGTGCGCGAACGGTTGACCGGTGCCGATGTGCCGCGCGCGGCGCAGCAAGCCGTGGACATGGTGCGCGGCCATATCGAAGCCCAGGCCGGCAAGCATCTCGATGCGCTGGCCGCGAATATGGAAGATCAGGCCGAGTTTGCGCAGCTGATTCGCCACGTGCTCGCCGATCTGGGCCTGGCCGCCGATCCCGACGAAGCCAGCGACGAAACCGAGGAAGGTGCTGACGGCCAGGAAGAGGAACAGCCCGGCGAGGACAGCGAAGACCAGGAGCAGGACGACGGCGGCGGCTCCGAGCAGTCGACTGAAACCCGTGCCGAAGACAGCAGCGACGCGCCCGAGGATTCCGAACAGCGCGAAGTCGAGATGGACACCGACGAAGTTTCGGACGCCGAAATGGGGGAGGAGGGCGAGGAAGGCATGATGCCGTGGCGGCCCAACCTGCCGCTTTCGGACCTGCCGCCCGACTTCGAATACAAGGCCTATACGACGAAGCACGATGAAGTGGTTGGCGCCGCCGAACTGTGCGACGACGAGGAACTGACCCGGCTGCGCAACTATCTCGACCAGCAATTGATTCCGCTGCAATCGGCGGTGACCAAGCTGGCCAACCGGCTGCAACGCCGCCTGATGGCGCAACAGAATCGCAGTTGGGATTTCGATCAGGAAGAAGGGATTCTGGATGCCGCGCGGCTGGTGCGCATCGTCACCAATCCGGCCCATGCGCTGAGCTACAAGATCGAACGCGACACCGAGTTCCGCGACACGGTGGTGACGCTGCTGATCGACAATTCGGGATCGATGCGCGGTCGGCCGATTTCCATCGCCGCGATCTGCGCCGACATTTTGGCGCGCACGCTGGAACGCTGCGCCGTGAAGACCGAGATATTGGGTTTCACCACCCGCGCCTGGAAAGGCGGGCAGAGCCGCGAAGCCTGGCTGCAGGCCGGCCGTCCGGCCAAGCCGGGGCGGCTGAATGATCTCAGGCACATCGTGTACAAGCAGGCTGATGCGCCGTGGCGGCGGGCGCGCAAGAATCTGGGCCTGATGATGCGCGAAGGCCTGCTGAAGGAAAATATCGACGGCGAGGCGCTGCTGTGGGCGCATGATCGGCTGGTGGCGCGCAACGAAGACCGCCGCATCCTGATGGTGATTTCCGATGGCGCGCCGGTGGATGATTCCACCCTGAGCGTGAACAGCGGCAATTATCTTGAACGCCACCTGCGCGCCGTGATCCGTCATATCGAAACCAAGAGCCCGGTCGAACTGATTGCCATCGGCATCGGCCACGACGTGACGCGCTATTATCGCCGCGCCGTCACCATCATGGATGCCGAACAGCTGGGCGGCACCATCATCGACAGCCTGGCCGCGCTGTTCGAGGAGGGCGGCGGAAAAGCGGGCGGCGGCTCGCGCAAGGGCAGAAGTCGCCGCTGACCAGCCTGCAAGACGGCGAAATCTGCTTCGAATCGCCTGTTCTCGATTGAAATCAGATTGACTTCACGGCGAGCCGTCGTCTGTCGCCGGCGGGCAGTTGGGTGCCAAGGCCAGCATCGATCCGATTGACCGCTCGTCTGCCAGTCCATGTTGCCCACGTTGGTTTGGTCCGCTTTCGGCGCGGCTCACCTTCTTGCTGCATGCGCCGGGTCAGCCAAGCGGCTGCAACCGCAATATTTCACCTTCGTAACTGGTTGCACAAGCGACTGGCGTATCGGTTCAAAATCGGCTTAGATGGTATGTAGCAAGATAAAGGTCGCAACACACTCGTTGCCGGGGGAATGGCGTGATGATGGACCGGGGCTCGTCAGCGACGCCGCTGTCGCCGATGCGACATGTGCGTTTGCGTTCGGGGCGTTTGCAATTGGCGCTGCTCGCGTTGCCGTTGGCTGTGATCTCGGCCAGCACCGCAGTCGCGCAAGTTGCCAGCACGGGCGCGCCAACACGCGAAGAAATCGATCCGACTCGGCGTCAGACATTCACTCAGCCCAGCCGGCTGATCGTGGATGGCGATATCGAGCGTAGCCCGTGCGCGCTCGCCGATCCGGCCTATGCCAATGTCAAGCTGACCATCACCCGCGCCGAGTTCAACAATCTGGGCCCGGTGCCGGCTGGTGATCTGGAAGCTTATTGGAAACCGCTGGCCGGCAAGGAAGTGCCGGTGTCGGCGCTGTGCGAGATTCGCGATGCGGCCGCCACCCATTTGCGCCGCATGGGCTATCTGGCGGCCGTGCAGGTGCCGGCCCAGCGCATCGAAGGCGGCGTGGTGCGCTTTGAAGTGCTCTATGCCCGGCTGACGGCGGTGCGGCTGCGTGGCGAAGCGGGCCGCAACGAAGGCCAGGTGGCACGCTATGTGAAGAAACTGGCCACTGGCCAGCCGTTCAACCGCATCGAGGCCGAACGCTATCTGCTGCTGGCGCGCGACATGCCGGGCATGGATGTACGACTGGCGCTGAAGCCGGCCGGCGGCGTGGCGGGAGACATGGTGGGCGAAATCAGCGTGCGCCGTCGCCCGATCGAGGCCGATCTGGTGCTGAGCAACCTCGCGCCGTCGCAGACCGGGCCGTACGGCGGCCAGGTGCGCGTGCAGGCCCATGGCCTGACTGGCCTTGGCGACCACAGTTTCATTTCCTATTACGCCACATCTGATTTCGATGAGCAGCAGGTGCTGCAGGCCGGGCATGATTTCGCCATCGGCGGCGAAGGGCTGCGCTTTGGCGGCCGTGTCACCCAGGCCTGGACCCGGCCCAGCCTCGGCGCTTCTGTGCCGCCGATCGATGCCGAAACCTTCTTTGCCAATATCGAGGCGAGCTATCCGTTCAAGCGCAGCCAGGCCGCCACGCTGGTGGGCCGTGCCGGCTTTGATCTGGTCAACCAGCGGGTGGAGTTCAACGCCAACCCGCTGTCACGCGATCGGCTGCGGGTGGCTTATGCGCGTTTCGATGGCGAATGGCAGGACATGCGGGGCCGCGGCCCCGGCGGTACCACGGCCTGGCGACTGGGGGCCAGCCTGGAGTTGCGGCAGGGCCTCGATGTGTTTGGCGCCAGCCCGGATTGCCTGGCCAATCCGGCCTTGTGCGCCGGCGCCGGCGTGGTGCCGCCCAGCCTGATCAGCGGCAGCCCCACGGCCACCGTGCTGCGCTTCACGGGCCTAGCTGAACTGCGGGTCGCCAGGAAGCTCACGGTTGCGGTGCAGCCACGCGGCCAGATCGCCAGCGGCGCCCTGTTCGGCTTCGAACGCTTTGCGCTGGGCAACTACACGGTGGGTCGCGGCTATGATCCCGGCGTGTTGACCGGTGATGACGGCGCGGCCTTCAATACCGAAGTGCGTCATGACGCCATCACCCTGTCGGAAGACTGGAAGCTGGCAGCGCAGCCCTATGCATTCGTGGATGCCGGCTGGGCCTGGTCGCGGGGAGTAGGCGCGGGCGCTGCCAATCCGGTCAGCCTGTTCTCGATTGGCGGCGGGACGCGACTGGTGATCAGCGATCGCGCCCGGCTGGATATCGGCGGTGCGATTGCCCTGAAGGATGCCGGCCCCACCCGTGCCGGTGATGTGCGAATGCTGGTGACGTTGACCACCCGCCTGCTGCCCTGGAGGACCCGCTGATGCGCCTGTTTGACGAAAGCGCCCCGGCCCGCAGTTCTGCTGCCCGAGCGGCCATCCGCCTGTCGCTGGGCGCTTCGCCTACCGTGCTGGCGGCCATGTTGGCGCTGCAGCCGCAAATGGCGCAGGCGCAGGCCTTCCAGGGCACCGAAACGGTGATCCTGGGCAACGTGACGCGCGGCACCAGTGGCAACACTGATTTCTTCACTGTCAACGCGGCGCAGAACACCATCAACTGGGCTCCCACCGACACGGCGATTGGTGGCGGGCCGATCGATTTCCTGCCGGCCGGTGCCACGGCCAGCTTCACCAGCGGCGCCGGCCTGCCCTACACCGTGCTCAACCGCATCATCGCTGCCGATCAGTCGCGCGCCATTGCCTTTTCCGGCACCGTGAGCAGCGATGCGCTGGGCAGCATCTGGTTCTATGCACCCGGCGGCCTGCTGCTCAATGCCGGCGCGCAGTTCAACGTTGGCAGCCTGTTGCTCACCGCCAATGATCCGGTGGGTGCCGCTGCCGGCCAGACCTATCTCAATGCCAACCAGTTCCAGCTGCGGGCCGCCAGCGGCAGCACGGCCGGGGTGGTCGTCAATAGCGGTGCGACCATCAATACCAGCAATTACATGATCATGGTGGCGCCGCGCTTCGACATGAACGGTGCGGCCACGGTGGGCCGTTCGGCCGCGCTGGTTGCAGCGGAAGATGTCAGCTTCACCCTCAACGGTGGCCTGTTCGACATCACGGCCAATGTCGGCACCACCGCTGGCGGTACCAGCCAGGTGGGCGGCAGCATCACCGGCCCGGGTGGCCTCGGCGGCCAGGGCATCTACAGCCGCATCTACGCGATGGCGGTGCCGCGCAACAACGCGATGACGATGCTGATCACTGGCGGCGCGCAACTGGGCTTTGCCGTTGCCAATGCCGCCGATGTCGATGGCAATGCCGTCGTGCTGTCGGGCGGGTATGACATCGTCGGCACGCCAGCGGGCCAGGGTGTGTCGCAATTTGGCCTGCTGCCGGTGGCGGGCAGCAATGCAGATGCGCTGGTGCGGGTGGAGAACAAGACCATCACGTCCAGCCTGACGATGCGATCGAGGAATGAGGCGCGCGTGTCCTCGACGGCGGGCGCGCTGAGCTTCGCCAGCGACCTCGAGGTCTATTCCGACAGCTTGGCCGTGGTGAATGGTGATGGCCTGTCGATAACGGTGGCCGGCAATCTTCTCGTTGATGCTTCCACACAATTCACCGGCCAGAGCGCCGGCGCCAATCGTACGGCAGGCACGGCCCAGATCTTCACCAATGGCACCGGCAGCGTGCAGGTGAGCGGCAACATCCTGGCGTGGGCAAATGGCGCTGGCGACGATGCCAGCAGCCCGGGCGTCGCTGGGGGCACCGGTACCGGCGGCTCGGCGACCGTCAACCCCAACGGTGGCAGCGTGCAGGCCACGAATCTGTCTATCCGTGCCGATGGCTTTGGCGGCGCAGCAATAGACGGCACCGGCGGCAGCGGCATCGGCGGTACGGCATTTTTCGAATCCGATGCATTGGGCAGCGTGGCCATCAGTGGCGATCTGGTGATCTCGGCCAATGGCGTTGGTATCGTTGGCAGTGCCGGGCGAACGTCGGGCAATGCCCAGGGCGGGACAGCGACGGCCAATATCACTGGCGGCACGTTCGCCACGTCCGGCATCGTCACGGTCTCTACCAATGCCGCCTATGCCGAAGTTGGCGATGATGGCCATGCCGGCGGCGGCACGGCGACCGGTGGCACGGCCAGCCTGTTCGTCAACAATGGCGCTGCCTTCACGGCATCCAGCGTCACCATCAATGCTGTTGCTGATGGTGGCCTGACGGTTGGCAACAACAGCTTTGTTGGCGGTACGGCGCGGCTCCATGCCCAGATCGGCGGCGGTCCGGTGAGCATCACCGTCAACGGCGATCTCACCATCGATGCCTCCGCGCTTGCCTCGAACGGTATTGCCGGGGGTAACACCAACGGTGGCACGGCCACCGGCGGCTTTGCCATCCTGCTCGGCCTGGGCAATCCATTGCTCACCCTGGGCGGGGATGGCACCCGCGTGGCGGCTGAGGCCCGCGGCGGCAATGGGGACGGCGGTGTGGGCGGCAATGCCAATGGCGGTCGTGCCCATGTCGACATGCAGAACGGCGGCAGCCTGCTGATCGGTGCCAATCTCGACGTGATTGCCGATGCGACCGGCGGCTCGGGCACGGTGGGCGGCAATGCCGTGGGTTGGGATGAGGGCGATGCCAACGCGCCGGCGGTGTTCGTGCGGCTGGGGCCCAATGTTGGCGTAAACGATCAGGGCATCCGCGTGTCTGGCAGCCTGTTCGGTTCGGCCGGGGCGTTCGGCGGCGATGGCAGCACCGGCGTTGGCGGCAATGCCACCGGCGGCTTTGTCGTACTGCTGGGGCAGTCAGGCACCATCACGGCGCCGTCGGTCTCGTTGCTGGCCGATGCTACCGGCGGGCAGGGCGTGGGTGGCGGTGCCGCCCGCTCAGGCCGGCTGTTTGGCGGCTTTAATGATGCCAATCTCACCACGGGCCAATTGACGCTGGATGTGGACGCCACCGGCGGCGATGCCAGCAATGGTGGCCGGGGCGGCAATGCCACGGTTGGCCAGGCATTCTTCGTCCTGTCGTCTCTGGAAGCCGGGCCGGGCTCCACCGTCAACGGCGGCTCTGTCCTGATGCTGGCGGCAGCGCAAGGCGGTGCTGGTGGCGGCGCCACGGCGGGTACGGCCGGAGCGGGCGGCGATGCCTTTGGCGTTGATCCGAATGCGACCGAACCGCAGTTGGTGATCGCGTCGCGGCCGGCGCGGTCAACCTTCATCGCCACGCAGGTCGCCATCGACAACAGCGTTGTCGGCGGCGAAGGCGGTGGTGGCCTTGGCACGGCCAATGGCGGCCGTGGCGGCAATGCGGTGGGCGGCGTGGTCAACGTCGGCACGACCAGCGGCCCCGTCACACCGGTGTCCAACCGCTCAAGCTTCGATTTCGGCACGATCTACTTTGTCGATGGCCGGGTGACGGGCGGCAATGGCGGCGGTATCGATGGCGATGGCATCGGTGGGCGCGGCGGTGATGCGACCGGTGGCAGTGCATCCCTGCTGGCGCGCGGTGCCGTGGTCACGGCAGGCGCGGTCAGCATTCTCACGTCGGCCTCTGGCGGCAATGGCGGTGGCGGCGGCAATAGCGATTTCGGCGGCGGTGATGCCGTTGGTGGCGAGGCCCTTGTTCTGGCGACGCCGCATTTCACGGCCGGTCTGCCGGTTGATGTGACTATCTCGGGGCCGGTGACGCTGATCGCATCGGCGCTCGGCGGCAGCTCGCATGTGCAGGGCGGCGAAGGCATTGGCGGCACGGCAGCGGCCTATCTGCAACGCCATGAAGCAGCCGGCGCGGCCCCCGTAACGCTGGTGGGCAGCATGTCGATCGCCAGCCTTTCGGCCGATGCCGGCGGCGTGGGCGGCGCAGCAATGGGCAATGGCGCGAGAGGCGGTGACGGCATTGGCGGCGATGTCGAACTGATTGCCGAAGGCGGCGCGTTCGATCTGCCCGGCGGTGCGCAGTTGACGGCCATTGGCAGAGGCCAGTCTGGCACAACAGGCAATACCGGCCTTTCCGGCGGCGACGGCGGTGCGGCCATAGGTGGATCGGCCAGCGTGATCGTGCGGCCCGGCGGCATTCTGACCATGCCGTTCCTCAACGTGGACGTGTCGGCGCTGGCCGGTCTGGGTGGCGACGGCGGTACGGGTCAGGCCGGCACGCCTCCCGGCATTCCGCTGCCGGGGCAACGCGATGGCAACCCCGGCGGCAATGGCCAGGCGGGCGGCGCTGGCGGCACCGGCGGGGAAGCGCTGGGTGGCAATATCACCATCGGCACCGATGCGGCCAACAGCGGCGGCAGCATAACGATCACCAGCCTGGGCCTGCGCAGCGATGCACTGGCCGGTGTTGGCGGCGGCGGCGGCATCGGCGGCGCCGGGGCCAATGGTGCGCCTGGTCTCGATGGCGATTCCATCAACATCAACGGCGGCAATGGCGGCGCTGGCGGCAACGGCGGCCAGGGCGGCAATGCTGGTGCTGGCGGCAACGCGACCGGCGGCAGCGTGCTGATCGGTGCGACGAGCAATGATCAAGGCACCGCCTGGAGCCTGAACGTGCCCTTGATCAGCCCGATCCTGACGGCTTCGGCCGGCAGCAGTGGTGTCAGCGGGCAGGGCGGTGCGCCGGGTCTGGGCGGCGCCGGCGGCGCGGCTGGCTTGCCTCCCGGTGTGGCCGGCACGCCGGGAGCCAATGGTAGCTTTGGCCTGTTCGGCTTTGAATCCTTCGCTGGCTTTGGCACGGGTGGGAACCTTCAGGTCTTGCTGTTCAACGCCAATCTCACCGCGCCGGGGATCGATCTTTCGGCCGATGCTGATGGGGCGTTCAGCTCCAATGCGCAGGCTGGCGATGCCCAGGCGGGTTCGGCCGAGCTGGTCATTTCCGGCGGCACCACCAGCCTGGGTTATGTCCGCCTGAGCGCCATCGGCCAGGGCGGCGATACCATTTCCGGCACGGGCGGCATCGGCCGTGCCGGCAGCGTTGTGTTCCGCATTCTTGATGGCGCTGATGTCACGCTGGGCACGCGCATCGCGCCGGTGCAATTGGTGGCCGATGGTTATGGCGGCGACGCCTTTGATGGCGGCTTGGGCAACAGCGGCTTTGCCGGCAGCATTCTGACCGAGGTGAGCAACGCCAACCTGCAGGTGAACGGCGATCTGGTGATGGTGGCCGAAGGCTTTACCGGCTTTGATGGTATTTTTGCCACTGCGACGGGCGGCACGCTCGATCTGCGCTTTGATGATGCCAGCAGCCTTGGGGTGAGCGATCAGCTGGTGCTGATTGCCAACGCCCGAGGTCCCGTCGCCAATGGTGGCCAGGTGACCGTTACCGGGGTTGGCAGCGGCAGCCTGACGGTGGGCGGTGATGCGCAATTCAGCGCCTCTGCGGAATTGATCAGCGGCCTGCCCGGGCTTCCCAGTGCGGGCGGCACTGTCACGATCAACACGGATGATGGCAACAGTTTCACCGTCGCCGGTGATCTGAGCGCCAGCGCCTCGGCCAATTCCTTCAGCCCGATGCCCAATGCGGAAATGCTGGGTGGCTCGGTTGCCGTGAACCATCGCGGCACGACCAGCATTGGCGGCGTCCTGTCACTGGATGCCAGCGCCATTTTTGGTGATGGTGCGGGCGGCGATGCCACCGGCGGCGATATCTCTGTCACAGCCGAGGCCGGCTCTTTCGTGACCGGCGGTCTGTCGTTCTCGGCTTCGGCTGAAGGTGGCGACGTGACTGGCGGCGTGCTCACTTCGGCATTTGGCGGCGCTGTCCTGTTGCGCGCCGATGCCGGCGCCAGCTTCAGCTCCATTGGCGGCAGTGTCAGCCTGGTTGCCAATGGCCGCGGTTTCTCCAACAACGATGGCCCCGGCGGCGACGGCGCGGCCGGTACTGTCAGCCTGGGCGCCGATGGCACGCTGGAACTGGACATGGGTGGCAGCGGCACGTTTGTTGCCGAAGCCATCGGCTATGGCGGCTCCAGCCTCAGCGGTGATTTTGCTGGCAACGGCTTCGGCGGTGGCATCGATTTCAACGTGGGCGCCGTCGGGACGCTGAACATCGTCAATCCCATCACGCCCGTGATCGAGCTGAAGGCCAACGGCATCGGCGGTGACGGCCAGCCCCAAGGCGGCGAAGGCAGGGGTGGCGGTATCTTCATCAGTTCGGACGGTGGCAATATGGCCACGTCGTCGCTCACCCTCAATGTACGCGGTGAAGGCGGGCTGGGCACCATCAGTGGCAATGCCAGTGCGGGCCGGGCCGAGATGTTCGTGGGCGGCGGTCTGACGAGCATTGGCGGCGATCTGCTGTTTGATGGCAATGCAGTCGTTGCTGGCGGTTCCGTGGAAGGGGATGGCACAGGCGGGCTGCTGGACGTGGACGTTTCAGCCGGCACGCTGAACGTGGCGGGCGCGCTGACGATGCGGGCCGATGGCGATGGCACGGCCAACATTGGCGGCACCATTGGCGTGAATGTCGGCAGCGGCCTGCTGGATGTGGGCGGCTCCACCACGCTGTCCGCCGTCAGCTTCAACGACACGGCAAATGCCAACACTGTTATTGAGGCAGGGACGGTCCTGATCGATGTTGGCGCTGCCGGCGAATTGCGCAGTGCCGGGGGCATGACAATCGATGTTACGGGCGCCGGCTCTGCCCCCGCGTTTGGCGTCGAAGCCAGTGCCGGCGTCGTCTTCTTCCAGTCGAACGGTCGTGTCCAGATTGGTGGCACCGGCCTCTCCATGTTTGGCAACGCCTTCTGGACGGGGTCTGGTGGACTGGGCGGGAGTGCCCAGGGCGGCGTGGTCGAACTGTTTGCCGACGATGGAACGTTCGAGACCACGTCGCTCACGATGGAGGCCAACGCCGGGGGCGGCGTCAATCCGGGCGGCATTGGCGGTTTCGGCTTTGGCGGCACCGTCACTCTGAGCATTGGTGATCCGGCCGTATTGACCTTGAGCGCACCGCTGTCGATTGCGGCGAACGGTTTTGGCGGCGCTGGCGATACCGGCGGCGAGGGCATTGGCGGTGACATCCTGGCCGTCATTGACAACGGCTCCATCAATCAGTTGGGCCAGCGCCTGCTGATCACCGCCAATGGGCTTGGTGGCGATGGCGCCTTGGGTCCCGGCGGCGACGGCTTTGGCGGCGACATCATTTTCGGGCCAGGCGACCTGACCGTCACGTCCACGGTTCCAGTGGAAACGGCCCTTGAAGCCACTGCCACGGGTGGCGCCTCCAGCGGCGGTGTCGGCGGTTTCGCCTCTGGCGGTTCGATCGACGTGTTTCCCGATGTTCTGGTGCAGGGCAGAAGCCTGTCCTTGCCCGGAGGCCTGAGCCTGAGAGTCAACGCGACCGGCGGTGTTGGCGCGGCTGGCACCGGCGGGGCGGAAGGCGGCAACGCCACGTTCGATTGGGAAATCGGGCCGGTAACACTGGCGGGCGAGCTGCTGCTCGATGCATCGGCCACCGGCATTGATGCCATCGGTGGTTCGGTCAGTGCCGCGGGGGATCGTGGTCCATTGGTGGCGACCAGTGCCCGCTTCCTGGCCAACGCCACGGGTGCTGATGGCGCCAGCGTTGGCGGCTCTGCCCAGGGCGGTGATGCCACCATCGACCTGTTCCGGGGCGCAACGGCCTCCTTCTCCGGTGGCGTGCTGCTGAGTGCCGTTGCCACGGGCGGCGTTGGCAATGCCGGTGCTGGCGGCGCTGCAACCGGCGGCAGTGCCACGCTCGATCTCGAAGCAGCGGGCACCAGCCTGACGGCGACGAATCTGACCTTCAACACGCAAGGGACTGGGGGCCAGGGCATTGGCGGGGCCGGCGGCATTGGCGAGGGCGGAGCCGCCCTGTTCGAATTGCGAACCGGCGCGCAGGCCACGATCACGGGCACTCTGGCGCAACGGGCCTCTGGCACCGGCGGCGCTGGCCTGATTGGCGGGCAAGGCATCGGCGGCAGCACCACGATCATCACCCGGTCTGGCGGGCAACTGCTCGGCAATGCTTTTGTCGATAATCTGGTTGCTGGCGGGCTTGGCGGCAATGGCGCGGATGGCGACGGCGGTCGTGCGGACGGCGGCACCGTTCTGGTCCGTGCTGAAACCGGCGGCAGCCTGGCGCTGGGCCGGATGCGGCTTGTGGCTGCCGGGGCGACGGGCGGCAACGCCGCTGGGGCGGGCAATGGCGGTGTGGCGCAATCGGGTACGCTGCAGATTTCGGCCGACAATGGCACCATCGATATTGCCGGCATCGAATTGTTCACAGCTTCGGCCGTGGGCGGCAACGCGGCGGGCAGCGGCAATGGCGGCGATGCCTTTGCCGGATCGCCCAGCGTGCTGGCCAGCAACGGCAGCAGCATCAACATCGTTGCCACTGGCGGCACGGTTGGCGTCAGCCTAACAGCGGCCGGCGCTGGTGGCAACGCGGTGGATGGGCGCGGCGGCAATGGCCTTGGCGGCACCGTCACGGTTGATGCCAGCGGCGGCAGCCAGATCACGCTGGATGGCCAGGCGGCCAGCAATATCCAGGTGTCGCTGCGCGCCCGCGGTATTGGTGGCACCGGGGCCAGTGGCGGCACCGGCACTGGCGGCCAGGTGCGCGCCGGTACATCGGGCGATGCCCAGCTCAGCCTGCTGGGCCAGGTGGAACTGGTCGGCGAAGGCGTTGGCGGCAATGCTTCGCAAGTGCTGGGCGGCAATGCGCTGGCCGGCCAAGTCACGCTCTCCATGAAACAGGCGGTCGCGACGACGGCGATCACGGCAGGGGATATCACCGTGCTGGCGGCGGCAACGGCTGGCAATGGCGGCAATGGCGGCGGCCTTCAGGGCCGCGGCGGCAGTGCCGATCTGGCGCTGGCGTCGGGCGTGTTCATCGGTTCGACCAACAATCGCGGCACCATGACCACCGGCACCATCACCGCCACCGTGGCGGCCACGGGCGGGCGCGGCGGCGATGGCCTGACCACCGATGGCGGCAGGGGTGGTGATGCCATTGCCGGCGGCATCCGCATTGGCTTTCTGAACTCCGATTTCGGCGGGCCGGATGCTGGCACCATCACCACCGGGATCGTCGATGCCAATGCCAGCGCCGTTGGCGGCGACGGCGGTGCCGGCAGCAGCGTGGATGGCGCGGGTGGCAACGGCGGTCAGGCGTCGGCCGGCGGCGTCAATGTTTTCGCCTTTGGCGGCACGTTGCGTGTGGCCCCGGCCAGCACCATTCAACCGGGGTTGATCGCCACAGTCAGTGGCCGCGGCGGCGCCGGCGGCAGCGGCCTGATCGGCGGCAATGGCGGCGGCGGCTTTGGCGGCGAAGCCAATATGGGCAGTTTCGCCAATCTGCAGGCCGGCGGTCAGCTGGGCCAGTTTGAAAGCGGTCGCCAGCAGGTTTCGGTTGATGGCGAAGGCGGTTCAGGCGCGATCGGCGGCGAGGGCCGTGCTGGCGGCATCGAATTGCGCTCGCTGGAAGGCGTGTCGTTGATCAACGGCCAGATTGGCTGGTCGGCGACTGCCATTGGTGGTGAATCATTTGCCGGCATTGGCGGATTGGCAGCTGGCGGTGGCTTTGGCCTGCTCGGCAATATCACCGTTGCCGGCAGCGTGCTGATGGATGCCGGCACGGCAGGCGGCAACGGCGAAAGCGGCGGCGGTGAGGCCTTTGGCGGTCGCATCGACTTGCGCGGCAACCTTGATCTGCAGGCCAATCTCGACGGCTTCATCACGGCAGCGGGCGGCAATGCCCTGGCCAGCGGCGCCGGTGGTCGGGTCACCGGGGGTTCGGCGGAGTTGCTGGCAGCCAATGGCGAAGCCATGCGCATTGCGGACTTTGTTGGAATTGCGGCCGATGTTGCAGGGGGCAATGGTGCATCTGGCGGCGACGCCACTGGCGCCAGCATAAGGCTGATTACGACCCAGCCGGGCTCATCGATAGACGTGGGTGGGCTGGATATCCTTGGCAACGCGGCTGCCGGCAATGGCGGCGTGGTGCCGCCGCAGGGTTTGGCGCGAGCCGGCAATGCCAGCGGCGGGACGTTCAGCGTTTCGACCGATGGCGGCTCGATCCGCGTGCGCAGCGATCTGGCGATCCGGCAGTCGCGCAGTGGCGGGAATTTCCTGAGCGGAACGGGTAACGGCGGTTCGGCCACGGGCGGCAGTATCGGGATCAGGGCGATCGCCGATCCCAATCTGGGCGGCGGTCTGATCACCGTTGACGGCATATTCTCGGTGGTGGCCAATGCCGCTGGCGGCAATGTCGATCCGCAGGCGCAGGGCGGAGGCGGCAGTGCCAACGGTACGAACCTGACCCTGAATGCGACAGCGGGCGCCGCGATCGATCTGGTGGGCGGCGCAGCGCTGACCATGAATGCAAATGGCGGCTCAAGCTCCAGCGGCGGTGGCGGCGCTGGTACGGGTGCGCGCTTTGTCACCACGGTCAATGCCTCCACGGTCAATATCGGAGGCGCTGGCCTCAATGTGGCCATGGACAGCCGCGGCGGAAGCGGTCTTGGCGGCGGTGCGGCGTTCGGGGGGCAATTTGATCTGTTCGTTGACAGCGGCGCACTCGTCATCGACGGCAACACCGCGATCAGGGCGGATAGCAACGGCGGCTTTGGTGCCGGTAGCAACGGCCAGGGTGGCAGCGGCGGCAGCGCCGGCGGCGCCGATGTCCGCTTGCAGCTGACCGGGCCGGACAACAACAGCCGCCTGCAGCTGTCATCTTCAGGCTCAGTCGAGATCAACGCGATTTCCAGAGGCGGCACTGGCGGCGGCGGTGAAGGCGGCGGCGCCGGCGGTGCGGCCACCGGCGGCACCATCGAACTGGGTGCCATCGGCAGCACCGGCACGATTGCCCTGGGCAATCTTCAGGCCAGCGTCTTTGCCGAAGGCGGCACGGGCGGCAATGGCCTGGATGGCGGCAACGGCGGCTCGGCGCAGGGCGGGTTCTTGTCTGTCGGCATGGCTGGCAACACCCAGGGCCCGGCGGGCGATTTCACCATGGCCAGCGCCGATCTTGATGCCAGCGCCCGCAGTGGCAATGGCGGCAGCGGCCAGCAGACGCCGGGCGTCAGTGGTGACGCCACGGCTGGATCGGTACAGTTGGCGGTCCGCGGCGCCAGCGGCAGTGTTGCCGGCAATGTTGATCTGGTTGCCGATGCCATCTCGCTTGGAACCGCGCGTGGCGGCGTGATTGAATTGAGCAGCGAAGGCGGCGGTAGCGGCGTCGGCGGTGATTTCGCCATCACCGGCAATGTGGTTGCTGAAAGCCGCACCACTGGTGCCACCACCCAGGCTGGCGCGGTGCGCGTGTTCGCGCTGGATGGCAGCCGCCTCGCCATGGCGAGTCTGGAATCTTTCGCCAACGGCACAACGCCGTCGGCCTCGCCTGAACGGGGTGGCCTGGTGGCCGATGTCGGTTCCACCATTGCCATTGCCGGCAGTGCCAGTGTGGTGTCGCCACACAGCCTTGGTCTGAACGATGGCGGTACCATCACCGCCGGCGGCCTTCTGGCTGTTTCGTCGGGGCAGCAGGTGCTGTCCAGCTTTGGCACACCCACGCCCGGCGCGACCGGCACCGTCACGGCCAATACGCTGGCGGTTGCAGCCGCTACCGGGATCGATCTGACGACCAACATCGCCGGCAGCGGCGATGTGCTGATGGACAGCGCCAATGGCGGCGTGCAGGTGGGCAATATCGAAGCCACGCGCAATGTCGGCCTGCTGGCGCCGGGTGCGATCAGCAGCGGCGCGCTCACCAGCGGTCGCGATCTGGTGCTGCTGTCGGGTGGCACCATCACCACCGGCGCGCTCGCGACGCCGGCCACCGGGCGCATCCGCATCGATGATTTCGCCCAGCGCAGCCTGGTCACCTTCCCGGGTGGCGTGGCGGATTATACGGCGCTGTTTGCCGCTGCGGCCACGGCGCGGGCGGGCGACACCGTCATCAATGGCAATCTGACGACTGGCCTGTTCGAGGCGCGGTCCACCGGCCTGCTGCGGGTCACGGGCACCATCAACGCCGCCATCGGCGCGCGGCTGGGGGTCGGCTCGCTGCAGATCGGCAGCACGGCAAGCCAGGGTTTCCTCGATCTGTCCGCTGTGGATAGCCTGGTGCTCGCCGATCTTGATGCACAAGGCCAGATCAGCCTGGCCAGCGATGGCAGCATCACAGCCGGCAATGTCACCACTGGCCAGTCGCTGGTGCTCGCCGCCAACCGGCCGGGCGCGACGCTTACTACCGGCAATGTGCGCGCCGATGGCGAAATCCGCCTGTCGTCCAACACCACGTTGACCACCGGCATCTTGTCTTCGGGCAATCGCATCTTCCTCACGGCGGGCGGCGCGATCCTGTCTGGCGCCATCGATGCCGGCACGGTCAATCCACAGGCGGGCGCTTCGGGTGTGCTGTTTGCCACCTCGCCGGCCACCATCCGTACCGGGCCGATCAACGTTTCGGGCAGCGCCACGCTGTCCGGCGTGCTGGGCGTGACGACAGGCAATATCGCGGCGCCGGGCGGCATCGTGCTGCTCGACACCGGCGGCATCGATGCGCGCAATCTCACCACTTCGCCGAGCGGTTTCGTCTACATCGCAGCGCATGATCTGTTGCCGCAGATCACGTTCGATCAGGCCGGCAATCCGCTGTTTGCCCAGCTGCTGGCCTCGACGCCGATTCGGCTGGTGGGCGACATCAATTTGGGCGACGCGACGACCGGACGCTTCATCGCGGCGGCCACTGGCAATTTCTTTGTCAACAACGCCACTGCGGCCACCAGCATGCTGGTGGATGTGGGCGGCTTCGCCACGCTTGATTTCAACATCAACACGCCCAGCCTCACGGTCACCTCCAGCGACATCGGGATCGACCCGCTGGCGGCGGTCGGCGCGGCTGGCGGCAGCATCGTCTTCAACACCACGGGGGCCACCACGGTCATCGTCGGCGGCGCCAGCGCGGCAGCGGTGCCAGGCACCTACCGCCTGTCTAATGGCGAGTTCGGCGCGCTGCGGGCCAGCAGCATCACGGTCAGAAGTTTTGCAGCTGGCATGACCGTCGATCAGCTGGCGTTGCCGGCGGTTGCGCCGGGCCAGGCCGCCAATCCGGGCGTGACGCTGCGGACCGACGGCACGTTGCGGGTAACGGGTGCAGTTACCATGGCGCAGGCGGGGGCAGACAACCGCCTGAACCTGATCGCCGGCAACCGCATTGAAGTGGTGCAGGGCAGCGGCAGCGTGCGGCTGGGAGCGGGCGTGGACACGCCGGCGGGCACTTTGGCCATCACGGCACCGCGCGTCTGGGTGGCGAGCGACAGCCTGCTCACCGAACTGGCCGGCAGCACGCTGGTTGGGCAGGCTCGCATTGATGCAGTGAATGCTGCTGGCGCGCCGGCTGTGGTGGGCGGCTCCATCGGCGCCGGCACCATCCTGATTGGCGCCGACCGCGAGGTGCTGATCCAGAACAGTGGCACCGATCAGCTGAAGGCTGGCTTCACCGCGGGCAGCGGCGGCCTGCGCATCCGCCGCGCCTTCGAAGGCAACAACCCCATGGAGGTGGTCATCAACGGCCGCATCCAGCGTGCCGACAACAGCTTCGCTGTCAATGCCGACACGCTGTCGCTGGTGCAGCTGGATCCGGGCATCAGCCTGGTGACCGCTGGCAGCACGGTGAACGGCTGCATCATCACCACGGCGACTTGCCCGGGCCTGCTGCTGGACGAACTGTTCCAGCCGGTGGTGACCATCATCAACAACGTCGAGGAACTGACACCGGAGCAGGAAGAACAGCGCGAGGCCGCCCAAGAGGCCGCCGAGAAGCTGCCGATCGTGCTGCTGCAGCGGCTGATCGATTTCAGCCCGCTGTTTGTCGATCCCGATGCCACCGATCCGGTGACCAGCGGCGGCAACCCCGCCTTGTGGATGGACCCGATGCCAAGAGGCGTGCGTACGCCGGGAGGGCTGAACTGATGCGCCGGATCCTCTCCCTGATGTTGTTGGCCAGTGCTGCGACCGCGCCGCCGGCTCTTGCTGCCGATGGCCTGTCGCTGGTCGACAGTTTCCGCATCGGCAATGCCGGCGTGCTGTGCACCGCGCAAAGCCAGGCTGCCGATCCGGCGCTGAAGGGCCTGTTCGATCGCGGTTATCGCATCATTTGCCGCGATGCGGCGGCGCCGGTGGGCAATATCTATGCGCTGCGCAGCGGTGCGCCTGCGTTGCCGGCCGGCTGCCCGGTGCCGGCGGCGGCCAGCGTGAAGGGGCTGCCCGGTGTGCAAGTCTCGCGCTGCACGATCGATGGGCTTGGCCATGTGCGTTATCAGGTGATGCGCGGGCGCACCCTGTATGTGGCCGATGGTCTTGCCGGCTATGGTTCGGCGCTGGAACTGGGGCTGCAATCGTTGCTGGCGGATAGCGCAGTGGTGGGCACGGTGGAAGTGGCGGCAACCGAAGCCGGCGATCCGGTGGCCTTTGCTCGCCTGCAGGCCGGCAGCCTGGAGCCGGGCCAGGCGCTGGCCGAAGCCTATATCCGCAACAACAGCGCCAGCTTTGCTGAATCGGCCGAGTTTTTCGATCTGCTGGTGGAACGCAGCCGGCAGGGCGCGCCGGGCTTCACCCGCAGCGCCGAATATCTGACCAACCAGGGCCTGCAGCAATCCAACCTGATGCAATTTGCCGATGCGGATCGCCTGTTTGCCCGTGCCGCCCAGGTGCTGGACAGCAGCGACCCGGTCGCCAGCCGCCTGCTGCGCAACCACCGCGCCCAACATTTGCTCAACCAGCGCCGCAACACCGAGGCGCTGGAAATGCTGGGTCGCTCGGTCAGCGGCAATGTCGGCACCACCGACGTCAGCCGCCTGTCCAGTGGCTTCATCGATACGCCCTTGTCGCAACGGTTGAACACCGATGATGCCGCCATGCGGGCGCTGGGCGCTGGCAGTGCGGCGCTGACGCTTGAAGAACGGGTGACGATTCTGGATGCCCAGGCACAATATCTGGCCGCTGCGGCTCGCGCCGGGCTGGGCGAACTGGCGGCTGCGGAATCGGCGCTGATCGCTGCCGACAATCAGCTGGCACGGCTGCGCGGTGGCCGGGTGCTCTCCATTCTGTGGTTGCGGGCCTCCGTCGCCAATGAACTGGCCCGGGTGGGCGAGCGGCTGGGCAAGGCGGCTGGCGCCCGTGCGGCGCTGGAACAGGCGGTCACGCTGACCGAAGCGCAGTTCCCGCAGAGCGCGGCGCTGCTGGCGGCCAGGGCGCAACTGGCAGCGTTGCTGGCCCGTCAGGGCGATGCGGCGGGTTCGGCCACCCTGTTCCGCGCGATCATCAAGGCCGCTCCGGAAACGCCGGGTGCGGGCCAGGTGCTGCGGCCCTTGATGGGCGCCTGGTTTGCGCAATTGGCCCAGCAGGGCGACGCTGCGGCGGCCTCCGACGTGTTTGATGCGTCGCAGATCCTGGTGCGCCCCGGCGTCGCGCAGACCCAGGCCGTGCTGGCGCGTGAACTGTCGGGCGGCAGCGACGAATCGGCGGCGCTGTTCCGCCAGTCGATCACCCTGTCCCGCGATATCGTGCGCACCGAAGGCGATGTCGCGCGGCTGGCGCAGATCGAATCGCCAACGTCGATCGAACAGGAGCAGGCTGCTGCCCTGCGCGAAAAATTGGCGCAGCTCGGCCGTGACCAGACCGCGGTGCTGGCCAAGCTGGCCGAGTTCCCGCGTTATCGCAGCATCAGCAACAGCACGGTCACGCTGGCCAACCTGCAGCAGGCGCTGAAGCCCGATGAAGCCTATTTCAAGCTCATCCTGCTCGGTGAAGAAGCCTATGCCCTGACGGTGAGCCGCGACAGCGCGGCGGTCGTCAAGGTGGCCGCTACAGCCAGCGACCTTGGCCAGATGGTGAAGACCATCCGCGATTCCGTGGTGCTGTTTGAAAATGGCCGGCCCACCACCTATCCCTTTGATGTTGCTGCGGCGCGCCGGCTGTACACGCTGCTCGCCGGCCCCGCCGATGGCACGGCAGCCAAGCTGGTGCTGGCCAGCCGCCATCTAGTCGTGGAACCCGATGGCGCACTGCTGCAATTGCCGTTCAACCTGCTGGTTACCACGGATGACCGGCTGGCCGAATATCAGGCGCGCCAGGATGATCCGAACGCAGACCCCTTCGATGCCCGCGGCATTGCCTGGCTGGGCCGCGAACGCATGATCTCCACCGCCACATCGGCGCGGGCGTTCATGGACGTGCGCAGCCTGGCCGGCAGCCGCGCTGCCAATGCCTATCTGGGCCTCGGCGAAAATGCCGTGCCAGCCGAAGCCGTGCCGCCCAGCCTGCCGCCACTACCGCCGCCGATCCCGGCAGCATCGCGCGGAAAAGGCAACAAGATGGCGCAAACCGGCACCGTCCGTGGCGCTGGTGCCGATAGCGGCGGTGGCTTTGGCCTCGCTGCGCCGGCCTCGCCGATTCCGGCCAGCAGCCTGCCCGTGCGCAGCGATTGCGACTGGCCGCTGGCGGAATGGAGCCGTCCGATTTCGTCGGCCGAGCTCAAGCTGGCCGCCGATCTCCTCAAGGCGGGCGGCTCAAAGGTCAGCACCGGTGCGGAATTCACCGATACCGCACTGATGGAACGCCGCGACCTGAAGGATTATCGCGTCATCCACTTCGCCACCCATGGCCTGGTCACGGCACCGCGTCCGGAGTGCCCGGCCCGTCCTGCCTTGCTGACCAGCTTTGGCGGCCCGCAGACCGATGGCCTGCTCAGCTTCCGCGACATCTTCGATCTCAGCCTTGATGCCGACACCATTATCCTGTCGGCCTGCGATACGGCTGGCGCCGCCACGGCGTCGGCCACGCGGGAAGCCGGCATCACCACGGGGGGCAATTTCGCCCTCGACGGGCTGGTGCGTGCCTTCGTTGGCGCCGGTGCCCGTGCGGTGATTGCCAGCCACTGGCCGGTGCCCGACAGTTTCGATGCCACCAAGACGCTGATCACCGGGCTGTTTGCTGATGCCGGGCAACTCAGCGTGGGCGAAGCGTTGCGGCGCAGCCAGGTCAAGATGATGGATGTCGCCGAGACGTCGCATCCTTATTACTGGTCGGGCTTTGCCATCATCGGCGATGCGGCGAAGCCGTTGATGGGCAAGGTGCCCGGCGGGCGTCCAGGTCGCTGAAGGCTCGTGGGCGCTGGTCTTGCCAATCTGAAGCGTGCCATCGGCCTTGCCGGCCCGATGCGTCTGCTGGTCACCGGCATGGTGCTGGTGCTGGCATTGCTGGTTGGCCGTTACAGTTGGAACATGCCCTTTGCCCTGGCGGCAGAACGCGGCCTGTATGACGTGCGGGTTGATCTGACGGCGCCACGCATCGATCAGGATGGTCGCATCGTGCTGGTGGTATTTACCGAGGAGACTTTGGCCGCCACCGGCAAGCGATCACCCCTCGATCGCACCATGCTGGCGCGCGCGCTGACCAATCTCGACAGTTTGGGGCCGCGCGCCATCGGCGTCGACATCCTGATCGATCAGCCGCAACCGGAAGACCCGGTGCTGAAGCAGGCCCTGCTGAGCATGAAGACGCCGACCTATTTCGGCTTTTCCAGCAATGCCGAAAACGGCGAGTTCGTGATGCCGTGGCAGGAAGCGCACATGCGCGAATTTTTCGGCAGCGTGGCCAGCGCGCCGGTGCGCACCGCCAATATCCGGCTGGACGTGGACAACGACAACACGTGGCGGCAATGGCCCAACCCGGCCCGCAGCGCGCCCAAATTGCTGGTCAACGCCATCACGGGCGTAACCGGGTATGAGCGTTATCGCGGCTCGGCGATGTTCCGCAAACCGCAGCTGGCCGATCGGCCGGTCTTTGCCTCGCTACCGGTTGATCTGTTTGGCGATCCCGATACGGCGGCGGCGTTGAAGGACGCCATTGCCGGCAAGATCGTGTTGGTTGGCGCCGATCTGCCAGAAGTCGACCGTTTCATCACGCCGTTCACGCGTATTTCGGGCGTCACGACCCCTGGGGTGGAACTGCACGCCGTGCTGATCGCGCAGGCATTGGACGGCAAGCGGCTGGATCTGCTGCCGCCCATCGTGCTGTGGCTGCTGGCCCTGCTGGCGGTCGCAATGGGAGCCGTCACCGGCGGACTTGATTCCGGCGCACGTTTGCTCGGCCCGTTGGTGGTTGGCGAGATTTTCCTGCTCGGTTGGTTGCCTTACGGCCTGCAGGGGCAAGGCTTTGATACCTATGGCCTGCCTTGTGCCGGCCTGGGCGTGGCCTGGCTGTTGTCGCTGATGTCGTCGGGGACTCTGGCCCGTATTGTGGGCGCCGAGCAACGCAAGTTTGCGCAAGGCGCATTGGGCAAATATCTGCCGCGTGATGTGGCCGAGCAGATTTTGGCCAATCCCGAACGTCTGGCCCTGCAGGGTGAGCGCCGTCCGATCTTCGCGCTGTTCACCGATATCGAGGGCTTCACCTCGATGTGCCAGAGCCAGCCGCCGGAAGTGGTGGCCTCCACGCTCAACGAATATCTCGACACGATGAGCGACGTGGTGCTGAAACACGGCGGCACCATCGACAAGTTCGTCGCTGATGCCGTCGTTGCCTTCTGGGGCGCACCGCTGGCCCGGCCCGATGATGCGGCACGCGCGCTGGCCTGCGCGGTGGAAATGGCCCAGGCCGGCGAACGCTTCAAGGTGGCAACGCCCGAGCGCCCGGCGATGGGCCGCACCCGTGTCGGCATGCACTGGGGCGACGTGGTCGTGGGCAATTTCGGCGGCGAAGGCCGCATTCAATATACGGCACTGGGCGATTCGATGAATGTTGCTGCCCGACTGGAAGGCGCCAACAAGACGTTGAAGACCGCAGCGTTGGTCAGCCATGAAGCGGCGTCGCAAATGGGGCTGGAAAACTTCCGCGCGATGGGCCGCGTGCGCGTGCGTGGCCGGCAAAAGCCGATCGAGGTGTTTGAACCGATCGGTGCCGGCACAGCAGTGGACGACAAGGAACTGGCAGCGGACTATGCTGCGTTTGATCGCGGCGATGTCGGCGCACTGGATTCGCTCAGGGCGCGTTCAGCTGCTGCACCGCAAGACATCGCACTTGCGTATCTGGTAAAGCGATTGGAACAGATTGGACCCGGAGGCGTTTATGATCTCGATTAAGCCCATAGCAGCCGCATTTTTGGCGCTTGCCGCCACCACAGCCATGGCTGGCCCGCTGGTGGTGCGCGCCGCTGGCCCCTCTGCTGCCCAGTTCAAGCCCGGCCAGCGTCTTGCCGATGCGCCGGTCACGCTGAAGGCTGGCGATTCGATCGTGGTGCTGGATGCCAAGGGCACGCGCAGCTTCTCCGGCCCCGGCACCTTCAGCCTGACGGCGGCCAGCGCCGAAGCAGCGCAAGTCGCCTTCTCCGATCTGCTGGTGCAGAAGCCCGCCCGCCGTGCCCGCATCGGGGCCGTGCGATCGGCTGGTCAGGATCAGGGCCCGCCGACGCCGCCCGGCGTGTGGGCGCTGGATACCCGCCAGTCCGACACGGTGTGCGCCATCGATCCGGCAAACATTGCCCTGTGGCGGGCCGATACGACGGCCGCACAGACCTACAACATCACGCGCGAAGATGGCGCCACGGCTTCGCTCACCTTTGGCCCGGGCCAGGCGCTGGCCAATCTGCCCGCCGAAGTGGCCGGCAAGGCAGGGGCACTGAAGATCATGGGCGGCAAGGCGCCGGTGACACTCACCATCAAGCAGGTGGCCGCACCAACCAATGTCGAAGCCCTTGGCATGGCCCTGGTTGACGCCGGTTGCCAGAGCCAGTTCCAGCGGCTGGCGGTCAACACGCTTCAGGATTGAGGCGGACGGGCAGGGCAGCGCTTCACCGCCCAATCTTCACCTCATGGTGAAGCGCACCCTGCGGTTGCCGAAATCCAGCGCAACGCGGCGGAAACTGGCCAGCAGATCGGATCCCAGGAAGATCGCCGGCTGCTTGCTCAGGCCGAACAGTGCGAACGGCGGCGCATCGGCAAAGGCCACCACGACATTGTTGAGGATCAGGCCACCGACCCGCACATTGTTCAGAACCATGGCTTCGGCCTTCAGCACCTGGCCCGTCACCGACATCAGCTCGATATCGATCATCTTGGCCGGCCGGCCCTTGCCAAACAGGCGCTCGCGCAAGGCGCGGTTGCCCAAGGTGATTTCGCTGCCGGTATCGATCACGGCCGATACGCCGCGATCGTTGATCGATGCCTGGGTGATGATCAGCTGGCCCTTGCGACGGCGGGCGGTGACCACGATTTCCTGACCACTGGCCAGAAACGGGCTGCGCGAATCCTGCACGGTGATGGTGCGCTTGTCGAAATCCAGCAGCAGGCGCTGATCGGCCAGCGCGTCGATGCCGATCAGGCCATCGGCACCCAGATGCTTGGCCGATAGCGCCGGCGCCGTGATCGGCCCGATCTCGGATTTGCCGATGGTCAGCATGGCCACCTCGACCGTGCCGACGCTGACGGAGCCCGCCATGCCCTGCAGCCGCACCGATTCGCCGGCGGGCAGATTGAGCCGGGTCGCCAGGCCATCGCTCACCACCGAGCGATCCGCGCCGGAATCGACGAGGAAACGGTGCGGGCCGACGCCGTTCACCTTCACATCGACAAACATGCGCTTTTTCAGCTGCTCGGCTTCGAGCGGATCGCCAATAATCTCGAGACCATTGTCGATGGTGGCCGGGGCGATCAGGGGCTGGCCGGGCACGGCAATGGCTGGCGGTGTCACGCTGGCAGCAGCAGCCGCCAGCAAAAGGGGAAACAGGGGCATGGCTTCATTGTCTGCCTGATGGACGGCGGGCGCAAGAGGCAGCTTGCATCGCCCCGCTGGGAGCCTATGCCGGCGCGGTGACCAGCAGTCTTGCCATCATCGCCACCGCCACCGGCGTCGTTGCGCTTGCCGAGATTGGCGACAAGACCATGCTGCTGGCGCTGCTGCTCAGCGCGCGGTTTCGCCAGCCGGGCGCCGTGATTGCCGGCATATTGGTGGCAACCCTGGCCAATCATGCGCTGGCCGCCTGGGCCGGTGCAGCGCTCGCGGGTTGGCTTGACGGACCGTGGTTTCAACTGGCGGTGGCGCTGGGCTTCATCGCCATGGCGGCGTGGACCCTCGTGCCTGACAAGATGGACGAGTTGCCCTCCGTGGCCAGCAGCGCGCAGGCGTTCGCGGCAACCAGCGTGGCCTTTTTCATGGCGGAAATCGGCGACAAGACGCAGATCGCCACCATCGGACTAGGCGCGCGCTATCATGATGTGCTGGCCGTCACCATCGGCACCACGCTGGGCATGTTGATGGCCAATGTGCCGGCCGTGCTGCTGGGCGACAAATTGCTGGCGCGCGTGCCTTTGAAGGCGGTGCGCATCGGCGCGGCGGTGCTGCTGGCCGCTGTGGGGGTGGCAGCACTTGTGGCCGTATGGCCGCAGCTGTTCAGATGATATTGCGCGCCTTCAGGTCGGCCAGCGCGGCGGCGTCCAGCCCCAGCATTTCGCCGTAAACCGCGTCATTGTCCTGCCCGATGGTTTCGGGCGCGCGGCGGCGAACATTGCCGGGCGTGGCCGACAGCTTGGGGAAGACATTCTGCATCTTCACTTCGCCCCAGCGCGGGTGCGGCACGCCGATGATGGCCTCGCGCGCCTGGAAATGCGGATCGGCCAGCATGTCGGCCGGGCGGTACAATCTGCCGGCGGGCACGCCGGCGGCCACCATCTTGGCTTCCAGTTCGTCGATGGTCAGTGTCCTGGTCCATTCGCCGATCAGATTGTCCAGCTCTTCCTGATGCTTGCCGCGCGCGACATGGTTCACATAGCGCGGGTCCCTTGCCAGTTCCGGGCGGCCCATGGCTTCGCACAGGCGGCCGAACACCGTGTCCTGATTGGCGCCGATCAGATACTCACCGTCCTTGCAGGGATAGACGTTGGACGGTGCAATGCCGGGCAGCACGGAGCCTGAGCGTTCGCGCACATAGCCAGATGCAACATATTCCGGCACCAGCGATTCCATCACCTGCAGCACGGCTTCATACAGGGCGGAATCGACCACCTGGCCCTTGCCCGTGGCGTGGCGGTGATTGAGCGCCGCCAGCGCGCCCATCGCGCCATAGGTTGCTGCCAGCGTGTCGCCGATCGAGACGCCCATGCGGCTCGCCGGGCGGTCAGGATCGCCGACAATCGCCCGCCAGCCGCCCATGGCTTCGCCGATGCCGCCAAAGCCGGCGCGTTCCGAATAGGGGCCAGACTGGCCATAGCCCGATACACGCACGATGATCAGGCCAGGGTTTGCGGCCAGCAGCGTTTCAGGTGAGAGGCCCCACTTTTCCAGCGTGCCGGGGCGGAAATTCTCGATCAGGATATCGGCCTTGGCAATCAGGCTGCGGGCCAGCGCCTGGCCTTCGGGAAGGCGCAGGTTGCAGGATACGGCGCGCTTGTTGCGGGCGACAACTTCCCACCACAGCGGGAAATCGCCGCGGCCCCAGACGCGCATTGGGTCACCCCCACCCTTTCCGACTTCGCCGGGCGGCTCCAGCTTGATCACGTCGGCGCCCATGTCGCCCAGCAATTGTCCGCAAAATGGCCCGGCAATCAGCTGGCCCATTTCCACGACTTTGATGCCGGCAAGCGGCCCGGTGGCTTCGATATTCATCGCTGGCGTCCTTATTCGGCCGCGATGGCCATGTGGTGCCACACGGGCGGCTTGGGCGCCGGCAGGCCGGTTTCGGCTTCGCAGGCCGCGCGCAATTCCTCGACGGTGCCACCGCGATTGAAGATCACCGCTTGTGCCGGCTGGGCCGCCGCCAGTTCGGCGCGCAGGGCAGCCGTTGCAGCCGCGTCCACCACGCCATGGCCATCCGCGACGACACCATAGGCGCGGGCACCGGCCGCACTCACCAGCCCCTGGCGGATTTCCAGGCCCACCAGCGCCGGATCACGCTCCAGCGGGTTGCCCCAGCCGCCGCCACCCCAGGTGATGAAGTGCAGCTGATCACCGGCTTCGACATCGAGGCTGTCGAGCTTGTTGGCAACAATGGTCTGGGTGCCATCGGCCTTTTCGAGGATCTTGCGGGCGCGGCTGCCGGGCGCGCCGCCGTTCACGCCCCACGGATAGGTGAACCAGCGATCATCGTGGATCGAAACCGTGCCGGCCGACAGGAAGCGATAGGTCATCAGGATACCATTGCCGCCGCGGAACTTGCCGGCGCCGCCAGTATCGGCCAGCGCCTCATAGCGTTCGATGCGCAGCGGGAAATAGCGTTCCAGAAACTCGTTGGGGACGTTGGTGAAACCCGGCCACAGCGAGTGGCCATCGGGCCCGTCGCCGAACGGCTTGCCGGGGATGCCGCCAAAGCCGATCTGGAACAGCTGGAACCATTCACCGTTCTTGCCGGGGCGTTGATCGCGGCCGGAGTACATCAGGTGCGGGCTGGACGAGAAACCGGCGGCGCAGAGGAATTCCGGCGTACGCTGGCCGAGCAGTGCGCCGAGCAGATCGAAGATGCGGCCCAGCGCATGGGTGCGGCCCGACAAGGCGGCGGGATAGCGCGGCTTCAACAGCGAGCCTTCCGGGATCTTCACCTCGATCAGATCGTAGAAGCCATCGTTGAACATGATCTGCGGATCGAAGACCATGATCATGTAGATGCCGAAGAACATCTTGAACATGTTCTCGTTGAGATAGAAATTGATGGCGGCGTCGCTCTGCGGATCGGTGCCGTCGAAATCCAGCACCACCTTGTCGCCAACGCGCTGCATCGTGCACTTGATCTTGTAGGGGCCATAGCCCACGCCGTCGTCGCAGACGAAATCCTCAAAGCTCACCTGGTCGGTCGACACCGACGAGGCGATCAGCGCCTTCATGGCACGGTGGTTGCGGGCCAGCAGCGCGTCCATGGCGGCCACCACTTCGTCCTCGCCAAAGCGGCCGCACATCTCGTCGATGCGCCGCGCCGCCACCCGGCACGAGGCGATCAGCGCATTCAGATCGGCCGCGCACCAGTCCGGCTTGCGGGTCTGGTGCATCACCAGCTTGATCAGATCTTCGTTATACTCGCCCTTGCGCCAGATCTTCACCGGCGGGATGCGCACGCCTTCCTCGAAGATGGCGCGGGCATCGATCGGCATCGAGCCGGCGACCTTGCCGCCGATATCGCTCTGGTGGCCAAACATGGCGGTCCAGGCCACCAGGCGCCCGGAGCGATAGACCGGCAGCAGCACCAGCCAGTCGTTGCTATGGCTGATGGCGCCCTCGCAGCTGTAGGGGTCAGACAGGAAGATCATGTCGCCTTCCTCGATGCTGCCGTCCCAGCCCTTCAGGAAGCCATCGATGAAGCTGCCGAACTGGCCGACGATCATCTTGCCCGCCGGGTTGGCGATCATCGGGAAGGCGTCGCCCTGCTCGCGGATGCCGGGCGACATGGCGGTGCGCACCAGCGTGGCGTCCATCTCGATGCGGGCGTTGCGCAGCGCATTCTCGATGATGTCGAGCGTGACCGGATCGATGGCCCTGGACTCGAACGGGCGCGGATTGGTCTCGATGATGCGGGCGGGCATATGGAGGGTCCTTCAGGGCTTGCCAGTGGTGGCAAAATTCACGAGCCGGGCGAAGCCGGCGCTCATCACGGCGTCGACCGGGGCAGCCAGCGTGTCGAGCTTCGATGCTGACGAGCCGGCAACGCGGTAGGTCATGGTCAGGCGGGTGCCGCTGCCTTCGGGTTTCAGGGTGAAATCCAGAACAGCGTTGACCGGCAGCGCCTGCAGCGGGCCAAAGCCGCCCTGCAGGCGCAGCAATGCCGGCGGCAGCGCATTGACGACCTGGGCATGCCAGACATTGCCGCCCGGCCATTGTTCATGGAGCAGCCCGCCGGGCTTGATTTCCAGCGTCAGCACACCCGGCTTGCCGCTGTAGCTGTGCGCCGGGTCCCACCAGGCGCCCCAGTTGACCAGCGCCGCCCACATCGCGGCCGGCGGCTGCGGCACCACCGCTTCGCTGCGCGAGACGAAGCCATCGGGCGCGCTGCTGGTGACAGCGGCGCCGGCCGGTGCGGCGGCGAGCAGCAAGGCAAGGGCGATGGCGCGCATCACCCCTCCGGCGTGATCAGCAGATTGCCGAAATCATCGACGGTGGCGATGTGGCCATTGTGGACGAGGGTGGTGGAGTCCATTTCGGTGATCACCGCCGGGCCCGCCACGATATCGCCGGCGCGCAGCTTCGCGCGGTCGTAGATGCCGGCGGCGCGGGCCTGGCCGTCCATCCACACTTCATGATCGCGCACGCGGGCGGAGGCGGGGTTGCCATCACCCCTGGCGATGCGTTCGGCCGACACATTGGCGGCCTTGCCCAGCGCGACGACGCGGATGTTGACCAGTTCCTGCGGCACACGGAGGTTGAAGGTGAACAGCCGCTTGTGCTCGGCATCGAAGCGTGCGGCGAGGCTGGCGATGGTGGAGCCGGGCGGTGAGAAGAGCGGTACCTCGAAGGCCTGGCCGGCATAGCGCACGTCGATCTCGACGCGGATCTCGATATCGCTGGCGGTAACGCCCTCGGCGGCCAGTTCGGCGCTGGTCTGGGCAATCAGCTCCTCGATCACCGCGCCAACCTCGGCATCATTGGTCTGCGTCACCAATTTGTTGAAGCTGCGCTGGGCATCAATGCGCAGGCGGGTGGTGGCATCGCCATAGGCGCACAGAACGCCGGGCGAGGGCGGAATGACCACCGGCCACGATCCCATCAGCATGCCCATGGCATTGCCATGCAGCGGGCCAGCGCCCCCAAAGGCCATCAGCGCGAAATCGCGCGGGTCATAACCCTGCTGCACCGAAACCAGCCGCAGCGCGCCAAACATGGTTTCGTTGACGATGGCGATGATGCCGGCGGCGGCTTCCAGCAACGAAAGGCCCAGCGCATCGGCCACGGTCTGCACGGCGCGCCTGGAGGCTTCGCGGTCGAGCTTGAACGCGCCGCCGAGCAGGTTTTCGGGCAGATAGCCGAGCACCACATTGGCATCGGTCACCGTCGGCAGTTCGCCGCCGCGGCCATAAGCGGCCGGGCCGGGCACGGCACCGGCGGATTGCGGGCCGACGCGCAGCGCCTTGGTAAGTTCGGGCACCGAAGCGATCGAGCCGCCGCCGGCGCCCACTGTCTTAACGTCGAGCGAGGAGGCGCGCACCGTGAGGTGCCCCACGCTGGTTTCGCGGCGCAGGCGGGCCTGATAATCCTCGATCAGGGCGACATCGGTGGAGGTGCCGCCCATGTCGAGCGTCAGCACGTTGGGCAGCCCGGCATTCTTGGCGATCCACACGGCGCCCGCCACGCCGCCGGCCGGGCCGGACATCAGCAGGTTCACCGGCGCGGTGCGGCTCTTTTCGGCCGACATCAGCCCGCCATCGGAACGCAGCAGGGAGAGTTTGGCCGGCGTGCCCCAATCGTTGAGCGCGGCTTCCAGATTGCCGACATAGCGCGACACGGTCGGTCGCACGGCGCTGTTGGCCACAGTGGTCAGCGCCCGCTCATACTCCTGCATTTCGGGCAGGATGTCGGCCGACAGCGAGACCGGGATGCCGGGCAGTTCCTCGGCACAGATTGCGGCGACGCGTCGTTCGTGCGCGTCGTTCATGTAGCTGTTGATCAGGCAGATGGTGATGGCCTCCACCTTCTCGTCAGCCAGCTGCTTGAGGTTCTTGCGCAGCGCGGCTTCATCGAGCGGGCGCACGATCGCACCATCGGCGCCGATGCGTTCCGGGGCTTCGATCGTGGCTTCCAGCGGTGCCATCGGGGTGGGCTTGGGCCAGACGATCCAGGCAGCGAGGCCGCCCGGCACGAGGCTGCGGGCGATCTGCAAGATGTGGCGATAGCCTTCGGTGACGATCAGGCCGACGCGGGCGATCTTGTGCTCCAGCACGGCATTGGTGGCGACCGTGGTGCCGTGCAGGAACAGTGAAAGGTCAGCCGCCGAAATCCCGGCCTTCTCGCACAGCTGGCGGGCGCCGGCGATCACCGCTTCGGACGGATCATGCGGGGTTGATGGCACCTTGTCGCGCACGGCGCGGCCCGTGGCTTCGTCAATGACGATCAGATCGGTGAAGGTCCCACCGACATCAACTCCAAGGCGATAGCTCACGTGTTTGCTCCGGTGGGAATGGGCCGCGCCACGAAGTCCCCGGCCTTGCCGGCCCGGCTGGGCAGGGCCCGGCCCATGATGGTGGCAAACCAGCGATTGGCGTCCAAGGTCGTTTCAAGATCATAGCCGGTGGCAATGCCCGACCGGCCAAAAAGATAGAGAAGCTCCTCCGTGCCGACATTGCCGGCCGCGCCCGGCGCGAACGGGCAACCACCGAGGCCGCCAAGCGCCGAATCGAAGGTGCGGCAGCCAGCCTGGTATGCGGCCCAGGCGTTGGCCGGGGCCAGACCGCGGGTATCGTGCAGGTGCAGGCGGATCGGGATGGGCGCGATGGCTTCGATCACGCGGGCGGTGAGATCGCCAACCTGGGCCGGAACGCCAACGCCGATGGTATCAGCCAGTGCAATCTCCTGTGCACCGGCATCCGCCATGCGCTTGGCCAGATCGACCACACGGTCGGCCGGCACCGGGCCTTCATAAGGGCAGCCAAAGGCGGCGCTGATCGTCACCTGCGCGAACAGGCCGGCATCCCGGGCCATCTTCAGCATGGTGCTGTTGGCGGTGACGCCGTCGGCGATGGTCTGGCCCTGGTTGACGACGCCGAACGTGTCGCTGGCGACGAGCACGCAGCCGGCTTCATCCAGCGGGCGTGGATTGTCCTGCGTGGCGATGGCACGGGTGACACCGCGTTCGTTCAGGCACAGGCCGATGAAGCGCACACCGGGCGCTTCTGGCAGGCCAAGTGCCACTTGTTCGGCGTCGCCCATCTGGGGCACGCGGCGCGGATTGACGAAGGACACCACTTCGACACGTTTGGCACCCATTGTCACCAGATGGTCAATCAATGCCAGCTTGTGGTCACTGGAGACCAGCACGGACTCGTTCTGGAGGCCGTCGCGGGGCGAAACCTCGACGATGGACACCGGATCGGTGCAGGAAGGGCGGAAAGGGATCATGGGTTTTGTATACAAATATGCCTGCTGTCTGTATAGACGGCCGCGCGGAGGACAATCGTGAATCACCACAGCGCGGATAGCGACTATGCAGCCGCCGGGTTCGGCCAGGGCCTGCAGCCGGGGCCGCGGCCGGCCCTGTTGATGATCGATTTTGCCCGTGCCTATTTCGCGGCGGGGTCGCCGCTCTATGCCGGCGTTGAATCGGCGCGCGATGCCGCCGCGCAGGTGCTGGTCGCAGCCCGCGCCCATGGCGTGCCGGTGTTCCACACAAGGGTGGAATATCAGCCCGGCGGCGCCGATGGCGGCATGTTCTACCGCAAGATCGCGGCGCTGAAGCTGTTTGATGCTGGCAGCCCGATGGGGGATTTCGAGCCGCCGCTGGAGCCGGCTTCGGGCGAAACGGTGATCACCAAGAAATTCCCGTCGGCGTTTTTTGGCACGGATCTGGCGGTGCGACTGAACAGCGCAGGCATCGACACGCTGGTGATCTGCGGCCTGTCCACGTCGGGTTGCGTGCGGGCTTCGGCTGTGGACGCCATCTGCCACGGCTTCATTCCGGTGATCGTGCGCGAAGGCGTTGGGGATCGTTTGGCCGCCGTGCATGAAGCCAATCTGTTCGACCTTGCGGCCAAATCGGCGGAGCTGCGCGGGGTGGACGAAATAATGTCTTATTTCGAAGGGCTTGCGTCCTGAAAGGCATGCAGGGCGCGGCGGATGTGGGCGGTCATCACGGCGCGGGCCCAATCTTCATCGCGGGCGGCAAAGGCTTGAATCAATTGGCCATGCTCGTGCGCTGATCTTGCCAGATCGGATCGATCATAGCGGGTGGCCGTACGGCGCACGATCGGCTGTTCCACCAGTCCCGTCAGCATCGTGGCAAGGCGCACCGATGCCGATGCGGCGAGCACCAGGTCATGAAAGCGGCGATTTCCCGCCAGGAAGCCGGCGATGTCTGGCTCCGGATTGGCCACCGCGGCCTCGATCGCCGCGTTGCAACTCCTCAGCTCGGCCAGTTGCGACGCTGTTATGCGGCGTGCGGCGCGGGCGGCGGCATGGCCTTCCAGCATGGCGCGCAAGGCAAATATTTCAACGACATCGTCTATATTCCAATCCGCCACCACCAGGCGGCCTCCTGGCGTGCGCACGGCGTAGAGTTCGGCTTCCAGCCTGCGCAAGGCATCGCGTATCGGCGTGCGCGACACGCCAACGATATCAGCCAGCGCCTCTTCCCTGAGCGGCGTGCCAGGGCTGGCGTCGCCGGCCAGAATCAGGCCGCGGATCTCGGCATAGGCGCGATCGGCAGCGCTGGCCGCGGCATGGCTGGCACTGGTGGCGTTACCCGGCATGATCCCCCTGTGGCAAAATGGTCGCGCCCTCGGTGATTGCGGCGAAACGGACGAAAGCCCGCTTGCATATGGACGATTTTGTATACATTAGCAGCAACGCATTTGTCACGAAACTGATGCCATAGCGGGCGGGAGCGGGGAAACATGACGCAGATTTGCAGCCAGACGCAGGCCAATTGCATCCGGGCGCTGCCGGTGCGTGCCGGTGCGGGTCCGGTGGCTGACGGCGCGGTGCCGCCCGCTGGCGATCGGCTGCCGTCGCGCCTCGCGCAGCTGCTGATCGGCGTTTCCGGCCTGATGCTGGCCACCGCCCCGGCCATGGCCCAGCAGGCCGCCGCGGCTGACGACGAGGCCGGCGAAATCCTCGTGACGGCGCGCCGCAACAGCGAACGCCTGATTGATGTGCCGGCCACCGTGTCGGTGGTCACCGCCGAAACGCTGGCCGCCACCGGCACCTTCCGCAGCCAGGAAATATTGCAGCTCACCCCAGGTGTGACCATCGTCTCGGGCTCGGCCGAAGCCGGCGACACCCAGATCAACATCCGCGGCCTCAATGGCGCCCGCGACGCCGAATCGAGTGTCGCGCTGGTGGTCGATGGCATCCTGAAAACCAACACGGCGCAGCTGAACCAGGTGCAGGGCACGCTGCGCCAGGTGGAAGTGCTGAAGGGGCCGCAGGGCGCCATCTATGGCCGCAACGCTGCGGCCGGCGCCATCGTGATGACCACGGTGAAGCCGGGTGATGTGCTGGAAGGCGCCTTCCGCGCCAATTACGGCGAGCTCGCCACCGGCCAGGCCTTTGGCTATGTCGCCGGGCCTGTCACGGATGGCGTCGGCTTCGTGCTGTCGGCCAATTACCAGACCACCGATGGTTTCTGGCGCAACGAGTTCCTGGGCAATGCCAAGGTGGTCGATGATCAGGAAAATTATGGCATCGATGGCCGCGTCGTCGCCAAGCTCGGCGATGCCACCACGCTGGACGTGAAGAGCCGTTACGCCAAATTGTCGGGCGCCTCGATCAACTTCAACGCCAGCTTCCACCTGCCCAATTTCGCGGGCGTCAACCCGGCCTTCTACGAGAACGTCAACCAGCGTCAGTTCCGCTATTATGGCAATATCCGCCCCACCAACGAGCAGGAAACCTTCGAGCTTTCGGCCCGCGTCGAACATGATTTCGGCCCCGGCAAGCTTTCGGCCTGGGCGCTCTATTCCGATGTCGATCAGGCGCTGACCGCCGATGGCACCTCGGCCGATTTCGCCCGCTACACCTTCCCCGGCGCGACGCCGACCAGTGTGGCTGCGTCGAACCAGTGCTTCTCCACCACGGCGGCCCTCACCGGCTATCCGCTGGCGGCGCCCACGTTCATCGGCCAGATCCCGGCACCGTTCATCTTCGCGCCAGCCAACGGCTCCACCTTCGGTGCCTATAGCCCGACGACCTGCGACGGCACCCAGTTGCAGACGCGCAGCCAGAAGGACATCTCGGCGGAAATCCGTTATGCCTCCACGCTGGATGGCCCGATCAACTGGTCGGTGGGCCTCTATTATCTCAACATTGATCGCGAAACCGGCATCAGCCTGGGCGCCGATCTCGGCCGCGGCGTGTCGCCCACGCTGTACAACGCGCCCGGTTCGTCGAACCCGACCAGTCAGTTGTTCAACGATCGCTTCCGCACCGATGTCTATGCCGCCTTCGGCTCGCTGGACTGGAAGCCGGTGGAGCAGTTCACCGTGGGTCTCGCCCTGCGGTATGACATCGAGCGCCGCCGCGCCGAGAATCTGGTGCCCTTCGTGCTCGATCCGATCACCGGCGGGCAGATCAACCCCGGCCAGGTGGGCGGACCTATCCCGCCGTCGGCCAACACCTTCAAGCAGCTGCAGCCCAAGATCACCCTGTCCTACAAGGTGAACGACGATACCAATCTGTTCGCCAACTGGGGTGTGGGTTTCAAGGCCGGTGGCTTCAACAACCAGGGTTCGGCCGCGATCGTGAACAACAATTTCAACGATGGCGTGACGCCGGGCACCATCAACGCCGGGGTGACGATCAACGATCAATATCGCCTGGAACGCTCTTCGGCGTTTGAAGCCGGCATCAAGGGCAATCTGTTCGATGGCCGCATCAGCTATGATCTGGCGGGTTATTACACCCAGGTTCGCGACATGCAGTTCTTCGAATTCTTCGTCGGCGGCTTCGGCTTGTTGCGCGTGGTGTCGAACATCGACAAGGTCGATCTGTGGGGCGCCGAATTGAACCTGAATGCCAAGATCGTCGATGGCTGGACGGTGTTTGCCAGCGGCAACATCACCGACAGCGAAATCAAGGCGAATCGCAGCCGGCCCGATACGCTGGGCAACAAGAGCCCTTATACTGCCGATTACACGCTGAACGTTGGCACGCAGGTGAGCGTCCCGGTGAGCGATGGCCTGAAGGCCAATTTCCGTGCCGATTACCGCCTGACCGGGCCGACCTGGTTCCACAGTGTGCAGGATCAGGAAAAGCCGACCCTGTTCAGCGGCCTGCTGCCGATTTCGGCGCTGGCGCTGCCGGCGGTGGTGGGCAACGCGCGCTATGACGTGACACGCCGTGATGCGTTCGGCGTCGTCAATCTGCGTGCCGGCATCGAAGGCAAGAACTGGCAGGTTTCCGTGTTTGCCAATAATCTGCTCGACAAATTGTGGCTGAACGAGGTGATTCCGGCGATCGAGTTCGGTGGATCGTTCATTTCGCCCGGTCAACGTCGCATTATTGGCGGTGAAGTCAGCTTCAAGTTCTGATATCAACGCGAGTCATGGGCCGCCTCCCCCCGGGGTCGGCCCACTTGGCGGGGAGGGCCCGCCCGGCCCGTCGCTCCACCCCCACCCAGGAGCGACGGGCCGTTTGATTCCTGTGGACGGTCATTTTTTGGCGCGAGCAGCCGGCTTCTCGATGGTCTCCGAACTAAGCCCTGACAGGGCGCTGCTTACCCAGCGAGCGCGAATCTTACACCAAGACTCTGCCAGTCAGATATGTGTGCCATTCTGATTGCGCGCGTTCACCTCCCGTGCGATGTCGTTCGTGTGGACAAATCGCCGCTATAGTAAAATTAACCCAGCATTGCTGTAACCAACGCTTGACGGCGGTTATCGGGCGCTACATCGATATTGACGAGGCTGGAGAGGAGCCGAATCTAGGGTCGCGGATGCGAGGCAAATTCGACCAATGTTCTTTTCACAAGGTCCTCAACAGGGTGCTGCCGGAACGAGCAGTGCGTCACTTGCAGCCAGCCTTCGAACAGGACCAATTCGGCCTATTCTCGATCGAATCGTCAGGAGTGCGGCAGATGCCACCGGCATCCCCTTCATGGTACTGGGCATCAGATATGGCCAAACCTACGAGTTCATCGCAACTCACGGATTTCCGCTGACCCACTACACGGATAGGGTGCCAACCACATTGCTCGCGCCATCGTTGTTTGCCCGGGAAGTAGAAGTTGACGATCTGCGGAAACAGACGGGATGGACGGCGCTGAGTATCGTGCCGATCGCCAAATCCTGGCGTTATGGCGCCAATGTGCCGGTTCGCCTGCAACAACTCCCGGATGATGATGGCGTGCTCGCGCTTTCGTGTGCTGATACGAAACTGCGGGAGATGCGCGGCTCTGTACTGAGCATCCTGCGTGGATATGCTGACATGATCAGCGATCTGATCTGGTTGAGCAGCCAAATCGAGCGTGCTGCGGTTACAATCGATGCGAGCGGGGTGATCAAGGCTGTGTTGCAGGCCGGCTTGTCCCGGATCAACATCCCCGTGGGCATTATCGATGACCAGTTCAGACTGGTTGCACTTTCAGAATCATTCGCCCGCAAGGTCGCCACACTGGGCAGCGATACCCTTCACACGGGTCAGACCTTGATTGGACCCTGGTTGACGCCGGCATTGCGGCAATCAATTCGGGATGGCTTTGCGACGGATATCCCCAAACAATGGTTGGCCGTAGCGCAGCTTGAGTGGGACAGGCAATTGCTCGACGTGTTCCCGTTTACGTTCCCTGAACTGGGCAAATTCGCCGTTCTGGCGTTCCACGACGGCGCCAAAGCCATTGCCGCGGCTGAGCAGCAAGGCGTTTTCATGGTTCGGGATGGTCCGCCTGTCGCAGCCCCGGCCGGAACCGACGCTGTGGGTCCGGTAAGCCAGTTCCTGCTGGAAACATTGATCAGTGCTCAACGTCTCTATCGACACTATGAGACAAACTATATTGGCTTGCGCAAGTGGCGGACTGCAATCAAGCCCCATCAAATCGCCGCATTGCGCGCGCTGAAAACTGAACCAACAGATGCTTTTGTCACAACAGTTGCTGCCGAAATGGCCGGCGCTATCCGCTCGGTTTACGGCATGGTTGATTCCTGTGTGGTGGTGCCTGTCCCGTGCGGCAGTTCCGGTCCTAATTGTCTGGCATGCCGCCTGGCAGCTGCGGTGGCTGCCCAGTTGGGAATCGCCATGGTCGAAGCCTTCGCCCCGATTGCAACCCCTCGCGGCACCTCGCATCCCCGCCGTAACATCCGCCGACCGGCGATGAAGTTGCAGCAGCGGGTCCAGCAGCCAGTGATCCTGATTGATGATGTTGCCACATCTGGCAGCCATATCGACGAAGCCGCCGCCTTGCTGCGTGCTTCGGCGCCTCAGGTTTGGCCAGTTGCGTGGATTGCATCCTGACCGCAGATAAAAGCGGTATTCACGTCAGAGGCATTACATATTCTCAAGCAAAGTTGAAGCTGATCGACACCCGCTCCGACTTGGCGGCGCTGGGCATGACTTCGTGGCGCAGCCAGCTTTCCCAGAGCAGAAGATCGCCAGCGGCCGGTTCGATGTGGAAGAAATTGCGGCTTTCGGCCGGGGCGTCGGCGCTGCGGGGCGGGGCGTGCATCAGCATCGGTAGGCGCGGGTCTTCAAAACGGATGTTGCCTGCGCCGGCGGGCACCTCCACGTAGAGCGTGCCAGAAATTATGCTGTGCGGGTGAATATGCCCGCTGTGGCCGCCGCCAGGTTTGAGGATGTTGACCCACAGGCTGTCCAGCCTTGGCTTGCGACCATCCAGATCGAGATGGGCGGCGACTGCAAAGGTGGTGGCCTGGCGTTGCAGCCACCGGGCGAGACTGGCGAATGCAGGGTCCCGTACCGGCAGATCATTCAACGAAGCATAGCTGGTATACCCGCGATAATTCTGGGCCCGGCTCCATCTGCGGCCGGCGGCATCATCCAATGCCAACTGGTGAGAACTGGCTGCCAGTTCCGCCAGCAGGGCCGCATCATTGAGGTGGCTTTTCCACAGCGCAGTAGGGAACAGGTATTGAATTGCCATGGGCCACCCCATGCCGGCTTCATGTGGCGTCGGCAAGCGTCGGGATAATAGTATCCAAATTGGCAGCAACGCGATTGCTGCGCGCAAAATGCCAAATCCACCGCCGTTATCGCTCCTGAACGCGAAGCCCGCCTCCGGCTCGCCAATCGGGAGAATGACAATGATGCCAATCAAGACGCGCCTGATGCTGCTGGGAATGGCTTCCTTGGTCAACGCGGCGCCAGCAGCTGCGCAGCGCGTGATCGATCTGTTGCCGACCAGCAATCAAGACGCGGTTATCGCAGCACTGCGGCCAGGCGATACGCTGCGTCTGGTAGGCACGTTCGAAACACCAGTTCGGTTTCGAAATCGTGATTTTGGTGGCGTGACTGTTGATGGGCGCAATGCTGTCATGCGTGAAGGTGCCTTCTTGCAGAACGTGCAGAACATTAGCGTTATCGGAGGTGTTTTTGGCCGCACCGACCGGGATACGAGAGATTGGGGCACGCTGCGAATCGATAATAGTTCGCATGTCAGCGTTTCTGGTGCGACAGTTGTTGGCAATGGAAATTCGCTGGGCGCAGGCATACGCATAGCGAGATCCGACTATGTTACGGTACGGGACAACAATCTTTCGGGCCATCTTGGGGCGATCATGCTGTTGTCGTCTACAAATTCGCTTATCGCTCGGAATCATATGACGGCATCTGCCAGTGATGGTATCCAGATCGTTGACAGTCATCGTTCGATTGTATCTGCGAACACCTGCAATTGGTCGGTTCGCGTAGGTAACAATCACCCAGACTGTATTCAATTCTGGAGTGTTGGAGGCCGACCATTGGTATCTGAGATATTTGTTCTGAACAATAGTGCGATCGGGAACATGCAGGCGTTCTTCGGTGGGCCTGGTACGCAGCTTACATTTGCCGGGAACTATGCGGCCGTGTTGTTCACGCATACGATATCTTGCGGGAACTGCACCCACAGTTCGTTCTTTGACAATGTGCTGGCCAATCTGCCTGACGCTGCTCGTGCTGCCGGCACTCTGAAGGTTGGTACATCGCCAACAAATACCATTGGCACCAACATGTCCTACGACCTCCGCGGACGTACCGATGGCTGGTTGCCACCGCCAACCTGGACCTCTTTCGTGCCGAATATCGCCGGGCTGGTAGGCAGCAGATGGGATGATCGTAGTTTCGGTTTCCGGTTGGATCTGGGGGAAGGCGGTGGGTCCAGTGCCGCCGTTCCGGAACCGGCCAGTTGGTTGATGCTGTGGTTGGGCTTCTTGGCAGTGGGTCGTCAGTTGCGCCTGCGTCAGCGGCAGAGCAGTGGGCCGAAGTGGGTGGCGGCCTGATCAGCCGATCAGGCTGCGCTGCATCATCACGATATCGAGCGGCTTGCCAAATTTCTCGCCAATCTGTTTCAGCAGGCCGGCGCGTTCGAAGCCGCAGGCGGCATGCAGGTTGATGGAGGCATTGTTGCCGGAATCGCCGATCACCGCGATCAATTGCCGGAACCCGGCCGTGCGCGCGGCGCTGCTCACCGCCATCAGCAGCGCCTGTCCGATGCCGGTGCGCTGGGCGTTGGGCGCCACATAGACGCTGGTTTCGCCGCTGAATCGGTAGGCCGGGCGATCCCGGAACTGGGTCACATAGGCATAGCCGTCCACCGTGCCCATCGTGACATGCACCAGCCACGGCCAGCCGTGGGATTTCACCTTCATCAGTCGCTGCGCCATCTCGGCCGCCGAAGGCGGCTCGACTTCGTAACTGGCGGTGCCGGTCAACACGGCGGGCGCATAGATGGCCGCCAGAGCCGGCGCGTCCTCCATGCGGGCGGGGCGAATGCTCATGCCGCCTCCAGCGCCCGTTCCGATGGGCGGGCGAGCAGGGTGCCGCCGGGGCCGATCACCACCGGGCGGTTGATCAGGATGGGATCGGCCAGCATGGCGGCCAGGATGGTGGCGTCATCGGCATCGGGCAGGCCGCGTTCTTCCGCATCGGTGCCGCGGGTGCGCAGCAGGGCCTTGGCGCCGCCCACGGCTGTGGCCACGCTGGCCAGCGTAGCGGCATCGGGCGGGCTTTTCAGATATTCGATCACGCGCACATCATGGCCCTGATCCTGCAGCAGGGCCAAGGCGCCCCGCGAGGTACCGCACTTGGGATTGTGCCAGATGGTGATCGTGGACATATGCCGTGTTTTCCGCTGCCAACCCCTTGGCCGCCATGGATTGGCTGCCGTGTTTTCAATAGTCTGACATGGGGTGGCGGGCGAAGTCCAGCGGGCAGAGCCGGTGAATTTTGCTAGATCAGCCCGCGGCTGATCAGGCACTCGTCCACCGCCCGCGCGCCCATGTCGATGGCGGTGTTGGTGAAGGCCGAAGCCGCTGCATCGGCATTGGCGATGGCCATGCGGCCAAAGCTTTGCCGGCCGAGGATGTGCGGGCGCTGTTCATCGGGCACATCCGGATCGCCCAGCGTGTCATAGGTGTAGCTGTACCCATGCGGCCAGCGGTTGACAGTGATGCCGGCAATGTCGCGCGCCGCTTCGAAGCCGGCCGGGCCCAGCATGCGCTGCAACTGGCTCCTGATCTCGCGCTCGATGGTGGCATAATCGGTGGCCAGCATGTCGGCGCGGCCGATGCGGTTCTGTTCCTTCCTCGGCAGGCCGGGGCTGTTGGGATTGCGCACCATGTGCAGCACCACGGGCTCATCGGGGCTCTGCGCGCTCTTGTACCCGCCGATCGCCATCGGCGTGTCGAGCGCGGTGGTGGTGTGATAACCATTGGGGGCGTGGATGGCCTTGATGCCCAGCTTTGCCCACGCCCGCCAGTCGCGCAGCAGCACGTTGGTATATTGCATCGGCACCTTCGACGGATAGAGCAACGCCGCCTTCTGCGCCTGCGGCAGGCTGGGCACGATGAACGGAATGATGTTGTTGAAACAGGCGAGGATCACATTGGCCGCCGTCACGCTCACGCGCTTGCCATCCTTCACATAGACGACACGCGCTGCCTTTTCGGTGCTGCGCGTCACCGGCCCCAGATGTTCGGCGCGGATCACCATGCTGTTCAGCCGGATGCGCACCGCATTCTTCGCATTGTCGAGCGCGGCATAATTGGCCGGGGCCAGCACCACGCTTTCCTGATCGAGACGCCCCGGGAACACACCCGGCACCAGCGCCGACACCAGCAACCGTGCCACGGAGGCATTGCCATCGGGCCAGTGGAAATGCTGCGCCTCGGCATGGATCTGGCCGGGCAGGGCCATGCCGGCAAAGCCCGGCGCGCGCCTGGAAAGCGCCGCTTCCCACGCCGGCAGCGTGTCCACCCGCTTGTTGTTGCGATAGCCCTGGCCGGTGAAGAAGGGCAGGCTTTCCGGCAGCATCCCGGCGTGTTTGAGCAGATAATCCTGATAGCTCATCGCCTTCAGCGCGGCGGCCTTGGCGTCGGGATCAAGGCCGGGGAGATGATCCTTCACCTCGGTGTGCAGGCGCGTGAGGTCAGCCCGCACCGCCGGCGACAGCGGCGCTTCGGCGAAGAACTGCGCCCACGGCTTCTTGCCGGTGCCGGTGACCAGCTTGTCGCTCAGGAAATGTTGCCGGTCGAAGAAGGTGGCGTTGCCCAGCCCGGCATAGGCCTTGGTCTCGAAGCGTTCGTAACTCGTCAGATCGACACCCAAATCGGCCAGCAGCTTTTTCGACGTGAAGCTGTAGGGAAAGGGCGATTCAATGCTCATCGTGCCGCCATAGGCAAGGATGGTGCGCCCGTTGTGGTTGAACTCGTTGCGCTTGGCGTGGCCGCCGAAATCATCGTGATTGTCGAGAATCAGGATCTTGCGGTCGTCGCCCAGTGCCTGCCGGTAGAAATGGGCCGCCGACAGGCCGGAAATGCCGCCGCCCACGATCACCAGATCATAATGTTCGCCGCTGTCATCCGCCGCAATCGCGCCGCCAAACTGGCCATCGCGGGCCATGTGGGCGGTTTCGAAACTGCCGGGATATTGCCCGCGCAGGCCGGTTTTCTGTGGCGGATAGTCGGGTGTCGCTGCCGCCCATGCCGGCAGCGACAGGCCAGACGCCGCGACACCAACCGCCACGCCGCTGATGAAATCCCGCCGTGCAATCGGCCGGTTCATCCCCAACGTCCGATCAGACCAATCGCGCATCACCTGGTTCCCCCTGCCGGCGCTGCCCCTCCGTCATCCGACGAGCGAGACAAGGCCCTGCACACAGGCTAGCATCCCGGCATCGCAGTGCAAGGAGGGGCCGATGCGCCAGACCATCCCGTTGATCGCCATCATGCTGGCTGCCGCCGTGCCGGTTGCCGCCCAGACCCCGGCAGCGCCGCCTTCAGTCAAACCCACCGAAACCTGCCGGGCCGACAGCCTGTTTCGCCAACAGGATTTCACCGTGGGCGAATGGGATGTGTTTGCCGGCGACAAGAAGACCGCCGAAGTCTCCATGAAGCTGATCCTGAACGATTGCGTGATCGAGGAACGCTGGACGGTGCTCGACGCGGCGCGCGGCGGCAATGGCGTCGGCCTGTTCAACTATTCACCGCTCTTGAAGAACTGGGGCTATTACTGGGCGACGGATACCGGGGCGACCACCAGTTTCCGCGGCAGCCTGATCAAGCCCGGCGAGATGCGCTATGTCACCGAACGGCCGCTGCCGAACGGCAAGGTGCGGCTGCGGCACTGGACATTGTTTGCCAATCCCGATGGCACCATCCGCGAACTTTCGGTGGGCACCGAGGATGGCGGCACGACCTGGACGACCGAATATGATCTGAAGTGGGTGCGGCGGAAATAACGACGGTGGATGCAAAACGGCGGGGGCTGGCCGATGCTGGATGATGACGCACTGGGCATGAACGCCCGCATCAGCCGTCGCGATTTCGTGAACGGAGTCGCGGTGGCGGTCGGCGCGCTCGGGGCCGGGGTGCCGGCACTGGGCGCAGCGCGAGCCGGGGGCCTGATCCCGCAGGACGAGACTTACCCCCCGTCCCGCACCGGGATGCGCGGCAGCCACCCCGGTTCGTTCGAGATGGCGCACGCCCTGCGCGACGGCATGAAGCCCGGCGATGCGCAGGATACAGGCGAGGCCTATGACCTGGTGATCGTTGGTGGCGGCCTTTCCGGGCTGGCGGCGGCGCATTTCTACTTGAAGGCGGTCGGGCCACAGGCGCGCATCCTGATCCTCGACAATCACGATGATTTCGGCGGCCACGCCAAGCGCAACGAATATGTGGTGGATGGCAAGCTGATCGTCATCAATGGCGGCACGCTCAACATCGAATCGCCGGAACGCTACAACAAGTGGGCGCAATCCATCCTCGATGATCTCGGCATCGATCTGGAACGCTACAAGCGCGCCAATGATGCCAACAGCCGCCTCTATGCCGGGCTGGGCCTGCGGCGCGGCTATTTCTTCGACAAGGAGGGCTGGGGCAAGGATCAACTGGTGGTCGCCGATCCGGCCCAGCGCGGCATGCGCGGGCCGCGCTTCGGTGCCGATTTCCTCGCCCGCACGCCGCTTTCGCCCAAGGCGAAGGCCGACATGGCGCGGCTGCTCAGCGCCGATCAGCCCGATTATCTCGCCGGCATGGACGTGACGGCGAAGAAGGCCTTCCTCGCCCGCACGTCGCTGCAGGATTATTACACGAAGACCATTGGCATCGCGCCGGAAGCCATGTGGTTCTTCATGACGATGGGCCGTGCCAGCTTCTGCGTCGGCGCCGATGCGACGCCGGCGCTGTTTGGCTGGGTGCAGAATTATCCCGGCTTTTCGGGCCTCGGCCTCGGCGAGGTGCCCGATGGCCTGTTCGCCGATCTGCACGGTGGCCACCATGGCCGCCAACGCGAGGGCAAGGAGTCCATCCACTTCCCCGACGGCAATGCCACGCTGGCCCGGCTGCTGGTGGCGCACCTGGTGCCTGGGGCGACGCCCGCGCGCACGCAGGAAGACATGGCGACCGCCCGCATCGATTATCCAGCGCTCGACAGGCCGGCCAATGCTGTGCGGATCCGCCTTTCGAGCCTCGTCCTCAACGTCGGCCACGATGGCGATGCAGCCACCGCCAGCAGCGCCACCGTGCGTTATGTGAAGGATGGCACGCTGCTAGCGGTGCGGGCCAAGGCGGTGCTGCTCGCCTGCTGGAACGAGGTGATCCCGCACATCATGCCGGAATTGCCCGCCGCCCAGAAAGAGGCGCTGCGCTATGGCACCAAGGGGCCGCTGGTCTACACCAATGTCGTGCTGCGGAACTGGCGGGCGTTCCAGCGGCTGGGCGTGTCGAGCTTCTACTGCCCGACCATGTTTCACGACACGGTGGCATTGACCGAGGCTGCCAGCCTGGGCGGGGTGGCGCACGCCCAGAGCCCCGATGAACCGGTGGCGCTGCACCTGACGCAATTTCCCGCCGAACCCGGCCTGCCACGCCGCGATCAGCACAAGGTGGGACGCGCCCGCCTGCTCGCCACCAGCTTTGAAACCTTCGAGCGCGAGACGCGCAAGCAGCTCGCCCGTCTGCTCGGCCCCGGCGGCTTTGATCCGGCGCGCGACATTGCCGCCATCACCGTCAACCGCTGGCCGCATGGTTACAGCTATACCTACAACAGCCTCACCGATCCGGTGGAATGGGTCTATGCCCAGAGCCCGACCCGCCCGTGCGTGATCGGCCGCCAGCCCTTCGGCCTGGTGGCCATCGCCAACGCCGATGCCGCCGCCAGCCCGCACACCGATGCCGCCTTCGAGGAAGCCCACCGCGCCGTGAGCGAGATCGTGGAGCGGCAGACCTTCCCGTTCGTGCCGCGCATGATCAGCGCCGCACAGCGGCCGGGCTGAGCGGGGCGGCTCAATCCAACCGCACGCGCCGCATGCGCACCGGATCGGGGAAGCCTTTCAGATTGTCTTCGCCCAGATCGTCGAAGCGCAGGCCCTTGCCGATGCACAAATCGGCCAGCACCGCCGATACCAGCACTTCATCGGGCGCGGCGCGAGCGCATAGCCGGGCGGCCAGTTGCACTGTTGATCCGAACAGATCCTGGTTGCGCTCCACCGGTTCTCCCGCAGCTGCACCGATGCGCACCTGCAACGGATCAACGCCCGGTTCGTCGCGGCGGTGGGCGAGGGCGATCTGGATCTCGCGGGCGCAGCGCACGGCGGACGCCGGCAACTGTTCCGCGCTGCCGGTATGTCAGGCGGTAATGTGATCGCGCCGACGGCGTTTGGCAGCGCCGATCAGGCCGAATCCGACGATCAGCATGGCCCAGCTGGCGGGTTCGGGCACGCCGGTGCCTTCGCCTTCGCCAACAAAGCTGTAGCGCACGTTCTGAACGCCGCCATTATACGCATCCGGGCCAAAGATCAGGACGATCGGTTGGTTAAACCCGGCGCTGATGTTGAAATTCACCGTCGTCAGGCCCGAGACTTGTGTGATGACCGTACCCGTGGCGAAGGTGACGCTATTATTGAACCGACCGAACACTTCCCAGTCAATCGGGACCGCGGCATTGGGCCAGCCGCCGAAATCGGCCGACAGCAGGGTGATGGTGCCAGGGCGATTGACGAAGAGCGCCACCGCGCCGCGGGTGCCCCCCGACGAATCCTCGACATAGGCCACCGAACTGCCGCTGTAATCCCGATTGAAATAGTTCAATCCACCAGCGGGGACATATCCGGGTGCCAGACGCAAATTTTGGACCGTGACGTCGGTATTGCTGCCGAACAATTCGCTGATCGGGTCACCATCGTTGACGCAGCCGCCGTCGCAGGACGCGGCGGAATAGGTGAGCGTGTGGACGGTGGCGGTGGCCGGTGCCGCCGCGGCAATGCCGATGGCGGCGGCAAGAAGAGTGAAGCGCATGATGTCCCCCTGATGCAACGTTTACTCATTGGCAGCTAAGCGTTAATCTTGGTTGCGTCAAACGGCGATCTCTGCCGGACGGCCTGACGGGCTGCGGCCCCTGCCACCCCCGACAGCTTGACCTTCTGTGCCGCCGTGGCACGGGTGGGGCATACAGCCAAGGGGAGTGACGAATATGGCCGGGCCGCTGCAGGGAATCAGGATCATCGAACTGGCCGGGATCGGGCCGGGGCCGTTTGCCGGCATGATGCTGGCCGATCATGGCGCGGAGGTGATCCGGGTCGATCGGCCGGGCGCGCGCATCGATGCGCGCGATCCGCTCTTGAGGGGTCGGCGGGTGATTGGCGTTGATCTGAAGAGCGCGGAAGGCAAAGCGCTGGTGCTCGATCTGGTGAAGAGCGCCGATGCGTTGTTCGAAGGCTTCCGCCCCGGCGTGACCGAGCGGCTTGGGCTGGGTCCGGCGGAGTGCCATGCGGTCAATCCGAAGCTGGTTTATGGCCGGATGACGGGTTGGGGGCAGTTCGGGCCTTATGCCCAGGCGGCGGGCCACGACATCAACTATATCGCGCTGGCCGGCGCGCTGCACGCCTATGGCCGCGCCGGCGACAAGCCGACGCCGCCGATCAACATGGTGGGTGATTTCGGCGGCGGCGGCATGATGCTGGCGTTTGGCATGGTTTCGGCGCTGCTGCACGCCAGGACCACCGGCCAGGGACAGGTGATCGATTGCGCCATGACCGATGGCGCAGCGGCGCTGATGGCGATGATCTGGGGCTTCCGCGCCAACGGCATCTGGAAGGACGAGCGCGGGGTGAACCTGCTCGATACCGGCGCCCACATGTATGACACCTATGAATGCGCCGACGGCAAGTGGATCAGCATCGGCAGCCTGGAACCGCAATTCTATGCGCTGCTGCTGGAAAAGACCGGGCTGAAGGACGATGAAGATTTCGCGGCACAGATGAATTCGGCGCAGTGGCCGGCGTTGAAAGAGCGGCTGACCGCGCTGTTCAAGACCCGCACGCGCGACGAATGGTGTGCGGACATGGAAATGACCGACGTGTGCTTTGCGCCCGTACTGAGCATGAGCGAAGCGCCGCATCATCCGCACAACGCCGCGCGCGGCACCTTTGTGGAAGCTGATGGCGTGATGCAGCCAGCCCCGGCCCCGCGCTATTCGGCGACGGTGAGCGATGCACCGCGGATGACCAAGGCGGCCGATACCGACGCGATTTTGGCGGAGCTGGGTTATGACGGCGGCCGTGTGGAGGCGTTGAAGGCGGGTGGGGTGGTGAAGTGAGGCGAGACCTGTACTTCACCTCTCCCCGCCGGGGAGAGGTCGACTCGCGCGGCACGCGCGGCGGGAGAGGGG
>NZ_ANFY01000006.1 GCF_000331225.1 Sandarakinorhabdus sp. AAP62 | reverse complement strand
CCCCGCCGCGTGCAGGGACGCAGTCCCTGCACGCGTTTGTTTTCTCGGCGGTTCCAAGGTTGGCCACTTTTGACAGTTTTTCCGCATTTCGCGGGGTTGTGAACCGCCGACCTCTGCCTGGTCGACCCCTCGCACCCCATGTGCAAGAGCAGCGCCCATCGACAGGATGACAGGCACTGGCCGTGCAGGACAGCAGGGGGCTGGCGCATCGGGAAAATGGCCGCTGGCGGACAGGGACGCGATCGCTGCACCCGTCCGCCTCAGGGCCGCCCCTTCGTTCGTTTCAGGGGCGCCGCTGTAGGTTACAAAGGTTACAGATTCTTCCACATGCGCGTGCGCGTCTGGACAAGATCAATCGTGGAAAGAGCAGCCGGGCGGGCCAGACGCCGAGTATAACGCCGCCAGCGCCGTGTAGGACAGCTTTCCGATGTGCGCTCTGCAAGAAGGGAAGTAAGGGAGCCTCCGGCGGGCAGGGACGCAGTCCCTGCACCCGTTTGTTTTGTGGCAGCTCTCAATCCCCAAAAATTCACACAATGCTCGACACGGTGACGCGCTGAATTAGCGCGCTGGCATCAAGGAATTTTTGTATTGTGTTCCCGGAAGTGTTAGCAGATCGGCACGCCTTGCGCCGCCGCAACTAGCCGGTCATGAACCTTTCCCAGCAAGACAAGGTCAGGACGCAACTCGGCGCATGTCTCATATAGCGCAGAGGCAAGATGGGCGACGCCAGTTTGGTCAATCTCGTGTGCGCCTGAAAACTCGTATGAATAGCGCCAATCCTGAAACACGCGCGCGAACGTAACAAGGTCGTCGGACAGTGCGCCTCCTTCATATCGGCCATGATAGCGCTGGGTGATCTTCTCCTGAGTTGCCGAATCCAGTCGCCTGAACAGTACGTTCAGCTCGTGGCCGCGCTCCGGAGCAGTCTGTTTTTCGATGGCGAAAAGCGCCTTCAAGTAAAGTTCACAGGCAAAAGCGTGCAGCACCAACCCCTGCACAGGAAGGAAGTGGGATCGACCCTCTGCCTCGCGAAACTCGAAACATCGCTGGGCACTTTCGTGGTAATCGCGTGCTGCACGAAAAATGCGATCGGCAGGCGGCACGGCTGGCAAAGTCCTCACATGCTGTTCCAGCTTTTCGCGTATCCAGTCGGGCATATTGGCCACTTTGCCGATCCTTTCACATTAGGCGCTATCTCGGCTTCTGGCACAAACTTGGCGTCAGAGAGAAGAAATTGTGGTGATATGCCGTTATCCGGATCCGGACGACCATGCGGCACTGCGTTGCTTGGCGGTATAATTGGCGGAATTTGGATTGAAATCTGCCATCATTTCGAGCTAAAATCGTGTTTGGGATGTGTCTTGTGGGAAGGGGCGCGGCAAGTGTCAGATCAAGTCATTTTCAAATCAAAAAGAACGTCCAACGCATTATTGGGCATTAGCCTTTTCGTGTTGGTTGGGTGTGTGTTCTATGTCGCGCTTTTTACAAATGAGCACGATTTTCTGAGCACTCGTGTTCGGCGAGGTGGCGGATTGATTAAGCTCATTGAACAATCAATTGGGTGGAACGCTTTTGTTGTCCTGCTGATTTTATTTAGCTTTTGGCTAACCGTGTATGCCATTGTCGCGCTTTGGAAAGCGATAGACGGGACGCCGGACGTAACAGCGTTTCCAGATCGTATCGAGTTTCATCCCTCTGTTCGACAGTCATCTGCGCTTTATGATGAGATATCTCATTGGTCGATTGAAATAGTAAGCGGGCATCCCGTTATTTGGATAAACTTCTTAGAATCCTATTGGTCTCTTCAAGGATTGTTCAAGAGGAAAACAGTTAAGCTGGAAGGTAGCTGGGAGCAATTAGAACCGTTGGTAGATTTCTTCTCACATCATCACGACATGGGGGGAAAGTTCGTTCGGTCTTAGGAAGGCCGCCCGACTTGATAACTAAAATTATCCATCGCCGGATTAGGATATACGTAGCGGTTCCGGTAGGCTTTCATTTCCAAAGGACCATATCGACAAGGACTACCTTCAAATTCCGGGGACACCAAATTCCGTGGACACTATACTTATTTGGCTCCTGCCCGCCCGGCGAAGGGATGCGTCACCCCGGATCAAGCCCGGGGTGACATGTGGGGTTGGGGCTGCGTGAAAACTGATGGGTGCAGGGTCCGCGACCCTGCCCGCCGGAGGCCCTCTTACTTCAACCTCAGTTATCATCCCCCATCCGCAGCGCCGCGATGAAGGCTTCCTGCGGGATGTCCACGTTCCCGTACTGCCGCATCCGTTTTTTGCCTTCCTTCTGCTTGTCGAGCAGCTTGCGCTTGCGGGAGGCGTCGCCGCCGTAGCATTTGGCGGTGACGTCTTTGCGCAGGGCGGCGATGGTTTCGCGGGCGATGACTTTGCCGCCGATGGCGGCCTGGATCGGGATTTTGAACAGGTGGCGGGGGATGAGGTCTTTCATCCGTTCGCACATGTGGCGGCCGCGGGCTTCGGCGGCGCTGCGGTGGACGATCATGGAGAGGGCGTCGACGGGCTCCATGTTGACCATGATCGACATTTTCACCAGGTCGCCTTCGCGGTGGCCGATCTGGTGGTAATCGAAGCTGGCATAGCCGCGGCTGATGGATTTCAGGCGATCGTAGAAATCGAACACGACTTCGTTGAGCGGCAACTCGTAAACCACCTGGGCGCGGCCGCCCACGTAGGTGAGGTTTTTCTGGATGCCGCGCCGATCCTGGCAGAGTTTCAGGATACTGCCCAAATATTCATCCGGCACGTAGATGGTGGCTTCGATCCACGGTTCGTCGATCTGCAGGATGGAGGAGGGATCGGGCATGTCGGCCGGGTTGTGCAGTTCCAGTGACGAGCCATCGCGCAGCATGATGTGATAGACGACCGACGGCGCCGTGGTGATCAGATCGAGATCGTATTCGCGGCTCAGGCGTTCCTGGATGATTTCCAGGTGCAGCAGGCCGAGGAAGCCGCAGCGGAAGCCGAAACCCAGGGCGGCGCTGGTTTCCATTTCGAAGCTGAAGCTGGCGTCGTTGAGGCGCAGCTTGGCGATGGAGTCGCGCAGCTTTTCAAAGTCGGCGGCGTCGGTGGGGAACAGGCCGCAGAAGACGACAGGCTGCACTTCCTTGAAGCCGGGCAGGGCTTCGTTGGCGGGCTTCTTCGCGTCGGTGATCGTATCGCCGACGCGGGCTTGCGCCACTTCCTTGATCTGGGCGGTAATGAAGCCGATCTCGCCGGGGCCGAGTTCGCTGAACTGTTCGATCTTGGGGCGGAAGGCGCCGACCCGGTCCACCAGGTGCACGCTGTCGGCGGCCATGAACTTGATCTGCTGGCCCTTCCTGATGGTGCCATCGATGATGCGCACCAGCACGACGACGCCGAGATAGGGATCGTACCAGCTATCGACCAGCATCGCCTTCAGCGGCTTGGTGGGATCGCCCTTGGGTGGCGGGATGCGGTGGACGATGGCTTCCAGCACTTCGACGATGCCGATGCCGGATTTGGCGCTGGCCAGCACGGCGCCCGATGCGTCGAGGCCGATGATGTCCTCGATCTCCTGCTTCACCTTTTCGGGATCGGCCGACGGCAGGTCGATCTTGTTGATGACCGGCACGATTTCATGATCATGCTCGATGCTTTGATAGACATTGGCCAGCGTCTGCGCTTCGACGCCCTGCGCTGCGTCTACCACCAGCAGTGCGCCTTCGCAGGCGGCGAGCGACCGGGAGACTTCATAGGCGAAATCGACGTGGCCGGGCGTGTCCATCAGGTTGAGGATATAATCCTTGCCGTCAGATGCGCGGTAATCGAGGCGCACGGTCTGCGCCTTGATGGTGATGCCGCGCTCCTTCTCGATATCCATGTTGTCGAGCACCTGCTCGCTCATCTCGCGCAGCTGCAGGCCGCCGGTCGTCTGGATCAGGCGATCGGCCAGCGTGGATTTCCCATGATCGATATGGGCGATGATCGAGAAATTGCGGATACGGCTCTGGTCGACGGTCATGCGAGGGCTTTAGCAGGCGTGGCGGTGCATGCAACGGTCAGGCCGTCGCGGGCGTTCTGTCCGGGGCGGGGAGGGTCAATACCCGCCCCGGACAGGCCCCCGCCCATCAGTCGCCCTGGTGCCCGATCCGATCAGCCATCGGCTTCCGGATTGGCCAGGCGGCTGGCGGCATGGTGTTGCAGCCCGACGGCACCGCAGTTTCACTGCGTGTCCCCCGGTCCTTCGAACACAGAATAACAGGCAGCATGGCGGCGAATTGCATGGAACCGACAGAAATGCTGGCCGGGCTGAAACCGCAGCTATCTTGACCCTGCGCTGCACTGGCCATAGCGGAACGGCAGCAAGCGACGGAGACAAGGATTGACCATCAGCATCGCCATCGTGGGTGCCGGCCCGGCCGGTTACTACACCGCCGAAGCCGCCCAGAAGCAGTGGGGTGAAGATGTGCGCATCGACATCATCGATCGCCTGCCGACGCCCTATGGCCTGATCCGCGCCGGCGTGGCGCCCGATCACCAATCGATCAAGGCTGTCACCAAGCGCTATGAGGCGACCAACCTGGCGCCGGGCACGCGGCTGGTGGGCAATGTGATGCTGGGCCGCGATGTGTCGGTGGAGGAATTGCTGGGCCTGTATGATGCGGTGGTGCTGTCGGTGGGTGCGCCGCTCGACAAGCCGATCGGCATTCCAGGTGATGATCTGCCGGGCGTGGTGGGTTCGGCGGCGTTTGTCGGCTGGTACAATGGCCATCCCGATCATGCCGGGCTGAATGTCGATCTGTCCCACCACGGCGCCGCCATCATCGGCAACGGCAATGTCGCCATCGATTGCGCGCGGGTGCTGGCCAAGACGGTGGACGAGCTGAGCCAGACCGATATCGCCGATCATGCGCTGAAGACGCTTGCCGCCAGTGGGGTGCGGGACATTCACATCATTGGCCGGCGTGGGCCGCATCAGGCCAGCTTCACCACCAAGGAAGCTGGCGAGCTGGGCCACCTGGTGCGCGCGCACCCCATCGTGCGGCCGGGCGATTTCCCGCCGGAAGCGGACGACGCCGCCTTGGACCCTGGCCAGCGCAAGATGGTGACGCATCTGCGCGGCTTTGCCGGCCTGCCCCGCGGCGACAAGCCGGTGACGATCAATTTCGAATTCTTCCGCCGCCCGGTCGCGGTGGAAGGCCATGGCAAGGCCGAACGGCTGATCGTCGAAACCACGCGGCTGGAGAATGGCCAGGCGGTGGGGACGGGCGAACTGCACGCGATTCCGTGCGGGCTGGTGATTGCCTGCATCGGCTATCGCACCGCCGAGATCCCCGGTGTCAACTGGTCTGAAAAATTGGGCCGCTTCCCCACCGACGATGCGGGCCGCATTGCGCCGGCGCTCTATGCCAGCGGCTGGGCGCGGCGGGGGCCTTCAGGCACCATCGGCACCAACCGGCCCGATGGTTTCAGCGTGGTGGCCGCGATGGTGGATGATGGCATCGCCGCGTCGGGCAAGGCCGGGCCGGCGGGCCTTGATGCGCTGCTGGCGACGCGTGGGCTGAAGGCGACGGATTTTGCCGGCTGGCAGAAGATCGAAGCCGCCGAAGTCGCCGCCGCCCGCGCCGGCGCGCCGCGCGAAAAACTGGTGGACGTGACGAAAATGCTGCAAATCGCGCTTTGAGCGGTTGCGCACGCGTGAGGCGGCGGCTATAGCGCCGCTTCCGTGAATGTCGGGGCGTAGCTCAGCCTGGTAGAGCGCTGTCTTCGGGAGGCAGAGGCCGGAGGTTCGAATCCTCTCGCCCCGACCATCGGGAACAAGGGGTCAGCAGCAATGCTGGCCCTTTTTCGTTTCAGCCGAGACGAAACCGCCCCGCCGGCAGGCCCCTGAATGGCTTTCCAGGCGGCCCCTCATACACCAGCACATCGCCGGCATGCGGCTCGGCTTCACGGTCCAGCCCTTCGCTGGCGCTGGTCACGAACAAGAGATCAAGCTCCGCGCCGCCGAACGCCACACAGGTCACCTGGCTGACCGGCACGGACAGGCGGCCGGCGACCGTGCCATCGGGGTTGTAGGCGGTGACGCGGCTGCCGCCCCATTCGGCATTCCACAACAGGCCGGCGGCATCCACGTCGGAGCCATCAGGCGCGCTGCCCGGTTCCGTCTGCGCAAACAACGTGCCTTCGCCCAGCGGGCCATCGGCGGGATAGCGCAGGATGCGGCCGGTCAACGAGTCGGCGAAATGGGCGTGCGCGCCATCGGGGGAGAAGCAGATCGAATTGCTGATCCCGATCCCATGGCGCAGCGCCACCGGCGGCGCCGTCCCCGGCGGGTCGAAGCGGTAGAGCGAACCCCGTTCCGGCGGCGCCCGGGCATCGTCCTCCACCATCGCCCCGGTCCAGAAACGGCCCTGCCGGTCCACCCGGCCATCGTTCAGCCGCATCCCGTGCGCTTCCAGGTCCAGCCGGTGCAGCCATTCGATCTGCCCGCTGGACAGGCTGAACAGCGCAAAGCCATTGGCCAGCGCCAGCAGCAGGCGATCCGGATCGTCGGTCAGCGCCAGCGAACCCAGCCGTTCGGGCAGGGCGATGCGTTCGAGCAGGCGCGCCTCGTGGCGCCAGCACAGCAGTTCGCTCTTCTGGATATCGGTGAACCACAGGCAGGCGTGCACCTCATCCCACACCGGCCCTTCGGCCAGCACGCATTGCGACGGGATGATGAAGGCGGGTTGGCTGGGCAGGGCAAGCATGGCGGGCAGGATTGCACTGCCGCCGGGGCCGGCGCAAGAAGCGCTGATGAGCCGAGAATTTCTTGATGGGCACCGGCCCTTGATCGCCATCCTGCGCGGACTGGAGCCGGAACGCGCCGCCGCTGTGGCCCACGCGCTGGTGGATGCCGGCATCAGCCTGATCGAGGTGCCGCTGAACTCGCCTGATCCGCTCAGCAGCATCGAAGCCATCATCGCGGCCGTTGGAGATCGCGCGCTGGTCGGTGCCGGCACCGTGCTGGATACCGGCGCGGTGCGCAGCCTGGCCGGCATTGGTGCGCGGCTGGTGGTGGCACCCAACTGCAATCCGCAGGTCGTCGCAGCGGCGGTGGCCAGCGGCATGATCGCGCTGCCGGGCGTGCTCACCCCTACCGAAATGTTCGCCGCCATCGCGGCTGGTGCCCATGGCCTGAAGCTGTTCCCGGCCGAGCTGGTGCCGCCTGCCGGCGTGAAGGCCGTGCGCGCCGTGCTGCCGCCGGGCCTGCCACTGTTCATGGTGGGCGGCATCAACGCCGACACGATGGCGGCCTATCGCGCCGCCGGGGCGACCGGCTTCGGGCTGGGCAGTTCCCTGTTCGCGCCGGGCAAGCCGCTGGCCGACATTGCGGCTGACGCCAGGGCCGTCGTGGCGGCGTGGGACGGCCTCTGCAAAATCGACTGAACCGCTCATGCCGAGCTTGTCGAGTCACGGACCGGCTGTGGTGCGTGCCTCGACAAGCTCGGCATGAGCGGGATTGGGATTTTGTCCCAGCGACACGTCTGGCCTAAACCCGCCCGCCGTCGATCACCACCGATTGCCCGGTGATCATCCGGCTGTCGTCACTGGCAAGGAACAGCGCCAGATTGGCGACGTCTTCCGGCAGGATGCGTTGCTTCAGCGCCACCTGTTTCATCCATTCGGCCTCGGCCTCGGGTGTCAGCCACAGATCGAGCTGGCGCTGCGTCACCACCCAGCCGGGCAGGATGGCGTTCACCCGGATCGCGTCCGGCCCATATTGCCGGGCCAGCGCCTTGGTCAGCCCGACAATGGCCGATTTCGCCGCCACATAGGCCGGCATCCCCGCCGGGCCGAGCAGCGCGTTGATCGAGGAGAAATTGATGATGCTGCCGCCTGCCGGCATCAGCCGGATCGCGGCCTGCGTGGCAAAGAAGCCGCAATCGAGATTGACCGCCATCAGGCTGCGCCAGCGCGCTTCATCAACGGCGAGCGGATCGTGGCGGCTGTCGTTGGCGACATTGTTGATCAGCACGTCCAGCCCACCCGCATGCGCGGCAAAATCGGCGATGGCGGCCTGCAGCGCCGCCGTATCGGTGACATCCAGTGCCCGGAACCAGGGCGCCGGCTGGCCGGCTGCCGTCACCATCCTGGCCACCGCTGCGCCATCGGCCAGATCGACATGGCCCACCACCGCCCCTTGCGCCGCAAAGGCCGTCACAAGTGCCGCGCCGATGCCGGTGGCGCCGCCGGTGATGAACACGCGGCGTCCGGCAAGGCTGGGATAGGTGGCAGGCTCACGGCTCATGCCGCCAGCATAGCGCGACACCACGCCAAGTCACGCCCGGCAACAAGGGCAAAACCGGGGCCGGCCCGCCTGGGGTCGGCCCCGGTCCGTCGGGGGGCTGAGGGGGTGTTTGGGGGAAACGGGCGGCCACCCCCTCGGCAACCGCCCGCCCTTCCTTGTGGGCCGGTCAGTTGGGGTGACCGGCCCGCAGCGGAACCGCGGTCAGGTCAGAAGTTGAACGCGACGCCCAGGCGGACCTGGTGCCGGTCGAAATTCTCGGCCCAGTCATAGCCCAGCCGCAGGCTGACCGTATCGGTGACGAAATGTTCGACACCGGCGCCCAGCGTGAGCGTGTCGTCGTTGAAGCTGAAATCCGTCACCACCGGGTTGGGATTGGTGGTGGGCGGCTTGGGCGTGCGGGTCGAAACGGCGTTCAGGCGCGTGTCTTCCCAGCCCACCCGGCCAAACACCATGGTGCGTTCACCGACGATGTAGCCCAGCCGGGCGGCCAGCCCGATGCTGCGGCCGATGTTGGTATCGGCCACGGTCACATCGGTGGCGGTTTCGCGGCGCAGCTGTTCCTTGATGGTGGAATCGGCCAGGCGCACTTCGCCGCCGACCACGATCCGGTCGGTCGCCTTCAGGTTGAAGCCGGCGAGGCCGCCAAAGGTCCAGCCGTCCTTGTTGGTGCGGCCGCTGCTTTCGTAACCGAAATCGCCGCCGACATAGAAGCCGTTGAACTTTTCGGCGCATGTGCCGGGCGCGGCGCTGAGCAGGGCAGCGATGGCGACCAGCAGGCTGGTGCCCAGCATGGGGCGGTTGGTCAGGTTGAGTGTCATGTCGTGTCTCCGTCGAGGGGGTGGACCGGTGCGAACACCGGCTGCGACGGGCAATGCAGCGGCGACGTTGGCACCAGCGTTGGCCGCAGCGTTGGAATTTGCGTTTGAATCGCATTGAAATCGGTTGAATTGGGCCCATAAACGCTGCTGTTGACTGCACCACCGGGACGCAATGCTTGTTCTGAACTGTCTTGGCCCGATGACGCTTGTTGCCGATGGCGTGGAACAGCCGCTGCCGGCATCGCGCAAGACGCGGGCGCTGCTGGCCTTTCTGGCGCTGGAACCGCGCCGCCATCGCCGCGAACGCCTGTGCGAGCTCTTGTGGGACATCCCCGATGATCCGCGCGCCGCCCTGCGCTGGAGCCTGGCCAAGCTGCGGCCCCTGCTGGACCGGCCGGATCGCCTGCTGGCCGGGCGCGAGGATGTCGGGCTCGACCGGATCGACCTGGTGGTGGACGTGGCCCAGGTTCGCGCTGCGTTGGCCGACGGGCTCGATACGGTGCCGGCCGAACATCTGGAAGCGCTGTTCATCGCCACCAACCAGCCGTTTCTGGCCGGCAGCGATCTGCGCGCCCAGCCCCTGTTTGATGGCTGGATTGGCGCGGTGCGGCGCGAGATGGCTGATGCCGCCCGGCTGCTGGGCCAGGCCCTGCTGGCGCGGCCATTGCCGGTGGCGACGCATCTGGCCGTGCTCGCCCGGATGATCGAGGCTGATCCGCACGATGCTGATCTGCACGCCCGCCGCATCGCCTTGCTGACGGCCAGTGGTGACCGTGCGCAGGCCGCGCAGGCGAGCAGCGCTGCGCAGCGACTGGTGGGCGAAGTCGATCCCGCCGCTGCGGCTGGCCTGGCCACCGCGGCGCGATCGGCCTTGGTCACGCCGCCGCCGCGCCCGCCGCTGGCCACCGAAGCCTCAGGCGTGCTGGCGCGGGTGATCGTGCAACCGCTGGCCGCGGCCGGCAATCCCGCCATCGCCGATCCGCTGGCGCAGATGCTGCAGGCCGGACTTGCCGATGCACTGGCGCGGTTCGGCAATCTGCATGTTGCCACGGCGGCGGATGCGGCCGGCGCTCCCGCAACGACTGCGCATGTCGTGTCGGGCAGCCTGGTGCAATCCGGCCCGCGCGTGCGGGTGCGCTGCCGGCTCACCGATCCGGCCGGGCAGATCTTGTGGAGCGAAGACTATACACGCGAAGGCGACGATCTGCTGGCGCTGGAGGATGAATTGACGGCCGCCATCGCCGCCGCGCTTGAATCGCGCATCCGCTTTGCCCGCGCCAACGATGCCCAGGAACGTCCGCCCGCCACGGCCAACGCGCTGTTCCTGCGGGCGCTGGCGCACATGATGAGCGATGGCGATTTCGCGGCGGTGGAACGCTATCTGGAACAGGCGCTGGCGCTGGATCCCGATCATGGTCTGTCGGGCGCCTATCTGCCGTGGGCGGCGGTGCAGACGGGCAAGATCGTCTCGCCGGAAAGCGCGGTGCGCTATGCCGGCATCGCCCGCCACGCCATCCACAGCGCGCCCGATGACGTGATGGTGCAATCGGTGGGCGGGCTGTTCTACCTGCTGCTCAGCCATGATTTCGACGGCGCGCTGGCGGTGATCGAGCGCGCGCTCACCCGCCAGCCGCACTATGCCTTCCCGTGGCTGGCGCGGGGCTGGGTGCGGGTTCATGCCGGCGACAGCCCGGGTGCGCTGGCGGATTTCGACCGGGCCGAGGCGCTGTCGGTCGCCGATCCCACCGACAATGGCATCAACGCCGGCCGCGCCCTGGCCTGTTACCAGGTGGGCGATCTCGATGCGGCGCGGGCCTGGGTGCAGCGCGCCATGGCCCGCAGCCGCACCAGCCTGGAGGCCATGCGGGTGGGCATTGCCGCCGCTTTCGAACAGGGCCGGCTGGACGATGCCAGGGCAATGGCGCTTGCGCTGCTGGCCCGCAATCCCGGCGAGCGCGCCAGCCGGGCGCGCATCATGCCGTTCCGCCACCCCGGCGTGTCAGACCGGTTCTTCGCCGCCTATACGGCCGCCGGAATTCCCGACTAGGGCCCTGGCCCCAGTTGCATCCTTTCTGGAGCATGTTGCGGCCAGGGCGGGCATGCCGCCGATTCAAGCCCGCCTGTCGCGGCCGTTACCTCGCTTGAGATGCAAGGCAATTTCGCCCGCTCGCCACTGAGTGCCCCCGGGCAACAACGGCGCGCGTCGGGACGGCCCTGATCACCGCCACGCTGCATCGCTTTGGCCATGTTGGTTGAAGAGGCGGGATACGGAAGGACGGGAAGATGATGAAATATCTGAATATTCGCAGCCTTGGCCATCGTGCTCGCCGCGGCGCCACGGCGCTGGAATATGCGCTGGTGCTGGCCTTTGTGGCCGTGGGCGTGGTGGCGGCGCTGAACCTGCTGTCGTCCGACGTGTCGTCCACGATCACCTCGGTCGGCAGCAAGGTGAAGGGCGCGCCGGACGCCGTGAAGTAAGGCCATGGCGCCATGGACGGCCTGGCTGGCCGTGGTGCCGCTGGCAGCCGTGTGCGCGGCGGATCTGCGCCATCGGATCATTCCGGATTGGTGCGTCGCCGCGCTCGCCCTCATCGGATTGCTGGGTGCCGCAGGTGCCCAGCAATCCAGCGGCCCGGACGCGCTGCAATCGGCGCTGCTGGCTGGCGGCTTCTGCGCCCTGATCGGTGGCGGCCTGTCCGTCATCGGCCTGTGGGGCTGGGGTGACGCCAAGTTGCTGGCAGCGGCCGGGCTGATCACCGGAGTGGCCGGCATGCCGCGACTGTTCATGGCCATGGCCCTGGCCGGTGGCGGGCTCGCGTTGCTGCTGCTGGTGCTGCGCGGGTGCGTGCGGCGCGGGCGGCTGGCCCTGAAGCCCGATGCCCCGCGCTGGCTGCGGGCCGAACGCCGTCGGCTGCGCCTTGCCCCTTCGGTTCCTTATGGTCTGGCCATCGTGGCCGGGCTGATTGCCGGGATGTGATGCCATGGCTCAATTGCTCAGAAGGCCGCGATTTCTGGCTGTGATCACGCTGCTGGCCGTGCTGATCGCGGGCGGCGTGCAATTTGCCCTGTCGGCCCGCCGCGTCGATGCGGCCCCGGTGCAGCCGGTCGCTGCGCCAGCGCTGGCCATCGTCACGGTCGCCGCCGGCCTGCCGCCGGGCCACATGATCCGCCCAGGCGACCTGGCGGAACTGGCCTGGCCGCAGGGCGATCCACCGCCCGGCGCCATCGTTGCCGGCACGGCCGAAGCGCAGCAGCTGGCTGGCTCCGTCACCCGCCGCGCGCTGGCCGCCGGCGAGCTGGTTCACGCCGCCGCCGTCATCCGCCCCGGCGAGCGCGGCTTCCTGTCGGCGCTGGTTGCCCCCGGCAATCGCGCCATCGCCATTGCCGTTGATGCCACCACCGCGGCTGGCGGGCTGATCTGGCCCGGAGACCGGGTCGATGTCATCCTCACCCAGGAATTGCGCGACGACGCGGTGCCGCTGGCACAGCGTGTGCTGTCGGAAACCATCCTGTCCAACGTGCGCATCCTGTCGGCCGATCAGCGGCTGACCCCGGCTGGCGCGGCGGCGCCCGGCCCGCTGGGCGTTGGCAGCGATCCGGCCAAGCCCGGCGTGCCGGCCACGGTCACGCTGGAAGTCACCCCGGTCGAAGCCGAGCGTGTCACGGTGGCGGGCACGCTGGGCCGCCTGCATCTCACCCTGCGCGGCGTCGCTGCGGCCACGGCCGAAGCGCCGATCCCGGCGATGTGGGCCGGCGGCGTGTCGCCGTCGCTGGCCGGGGTGCGCGCCCGCCCGGTCCAGGCCCTGTCGGCCGCGCCGGTGGCCCCTGTCGCAGCGCCGGCGGCTTCTGCCGCCAGGCCCGACAGCGTCCGCATCTATCGCGGCTCGAATGGGGATATGAAATGAACGCCAGATTTGCCATCCCCGCCCTGTTGCTGGCCGCCACGCCGGTGGTTGGCCAGGAGCAGCCGGTGCAATCGCTGCGCCTGACTGTTGGCCAGAGCGAAGTCATCGCCCTGCCGGCGGCGGCCACCAGCGCGCTCGTCGCCCGGCCAGAGGTGGCCGATGTGCAGATGCCGGTGCGCACCCGCGCCTTCGTGTTCGGCAAGGCGCCAGGCCGCACGGCGCTGGTCGCCATGGGGCCGGGCGGCAGCGTGCTGGCCAATCTGGCGGTGGAAGTGCTGCCCGATGTTGCCCGGCTGACCGAGGAACTGGCCATGGTGCCCGGCGCCCGGGTGGGCCTGTCGGGCACGGCGATCGTGCTGGACGGCGAAGTTGCCAGCCCGGCTGCGGCCGAACGTGCGGCCAGTCTGGCGCTGGCGGCGGCCGGCGGCAAGGCAGATGGCGTCATCAACCGGCTGACGGTGAGCATGCCCACGCAGGTCAATCTGCGGGTGCGGGTGGCCGAGGTGTCGCGCAGCCTGGCGCGGGAAATCGGCTTCAATTTCGATGTGTTCGGGCGCGTCGGCGGCTTCTCGCTCGGCGTTGCCACGGGCCGCGAGATCGTTGGCGCCGGCGGCGAGATCCTGCGCGCACCGCGCGGCAGTGCCTCGCTGGCGGTGACGCGGCGAACCGACAGTCTCGACATGAATGCGGTGGTTGACGCGCTGGAGGAAGATGGGCTGGTCACCGTGCTGGTGGAACCCAATCTCACCGCACGATCGGGCGAAACAGCAAGTTTCCTGTCGGGCGGCGAATTCCCGATCCCGGTGAACCAGCAGCTGAACAACGTGGTGATCGAATTCAAGCGCTTCGGCGTGTCGCTGGATTTCACGCCGACCGTGCTCGACGATGGCCGCATCAGCCTGAAAGTGCGGCCCGAAGTGTCCGAACTGAACGACGCGGCCAGCGTGGAGATCCAGAATATCCGCGTGCCCGGCCTGTCGGTGCGGCGGGCGGAAACCACGGTGGAACTGGGCAGCGGGCAGAGCTTTGCCATTGCCGGCCTGGTGCGCGCCAACGCGTCGAACATCCGCCGCGCCGTGCCCCTGCTGGGCGATATCCCGGTGCTGGGCGCGCTGTTCCGTTCAACGCGGTTTCAGCGCCAGGAAACCGAACTGGTGATCATCGTGACGCCCTATCTGGTCACCCCCGCCAGCCCCGGCGCGCTCGCCGTGCCCACCGATGGTGTCAACGCGGCCAGCAGCATGGGCGCGGCACTGGCCGGAAAGATCAGGTCCACCAAGCCCGCCAGCGGCTTCATCCTGGAGTGAGCGTGATGATCCGGCTTTCCCTGTTGCTGATCGCCGCCGCACCGGCGCTGGCGCAGCCCCCCCAATCAACGCCAGCGCCCAGCCGCTGGGGCAAGGCCAATGCAGCCAATCTGGCGGCCATGGCGCGGCCGCAGGACCTGGCGCAACCAGCGCCCGCCAGCCCGGCCAGTGGCCGGATGGAAGCCGCCGCCGTTACCCGGCTGCTGAATGACAAGGGCAAGGATCTGCTTCGCGAAAATACCCGCCAGGGCGGGGGAGCGCCGCAATGAACGCCTTTGCCCCCATTGGTCCGGCCGGCAGCCAACGCATTTCCGGCGTGCTGGCCTATGTGCAGGATGCCGATACCGAAGCCGCGCTGAAGCGGGTGGCGGTGCATCTGGCGTTGCCCGGCTTTGACGTGCGGCGCGGCAACATCGCAACCGCGACGGCCGATCTGCGCCAGCAACGCTCCCCGGCATTGCTGTTCGTCGATGTCGCCGGCGTCGATCGGGTGCTCGATGCCGTGCAGGCGCTTTCCGAAGTGTCGGAACCGCAATTGCAGGTGGTGGTGATCGGCGAGACCAATGATGTCAGCCTGTTCCGCGGCCTGTTGCGGCTGGGCGTGTCGGATTATCTGTTCAAGCCGGTCACTTCGGAACTGCTCGAACAACTGGTCATCCGGCTGACCGGCGGCAGGCTGGATGGCAGCGATCCGCGGCTGGGGAAGCTGGTGGCCGTTTCCGGCGCGCGCGGCGGCGTCGGCGCCAGCAGCATTGCGGCCAATCTGGCGCATTATCTCGCCGAAAAGGTCGGCCGCCGGGTGGCGCTGCTCGATCTCGATCTGATCAGTGGCGCGCAGCCGTTGCTGCTGGGCGCACAGCCCAACGCCGGGCTTGCCGACGCGCTGGAAGCGCCGGGCCGCATCGATGATCTGTTCCTGGAACGCGCCACTGTCGCCATCACCGGCCGGCTTGATCTGATGGCCAGCGAAGTCGTGCCCGAACGCGCGCCGATGGTGACCGCCGAAGCCATGGCGGTCCTGCTCGGGCGGCTGCAGCGCGCCTATCATTATGTGATTGTCGATGTGCCGCAGGTGGCCCGGGCGCGTGCCTCGGCCTTCCTCGATGCGGCGCCGCTGCACTTGCTGGTCAGCGAGGCCACGCTGCTCGCCGCGCGCGACACCGCGGCCAGCCAGGAACAGGCCAGCGCCGCCGGCCAGCGCCAGATCCTCGTGCTCAACAAGGCCGGCCGCCCGGGCGATCTGACCGATGGTGATCTTGCCACCACGCTGAAGCGCCCGCCCGATGTGGCGGTGCCGTTCCTGCCGCTGGTGTTTGGCCAGGCCGTCAATCTGGGCCAGCCGGCCTGGGCCAGCGATCCGCGCGCCGAAGCCGGTATTGCCCTGCTGGCGCGCGAACTGTCCGGGCAGGGCGTGATGCCGGCGCCGGTGCCGGCGTGGAAGCGCTGGCTGGGGCTGGCGCCATGAGCTTTGGCCGCAAGACGCCGCAGACAGCTGCCGACACGCCGATACCGGCTGCCGCTGCCGCCGAGCCGGTGGCCGTTGCCATCCGCGCCAGCGCCGAACAATTCGCGATGGTGCGTTCTGCCGCCCTGGCCCGGCTCGATCCGGTCGCCGTCGCCAACATGGACAGCCAGGCCCTGCGCAGCGCCATCATCGAGGCGGTGGGCGCGGTGGCTGGCGATCAGCGCGTGCAGTTGAATGGCCGTGAACAGACCTTGCTGGCCGACGAGCTGGTGCACGACATGCTCGGCCTCGGCCCGCTGGAGCCGCTGCTGGTTGATGACCGTGTGACGGACATCATGATCAACGGGCCGGATTGCGCCTTCATTGAAGTGGGTGGCCGGCTGCAGAAGGCCGATATCCACTTCCGCGACAACGCCCATCTGCTGGCGATTGCGCAGCGCATCGCCAGCGCCATTGGCCGCCGTGTCGATGAAAGCAGCCCGCTGCTTGATGCGCGGCTCCTCGATGGCAGCCGCGTCAACATCGTGATTCCGCCGCTGGCGCTCGACGGCCCGTGCCTGTCCATCCGCAAGTTCGCGAAAAAGCGCATCGATCTGGCGAAGCTGGTGGAATTCGGCGCCATGTCCGAGCCTTTGTCGCGCGCGCTGGAAGTGATGGCGCGCAGCCGGCTCAATATCGTGATTTCCGGCGGCACCGGTTCGGGCAAGACCACCTTGCTCAACGCGCTCAGCCGCTTTGCCGATCCTTCCGAACGGCTGGTCACCATCGAGGATGCCGCCGAACTGCAGTTGCAGCAGCCGCACGTGGTGCGCATGGAAACCCGTCCGGCCAACCTCGAAGGGCAGGGCGCCATCTCGCAGCGCGACCTGGTGAAGAATGCGCTGCGCATGCGGCCCGATCGCATCATCATCGGCGAAGTGCGCGGGCCCGAAGCCTTTGACATGCTGCAGGCGATGAACACCGGCCACGATGGATCGATGTCCACCATCCACGCCAACAACAGCCGCGATGCGCTGGCCCGTATCGAGAATATGGTGCTGATGGGCTCGCTGGGCCTGCCCGCGGTTGCCATTCGCCAGCAGATCGTTTCGGCGCTGGATGCCATCGTGCAGGTGCAGCGCATGCGCGATGGCAAGCGCCGCATCACCCAGATCACCGAAGTCGTCGGCCTCGAAGGCGATGTGGTGGTGTTGCAGGATCTGTTCCGCTTCGAATATGACGGCGAAAACCGTGATGGCACGCTGCGCGGCCAGTTCGTGCCGACTGGTGCGCGCCCATCCTTCCTGCCGCGACTCAAATATTTCGGGCTCGATACGCTCTACAACAGCGTTTCGGCCGTGGGGGCGGCCTGAAATGACGCTGGCTTCCGCCTGGCGCGACGATCTGCGGGCCGTGCAGGATCTGCTGCCGGCGCGGCGCAAGCGGCTGGCGGCGCGGTTGGCGCTCTATCAACCGGTGCGTGCCGCGCATGCCGTGGCGGCGCCACCCCGCCGCCTGGCGCTGCCCGGCCTTCACCGTCTGCTCGATCCGCTGCTCGGCCTTGATCGCGGCGCCTGCGTGGATGAACGCATCGCCGCGCTGCCGGCGCTGCTGGTCGGCAGTGGCGCAGCGGCGCTGGTGCTGCTGGTGCTTGGCCAGTTGCTCGGCTTGCAGACTCTGATGGCCGGCCTGGGTGCGGCTGCTGCCTTCATCGGCGGCGTGCGCCTGTGGGTGGCGCAGCGCCGCGATGCCGGCCTGCAACAGGTAGAAGAACAGTTCAGCCTGGCGCTTGGTGTCATCATCCGCTGCGTGCGCGCCGGCCTGCCGGTGGTGGAGGGCATGCGCGCGGTGGGCGCCGAAGTGCCGGCGCCATCAGGCCCCGAATTCGGCCGCTGCGTCGATCAGATCCAGCTTGGTGTCGATTTCGATGAAGCGCTGGCCGGGCTGGCCGATCGCTGCCGGCTGGCGGATTATCGCTTCTTCGGGGTTACGGTGGCACTGCAGCGGCAGACGGGCGGCAACCTGGCGGAAACGCTGGACAATCTGGCCGAAACCATCCGCCGTCGCCGCGCCGTGCGGCTGAAGGCGCAAAGCCTCACCTCGGAAATCCGTGCCACGGTGATGGTGTTGGCGCTGCTGCCGGCCGGCGTCGCGGCGCTGATGATGGTGGTGTCGCCCAACTATATCCTGCAGCTGTTCACCACTGAAAGCGGCCGCATGCTGCTGGGCATCGCCATGCTGGTGCAGGCCACCGGGTTGGTGATCATCAAGCTGATCACCCGAAAGGCGTTGGGATGAGCGTGCTGCTGGCCCTGACCTTGCCGCTGCTGCTCGGGCTGGGCTGGCTGTCGTGGCGCGATGCCATGGTCAGGCAGGCACGGCTGCGGTCACGGCTGGCGCTGCTGGTGCCAGCGGCCAATGCCGGCCCGGCGCAGCCCGGCCCACTGCGCCGCATCGGCGACTGGCTGGCCGACAGCCCGCTGGTCGGCAGCCGCGAAGTCGGCCTGCTGCGCCAGAATCTCTATGCCGCCGGCTTCACCCGGCCCGATGCGGTGGATTGGTATATCGGTTTCAAGATGGTGCTGGCCGGGCTGCTGCTTGGCGTCGCGGCGTTGTGGGTGCAGATCGGCCAGCCGTCGGCCACATCGGCGCTGCTGGTGCTGCTGGGATCAGCGGTCGCCGGCCTGAAAGGACCCGATGCCGTGCTCGATCAACGCGCGGCTGCCCGCCGGGCCGCCATTGATCGCGGCCTGCCCGATGCGCTGGATCTGCTGGTGGTGTGCGGCGAGGCCGGTATCGGCCTGGAACTGGCGCTGGAACGGGTGGCCAGCGAGCTGAAGCGCGTGCACCCGGAACTGGCCACCGAACTGGGCGTCACCGTCTCGGAAATGCGGCTGCTGGCCGATCGGCTGCAGGGGTTGACCAACATGGGCAACCGGGTGCGGCTCGATTCGGTGCGCACCATCGCCTCCACCCTGTCGCAGACCATGCGCTATGGCACGCCGCTGGGCCGGGCGCTGCGCACGATGACGGCCGATTTCCGGCTCGCCCGCCAGATGAAGATGGAAGAGACGGCCGCCCGCCTGCCGGTGATCATCACCCTGCCGATGATCATGTTCATCCTGCCTTCGACCGCGCTGATCGTGGCCGGGCCGGCGTTCCTGCAACTGATCGATGCCTTGCGGAGACTGGCATGATGCGTCTTGTCCTGGCTTTGGGTGCTGTCCTGCTGGTTGCTGCCGCACCCGCGCCCGAACGGCCCGCGCTTTCCGGCGTGATGGCGCGGGCAGCGGCACGCGCCGGCCAGTGGCAGGCCGCCGCGCGGCTGTGGCGGGACCAGACACTGGCGCAGCCCACCAGCGGCGAGGCCTGGGCCGGGCTGGGTCAGGCGCTGCTGGAAGATGGCGAACCCGGCGATGCCGCCATCGCACTGGAGCGTGCGGCGCAGCTGCTGCCGGGCGATGCCGGTCTGTGGCTGCCGCGTGGGCGGGCGGCGCTGGCGCTGGGCGACCCGGCAGCGGCGCGGACGGCCTTTGCCGCCTACACATCGTCGCGGCCCGGCGATGCGCGCGGCTGGACCGGGCTGGGCGTGGCGCTCGATCTGGCCGGCGCGCATGGCGAGGCCCAGGCCGCCTATGGCCGCGCGCTGGCGGTCGATCCGCTGAACCGGGCGGCGCGGCACAATCTGGCGCTGTCGCAGGCGCTGGTGGCGAAGGGCCCGCCATGAGAAGCCGTGGCCGGCAGCATCGGTGGAAGCGCGGAGCCGTGGCGCTGGAAGCCGCCTTCTGCCTGCCGCCGCTGGTGCTGATCCTCATCCTGGCGGTCGATACGGCCTGGATCTCGCTGGTGCAGCACCAGGTCGGTCATGCTGCCCGGCTCGCCTCGCGCCATGGCATCACCGGGCGGGCTGACGCCGTGTCCGATGGCGCGGCGCGGGTGGCGCTGTGCCCCGGTACCGGCGCATCCGGCGCCAATCCGCGCGTCGATCATATCCGCGCCATCATCGCCGCCGAAGCCGCCGGCCTGCTCCGCCTTGCTGATCTGTGCCTGGGCCTGGGCAGCTATGCCGGCTATCAGGCGATCGGCCGGCCGGAACCGCTGGCCGACATCAATGGCAATGGCCGCCACGATGCCGGCGAAGCCTTCACCGATATCAATGGCAATGGCGTTTGGGATGCCGATCAGGCGGTGCCAACGCCGGGCGGCGGTGACCAGATCGCGGTCTATACCCTGCGCTACATCGCGCACCCGCTGGTCGGCCTGACGCCGGGGCTGGACGGCGATATTGCCATCGAAACCCGGGTGGTGGTGCGCAATGAGCCGTTCTAGGCAACGCCGGCTTCGGCGAGGCGGCGCCGCGCTGGAATTTGCCCTCGTGCTGCCGCTGCTGCTCGGCTTCGTGCTGGCCGGGCTCGATCTCGCCAGCTTCGTGGCGCAGGTGCAGCGCGCGTCGGCGGCGGCATCGGCCGCGGCGGATCTCGCCAGCCAGATCGACCAGTTCAGCCCGGAAACCGACATGACCCGGATCGTCACCGGCCGCGAGCTGGCCGTGCTGGCGCTGGCCGCCACCGAAGCCGCGCACCCACAGCCGCTGCTGGCCGATGGCGCCATCATCGTCACCAGCATGGCCAATAGCGGGGGTGGCGCCGCCATCGCCTGGCAGCAGCGCTGGGGCCGGGCGGACCTGCCCAGCCAGATCGGCGCCGGCAGCAGCGGCGGGATCAGCGTGGCATCAGGCGAAGGGGTGATCATTGCCGAAGCGATCTGCAAGATCCGGCCCTGGCTGTTCAGCGGTGGCTTGCTCGGCCTGCCCGAAGAAATCGTGGTGCGGCGCGTGGCCGTGCGGCGGCCACGCCTGGCCATTCCGGTGATCGGATGAGTGGCAGACAAAAGGCCAGGCGTGGCAGCATCGCGCTCGCCGGGGCGCTGATGCTGCTGCCGCTGTCGCTGCTCGCCGGCATGGCGATCGATTTCGGCCGGGCCTGGGCAGCGCAGGATCAGCTCGCGCAGGCCGTGGATGCCGCCGCCCTGGCCGGAGTCCGGCAGTTGGGCGCCGGCGATCACGACCGTGAAGCGCGGCAATTCTTCACCGCCAACATGGCCAATGTTGATGATGTGACGGTGAGCAGCCTGAGCATCGCACCGGCAGCCGACAATCAGACCCTGACGGTTTCTGCCAGCGCGGGCATCGCCACGACATTTCTGGCGCTGGCCGGCGATGACTGGCAGCAATTGACGATCAGCGCCACTGCCCGGGCGCGGCGATCGACCATGGCGATGGAACTGGCCCTGGTGCTCGATGTGAGCGGCGAGATGGTCGGCACGCCGATCAGCAGCTTGCGCCAGTCTGCCACTGAACTGATCAACATCCTGTTTGGCAGCAAGACCGTGCACGACAGCCTGTTCGTGGCGGTGGTGCCCTATGCGGCCACGGTCAATTTCGGTCCGAACCGCAGCAGCTGGCTGCAGGGCGGCGCCGCCACCGGCTTTGCCCCGTTCCGCTGGCGCGGCTGTGTCGAAGCGCGACCTGGCGGCGAGGATCAGACCGACACGCCGCCAGCCAGCGCGCCGTTCGAGCCGTTCCGTTATCCCAGCACCCGCGCCCAGACCGCCGTTGGCGCGTTCGGGGTCGACAGGAAATCCGGCAACCCGGTGTTTGGCGATGCCGATTGGGGCACGAGCCCGGCGATCATCAGCAGCGAAACCCCCGATCCTGACGACAGCGACAGCCAGGATCCCGCGCAGATGTGGACCGACGGCACCGCGCGCAAGGGCCCCAACGTTGGTTGCGGCCAGCCGATCGCCGGGCTCAGCAACGACAAGACAGCGCTTCTGCGCATCGTCAGCCTGCTGCAGGCCACCAGCCGCGGCGGCACCATGGGCCATCTTGGCCTGCAGGCCGGCTGGATGACGATCAGCCCGCGCTGGCGCGGCCTGTGGGGCAGCAATGTCTGGGGCACCACCACGCCGGCCGGCCTGCCGCTGGATTATCGCCCGCCGGGCGAGGGCATGGCCAAGGTGATCGTGCTGATGACCAGCGGTGAGACCAATTGGTTCGATCACAGCCGGCCGCCGTCGTTCGATTACACGGCGTTCGGCCGGGTTGCGGAAGACCGGCTTGGCACCCGATCGGGCAACGCCACGCCGCCGCGGCTGAACGACCGCTTTGCCAGCCTGTGCGAAGCCATCAAGGCGCGGGGCATCACCATCTACACCATCATGCTGGGCCGGAATCGCGGCGGCCAGAATCTCTATCGCCAATGCGCCACCAGCAGCGCTCACGCGTTTTACGCGCCTGATGCCTCCCAGTTGCGCGCCAGTTTCACCGAAATCGGCGGGCAATTGGCCAATGTCAGGCTGGAGCGTTGATGGCGGCGGCGCGCCATTCGGGTTTGATTGCTGCCGTTTCGATTCATCGCCCCGGGCTTGACCCCGGGCGACGGCCCTTTCGGCCCGGAATCACGAAAGCGGGACCATGGATCTGGCCCGGGGCAACGTCGGCTTTATTCTGCATTGAAGTTACTCTAGGCAACAGGACATGAACGCCATCCTGCCCCTGATCCCCGAAACCGAATTGCCGCCCGTGCTGGTCACCGGCGGGGCGGGCTATATCGGCAGCAATGCGGCGCTCGCCCTGATCGATCGCGGCGTGAAGACGGTGGTGCTCGACAGCCTGGTTACCGGCAGCCGCGCGCTGGTGCCGGCCGGCGCCATCTTCGTCGAAGGCCGCGCCGGGGATCAGGCGCTGGTGGAACGGGTGATCCGCGACCAGGGCATTGGCGCCGTGCTGCATTTCGCCGCCCGCATTTCGGTGGCGGAATCGGTGGAGCAGCCGGCGCTCTATTACCGCGAGAATTTCGGCGAGACGCTCAGCCTGGCGCAAACCGCGCTGGCCTGCGGCATCGGCGCGTTCGTGATGTCGTCCACTGCGGCGGTTTATGGCGATGGCGATGGCCAGCCGCTCGCCGTCACGGCGCCGGTTGCACCGATCAATCCCTATGGCTGGTCCAAGGCCTTTGCCGAACGCGCGCTGGCCGACATGGTGGCGGCCAACCGCAATTTCTCGGTGGCCTGCCCGCGCTATTTCAATGTCGCCGGCGCTGATCCCCTCATGCGCTCCGGCCAGGCCAGCCTGCATCCGCATCACCTGATCGAACTGGCCTGCCACGTGCTCACCGGCCAGCGGGAACGCTTCACCATCTTTGGCCGCGATTATCCCACCCGCGATGGCAGCGGCGTGCGCGATTATGTGCATGTCACCGATCTGGCCGACGCGCACATCCTGCTGCTGCGCGCCTGCCTGGCCGATCCGGGCCAATATCACGCGGTGAACCTGGGCTATGGCCAGGGCGCCTCGGTGATCGAGGTGCTCGACGCGCTGGAAGCCGTGTCGGGCACCGCCATCCCGCGCCATGACGGCCCGCGCCGCGCCGGCGACCCGGCGGTGCTGGTGGCCCACAGCCAGGCCCGCGAACTGCTGGGTTGGCAGCCCCGCTTTGCCGATCTGGAGACCATGGTCGGTCACGCCCTGGCCTGGGAACGGCGCAGGCTTGCCCTGGGTGTCGCCAACCGCTGACACAAGTCTGCAACGATAACGCCACATCGTTGCAATGCCATCGCCACACCCCTGTCACTGCCTGTCGCTAATGCGTCCGGGCAAGGATAAGCCACAGAGGGGTTTCCGATGGCGTCTTTGCCGCTGGCCGTTGCCGATCATTTGCTCTGGCGCGAGCCGGTCCCCGCTTCGCCACCGCCGTTCCGCCTGCCGCTGGCCTGCCCGGCCTTCCTGTCCGACGATGACGAGCGCACCGCCAGCGGCAAGCTCAAGTTGCGCACGGTGTGGATTTCCGATGTCCACCTCGGCACGCCGGGCTGCAACGCCGATCTGCTGCTGGATTTCCTGAAGTCGATCCAGCCCGAAACCCTCTACCTGGTGGGTGACATCATCGACGGCTGGAAGCTGAAGCGTGGCTGGTTCTGGCCGCCGCGCCACAACGACGTGGTGCGCCGCGTGCTGAAGATGGCGGCCAAGGGCACCCGCGTCATTTTCATCCCCGGCAACCATGATGAATTCCTGCGCCCCTATGCCGGCCTGGGTTTCGGCGGCGTGGAAATCGCGCTGGAAGCCATTCACACCACCGCTGATGGCCGCCGCCTGCTGGTCTGCCACGGCGATGAATTCGATGGCGTCGTGCTTTACCACCGCTGGCTCGCCTGGGCCGGCGACATTGGCTACGAACTGCTGCTGAAATTGAACCGCCACTACAACCGTGCCCGGCAACAGCTGGGCCTGCCCTATTGGTCGATCTCCGCCCACATCAAGAAGAAGGTGAAGAACGCCGTCGCCTTCATCGGCCGGTTCGAAGAAGCCGTGGCCGAAGCCGCCCGCCTGCGCGGCCTGGATGGCGTGGTGTGCGGCCATATCCATTCGGCCGAAATCCGCGAATTTGGCGGCATCATCTACATGAACGATGGCGACTGGGTGGAAAGCTGCACGGCGCTGGCCGAGCACGCCGATGGCCGCATGGAGATCATCGATTGGGCCGAACACACACGCCAGGCCGCCGATCAGCGCGCCATGCCGGCCCAGAAGACGCCGGTCGCGTTGGCCGCCTGAAGGAACGATCATGCTGAAACTCACGCTCGTCACCGACGCCTGGGAACCCCAGGTCAATGGCGTTGTCCGCACGCTTTCCACCACCATCCGCCTGCTCGCGATGCGCGGCGTGCGGGTGCAGGTGATCTCGCCCGATCAATATTGGTCGGTGCCGATGCCCAGCTATCCCGAAATCCGGCTGGCGATGACCACCCAGCGCCGCATCGGCAAGCAGATCCGCGCCTTTGCCCCCGATGCGCTGCACATTGCCACCGAAGGCCCGCTCGGCTGGCACGCCCGCGGCTGGGCGATGAAGCAGGGCATGGCCTTCACCACCAGTTTCCACACGCGTTTCCCCGATTATGTGTCGGCGCGCATCGGCATCAACCCCGAACGCGTGTGGCGCGTGCTGCGCCGCTTCCACGGCGCGGCCAGCGCGGTGATGGTCGCCACCCCGCGCCTCGCCGATGAATTGGCCAGCCACGGCATCACCCAGACTCGTTTCTGGTCGCGCGGCGTTGATGTCTCGCAGTTCCGCCCCGAAATCGCGCCGCACCCGGTCTATGCCGGGCTCAAGGGCCCGGTGGCGCTGCATGTTGGCCGGGTGGCGGTGGAAAAGAATATCGAGGCCTTCCTGGCCGCGCCCTGGGCCGGCGACAAGTTGGTGGTGGGCGATGGCCCGGCGCTGGATGCCCTGCAGCGCAAATATCCGGCGGCGCACTTTCTTGGCGCCCTGCACGGCGAGGCGCTGGCCAGTGCCTATGCCGGTGCCGATGTGCTGGCCTTCCCCAGCCGCACCGATACGTTCGGCCTGGTGATGATCGAGGCGCTGGCCAGCGGCACGCCGGTCGCCGGCTATCCGGTGCCTGGGCCCCTGGATGTGGTGGGTGCCGATGGCTTTGGTCCCGATGGTCGCGCGCCCGGCCGCATTGGCGCGGTGGCCCATGATCTGGGCGACGCCATGCGCGCTGCGCTGGCCGCCCGCCGTGCCGATTGCGTGGCGCACGGCCGCCGCTATGCGTGGGATGGTTGTGTCGATCAGTTCCTGGCGGCGCTGGTCACCGGCGATGGCCAGCCGGTGCCGTATCTGCCGGCGCCGGGCCTGCAATTGGTCGCCTGATCGGCTTGCCGTCCTTCCCGGCTGCCCCTATCGAAAGGGCAGACAGGGGAGATTTTCGATGAAGCGCATTGCCTTGGCCGTGGTGGCCTTGTTGTCGTCGGTGTCGGCCAGCGCCGAAACGCCCGATTCTGCTACAGTGGTAATCACCGCCGCGCGGATGCTGGATGTCGTCAGCGGCAAGATCGTCCAGAATCCGCAGATCGTCACCGAAAATGGCCGCATCACGCTGGTCACCACGTCGGATCGGCATGTCGTCACCGATGCCAGGCGCATCGATCTGGGCGATCTCACCATCCTGCCCGGCCTGATCGACATGCATGTCCACCTCACCAGCGATCCCACCCTGTCGGGCATGCAGGCGCTCAGCTATCCGGGCTCCTTCTGGACCGTGCTGGGCACTGCCATGGCCAAGCGCACCATCGAGGCCGGCTTTACCACCGTGCGCAATGTCGGTTCGGCCGATTATGCCGATCTTGGCCTGAAAATGGCAATCGAGCGCGGTGCCATCCCCGGCCCGCGCATCGTGCCCGCCACCTATTCGATCGGCGCCACCGGTGGGCACTGCGACAGCAACGAACTGCCGGCCAATTATGTCTTCGATCGCCCCGGCATCGCCGATGGCCCCGATGGCGTGCGCCAGAAGGTGCGCGAACTGCACCGGCGCGGCGCCGAAGTGATCAAATATTGCGCCACCGGCGGCGTCTTCTCGATCGGCACCAGCGTGGGCGCCCAGCAGTACACCCAGGCCGAAATGAACGCGCTGGTGGATGAGGCGCACATGCTGGGCCTGAAGGTTGCGGCCCACGCCCATGGCACCAACGGCATCAAGGCCGCGATCCGCGCCGGAGTGGATACGGTGGAACATGTCAGCTTCGCCGATGCCGAGGCGTTTGAACTGGCGAAGAAGGCCGGCACCTGGTTTTCCATGGATATCTACAACGATGATTATATCCTGGCCGAAGGCGCAAAGAACGGCGTGCCGGAATCCAGCCTGGCCAAGGAACGCGAGGTCGGCCTGCGCCAGCGCCAGACCTTCCAGGCGGCGTGGAAGGCCGGCGTGAAGATGGCGTTCGGCAGCGATGCCGGCGTCTATCCGCACGGCGACAATGCCCGCCAGTTCGCCAAGATGGTGGAATGGGGGATGACACCGATCGACGCCATCCGCGCCGCCACGGTCAAAGCCGCCGAGGCGCTGGGCCGCGAGGCAGACGTGGGCCAGATCGCACCCGGCCGCTATGCCGACATCATCGCGGTGGCGGGTGATCCCACGAAGGACGTGAACCTGCTGCGCGATGTGAAAGCCGTGGTGAAGGGCGGATCGCTGGTGAAAGACGCCCGCTGATGCCGCGTTGGTTCACCGCCCTGTTCTGGAGCAGCATCGCCATCGCGGCGGTGGTGGTGGGGCTATCGACGTGGGACGCGTTCAGCGCCAGCCCGCCAGATGCCGATCCAGTGCGGGTGCGAACCGTGCGCATCGAGCGCGACAAATGGGGCGTGCCGCATATCCACGGCAAGACCGATGCCGATGTCGCCTATGGCATCGCGGTTGCCCATGCCGAGGATGATTTCCGCAACCTCGAAGAGATACTCGCCGCCGTGCGCGGCCGCGCCGGAGCGATCCTTGGCCAGGATGGCGCTGTCCTCGATTATGCCGGCCAGGTGTTCGATGCACAGGCGGTGGCGGATCGCGGCTATAGCAGCCTGTCGCCAGCCACCCGCATGCTGGTTGAAGCCTATGCGCAGGGGCTGAACGATTATGCCCGCAGCCACGCCCATGAACAGCGGTTGCAGGGCCTTTTTCCCGTCACCGGCAAGGATATCGTCGCCGGCTTCGTGCTGCGCTTCCCCTTCTTCTTCGGCATGGAACGCGTGCTGGGGCCGTTGGTGGAAGGCAAGTCGCCGCCTCGCGATGCCGGCCCTGCCGATGAGCGCGGCAGCAATGGCTTTGCCGTCTCTGCGGCGCGGTCGGACGATGCCACCACCCGCCTGATCGTCAACAGCCACCAGCCCTGGGAAGGCGGTGTGAGCTGGTGGGAAGTGGTGGTGCACAGTGATGAAGGCTGGAATTTTGCCGGCGGCCTGTTTCCCGGCGCGCCGTTCCCGCTGCATGGTCACAACAAGGATCTGGGCTGGGCCCTCACGGTCAACCGGCCCGATCTGATCGACGTCTACAAGCTGACGTTGAATGCAGATCGCACCCAGTATCGGCTGGACGGCAAATGGCTGCCGCTGGAAGCAAAACGCGTCTGGTTGCGGGTGAAGTTCGGCCCGCTGGTGCTGCCGATCCCGCGCACCGTCTATCGCAGCCGCCACGGCGCGGTGATCCTGAATGAAAAGGGCGGCTTTGCCATTCGCCACGCCGGCATCGGTGAAGTCGCGGCGGTGGAGCAACTGTACCGGATGAACAAGGCGAAGGATTTTGACGGGTGGCGCTCAGTGATGGCCATGCAGGCCGTGCCGTCCCTGAACGTCATCTATGCCGATGCCGCCGGCCATGTCGGCATGTTCTACAACGCCAAGTTCCCCGATCGCCGCCCTGGCTTCGACTGGCGGGGCGTGCTGCCCGGCGACACGTCGGCCACGCTGTGGACCGGCTATCGGCCGTGGGCCACCAACCCGATGGTGGTCGATCCCAAGGCCGGCTGGGTCGCCAACGCCAATAATGTGCCGTGGGTAAGCACGGCTGCCGGCGAGAGCCCGCAGGCCGGTGATTTCCCCGCCGAGCTGGGCATCGAAACCCACAAGACCAACCGCATGTACCGCTTTGCCGAAGAGTTCGCCGCCATCAATGGCCCGGTCAGCCGCGCCGCGCTGCTGCGCATCAAGTTCGACAAGGGCTACAGCCGCGCCTCGCCGGCTGGCCAATGGATGCAAAAGGTGCTGGCGGTGAACACGACCGGCAAGCCTGATCTCGCCGCGGCGCAGGCGCTGCTGCAACGCTGGGACCGGACGGTGGACGGTGTGGGCCCGGCCGACAGCCTGGCCATCGCGGTGATGACCAGCGCCGCCAAGGAAGTCGATCGCGGCGAACCGCTGCCGCCGGCCGAACCCAGGCTGCGCGAGGTTGTGACTGCGCTGAAGGCTACATTTGGCCGGCTGGATGTGCCGCTGGGCGAATATCAGCGCCTGCGCCATGGATCGAAGGACCTGCCGGTTTATGGCGGACCGGACACGCTGCGCGCCATCTATGCCCAAACGGGTGCGGACGGCCGGCGGGTGGCCAACAATGGCGACGGCTTCATGATGCTGGTGGAATGGCCGGTGGGCAAGGCGGTCCGGTCTCGCTCCATCCACCAATATGGCGCCGCCACCATCCGCCGCGCGTCGCCGCATTATGCCGATCAATCGCCGCTGTTCGTGCGCGAAGAGTGGAAGGACGTGAACTTCTGAGCTGGTGCCTTGTGATGCGCGCGCTTGCACGTCGCCGCCCGCCTGTTATCCATCGCACATGAGCAGCCGCGTCGCCCAACGCCTATCCGAACGATATGAGCATCTGACCGTATCCGAACGGATGATCGCCGGCTGGCTGGCCGACAATCTCGATCAGCTGCCGTTTGAAACCGCGGCGTCCATCGGCAACCGGGTTGGCGTTTCGGCGATGACCGTGGCGCGACTGGTGAAGAGCCTGGGCTATGACAATCTGGCCGCGCTGAAGGACGATCTGCGCGATGATGCCCGCGATGCGCCATGGCTGCTCACCCGGCCGGCGCCGAGTGCCGATGCCCGGTTGAAGGCCGAGACTGCCGCCATCGCCGGCGTCTACCGATTGGCCGAAACGCCAGAATGGGCCGCCATCGTCGCCCTGCTGGCCACCGCCCCGCGCATCCATGTCGCCGGCTTTCAGACGGAGGCTGGCCTCGCCGCCGGATTTGCCCGCCACTTGTCCTACGTGCGCCCGCAGGTGCAGGCGCTCGACATGGCGGCCGGCATCATGGACGTGCTGGTCGATGCCGGGCCGGATGACGTGTTCCTGACCATCGATGTGCGCCGTTATTCCCGCCAGTTCCGCCTGCTGGCTGAACGTGTCGCCGCCAGTGGCCGCCCGCTGGTGGTGATCACCGATCCCTATTGCCCGTGGGCGCGTGATCTGACGCCGCACATCCTCACCGCCGAAGTGGCGCTGGGCCATTTCTGGGACATGAACTCGGCGCTGGCCTCGCTGTTGAACCTGCTGGTCGATGGCGTGGTGCAGAAGATCGGGCCGGGCCAGGTGCACGAGCGGCTGGCCGTTCTGGCCGAAAACTACAGCGATTTCATCGGCTTTCAGGGTCGGGTGAAATCGGCCAACCCGCCGGCGGATCGCAGCTGACCGCAAGCCGCTGGCCGTCGGGCAGGGCAATCGCGAGGCTCCGGGCGTGCAGCCGCATCGGACCGATGCCATCCCCATAAACCGGATCACCTGCAATCGGGCAGCCGATGTGGGCGGCATGCACCCTGATCTGGTGGGTGCGCCCGGTTTCGGGGCGGAACTCCACCAGGCGCGTGGTGGCATCCAGAACCTGCCAATGGGTGCGCGCCGGTTTGCCATCGCGGCGCACCACCATGCGCCAGCCGGCTTCTGCGGTTGAAACCTTGATCAAGGGTGCATCCACCAACCCTTCGGCCGTGGCGGGCAGGGACGACACGATGGCCCAATAGACCTTCTCGGCCTTGCGCTCCTCAAACGCCGCGCTCAGCCATTTGGCGCCGCGCCGTGTGCGGGCAATGGCCAGGCAGCCCGACGTGTCGCGGTCCAGCCGGTGCGCCGCCACCGGCACAAAGCCGCCCACGGCCAGGGCCGGCAGATGCTCTTCGAGGCTGTGCGGCGTTTTCGGCCCCGGGTGCACGGCCAGGCCCGCCGGCTTGTCGATGATCACGACGTCGCGGCTGTCAAACAGGATGGGGATGGGGAAGTCGTTCAAATCATGACCATTTCAAAACGCGTTTAAGCGCTGTTCACGCTGTGCCGTTTCCAGTGCAGCGCCCCGCACCTTCTGCGGTGGCGGGAAGCGGGAGTAAACCCAAGATGACTGTGATCAACACCAACATCAGCGCGCTGACCGCCCAGAATGCGCAGCGCTATGCCAATAACATGATGGGCCTTGCGATGCAGCGCCTCTCGACCGGCCAACGCATCAACAGCGCCAAGGACGATGCCGCCGGCCTCGCCATCAGCCAGAAGATGACCGCCGATGTCCGCGGCCTCGCGGTCGCCATGCGCAACGCCGGCGACGGCATCAGCATGGCGCAGACGGCGGAAAGCGCCATGGGCGAAGTCACCAACATGCTGCAGCGCATGCGCGAACTGGCCGTGCAGTCGGCCAACGGCACGCTGACCGGCATCGATCGCCAAGCGGTGCAGGCCGAAGTCCGCCAGCTGATCGGCGAAGTCGACAATATCGGCGTGCGGACCAACTTCAACGGCCGCCGCCTGCTCGACGGTTCGGCCCAGAATGTCCGCCTTCAGACCGGCAGCCGCGCCGGCGAAACCGTGTCGTTCAGCCTGTCCTCGACCCGGGCGCGCGATCTCGGCCTCGGCTCCAGCCCGGCGCTGTCCGCCTCGGGCGCCTTTGAAGCCACCGCCGCCAACCTGGGCGCCAACCAGGCCCTGCAGGCCGGTGACCTCGTCATCAACGGCGTCACCATCGGTTCGTCGCTGTCGTCGGATGACAGCCTGTCGTCGGGCAACAAGGCGGCTTCGGCCGTTGCCAAGGCTGCTGCCATCAACCGCGCCACCGAACAGACCGGCGTGCGCGCTGTGGTCGGCCAGACGGTGATGACCGGTTCGGCCATGACCGCGGCCGCGCTCACCGGCACCGTGACGATCAACGGCGTCACCACCGCCTCGGTGAGCACCACCACCGATGCCGCCGAAAGCCGCCGCCTGGTGCGCGATGCCATCAACGCCATTTCCGGCCAGACCGGCGTGCGCGCTGTCGACACCGGCGATACCAATGGCGGCATCCGCCTGGAAGCCGATGACGGCCGCAACATCGAAGTGGCGGTGACGACGCTGACGGCCGCGGCAACCGGCCTGAAGGTCGGCGCCCAGTCGGGCAGCTTCAGCCTCGAAAGCACCAATGGTCAGCCGATCGAGATCAGCTCGGCCAACAGTGCCAGCGCCCGCATCAGCCGGGCTGGCCTGGCCGAAGGCACCTACGAACGCGGCGTGTCCACGGTCAGCACCGATGCCCGCGCCGTGGCGGTGGATGCCGCAGGTATCCGCAACCTCAACAACGGTGATCTTTCCATCAACGGTGTTGCCATCCGTGCCGCTGCGGCGGCCGACGACAATGTCTCCTCCACGGTGGCGGCTTCTTCGTCGAAATCGGCCAGCGCCATTGCCATCGCGGCGGCCATCAATGCCGCTTCGGCGCAGACTGGCGTTTCGGCCGTGGCCAATGATGTGACGCTCACCGCCAACACCACGGCCACCACGCTCACCGGCACCGGCGCGTCGGTGACGATCAACGGCGTGGCCATCACCATCGACGGCCTGGCCACCACCGATACCGCCCAGGCCCGCCGCGAGAAGGTGGCGGCTGCCATCAACAACTTCGGCGGCATGACCGGCGTGACGGCCAGCGACAACGGCCTTGGCGGCCTGGATCTCACCGCTGCCGATGGCCGCAACCTGTCGGTTGCCATCGTTGCCGGTGGCGCCACGGCAGCCGAACTCGGCCTGGGTGGCACGTCGGTGAAGGGCTCCGGCTCGGCCTATGCCATCGCGGCCACGGCGGCGACGGCGGAAACTGCCTATGGCACGGTGCGACTGGAATCGGCCAAGGCCATCGACGTGCGCGCCGGCAGCCAGGCCTTTGCAGCAGCGTCGAACTTCACGTCGCTGGGCTTCGAGGAAAACAGCTATGGCGCCTCCGCCGGTGGCCTGCGCATCTCGGACATCGACGTGTCGACCGCCGATGGCGCCACCGCGGCCCTGGATGCCATCGATACGGCGCTGAACAGCGTCAACCTCGATCGCGCCAACATCGGTGCCGTGCAGAACCGACTGGAAGCGGCGGTGAACAACCTGTCGTCGAACAGCACCAACCTGCAGGCCTCGCGCAGCCGGATCCAGGATACCGACTTCGCGATGGAATCGACCAACCTGGCGAAGAACCAGGTGCTCAGCCAGGCCGCGCAGGCGATGCTGGCCCGGGCCAACCAGTCGGCCCAGCAGGTCACCCAGCTGCTGCAGTAAGGCACGGGAGGGCCATCCCCCACAGGTGGGGGCTCGTCAGAAGGGGCGGCGCCGGCAAAGCGTCGCCCCTTTTCCGTGACTCCCCCCCGCCAGACGGCGGTTCAGCCGATCTTGCTCTTGTGGCCCGCCCAATAGGGGTCGCGCAGTTCGCGCTTGTAGAGTTTGCCCGTTGGCAAACGCGGCAACTGTTCGGTGAAATCGATCGAGCGCGGGCATTTGATATGGGCCATGTTGGCCCGGCAGAAAGCGATCAGTTCCGCCGCCAGGTCCGCGTCCGCCGTCACCCCCGGCGCTGCCTGCACCACGGCCTTCACCTCTTCGCCCAGATCCTCGTTGGGCACGCCGAACACGGCGGCATCGGTCACCTTGGGATGGGTGATCAGCAGGTTCTCGCACTCCTGCGGATAGATGTTCATGCCGCCCGAAATGATCATGAAGGTCTTGCGGTCGGTCAGGTGCAGAAAGCCATCGGCGTCGAGATAGCCAACGTCGCCGACCGTGGTCTTCGTCCCGTCGGCCGACCGGCTTTCGTTCGTCTTGTCGGCGTTTTCGAAATATTCGAACGGCGTCGCGGTGGTGAACCAGATCGTGCCCGGCTCACCCGGCGGCGTCGGCTGCATGTCGTCGTCCAATATGTGGATCTCGCCCAGCACCACGCGCCCCACCGTGCCCTTGTGGGCCTGCCATTCTTCCGTGTCGCAGGCCGTGAAGCCCAGGCCTTCGGTGGCACCATAATATTCGTGGATGATCGGTCCCCACCAGTCGATCATCGCCTCCTTCACCGGGATCGGGCAGGGGGCAGCGGCATGCACCACGGCTTCCAGCGAACTGAGGTCATGGCGGCGGCGCACATCCTCCGGCAGTTTCAGCATGCGGGAAAACATGGTCGGCACCAGCTGGCTGTGGGTGACGCGATAGCGTTCCACCAACTGCAGATAGGTTTCCGGGTTGAAGCTCTCCATGATGACCGCAGTGCCGCCCGCCATGATGGCCAGCGAGACTGCGGCCTGTGGCGCCGAGTGATAGAGCGGCGCCGGCGAGAGGTAGATCATCTGGTCCCGGCACCGCCACAGCTGGCTCAGGAAATCATAGAGCGGAATGCCTCCTCCCGGCTTCACCTCCGGCAACGGCCGCACGATGCCCTTCGGCCGGCCGGTGGTGCCCGAGGAATAGAGCATGGCGACGCCCAGCCATTCATCGGCAATCGGCGTATCGGGCATGGTGGCGACGGCGGCAGCGAGCGACATCACGCGGCCGCCATCGCTGGCCTCCCCCTCGCCATCCACCACCAGGCACAGCGCCACGCCCGGCGCCTGCGCCATCGCAGCGCGCGCCACCGCCAGCTTGGCCTGCGAGGTGATCAGGATCTTGGAACGGCTGTTCTGCAGGATATAGCCCAGCTCGTCGACGCCCAGATAGGAGTTGGTGGGCGTGTAATAGAGCCCGGCGCGCGCGCCGGCCCCGCAGCATTCGACATAATTGACATTGTTTTCCATATAGATGGCATAATGATCGCAGCGGTTCAGGCCCTGCTGGCGAAAGACATGCGCCAGGCGGTTGGTCCGCTGTTCCAGTTCGCCAAAACTGATGGTCTCGCCCGATCCCGCCATGATGACGGCAATCCGGCCTGGATCCGTTTGCGCAAATTTGCCTGGTATCATGATGCTCCCCCGCTCGTGACGTGCGAAGGGTCAGCGGCAATCACCCTGTTGTCAAGGAAGCTCGGGGAGTGGCAACGGCTGTGTATTGCGTTTTCTTTTTCAGCGAAGCGCCTGCAACGGTTTACGTGGCCTGCCCCGCTTGCTATCGGGCCCCTTCCAGTGCGCGGAGCGGTGGCCGAGTGGTCGAAGGCGCACGCCTGGAAAGTGTGTATGGGTCAAAAGCTCATCGAGGGTTCGAATCCCTCCCGCTCCGCCAAGATTTTCATATCATTGAAATAGTTGCCAGTTCGCTCAAAACACCCCCGTTCTTCAGGGGACGATTTTGCCAGTCTGGAATCGTGTCGAGAGGCTTCAGCCGCGCCCAGCGGTGAACCCAAGGTTCTGGCGCTGCGCTGCCCGTGAAGGCGTGATGCGCTTCACGTCCTTCAGGCGTTCAAGATTGAAGTCCGCTGGAGCTGAGCAATTGAGAATGTCCTGGACGATCGCGCTGCCATATCCCCGCTGGATGAAAATAGGGGAGAAGATCAGTGCACATTGATTGGTAACGCACCGCAGGGCAGCGGTCAGAAATCGGCGGTGAAATATATTTGGGTCACCCTGCCGGGCAGCACATTATAGGCATTTGCGCCACGTAGATCGAAGCCTTGGCTGTCGAAGAGGTTTGAGGTCTGAATGCGCAAGACGGCGTTGTTGCCGGCAATTTTGAAGCGATAGCGACCACCCAAATCGATCAGCGTGCGCGTGGGTACCGAAACCAGATTGTTGACCGTGGCGACCTCGGGCGAGCGATAAGATAGCTGAAGGTCGAGCGAGAGGCCTGGCGCGAAGCCGGGGCGCCAATCGGCCGCGAATTCGATGCGTTCCGAAATCGCGCCTACCGGCAGCCGCCCGACGATGCCGCGGCTGACGGCATCGCCGGTGACCCGGGGGCGCAGCAGCACGGCACCCACCACCACCGAAAGCTCCGGCGTCAGCGGCCCCGCGAAGCTGGCTTCGACCCCGCGATTGATCACGTTGCCGAGCACGTCGAAACGGCCATTGGCATCAAGGTTGAAATAGGGTTTCGACACGTCGAACAGGCCGGCAATCATGCGCATGCCGCCGCCCAGATCGATGCGGACGCCGGCATCATGCTGGCGGGTCTGAATGGCGGGCAGCGCTTCGTTGCGGTTGGCAGCGAAATTGGGAGCGACACCTGATTCCTCCAGCCCCGTCACGGCGCCGCCATAAAGGCTGATCCGGGGCGTGATCTGCACGGCTGCCGTCACGTTATAGAGCCAGGGCGCGGCATCGACCGCCGTGCGCGCGCCCGGAAATCCGATGCGTTTGGCATAATCGGACTTCTGCACACCCACCGACACTTCCCCAAGGCCGGCCCATTTGCCTTCATAGGCGATGCCGCCCGTCCATTGCCGGACATTGTCGCGTTGCTGGGGGCCGAAACCGAGGTTGGGCGGCGGCACGTCGGGCGCCACGCCGAGAATGTTGACGCTGCCGAGCTCCACGCTCTGCGAGCCGTCGAAGCGGCGAAAGGACTGGCGGCCACGGGCGGTGAGGTGGAAGGCATGGCGGCGCGGGCCTTCGTTGATGCGCCGCGTGAGCCGCAGCTCGCCGCTGGTGCTGGCGTTGAAGAGCGGAGGGTCGCCGGTCAGGCGCTGGCTGCCGCTGCCATCGAGGCTGACGATACGCACGACATTGGCGAACTGGCTGCGGATGGCGCGCTGGGAACGGAACAGGCCGACGCGCATTTGCCAACCCTCGGCAAGGGCCCAGTCGGTGACGATGCCGGCATTGATTTCGGTGTCGCTGCCGCGCGACCACCACGGGCCAAAGAACTGCCGGCGCGGCAGGCGCGGGGGGAGGAAATTGCCCTGCGGCACCGTTATCGGGCCGCGATCATCGATCAACGTGTCTTTCATCGTGACGAACGGCAGCACCGCCAGCCGGGCCGAAGGCTGCCATTGGCCGATCAGGGCAAGTTCATAGCTGTGATCGCGCGTCCGGTTGAAGCCATTTTCCAGTTCAAGTCCGGCGCCAACGCCAAGTGACAGGGTGGAAGACACCGGCAGCGTCGCATCGAATTCGGCGGTGGGTGTGTGCCAGCTGTTGTAGCCAACCAGCAGGCTGGCCGCCGCGTCGCGGCCCGGGCGGCGGATGCCGAGATCGACAATGCCGGTGGGAGCCGGGAAGGGGCTGCCCAGTGCCGATGGGCCCACGCGGATGGTGGTGGCGCGCACCAGCCGGCTGGATGGGATGGTGATCGGATCGAAATAGAGCCCGTCGATCCGCACATTGCCGGCAGCGACCGGGGAAAAGCCGCGCACGCGCTCACGGTTGTAGAGGCCCGAGATCTCGCGGCCAATGCTGGTGCCAAACGCATCGCCGGCCTGGCGAACGGCATTCTCGGCCGAACGGCTGCCGGTGGCGGCGACGATGACCGCCGGATCACCGGCAGGCGCCGTGGCCTGTGCGCGCAGTGCGGCCGGCGTGATCAGCGCGATCGCCAATCCCAGCAGCGACCCAGGCCGCCACGGCGAAAAGGGGCGTTGGCAGGCGCCATCGGTGTGCCGGCGCAGTGTGGCGATCATCTGGTCGTCCTCTGAGCGTCAGCTGGCAAAAGCGTCTTGCCAAGCGACCTAGAAATGCCTAGCTTACTGTATACAGTCTACAGTTATTTGGGGGTGATATGCTGGATCGTCGTGAAATGCTGGGGGGAGTGGCGCTGGCCGGAACGGCGCTCGCCGCCAGCAGCGCCCGAGCGCAGACCCTGGGCGCCAGCAAGGCGCCTGGCATCGATCCGGCGACGCTGGTCGATACGGCGCAGGGCCGGGTGCGTGGCTATCGCGATGGCGACGTCCGCATCTTCAAGGGTATCCCCTATGCTGCCGATACCGGTGGCAGCAGCCGCTTCCTGCCTCCCGGCCCGGCGCCGAAATGGGCCGGCACCCGGAGCTGCATGAACTGGGGCCCGACCTGCCCGCAGCAGGTGCGCACCGGCTGGGCCAACGACGAGGAAGCCTGGCTGTTCCACTGGGACGATGGCTACACCGGCGAAGATTGCCTGCGCCTCAACATCTGGGGCCGCACCGATGCCCGCAATGCACCGGTGATGGTGTGGATCCACGGCGGCGGCTACACCGCCGGGTCCTCGCAGGAACTGGCCGGCTATGATGGCACGCGCATGGCGGCCAATCACGGCGTTGTCTTCGTGTCGGTCAATCATCGGCTGGGGCCGCTGGGTTACATGGATCTGTCCGAAGTGGGCGGCGCCCCCTATGCGCAGTCCGGCAATGCCGGCGTGCTCGATCTGGTGGCGGCGCTGCAGTGGGTGAAGGCCAATATCGCGGCGTTCGGCGGCGATCCCGGCAATGTCACCATCTTCGGCCAATCGGGCGGTGGCTCGAAAGTCTCCACGCTGATGGGCATGCCGGCGGCGGCTGGCCTGTTCCACAAGGCGATGATCCATTCCGGTGCGTCGATGCTGGGCAACGACAGCAACCGAGCCCGCGCCTTCACCCGCGAGGTGCTGGCCGAACTGGGCATCGGCAAGGAAGTCTTCCGCCTGCAGGCCATCCCCACCGCCGCGCTGATCGATGCCGGGCAGAAGGTGGCGCGCCGGCTTTCGGCCGGGCAGCCGACCAATCTGACCATTGGCGGCCCGCGCCGCCGGGCACCGGGCTGGTCGCCGGTGGTCGATGGCGTCACCATCCCGGAAGCGCCGTTCGTGGATCGGGCGCCAGCCATTTCCGCGCATGTGCCGCTGGTGGTGGGCAGCGTGCGCGATGAATCGGGCGGGGCGCTGCCGGAATTCGATGAAGCCGAACTGCTGAAGCGCATGGCCAATGTACCCGCTGCCAGCCGGGGCGAGGCGCTGGCGGCCTTCCGCGCGGCCTTCCCCGGCCTGTCTCCCGGCCATCTGTCGCGCGTGATGGCGGCGATGACCGGGCGCAACAACAGCGTGCATTTCGCCAAGCTGAAAACGGCGCAGGGCACGGCGGCCTTCACCTGGTACATGACCTATGCCTGCCCGACGCTGGAAGGCCGCTGGGGCAGCTTCCACTGCATCGACATTCCGTTCGCCACCGACAATGTCGAGCGCTGGGCCACCGCCACCGGCAACACCCCGGGCGCGCAGGCGCTGGGCCGGGCGATGAGCAGTGCCTGGGCGGCCTTTGCCCGCACCGGCAACCCGTCGATCAAGGGGATGGCCTGGCCGGCGCACGACAACCGGGTGCCGACGATGGTCTATGACAATGTGTCGAAGGTGATGATGGATCCGGCCGGCGTCGCACGCCGTGCCGTGATGGCGACCTGATTGGCGATCAGGTCGTAATCCTGGACGGTGGCTCCAAAAGGGCCACAGGCTGGCGCGCTGACTCCTCCCCTGGGCGGCGCGCCAGTTCGTTCACAGCCGAACGCTGGCCAGCAGGCGCAGGCGCAGTGGCGGGGCCGGGAAGCCGGCGGCATCCTGCCATTCGGCATCGATCAGATTGTCGGCGGCCAGCCTGATCGCCAGCGCATCCGTCGCCTGCCAGCGGGCATCGGCAGCCACCTGCACATAGGGTGACAGGCGCTGCCGCCCCCCCGGCACCGATTCATCATCACGCGCGCCGACGTGGCCGGCCCGCAGGTTGATGGCCAGCCGCTCTGCCGCCTGCCAGCGCACGGCGGCATTGGCCCGCCAGCGCGGTCGCAGAAGCAGGTCGGGCCCGCCGGCCCGGTCGCGTGGCCAGATATGCTGCACGGCCAGATCAAGCTGCAGGTCGCCCAGGTTTTGCACCAGGCTGGCGGCTACTCCATCGACGGCAACGCGGCCGCGGTTGACCAGCGCCGGCGCCGGCTGGAACACGAAATCGATGAGGTCGCGATAACGGGCAACAAAGCCGCCCAGCCGCAGCCGTGTGCCTTCCTGCTGCCAGATCAACGCCGCATCGCCGCGCTGGCCGGATTCGGGCCGCAACGCCGGATTGCCGACCAGCGGATTGGCCAGGGCATAGAAGCTGGGCGCCTTGAAGCTGCTGCCGGCCGAAGCCTCCAGCCGCCAGCCGTGGCCCAGTTCGGCAGCCGCGGCGATGCGGCCCGAAATGCGCGCCTTCAGGCTGCCGAAGCGATCGACGCGCACCGCCCCGCTGCCGGACACGGCGCCGGCCTGGGCGGCAACTTCGGCAAAGCCGGCCCAGGCGCCGCGATCCAGCCGATAGGCGGTGGGTAGCGTGAAAAAGCCGAAATCAAGTTCGCCGGTGGCGCGGCCGCGTTCGTTGCTGCCTTCGATGCCGGCGGCGATCTGCGCGGTGCCGGCGGTCCAGGCCAGGCTGGCCTGGCCAAGCAGGCGATCATAGCACGTCGCATCCGTGCTGGCGGGCAGGCCGGCGGGATTGCTGGCGGCACCGGCCACGCCGGGGCTGGCGATGCTGTCGCTGCGGCCGAGCCAGCTGGCATTGAGATCCAGCGCCAGGCCGTCGCCGAGTTGCTGGCGCGTTCGCACGGCGGCCAGATATTCCCGCGCCCGGCGCTGTTCGGCGATGCGGCGTTCGGCCAGCAGGGCGCCGCCACTGGCATCCGGGAAGCCCGCGGCGTCGATGTCGTTGACGCGCAGCAGCAGCCGGTCGGCGCCGTCACCGCGCACCAGCCTGAGCACGGCGGTGCGCGCGACGAACCGGGCCAGCGGCGTCGGCGTGCCATCATCGTCGATCTGGCCGGTCAGGCTGGCGCCCCAGCCGCCGCCGATCGGCCCGGACAGGCCAGCGGCGAGCGTGTGGCCGCCCCGGCTGATCCCGCCGGCCTGGGCCGTGAGCTCCAGCCGCTCGGCCGGGCCGCGCGGCGTGATCGCCAGCACGCCGGCCAGCGCGCCCGAACCATGCACGGCCGAAAGCTGGGCCGGCAGCAGGTCGAGGCTGGCGAGCCCGAAGCTGCCGATCTCGGCCAGGTTGACGGCGCCGCCGCGGGAACTGGTGGCGTTGTTGATCGGCACGCCATCGAACAGCACCAGCGTGAAATTGGGATCGGCACCGTCCAGCGTGGCGGCGGCAAAGCCACTGCGTCCGCCCGGCTGCGCAATGAACAGGTTGGGCACCCCGGCGGCGGCCGCCGCGATACTGCCCGATGCATCAAGCTGGTCGGACTCGATGCGGATCGCACTGGCCAGCGGCCGCAGCCGCGAGGCCGTGACGACCAGCGGCGGTGCCACCGCGGCGGATTGGGCAAGCAACAGGGTGGCAAGCAGCATGGGCACTCGATTGGCTGAAGGGGATCAGGCGCGGCGGAACAGATGCCACAGGGCATAGGCCAGCGCGGGCAGGGCAATGATGCCCACCAGGGCCGGCATCAGATGGCCGGCAGACGCCGTGGCACCAAGGCCGGCCCAGGCCAATGCCAGGGCGGCGTTGGCGGGCACGACGGCCAGCAGGAACGGCCGCCACGGCAGCCGCGCCGCGCCGGCCAGGATCACCACGGCTTCAGCCACCACCGGCACCGGTCGGCTGAGCAGCAGGGCCAGCGGACCGATGGGGCGAACCCGGGGATCAAGCCCGGCCAGCGCGGCATCACCAACCAGGCGCCCGGCCAGCGCCCGGCCGGGCTGGCGGCCCAGCCAATAGCCAATCAGCGCCCCAGTCATCAGGCCCATGAAGATCGCTGCTGCCCCCACACCCGCGCCCAGCGCGCTGCCACCGGCAACGGCAACGATGCTGGACGGCACCGGCAGCACGGGATCCAGTGCCAGCAGCAGCACCACCAACGCCATCACCAGCCACGGCCGATCGGCCAGTGCCGCTGTCGCTGCCAGCGTCCAGCGGGCCAGATCGTCGCCAACCAGCGCCCACGGCAGCAGGATGGCGGCCAGCAACCCCGTCAGCAACACCAGCCAGCGCGCACCTGATCCTGCCTGCATCGCCTGCACCTGCACCCTGCCTCCTGCCCGACCGCGACCGGATATCGTGCTGCGGCACGTCGTCCACCCCGTCAAGGCGGACCGGTTCTGACTTGCGATTGGCGCATACTATATACAGTATGCAATTGCCAAGCGCCGCCACCTGCGGCACGAAAGCCATATGGGCAGGATGATGATCAGGGCAGGAAACAGGGCACGTCGCAGGGCAGGGATGGGCGCGGCAGCCGCAGCATTGGCGGCACCGTTGCTGTTGGCGGCAGCCGATCTGGCCGTGCCGCCGCGCAGCGAACTGAACCGGCCCTGGCCCTTCTTCACGGCGGAAGAGCCCGATGAACCGCCGGTGCGCGCGCCCGCCGATGCGCTGAAAAGCTTTGCGATGCCGCCGGGCTATGCGGTGGAACTGGTCGCCACCGAACCGCTGGTGCAGGATCCGATCCTGATGGAATTCGATGGCGAAGGTCGGCTCTGGGTGATGGAACTGCCCGGCTGGGCGCACAATTTGTCGATGGAAAACAGCCTGGAACCGGTGAACCGCCTGGTGGTGCTGGATGATAGCGACAATGATGGCGTGTTCGACAAGCGCACGGTCTTTGCCGACAAGTTGGTGCTGCCCCGCGCCTTCAAGATCCTCGCGGGTGGCTGCGCGCTGATTGGCGAGCCGCCAACGCTGTGGAAGGCCTGCGACACCGATGGTGACCTGAAGGCCGATACCAGGGAGAAAGTCGCCGACGGCTTTGCCCGGCTGGGCGTGCTCGAACATGGCGCCAACGGGCTGTTCTGGGGGATGGACAATCTGCTGGTCGTTTCCGAGCATGAATGGAACGTCGCCTACAGGGCCGGCCAGTTCGTCACCGTGCCGGGCCTGCGCCGCGGCCAGTGGGGCGTCACCCAGGATGATGCCGGGCGCATCTATCGCAACGTCAACACCGATCCGCTGTTCGTCGATTATGTTTCGCCGGATTATTTTGCCCGCAATCCCGATCTGGTGCGCACCCGCGGACTGTACGAGAATCTCGTCGATCAGGAGAAAACCAACATCTGGCCAGCCCATCCCACCTTCGGTCTCAATCGCGGCTACCGGCGTGAGGTGTTCCGCGCCGATGGCACCGCCAGCTATTATGGCGGCGTGTCCTCGCCCCTGATCTATCGCGGCACCCGCCTGCCAGCCGACGTGCAGGGCATGGCCTTCGTGGCGGATGGGGCCACCAACATCGTGCACCTGCTGCGGCTGAAGGATGATGGCCAGGGCCGGATGGCGGCAGAGGATTATTATGCCAGGGGCGAATTCCTCGCCTCCACCGACGTGCGGTTCCGGCCCACGGCGCTTGCTGGCGGCCCTGATGGCACCATCTACATCGCCGACATGTATCGCGGTGTCTCGCAGGATGGCCCGCTGCAGACCGATTATCTCCGGGATTATATCAACAAGCGCGGGCTGGCGCGGGGCACCGGCCATGGCCGCATCTATCGGGTGGTGCATGTTGGCGCCAATGGTGCGGCCGCCCGGATGCCGCGCGATGCCCGCCCGCAGATGAGCCGCGATACGACCGCCAGCCTGGTGGCGCATCTGGCGCACCCCAATGGCTGGTGGCGCGACACCGCCCAGCAACTGCTGGTGCAGCGGGCTGATCCCAGGAGCCGGCCCCTGCTGGAACGGCTGGTGCGCGACCGCAAGACCGATTGGCGCACCCGCCTGCACGCGCTCTGGACGCTGAATGGCATCGGCGGCATGCAGCCAGCGCTGGCGCTGATCGCAATGGCCGATACGCGGCCGGAATTGCGCGCCGCCGGCTTGCGGCTGGCCGAACCCTGGCTGGCCACGGGCGACAGGAAGATGAGCAAGGCGGCGCTGGCATTGGCCGTCGACGCCAATTGGCAGGTGCGCGTGCAGCTTGCCGCCAGCCTTGGCGCGTTGCCGGCCGAACAGCGTACCGCACCGATGATTGCGTTGCTGAATGCGCAGGGCGATGATCCGGTGCTGGTCGATGCGGCGCTTTCAGGCCTCAAGGGCGGCGAGATGGCGGTGCTCACCGCGCTGGCTGGCCAGGCTGGCGCGCCGCGCGAGGCGCTGGCCATGCTGTCTGGTGCGCTGGCCAAGCGCCGCGATGCCGCCATTGGCCAGTTGGTGGCGATGGCCGGCGATGCCGGGCAGCCGGCACTGGTGCGCAACGCCCTGCTCGACGGGCTGGCCCTCGGGCTGGCCGGCGGCGTGCAGGCCGGCGGCAATGCCGTGGCCGGCGGGCGCGCGGGCGGCAATATCCCCGGCGTCACCCGGCAGCGTGGCGGCGGCAGCCGCTTCGAACTGGCGTCGGAGCCGCGCGGGTTGGCGGTGCTGGCCGACGGCAAGGACGCACTGGCCGAGCCGGCTAGGAAATTGCTGGCGCTGGTCACCTGGCCGGGCCGGCCGGCGCCGCCAGCGCTGCCACCGCGCAGTGCCGGCGAAGAAGCCTTGTTCCGGCGCGGCCAGTCGATCTATGTCGAGCAATGTTCCGGCTGCCACCAGCTGCAAGGCCAGGGCCAGGCCACGGTGGCGCCGCCACTGGCCGGATCGAAGCGTGTTGCCGCGAACGGCGATGTGCCGGTGCGCATCCTCACCAACGGACTGGAAGGCAAGATCGGCCTGATGCCGCCGCTCGGCAGCGCCATGAGCGACGAGGAGGTGGCCGCCGTGCTCACCTATGTCCGCCAGAGCTGGGGCAATACGGCAACGCCGTTGCCGCCGGCCGCCGTCAAGGAATGGCGCCTGGCCTTTGCCCACCGCACCACGCCCTGGTCGGAAAAGGATATCGACGCCCCGCAGCGATGAGGGTGAAGGCATGATCCTGATCGAGGGCCTGACCCGCAGCCGCGACGGGCGCCGCGTGGTGGATGACGTGTCGATCACGGCGGCAGCGGGCGAGATCGTCGGCCTGATCGGGCTGAACGGTGCCGGCAAGTCCAGCCTGCTGGACTGTGTGGCCGGCCTGGCCCGGCCGCAGGCGGGGCAGATCAGCGTGGCCGGCCATCCACCGGGCAGCCCGGCGGCGCGGCGGGCCACTGGCCTGTTGATGCAGCAGCCCGGCCTGCCCGAACGGCTGCGCGTGGCCGAGACCTTGCAGCTGTTTGCCGTCCTGCACGGCGTGGCGCCCTGCGCCGATCTGGCCTCGCGCCTCGGTCTGACCGCCATCGCGCAGCAGCAGGTGCGCCGCCTTTCGGCCGGCCAGCGACAGCGGCTGGCGTTGGCGCTGGCATTGCAGCACCGGCCGGTTGTCATTCTGCTTGATGAACCTGCCACCGCGCTCGACCCGGCCATGCGGCGCGATCTTGCCGCCATCCTCGCCGAACGGCGGGAAACCGGTGCGGCCATCCTGATGGCGACCCATGACCGCGACGAGGCCGCCAGCCTGTGTGATCGGCTGGTGCTGCTCGACAATGGCCGACTGGTGGCGGGCGCGGTGCTGGCCGATCTGCTGCAGGAAAGGCCCGGCCATGACTGAAGGACCGCTGTGGCCACTGGTGCGCGCCAATCTGCTGGCCTCGCTGCGCAACCCGATGGCGCTGATCTATGGCTGGCTGTTCCCGCTGCTGTTCCTCGCCGGCTTTGCTGCGCTTTACGGCGATGATCCTGTGCCGCTGGCGCTGCATGCCGGCCAGTTCTTCACGATCACCATCCTGGGCAGTGCGGCCTTCGGCCTGCCCACCCAGATGGTCAGCGAGCGCGAGAGCGGGCTGTGGCGGCACTATGCGCTCACGCCGGCCCCGCGCTGGCGCTTTGTGGTGGCATTGGTGCTGGCGCGGGCGGCGCTGCTGGCTGGTGCCCTGCTGTTGCAGCACTGGGCGGCGCGGGCGCTGGGCATGCCGCCGCTGCCGCACCCGGTGTCGACCGTGCTGGCGTTGGCCATCGCAGGCCTGTGTTTCCTGTGCCTTGGCGCGCTGATCGGCAATCTGGCGCCAAATGTGCCGGCGGTGCAGGCGCTGGGCCAGTGCATCTTCCTGCCAATGCTGATCCTGGGCGGCGTGGCAGTGCCGCTGGCCAGCCTGCCCGATTGGGCGCTGCCGTGGTCCAATCTGCTGCCTGGCCGCCATGCGGTGGTGGCGATCCAGACGGCGGTCACCGGCACGGGCACGCGCGCAGCGGGATTTGAACTGCTGGCGCTGGCAGGCCACGGCTTGCTGGCGCTGCTGGCGGCCGTGCTGCTGTTTCGCTGGGAACCGGCCGCGCCGCTGCGGCCCGGCCGCCGTGGTTTGTGGCTGCTGCCGCTGATCGGGCTGTGGTTGGCGCTGGTGGTGGTGGCCAATGTCCGCCAGCAGCCGATGCCCGCCGCTCCGGACACCGCCAACGCCGGCCAGCCGGCCGATTATGTGCGGCCTGCGCCCGGCATTACCGTTGCGGCGGCCGCTGCTCCAGCTGCTGCCCCATCTGCTGCTGCCCCAGCTGCTGCATCACCGCTCGCTGCGCCCATCGCGGCCCCGCCCCAGCCGCCGGTGCCGGCGGCAGCCACGGACGATCTTGCCGCCGCCCTTGATGGCATCGCGTTTGAACGGCTGCCACCCGATTCCGGCCTGGTCGCGCCGATCGCCAACGGGCCGCCTGATGCGGTGCTGGAAAATGCGCTGGCCCGCATCCAGCGGCAACTGGCGGATTGGCCTCCGGCCCGCTCCGGCAGCGAGGAACAGCAGGTGCGCACATTGTTGCTGATCGCTGCCGTGCCCGACCTGTTGCAAATGGACCCGCTGGAACGCCATTTGCCACTGCTGGTGGAAGCGCAATTGCAGGCACGCTTTGCGGCGCCGGCGCTGCAGCGACTGTTGCTGGCCATTGCCCTGCATCCCGATGCCGGAAGTGTTGCTGCCCGCGCCGATCTGCCCGCACTGGGCCTGCCGGCCCATGCGGGACCGGAATCGGCCGTGCGCGGTCGGGTGATGCTCTATGCCTTCAAGCTGCTGGGGCGGCTGTCAGGCCGGCGGGTGGGCGACCCGCCGCTGCCGAATGACCAACCCGAGCCCGAGCCGGCTCAGGGCGAATAGGTCTCGCTGGCCCCGGTGCGCGGGTTGCTGATGGCGATGCGCCCGTCGCGGCGCACGCTGATCAGCAAATTGCCATTGTCATCGCGGCCGGGGTTGACGATACGCGCTGGCGCAACATTGGCGGCCGGGTTGCGCAGCGCCCCGTGCAGCTGCCACACCACGGTGCCGGGCAGGGCCTGCAGGCGCTGCAGCACGGCGGCGTCACCGCCCTTGGTGGGGCCATTGTTCACCACCACGACACGCGGAGCCACGCTGGCAAGCAGCGACGGCGGGTTGGACAGATCGCTGCCATGGTTGTTGGCAAACATCAGGTCGGCCCGGCCGATGCGGTTCACCGGGCACACCAGGCTGTGCTCCAGCGTCCACGTCGTGTCGGCGAGGCTGAGGATGCGGGCCTTGCCCCAGCGCAACAGGAGCCCCAGCGATCGCGGGTTCTCCTCGCCGCCATTCTCGGCCTTGGCCGCCGGGCCATCACAGCCATGCCCCGGGCCACCGCCGCCCGGCAGCGGGCGCGGGCTGGCTTCGCCATCGCTGTTCACGGCCATCAGTTCAAGGCCGCCGACGCGCAGGCGTTCGCCCGCGGCCAGCACGCGGTGTTTCAGGCCGGCAATGGCCGCCGTGTAGAGCGGGTACAATGTGGCCGGCGCATTGGCGCGTTGGCCGGGGTTCAGCCCTTCACGCAGCGGTTCGCGGTTGGGACCATGATCGATCACCTGCCCGACCGGGAACAGCTTCAGCAAGTCCAACAGGCCGCCAACATGATCGACATGATAATGGCTGATGACGACATGATCGAGCCGCTTGAGGCCGGCGGCACGGGCGGCGGCGACAATTCGTTCTGCACTTGAAGCCGAGGCTGGCACCGGCGGTTCGCCCGGTGCAGCGCGCGGCACCCCGCGCCCCGCAGGCCAGCCCGCATCGATCAGCAGCGACCGACCCTCTGGCGTGACATAGAGTGTGGCAGCCCCACCCTCGACGTCGATGCTGACGATCTTCAGTTCCTGCGCCTGCGCTGGCGCGGCAAGGGCCAGGAAAGCCGCAGCGAGGCGTTTCATTTGATCACACCAAAGGCATAGACGGTTGTGGAGGTGAAGACCTCACCGGGCCGCAGCAACGTGGACGGGAAGGACGGCTGGTTGGGACTGTCGGGAAAATGCTGGGTTTCAAAGGCGATCCCGTCGCCTTGCCGGAGCAGCAGGCCGTTGCTGGCGGGCTGGCTGCCGTTGAAATTGTTGGCGGTATAGACCTGCATGCCCGGTTCGGTGGTGGAAACCAGCAGGCGCCGACCGGAGACTGAATCCACCAGCTCTGCAGCAGCGCGCAAGGTGCCGGCCGCACCGTCGATCACCAGATTGTGATCGATGCCGCGTGCCAGCAGGATCTGCGGGTGGTTGCTGCGCAGGGCCGGGCCAATCGGCTGCGGCTTGCGGAAATCGAAGGGTGTGCCGGCCACGGGCGCGATTTCGCCGGTGGGGATCATCCTGGCATCAACCGGCGTGTAGCGGCTGGCGAACAGGCGCAGCGATTGGCTGTCCACCGGCGCGCCGCCATGGCCGGCCAGGGTGAAATAGGCGTGGTTGGTGACGTTGATGTGCGTCGGCTTCGTGGTCGTCGCCCGCCAGTCCAGCCGCAGCTCGCCAGCGTCATTGAGCGTGTAGGTGGCGGTCACCTTCACCGCACCGGGAAAGCCATTGTCGCCATCCGGGCTGTCGAGGCTGAGCTCGACCCCGGCCGTGCTGCCTGACGGGATCAGTCGGGGCTTCCACAGCCTGGTGCCCCAGCCACCTTGCCCGCCGTGAATGGTGATGCCGGTTTCGGGATTGGCTGGCAGGGCAAAGCGCTGGCCATCGATGCTGAAGCCGCCGCCAGCGATACGGTTGGCGAAACGACCGATCAGCGTGTTGAAGGAACCGCCGCGATCCCAGGCGACGAAATCGGGCCGGGTGAGCACGACATTGGCAAGGCGTCCCTGCCGATCCGGCACCGACACTTCGGCCAGAGCGCCGCCGCGGGTGAGGATCACCACCTTGATGCCGGCCTTGTTGGCCAGGGTGATGGCTTCGACGGTCTCGCCCTTGGCGTTGGTGCCGAAAGGCGCAATGCTGGCGGTGGCGGCGAAGGCCGGCGCAGCCATCAGGGCCATGGCCAGAATCAGTGCCGGTCTCATGGCAGCGGGACCAGCCTGATGACGAGGCCAGGGGTGGAGGCTGACAGCGGCTGGCCGGTGCCCTGCCCGGTGGGCCGCTGCAACAGCACATAGAGCAGACCGTCGGGCCCGGTGGTGACGGCGCGCACCCGGCCATAGGATTTGAACAACACTTCCTCGTGGGTGATGCGTTCTCCATCCAGCACCAGCCGGCGTAGCTGCTGGCCGGCCAGACCGGTCACGAACAGGTTGCCGCTCCACGACGGATAGCGATTGCCGCGATAGAGCGCGATGCCGGAAGGTGCGATGGTGGGGGTATAATAGGTAATCGGGCCAATCATGCCCGGCGCCGTGCGCGCCGCGATGCCGGGCTGGATGCCCATCGAAACGACGCCCCAGCCATAATTGCCGCCGGGCTGGATCAGGTTGATCTCGTCGCCGCCGCTGGGGCCATGTTCGGCCTCCCACAGGCGGCCAGCGGCATCAAAGGCCAGGCCCTGCGGGTTGCGATGGCCCCATGACCAGATGGATGGCACCACGTCCGGGCGGTTCACGAACGGGTTGTCCGACGGGATGCTGCCATCGCGATTGATGCGGTGCAGCTTGCCCAGCGGTGTCGACAGATCCTGCGCGTTCTTCATGTCGCCGCGCTCACCGACGGTGAACAGCAGCCTTCCCTGCGGATCAAAGGCCAGGCGCGAGCCATAATGCACGCCGCTGGGCGTGTAGCGATCGAGTGGCGCGCGGAACAGCGTCTGCGCATCCACCCACGCGCCCTGCCGGTTGAGGCGGCCGCGCACGATCACCGTCATCGATGGGTGATTGGGCGGCCGTTCGCCGGGCTTCAGGGCCGGGGCTGGCGGCAGCTGATAGCCGGGCTGCAGTTCGACGAGGCTGAGGTAGATCCAGCCGGTTTTGCGGTAATCGGGGTCCACCGCCACGTCCAACAGGCCTGCATCCTGCCGTTCCCACACCGGCGGCGTGTTGGTCACGGCCTGCGGCAGCAGCCTGCCCTTGCGATCGATGATGCGCAGTCGGCCAGCGCGTTCGGTCACCAGCAACCGGCCATCAGGCAGGAAGGCCAGGCCCCACGGCGTTTCCAGCCCCTGCGCCACCACGTCGATGCGGAATTTCTGCTGTTCCGATGCGATCACCGCGCCGGCCGGATCGGCAATGAACCGGGGCCGGGGCTGGGTGTTTTCGGCTTCCAGCCGCAGCCAGGCGATCAACTGCCAAATCTGTTCCGATGGCAGCACCTCGCCAAAGGCCGGCATCTCGGCACCCTCCACCCCATTGGTGATGATGCGGAACAGATCATCGTCGCTGCGCTGGGACAGCAATCTCTGGTCGAACAAATTGGGTGCGCGGCCAGCAGTGCCGGGGGCGCCATGGCAGCCGCTGCAGTTTTCGGTGAAGCGCTCCCCCGTCAGCCGCTGCAGTTCGCGACCGCCGCCAAAGCCGGCGGTCGCGGCTGGCGGCGGGGCCTGCGCCGACAGCAGGGCCGCCCCCAGTGCCAGGCTCGCAGCAAGGCCGATCCGGCGGATCACCGTGCTGTCCAGCCCCCGTCGATCAGGATATCGGTGCCAGTGACGAAGCCGGCGAGATCGGAGCAGAGATAGGTGACCAGCGCGCCGATCTCCTCCACCTTGCCCCAGCGGCCGACGGGCAGGCTGGCCAGGAAGGCGGCATTGGCCTCGGGATTGTCCATCACCGGGCGGTTCATCTCGGTGCCGAACGGGCCGGGGCTGATGGCGTTGACCGTGATGCCTTCGGCGGCCAGTTCCAGCGCCAGCGCCTTGGTCAGGCCCAGCAGGCTGGCCTTGGCCGAGGAATAGGCGGTGCGGCCTGGCAGCGAGATATGCGCCATGATCGAGGCCAGGTTGATGATGCGGCCATAGCCGGTGCCCATCATGCCCGGCACGAAGGCATGGCAGGCCAGGAAGGTGGAAATCAGGCTGGAATCAATCACGCTGCGGAATTCGGACAGGCTGAATTCGACCAGATTCTTGCGGATGTTGGTGCCAGCCGAATTGATCAAGATCTGTGGATTGGGCGACCATCCGTTCACGGCAGCCGCCAGCGCGGCCACGCTGGCTTCATCGGTCACATCGGCGGTGAACACGGCCACCTCGACGCCATTGGCTGCCAGTCGGCTGGCAAGGGCGTCCAGCTTTTCCCGCCGGCGTCCGACCAGTGCCAGCCGGGCGCCGGCGGCGCCCATAGCTTCGGCCATGGCTTCGCCCAGCCCGCCGCTGGCGCCAATGATCACGGCCGTGCGGCCGGCGAGTGAAATCTGCATGTGCTTATCCCTTTACGGCGGCAGGCGCGGTGCCCACGGCTCCCATCACGATCCAGCTTATGGCGCCGATACCGGCGACACCCGACATCAGCCACAGCATCGGCGTCCAATCATTGCCGCTGGCTTCCAGCAGCATGCCGCCAACCACGGGTGCCAGGAAACCGGAGAAATTGGCGAACATGTTCATTGCCGCGCCCATGGTGGCGGTATAGCCCTGGCCCAGTTCCACGCACTGGTTCCAGCTGATCGGCACCAGCATGTCGCCCAGAAAGGCAACGCTGGCGAGCAGCGCGATTGCCACCCAAACGTTGCCGGCCTGCGGCACCAGCGCCATCAGGATGGCGACACTGGTGAAGCAGCCGATGGCAACGGCGCGGCGCGATACCCAGAGCGGCAGCATCCCGGCGGTGAGCGAGCCAAGCCCGCCCATGAGCAGCGGCAGAACCGACAGGCCGGCCATGCCGGCCGCGCTCTGGCCGTGTGCCTCGCCCAGGAAGGTCGGCATCCAGGTGACGAAGAAATACCAGACATAGGACCAGCAGAAATATTGCAGGCACAACAGCAGCGCCTGCGGGCGCAGCAGCAGTTTCACCCAGCTTTCGGGCGCATGGGCGACCAGCGCCTGCGATTCCGCCAGCAGCGCTTGTTCGGCATCGTTCACGCCCGGATGATCGGCCGGCCGTTCATGGAAGCGTCGCGAGAACCACGCGACCCAGGCCGCACCCAGCAGGCCGAACAGCACGAAGGCCCAGCGCCAGCCGACGAAATTGATTGCCAGCAGCACCAGCGGCGGCGTGACAGCGCCGCCCCAGCGCGTGCAGGCCCACATCAACGCCTGCGCCTTTACCCGCTCGCCGCGCGGCAGCCACTGGCTGAGCATGCGGGTGAGATTGGGGAAGCACCCTGCCTCGCCCGCACCAAACAGAAACCGGATCACCCACATCGAGGTGAAACTCCACGCCGCCCCTGTCAGCGCCGTGAAGAACGACCAGGCCAGCACCAGGCGAGACAGGATCTTCTTCACCCCGAGCTTGTCGCCAACCAGGCCCATCGGGATTTCGAACAGGGCGTAGGACAGACCGAATGCCCCGAACACCATGCCCATTTCCGATTTGTCGAGACCAAGATCGGCCGAGATCGGTCCGGCGGCCTGGCTGATCGCCACGCGCTGGACATAGGCCAGGATGGCCAGCGCCAGCGCCATCACCACAACGCCGTGGCGCACGCGGGTGGGGGTCATGCCTGCGATTCCGTCACGTGCCATTCCCCCCAATTCGCCTGGATAGTGTGCGCTTAGACTATCGGCAGGCGCAAGTGTATACTGAATACGATTTTTGCTTGTCAATTCACCCTGTCCGGGCCAATGTCGATATTGAGCTTGCCGCTGCCCCCATTTGAGGGGCAGCCTGGAAATGGACCAGCTTGGGGCGGGCATGGTGGCAAGTGGGGGGCTCGGTTGTGGCGCCAGGCCAGGGAGAATTGGTCATGAACGAATGGGCGCGGGTCAGCACGGCCAGCCTGTCAGGACAAGTGGCCCTGGTCACTGGTTCAGGCCGCGGTCTGGGGCGGGCCATCGCATCGCGGTTGGCGGAACTGGGTGCCGATGTCGCCGTCCATGATATCTCGGAAAACGCACCGGCGCAGTTTGGCGAGGAAAAGAGCCTGACCGGCTTGGCTGAACGTCTGGCGGCGCAATTGGGTGTGCGCACTGCCGCCGTTCTGGGCGATATAGCCGATGAGGCGCAGGTGGCTGCCATGGTAGCCGCCACCGAACAGGCGCTGGGACCAATTTCGATCCTGATCAATTGCGCGGGCGGTGATATTGGCGCGGCTGGCGGCAAGCCCGACCCCAATGGCGCGCTGGACATCAGCCTTGCCGACACGCAGGCCATCATCAATCGCAATTTCATCGGCACCATGCTGGTTTGCCGTGCCGTGATGCCCGGCATGGCGGCGCGTAACGAAGGCAGCGTGATCAACTTCGGCTCGCTCAACGGTCATCGCGCCGTGACCAGTGAGGTGGTCTATGGCTGCATGAAGGCCGCCATCGTGCACTACACCCGCTGTCTCGCAATGGAGATGCGCCCGCATGGCGTGCGCGTGAACGTGGTGTCGCCCGGCCCGACGATGAGTGCGCGCTTCCTCGCCACCCGCACCACTGATCCCGCCATGATGGCCGCCGGCCCCAACCTCGACCGCTATGCCACGCCCGAGGAAGTGGCCGGCGTGGTCGCGTTTCTTGCCGGGCCAGACAGCCGCTTCGTTTCGGGCCAGGTGGTGCGCATTGACGGCGCCGCCGGTCTGTATCCAGCCTGATTGGAACACCGCACATGAGCAGCAGACTGGCAGGCCGCACCGCCCTTGTGACCGGCGCCGCGCAGGGGATCGGCCTTGCTATCGGTCGGGCCTTTCTGGCTGAAGGCGCGACCCTGATCGCCACCGACATCGCAGCCGATCGCCTGGCCGCCGCCTATGCCGGTACCGGCGCGCGCCTGGTGGTGCTGGACGTCACTGATGAGGTGGCAGTGAATGAAGCGGCAGTGACCCACAGCAATGTCGATGTGCTGGTGAACTGCGCCGGCTGGGTGGCCAATGGCACCATCCTTGAAAGCACGGCGCAGGATTTCAACCGCAGCTGGAACCTGAACGTGCTGGCGATGGCCACCACCATCCGGGCGTTCCTGCCGGCGATGCAGGCGCGGCGGCGGGGCTCGATCATCAACATCGCTTCGGTTGTGTCGTCGGTGAAGGCGGCGCCCAACCGCTGCGCCTATGCCACCACCAAGGCGGCGGTGATCGGCCTGACCATGTCGGTGGCGCGCGATTTCATCGCCGATGGAATCCGCTGCAATGCCATCAGCCCTGGCACGGTAGACAGCCCCAGCTTGGCGGATCGTCTTGCCGCCACCGGTGATGCCGATGCGGCCCGTGCCGCCTTCGTGGCGCGGCAGCCGATGGGCCGCATCGGCACGCCCGAGGAAATCGCCGCCGTCGCCGTGTTGCTGGCCAGCGACGAGGCGACCTTCATGAGCGGCAGCAACATCGTCATTGATGGCGGCATGAGCCTTTAGAGCAGCTTTCGACCAACTTGGATCAGCGTCATCGCCCTTAAGGGCGACCCCTTCGGGGCGGGGCGATTTCGGCTCAGGGCAGCGTCGCTCATCGGTTACGATGCTTAAGGCATCGCGCCCTCCTCGCTTCTTGCCCCAAACCAAAATCGCTCCCGCGCCGCAGACCCAAGTTGATCGAAAACCGCTCCAGGGCCCATTCCGGAGCAGGTTCAGCCCGGCCAGCGCCTGACCTGCTGGCGCTGCCGGCCCAGCCCGCTGATACCCAGTTCCATTACATCGCCATCGTTCAGAAACACCGGCGGCTTCATGCCCATGCCCACGCCGGGCGGTGTGCCGGTGGAGATGATGTCGCCGGGCTGCAGGCTCATGAACTGGCTGACGTAAGACACCACGGTAGGCACATCAAAGATCAGCTTGTCAGTGTTGCCGGTCTGCACGCGCTTGCCGTTCAGATCAAGCCACAGGTCCAGATTATTGATGTCGTCCACCTCTTCCAGCGTCACTAGCCACGGGCCGAACGGGCCGAACGTGTCGCAGCCCTTGCCCTTGTCCCACTGGCCGCCGCGTTCCAGCTGATATTCGCGTTCCGAAAGATCGTTGACCAGCACCAGCCCGGCGACATGGTCCATCGCCGCGTCCTTGCTGACATAGCGGGCCTCGCGGCCGATCACGACGCCCAGTTCCACTTCCCAATCGCTCTTTACCGATGTCGGCGGCAGCAGCACATCGTCGTTCGGCCCGATGATGCTGGAGGTGGCCTTCATGAAGATGATCGGCTCTGTCGGCACGGCCATGCCGGCTTCGTTGGCATGATCGATATAGTTGAGGCCGATGCAGATGAACTTGCCAACGCGGCCCACCGGTTCGGCGATACGCACATCATCGCTTACCACCGGCAGCGCTGTCACGTCGATGCCGGCCAGTGCCGCGGGCAGCCGGTCCAGAAGCGCACCATCGATATCGGGGATGATGCCGGCGAGGCTGCGAATCTGCCCCGCGCTGTCGAGCACGCCCGGCCGTTCATGGCCGCGGGCTCCGTAACGCAGCAATTTCATGGATTTGCCCTTTCATCTGGCAGGAATGTCCCTGCCAGCGGGCAGGGGTTCAATCGTCGGTCAGCGCCATGCTGGAGAAACGCTCCGGTTCGGAATAGGCCATGCGCAAGTGGGTGAGCAGCGCCATGCGCGGATCGGCGTTGCCACCAGTCACCACGTCGAGCAGTTCGCGATGATGATTCAGCCGCCATTGCCGCATCTCGCGCGACACATGTTCCAGTGTCTTGTGGGCGAACAGCGCGATCGTCAGTTGATCCAGCATGCGTTCCAGCCAGGGATTGCCGGCGGTGCGCCAGATCAACTGGTGGAAGCGGCGATCCAGATCGGCGGCTTCGGCCAGCGGGCCCTCCCAATGCTCCATCTGGTCCACAAGTTCTTCCAGCTGGGCGCGAATTTCGGGGGTCAGGTGGGCCCGCGCCAGCTTCATCGCTTCGGCTTCCAGCACGATTCGCAGTGAATTGATCTGCTGCACCTCGGTTTCGGAAAGCTGCATGACGAACATGCCGCGGCGTTCCAGGTTCATCACCAGGCCCTGTTCCTGCAGGTGGGACAACGCCTCGCGCACCGGAATGCGGCTCGTGGTAAATTCGCGCGCGATCTGGCTTTCGTTCAGCCGGTCGCCCGGCTTGTACCGGCCCGCCAATATCTGCTGCCGCAAGGCGCGCGCGATATGGTTGCGCAGGGTGGACGGCGTCTCGGTCAGGGCGAGGGGTTCTGCAGTCGCCACGGTGCCAGTTTCCTCTTTGCTGAGGCCGCTGCACTGTTGCCGCGCGTGACCCAGCATTTTGTACAGCATATAGGCCGCAATCGCCGGCACGCAAGCCGGCAGGCAGCGACTTGGGCAAATGTCCCGCCATTGGTGCCGATCAGTGGTTGTGCCGGGGCAGGCGCGCCCCGACCTTCTGGAAATCCACGGCGAATTCCAGCACGGCGCCGCCTTCCAGGCTGCCGACATGGGCGCGGTACAGCGCTTCCCACGGGGTGTGGCTGGCTGGCGGAGCGGCCGGCCATTCGGCCATGCGGCGGGCGATTTCGGCTTCGTCCACCAGGGCGTCGCAGCGGCCGGCATTGAGATCGATGCGGATGATGTCACCTGTCCGCAGCCAGGCGAGTCCCCCGCCAGCTGCCGCTTCGGGCGAGCAATGCACGATCGACGGGCAATCTGACGTGCCGGATTGGCGGCCATCGCCAATGGTGGGCAGGCTGGTGATGCCGGCGCGGATCAGCGCATCGGGCGGCTGCATGTTGACCACTTCGGCGCTGCCCGGCCAGCCGATTGGGCCGGCGCCCCGCATGACCAGGATGCAATCGGCATCGATCCCCAGCGCCGGATCGTTGATGCGGTGATGATAATCATCGCCGCCATCGAACACGATGGCGCGGCCTTCATAGACGCCGTGCGCTCCCGTTCGCTCCAGGTAGCGGCGGCGGAACTCGTCGCTGATCACGCTGGCCTTCAGGATGGCGAAATCGAACAGATTGCCGCTGATCGGCATCAGGCCGGCAGCGGGGCGGAGCGGATCGGCCACGGTGCGGATCACGTCACCATCGGCATCTGGGGCGTTGGCAATGTTGGCTGCCAGCGTCTGCCCGGTTACGGTCAGCCGTTCAGGGTGGATGAGGCCGGCGCGGGCCAGTTCCTTCAGTACCACCGGAACGCCGCCGGCGCGGGCAAAGCCTTCGCCGAGGTGGGTACCTGCCGGTGCCATGTTGAGGATCAGCGGCACGCCCATCCGGTCCCGCCAGTCGTCCACCGTGATGTTCTGGCCGGCGTGGCGGGCCATCGCGGTGATGTGCGGCTGGGCATTGGTGGAACCGCCGATCGCCGCGGTGAGCGTGATGGCATCAAGGAAGGCTTCCCGCGTCAGGATGCGGCTGGGGCGCAGATCGTCACGCACCATCTCGACGATACGGTGCCCAGTGGCGTAGGCATATTGCGCCCGTTCCCGCCAGGCCGCCGGTATCGCCGCGCAGCCGGGCAGGGACAGGCCCAGCGCTTCGGCGATGGCGTTCATGGTGGAGGCGGTGCCCATGGTGTTGCAATGACCGACCGACGTGGCGGACGCGGCAGCAGCGGCGATGAAGCCCTCCTCGTCGATCTCGCCGGCGGCGAGGCGCTTGCGGCTGGCCCAGATCACCGCGCCGGAGCCGACCCGCTTGCCTTCGTGCCAGCCATCCAGCATCGGCCCGCCGGACAGCACGATGGCCGGCAGATCCATTGTGGCGGCGGCCATGATGCCGCTGGGCGTGGTCTTGTCGCAGCCGGTGGTGAGCACCACGCCATCGAGAGGATAGCCGTTCAATATCTCGACCAGCCCCAGATAGGCCAGGTTGCGATCGAGCGCGGCGGTAGGGCGGCGGCAATTCTCGAAGATCGGATGCAGCGGGAATTCCATGGCGATGCCGCCGGCGTCGCGAATGCCTTCCTTGACCCGCTGCGCCAGTTGCAGGTGCACACGGTTGCAAGGGTTGAGATCGCTGCCCGACTGGGCGATGCCGATGATCGGACGGCCAGAACGCAATTCGGCCGGTGTGAGGCCATAATTCATGAAGCGCTCGAGATAGACCGCCACCATGTCGGGCCGGTCGGGATTGGCGAACCAGTCCTGCGAGCGCAGGCGCCGCCGGCTGCCATCCGGGGCCCTGCCGGGGTTCCCGCTGTCTGGGGTGCCGCCGTCTGCCACTTGTTCTCCCCCGCACGGGCGCGGTCTATCGTCTTGCGCCGCCGTAAAACTGTATATAGACGACAGTTTTACCCTGTCAAACCAGACCCGTCGCAGCCCAGGATGATCGCATGAAGATGCCAGAACCCGACGCTGCTGTCATGGCCCGACAGGTTGAAATCGCCGCTGCGCTTGGCACCATCGTGCCGGATGGGGTGATCGCCGATGTGGATGGCGTCTCGCCCTATGGCAGCGATGGGCTGGTGATGTACCGGCAAAGCCCGCTGGCCGTGGTGTTGCCGCGCACGACGGAACAGGTGAGCCGGGTGCTGGCCTGGTGCCATGCCAATGGCGTGAAGGTGGTCGCACGCGGATCGGGCACCTCGCTGTCGGGCGGGGCGCTGCCGCTGGCCGATGGCATCGTGCTCGGCATGGCGCGCTTCAACCGCATATTGCGCGTGGATTATGACAATCGCTGCGCCGTGGTGCAGCCGGGTGTGACCAATCTCGCCGTATCGCAAGCCATTGCGCACAAGGGCTTTTATTATGCGCCCGATCCGTCGAGCCAGATTGCCTGTTCGATTGGCGGCAATGTCGCGGAAAATGCCGGCGGCGTGCATTGCCTGAAATATGGCACCACCAGCCCCAATCTGCTGGGGGTGGAACTGGTGCTGATCGATGGCACGGTGCTGCGCCTGGGTGGCCCGGGGCAGGAGCAGGCCGGCTATGATCTGCTCGGTCTGGTCTGTGGCTCGGAGGGGCTGTTGGGCGTCGTCACCGAAGCGACGGTGCGCATCCTGCCCAAACCCGCGACGCAGCGCGCGCTGCTGCTCGGCTTTCCCTCCGTCGCCGATGCCAGCGACTGTGTGGCGGCGATCATCGCGGCTGGCATCATCCCGGCCGGGCTGGAGATGATGGACGCACCGGCCATCCGCGCGGCCGAGGATTTCGTGCAGGCGGGTTACCCGACCGATGTGGCAGCGCTGATGATCGCGGAAGCCGATGGCAGCGCGGCCGAGGTTGACGACCAGCTTGCCCGCATCACCCAAATCGCCAAGGCTCACAACTGCACCCACCTGCGCGCCTCCACCGACGAAGCGCAGCGGCTGCTGTTCTGGGCCGGGCGCAAGGCGGCGTTTCCCGCCGTGGGTCGCATCGCGTCGGATTATTATTGCGTCGATGGCACCATCCCGCGCCGGCAGCTTGGCGCGGTGCTGGGCGAGATCAGCGCCATTGTCGCCCGCCACGGCCTGGGGGTGGCCAACGTGTTCCATGCAGGCGATGGCAATCTCCACCCGCTGGTGATGTATGATGCATCGGTGCCGGGCCAGACCGCGGCGGCAGAAGCGGCCGGTGCCGCGATATTGAAAGCCTGCGTTGATGCCGGCGGCGTGCTGACCGGCGAACATGGCGTGGGTGTGGAAAAGCGCGATCTGATGGAACATCAGTTCAGCGCCATCGATCTGGCGGTGCAGAGCCGGCTGAAATGCGCTTTTGACGCGCATGGCCTGCTCAATCCCGGCAAATTATTCCCCACCCTGTCGCGCTGTGCCGAAATGAACGCCATGCATGTCCATGGTGGGCGGCTGCCATTTCCTGAATTGCCCCGATTCTGATGGCCTGTCGCCCTGCCACGACTGAGCAACTGGCCGAAGTGATCCGCGATGCAGCGGCGCATGGGCGGTCGCTGGCCGTTTCCGGCAGCGGCAGCCGGCCCGGCATCGGCCCTGGCCCAGCCGAGGCGGACCTGGATCTGACCGGTCTTGGTGGCAGCATTGATCATGATCCGGCCGAGCTGCTGCTCACCCTGCCAGCGTCGGCGCCGCTCGATCATGTCGAACGACTGCTGGCGCAATCCGGCCAGTGCCTCGCGTTCGAGCCGCCTTCGCCTGATGCCATCTGGGGGCTGGGCCATGGCACGATCGGCGGTGCCATTGCGAGCGGGCTTTCCGGCCCGCGCCGACCGTTCGCCGGGGCTTGCCGTGATCATGTGCTGGGCCTTTCGGGTGTGACCGGGCGCGGCGAGATTTTAACCGCTGGCGGCAAGGTGCTGAAGAATGTGACGGGCTTTGATCTGCCGCGCCTGCTCACCGGCTCACGCGGCACGCTGGCGGTGTTGACTCAGATCACCCTGAAAGTGCTGCCGCTGGCGCCGGCGCAGGCGACCCTGCTGCTCCCCGCCGACACGCCGGCCAAGGCAGTGCGCATCATGGCCGATGCGCTGATGATCGACGGCGGCATCACCGGCGCGGCGTGGAGTGAGGGCGCGGTGCAGTTGCGCATCGAGGCCAGCGCGGCCGTGCTGCCAGCCTTGGTGGACGCCGCCCGCGCCCGGCTGCCCGCTGGCCAGCTGATCGAGGGCGACGCCAGCCGCGCGCTGTGGGCGGCGATCGCCAGCCTTCATGGCCATGCCCGCGCCGACGAAATCATCTGGCGCTGTCCGCTGCCCGCCAGCCGTGCGCCGGCATTGGCGGCCTTGCTGCCGCCAGCAGCGCGGTTGCGGCTGGATTGGGCCGGCGCGCTGGCCTGGGTGCTGCTGCCGGCCAGTGCGGCCGACCTCGATGTGCATGCGCTGGTGGCGCAGGCGGCCGGCCGCGAGGGCCATGCCGAACGGCTGCGCGGCGACGGCCCGATCCCGGCGCGTGCGCCGCTGGAACCGGGCGTGGCCGCCCTGTCGGCGCGAGTGAAGGCGCTGTTCGATCCCGCCGGCATCCTGTCGCCCGCCGCGGCACCGGGAGGCGCGGCATGAGCAGCATCGATGTCGCCGCCGCGCAGGATCGCATCCGCAAATGCGTGCACTGCGGCTTCTGCACTGCCACTTGCCCGACGTACCTGGTCACCGGCGACGAGCTGGACAGCCCGCGCGGCCGCATCTGGCTGATGAAGGATATGCTGGCCAACCCGGCCGCTGCCCCGTCCCCGCGTGCCGTGCACCATATCGATCGCTGCCTGTCGTGCCTGTCGTGCACCACCACCTGCCCGTCGGGGGTGGATTACATGCATCTGGTTGATGCCGCCCGCGCCCATATCGAAACCACCCATCGCCGGCCGCTGCCCGATCGCCTGCTGCGCGCCCTGCTGCCGGCGCTGCTCACCCGGCGCGGCCTTTTCCGCCTGGCTCTGCGCGCGGGCCGGCTGGTGCGGGGGCTGGCGCCGTTGCTGCCCGCCCGCCTGGCGGCCATGCTGGCGATGGTGCCGGATGATGTGCCGGCAGCAGGTCTGGCCGAGCGCCTGGCGCCACCGCTGCCGGCCGCTGCCCGCGTTGGCCGGGTTATCCTGCACCTGGGCTGCGTGCAGCCGGTGCTGCGTCCGGCCATCGACGATGCGGCGCTGCGCCTGCTCGCCCGTCATGGCGTGGAGGTGGTGATCACCCGGCAATCGGCCTGCTGTGGTGCGCTCGATCATCACCTCGGCCGCGAAGCCGCCGCCGCCGCCCATGCCCGCGCCAACATCGAAGCCTGGGAAGCGGTGGGGCCGGTGGATGCCATCATCATCACCGCATCAGGCTGCGGCACGGTGATCAAGGATTATGCAGCGCTGTTTGGCGATGATCCCGCCATGGCCGCCCGCGCCGCTGCCATTGCCGCCCAGGCGCGCGACATTTCCGAATATCTGGCCCTGTTGCCGCCGCTGCCGCCGCAGCTGCCTCCCGGCATCGCTGTCGCCTGGCACAGCGCCTGTTCCCTGCAGCACGGCCAGCAGGTGAAGGCGGCGCCGCGCCAGTTGCTGGTGGCGGCCGGCTTTGACGTGCGCGATCCGGCCGAAGCCCATGTCTGCTGCGGTTCGGCCGGCAGCTATGCCATCCTGCAGCCCGAACTTTCGGCCGAACTCAAGCGCCGCAAGCAGGCGGCGCTGGCGGCCACCGGCGCGCAGATCGTGGCCAGCAGCAACATCGGCTGCATCGGCCAGATTGGGCAGAGCGGTGGGCCTGAACTGCATATCGTCCACATGGTGGAACTGCTGGATTGGGCCAGTGGCGGGCCAACGCCGCCGGGTCTCTCGCCGCAAAACTGTTGATTTTCTGCATCACCGGGCGATTGATTGCCTTCTGATCGATGCACCCCGCACCCTATTACAGTTTGGCGTTGACGCCATCTGTATACAGTCTACAAGTGTTGCAAGCCATTGCCCGGAAGAGGCGTGGCGGCCAGCCGGTGTCGTGACAGGCCCTGCCATGCAGCAGGGGCGCGCGCATGGTGGTGTGTGGGGAGGGTGGAGTGGGCAGATGGTCTGCCCACATTGCCGGCAAATCCGGCAGCAGATCTGACGCCGTCCCCCCCATTGCCATGAATTGCCTGCCTGGCAGCAACTGCGTTGGGGGAGAAAGCATGACGCGCATCCTATTCCTGAAGCGGGGCCAACTGCACCGCGCCACTTGCATGGCGGGTGCTGCCGCACTTGCGTTCACGCTCGCCGGGGCTGCTGCCGCCCAGACAGCCGCAGCCGCAGCCGATGACAAGTCCGGCGCTGCCGAGGAAGCCGCCGAAATCGTGGTGACCGGCACCAGCATCCGCGGCGTCGCGCCGATCGGGTCGCCGCTGATCGGCGTCGATCAGGAATTCGTGAAGGTCAACGCGCCGGCCAACCTGTCGGAACTGCTCAGCCTGGTGCCGCAACTTGGCAACTTCGGCGTCAATCACGAAGTGGCCACCACCGGCCGTTTCCGCACCGGCGGTTTCCTGCCCAACATCCACAATATCGGCATCTTCGCGACGCTGGCGCTGTTCAACGGCCACCGCATGGCCGCCGTCGGCGGTGAAGCCGTGCTGCCCGATCCGGGCATGATCCCGGTGCTGGGCATCGGCCGCGTTGAGATCGTCGCCGATGGTTCGTCGGCCGTTTACGGTTCCGATGCCGTCGCCGGTGTTGCCAACTTCGTCTACCGCCGCGACATGGATGGCTTCGAAGCGCAGGGCACCTACGGCTTCTCGCCCGAACATTCCTATGAAAAGCGCAACCTGGCGCTGGGCTGGGGCAAGAAATGGTCCACCGGCAACGTGATGATCGTTGGCGAGTACAGCGCCAACAAGTCGCCCACCAACGAGGAAATCCCCTTCATCCGGGCCGATCAGCGGTTCCGCGGCGGCATTGACCGGCGCACCACCACCTGCTCGCTGCCCAACGTCACCATTGGCAGTACCGTCTATGCCTATCCGTCGTTTGCCACCGGCAACGCCAACCGCAACCGCTGCGAAAACCAGCTGGCGCAGGAAGTGGTGCCGGAATCGACGCGCTATTCGGTGCTGGCGACGGCCCGGCAGGAACTGAACGACACTGTCACGCTGTGGGCCGAAGCCAATTATTCCAACCTTGAAACCTCGCGCGTGGCCAACCCACGCAACCTCAACATCACCGTGCCGCAGAACAATCCCTATCTGCTGCTGCCGCCGGGCGTGTCGTTGACGCCGGGCCAGACCGTGAGCGTGGTGCGCAACGGCGAAGGCCTGTTCCCCAACCCGGTGAACACGCAGAAATCCGAAGTGCTGGCCATCACGCTGGGTGCCGACGTGAAGCTGGGCGGTGGCTGGCTGCTCAACGTGATGACCCATTATTCCAAGACCAACGATTTCAACTCGCAGCCGGAAATCGATCTGATCGCGGCGCAGAATCTGGCCAATGGGTCGACGCTGACCACCGCCTTCAACCCGTTTGGCCAGGCTGGCCAGAACAATCCGGGCGTGCTGGCCCAGATCGACAATGGCTTCACGCAGATCAATGACAGCTCGCAGTTTCTGCGCCAGCTGATGGTGAAGGCCGATGGCCCGTTGTTCGCCCTTGGTGGCGGCGACGCCCGCATGGCTGTCGGCACCGAGTTCCGCGACGAACAGGCCGATCAGCTGCAGATCGGCGGCGTGCCCGGCCCGACCCAGTTGCTGGTGCGCGACGACCGGATTTCGCGCTTCGTGGCGGCGGCCTTTGCCGAAATCAACCTGCCGTTCTTCACCTCGCAGAACGGCATGCCCGGCATCGAGCGGCTGGAACTGTCGGTTTCCGGCCGGTACGACCACTACCAGCAGCTGGGCGGTACCTTCAATCCGAAGGTTGGCCTGGTCTATGCACCGGTGAAGGACCTGTCGTTGCGGGGTTCGTGGAGCACCAGCTTTGTCGCGCCGAACATGGGCCTGATCACCTCGATCTTCGGCGTGCCGCAGATCGGCCTGAACATCGCCGGCTTCGGCAACAACGTGAACATCTACAACCAGGGCGGCGGCAATCCGGCGCTGACCCCGGAAGAGGCCGAAACCTACTCGCTGGGCGCCGATTTCACGCCCAGCTTTGTCCCCGGCCTCAAGCTGAGCGTCACCTACTACAATGTGACCTACAAGAATCTGGTCTACAAGCCGACGCAGGCGGACGCGTTCAACAACCCGTTCTTCAGCTTCGCGGTGATCCGCAATCCGACCCCGGCGCAGGTGGCGGCGGCCATTGCGGCAGCGCCACCGCAGAGCCCGGTGCCGGCGCGGATCGATGCCATCTTCCAGTCGTTTGCGATCAATGTCGGCCAGCGCATCATCGATGGTCTCGATCTTGATCTGAGCTACAAGGTGCCCACCAGCATCGGCAATTTCACGCTGAACGTGAACGCCAACCGCCAGCTGGGCTTCCGTCAGGAACTTGCGCCGGGCACCGGTTTCCAGGATATCATCGGCCAGCAGAGCGCCATCAAGTGGCGCGGCCGCGGCCAGCTGAGCTGGAACCTGGATGATCTGACCGTGTCGGCCTTCATGACCTACATCGGCCCGTTCACCAACATCACCTCCGGCACCGCCTTCCCCAATGTGAAGAGCTGGGAGACGTTCGATCTCACCGTTCAGTATAATCTGCCCAACGTGCTGAAGGGCAGCCAGATCCAGCTGCGCGGATCGAACATCTTCAACCGCTGGCCGCCCTTCTATGATGGCACGCAGGGCTTCTTCGGCAACGCCCACTCGCCATTCGGGCGGACGCTGGAACTCACGTTGCGGACAAAGTTCTGATCAACTTCTGAAGTCACTTGTGCCGGGCCTCGTGCCCGGCACATTTGTTTCAAGGCGATGCGAAGGGAGATGCTGAATGCTGATGAGCCGTCGCCGGTTCGCACAGGCCGGCTTTGCCGCTACCCTGTTTGCCGGCTTCCCCAGCCTGGCCATTGCCCAGTCGGAAGGCGCGCTGCCGCCCAAGTCGCCGCTCGGCATCGCCGGCACCGGGCTTTCGGCGCATCTGCGCGGGCTCGACGGCGTGGCCAGAGGCCTGCGCGATGATCCGGTGGCCTTCCTCGACTATGTCCGCAGCCTGGGCGGTGGCGGTGTGCAGATCGGCGTGGGCAAGGCCCACATCGCACGCTTCCGGGCCCGGCTGGACGAACTGGGCATGTATTATGAAGGCCAGGCCGCGCTGCCCAGCCGGCGCGACGGCGATTATGGCCCGTTCGAAGCCAGCGTGCAGGCCGCAGCGGCGCTGGGCGCCACCTGTGTGCGCGCAGTTTCGCGTCCGCCCGAAGGTGGCACCGGCCGGCGGTACGAGACCTTCCGCAGCCGCGAGGATTGGTACAGCTGGCTGGCCGAAGCCAATGCCATCATCGAACGCTGTGTACCGATTGCCGAGAAATATCGCATCGCGATCGCGCTGGAGAACCACAAGGACCGCACGGTTCATGAACATGTCGCGCTGCTGAAGCGTATCGACAGCGAATATCTCGGCAGCCTGATTGATCCCGGCAACAACATGAGTTTCATGGAAATGCCGGAAGAGACGGTCGCTGCGCTCAGTCCGTGGGTGAAGGCCTGTTCCCTGAAGGACATGGGCGTGGCGCCCTACGAGGATGGCTTCCTGCTGTCTGAAGTGCTGTTCGATACTGGCATGACTGATCAGGCCAAACTGTTCGGGATGATGCGAAAGGCCAACCCGAAGATCTTCCCCACCACCGAACTGATCACCCGTGATCCGCTGAGGGTGCCTGTGCTGACCAGCGGCTATCACGCGCCGTTTGCTGACCGCCAGCCGCGCGTCGAGAGGTGGCTCGCCATGGTTTCCAAGCGCCAGACCAAGCTACCGACTGTCAGCGGACTTTCACCGGCGGCGCAATTTGCACTGGAAGAGGAAAACACACGCAAGGTGTTTGCGTGGGGCCTGAAGGCCATCAAGAGTTGAGCCGCGTGCGATACAAGGAGATATTTGGCGTCCTGATGCGCAGAAATCGCCTGTGAGCCTGCTCGCCGCCGCTCCTGCCACCGATCAGGCTCATGTCGAAGTGAGCAGCCGAGTTCTCGCGTTGGGCGACGGAGGCGCTTCAGAATGCGGAGTGGGCGATGTCTGTTCAAGCAATCGAGGCACAGTTTGCGCGCGAAGAAGTGTTTGGAGACAAGGATGATCACGGGTTCTAACCGACCAAGCTTGGTTGGCAGGCCTTGCCTGTTTGGTTGATGAGCATTCCCTGAAATCGCATCTGAAATTCCCTGTTATCGCGACACCAAGTCCCTGTTCCGAAAGCGGTACTTTTCGAGGGAATGGTTGATTTCTCAGGGGCATACGCGCGCAGTTAGCCGCGGAAGCGGCTGCGAAATATACTGATAACAGGGAAAACAGGGAAATTTGCCCCTGAGCCTGGTTCGCGGCAGACCTCTTCCATCGCCAACTGTCTGATAACGCCATCACCGTCACCATCAAACCTGCAGCATCTCAGGGCTTTGTCCTGAGTTGAAAGCACCGCAAAGTGCGAGTGGTTTGCAAGGAGGTCCAGGCGTGGACGCAAGTGATGACATCGACCCGCTGTGGGCACCGCAGCCTGATGCGCTGCCCGGCTGGTTTCATGAAGCCCTCGCCGTGCCGCGCGAGGAAGGCTTCATCGACGTCGCGGGCACGCGCGTACATTATTTTCGGTGGGGCAACGCCGCGCATCCGCCGATCTTGATGACGCATGGCTTTCTGGCGCATGCGCGCTGCTTTGCGTTCATCGCGCCGTTTCTGGCGGGGGATCATCATGTCATCGCCTATGATCTGTCGGGCATGGGCGACAGCGCCAATCGGCCCGGGTGCGACACGCAGGCGCGCGGCGCCGAGATGATCGGGGTGGCCGAGGCGTTGGGGCTGTTCGAAGGCCCCTCCAAGCCGGTCATCATTGCGCACAGCTTTGGCGCTTCCGTTGGCCTGACCGCGATGGCGTTGGCCGCGGAGCGATTTTCCGGCCTGATCCTGTGCGACATGATGGTGCTGCGGCCCGAGGTGCTGGAGGAGCGGAACCGGCAAGGCAACGGGCGTCCGGGCTCGGGCGACCCCGACAAGCCGCAACGTCGCTATCCGGACTATCCCACCGCGCGCAGCCGCTATGTCCTGTCCCCGCCGCAGCCTGTCGGTGAGCCCTTTCTGATGGATTACATGGCCTTTCACTCGCTGCGCCGCAGCGGCGCGGACTGGACCTGGAAATTTGATCCGGAAGTCTTCCGTCAGAACGACGCGGAACCGGGGTGGCATGAGATGGGCAAGCGCGTTGTGGCGACGCCGGGCCGCAAGGCCATCGTCTATGGCGCCCAAAGCCTGTTGTTCACGCCGGACTCGGCTGACTATGTGCGCGAATTGGGCGGCGCCGATATTCCGATCATCGCGGTTCCGGAGGCGCGCCACCACCTCATGCTCGATCAGCCGCTGGCGTTTGTCACGGCGCTGCGTACCATCGTCGAGATGTGGCAGACCAACGAAAATACTGCTTCCAAGCAGCAGCGACCCGTTTGAGCCGCCGTCATCAATCGGCGAAGCCGGCCCCGGTGCTGGCATGGGCGACGCCGCCATCCACGGTGATCGTGTCGCCCACAACATAATCCCCGGCGCGGCTGGCGAGGTAGATGGCGGCGCCGGCCATGTCTTCGTCAACACCAATGCGACGGGAGGGGATGAACTTGGCAATCGCATCGCCGTGATCGCGCGCGACCCGGTTCATCTCGCTGGCAAAGGCGCCCGGCGCAATCGAGGTGACATTGATCCCATCCTTCACCAGCCGCGCCGCCATGCGCCTGGTGAGATAGATCAGCGCCGATTTGGAGGCGTGGTAGCTGTAGGTTTCCTGCGGATTGAGACGGATACCGTCGATCGAGGTGATGTTGATCACCTTGGCCGGCTGCGTGTGCGTGCCCGATGCCTTCAACAGGCCATGCAGCGCCTGCGTGAGAAAGAACGGCGATTTGACGTTCAGGTTCATCACCTTGTCCCAGCCGCTTTCCGGAAATTCCTCGAACGGGGCGCCCCAGGCGGCACCGGCATTGTTGACGAGAATGTCGAGCCTTGCTTCCTGCGCGGCGAGCTGTGCGGCCAGCGCCTGGCAGCCGGCGACGGTCGAGACATCCTGTGGCAGCGGGATGCAGTTTGGCCCCAGTTCCGCCGCCGTTTCGAGGCAGGCCGGCGCCTTGCGTGACGAGATATAGACCCTGGCACCCTGGGCAATGAAGCCGGCGGCGATCATCTTGCCGATGCCGCGGCTGCCCCCGGTGACAAGCGCGACGCGGCCATCGAGGCGGAACAGGCTGCTGGTGTCCATGATCTTGTGTCCTTGAATCGGGGCCGCTGCAAAGGGGGCTGAACGATCAGTGCAGCCCCGTCTCGTGCCGGCCGACCACCATGTGGTGCACCTCGTCCGGACCATCGGCAAAGCGCAGGTGGCGAACGTCGGCATAGAGTTCGGCCAGCGGGGTCCATTGCGAAATGCCGGCGGCACCGTGGATCTGGATGGCCTGGTCGATGATCTGGCAGGTCTTTTCCGGCACCATCGCCTTCACCATGCTCACCCACACCCGCGCCTCGCGGTTGCCGAGCACGTCCATCGCCTTGGCGGCCTTCAGCACCATCAGGCGCATCGCCTCGATCTCGATGCGGGCGCGGGCGATCAGTTCCAGATTCTTGCCCAGCATGATCAGCGGGCGGCCAAACGCCTCGCGGCTATTGCCGCGTTTCACCATGTAATCCAGCGCGATCTCGGCCTTGCCGATGGTGCGCATGCAGTGGTGGATACGCCCCGGCCCCAGCCGCACTTGTGAAATCTCGAACCCGCGGCCTTCGCCGAGCAGGATATTTTCATACGGCACCCGGACGTTTTCAAAGCGCAGATGCATGTGGCCGCGCGGCGCGTGATCTTCGCTGAACACATGCATCGGCCCCAGGATCTTCACGCCTGGCGTGTCCATCGGCACGAGGATCTGGGATTGCTGGCTGCTCGCCGGGCCATCGTCGCTGGTGCGCACCATCACGATCATCACCTTGCAGCGCGGATCACCGGCACCCGAGATGTAGAATTTCTCGCCGTTGATCACCCAGTCCTTGCCATCACGCACCGCGCGGGTGCGGATGTTCTTGGCATCAGACGAGGCCACATCAGGCTCGGTCATGGCATAGGCGGAACGGATTTCACCGGCGAGCAGCGGCTCCAGCCAGCGCTTCTTCTGCTCGTGCGTGCCCACCCGTTCCAGCACTTCCATGTTGCCGGTGTCGGGCGCCGAGCAGTTCAGGGATTCCGATGCCAGCGGCACCTTGCCCAGTTCGGCGGCGATATAGGCATAATCCAGATTGCTCAGCCCCTCGCCGGTTTCGGCATTGGGCAGGAAGAAATTCCACAGGCCCGCCGCCTTGGCCTTGTCCTTGGCCGTCTGCAGCAACTCCAGCTGCCCCGGCGCCCAGCTCCAGCGATCGGCCCGGCCCTTGCCCAGTTCCTCGAATTTCTCCGCAATCGGCACGACATTCTCGTTGATGTGACGGACAACAGCATCGAACAGCGGCCGCGCCTTTTCCGACATGCGCAGATCGTTCATCTCGGGATTGGTGAAGATATTGGTCATCGTCTCAGGTCCTCTTGTCCGCCCGCATGCTTGCCACCACGCCACGGGCGCGCAAGCCCATCATTTGGTGATGGTCCTGGGACGCAGACCCATAAAGCCGCGCGGCTGCTTTCGATCCCGAAGCGGTCGCTTGTGCCACCAGGTTATTGTCGCGAAGGCTTAGATCGGCGCCACTCACCTGATCCCGGTTTTTTTCATGTCCACCGAGCGATCTGGAAAAATTCAATGGAACTGATTCTGCAAACATAGGTCGGTTTCGGCACGGAAAGACCAAACCGCTCAGATATTTGCGCTTGTCCTTTTAAATCGGCAGACCCTGCCCATCACACCGCCACCTTGACAATCAGGGTTAAACCAGAACAGTAAGCTTATGGCTCTTTTTGTTCACATCGCAGTAGCGACCGGCAGGCGATTTAATCGCCCGGCCTGATACGTCAGGTCGGGTCCGTCTGAGTGAACAGATGCCTACTGGCATCTTCAGTTTAAAATGCGTGTCTACGTCGTCTAACATGCCGACGATCGGTGACGCACTTCTGGAAGAAGGGCAATATCCATGACTCTACCTGCAATCATTAAAAACTATCTCGACGCCTACAATTGCAAGGATGTTGCTGCAATGGTGGCATGTGTTGCCGATGATGTTGTATTTGAGAATGTTTCCAATTCAGGGCAAAGTATGAAGATCGAGGGCAGCGCCGCCTTCGCCGAAATCGCACAACAGGCGGCAACGATGTTCACTATTCGGCACCAAGCGGTCAGGAACGCAGTTATCGAAGGCGATCATGCCGCGTTGGAGGTGGACTGGACCGGCACCCCGGCCATTGACCTGGGCCCTATGAAGGCTGGAGAGCAATTCGCAATGCGCGGCGCCTCGTTCATTACGATCTCGGGCGGAAAGCTAGCCCGAATTATTGATTTAAGCTGATCCGTGACAGGCGGAGTTTTTGGGGAGCGCCTTTTTTGCGCTTCCCATTTCTCGATCCCTTATTCTGAAGTCAGCATTCAGAGGAGTGGACGCTATGGGCAATTTCGGTCTCAAACCTGCCGTCGGCCAACCACCCATCCACGGTGATGACCGGCGGCCGAGATCAATCCCGAAATCTGCCCGCCAGCTTTAATGGGTTTTTCGCCAGCAACCGACATTCTGAAAGCGACACCGATTACGCGGCTTGGTCAAACGTTTACGCCTGCCATAAGCTGATATGGCATAGGCTCATCGCACGAGGATTGAATATGGTCGCAATGCAACTCGAGCCGATCGGCCCCGACATCTGGGTGGCAAACGGCACCGAAATCAAATTCATGGGTTTGCGCTTGGGCACCCGCTCCACGATCGTCCGTCTCAGCGATGGAAGCATGTGGATACACTCGCCGGTTTCCTACAATTCTGACCTTGCGGCGGAGATCGAGAACCTCGGGCCGCTCCGTTATCTGATCGCGCCCAATGTCTATCATCACTTCTTTTTGAAGGAGTGGCAGGATCATTACCCTGACGCTGAGCTCATCGGGCCACATGGCCTTCCTGCCAAACGGCCAGACCTGACTTTTTCCGCCTTGTTTGGTGATCGACGAAGCGACCCATGGTCCGGCGAGATTGACCGGGTTGTTTTCGAGGGCAGCCGCGCTTTCGATGAACATGTGTTTTTCCACCGTGCATCGCGAACGGCGATCCTCACGGATCTGATCGTGAATGTGCGACTTGAAAATCAGTCAACGCTTGGTCGCCTGATTGCCCACGTCGAAGGGGTCACTTATCCCAATGGGCGCACGCCGTTGCTTTATCGTCTCGGAATGCGGGACCGTGCAGCGGGTGCCAAGGCGGTTGCGGCGATATTGGACTGGGGGCCAACTCAGGCTGTCATTTCGCACGGGGAGTGGTTCCGAGAGCATGCAACACGGGAACTCCGCAAACGGTTCGCTTGGCTTCCGCTTTAGTGCTTGCCTCATTCAGGATCTGTCACTCCGCTAACCACCCAATTGCAGACGTCCGCGCTTATGAGTTCACGACCTAAGGCCGGTGTTCAATGTGACCGTATCGACCATCGGCGCTTGCAACACCGCAGGATCGCCGCCTAACATCAACGATGAGGCCGACACGTCGCCAATCTGCGCGGCCAGCTGTCTCAAATGATCTGACGACGACCATGCCGGGGAGCAAATGGATATGAAGGCGGGTCTGTTGGCAAGCGTGTTCGGCGCCGTCCTGGTCTCCGCCAGTGCCGACCCTTCAATGGCCAAGACCGCCGCCGGCGCTGCGGATCTGATTCTGACTGATGCCCATGTCTATACGCTGCGCTGGGGCGAACCCGCGCTCGATGGCAAGCCTGCGCCCGATGCGCCCATTACGAACGGCAAGTGGCACCCCGATGCCGCAGCGGTGGCGATCCGTGGCGGCAAGATCGTCTATGTCGGCAATGACAAGGGGGCGCTGGCGCTGCGCGGCAAGCAGACCAAAGTGATCGATCTCAATGGCGCGACCGTGATCCCCGGGCTGGTCGATTCCCATACCCATTTCGTCGAACTGGGCGCCAAGCTGGAATCGGTCGATCTGACCGACGTTGCCACCGAAGCAGAGGCGGTCGCCAAGGTGGCGGAGCGGGCGAAGTCCGTCCCCAAGGGCGAATGGATCTTCGGGGCCGGGTGGGACGAGGGGGCCTGGGCCAACCGCTATCCGGACAAGCAGCTGTTGAGCGCGGCGGTGCCCGATCATCCGGTGGTGCTGCGCGGTCTGCACGGCTTTGCCATCTGGATCAACCAGGCCGCGCTCGATGCCGGCAGGATCACCAGGGCCAGCCCGGTGCCGGTCGGCGGCGAGATGCGGCTGGGCCCGGATGGCGAACCCAATGGCCTGTTCCTGAACCGCGCGGCGACGATGGTCGAAGCGGCGGTGCCGCCCGAGCCGCAGGCGGTGGTCGCGCGCCATGCGCTGAAGGGCCTCACGCAGATGGCCAGCGACGGCTATGTGATGGTGCACGAGGCCGGTGTGCCTGCCCAGGCGATGGCCGCCCTCCAGCAGCTGGAGGACGAGAACCGCCTGCCGATCCGGGTCTATGCCATGCTCTCGCTGCGCGACCCGCCCCTGATGCGGCATTGGATCGCCCGGGGGCCGGACCGTGACAATGACTCCATGCTCGTCACCCGCGCGGTCAAAGCCTATTACGATGGCGCGCTGGGATCGCGCGGGGCGCGGCTGCTCGCCGATTATGAAGACAAGCCGGGCCACCGCGGCATCAGCGGCAGCGGCTATGGTTTTGATCGTGATCTGGCCAGGGCGGCGATGAAGGCCGGTTTCCAGCTGGGGATCCATGCCATCGGCGATGCCGGCAACCGCGAAGTGCTCGATTTCCTGGAGGCCGAGTTCAAGGCCGATTCCGCCACTGCCCGCAATCGCCACCGGATCGAACACGCCCAGGTCGTCTCTCCCGAAGACCAGCCGCGTTTTGCCCGGCTGGGCGTGATTGCCTCGATGGAACCGCCCCACGCGGTGGAGGACAAGGGCTGGGCCGAAGAGCGCCTGGGCCCGCAACGCATCCGTGGCGCCTATGCCTGGCGCTCGCTGCGCACAGGCGGCGCGCGACTGACCTTCAATGCCGACAATCCGGGCTCTGACCACAGCATCTTCTATGGCCTCCATGCCGCGATCACCCGCCAGGACAAGCAGCTGCAGCCCCAAGGCGGCTGGTATCCGGCAGAGCGGCTGACCATCGAGGAAGCGATCCGGGGCTATACCAGCTGGTCAGCCCATGCCGCCTTCCGCGAAGCCCAGACCGGGATCATTGCCAGGGGCCGCTGGGCTGATCTGACCGTGATGGATATTGATCCCTTCGCCTTGGCTGCAACCGCGCCGGAGAAAATCCTGACCGGCCGGATTCGGGCGACCATCGTCAATGGCAAGCTGGTTTACCAGCGATAGGCCGTTGGCCGCTTTGGTCGGGCAATCGAGGGAAAATAGGGATATTTGGCGCTGAGCCTGGTTCGCGGCTGACGACGCTCACCCCGCGTCAGCGCCGAGTGATGGCGATGGTGCTGGCTGGCCAGCCTGGCAGGAATATCGCGGCGGCGTGTTCGCCGGGGCATGCTGGTTCGCCAAGCGGTTGGGTGTCAGGCTCCAATCCTGCCTGCATGTCACCATTGGTCCCGATCTCCGTGTCCCAAACAGGTTTTTCGGCGCCGCTCGAATCTGGTTGTGTCAATCAAATCAATGGTTTCTGGCATGGGCAAGACTGTCGGCCAGGGGCAATGCGGCTTGGCGCGGGGTTTTCGGCATGCTATTGCTGCAGGGCAATGGTTTGGCCGTAAATCCACAGTCATGTGCATGAAATGGCTGGTTTCCATTGCATCCGGTGGGGGCTTCGCTACTGTGTGGCGGGCATTGAGAGGGGCGGTCATGACCGGTCTGCGGGGGCAATCTGAAATGCAATGGGCGCCGGCCCCGCTCAGGACTGACGGCGGGGGCCGGGCAGGGGCGGGAACGGCGATGCGGTTGGTTGGAATTTCGGCACTGGCGCTGCTGGTTGCAGGCTGCGGCGGGTCGGGCGGTCCGGCCAGCCCGGTCAGCGGTGGCTCGGTGGGGGGCGGCACGCCCACGCCGACGGCGCCGCCCAGCGTGTTTTCCCGGCCGGCACAGGAAGCGCTGACGACGGCCGATGTGGAAAACGTGATTGCCCGCACCGTTGCCGAGGCGCAGGCGCGCGGGTTGCCGGTGGTGGTGGCCGTGGTCGATCGGGTCGGCAATGTGCTGGCGGTCTATCGGATGAACGGGGCGCGGACGATGGCGCGGGCCCGGCCTGGTGGCTCGGCCGGCAATCTCGATGTGCAGAATGTCGAGTTTCGGGCCGAACTGGCTGCGATCGCCAAGGCGATTACCGGGGCCTATCTCTCCAGCAGCGGCAATGCCTTTTCAACGCGAACGGCGTCGATGATCGTGCAGGAGCATTTTCCGCCGAGCGCCAATGCGCGCGGGCTGGAATCGGGGCCGCTGTTTGGTGTGCAATTTTCTCAGCTGCCCTGTTCGGATCTGAACACGCGCTTTGGCGTGGGCTCGCCGATGATCGGGCCAAAGCGCTCGCCGCTGGGGCTGGCGGCGGATGCCGGCGGCTTCCCGCTCTACAAGAACGGCGTGGTGGTCGGCGGCATCGGGGTGATGGGCGACGGCGACTATGGCTTTGATCCGGAAGTTGTCGACGTCGATGCCGATGACGAGGAGTTCATCGCCCTGGCCGGGACAACGGCGTTCCCGGCACCCGAAACGGTGCGGGCCGAGCGGATTTCGGTGGATGGCACCTTGTTGCGCTATAGCGACGCCAGGACCGATGGGCTGCGCGCCAATCCGGCGAGTGCCAGCACGGCGTTGCTGGGCACGGCAGGCACTCTGGTGGCGGTGGCAAATTTTGCGGGCAGCGGGATCGTGGCCGGGACGCCCTATGGCAGCGAGGCGAGCGGGGTGCGGCCGGCGACGGCGGCGGAGTTCAACAATCCCGATGCCTATGTGTTGAGCGACGGGGCCGGCAACAACCGCTATCCGGTGCGCGCTGCCACCGACGGGGCGGAAGTGGCCAGCCCGCTGACGGCAGCCGAAGTGCGCGCCGTGCTGGAAGAAGCATTCAAGATCATGAGCCGTTCGCGCGCGCAGATCCGGCGACCGCTGGACAGCCGGGGCGAAGTTTCGATTTCGGTGGTGGATACGCGCGGGGTGGCGCTGGGGCTGGTGCGCGCGCCCGATGCGCCGATCTTCGGGATTGATGTGAGCCTGCAGAAGGCGCGGTCGTCGGCGTTCTTCTCCGGATCGCGCGTGGCCGCCGATCTGGGGGCGGTGACGACGGCGATTGGCAATCCAGACGCCAATGTGCGCGATTTCGTGACCCGGCTGTCATCGTTCTTCGGGCCAGCCAATGGCGCCTTTGATGGGCGGTTTGCCGTGAGCAACCGGGCACTGGGGCTGGTGGCGCGGCCCTATTTCCCCGATGGCGAAGTGGCGCGGGCGCCAGGTCCGCTGAGCCGGCCGATCACCCTGTTTTCGCCCTTTTCCAACGGCCTGCAATCGGCGCTGGTCGTGCAGAATCTGGCGGCCATGCTGGGCAACATCAACCTGCCGCGCTGCACCTTCCTGCCCAACCATCCCGGCGGATCGAACCGGCTGGCCAATGGCCTGCAGATCTTCCCCGGCGCCGTGCCGATCTATCGCGGCAACACGCTGGTTGGCGCCATCGGGGTTTCGGGCGACGGGATCGACCAGGATGACATGGTGAGCTTCCTGGGCCTGAACAATGCCGGGCTGCGGGTGGGAGGCATTGGCCTGCCGCCGGCGAGCATGCGGTCCGATCAGATCGTGGTGCCGGTGGCGGGCAGCACGGGCGTGCGGCTGCGCTTTGTTGGCTGTCCGTTTGCGCCCTTTGTCGATACGCCCGAGCAGAATGTCTGTCAGGCGCTTTAAGGTCGATTGCGCGTAGACAGAACCGCTCATGCCGAGCTTGTCGAGGCACGCGCGGACTGTGGTGCGTGCCTCGACAAGCTCGGCATCAGCGGGTTTGTGATCCAACCGCGTTGCAATCGAGTCTGGCGTCGAAACCCATTGATCTGATGGGCGTAACCTGATTCAAGCGCCGTCCGGCGCTCAGCCTATGCCGCGCTGGCAAGCCGGGCCTGTTCCTGCGCCTTGGCGACCATGCCGCTGGCGGCATAGATTTCTGCCGCCGCGCGGTGCAGATCGTGGGTGCGCCAGGCCGAGGCGAGGACCGTTTCGATCATGGCGCGCGCCTCGCTGATCCGGCCGCTGCCCAGCAAGGCGCGTGCCAGTGCGATCCTGGCTTCGCCAAAGGGGCGGGCCTGATGATTTTTCTGCGCCAGGTTGAGCGCACAGGGCCAGTCCCGTTTGGCGATGCAGTGATCGATGGCGTGGCCATAGGTGGCTTCCGGGAATTGCTGCAGGCGGCGGGCCCAGAGCGCCGATGACTGGGCATGAAGCCGCGCTGCGGAGGCGGCGTCGCCCCTGGCAGCGGCGATCCCGGCCAAGGCATCGATGAATTCCGGATGGCCCGTACGGCGGACGATCGCGCGATAGAGTGTTTCGGCTTCGCTGGTCTTGCCTTGCCGGGTGAGGACCTCGGCAATGTGTTCCTGGAACAGCCAGCGGCCGGGGAACAGGCGATCGGCGGTGCGGAAATGCGCCATGGCCGCGTCCAGCCTGCCGCGATCAAGCTCCACGATGCCGCGCTGGAGGGCGAAATAGGCGCGGGTTTGCGGCGAGGGCGAGCGGTAGGCGTTTTCCGCCTGGGTGAACCAGGCCAGCGCCCGATCCGGGTTCCCGGTCCGGGCGGCATGGATGGCGCGGCGGAAACTGGCGGCATTGGGCAGCAGGGCATCGGCCTGGTCGTAATGGGCCAGGGCCTCGCTGTACTGGCCGCGGTAGAAGGCGATGTCACCGCGCATGGCCGCGATTTCGGCACGCTCCCCGCGGTCGGGCGGGACCACATAGCGATCGATCGCGTCAAGTTGTCGTTCGGCACCAGCGAGGCGATGCATGGTGAATTCGAGACTGGCACGCACCATGTGGGGCCCGCTGCCGGCCACGGCGACCTTGAAGCCATCTTCCAGCGCGCGTTCGGCGGCCGCATAATCATCGTAGGCGCCTGAAAGCTGGGCCTTTGCCAGAATCTCGCTGGCAAGGATTTCGTGCATCAGCCATTGATCGGGCGCGCGGGCGACGGCGGCGCTGGCGTTGGCAACGGCGATTTCGGCGCGCGCCATGGCCATGTCATAGGAGCGTGGCAGGCCGTCGGTCGAATAAGGCGTGTCGGGCCAGATGCGCGGCGTTGGGCCCTGGGGTGCGGCCGTCAACCGGTTGATGGCCCAGAGGGCGCCAATGGCCAGCAAGGCCAGCAGCACCCACAGCAGCAGAAACCATCGCTGCGCGGGCGGTCGTTCGGCAACAGCCATTGCTAACCTGGTGTGGCGCAGATGGTCAGGCCCAGCCGGCCAAGATCATCGGCCAGGGCGTTGGTCAGGATGGTCAATGTGTTCGAGATTTCGGGGACCCATTTCGACGTGGCATCGATGGCCGGCGTGTCGTCGTTATAGCTGTTCTTGCTGGGGTTGCCCGATATCAGCGCGGTCGAAACACCCGGCATGGCGGCGCGATCGACGCGAACATAGGCCGAGGCCGGATCCGTGCGGAACTGGAAGTTGCTGCCGGCGCCATTGGCGGTTGGCGGGTTGCCAAACGGCGGCGCCAGGAACGGGAAGCTATCGGGCAGCGGCTGATCGACCCCATTGGGGTTCACCGGCAGATTGGCGAAAACGGTGGCCGGATGCCGGCGCAGATCGAGAAAAATCACCGCCAGCGTGATGTCGATGACCGGATCGAGATAGCGACGGCCGTTGGGGAAGCCGGCGGGCTGCGTGAGATCGAGCCGCAGCAGATCGGGCACGACCAGATCGGCGACGCTGCGGCCAGGCACCGCCGTCTGCGCAAGGCAGGGTGTGACATTGAAGCTGGTCGGTGTGGGGGCGGGCGGCGGCACCGGTGTCGGCGCCGGCGTGGGGCTGACGACGATCGTGTCCGGCGTTTTCTCTCCGCAACTGGCCAGCACGAAGGCGAGCGCCAGGGTGGATGCCAATCGCAACACGGGGGCTTTCAGGATCATGCCAGTCACTGCCTTATCCGCGCCGACGTGGACCAGAAATCAAGCGGCACCCCGCGATCGATGAGCGGACGCGGGATGGAAATGATCACGAAGGTGGAGTTGAGGTTGGCAAAGCGGTTGCGCTGGTTGTTGAACGACAGGTTGCCGGTGGCGCGGGAATCGCGCAGGCCCTGGGGATCGAAGAAGAAGGGATCATCGAACACGCCGGCGCGCACGACAATGCCGTTGCTGGCGGTCAGGTTGCGCTCCACCGGCCCTTCGATGGTGATGCCGCCCGGCAGATTGCGGACCTGGATGCCGGGATTGGGGCCATCGCGGCCAAAGCGGATCTCGATGGGGAATTCGACATCGGTGCGCGGGGCCACGTTCGACACGTTGATCGTGTAGAGCACATCGGGATCGTAGAAGCCGGGCAGATTGGTGGCCGATGGCCCGCCGAAGCTGATGGCGATATAGACGTTCTGGGCATCGTGGAAGGCATAGAGATCGGCGATATCGGCGGCGACATCGAAGCCCACGGTATTGGTATCGGACCCGGTGCGGGCGGGCGGATCAAAGTGATCGGCAGCGACAAGCGCGCGGCTGCCGCCAAATGCCAGCAATGCAATGGCGGCAGCGCCAAGCAATGATTTCTTCAGCCATCGAGCTTGGTTCATTTCAGGCCCCACCTTGGGGCATTTTGTCTAACAGCTTGGCGTTTGTGTCAACCGGGGCGGGTGACGTCCACCGCCACTTCAACGCCCTTTTCGCAGCCCTTTTCGCAACTTGCCGTGCCGGGGGTTGCGCCAGCCGGCCTCGATGCCGGGCATTTCAGCAGCGACACGGCCTATGCGGCGGTCAACGGCATGAGGCGGGACGACATGCGGCCGCACATCTGGCGCACGCATGACGGCGGGCGGCGCTGGACGCGCATCGTGGGCGGCTTGCCCGACAGCGGCCCGGTGAATGTGGTGCGCGAGGATCCGAAGCAGCCCGGCCTGCTGTTCGCCTGGCCGGGGCCAGCGCCAGCCAGCGCGCAGCGGCGCAGCCATGGCCAGGCAGCGAATGCAAACGATTGCAAAAAACCCGCATCCATGCCACACAAGGCAAAAGACACGTGAGATGGGGAAGATTGCCAGGTGAACATCGCCGCAAGGCCATTGCTGCCGCTGCCGAGAATCATCGAGATGAATGTCGGCTTTTTCGGGCTGCAATTCAGCTTCGGCCTGCAGCAGGCCAATATGGGGCCGATCTACGGCGTGCTGGGGGCGGATGAGGCTTCGATGCCGCTGCTGTGGCTGGCCGGGCCGATGACCGGGCTGATTGTTCAGCCCATCATCGGCGCGATGAGCGACCGCACCACCTCGCGCCATGGCCGCCGCACCCCCTATTTCCTGATCGGCGCGATCATCTGCAGCCTCTGCCTGTTCCTGATGCCCTTTTCCCCGACCCTGTGGGCTGCGGCCGCGCTGTTGTGGATCCTGGATGCCGGCAACAACATCACCATGGAGCCCTATCGTGCCTATGTTGCCGATCGGCTGGCGCGTGGACAGCGCTCGGTCGGTTTTCTGACGCAGAGTGCGTTTACCGGGCTGGCGCAGACCTTGTCCTATCTGGCGCCCACCTTGCTGACGGCCGTGGTGGCGAGGGATGTGCTGGACGCGAACGGCATTCCGGTGATCGTGCGCATCGCCTTCATCATCGGCGCGATCCTGTCCATCTCCACCATCGTCTGGTCGGTCTGGCGCGTGCCGGAATTGCCGCTGACCGCTGACGAGAAGGCCGCGCTGGCCCGGCAGCCGATGACGGTGACGGCAACCCTGGCCGAGATTGGCGATGCCATCAGGGACATGCCCCGGCCGATGCGGCAGCTGGCGCTGGCCATGTTCTGCCAATGGTATGCGATGTTCGCCTATTGGCAATATGTCACCTTTGCCGTTGGTCGTTCACTCCATGATACCAGCGACCCGACCAGCGCCGCCTTTCGCGCAGCGACGCTGACCACCCAGCAGGCCGGCGCCCTCTACAATTTCGTCGCCTTCCTTGGCGCGCTGCTGCTGATCCCGATCGTGGCCAGGCTGGGCGCGCGCCTCACCCATGCCGCCTGCCTCACCGCGTCGGGCATCGCCATGTTCCTGATCCCGGGCGCCGAAACGCCGGCGATGCTGTTCGTGCTGATGCTGGGCATCGGCATCGGCTGGGCCGGGATGATGGGCAACAGCTATGTGATGCTGGCCGATTGCATCCCGCCCGCGAGGAATGGCATCTACATGGGCATTTTCAACATGTTCATCGTCATCCCCATGCTGATCCAGAGCCTGACCATGCCGCTGATCTATCGCCCGTTGCTGGGCGGTGATCCGCGCAATGTGCTGTTGCTGGGTGGCGGCCTGATGCTGATGGGTGCGCTGGCAACCCTGCTGGTGAATGCCGGGCACCGCGTGCCGGTTGAACAGGAACTGGTTGGTGGCTAGGAAGTGACTGTACGCATCGGCGGGGTGCCAGTCGGGCCTGGGTGCGTTTGATGCAAGGTGAAAAACAGCGGATGGCTGATCGCGGCAGAATGACGATGAGCGGTCTTGCGAAGCTGTCAGGCGTCGACATCTCGACCGTGTCCCGCGCCCTGAACGACAGTCCGCTGGTCAACGACAAGACAAAGGCGCAGATTCTGCAGCTCGCGCATGAAACGGGCTATGCGATCAACGCCCGCGCCCGCAACCTGCGCAAGCAATCGAGCCAGACGCTGGGCATCGTCATTCCGGTCTATCCGGGCTCGCACCAGACGCTTTCCGATCCCTTCTTTCTTGAAATGATCGGCGCCGTCTCGCAGGCGGCGGCCAAGCATGATTATGACCTGATCATCAACCTGCCCAACAGCCCATCGGAGATTTCCGAACGGCGGCTGCTGGTTTCGGGCAAGGCGGATGGCCTGATCGTCATCGGCCAGGCCGGGCGGACGGAGCGGCTGAATTCGCTGGGTGATGCGGCCAATCGGGTTGTCGTCTGGGGCGGCATGATCGATGCGGCGGATTATACGCTGGTGGGCAGCGACAATTTCGAAGGCGGACGGCTGGCGGGCCAGCACCTCGGCGACATTGGCCGGCGCCGCATCCTGTTCCTGGGTGATATCGATCTGCCCGAAGTGAAGCTGCGTTACGAAGGGCTGGTGTCAGCCCTGCAGGGACAGGGCGCCGAGCCGCTGCTGGTGCCATGTTCGTTCGATGGCCATGAAGCCTATCGCAAGATCCTCGAACTGTGCGACGGCAAGACGGCGTTTGACGCCATTTTTGCCGCATCAGACGTGCTGGGCATTGCCGCCATCCACGCGGTTCAGGCCAGCGGCCGGCGCGTGCCCGAAGATGTCGCCATCGTCGGCTATGACAATATTGGCCAGGCCGACATGATCTCGCCGGGGTTGACCACCATCGATCAGAATATCGCGCTGGGCGGGGAGATCATGGTCAAGGCGCTGATCGACAAGATCGCCGGCAAGCCGGTCAAGGCGACGCTCACGCCAACCCGGCTGGTGATTCGAGGCAGCACCGCAGGCACGGCCCTGCCGCGCTGAAACAGCTTGCGCCCGTGTTGGATGGTGGTGTCGCGGGCGGCAGCCGCCCGGTGGGCGCAAGATCATCCTAAACACATGAATATAAAGAATAAAGAGCCGCAGTAGCCGCCGCTTGCCTGGTTGATGCAATCGGTTGCATTTTTTGATTGCAATCGTTTGTTTTCGCGATTACCACTCAGGCTGCACACACAATAATCGCCCGGATCACAAGGGCGATCGGGGAGGAACTGACTGATGAAACTGATCCGTCGCGTCTTGTTGGCAACGGTTGCAACGACTGGCTTCCTGGGTGCGAGCGCGCAGGCGCAGGTCGCCGAAGCGGCTGACACGGGCGCGGAAGACATCGAGATTGTCGTCACCGGCGTGGTGTCCTCGGCCGGGCAGAACAAGATCGATTCCTCCATCTCGGTCTCCTCGCTTGGTGCCGAGGCCATCGCCGCCACCAACCCGACCAACCTCGCCGAAGTCTTCCGCCAGCTGCCGGGCATCCGTTCGGAAAGCTCCTCGGGCGGCGGCAACTCCAACATCAACGTGCGCGGCATTCCGATCTCGACCGGCGGCGCCAAGTTCCTTTCCATGCAGGAAGATGGCCTGCCCATCCTGCTGTTCGGCGATCATCTGTTTGCGCCGGCCGATGGCTTCTTCAAGGCCGATGCCACGCTGGCCCGGGTGGAATCCGTGCGCGGCGGCACCGCCTCCACGCTCACCACCAACGGCCCCGGCGGCATCATCAACCTGATCGGCAAGACCGGCAAGACCGAGGGCGGCTCGGTCGCCTTCCGGGCCGGGGTCGATTATCGGGATTATCGCGTTGATGCCGAATATGGCGCCCGTCTGGCGGACGATCTCTATTTCCACCTCGGCGGCCATTTCCAGCAGGGCGGCGATTTCCGCAATTCCGGCTACAGCCCGGTTTCGGGCGGCCAGATCCGCCTGAGCCTCACCAAGGAATTCGATGCCGGCTATGTCCGCGTGATCGGCAAGATCATCGACAAGAAGGAACAGGCCTATTTCCCGCAATTGGTTTCGCGCACCGGCGATGCCAACAGCGGCGTGGTCGGCACCAGCCTGGGCGGTTTCAGCGCCGCCAATCACAGCCTGTACAGCCCCTTCACCCGCAACGGCCTGGCCGTGAATGGCCGCAATCAGCTGGAACCCTATGATGTGGCCGACGGCCTGAACCACAAGGTCCGCTCGATCGGCCTCGAAACCAAGTTCGATCTTGGCAGCGGCATCGAACTGCAGACCAAGACCCGTTATCAGGATATCTCGGGCGAATTCCTCGGCTTCTTCACCTATGGCGCCCTGAATGCGGCGTCGCTCGCCGGATCGACCTATTTCAATGGTCCGCAGGCCGGCGCGGCGGTGACGGCGGCCAATCTGCCCAACGGCTTTGCCTCCGAAGTTGCGGTGTTCGACGTCAATCTTGATGATCTGAGCAACTTTGCCAACGACGTGCGCCTCTCCAAGACCTTCGAGGCGGGCGGTGACACCACGGTCGATCTGGCTGTCGGTCACTTCTTCATGCATCAGAATTTCAAGCAGGATTGGCACTGGACGCGGCTGGTCACCACCACCGAGAACAATGCCGCGCTGATCAACGTGCCGGGTTCGATCAACGGGATCGCCGGCGTCAACCAGGCCTTTGGCTGGGATGGGTCGAACCGCAATTACGACCTCGAAGCCGAAACCAGTTCGCCCTTCGCCGCGGTCGCCGTGAAGACCGGCAATCTCAGTCTTGACGCCAGCATGCGCTATGACTTCATGCGCCAGAACGGTGTGCGCACCGCGGGCGCCGGCGCGCCGTTCGATGTCAATGGCGATGGCCGGATCACCGGTTCGGAAGCCACGGTTTCGCTGAACACCGGCGTGGTGGATGCCCGCGCCAATCTGAGGGCCGATAATTTCGCCTGGTCCATTGGCGCCAACTATCTGATTGGCGACAATCTCTCGGTGTTCGGCCGCGCCTCGAGCGGTGCTTCCTTCAACTTCGACCGCGCGCTCGATTTCGGCGTGCGCGATGCGAGCGGCGGCCTTTTGGCCGGTGCGGAAGGCGCCTATGTCGACAAGGTCAAGCAGTATGAAATCGGCTTCAAGGCGCAGAATCTGAAGCTGGGCGGCGGCGAACTCGATCTCTACGGCACGCTGTTCCTGTCGGAAACCGAGGAATCCAACATCACCATCACGCCGCCGACCGGGCAGATCCGCAAATATGAAGCCAAGGGCCTTGAGCTCGAAGCCTATTACAAGAGCGGCGTGTTCAATCTCTATGCCACGGCCACCTATACCGATGCCGAGATTTCCGATGCGCGCAATTCCGCCAATGTCGTGAACAACGCGCTGATCGGCAACCGGCCGCAACGCCAGGCCAGGCTGATCTGGGCCGTCACGCCCAGCCTCAACTTCGACCGGGTGCGCCTGTCGGCGAGCTGGATCGGCACTGGCGACAGCTTTGCCAATGATGCCAACACGCTCACCCAGAAGGGCTATTCGGTGGTCCATCTGACCGGGGCGGTGAACATCACCGACAATCTGGAATTCTCGCTCAACGTGAACAACCTGTTCGACAAGGCGGGGATCACGGAATCGGCGAATGACGGGCGCGAATCCCTGTTCGCCGGAGCGCCCAACACGGTGACCATCGGGCGGTCCATCATGGGTCGCACCATGGCCGCCAATATCCGCTTCACCTTCTGAACGGGTCGCAACCGGAGAAATGGCGCTCGCGGACCGCGGGCGCCATTTTTTTTGACCGTCATTGCCGCTGCCTGACGCCAGCCAGCGAAGGCCTAGAGCTTTTGAAGCGCTGCGAAATAGGCGGCGTTGGGCACCGTGTCGCGCAGCACGAAATCGCGCAGCTTTGCGCGGCGCTGGGCCAGTTCGTGCATCATGGTGCTGATCTGCGGGTTCGCTTCCGCCGCCTGCGCGCCGCTTGCGCCCCAGCCCATGCCGTAGAGGACGAACTTGTAGTTCGTCGCCGAAAAACACTGGGTGGTGCTGTGGAAATCATAGACGCTGGGCACCGCCGACCGCCACGCCGCCAGATTGGCCTGCAGCGTGGCCGGGATGGTTTCCGTGCGGCAATTGTCGCGCCAGAAATCCGTGTCGCGGCGGTTGGACAGGCAATAGTGCAGCTTCAGGAAATCGGCGATATTGTCATAATGATTGTGCAGGATGCGATTGTAGCCGGCCTGCGGCGAAGCCCCGGCCAGATAGCGCGGCACAAATTCCAGCAGCGCCCAATTGGCCATTTCGATCAGATAGATGCCGGTTGATTCCAGCGGCTCGAGAAAGCCGCTGGACAGGCCGATCGCCACGCAATTGCCGCGCCATTGCTGATCATGATAGCCGATGCGCATGTCGAGCCGGCGCGTTTCCAGTGTCTCGACCGGCTGCTGCACATAGGCGGCCAACTCCGCCCTGGCGGCATCATCATCGATATGGCGCGAGCTGTAGACATGGCCGACGCCGCGCCGGTCCTGCAGCGCGATATCCCAGATCCAGCCGGCGCTATGCGCGGTCGATTTGGTATAGCCAATCACGTCGGCAAGGCTGGCATTTTCCACCCGTGTCACCACGGCGCGATCAACGAACAGGGTGCCCGACAGGCTGTTGAAACGGTTCTGCCGGTCGGAATTGATCAGCCGGGCGGCAAAGCCGGTGCAATCGATGAACAGATCGGCCGCGACCCGCTCGCCGTCGTCCAGTTGCAGGCCAGTGATGATGTCAGCATCGCGTTCGATGGCCATCACCTTGCCCAGCTTGTGGCACACGCCGCGCGCCTTGCTCAGCGTTTTCAGAAACTGCGCCAGCTTGCCGGCATCGAGATGATAGGCATAGGCGAGCGCGCCATCATAAGGCTTGTCGGTGAAATTCTTCGGTGCCCGGCCGCTGCGGGCAATTTCGGCCTGCACGGAAAATCGCTCGGCATAGGCGCCGCGTTCGGCCGGCGGCAGTTGCAGCCATTGCCAGGTCGCATCGCGCCCCGCGACCATGATCTGATCGCCAAAGGGGTGGAAATAATGGTTGGTGCCGTGCGTCCCGGGATCGTCACGCCAGTTGATGAATTTGATGCCCTGCTTGAAGGTGGCGCCGCAGTGTTTCAGGAACAGATGTTCCTCGATTCCGCAGGCGGCCAGCGTCTGGCGGATCGACGGGATGGTGGCCTCGCCCACGCCCACGGTTGGAATGTCGTCTGCTTCGATCACGGTGATCGCCACCGGGCGGTTCAGCGTGTGCGGCAACTGGTTCTGCAGGAACGCCGCTGTCAGCCAGCCCGCCGTGCCGCCGCCGACAATGACGATGGTCATGGCGTCAGCGTTCGCCATGCAGGGCCCTTCCGGCCAGTGCGAAGGCGCCGGCAATGCCGGCCCCGGTCCCGAGGCCAGGCGGCATGATGATCGTGCTGGCATCGACGCCGAAATAGCGCCCGGCCCGCGCGCTGGCCTTGTCCCGCACCCTGTCCAGCAGCCCGCTGGTCTGCATCACCCCGCCGCCCATGATGATGCGCTGCGGGGAATAGAGCGCAATCAGCGTCTGGCAGAATTGCGCCAGATAATCGGCGATCACATCGTGCGCGACATGATCGGCGGGCAGTTCCGACAGCGACGCGCCCCAGCGCGCCTTGATCGCCGGGCCCGAGGCCAGGCCTTCGAGGCAATCGCCATGCACCGGGCAGGCGCCGGCAAAATCCCGGTCCTGCGGATGGCGCTGCAGCATGACATGGCCCATTTCGGGATGGCGCACGCCCTTCACCGTATGGCCGCCGATCACCGCGCCGCCGCCAATGCCGGTGCCAACCGTCACATAGATGGCGACATCGCAGCCGCGCGCCGCGCCGTGCAGATATTCGCCGATCGCCGCCCCGTTCACATCCGTATCAAACCCAACCGGGCAGCCAATCGCATCGCCAAGACGGGCCGCCACATTGGTCTGGCTCCAGCCCGCCTTGGGCGTGTCGGTGACATGGCCCCAGCTTGGCGAGGCCGGATCGAGATCGACCGGCCCGAACGAGGCGATGCCCAGGGCTGCGACCGCGCCCTGCTGCTGGAACCACCCGATGGCGCGCGCCAGCGTTTCGGCCGGCGTCGTCGTCGGGATCTGGGTTTGCGCCACAATCGCATCATGGCCATGGCCGACTGCCAGCACGAATTTCGTGCCGCCGGCTTCGACAGCGCCAAACATGGTTGACGGATCAGCCGACATGGGCCGCATCGCTGCCCAGGCTGGCGCGCTGGCCATCCAGCACCAGCCGGACAAATGGCGCCGGGGTGCCGCCAAAGCTGGCGGCGGCAAGCCCGGGATCATCCGCCAGGCTGCGCCCGTTCAGGCCCCAATGATCGACAAAGCTGCTCACCAGCAGCTCCCTTGTGACATGCCAGCTATAGGTTTGCGACGGTTCGGCGCGCGGATTGGCCAGCACCAGCCCACTGCCGTTGATCGGTGCATAATCACCGAAAAGCCGATCGGACACCATACCGTAAAGCCCTGTTGGACCCACTGGCCCTTCCGGGTTGAAGGTGCTCGCCTGGGTCACCCAGAACAGATAGTAACGCCCATCGCGCGCCACCATGTGCGCACGTTCCAGTTCCTTGTTGACGCCGTCGGCCTGCAGCAGCGGCGGCAGCAATTCCCAGCTGTCCGCGCCCCGGCGGCGGGCAATGCCGACCGCGCCATTATAGGCCGACGTCGCACCGGCCAGAGAGGCCGTGAACACCAGATATTCCTGCCCGTCAGCCGGATCGCGGAAGAAGGCGGGATCGCGAAAGGCGGTGATCTTGCCGGGCTCGCCTTCCTGCTGATCGGCCAGATCATAATGGTCGCCAGTGTTGGCCACCGATTCCCGCAGGGGTCCCCAGTCGCTGATCTGCCCGTCGGCCTGCAAATGGCCATGCACTTCGAACAGGCGCTGCTGATAGCCGCCGGGCTGATCGGCCAAGCCGGCGGCAGTGAAGTACAGGGAAACCATCCGGCCCTTCAGCACGGCGGTTCCGGCCCATTCACGCTCGAACGGATAATCGGTATCGGGTAGAGCCCAGCCCAGATCGCGCCATTGCTCGCCCGCCAGATGCAGCAGCCGGATGCGCGCTTCGAAATGGCGCCGGGCCGGATCCGACCGGTCGGGCGCGGCCAGCGCCATCCACAGCGAGCCTGCAGCAATGTCGGCGATGCTGCCGTCCGTCTGCTGCACGGGCCACATGTCCCACAGCAGGATGCCGGGAAGGAGAGGGCGAGCCTGGCGTTCCCCAATCAAGCGGACAGCGGGAAAATCCTGCCCCTCGATGCGGGAAACATGCTCGTGCGTCCATGCTGAGGTCAAGGCCGATGAATCCCTATGCAAAGCAGCGTGCGCCAAGGCCTAGGAAATGGGGCAAGGCTTTGCAACAGCAATTTGCAATCGATTGTATAAATGATCGCGCGACCGCAGGATCAGGCGCGCGCGGCCATCATCCGCAAGCCAGTGCGATGGCCTCGATCTCGATGCGATAGCCGTGGTGCAGCAGGGGCACCGGCACCACTGCGCGGGCCGGGCGGTGATCGCCCATGGCCTCGGCATAGAGTGTGTTGAACAGCGGCCAGTCTGCGATGTCGGTCACATAGACGGTGACCTTGACCAGAGCGTTGCGCGTGGTGCCGGCGGCTTCCAGTGCGGCGAACAGATTGGCCAGCGTCTGCCGGGCCTGGGTGGCGAAATCGGCTTGCGCCGCGTGGCTGCCATCGGGCCGCACCGGCAATTGCCCGGAAACGAAGACGAAGCCGCCCGCCACGACGGCGTGCGAATAATGGCCACCCGGCGGGGCAGAGCCCTCGGGGTTGACGCAGCGGATATCGTCATCACCAGCCATTGAAACGCTCCCAGCGGGCGGCAATCCGGTCTGATCCGCTGTCCACCACATTGTACCAGCCATGCTGGGCCGCCGTGGCGCAGGCGTGATTGGGCAGGATGCGCAGACGGTCACCCACCTGCAGATCGGGCAGGCGGGCCGCAGCACCGGGGCGCACGCCGATCACGCCATGTTCCTGATTGGCTTGCACCACGATCACGTCATCCAGCACCGTGCCATCGGCGGCGCACACCAGCCCATAGCCCTGATCCACGGCCTGGCCGCTGGTGCCGCGGTCGCGAGACAGCGCCATCCAACCGGCATCGACAATCACCAGCCCGCGATCGGGATAGGTGCCGATCACCGTGGCCAGCACGGATAGCGCAATGTCTTCCAGCGGGCAGACGCCCACCCCGTGCATCACCAGATCGCCGAACATGAAGACGCCGGCGCGAAATTCGGTGACGCCATCCAGATTGCGCACCGCGTTGCCGGTGGGCGTCGATCCGATGCTGACGATGCGGCAGGCGTGGCCGGCCTGTTCGAGCAAGTGGCGGGCGGCGGCGGCGCGGGCGGCTTCCAGATCGGCCGCCTGGGCCAGCGCGTCCGGATCGGACAAGGCGTAGGAGCCGCCGGCATGGGTCATCACGCCGGCAAAATTCGGGCCCAGTGCAGCGGCGATGGCGATGAGGGCCGTGCCATCATCGAAGGCGACGCCAGCGCGGTGGCCATCCACATCCAGCTCGATCAGTGTCGGCAACTCGCCGCCGGGTGCAGCCGCACAGATCGCGGCGGCCATGGCGATATTGTCGGTGACGACGGTGAGATTGATGCCCTTTTCGCGTAGCGCCTGCACCGACGCGATCTTCTGTGGCGACAGGCCGACGGCGTAGAGAATGTCGGCAAAGCCCGCCGCGCCGAACAGTTCTGCCTCCTTCAAGGTGGAAACAGTGATGGGGTGGCGGCCGCCGCCGAACAGCATGTCGGCCACCGCGATGCTCTTGGCGGTCTTCAGATGCGGGCGGAACAGCACGCCGCTGGCCACGCCAGCGAGATGGCCCTGCATGCGCGCCATGTTGCGGGCGGCAATGCCGCGATCGAGCAGCAGCGCCGGGGTGGGAAGGGTGGAGAGCGTGTGCATCAGACCATCGCCATCAGGCTGGCATTGCCACCGGCGGCGGTGATGTTGGTGGAGGTGGAGACTTCCTCCACCAGCCAGTCGCGGCGATAGCGGCCGGTTGCATCGGCGAGCTGCACGATCGGGATCGGCCCAGCCATGGCGGCAAGGCGCGGCAGCAGGCCGGGCGTCGCGGCCTCCACCAGCACGGCAGCGCTTGTCGCAGTGGCGGGCAGATCCGGCAGCCATGTCAACCGCTGGCTGACCAGTGGTGGCAGGCTGGCAAAGGCTGGCGGCGGCCCGCCCGGCCAGACGATGGCGGCGCTGTTGCCGGCGGCCAGCGCGGCACCGATCTGGACGGCAAGGCCAGCCTCGGTGGCGGGGATCAGCAGCACCCGCCCGCGCGGGTGCAGGGCATAAAGGTTGGTTTCGCCAACGGGGCCGGGCAGTTCCAGCGTCAGGCCGGTCAAGGCGCTGGCGATGGCTTCGCGCACCAGGGCGGCGCTGGCGTCCATGGCGGCGGCCTCCAGCCATTCGGCCCAGGCCACGGCGGCTGGATCGGGCGGGTGGCCAGCAGCAAGGCTGGTATCGGGTTCGGACTGCACCAGCCGGCCCAGATACAGCGGCCCGCCGGCCTTGGGCCCGGTGCCAGACAGGCCGCGCCCGCCAAAGGGCTGCACGCCCACCACCGCGCCGATGATGTTGCGATTGATGTAGAGGTTGCCCGCCGCTGCCTTTGCGGTGACGGTTTCGATGGTTTCATCCAGCCGCGTGTGCAGGCCGAAGGTGAGGCCATAGCCGGTGGCGTTGATGGCATCGATCAGCGCGCTCATGTCGTCGCGCTGGAAGCGCACCACGTGCAGCACCGGGCCGAACACTTCGCGGCCGATCTGGGCGATATCGTCGATCTCGATGATGGTCGGCGGCACGAAGCTGCCGCGCGCCGTGTCGGCGGGCAGGGCGAGTTGATGCACCTTGCAGCCCAGCCCGCGCATGCGCTCGATATGGGCCACGATGCCCTGCTGGGCCTGGGCGGTGATCACCGGGCCGATGTCGATTGCCAGCAGATCGGGGTGGCCCAGCCGCAGTTCGGCCAGCGCGCCCTTCAGCATGGCCAGCTGCTTGTCGGCGATATCTTCCTGAAGGCACAGGATGCGCAACGCCGAACAGCGCTGGCCGGCACTGTCAAAGGCCGAGGCAATCACATCGGCGGTGACCTGTTCCGACAGCGCCGAACTGTCGACCACCATGGCATTCTGGCCGCCGGTCTCGGCAATCAGCGGGATCGGGTGGTCGCCGCGGCGGGCCAGTTCGGCCTGGATCAGCTTGGCGACTTCGGTCGAGCCGGTGAACATCACGGCGGCCACTTCTGCCCGTGCGACCAGCGCTGCGCCCACCGCGCCGTCGCCGGGCACGAACAGCAGCGCATCGGCCGGCACGCCGGCTTCGTGCAGGATGCGGATGGCCTGGGCCGCGATCAGCGGGGTTTCCTCGGCTGGTTTGGCGATGACGCTGTTGCCGGCCGCCAGCGCGGCGGCGACCTGGCCGATGAAGATGGCCACCGGGAAATTCCACGGGCTGATGCACAGCACCGGCCCCAGCGGACGGTGTGCGGCGGTCAGCGTCTGCCGCGCCTGTTCAGCATAATAGCGCAGGAAATCCACCGCCTCGCGCACTTCGGCGATGGCATTGGCGGCGGATTTGCCGGCTTCGCGGATGATCAGCCCCATCAGCAGCGGCATCTCGGCTTCCAACCGGTCAGCGGCGCGTTCCAGCATCGCGGCGCGTTCGCTGACGGGCCGCGATGACCAACCGGCAACAGCCTTCGCCGCCACTTCAGCAGCCCAGGCCACATCGGCCGGGGTGGCAAAGGCCACGCTGCCGACCACATCATCGCGATCCGCCGGGTTGCAGACCGGCATGGCGGCCTGTTCGGCTGCGTGGCCGGCGATCATCGGCCGCGCCGACCAGGCGATGGCAACACTGTCCCGCAGTCGCTGCGACAGGGCGGCGAGCGCCGTCTCGCTCGACAGGTCGATCCCCAGCGAATTGCGGCGCTGGCCATAAAGCGCGGCGGGCAGGGCGATGATCGGGAGCGGGCTGCCGCCAGTCGCGCGAGCTTCCGCCACCGGATCGGCGATCAGTTCATCGATGGATACATTCTCGTCCCAGATGCGGTGCACAAACGAGCTGTTGGCACCATTTTCCAGCAGGCGCCGCACCAGATAGGCCAGCAGCGTTTCGTGCGTGCCCACCGGCGCATAGATGCGGCACGGGCGGTTCAGCCTGTCTGGCCCCACCACCTCTTCATACAGCGCCTCGCCCATGCCGTGCAGGCACTGGAACTCGTAATCGCCGATGGCAAAATCCGGCCCGGCCATCGTGTGAATGGCGGCCAGCGTGTGGGCATTGTGCGTGGCGAACTGCGGGAACACCGCATCGCGCGCGCCGAGCAGCTTGGCCGCGCAGGCCAGGTAGGACACATCGGTGTGCAGCTTGCGGGTGAACACCGGAAAATCGCTGAGGCCATCGATCTGGGCGCGCTTGATCTCGCTGTCCCAATAGGCGCCCTTCACCAGCCGCACCATCAGGCGCCGATCGGCCCGCCGGGCCAGATCGATCAGCCAGTCGATGACTTGCCCGCAGCGCTTGCCATAGGCCTGCACGACAAAGCCCAGCCCGTCCCAGCCCTTCAGTTCGGGCGCCAGCGCCAGCGCCTCCAGCAGATCGAGCGACAGTTCCAGCCGGTCGGCCTCTTCGGCATCGATGTTGAAGCCGATGCCATAGGATCGGGCCAGCACTGCCAGCGACTGCACCCGCGGCAGCAGTTCGCGCATCACCCGATCAAGCTGGGCGCGGGCATAGCGCGGGTGCAGGGCCGAAAGCTTGATCGAGATGCCGGGGCCCATCAGGATGCCGCGCCCGGCCGCCGCCGCGCCGATGGCGTGGATGGCGTGGGCATAATCGGCGAAATAGCGGTTCGCATCGGCCATGGTGGTCGCCGCTTCGCCCAGCATGTCATAGCTGTAGGCAAAGCCCTGCGCTTCCAGCCGGCGGGCGCGGATCAGCGCTTCCGCGATGGTTTCGCCGGTGACGAACTGATCGCCCATCATCTGCATCGCCATATCGATGCCGCGCCGGATCACCGGTTCGCCGGCGCGCGCCAGCAGGCGGGTGAGCACGGCGCCCAGCCCGGTATCGGCGAAACTCGCGGTCAATTTCCCCGTCACCATCAGGCCCCAGGTGGCGGCGTTGACGAACAAGGTCTTGCTGTCGCCCAGATGCGCCTGCCAGTCGCCGCCAGCGATCTTGTCGCGAATCAGTGCGTCGCGAGTTTCATTGTCGGGGATACGCAGCAGCGCTTCGGCCAGGCACATCAGCGCCACGCCTTCCTGGCTGGACAGCGAATATTCCTTCACCAGGCCTTCGACGCCGCCCTGCTGGCCCTTGGCGCGCAGCGCCGTCACCAGCGTTCGCGCCGTATCGGCGACCGCCGGGCGCAGGGCCGGCGCCAGTTCGGCCAGCGGCAGCAGGGCGGCGACCGCCTCGGGCTCCGGCGTCCGGCAGGCGGCGGTGATGCGCTGCCGCAATGATGTTTCGGGGCGCACGGCTGGGGCAAAGGCGGCAAAGGGGGCGGTGCGGCCGGGCATTGGAGGCGAGTCCTTCAGGATCGGTTTTCCTGCCTGTATCAGCTTCGCCGGCGGTTGCAGCTATTCTTCAAGAGTGTGGCCACGGCAGGCGCGGGTGCCTTGGGGCAATCGCCTGTTGCCCTGCGCAAGCCAGGCGTCATAGTCAGCGCAGAACGATGGGGCCGATGGGCTTGCATTGATAACGTTCACAGGCCAAGAAATACAGCGTGCGGCCTGGCGCACAACGAAAGAGATGTCTGCATGTCGTCCCGACCGAACCGCAGTCCCAATCCCGGGGCCGAATTGCTGGAGGCGCGCATTGTCGATGCGCTGCGCCACCGGGTCGGCAAGGATGAGCGTTCGGCCAAGCCGCATGACTGGTTCACCGCTGCGGTGCAGGCCCTGCGCGACGAGGTGATCGACCGCTGGATGGACTCCACCCGGCGTACGCACGCCGCCGGCGCCAAGCGTGTCTATTATCTCAGCCTGGAATTCCTGATCGGCCGGCTGCTGCGCGATGCCATGTCAAACCTGGGCCTGGGGCGCGAAATGGAGCAGGCGCTGCGGGCGCAGGGGCTTGATCTGGCGGCGCTGGAGGATCTGGAGCCCGATGCAGCGCTGGGCAATGGCGGGCTGGGCCGGCTGGCGGCCTGCTTCATGGAAAGCCTCGCCAGCCTTGATATCCCGGCCCATGGCTATGGCATCCGCTATGTGAACGGCATGTTCCGCCAGCGCATCGATGATGGCTGGCAGGTGGAATTGCCGGAAACCTGGCTGGCGCACGGCAATCCGTGGGAATTCGAACGGCGCGAAAGCTGTTACCGCATCGGCTATGGCGGCGATGTGGTGGCGAATGGCGACGCCGTGGTATGGCAGCCGGCCGAAATGGTGGAAGCCACCGCGGTCGATACGCCGGTGGTCGGCTGGCGCGGCAAGCGGGTGAACACGCTGCGGCTGTGGACGGCCAATGCGCTCGATCCGATCCGGCTGGATGCGTTCAACGCCGGCGACCACCTCGGTGCGCTGGCCGATCAGATGCGCGCCGACAGCCTGGTGCGGGTGCTCTATCCGGCCGATTCCAGCCTGGCTGGCCAGGAACTGCGGCTGCGGCAGGAGTATTTCTTCACCTCCGCCTCCATCCAGGACATCATGCGCCGCCACGAGCAATATCATGGCGATATCCGCACCCTGCCCGACAAGGCGGCAATCCAGCTGAACGATACCCACCCGGCGGTGGCGGTGGCGGAAATCATGCGGCTGTTGGTGGATGGCCACGGGCTCGAATTTGACGAAGCGCTGGACATCACCCGCCGTACCGTCGGCTATACCAACCACACGCTGCTGCCCGAAGCGCTGGAAAGCTGGCCGCTGCCGCTGTTCGAACGCATGCTGCCGCGCCACATGCAGATCATCTATGCCATCAATTCGCGCATCCTGCGCGATGCGCGGCGGCAAGGGATGAGCGATGGCGAAGTCGCGGCGATTTCGCTGATCGATGAAGGCGGCGAACGGCGGGTGCGCATGGCCAATCTGGCCTTTGCCGGTGCCCACAGCGTCAATGGCGTGGCGGCGCTGCACACCGAACTGATGAAGACCACGGTGTTTTCATCGCTGCACAAATTGTTCCCCGGCAAGATCAATAACAAGACCAACGGGGTGACGCCGCGGCGCTGGCTGCAACAGTGCAATCCGGCGCTGACCGCGACCATCCGTGATGCCATCGGCGATGGCTTTCTGGATGATGCCGAACAATTGAGCGCCCTCAATGCGTTGGCCGGCGATGCCGCGTTGGGTGAGCGCATTGCCGAGGTGAAGCGCGCCAACAAGGTGGCGCTGGCCGCGCATCTGAAGGAATTGACCGGCATCCGCCTCAACCCCGATGCGCTGTTCGACGTGCAGATCAAGCGCATCCACGAATACAAGCGGCAATTGCTGAACCTGATCGAGACGGTGGCGCTCTATGACCAGATCCGCAGCCACCCCGAGCGGGACTGGGTGCCGCGCGTGAAGATCTTCGGCGGCAAGGCGGCGTCGAGCTACCACAACGCCAAGCTGATCATCAAACTGGCCGGCGACATCGCCAAACGCATCAACAATGATCCGTCGGTGGGCGGGCTGCTCAAGGTGGTGTTCGTGCCCAACTACAATGTCAGCCTCGCCGAACGCATCATTCCGGCCGCCGATCTTTCCGAACAGATTTCCACCGCCGGCATGGAAGCCTCCGGCACCGGCAACATGAAGTTTGCATTGAACGGCGCGCTCACCATCGGCACGCTCGATGGCGCCAATGTCGAGATCAAGGACCGGGTGGGCGATGAGAATATCGTCATCTTCGGGCTGACCGCCGATGAAGTGGCGGAAAAGCGGGCCAATGGCTACAATCCGCGCGCCATCATCGAAGGCTCACGCGAGCTGCACCAGGCGGTCGAGGCCATCTCGTCAGGCGTGTTCTCGTCGGATGATCCGCACCGTTATCGCAGCCTGATGGATGGGCTCTACGACCATGACTGGTTCATGGTGGCCGCCGATTTCGATGCCTATGCCGCCGCCCAGCGCGCGGTTGACCAGCGCTGGAATGACCCGCAAGGTTGGCGCCGCGCCACGCTGCACAATATCGCCAATGTCGGCTGGTTCTCGTCCGATCGCACCATCGCCGAATATGCGAAGGACATCTGGAAAGTCTGAGGCTCATGCAGCCACCGGGGGAGGCCATTGCTGCACTGCTGGACGGCATCCACGCCGATCCCTTCGCGCTGCTTGGCGTGCACGACGGCCCGCAAGGGCCGTTCGCCCGCGCCATCCTGCCGGGTGCGGAAACGGCGGAAGCCCATAGCCTGAAGGGCAAGCCGCTCGGCAAACTGGCGCGCGTCGATGATCGTGGCCTGTTCGAGGGCAAGCTGAAAGGCAAGCCGCAGCCCGTGAAATATCACTGCCACGGCGGCGGCCACGCGTGGTGGGTGACCGATCCCTACAGTTTTGGGCCTGTCCTGGGCCCGATGGACGATTTCCTGATCGCCGAGGGCACCCACCTCCGCCTGTTCGACAAGCTGGGCGCGCACCTGATCACCCATGAAGGCGCGGCCGGCGTGCATTTCGCCGTGTGGGCGCCCAATGCCCGCTTTGTCAGCGTGGTCGGCGATTTCAATGGCTGGGACCATCGCCGCCACCTGATGCGCCGCCGCATCGATATCGGCGTGTGGGAAATCTTCGTGCCCGATATCGGCGAGGGCCAGGCCTATAAATATCGCATCGTCGGCCCCGATGGCGCGGTGTTGCCGCTGAAGGCCGATCCCTACGCCGTCGCCTCCGAACTGCGCCCGAAAACCGCCTCGCTTACCGCGCAGCCGGCCAAGCCCGATTGGGGCGATGCCGCCCACCGCGCGCACTGGGCCAGCGTCGATCCGCGCCGGGTGCCGATGTCCATCTATGAAGTCCACCCCGGTTCATGGCGGCGCGATGCCAATGGCTGGTTCCAGACCTGGGATGCGATGGCCGAAACGCTGATCCCCTATGCAGTGGACATGGGTTTCACCCACATCGAATTCCTGCCCGTCTCCGAACATCCCTATGATCCGAGCTGGGGCTACCAGACCACCGGCCTCTATGCCCCGTCCGCCCGTTTCGGCGACGTTGCCGGCTTTGCCCGCTTTGTCGATGGCGCCCACCGCGCCGGCATCTCCGTGCTGATCGACTGGGTGCCGGCGCATTTCCCGACCGATGAACATGGCCTCGCGCACTTCGACGGCACCGCGCTCTATGAACATGAAGATCCGCGGCTGGGCTTCCACCCCGATTGGAACACCGCCATCTATAATTTCGGCCGGCGCGAGGTGATGGCCTTCCTCGTCAACAACGCCCTGTTCTGGGCCGAAAAATATCATGTCGATGGCCTGCGCGTCGATGCCGTCGCCTCGATGCTCTACCGCGATTACAGCCGCAAGGCCGGCGAGTGGATCCCCAACGAACAGGGCGGCCGCGAGAATTGGGAGGCGGTCGAATTCCTGCGCGCCATGAACAAGGCGCTTTATGGCAGCCACGCCGGCATCGTGACGATTGCGGAAGAATCAACGAGTTGGCCCGGTGTCTCGAAGCCGGCGCATGAAGGCGGCCTTGGCTTTGGCTTCAAGTGGAACATGGGCTTCATGCACGACACGCTGCAATACATGGCGCGTGATCCCATCCACCGCAAACACCATCATGACGAAATCACCTTTGGCCTGGTCTATGCCTTTGCCGAGAATTTCGTGCTGCCGCTGAGCCACGACGAGGTCGTGCACGGCAAGGGGTCCTTGCTCACCAAGATGGCCGGCGATGATTGGCAGAAATTCGCCAATCTGCGCGCTTACTATGGCCTGATGTGGGGCTATCCCGGCAAGAAATTGCTGTTCATGGGCCAGGAATTCGCCCAGCGCCGCGAATGGAGCGAGGAACGCGCGCTTGATTGGGAATTGCTCGACGCGCCCGCTCATGCCGGCGTGCTGCGGCTGGTGCGCGACTTGAACCGCCTTTACCGCGAAACCCCGGCGCTCCACGCCCGCGATTGCGAGGCCGAAGGTTTCGAATGGCTGGTGGTGAACGACAATGAAGCCAGCGTGTTCGCCTGGCTGAGAAAGGCGCCGGGCGCGAAGCCGGTGGCGGTGATCAGCAACATGACGCCCATGCATCACGGCCATTACCGCCTGTCGCTGCCGCACGATGGCGTGTGGCGCGAAGTGCTGAATAGCGATGCGACCATTTACGGCGGCAGCGGCCAGGGCAATCTGGGCCAGATCACGGTGACAGACGGCGCGGCGCACGTCATCCTGCCACCGCTTTCAACGATGATGTTTGCGTATGATGGATGAGTGACCACCAGAACGGTGGCATCAGGGGAGGGATCGCATGGCACAGAAGAGACAGGCACCGCTGGCGCGTGACGCCATGGCCTATGTACTGGCAGGGGGGCGCGGCAGCCGGCTGATGGAATTGACCGATCGGCGCGCCAAGCCCGCGGTCTATTTCGGCGGCAAGACGCGCATCATCGATTTCGCGCTGTCCAACGCGCTGAATTCTGGCATCCGCCGCATCGGCGTTGCCACCCAATACAAGGCGCACTCGCTGATCCGCCACCTGCAGATGGGCTGGAACTTCCTGCGCCCGGAACGCAACGAAAGCTTCGACATATTGCCCGCTTCGCAGCGTGTTTCGGAAACCCAATGGTATGAAGGCACGGCTGATGCGGTGTTCCAGAATATCGACATCATCGAAGGGCACCGTCCGGAATATATCGTCATCCTCGCCGGCGATCACATCTACAAGATGGATTACGAGGTGATGCTGCAACAGCATGTCAACCAGGGGGCCGACGTGACCGTGGCCTGCATGGAAGTGCCGCGCGCCGAGGCCAGTGGTTTCGGCGTGATGGCGGTGGACGATACGGACCGGATCGTTGAATTCGTCGAGAAGCCCGCCGATCCCCCCGCCATGCCCGGCAAGCCCGACGTGTCGCTGGCGTCGATGGGCATCTATGTCTTCACCACGCGCTTCCTGTTCGAACAGTTGCGCCGTGATGCCGCCGATCCGGCCAGCAGCCGCGATTTCGGCAAGGACATCATCCCCTACCTCGTCACGCATGGGAAAGCGGTGGCGCACCGTTTTTCCGATAGCTGCGTACGCGGCAAGGATGAAGGCGGCGCCTATTGGCGCGATGTGGGAACGCTCGATGCCTATTGGGAAGCCAATGTCGATCTCACCCAGATCATCCCGCAGCTTGATCTCTATGATCGCGACTGGCCGATCTGGTCCCACGCCGAAATGCTGCCGCCGGCCAAGTTCGTCCACGACGAGGACGGGCGGCGCGGCGAGGCCATCTCCAGCCTGGTCAGCGGCAACTGCATCATTTCGGGCAGCCATGTGAACCGCAGCCTGCTGTTCACCTCGGTGCTCACCCGGTCCTATTCGCGGGTGGAGGAATCGGTGATCCTGCCGTGGTGCGATATCGGTCGGGGCGCGCGGCTGAACAAGGTGGTGCTGGATCGCGGCGTCAAGATCCCGCCCGGCCTGGTGGTGGGCGAAGACCCGGTGCTCGACGCCAGGCGCTTCCGCCGGACGGACAAGGGCGTGTGCCTGATCACCCAGCCGATGATCGACAAGCTGGACCTGTGAGCCTGCGCGTATTGTCCGTCGCGTCCGAAGCGGTGCCGCTGGTGAAGACCGGCGGGCTGGCCGATGTGGTGGGCGCGCTGCCCGCCGCGCTGGCCCCGCACGGGGTGGAACTGACGACATTGCTGCCCGGCTATCCGGCGGCGATGAAGGCACTGAAACGCGGCCGCGTGCTGCATAGCTATGATGATCTGCTGGGGGCGAAGGCGCGACTGGTGGCGGGCAGACTGGGCGAGCAGCCGCTGATCCTGCTCGACGCGCCGGGCCTGTTCGCGCGCGACGGTGGCCCCTATGGCGATGCGGGCGGCAACGACTGGCCGGACAATTGGCGGCGCTTTGCGGCGTTGGGCCGGGCGGCGGCTGATCTCGCCGGCGGGCTGGTACCGGCACGGAAATTCGACGTGCTGCACGCGCATGACTGGCAGGCGGGGCTGGCGCCGGCCTATCTGCGGTTCGCGCCGCAGCCGGGCAGCACGCCACTGCCCAGCGTGATGACGATCCACAACATGGCCTTCCAGGGATTTTTCGGGCGGGAGCATTTTCCGGCGCTGGGCCTGCCCAGGGCGGCATGGTCGATGACCGGGGTGGAATATCATGGTGGCATCGGCTTCCTGAAGGCCGGCATGGAAGCGGCGAGCCTGATCACCACGGTCAGCCCGACCTACGCCAAGGAAATCCGCTCGCCCGAATTCGGCATGGGTCTGGAAGGCCTGATCGTAAGCCGCGGCGACCGGGTGCGTGGCATCGTCAACGGCATCGACCCGGCGGACTGGAACCCGGCCAGCGATCCGCACATCCCGGCGACCTACACGGCCAGCAGCATCGCGCGGCGCACCGCCAACAAGCGCGCGCTGGAAGCCGAATTCGGGCTGGAGCCCGGCGATGGCCCGCTGTTCATCGTCGTCAGCCGGTTGACCTGGCAGAAGGGCATGGACGTGCTGGTGGAGGTGCTCGATCACCTTGTCGGCATCGGCGGGCGGCTGGCGCTTCTGGGCAGCGGCGATGCTGCGATCGTCGCCGGCCTCACTGCTGGCGCGGTGCGCCATCCGGGGCGGATCGGGCTGAAGTTCGGTTATGACGAGGCGCTGTCGCATCGCATGCAGGCGGGCGGCGACGCCATCCTGGTGCCGAGCCGCTTCGAGCCCTGCGGCCTCACCCAGATGTATGGCCTGGCCTATGGTTGCGTGCCGGTGGTGGCGCGCACCGGTGGGCTGGCCGATACGGTGATCGATGCCAATCTGGCGGCAGTCAGCGCGGGTGCGGCGACGGGCATCCAGTTCAATGGCGTCACCTATCCGGCGCTGGCTGATGCCATCAGCCGTGCGGTGGCACTGCACGCGCAGCCGGCGATATGGCGGGCCATGCAGCGCGCCGGCATGAAGGCGGATTTTTCGTGGGCCAGCAGCGGCCGGGCTTACGCCGATCTCTATCGTGAACTGACAGGCACATCATGACGATCCACAGCCATCCCACCACCCCTTTTGCCGGGCAGAAGCCGGGCACCTCCGGCCTGCGCAAGAAAGTGCGGGTGTTTGCCCAGCCGAACTACGCGGAAAACTTCATCCAGTCGGTGTTCGACGTGGTGGAACGGGCGCCCGGTGCGACACTGGTGATCGGTGGAGACGGGCGTTTCCACAACCGGGTGGTGATTGTCCAGGCCATTCGCATGGCGGCGGCCAATGGCTATGGCCGGGTGCTGGTGGGGCAGGGCGGCATCCTTTCCACCCCGGCGGCCAGCCACGTCATCCGCAAATATGGCGCCAGCGGCGGGCTGATCCTGTCGGCCAGCCACAATCCCGGCGGGCCGGATGAGGATTTCGGCATCAAGTACAACATCGCCAACGGCGGCCCGGCACCGGAAGCAGTGACCGATGCGATCTTTGCCCGCACCCAGACCATTGATCGCTGGCTGGCGGTGCCCGGCGAGGTCGATCTTGACCGGTTGGGCACCAATTTGGTTGGCGACATGACGGTCGCGGTGATCGACCCGGTCGCCGATTATGCCGAACTGATGGAAAGCCTGTTCGATTTCGCCGCGATCCGGCGAGCGGTGGCCGGCGGCTTTACCATGGCCTTCGACGCGATGAGCGCGGTAACGGGGCCTTATGCGGTGGAAATCCTCGAACGCCGCCTCGGCTTTGCGGCCGGCACCGTGCGCAATGGCACCCCGCTGGAGGATTTCGGCGGCCACCACCCTGATCCCAACCTGGTGCACGCGCGTGAGCTGTACGACGCGATGATGGCGCCCGATGCGCCGGACTTCGGTGCGGCATCGGACGGCGATGGCGATCGCAACCTGATCATCGGTCGCCACCGCTTCATCACCCCGTCGGACTCGCTGGCGATGCTGGCCGCCAACGCCCATCTGGCGCCCGGCTATGCTGGCGGCCTGAAGGGCATCGCCCGTTCCATGCCGACCAGTGCTGCGGCAGATCGGGTGGCCAAGGCGCTGGGCATCCCCTGCTTCGAGACTCCGACTGGCTGGAAATTCTTCGGAAACCTGCTGGACGCTGGCAAGGTGACCATCTGCGGCGAGGAAAGCGCCGGCACCGGATCGGATCATGTGCGCGAGAAGGACGGGCTGTGGGCGGTGCTGCTCTGGCTCAATATCCTGGCCGTGCGCGGCGTCAGTGTCGACGCGCTGGCCCGCGAACATTGGGCGAAGTTCGGGCGCAACTATTATGCCCGCCACGATTATGAGGCCGTGGACAGTGCCGCCGCCAACGCCCTGATCGCCGAACTCACGCAGGCACTGCCCAGCCTGCCCGGGCGCGTCGTCGGTCCGCTCACCGTCGCAGCGGCAGACAGTTTCAGCTACACCGATCCGGTCGATGGCTCGGTCAGTGCGGGTCAGGGCCTGCGCGTGCTGTTTGCCTGCGGGTCGCGCATCGTGTTCCGCCTGTCGGGCACCGGCACCGAGGGTGCCACGCTGCGGGTCTATCTGGAGGCCTATTCCGCTACGGATATCGACCGCGAGACGCCCGCCATGCTCGCCGATCTGATCGCTGCGGCCGAGGCCATCGCCGGCATTGCCCGCCATACAGGACGAACCCGGCCCGACGTGGTGACATGACACCCCATTACGCCGGCGGCCACACCCACTTCCGCGTCCGCTCGCCCGAGGCCTCGGCGCTGTCTCTGTGCCTGTTCGATGGCGGCACCGAACAGCGCATCCAGATGCACCGCGACGGCGATGAATGGGTGGCCAGCCTGCCCGGCGATCTGGCTGGTGCCCGCTATGGCTACCGGGCCGACGGCGCATGGAATCCGGGCGCCGGCCTGTGGTTCGATCCGGCCAAATTGCTGGTCGATCCCCATGCCATCGAACTGACAAGCCGCTTCGTGCAGGATCCGCGGCTGGCGCAATTTGGTGTGGACACCGCCGGCATCGTGCCGCCAGCCCTTGTCCCCGGACGGCTGCCGCGCGTGCGCCGCCGGCCACCGCGCTTCACGCCCGGCGGCCTGATCTATGAAATCAATGTGCGCGGCTTCACCATGCTGCATCCCGATGTGCCGCAGGGACAGCGTGGCACGGTGGCGGCGCTGGCCCATCCGGCCATCATCGCGCATCTGAAAAAACTCCATGTCGGCGCGGTCGAACTGATGCCGGTCACTGCCTGGATCGACGAACGCCACCTGCCGCCTTTGGGCCTCCGCAATGCCTGGGGCTACAACCCCGTGGTGCCGATGGCGCTTGATCCCGGCCTGTGCCCCGGCGGCGTCGCCGAACTGCGCGACACGGTGGCGGCGCTGCACAAGGCCGGCATCGGCGTCATCCTCGATCTGGTGTTCAACCATACGGGCGAAAGCGACATCCACGGCGGGACCTTGAGTTTTCGCGGGTTGGACAATGCGCTGTACGCCCACGCCCCCGATGGCTCGCTCATCAACGATACCGGCTGCGGCAACACGCTGGATTTCGCCAATCCGGCGATGCGGGCGCTGACGATGGCCAGCCTGGGCCACTTCGTAAACTATTGTGGAATTGATGGTTTTCGCTTTGATCTGGCACCCGTGCTGGCGCGTGGCCCCGGCTTTTCACCCGCTGCGCCGATCTTTGCCGAGATCGCCGCCGATCCCGACCTCAGTGACCGTATCCTGATCGCCGAACCCTGGGATATCGGCCCCGGCGGCTATCAGCTGGGCAATTTTCCGGCCAACTGGCTGGAATGGAACGACCGCTTTCGCGACGATGTCCGCCGTTTCTGGCGTGGAGACGGCGCGGCAGGCGCGCTGGCGACCCGGCTGGCCGGTTCGTCCGACCTGTTCGGAACCACCTGCCGCAGCGTCAATTTCCTTGCCGCCCACGATGGATTTACGCTCGCCGATACAGTGGCTTATGCCAAAAAGCACAACCTGGCCAATGGCGAGCACAACCGCGATGGCCATGACGAGAATTTCTCCTGGAATTGTGGCGCCGAAGGGCCGAGCGCTGATCCCGCCGTGGCCGCCCGCCGCGCCGCCGATCTGCGGGCCCTGCTCGGCACATTGTTCGCCTCGACCGGCACCATCATGCTCACCGCCGGCGACGAATTCGGCCGCAGTCAGCGCGGCAACAACAACGCCTATGCGCAGGATAACGCGATCAGCTGGATCGATTGGGCCGGGCGTGATCGGGCGCTGGAGAATCATGCTGCCAGCCTGGCGGGCGCTCGCAGAAAGCGCGGCGTCGGCACTGTCTTTCCCGAACCCGGCACCTGGCGCCGGCCAGATGGGGCCGAAATGCGCGTGGCCGACTGGGAAGATCCGGCCATCGATGGCTTTGCCTATCAGACGGCCAGCGGCTCCCTGCATGTGTCCCGCAACCGGCGCGAGGCTGGCTGGCGCTGAACCTTTGCCCAAGCCCGGCTTGGCGCAGGCATGATAATGATTGCCGCTTCTGCCTGCTCCGGTGGTTTGCCGCACCCAAATCACCTGATACCAAGGCTGCAACGCCGCTGCCGGCGGACGAAAGGGATCGGCCATGCACAACATCAGCCAGGGGCTTGGCCCGGCATGACGGAACTGCCCGATCTGTCGATCGAATTCGTGCAGGCGCTGCTGCCCTTCATCGCGGTCGGCTTCCTGGCGCAGCTGGTGGATGGCGCGCTTGGCATGGCCTTTGGCCTGATCACCAATCTGATGCTGGTCGGCATGGTCGGGCTGGTGCCGGCGCGAGCGTCGGCCAATGTGCATCTGGTCGAATGTTTCACCACGGCGGCATCGGCTGTCAGCCACATCATCTATCGCAATGTCGATTGGCGTCTGCTGGCGCGGCTGGCGATACCGGGCATGATCGGCGGGGCGGCAGGTGCCTATGTCCTCTCCAATATCGATGCCAGCGTCGCACGGCCGTTCGTGATGGCCTATCTGGCGTGCATCGGCCTCTATCTGCTGTGGCGGGCCTGGCGGCTGGATCATGGGCCGCCGCGCCGCGCGCCGCGCCTGGTGCCGCCATTGGGCCTGCTGGGCGGCTTCCTGGATGCGGCTGGCGGCGGTGGCTGGGGGCCGATCGTCACTTCCAACCTGCTGATCCAGGGGGCTTCGCCGCGCACCACCATCGGCACGGTGAACACCGCCGAATTCCTGGTGACGATGGCGATCTCGGCCAGCTTTGTCACCCAATTGGGGCCAGAGGCCTTTTCCACAGCCGTGATCGGCCTGGTGGTCGGTGGCCTGTTGGCTGCACCGCTGGGCGCCATCATAGCCAGCCGGGTCGCCGCCGGGCGCCTGCTGGTCATGGTCGGCCTGATGCTGGTGGCCAGCAGCGTCTACAGCCTGTGGCAGGCACTGGTCTGAACTGCCCGATATCCGTGGAAACCCGGGCTGGCGCTCGGCAGTGATGGCCGCTGTAATCTACCCATGACTTTGTTCGAGGAGGTGGGTATGAACCTGCAGCATGACGCCCTGGTTCTGGTTGCCGATGGCCAGAAATATCTGCTGCTGCGCAACAGCGGCGATTTTCGCAACCCGGCCCTGAAGGTGGAGGCCCGCGCCGAACGCAGCGCAGCGCCGACGCGCGACATGGGCAGCGATCGACCGGGCCGGGCCTTTTCCAGTGCCGGCAGTACGCCCAGCGCAATGGAACAGACCGATTGGCACCAGCAGGCAGAGGACCATTTTGCGGCCGAAGCGGCGGCCTTGCTTGCTCGCCGTGCAGGGGGTGATGACGGGACAGAAATCGTGGTCGTGGCGCCGCCGCGCACCCTTGCCGAATTGCGCCGCCACTACAGCCGGGACGTGAGCGCCCGCATCGTTGCCGAAATCGACAAGGATCTGACTGGCCATCCGATCGACGAGATTGCCGCCATCATTATCCGCTGAACGAGCACCAAAGCCGATTGCCTCCTGCTACCCGGCTGCTAACACGGCGGTAACAGGGAGAATGAACATGCGAGCTGCGTGGATGATGGCTGCCAGTCTGGCGGCGATGCTGGCTGGGCAGGGCCTTGCGGCGGAAGCGGCAAAGCCGGCGCCCATGGGCGTGGAGGCCTATTTCGGCGGCCTGAAATGGCGCAACATCGGCCCGGCCCGCGGCGGCCGTTCCATCTCGGCCAGCGGCAGTGTCAAACGCCCCCACGAATATTGGTTTGCCGCCACTGGCGGCGGCCTGTGGAAGACGACAGACGGCGGCACCAGCTGGCAGCCGATGACCGACGGCAAGACCGACACCGCGGCCTTTGGCGGCGTCGCGGTGTGCGAGGCCAACCCTGACATTGTCTATGCCACCACCGGTGAAAGCCAGCTGCGCGGCAATGTGCTGCCCGGCAACGGCGTGTGGAAAACCACGGACGGCGGCAAGAGCTGGGCGAAGATTGGCCTTGCCGACGTGCACAATTTCAGCCGCGTGCGCATTGCGCCGAAGGATTGCGACACGGTGTTCGTCGGCGGCTTTGGTCATTATGGCGCCGACAACCCCGATCGCGGCGTGTTTCGCACCAAGGACGGCGGCAAGAGCTGGACGAAGGTGCTGTATCGCGATGCCAAAACCGGCGCTGTCGACATCAGCATCGATCCGGCCAACCCCGATGTCGTCTATGCCGCGCTCTGGGAAGCGTGGCGCAAGCCGTGGGGCATGTCGTCGGGCGGGCCGGGCAGCGGCCTGTTCAAGAGCACGGACGGCGGCACCAGCTGGGCCGAGATCAGCCGGGCGCCGGGCCTGCCGAAGGACGGCCTGCTCGGCAAGATCGGCGTGAGCGTCTCGCCGGTCGATCCCAATCGCGTCTATGCCATCATCGAGCATGAGGCCGCCGGCGGCGTCTATGCCAGCAATGATGGCGGCAAGACGTGGGAGAAGCGGAATGACAGCCGCGATCTGCGCCAGCGCGCCTTCTACTACACGCGTATCGTTGCCGACCCGAAGGACAAGGAGCGCGTCTATGTGCTCAACGTCAATTTCCACCGCTCCGATGACGGCGGCAAGACCTTCCCCAAGCGGATCCGCGTGCCGCACGGCGACAACCATGATCTGTGGATTGCCGCTGACGACAACAACCGCATGGTGCAGGCCAACGACGGCGGCGCCAATGTCTCGGTGAACGGCGGGACCAGCTGGACGAAGCAGAATTTTGCCACAGCGCAGATCTATCGGCTCAGCCTGACGGCGCACAAACCCTATTACGCCTGCGGCGGCCAGCAGGACAATTCGACCATCTGTGTGCCGTCACGCGGCTGGGGCAATCAGAATGTGCTGGGCGGTCTGTATGGCATTGCCGTGGGCGGCGGCGAGAGCGGCTATGTCGCGCCCGATCCGCGCAATCCCGATATCTATTATGCCGGCAGCTATGGCGGCCTGCTGACCCGCTATGACCATCGTACCGGGCAGAGCCGCACCATCACCGTACGGCCTGACAATCCCATGGGTGCGTCGGCCAGCGACATTGCCGAGCGGTTCCAGTGGACCTTCCCCATTGTCTTTGATCCGCACGATGCCGGCACGCTTTATGTGACGTCGCAGCATGTCTGGAAGAGCCGCAACGAGGGGCAGAGCTGGGAGAAGATCAGCCCCGATCTGACCGCGCATGATCCGGCGACGCTGGGGCCGTCGGGCGGCCCGATCACGCGGGACCAGACCGGCGTGGAAACCTATGCCACCGTGTTTGCGCTGGCGCCGTCGCGGCTGGAAAAGGGCGTGGTCTGGGCTGGCAGCGACGATGGCCTGGTGCATGTCACCCGCGATGGCGGCGCGAGATGGCGCAACATCACGCCGCCGAAACTGCCGAAGTTCACCAAGATCACCACGGTGGAAGACTCACCCCACAGCCCCGGCACTGCCTATGTGGTGGGCCATCGCTTCCTGATGGATGATTTCAAGCCGATTGCGTGGAAGACCAGCGACTATGGCAAGACCTGGGTGGAGATCAGTGCTGGCCTGCCTGCCGACGAGATGACCCGTTCCATCCGTGAAGACACCAGGCGCCCCGGCCTGCTCTATCTCGGCACCGAACGCGGCGTGTGGGCCAGCTTTGACGGCGGCTCTGCCTGGCACAAGCTGCAGTCCAATCTGCCGGTGGTCCAGGTTTCCGATCTGGCGGTGACCGATCATGATCTGGTGATTTCCACCCACGGCCGCAGTTTCTGGGTGATGGACAATATCGACGTGCTGCGCCAGGTGCAGGCTGCCGCCCCGCCGGAAACCCGGCTGTTTGCACCGGCGCCTGCCGTGCGCGGCGTCGATGCCGGCGTGGCCATCGATTATTATCTCAGCGCCGCGCCCAAATCGCTGGCGGTGGCGATTTTTGGTCCGGATGGCAGCCTGATCCAGCGCTTCGAAGGCAAGGCGGAGGCGCCGAAGAAGGACGAGGCTGCAGGCGGTGGTGACGACGAGGACGGCGGCGACGCGCCCAAGGGGCCGCCCACGGCCGCGATGAAGCCGGGCATGAACCGCTTCACCTGGAACATGCGTCATCCCGGCTTCACCGATTTTGACGGCATGATCCTGTGGACCAGCCGCAACCGTGGTGTGCTCGCGCTGCCCGGTGCCTACAAGGTGCAGTTGATCATCGATGGCAAGCAACAGGAGGAAGGCTTTGCGATCATGCGCGATCCGCGCGTCATGGGCGTGAGCGACGCTGATCTGAAGGCGCGCTATGATCTGGCCCAGGCCGTCACCGCCAGGGTGACCGAGGCCAACAAGGCCGTGCTGCTGGTGCGGGGGCTGCGGGCGCAGGCCGAAGCGCAGGCCAAGGTGAAGGCGCTGCCGGCATCGGTGATGTCGCTGCTGGCGAAGCTGGCGGCGGTGGAAGCCGAGATCTACCAGGTGAAGAACCAGAGCCGGCAGGACCCGCTGAACTATCCGATCAAGCTCAACGACAAGCTGGCTGGCCTTATCGGCGTGATCGACAGCGCCGATGCGGCCCCCACCGATGGTGCAAGGGCGGTGTTTGCCGATCTGTCGGGCCAGCTGGCGCGGCAGTTGCAGGCGCTGGACACGGCACTGGCCGAACTGCCAGCCGCCAATGCCGCCCTGCAGGCCGCCGGGCTGAAACCGCTGACGCGGGCGCCGTAAGGGAAAGGCGAGGCCGCCGCTGCCTGTTGCAGCGGCGGTTTGAACTGATTGGATCAGGATTGCGCTGCGCATGCCGTGCTTGTCGCGGCAAGACTGGCCAGTCGGGTCCGATGGACGGCAGTCGATCCCCGGCGTCAACAATGTCGGTGGCGGTTGTCGCCGTGATCAGGCGCGCGACTGGAGCAGTGGGCGGTGATGCGGCATGCGGAAGGTGCTGCAATGAAACATTATCTTGGCCGCTACTGCCGCACTCCCAATTCGAAAGTCGATGCAACTGGCAGCATTCGGCCCGCCTGTTGCCGCTATAGTCAAAATGATAAACATGTGACATAGAAGTGTCAGTATATTCACGCAGAATGCAGCGTTGGGGCGCTTTATTGTCTGTTGATGTACTCTGTAAGGTGTTTTTGTTGCGGATTGAATTCAGAATGTATCTGTATGGCGCGGTTCGGGTCGGGATCGCTTCATCGGGCTTGCAGTGAGCTTGATGCGAGGGAGAGTGAAATGCCGGTGCGTTCAATGCTTTCGGTGCGCCTGGGCGAGCGCCGATTGAAGATCACGGAGCTGGCTCGCCAGACTGGAATCAGTCGCGGCACCCTGACCCGGCTCTATCATGATGAAGCTGACCGCGTGGACCTGGATGTGCTGTCGCGCCTGTGCGCCGCGCTGGGCTGCTCGGTGGCCGACCTGCTGGAGTATCGCCCAGACGCCTGAGGCTGTCGCTTGAGACCAACGACTGATCGTCGCGTCACTTCTCCCGGAAGGCGCTGCTCGTGATCTGCGTGATCGGGCTGAGCAGGTAGGAGAGGACCGACCGCTTTGGCCCCAGCAGGCTGACATCGGCCAGCATGCCCGGCCCCAGCGGCAGGCAGCCGGCATTTTCGGTGGGGAAACAATTGCCGGGCAGGGCAATGCGCACCAGGAAATGCACTTCGCCGGTGCGTTCATCCACCACGGCATCGGGCGCCACATTCTGCACAACGCCGTCGAGCGCGCCGTAGATGCTGTAATCATAGGCCGAAACCCGCACCCGCGCCTTCTGGCCGTTGGCGACGAAACCGATGTCGGCCGGCGACACCTTGGCTTCCACCAGCAGCTTGTCGCCGGCGGGCACCAGTTCGATCAGCGGTTCGCCGGGGCCAACCGCCGATCCTGGCGTGGTGACGCGCAGCCGGCCGATGATGCCCGCTACCGGCGCCCGCACGTCGGTACGCGCCAAACGGTCCTTCAGCGCCGGTTGCTGCCCGCTGCGTCCGGCAAGCTCGGCCTGGGTCACGGCCAGGGCTTCGGCGGCGCGATTGCGGAACTTGGTATCCACCGACCACACGCCGCGGCGGGCTTCGCTGACAGCGGCGCGGGCGCGGCGCAGATTTTCCTCGGCGGCACGCACACCGGCTTCGGCCTGCACGCGCTGGCTGATGACACGGTCCAGCGTCAGCCCCGGTTCGGCGCCCTGTTCGACCAGCGGGCGCATCACGGCTTCCTCGCGGTTCGCCAGGCGCAGGGCTTCCTGCTTCTGCCCCAACGTGGCCTCGGCTTCGGCGGCCGCGCGGCTGGCCTGTTCCTGACGGGCCAGCGCCATCGATCGTTCCGTGCTCAGCGCGATATTGTCACTGCGCGCCAGCGCCTGTTCGGTTGCAACGGCGGCGGGATCGACCCCCGGCATGTCGAAGCTGGGCCGCTGCCCGCGCGCTTCGGCGGCAAGCCGGGCCGCCCGCACCGACAGCGCGTCAACGCTGGCCTGGCCCACGGCGGCGTCAGAGGCCCGCAGCACGGGATCAAGCTGCATCAGCAATTGCCCGGCCGCCACCTTCTGCCCCGGCTTCACCACGATGCGGGACAAGGTGCCGCCTTCAAGATTGGACAATATCTGCAATTGCGAGGCCGGAATGACGCGCCCGGTGCCGGTGATCACCACCTCCAGCCGGGCCAGCGCAGCCCACAGCAGCGCGACGCTTGTCAGCGCCACGATGGTCCACAGCAGGACGGAGGGGAAATCCCGTTCCTTCAGGCCCAGGGCGAGCACGCGATCGGAAAGGCCACTCATGCGGCGGCTCCAGCGGCCAGACCTTTCAACACGGCATCGCGCGGGCCGTCGGCCACGATCTTGCCGCCGGCGATCACCACCACCCGGTTGACCAGTTTCAGCATGGCCTGGCGATGGGTGACGAGCAGGAAGGTGCGCCCCGCCAGTTCGGGTTCCAGCCGGGCCACCAATTGCGCTTCATTCTGATTGTCCATGGCGCTGCTGGGTTCGTCGAAGATCAGGATCGGCGGCTTGCCGGCCAGCGCGCGGGCAATGGCGATGCCCTGTTTCTGCCCGCCCGACAGGCCTTCGCCGCGATCGGCGAGCGTGAGATCAAAGCCGTTTTCCAGCGCGCCGACCACATCATAGGTGCCCGACAATTTGGAAACGCGGATCAGTTCCTCGTCGCCCAGGGTTGGATCGGTGAGGGTGATATTGTCGCGAATGGAGCCGGAAAACAGTGTCACATCCTGCAACACGGCACCGATGTTGATGCGCAGATCATCGGGGTGCAGCTGGCGGATATCGGCGCCGTCGATCAGCACCTGGCCCTGATCGGGCTGATAGAGGCCCAGCACCAGCCGGGCGATGGAGGATTTGCCGGAACCGACGCGGCCGACAATGGCCACGCGTTCGCCCGGCTCGATGCGCAGTGACACGCCCGACAGCACGGTCTGCCCCTTGCCGGGATATCTGAAGGTCACGTCGCGCAGTTCGATGGCACCCTTCAGCCAGGTGCGGCGCACGCTGGTGGTGGTGCCGGCTTCCAGCGGCGTGGACATGAACTGATCGAGGCGGGTGATGGCGGCGCGCGTCGCCGAAAGCCGTGTCAGCAGCCCGGCGACCTGGCCGAGCGGTGCCACCACGCGGCCCGACAGGATCGAAACCGCAATCAGCGCGCCCGACGAGAGTTCGCCGGCCGTGATCAGGAACACGCCGTGGATCAGCGTGCCGACATAGGCAATGGTCTGCGCCGAGGCGGCGACATTGATGGCGACGGCCGACAGCAGCCGGCTCGACAGGGCGCTGCCGGCATTGTCGGTCATGGCGCGGTTCCAGCGCGCTTCCAGCATCGGCCCGGCACGGCCGGCCTTCACGGTTTCCAGGCCCGCCACGGTTTCCACCACCACGCCCTGCTTGGAAAAGCCCTGGCCCAGATTTTCGCGCGCCAGCCGGTCGAGCGCAGGCTGGACGGCATAGCTGGTCAGCACCACCACCGGGATCATCAGCAGCGGCACCAGCACCAATTGCCCGCCGATGGCCGCGATCACGGCAAGGAACAGCAGTGTGAACGGCAGATCGACCAGTGCAATCAGCGTGGTGCTGGCCAGGGTTTCGCGGATGGTTTCCAGCTCGCGCAGCAGGCCGGAAAAGGCTCCCGACGAACCCTGGCGATCGGCCAGGCGCAGGCCCAGCAGCCGGGCAAACATCTGGTTGCCCAGCGCCGCATCCACATCGCGACCCGCCACATCGACAAACCAGCCGCGCAGCACGCGCAGGATGAAATCGAACAGCAGCACCACGGCCATGCCGACCGCCAGCGCCAGCAACGATTCCGTGGCGCCCGATGGCACGATGCGGTTGTAGACCACCATCGAGAACAGCGAAGAGGCCAGCGCGAAGATATTGGTGAACACCGCCGCCAGCGCCGCCCGGCCATAGGTGCCGCGGTGCGCCAGCAAGGCATCGGCCAGCCAGGCCGGCAGAAACTTCAACAGGACATCGTTCACGGTTGCTGCTCGCGGTTCTGGCCATCAACCAGTTGCAATAGGGTGCCGCGGCGGGCCAGCAGCAACCAGCGCGCCATGTCAAGCCGGATCTCGGCATCCACCAGGCTCAATCCGCTATCCAGGGCTTCGCGTTCGGCGGCCAGCAGATCGAACAACGTGCCGCGCGCCGCATTGAAACGCAGGCCGAACAGTTCGCGCGCCCGCATCGCCGAAACGACAGAGCGTTGCTGGGCCGGCAGCGCGGCCGATCTGGTGCGCAGCTCGGCTTCGGCTTCTTCCAGTTCCCGGGCCGTTTCGGCGCTGATGCGGGTGGCGGCCAGTTCGGCCCGGCGCGCCGCGGCCGACAATTCGCGCACACGGGCGGCTTCGGCGCCGCCGGTCGAAAAACGTGTCGTCATCGATACGGTGGCGCGCACGTCATAATCCGGGCGGCCATCACGGGCGATATCATAGGCCGAACCCGAAACCCGGGCTTCGACGCGCGGCAGCCGGTCGGACTTGGCGGCGCGGGCGGCGGCCTTGCGCGCTTCGGCATCGGCCCTGGCAGCGCGCACGTCGGGCGTTTCAACGACACCGGGATCTTCTGGCGGCGGCAAGGCCCGAGCCGGCGCTTCGGGCAATTTGCCCCACAATTCGGACAGCCGCGCATTGGCCGCGGCATCGCGGCGCTGGGCGTCGGCCAGCCGCGTCTGCGCCTGGGCGGCAGCGGCATCGGCGCGTGCCTTGTCGGCCGTGCTTTCGGCGCCCGCGTCGGCGCGCTTGCCCACCATCATCGCCAGCCGGTCCAGCCGCTTGGCGTGGCCCTTGGTCAGCTGCAGGCTGGCGTTGGCGGCAATGGCTTCGTGCCAGGCGCCGAGCAGCGCCACCAGCGCATCGGTGCGGGCCAGATCATAATTGGCGCGGGCGCTGACTTCGGCCGCCTGGCCGGCGCGGATGCGGGCCGAGGTGGCACCCCAATCAACCAGCAGCTGGCTCACCGAGCCGATGGCATCGGTGCGGGCGCGCGGCACCAGGCTTTCAAACTGGGTGGATCGGCGCCGGAAATCGCGCGTGACGGTATCGGCGCTGTTCACATCAACGCCCAAGGTGGGAAACAGCCGGCTGCGGGCCTGCTGCGTTTGCGCATCGGCGATGTTCACGCCTTCCCGGCCTTCGCCCACTGCCGGCAGCGCATCGGCCGCTGCGCGCAGCCGCATCGGCAGATCGACGACCGGGCGTGCTGCCAGACCGGCCAGCCAGGCCTGATCGGCCGCCGCCAGCGGGGCAGACGCTTTCGCTGTGGTCTTTGCAGGTGCGGGTGCGGCCTTTGTCGAGGGTGCGGCGGCCTTGGTCGCCGGCGCGGACTGGGCCGGCGCCGGGCCAGTGGCCTGGGCTGCAGCCAAGATCAGCAATACGGCCGAAACGCCCACCAGACCCCCCTGGAATCCATGACGGATTCCATATCACGTTATGCCCTGGCCGGAATGACCACCAGATGTTGTAGCTGATAACCGGAACCGCGCCGGCCGGCAAGCAAGCCGGCCGCACAGGCCGGGCGGAAATTGCATGTTGCGAAACCATAATGTCATCAGCGCTTCACTTATCACGACTAGTTGCCCAAAAGCTGCAGTCGCAGCCGTTGCGGGGCCGATTCCCGGCCAGCAAGGGTGGCGTTGTTTTGTCTTGGGGGCCTTTTGATGTCGACGACCCGTTTCCAGCTGTCCACCGGTGACTACACACAGGATTGGAGCACGGCCTCCGGCCTGCTCAGCAACGACAATTGGGATCTGCTGCCCAGCATCGTCGGCTTTCGCGGCGATGATCTCGTTGGCGGGACTGGCATCGATCCGCGGACCATCGTGGCGGCGGCCACGTCGGGCGGGGTCGTGGATCTGACCATCACCGCCACCAGCCCCACCACGTTCACGACCGGTGGCGTGCTCTTCTTCACCGCGCTCGCCAACCCCACGATCGCGCTCAATGGTTCCGGCACGGCCGACGCGCCGTCGATCGCGCTGTTCCTCGATTCGACCGGCCGCCAGGACATCCGGTTCCAGGCCAATATCCGCGATCTCGACGCCTCGGCCGACAATGCGGTGCAGCAGGTGGCCGTGCAGTGGCGCGTGGCCGACGGCAGCTGGAACAATGTTGCCTATATCGCCGACGCCACGACCGCCGGCAGCGACACGCAGGTAACCGCGATCGACGTGACGCTGCCAGCCGGCGCCAACGACAGCGCCAGCCTTGAAATCCGCATCATCACGACCAATGCCGCGGGCAACGACGAGGCCATTGGCATCGACGATATCATCGTGTCGTCGGTCCCGCTGGAGGGTGGCGACACCACGCCGCCGGTGCTGATTGGCAGCAACCCGACCGATCCGGATGATGGCGCCACCGCCGTGCCGCTGGGCAGCGATATCGTGCTGCGCTTCAGCGAAGCGGTGCAGGCCGGCACCGGCAGCTTCACCCTTTCGAACGGCAGCGATGTGCGCGTGATCGCCGTCACCGATCCCCAGGTGTCGATCAGCGGCAGCACCGTCACCATCAACCCCAGCACTGATCTGGTGGCCGGCACCACCTATTCGCTCACCGCGCCGGCCGGCATCCTGGAAGACGCTGCCGGCAATGATTTTGGCGGCATTGCCGCTGGCGTGCTCGATTTCACCACGCTGCAGCCGCAGCAGCTGCGCACCATCGGCGAGATCCAGGGCCTTGGCCACACCAGCGGCTTCGTCGGCCAGGTGGTGCAGACCGAAGGCGTGGTGACCGCCATTGATACCAATGGCTATTACATCCAGTCGGCGCTTGGCGCGTCGGACGGCAATGCCGATACCTCGGATGGCATCTTTGTGTTCACCAACAGTGCGCCCTCGGTGGCCGTTGGCCAGCTGCTGCGGGTGACGGCAACCGTTTCGGAATTCCGCCCCGGCGGCGACACCCGCAACCTGACCATCACCCAGCTGACCAGCCCCATCGCGGTCCTGCTGGGCACCGGTGATGTCGAAAGCGTCACCATCGGCAGCGGCGGCCGGCTGCCGCCCACCCAGATCATCGATAACGACAGTTTCGGCACCTATGATCCGGGCCAGGATGGTATTGATTTCTGGGAATCGCTGGAAGGCATGCGCATCACCATTGATGCCCCGATCGCCATTTCCAACACCAACAGCTTCACCGAAACCTATGTCGTGGCTTCGGGTGGCGCCGGCGCCACAGGCCAGTCAGCCGGTGGTGGGCTGACAATTGCCGCCGATGATTTCAACCCGGAACGCATCCAGCTCGACAACGACAACGGCTTGTTTGCCGGGTTCACCAACAATTTCTCCATCGGTGATCGTCTGTCGAACGTGACGGGCATTGTCTCCTACAGCTTCCAGTCCTTTGAAGTGCTTGTGACAGCAGCGGTGACCACCACCACCGACGTGACTGCCACCAAGGAGGTCACCAGCCTGACCGAAGCCGCCGACAAATTGTCGGTGGCCAGCTACAACCTCGAAAATCTGTCGGCCAATGATGCGCCGGCCAAGCTTGCCAGCCTGGCCAGCGACATCGTCAACAATCTGAAATCGCCGGATATCATCGGCGTGCAGGAAATCCAGGATGCCGATGGCGCCGGCCCTGGCGCCGATCTGTCGGGCGCGGCCACGGCGGCGGCGCTGATTGCCGCCATCCAGGCGGCCGGCGGGCCGACCTATGCCTATGTCGAAATTGCGCCGTCGGCGCCGGGCACCACCGGCGGCGAACCCGGCGGCAACATCCGCAACGGCTTCTTCTATGATCCGGCCCGCGTGTCGCTGGTACCGGGTTCGGTCGAACTGATCGATGGTCCGGCCTTCACCAATTCGCGCCGGCCGCTGGCAGCCACGTTTGAATTCAACGGTGAAGCCATCACGCTGGTCAATGTCCACTTCACCTCGCGCGGTGGTTCCGATGGGCTGTGGGGTTCCATCCAGCCGCCGGCCAACGCAGCCGACGCCGCGCGCACGGCACAGGGCGAAGCGGTGCGGGCGTGGATTGATGGCCGCCCGTCCGCCGAACAGGCCAACATCGTCGTGCTCGGCGATTTCAACGGCTTCACCTGGGAAGGCGGCATTGGCGCGCTGACCCGTGGCGGCCTGATGAGCAATCTTTCCGATCTGCTGCCTGTGGCCGAACGCTACAGCTTCCAGTTTGATGGCAACAACCAGCAGCTGGATCACATCATTGCCACCGGCAGCCTGGCCCAGCGGGCCGAGTTTGATGCCGTGCATATCAACAGTCAGCTTACCGAAGCCGCCCAGATTTCAACCGATCACGATGCCATGCTGGCGCTGTTCACGGTGCCGGTGAAGATCAATGGCACCACTGCCGGTGAACTCATCCAGGGCACGGCCGCGGCCGAAACGATCACGGCCCTTGGCGGCAATGATTTCGTGTTCGCCGGCGGCGGCAATGACACGGTGCTGGGCGGCGATGGTGCCGACACCATTCGCGGCGGCACTGGTACCAACCGGCTGTTTGGCGATGCCGGCAACGACATCTTTGGCGGCGATCTGGAATTCGGCGTGCACTTCATCGATGGCGGTGCCGGTGCCGATACGTTCATGGTGACTTCTGCAGGCGAGAAGGTGATCATCGATCTGAACAACGGCACAGTGATCGGCGGCTATGCCAATGGCTCGACGCTGACCTCGATCGAAGCCGTCAATGCCCGCAACGCCAATTTCGCGGTTGAATTCACCGGCCGGTCCGTCGCCGAAACCCTCACCGGCGGTCGTCTTGCAGACATATTGTCGGGCGGCGGCGGCAATGACCGGATCATCGGCGGCCGCGGCGCGGACATGCTGACGGGCGGCAGTGGCAACGACACGTTCGTCTATCAGCGCGGCGAAGTGACGGGCGACATCATCCTGGACTTCCAGGGCGCGGGCGTCGCCGGCGGCGACGTGCTGGTGTTGACCGGCTTTGGCCTCGGCGCAGCGCTGACCAATGTTGGCGACATCTGGACCGTCAGCTATGGCGCCGGTCTCACCGAAACATTCCAGATCGTCGGTGTGACCAGCCTTGGTGCGGGTGACGTGATCTTCGGCTAAGGCGGATGCAGCGTGGCGGCCGGATCAGGCCGCCACAACCGTCTGTTCGATGGCGCCGAAGATGCTGTGATGCTTGTCGTCCAGCATCTCGATGCGCACCACGTCGCCGGGGCTGAGCCAGGGCGTTGTTGGTGCGCCCGACAGGATGGTCTCGACCATGCGTTGTTCGGCGATGCAGGCATAGCCATGGCCACCGTTCGCGCAGGGCCGGCCGGGACCGCCATCGGCATCGCGGTTGGATACCGTGCCCGAACCGATGATGCTGCCGGCGCCGATGTTCCGTGTCTTGGCGAGATGGGCGATCAGCGTGCCGAAATCGAAGGTCATGTCGATATGGGTTTCGACCCGGCCGAAGGGCTTGCCGTTCAGGTCGATGTTGAGCGTGCCGATCAGCTTGCCATCCTGCCAGCGCTCACCCAGTGCCGCCGGGGTCACCAGCACGGGCGACAGCGCCGAGGCCGGCTTGGACTGCACGAAGCCGAAGCCCTTGGCCAGTTCATCGGGAATCAGCCCCCGCAGCGAGATATCGTTGACCAGGCCGACCAGGCGAATGGCCTCCAGCGCTTCCTCGCGGCTGGCGCCCTGGCGCACGTCGCCGGTGACAACGACAACTTCGGCTTCGAGATCAAGGCCCCAGGCCGGATCGTGGCAGGCGATGGGTTCGCGCGGGCACAGGAACTGGTCGCTGCCGCCCTGATACATCAGTGGATCCTGCCAGAAACTGGCCGGCAGTTCCGCGCCGCGCGCCCGGCGCACCAGCTCGACATGGTTCACATAGGCCGATCCATCCGCCCATTGAAACGCGCGCGGCAACGGAGCCGCCGCAGCGCGTTCGTGGAAGCGCGCATGCGGCACGGCATCATGCGCCAGTGACAGCGCCACTCCTTCCAGCACCAGCGCGGCATGATCCCAATCATCCAGCACCGATTGCAGCGTGGGATACATGGGCGGCGGTGCAGCGCACCAGGCCAGATCATCCGAGACAACGACAAGCCGACCATCACGGCCGGATTTCAGGGAGGCGAGTTTCATGCCGGCAAAGCTGAACCCGTTTGTCGCGGCTGGCAAGCCCAGTTCCATTGGCCTTGGCGCAGCGGCCACTGGCGGTTAAAGCAGGGGTCAAGAGGAGTTTTGCCCATGGCCACTGCCGCCACCACCGATGTTCAGCATTTCGCGCCCAAGTGGCCGAAGTTCGATTGGGAAGACCCGCTGCTGCTGGCCAGCCAGCTGACCGAAGAAGAGACGATGGTGCGCGACGCCTCGCGCGCCTTCTGCGATGCCGAACTGATGCCGGTGGTGAAGCTGGCCAACCGCAACGAGAGTTTTGATCCGGCGCTGATGAAGAAGTTCGGCGCTTCGGGCCTGCTCGGCCCGACCATCAAGGGCTATGGCTGTGCTGGCACGTCGTACGTGGCCTATGGCCTGATCGCGCGCGAAGTGGAGCGGGTGGACTCGGCCTATCGTTCGGCGATGAGCGTGCAGTCGTCCCTCGTGATGTATCCGATCTATGCCTACGGCTCCGAAGCCCAGCGCGAGCGTTATCTGCCGGGCCTGGCCAGTGGCGAACTCATTGGCTGCTTTGGCCTGACCGAGCCTGATGCGGGCTCCGACCCGGCCGGCATGAAGACCCGCGCCAGGAAGGTGCAGGGCGGCTGGCTGCTGAATGGCGCCAAGATGTGGATCACCAATTCGCCGCTCGCCGATGTGGCGGTGGTGTGGGCCAAGTGCGAGGATGACAAGATCCGCGGCTTCATCGTCGAGCGCGGCGATGCCGGGTTCAGCACGCCCAAGATCGAAGGCAAATTCTCCCTGCGCGCCGGCGTCACCGGCGAGATCGTGCTGGCTGATGTGCATTTGCCCGAAGAGCGTATGCTGAAGGGCGTCGAAGGCCTCGCCGGCCCGTTCGGTTGCCTGAACAATGCGCGCTTCGGCATCGCCTGGGGCGCGATGGGCGCGGCGGAATGGTGCTGGCATGCCGCCCGGCAATATACGCTGGACAGGAAGCAGTTCGGCCGGCCGCTGGCCGCGACGCAGCTGATCCAGAAGAAGCTGGCCGACATGCAGACCGAAATCACGCTGGGCCTGTGCGCCGCGCTGGCCGGTGGCCGCCTGATGGACGACAAGCGCCTGGCACCGGAAGCCATCAGCCTTTTGAAGCGCAACAATTGCGGCAAGGCGCTCGATATCGCCCGCGTCGCGCGCGACATGCACGGCGGCAACGGCGTTTCCGATGAATATGGCGTGATCCGCCACGTGATGAACCTGGAAGCCGTGAACACCTATGAAGGCACGCACGACGTCCACGCGCTCATTCTGGGCCGCGCGCAGACGGGGTTGCAGGCTTTCTTCTAGGCGTCCGGCGGGGCCTGTCCTACACGGACAGATCCTGCCATCATGATCCCGTCAGCGCGTCTGGCCGCGCGGTTGGTGGGCGGCGTGAAGATCGCCAAACCCCCAAGATGCGGAAAAACTGTCAAAACTGAAGACCGGATTGCACTGGCCGGTTGCTCTTTCACAATCGAATGGACGCTGTCGGGTTCACCCCGTTCGCACGCTCCTGATCGGAAGCGCCGTCGTGCTCTTCACCTCATCGAGGATGATGGAGGAGCGGGCGGTCGCCACTTCCGGCGCGGCCAGGATACGGTGGGAGAGCAGCTGGTTGAAACTGGCGAGATCATGGGTGGCAACCTTCAGGATCAGATCGGCCTCGCCGGTCAGCTTGTGGCATTCCATCACTTCATCCAATCCAAGGATACGCATCCGGAAGGCTTCGGCGGCTTCGGGCGAATGGCTCTTCATGGTGAGCAGCACATAGGCCATCAGGCCCACGCCCACGGCAGACGGATCAAGCACGGCGCGGAAGCCGCGGACATGTCCGGCCTTTTTCAGCGCCGCCATCCGGCGTGAGCATTGCGAGGCAGAAAGGTGAATGGCCTCGCCCATTTCCACTGGGCCAATGTCGCCGCGTTCCTGCCACAGGGCGAGGATCTTCAGGTCAAAAGCATCAAGCATGAACGGATTTTGCGGGTCTGGACGCCGTGGCGCAAGGCTGTTGTGTCCGAAAGCGGTTTTGCAAGTCCATCAAACAGAAAACTGGCTGGCCCCGGGCAGGGCCAGCCAGCCTCAGATCAAGCGGCAACACCTGCCGCATCAGGCCTTACTTGGCTTCGGCGGTGCCGGCTTCCATCGCCTGGGTTTCGGCAGCATTGACGCCACGGCTGGTGTCGTTGCCGCCGCCGCGATCGTCGGGATTGTCAGCGGCTGGCGCGGTGGCATCGGCCGCCGGGGCCATGGCGTCAGCCGCCGGTGCTTCAACAGCCGGCGCTTCAGCAGCCGGTGCTTCTTCGGCCTTCTTCTCGCCGCAGGCGGCCAACATCGTCGATGCCAGAACAACGCTGGCCAGCAGGATAGTCTTGGTCATGGTAACCCCCAAAAGTTTCGAACAACCCCCATCGCCGCAGCGAGTGCCAGGCGATGCCCGCATAGTGCCGCGCCGCAACCGGCGCGGCAAGGATTTGTTAGGCCGGGGTGTGGAAGTTGCGCAGGCCGATCCTGGCCAGCACAGCCAGAAAGCGCGGCTGCTTGCGCAGCGGGTCGAGCAAGGGATCATAGCCAGCCAGCACCAGACCGGAATCGCGCAGTTCCAGCGCCCGTTCCAGCACATCCAGGGCCGGTTGGATGCGGCCCCATTGCGCCAGCACCTCGGCCTGCTGATACAGGCCGCCGTCGCCAAATTCCCTGACCAGTTCGGCCATGCGCGCTTCACCGGCTGCCGGGCCCGACAGCCGGGCCTCGACAATGGCCAGGCCGCGCAGCCGCGACAATTTGCTGGGTTCGGCCAGGTAATGGCGGCGGGCGCCCTCGATATCGCCGGCCATCAACGCCATGTCACCAAGGATCCGGTGCACGATGGGCTGCTTGGCATTGAGCGACAGGGCGGTTTCCAGCGGAGTGCGCACCGCATCATATTTGTGGGCGGCAAAGGCGATGTTGCCGGCGTTGCGGAACACCCCCGGGTTCAACGGGTCGAGCCGTTGGGCGCGGGCGATGGCGGCCTCGGCCTTGGCGAAATCGCCCATGTTGCCGAAATATTCGGCACAGGCGGACAGGCCAGCGGCGTTGCCCAGGCCCAGGTCAAGCCCACGCTCATAAGCCGGTTGCGCGGCGGCCAGTTCAAGCTGGGTCATCAACAGGAAGCCCAGGGCGATCTGGGCATCGGGCATGTCGGGCGCGAGGGCAATCGCCTTGCGGGCGCTCGCCAGCGCCGCGCTGCGCAAGGCGCCGACCCGGGCCATGCTGGGTTCCTGGTTGGCGATGGCGCCCAGGGTGCGGGCGCGGGCGGCGTGCGCGGCGGCATAGTTGGGGTCAAGGCTGATGGCCTTGTCGATGGCAGCCAGCGCCATTTCGTCCGTCGCGCGGCTGGTGCTGGACGCATACAGCGCCTGGCCCTTCGCATAGGCATCAAAGGCCTCGGCGTTGCGGGTGCTGCCCGGTCGCTCGGCGCTCCATTGCTTGTCCTTGGCCAGCGTGGAGATCAGCGCGTCAGCCACGGTGGTGGCAATTTCGGCCTGCACCGCCAGCACATCGGCGACGGCGCGGTCAAAGGCCTGGCTCCAGCGTTCAAAGCCGGTGACGCCGTCCACGAGCCGGGCCGTGATGCGCACCTGGTTGGCCCGCTGGCGCACCGATCCCAGCAACAGGTTGGACACGCCCAGCGACTGGGCGATCTGGCGGGTATCGATATTGTCACCCTTGAAGCCGCCGGCCGAGGCGGCGCCGCTGACCAGCAGCTGGCGATTGAGGCTGAGCGTGGTGCGCAGTTCCTCGGCCAGGCCTTCGGCGAAATAATCTTCGGCACTGTTGCCGCTGAGATTGCGGAACGGCAGCACGGCAACGCTGTTGGCGGCTTCCGGCGTTTCGGCCGGGCGCAGATATTTCCACGCCGCCAGGCCGCCGCCGCCCGCCAGCAGCGCCGCGCCGCCCATCAGCAGCAATCGGCGATCGGGCGCCGGGCCGGGTCGGGCCAGGCTGGCCGGCGGGGGGGCTGGCGGCGCAGCACCAGCCACGGTCTGGATCGCCGTGGCGACGCGGCGGGCTTCCGGTGCATTGGCCTTGCCCTGCCATTTGCTGACGTCGATCACCTGGAACTGGCGGAAGCCCAGCGGTGGCAAGCTGCCATCCATTGACAGCGGCACCAGCCGGCGGCGATCGCGACCCACGGTGGCTTCATCGCGCACCCAGTGGCTGTCGACCGAGGTCTTGCTCCACAGCACCACCACGGCATCGGCCTTTTGCAGCGCGGCTTCGGTGGTGGGCAGGAAATTGTCACCGCCTTCCAGCAGCCCATCCCACCACACCTGATAGCCCTGCAGTTCGAGCGCGCGGATCAGCGGCAGCGCCTGTTTCTGATCGGTGCGGGAATAGCTGAAGAACAGCTGCAAGCGCGGCGCATCGCCATTTGGCGCGCCTCCCTTGCCCTGCTCGACATCCCCGCCACTCATGCGTAACGACCCCTCAAGCCTCGCTGCTTGTGCTCTCTTCTTATTGCCGGATTTTTTCGGCATTGCGAAAGCCAAATCGTCGGGCGGCGGCATTTTGCCGGTTGTCTTTGGCAGCGAACAAGGGAATCTGCGGGCGATGGCCGAACCCTCTCCTCTTGCCGTGCCGCCGTTGCCGCTGCCGGTGCTGTCGCTGGGGGTCACCGGCCACCGCGCCAACAACGCCTTGTTCGTTGCCCACGAACCGCGCATTGCGGCCGTGATGGAAGAGATTTTCACCGCCATCGCTGCTGCGGCCGGCTCGGCGCAGGTGCGGCTGCACAGCCTGCTGGCCGATGGCACCGATCAACTGGCGGCCCATGGCGCTCTGGCGCGTGGCTGGGATCTGGTGGCGCCATTGCCATTTGGCCGCGCGCTCAACCAGGCCATCAATGCCCATCCCGCCAGCCCGGCCGATGCCAGGCTGCTGCTGGCCGGCCAACCGGCGCGCGCCGCCGATACCGCCACGCGGGCCGACGCCATTGCCGCACTCGAAGCCCGGGCGCGGTTGTTCGAATTGGGCGATGCCGATACCGCGATTGCCGCACTCTATCTGGCGATGGTCGATGCGCCCACCGACGTTGCGGCGGCGCAGCGTTATGCCAGCGCAGCTTCGCGCCGGGTGGCGCTGGCCGGGCGGGTGATGATTGAACAATCCGATCTGATCATCGCGGTTTGGGATGGCGTGAGCCGCGATGCGGTGGGCGGCACCGGGCATACGCTGGCCAGCGCGCTGGTGGCCGGGGCAGCCGTGGTGCTGATCGATTGCGGCAATCCGGAAGGCTGGCGGCTGGTCACCGATCTGGAAGCGCTGGATCAGGTGGCCGAACAGGCGCCCGATCCCCATGCGCGCGCGTCCGCGCTGGCGGCAACGATTGCAGCGGCCCTGCACCCTGCCGACGAAGGGACCGAGGCCGCAATGGCGCTGGCCCCATCGGCCTGGCGGGCCACCAGCAATCCACTGTTTCATGGCTACCGCCGGGTGGAAACCCTGTTTGGTGGTGGCGGCCGGCCCTGGCGATCGCTGCGGATGGTGCATGAACGCCCCGACGCCATAGCCAGCGGCAGCGGTGCCGCCATGCTGCAGGCCCTGACCAACTTGCCCGGCGCCGATCCGGCCTGGCCGCGCGCCGTGGGCCAGGCGGTGCTGCAACGCTTTGCCTGGGCCGATGGCATCTCCACCCGCTTTTCCGATCTCTATCGCGGCGGCATGGTGGCCAATTTCCTCGCATCGGGCGCGGCGGTGCTGGCCGGCCTTGCCTATCTGCCCACCGCCGGGCCGGAATGGAAACATGTGTTTGCCGCCTTGGAATTCCTGCTGCTCGGCACCATCGTGCTCACCACCTGGCTGGCCACGCGCTATCACTGGCACGATCACTGGTTCGAAACCCGGCGCGCTGCGGAATATCTGCGCCACGCGCCATTCCTGATGGCGCTGGGCGTGGTGCGCCCGGCTGGCCGTTGGCCAAAAGGCGGCCATGGGGAACGGGCGGCCTGGCCGGAATATCACGCCCGCCATGCCGTGCGCGAAGTCGGCCTGCCGCCGGTCAGGGTGGGGCAGAGCTGGCTGCGTGCCGTGCTGGATGGGTTGTTGATCCCGCATCTGGCCAGCCAGCGCGATTATCACCGCATCAAGGCCAGGCGGCTGGACACGGTGCATCACCGGCTGGACCGGGTTTCCACCATTTCCTTCCAGCTCGCCGTGGTGGCTGTGGCGTTGTGGCTGCTGTTCTGGCTGGGCGGCATCCTTGGCGTGTTTCCGGAGCAATTGGCGGAAAAGACCGCCAAATTGTTCACTTTCCTGGGCGTGATGTTCCCCACCATCGGCGGTGCCGTGGCCGGCATCCGTTACTTCGGCGATTTCGATCGCTTTGCCGCGATCAGCCGCATTTCGGCCGAAAAGCTGGACGCGGTTCACCGCCGCGCCACGCTGCTGCGGGCAGCGCCCGATCACGCGCTGGATTATGGCGCCCTGTCTGATCTGGCCCATGCCGCCGACGACGTGGTGGTGTCGGAAATCGAAAGCTGGCAGGCGGTTTTTGCCGGCAAGCATTTCACTGTTCCCGTGTGATCTGCATAGATATTGTGTAATTTAGCCGAAACGCGCACAGATTGTGCATGAAGCCAGGCCGTGGTCTGACAACTCGCACGGACAATGAGCGCGAAATCCGCTATCATCGCGCCATCTTCGTGCGGGAGCATCCGACATGGCCGATCTGTTCGACAATCCGCTGGGCCTTGATGGCTTTGAATTCATCGAATTCTGTGCGCCCACCAAGGGCGTGCTGGAACCGGTGTTCGCCGCGATGGGCTTTGCCCGTGTCGCCAACCACCGCTCCAAGGACGTGCAGCTGTGGCGGCAGGGCGGCATCAACCTGATCGCCAACTACGAGAAACATAGCCCGGCCTGGTATTTCGCCCAGGAACATGGCGCTTCCGCCTGCGGCATGGGCTGGCGGGTTAAGGATGCAACCAAGGCCTATGGCGAAGCGCTGGAGCGCGGCGCCGAGCCGGTGGAAAGCCGCACCGGGCCGATGGAGCTGCGCCTGCCCGGCTTTCGCGGCATCGGTGGTTCGATCATCTATCTGATCGATCGCTATGGCGACGATCTGTCCATCTACGACATTGATTTCGTGTATGAAGCCGGCGTGGACCGGCACCCGATCGGTGCCGGCCTGCAGATGATCGATCACCTCACCCACAATGTCTATGGCGGCCGCATGGCGCACTGGGCGGCCTTTTACGAGCGTATTGCCGGCTTCCGCGAGATCCGCTGGTTCGACATCAAGGGCGAATATACCGGCCTCACCTCGAAGGCGATGACCGCGCCCGATGGCAAGATCCGCATCCCGCTGAACGAAGAGGGCAGGGGCGGCGGCGGCCAGATCGAGGAGTTCCTTCGCGCCTACAACGGCGAGGGCATCCAGCACATTGCCTTTGCCTGCGATGATCTGCTGGGGGTGTGGGACCGGCTGAAGGCCATCGGCACGCCGTTCATGACGCCGCCGCCTGCGACCTACTATGAGATGCTGGCGGAACGCCTGCCCGGCCATGGCGAGCCTGTGGTCGAACTGCAACAGCGCGGCATCTTGCTGGATGGCACCACGGATGGTTCCAGGCGGCTGTTGCTCCAGATCTTCTCCGAAACCATGATCGGCCCGGTGTTCTTCGAATTCATCCAGAGGAAGGGTGACGAAGGCTTTGGCGAAGGCAATTTCAAGGCGCTGTTTGAATCGATGGAGCGCGACCAGCTGCGACGCGGCGTGCTGAAGGTGGAGGAAGTGGCCGAATGACCCCGAACCTCAAGCGCATCCACCATGTCGCCTATCGCTGCCGCGACGCGGCCGAAACCGTGGCCTGGTATGAGAAGGTGCTGGGCATGACCTACACCACCGCCTTTGCCGAGGACCATGTGCCATCCACCGGGGCCTATGATCCCTATATGCACGTCTTCCTCGATTGCGGCGGCGGCAATGTGCTGGCCTTTTTCGAGCTGCCGAACCAGCCGGACATGGGCAAGGACCCCAACACCCCGGCCTGGGTGCAGCATCTCGCCTTTGAGGTGGAGAGCGAGGCCGAGCTGGTGGCCGCCAAGGCGCACCTTGAAGCGCTGGGCATCGATGTGCTGGGGCCGACCTGGCATGGCATCTTCAAGTCGATCTATTTCTTTGATCCCAATGGCCACCGGCTCGAACTGGCCTGCAATATCGGCACGGCAGAACAATATGCCGAACTGAAGACAGTCGCGCCGCTGATGCTGGCGGAGTGGAGCCAGACGAAGAAGGCGCCCAAGCACGCCGCTTGGCTGCACCAGCCGCCCGCAGATTGAGAGCTGCCAGCAGCCTGCGCCTGTTCACATGTCAATAAATTGACATGTGTTTTGACATATTTGCGGCTATAGCTTCCCTCAGGTCGTCGGGAGTGGGCGGCAGAGGGACAGATGGTGCTGGAGGCAGGAAACTTGGCAGCGGGGCGGGGCATCTCCCGTGGGCCCGGGCAGGGTGGAATTCGGCGTGCCTGATATCTTCCTCTCCTACAGCCGGGTTGATCAGAACCGCGCGCGCCAGTTCGTGAAGGCGTTCGAAGCCGCCGGCCTGTCGGTGTGGTGGGACCCGCATCTGAAATCGGGCGAAGCCTATGATGAAGTGACCGAAGCGGCGTTACGTGATGCCCGCGCCGTGGTGGTGCTGTGGTCGGAAACCTCGGTCAGCTCGCGCTGGGTACGGGCCGAAGCCACGGTGGCCGATCGCAAGAAGACGCTGATGCCGGTGATGATCGACCCGGCCGACCGTCCGATCATGTTCGAACTGGTGCAGACCGCCGATCTGATCGACTGGCGCGGCAACAGCGATGATCCCGATTTCCTGGCCTTTCTGCAGGATGTGCGCCGCCGGGTCGACAAGACGGCCGCCGCTCAGGAGGAACGCCCCGGCATTGCCGTGCTGATGTTCCGCCACCCGCCGGGCAATCAGGAAGAAGCCTATTTCGCCGAAGGCATGTGCGACGACATCATCACCGGCCTGGGCCGATCGCGGCTGATGAAGGTAACCGGGCGGCAATCGAGCCTGACGCTCGATTGGTTGGGCCGCACCATGGCCGATGTGAGCGAGCAATTGGGCGCGCGTTACCTGCTGCGCGGCCAGATCCGGCGCGGCGGCAGTGGCATGCGGGTTGTGGCCGAACTGGTGGACGGCAAGAATGACGAGGTGATCTGGCACGGTCGCTATGACCGCGAATTGATGGACGTGTTCAAGGTTCAGGACGAAATCACCGGCGCCATTGTTGCCACCATCGAGCCGGAACTGCTGGGCCGCGAACAGAAACAGGCGGTGCGCGGCGGCGATGGTTCGGGGCGCAACCTCAATCACTGGAACCTGTTCGTGCGCGGCCGCTATCATTTCTGGCGCAGCCAGCGCGAGGATATCAGCAAGGCCGATGCGCTGCTGAAGGAAGCGCTGGCGCTGGCGCCCGACGATGCGCCCACGCTGGCGCTGCTGGCACAGACGGAACTGGCACCGATGTGGGCCGGGGACGCAAAGGATCCGCTGGCCAGCCTGCAGAACGCCTTGGCCTATGCCCGCAAGGCCGCCGATGCCAACCCGCGCGACAGTGCCGCACATTATGCACTGGGCATGGTGATGAGCTTCATGGGCCAGGCCGAAAAAGCCATTGCCGAACAGCGGCTTGCGCTGATGCTCAATCCGTGGAACGCGGCGGCACAGGGCGAGCTGGGCCGGGTGCTGGCCTTTCACGGCGATGTGGAGGGCGCGCTGACGGCGTGTGATGCCGCCATCGCGCTGTCGCCGCACGATCCGCATGACTGGCTGTGGCTCAGAAGCAAGGCGGTGGCCGAGCTGATTGCGGGGCGGCACGACGCGGCGCTGGCCCATGCCACTCCGGCAGCGGCACGGCGGCCGGATTATTTCTTCCTGCATTTCTGCGAGGCCGCCTGCGCCGCAGCCGCCGGCAAGACCGAAATTGCCCGCGCCGCCTGTGCCGAAGGCATGGCGCTCAATCCGCGTTACCGCATGAAGTGGCTGGCGCTGGGCCATCCGTTCAGCAACCCGGCACATCTGGAGATGTTTGCCGGCCATCTGAAGGCTGCCGGCTGGCCCGGCTGAAGGGGGAAACATGGCGAAACGGGTGGCAATCCTTGGCGGCGGCATCGCCGCGCTGACCACGGCGTTCGAACTGACCAACACGCCGGGGGTTGAGGTGACGATCCACACGCTGGGCTGGCGGCTGGGCGGCAAGTGCGCCTCGTCGCGCGGGCCCAACATGCGCATCGAGGAACATGGCATCCACGGTTTTTGCGGGGCCTATTTCAATGCGCTGCCGATGATGGCGGCGGTCTATGCCGAACTGAACCGGCCCTCCACCAGCCCCATCCCCGATTTCAAGACCGCGTTCCGACCGCTCGACACGGTGCAGCTCTACAACTGGAAGGATGGCCAGCCCCACGTGTTTCCGCTGCGCTTTCCGGAAAACACGCTGTTTCCCGATCCGGGCAAGCCGCAGGCGATGCTGGACGTGCTCGAGCTGATCGACAAGGTGCTGGCGATGCTGAGCGCGGCGCTGGCCGAACATGGCGGGGCAGCCATCCCCAACGATGTGCGTGTCACCATCCACGACATGCTGGTGCAGGTGAAGGGCCATCTTGCCGGCGCAGTGGCGCTGACGGCGCTGAACATGGTCAAGCAAGTGTGGCATTTCGCGCGCGGGCCGCTGCTGCAGGAAGCCCGGGACCAGAACAACGACGCGCTCGGCAATATCGTCATCATCGTCGATTATGTCTTCACGCTGGTTTATGGCGTTCTGGTCGACGATGTGGTGACCAGGGGCTGGGATTATCTGGACACGATCAACTGGGATGACTGGTTGAAATCACATGGTGCCATGCCCGATACCATCGCGTCGCCGCTGGCGCTGAACACGGTCAATCTCAGCTATCAATATCCCAATGGCGACACGTCCCAGCGTTCGATGATGGCGGCCGGTGCCTATGCGCATTGGACCCTGCGCAGCTTCGCCTATTGCGGTCATGTGCTTTATGCCTTTGCTGCCGGCACCGGCGAGACCATCATTGCGCCCCTTTATGAGGTGCTGAAAAGGCGCGGGGTGACGTTCGAGTTTTTCAGCAAGGTGGAAGAACTGGTGCTGGATGCGGCCGGCACCGGCATCGACAGCGTGCAGATCGGCGTCCAGGCAACCGTGAAGGGCGGCGGGGAATATCAGCCGCTGTTCGATGTGAAAGGCCTGCCTTCGTGGCCGGCAGAGCCTTTCTATGATCAGCTGGTCGAGGGCGACCAGATGCAGGGCAAGGGCTATGACCTCGAAAGCTGGTGGACGCCCTGGGCTCCGGTGGCGACCCGCATGTTGAAGGCCGGGGTGGATTTTGATGTGGTGGTGTTTGCGCTGTCGATCGGCGCGGTGCCCTATGTCGCCGATCAGCTGCGCCAGAAATCGCCGCGTTGGGACAGGATGGTGAAGGGCGTGCCCACGGTGCAGACCCAGGCCATGCAGATCTGGCTGATGAAAAGCTATGAGGAACTGGGCTGGTCGATCCCGCTGCCGCCCACCGGCACGCCGCTGGCCGATACCTGGTATGCGCCGCTGGATGGCCATGCCGAACTGAAGCACCTGATCCCGCTGGAGGATTGGCCGAAGAACATCACGCCGAAATCGCTGTGGTATTTCTGCGATTGCCTGCCCGAAACCGGCCCACCGCCGCCGTTCAGCGACACGGGCTATCCAGGCCGGGTGCGCCAGCAGGTCAAGCAGACCTGCATCGACTATCTCAACAAGGCCATCGGCGGCCTGATGCCCGGTGCCATGCTGATGAGCGGCGGGCCAAGTGGCCAGCCGGAAATGAACTTCGGCCTGCTTGCCAACACCAGCCCCACCGCGCTGGCCGGGCCGATGAATTTCGAATCCCAGTTCTGGCGCGCCAACATCGATCCTACCGAGCGTTACGTGACCTCACCCCCGGGCAGCACGGCGGCGCGGCTGGTGGCGTGGGACACGGATTTCCACAATCTGGTGATCGCTGGCGACTGGGCCTACACCGGGCTCAATGTCGGCAGCGTCGAATGCACGGTGATGAGCGGCAAGCTGGCCAGCCATGCCATCACCGGCTCACCGCCGCTGGAACAGATTCCGGGTTATCCTGCCGATCGCAAGCCGTTGCCGCCTTCGGCGAACAGCAAAGTGGCGGGTTGAAGCCATTGCAACAGCGGCGGCAAAGCGCCAGATAGGCCGCAGTTTGCTGCCGCTGTTGCCGGCGCCGTGGAGTGAGTCATGAAGATCGCCGTGGTTGGTTTGGGCTATGTCGGCCTGTCGAACGCCGTGCTGCTGGCGCAGCATCACGTCGTGACGGCGGTGGACGTGAGTGCGGCGCGGGTCGATCTGGTCAACAACCGCAAGAGCCCGATCGTCGATGCCGAGCTGGAGGAATTTCTGGCCCACAAGCCGCTGCAGCTGACAGCGACCACCGATCTGGCCGCGGCGGCCCGCGATGCCGAACTGGTGGTGATCGCGACCCCAACCGATTATGATCCCAACACCAATCATTTCGACACGTCGTCGGTGGAAAATGTCGCCCGCGCTGTGCTGGCGGCCAATCCGGCGGCCTCGGTGGTGGTGAAATCAACGATCCCGGTGGGCTTCATCGCGCGCCTACGCCGCGATCTGGGCAGCGACAATGTGTTCTTCTCGCCGGAATTCCTGCGTGAAGGCCGGGCGCTGAACGACAATCTCTACCCGTCGCGCATCATCGTGGGTGATACCGGCCCGCGCGGGCGGGTGTTTGCCGATCTGATGCTGGAAGGCGCGGCCAAGAAGGACGTGGCGGTGCTGCTCACCGATCCGGCCGAAGCCGAAGCCATCAAGCTGTTCGCCAACACCTATCTTGCCATGCGCGTTGCCTTCTTCAACGAGCTGGACAGTTACGCCATGGCCGCCGGCATGGACACGCGCCAGATCATCGAAGGCATCGGCCTCGATCCGCGCATCGGCCTGCATTACAACAACCCGTCCTTTGGTTATGGCGGCTATTGCCTGCCCAAGGATACCAAGCAGTTGCTGGCCAATTATGGCGCGGTGCCGCAGAATCTGATCGCCGCCATCGTCGATGCCAACCGCACTCGCAAGGATTTCCTGGCGCAGCGCATCTTTGATCGCCAGCCCAAGGTGGTGGGCGTCTATCGGCTGGTGATGAAGGCCAACAGCGACAATTTCCGCCAAAGTTCGATCCAGGGCATCATGAAGCGCATCAAGGCGCGCGGCATCCCGGTGATCCTCTACGAACCGGCGCTGGCCGACGATCAGTTCTTCGGATCGCGGGTGGTGCGCGATCTTGCGGCCTTCAAATCCGAGGCCGACGTGATCCTCGCCAACCGCATGAGCGACGATCTGGCCGATGTGGCCGACAAATTGTTCACCCGCGATCTGTTCGGGGCGGATTGAGCCTGGGCGAACAGGCCAGCTGACCGCCTGCCGCCACCACGCAGCGGGTGATGCCCTTGGCCTTCGCCTGCGCCTGCACGGCTGCGATCCAGTCGGCATAATGGGCCACGTTGGTATAGAGCGCCGGCACGCCCGGCCGGCCGCAGCCCACCCCGGTGGAGACCAGCCCGACCAGGATGCGCTGGCGGGTGAGCGGCCCGCCACTGTCGCCTTGGCAGCTGTCCTGCTGTGCGCTGGTGCCAGGGCCAACGCAGAGCACGCCGGGATTGAGCGTCTGCACATAATCCGGCACCTTTCGGCATTCGGATTCATCCAGCAGTCTCAGCTGGCCTTCCAGCAGCACCTGCGATGATCGCATTGCAGCGCCGGTGACCGACCGGGTGGCGCCGGCCTTGCGTTCCGAAACATGGCCCCAGCCCGTCACCTTCAGATCATCTTCCGGTCTGAGTTGGCGCATGCGCGGGCCCGGCAGGCGCGCCGGCGCGGCGGCGGCGGCAATATCGGCCCTGGTGGCGGTATCGTGCACCAGGTGCAGCAGCGCGATATCATGCTGCTTGTTGCCATAGCGGCGATAATCGCCGTGCAGGATGATGCGATCGATCTTCATTGGCGTGGCCGCCTTCAGATCGATATTCCCCAGCCGCACCCCCAGATTGGACGGCGACATCAGCACTTCCTTTTCGACCACGAAGCAGTGGGCGGCGCTCAAGGCCCATTCCTTGTCGATCAGGGCGCCGCCGCACTGGTGATCGCGTTCCCAGTCCTCCATGCTGCGCAGGGCCTGTTTTTCGGTTTCAGTGGGAGCGCGGCGGATGGCGTCGGCGATTTGCTTCCTGGTCATCGGCACCTTGAAATAGATCTGGATCTGCCACGGCGAACTGCCCGGCGGCGCCGGCGTGCCGCGCACGACGCGGGAGCCTTCATTTTCAGGCGCGGGCGGTGTTTCGGGCGCTGGTGATGGCGCTGGCGCTGCTACCGGTTCCGGTGCCGGCTGGGCCGCGATCAGCAGGCCGGCCAGCAGCAGCAGTCTCTTCCTCATGGTTTCACCTCTGCATCAACCACCGCGACCGACCATTCGCTGGCAGCTCCACCGGCGCCACTGCGGGCCCGATTCTCGCTCTGGCAGAAGGCACCGGCCACCGCACTGAGACAAGCATGCGGATCGATCTGGTCGGTATCCGACTGTTCGAGCGCGCTGGCATTCACGGGGCCGTCGGTCGAAAGCGCCACGAAGCGCAATCTGCCCGGCCCTTCGGGAGTCAGCTTCTGTTCGGGCGGTATCGCATTGGCGCGACCGGCCTGGATCGCCCGTTCGCGTGCGCCAAATCCCGGCAGGACCAGCGTGACGCTGTATTTGTCGCCAATCGCCAGCACATAGAGGTGGCGCGGCTTCGGGCTCGCGTTGATCACCGAAACCTGAATCTCGTCGCTGGGCGTGAGGCTGACCGTGGGTGGCGGATCGTCCCGGCACCAGGCAGCATCGGTTTCGCCGTTGGCCTGTTTCGCGCTGCGCACACACAGGATCACGCCCGGGCGCTGTGTCGCCTGCGCCTGCCAATGTTCGACCCGTGCCACCTTTTCCAGCGCCGCTGCCAGCTGCACCCCGAACTGCGGATCGCGGGCGGGCGGCAGCAGCGCCAGCCTGCCGGTGGGGCCTGAAAGCTGCAGGCCGCCCGCTGCCGGCTGCAACCGGAACCGACCGGCGGGATCCACGGCCACGAAGTTCAACCGTTGCACGATTGCCAGCGCCGCCGGATCGGCCACCGCCAGCGGCAGTTTCGGCCCATCGAACACATGGCCAATCTCGCGCGCCACCAGCACTGCCGGCCAGCCCGGCGGCAGCGGGGCTTCCGGCACCAGGACGGCTTGGCCAGGGCCAAGGTCGGCCACCCGTGCCGTCAGGCCCTTGCCGCCGCCCAGCGCTTCGCCGGTCGTCGTGAACAGTGCAAAACGCGATCCTTTCGTGACCCCGGTCAGCCGGCCGCCGGCCATCACGAGCCGGCTGCCATCCACCACCACATCAAAGGTCGCGGCCTTCACTTCGGGACCGCCCAGCGTGGCGCGCAGGGCGCCTTCGGCATGCGGCACCTGGCGGCCACCGGAATCGCGCGTCACTTCGCCCACCACGCGCATTGCGAGATCGGCAAAGCTGGCATTCGGCGTATCGGTCAGGGCCTTTGCCAGTGCCGTGGTGAAGCGGCCGGCGCGGGCACCCACCTGGCCGACTTCGGTGGCATCCTGGCCATCGGCGGCGCCGCCCATGTGCACGCGATAGGCACCCAGATTGCCATAGACGCTGGGGTCCATGGGCTTTTCCAGCGGCTGCGATACCCGCAGCGGCGGGGCAGAGCGGCTGGCGCTGTTGCCATCGCGGCTGGCCGTGCCGCTGTTGCAGCTGTCAAACCAGGTGACGACGTTGACGCCCGTGGATGTCGCCCGATTGATGAAGACCCGAATTTCGGAATCCATGATGTCGGTGAGTGCCGTGGCCTGTGGCCGCCGCGCATCATGGGGCATCAGGGTGCTGTTGTAGCCGCTGGCCTGGGTGCTGTCTTCATTCAGGAAGGTGGAACCATGCCCGGCGAAATAGAGCAGCAGCGTATCGCCCGGCTTGCTCGCGGCAAGCTGCTGCTGCCACGCGGCGAGGATGGCAGCCTTGGTGGCGCAGGCGTTGATCAGTGTGAGCGCAGCCGGGCCCTGGGATTTGCAATTGTCGCCGTCCGGCATGGTGCCCACGGCCAGGCCATGGCTGCTTGCAAGCGCGTCCCTGATCCGCCGCGTGTCGCCCACCGCGCCCGACAGATCGGCAAAGCGCAGGTTTGGTGGCTGCACAGCGCCATAGGCATATTTGTCGATGCCCACGAACACGGCCCGAACCTCGGCCTGCGCGCCGCTGCCTAGCAGCAGCATGGTTGCAGCAATGATCTTCTTCATTGTTTCCCCCGCAGGATGACTGACGATCCACTGGCGTTGAAATCGAAAAGGCTGGGGACCTGCGATTTGCGCGGCGCAGTGCCTGGGCTGCGCATCACCAGCCGCACCCCCCGTGCCGCCAATGGTCCGCCACCGCGCCTTACTTCGGCTTCCAGCGAGGGCAGGCGATCCACGGCATAGCGCAGCCATTCATCGAGCCGGACGTTCTCATCAAGATCAAGATCGGCCGGCCACTCGTCATCGGTCAAGCCCTCGCCCAGCGCGGCGGTGAGGAAGCCCTGGCGCAGCAGGCTGCTTTCCAGCGCCACGTCGTCGGCCTGGGTTGCGGCGAGGATGCGGATGCCCTTGTCATAGGCGGTCTGGGCCAGGCCATTGTCGCCCATCGGGCCGGGCTTGAAATCGGGCGGGCTGACCAGCGCGCCGGAATGGCAGGCGTCGATGATCAGCGCGATTTCGCCGGCATTGATGTAGCGCAGCCAAGTGAGGAGTATGTTGCTGGAAATGATCGAGAGCGGTTCAGGCGCACTGGCCATCGCCGGCCAATGGGTTTCGCTGGTGAGCAGCGCGAAAGTCCCGGTCGGATCGGTATAGCCATGACCGGAATAGCTGATGATGACGATGTCATCGGGCGTGGCACGGTCGAGCGCGCTCAGATCATGCCTTGTCTCGGTCAAAACGCCACTGGTTTCCCTGTTGCCGCTCAGCCGGTTGAACATCCACCTCAGATCATAATAGTCGACACTGCGCTGTTTGCCATCGGGATCAATGCCCGTGGTCAGGCTGGCGTGGCGCATCTCGAATCCGGGAATCTGCGCCAGTCGCCCGGCGATCACCTTGGCGTCGGACACGGCGAAGTTCAGCGCCAGGCGTGGTTCGGCATAATGGTCGACGCCGATGGTCACCACGAAGGCCCGGCGCGGGCGCGGCGGGGCAGGTGGCGGGGTGAAGAGCGCCCGCGCCGTGTCGCTCTTCACCCGGTCACTGTTGAAGGCATAGGCGGAAAATTCCATCGGTTTGCCGTCCGTCGGCACCTCGACGCGCACGCGCCAGAGCGTGCGCCGGCCCTGCCGGTTGCCGTCCATCCGGCTTTCCAGCCGCCACTCCTCCAGTGACATTGCATTGTCCCACAGGTTCAGATCCGGGTTGCGGGCCACTTCGCGGTTGTTGATCTGCAGGCTGGCACGGAAGGCGCCCGACCGCTTGCCGTTCTTGGCGACCTGTTCGGTGATTGCGATTTCGACATCGGCCTGGCCGGGGCCGGCGGGCGCGATGCGGGTGATCTCGACCTCTGGCAGCAGGGTATTGATGCTGGCAAACGGGCGCACCGGCTTCAGCCGCTGGGCGCAGCTGCCGGCCGTGGTGCAGTCGATCAGCTTGCGGGCCAGATCGGGCTCGAAATAGTCGCGCATGAAGGTTTGTGGCGCCAGGCTCTGGAACGGCGATTTGGGCAGCAGCCAGCGGAAGGCCTGTGAGTCCGGCCCCAGGTTGGTGTCATAGCGGCCATCGGCGGCCACCGTCACAAAGCCATCACCAACATAATGGCTGGTCAGCAGCACGGCGCCCGTCCGGCTGTCCCACAGGCGCAGGCCGTCTGGCGAAACCGCCCAGATGATTGGCCGGTCAGGCAGGAAGCCGACGCTCTTGATATTGGGGGTGAAGGTGAGTTCGAGGCGGGCTGCGGCGGCGCCGACGTTCACCAGCGACACGCGGCCATCCTGGCCTGCCACCAGCAGCTGCCGGCCGTTTGATTCGATCAACGCGGGTTGCTGCACGCCGATCGCGATCCGTCGGGGTTCGCCGCGCGCCATCCCATTTTCCAGCGGCCATTCCAGCACGGCGCCCTGGCGGCTGATCCACAGGGTCTTCGCACCAGGGGAAAAGCCGACTGCCGTGTGGCGGAAGCTTTGTCTTTCCCGTTGCAGATAGAGAGGCGGGATCAGCGAAACAGGGTTGGCGTTGCCGTCAAACAGCATGACCATTTCCTGGCCAAGCGTATCCGCCAGATTCAAAGCGAGCATTTCGCCGCGTTGGCTGGGAACGATATCGAGGAGAATCGACTGCGCGAGGATTTCCTTGAAGTGGGTCAGGGGTGGAAATTCCAACGGCTTCCATTCGTCGCCCGACAGACGCGCCAGGGTGGTCGTGTAGTCGGCCTCTTCGGGGAATGTCTTGAGACATTGTTCCCAGCTTGCCGTGGTGCCCAGGGCAGGACCATGGGGAATGAGAGTCATCATGCAGGTGGACGGAGCCTTGCCCATGACGACACCATTTTCGGAATCGATGATTTCCGCCAGAGCGATGACCGTGCCATCGCGCCCTTCCCCTGACGACAAGGTCGTGAAGTAACGATCATCGCCCCAGCCGATGAAGCGGATGCCGTTGGGCAGTTCCAGCCGGCGTTTCAGCGTGCCGGTAAGCAGATCATGGATTTCCACCACCAGGCCATGTTCGCCAGGCGCCGGGCGGCTGATCGCCAGCATCTGCCGATTGGGTGAAAGTGCGGCCGACGTGATGGCGCGTGTTGCCATCGGCGTGGCCAGCTGGCGGATCGTGCCGTCCTTGGCCTGCAAGGAATAACGCCGCTTGGTGCGCGCCGGTTGCCAGCGCCCGTTGGGCGACGCGGGAAGCGTCCGCAACAGGTCTGCACGCTCTGCCGCAGCGTCGGGCGTGTCGGAATGACGCTGCAGCCACGCCGCTGCTTCGGCCTGACGGCGGGCTTGTGCCGCCTGTTTGTCCAGCACGGGTTCGGCAACGGATTGCAGCCTGGCGGCGCGGCTTGCCGTGTCGATGGTGAGCGCCAGCTTCACGGGCTGAAGCGTGTTGGTCCAGCCTTTGCCATCGAGATGCAGGGTCTTGCCATCGGCCGACAGCCGCATGGCGGTATAATCGGTGTCATCCCGCAATTCATTGTCATGGCCGGGCAGTGTGACCCGATCGACGATCACGCCGCGTTCGATATCCCACAGCACCAGCTCCCGGCTCTCGCCTTCAGCGGTGAACAGGAAGCGGCTGTCACGCGTCCACGCTGCCACGTCGATGGTGTATGATTGGGCCGATTGCACGACGATGCGCGCGGTGGGGTTGGTGGGCGGCGCTTGTGCCTGGGCTACCGCCGCGCCCAGCAGCAGCCCGAGCAAGGCGAAGGGCCGTCGGATCATGGCCGTTTCTTCACCACCACCGGCGAATCCTCGCTGCTGAAATCGAACAGGCTGGGTTCCTGCACACGTGGCGGGGCGGTGGGCGTGCGCATCACCAGCCGCACGCCGCGTGCGGCCATCGCCGGGCCGCCCTTGCGGGCTTCCTCGCTGAGCGAGGGCAAGCGGTCCACGGCATAGCGCAACCATTCATCCAGGCCCACGTTGCCATCGCCATCCTCGTCCCCGCGCAGGCTGGCAGGGCCGGCCTCCAGGCCCTCGCTCAGGCTGGCGGTGAGCAGGCCCTGGCGCAGATTGGCGCTTTCCAGCGCGACATCATCGGCCTGGGTGGCGGCCAGGATGCGGATCAGCTTGTCGAAGGCCAGTTGGCCAAGGCCCGGATCGCCCATCGGGCCGGGCTTAAAATCCGGCGTGTCGACCGCAGCGCCCGAATGGCAGGCATCGATGATGAAGGCGATATCGCCGGCGTTGATGTAGCGCAGCCAGACGGTGAGATCATCGGCGGTCACCGTGGTCTCCAGCGCCGGGCCCGTGCTGTTCAGCGGCCAGCTGGCATCGGAGGGGAGCAGGGCGAAATTGCCGCTCTTGTCGGCAAAGCCGTGGCCGGAAAAGCTGATGATGACGACATCATCGGGCGAGGCTTCCTCCAGCCTGGTCACATCATGGCCGGCCGCCGCGAGCCGTTCGCGGGCCTTTTCCACCTGCAAGCCGCCCAGCAGCGACAGCGCATCCTGGACATGCTCGCTGGTCACGGTGCGGGTGGCCGTGGTGGTCAGGCTGGCATGGCGCATCTCGTAACCGGGGAAGGCGGCAAGCCGCTCGCTGATCAGCCTTGCATCGGCCACGGCAAAATTCAGGTTCAGCCGCCTTTCGGCATAGGCGTCCACGCCGATGGTCAGCACGAAGGCCCGGCGCGGGCGCGGGCGCAGGCGCGGTGGTTTCCAGGTGAAAAAGGCGCTCTCGCTCTTCACCCGATCCTCGTTGAAGGCATAGGCGGAAAATTCGATCGCCTTGCCGTCGCTGGGGATCGTTACCCGCAGTTGGTAGTTGTAGTGGCCATTGTCTGTCTCGGTGCGGTTCACCTTGCGCCATTCGGCCAGCGAGCGCGGCATGGGCGCATCGGGATCATCGGGATCACGCGCCACCTCGCGGCCGTTCATCAGCAGCTTGATGCCATAGAGGCCGGAGCGGGTTCCGCCCTTAACCGCCTCGTCGATCTCCAGGTTCACCCAGGCGTCACCGGCGTCCTTGGGGTCCATCTCGACCCCGGTGATCTTCACCACCGGTTGCAGCCGGTTCAGCCCGGCGATCGATGGCAGCGGCTTCAGCGCTTCGGCGCAGTTGCCCGCGGTGACACAATCCACCAGCTTGCGGTGCAGGCGCGGCGTGTAATAATCGCGCATGAAGGTCTGGGGCGCCAGGCTCTGGAACGGTTCATCGGGCACGAACCAGCGGAAACTGGCATCGTCGGCGTCCATGTTGGTGTCGTAGCGGCCCTCCGGCGTGGCAGTGACATAATCGCCTTCCGGCAGCAGTGCGGTGGTGAGCAGCGTCTGGCCGGTTTGCGCCTGCCAGAGCGTCAGGTCCCCGCCAAGGGAAACCGCCCAGCGGATCGGCCGGTTGCCCAGAATGCCGCCCGCCAGCGCGCCCGTGAATTCGACCAGTGGCCGGGCTGTGCCGCTGGCCAGATCGATGCTGAAAATCCGGTCGTCCAGCGGCCCCAACACCTGCAGTTCCCCGCGCCGTTCCACCAGGCTGGTGGGGGCGGTCACGCCCACCTCGAACACGCGCGTGGCCGGCGTGCCATCGGGCTTGTCGGGGGCGGCCGGGGTCCATTCGAGCACCGCGCCGCCGCCGGCCAGCCACAATATCTTCCCGTCATTCGAAAATTCTGCCGCCATGAAGACAGCGTCCTTGTCGTCGTAGGTGACCGCGTGCTGCGGCGCGCCGGTGGCGGGATCGACAACAACGATCTCGTGCGTGCCATCGGCCAGCCTGGTCACCACCGCCAGTTGCCCGCCGCGGCGGCTGGCGGCAATCAGCCTGATATGGGCGCCCTTGGGCATTTCATGGCCGGTCAGCTTCACCCAGCGAGCGCCTTCCAGCCGCTGCAGCGCGCGATCATCGGGCACGCCGGACCGGCAGTTGGCGAGGCCGGCACCGATCAATGTGCCATCGGCCAGGCTGGTAACGAAACAGCGCCCCGGATAGCGGCCCAGCATTTCGCCGCTGTTCACGTCAACCTTCAGCACATCTGACGGCACGCCGGCTGCCGCATCGTCGAGCGGATCATCGCTGTCGTCGAACGGCAACACCAGCAGTTCCCGCGGGTTCAGCCAGTGCAGGCGATCATAGCTGCCGGGCAGCGTGATCTGGTCGCCAAGGTCGCCGTCGGCCAGATCGAGCAGATCGATGTTGATGATCGGTTTGCCCTTGTCGTCCTCGTCGGGGTGCAGCAGTGCCACGGTCTGGCCGTCTGGCGACAGGGCGGCATGATCGAGATTCTGGAAATCGTCGCTGGTTTCGAGTTCGCGTGTCTTGCCGTCGCGGCCGCGCACCCCGATGCCGGAACCGGCGCGCACGATCTGCCAGGCGCCATCAGGTGAGGCGGGCAGCTGCGGCAGCAGGCCATTGGCCTCGGCCTCGCTCATGTCGGTGCCGCCTTCGTAAATGGCTTCCAGCGCCCCCATCCAGCGCTGCGTCCAGGTGGCGAAATCGGCATCGGCAGGCAGCGGTGGCAATCGTGGCGGCGTGGGACCCACAGTGGTACGCCGCGTCACCATGTCGACGAAATAGGTGCGCCCGCCTTGCATGCTGGGCGCGTTGCTGTCGAGGATCTCGGCATCAAGGCGCAGGGTGCGGCCATCGGGCAGCAGCGTCATCGCGCGCATCTTCATCACGTCGGCTTCGCCTCGCACCTGCAGAGGCAGAGCCACGCGATCGATGATGTTGCCGGTGGCGACGTCCCACACCAGCAATTCGCGGGTGAAGCCGAAAGCGGTGAAGATATAGCGACCATCAGGCGACCAGGCGGCAGTTTCAATGCCGCCGCGCACAGCCTGCACGATCACGCGCGGCGTGATCTGGGCAGCCTGGCGCGGGGTTTGCGCTTGAACAGCCGCTGTCGCGCCGAACAACAGCGCAGCCAACCCCAGCAGGTGGCCCAGCCGCATCGCTCTTCTCCCCCGAATTCGCCCGATTGTTGCGCGCAGCGGTTCGCCAAGTCAATCAAGGCCGTCGCATGGGCCAAATGACCCTCCACAGGGGGTTGCTGGCAGGCCTGCGCTTTGCAAGTGTAGGAAGACCAGCAGCTCAGAGCGGGCGAGGCTGGCAGGAGTGGACATGACGATCCTTGTGGCAGCGCCGGCTGAGGCCGAGGCCTTTCTGGCGGCCCACCCCGATACCCAGTTCGTCGATATCATCTTCACCGGCCTGTCGGGCACGGCGCGCGGCAAGCGCATCCGCGTGCATGAACTCGATGCGCTGTTCACGGCTGGCCGGCCGCTGCCGGTGTCGATCCTGGTCGCCGATGTGACGGGGCAGGATTGTTTCGATACCGGGCTGGTGTGGGAAAATGGCGACAGCGATCGCTTTGCGCGGCCGGCGCCCGGCACGCTGGTGCCCACCGGGCCGGGCCGGGCCATGGTCATCACCTCGCTGTTCGAAGCGGATGGCAGCGTGTGCGAAATCGACTGCCGGGCGGCGCTGGCGCGCGTGGTTGCGCGGCTGACGGCCGATGGTTTCACCCCGGTGGTGGCCTGCGAACTGGAATTCTACCTCGTCGATCGCAACCGTGCTGATGGTCAACCGCCGCAGCCGGCACGCATGGGCGGTGCGCGGCCGGCCACGCACGGCACCTATGGGCTGGAGGAACTGGATGATGCCGGTCCGTTCCTGGCAGATCTGTGGGCCGCCGCTGATGCCGCCGGGCTGCCGCTGGAAACTGCCATCTCCGAATATGCGCCGGGGCAGATGGAGCTGACCCTGAAATACCGAGCCGATCCGCTCCGCGTGGCCGATGACGTGGTGCTCTACAAGCGGCTGGTGAAGCAGGTGGCCCGCCGGCACGACATGCTGGCGACGTTCATGGCGAAACCCTTTGCCGATGCCGCCGGCAATGGCCTGCACCTGCATGTCTCCATCAACGATGCGGCCGGCGCCAACATCTTCGCCAGCCCGCACGGCAGCCCCAATGCGCCGCTGCTGCATGCCATCGGCGGGCTGAAGGCGGCGCTGGCGGAAAGTTTCGCCATCTTTGCGCCCAATGCCAACAGCTATCGCCGGTTCAAGGCCGGCAGCTTCGCGCCGGTCGCCGCCAGCTGGGGCATGGACAATCGCACCACCAGCTTCCGCATCACCGCCGGGCCGGATGCCAGTCGCCATGTCGAACATCGCATCGCCGGGGCGGACGCCAATCCCTACCTGGCGCTCGCCGCCTTGCTGGCCGGGGTGCATCACGGCCTGACGCACCAGATCGATCCCGGCCCGCCGGTGATCGGCGATGGCTATGCCGCGGCCGAGGCGCTGCCGGCGCTGCCGGGCGACTGGTTCGCCGCCGTGCGCGCGCTGGAGGCCGGCAGCATCCTGCCCGCATATTTGGGCGCGTCCACCATCGCCATGTTTGCCAGCGTCAAGCGCACCGAGCAGGAACGCTATATGGCGGTGGTGCCGGCGCTCGATTACGACTGGGTGTTGGCGAATGCCTGATCTGTCGCGCCGCAGCTTTGGTGGGCTGGCGGCGGCGCTGGTGCTGGATGGCTGTTCGCGCGCCTTCCCCAAGGGGGCCAATGGCGAGGAGCAGCGGCTGAACTTCTACAATTGGGATACCTATATCGGCGAGACGACGCTGGCCGATTTCAGCAAAGCCACTGGCGTTGACGTGCGCATGAGCCATTATGCCAACAACGACGAGCTGTTTGCGCGGCTGCGGGCAGGCAATCCCGGTTTCGACGTGATCGTGCCGTCGAACGAATTCGTTACGCGGCTGCAGATTTCAGGGATGCTCAGCCCGCTCGATCATGCGCGCATTCCCAACCGGGCCAATCTGGCGCCGGAATTCGTGGATGTGCCTTATGATCCGGGGCGGCGCTGGTCCATGCCCTATACGTGGCTGGCGCTGGGGATCGGCTATCGCAAGTCCCGCGTGGATGGCGTCCCCGACAGCTGGAAATGGGTGCTGGATTCAGACCGTTATTCCGGCCGCATCGGCCTGCTGGCGGAAGGCGATGATCTGATCCGGCTGGGTGCGAAATATCTCGGCCATTCGGTCAACGCCGTGACGCCGGCGATCATGGAGCAGGTGACGCAGATGCTGATCGCCCAGAAACGCCATGTGAAATTGTTCCACCATGATGAGGGCCAGGACCTGCTGGCCAGTGGCGAGATTGATCTGGTGGTGGAATATAATGGCGACATCGCGCAGGTGATGGCCGACGATGATGATCTGGCGTTCGTCATCCCGCGCGAAGGCACGCTGATCAATTCGGATTGCCTGTGCGTTCCCACCGGCGCACCGCGGCCAGACAATGCCCATCGTTTCATCAATTATCTGCTGGATGCCAAGGTAGGCGCCGACATCGCCAGCAGCATCCGTTTCCCCACGCCCAATGCGGCGGCGCTGGCGCTGATGCCGGATGAATATCGCACCAACAAGGTGATCTTCCCCAGCGGCCCGGCGATGGCGAAGAGCGGTTATGGCCGTTTCCAGGGCATCGGCCATATCCGCGCCGTGGAAGAGGCGATCACGCGGGTGATGGCGGCATGATGCTGCAACGGCCTTTCCAGGCGCCCGGCGTGTTTGCGGCCGTTGGCCTGCCGCCGGTCGTGTGGCTGTTCGCGTTGTTCCTGGCGCCGCTGGCGGTGATCTGGACCTATAGTTTCGGCGAGAACCGCACGCTGGTCGATATCGCCATCACCGGCAGCTGGGGGAATTATGCCCGCGCGCTGAAGCCGCTCTATCTGGCGATCCTCTTGAAATCCATGGGATTTGCCGCCCTCACTACCTTGCTGTGCTTCATCCTGGGCCTGCCGGTGGCGCTGGCCATCACCTTTGCGCGCCCCCGCGCCAAGCTGTTGCTGCTGGTGGCGATCATGCTGCCGTTCTGGACCAACCTCTTGATCCGCACCTATGCGCTGATGGCCATCCTGCGAACAGAGGGCCTGATCAATGCCGGGCTGGGAGCCTTGTGGGGGCTAGTGCCGGGCCTGCCGCCGTTCGAGCCGTTGCCGCTGATCAACAACAATTTCGCAGTGGTGGTGGGTCTGGTCTATGTCCACCTGCCGTTCATGGTGCTGCCGCTTTACGCCGCGCTCGATCGGCTGGACCGTTCGTTGATCGAGGCCAGCCTTGATCTGGGCGCCGGCCATCTCGCCACCCTGTGGCGGGTCGTGGTGCCGCTGGCGCTGCCCGGCATCGTTTCGGGCATCATCATCACCTTCATCCCGGCGCTGGGCGCTTACCTGACGCCCGATCTGCTCGGCGGCACCAACAGCCAGATGATCGCCAACGTGATCGAGCGCCAGTTCCGTTCCGCCAATGATTGGCCGTTCGGCGCGGCGCTGTCGTTCCTGCTGATGTATCTCACCTTTGCGGCACTGATGGTGAAGGCGATCATCAGCCGCCGCGAGGCCGCGCGATGACGGGCCCGCTGGATTATCTGGCGCGCTGGCCGCTGCGGCTGTGGCTGGCCATGGTCGGCGCGTTTCTTTATCTGCCGCTGCTGGCGCTGGTGGTGTTTTCCTTCAACGACAGCAAGCGCATCACCGTGTGGCGCGGTTTCTCGCTGCGCTGGTATGCCGAACTGTTCGATGATGGCGAACTGGTGGCCGCCTTCGGCAATTCGCTGGTGATCGCGGCGGCCTCCACCATCATCAGCCTGATCCTCGGCACAGCGGCGGCGTTGCTGCTGTGGCGCTTCCGCTTTGCTGGCAAGGCCGCGCTGGAGGCGCTGCTGGGCCTGCCGATCGTGGTGCCGGAAATCTGCCTGGGTGTCGCTTTCCTGGTGTTCTTTACCGCGATTCTGCCATGGCCCACCGAACTGCCGTGGCCGGCCAATCTGGGCGCCATCATCATCGCGCACGCCACTTTCTCGTTCAGTTTCGTCGCGCTGGTGGTGCGGGCGCGGCTGGCCAGTTTCGATGGCGCGCTGGCCGAAGCCGCCCGCGACCTGGGGGCGGGCGAATGGCTGATCTTCCGCGATATCATGGTGCCGCACATGGTGCCGGGGCTGGTGGCGGGTGCGCTGCTGGCCTTCACCCTTAGTCTCGATGATTTCGTCATCACCTTCTTCACCTCCGGGCCGGACACCATCACCTTTCCGATCAAGGTCTATTCGATGGTGCGCTTCTCGGTCACCCCGGCGGTCAATGCCGCCTCCACCCTGCTCATCCTGCTCACTGCCGGCCTTACCGCGCTGGCGCTGTGGCTGCAGGGGGCGGATATCGCCAAGCAGGCCGCATGACCAAGGGATTGCCCATCATCCGCTTCGAAGGCGTCACCAAGTGCTATGGCAAGGTGGTGGCGGTGGACGACGTGAATCTGGAGGTGCGCGAGGGCGAGTTCTTCGCGCTGCTGGGGCCGTCCGGCTGCGGCAAGACCACCTTGCTCAGGATGCTCGCCGGGTTCGAAGTGCCAAGCGAAGGCCGCATCCTGATCGATGGCGAGGACGTCACGAATGTTCCGCCCAACAAGCGCCCGGTCAATATGGTGTTCCAGAATTACGCCGTGTTCCCGCACATGAGCGTGGCCGACAATGTGGGATATGGCCTGAAGGTGGACGGCATGGCCGGCGCCGAACGCGCGCGGCGGGTCGAGGAGGCGCTGGCGCTGGTCAAGCTGGACGGGCTGGGCAGCCGGCGGCCGGACCAATTGTCGGGCGGGCAGCGGCAGCGGGTGGCGCTGGCCCGCGCGCTGGTGAAGCGGCCGCGCGTGCTGCTGCTGGATGAGCCCTTGTCGGCGCTGGATGCGAAACTGCGCGAGGCGATGCGCACCGAACTCTGCCAGTTGCAGGCGCAGGTGGGCATCACCTTCGTGATGGTCACGCATGATCAGGACGAGGCGCTGGCCCTGGCCGACCGCTGCGCCGTGATGAACCGCGGCCTGCTGCAACAGGTGGCCAGCCCGTCTGACCTGTATGAATTCCCCGCCAGCCGTTTCGTCGCCGATTTCATCGGTTCGGTGAACATGCTCGAAGGCCGGCTGGTGGTGGATGAGCCCGCGTCCGCCGAGGTGGCGGTGGCGGGAATCGACCAGCCGCTGTTCCTCGATCATGGCGTGACGGGGGCGGCCGGCACGACCCTGTGGCTGGCGCTGCGGCCCGAGAAGATTGAACTGCACAAATGGGCGGAAGCGCCGCCGGCTCTGGGCGACGCACCCGCCGGGCGCAACGCGGTGGCCGGCACCATCACCCATGTCGCCTATCTGGGTAGCGAGAGCCTGTATGAAGTGACGCTGCCGGACGGTCAGAAACTGAAGGCGCTGCGATCCAACCTGACCCGCTGGGACCAGGAGGATTTTGCGCTGGGCGAACAGGTCTGGCTGGCCTGGCACGCCTGTTCGCCGGCGGTGCTGCTGTCATGAGCCGGCCCGTTCTCGGCATCATCTGCTGCACGCGCACCATGGGCGTGGAGCCGGCGCAGGCAGTGATGAACCGTTATGTGAGCGCGGCCATGCGCCATGCCGATTGTGCCGCGCTGCTGGTGCCGGCGCTGCCCGATCTGATGACGGCGGAGGAGGTGATCGACCGGCTGGACGGTGTGCTGCTCACCGGCAGCCCGTCGAACGTGCAGCCATCGCTGTATGGCGAGGCGCATCCGGGCGAGCCACCGCATGATCCAGGGCGCGATGCGATGATGGCGGCGCTGGTGCAGGCGGTGCTGACGCGTGGGCTACCGCTGTTCGGCATCTGCCGCGGCCTGCAGGAAATCAATGTCGCGCTGGGCGGTACGCTGACCCGTGAGGTTAGAGACCACCATGCGCCCGATGATGTTGGTTTCATGGAGATGTTCGATCATCGCCATGATGTGGCGCTCACCCCCGGTGGCCTGCTGGCGCGCGCGCACGGGCGGATGGCGCTGCATGTCAACAGCGTCCACTATCAGGGCCTTGCCCGGCTGGGTGACGGCCTCGCCGTCGAAGCTGTGGCGCCCGATGGCATGGTGGAGGCCGTTTCAGCCCGCATCGGCAATGCCCCCGTGCTGGCCGTGCAATGGCACCCGGAATGGACCGCCGACAGCGATGCTGATGCCGCCACCTTCTTCCAGATTCTCGGCCGGGCGCTGCGCGGCCATTCGGAGATTACAGCATGACCCGCAATTACGACATCGCCGAACTCAAGCGGTTGGACGTCGCGCACCATCTGCCGCCGCAGCAGGATTGGCAGGCGGTGGAGGATATGGGCGGCAGCCGCATCATCGTGCGCGGCGAAGGCTGCACCATCATCGATGGCGATGGGGTGCGCCTGCTCGATGGCATGGCCGGGCTGTGGTGCGTGAATATTGGCTATGGCCGCACCGAATTGGCCGAAGCCGCCCAAAATCAGATGCTGGAGCTGCCCTATTACAACAGCTTCTTCAAGACGGTGGCACCGCCAACAGTGGAGCTCGCCGCCAAGCTTTCGGGGCTGCTCGGCGGGCATTTCTCCCACATCTTCTTCAATTCCTCCGGCAGCGAGGCGATCGACACGCTGATCCGCACCGCGCGCCATTATTGGCAGGTGAAGGGTGAACCGCAGCGCCAGGTGATCATCAGCCGCGTCAACGGCTATCACGGCTCCACCATCGCCGGCATGAGCCTGGGCGGCATGGCGCCGATGCATGCGCAGGGCGGGCCGTTGTTGCCGGGCTTCGTGCACGTGATGCAGCCCTACAAATTCGCCGATGGCTTTGATGAGAGCGAAGACGCATTCGCCGCCCGCGCCGCGCAGGCCGTGGAAGACGCCATTCTCGCCGCCGGGCCGGAGAATGTCGCGGCCTTCATCGGGGAGCCGGTGCAGGGCGCCGGCGGCGTCATCATCCCGCCCGCCGGCTACTGGCCGCGCGTCGAAGCCATCTGCCGCAAATATGGCATATTGCTCTGCTGTGACGAGGTGATCTGCGGGTTCGGCCGGCTGGGGCAGTGGTTTGGCCACCAGCATTATGGCATCACGCCGGATCTCGTCACGATGGCGAAGGGGCTTTCGTCGGGCTATCTGCCGATCTCGGCAGTGGGTGTCGCCGATTTCATCGTGGCGGCGATCAAGTCCAACCCCGATGATTTCGTCCACGGCTATACCTATTCCGGCCACCCGACCGCGGCGGCCGTGGCGCTGAAGAACCTCGAAATCATCGAGCGCGAGGATCTCGTCCGCCGCACCCGTGAAGACACCGGCCCCTATCTGGCGAAGCGGCTGGCTGAACTGTCCAAGCATCCGCTGGTCGGCGAGGCGCGCAGCTTGGGCCTGATCGGTGCGGTGGAAATCGTCGCGGAACCCGGCACCAATCGGCGTTTTGGCGGGGGCGGCAAGGCCGGAATCGTGGTACGGGATATATGTATTGCCAAGGGCTTGATGGTGCGCGGCGTCAAGGATTCGATCGTGATGAGCCCGCCGCTGATCATCAGCCATGCCGAGATCGACCGCATGGTTGCTATTATTTCGGCAGCGCTGGACGAGGCCGAGCCGGCGTTGCGCGCTTTGTAAGGGAGGCCATGATGGCCGATATTGGTGACTGGGTTCGCGACAAGGGCATTTCCGAAGTGGAATGCCTGGTGCCCGACATGAACGGCGTGTTGCGCGGCAAGGTGTTCCCGGCCGCCAAGCTGGTGCAGTTTTCCCGCAACAACGCGCTGCGCCTGCCATCGTCGATCTTCTCGCTGACGATCACCGGCGAATATGCCGATGTCGATGAACATGTGGAGGCCTTTTCCGATCCGGACATGGTGCTGCGGCTTGATCCCACCACCCTGTGCGTGGCGCCGGGCTTCAAGACGCCCACCGCCTATGTGTTCGCCGATGCCCATCACAGCGATGGCACCCCCTGGGCCTCCTCGCCGCGCCACCTGCTGAAACGGGTGGTGGCGCTCTATGCGGACAAGGGCTGGCAGCCGGTGATGGCGCCGGAACTGGAATTCTACCTTACGGCGCCCAACCCCGATCCCGATATCCCGCTCACGCCCCCTGCGGGCCGGTCGGGCCGCGCCGAAACCTCCTCCCAGCCCTATGGCCTGGAAGCCATCACCGAGCATGAGGATCTGATCGAGGCGATCTATGAATATGCCGAGGCCGCCGAGCTGAACCTCGACACGATGATCCACGAAGCCGGCACCGCCCAGCTGGAGATCAACTTCGTCCACGGCGATCCGGTGCGGGTGGCCGATCAGGTGATGCTGTTCAAACGCATCGTGCGGCAGGTGGCGTTGAAGCACGGCGTTTATGCCACCTTCATGGCCAAGCCGATGGAGCATCAGCCGGGCAGCGCCATGCACCTGCACACATCGGTGGTCGATCTGGCCGATGGCCATAATCTGTTCGCCAACGCCAATGGCAGCGATGCGCCGCTGTTCCGCCATTTCGTCGGCGGCCTGCAGGGTTACCTGCCAGCGCTGGCGCCGATGTTTGCCCCCAATGTCAACAGCTTCCGCCGCATGCGCCCCGATCATGGCGCGCCGATCAACGTGCAGTGGGGCAGCGACAACCGCAGTTGCGGCCTACGCGTGCCGATCACCGATCGCCACAACCGCCGGGTGGAAAACCGCCTGCCCGGCGCCGATGCCAACCCCTATCTGGCGATGACCGCAACGCTGATCGCCGGCTATCTGGGCATGACCGAGGAACTGGAGCCATCGCCCAAGACCTCGGGCAACGCCTATAATTTCGAACGCACCCTGCCGCGCAGCCTGGAAGAAGCGCTGGAACGCTTCAACGATTGCGATCCGGTGCGGGCGCTGCTGGGCGATTATTTCTTCCGCAGCTTCACCACCATCAAGGCCGCCGAACTGGAAGCCTTCCAGGGCGTGATTAGCAGCTGGGAGCGTGACCATTTGCTGCTGAAGGTGTGAGCGACAGCCCCGCCTTCGCGCAGAGCTGGTATGCGGCGACGGCCCACGCCGCGCCCGTCCACGCCGTGCTGGCCGGCGATTGCCACGCTGATGTCGCCATCATCGGCGGCGGCGCCACCGGGCTTTCGGCAGCGCTGCACCTGGCGCAGCGCGGCGCCAGCGTGGTGCTGCTGGAAGCGGCGCGCATCGGCCACGGTGCGTCGGGCCGCAACGGCGGGCAGATCATCCCCGGTCTTCGGCTGGGCGCGGCCGATCTGGTGACGCGTTTCGGGGCAGAGCAGGGCGGCGCCCTGTTCCACCTCGCCCTTTCGGCCCGCGACCTGGTGGTCGATCTGGTGGCGCGCCACGGCATCGATTGCGACCTGGCGCTCACCGGGCATCTCACCACCGCCGTGCGCCAGCGCGACCTTGATGATTTCGCCCGCGATGCAGAGGCGGCGGCAAAGCTCGGCCATTACGGCCTGTCGGTTCTGGATGCGCCGGCGGCGCAAGCGGCGGTGGCCAGCCCCAGTCATGGCGCCATGCTCGATGCCGGTGGCGGCCATTTCCACACGCTGAACTACACGCTTGGCCTCGCCCGCGCTGCGGCGGCGGCCGGCGCGTGCCTGCACGAGCACAGCCCGGTGAGCCGGCTCGAACAGCGGACAGGGGGCGTCGTGCTGCAGACGGCGGCTGGCCGTGTTACCGCCGCCCAGGCCATCATGGCGGGCGACGCACTGCTCGGCCCGCTCAATGCCCGTGTGCACAGCCGCATCATGCCGATTGCCAACTATATCGTTACCACCGACGTGCTGCCCGATGGCGGCGCTGCCCTCATTCCCGGCAACCAGGCGGTGAGCGACAGCCGCTTCGTCGTCAATTATTTCCGCCGCACGGCCGATGGCCGGCTGATGTTCGGCGGCGGCGAACGCTACAGCCCGCGCCCCCCGGCCGACATGGCCGCCTTCGTGCGACCCTTCCTGGAACGCAGTTTCCCGATGCTGGCCGGGGTCGGCATCGCCCATGCGTGGGGCGGCCTTGTTTCGATCACCCGCAGCCGCCTGCCCGACATCGGCCGCGATGGCCCTGTCCTGTGGGCGCACGGCTATTCAGGGCAGGGCGCGGTTCTCTCCACCCTGGGCGGTGCCCTGCTCGCCGAAGCCGCCCTTGGCGACGAAACCCGTTTCGCCCAGTTCGCTTCCGTGGCCCCGCCGGGCTTCCCCGGCGGGGCGCTTCTGCGCGGCCCACTACACGTGCTCGGCATGCTCTGGTACGCCCTGCGCGATCGCGCGGGTTGATCAATATTGGGATGAGAAGGTGGTGGACGCACCAGGGCTCGAACCTGGGACCCGCTGATTAAGAGTTAGGACTCGGGTGTTTCCGGCAGTTTCCCCGAGTTGGATTGAGTGTGATATTACAATGGCTTAATCGTATCGAGCTTGACGGCGTATGCTGGAATTGGCATTCTCGTGCTTACTAGGTGCTTACTGAAATCGGGGCCGGCATGCCAAAACTCACCAAGAAACTGGTCGAAGGGACAGCGCCGATCGCGCGCGACCAGTTCCTTTGGGACGAGGCGCTGAAAGGTTTTGGGCTGAAAGTTTCGCCGGCCGGGCGCCGCACCTATGTCTTCCAGTATCGGGTTGGCGGCCGCGAAGCGCGCTCGCGGCGGTTCACCATCGGGGTCCACGGCGAACCCTGGACGGTCGAGCAGGCCCGCACTGAAGGCCGGCGTCTTGCCACCATGGTTGACCGCGGTGAAGATCCGCTGCTCGAGGAGCGCCGCCGGCGCCAGGACGCGGTCTCGCTCGAGATCGAGGCCTATGTCGACGCGTTCACCAATCGCTACCTGAAGATCCACTGGCCGTCCTCGTGGCGGGACGGGGCGGCTGTGCTCAAACTGCACTTCGTGCCGGGCTGGAAGGGCTATGCGCTCTCCCAAGTGAAGCGCCGCGACATTGCGCTGATCATGGATCGGCTGGCCGATCGGCCGGGTGCCGCACGGCTGACGTTCGCGACGCTGCGGCGGATGTTCAAATGGGCGGTCGAGCGCGGCGACCTCGAGCACTCGCCGATGGTGCTGATGAGCGGCCCCGCCACCCTGAAATCCCGCGACAGGGTGCTGACCGATGCGGAACTGCGGGCGGTGTGGCTTGCGGCCGAGCAGATGCCGATGCCGTTCGGGCCGATGTATCGCCTGCTGATCCTGACCGGTGCGCGCCGGGAGGAGGTGGCGGCCATGGACTGGCAGGAGATCGACCTCGCAGCTGGCGTGTGGACCCTGCCGGTTGCTCGCGCCAAGAACAATGTCGCGCACATCGTACCGCTCAGCCTGCCGGCGCGGCAGATCATCGAGGCCCTCGGACCGAAGCGCAAAGGCCTGGTGTTCTCGACCACGGGCAAGACGGCGCCGAGCGGGTTCTCAAAGGCCAAGCGGAGGCTGGATGAGCTGGCATTGCAGCAGATGAAGATCGAGGCGGCCAATGCCGGCGGTGACCCTGATGAGGTCGAGATGCTGCAATATCGGATTCATGACCTGCGGCGGACACTGGCGACCGGGCTGCAGCGCCTTGGCACGCGGTTCGAGGTTACAGAGGCGGTGCTCAATCACGTGAGCGGGGCCAAGGGCGGGGTAGCCGGGATCTACCAGCGCCATCATTGGTCAGACGAGAAGCGGGCCGCGCTCGACGCCTGGGCCGTGCACGTGCTCGGGCTGATGGCGCCGACGCCGCAAGGCGCGAATGTCGTGCCGCTGCGCCGTAGGACGCTTTGAGAGGAACACAAGGAGGGTTAGCATTGCTCGCGGAAAGGCAGGGCAATGCAACGCAACACGACAGGCGATCGAAAAGGGTCGGAGAATGGTCTTGGTTCGCCGCCGGGAGCAGGCGAAGCGAGCGACGGTGCGCCGGCGCCAATTGCACAGCACCCGCTTGCGCTTGAGGGGCGAGATGTCGATCCATTCGAAAAGGCCTGGAATGGAGGCTATTGGGGCCTGCCCGAAGCGCTGGCGTGGATTGCGACACGCGACCTCGGTATCGTGGCGGGGGTCATTGCGCGATTGAAGGACGAGAGCTTGCCTTATGAGGAGCAGGCAAAGGCTGCTCTCGCGTTACTGGAAGCACACCCGCATCATCATCCGGATGATCTGTACGGCATTGAGGCAGAAGAGACGCTGAGGCTTGCTCTCCGCACTGAAGATATTGTGGCTTATGGTGATCGGGAGGGAGGTCCCCACGCCTCGCGCCAGGTGATCCCATGGCATTTCTGGGGCAACGGCGAGTTTCGCTTTTCCGAGCGTGGATCTTGGTGGGCGCCGAACCCTCAGCTTCGATTGGAGTGGAGCGCACTGCGCTTTGCGAGCGGAGACTTGATGAGGGTTTTCCCGCTTGCAGAATTTGATCCCGCAGCGCCGCGGCTAGACGGCGACTGGATCGACGTCCTCGAAGCACTCACCTGGGAGACCTACGGGCGCGCCTTCACGATTGAGGAGTTCAGGGAGGAGATCGCATCGGGCAAGGGCCTTAGCCTCGCGCATCATCGCCTGTGTCTCGAGATGGAGTGGTGTAGCTGGGGCCATCGGTTTGATCCGGTCAATTGTCCGCTGAAGGGGCAGTTGGTGAATGGCGAACAGGGAGGACCAGAGCAGACACTGGATGGCCCTTTGCTTCCAGCGCAAGCTGAACTGGCTTGGATCGTCGATGATAGCGGGTTGCCGGTTGAGCTTTGCGCTCGGTCCAGAACTCCTCCCATTGCTGGCGATGGCTCGCCTCAAATCACCGAGGCTCTTGCGCTGCGGTTCTTGCGTGAGAAGCTTGGGCCGGCCCCCGACAGAGACGGGCGTCATTGGCTGGACAAGCACTTGGGCATCGGGAACCCCGCTGGAAAACGGGAAACCCCCGACCTCGAGGCTGCACGACGCTGGCTCGAGATGATCTTCGAAACCCATGAGCCCGACTGGAAAACGAGGGACGAGCTCAGGGTGATCGTCATGCGGAAGTTTGGTCTTAATGCCTATCAATACAAGGTCTTAAGGGGAAAGTTTACCAGGCAGCCACGTTTCTCGGCATGGGGTGACGGTGGCAGGCCCAAAAAACGGTAAACCCGATTGCTCGTTTTTGACCCCCAGATTTCCGTTTTTTCTGTGGCAAGCTCTGACCATGTTTCCCTGCGTCGCGCCAAGCCGGCCCGACCAATCGCAGGGAGTACAACATGTTCGACGACCACATTGTCTATGATACCGATGCCGCCGCCGCACGGTTGGGCTTGGCGCGGTCGACCCTCGAGAAGATGAGGGGCACGGGCCAGGGTCCAGTTTTCTGCCGGCTCGGCAGGCGGATCATCTACATTCAAGCTGATATCGACGACTGGCTGATGAGCCGGCGGGTGCGCTCCACGTCCCAGCGCGTGCGCCCTTAGGACGCTGCGATATGTCCAACAACCATTCAGCGGCTATGGCTGCCGTCGCCAGGGTGTTGCTGGGTGAGGAGAACAGCAAGCTCTCATCCCGCACCGAACTTCGTTGGGGACGCAAGGGCAGCCTCGCCGTCGATATCCAGAAGGGCACCTGGTACGACTTTGAAGCCGGCCAGGGCGGCGGGGTTATCGATCTGATCCGGCGCGAACGCAGGTGCGACGTGAAGGCCGCGCTCCAGTTTTTTGCGGGTATCGGGGAACAGGTCGAGCCGCTGCGTGACTCCTGTCCGCAATCAGCCATGCGCCCGGACATGAAGCACTGCGCCATGCGCATTTGGCAGGAGGGCCAGGCCATCCGGAATACGCCAGGCGAACGATACCTTCGGGAGCGCGGCCTGTCATTGTCGCTGCCTGAAAGTGACATGCGGTTTCACCCGCGCTGCCCTTTCGGGCGGGACGGGGACGGGCGTCCACTCTTCCTGCCGGCAATGATCTGCTTGATGCGCTCAGTGTTGACGGGTGAGCGCTTGGCAATTCATCGCACCGCGATCGACACTTTGACCTTTAAGAAGGTCGGTCGGAAGATGCTCGGTCCTTGCGAGGGCGCCGCCGTCATGATTGGCGGGATGCCAAGCGGGGACGGCCGGCTGTCGATCTGTGAAGGCGTCGAGACTGGACTTGCGATCACCGAAGCGGGGGGAGGACCGGTGTGGGCCCTGGGCGCAGCCGGCAAGGTCGCACGCTTCCCAGTTGTTGGTGGCGTTCGTCAGCTAACAACCTGGGTTGATTATGACGAAGCCGGTTTGGCGGCCTCGGCCCAATGCGAGCGCCGCTGGCAAAGGGCAGGCATCCAGGTTGTGCGGATGTGTCCTTCGAACCCGGGCTGGGACTTTCTTGACGAATTGAACGCGCGCAATTCGGGGTATGCACATGTCGGCTGACATCATTCGCCCGTTTGGCAAGCGTGATGCGTCGGCGCGCCTTGATGATCAGGAGATCAGCGAGGACCTCGTCGCACGCCATTTTACGAACGAGTATGGCGACAGACTTCGCTTTTGCCATTCCTCAGGGGTGTGGTTTGAATGGGATGGCGTGCGCTGGAAGCCGGATACCACGCAAATGGCCTTCAACTATGCCCGCGAAATGGCACGATCTCTGTCCAATGGGCATCGGACGATGTGCAAGGCCAGTGCTGCGACTGGTGTTGAGCGCTTTGCGCGCGCGGATCCCGTTCATGCTGTAACGGCCGACCACTGGGATCGGGATAAATGGTTGCTGGGCACACCGGCCGGCTTGATTGCCCTCAAGACACGGAAATCACTGCCTCCTGACCCGAGCGCCTATATCACGCGTGCAACCGGCGTCGCGCCAGAGCGGGGTACGCCGAAAAAGTTCCTGGAATTTCTCCATCAGGTCACGGGCGACGACCAAGAGGTGATCGACTTTCTTCAGCGAGTCTGCGGATATCTCCTGACCGGCGACACATCCGAGCACGCCCTGTTCTTCATCTACGGGCCAGGCGGCAACGGGAAGAGCGTGTTCGTCAATCTGCTTCAGTTCATCCTGGGCGATTATGGCCAGACGGCCGCGATGGATACCTTCACCGCCAGCTTTGGCACCAAGCACCCTACCGATCTGGCCATGCTGAAGGGTGCGCGCGGTGTCTTTGCCATTGAGACGGAAGCCGGCAGCAGCTGGGCTGAAGCGCGTATCAAGGCGTTGACGGGTGGCGACAAGATCACCGCCCGGTTCATGCGGCAGGACTATTTTTCGTTCACGCCGGAATTCAAGCTGGTCATGGTGGGCAACCATGCGCCCAACCTCAATAATGTCGACGAAGCGATGAAGCGGCGCTTCTACATCATTCCCTTTACCCGGACGCCGGCCAAGCCCGACCCCAAATTGGAAAGCAAGCTTCGGGCCGAGGCCGGCAAGATCCTCTGGTGGATGATCCAGGGCTGTTCCAAGTGGCAGCGGCATGGCCTTGGTCGCCCGAAAGCTATTATCGACGCGACGGAAAGCTACTTCGCTGAACAGGACGTCTTGGGCCAGTGGATCGCAGACCGCACTGAGCGGATCGAGGGGATCAGACACACCTCATCGGCTCTGTTTGCCTCCTGGTCGGATTTCGCAAAGGCGATTGGAGAAGCGCCCGGCTCAATTCGTCAATTCAGCAATGATCTCGAGAAGCGTGGATATCGGCGCAAGAAGATGATGCATGGTCGATGCTTCGTTGGGATTCAGCTCAAGCAAGCAACGCGCCGCGATACAGGTTGAGGCGGGAGTGTCGACAACCATGACGCAAGCCTGACGCTACTGATCCTATGAAGGATTATTTTATTGTTTTTATTCAGATGGTTATGACGCATATGATGCTTATGACGGTTCAGCGCCACCAAACATGCAACGCGCGCTCGCCTTTGGGCGAAGTGACATTGATCCGGCATAAGCGTCATAGATGCCTCGGGGCATCTTCGGCATGAGCTGGATCGATGGCCGATAAAGAATCGAGGAAAAAACGGATTTCGGGCATGGGCCCGGTCGCCCGAAGGGGGTGCCCAATAGGCTGATGCGGCAGGTTTGAGAGCGTCTTCATGAGGCCCTTGACCGAACTGGTAGCGTCGACTGGCTGGTGAAATGGGCAGCGAATATCGATCGAAACCATGCCGTATTCCTGCGGCTTAGGGTTTGTTTGCGGCCTATGCAGGTCCAATTTGGCACGGAAGATCTCTCCTCTGGGCTCGAGGCTCTTGAGTTCGTATATTGTCATGACGATATGAAAGTTTGGCGGCTGTTGTGCTGCGCTCAGTGGCATCGAAGGGCTGAGAAGTTCCAAGCGTCCGGCGGACTCGCCTCCGCGGATCGCCGTACCCAGCGGCTTCGGGGTTCGCCAGTATTCAATGGCGAGAGCAGGGGCGATTTAGGCTGACGCCTGCCCGTCAAGAACGTGTCGCACGTCGCTGATTCATGTCGTTGCCCGAACATCAGCAACGCCTTAGGCTGGCGCATACTACCTTGCCAGGGCTCTCGCGGAGAGATTCATGAAGCCATACACTCGTAGCGTTATAGAGCTCTTCGACGACAAGAGGCGGTACCTCATTCCGCTTTATCAACGTCAGTATGCGTGGATGGTAGAGCCCCAGCTGCGGCTGCTCTGGGAGGATATTGTTCGGGCATATCGTCGGCTTGTCGCCGACCGCGCCGGCTTGGCTCCTCACTTCATGGGTGCAATGGTCATAGCCCAGATCAAGACCTTCGGTCGCGAGGTGAAGGCGTTCGAGGTGATAGATGGTCAGCAGCGACTGACGACCTTTCAGCTGTTGTTGGCGGCTCTCCGTGATGTCGCGAAGGCAAATGGCTCTCCCTATGCCGAGGAACTGCGAAAGTTCTTGCTCAACGATGGAATCATGGAAAGCCCGTCGCGCGAGCGATACAAGGTTTGGCCTTCATTGCTCGACCGACGCGCATTCGTAAGCGTTGTCGATCCTGCCGCAGATCTTTCGACGGTGGCCAAGCCAGGAGCCGATGCTGAAGGCCATGTGCGGAAGGCAATATTGGCCCATCAGTGGTTCCGCTCACAGATTGAGGTCTTTGTAGGTACAGGCGACGATTATCGCGAAGATGTTCTGGAAAGGCTGTTCGAGGCGCTGAAAGAAGGTCTTGCCGTTGTAACCATAGAACTGGAAAGCGGAGACGATGCCCAGACCATTTTTGAGACGTTGAACAGCCGGGGCGTGGATCTCACGCCCGGTGACCTCATGCGAAATTTCATTTTTCAGCGGGCAAAGGGACTAGGGCAGACCGATGCTTCCCTCAATATCGACACCCTTTATGAGCAGCACTGGCAGCCACTTGATAGCAGTTTCTGGCAAGAGCAATCGTTCCGCGGGCGCATTGCTGCCCAACGTCTAGATTGGATGCTGATCGACCATCTTTCGATGAACAAGGCCGAAATTGTCTCGAAGGACAACCTCTTTGAGGCTTACCGGCGATGGATAGCTGACAAGCAGCCGTTTGAAACGGTGGGGGATGAACTTTCTGCTATATCGGCATCAGCTGCTATCGTTCGCCGAATTTTGGAGCAAGATGAGGATGATGTCGTTGGCGAGTTCGGGCGTTTTGCCGAAGCTTTCGACGTCTCCACCGCATTCCCGCTGGTTGTGTATCTCGCCACTGAAGCCAACCTGGGGACACGGCTGGGCGATGCTCTGGCCATATTAGAAAGCTACATTCTGCGCCGCGACAACTGCGGATTGACCACCGCCAATTACAACAAGGTGTTTGTTGGGGCGATTGACCGGCTTCGCCTGGCCGATGGCTGCAAGGTCGAGGCCTTGTTTGATTGGCTCTCGTCCAAAACCTCCCCAACTGATCGCTGGCCGAGCGATGACGAATTGCGTCTGGGATGGCTCGGCCGGGATCAGTACAAGAGCAATCGCGCGCCGCGGCTGCGGTACATCCTTGAGCATATTGAACAGGCCAAGCGAACCGCGCTCTCAGAGCAGATCGAATTTCGGAACACGCTGTCCGTTGAGCACATCATGCCCCAGAAATGGCGAACTTATTGGCCTGTCCCAGGCTTCGACCACCTCGCTGCCGATGAGTTCGACTATGAAAAATCGGTTGCGGAAGCGCGCCGTGAAGCCTGCATAAATAAGATCGGCAATCTGACGCTGGTCACGACCCCATTGAATTCCACCGTGTCCAATGGCCCATTCACGGAGAAGTTGCTGGCTCTGCGTGTGCATTCCAGTCTTAAGCTGAACCGCGAGCTCAACGATTTTCATCAGTGGGACGAGCTGACCGTTGAAGCCCGTGGTGCTGCATTGTTTGAGGTAGCCAAAAAAATCTGGCTTGCCCCACGTCAAGCCACGCGGGCATTCCCCGAGCTTGGATTGCCAGCCGACAATGGCGGTATGCCTCGCGAGGGTACGATTTGCGCATTCACCTATAGTGGTCGAACCTATACGGGGCGCATTGAGGGTCGCAGCCTTTGTGTTGAGGGCTACAATCAACCTTTCAGCAGCTTCTCTGCCGCCTCTCTTGGCATCACTGGTACGAGCCGGAATGGCTGGCGCGATTGGCATCTACTGGCGCCAAACGGCGCTTGGGTCCTTTCAGATGAGTGGCGCGCACACTCATCCTTGAATTTACCAACGGAAACCGGCTCGAAGTGATAAATGCTCAGCATCGCAATCTATGCTCACCCTCCAAAAGGCGGGAGAGCGCTTTTTCTGCGATGGACTGAACTGGTATCGGTAATTCTGGCTTCGGTGGGACTGTAATTGCCGGGTTAGAGCGTAAGAAATCCCTGTGGGTATTGGTATCAAATACCAGTTTGGAGATGGAATTGGATAAATCTGAAAAGCTCAAACTGAGTGAGACGGATGTTTGTGACCTCTTCATATCACCTGCGCTCGTAATGGCGGGATGGGATCCCTTTAAGCAAGTCCGGCGAGAGGTTACGCTCACTCCAGGGCCAGTGATTGTGCGCGGCAACATGTCAGCGCGAAATAAGAAGAAGAAGAAGTTCGCCGACTATGTCCTGTCTTGGCAGCCTGGCTTGCCGCTCGCGATCGTGGAAGCAAAGGACAACAAGCACGGCGTCAGTGACGGCCTTCAGCAGGCGCTGGGCTATGCCGACATTCTCGACCTGCCGAGCGCCTTCAGCTCGAATGGCGACGGCTTTGCCCAGCACAATCGCGCTGCAGCCGATGGGGAGGACATCGAAACGATGTTCGGCATGGACGCCTTCCCGGATGCCGACACGTTGTATGCACGCTATCGCTTGTTCCACGGCATCCAGCCCGACGAAAAGGCGCTGGTCGAGCAACCCTACTACCAGGACGGTTCAGGCAAGGAGCCGCGCTACTATCAAGTCGAAGCCATCAACCGGACCGTCGAGGCCATCGCTAAGGGGCAGAAGCGCGCCCTGCTGGTCATGGCAACGGGCACCGGCAAGACCTACACCGCTTTCCAGATTATCTGGCGCCTTTGGAAATCCGGCACTGCCAAACGCATCCTGTTTCTCGCCGATCGCAACATTCTCGTTGATCAGACGCTGGTGAACGATTTCAAACCGTTCGGCGATGCAATGACCAAGGTTCGCAATCGCAAGATCGATCCCGCCTATGAGATCCACCTCGGCCTCTACCAAGCGCTGACAGGCCCTGATGAAGCCGACAAGATCTTCAAATCGGTGTCCCGCGACTTCTTTGACCTTATCGTCGTTGACGAATGCCACCGCGGCAGCGCCTCCGATGACAGCGCGTGGCGCGAAATCTTGGAGTATTTCAGCGGCGCCATCCAGGTCGGTATGACCGCGACCCCCAAGGAGACTGAATATGTCTCCAACATCACGTATTTCGGCGATCCGGTTTACACCTACAGCTTGAAGCAAGGCATCGAGGACGGCTTCCTCGCGCCCTACAAGGTCATCCGCATCGACATCGACAAGGACGTCCTCGGCTGGACGCCACCGCCCGGCATGGTCGACGACCTGGGCAATGCTGTCGAACAGCGCGAATACAACCGCGCCGACATGGACCGTGTCCTCGTCCTCAATCAGCGCACCAAGCTCGTCGCCAAGCGCGTCATGCAGTATCTCAACGCCACCGACCCGATGGCAAAAACCATCGTCTTCTGCGAAGACATCGACCATGCCGAACGCATGCGACAAGCCATCGTCAACGCGGCGGGCAAGATCGCCAAAGACAACCCGCGCTATGTGATGCGCATCACCGGCGACAGCGTCGAAGGCAAAGCCCAGCTCGACAATTTCATCGATCCAGAGCAGCCCTTCCCGGTCATCGCCACCACGTCGCAGCTGCTGACCACCGGCGTCGATGCCAAAACCTGCAAGCTCATCGTGCTCGACCAGACGATCAAGTCGATGACCATGTTCAAGCAGATCATCGGCCGTGGGACGCGTATCGACGAGGACAACAACAAGTTCTTCTTCACCATCATGGACTTCAAAAAGGCGACCGAGCTCTTCCGCGACGACGCCTTCGATGGCGACCCGGTGGTCATTTATGAACCAGGCGACGGTGACGACCCGGTGCCGCCCGATCCAGATGATCCAGATGACGACGATGATGATGACGACGATGACACCGGCGGCACGGTCAAGATCGTCATCTCGGGTGTCCCGGCACGCATCATTGCCGAGCGCATCGAATATGTCGGCAGTGACGGCAAGCTGATCACCGAAAGCTACCGCGAGTTCGCGCGCAAGGCGATCATCACCGAATTCCGATCGCTCGATGAGTTCATCCAGCGCTGGAACGACGCTGACCGCAAACAGGCGATCATCGATGAGTTGGAGGAGCATGGCATCGTTCTCGCCAACCTCCAGGAAGCCGTTGGCCGAGACATTGGCGATTTCGATCTGCTGGCCCACATCGCCTACGACCAACCACCCCTGACCAGGCGCGAACGGGCCGAGCAGGTCAAGAAGCGCAACTATTTCACCAAATACGGCGACAAGGCCCGCGCCGTGTTGGAGGCGCTGCTCGACAAATATGCCGATGAAGGCATCGCCACCATCGAGGATACCAAGGTGCTGCGCCTCAAGCCTTTCGATGCCATCGGCACCCCGCTCGAAATCATCAAGGGTGCCTTTGGCGGCAAGGCCGGCTATGAGGCAGCGTTGAGCGAGCTCGAAAACCAGATCTACGAACAGGCCTCAAATCAATGAGTAACGTTTCCGGCGCCGTCAAATCCATCCAGGACATCATGCGCAAGGATGTCGGCGTCGATGGCGATGCCCAGCGCATCAGCCAGATGGTCTGGATGATCTTCCTCAAAATCTATGACGACCGCGAGGAGGAGCTTGAACTCACCGAGCCCGATTTCCACTCACCTATCCCCGAAAGATATCGCTGGCGGAACTGGGCGACGAACCGCGAGGGCATCACCGGCGACGCCTTGGTGAAGTTCATCGACGACCTGTTCTTCGCCCTGAAGACCCAACTTCCAACGGTCGGTGATGTCGGCAAGCGCGCCCAAGTGATCCGCGACGTGTTCGAAGACACCTACAACTACATGAAATCCGGCACGTTGATGCGGCAGGTGATCAACAAGATCAACGAGATCGACTTCAATAGCACCGCTGATCGCCACACCTTCGGCGACATCTACGAACAGATCCTCAGGGATCTGCAAAGCGCCGGGAACGCAGGCGAGTTTTACACCCCTCGCGCCGTCACCAAATTCATCATCGATCGGCTCGCGCCCAAACTCGACGAAACCATCTTCGATCCGGCCTGCGGCACCGGCGGCTTCCTCGCCTGCGCCATCGATTACAAGCGTCAGTTCGTGAAATCGGCGGCTGATGAAGCCGTGCTGCAATCGACCATCCGCGGCGTCGAGAAGAAGGCGCTGCCGCACATGCTGTGCGTGACGAACATGATCCTGCACGGCATCGACACGCCGTCGGGTATTGTCCACGGCAACACCCTCGAAAAGCCCTATCGCGACTATGGCGAGCGCGACCGCGTGCCCGTCATCGCCACCAACCCGCCCTTTGGGGGCATGGAGCAGGACGGCATCGAGGGCAATTTTCCGTCCAACCTGCGCACGCGCGAAACCGCTGATCTGTTTATGGCGTTGATCATCAAGCTGTTGAAGCCCGGCGGCCGCGCCGCCGTCGTTCTGCCTGATGGGTTCTTGTTTGGCGAAGGCGTTAAGACCAACTTGAAGCAGAGCCTGATCGAAGAGTGCAATCTGCACACCATCGTGCGCCTGCCCAATGGTGTGTTCGCGCCCTACACCGGCATCAAGACGAACATCCTTTTCTTCACCAAGGGCACGCCAACCAAGGACGTCTGGTTCTATGAACACCCATATCCGCCCGGTGTGACCAGCTATAACAAGAGCAAGCCGATGCGCTTCGAGGAGTTCGAGGTTGAACGCGCTTGGTGGGGTGAGGAAGCCGATGGCTTCCGCGCTCGCGAGGTGACCAAACAGGCGTGGAAGATCAGCGCCGGCGATGTAGCGGTGCGAGGCTACAATCTTGATCTGGATAACCCCCACACGCCGGAGGCGATACGCCACGACCCGGACGAATTGCTGGCGCGCTACAGGCAGCAGCAGATCGGTATCCAGTCGATCCGCGATCGGTTGAAGTCCATTCTTGCTGATGCTCTGGGGGGCAAGGCATGACCGAGATCGCGGAGCTGGTCGCCAACAATCTCGATATCTGGACTGGCGCAATAGAGCGGAAGAACGGAGCCGGTCGTGGCGGCGGTGGCAAGCGGATCAGCCTGTACGGGGTCGAGCGGCTGCGGGCGCTGATCCTTGATCTGGCTGTGCGCGGGAAGCTCGTGCCGCAAGATCCGGCTGAAGAACCTG
>NZ_ANFY01000005.1 GCF_000331225.1 Sandarakinorhabdus sp. AAP62 | reverse complement strand
CGGGCGGCGCAGGCGGCGCGGGCGGGGCCGGCGGCGCCACGACGGGCGGATCCGGGCGCGCGACTGTCGACTGCGTGGTGATCGAATTCGTCGGCGCATCCGACGCGACCGAAACTTCGGGCGGCGGCACGTACGGCGGGATTTCGATTTCCTGCGGCGGCGGTGGCGGCGGCTCGTCTGGTGGCGGCGCCTCTTCCTTCACGTTGACCGCTTCCAGCGGCTCAACGATCTTCTTCACCACCGAAATGGCGAAACCGGAAACGATGGCATAGCCAAGCAGAACGTGGAGAACGGCGACCGCGGCCAGCGCGATCTGCCTGTTCTTGGTCATCCCAGGTGCGTCCATGTAAGACATGGCTGGTTTGGCACTCCCTCAAAAATCTGTGGAACGCCGCGAGCAGAGGACCCCCCTCAAACCCTGCGTCGAACCCTCGGATTGCTCCTCTAGCCGCAAGCCGCTTGGCGCCGCAACCGGCTTTTTGCCACAATCCCGCCGAATTCCGCGTCGCTACGTTGTTTCCCCACCCCAGAATCGGGGTTTGTTCCCTGCCATAATGCCGGGGGTGACGGCACCGAGCGACAGCGGGTTGCCGGCGCAGGCCGCTCGCCCCTACCATGCTGGACATGACGCGACCGATTCTATCCATCTGCCTGATTCTGGCGGTGATTGCGCCGGCTGCAGCGCAGGCACCAGCGCCATTTTCCGCGCCGGCAGACCGCCTGGCCGGCTTTGCCGATACCGCCGAACTGGCGCTGGCCGCGCCGTTGATCGTGCGCGCCACCATCACGCGCGCCAGCCGCCTTTCTGGCAAGGCTGCACCTGATGTCGCGCCCGGCCGTGCGCGCTTTCTGGTGACGGCCAGCGTGTCCAACGTGCTGGTCGCCCCCGCCACGACGGGCGGCACGCTGCAATATCTGTGGGACACGCCGCTGGATTCGCGTGGCAGGCCACCTGTGGTCAAGGGACTGGATATATTGGCTTTTCTGGACAAGCCAAAGGATGATGGCAGCACCAGGCTGATGTCGCGCCGGGGCCAGCAGCCGTGGGATTCGGCGCTGGCCGATACGGTACGGGCGGTCGTGGCCGAGCAGCGATCCGGCAAGGTGCCGATATTCCGTGGTGTTTCCAATGGCTTCCGCGCCGATGGCACGGTGCCTGGCGAAAGCGAGAGCCAGTTCTTCCTCACCACCAGCGACGGCAAGCCTGCGACTCTGGTCGTGCAGAATCGCCCTGGCGAGGTGCGGCGTGTGCTGGTGGCGCGCGGCGACATCATCGACGAATCGGCGGAACGGGTGCGGCCAGGCACCCTGCTCTGGTACCGTCTGGCCTGTTTCCTGCCGGCGCGGTTGCCCAGCGCTGCCGGCGGTGACGATGCGGCGCTGGCCAGGGACTGGCGCGATGCGCTGGCCAGTCTGGGCCCCTGCGGCAAGACCAGTTAGAAGCTCGACAGCTCCACGCCAACCGCCTTGCAGTCGGGATAGACGTCGGGCTTGCGCGTTGAAACCCGCAGGCCGACCACGCCGGCGCGCGCCGCAACCAGGTCGTAAATGGCGTGCGCCACGGTTTCCTGCAGGTTGAAACGCCGGCCCTGCACCAGGCCCAGCACGGCGTTGCGCAGGAAATCATAGTCCCAGGCTTCGGCAACCGTGTCGCAGCGCGGGAAGTGGGCATCGTCCACCCACACTTCGATATTCAGCCGCAGCGTCTGGGGCGATCCCACTTCAAAGGCATGAAAGCCGATATCCACCGGCAGATCGAAATCTTCCAGGAACAGCTTGCGGGTGCGGATGCCCAGGTGGCGCGGCACCATGCCGGGCGCCATGGGTTCGATGAAGGTGGGCGGAGGCCCAGAGTCGTGCAACAGATCGGGCATCATGTGTCTACCATGTGAGCAACGTCGCGTGGCAAGCCCAGCAGGCGTTGCCCGCCATCAAGCACGATGGTTTGCGCGTTGTAGGTTGGGGTGGCGATGATGAAGCGCAGGGCAGCAACGATGTCGTTCACCGTCACGCCGCGTTTCAGGGGATTCATGCCATGTACGGCTTCGAAATTCGCGCGGGTTTGCGGCCCGGAAACGAGCGTGACCGCCGGCGCGATGGCCACGCAACGCAAACGCGGCGCATAGGAACGCGCGGTCAGCTCGGTCAGCCCTTCGAAGCCGATCTTGGACAAGGTGTAGGTGAAATAATCCGGATTGAGGCTGGCCAGCTTGGCATCGAGCAGGTTCACCACCAGCGCCGGCCCATCCGCTGCATCGCCCAGTTCAGCGGGCAGCGCATCGGCAAAGGCACGGGTGAGCAGCGCGGGCGCGCGCAGGTTCACCGCCATGTGCAGATCAAAGCCGTCGGCGCTGAAATCCTCGATCCGGTCATAATCGAAGCGGCTGGCGCTGTTCACCAGCAGGCGGGCGGGCGGCAGGCCGGCACAGGCCGCCATGATGATCTCGGCTGCGCCCGCATCGGCCAGATCGGCGGCGACCACGCTGGCGTGCGGCAGGCTGGCGGCAAGGGCGTCTGCTTCGGCCCGGCTCTGGTTGCAGTGGATCAGCACGTGCCAGCCATCGGCGGCCAGCGCGCGGGTGATGGCGCCGCCGATGCGCTTGGCACCGCCGGTGATGATGGCTGTCTGGGTCGGGAGCACCGTCATGATGGGCGCCGCCTAGGCCTTTGCGGGCGACGGCGCAACGTGCAGTTCAGCGCAGGGCCCCGCGCACCAGCGTGTCGCCGCCATCGGTCTGCATGGCTGGCAGACCGAGCAGGCGCAGCAGCAGCGGATGGACATCGACATTGTCGAACGGCGGCAGCACCACCCCGCTGCGGAAGGCCGGCCCGGCGGCGACGAAGCTGGCCGCCATGTCGGGGTGGGCCGGATCAAATCCGTGCATGCCGCCCAGCGCGCGCATCGGTTGATCGGCGCGCGGCGGGCTCAACCAGATCGTCCAGCCGCTATCGGCAATGCAGAGAATCGCCGGCACCCGGGCATGGCGACCATAGTGCAGGCGGGCGGGCAGATCGGCCTTTTCATGGCAGGCCATGTGCGGATGCGGCCTGAGCAGCGCCGCCTTCACCGCCCGCTCCTGCCCTGGCTGCGGGTTCAGGCTGGCGACGGCACCGCCTGCCACCAGTTGCACCTGGGCGGATTCGAGCAGCGAATCGAGGAAGATGCGGCGATCACTGCTCACCTGGGCCATGCCATGATCGGCGACGAGGATGATATTGGCCGCGATCCCGCGTGCCTTCAGCCCGGCCAGCAGATCGCCGATACGCGCATCGACTTCGGACACCGCCGCGTTCAGCTGGGGCGAATCCGGGCCATGTTCATGGCCATCATGATCGACCGTATCGAAATAGAGCGTGGCAAAGCCCGGCTGCGGCCGTTCATCCAGCCAGGCCAGCAACTGATCGACACGGGCGCGGTTGGGCATGGCCCCATCGAACTTCAACCAGCGGTGCGGGCGCACGCCGCGCACCGCCGCCTCGCTGCCCGGCCAGAACATGGTGGCGGTGGGGATGGCGGCCCTTTCTGCCGTCACCCAGATCGGTTCGGCCCCATTCCACCAGCGCGCATCTTCCACGGCGCTGCGGATGCCCATCGAAAATGCGCCCAGTTCGGCATCGCGCATCGTGTTGTTGACAACGCCATGGCGATCCGGCCGCAGGCCCGTCACCAGCGTGTAGTGATTGGGGAAGGTGAGCGACGGGAAACTCGGCCGCATCGCGCTGGTGGTCACGCCGCGGGCGGCCAGCGCCGTGATGTTGGGGCTCACCCCGCGACGCAGATAATCGGCGCGCAGGCCATCAACGGAGATGAGGATGACCGGATGCGCGGGCCGCGTCTCGGCGACGGCGGTTGCGGGCGGCGGGGCATTCGCCGCACAGGCAGAAAGAGCAAGGGCCAGCAGGCCGGCGAGGAAGCGCAGAATCGGCATGACCTGATCGATAGCAGCCTTGTGGGCATTTGCCATGACAGGCCCGCCGCGGCTATCGGCTGCACAGCATGACCGACACGCCCGACCGTTTTTCCGAGGAAGCGCAGACCTACACGGTGCGCGGCACGGAGGCGCCCGATCTTGATCTGGGTGTCGCCACCATTCGCCGCGTGGTGAAGACGCTGCCGCTGAAACCCGGTGTGTATCGCATGATGGATGCCAGTGGCGACGTGCTCTATGTCGGCAAGGCGCGCACGCTGAAGAACCGGGTGACCAACTATACCCAGGTGACCCGCCTGCCCCGCCGCCTGCAGCGCATGGTGGCGCAGACGCGCAGCATGGAGATCGTCACCACCAACAGCGAGGCCGAAGCGCTGCTGCTGGAAGCGCAGCTGATCAAGCGTTACCGCCCGGCGTACAATGTGCTGCTGCGCGACGACAAGAGCTTCCCCTTCATCCTGCTGCGCGAAGATCATGATTTTCCGCGCATTTCCAAGCATCGCGGCGCGCGGGTGGCCAAGGGCAGCTATTATGGCCCCTTCGCCAGCGCCGGTGCCGTCAACGCCACGCTGAATGCGCTGCAGAAAGTGTTCCTGCTCAGGAGCTGTACCGACAGTTTCTTCAGCAACCGCTCCCGGCCCTGCCTGCTCTACCAGATCAAGCGCTGCTCGGCGCCGTGCGTGGGTCGCATTGACGACGCTGGCTATGCCGAGTTGGTGAACGACGCCAAGGGCTTCCTGTCAGGCCGCACGCAGGAAGCCCAGAAGAAGCTGGCCGAAGCGATGAGTGCGGCGGCCGAAGCCATGGATTTCGAGACGGCCGCCGTGCTGCGCGACCGGCTGAAGGCGCTCACCTTCATCCAGGGCAGCCAGGCCATTAACGCCGAGGGCGCCACCAGCGAGGCCGACGTGATCGCCATGGCCACCGATGGCGGCGCCATGTGCGTGCAGGTCTTCTTCATCCGCGGCGGCCAGAACTGGGGCCACCGCAGCTTCTTCCCCGGCCATACCGAAGGCGTGGACGAAGCTGAAGTGCTGCAGAGCTTCCTCGCCCAGCTGTACGAGGAGTTGCCGCCGCCCAGGGAAATGCTGCTCGATCGCACGCTGCCGGAAGCGGACTTGCTGTCCCAGGCGCTGAGCGAGAAAGCCGGGCGCAAGGTGAGCCTGCGCCATGCCCAGCGCGGGCCAGCCCGCAAGCTGGTGGAACAGGCGCAGCGCAATGCCGAGGAGGCCATCCAGCGGCGCCGCGCCGAGACGACGACGCAGGGCAAGCTGCTGCGCGAACTGGCAGATATTTTCGAGCTGGATGGCCCGCCGGCGCGCATCGAGGTTTACGACAACAGCCACATCCAGGGCACCAACGCGCTGGGGGCGATGGTCGTCGCCGGACCGGACGGGTTCCAGAAGGGCCAGTATCGCAAGTTCAACATGAAGGACGAGGCGATCACGCCGGGCGACGATTTCGCCATGATGAAGGCCATGCTGCACCGGCGCTTTGCCCGGCTGGAAGCTGAAGACCCCGACAAGGAAAGCGGCAACTGGCCCGATCTGTGCCTGATCGACGGCGGCAAGGGCCAGGTTTCGGCGGTGATGGCGGCGCTGGCCGAACTGGGAGTGGATGTGCCGATCGTTGGTGTCGCCAAGGGGCCGGACCGCAACGCCGGGCGCGAGACTTTCTACCTGCCGTCGGGCCGCGAATTCACCCTGCCGCCCAACGCCCCGGTGATGTTCTTCCTGCAGCGCCTGCGCGACGAGGCGCACCGCTTCGCCATCGGCGCGCACCGGGCGAAGCGGGCAAAATCCATCACGCAAAGCCCCCTCGACGAAGTGCCCGGCATCGGCCCGGCCCGCAAGAAGGCGCTGCTGATGCATTTCGGCACCAGCCGCGCCGTGAAGGGCGCCACACTCGACGATCTCGAACGCGCGCCCGGCATTTCGAGCCAGATGGCGCTGGCGATCTGGCAGCACTTCCACCCGAACGGGTGAACGGCTAGGCTGCCCCCATGAGCCTGATCCTTTTCACCGCCCCGACGCCCGATGGCTACAAGGTGTCGATTGCGCTGGAGGAACTGGGGCTGGCCTACGAGGTGCGCACGCTCGATCTGGCCAAGGGCGAGCAGAAGCAGGCCGATTTCCTGAAGCTGAACCCCAATGGCAAGGTGCCGGCGCTGATCGATGATGGCTTTGCCGTGATGGAATCGGGCGCCATCCTGGTCTGGCTGGCGGAAAAATCCGGCCGGTTGCTGCCTGCCGATCCCCGCGCCCGCTCCGAAGCGCTGCAATGGCTGATGCTGCAGGTGGGCGGCCTGGGGCCGATGATGGGCCAGGCCAATCTGTTCGGGCATTTCTGGCCAGAGAAACTGCCCGCGGTGCAGGCGCGTTATCTGGGTGAAGTGAAACGGTTGCTGGGCATCCTCGATGCGCGGCTGGCCGATCGCGACTATCTGGCCGGCGATTACAGCATCGCCGACATCGCGCATTTCTGCTGGGTGCGCACCGCCGGCTGGACCGGGGTGGACATCGCCCCCTTCCCGCGCCTTGGCCGCTGGGTTGAAGCCATTTCGGCCCGCCCCGCCGTTCAGCGCGGCTTGAAAGTGCCGGACATATCGCCGCTAAAGGAAGGCGGCGACAACAGCGCCTTCATCGCGCGGACGAAAAAGCTGCTCGGCCTGGGACCACGAGAGGCCTAGCGCGAAAAACCGATCAGCATTGCGCCGGCACACACCACCAATGCCCCGGCCCAACGCCGCATTGTCACCTTTTCCTTCAGCAGCAGCGCCGCCAGCGCCGCACCAAACAACACGCTGGTTTCGCGCAAGGCCGTGATCGGCCCGATGGGCGCGCGCATCTGTGCCCACAGCACCAGCATGAAGCCGGCGCTCGAAACCGCGCCGGCCAGCATGCCTTGCCGCCAGCGGCCGGCCGCCGCCGCTGCGAAACTTGCCGGGCCGCGCCGGGCAATGACGAACAGGCTGATCGGCAGGAAGGTGAACACCGCACCCCAGCCCTTGTAGCTGAACACATCCGCATTCACCCGCACGCCCATCGCATCGACAAGGCTGTATCCGGCAATCGCCGTGCCGGTAAGCAGCGCCCACCCCGTCGCCGGCAGCGGCGCGTGGCGATTCACGCCCACCAGCATGACACCAAGGCTGATCGCAGCGATGCCCAGCCCTTGCCCCCAACCAGGCACTTCCGCAGCGAAGAGCACCGCGCCCAGCGTCACCAGCGCCGGGGCGATGCCACGTGCAATGGTGTAGACGTGGCTCATGTCGCCGGCGGCATAACCCTTGGTGAGGGCCATCCAATAGACGAGGTGGATGGCGCTGGAAGCGAGGATGAACGGCCATGCTCCCGCAACCGGCGCGCCAAACAGGGCAATCAGCACACAGCCGAACAGCGATCCGCCGATGCCCAGCACCGCCAGGTCCACCAGTCGATCTCCGGCGCTGCCTTTCAGGAACAGATTCCACCCGGCGTGGATCAGCGCCGACAATATTGTGGCAGCAAGGGCCGATACCGGAATCAAAGGCCGTGGAAGGCCGCCCAGTCGCTCATCGGCGCGCGGCTCGGGCGGGCGAGATTGGCCTTGTCATCCGGGTCGATGAAGCCGATCGCCATGCCGGTGAACAACATGCGTTCGGGCGGAATGCCGATGAACTCCCCGATGGTTTTCGGATAGATCGCCCAGCATTCCTGCGGACAGCTATCCAGCCCTTCTTCCTTCAGCAACAGCATCAGCGTCTGCAGATACATGCCAAGATCACTCCACTGCGGCGGACCCATGCGGCGATCGACGGAGCAGAACAAGGCAACTGGCGCACCAAAGAACTGGAAATTCCGCGCAAACCACATGCGGCGACCGGCCTTGTCCTCACGCGGAATACCCAGCCGGCTGTAGAGTTCCTCGCCCACCGCAAAGCGGTAACTGTTGTGCGGTTCCGGCAATTCCTTTGGATAGATGTCATACTCGGTCGGCTCCATGGCGCCGCCGCCCATCAACTTGCCCAGCATGATGCGCTTCAATTCATCCAGCTTTTCGCCGCCCACCACGTCGATATGCCAGGGCTGCAGATTGCCACCCGAAGGCGCCCACGCCGCCGTTTCCACCACGCGGCGGATCACGTCAGCGTTGACGGGTGTCGGCAAGAATCCGCGCACCGAACGGCGCGCCAACACGGCATCGGAAACCTTCACAGCCAAGCCTTTCCGTAACTTTGCACTTGCCGCTGGATTGCCTATGAAGGGCGCGTGTTGTCCAGCCTCCCCAATCTGCTCACCCTGTCGCGCATCCTGGCGGTGCCCGGCCTTGTAGCCCTGATGTGGGGCCGCAATCCGTGGGAATGGCTGGCCGCCTTCGGCCTCTACACGCTGGCGGCGATTACCGATTATTTCGATGGCTATCTGGCGCGATCGTGGGGCACGGTCTCGAAAATCGGCCAGTTCCTCGATCCGATTGCCGACAAGATCATGGTCGCCGCCACCATCCTGATGCTGGTGGATGCGCAGATCTTGCACGGCTGGAGCGTGATTGCCGGCCTGATCATCCTGCTGCGCGAGATGTTCGTTTCGGGCCTGCGCGAATATCTGGCCGGGCTGCAGGTTTCGGTGCCGGTCAGCCAGCTCGCCAAGTGGAAGACGACAGCGCAACTGGTGGCGCTCGGCGCACTGATCCTGGTTGGCGCCGTGCCGATCCTGCCCTGGCTGCCGGCCGAGACCATCGGGCTGATCACCCTGTGGATCGCCGCCATCCTCACCCTGATCACCGGCTACGACTATCTGCGCGTCGGCCTGAAGCATATGTGATGACAACATTGCTTTACTTCGCCTGGGTCCGCGAGATGATCGGTAAGGACAGCGAGACCCTCGCCCTGCCCGCCGAAGCCGCCACGGTCGCCGCCCTGCTCGATTGGCTCGCCACCCGCAGCCCCGGCCATGCCGCCGCGCTGGCCGACCGCAGCCGCATCCGGGTCGCCGTCGATCAGCAGTTCGCAAGCGCGGAGACGCCGCTCACCGCCCCGCGCGAAATCGCCATCTTCCCGCCGGTGACCGGCGGATGATTGCCGCCCGCCTGCAGCAAGAACCTTTTGACGCCGCCGCCGAACAGGCTGCGCTCACCAGCGGCCGCACCGATCTTGGCGCCGCCGTTGCCTTCACCGGGCTGGTGCGCGCCGACGATGGCCTGGTCGCCCTCACCCTCGAACATTATCCGGCAATGACGCTGGCGCAGCTGCAGGCCATCGCTGCCAATGCAGCAACCCGCTGGCCCGATACCATCGGCACCATCATCCACCGCCACGGCCGGCTGTTGCCCGGGGACGCCATCGTCCTCGTCACCACCGCCTCCCCCCACCGCGCCCACGCCTTTGCTGCGGCCAGCTTCCTGATGGACTGGCTGAAAACCAAGGCCCCCTTCTGGAAGCGCGAGGAGTGGGCCGATGGGACGACACGCTGGGTAGACGCCAAGGGCAGCGACGACAACGCGGCGGAGCGCTGGCTGGCCAAGAGTCCATCGACGCCGCCCTGACGTTCGGATAACACTGGCCCAACGCATTGCGGGGGCATTTTTGAGCGACATCTTCCTGTCCTACAACCGCGAGGACCAGTCCCGCGCGAAGCTGTTTGCCGATGCGTTCACGGCGGCAGGCCTGAACGTGTGGTGGGACACGGCGCTGCGGTCTGGCGAGGCCTATGACGAAGTGACCGAAGCCGCCCTGCGCGCCGCCAAGGCAGTGGTGGTGCTGTGGTCGCCGCGCTCAGTCGTCTCGCGCTGGGTGCGGGCGGAGGCGACGATTGCGGACAGGTGCAAGACGTTGGTGCCGGTAACCATTGAACCCTGCGAACGCCCCATCATGTTCGAGTTGACCCAGACCGCCGACCTTTCACACTGGATGGGTGATAGCGCAGACAGGTCTTGGGCGGCGTTCCTTCGCGATGTCCGGGGACTTGTTGGCCGGAAGGCAGAACCAGCGTTGCCCGGCGCGGGCTTGCCGCAACCGGAGGCGCCCACTGTCGCCGAAACGCTGAAACCCGGCCAATGCGGTTCCGCTCCGTCGCTGGCAGTATTGCCCTTCACCAACCGCTCCGGCCTGACCGAGGACGAGGTGTTTGCCGAGGGCATGGTTGAGGATGTGATCTCGGCGCTGACACAGGGCGTGAATGTCCGCGTGCTGGGCGCGACGACCACCGCCAACCTGAGCCGAGCAGCAATCACAGACATCCCGGCCCTGGGGCGCCAACTGGGGGTGCGCTATCTGCTGGAAGGCAACATCCGCCGCGTCGGCACCAACCTGCGTGTCACCACCCAACTTCTCGATGCGGAAAGTGGCACGGCGATCTGGACCGCGAAATTCGATCGTCCCTTGTCGGAACTGGCCGATCTGCAGGAAGAGCTGGTCATCGAAATCGCGGCAAACCTCGATACGCAGGTCCACAATCTGGAAGTGGAGCGGGCACTGAAAAAGCCTGGCGACATCACGGCTTGGGAAGCCATCTCAAGGGCATGGTCCGCCTATCGCTTGTACGATCCGACAGCCATGCAGCTTGCCATCACCGAGGCCACCCGCGCCGTGGCCATTGCGCCCGACTATGGAGTTGCTCAGGCCATGCTTGCCGTGACGCAGGCAACCCAGTTTGCGTTCACTGGCCCCAATGATCCAGCCGAAGTGCAGCGCATTCGAACCATAGCGGAACGCGCACTGGCTTTGGCGCCAGACGACGTTATGGTTCTCGCTTGGGTTGGGCTTGCGCTCAGCTATATCGGCAGCGCCAACGAAGGGGAGCGCTACGCCGCACGTGCCGTGAGCAAGGCACCGGGCGTCGGCACAATCCGCTATGGCTACGCTATTGCAAGCGTGATGAATGGCCGGCTGGAAATGGGCCTGGCCGAACTCAAGACTTCTCTGCGCCTGATGCCCGGCGCGATGGTTGTCTGGATCGCCAAAATGTGGATCGCAAGGGCCCTCGCCCTGGCCGAGCGCTGGGCCGAAGCAGATACAGCCGTCGATGAAGTCTTCGCGCTCAATCCTTCATATCCGCATGGTCACGTCTTGAAGGCGCTCGTCAGCGTGAAACTTGGGCGAGAGACAGAAGCGCTCAACCATGTGAAAACGGCCCGTCAATTGGGGTTGGCACGGGCGTCAGCAGAGCATCTTTATCGTCTCTGCGCCCAGACCAGTCCGTCGCTGGAGGCGGACGTTGCCCTCATTCATGCTCTCTACGCCGCAGCGGAAGCCTGAGCATGACCGCCGCGCCCGATATCTTCCTGTCCTACAAACGCAAGGATGAGGCGCTGCTCGCCTGTTCTCGGCCGACGCCATCGCGGCCAGGACCGGGCTTGTCGGCAAGGGTTGACGTCACCCGCAATTCGCCAGCCGTTCGACAGCCCCGCGCCACCCAGGTGCCGGCCGAGCATTGAAGCTGTCCTACAGGCCGCATTTTGGCGTAAGTTGCTGACCAGCGACCGTCCCGCACGATTGTCTCACGATGGCGCTGTTCGGTTTGAAAACCGCCCAAATGCGGAAAAACTGTCAAAACTGCATGGCCCTGCGACTGCGGTTACAAGGATGTGAACGATCATGATTTCCACCCGCGTTCTGGTGCTCGACGGTCATCCCGATGGCACCTCCCTGTGCAGCGCCTTGGCTGCTGCGGCCGCCGAAACGGCGCGGGCGCGCGGGGCGGAGGTGCGGGTGATGCAGCTTTGCGCGATGGAATTCGATCCCAATCTGGCCCACGGCTACAACAGCCGCATGGCGCATGAACCTGATATCGTGGCCTTTCTCGACGCCATTCGCTGGTGCGACACGCTCATCCTGGTCCATCCTTTGTGGTGGGGCGCGGCGCCAGCCAAGCTGAAGGGGCTGATCGACCGCGCCTTCCTGCCCGGCATCGCCTTTGCCTATGAAGGCGACGGGCATTTCCCCAGGAAGCTGTTCGAAGGCCGCACCGCCCGTGTACTGATCACCGCCGATACGCCGTCCTGGTATCTGTGGCTGGGCTATCGCAATGGCTGGCTCAACGTGCTGCGCCGGCAGATCCTGGATTTCGTCGGGCTGAAGGTTACGCACATGAAGGTGGTGGGCACCATCCGCGACGCGACGCCGGCCCGCATCGAGACGTTCTTCGCGGCGGCGCGCAAACTGGCCGGCTAGGCCCGGGTGCGGGCGGGCGCGGTCGGACGGGGTGCGGGAGTCATGGCCGTCAAGTGGGGTGGACGGCCCGCCTCGTCAATCAGTCGCCCGGCTGCACCGGGCAGTGCGGTACCGACGTGCGGCGCAACACCCGGCCGGGCAGCGTGCTGCCCAGGGCGCCGCCGTCGATGGCCAGTTGCCCGTTGATCAGCAGCGTCGTCACCCCCACCGCCAGCGCATTCGGATTGGCATAATCGGAGCGCGGCGCATAACGCGCGGGATCGAACAGCACGACATCGGCAAACCAGCCCGGCCGCAGATAGCCGCGCCGATCCAGCTTCAGGATATCGGCGGTGCGCCCCGTTGACTGGCGGATGAAGCGGGCGAGGCTGATCGTCTTTTTCTCAAGCACATAGCGCGCGTATTTCAAGGGGAAGGTGCCGGCAATGCGGGGATGTCCGGCAAAGCCGTCTGACCCTGTCACAACCCAGGGCTGACGCATGATCACTTCGATATCCGGCTCGATCATCATGAACGATGCCACCGCGTCGCCGTCAGGCCCCGCGGCGATGATGCGCTGTGCCGCCGCAATGGCGTCGATCTGCCAGCCGGCGGCCACCGCATCCAGCCGCTTGCCGGTCCATGGCCGGCCCGACGCAATCATCAGCAGCGCACCCGCACCGCCGCGCCGGCGCAGATTGTCGGCCATATCGGCGCGCAGCCGGCCCTGCAGCGCCGGATCGGCAAGGCGCGCCTTGATCGCAGTGATACCGCCATCCTGCGCCCAGGCCGGCAAAAGCGCCGCCGCCAGGCCGGTGCCGCCGGCAGTGTAGGGATATTGATCAGCCGTCACCGCCTGCCCCGCCGCGCGCGCCGCTGCAATGCGAGCGACAACGGCCGGTGCCTTGCCGTGCACATCGGCGCCCAGCGCCTTCAGATGAGCGAAATGCACCGGCATGCCAGCTTCGCGACCAATCCGCAGCGCTTCGTCCACCGAAGCCAGCAGCCCGATGCCATAGCTGGATTCGTCGCGTTGGTGCGTATCATACAGGCCCCCGCGCATGGCGGCGGCATGGGCCACCCTGATCACCTCGTCGGTCGTGGCGAATTTCTGCGGCGCATAGAACAGGCCAGCTGAAAGCCCGAGCGCACCATCGCACATGCCCTTGGCCACCAGCGCCTGCATCCGTGCGACCTGATCATCTGTGGCGGCCACATCGCCTTGCCCCACCACTGCCGTCCGAACGGCGCCGAAGCCGACGAACGAGGCCAGGTTGGGGCCAATGGGCCTTTCTGTCAGCACCCTGGTCTGGCCGTCGATGTGGAAACTGCCATAACCATCATTGCCGGTGACGATGGTGGTGACGCCCTGGGCCAGCCACGTGTCGAGCCGGCGGCTGGCCGGATCAGCCGCGCCGATATCGGCATGGGTGTGCGGATCGATGAAGCCGGGCGCCACGATCAGACCGCGCGCGTCGATCACCCGCCTGGCCCGCACCCGGCCGCCCGGGCCGACAAAGCTGATGCGGTCACCGCTGATGGCCACATCGCCGACAAAGGCCGGGCGATCGCTGCCATCATGGATGCTGCCGCCCTTCAGCAGGATATCGGCCTGCGGCGCCGGCCCGGCACCGATCAGCACAGTCGCGGCAAAGGCAGCGGCAAGGGCAAGTACATGCCGCTTCACAGCCTGGCGCTCAATTCCTTGATATCCTTGTTCAGGATGCGGTCGTTGTCGCTGTAATCCACCGGGCAGTCGATCAGGTGGACGCCCGGCGTATCGAGGCAATGGGCCAGCAGGCCGGGCAGCATCTCGGCACTGGTCACGCGGTGGCCGTTGGCGCCATAGGCTTCGGCATAGGCGACGAAATCCGGGTTGCCATATTCGAGGCCCCAATCCTTGAAGCCCATGTTGGCCTGTTTCCAGCGGATCATGCCATAGCTGCCGTCGTTCAGGATCAGCACGGTGAGGTTGAGGCCAAGGCGGACGGCCGTCTCCATCTCCTGGCTGTTCATCATGAAGCCGCCATCGCCGCACACCGCCATCACCTTGGCGTGGGGATAGACCATGTTCGACGCCATGGCGGAGGGCAGGCCGGCCCCCATGGTGGCGAGCGCATTGTCGAGCAGCACGGTGTTGGGATGATAGGCGGTGTAGTTGCGGGCGAACCAGATCTTGTACACGCCGTTGTCGAGCGCGATGATGCCATCCTCCGGCATTGCCTTGCGGATCTCGCTCACCAGATATTGCGGGTAGATGGGGAAGCGCTGATCGTCCACCGCGGCGTCACGATGCGCCACTTCGGCGGCACGCGCGGCCAGCATGGCGGCAAAATCCCAGTGCGGCTGGACACGGATGGCCTCCTTCAGCTGCCACACGGCGTTGGCGATATCGCCGATCACCTCGATCTGCGGGAAATAGACCGGATCGACCTCGGCGGAACGGAAGCTCATGTGCACCACCGTGCCGCTGGCCTGGTTCATGAAGAAGGGCGGCTTTTCAATGACATCATGGCCGATGTTCACGATCACGTCCGCACGGCGAATGGCGGCATGAACGAAATCCCCCGCCGACAGCGCCGCGCAGCCGAGGAATTTCGGGTGCCGCTCATCGATAACCCCCTTGCCCAGCTGCGTCGTCAGGAAGGGAATCCCCGTCTTTTCAACAAATTCCAGCAGCATCTTGCTGGTCATCGTGCGGTTGGCGCCGGCCCCGATGACGAGGATGGGCGATTTCGCTCCCTCGATGGCGCGCACGGCGGCCAACACGGCCTTTGCATCCGCCAGCGGCCGCCGGGCATAGCTGGGCTTGAACGGCACCGCGTCGGTAGGGTCGTGGGCAATATCCTCCGGCAATTCCAGATGGGTGGCACCGGGTTTTTCCTCCTGCGCCAGCCGGAAGGCTTCGCGGATGCGGGCCGGGATATTGTCCGCACTGGCCAGCTGATGGGTGTATTTGGTGATCGGCCGCATCATGTCGACCACGTCGAGGATCTGGAACCGGCCCTGCTTGCTCTTCTTGATCGGCTTCTGGCCGGTGATCATCAGCATCGGCATGCCGCCCAGGAAAGCATAGGCCGCCGCCGTCACGAAATTGGTCGCCCCCGGCCCCAATGTGGCCACACACACGCCAGCCTTGCCAGTGTGGCGGCCGTAGGTGGCGGCCATGAAGCCGGCGCCCTGCTCGTGCCGGGTGAGGATCAGCTTGATCTTGGTTGATCGTTCCAGGCTGTCGAGAAAATCCAGATTCTCCTCGCCGGGCACGCCGAACACATATTCGCAGCCCTCTGCCTCAAGGCATTGCACCAGCAGATCAGAAGCCTTGGTCATCGCTCACTCTCCTGAAATCTGGGCTTTGCGCCGCCCCGATGCCCGGGCGCGCGGCCCGGTGGCATCGAGGATGGTGCCGGCAACGCCAAGGCCATAGGCCGGCATGTTGTTGTAAACATTCTCATACTGGCCGGGATTGATGAGATAGGTTTCGTGCCAGATGCCCACGTCGCCGTTGCTGCCCACCGCCTTGTTGAAACGCTGCCAGGCCGGCAGGTGCAGATGCTCGCGCGCTGCGGCATAGGCTTCGAGATGGTCGTAGCTGCGCCAATACTGGACCAGCAAAATGTCCGGAAAACCGAAATGCGTGCGGGCATGCAGCAAGCCGAGCTCGGGCTGCTGCATCAGTTCAACGATCATCGGCCGCATCGCCCGCACCGTTGGCAGCCAGCTGTTGATCGCCAGCAAGCGGTTGATGCGCACACCAATCAGGAACAGCACGAACGGGCCGTCGATTTCCGCGCAGACGCGGCGATCAATGATGCCGGCCATCAGACGACGCCGAACGCCAGCATTGCATCGGCGACCTTCTTGAAGCCGGCGATGTTGGCACCCTTCACATAATCGGTGTGACCATCGGCGCTGCGGCCATATTCCAGACAGCGATCATGGATGCCGGACATGATGTCCTTCAGCATCGCCTGCAGTTCCTCCTCCTTCCAGCTCATGCGCGCCGAATTCTGGCTCATTTCGAGGCCAGACACGGCAACACCGCCGGCGTTCGAGGCCTTGCCCGGGGCATAAAGGATCCTCGCCGCCTTGAAGATGTGCACGCCATCCAGATCGGTGGGCATGTTTGCCCCTTCCGCCACGGCGATACAGCCGTTCTGCAGCAGCAGTTTCGCTTCCACCCCATTCAGTTCATTCTGGGTGGCGCAGGGCAGCGCCAGATCGCAGGGCACGCCCCACGGCCGCGCGCCATTACCGTGGAAGGTGGCGCCCTTGAATTCGGCGGCATATTCCGAAATGCGGCCGCGCCGGTGGGTCTTGTGGGTCTTCACCCAGTCGATCTTCTCCTGCGTGATGCCCTCGGGATCGTGGATGAAGCCCTCGCTGTCCGACAGGGTCAGCACCTTGCCGCCCAGCTGCACGATCTTTTCCGCCGCGTGCGTCGCCACATTGCCGGAACCGGAAATCACCGCCGTCTTGCCCGCCACGTCCATGCCCTTTGATTTCAGCATGTTCTGCAGGAAATAGACCGCGCCATAGCCGGTGGCCTCGGTGCGGATCAGGCTGCCGCCCCATTCCAGACCCTTGCCGGTGAGCACGCCGGTGAAATGATTGGTGATGCGCTTGTACTGGCCGAACATGAAGCCGATCTCGCGCCCGCCCACGCCGATATCGCCGGCCGGCACATCAATATCGGCCCCGATGTGGCGATACAGTTCGGTCATGAAGCTCTGGCAGAAGCGCATGATTTCATTCACGCTCTTGCCCTTGGGGTTGAAGTTGGAGCCGCCCTTGCCGCCGCCCATTGGCAGGCCGGTGAGCGCGTTCTTGAAGGTCTGTTCGAACGCCAGGAACTTCAGCACGCTTTCGGTGACGGACGGGTGGAACCGGATGCCGCCCTTGTAGGGCCCGATGGCGTTGTTGTTCTGCACCCGCCAGCCGCGCTGCACGCGGATATTGTTGTTGTCGTCCTCCCAGCACACGCGGAACGACACGACACGGTCCGGTTCGGCGATGCGGCGCAGGATCTGGGCTTCATGATATTTCGGCTTGTCGCCGATGAAGTCGAAAATATCCTCGGCCACTTCGGTAACCGCCTGCACGAATTCCGGTTGCCCCGGATTGCGACGGCTCACCCCTGCGATGAATCCCGCCAGATCGACATGATCGCCAATGCCCATGATGATTCTCCCCCGGCTACTGAGGCAGACGCAGTCGCGCGCCCTCAGTGCTGTTCGCCAATCGCCGGCTTATGATGCCGGTCAAATTGTCGCAGCGTGTAGCCTATCAGAAATTCGGCATTGGCAAAGGGGTGGAAAATCAACCCTGCGCGGTGGCGTCAAAGCTCCACACGCCCGGCCCGGCCGGCAGCGCGGCCCAGCCACCGCGGGCCAGCATGGCGGCCACATCGGCTTCGCCATGACGCCAGTGCGTCTGCATGGTGGCTCTGCTGAACTCGCGACCCTTGGCAGCGCCCTGCCACGGCTGATCGCGATACACCAGCTGGGCCACGAGGGCCCGGCGGCCCCGCGCCAACCGGTCGAGCAGCCTCGCCTCGGCACTGTCGCGCAGTTCGGGGGGCAATTTCGCGGCCAGCCGCGCCCAGGCCTCACGCGGGCCGTTCAGCCGGGCCTGGGCATCGGTGGTGAAGCGGGTGCGGCTGGAAAAACGGATATCGGCGGCGCGTTCCTCGACTTCGGCCAGCGTGGTCGGCCGCGCGCCCCGCGCCGGGAACAGATCGACCTGAAAAATCGCCAGATCCTCATCGTCATCATGATCGAGCACATGATCGAGCGGCGTGTTCGACACCAGCCCGCCATCCCACCAATATTGGCCATCGATCTCCACCGGCGGCAGACCGGGCGGCAGGGCCCCCGATGCCATCACGTGGCGCACGTCCAGCCGCTGCTGCGTGGAGCAGAAATATTTGAAATTACCGGTTTCCACGTTCACCGCGCCCACCGCCAGCCGCACGGTGCCGCTGTTCAGCAGATCCCAATCCACCAGTTCCAGCAACGTGTCTTTCAACGCATCGGTTTCATAGAGCGCGATCTGGCCCGGCCACCAGCCCGGCATCCACGGCCAGCGCGGGCGGAAGAAACCGGGCGCGCCCATCATCGCCGTGGCCGCTGCCGCCCATTGGTGGCGCAACCCTTCGGCAACATCACCAGCCTTGCCGTCGCTGTGCAGCCATGACAGCGTCGGGCTGCCGGTGATGCGTTCCCAGAAGGTCATCAGCCGTTCGCGCCGCCGTTCGGGTGGGTTGCCGGCAATCAGCGCGCCATTGATGGCCCCGATCGAAATACCCGCCACGGCCTGCGGGCAATAGCCAGCCTGATCCAGGCCCGAGAACACGCCGGCCTGATAACTGCCGAGCGAGCCGCCGCCTTGCAGTACCAGCACGGGCTGGCCTGGCAGGGCGGGAAGGCCGGCCATCACTGCACCGCCAGCAGCTCGACGTCGAACATCAGCGTCGCACCTGGCGGGATCACGCCGCCGGCACCGCGTTCGCCATAGCCGGCTTCCGGCGGCACGATCAGGGTGCGCTTGCCGCCCACCTTCATGCCGGCCACGCCTTCATCCCAGCCCAGGATGACTTCGCCAAGGCCCAGGGTGAAGATGAAGGGCTGGCCGCGATCGCGCGAGCTGTCGAACTTGGCGCCCTTGCCGCCATCCACATAGAGCCAGCCGGTGTAATGCACCGCCACGGCGCGACCTGGTTCGGCCAACGCGCCAGTGCCGGCCCTTTCCTCGGTAAAGCGGGTGCCTCCGGGCAGCACGGCCTGCTGGGCAGCAACGCTGGTGGCCGACACAGCGGCAACAGAGACAGCCAGGGCGGCGATGGAAGCGGCAGAAGACATCAATCTATTCCCGTTATTGCAGTGCAGCACCGATGTGGCTGCACTCGCTCCGGCAATCAAGGGGGAGTTCGGCTCGCCAGCCCCAAACGATACTGCAGAAATGCGATTGTCTTCGTCTCGGCCGCCTTGCCGGGGCCGGTCTCGGGCAAGTGCACGGTCAACACGCTGTGCGGCGCCATGCCGGTGCCGGTGCGGGCATGTTCGTCGCCCAGCTCGATGGTTTCCACCCGGCCGGGGAATTCGCGTTCATAGCGGCGGAAGCGGGCATCGGGCACCAGCTTGTCGGAACGGTAGCGCAGGGCGAGCAGCGACAGATCCTCTGCCTCGAAGCGGCGGCGGGCACAGGCGATTTCCGTGGGCGTCGCATCGATGCTGCCGGTCTTGGCGCCGCGGATGGGCAGGCTGGGCTGGCTCAACACCGGCGCGATCACGCTGGGTTCCGTCATCATCGCCAGCGCAAAGCCGCCTGTGAAGCACATGCCGACGGCTCCCACGCCCGGCCCGCCGCATTCTTCGTGGGCCTGTTTCGCCAGCGCCCGCAGCCAATCGACAATCGGGCTGGAGCGGCCATCAGCCCAGGCCGAAAACTCGCGCCGGATGCAGATGTTGAGGAACAACTGCTTCGCCGCCGCGGCCTTGGTGGGCACCGAACCGGGCGTGCCGAACAGGCTGGGGCAGAAGACCGTCATGCCGGCTTCGGCAAGACGGTCGGCAAAGTCGATGACCAGCGTATGGAGCGCAGGCACCTCGTGAATGACGATGACCGCCGGGCCGCTTCCGCGGCGGTAGACCGGGCGGGTGTAGGGGCCGGCGGTGAAGTCGGACAGGCTATAGTCGGATAATGGCATGGGTGGTTCCCCAATTTGCGATGAGAATGCGGTGGTTGTGTCGGGCTGACAAGCGCAATCAGCACACGCAGCTCCCCTCCCGCCGGTGGGAGGGGCTGGGGGTGGGTTTTGCCGCAGAAACCACGCTGAGCCCATGCGGGCGCGGCCGGCGGCGGAGCCACGCCGTCGAAGCTGTTCTGCCGGGCTGAAGCCCGGCAGCCAGCCCGTCCGGCCTTGCGCCTGTCGGCGCGCTTGGCTGCGCCATGCGCGCTCGCGGCGCTGCGGCGTGGTGGGTCCTTCGGGACTTGAACCCGAAACCTACCGCTTAAAAGGCGGGCGCTCTAACCGATTGAGCTAAGGACCCTCACGCGAGGCTGGCGCACATCAGGCGCGGGGCAGGCCTTTAGGGCGAAGCGCGCGGGCGCGCAACTGTCTTGCCGTCAGATTGTGAATCGGGTGGCGCCAGCCGGGCGCGACGGTAACCAGCGGATCCAGCACGAACCGCCGTTGCGCCAAACGCGGATGCGGCACATTCAGGCCCGGCACCTGCACCACCGTTGCACCCGCCGCCAATATATCAAGATCGAGCACGCGATCACCCCAGCGCCGGGCGGCGCGGCGGCCAAAGCGGCGTTCCAGGGCTTTCAAGGCGCGCAGCAGGTCGGGCAGGCTGCCGGGCCAATCCAGCGCTGCCACGGCGTTGGCATAGCGCCGGCTGCCCGGCCCGATGGGGGCGGTATCAAGGATCGGCGAAGCCTGCGCCACCGGCGCCAGCAACGCCAGTTCGATCAAGGCCGCGCGCACCACGTCCGCCGGCCGGCCATGGCGGCCGTGACAGCGGTTCGATCCCAGCGCGACAAGGGTGATTGCCATATGCGCCCAGCCCCCTACAGGCATAAACGATGACTGACGAGAGCCTCCCCCACCCGGGCACCCCACCTGCAGACTGTGCCTTGTGCCCGCGCCTTGCCACTTATCGTGCCGAACAGCAGGCCCGCCATGCCGGCTGGTGGAATGCCCCGGTGCCGCCCTTGGGCGATGCCAATGCGTGGCTGGCCATTGTCGGCCTCGCACCCGGCCTGAAGGGCGCCAACCGTACCGGCAAGCCATTCCACGGCGATGAAGCCGGCAAGATGCTGTTTGGCACGCTGGCGGAACTGGGTCTGGCCAGCGAAACACCCGCGGGCTGGGATGCGCCGGGCCTGTTCATCACCAACGCCGTGGCTTGCGCCCCGCCCGGCAACCTGCCCGAAACGGCGGAAAAACAGAACTGCCGGTCATTCCTTGTAGAACAGCTGGCCGCCCTGCCCCAATTGAAAGTGGTGGTGGCGCTGGGCGAGACCGCCCACCAGGCCGCAATCAAGGCGATTGGCGGCAAGCTGCCCAAATATCGCTTCGGCCATGGCGTGACGCACAAATTGCCGTCGGGCGTGATGCTGGTCGACAGCTATCATTGCAGCCGCCTCAACACCAACACCGGCCTGCTGACGCCGGAGATGTTCAAGGCCGCGCTTGAGTCGACACTGGCCTTCAGGGCCTGAAGCGGCGCTCCAGCCAATTGACGGCAAAACGCGTCATCGCGGCGGCCGGCACCAGCACACAGGGCGCATCGCCCACCTGGCCTTGCTGGCCCTGCCCGCTGGCCAGAAAGTCAACGACGATGCTGGCGAAATAGTCCTCGTCCAACCCGTCCACCACCGGATCGACCGTGTCGAACTCGGTGATTGCCTGCCAGGCCACACCTGCTTCGGCTGCCAGCGGCACTTCCATGCGGCGCACATGCTTGCCTGGGATATCGGCGATATGTTCGGCGTGGTGCAGCAGGCTCATCGTGTCCCACGGCGCACCCAGCATCAGCACCTTGCCGCCAGCTTCCGCCAGCCGCGCAAAGGGCGATCCGGCGCCATAGCCATAATCCATCGGATGATTGGCGGTGAAGCCTTCCGCCCCTGCCCCCAAAGCTGCCACCGATGCGCCAGGATTGCCGCTGCGCCGCGTGCCCGGCGTCGTGCGCAGCGCTTCGGCGAACCAGCCATGATCGGGATTGGCGCGCGAGGTGGCGGCATCAAAGGGCGGAATGACGGGCTTCAGCGACGGATCAAGCCGGCCGTCATCATCCAGGGCATCTTCGAACTGCTCTAGCCAGCTGACATAGGCGAGAATGCAGCCCTGCGGACCAACCACGCGCCGCAGGGCGGCAATCACGCCGTCTGCCCCGCCCAGCACCGGGCCAACGCGGCGCAGGCTGGCGTGGACCATCACGGCATCGCCTGAAGCCAGACCCAGCGCCACCAGATCGTCGGCGAGCGCCTCAGCCGTCCAGAAACTCTCTTCACCCAGAGTGATGCGGCGCATCAGATATCCTGGGCGATGCGCCCATAGAGATCGGGCCGGCGATCGCGGAAGAAGCCAAAGGCAGCGCGGTGACGGGCGGCGAGATCAAGATTGAACGTCGCCTTCACCACGCCCGGCGTTGCATCATCCAGATCATCCACGATGTCGCCGCGCTGATCGCAGGCGAAACTGGTGCCATAGAAAGTCTGCGCGTGCGGCGTGCCGGCTTCTTCGGTGCCGATGCGGTTGCAGGCCAGCACGGGCACGACGTTGGACACGGCATGGCCCACCATCGCCCGCCGCCACAGCCGGCGCGTGTCGAGTTCAGGATCATGCGGTTCGGTGCCGATGGCAGTGGGGTACATCAGCACTTCGGCGCCCATGAGCATCATGGCGCGGGCGGTTTCGGGATACCATTGGTCCCAGCAGATGCCGATGCCGATGACGCCCTTCTTCGTGTTCCACACCTTGAAGCCGGTATTGCCGGGTCGGAAATAGAATTTCTCTTCATATCCCGGCCCGTCGGGGATGTGGCTCTTGCGATAGACGCCCATCACGTTGCCGCCATCATCGATCATGGCCAGGCTGTTGTAATGATGATGCCCGTCCTTCTCGAAGAAGGAACAGGGGATATAGGTCTTCGTTTCCAGCGCCACTTCGCGCATGGCGGCGACCGCCGGGTGCTTGTCCAGCGGCAGGGCGTTCACGAACAGGCCTTCATCCTCGTGCCGGCAGAAATAATGGCCTTCGAACAACTCGGGCGGCAGTACGACATCCACGCCGTCAGCCGCCGCGCGGGCAGCGGCGGCGGTCATGGCGATATCGGCGTCGCGATTGCCGGAAAAGGCCAACTGCAGGCCGGCGACAGTGATGGTACGGGTCATGATTTCGCCCCTAGCGCACGATTGTGGCGGGCGAAAGATGGCGCCTTATTTCGGCTGCTGCTGGGTGATGCAGTGGAAGCTGCCGCCGCCGGTCAGAATATGGTCGGCGCGCATGCCGATCACCTCACGCTCGGGGAAGAGCGCGGCGATGGCTTTCACCGCATCCTCATCGCTTGGCGCGCCATAAAGCGGCACCACCACCACGGCATTGGCGATATAGAAATTCATGTGACTGGCCGGGATGATCTCGCCATCGCGCACCACCTTGCCGGGTGATGGGATCGGCACCACGTCCAGTCCGAAATCGCGAGCGCGGTCCCAGGCGTCTTCGTAGACATCCTTGTTGGGATCATCCTTGCCTGCGGCCACCGGCAGCGCCAGCCGGCCGGGTGCCACGAAGCGCGCCAGATTGTCGACATGGCCGTCGGTATGGTCGTTCATGAGCCCCTCGCCCAACCACAGCACGGATTCGAGACCCAGATCGCGCCGCAAATGGCTTTCGACCTCCACCCGGTCCATCCTGGGGTTGCGATTGGGATTGAGCAGGCATTGCTCGGTGGTCACCACCAGCCCGGTGCCGTCCACATCGATGGCGCCGCCTTCCAGCACCCAGCCATGCTTGGCGAGCGGCGTCCTGGTGGCGCCGGCGATGAACGCCGCTACGCCCTCGTCGCCGGGCAGATCATATTTGCCGCCCCAGAAATTGAAGCGGAAACCGGCCGCCGCCAGCCCGTGCGGCGATTGCAGGAACAAGGGCCCGGTGTCGCGCAGCCAGATATCGCCAAAGCCATATTCGTGGATGCGGACATTCGCATCGCCCAGCAGCGCCAGGGCGGCCGTCGCTGCGGCAGCGTTGGCCACGAGCAGCTCGACGCGCTCCCCCCTGGCGATGGCACGCACCATGGCGGCCACTTCGGCCTGGGCGGGAGCCAGATCCTCTTCCCACAGCTCCGCATGGGACGGGAATGCCGTCCAGGTGGCGGCGTGGGCAGCCCATTCTGCCGGTTGTCGCGCCGTCATCGTCTTGTCCTGCTCCCCACATGTTCGTTGCTGCCACGCACCGCCCCCGGCGTGGCTGGCCGCCCTAAACTGTTGCTGTGGCGTTTGATTGCCAGCCAATGCCGGCGCTGGCAACCGCGAAGTGCGACTGGCTTGTTCAGGCCGCGGGCGGCTTGAAGCCCTGGGCCACCACATACCATTCGCTTGAACCCTTGCGGCTGGCCGGGGGCTTCACATGCTTGACGCTGGTGAAATGCTTGCGCAGCGCCGCGGTCAAATCGCCATCGCCGCCGCCGGCCAGCACCTTGGCAACAAAGCTGCCGCCGGGCCGCAGCAAGCGCGTGGCCATGTCGAGCGCGGCTTCGATCAGGCCCATGGTGCGCAGATGGTCGGTCATCTTGTGGCCCACGGTGTTGGCGGCCATGTCGCTCATCACCAGATCGGCCGGGCCGCCCAGCGTGGTGAGGATCAGCGCCTCGCTGTCATCGTCGGTGATGTCCTTCTGGAACAGGTCGACCCCAGCCAGCGGCTCGATGGCGAGCAGGTCCATGCCGACCACTCGCGCTTTCGGGCGCTTTTCCTTCACCACCTGGCACCAGCCGCCCGGCGCGGCGCCCAGATCGACGACCCGTTCAACCCCGGCCAGCATGCCGAATTCGGCATCCAGTTCCTTCAGCTTGAACGCCGCCCGGCTGCGATAGCCCTGCGCCTTGGCAGCGGCCACGTAAGGATCGTTCAACTGCCGTTCCAGCCAGCGTGTTGATTGCGGGGAACGGCGCCGGGCGGTCTTCACCCGCACCTTGCCGCCGCGCGAACGCCCGCCAGGGCCTGTGGGACCAGCGCCGCTCACTTGCCCGCCGCCCACACGCCGTCGCGTGTCATCAGCGTGCGCAAGATGCCTTCACGGATACCGCGATCGGCCACCCTCACCTGCCCGCCCGGCCAGCGGGTGAGAATGGCTTCCAGAATGGCACAGCCGGCAACGATCAGTTCCGCCCGGTCCGGGCCAACACAGGCAATGCGGGACCGTTCCTGCACGCTGGCCACGCCGATCGATCGGCACAGGGCGGCCAGGCTGGTGGTGTCTACCGCGCAACCATCCACCCGCCGTCGGTCATAGCCGGGCAGGCCCAGCTGCACGCTGGCGAGCGTGGTGATGGTGCCCGACGTGCCGAGCAACTGCACTTCGTGCACGCCGCGCGCCGCCAACTTGGTGGACATGCGGTCAAGCCAGGGCCAGATCTGGTCCAGCATCCGGTCATAGGCCTGCACCCGGTCCGGCGCCTGCGGCCATTGCGGTTCGGTTTCGGCCAGCGAGACAACCCCCCACGGCATCGAAATCCAGTCGAGAATGGCCGGTGGCGCGTCACCGATCCCGGATGGCGCCACCAGCATCAGCTCGGTCGAGCCGCCGCCGATGTCGAAAACCAGCGCCGGCGGGCCATCACCATCGATCAGCACATGGCAGCCCAGCACCGCCAGTCTGGCCTCTTCGGCGGCGCTGATGACATCAAGGGCAATACCGGTGGCGTTGTAGACGCGCTCCACGAAAGCCAGGCCATTGCTGGCGCGGCGGCAGGCTTCGGTGGCGACATTACGGGTGAGCCGCACTTCCCGGCGCGCCAGTTTGTCGGCACAGGCCGACAGCGCGGCCAGCGTGCGATCCATCGCGGCATCGGAAAGCCGGCCGGCATCCAGCAGCCCCTCACCCAGCCGCACCACGCGGCTATAGGCATCGACCACCGTGAAACCATCCGGCGACGGGCGCGCGATGAGCAGCCGGCAATTGTTGGTGCCCAGATCAAGCGCGCCATAGGCCCGCACGCGGCGCTGCTGGGAAGCGTATGCCCGGTTTCGGGCGGAGGGACCGCGACGGGGACCGTCAGCGGTTTCAAGCGGAGCCGGCATCGGCAAGTCCAGTCGATTCAAAAAACCGCCTTGATCGAGACGTTCAGCAAGAACGTCGCCGCAGCGGAACCTGACATCACGCTAGCCAATATCGGCCATGTTGGCAAATCGGGCTGGTCCTGCAGGAGGCGACGGCACGCGGCGGTTGACCGTTGCCGCCGCAGCCGCTAAATGCCCGCCCTCGCTGGCTGTTGCCCCGTCGTCTAAAGGTAAGACTCCGGACTCTGACTCCGTTAATCGAGGTTCGAATCCTCGCGGGGCATCCAGGCCAGCGGTTTATCCCCAATAACTCAAATGATTAGGTGGACGTCTCTGGCGTCCAGACGGTCAACTGTCACACATTTGTGTGACAGTGCGAGGCTTCCATAATGTCTCGCCCTCCCCATCTGGAACGGCGCGGCGCGGTCTACTACGTGCGGATCAGGTTGCCTTCCACACATAGCCAAGCCCTTGAAATTGCAGATTTCAGGCGGTCACTGGCAACCAAGGACTACGTGATCGCCAAGAGACGATGTATTGAAGCTGCTCGATGGTTTCATAGAACGGTAGAGCGCATGGCCAGGTCAGGATTGTTGGACCGGGAGCAATTGGAAGAGGCGGCAAGAGCCTACTTTGCACAGCTCGTGATGGACGTTGATCAACCACGCGAACTGCCTGCTGAAGACTATCAAAACGCCCTCGCTTTCCAGATCGAGCAGACCGAAGGCGAGATCGAACGGCAGGAAGACCACCTTACGGCGCACAGCTACACAGACGGCGACAGGATCGCTGCTAGAGCCATGCTCAAACCTATGGGCGTGGACTTCGACAAGTTGGAGCCGAATGGCCAGATTGCGGCCCTTAGCCATGTCGCACGGGCAAAGCGCCAACAGATGCGCTACCTCCTGCACGGCTTGAAAACCCCAGCAAGCCGGTTCAGTCCCGACGATGAGCTTTTTGCGCAGGGCCACGGTGCTCCCGTCGTTTTGGAGACTATCAACCCGGCAGCAACCGGTCCGAAGATCATTCGTCCAGAGCTCACGCTGGCCAATGCCGTGACCGAATACAACGCCTACCTAGTGCGGACGGAACGGCAAGGCTCTACCCGCGACGAGACAGCTCGTGTGCTTCGCTGGCTTCAAGAGGAAATCGCTCCAGAGACGCCCGTTGCCCACATCACGCACGATCAGATGCGGGAGTTCCGCAATTGCCTTTTGCAACTCGGAGCAGGCGCGCAAGGCAAGAAGCTGCCCTTCCGCCACCGGCTAGCTTTGCCGGGTCAGGCGAACCTTAAGTTCGTCACTCGACAACGGTATTGGCGCTTCACCACCAAGTTCTTTGGGTGGCTACAGGCCGAATATCGCATCCCAAACCCAACCAAGGATTTGCCATTCGAGGGCGGCAGAAATGAGCTGCGCCAGTCGCCCGAACCATTCTCGACAGAGGAATTGAAACGCTTCCTACAAACGCCGCTCTTCACCGGCTACAAGTCGCACAGCCGCATGATGGCCGAAGGCAGCTCTCTGATCCGCAACGGTTATTGGTGGTCGGCAGCACTGATGATGTTCACTGGAGCGCGGGCGGGAGATATTGCCCAGTTGCTCCCGAGCGACTTCCGATTGGACGACGCGGTGCCCCACCTAATCATCCAACCGGGTAAGCTGCCGGAGGGCGTTCCCAAGCGAAGCAAGTTCGGCCCCCGGACACACAAGGTGCCGCTGCACCCTGCCCTTCTCGAATTGGGCCTAAAGGAGTTTGTGGAAGCTCGGGCCAAACTCCACCCCGGCAAGCGCCTGCTGTTTGAAATCAGCATCGGCAAGAACCGGATGAGCGATGGCATGACCAAGTTTTGGTCGAGATACCTCCATGAGTTCGATCTGTTCAAACCGGGCCGTGCAACCCATGTTCACCGGCATACGATGGCCGCCCGGCTCCGGGCCGCAGGCGTTACCAACGAAGACATTGGTGCAGTCCTGGGTCATTCAGACGGATCAGTCACGGCTGGGTATGGCGGCGATCAGGGCTTGGAACGCAAGTTGGCCACGCTGAAAAAGCTGGATCATGGGTTCGATGTGGTCAAGGCGCTGGGTGGATCATACGATCCCAAAGTGCATCGTTACTGATAGACTCGGCGGCACTGATCCGCTAACCAGAGTGTGGTCCAGGATGCTGGATAGTTGCCCCGTTCCATCCTGCGCCAGGCGGGGGAATTAGAAGGGGCAACGGCACGTGCCGGTCAAGATTTCCGCCACCGCGAGCCAATCCTCTAACAAGCCGCAACCGTTCCCGAAACCGAAGCCACCGTATGAGTTGTTCCCAACGACGCTGTCGATGTGTGACGGGAGGATAGTCCGGGTCTCAGTGCCGGTTCCTGACCGGCTCAGTATGATAATAGACATTACGCCTGATATCTTCGGCCCAAAAACACCGGCTGGGGTAACGGTTGCGCAGTGGGTTAAGGGTGCAGGGCATTACCTGAACTCCAATCCACACAACACCCAGCCGCTCGGTTGCCAGTATTTCGAGAACAAGCAATGGTATCGACACGTCACCCTAGGCATGGGGCCTCGGGATAGCTCGGTGCGTTTCGAGTTTTCCGAGCAGACGAATAAAGCCCCAGCCCGCCTGCGGATCGAACTGAACCCGCGCAAGTTGGGCCCAAAGGGGTTCAAGACGCTGCTAGCAATACTGAATGATCCGGATGGACCATTTGCCGGGAAGGCGGTTCTCAAATCTGCCCGTGTCACACGCATCGATTTGGCTGTCGATCTGGAAGGGGTGCAAACGGATGATCTGGTTGCCTTCCACAAGAACGAGCAACAGCGCTCCATCTATATCGGCAGCGATGGTGTGATTGAAACGCTCTACCTTCACGGGAAATCCAGCAAGACGAAGCCGGCCGGTAAAGTGTTAGTCGGTCTCTACGACAGAGCAAAAGAGCGCATCAAGAAAGGTAAGGAGCCTCCGTTCGGCCCATCGCCGACAACACGGGTCGAACTCGTAAAAACCATGAAAGCCCCACACAATTCGCTGGCGAAGATCGCGACCATGGCGGACCCTTTCGGCTCGATTCGGGTCGGCTACCTGATGGGGCAAGGAGCGAAGCCTAAGCAATGGTGGCGCGAATATGTGGGGCTGCGGCGGGGAAAGAACCACGTAGCTACGATTGCGCTGCTGGGCTTGGACGCTACAATGGCAGAACAGTTTGCTTCTGCCTACCTCGTCCCCTGCCCAGAACTCGTCTCGAAGGGCATAAACTGGTCCGGCTGGGACCAGGGCTTGGAGGTGACGGGCCTCAATCTATTGCTTGGCGCACAAAAATAGATTGGGCCGAAGTCATGGCACATCAGAGCTCGAAGAGGTTGCGCACTCCTCCCGCAGGTCCTCGCCGCCGCACATACAGTGAGAAGCCAAGCCCGCAGTGCGGGTTCCCGTTTTCTAGAGGCGTTCGAATTAGCCCCGGAGCTTCAACACGCATTCGATCTGCAACCTCATGGATGCGTTGGATCTCAGTGTAGCTTGGTTGCTCGCGCTTAACTTCAAGCCACGTGTTAAAGAAAAGAAGATCGAGTGCCGTCGATTTAACAAAGTCAACACCTTCACGGTATCCTGCAATCCAATTCAATGAAATGTTTCTGCTCAGCAGGTAATTTGCCAACTGCTGTGTTCCGAAAAGACAGGAGCCAAGGTATAGGCCTCTGAGCCTTGCGCCTTGAACCGCTGATATGGTTCGGAGGGTATTGCGCAGATGCGTTCGGGACACTCTATCGCCACTATGCAAGTGCAACCCGCGCTCATTGCCATGCATGCCTAAATAGGCAACTGTGACTCGCCGACTACGTGACAGCCGCGCAAGAGCTTCGTCCAGCGCGGGCCGAGTTCCAACCATTTCGTACTCGAACGCATGGTGGGTGCCGAAATGAATATCCGAAAGAAACTCGAATAATGGGCGCACGGTCGTATTGCGCTCAATGCCGTTAGAGGGGCTGTGCCAGCGACTCTCTAGAACAGCGATCTTTGTGCTCATGGCGCCCTCCATAAGTCGGTTTGGACTATACAGCAACACTCTCAGGAGGCAGTTTTAACAGGTAAACCAACCATAACCTGTTAAAGATATGCCTGATTTCATTGTCTACCTTCGATGCTCCACTGGAAAACAGCAAGCTTCCGGCCTCGGCATCGAGGCGCAACGCGAAGCTGTAGAGCGATATACGGCCCAATCTGGTGGAACGATCATTACTGAATACACCGAGACCGAGAGCGGCGCGAAATCCGACCGGCCTCAGCTTTCCAGGGCGCTCGCTCATTGTCGTAGGGCTAAAGCCACCCTGCTGATTGCTCGCCTCGACCGGCTTTCACGCTCGCTTTCCTTCGTGGCCCAACTCCTCGACGCGAATGTGGAAATCCGCTGTGCCGACATGCCAGAGGCCAACCGGCTACTCTTGCAGATGTTGGCTGTCTTTTCGGAGCATGAGCGCCAGATGATCCGTGATCGGACGCGGGCAGCCTTAGCTGCCGCGAAGGCCCGCGGCACCGTGCTTGGCACACACGGCAAGGTTCTGGCGGCGAAGCATAGAGCAGACGCGCAAGCACATGCGGAGTGTCTTCGCCCAGCCATTGTGCAGGCACGGGCATCAGGATGTGCAACCCTGCCTCAGATTGCCAATTTCCTGACCGCTGGGGGGCATCCGACATCATCGGGTGGCAAATGGCACCCCATGACCGTTCGGCGCATCCTGGATCGACTGGAATTGCCGCCGCCTAACGATGCTTGAGAACCGCCGCCAGCACATCATCCAGCCAATCAAGGTCATCGTCGGACAAGCGCGCCAGCCGTGTGACAATAGCGTTGAGCTTGGGGCGGTCCAAGGCGGCCCTGGGTGAGAAGAGCTCCTCAGGCTCCACGCCGAGCGCGGTGGCCAGTTTGGCAATCGTGGTGAACCTGGCACCGGTAGCGCCGGCTTCAATTCGAGAAATCATGTCCACGCTGATCTGGGCGTGAGACGACAGGTCGTCCTGCGTCCAACCCCTCTCGCGGCGCTTGGCCGACACCAGCCTTCCGAATTGCGTTCGAAGCTTCTGCAGCGAGTCATTGGCCATGCCCCGTGATGTGACCGGGAAGCCAGACGGGTTGGAGTGAAGTAGACTACGGATTTCGGATTTCCGCTTTTGGTTTGCAAGCAAGTGCAAATGCGGCATCCCGGAAATCGCAACTCACTTCAGGGAGCGTGATCGGTGCAGCCCTCAAACCCTAGGTCGCTCGTGAAAACATCACTCGGGCTAATTGGATATGCTTTGGGCTCTGTCATTGCCCTTTCCGGCATTTCCATGGTCTCGGCAGCAGACCCGCCATCCTTGAGACCCGTCGGACTGCTGTTGGTGGTGGCGGGCCTGCTGCTGATGCCACCAACCGGCAAACGGCTTGGTGAACGCTGGCCGAAGTTGTCGGCATGGTATGCCGCGCCGGTTCTGGGCGGCTTGGTCCTGACCGTCGGCCTAGCCACCACTCTGATCGTCACCGCCGACTGGGAACGGAAACACCCGGAGATTGTGGCAAAGCGCGAAGCCGACAGAAAGGCCCGCCAGGATGCCGCCCGAGCCGAAGAGCAAGCCAAAGTCCACAGCGAGGCTGAAAATGCGGCCCCCTCCGTCACCGCTGGAACAACGCATCTCGACAGGACAGCCATGCTCGATGAAGCGCGATCCGCATTGAAAGCCAACCAACCCGAACGCGCACTAACAATCGTCTATGACAATGCCCCTTCAGAGATGCTTCGCACCGATGCCGAGGTCAAAGCATTGGTGGAACAGATTGAAGCACGGATCAAAGCCAATGATGCCTTGGCTCCTAACAGCATCTTTGCGGAGAAGGTCCGAACTTACTGGTTGCCACAGATAACGGGCATTGCCACAACCGCACCGGCATCAGCGCCGGATATATGGAACGCCATCACCAAGCTGGAAGACGCCGCCCGCGCCCTTGAAGCCAGCAATGCCATGATGCTAGATCAGGCGGGCAAGGATGCTCAGCGCAAGCTCCAAAAAGCCATCGCCGTAAAGCAGCGCGCCCTCTTCCCAATTTTGCGCGCAGCATATGGCAAAATCGTGGGGCAGGTGATGTGGGAGCGCGACATCGATGTGCGCGTAGCTGGCGCAGGCAATCGCAGGATCACGTGGACTGGCGGGCTATTCGCTGCACGTGCCAATATCGCTCGCGCTCAGGGCGGAGCGCAAACTCATTTGCTCCGATTGCGTTTTACGCACTCTAGCTATGAATGGGTCCGAGGGATCAGTGAGCGTTACACCTACACCATGGATGCGCCGTCCGATGACGCGGTGGGCTATTGGGATCAAGGTGCGTTCAAAGCCGTGAGGTAATCGAAGCGCGGTATCCCGCGCGCAATCGGCAGAAGTCCGCCGTTCTGGGCTGTCTAGGGACTCGTTCAAAAGTTAGACTCCATTGGGACAACCAACTGGAGTTATTATGATTTACACGATTGGCTATTCGACGCGGACGCTTCCCGAGTTCCTCCGCGAACTGGAACGGCGGCGTATCACGCAGCTATGGGACGTGCGGTCATCGCCGTGGTCCCGGAACCAGCCATTCAACGCCAACCAGATCGAACGGTGGGCAGAGCGTGGCGGCATCTACTATCGACAGACTGGCCGCGTGCTCGGCGGGCAGTCGGAGGTTGCGCTCGATGACCCGCGCTATATCGAAGCCTTGGACCAGTTGCTTGACGCATCTTGCAAAGAGCCTCTCGTCATTATGTGCGCCGAGGGCGATCCAACACAATGCCACCGGACTTGGGATATCGGTGCAAGTCTGCTTTTCCGTTTTGGTGTCATAGCTCGCTCGATCCTTCGCGACGGGCGCGAAGAGGATGTTACCCAGACAATCGCTCGAACCCCCCTCACCCAATTTGACGCTCGGATACTACGGCTAGGCAGCCCCCAGCCCGACTTGTTCTAAGCTCACGCTCGATAAAGTTCCGCCCAGTTTACGGCCATAAATCGTTCCAGCCACCGCACCGAAAAGACTCAAGGAATTGCGCCTCGGCCAAGCAACCATTGCCCCCCGGAAATTGCCCCAAATCAGCGCCACAAGCCTCCACAAGGCCGCATTGCACGGTTGGGCAACCCACTCATCCAAATGGCCGAAACGAACACCAAATGGCCCCCATTCCGGTTGCCATCAGAATTGCGTTTCTGCCATACGTTCCCTCGATGGCGACCGCCGAGCGACGGCTGGCAGGCGCGGACAGGCAATTGCAATCAATTGCACGCGCGACGCTCTGGGCATCGAGCCGCTACACGTGCAGAGTGGCGCCATAGACATAGGCTCAAGAGGCGGCTGACGCCTCGCGGTCCGCTGGCTGCATCACCGCAACCTACGGGCCTTAACACCAACTTATGGGGGCAACCACACCTTGGCCGTAAAGAAGTCACAGATTTACAGCTCGCTGTGGGCAAGCTGCAATGCATTGCGCGGCGGCATGGATGCTTCGATCTACAAGGATTACATCCTCGTCCTGCTGTTCGTAAAATATGTTTCCGACAAATACGGTGATGATCCCTATGCGCCCGTGATTGTGCCCAAGGGCGGCAGCTTCGCCGATATGGTGAAGCTGGTTGGCAGCAAGAACATCGGCGAAGGCATCAATACCATCATCGCGACGCTGGCCGAGCAAAATGGCTTGCGTGGCATCATCGACAATGCTGACTTCGACGATAGCGACAAGCTCGGAAAGGGCGATGAAAAGGTCAAACGCCTTTCGAACTTGGTCAGCATCTTCAATCGGTCCGATCTCAGCTTCAAGGGCAATCAGGCTGGCGGAGATGATATCCTGGGCGATGCCTATGAATATCTGATGCGCCACTTCGCCACCGAAAGCGGCAAGAGCAAGGGCCAGTTTTACACCCCCGCCGAGGTGTCACGGATCATGGCGCGGGTGATCGGTGTGCATGAAGCGAAGAGCGCCAGCCAGACAATCTATGATCCCACCTGCGGATCAGGCTCGTTACTGCTGCGTGCCCACCATGAAGCGCCGGTTGATCTCACGATCTATGGCCAGGAAAAGGACGTGGCCACACGCGGCTTGGCCGTGATGAACATGTTCCTTCACAACGTGCCCACTGCCGAGGTGAAGGCGGGCAACACGCTGACCGAGCCACAATTCCAGAAGGCGGGCGCACTCGACAGGTTTGACTTTGTCGTCGCCAATCCGCCCTTCTCGGACAAGGCGTGGATGACCGGCATTGTGCCGGACAAGGACGAGTTCGAGCGGTTCGAGCACTTTGGGATACCACCGAAAAAGAATGGCGATTATGCCTATCTGCTCCATGTCGTCGCGTCGATGAAATCGACCGGCAAGGGCTGCATCGTCATGCCCCACGGCGTGCTGTTTCGCGGCAACACCGAGGCGACGATCCGCAAGAAGCTGATCGAGCGGAGATACATCAAGGGCATCATTGGCCTGCCTGCAAACCTGTTTTTCGGAACTGGCATCCCCGCCTGCCTGATCGTCCTGGACAAGGAGCACACGGGCAACCGCAAAGGGATCTACATGATCGATGCCTCAAAGGGCTTCGTGAAGGATGGTCCCAAGAACCGGTTGCGCGACCAGGATGTGCACAAGATTGTCGATTGCTTCACCCGACAGCTGCATGTTCCTGGCTATGCCGAGATGGTTTCGTTCGAGCGGATTGAGGCCGAGGGATATAACCTCAACATCCCGCGCTACATCGACAGCAGCAGCGCCGAGGATTTGCACGACATCGAGGCGCATCTTCGCGGGGGGATTCCGGCGGCGGATATCGATGCGCTGCAACCCTATTGGGACGTCCTGGCCGAAACGCGAGCCCGCCTGTTTGGTGATGGACCGCGCCCCGGCACAGTGTCGCCATTGGTGTCTCCAATAGAGATGAAGGCAGTTATTTGCGATGGTGAGGATTTTGCGGCCTATGCACAAGCAGTGCATCAGGCGTTCGCAGGTTGGCGCGATGCGCACCGGCCCGCCCTGGCCGGCTTCGGGGTTGGGCACAGCCCGTCTGCGCTGATCCATGCCTTGTCGGAGGATTTGCTGGGTCGGTTTGCCGAACTGCCGCTCATCGACGGCTATGACGTGTATCAGCACCTGATGTCCTATTGGGACGAGGTGATGCAGGACGATGCCGGCATCCTCGCGATTGACGGCTGGGACGCGGCGAAGGTGATCCGCAAGGTTGAGCGGGACGAAGACAAGAAGTTTGCCGAAGAGCCGGATATCAAACTGGGCGGCGGCAAGAGCGCGATCTATCTCAAGGCCGAACTGATCCCGCCCTCGCTGATCGTGGCGCGCTTCTTTGCCGATGAGGCAGCGGAGATTGAACGGCTGGAGGGCGAGGTCGAGCGGCTGGAAGCCGAGCTTGCGGCGATGGTCGAGGAACATGGCGGCGAAGACGGTGACCTGTCCGAGGCGGTAGATGAGGACGGCGATTTTGACGTGAAGGCAGCGAAGGTTCGCCGGGCAGCGATTGTCGCCGCGTTTGACAAGGGCATCTTCAAAAAGTTCGAGAAAGCCGAGAAAGCAGGCACGGCTATACCAGATCGGCTGTGGTCCGAGTTCGTGGAGGAACTGCCGGAATTCCTCGAGTTTTTCCAGATCGACGAGGCGCTGAGACTGGCTGACGCGATCAAGGATGCAAAGGCCGATGTGAAGGCGGCGAAGGCCGCGCTCGATGGGACGGTGGTGAATCAATATACCAAGCTGACGTTGGACGAGGCCAAGGCGCTGGTGATCGACGACAAGTGGCTGGCACGGTTGGCGGCGGCGGTGGAAGGCGAGCTTGCGCGGGTGGCGCAGCGGCTTTCGGTGCGGTGCGGCGAACTGGCCAAACGCTACGACCGCAACCTGCCTGACTTAATGCAGGCAGCGAACGATGCGCAGGCGCGCGTCGCGGCACATCTGGCGAAGATGGGTTTCGCTCTATGAGTGTGCCCGCCGGATACAAGATGACCGAATTAGGCGTTCTCCCAAATGACTGGGATGCGAAGCCGCTCAATTCATTGAAGCCGTTCATCACCAGCGGATCGCGTGGCTGGGCCAAGTATTACGCCGAAACCGGCGACGCTTTCGTTCGGATCACGAATCTATCGCGGGAAAACATCTATCCCGACCTATCTGATCTCAGGTGCGTCAAGTTGCCGGAAAGCGAGAATGAGGGCACCCGCACCGCACTATGCAATGGCGATGTGTTGGTCTCTATAACCGCCGACATTGGCATAATTGGCTATGTTGATGACCGCGTGCCAAAGCCTGCCTACATCAACCAGCACATCGCAACGGTTCGGGTTGATCAGACGCAAGCCAATCCCAAGTTTCTCTCATATTTTCTTGCGACCGAAGGCTCTCAGCGTCGTGTTCGCGCCACAACCGACGCGGGTGCGAAAGCGGGCATGAGCCTAACCGGCGTTGGGAATCTGCTTGCTGCAATTCCCCCAACTGTTGCCGAACAATCTGCCATCGCCGAAGCCTTGTCGGACATGGACGAGGCGATTGCGGCGCTAGAGGCAGTGATCGCAAAAAAGTGCGCCCTTAAGACCGCGACCATGCAAGCCCTCCTCTCCGGCACCCGCCGCCTTCCCGGTTTTTCAGGGGAGTGGGAAAGCCGACCGCTTGCGGCCCTCTGCTCAATGAAAAGCGGCTTTGGGATCACGAGCAAATCGTTGTCTGATTACGGTCCATATCGCTGCTTTGGAGGCAATGGCTTTCGAGGGTTCACTGATCGCTATACTCATGAGGGAGTATTTCCGCTTGTTGGCCGCGTTGGCGCCCTGTGCGGCAATGTTACCTTAGCAGAAGGTAAGTTTTTCGCCTCAGAGCACGCCATTGTAGTGTCACCCAACTCAGATACGTCAGCTTTGTGGCTCGCAATCGTGCTACGAGACTTGAATCTGAATAAATTCTCGGAGGCATCGGCTCAACCCGTGCTTGTGGTTTCCAAGCTTCTTCTCATCCACTGCCTTACGCCGCCGACTAAAGATGAGCAGGACGCAATTGCATCGGTCGCTATGGACATGGATTCCGACATTGCTGTGGATCAGGCGCAACTCGTAAAGCTGCGACAGGTCAAAATTGGGATGATGCAGCAACTCCTCACCGGAAAGATCAGGCTGGCATGACCGATCCCAAGCCCATCCCTGTCGGCCAAATCGAGCGCGTGGTTCAGAACCGGGTGGTGGCGCTGTTCCGGGATCGGCTGGGCTACACCTACCTCGGCGACTGGCACGAGCGCGAGAACAACCGCGCCATCGAGCGCGATTTGCTGGGCCGGTTTCTGTCGGAAGAACAGGGCTATGACGCCGAACTTATCAAGCGGGCGCTTTTCCAGCTTGAGCAGGCGGCGGGCAATCAGTCGGCTTCGCTTTTCGACGTGAACCGTGAAGTCTATGGCCTGCTGCGCTATGGCGTGAATGTTTCCACCGGGGCGGGCGAGCACAAGCGCACGGTCGAACTGATCGACTGGCAGAACCCTAGCCGCAACCATTTCGCGATTGCCGAGGAAGTGACGGTTGCCGGGCAGCACATCCGCCGCCCCGACCTGGTGCTTTACGTGAACGGGCTTGCGGTTGGCCTGATCGAACTCAAGCGGTCCACGGTTTCTATTGGAGAGGGCATAAGGCAGGCGATTTCACTGCAAGGTCCGCAGTTCATCCGCCCGTTCTTCGCCGCGATGCAGCTGATCATGGCAGGCAACGACACCGAAGGTCTGCACTACGCGACGACGCAAACCCCGCAAAAATTCTGGCTGCGCTGGTTGGAGGAAGGCGCGGAGATCGATTCCACGCAAAGCCTTCTAGATCAGGCGCTTGCCCAGCTGTGCAACAAGGACCGAATCATCGAATTGATGCACGATTTCATCCTTTTTGACATGGGCGTGAAAAAGACCTGCCGGCACAACCAGTATTTCGGGATCAAGGCGGCGCAAGCCTATGTGAAGCGGCGCGAAGGCGGGATCATCTGGCACACCCAGGGATCGGGCAAGAGCCTGACGATGGTGTGGCTGGCCAAGTGGATCAGGGAAAACATCACCGGCAGCCGCGTGCTGCTTATCACCGACCGCACCGAACTGGACGAACAAATTGAAGGCGTGTTCCAAGGCGTGGGCGAGCCGATCTATCGAACCAAGAGCGGCGCGGACCTGATCGCCAAGCTCAACGACACGATCCCGCCGCTGATCTGCTCACTGGTCCACAAATTTGGCGGCAAGGAGGATGACGACAGCATTGCCGACGATTTCATCGCCGAACTGATGAAGGCGATCCCTTCAGATTTTGCGCCCAAGGGCGACCTCTATGTGTTCGTGGACGAGTGCCACCGGACGCAATCGGGCAAACTCCACTCCGCGATGAAGGCCATCTTGCCCGATGCGCTGTTCCTGGGCTTTACCGGCACGCCGCTGCTGAAGCGAGACAAACAGACGAGCATGGAGGTGTTCGGCCCCTTCATCCACACTTACCGCTATGACGAAGGGGTGCGCGACGGGGTGGTTCTGGACCTCCTCTATGAAGCGCGCGACATCGATCAGGACATCACGTCACCCGAAAAGATCGACAAGTGGTTCGAAGCGAAAACCGCAGGCCTCTCCGACCTCGCCAAGGCGCAGGTGAAGGAAAAATGGGGCACGATGCGCAAGGTCATGTCCAGCAAGTCGCGCCTGGAAAAGATCGTGCAGGACGTTGTGATGGATTTCAGCACCCGCGACCGGCTGATGAGCGGGCGCGGCAATGCCATCCTGGTATCGGACAGCATTTATAACGCCTGCCGCTATTACGAGATGTTCCAGCAGACGCCACTCAAGGGGCAGTGTGCCATTGTCACTAGCTACGAACCTTCGGCGGCAGACATCAAGAAGGAAGACACTGGCGAAGGGCTGACTGAGAAGCTGCTCCAGCACCAGATTTACACCGACATGCTGGCTGGCAAGACCACCGAAGAGTTCGAGAAGGCAGCCAAAAAGAAGTTTATCGATGAACCGGGGCAGATGCGGCTTCTGATTGTGGTCGCCAAGCTGCTGACTGGGTTTGACGCGCCTTCGGCCACCTATCTCTATCTCGACAAGCAGTTGCAGGATCATGGGCTGTTTCAGGCCATTTGTCGGGTCAACCGCCTTGATGGCGACGACAAGGATTATGGCTACATCATCGACTACAAGGACTTGTTCAGAAGCCTTGAGCGGTCGATGAAGGACTACACTTCGGAAGCCTTCGATGCCTATGCCAAGGAGGATGTAGAAGGGTTGTTGTCCAACCGCCTCGAGAAGGCAGCGCAACAGCTGGGGGACGCTCTGGAGACGATCCGGGCGCTGTGCGAGCCAGTAGAAGCGCCCCGTGACACGCCTGCCTTCATCCGCTTCTTCTGCGGCGGCAACATCAGCAACAAGGAGGGGTTGAAGGATACCGAGCCCAAGCGGTTGGCGCTCTATCAGTGCACCGCAAAGCTGATCCGCGCCTATGCAAACATTGCAAACGAGATCGCAGAGGCGGGTTATGACCCAGGCACGGCCAAGGCAGTGCACGACGAAATCGCGTTCTATGAAAAAGTTCGCAACGAGGTGAAACTGGCCAGCGGCGACTTCGTGGACCTGAAGCTCTATGAACCGGCGATGCGGCACCTGATCGATGCCTATATCCGCGCTGACGAGAGCGAAAAGATTTCCGCATTTGATGACATGACGCTCATCCAGCTCATCGTAGAGCGTGGCGAAGGGGCCATCGACGCTTTGCCCGAAGGTATCAAGGGCAGTCAGGAAGCTGTGGCCGAGACCATCGCAAACAACGTCCGCAAACTCATCATCGACGAAACACCGGTCAATCCACGCTATTATGAGCAGATGTCGCAACTGCTTGACGATCTGATTGAGCAACGGCGGACCGACGCAATCGATTATGAAAAATATCTCGCGAAAATACTGGAGCTGGCAAAGAAAGTTGCAGCACCACAGGGAGGTAGAGCGCGACCAGTTGAGATCGATACGCCCGAAAAAGTGGCGCTGTTTGATTACCTCGGAGACGATGCCTCGCTCGCAATTGCCATCGATGCCGCAATCCGAGCGGTCAAGAAAGACGACTGGCGAGGCAACCTCATGAAGGAGCGCGAGATCAAGCGGGCCATCCGGCAGCATGTGGATGATGGCAAGGTTGAAGACGTATTTGACCTGGTGAAGGGTCAACATGGCTATTGAAACCTGCACCCTAAATGTCGGCGGCTTGTCCATCGACTTGGTGCGCAAGCCTATAAAAAACCTTCATCTTGCAGTTTATCCGCCCGATGGACGCATCCGCGTTGCTGCCCCATGGCATGTATCCGAGGATGCAATTCGGCTCGCAGTCGCTACGCGGGTTGCATGGATCAATCGCCAACGCCGGAACTTCAAGGCGCAAGACCGCCAAACCGAGCGGCGGTATGTCTCAGGAGAAACTCATTACTTCCTAGGCAAGGGATATCGGCTGCAAGTCACCAGCGGAGGACCGCCCATCCGCATCCGGCTAGCAGGAGGCAATCGCATAGAGTTTTTCGCTCCTGTGGAGGCCAGCAGTGAGGCACGAGAAAAAGCCATGCAGATTTGGCATCGTCGTGAACTTCGCGCGCGAGCTGAAGCGGAAGCGACAAAATGGGCCGCGCGGTTGGGGCTTGAGCCGCCTGCGGTTGGTATCAGGAAAATGCGCACGAAATGGGGGACATCAAATCCTGCCGCACGGCGTATCTGGCTGAATCTAGAACTCGCCCAAAAGCCTCCTCGCTGCATCGCTTACATCGTGTTGCATGTGATCGTTCATTTCATACATCGCAAGCATGGCAACGAGTTCGTGGCACTTATGGATCGCCAAATGCCAAACTGGCGCGCTATTCGTGACGAGCTGAACAAGCTACCTTTAGCTTCTGTGCCCTTCTGCGAGGTGAAGGCATGACAAACCTTTTCAAGATCCAAGGCGGTCGCCTAGTCCGTGCCGAGCGGCGCGCCTTGTCTCAGGAAAGTCAGATTGAGGGTTGGGTTGCCGATGACCCATCACTGTTGGGGCTCGATGCTCTGATAATCGGTCGTCAAGTTGCAACCGATCACGGAAAGTTCATTGATCTGCTGGCACTCGACCGCTCAGGCGGGCTGGTTATCATCGAACTCAAGAAGGACCGCACGCCTCGCGATATCGTCGCGCAGATACTGGACTATGCCACTTGGGTGCGCACACTGACCACGCCCGCTGTGTATGAGTTGGCAGAGCGCTATCTCCCAGCCCGTCTGGCAGCCACATTTCAAGAGCGCTTTGGCGAACGCATCCCCGAACAGCTGAACGGCAGTCACTCCATGCTGATCGTTGCCAGCGAGTTGGACCCCGCCTCGCGGCGGATCGTCGAGTATCTGTCTGAAGAGCATGGGGTGGCCATCAATACTGCCTTCTTCACGGTTTTTGGGGCGGATGGTGGAGAGTGGCTGACCACGGACTTTTTGCTCGATCAGGCGGCAGTTGAGGAGCGCTCAGAGCGGAAGGTTCGAGCGCCTTGGTCCGGCTTCTTCTTTGTCAACGCTGGACTCAGCGATCACCGCTCGTGGAAAGACATGAGGCGCTATGGCTATGTGCAAGCCGGCGGCGGCCCCTTTTATTCGGGACGTCTGGATCAGTTGAATGTGGGCGACAAGATTTTCGCTTATCACAAGGGTGCAGGTTACATTGGTTATGGGATCGTGACCTCTCCGAAAGTTTTGGCGAGCCAGTTTGAAACGGCTAATGGTCCACTGTTCGACCAGCCATTAGACGGCCCAGCCATAAAATCGCGGTCAACCGATCCCGCGCTTGCCGAGTATGTAGTGGGTGTTGAATGGAAGCGCACTTTCGAAGCTCACGATGCGCGCACATTCAAAGGGGCGTTTGCCAATCAAAATGTGGTTTGCCGGCTCCGTGATCCCGAGACTGTAGATTTTCTCATTCGGGAGTTCGGAGTGGAAGATGCGCAAGATTGAAAATCTGGGCCGCCTCTGGGGGCGGTGTAACACACTGTCACACAATTATGTGGCACAAGAGGCATCCACATTCTATAATATGCTCTATTAAATCAATTATTTAGAGACGCGCTTGATCTCAACCTTCCCCTCCTCGCGGGGCATCCAGCGCGGCAAGGCCGCTCGCATCATGGCATGCGCCGGGCCGTGATCACCACATCGATATCGTCGGGACGCGGATTGAGGAAATCCAGCCGCGTACGCCCATCGGCTGTGGTGCTGATCGCAGCCGGTATCGTCGAATTGGCGAGCATCCAGCCGGCCGGCAGCACGACGGCATTGGCCGGGCGGCCAAACGCGCGGTGCCAGACAAGTTCGCCGGCCACGACACGGTAGCGATCGGGATCGGTGTAGGTTTCGGCGATGCGGATGCGCCGGCTGCCCCCTGCCGCCACGGGCGGAAAGCGGAACACCACTGCCGTGGTGTCCGCGGTCACACGCGTTTCCCGGGGGTCGATGGCGGTGATCGCCGCCCCTTTCACCAGTTCCGTGGCCAGCGCCGCACCCGTATCCAGGTCCCGCGCCGACGGGTTGGATACCGTGCTGCCTGCCCGGACGACATTGACATAGGCGCCAACGCCAGCCCGTTCCTCGGTATAATCGTGGGTAAGATCAAAACTGTGGGTATCGGGTTCGCGCAGATAATAGACGATCTCGCGGGTTTGCGCCGCGCGTTCGACGAGCCGGGCCGCCATCGCTGATCCCGCAGCCATCACGCCGCCCGGAACGGCACGAATTCGCAGCGGCATCGGCGCTGGCGAGGCGTTCAGGAACGACAGCGCGATGCGGCCATCGGCCTGTTGCAGCACCTGCACAAGCACATTCACCGACACCAGCCGATAGCCTGCCGGCAAGACAATGCTGTTGCGCTTGATCCCCAGCGAACGATCGAACACGATGGCGTCTCCATCGCTGTAATAGCTCTTGGCGTCTTCATAGGTCTTGTCGATCCGGATGCGCCCGCCGCCGCCTTCGGGCACCGGCCGCGCCAGCGTGACCGCGATATATCTGCTTCCCGGCGGCGCGTTGGCGACTCCGCCGGTCCGGGCGATTTCGCCATCAACTTCGGCAAAGGCCAGCGGCGCGCCCGTCGCCCGGTCGGTCACATGCTCGTCGGTGGCGATGCTGCCGGCGCGGATGGGATTATAATAAGTTCTGGCCCCCGGCGTTGTGGCGGTGATGTCGTACACGATGCGGAACTTGTGGGATGAAGGCGCGAGCAATTCATAGCGCGTGTAGGCCCCGTCGTCGGTTTGCGCCGGTGCAGCGCGTGCGGCCCCCGCCATGACCAGCAACAGGACCGCCCCGGCTGCACACATTTGCCACAAGCCAGGCCGTGCTGCTGGTTGCATGTCTGCCTCCCCTGCGCAGATGCGCACTGATCCTAGCTGGCCAGCGCCAGTTCCGTCGCTTCGGCAATGGCGCGCTTGGCGTCCAGCTCCGTCGCTTCGCTGGCGCCGCCGATCAGCTTGGCCTTCAGCCCGCGCGCCAGCAGTGCATCATAAAGCGTCCGTTCCGGCTCCTGCCCGGCGCAGATGATCACCGTGTCGACCTCGAACAGCCGCGGTTCATTGCCGATCAGCGTGTGCAGGCCTTCGTCATCGATCCTGAGATAGGTGACGCCGCCCATCATCTTGACGCCGCGCCGCACCAAGCTCAGCCGGTGTGTCCAGCCGGTGGTGCGCCCCAGTGTCTTGCCCGGCGCGCCGTCACGGCGCTGCAGGATCACCACCTCGCGATCGGTCTTTTCGATCTGCGGCACCAGGCCGGTAACACCGCCACGCGGGTGATTGACGAAATCCACCCCCCATTCGCGGCAGAAGGTCGGGATATCCACCGCCGCCGACGGCCCGGCATGGGTGATCAGCGTCGCCACGTCGAACCCGATGCCGCCCGCGCCCATGATGGCCACGCGACGGCCAATCGGTCGGCGGCCCAGGATGGCGTCGATATAGGGCACCGCCTTGGGGTGATCGATCCCCGGCATGTCGGGCGTGCGCGGGCGAATGCCGGTGGCGACAATCACTTCGTCGTGGCCAGCCGCGGCCAGGCTGTCGGCATCGACACGAGTGTTGAGCTTGAGCGTGATGCCCAGTTTTTCGATCATGCGCTTGAAATAGCGCAGGGTTTCGTGAAACTCCTCCTTGCCCGGCACGCGCTTGGCAAGGTTGAACTGGCCGCCGATTTCGGATGCGGCATCATACAGCGTGATCCTGTGGCCGCGCTGGGCGGCCTCCACGGCAAAGGCGAGGCCCGCCGGCCCGGCGCCAACCACGGCCAGATCGCGCGGGGCGGCCGCCGGCACCACCGGCATCAGCGTTTCATTGCAGGCGCGCGGATTAACCAGGCACGAGGTCAGCTTGCCGGTGAAGGTATGATCAAGGCAGGCCTGGTTGCAGGCGATGCAGGTGTTGATCTCGTCCTCGCGGCCTTCCCACGCCTTGTTGACCAGATCGGCATCGGCCAGCATCGGCCGCGCCATAGAGACGAGATCGGCATGGCCGGCGGCCAGCACCTGCTCCGCCGTTTCGGGCATGTTGATGCGGTTCGAGGTGATCATCGGCACGCCCACATGCTTGCGGATTCGCCCCGTCACTTCGGCAAAGGCGGCGCGTGGCACCATGGTGGCAATGGTCGGCACTTGCGCTTCGTGCCAGGTGAAGTGGGTGCTGATGATGGTCGCCCCGGCGGCCTCCACCGCATGCGCCAGCTGAATCACCTCCTCGCCCGACATGCCGCCTTCCAGCATGTCCATCGCCGGGATGCGGAAGATCAGGATGAAATCGTCGCCCACAGCCGCGCGCGTGCGGCGGATCACCTCGACGGGGAAGCGCATGCGGTTTTCGAAACTGCCGCCCCATATATCCGTACGGGTGTTGGTCTTCTCGACGAGGAAGGTGGACAGGAGATATCCGGCCGAACCGATGATCTCGACGCCATCATAGCCGGCGGCCTTCGCCAGCACCGCGCAATTGGCGAAATCGGCGAGCTGCTTCTCGATCCCGTCGGCGTCCAACTCATTGGGCACGAAGCGACCGATGCGAGAACGGATGGCGGATGGCGCCACGCAAGCCGGCGTGCCAGCCAGCGGGCCGGCGTGGAGAATCTGCATGACGATCTTCACATCGGGCGCGGCAGTGTGCACGGCCTCGGTGACGATGCGGTGTTGGGCGGCTTCCTCCGCCGTTGAAAGCTTGCCGCCGCCGCCGGCTTCATGATTGGGGGCAATGCCGCCGGTGATGATCATCCCCACCCCGCCCTTCGCCCGCTCGGCAAAGAAGGCCGCCATGCGCTCGAACCCACCCTCGATATCTTCAAGGCCGGTGTGCATCGATCCCATCAGGATGCGATTCTTGAGGCGGGTGAACCCCAGATCGAGCGGGGTGAAGGTGAGCGGGTATTTTGGGTGAGCCATGGGGGAGAGGCTATCAGGGGCGGCGGGGGGCGTCATCCTTCCTAGATTGCAGAGGGCAGCGCGTGTTGGCGCAGCCGGCGGCAGAGCCGCCGAGTCTGCTGGGGTGGCAGCGAAGGGAAGGAAAGAGCGTGGCAGAGCCACGTCGTCGGACGACACACGAAAAAGGCGACCTGAGGGTCGCTTTTTTGGTCGCCGGCCGATCTTGTGCGAGTCTGACTGCGGCACGCAGCCAGCCGCACTGCGATTTGGTGCACCAAAGAGGACAAAACTGGGCACTGGAATCATTGGGAAATTTTGACGCAGTTGACCTGACGCCCTGATTTTCCTCCACGATTGATTAGAGTCCGGCCCTTGGAGGGGACGGACGATGAAGCGAACGCGGTTCACGGAAGAGGAGATAATCGGCATTTTGAAGGAGGCCGAGGCGGGCGCGAAGACGGCTGAGCTGGCCCGGCGGCACGGTGTGTCGGAAGCGACGATCTACAACTGGAAGGCCAAGTATGGCGGCCTGGAGGTGTCCGAGGCGAAGCGGCTTCGGGCACTGGAGGAGGAGAACGCCAAGCTCAAGCGGCTGCTGGCGGACACGATGCTCGACAACGCGGCGTTGAAGGATCTGCTGTCAAAAAAATGGTGACGCCTGCCGCGATGCGGGAAGCGGTGGCGCATCTTCAGGCCAGCCTGGGGATGAGCGAGCGGCGGGCGTGCCGGGTTGTTGGGGCTGATCGCAAGAGCGTGCGTTATCGCTCGACGCGGCCGGATGATGCCGACCTGCGTGAGCGGCTGCGTGCGATGGCGGCTGAGCGCCGACGGTTCGGCTATCGCCGGCTGCACATCCTGCTGCGCCGCGACGGCGTGCTGGTGAACCGCAAGAAGACCCAGCGCCTCTATACCGAGGAGGGACTGACGGTGCGCAAGCGACGGGCACGCCGGCGTGCTGTCGGTGTCAGGGCGGCGCCACTGGTGCTGGCGCTGCCCAACCAGCGCTGGAGCCTGGACTTCGTCCACGACCAGATGGCATCCGGGCGCCGGTTCCGCGTGCTGAACATCGTCGATGACGTGACACGGGAGTGCCTTGCCGCAGTGCCAGACACCTCGATCTCCGGTCGCCGGGTGGTTCGGGAGCTGACAGAGCTGATCAGCCATCGTGGCAAGCCGGGCATGATCGTCAGCGACAATGGCACGGAACTGACCTGCAACGCGGTGCTGGCCTGGTGCAGCGAGGCCGCGATCAACTGGCATTACATCGCCCCCGGCAAGCCGATGCAGAATGGCTACGCGGAATCGTTCAACGGCCGGATGCGTGATGAACTGCTCAACGAGACGCTGTTCCTCAGCCTCGACCATGCCCGCATCGCGATCGCGGCCTGGGTGGCGGACTACAACCAACACCGGCCACACTCGGCCCTTGGCTACGAGACCCCAGCGGCGTTCGCCGCTGAACTGAACAAGAAATGGCCTGCTCCGCTGCGCCCTTCGGGCTCCGCTCCACAGGCCATTGCTTCCAACGCGCCCATGCGCAACAACAATCGCCCGGCTCTAATCCCCGCTGGATGAAATCAGGGGGTCAGGTCACAGTCTGTTGTCTGGCCGTGGTCGTCCAAAAATGGCTTGTGGCGCGGGGCAGGTTGACCCAACTGGCTGCCTCTGGTGCCAGCACATTTTCGAGATTGCTTGGCCTTGGTGACTATCGTTTCAGCGATCCGGGGGGGGCGTGTCGGAACCAGCAACGCCGGGTGGCAGGGCCGTTACGGTTCGCCCCCAGATAATGGGCCATTTGGCCCCAGCGCAAACATCCACAAGCAGCGTTGACATGGACTGTACAATCGTACAGTAATTTGGCCATGTTTGATCAGACGCCATCGCTTCCGCCGCGGCCCGAGACTCAGGAAGACCGGCCGCGCACCCTGGCCGAGGCCAAAGCCTGGATGCTGGATCGGGCGTCGCGCAAGATCCACCCGATGAACAACCTGTCGCTCGCCGACACGAAGGCCGTCGTTGACCAGTTGCAAGGGCTTGATCCTGTTTCGTGGGCGTCGGCGTGGAGCCAGGCGGGGGAAGCGGCGTTCAGTGCGGCTGCGGCCATCGCCGATCCGGTTGAACGGCGTGCCGGCTATCTGCGGGCCCACGGGTTTTTCTTTCTGGGGCGGTTTCCCTGCCCCAACCACCCTGACAAGCTGGCCTGCGCCGAGCGTGAGCGGGACGCCTATCTCGCAGCGGGCGCCTTGTTCAATCCTCCGGTTGTGCGCGTCACGGTGCCGTTTGAAGACAGTGAAGTGGTGTTCCTGTACCGACGCCCCCCTGGCATCGAGCGACCACCCGTTGTGGTCATGTGGGGCGGGGTCGATGCCTGGAAGGAACAGATGACAGCGGCGAGCGATCTCGTGCTGGCGCGCGGGATTGCCACGATTGCGGTCGATGGGCCGGGAACCGGCGAAAGCCCGGTCAAAGGCACGCCCGACGCCGATCGCCAGTTCCTGCCGGTCCTCGATTGGGCTGCAGCCCAGGCCGACCTGCGGGGCGCTCGGGTCGGTTTGCTGGGTCGTTCGTTCGGCGGCTATTGGGCGACAAAACTGGCCCATGTCGTTCCCGATCGCATTGCCGCAGCGGTGAACTGGGGCGGCGGCGCACATTTCATGTTCCAGCGCGAGTGGATCGACCGTTCGCGCCACCCGGACAGCTATCTGATGGAACTGGTGGAAACGCGGATGCGCATGCTTGGGGTGGACAGCGAGGAAGGCTATGCAAGGGCATTTGCAAGCCTGTCGCTGCTTGATCAGGGTTTGCTCGATCGGCCTTCGGCCCCGCTGCTTCTGGTAAACGGGCGCGGCGATACCCAATGCCCGGTTGCCGACATCGATCTTCTCACCGGCCATGGCAGCCCCAAGACGGTGCGAATGTTCCCCGGCGGCCATATGGGCATCACGCCCCAGACCTTGCCGCTGATCGTCGATTGGCTGTGCACGCGCGTGGCGGCAGACGCATGATGGCGCGCAACTGGGTTCTCGATGTGCCGACGGACGATGCCTACCGGATCGGCCGCATCCTGTTTGACGTCCAGCATGATCGTGCCGAGGAGGCCCGGTTCTTTGCTGATCCGGCCGCCTATCTGGCCTCGGCGGACATCTCGGAGGGCGCGCGCAAGGCCCTGGCCGAAACCGATATCGGCGCCTTGTATCTTCTTGGCGCCAACCCGTATCTGCTGCGCGCTTATTGCTTGCAGCTGCGGGTCCCCGAGGCCAAATATCTGGCGGCGCTGCGGGCTGTCGAGGGCCAAGCCCATGGCTGAAATCGCTGGGGTTTTCGCCGTTAGCCATACCCCCATCATGAGCAACATGCCCGATGCACCGGGCGTCTCGCGGCGTGATGCCGCCTTCGCGCAGTTCGAACGAGTCGGCGCGGAGATCGACAGCCTGGCGCCCGACGCCGTGCTGCTGATTTCGAATGATCATCTTCACAACTTCTATCTCGACAACCTGCCGGCTTTTTGCATCGGCATCGCATCATCTTACATCAGCCCGGTCGAAGGCTGGCTTAAGGTGCCAAAGCAGACCCTGCCGGGCGATCCGTTGCTGGGTGCGCATCTGCTGCGCGAAGTGATTGAAGCCGGTTTCGATCCGGCCCTGTCGATGGAACTCGTCCTTGATCATGGCACGCTGACGCCGCTTGATCGCGCCGGCATCGCCGGCCGCCATCCGCTGGTGCCGATCCTGGTCAACGCCGTGCAGCCACCGATGCCGACGATGCAGCGCAGCGTGGCGCTGGGCGGTGCTCTGCGCGCGGCCATCCAGTCATATAAAGGTGCCGATCGGGTCGTGGTGCTGGCAACCGGCGGGCTCAGCCATGATGTCGGGACGCCGCGCATGGGCCAGCTCAATGCGGAATTCGACCGGCAGTTCCTGCGCCATCTGGAAGCCGGCGGTCTTGACGTTGCCGCCCAATACGCCCGCGCGCACGTGAATTCTGCCGGCAACGGGGCAGAGGAAGTGCGAAACTGGCTGGTCGCCCAGGGCATTGCCGCAGGAGCACCGTTTGAAACCTATTTCTACGAGGGCATGGCCGAATGGTATACCGGCATTGCCCTCGGTCGTTGGCGGCTGCCATGACGATGGCCGCCCATCGCGCCGGTCCGTCCGATGCACCGGTGCTGGTGCTGTTGCATGCCATAGCAACATCCTCGGCACTCTGGACGCCCCAACTGGCAGCACTCGCATCACGGTTTCACGTGGTTCGCATCGATCTGCCGGGGCATGGCGACAGCCCGGCCATGACGGGAAGCCCCGGTTATCCCGACTATGCCGACGCGGTTGCCGCCACACTTGCCGGGCTCGGCATCCACAGTGCAAGCATCGCGGGCCTTTCGTTCGGCGCCATGGTGGCCATGCAGCTTGCTGTCCGGCACCCGGCGCTGGCAAGCCGGGTTGCCCTGGCCAATTGTGCGGCATTCACGCCGCCACCGGTGGCAGACATGTGGCGGGCGCGGATTGCAGCGGTGGAACAGGGCGGCATGGCCAGCCAGCGCGCCGTCACGCTCGATCGCTGGTTCACCCCCGGTTTCGCGGCATCTGCGGCGCTGACACTCGACTGGATCGGCAGCATGATCGAGGCGACGCCGTCGGCCGGCTTCATCGCGGCGGCCAGGATGATTTCCTCCCTCGATCATCGGGATATCCTGTCCGCGATCGCCTCTCCCACGCTGGTGTTGAGCGGCGCGCATGACCTTGCAACGACGCCGGCCATCATGGCCGGCATCGTTGCGGCACTGCCCCATGCGCAACTGGCCAGCCTCGACGCCGCGCATCTCGCCAATGTCGAAGCGCCCGTTGCCTTTGCCGAAGCGCTCGGGGCGTTCATGCTGGCGGCATGACGCGCATCGCCCTGATTCATGCCCTGCGCCAGTCGGTCGATCCGATCGCCGACGCGTTTGCTGTCCATTGGCCGGAAGCGGAAATCAGCAACCTCCTCGATGACAGTCTGTCGGCCGATCTTGCCCGCGATGGGCAGCTGAACGAGGCGATGGTTTCGCGCTTCCTGAAGCTGGGGCGTTATGCGCGCGACTCCGGGGCCGATGGCATATTGTTCACCTGTTCCGCCTTCGGCCTGGCAATCGATGCCGTCGCCGCCGATCTGGCACCGATGCCGGTCCACAAGCCCAACAGTGCGATGATCACCGCAGCGTGCGCGGCTGGCCAGCGCATCGGCCTGCTGGCCAGCTTTGCGCCAACGCTGGCCAGCATGGTTGGTGAATTTCCTGCGGATCGCACGATCGTGGCCTGCCATGCAGCCGGCGCGCTCGAGGCCTTGGCGGCAGGCCGCGGGCCGGACCATGATGCGATTGCGGCGTCCGCTGCCATGGCGCTGACCGATTGCGACGTGATTGCGCTGGCGCAGTTCAGCCTGGCCAGGGCCGCTGCTGCCGTGGCGGCCGCCACTGGCCGCCCGGTGCTGACCACGCCGGAATGTGCGGTCAGTGCGCTTCGGATGGCGATGGAATAGGTCGTGCCGGATAGGGGCCCAATCGGGCAAAACCGATCATGAACAGACCGGTGGCAACCGCAAGCACAATCAGGGCCACCGAATAGCTGCCGGTTGACGCCACGCTTGCGGCGATGGTGGCGGCGCCGGCGCCTGCTCCCATCTGGAACAGGCTGAAGATCGCGCCATACATCTTGCCGAACGAGCGCATCCCGAAATAGCGGCGCAGCACATAGGCGAGAATGTCGAACTCGGCGCCTGAAATCAGCCCGAGCAACACAGCCGCCGCCATCGCCAGCGGCACCGGCGGCCCGGCGGCAAGGGTGAGTAGCGCGGTGGCAGAAGCCGCTGCAAAGATATTGGCGACGCGCACCGCGTGAAAGCGGTCGAGCAGCCAGCCAGTGAAGAACCGACCGGTGAGTGCGGCGATGCCGAACAACGACATGCCAAGGACCGCCGTCGCCTGACTGGCGCCGGTCGACGCCAGAATCGGCACCAGATTGGCCAGCAGGCCGGTGCCGGATATGCCGAGCAGGAAGAAGCCGACCGCGATCGTCCGCCATTCCTTCTGCCGTGCCATTTCGGCGTAGCCCCACAATGCGGCAGGCTTGCCCGGCGCCGCATCTGCCGGGCGTTCGCGCAGGAACAACAGGGCAACGGGCAACGCTGTCAGCGCCAGCAACCCCATGCCGACAAAGGCGTTGCGCACGCCAAAGGCTTCGATCATCCGGTTGGCGATCGGCGGCATGATGATCGTGCCGATGCCAATGCCGGCATTGGCAACGCCGATCGCCAGGCCAAGCCGCGCAACAAACCAGCTGCTTACTGATTTCAGATAGGATGCAGGCCAGACACCGAACGCGAGAATCGGCAGCATCACCCAGGCGGCATAGAATAGGGTCAGGCTGCGCGGCAGCAGCGCCAGCGCGGCCAGGCCAAGAGCGAACAGCGGCACAGACACCAGAACAACGCGCCGCGGCCCGAACCGATCGATCAGCAGGCCCTGTATCGGTGCAACCAGCATGATGGTGACCGCCATCAGGCTGACAGCAAAGCCGATCTCACCGCGACTCCAGCCGAATTCGGCCGAAAGCGGCGCGACGAACGTGCCAAAGCTGGCGACAAGCAGCGCCGACGGTCCGACCGCGAGGCACAGCATGGCCGCGATCGAAACGCGCCAGCCGGCAGGCCCATCAACCCGGTCAGCCGCGATCATGCGCTCATGCCGCCATCGATCATCAGCGTGCTGCCGGTGGTGAAGCTGCTGTCGGGGCTGGCGAGGAACAGCGCACCGCGCGCCACCTCCACGGGATCGACGTGACGGCCAAGCGGTATCATCTGATTGAATTTCGCAGCGGCATCACTGCCGGTGGCGGCGGTCATCTGGATCTCGGCGGCGCGCATGAAGTCATTGTCCACCGGGCCGGGGTTGATGGTGTTCACGCGAATGCCGCGACCCGCGACCTCCTTGGCGATCCCACGTGCCAGGCCAATCTGGGCGTGCTTGGCCGCGACATAGGCACAATTGGCAGGGACCCCCATGACGCCAACCACGCTCGAGGTGATGATGATGCTGCCGCCATTGGCCATGTGCGGCACAGCATATTTGCATGCCAGATAGGATCCGCGCACATGCACGGCCATGATGCTGTCGAACATCGCTTCGGGATAGTCGGTCACGGGCAGGATCGGCCCATCGTTGCCGGCGTTGCTGAACAGAACATCCAGCCCACCAAAGCGCGCCAATGTGGCGGCCACATAGTGTTCGGTATCCGCCGCACGGGTCACATCCGCTGCCACGGCCAGCACGCGATCACCATCAAGTGCGGCGGCAGCCGTGGCCAGCGCGGCCTCATCGCGATCGACGATCACCACCCGTGCGCCTTCATCCACAAACAGCCGCGCGGTCGCGAAACCGATGCTGCCGGCTCCGCCGGTGATGATGCAGATCTTGTCGGCCAATCGATTCATTGTTTAGCTCCGCGTTCACCGCCACCATGATTGCCCCCGGCCGGCAGAGCGACTAGCTGTTGCAGGAACGGAAAGGACCCAGATTGATCAAGCCGACCCGAAAGGAACTCATCCTTGATGCAGCCGAGGTCCTGTTCGCCGAGCGCGGTTTCGATGGCGTTTCGATGCGCATGGTTGCTGATGCGGCTCCCGTCGGATTGGGGCTGCTTACGTATCATTTCGCTACCAAGGAAACCCTTTTCGAAGCGGTTGTGGAGCGCCGGGCCAGCGTTTTGTCCGGCGCTCGGCTGGATGCTCTGGCGGCGTTGGTCGACCCGACGCTGGAAGAGCTGATGGACGCCTTCATTCGGCCATACCGTGACCTGATCATGACCGGCGGGCCGGGCTGGCGATCCTACGCCCGGCTGCACGCGAATCTGACGCAGGACGCGCGCTGGACGGCATTGGCCATGCGCAATTTCGGCGATGTCGGCCGCACGATGATCGACAGAATCTGCGCGGCCGAACCGGGGATCGACCGCGCACTGGCAGTGCGCGGCTATGTGCATGTCATCGGCACGATGGTGAGCGTGTTCGCCAACACCGGTCTCATCGACCAATTGTCGGGCGGCACATTGTCAAGCCATGACATCGATGCCAGCCTGGCGCCGATGGTGCAATTCGGCGCTGGCGGCATTCGCGCGCTTGCGAAGCCAGCGCCGAGCAACATTTGACGCTGGCCTTCAAAAGCCGACCGACGCACGAATGCCGAATGTCCGCGGCGGACGCAGGGCGTTGTAGACGACCGGCAGCACCGGACGCAGCGAGGACGATGCGTAGATTGTCCGATTTTCGGCGTTGTTGACGAAACCCGTCAGGGACCAGCGCTCATCATCTGCGGCAAGCGTCAGATACAGGTCCGACATGCGATAGGCGGCCTGCTGCTGTTCCGGGAGAAACTCGATGGCAAGGAAGCGGCTCGATTCGATCCGTGTCCGCACCCCCGGCGTCAGCATCAGCTTGCCCAGCTTGAAGCTATGCTCATACCCAAGGTTCAGTGACCATTTTGGAGCGTTGATCCCCGATTTGCCGGAACAATTGATGCTGAACAGACGTGCCGGTGCTGCGACCGGCAGCGAGGTATCAGGGCTGACCGCACACCCGGAACGCACCGGCGCACCGGTTGCCGAGATCGCTGTGTAGACAAAGCTGTCATATTTGCTGTCCAGATACTGGATATTGGCTGTCAGGCGATCATTGGGGGTCGGCTGGAACAACAGCTCGAGTTCTGCGCCATACATCCGTGCCTGACCGGCATTGACCGTCTTGCCGCCGGCGCCGAAGATCCCCGGCGCCGTTTCGACCGGTCCAACGAAACCGATCTGCTGGTTGCTGTAGTCCCAATAAAAGGCTTCAACATTGAGCTGCAACCGATTGTCGAAGAAGCGGTTCTTCGAGCCGATGGTGTAGGCCGTCAGGGTTTCGGGATCGAACGTGTTGTTCCGGATGGCCACAAAGAAGCCGCCTGCCTTGAAGCCGGTCGCGACATTGGCATAGAGCAGCGAGCGTTCCCCGGCATCATACTCGACGCCGACCTTCCAGGTCACCTTGCTGAAATCAAGATCACCCGTCACGGTGTTGAAGGGCGGATTGGGGTTGGCAAGGCTTTGCTGGCGCAAGGGCGTATTCTGGCTCTTGCTCTCATTGGTGTAGCGGGCGCCGCCGACCAAGCGCAGGCCTTCGGCCACATCATAGGTCAACTGGCCGAAAATCGCCCTGCTGGTGGTATTGAGGTTGGGATTGAAGGTGGTCCGGGAGATGAGACCCTGGGTGAAGGCATTTTGTGCCTTCTGTGATTCGGTGAACAGAAATGCCCCGAGGACATAGCGCAGCCGCTGATCATCCTTCGACGCAAGGCGCACTTCGAGACTGCCCTGATCATCGATTTCGCTCACGGCGGCGCGAAACCCGAGATTGAATGAAACAAAATTGGGCTCGCTGCGCCGATAGCCAGCCAAAACGGTCAGCGTTGCAAAATCGAGATCGGCCTCGACGGACCCCGTGACGCCATAGAATGTGCTGTCGACAAAGCCATCCTGGTTCGGCGTTGCTGCGAGCCCGGGATTGACCAGCGCCGCATAGCGCAAGCGCAGTTCATCGACACTGCGCGGATCGGCACCACCAATGCGACTGGACACCGGCGGGGCCGTCGGCGTGTTCACGCCCGGCACCAGCACCGATCCGACGCCCCGTCCACCCTGGTGGAAATAATCACCGGTCAGCTGAAACGACAAACGGTCATTGGGCTTGACCAGCAACGAAATGCGCGCCGCCTGACCGACTTCGTCGTCATAGCCATCCGACAAGTAACCGTTGCGGTCAGAAACCTGGCCGGCAACACGCACGGCAGCGATATCACCGATCGGGATATTGACCGCAACAGAGCCGCGCTTTGAGGCGTAATTGCCAAGCTCTGCAGTTGCATCAACACCAAAATCGCCGAGTTCGGGAGCCTTGGGAATGACGTTGATCGCCCCGCCGGTGGCGTTGCGACCATAGAGCGTGCCCTGCGGGCCCTTCACCACCTCGATGCGTTCAAGGTCGAAGAATGTGCCCAGCGGCGACGTCGGCCGCGCGACATAGACCTCGGCGAAGTTGAACGCGATCGCGTTTTCAGCAAAGGCGTTGGTGGCATAGGAGCCGACCCCGCGCAGATAGAAGTTCGTGCTCGAACCACCATTCGGCTGGACGACCAGCGACGGCACCAGCCGTCCGAGATTCTGCACATCCGACACGCCGGACGCGATCAATTCCTTTGACGAAACGGCTGACACCGCCACCGCGACACGCTGGAGGTTTTCCGATCGCCGTTGGGCGGTGACGATGATTTCCTCGATGCCGGAGTCTTCGGCCGGTGCTGCCGCCGCGGTTTGGGCCAGCGCAGTGGACGCGCTGCAAACGGCAATCGCGGTTGTGCAATAAAAGCAGAGCTTCTTCATAACGTTCCCCTCCCAAATGCCGGTGCGCTTATGTGGCGATCACCCAAACCCGGACTGCCTGTTGCGATGATTAGACATACCGTACGATCGTACAGGAATTTGCACATCTATCCGGTATGTCAAGGGGCTGTTTTCAAGGAACTGTAACTATCTGAATCATAACGCTTAAAGCGCATATCTCCGAAGATGCCTGCTCAAGACACCGCCAAATTGGGCCGTGAACTCATAAGTGGTTGGGGTCGTGACGATGGTGATTTTGTTCACTGGAAAGGAGTTAGGAGGGCGCGATGCCCAAAAGGACTCTGGGCATCGCAACCGACGACACGACGCGGCCAGTGGGCAAAAGCGCTTCTCCGGACGATCCCGACCCCAACCATTTATGAGTTCACGGCCCAGGCGTTCAGCCTGACTGTCAGATCGGTTGCGCCAGCACCGCCAGGGATTGAGCGACCAGGCGGGTCTGCTCGGTTGGCGGGGCACCAGCCTGCTCGAGCCTACCGATGGCCAGCGAGTTTTCGACCACGAGCTGGCAGCGCGCTGCACGCCGCGCCATGAAGCCCGCCAATGCGGCCGCAACATTGTCGGCGGTATCGATCTGTTGCCCCAGCACGATGGCATCCTCAACCGCCATACCCGCCCCCGAAGCGAGCTGCGGCGTGGTGGGGTGGGCTGCATCACCGATCAGCAGCACGCGGCCCCGATACCAGGGGGCCGGCAGCAGAAACGCTTCGAGCGGCCGCATGATGATCGGAGACTGGGGCCCCAGCCCGTCCCGCAACCGACCGACAATGCCGCCATATCCCGCCATCAGCCGCGCCATTTCAGCGGCAAGCTCCGCGTCAGGCATGATCGGCCGCCGCGGCGTGTTTTCCAGAAGGAACAGATAGAGGCTCTGCTGTGACACCGGCGCCACGCCGATCTTCACCGGCCCGCCGAGGAAGAAATGCCGCCGGTCAATTTCGGGCGGGCGGTCGGCAAACAGCCGCCAGATCGTCTGCCCCGTGTATTCGGGCACCGGTGCCTCCGGGAAAATCAGCCGGCGCACCTTGGAATTCAGCCCGTCTGCACCGATCACGAGATCGTAGCGCCCGTGACCACCATCACTGAAGCGCACATCGACCCCAAGTTCATCGCTGGCGAGCGCATCCACCGTCACCCCCAGCTGCACCGCCGTGCCAGAGGCGCGGGTCCGCTCCGACAGGATCTGATGCAGCACGGGACGCATGATGCCGCCGCTGCCCGGCGCATCGACCCCCAATTCTGCCGGATCGGAAACCTCGTCCACCGGGGTGCCGTCGGTCGTGCAGATGCGGATGCCGCGGCCGGAATAGCCCCGTTCCAGCACCGCATCGAGGATGCCGAGTTGGCCGAAGGCGCGAAGCGTTGGCGCGGTGATCGTGATTCCGGCGCCATAGACCCGCCATTGCGGATCGAGATCGATCAGATCGACGGCGATACCGCGCCGACGCAGCTCGATCGCCGTTGCCATTCCGGCAATGCCGCCCCCAACGATCAGCACCGATTGCAGAGGCGGCGTCATGTCAGGCGGGCGACTGCGCGGGCGGCCAGCACCCGCGCCAATTGGGCGCGATACGCGGCGGAGGCATGCAGGTCGCTGGCGAGGCCGTCGGGCCCCAGCAGCGCGGCATCAAAGCTGGCGGCGGCAGGATCGCGGGCCAGCACGGCTTCGATGGCGCTGGCGCGAAACACGCAAGGTCCGGCACCGGTCACGGCCACGCGCGTGCCCTCGGCGTGCACGCCCACGAACACCCCCGCCAGCGCATAGCCGGAAACCGGATTGGCGAATTTGGCATAGGCACAGCGGCGCGGCGCCGGGAACCGCACGGCTGTCACGATTTCGCCCGGTTCCAACGCTGTCTCGAACATTCCGGTGAAAAACGCGTCGGCGGATATCGAACGCCGGTCGGTCACGACTTCGGCACAAAGCGCCAGCACGGCAGCCGGATAGTCGGCGGCGGGATCATTATTGGCTACCGATCCCCCGATGGTGCCGCGATTGCGCACCTGGAGGTCGCCGATCTGCCCCGCCAGGTCGGCAAGTCCGGGCAGGTGCGCGATGACGAGCGGTGACGTGGCAACATCATAATGGCGTGTCATCGCGCCGATCTCGATCACGCCGTCTGCCAGCCTGATGCCGTAGAGCACATCGATGCCCGCGAGGTCGACCAGCGCCGCCGGCTGGGCAAGGCCCTGCTTGAGCGTGGGGATCAGCGTCATGCCGCCCGCAATCGGACGCGCCTGCTCATCGCGCAGCAGCGCCAGCGCGTCGGCAAGCTGCGTCGGCCGATGATAGACGAAGGGAGTCAACCCGCCAGCTCCTTCCCGGCTTCCAGCACCGCGGCGATGATCGGCTGATAGCCGGTGCAGCGGCACAGATTGCCTTCCAGGGCGCCGCGCACCTCAGCGGCACCCACTGTCGGGTCGGTCGCCAACAGAGAGGCGGCCGCCATGATCATGCCGGGGGTGCAGAACCCGCACTGCAAGGCGTGACAACGCTGAAAACTGCGCTGCAGCGGGTGATCCGCTGCCGGATCAAGGCCTTCGATGGTGGTGACGGTGGCATCCTGGGCCTGCACCGCGAAGATCGTGCAGCTCTTGATTGCAATGCCATCCAGATGGACCGTGCAGGCGCCGCACTGGCTGGTGTCGCAGCCGACATGAGTCCCGGTCAGCCCGAGATTGTCACGCAGGAACTCGACCAGCAGGGTTCGGGAGGGAACGTCCGCGGTCACGTCGCGACCATTCACTTCGAGCGTGATGCGGGATGTGGGTTCGCTCATGGCTTCAACGCGTACATGACGGTCATGAACACCAGCAGCAGTGACAGCACGACGATGGTGAAGCTCTGGCTGTCGAAGCGCTTTGCGGCAGACGCGGGGAAACTGGCATCGGGCCGATCATCCCGAGTGACCGCGGCGCCTGGTTCAGCATCGGCAGGCACGTGCGGCGCGGATGGAGCCGGCGCCTCCGGTTGCACAGCAGCGGCGACAGCCAGATCCCTCTCGCCGCCAAGGATTGCCGCAAGCTGTGCGAAGAAATCATCGGCATAGCGCTGCGCAAAACTATCGATCAGCCGCGATCCAATCTGAGCCAACTTGCCACCGACCTGCGCCTGTGCGGTGTAACGCAGCACGGTGGCATCGGTGCCATCGGCATCAAGCTGCACGGTCGCTTCACCGCGCGCGAAACCGGCCGCACCGCCGCTGCCCTCCCCGACGATGCGGCAGCTGCTGGGCGGATCGAGATCCTCCAGCCGGATATTGCCCTGGAACCGCGCCTTCACCGGCCCCACCTTCGCCGTGACACGCGCGGTCCAGTTGGTCGGCGTGTTGCGGGTGATGGCCTCGCATCCGGGAATGCAGTGCTGCAGGATTTCGGGATCGTTGATCGCATCCCACACGCGGTTGCGTGGGGCGGCGATCCGATACTCGCCGGTCATCTTCATGCTGCGCCTCGCTTGCTGGCTTGATCAATCGCGGTCCAGACTCGGGCTGGCGTCAGCGGCATGGCGATATCGGTCACGCCAAGCGGCCAGAGCGCATCAAGGACCGCGTTAACCAGGGTTGGCGGGGCGGCGATTGTTCCGGACTCGCCCACCCCCTTCACGCCCAGAACATTGGTCTTGCAAGGAATTTCGGCCAGTTCCGACTCGATATGCAAGGGCATGGTATCGGGACGGGGCATGCCATAGTCACTGAAACTGCCGCTCAACAATTGGCCGCTGTCGGGATCATAGACGATCGCTTCCAACAGCGCCTGCCCAAGTCCCTGGGCGATGCCTCCAACAATCTGGCCTTCGCAGATCATCGGGTTGAGAATGCGCCCGACGTCATCAACCACCACATAGCGGTCGATATGGATCGCGCCGGTGGCAGGATCGACCTCGACTTCGCAAACATGGGCGCCGTTGGGGAAGTTGGGGCTTTGGCCGCCCGCCGTTCCGATGGTGGTGAGGCCAAGCGACAGGCCGCCGGGCACCCCGATCGGTCGATAGAAGGCCTTGACGACATCAGCAAAGCCGATGGTGCGGTTGCCTTGGCCAACGCTGTATTGCCCATCGGCAAACATGATGTCGTCGATATCGGCATCGAGCAGCTGCGCGGCCATCGTTCGGCCCTTGGCGATGGCATCTTGCGCTGCCGCATGAAGCGCGGTCCCGGCCAGCATCGAGCTGCGCGCCGCATAGGTGCCGCGCCCAAAGGCCACCTTGTCGGTATCACCCTGGATATACTTGATCTTGTCGTAGGGAAGACCGAGCCATTCGTGGATGAGCTGCGGAAAGACGGTGGCATGGCCCTGGCCGTGCGAATGGGTTCCGGCCAGGATCGTGACATTGCCTTCGGGGTCGAAGCGGAGTTCCATGCGATCGTTGAACACCCCGGCGCTTTCGAGGTAGCTGGTCACGGCGCGGCCCCGCAGCCAACCCTTCGCCTCGGTCTGCCGCTGCCGCTCGGGAAAGCCCGACCAGTCCGCAAGGCTGAGGCAGCGGTCCATCATCGCGCCAAAATCGCCCGAGTCGTACGTCACGCCAACAGCGGTGGTGTACGGCATCTGGTCGGCACTAATGAGGTTGCGCCGGCGGATATCGACGCGATCGATCCCGATGGCGCGCGCCGCCATGTCCATAAGGCGTTCAAGCGCAAAACATGCCTCGGGCCGGCCAGCACCGCGATAGGGGCCTGTCGGCGAACAGTTGGTAAAGGTTGCCGTGGTTCGCACCGCAACAGCCGGAATATCGTACACGCCCGGCAGCATCCGCATTGCAAAGGTAATCGGCGCCACGGTGGCCGACGCAACATAGGCGCCGAGGGCATGACGCGCGGTGAGCCGCAAACCGAGCGCCCGGCCATGTTCATCAAGGGCCAGCGCCGCATCAGCTGTCTGATCGCGGCCATGATTGTCACCCATCAGGGCCTCTGACCGCGTGCCGACCCATTTGACCGGGCGGCCGAGCCGCCGCGCTGCCCAAAGCACGATCGCATCCTCGGGGTAGGCATCGGCCTTCATCCCGAAGCCGCCACCAACATCCGGCGAGATCACCCGGATGTCATTCTCGGGCACATGCAGCACCGATTGCGCCAGCACTTTGCGGACGCCATGCGGATTTTGCGAACTCGTGTGCAGCACGAACCCAGCGGTCGCCGGATCAAAGCACCCCACAGCACAGCGCGGCTCGATCGAGTTGGCGCTGATGCGATTGTTGTGGATGGTCAGTGCCACCACGTGGGCGGCACGCGCAAACGCCGCCTCGGTTGCGGCGACATCGCCGAACGCCAAGGTGAAACAGGCGTTTCCGGGGCAGTCATCCCAGACGAGCGGCGCCCCGGGAGCCGCCGCAGCATCCGGCGACACGACTGCCGGCAGCGGCGCGATGTCGACATCGATCGCGGCGGCAGCGTCACGAGCCTGGCGTTCGCTCTCGGCGATCACGACGGCAATGCGGTCGCCGATGCAGCGAACCCGGTCTGCAACCAGGATCGGGCGGATGGTCCGGTAACCCGGCGGCCCGCCGCTGTCGGCGGGCATGAAATAGGGCGGCAGTCCGCCGATTCCGTCGGCAACCGCATCGGCCCCCGTCAGCACTGCGATCACACCCGGCATGGCGCTGGCGCGGGACGTGTCGATGGAACGGATCATGCCGTGCGCATGCTGCGAATAGACAACGACGGCATGCGCCATCCCGGGCAGCACGATATCGCCGACATACCGCCCGGATCCGGCAACGAACCTGCGGTCCTCGGCGCGACGCACCGCCTGCCCAATGCCGAATTTTGCTCCCACGTTTACCCCAAACCGAAGCACCGGATACCTCGGCCATGATAAACAGTACGATCGTACAGTCAACCCCAGCCGCTTTGCTCAATGCTCGACGATTGCGGAGATGGCGATTGTCCCGCGCCCGGGATGCAACCGCCCATCGGTTCGGCCGTGCCGAGTACGATTCAGACCAGCAAAAGCGCCGCCCGTGGCGGTCAGGTGAGGTGATGCCCGTCCGGAACGCGAAATCAGCCCTTCGCGGTCTTCGCGCTCTCGCCGCATGCAAGTTCGCTTAGGCAAACCAGCCAATCATCTGACAACTGCCGGCACTTTCGAGCTGCCGGTCTCATGGCCGGCCCGAGCACCGGCTAAGCGGTGCAACCGGACAAACCGGCGTCAAACTCAACCTGTAGTCCCCGCCTGGCGGGCCGCTGCGCATTGCAGGGAGGTGGTGCCCCTGGCCGGACTCGAACCAGCACGGATTTCTCCACTCGATTTTGAGTCGAGCGCGTCTACCAATTTCACCACAGGGGCACAGGCGCGCCGGTTAGCGCAAGGCGCGGCGCAGGGCAACGGGCGATGGCAAAAAGAAACAGGCTTCGCAAGCAGGCCAGCATCACAACTTCCGGCGCCTTCTCTTTTTGACAATCATTCGGCCCGGCCGCATGGGAAGCCCGATGCGACCACCCCGCAAACCAACTGGCGGTAAACGCCCTACCGGCTCCACTGGTCCCAAGACTGGTCATCGCGCCCCCGACCGCTCTGGCCCCCGTCCGCCTGGCCCCCGTCCGCCTGGCCAACGTCCGACTGGCCAACGCCCGCCTGGCGCCCCGCCGCCATCGCGCCGTGACCAGCGCGCTGCGGGCTGGAGCGACCGCCGCGAGCGCGCCGAAACCGATGAGCGCCCGGCCCGTTCCGAACGCCCCGCCCGCGCAGAGCGCCCCATTCCCAGCGAACGCCCCATTCGCAGCGAACGTCCACAACGTAGTGGCCGCCCGGACCGGACTGAACGCCCGCAACGCAGTGGAGGCCCGGCCAGAGGTGCCCGACCAGACCAACAAGATCGTCCGCCCCGCGCCGAACGTCCACAGCGCGGCGAGCGCCCTGCCCGCACCACCCCTGGCCCCGGCAAGCCGGCGCCGCGCGCCGAACCACCGCGCCTCAAGCGCAGCCCGGCGCCCGTGCGCCAGACCGAAGTCGCGCCGCAACGCATCGCCAAGGCACTGGCCCGCGCCGGCGTCGGTTCGCGCCGCGATATCGAGCGGATGATTGCCGAAGGCCGCATCGCCATCGCTGGCGAAGTGCTCACCTCACCGGCGCTCAACATCACCAGCCTGGCCAATGTCACCGTTGATGGCGAACCCGTGGCCGGCATCGCGCCGGCCAAGCTCTATCGCTTTCACAAGCCTGCCGGCTTCCTCACCGCCGCGCGCGATCCCGCCGGTCGCCCGACCATCATGGACATATTGCCGCCCGGCTTGCCGCGCGTTGTCCCCGTTGGCCGGCTCGACATGAACACCGAAGGCCTGCTGTTGCTCACCACCGATGGCGAGCTGAAGCGCGCGCTGGAGCTGCCGTCCAGCCAGGTGCCGCGCGTCTATCGCGTCCGCGCCTTTGGCGAGGTCACGCAGCAGGCGCTGGAGGCGCTGGCCGATGGCGTCAGCATCGATGGCATCCACTATGGCTCCATCCTCGCCGATATCGAGCGCAAGACCGGCCATAATCTCTGGCTGATCGTCACCATCCGCGAGGGCAAGAACCGCGAAGTGCGCCGCGTGCTCGAACATGTCGGACTGCAGGTGAACCGGCTGATCCGGGTTGCCTATGGCCCGATCGGCCTCGACGATCTGCCGCCGCGCATGGCCGACGAAATTCCCGAATCCGATGTGGCCCTGCTGAAAGCGTTGCTGAAGGCCGCAAGGACAGAGCCACGCTGATGCGTGTGATATCGGGCAAATGGCGGGGCCGCGCCCTGAAAGCGCCCGCTGGCGAATCAACCCGTCCGACCAGCGACCGCGCCCGCGAAGCCGTCTTCTCCATGCTCACCAGCCGGCTCGGCACCTTTGAAGACCTGAACGTGCTCGACCTGTTCGCCGGCACCGGCGCGCTGGGCATCGAGGCATTGTCGCGCGGCGCCGGCAGTTGCTGCTTCATCGACAATGACGCGGCCGCCGTGAAGGCGATCAAGGCCAATCTATCCGCGCTGGGCGCCGCTGGCGACGTGCGGCAAAGCCCGGTTGCCAGCCTTGGCGCTGCCCCGCGCGCGTTCCATTTGGTGTTCCTCGATCCGCCCTATGGCTTGGGCCTCGCCGATCCAGCGCTCATCCACCTTCACGAGCGCGGCTGGATCGCGCCGGGCGCACTCATCAGCGTCGAAACGGCTGCGGCCGATCCCCTGAGCTGTGATTGGGAACGCGTCGTCGAACGCCGCTTCGGCAAGGCGCTGGTGCGCCTGCTGCGCGCTCCGGCTTGAGCTACTCGGCCCGATCCCGCGCGCGGGGATAAGTACCGATCACCTTCACCCAGTTGGTGAAATACTCCAGCTCCTCCAGCGCGCGCGCCACCGGCGGTTCCAGCGGCGACCCCTCGATCTCGGCATAGAACTCCGCCTGGCTGAACTTGCCGTCGCGCAGATAGCTTTCCAGCTTCGTCATGTTCACGCCATTGGTGGCAAAACCGCCCAGCGCCTTGAACAACGCCGCCGGCACCGAGCGCACCTCGAAATTGAAGCTGGTCATCGCCGGAATGCCGAGGGGGGGCACCACCGCCTCCCGGCTCAGCACCACGAAACGCGTGGTGTTGTGATCGGCATCCTCCACCCCTTCGGCCAGGATGTTCAGACCATAAAGCTCGCCTGCCAGCCGGCTGGCAATCGCGCCCACGCTGGCATCGCCCTCTCCAGCCACGGCAGCCGCACCGGCGGCTGTATCGAAAAACTGCACCGGCGCGATGCCCCAGGCCCGCAAATGCCGGCGCACCTGGCCCAACGCCTGCGGGTGGCTCTTCACTTCTCGCAGTGCCGCCTTGTCGCCCAGCCCCAGCAGGCAATGGCGCACCCGCACGAAATGCTCGCCCACGATGCTCAGGCCGGATTCAGGCAGCAGGAAATGGATATCGGCTACCCGGCCATGCAGGCTATTCTCGATCGGAATCATCGCCACCCCGGCGCGGCCAGACTGCACGGCTTCGATGGCATCTTCAAAGCTGGCACAGGGCAAGGGCAGTCGATCCGGGAACGCCTCCCGCACCGCCTGATGGCTGTAGGCGCCGGGCGCGCCCTGGAACGCCACAGCCTGTTCCGGCGCCGCGGCAGCAGCGGCCACCATGCGATCAACCAGAGTTTGGGCCAGGGGTGGATAGCTGCTCGTCATGTCCGTTCGTTATGATAGTGCGCTGCAACAAGCAAATGCTTGCGGGCCTGCGCGATATTGCCTAATCGCTGCGTCAGGAAGGCGCAGGCAGGGCTCGTCCCCTGGGGCAACCGCGCCCACATTGGAGCTTCGACGTGGACAGCTTTGAGTGGAACAAGATTTTTGGTGGCGTTCTGGCCGGCCTGCTGGCCGTGCTGGGCGTGTCGATCATCAGCGACATGATGTTCGCCCGCCACCTGCCGGAAAAACCCGGCTATGAAGTGGCCGGCGCTGAAGAAGCCCCGGCCGAGGGCGCTGCTGCTGCCGAAGCCGAAAAGCCCGCCGCTTTCTATCTGGCCTCGGCCGATATCGCCAAGGGCGAAGCCGTGTTCAAGAAGTGCGCGGCTTGTCACAATGTCGATCCCGGCGGCGCCAACGGCACCGGCCCGGCGCTGCACGGCATTGTCGGCCGACCGATCGCTGCCGCTGCTGGCTTCAGCTATTCCGATGCCCTGTCGGGCATGAAGGGCAAGAATTGGGATTGGGACAATCTGTGGGGCTGGCTCAAGAGCCCGAAGGCCTTCATGGCCGGCAACAAGATGAGCTTCGCCGGCATCGCCAAGCCCGAAGACCGTGCCGCCGTGATCGCCTATCTGAACAGCAAGAGCGCCAGCCCGCTGCCGCTGCCCGCTGCCCCGGCCGAAGAAGCCCCGGCTGCCGTGGAAGCCGCTGAAGGCGAAGCGGCGCCGGCTGCTGAAGCTACTCCGACCCCGTAAGAGCACGTCATCACGAAATCAGGGGCGGTGGCTGCAGCTGCCGCCCTTTTTTGTTGCGCAAGCAAGAACATGCCTCTGGCGGGCAGGGACTCGTCCCTGCACCCGTGGAATAACAAGCGTTTCCAAACAGCTGATCGATCAAGTTAACGTATACGATTTCAGTCTATGCTGTCTTTGGCAATATGCGGGGCGAACATGTGGAATGATGACAATGCCTTCTACGACGATGGTGAATGGATCACGTGGACAGATATAAATGCCCATCTGAGCCAGCTTGAGCGTTTAGAGTTGCGGGCTCGATTCCCTCACATCAATCTCAATATGCTCCCGTATTTGCGGAGTCTCCTCGATCTGGCGGAATCATATTATGACCAAACTGGTAGGCATTTGCAGGTCTATGGAGATATCGGTGAGCTGTTCGGAGAGGTCGCCCACGGCCTAAAGCTGCATCGCAACTACGCTGAAGGCTCTGATGGAAAAATTGGCAATGATTTTGTCGAGGTTAAAACAATAACACCGTTCAAGAATAAAAGTTCCGTGACTATCAATCTTGAACGAAATTTCAGCAAGGTTCTGATTGTCAAAATCAATGCCAATTTCGAAATCAGCAGCAAACTGATCGACCGAAAATCGCTTCCCAAAACGAAAGGAAAGCTGCTTCGGCTGGATTGGGATGGATTCGATCATGAAGCAACAACGAGCGAATGGCTTGAAGAAATCTAACGGCTAGAATTGACGCAAATCTCCGATCAAGCACTCGCCTCCAACAAACGGGTGCAGGGTCTGCGACCCTGCCCGCCGGAGGCCCCTCCCCTTCCCTTACAACCCGTAATGCGCCTTCACGATCGCCCACCCCTCTTCCGCCGTTTCAACGAAATGGAACAGCTTCAGATCATCCGGCGCGATCACGCCTTCTTCGGCCAGCGCTTCGAAGTTCACCACACGGTTCCAGAAGTCGCGGCCATAAAGCAGGATCGGCAGCGGCGCGACCTTGCCGGTTTGTACCAGAGTGAGCAGTTCGAAAAATTCATCGAAGGTGCCAAAGCCGCCGGGGAACACCGCGACCGCCTTGGCGCGCATCAGGAAGTGCATCTTCCTGAGCGCGAAATAGTGGAACTGCACTGACAGGCCGGGGGAGACATAGGGATTGGGCACCTGTTCGTGTGGCAGCACGATGTTGAGGCCCACCGACGGCGCACCGCTTTCCCAGGCGCCGCGGTTGGCGGCTTCCATGATCGACGGGCCGCCGCCGGAGCAGACGGTGAAGCAGCGTTCGCCATCCTGGCAGTGCGTGGAAACCAGCACCGCCAATTCGCGTGCCACCGCATAATAGCGGGCGTTGGCGGCCAGGCGCCTGGCGACGGCCTGGCGTTCGGGTGTGGCAGCGGCATCGATCAGCGCCTGCGCGTCTTCCGGGGCAGGAATGCGGGCCGAGCCATAGAAGACGAAGGTGCTGTGGATATTGGCTTCGGCCAGCAGAAGTTCGGTCTTCAGCAATTCCAGCTGGAAACGCACCGGCCGCAGATCTTCGCGCAGCAGGAAATCATTGTCCTGAAAGGCAAGGCGATAGGCCGAATGTTCGGTCTGCGGAACGGCGGTGGGCTGGTTGCCCAGCCTGGCATCGGCTTCGGCGGTGGGAAAGATCCGTTCGGGCACAGTCGGCGGCACGGCAGATGTCATCGTCTTCATACTCTTTGCAAAACGGTCGCGCGGCTTAAAGCAGGCGTGCCTGCTTGTCACGCCCCCATTGTCATTGCGGGCTGGTCAGGCCCAGGGCTTCGGTGGCTTCGCCCACGCTCTGATAACGCCAGCCCATGTCAGCATGAAGATGGGCGTGGGTCGGGATATGGAACAGGCCGAGATCGAGGCCCTTCAGGCACAGCGCGGCCGCCCGTTCCGGCATGATGATGCCCATGTCTGCCGGCCATTTCGCCGGATCATCGCCCAGCCCTGGCGCCGTCATCCCGGTATACACACCACCGGGCAGCAGCACATGCACATCCAGCGGTTTGCCGGCGTTGCGGCTTTCAGTAGCCAGCCATTCCGCGAGGATCAGCACGCCATGTTTGGACGCCGCATACAGGCCAATGCCGTTGTTCTGCACCGACGGTGGCAGCGACAGGCTGTTTTCCGATCCGGTGATCACGATCCGCCCGCGCCAGCCGCCGGCTTCGGCCGCCTGGCACAAGGCCTGCGCCAGCCGGGTTGGCCCCAGCATGTTGATTTCCCACAGCCGCGCCAGGCCAGGATCATCCAGATCAGCCTTCAGCAGCCGGCGCCGATAGCCGATGCCGGCATTGGCGAACACCGCATCCAGCCGGCCATGGCGGGCAACCAATTGCGCCACCGCTTGCCCGCCGGCCGCAGCATCGGCCAGATCGAGCACCAGCGCTTCGCCGCCACACAGCGCTGCCGTTTCGGCAACGCCATCTTCATTGATGTCCGCCGCCGTCACCAGCGCACCACGCCGGGACAACTGCACCGCCAGTGCCCGCCCGATGCCGCTGGCTGCACCGGTGATCAGCACATGTTGGCCCGTCCAATCGATCATCCCCAAATTCCTCTTCCTGGTTGGATTGACGAGACGCCATCACCGGTGCGAGGTCAATGCCCCGGCCTTTGCGAGGGAGCCACGCATGATCGACCGCCGCACGTTCATCGCAGGCCTGCCGCTCCTCACCGCCGCCCCGACGCTGGCAAAGCCGGACCGTTTCGCCGCCCTGCGCCGCGCCATCTCGCAGATCGAGCGCAGCGCCGGCGGCCCCATCGGCATATCGCTGATCGATACCCAAACCGGCGAACGCTTCGGCCATCGCGCCAATGATCGTTTTCCCTTGTGTTCCACCTTCAAGCTGCTGCTCGCTGCTCGGCTGCTGCACGGGGCCGACAAGGGCGAATGGACGATGAACGACCGCCTGCCCGTGACCAAGGCCGACTTGCTGTTCAACGCACCCTTCACCGAAAGGCGCGTTGGTGGCAGCGCGTCCTTGCTGGAACTGGCCGAAGCGATGGCGGTGCTCTCCGACAATCCCGCCGCCAACATCGCGCTGGCCAGGATCGGCGGCCCGGTTGCCCTCACCCGCTGGCTGCGCGCCACTGGCGACCGGATCACGCGGCTGGACCGCAACGAGCCGGAGATGAACAACGAAAGGCCTGGCGACCCGCGCGATACCACAACGCCCACCGCCATGCTGGCCACGACGCGCGCCCTGGTGGAAGGCGGTATCCTGTCGTCAGCGGCGCGCCGCACCTTGTTCGGCTGGATGCAGGCCAGCAAGACCGCCGACTCCATGATCCGCGCCGCGCTGCCGCCCGGCTGGCAGGAAGCCAACAAGACCGGGGCCGGTTCCTGGCACGCGCGCAACATCGTTTCGGTGATCACCCCGCCGGGACGCAAACCAATCTGGGTCGCCGCCTATCTGTTTGCCGCCAAATCCGAACTGGGCGAACGCAATCGCCAGTTCGTGCCGCTGGGCCGGGCCATCGTCGAGTCGGTCGGCTAGGCCGGAGCCAGTGCATGCCTCGACAGTCTCGGCATGAGCGGTTCTGGCTGGTGCGGCACGAAGGTCGCTCCATGCCTCTTCAGTCATGGAAAAGCCCGCTCATGCCGAGCTTGTCGAGGCACACGCACGCGCGCCGCCTGGCCGAAACAACTTGACGCCCTGTTGCAAACCACTATGGCCGGCGACGGGCCACGCCGTCCCAACGCGGCGCGCGCTCTCTGTGAGGAGAGAACATGACTGACAAGCCGACCGCGCTTCCGGCGCGCCCCCATTTTTCGTCCGGGCCTTGTGCAAAACGTTCTGGATGGAGCCCCGAACAGCTCGACACCGCTTCCCTTGGTCGCTCGCACCGCTCCAAGCTCGGCAAGGCGCGCCTGAAACACGCCATCGACCTGACCCGCAAGATCCTGGGCGTCCCCGACACGCACCGCATCGGCATCGTGCCGGCCAGCGACACCGGCGCCTATGAAATGGCGATGTGGACGATGCTGGGTGCCCGGCCGGTGACGGCCATCGCCTGGGAAAGCTTTGGTGAAGGCTGGGTGACCGATGCGGCCAAGCAGCTGAAACTCAATCCCACCGTCATCACCGCGCCCTATGGCGAACTGCCCGATCTGGCCGCCGTCGATTTCACCAACGACGTGCTGTTCACCGCCAACGGCACCACGTCCGGCGTGCGCGTCCCCAATTATGATTGGGTGCCGGCCGACCGCGAAGGCCTGACCTTCGCCGACGCCACCTCCGCCGTGTTCGCGCAGGATGTCGATTGGGACAAGGTCGATGTGCTGACCTATTCGTGGCAGAAGGTGCTGGGCGGCGAAGGCGGCCACGGCATGCTGATCCTCGGCCCCCGCGCCGTCGAACGCCTCGAAAGCTACACGCCGGCCTGGCCGCTGCCCAAGATCTTCCGCCTCGTCTCCAAGGGCAAGCTGACCGAGGGCATCTTCGTCGGCGAGACCATCAACACGCCGTCGATGCTGGCAGTGGAAGACTATATCGACGCGCTGGAATGGGCCGACAGCCTTGGTGGCCTCGATGCGCTCAAGGCCCGCGCCAACGCCAATGCCGCCGCGCTCGACGCCTGGGTGCAATCGCGCCCGTGGGTGGAGCATCTGGCCAAGGATGCCGCCACACGGTCGAACACGTCAGTCTGCCTCGTTCTCCCCGGCCTCGCCGAAGAGCAGGTGAAGGCGATCGTCAGCCTCCTCGAAAAGGAGAAGGCCGCCTATGACATCGGCGCCTATCGCGACGCCCCGGCCGGCCTGCGCATCTGGTGCGGCGCCACCGTCGACACCGCCGACATCGCGGCGCTGACCCACTGGCTCGACTGGGCCTACGCGGAAGTCACCCAATAATCTCCCCTCCCTGCAAGGGAGGGGCCGGGGAAGGGTGCGAGCGCAGCGAGCTTCTCCTCTTCAGCCAAGCCAGCCCTTGCGGGGAGCACCCTCCCCCAACCCCTCCCTTGCAGGGAGGGGAGTTGAAAGGTTCACCCCATGCCCAAAGTCCTCATTTCCGACCAGATGTCCCCCAAGGCCGCCGAAATCTTCCGCGCCCGCGGTATCGAGGTGGACGAGATCACCGGCCTGTCGAAGGACGAGCTGATCAAGATCATCGGCAACTATGACGGCCTCGCCATCCGCTCCTCCACCAAGGTGACGAAGGAGGTGCTCGCCGCTGCCACCAACCTGAAGGTCGTCGGCCGCGCCGGCATCGGGGTGGACAATGTCGACATTCCGGCCGCCTCCGCGCTCGGCGTCGTCGTCATGAACACCCCGTTCGGCAACTCGATCACCACCGCCGAACACGCCATCGCCCTGATGTTCGCGCTCGCTCGCCAGCTGCCCGAGGCTGACGCCTCCACCCAGGCCGGCAAGTGGGAGAAGAACCGCTTCATGGGCGTCGAAGTGACCGCCAAGACGCTGGGCCTGATCGGCGCCGGCAACATCGGCAGCATCGTCGCCGATCGCGCGCTGGGCCTGAAGATGAAGGTGATCGCGTTCGATCCCTTCCTCACCCCGGAACGCGCCGAGCATATGGGCGTGACCAAGGTAACGCTCGATGAACTGCTGGCCGGCGCCGATTTCATCAGCCTGCACACGCCGCTGACCGAAAGCACCCGCAACATCCTCAGCCGCGAAAATCTGCTGAAGTGCAAGCCGGGCATCCGCATCGTCAATTGCGCCCGTGGCGGCCTGATCGACGAAGTGGCACTGAAGGAACTGCTCGATTCCGGCCACATCGCCGGCGCCGCGCTTGATGTATTCCTGGAAGAACCGGCCAAGGCCTCGCCGTTGTTCGGCACACCCAATTTCGTCTCGACGCCGCACCTCGGCGCCAGCACCGACGAAGCCCAGGTCAATGTTGCCATCCAGGTGGCGGAACAGCTCAGCGACTTCCTGCTTACCGGCGGCGTCACCAACGCGCTCAACATGCCGTCACTGTCGGCCGAAGAAGCGCCGCGCCTGAAGCCCTATATGGCGCTGGCCGAACGGCTGGGCAGCTTGGTGGGCCAGCTCGACAATGAGGGCATCAAGTCGGTGCGCGTCGAGGTCGAAGGCGCTGCGGCCCAGCTGAACCTGAAGCCGATCACGGCGGCGGTGCTGGCTGGCCTGATGCGCACGCACAGCGATACGGTCAACATGGTCAACGCGCCCTATCTGGCCCGCGAACGCGAGATCGAGATCGCCGAAGTGCGCCACGACCGCGAAACCGATTATCACACGCTGCTGCGCGTGACGGTGATGACCGCCAGTGGCCCGCGCACCGTGGCCGGCACGCTGTTCGGCATGTCCAAGCCGCGCCTCACCGAGATTTTCGGCATTACCGTCGAAGCCGATCTCGCCGGCGACATGCTCTACATCGTCAACGAGGACAAGCCGGGCTTCATCGGCCGCCTCGGCACCGCGCTGGGCGGGTCAGACGTGAACATCGGCACCTTCCACCTTGGCCGCCGCGATGCCGGTGACGAGGCCGTGCTGCTGCTCAGCGTCGATACCGCCATCCCCGACGCGCTGCTCACCACCATCCGCGCCCTGCCCGGCGTGAAGGTGGCCAGCGCGCTGCGCTTCGTGTGATGGCTGGCGGGGAGGAAGCGCTTGCTGCCCTCCCCGCTTGCCGCTAACCGCCTCCCCATGACAAGTTTCGGCCTCCTCCCCGAAGGGTTGCGCGATCGGCTGCCGCCGCAAGCCCAAGCCCTTGCCAGCCTGGTGCGCACCCTAACCGATGTGTGCGCCATGCACGGATATGAGCGGGTGGCGCCGCCGCTGGTGGAATATGAAGCCAGCATGGCCGGCGGCAGCAGCCGCGAACGCCTGCGCTTCACCGATCCGGTCAGCCAGATGACTCTGGCGCTACGGTCAGACATCACTGGCCAGGTTGGCCGCATCGCCGTCACCCGCCTTGCTGGCCAGGCCCGCCCCGTGCGCCTGATGTACGCTGGCCCGGTGCTGCGCGTGCGCGGTGATCAGCTTTCGCCAGAGCGTGAACGCACCCAGGCCGGCGCCGAACTGATCGGCAGCGACAGCCCCGCCGCCGCTGCCGAAGTGCTGGCCGTCGCCGTGGAGGCGCTCATTGCCACCGGCCTGACCGGGCTTTCGGTCGATCTCACCATGCCCACATTGGTTTCCGATCTCGCTGCTGCCGGCTGGTCGCTGGGCCATGCGTCGCTCAGCGACGTACAGGCCTGGCTGGATGGCAAGGATGTTGGTGCCCTGCGCGCTGCCGGCGCCGATCAATATGTGCCGTTGATCGCCGCTGCCGGCCCGGTCAACGCGGCGCTGGCGGCCTTGAAGCAGCTTGATCTGCCCGATGCCGTGCTGGCGCGACTGGATGCCATTGCCGCGCTGGCCGATGGCCTGAACGGCGTCTCCGTCACGCTCGATCCCACCGAACGCCACGGTTTCGAATATCAGACCTGGCTGGGCTTCTCGCTGTTCGGCGCTGGCCTGATGGCCGAAGTCGGCCGGGGCGGCGCCTATACGGTGGCGCACGCCGATGGCGGACAGGAAGCCGCGATCGGCTTCTCGCTCTATGTCGATGGGTTGGTCGATCTGGGCCTGGGCCAGGAAAGCAAGACGCGCGTGCTGCTGCCGCTGGGGACGCCAGCCGCTGTCGGGCTGGAACTCCGCAAGCAGGGCTGGATCACGGTGGCGGCGCTGGAAACCGGTGCCGATGCCAGCGCACTGAATTGCAGCCACGTGTTTGCCGATGGCGTGGTGCGGCCCGCATGAGCTGGGCGCTGCGCTTTGCGGTCAACCGCGCCGAAGCCGAATCCCTGCCCGATCTGTTCGAATTGATGGACGAGCCGCCCACGCTGAACGTCGAGGAGCCGGACCCGTCCAAACCCGATGATTGGGTGCTGACCGCTTACTTCGCTGCTCAACCCGATGGTGACATCGTTGCGCAGATCATCGGCCTGTTCCCGTCTGCCGCCAACCCGGCGCTGGAAGAACTGCCGGAAGCGGACTGGACCACAATGTCACAGCGCGACCTTGCCCCTGTGCGAGCCGGACGCTTCATCATCCACACCGCCGATCATGCCGATGCAGTGCGGATCGGCGATTGGGCATTCCGCATCGAAGCCGGCCTGGCCTTCGGCACCGGCCAGCATGCCACGACGCACGGCTGCTTGGCGGCAATTGCGCGCCTGAAAAAATTCCGCGATTTCCGCAATATCGCCGATATTGGCACCGGCACCGGCGTGCTGGCCATGGCGGCCCTGCAGGCCAATCGCAGCGCGCGGGCCATTGCCAGCGATATCGATCCGATTGCCATCGACGTGGCGGCGGAAAATCTGGCGCTGAACCATTTTGTCGCAGGTGCATGTGCCGGGCGCATGGCTCTTGCGGTTTGCCCAGGGCTTGCCGCCCCGGCGCTGCGCGACCGCGCGCCCTATGATCTGGTACTGGCCAACATATTGGCGCCGCCGCTGATCGCGCTGGCGCGGGACATGGCGGCTGTGATTGCGCCCGGCGGCGTGCTGGTGATGGCGGGGCTTCTACACCACCAGCAACGCGCCGTCGCCAACGCCTATCGCCGGCACGGGTTGGTGCCGGCGTGGCCGATGGACCGCAGGGCGGAATGGCCCTGCCTGGTTCTGACGAAGAAAAAGGTGCAAGCCTAACGGCTTGCGCCTGTTGAACGCGCCTTAGAGCGCGTGGAACAGACGGGCTTCAACCGCAGCGGGCGTCAGCATGATGCGACGCTTGGCGGTAGGCAGACGGCGAACCGGGGCCAGAATTTCGGCAACCGGAACAGCGCGCACCTGCGGTTCAAATTCAGTCGATACGACTTTCATTGGTACGCTCCTGTTGATGAGCCGGGCCAATTCCCGGCTGACAAGAGCTTTATTAGGACTGTCACACCCCTTTGTGCAGTGCAGCAGATCGGGCAACAGCCATGCATTGGGCGCATGGATTACAATGAAGCAGGACTCAGTTTATCGCTTGGGCAAGGGTTGGTGGATCGCATCCTCGATCGGGCTGGGCAGATGTGGCACGGGTGCCGCCGGTACGGTTCCATGCAAGGCATGGAACAGCGGCGCGGCGGAGACCGGCGTGAGTTCAACATGGAAAGCCTGTGGCCTGATTCCGTCCACCGGCGTTCCGTTCGATATGGTCTTCATGGAGACGCTCCTGTCTGATCAGCGGGGATATCCCCGACTGCCGGGAGCTGTGGTTCATGCGTCTCAGGCCAATCTGCGACGCAGCAGACTCGACGACAGCGACTGAATCTTAGCACGAACGGCTCCCGATCAGGACTCCGATTGCGCCTGCGCAACCAGCGCCAGCCAGCCATCTTCATCCGTCACCTGGACGCCAAGCGCTTGCGCCTTGGCCAGCTTGGATCCCGCCCCCGGCCCGGCAACGAGCAGGCTGGTTTTCGCCGACACGCTGCCCGAGGTTTTCGCGCCAAGCAGTTCGGCCTGGGCTTCGGCTTCTTCGCGGGTGCATTTCTCCAGCGCGCCGGTGAACACGATCGTCTTGCCGGAAAGCCCGGTCTGCTTGATTTCCGGCAGCGGCTGCGGCGTCACTTCGGCCAGCAGGGCGGCCAGCGTCTCGCGGTTGTGCGGTTCGGCGAAGAAATCGATCAGCGCTTCAGCGACAATGGCGCCGATGCCGTTCACCGCCGTCAGCCGATTGACCGCATCCTCGGCTATTGCCGCGTCCTGCACCGCCTGTGCCGAACGGAAGGCACGGGCAAGGTCGCGCGCCGTTACCTCACCGACATGACGGATCCCGAGCGCGAACAGGAAGCGATCCAGGCTCACGCTGCGCCGCTCGTCGATGGCGGCAAGCAATTTGTCGACCGACTTTTCCTTGAAACCGGGCAGCGCCAGCAGCGCGTCGCGCTTTTCGTGCAGATGGAACAGCGACACCGGCCCTTCGATCAGTCCCTGTTCGGCGAAAAGCTCCAGCCGCTCGGTGCCCAGCCCCTCGATATCAAAGGCATTGCGGCTAACGAAGTGGCGGAGCCGCTCGTGCCGCTGCGCCGGGCAGGTCAGGCCGCCCGTGCAGCGCCGCACCGCACCATCTTCCTCGCGCACCGCTGTCGAACCGCAGGCCGGGCAATGATCGGGAAACACGAACGGAGCGCCGCGCGGAGGCTCTGACGGCACCACACCCAGCACCTGCGGGATCACATCGCCGGCGCGCTGCACCTGCACCCGGTCCCCCACCCGAACGTCCAGCCGGGCAATCTCGTCCTCATTGTGCAGCGTGGCGTTGGTGACGACCACCCCGCCCACCGTCACCGGCGCCAGCCGCGCCACGGGCGTGAGCGCGCCGGTGCGGCCAACCTGGATGTCGATGGCTTCCAGCAAGGTTTCGGCCTTTTCCGCCGGGAACTTGTGCGCCACCGCCCAGCGTGGGGACCGCGCCACCTGGCCCAGCCGTTCCTGCCAGTCCAGCCGCTCCACCTTGTAGACGACGCCATCGATATCGAACGGCAGATCGGCGCGGCGGCGTTCCAGATCGGCGGTGAAGGCGAGGCATTCGTCCATCGTGGCATTGCCCACCGCCAGGCTGCCCGTGTCGAAGCCCCAACCGGCAATGGCGGCGGTCACCTCGCTTTGAGTCGAGCCCGGCATCGCACTCATCTCGCCCCAGCCGTGGACGATGAAGGCCAGCGGCCGGCTGGCGCTGATCGCCGGGTCCAGCTGGCGCAGCGAGCCCGCGGCGGCATTGCGCGGATTGGCGAAGATCTTGGCCCCGGCCTCCGCCTGCCGCGCGTTCAGGGCGGCAAAACCGGCCTTGGACATGTAGATTTCGCCGCGCACTTCGGCCACGGCTGGCGCGGCTTCGGGCAGCGTGTGGGCCAGACCCGTCACATGGGAGAGATTGGCCGTCACCTCCTCCCCCACCGCACCGTCACCACGGGTGGCCCCGTGCACCAGCCGGCCATTTTCAAACCGCATCGCGCAGGACAGCCCGTCAATCTTGGCTTCGGCGCGCAGGCGCACATCTTCATCTTCGGGCAGGTTCAGGAACCGCCGCACCCGCGCCACGAACTCGCGCGCCTCGTCATCGCTGAACACATTGTCCAGGCTCAGCATCGGTTTCGAATGGGTGATCTTGGCAAAGCCGGCGGCGGGCTTCGATCCAACGCGGAAGCTTGGCGAGTCACCGCGCACCAGATGCGGGAAGGCGGCTTCAATGGCGCTGTTGCGCTGCACCAGCGCATCATAATCCGCGTCCGAAATCCTGGGCGCGTCCTTCTGGTAATAGGCTTCGCTGTGATGGGCGATGGCTTCGGCCAGCCGCGCCAGTTCGGCAGCGGCGTCAGACTCGGTAACAGGCAGCGCGTCGGTCATGGCTGCAGGAGTAGCAGGCTGTTCAGGGTCGGCAAAGTAGGCCGCGGCCGGCGGCAAAGCCACGCCGTCAGACGAGTCAAAAAGAGCGGGGTGTTGGCCCCGCCCTTTTCGCTTGCTGGCCAATCTTGCCGGAGTCGACGCTCGCCCGGCGGCGATCAGAACTTGAAGCCCACCATCACGTTCCACGTGCGCGGATCGCCATAATACACCGTCTGGATATTGCCGACCGAGCTGAACTCCTGCCCGTCGGTGCGATAGCGTTCGTCGCCCAGATTCTTCACGCCGCCCTGCACGTACCAGCGGCCACCTTCCGCATCGAAGCGCACATAGGCATTGGCCAGCCAATAACCCGGTTCCACCAGCCCCGGGCGGTTGTCGACGCTGAGGAAATGCTTGTCCACGAACCGCGCATCACCGCCCAGCGTGATGCTGCCGGCATCGCCCACCGGGATACGGTAATCGGTGGCCAGCGTGAGGGTGAGTGGCGGGGCGAAGGCCGGTTCGCACGTCACCTGCGCGCCGGTCGGGTTGCAGCTGAACGCCGGCGCGCGGCGGCCATCGTTGAACTCGTCGTAACGCGCGTTCAGGTAACCGGCGTTCATCCGCAGGTTCCAATATCTGGTCGGCTTCAACGCTGCTTCCAGCTCCACGCCCCAGATCGAAAGCCGGCCGGCGTTCAGCACGGGGAAGGAGGCGACTGAACCACCGCCCACGCGTGCCTGGAAATCGCGGAAGTCGCTGTAGAACACGGTGCCCGAAAGGAACACGCGGCCATCAAGGAAGCTGCCCTTGGCGCCGCCTTCATAGGTCCACACGGTTTCAGGGCGGAAGGTGGTGACGATGGTCGGCACGCCATTCACCGTCTGGGTCAGATCGGCGATGCCATTGGCGCGGCCATTGAAACCACCCGACTTGAAGCCGCGCGACGCCGAAACATAGATCTGGCTGTTGGCATCCGGCTTCCACGCCAGGTTCACGCTCGGCGTCCAGGCATCATATTCGGCCTTGTTGTCGAGGTTGAACGGCGCCGGCAGGCTGCCGGGAAAACGGAAGGCCAACCCGTTGAGAGCGCCAAAGGTCGAAACCGTGGTGGTGAAGCGATCATAGGCCCGCTCCTCATGGGTATAGCGCAGGCCGGCCGTCAGGCTCAGCCTATTGGTGAACTTGTAGCTGGCCTGGCCGAAGGCGGCATAGCTCTTGGTGTTCTGAGCGTCGTCGATCAGGCGGGTGAACGGCACGCCGAACAGATCATCGGCATAGGCTTCCTGATGTGAAGCGATATTCTCGTTCAGGTAAAACAGGCCGAACACCCCTGAAAAACGGTCCGTGTTCCACTTCAGCTGCAGTTCCTGGCTGAACTGGCGCTGGTTGATGCCCACGAACACGTCACCCAGCTCGGCCTGGGTGGCGTCGATATCGATGAACAGGTCCGGGTCCAGCTTGCGCCATGCCGTGATGCTGGAGACCATGATGGCGTCGGAGAGCTGCCAGTTGGCGGTGAGGTTCACCCCCCAGTGATCAAGCCGCTGGCCCTCGTTGCCGGTGAAGCTGGTGGAGGCCTTGAAATCATAGGCGCCATAGGGCGCCGCCACCACCGGGCGCACGCCACCCAGATTTGCCGTGGCATAGCCCAGGGTAAGCGCATTGCGCTGGCGGTTGTAATCGCCGGAGACGAGGATCTCGAGCGCATCGGTCGGCTTGGCGCGCAGCTTGCCGCGCACGGTCAGGCTGTCGCGGTCATTATATTCCCGGCCGGTGCGCGGATCGGTGACAAGGCCGTCGCGCTTGTCCCACTGGCCGGCGAGGCTGAACGCCAGCTTGTCGCCGACCAGCGGGGCCGAGACATAGCCGTTGAGCACGATCTGGTTGTAGCTGCCATAAAGCGCCGAACCGGCAGCCTTCACCACCTCCAGATCGGGCTTGCGCGACACGATGGAAAGCGCGCCACCGGTGGTGTTCTTGCCATACAACGTGCCCTGCGGCCCGCGCAGCACTTCGATGCGCTCCACGTCGAACAGGTTGAGCAGTGCACCCTGGATGCGGGAGAGATAGACGCCATCAACATAAACGCCGACGGCCGGATCGAAGGTCTGCAGCGCATCGGGCTGGCCGATGCCGCGAATGAAGATATTGGCGCTGGCCGCCGAGCCACGGCCCTGCACCAGATTGAGATTGGGCGCGGCCGCCTGCAGGCCCGACAGATCAACCGCCTGATATTTCTGCAGATCAGCCTGGGAGAAGGCCGTCACCGCAACCGGCACATCGATCAGTCGTTCATCGCGGCGACGGGCCGAAACGATGATTTCTGCGTCACTGGTCAGGGCATCGCCCGCAGCCGCCGTCTGGGCAGCAGCCGGCAGACTGGCCAACAGGCCGGCGCTGGCCAGCAGGGCGAGACGGAAATTCGGGCGGATTCTGGCAGCGATCATGTGCATTCTCCCCACGGCGGGCGCCTGGCTGGCGCCGGTCTTGCGTGACTGTTGGCGATGCAATACTGAAACCTGAACCAGGATTCAACTCCTGACAGAAAAACAGTGCGCTTGACCGGCGGACAGGGATGAGATTGGAACCATGCTGTGACCGCGACGCCACAGACATCGGCCGAGACGCCGCATACCGAAAGCCGGAGCAAGGAACCGCGCACGGCACGCGGCCGCAAGACACTGCGCCTGATCCTCGATGCCGCTGCCGAGGAATTTGGCGCGCGCGGCTATCACGAAGGCAGCATCGCCCGCATCGCCCAGCGCGCTGGCGTCGCCATCGGCAGTTTCTACACCTATTTCGATTCGAAGGAGGCGGTGTTTCGCGCACTGGTGGCCGACATGAGCCGACAGGTGCGCGAACATGTGGTGCCGTTCATCCTCGCTGCGCCGGACCGACTGGCCGGCGAACGCGCTGGCCTGACCGCCTATCTGGATTTCGTGCGCACCCACAAGGCGCTGTATCGCATCATCGATGAAAGCGCCTTTGTTGCCGAAGACGCCTATCGCCGCCACTATGTCGATGTCGCTGATGGCTATGCCACGTCGCTGGAGCAGGCGTTCGGGCGCGGTGAGGTTTCGGATGGCGACTGGCAGGTGCGGGCCTGGGCGATCATGGGCATGAACGTGTTTCTGGGCCTGAAATATGGCGTGTGGGATGATGGCCGACCGGTGGACGAGATCGCTGCGGCCGCCCATGCCCTGATTGCCGATGGGCTGGCGCCGCCACGCTGAGCCGATCGGGCGCCTTCATGCCACTTTCTGCTTGAACATTACATCTATGTAATTATCTTGTCAGGCAGCCGGCACCGGTTGCGCCCCTAATCCCCCCCCTATGGACCCGGGTGCGGCCGGGTCGCGGGCGCCCTCCCCACCTTGGGGCGCCCGCGACAGCCGGCACCAGCGACCCATAAGCGCCTCAGCGGCACCGGTCGGCGCGGTCCACCACGGCCGCCACAGCCATGGCGACGGAAAAGCCCAGCAGGGCCAGCGCGCCCATGCCTGCTGGCGGCAGCGGCTCGCCGGGCAGAACATTGATGATGGCCAGGATCAGCGCCGCGCCAAACCAGCCGATCGCCGGCCGTGCCGCCAACCCCGCCCGGCCGCGCGCTGCCACCCACAGGCACATGGCCAGGCCCAGCAAGCCAAGTTCGACCAGCATTTCCAGCGCCGGCAGGTTCCACAGGCCAAGACCCAGCTTGGGCCCCTGCCACAACAACGGCAGATCGGGCCGGTGCACCAGCAGATCAGCCAGCCAGTGCGAGAATACCACCGCGCCGATCAGCCAGCCGGCCCAGGGAATCCTTGGGCCCCACAGGATCGCCGCCGCCACCCCGGCCAGCGCAGACCATGCCACAGCCATCGGCAGGCTGTGCGACCAGGGCATATATTCCAGCACCAGCGGTGAACCCGGCAGTGACGGATCAAGCTGGAGCCGCTCCACCCCGGCGATCACCAGCACGCCCCACACGATATCAACCAGTTGCGCCGCACCAACACAGGCCCAGAACGGCAATTGCGGCCGCACCGCCTTGGCCGCCACCGATGCAGCGAAATGGCCAACGAACATCAGTTCCGCTTTCGGAACGGCCAGTCGGTCACGCCGCCAGCCCACAACGCCCACCACACGATGACAGGCTGGGCCAGCAGGCGGGGCACATGATAGCCCAGGCCCGCCACCTGCCCGCCCAGCGCGATGCCTTCCACCGCATGCTTGATGTTGGCCGGAAACACGCACACCGCATAGGCTGCCAGCCCCCACGCCGCCGCCACGCGCAGGCGCGGCACCATCAACCCGATGGCGCCGGCAATTTCGGCCACGCCCGTGGCCAGCACCACTTCACGGGGGAACGGCACCCAATCCGGCATGATCGGCAAGAAGCCTTCCGGGCTTTTCAGATGGACAACACCAACGGCGAAATAGGCCAGCGCCAGCACGACGCGGGCGATCCTGCGGGCCGCCGTGTCAGGCGTCATCGGATTTCCTCTGGCGCTCGTTCACCGACCGTCCGCATCGCGGGCCAACGCCGAGGCGAGATCAGCATCACGCTGCAAGCGGCTGTCGCCCATGGTTTGCAGCATCAGCACCACGCCGAACTGGCGGACGCTGTCGGCCATGAACAGGGTGCCGGCGGCCCCGCCCCACCCATAGGCATCGGCCGTGCTGCCCGACCAGCCGGCCCGGCTCAGGCCAGCGCCGTTGCGCGTATCGAACAGGGTCACTCGTCCGCCGGCGCCAAAGCCATGCTGATTATCGAAAAACACGCCGGCCGGCATCAGATTGCTGGTTGCCAGCCGCGCCGTGCCACGCGGCAGGATGGTGCGGCCTTCGAACTGGCCTTCATTCAGCACCATCTGGGCAAAGCGGGCATAATCCCGCGCCGAACCAACAAGCCCGCCACCGCCCGAGAGCAATCGCGGCCGCGTGGTAAAGCCATCCTTTTCCAGCACCGAAATCGGAATCGGCTTGTCCAGCACCTTGCTGGTGCCCGGCGCCGTCCACAGATAATTGGCGGCCAGACGTGTCTTGTCCCTTGCCCAGAAGCCGGTGTCCTTCATGCCCAGCGGACCCAGGATCTGCTGTTCCAGCACCTTGTCGAACGTCATGCCGGTCAGTCGTTCCAGCAGCGCGCCGGCGACATCGAGGCTGACCGAATATTTCCACGCGGTGCCGGGATCGAGCGCCAGCGGCAGGCCAGCCAGCGCCGTGGCCATCACCTGCAGATCGGGCAAGGCACCTTCGCCGGGCTGCAGGAAGGCCGGCACGCTGCCGGGCTGGATGCCCAGGCGCTTGTATTCCTTCTCCAGCGGGCCATTGCCGTTGATCGAATAGGAAAAACCCGCCGTGTGGGTGAGCAGGTGGCGCACAGTGATCTGGCGCGTCGCCGGACGCGATTCGAGGCCCTTGTCGGGATCGACCAGCACCTTCATGTCGCGAAATTCCGGCATGATGTCGGCGATCGGCTGGTCCAGTTTCAACTCGCCGGTGGCAATGCGCTGCATGATGGCCATGGCGGTAATGGGCTTCGACATCGAATAGATGCGCCACAACGTATCAGGCGTGACCTTTTCGCTGCCGCCAAAGGCCGTCACCCCGGCCGAGACAAAAACCGGCTTGTGCCTGCCTGGCTCCACCAGCGCCACGACTGCGCCCGGCACCGCGCCCTTGGCAACATAGGCATCGATGAGCGACTGCACCGCATCATGGCGCAGCGGCGCCAGCCGTCCGGACGGCAATTGCGCTGCCGCTGGCCCGGCCGCCGCCATGGCAATGGCCGACAGCATCTGACGACGATCAAAAGCCTGCATCACTCAAACTCCTTCCAGCAGTCGCGCTGCCTGGGCGCGGGCTTCGGGGGTGACATCCGCCCCAGACAACATACGGGCAATTTCTTCACGGCGCGCCTCACCGTCAAGCGCGGTCAGGCGGGTGCGGGTGATGCCGGCGTCCACCGATTTCTCGATCCGCCATTGCGTGTGGCCGCGCGCGGCTACCTGCGGGCTGTGGGTGACCACCAGCACCTGGGCTTCGCCCGCCAGGCGCGCCAACCGCTCGCCGATGGCCGATGCCACCGCGCCGCCAACGCCGCGATCAATCTCGTCAAAGATGATGGTGCCGGCACTGCCGGCACTGGCCAGCGCCACCTTCAGCGCCAGGATGAAGCGCGAAAGTTCCCCGCCCGAGGCGATCTTGATCAGCGGCGCGAAATCGGCGCCAGGGTTGGTGGCGATCTCGAACTCGGCCCGTTCCTGCCCGTCGGCTCCCCATTCGCTGGCCGGCAACGGCGTGATCCGCGTGCGAAACCGGGCCGCATCCAGCTTCAGCGGCTTCAGTTCGGCCGCCACGGCCGCGTCCAACCGGGCTGCGGCCATGGCCCGCGCCGCACTCAGCGTGGCGGCGGCGCGCCCATAGGCCGCTTCGGCAGCCTTCACGGCCGCATCAAGGACCACCAACCCTTCCTCGCCGGCCACCAGGGCTTCGGCCCGCGCTTTCAAGGCCGCCGCCAGATCCGGCAGGGCTTCGGCCTCCACCTTGTGCTTGCGGGCCACGCCGCGGAGTTCGAACAGGCGGCTTTCCACCTGTTCCAGCCGGGCCGGGTCCGCATCCAGCGCGCCAACAGCTTCGGCGAGGCGGGATTCCGCCTCGCCGGCTTCAACGAGGGCCCGGTCGAGCGCCTCCAGCGCGGCAGCCAGCAAGGGATGCTCCGCCGAAATCCGGTCGAGCCGCCGTGCCCCCTGCCCCAGGGTGGCGCTGCCCTGGCCGAACAGATCGGCAATCGTCGCCAGATCGTCGGTCAGCCGCGCACCCTTCTGCATGGCAGCGCGGGCCAGCGCCAGTTCGGCTTCCTCGCCCGGCTGGGGTTCCAGCGCTTCCAGCTCGGCGACGGCATGGTCCAGCCACTCGCGGTCGCGCTGGTCGGTAGCCAGGCGTTCCCGCGCGGCTTCGGCGGCAGCGCTGGCCTCCCGCCAGGCGGCCCAGGCTTCATTGGTGGCAGCCAGGGGCACCGCAAGGCCACCAAACTGGTCGAGCAAGGCGCGGTGCCCCCTGGGGCTGAGCAGCCCACGCTCATCATGCTGGCCGTGAATTTCCACCAGGCAGCCGCCCAGTTCGCGCAGCAATGTCGCCGAAACCGGCTGATCGTTGACGAAGGCCCGGCTGCCGCCATCGGCCTTCAACTGGCGGCGCAGGATGATGGCGCCATCACAATCCAGATCATTTTCGGCCAGCAGCGCCCGCACCGGATGGTCGGGCGCCACGGCGAATTCTGCCACCACGCGGGCGGTATCGGTGCCGGCCCGCACCAGCGATGCATCCGCCCGGCTGCCCAGCACCAGGCCGAGCGCGTCGAGCAGGATGGATTTGCCGGCCCCGGTCTCGCCGGTGAGCACCGCCAGGCCCGGCCCATGCAAACTTGGCGCGAACTCGATGGCCAACGCCTCGATCAGCACGACATTCTGGATGGCAAGCGCGGTGAGCACGGCTATGCTGTTAGCTCATTGCCACGCTGCGACGCGAGAGGCATTTTCACACACCCGAATGCCCGCCATTTGGCATTCACGCTTGCACTGGCGCGAAAATCGAATATAGCCGCGTGCTTCTCTGTCAATCCGGGGTTCTTGCCCGGTCTTTTGCCATGGCCAGCGTCACGGCACAGCCAGGGTTGGGGCACCCCACCGGTTGATGGATCAAACGACCGTTCAGATTGATGGATACAGGTGCCTCATGGCCGTTCCCAAGCGCAAGACTTCGCCTTCCCGCCGCAACATGCGTCGCAGCCACCATGCGCTGACTGCGACCCAGTTTCAGGAATGCCCGAATTGCGGCGAACTGAAGCTGCCGCACAACATGTGCGGGGCCTGCGGTTTCTACAACGGCCGCGAAGTCGTTTCCGTCGAAGCCTGATCCTGGCGCCCGGCGGGCTGGCCCGGTTCCTATGACAGGCATGCCAAACCGGGATCCGGTCATCGCGCTCGACGTGATGAGCGGCGATGCCGGGGCTGCCGAAGCCATCGCTGCTGCTGACATAGCTGCAGAACGCTACCCGCGCCTGTCGTTCCTGCTGTTTGGCCGGCAGGACGTGATCGCGGCCGAACTGGCGCGCTGGCCGCGGCTGGCGTCGCGGTCGCAGACCATCCATTGCGAAGATGTCGTCGCCATGAGCGACAAGCCCAGCCAGGTGCTGCGACGTGCCCGCACCACCTCGATGGGCATGGCCATTGATGCGGTGAAACAGGGCCAGGCCAATGTGGCCCTGTCAGCCGGCAATACCGGCGCGCTGATGGCGATGTCGCTGTTTGCGCTGCGCACCATGCCGGGCATCGACCGGCCGGCGCTGGCCGCGGTGCTGCCAACCCTGAAATCCGAATCGGTGATGCTCGATCTGGGCGCCAACACCGAATGCGATGCCCGCAACCTGGTGCAGTTCGCGGTGATGGGCGCGGCCTTTGCGCGCACCGTGCTGGGGCTGGAACGGCCAAAGCTCGCCCTGCTCAACATCGGTGAAGAAGAATTGAAGGGCACGGACGAAATCCGGGCCGCCGCCACCGTGCTGAAAGGCGCCCGCCTGCCGATGCAGTTCCTGGGCTTTGTCGAAGGCGACAAGATCGGTTCCGGCGATGTCGACGTGGTGGTGACCGACGGTTTTTCCGGCAACATCGCGCTGAAGACCGCCGAAGGCACCAGCCGGCTGGTCACGGGCCTGCTCGGCAACGCCTTCCGCGCCTCGATCTGGGGCAAGCTCGGCTATTTCATCGCACGCGGCGCCCTGCAGTCGCTGCGCGCCCATCTCGATCCCAATGCCCACAATGGTGCTGTGTTCCTGGGTCTCAACGGTCTGGTGGTGAAAAGCCACGGCAGCGCCAATGCCCGCGGCCTCGCCAATGCCATTGGTGTGGCGCATGATCTGGTGATCGGGGACGTCAGCCGCCGCATCCGCGACGATCTGGCCGGCATCGACATGGCGTCTGCCACCACAGCCGAGCCGGATGCAGCATGAGCAAGCGGCGTTCCGTCATCATCGGCACCGGCAGCTATCTGCCGCAGACCGTGTTGTCCAATGAGGATCTGGCCGCCCGGCTCGACACTTCGGATGAATGGATCATCGAGCGCACTGGCATCCGCCGTCGCCATATCGCGGCGGAAGGCGAATTCACTTCTGATCTCGCCGTCGAAGCCGCGCGGCGGGCGCTGGCAGCCGCACAACTGACGCCCGACGATATCGATCTGATTGTCGTTGCCACCGCCACGCCCGACCAGACTTTTCCGGCCGTGGCCACCGTGGTGCAGCACAAGCTGGGCATGATGCATGGTGTGGCCTTTGACGTGGCGGCTGTCTGCTCGGGTTTCCTCTATGCCCTTACCGTGGTGGATTCGCTGCTGGCTACCGGCGCCCACAATCGCGCGCTGGTGATCGGTGCCGAAACCTTCAGCCACATCCTTGATTGGGAAGACCGCACCACTGCCGTGCTGTTCGGTGATGGTGCCGGCGCCATCGTGCTGGAAGCACAAACGCAGCCCGGCGAAAATTCCAGCGATCGGGGGGTCATCGCCTGCCGCCTGCACAGCGATGGCCGCTACAATGATCTGCTCTATGTTGATGGCGGGCCGGGTTCCACCGGCACCACCGGCAAGCTGCGGATGAAGGGCAAGGAAGTTTTCCGCCACGCTGTTGTCAATCTTTCCAGTGTGATGGGCGAAGTTCTTGAGGCAGCGTCTTTGAAGCCGTCGGATGTCGCCTGGGTAGTGCCGCACCAGGCCAATCTGCGCATCCTGGAAGCCACTGCAAGGAAACTGAACCTGTCGCCCGATCAGGTGGTGGTGACGGTGGACCAACATGCCAACACATCGGCCGCCTCGGTACCGCTGGCGCTGGATACGGCCGTGCGCGATGGCCGGATTCAGCCGGGCGATCTGCTGCTGCTGGAAGCCATGGGCGGCGGTTTCACCTGGGGCGCTGCTGCCGTTCGCTGGTAAGCCTTGAACGCCCTGCGACAGGGTGCGACAATAAATATAGCGAATCAAAAAAAAGCGCGTAAAATCACGCGATAACAGGGCACGCTTGCCGCTTTGTCTCACCAATCGGGTCAACCGCTGTCGGGCAGGCAGCAAATGGGGGAGAAGTCATGGCCACCACAGCATCTGCAGGAAGCGTCACACGCGCTGATCTGGCTGATTCCGTCCATCGTGAGATCGGCCTGTCACGAACGGAATCAGCGCAACTGGTCGAACAGGTTCTCGACCGGATCAGCGAGGCGCTGGTTGCCGGCGGCAACGTCAAGATTTCCAGCTTTGGCAGTTTCGTCTTGCGCAGCAAGGGCTTGCGCGTTGGCCGCAACCCCAAGACCGGGGTGGAAGTGCCGATCGAGCCGCGCACGGTGCTGACCTTCCGGCCCAGCCAACTGCTGCGCGAAGCCATCAACAAGTAAGGACTGAGGCGGCCAGAGGAATGGGCAGAACGTGACCGACAAATCCGATACAGCGTTCCGCACCATTTCCGAAGCTGCCGACGAGATTGGCGTCCCGGCGCACGTGCTGCGTTTCTGGGAAACCCGCTTCACGCAGTTACAACCGCTGAAGCGCGCCGGCGGCCGGCGCTATTATCGCCCGGTCGACATGAGCTTGCTGCGTCAGATCAAGGCCTTGCTGCACGATGATGGCATGACCATCCGCGGCGCTCAGCTGGCGCTGACCGGCAAGGGCGTGGCCGCCAAGGATGTGCCGCCGGCACCGGCCATGGCAGCGCCGGTTGTGGCGGTGGCGCCCGCCCGCAGCCCGGATCGTCAGCGCCTGATCGCCATCCGCGATTCCCTTGTCGCCGCCCTGGCGGCCTGAGCCGCCCATGCGCTGCATTGCCCTGTTCAGCGTGAAGGGCGGAGTGGGCAAGACTGCGCTGGCCGTCAATCTGGCCCATGCGGCGGCAACGCTTTCCGGCAGGCGCACCCTGCTCTGGGATCTGGATGCCCAGGGCGCTGCCAGCTGGTTGCTGAAGGTGGAGCCCCGCGCCGGTGCCAAGGCCCGCAAGGGTCTTGCCGAGGCCGATCTTTCTGACTTGGTCCAGCCCACCGCGTTCCCCAATCTGGACGTGCTGGCCGCGGATCGCTCGCTGCGCCGGCTGGAGGCCGATCTTGCCACGGAAGGTGAAAAGAGGCTGAAAAAGGCCTTGAAATCGCTGGAAGATCGCTATGATCGAATCATTCTCGATTGCCCGCCTGGCCTGACCGAGCTGGCCGATCAATTGTTTCGCGCCGCCGATCTGGTGGTGGTACCTCTGATCCCCTCACCGCTTTCGACGCGCGCCCTGGTGCGATTGACTGAGCATCTCGGCAGCGAGATGAAATCACCGCCATCGGTCATGCCGGTGTTCTCCATGGCCGATCGCCGCAAGGGGCTGCACCGCGAAGCCCTGGCGCTGCACCCTGATTGGCCCGTGATCCCCTATGCGGCTGCCGTTGAAGCCATGACCGCCACGCGCACGCCATTGCTGGCGGGCCGCAGCAGCCCGGCCGCCACGGCCATCGCCGGACTTTGGGCCGATATCGAGCGGCGGCTGACCGCTTGATCTGACTGCCGCAAGGCCAGACCCGCTCATGCCGAGCTTGTCGAGGTACGCAGGAAGGGTGGTGCGTGCCTCGACAAGCTCGGCATGAGCGGTTCAGCCTTGTTACGGGCAGGCCTACACCGTCAGCGACATTCCGCGATAGATGCGGCTGCGATAACGGCTGTCCTCCGCATCCGGCAGCGGCGCACCGGCCAGCAGCACGGCCCGGGCAAAGCGGCGCACTTCTTCCTCATGCTCGGCGGCATTGCGCGGCTCCTCGGAGCGCACGCGGCGGGTGAGGTTGATCTGGTTCACCGCCACTTCGTGCACCAGCCGCTCATTTTCCACCGCGATGGTCGCCGTGAAGGCATGCAGCGTCGTCTTCACGAAATTGGCCAGTGCGAAGGCGCCCTTGGCGCCCTCACCCATCGGCACATCCGGCGATACCAGCACCAGCTGGCATTCGTCGAACAGCGACACCTTGCGGGCGATGCGGAAATGATGGGTCAGATTATGCTCCACCACATCGGCAAAGCCGTCACCATCCAGCGGGCTTTCCGCATCGAACAGCTGGTCCGGCAGGGCTTTCAGCGGGGTCGAAACGATGGTGGTGGGGTGGCCCCAGGTGGCCAGCGCCTGATCCATCGCGGCTTCGATATCGCCTTCGATCAGCTGCGTTTCGATACGGCCGCCCTCGGCGATATGGCCCTTGATGGCGTCGGCACCGGCCGCGCTGGCCGTGATCAGCACCACGCGCGCCACGTCGCAATCGAGGAAACCCCTGGCCGCCGCGCCGAGATAGTCAGCGAGATGCTCGCCGACCAGCCACACGGTCTTGCCGCCCATCTTGGCAAGGCGCTCGGCCTTGGGGCTGCCAAACAATTCGCGTTCGGTGTTGGACCGTTCGACGTTGAGACCTCCCGACGGCATGAAGGTTTCGCCTGACACGGCGCGATCAGCCAGGAAGAACACCGTGGCCTGCGCCACTTCCGTCTCCGTGGGCATCTTGCCCAGATGAAGCTGGCTCAGCACGCCGCCGCGCACCTTGGCGGCTTCACGGCCGATCTGGGCCAGCGGAAGCCAGGGCGTATCGTCCGGTGGCACGCGCAGCAGCCAGTCATTGGCGTCGCGGGTCTGCCAGTCGGTGCCGATCAGCCAGCCGCCCAGCCGCAGTCGCTTCAGCAGCTTGGCCGCCAGCGGCGGGGTGAGGATGAAGCGATCCCAGCAGCAGACCTCGTCCCCTTCGCGGGCGCAGGCCAGGGCCAGGTCGCGGATCGGCTGCGGGTTGGAACGGTCATGGCTCAATTGCACGCTGTCATTGCGGGCAAGGCGTGACAGCAATTGCGCGACCGGCGCGCCGCCGCGTACCGCCTTGATCACGGCGGCATGGACAGCATTGAGCCGCTTGTTCTCCAGGATCAGCCGGCCGCGCCGCTCGAACAGGCCGGGCTTGCCGCCCAGGCCGGCCAGGCGATCACCATCCACCGGGCCGGGCGCAATGGCGTTGATCTGGATTTCCGGGCCGAGGTGACGAGCCATGGATTCGACCATGGCGCGCTGTCCCGACTTGGAAACGGCATAATCGGTGCGGTTGGGGTAGGAGACAGCGAGAAACTTCTCACCACCGAAGTAACTGGACACATTCAGGATATAGCCCGAACCTTGGCGGCGCATCATCGGCACCACCATGTGCATCAGGGCATAGTTGGAGATGAGGTTGGCAAACTGGGTGTGGCGGAAATTCTCCACGCCCATGTCAACGGCCATCTCTTCCGCGCCCGACACGCCGGCGTTGTTGATCAAATAGTCGATGCGGCCAAAGGCGCGCACCGTCTCGTCAACAGCGTGCTTCAGGCTCTTCATGTCGGCCACATCGATACCGGCCAGCGTGCGCACGCGGCGCTCGACCCCGGCAAAGCCGATATCCTGCAGTTCGCCCACAATGCGTTCGCGCGCGGCATCCAGTTCGGATTCGCGGCGGGCGACCATCATCACCTTGGCCCCAGCCAGCGCCAGCAGGCGGGCGAGCGCGCCGCCGATGCCGGCTGAACCGCCGGTGATCAGCGCCACCTTGCCCAGGTGCAGGCCGGTGATGTTTTCCGCCGTGCCCGCCAACGCACGGCGCGCGCCGGTGGCGCGGCTGATGCTGGCGGGGATGTAGAGATTGATCGGCTCGATATGGCGACCGCCGAGCAGCAGGCGCGCGGCATGGCCAGCGGCAAAATCGCGGTTTTCCGCTTCGCCATTGCCAAAGCGCACGATCTGATTGCCCCACACCGGGCGGCGCGTCTTGCCCTGCGCGGCGGCGACGCGGGCTTCATCGCGCCACACCCGCAGCAATTCCTCGATGGCCGCACGGCCGACATCGGCCCAGCCATTGCCGGCACCGTCATCAGCATTGGTGATGAACAGCACGCGCGGATCGGCGGGCAGATCATCGCTCTGCTGCCAATAACGGTCGAGCGTGCGGGCCACGGCAATGGCGCCTTCGAGTTCGTCATCCACGAAGCGTTCGACGGCGGCATCACTGGCCTGCGCCAGATCGCCGGTGAAATAGCCGGCCCCGCGCGTTGGCAGGATGATGGCACCATCTATGGGCGCAACATGCGCGGTAAAGCGCGCCAGTTCGGCATCCATCGCCATATGATCGTGGCGCGGGAAGCGCACCGCCTTCACGCCGGCGGGCAGCCGTTCGGCGGCATCATCCAGCGCCGCCTGGGCGTGGAAGCCCAGCAGCACCTTGGCCCCCTGCCCGGCGAACAGGCCGGCCATGGCCAGCGTGTCGTCCAGCTGGTTGCCGGCGCTGATCAAGATGCCGTGGCCATCGCCATCGATGGCGCGCAGATCGGGCCGGTGCAGGAATTCGCTGCGCGATTCCAGCGGCACGGCCATGCCGTGGGTGACTTCGAAATCATGGGCGGCAAAGGCGGCGCTTTCGTCGGACCCCAGGAACACGCAGGTGTTGGCGATATCGGCGGGCACCGGGAAGGTCTTGGCCTTGGCCTCGTCGCCCACGCTGCGTTCCAACGCCATCAGGTTAAAGAAATGATTGGCGGTGCTGCCCGCGTCATCGCCCTTCAACTTGTCCATCGCCGCAAACACGGTGCGAATGCGTTCGGACGCAATCGGACCGGGATAGAGCTGGTTCACCCGGATTCCGCGCGTGCCGAGCTCGCGCGCCAACCCCTTGGAAAGGATGTTGAGCGCCGCCTTCGGCACCGTGTAGGCCGCGCGGCCGAAATAATCGGTGCGGCTGAAGATGGTGGAAACATTGATGATGCTGCCGCCCTCGCCCATTGCCGGCGCTGCGGCGCGCACCAGGTTCCAGGCCACCACCATGATGTTGCGGGCGGCGTCGCCCACGGTTTCGCTGTCGGGCGTGCCCTCAAGCTCTTCGGTTAGCAGCGGCAGATCGCCCAGCACCTGCTTCGGCCCCGCCGAACCGGCGTTGTTGACCAGGATATCGATGCGGCCGTGGCGAGCGACGATTTCGGCGATGCCAGCGCGCACGGATTCGATATTGGCACCATCCATGGTGACGATGCTGGCCGTACCGCCCACATCGGCCACGGCGGCATCCAGCGCGGCCTGGGTGCGGGCCGCATCACGGCCGCTCATCACCACGGTTGCGCCTTCGGCCAGGTAACGGCGCACGATGCTGCCGCCCAGATTGCCGGCGGCGCCGGTAATCAAGGCCACCTTGCCGGCGAGGCGGCCGGATGCGCCGGGCTGCGGCGCGGACATGGGTTCACCGCCCTTGGTCTTCGACATCGCGTTCATTCCCCCTGCCCCTTCAGTGAGGCCCAGGCCTCGTACAGTTCATCCTTGCCGCGCAGGCCCATCGCCGGCAGCGCGTGATTGACGATATAGGTCGCGCCGGTGTGGCGGTTGTCCCACATGCTCTGGTGCGCTTCCGGCAGGCCTTCCCACGGCACCACCGTCGGCTCGGTCACATCGAGGATGCCGGCCGCGATCATGTCGTTCATGCGGGTGACTTCATAGGCGTTGCACAGGTGGGTGCCGCGGATCTCCGCCATCGGCATGATGATCCGGCGCTGGCGGGTCCACACCTGCGGCGCGTAGAAGTTATAGCGCTGGCCGGCCATGTCTTCGCAGTAGACGACGCGGCCAGTGAACGGCTTCACCAGCGCCGTGGTCACGCCCAGCGTGTCCTGCTGGCTGCGTTCCAGCACGATATCCGGGTTGCCGCGCGGATTGTCGGGCGAACGCAGCAGCTTGCCGACGGCGTTGCCGAAGGGCTTCAGCACCTTGTCCTGGAAATGGCGCACGGCCTCGCGGAAATTCTCGATATCCTCGCGCGCCACCGGCAGGCGCGGCATGGTGTCGGGCCAATCGAAATTGGCACCCTCCCGCCGCTTGATGCCTTCGAGGCTGACAACGCCGGCCACTGCATCTTCAAAGCCGAGGCTGAGGATGAACTCGCGCTGGCCATCGGTGTTGGTGACGACGACGATGCGGCAGCCCAGGCCGCGCGCCGCCTCGATCATCTCGAGGCCGGTCTCGTCCGCCAGCTGGGTGGTGCCGGGGCCGTAGAAGATCAGCACCGCCTCGCCGCCACGCGCGCCGGCACGGGCCAGCATGGTGACGGGATCGGAACCGCCCTTCTTGCCCATGAAGCTGAGGTGATAGCCCGACGACGCGCCATAAAAGGCCAGCACGCCGCCATCGCCCAGCAACTGGAACGAGCGCGGGAAGGCGGTTTCGCCGGCGTGGCTGACGGCATAATCCGCCAGCTTGCCGCCATTGATGGCCTTGTATTCGGTCACCAGCGCTTCGCCAGCCTGCTCCCAGGCCGCCCAATCGGCCTTGGTGCCATCGGGGACGGGCGTGAACAGCGCCTTGAAGCGCGGATCGGTGCGATCGAGCGCACCGACGGCGCCCTTCGACTTCACGAAGTCGGCGCGGGCCGGGCTGGAGACGAGGCCGGTGACGGCGAGGCCGCTGGCCTTGGCCGATTTCAGCGCATCGAGGCCGGTGCCGGTGGCGGACCCTTCGATGAAGATGGTCTTGCCGCCGACGATCTCGAGCGTGGTATAGAGGCAGCGCCAGATGGTGCCGAGGTTGAGGATGTAGCTGCCGGCCTGTTCCAGCGTCAGGTCACCGGGCACCGGGTGCAGCTGCGGCGCCTGCACCGTGAGGAACTGCGCGTGGCTGCCCGATTTGGTCTCGTACCCCTGGATGGCGAAATCGGCATACATCGGGTCCCGCCCGGCCTGCGGGGACAGCAGATCCGAGGTGCCGGAATAGACCGCCACCATGTCCCCCACCTTCAGGCGCCCCTGCCCGCGCACTTCGCTGCCCAAGGCTGCGACCAGCGCCAGACCACCGGAACCGGTGAGCTGCACATCCTCCTCGTGATTGTCGAATGGGGAGACGGGGATGCCGGTCAAGGCCCAGATATCGTTGAAGTTCACTTCGCTGCTGAGCATGTACACCAGCGCCTCGTTCGGCTCCGGCTGCGGCGTCGGCACGATCAGCTGCTTCTCGTGGCTGGCGGGCGGGCCGAACTGCGGCGCACCGGTATCGGGGCTGCGGGCGATGCCGAAGCCATATTGATGGCCGGGGATCGGGGTGACGCCGGGGAAGAAGGGCGCGCCCACCGGCAGCAGGTCGCCAGCCGCTTCCAGGCGCTTGGCCTTGGCATCGAACTCGGCCTCGATATGCACGCCGTCGCGGCGGACGGGCAGCGGCGGCGCCTTCTTGTCCATGAACAGGCGGATGCCGGTCTTGCCGCCATCGGGATCGACCACGGCCTGCGCGAACAATTCGGCTTCGCGGGCGAGGCCGGCGGCCATGCCCTGGGTCCAGCCGGTGCGGATGGCGTCGATGGCGCGCATCCCCGCCTTGCCGCGGCCGGCCCAATCGAGCTGCTTCAGGATGCGCTGCACGAAGTCGTCGCTCAGCGCGTGATCGAGATCGACATGGCCTTCATGCTGCCAGGCGCTCTTGGCGGCCTTGCGGCGTTCGGCCCAGGCGCGGCCGAGATGGCTGGTGTCGCCGAGGCGGACGAACTCGCGCACGGCCGCATGGGCGAGGCTGAGCGCGTCGTTCGACCCATCGGCAATGGCATCGATGGCGCCCATTTCGAGCGCAGCCGACGCCTCGACACTGCGGCCGCCCAGGATCAGGTCGAGCGCGTCGAGCATGCCTTCCGGCCCGCGCCGATCAGTGAGCAGGCGCGGCAGGCGCTGGGTGCCGCCATAGCCGGGCAGCAGGCGCAGGCGGATTTCCGGCTGGCCAAAGCGGGCGTGGGATTCCGCCACGCGATAATGGCAGGCCAGCGCGAACTCCATGCCGCCGCCGAGCGCCACGCCCTGGATGGCGGCCACGCAGGGCTTGCCCATCTGCTCGATCTTGCCGAACGCCAGCTGGGCGTTGGCCGGCAGCACGCGGGCCTCCTCCAGCGTGTGGATTTCCTCCAGAAACTGGCGGATGTCGGCGCCGGCGACGAAGCTCGCCGTGCCGTCACCAGTGAATACCACGGCGGCGACATCGTCGCGGCGCGACAGATGTTCGACGACAATCACCAGTTCATCGATGGCGCGTTCGTTGAGCGCGTTCACCGGCGGGTTGGTGATGAACACCGTCGCCACCTTCTTGCCGGGCGCCACCGTGTTGTACTGGATGCGGAAATAGCGATAGCGGTCGAAGATGTCCTGATCGTCGGACAGGCGCTGCTTGCGCTCCCAGGCGGTGATGACGCGCTTGAGTTCGTCGAGGCTTTCGGGGTTCTTCAGCGTCGTCACGTCGCCAATGGGCGTGCCCTCCACCAGCGCGCGCACCATGCGGCGCATATATTTGCCGCTGCGGGTTTCCGGGAACTGGCTGACCGTGATGAAGTCACCCGGCACCGCCACCGCGCCCTTTTCGGTGCGGACGAGATCGGCGAGGCGGCGCTCGTCATCGCGGGTGATGACCTGGCCCGGCGCGGGGGTGATGAAGGCGAGCGGGGTCAGCCCCTTCTCACGGTGCGGCGCACCGACCACGAGCACGTTGCCGACAGGGCTTTCCGGGTTCAGCGCCTTGTCACGCAGGATGGCGCCTTCGATTTCCTCGGTGCCCATGCGGTGGCCGGAGACGTTGATGACGTCATCCGAACGGCCATGCAGCGAGAAGCCGTCATCATCGCCCTGGACGGCGAAATCGCCCTGGGTATAGGCCCAGACGCCCTGCCAGCGGCCCCAGTATCCATCGCGCCAGCGGTCGGCATCACCAGCCCAGTTGCCGGCAACCTTGCCATCCTCGACCCGGAAATTGTCGCTGTCGCCCCACACGGTGCGCGCCAGATAGGGATAGGGCGCGGCGATGATGATCTCGCCTTTCTCTTGCCTGCCGGCCTTGCGCCAGGTGACGCCGTCCGTGCCGTCGCGGGTCAGCAGCACGCGGGCGTTCTTGTCGCCGGCTTCATCTTCCACCCACACGTCCCCGACGATCCACGGCAGCGGGAAGGTGCGCGCGTCGGCGGCCAGCGGGAAATCGCCGTTGCCATAGAAATGGGTCCAGGCAATGCCGCCATGCTCGGTCGCCCAATAGCTGTTGATATATTGCGGCGTGATATTCGCCATGCCGAAGGCCTGAACGGGGGGCGAGCAGGGCTCGGCGCAGAAGGTGGCGACGCGCAGCTTGGTCAGGTCGTAGGCCTGGATGTCCTTCAGATTCTGCGGGTCGGTCATCACCGCCTTGAGGAAGGTGACACCGGCCTTGAAGATGGTGACATTGTGGTTCTCGATCATCGCGGCAAAGCGGCCGGCGTGCGGGAACACCGGCGAGCCTTCGGCCAGCACGGTGGTGACGCGGGACAGCAGCGCAGCAGCGATCATGTAGCTCTGGCCGGTGATCCAGCCCGGATCGGCGACGACGAAGATGGTGTCGCCCGGCCGCGCATCGAAGGCGACCTTCATCGTCTCCATGATGCCGCTGGCATAGCCGCCGTGGACATGGACAACGCCCTTCGGCTTGCCGGTGGAGCCCGAGGTGTAGATGAAGAACAGCGGATATTCGGCATCGACCGGCAGCGGCTTCGACGCCTTCCACAGCGCAGCGACAAAGGCCTCGTCATCCAGTGCGTGCAGCGCCGCTTCATCGGGCAGGCCGGCGGCGGCCAGGATGTCGGCCAGCGCGGCGTTGGTGAGATCATGGCTCCACACGTCGCGGTCGCGCCAGACGAGATCGGGCACATGCGTGTGGTTGGCGACGATCACCGCATCGACGCGCGGCGGGGTAGAGACCAGCGCTTCGGCAATGGCGATACGGATGCGCGCCGATTGGGCGGCATCCACTTGGCCGTCCTTGCCCAGTTCCGCCAGCGCCCGGCCAAGGCCGCGCATGACGTCGCCGCGCTCGACGGTGACTTCGCCCTTCAGCGCCGTCGCCACGATACCGGCCATGGCCGTGCGCGTGTCGGCCGACAGGCCCAGATCGGCTCCGTTCAGCCGCTCTTCCAGCAGGCGCAGCGCGACCGTGACCGGCACATAATTGTCCAGCGCCGGATCGGTGTAGGCCGTCTTGAACGGCACTACCTGGGCGTTGCGATAGCCGCCGTCCGCCGTGATGACGATGCGGGCACCGGCATCGTGGATGCGATCAGACAGGGTCTTGTCGGAAAAGCCGCCGAACACCGGCGTGTAGATGACGCCGATGCGCTTGGCGCCTTCCGTCCAGTACAGCTGGGCCGGCACGTTCGGCATGTTGAGCGCGATGCGGTCACCCGCCTTCAGCCCCAGCTTGGTCAGCGCAACGGCGCACTTGGCGGCCTCCAACAACAGCTGGCGGCGCGAGACGCTGAGGCAATCCACCGGCGCACCACGGCCGTTGTTGGCGGCCAGATCCCAGCGGTCGCCTTCGAAGATGAAGGCGGTCTCGGCGCCGTGACCGGCCAGCACATGGCGATCCAGCTCGTTGAAGGCGGCATTGGTGCGGCCGCCTTCGAACCAGCGGAAGTTCGGTGCGTCATCCGCGTTGAAGGCACGGGCCCACGGCGCGAAATCGGCCGGCAGATCGGCGTTCACCGGCGCCGCAGTCTCGGCATCCCAGCCCATCCAGCGGCCATCTTCGCCCCGGCTGGCCCAGGCCTTGCGTCCGCCCACATCCACCAGCCAGTGCAGGTTGCGCGCGGCGATCCTGCCGTGGAACGCGCCGGGATCGGCCAGCACTTCGGCGCGCATCGCATCCCAATCGGCGCGGTTGCGCACCGGGTTGATGCCGGGGGTCGGAACCGGAGCGCGCGTGGCGGCGGCGGGATCGTACATGCTCGTTCTGCCCAACTGATGCCGCAGGCCCGATTGCACCGAGCCAACAGACAGGAAACTTTGATGAGGCAGCCGTTAGAGTAATATTATGTCCGCGCCTAGATAGAAGCGGCAACATTCGAACACATGCGACATTCTGCCCTGCTCTCGCGACACAGGGCAGCGGCAGGATGTGCGGTGACGGCGGTGAGTGGTGGCTTTCGCCCGTTCAAAAGGCGTTCTTGGGCAGCAGCACGGCCCCAACGGTGCGCACCAAAATGTAGAGATCAAGCCAGATCGACCAGTTCTCGATATAGTAAAGGTCGTGCTCGAAGCGCTTGATCAATTTCTCTTCGGTGTCGGTCTCGCCACGCCAGCCGCACACTTGCGCCCAGCCGGTGATGCCAGGCTTCACCTTGTGGCGGGCGGCATAGCTTTGCACGACGTCGGAGAACAGGCGGCCACCGGCGCGCGTTGAGGCGGCGTGCGGGCGCGGCCCCACCAGCGACATGTCGCCCAGCAGCACGTTGAACAGTTGCGGCAGTTCATCGATGCTGGTGCGCCGCAGGAAACGCCCGATCCGGGTAATGCGCGGATCATCGCGGCTGGCCTGGGTGATATTCTTGTACTCCAACTGCTCATGATACATGGTGCGGAACTTGAAGCAGTTGAAATTCTGGTTGTTGAAACCTTCGCGCGGCTGCCGGAACAGGATCGGACCGGGCGAATCCAGCCTGACAGCCAGCGCCGCCAACAGCATGATGGGCGACACGCCGATCAGGATCAGCGCCGTCAACAGCTTGTCTTCCAGGGTCTTCACGATCGCCGACATGCCGGAAATCGGCCGTTCGAACAGGGTCATCACCGGAACGTCGCCCAAGATGACCACCGGTCGGCGCGCAAAGGTGAAGCTGACCAGATCGGGCGCCAGCCGCACCTTCACCGGGGTCAGCACCAGCCTGGCCATCACGTCCTGCAGGCGGCGTTCGGCCGCCCATGGCAGCGCCACCACCACCTGATCGATCATGCCTTCGCGGATCATGCCAATCAGCGTGGTGAGATTGCCCAGCACCGGCACGCCAGCCGCTTCCGTGGGCAGTCGATCGGGGCGACGATCATCGAAGATGCCAACCAGCGTGATTGTCAGGCGATCATGCGCCTGCACATATTCGGCAAAGCGCACGCCCTGCGGCCCGGCCCCGAAGATGGCGACGCGTTCGTTGAAGGTGCCACGCTTCTTGAGGCGACGCACCCACATGGTGGTAGCAATGCGGGTGAACAGCAAGGCACCGCCGCCGGCAACGAACCAGCTGATCGCCCAGGCCCGCGACACTTGCTCGGAGGATTTCAGCAGAAAGCCGATGGTGATGAGGAAGAGGGCCGCCATTGTCCACGCCAGCAGAACCCGGCGCCAGCCCAGCCGCAGGCTGAATTGCGCTTCGATGTCGTAACTGCCCAGGCTTTCGGCCAGAACGGCAAAGGCCAGGCTGGCGATCAGGGTGACGCGCGTATAGATGGCAACATTGCTGCCCAGATCTGTGGGTCCGATCTCGACCAGCATCAGGCCAGCCAGGCCCACTGCCATGAATTCCAGCAAGCGCACAATGAGGATCGCCAGGCCAAGCGGCATACCCGGCCCACCAGCAGCGGCAGCGGTTGGTGCAGGCGTCGCCGTGGTGATCTGATGGTGACTGTTCACGACACGGCGCCTCCGCCCAGCGGTGGGCAAAAACCATGACGAACCGGAAATATTCTGGCCAGCCGCTGCCAGATTGCTATAGAGGCGCAAGTGAAGGAGTTGATTGCATGGAAACGCCATACGACTGGTTGACGGTAATGACCTTCGCCGGCCTGATCGTGCTGTTCCTGCAGCGCAGCCAAGGCGAACCGCGCGACCATCTCTGGCAATATATGGTTGCTGCTGTAGGCTGTGCCGTAACCAACTATCTGGGCAATGAAGCCATGAAGTCCGGCGAGATGCTGATGCATGCCGGTGCCGTGGCGCTGTTCATTGCCACCATCGGTTTCATCTGGCGCGTGCTGCAGCCCTTCAACCAGGGCTGATCGCTGCTTCATGCCAACTGGGCCGCAAGCGGCCGTCCAACAAGCGCCGGCAGATCAACCGCCGGCACAGCTTTCACCAGTTCACGCGCGAACTCTGCCAGCTGGTCACGCACGCCGGGTTCCGGCGGCACGGCACAGCTCAAGCGCACCAATATGCCATCGGCAATATAGCCCGCCCATTGCTGCTTCAGCTTGGCGACACGTTGTTCGGTGCCGTTGGTGGGCAGATCATCGCCAACGCGCGTCCAGTAGGTGATGGTTTCGATCCGGCGTTCGGATTCGGCGACCAGCTCGCGGATCGGCAGTTCCACCCCCGCCGCCAGCGGCAGCCGGGCCGACGTGGTGCCCGAGACCTGAAAACCCACCGCCGTGTAGCACACCTCTGGACGGTGCAATTGCAGCAGATCATTCTGCACCGGGCCATAAGCCATCACCAGGATCACCGGCAGCCGCGATTCCGACACATAGACCCGGCTGAGCACATCGCCATACAGCTTGGCCGACAGCGTGCCTTCGGTGCGCGGCATGACGATGCCAGGGGTGGGCACATAGGTCCAGCCGCCCAGCTTCTTGGGCACGATGGCTTCCAGTTCATGCCCCTTCGGCATCAGCACCAGCCGGCCGCGCGGCACCAGCGCAGCGGCCCCGCCAGCACCGGCCAGCAAGGCGCCGCCCAGCAGCACATCACGGCGATTGATCCCGCTCATGCAACCTTGCCTTCGAGGCGGCGGCGGATCGGGCTGAGCGCCCAGTCCAGCGCGAAGATGAACAGCAGCGCCGACACAAAGGTGACCATGCCGGCGAAATTGTGCAGATAACCCTGCGCCATGGCGTTGCCCAGGTGATAGGTGATCAGCACCAACGCCGCAACCCGCACGCAGTTGGCGGCAATGGCGATCGGGATCACCATGGCCAGCAGCAGGAGCGAATAGAGCGGGTTGGAGCCGCGGATCAGATAGACATAGAACAAGCCGATCGCGGTCAGGCTGACCAGCGAATTGAGGCCGGAACAGGCGTCTTCCACCAGCAGCTGGTAGGAACCAATGTAAAGGGTGACACCCATGCGACCGACCGGATAGCCGGCCGCCGCCAGCGAGCCCGTGACCAGTTCGGAGACAAACTCCTTGAGCGGCAGGGTGATGGTATCAAGGAACCAGCCCGGGATGGGCACGACAAAGCCGAGATAGACGATCGGGAACCACAGCATGGCCGCGACCTTCAGCCCCCAATATTGGTGGGCAACCGCCACGATGGCCAGCAGCAGCGCTGCGGCTTCGATGCTGATGAATTCGAACGCGCGCCCTGCCACATAGAGCGGAATGGCGACGGCAAAGGCGGACGCTGTGAGCAAGGGATTGCCTTCCTGACGGGCCGCCATGATTTCATCTTGCCGGCGCCATACCAGCCACAGGCCGGTGACCAGCACGATGATGCCGTGCACGCCGGACTCTTCCTGCCATGGCCCCTGCGCCAGCGCGAGTAACGTCGGCAGGCCCATCGCTGCCAAGCCTAGCCACATCGGCCAGTGCGCCAGCAGCACCGCCCGCCAATCGGTTGCGGGCGGTGCCGCAGCCGGCGCTATTCCCCCCGTATCCGGCATCAGAACTCGTTCAGCACCGCGCCCACGACAGCGCAGCGGGCCGCCGCCAGCTGATCGGTCAGGGTGTTGATGTCCTTGTAGAAACTGTGATTTGAGCGACCGACCACGAGGGCATAGGCCGCGCCTGCTCCAACATTCAGCGCATCGGCGCTGGTGTTGGCGGCCGGCGTGTCAAAGATCACCAGATCATATTCACGCAGCAGCGTGTTGACGCCGTCGCGGAAGCGGTTGCCCGACAGCAACTCCTGCGGGCGGCTGGTCGGCGGGCCGGCCGTGATCAGCGCCAGGCCAGGCAGCACATTGGCATTCACCACGCGTTCCGGGCGGGCAACCTGCAGCGACAGGAAGCTCGACAGGCCGGGCGCATTGGGATCGAGGCCAAAGATCTGGTCCTGACGCGGCGAGCGCATGTTGGCATCGACCAGCAGGATCTTGAAACCGACCTGACTGAGCGCCACAGCGAGGTTGGCGGCGACCCACGAACAACCATGGCCATCGGCGGTGGCCACCACAGCCAGACCGCGCCGGCCGTTCTTGATATGCTGGGCGATCACCGATGTGCGCAGCATGCGGATCGATTCCGCCCGCACCGAACCAGGATCAGACAGCACCACCAGTTCGTCCGACACCGGACGGCGGGCGATATTCTGCAACGCCAGGCTGTTTATCAGCTGTTCTCGGGCGCGATCCAGATCATCGGTCGTGATGAAGCCCAGTTCCAGCGCTGCCTGATCGAAATCCAGGCCGCGTTCTGCGGCATGGACCTGCACCTTGGCTACCTGATCCTGCGAAAGATAGCCGAGCCGGGTGAGCACATCCCGGATGGGCGCGTCATAGCGGTCGTTGCTGTCCGTGCTGCCTGTGACCTGGCTGGCGGCGGTCCCATCGGTTTCGGCCTCGGTGGCGCCGATGTCGGTTTCGATATTGTCCATGGGATCACTACTCATTCGGCTGGCTGCATGCCCGACGCGGTGGTGTTACCGCGCGCCAGGATGCGCTTGAGGATCTGGTGCCATTCCGGCTTGCGACGTTCGGCGATGACGGCAAACACCGGAACGCGGGCCGCATAGCTCAAGTCTTCGGCGCCGCGAACCCGGCGGTTCACCAGTTCGACGAACAGCCCAAGAACGATGCCCAGCGACAGGCCGGCACCGACGGCCAGACCGATGATCAACGGCCAGTTCGGGAAGGACGGATCCTGGGAAACCGTGGCATCGCCCAGCACGACGAGGCCGGCGTCGGCCACATTCGATTCCAGCTGCAGATCGGCGGTGCGCTTGGCAGCGGCTTCATATTGACCGCGCCGCAGGACCACTTCGCTGACCAGCTGATTCAACTGGTCCAGCTTCTCTTTCATGGAGAAGACCTTGGCACGCTGCGCTTCATAGGCTGCTTCGATCTGGGCAACGCTGCTGCGCGATGCGCCTAGCTGGGCCGCGCCGGCCTGGCGGGCAGCGGCCTGCTCGCGGCCGAGCTGACGTTCCAGCTGCTGCCGGCGCGACAGCATGGCGATATAGGTCGGGTGCTGCACGCCCAGACGTTCCGACGCCATCTCGATCTGGTCGTTGAGCGTGGCCAGTTGCACCTTCAGCGTATCGACCACGCTCGATGTGGTGGACTGCTTGACCGCCTCGAACTGCTGCATGCTCTCGTTGCTACGCGCCGCGGTCAGCGCGGCCTGCAGACTGGCCAGCTTCACCGTTTCGGCTTCGCCGCCCGAGGTCATCACGATGCCGTTTTCCTGCTCGAACTTGGTCTTGGCCGATTCGGCGGCTTCCAGCGCCTTCAGGGCGCGATTGGCTTGTTCGCGATACCATTCGGCGGTCCGGCCAGCGCTGTCGGTACGGAACTTCAGGCTGTTTTCGATATAGGCCTCACGCAGGGCGTTGGCCGTGCGCCGTGCCACTTCGGGATTGCTGGCCTCGTAATTGATGGCGAGAATGTTGCTATTCTCGATGAGATCGACGCGGGTGCTGGCAATGATCCGATCGGCAACCCAGCGGCGGAAATCGCCGTTGCCGCCGGTGGCGGATTGCCACTGCGCCAGCAGATCGGCATTGCTTGTCAGGCCCAGCTTGTCCACAGCTTCACCCGCGATGCGATAATCCTTGATCAGCTCCATCTGGGTGCGCGTGAAGCTGCGCAGGCCCAGCGCATTCATCATGGTGCCGGTGACCGGGTCAGGCTTGAAATTGTCCATCAGCACGCGGGCCGTGGCCGGAAAGCGGGCCGGCAGGATCTTGCCCACTGCTCCTGCCACAATCAGGGCGAGGATCATGCTGCCAAAGACGATCCATCGCCGGGCCACCAATATACGCAGAAGCTGAATGATGCTCATTTTCTCATGCCAGTTTGCCTGGCCCCTTTCCCATTACCCACCGCAAGAACGCGCATTTCAATTATGCCCTGATCAGAACAGGCGTTCCTTGATGATGATCACATCGCCATTTTGTACCTTCATGGACGGATCGGCATCGATTTCCTTGCCTGAACCGCGCACCAGGCCAACCTTGTCCGCCTTGCCCGACGCCGACACGCCGCCCGAAAGCGCAATCGCCTGACGGATGGTCATGCCCGGCAGGATGCCCTTCATGCCCGGCGCATTGATCTGGCCATAGATGAAGAAGGTTTCCGCCGGCGGCACGAACAGCGTGTCACCGGGCACCAGCAACGGATCGCTGTTGGCATCGCCGCGCACCAGTTGTTCCACTTCAAGCTTGCGCTCGGGTTGGCCCACTCGGCGCAGATAGACATAGTTGGCGCCATCGCTACGCACCCAGCCGGCCTTGAGCAGCGCTTCAAGTGCGTGATAGGGCCGGTCCAGCGGGACGATGCCTGGCTGGCCTACAGCGCCCGCAATATTGACCGAGCGGGAGATGTAGCTGCCCACTTCGACGTTGACGAGCGGATCCTTCAGATAACCGCTGGCCACCAATTTGTCGGTAACCACCTTGGCCAGCGTGATATTGGTTTCGCCACTGGCCTTCACGATGCCGATCAGCGGCATGACGATGGAGCCATCTGCCTTCACTCGGGTGGTGACATTGAACTCGCTCTGGCCGTAGACGATCACCTGCACGCTGTCGTCGGGACCGAGCACATAGCCCTTGTAATCATTGTTCTGGGCCACAGCGGCGCCGGACAACAGCACCGAGACCATGGCTGCCTGCATCAGACGTGTCATCATCATCAACTTCTTCCCAACTGATAACCCAGCGACAGGCCAACACCTGTCGAGTTGAAATTCAGGACGGCCGGATTCGACTTGCGCCGGCTGTGCGCGACATCGACCGAGAAGCGCAAGCGCCGTCCCAGCCGTCCTGAAAACTGGCTGAAGATACGCGTGAAATCATCCGATTGACGCCGTACCTGGTCCAGATTCGACACAAAGGCACCGCGGAACTGGCTGTCACGCAGGTTGATCCCGGTCGACAATGTGTAACGCGAGCCAAGGCGATAATCGATCTGCGCCGCCCAGAAGGTCGAAATCGTGAACTGGGCGCCCACAACGCCATTGGCGCTGCTGTTGCGCCCGGCCGTGAAGCCCAGGTTGAGGCGCGGCGAGAAGGCGATATCAATGGCAGCATCATAGCCGGCCCCCTTGAACCCGGGCCGATCAACCAGCTGCGGCACGCCATCGACGAAGATCACATTCACCGTCGTGCTGGGCTGGGTATCGAGATAGGACACGCCAGCGGAAATATTGATCTTGGAACCGAACCGCCGCGAATAGCCAAGCCGCACGCTGCGCTGGTCAAGACCATCATCCATGAAGCCAGTGGGAGTCAGCACCTGGCGCCCCGGCATCTTCGAATCCGAAATCGAACCGCCCAGGTTGAACTGACCCAGCGTGGGATTGCCGAAGCCGATGCCTGCCGAATAGCTCCAGCGCTCCTGGTTGAAGGCCGAGGAGTTTGGGCCGGCGGCATTCTGCGTAACCGTCGAATCCGAACGCAGCACCGAACCGTTGATGCTCAGCGCCCCGCCCAGCCGGCATTGCGCGGCAAAGCCGGCTGTTGCCGTTTCCACTTCGAAACCACCGAACTGTGACACATCGGTGAGGAAGCTGAGACCGCGGCGCCAGGAACCGCCGACCTGGCCGGTGCAGCGCGACAGGCTGAAATCAAGGCCGCCACCCATCATCAGGCGTTCCGATGCTGCCACGCGCCGACTGCCATAGATCATGTCGCGGCCATAATTGCCCTGCACGAACAGGCCACCGCGCCCGAGACCAAGACCATAGCTGCCGCTCACCTGCGGTCGAACGCGCACGCCGTCGTCCTTGACCATCTGGCGCAGGAGATTGTCTTCATAACGGGTTGCAATCGAAGCCGTCAGCGCCAGGCCGCGGTTGTAGCCCGCCAGGCCCGGCACCGCCGAAGGCGCCCGCAGCGGATCATCATCATTGTCGCCGGCGCTGGCGGTCTGGGCATAGGGATTGATCTGGGCGGTGGCCGGTGCCGCCAGCGACGCGATCAACGCCAGCGATGCCAGCACGGGCCAAAGTGGCCGCTGCCGCATCTCGTCGTCAGTCCCGTTCAAACCTGCACCGTTCATCGTGATCCATTCCCCCGCCACGGCAGCTTGCCGCAAGATCAAGTCAACCCTGTTACGGCAATACAGCAGAAACCCTAACAGGCGGTTTGCTACACGTGTCCGCTACTTGCGGCAACCTTCTCACCCGATTTCGCAGCCGTTTTCGGGCGGATTGTCCCGTTCGGGCCACAATTCCCCCTCGCTTCAGAGGCCGCTTCGTGGCACATCGGCGGCAAGCGATGCCGCGTCGCGGCCGTTATGGCGCTGCAGGTTGCCGCCTGCTGCCAATGCGGTCCGGCCGGTGCGGTGCCGGCTTGCGCTGTTGCAGAAAGCCGGTGCCGGCCAGAAATTTTCGGGGTGTGTATGATTTGGAAACGCAAGCTTCGTGACGAAACCACCGAACTGATCGGCGGCGAGCAGGTCGATGCCGGTCTGCCGATCGCCCAGCCCGACGATCAACCGGCGCCAACCATCGTCGAAAGTGCGCCTGCTGCCAGCGGCGAAGTGTGGCGACGCCCTGCGGCCGAGCCGGGCCCGATGCTGCCGCGGTTCATGGCCAGCGCCTCCGACGACGTGGAAACCGATCTGGCCAACGAGTCGGCCCGCCGCCGCCTCGCCCTGCGTGATGCGCTCGGCGCGTCGCAGCCGGTGATCGCCCGCGAATCCTTTGCCGGCCGCCGCGATGCGATGTCGGACCTGATCAATGCCGTGGAAGAACAACGCGTTCACGTGGTCATCTACGGCGAACGCGGCATCGGCAAGACCAGCCTGGCCCATGTGTTTGCCGAAACCGCCCGCGAAGCCCGCTATCTCGTCATCTATGGCAGCTGCGGCACCGCCGCCAATTTCTCCGACATGTTCCGTTCGGTCTGCGCCCGCATTCCGCGCATCTATCACACATCGGTTCTGCCCAATTCGGCCGAAGCGGAAAAGGGCGAGAATTTCGAAGTCATGCTGCCCGATGGCCCGTTTGGCGCCCGCGAACTGGCCGACGTGATGGCCGGCGTGGTCGGCACCCGCGTGCTGGTCATCCTCGACGAATATGATCGTGTGGTGGATGTGAACTTCCGCCGCGAAGTTGCCGAACTGATCAAGAACCTGTCTGACCGTGCGGCCCGCGTGCAGCTGGTCATCACCGGTGTCGCGCTCAACCTCGACGAATTGATCGGCTATGCCCCGTCGATCCGCCGCAACATCACCGGCCTGCCGATGCGGCCGATGAACAGTGCCGAGGTGAAGGAACTGCTGCGCCTGGGCGAGCGCGCCGCCGAAATCCGCTATGATGCGGCCGCGCTGGCGATGATCACCCAGATGGCCGGCGGGTCGCCCTATCTGGTGCGCCTGCTTGGCCACCAGGCCGGCCTGATGGCCATGAACGACAATCGCAACGTGGTGGGTGACGCCGATGCCCGCGTCGCTGTGGAGCGGGTGATTTCGGACTGGCAGGCGAGCCTGCCGCGCCGTGTCCAGGCCAATCTGGCCCGCGATGAAGCCCGTGTCCACTGGGGCCTGCTGGTCGCCGCCGCCCGCGCCGGCAGTTCGGCCGATGGCTGGTTCACCGTGGATGATGTCTATGCCGAAATGGGCGGCGCCCATTCACCGCTGGCCATCGAGCGTGACCTCAAGCTGTTCGTCAACACCGTCGATCTGCTCGAACGGCGCGAAGGCCCTGGTGATCCGCATTTCCGCTTCGGTTATCCCGGCGTCGCCTCGCTGTTGATGATGTCGGCGGCAATGGCCCGGCTGGCCGCCTGACAGACAGGTGCCTGCCATGGCCAGCCTGCCGGCCAGCAGCCCGGATCAGTTTCGGGTGTCGGTGATCATTCCGCATTTCAACATGCCCGACGCGCTGGCGCGTTGCCTTGCCTCGGTAACGGGGCAGCAACTGGACGGCGCGGTGGAAATCATCGTGGTCGACAATGGCTCCCGCCAGTTGCCGACGGAGGTTGTTGCACAATTTCCGGGTGTGCGACTGCTGTCGGATCCCACGCCCGGCCCCGGCCCCGCCCGCAACACCGGCGTGGCGGCGGCGCAGGCGCCGGTGCTGGCTTTCATTGATGCCGATTGCCGGGCCGGTGAAGGCTGGCTGCAGGCCGCCGTTGCGGCGGTGGAAGCCGGCGGCAATCGCGCCGTGGTCGGCGGCGATGTGCGGATCGATTTTGTCGACCCGGTTCGCCTCACACCCGTCGAGGCCTATGAGGCGGTATTTGCCTACCGTCAGCGCATGTATATCGAACAACAGGGTTTTTCCGGCACCGGCAATCTGGCGATGCACCGCGACGTGCATGCCGCAGTTGGCCCCTTTGCCGGGATCGGCGTGGCCGAGGATCGCGATTGGGGCTGCAGAGCCAGCGCGGCCGGTTACCGCCCGGTCTATGTGCCAGCCATGCGCATCTATCACCCGGCCCGTACCGATGTGGCCAGCCTGGCGCTGAAATGGCAGCGCCACGTCGCTCATGATTGGGCCGAACACCGCAGCCAGGGCCGGCCGTTGTGGCGCTGGCTGCTGAAGGCGGCGCTGATGCCGGCTTCGGTGCTGGTGGATGGCGGCAGGATGTTGTTTTCGCAGCGGCTTCCCGGTTTTTCCAACAAGCTGCGCGGCATGGCGGTGCTCGCCCGGGTCAGGCTGCTGCGCGGCGCCGAGATGCTGCGCGTGATCGGCGCCACCGGCGAGGATGCCGGCACCCATTGGCACGGCGGCGCGGCATGACCAGCAGCAATCCCGGCACCAGTTCTGCCCCCCGCGCGCCCGGCGCGCTTGCCCCTTCGGCCCTGCCGCCGCTGCTGGGGGTGGTGATCGTCAATGATCGCAGCGTTTCCGATACGATCGAGTGTCTGGAAAGCCTGCTGCGGTCGGCCTTGCCGATGAAGATCGTGATTGTCGAAAACGGATCGGACGACGATTCCATCAGCCGCCTGCGCGCCTGGGCGGCCGGAACGCTGGAAGCGGTGCCGGAATCGACCGAAATGGCCGCCTTTTCAACGCCACCGGTGGCCAAGCCGGTGCCGATGGCCGAACTGCGTGCGGCCGCGCCAAGAGATGCCGCCACGGTGGCACCGTTGACGCTGATCCTGTCCGAGACCCGGCTGGGCATGGGCCGCAGCCACAATCTGGGCCTGCGCCACCTGCTGCGCGATGGCCAGCTCAAGCATTTCTGGCTGCTCAGCAACGAAACGGTGGTGGCACCCGATGCGGCGATGGGCCTGTTGTCACGCATGATGGCCACGCCGCGCGTCGGCCTGTGCGGCACGGTGGTGCGCCAATATTGGGCGCCGGCCCGCATCGAGGCGCTGGGCGGCTATGCCTACAACAAGGTGACCGGCCTGCGCCGTGCGCTGGGCGGTGATCAGCCGGCCACCATCAGATATAGTCCGCAGGATGTCGCCGACGCCACCGATTTCGTGTCAGGCGCCAGCCTTGCCGTCAGCCGCGCGTTCCTTTCGGATGTGGGCCTGATGGTGGAGGATGATCTCACCCATTTCGAGGAAATCGAATGGGCGGCGCGCAACCAGAAGCTGGGTTCGCAGGCCCTTGAAACCGCCTTTGCTCATGGTGCCACCGTGTTTCACAAGGCGGGCCGCACCACGGGCTATGGCCGGACGCTGGCCAAGCGCAGCGCCGAGACCGATCACGCCCTGGCGCGCTCGCGGCTGCGCTTCACCTGGCGCCATCATCGCTGGCTGTGGCCGCTGCATTGGCTGATCTGCTGGGGCCAGTTCCTGCAGCGGCTGCTGCGACGGCAGGGCCGCAACGCCTTTGCGATACTGCGCGCTGCCTTTGGCCGACCCTACTGACGCGCCGCGCCATTGACCATTGCAGCACAGGGCGGCAAGAGATGCACATCATCCGGCGCTCCGCAGGCGGGGCACCAAATGTGAAAATGGTGGGAGTGAAGTCATGAAAACGACACATGTTCCGATGTTGCTGGCCGCCGCGGCGGCGCTGGCGCTGACCGCATGCAGCAAGGACGCCAAGGCCCCGGAAGGCCAGGTTGTGGCCACGGTTGATGGCACGGATGTCACCATTCACGAGGTCAACGCCGAAATCGGCGGCATGGGCGCCCAGGCACAATCGGCACCGCGCAAGCTGGTCGAATCCGTGGCCCTGTCGCGGGTGATCGAGCGCAAGATGCTGGCGGCCGAGGCGCGCACCAAGAAGCTCGACCAATCTCCGCAATTCGTGCTGGCCAAGGCCCGCGCCGATGAAAATCTGCTGGTGCAGGCGCTGCAGGCCGATGTGGCCGGCAAGGTGCAGCAGACCCCGCGTGAAGCCGCCCAGAAATTCATCAGCGACAACAAGATCATGTTTGCCGATCGCCGCATCATGACGCTGGACCAGATCCAGTTCCTGCGCACGCCCAAGTCGGCCTCGCTGCCGCTGAAGGACGCCAAGACCATGGCGGAAGTGGAACGGGTGCTGATCCAGGAGAATATCGAGTATCGCCGCGCCCCGCAGCAGATCGACACGCTGGTGATCGATCCGCGCCTGAGCCAGGAATTCGTCAAGCTGGCAAAGGGCCCGAATGGCGAGCCCTTCATGTACACCGACCAGCCGCAGGGCGCGCCGGCGCCGGTGGTCTATGTCAACGTCGTTTCTGAAATGCGGATCGATCCGTTCCTGGACGAAAAGGCCATCACCTACGCCCAGCAGGTCATCCAGCGCCAGGAAGTGGGCAAGCGCCTGCAGGCCGAACTGACCCGCCTGCGCGAAGCCAACAAGGCGAAGATCAAATATGCCAACGGCTATGACACGCCTGACAAGGTGGCGGCATCGCTCGAGAAGGCTGGCGCGGCTGCACCGGCAGGCGGCGCCGCCAAGCCGGCGGCACCGGCAGCCAAGTAAGCGGTGAAGCGGGCGGGACCCCCATCCCGCCCGACAAGGAGAAGACAGGCGATGCGGCGTGGGATCATCCTGGCCGGCGGTTCAGGCACGCGCCTGTATCCGCTGACCAAACCGGTATCGAAGCAGCTGATGCCGGTGTATGACAAGCCGATGATCTATTACCCGTTGTCGGTGCTGTTGCTTGCCGGCGTGACGGAAATCCTGATCATCACCACCCCGGCTGATGCGCCGGCGTTCGCAGGTCTGCTGGGCGATGGCAGCCAGTGGGGCATCAGCATCCATTATGCCCAGCAGCCGCGCCCGGAAGGGCTGGCACAGGCCTATCACATCGGCGCGGACTTTGTGGGCGACAACCCCAGCGTGCTGATTTTGGGTGACAATATCTATCACGGCCACGGCCTGCCCGAACTGCTGGCCAGTGCGAACGCACGCACCGATGGCGCCACCGTTTTCGGCTATTATGTCAAGGATCCGCAGGCCTATGGCGTGGTGTCGTTCGACGCGAACGGCCGCGCCCAGACCATCGAGGAAAAGCCGCAGCACCCCAAGAGCCACTATGCCGTCACCGGCCTGTATTTCTACGATGCAGACGCTGTGGCGCTCGCCCGAGACCTGAAGCCGTCCCCACGCGGCGAGTTGGAAATCACCGATCTCAACCGGCTCTATCTCGACGCAGGCAAACTGCATGTCGAGATGATGGGCCGCGGCTTTGCCTGGCTCGATACCGGCACCCATGGGTCGCTGCTCGATGCCGCCAATTATGTGCGCATCGTCGAGGAACGCCAGGGTCTGAAGATCTGCTGCCCCGAAGAGATCGCCTGGCGTCTCGGCCATATCGATGATGCCCAACTGGAGGCCATCGCTGCGCCGCTGCGCAAATCAGGCTATGGCGAATATCTGCTTGGCCAATTGAAGGACGGCCGATGAACATCGTCGAAACCGCCCTGCCCGGCGTGCTGATCATCGAACCGAAGGTGTTTGGGGATGCGCGCGGCTTCTTCCTCGAAAGCTGGAACAAGGCGACGTTCGCGCAGGCCGGGCTGACCATGGATTTCGTGCAGGACAATCACAGCCGCTCTACGCGCGGCGTGCTGCGCGGGCTGCATTACCAACTGGAAAATCCGCAAGGCAAGCTGGTGCGGGTCACGCAGGGGGCGGTGTTTGACGTGGCGGTGGATATCCGCCGCTCCTCGCCGCATTTCGGCCAATGGGTGGGCGTGGAACTCAGCGCGGAAAACCACCGCATGCTGTGGATCCCGCCCGGCTTTGCCCACGGCTTTCTGGTGATCAGCGAGACAGCGGACTTCCTCTACAAATGCACCTCTCTCTATCATTCGCCCAGCGATCGCGGCATCCGCTGGGATGATCCGCAGATCGGCATCGCCTGGCCGGATGCCGGCATGGCGCCGCAGCTTTCCGGCAAGGATGCCGCCGCGCCACACCTCGCCCATGCGGAGGTTTTCGCGTGAAGGTGCTGGTCGCCGGAAGTGGTGGCCAGTTGGGCCGGGCGCTCGCCGCCAGTGCGCCGAACGGCATCACCCTGATCGCGCCGCCAGAGGCGGCGTTTGATATCGGCAATGCGGCACAGGTCGCCGCCGTGGTCGACGCTGCACGGCCCGACCTGCTGATCAACGCCGCCGCCTGGACCGCCGTCGACAAGGCCGAGGCCGAGGAAGCCGCTGCGCTGTTGGTCAACGCCACCGCCGTTGGCCATCTCGCGGCAGCCGCGGCCAGCGTTGGCGCCCGCTTCGTGCAGGTTTCGACCGATTATGTGTTCGACGGCCAGGCCTGCGCGCCCTATCGCCCCGACACGCCGCCCGCCCCGGCCAGCGCCTATGGCCGCACCAAGCTGGCCGGCGAGCAGGCGGCCGCCACCCATCACCCGGCGCCGCTGATCGTGCGCACCGCCTGGGTATATGCTGCGCAGGGCAACAATTTCGTCAAGACCATGCTGCGCCTGATGGCCGAACGCGACGAAGTGCGGGTGGTCGCCGATCAGGTCGGCACGCCAACCCACGCGCTCAGCCTGGCCCGCGCCATCTGGGCCCTGCACGGCCACAGCGGCATCTTTCACTGGACCGACGCCGGCATCACCAGCTGGTATGATTTCGCCGTCGCCATCCAGGACGAGGCGCTGCGCCTGGGCCTGCTCAGCCAGGCCAAGCCGATTATCCCCATCGCCACGGCCGATTATCCCACCCCGGCGCGCCGTCCGGCGTGGAGCGTCCTCGACAAGTCGACGAGCTGGGCCATCACCGGTCCGGCCCGGCATTGGCGCCACGAACTGATCGATTGCCTGAAAGCGATTCCCGCATGACCAACCTGCTCGTGACCGGTGGTGCCGGCTTTATCGGCGCCAATTTCGTCCATTACTGGCTGCAGCAGCATGCCGCTGACAAGGTGGTGGTGCTCGATGCCCTTACCTATGCCGGCAACCGCGCCAATCTGGCCGGCCTGAACAGCGTGGAATTCGTGCACGGCGATATCCGCGACACCGCGCTGGTCGAAACATTGCTGAGCGATCACGCCATCGATACCATCGTGCACTTCGCCGCCGAAAGCCATGTCGATCGCTCCATCCACGGCCCGGCGGCGTTTGTGGACACCAACGTGATCGGCACGCTTTCGCTGCTGACGGCGGCGCGGGCCATGTGGCTGGCGGGTTCGGGCAAGCCGCATCGCTTCCATCATGTTTCCACCGACGAAGTCTATGGCTCGCTGGGGCCAAATGATCCGGCGTTCAGCGAGACGACCGCCTATGCCCCCAACAGCCCCTATTCGGCGAGCAAGGCAGCCAGCGATCACCTGGTGCGAGCCTGGCACCACACCTATGGCCTGCAGGTCACCACCAGCAATTGCTCCAACAATTACGGGCCCTACCAGTTCCCGGAGAAGCTGATCCCGCTGTTCCTGATCAACGCCCTGCACGGCCGGCCGCTGCCCATCTATGGCGACGGCATGCAGATCCGCGACTGGCTGCATGTGGAAGATCATTGCCGCGGCATCGAGGCCTGCCTGATGAAGGGCCGGGTGGGCGAGACCTACAATATCGGCGGCGGCGCCGAACTGCCGAACCTGACCGTGATCGAGACTCTGTGTGCTGCCGTGGATACAGCGTTTGCGGCCGATCCGGCGCTGGCGGCGCGTTTCCCGGACTCGCCGGCCGCAAAGGGCCTGCCCACGGCCAGCCTGAAGCGCTTCGTCACCGATCGCCCCGGCCATGATCGCCGCTATGCCATCGACGAAACCAAGGCGCGCGCCGCGCTGGGCTATGCCCCGGCCCGCACCTTCGAACAGGGTTTTGCCGAAACGCTGCACTGGTATCTGGCCAATGAAGGCTGGTGGCGGGCAGTGCTGGACGGCAGCTATCGCGACTGGGTCGACGTCAATTACGCGGCGCGGGGGTAAAACAGGCCCTCCCCAGCCCCGCTTGGCTGCGGGAGGGGCTGGAGGTCGGAAACAGACATCGCTCAAGCCCACGTGCCGCTGTGCCGGTTTCGCTTTCCGGCCATGCCCGGGCCTGTTAATCCAAGGCCATGCGCCCGCCCCTGCCCCGCATCCGCTTTACGGTGATCCGCGAACTGCTGGCCAGCCAGGCCAGTGGCGGCCAGGTGCTGATGATGGCGGCGGCCGCGGCCATGTTTGCCGCCAACTCCGTGCTGTCGGAGCAATATTTTCACCTGCTCCACCTTCCGCTGGGCCCGATGAGCCTGCTGCACTGGATCAATGATGGCCTGATGGCGGTGTTTTTCCTGCTCGTCGGCTGCGAGATCAAGCGGGAGTTCGTCGATGGCGAAATGGCGACCTGGCCGCGCCGCATCCTGCCCGGCGTGGCGGCTGCGGCCGGCATGGCAGTACCGGCGCTGGTCTTTCTGGCGTTCAACCGGGCGGCGCCGGGCAATATCAATGGCTGGGCCATCCCCACCGCCACCGATATCGCCTTTGCCCTTGGCGTGATGGCCCTGCTCGGCAACCGGGTGCCGGCCAGCCTGAAACTGCTGCTCACCGCCATCGCGGTGATCGACGATCTCGGTGCCATCGTGGTGATTGCCGCCGTCTATACCGAAGGGGTTGATCTGGCGGCACTGGCGGCAGCGGCTGGGCTGTGCGGGCTGTTGGCGCTGCTGAATTGGCGGCGCGTGCAGCTGGTGTGGCCCTATCTGCTGGTGGGCATCGCCTTGTGGGTGGCGGTGCATGCCAGCGGCATCCACGCCACGCTGGCCGGGGTGATCACGGCGCTGGCGCTGCCGATCCAGCCCAGCCCCGGTGTACCGGAAATCCGCGACAGCCCACTGCTGCGCGTCGAACATGCGCTGGCGCCGATCGTTGGTTTCGCCATCGTGCCGATCTTCGGCTTTGCCAATGCCGGGGTCGATCTGCGCGACCTGTCGTTGAATATCGCGTTCGATCCACTGGTGCTGGGGATCGGGTTCGGGCTGCTGATCGGCAAGCAGGCGGGCATCTTCGGTTCGATCATGGCGCTGGTAAGGCTGAACATCGTCGACATGCCGGCCAACGCCTCGCCGCGGCAATTGTGGGGCATGACGCTACTGTGCGGCATCGGCTTCACCATGAGCCTGTTCATCGCCGCATTGGCCTATGGCACCGGCAGCGATCAGGAGGCCACGGCCAAGCTGGGCATCATCGCCGGCAGCCTGGCTTCGGCCCTGATCGGGCTGCTTGTCCTGCGCCGCTAGCCCAGGTTGGCGCGCAGCATCCACGCCGTCTTTTCGTGCACCTGCATGCGCTGGGTAAGCAGATCTGCGGTCGGTTCATCATGGGCGGCATCGGCCAGCGGAAAGATCGAGCGTGCCGTGCGGGCAACGGCCAGCTGATCATCGGCAAGGATGCGCACCATGTCGGTGGCGCTGGGCACCCCGTCGGCTTCCTTGATCGACGCCAGTTTCGCATAGGCGGAATAGCTGCCAGGTGCCGGTTCGCCCAGCGCGCGGATGCGCTCGGCAATCAGGTCCACGGCCAGCGCCAGTTCGGTATATTGGCCTTCGAACATCAGGTGCAGCGAATTGAACTGCGGGCCCGTCACGTTCCAGTGGAAATTGTGGGTTTTCAAATAGAGCGTGTAGGTATCGGCCAGCAGGCGCGACAAGCCATCCGCAATCGCCCGGCGTTGAGCATCGGGCATGCCCAGGTTGATCGCATCATCCCTGGCTTTTTTCTTGGCCATCATCTGTCTCCTTGGTGGCGCGATGATAGGCCGGTCAGGCAAATGGCGTCCATCGGGGATTTCCGATGAACGCCATCGCTTCCGTCAATTGTGGCTTAACGGCAAACCACGCGACCCCGATCGATGCTGTTGCCCACCACGGCTCCCAGCGTGCCGCCGATGATGCTGCCCAGCACCTTGGAGCCACCCGGCGCCAGCACATTGCCGAGCGTGCCGCCGGCAAGGCCACCAATGATCAGGCCCGTGGTGCCGTCGCTGCGGCGGCAATAATAGCGATTGTCATAGCCCCGCCAGATCGGATCGTTGACGCCCAGATAGCGCGGGCGATAGCGGCTGTCGTTCACGTAGAAACTCTCCGCGTGCCAGCCCGGCCGGTTCCAGCCATCGCGGTGCCAGGTCGGATCGTTGGCCGGGCGACCACCGGGACCCCAACCATTGCCACGGCCATTACCGCGCCGACGATCATCATCATCCCAGCGCCCACGGCGGCGATCATCATCCCAGCCGGCCCGATAGAGATCGGCACGGTCCTGGCGGAATTCCCGTTCGGCGCGGCGCAGTTCGCGGGCTTCCTCGCGGATGTCGTCGCGGTCGCCACGCCACTGGGCACGGGCCAGATCGCGACGCTCTTCCTGCACCCGGTCCCAACTGCGGGCCACTTCGCGCGGGGACGCGCTGCGGCGGTCGCGCCAATCATCGTCGCCGGCCAGGGCCGGGGTTGCGACACCCAGGGTGAGCAGCGCCAGGCTCAGGCTGATTTTCCTATTGATCATCGTCGCTCTCCTTGGTTCAAATTTCAGCGGCACACGGTGCGGCCGCGATCAATGCTGCGGCCTAGCAGGCCACCCACCACCGCGCCGGCCACCGTGGCCACCGTCTTGTCGCGGCGCTTGGCAACCTGGTTGCCGATCACGCCGCCCGCCACGGCACCAACGATGGTGCCGGTGCTGCCGCTGCTGCGCCGGCAATAGCCGTCGTCGCCGTTCCACTGGCCATAGCGACCATTGGCACGATTGCCGTTCCAGCCGGCGTTGCCATAATAGCCATCATCATAGCCGCCGCCCTGATAACCGCCACCCCAGCCGATCGGCTGCACGGGATCATGCCACTGCGCCGCGGCCGGGGCAGCCAGCCCCAGGCCCAGGGTGGCGAGAATTGCGATGGTCAGCTTCGTCTGCATTGCCCGTCTCCGGCTGGTGTTGATGGCAACTGATTCGCACAACGCACATGTGAACTGTCTGAACGGACTTGTTATCGCTCGTTCAGATTGGCAGCCGGCATGAAAGGGGGAGGCAACTGCATCCTTTGGCGCCCATGGTGCGAATAATCGCTTGGCGCTGGCGACGGTTTGCGTCCAACCTGCCACCATGAAACGAAAGCCCGCCCGATGAAACGCCTGCCCATCATCCTGCTGTTCGTGGCCGCGGTCATCGCCTGGTTCCAGTTCGACCTGGGCCAGTATCTGACGCTCGATGCGCTGAAGGCGCGGCAGGCCGATATCGCAGCGCTTTATGCCGCCAACCCGCTGCAGGTGATCGGCGTCTATTTCCTCGCCTATGTGGCGCTCACCGCGCTGTCCTTCCCGGGCGCTGCGATCATGACGCTGGCCGGCGGGGCGGTTTTCGGCGTCGGGCTTGGCACGCTCATCGTCTCCTTCGCCTCCACCATCGGCGCGACCCTGGCGTTCACCGCCTCGCGCTATCTGTTGCGCGATTGGGTGCAGGGCAAGTTTGGCGAGCGACTGGCCGCCATCAACACCGGCATCGAGAAGGACGGCGCCTTCTATCTCTTTTCGCTGCGGCTGGTGCCGGTCTTCCCCTTCTTCGTCGTCAATCTGCTCATGGGCCTCACGCCCATTCGCACCTTCACCTATTTCTGGGTCAGCCAGATCGGCATGTTCCTCGGCACCATCGTCTATGTGAACGCCGGCACCCAGCTGGCCAGCATCTCGAGCCTGCGCGATGTCGCCTCGCCGGGCCTGCTGGGGTCATTCGCCGCGCTTGGCCTGCTGCCGTGGATTGGCAAGGCGGTGATGGGCGCACTCAAGCGCCGCCGCGTCTATGCGCGCTGGCCGCGACCCAAGCGCTTCGACCGCAACATGGTGGTGATCGGCGGCGGCGCGGCCGGGCTGGTTTCGGCCTATATCGCTGCCACGGTAAAGGCGAAGGTGACGCTGGTGGAATCCCACAAGCTGGGCGGCGACTGCCTGAATTATGGCTGCGTGCCATCAAAGGCGCTGATCAAATCGGCCCGCATCGCCCACCAGATGCGCCATGCCGAAACCTATGGCCTGACGCCGAAGACCCCCGAATTTGATTTCCGCGCCGTGATGGCGCGCATCAAGGGCGTCATCGCCGCCATCGAACCCAACGACAGCGTGGAGCGCTACACCGGGCTGGGGGTGGACATGGAACTTGGCCATGCCCGCATCCTTGATCCGTGGACGGTGGAGATCACCCGCCACGACGGCACGACGCAGCGCCTCACCACGCGCAGCATCGTCATCGCCGCCGGCGCCGCGCCGCTGGTGCCGCCGCTGCCCGGCCTCACCGACCACAATCACCTGACCAGCGACACGCTGTGGGACGCCTTTTCGGCGCTCGAAACCATTCCGCGCCGCATCATCGTGCTGGGCGGCGGCCCGATCGGCTGCGAACTGGCGCAGGCGCTGGCGCGGCTGGGCGCACAGGTGCAACAGGTCGAAATGGGCCCGCGTGTGTTGCCGCGAGAGGATGACGATGTCGCCGCCATCGCCCACGCATCGCTGGTCGGTTCGGGCGTCGAGCTACTCACCGGCCATGCCGCGCTGCGGGTGGAGGGCGAGCAGACATTGATCGTTGCCCACGACGGCCAGGAACGCGCCCTGCCCTATGACGCGCTGATCGTCGCTGTTGGCCGCAAGGCGCGGCTGACCGGCTATGGGCTCGAAGAACTCGGCATCGAGACCGACCGCACCGTGGTGACCGACGATTATCTGGCGACGCTCTATCCCAATATCTACGCCTGCGGGGATGTGGCCGGGCCCTACCAGTTCACCCACGTCGCCTCGCACCAGGCCTGGTATGCGGCGGTGAACGCATTGTTTGGCCAGTTCCGCCGCTTCAAGGCCGATTACCGCGTCATCCCGTGGACAACTTTCCTCGATCCCGAAATCGCCCGCGTCGGCCTGTCGGAAGATGAAGCCAAGGCCAGGGGCATCGCGTTTGAAGTGACCACCTACCAGCTGCACGAACTCGATCGCGCCATCGCCGACAGCGCCACCACCGGCTTCGTGAAAGTCCTCACCCCGCCGGGCAAGGACCGTATCCTGGGTGCCACCATCGTCGGCGAGCATGCCGGCGAGTTGCTGGCGGAATATGTGCTGGCAATGAAGCACGGCCTGGGCCTCAACAAGCTGCTCGGCACCATCCATACCTATCCCACCATGGCCGAAGCCAACAAGTTCGCCGCGGGCAACTGGAAGCGGGCACACGCGCCGCAGGGCCTGCTGGCCTGGGTGGGCCGCTATCATGCTTGGCGCAGAGGGTAAGCTTGGGCGGGTAACCAAATGCCCTGCTGTTGCGTATTTGAAGCGCAGACGTCATGAAATCGGCGGGGCAAAGGGCTAACAGGGGAACGAAATGAAGGGTTTGAACCGGGCTGCGGCCGTCTTTCTGGCCGGCGCAGCGATGGTGGCGATGCCGGCGCAGGCGCAACAGGCCGGCATCCAGATTTCAGTGGTCGATGCCGTCAGTGGCGCGCCTGCTGCCGATATCGAGGTCGTCATCGAAAACCCCGGCACCGGTTTCCGCCGCGTGGCCCGCACCGATGCGCAAGGCCTGCTGCGACTGGAAGGTCTGACCACCAGCGGCCAGTTCCGCATCAGCACCGCCGCCAGTGCCGCCTATGACGCTGCCGAACCGCAGGCGCTGACCCTGCGCAGCAATTTTTCCAGCAGCATCACCCTGCGGTTGACCCCTGTGGGCCAGACCATCACGGTGACCGGCGCGCGGACGGTTGTTGGCCTCAACGCCGTCAACGCCGAAGTCTCCGCCTCGCTGGGCCGTGAGCAACTGACCGCCCTGCCCATCGAAGGCCGCGACGTGATCGGTTCGCTGATCCGGTTGCCGAACGTGGTGGCCAGCACCGGCTTCTTCCCGGAAGCGCCGTCGATCTCGATCAACGGCAGCAATGGCCTCGACACCAATTATCTGATCGACGGCCTGGACAATAACGAGAATTTCCTTGGCGGCATCAAGTTCCCGGTGCCGCTGGGCTTCACCCGCAGTGTGACCGTGCTCGCCAACAGCTACTCGGTCGCCTATGGCCGCACCGCCAATGGCATCGTGAACTACACCACGCCGTCGGGAAGCAACGCGTTGCACGGCGAAGCCTATGCGCTGCTCCGCCCCGGCCGGCCGCTTGATGCCGCCTCGCCCTTCCCGCGCCGCGACCTGTCGGGCAACCAGGTGGGCGAAAGTTTTGAGCGTTATCAGGCTGGTTTCGCGCTGGGTGGGGCGATCGCCAAGGACAAGACGTTCTTCTACATCAACTATGAATATACCCGCGACCGCAACACCCAGGTCGTTGATGCGCCGCTGCTCGGCATCACCGACAATGTAACCGGCAACAACCAGTTCCACCTCGCCTCACTGCGGCTCGATCACCGGCTGACCGACGACTGGACGCTGGGCCTGCGCGCCAACATCGGCCGCGTCACCATCGAACGGCCCGGCGGGGGCTTGGGCGGCGGCAACAACAGCCTGCCTTCGGCCGGTTCCAATCAGGATCGCCATTCGACGCTGATTGCGGCCACGGCGAGCTATGCCGGCGATGACTGGAGCTATGACGGGGCGGTGCAATATGCCCGCTTCCGCTGGGATTATGGCGAAGCGCTGGCCGGCCCGGGGCCGCAGGTGGTGATCCGCGATCCGTCGGGGCTCACCGCCGGCGTGGTCGGCCACCCGGGCTATCTGTTCGACAGCCTGGAAGAAACGATCCAGACCACGCACCGGCTGCAGCGCAAGCTGGGCGCGCACCGGCTGCGGCTGGGTGCTGACGTCATCCACAGCAAGTTCACGCTGCTGGGCGGCGGCAATCCCGATGGCAATTTCGTCGTCGATCTGACCGCGCCGCAGCTGACGGCGCTGCGTGCTGGCGGCCGCGGGCTGGGGCTGACCGCCTCCGACGTGCTGGCGCTGAACCCGGTGGTCGCCAATTATGCCGTTGAATTGCGGCCGCAAAGCTTTGGCACCGATCAGACTTTGCTGGCCTTCTACCTGGAAGACGAATGGCAGATCAGCCCGCGCCTCACCGCCACGCTGGGCCTGCGCTGGGATTATGACAGCCTCACCGCCAAGGGTGCCGGCGGCGGCGATTTCGACAATATCGCGCCGCGTCTGGCGCTGAACTGGCGGCCGGATGCGCGCTCGTCGGTGCGCTTCGGGGCCGGCATCTTCACCGGCAAATTGAGTTATGCCGTCATTTCCGACGCCCTGCAGCGCAACACCACGGCGCCGGGCTTCCTCACCCAATTGGGCCAGTTGCAGAGCCGCGGCCTCATCCCGACCGGTATCAACCTGCGCGATGTCACCTTCGCCGGCAATCTCACCGTCGCCCCGCCTTGCGCCACGGTTTCGGCCTGCCCAACCCCGGCGCAGGTGCAGGCGCTGCGCGACACCGCCACGCTGGGCGAAGCACGCATCCTGTCGCCCACCGGCTATGACAGCCCGTGGAGCCTGCAATTGAGCGGCGGCTATCAATATCAGGCGACTTCGACACTCACGTTGAGCGTCGATGGCATCTACAGCCGCAGCCGCAATCTGGTGCGGCTGCGCGATCTGAATGCGCCGGCGGCCTTCACGCCCAACGCCGCCGCGCTCACCCCGGCCAATATTGCCCTGCTGCAGGCCGCGCCCGACAATGCGGCGCGCACCGCTCTGGCGCAGACGCTGGGCCTCGTCCGCAGCCAGGCTGCCGCTGATGCAAGCCGGCCCGTTGCATTGGTGGCGGGCGGGGCACGGCAGATCACGGTGTCGGAAACCGCAGGCCGCTCGGAGTATATGGCGCTCATCTTGGCTGCCGTGAAGGAACGCGGCAGCGATGATTATGGCTTCCGCCTCAGCTACACGCTGTCGCGGCTGAAGAACGACACCGACGACATCAATTTCCGCGCCGCCAACGCCAATGATTTCAGCACCGAATATGGCCCGTCGGCCAACGATCGGCGGCATGTGATCTCTGCAGTCGGCTATCTCTATCCGCTCGATGGCCTCACCTTCACGGCCGCCGGCCTGTTCCAGTCGGGTCAGCCGGTCAATCTGGTGCCCGATGCACGGATTTTCGGCACGCAGGATCTGAACGGCGATGGCGCTTCGTTCGGCGAGAATTTCGTCGGCAACTCCGACCGTTTCCCCGGCGCCGCCCGCAACTCGGCGCGGCTGCCGTGGTCGGCCACGGTCGATCTCGGAATCCGCTATCTGCTGCTGAAGCGCATCGAGCTTTCGGCCGACGTGTTCAACCTGTTCAACGCCAACAACCAATCCGGCTTTGCCAACGCCGCCACCACGTCGAACCAGGTGCAGTTCGGCGGCGGCGCACCCTTCGTGCAACGCAACGCCGGCCCGCCAAGGCAGTTCCAGTTCGGTATCGCGTACAAATTCTGATATGCATGGCCTGATGCAGCAATTTCAGGGTCTGATCGGGCTGGCGGCCATCTTGCTGCTGGCTTGGACGTTCAGCGAAGACCGCGCCAATCGCCCAGGCTGGCGCTGGCTGGTCGGCGCGCTGCTGCTGCAACTGGCGATTGCTGTCATCGTGGTGCGGGTGCCGCCGATCTGGGCGGCCGTTGGCGTCGCCAATCAGGGGGTGGCTGCCATCGAGAAGGCGACGCTGGTCGGCTCCTCCTACATGTTCGGCTATCTCGGCGGCGCGCCGCTGCCGTTTGCGCTCGCACCTGGCGCCAGCCCACCGCTGATCATCGCCTTCCAGATCCTGCCGCTGATCATCGTGTTTTCGGCGCTTTCCGCGCTGCTCTGGCACTGGGGCATATTGAGGGCGCTGGTGCGCGGGCTCAGCTGGGCCTTGCGGCGCACGCTGGGCGTTTCGGGCGTCGTCGGGCTGGGCGGTGGCGGCACGCTGTTCCTGGGCGTCGTTGAATCGCCGCTGGTGCTGCGCGCCTGGTTTGCGACCATGAGCCGGTCTGATCTGTTCGCCATCATGGCGATGATCATGGCGACGATTTCGGGTGCGATTCTGGTGCTCTATGCCAGCACGCTGGGCAAGCTCATCCCCAACGCCGCCGGCCATCTGATCGTTGCCAGCCTGATTTCGCTGCCCGCCGCACTGATGGTTGCCCGGCTGATGGTACCGGGCCAGCCGCAGTCCGGCGACGCGGCCGAGCCTGACCTCGCCTATGATGGCGCCATGGACGCGGTGGTGCGCGGTGCCATGGAAGGCGTGCAACTGATGCTGGCCGTCATCGGCATCATCATCACCATCTTCGCGCTGGTGAACCTGGCCGATCAGATCCTTGCACTGGCGCCGCATGTCGACGGCACCGCCCTCACCCTCAAGCGCATGTTCGGCTGGATATTCTCGCCGTTCATGTGGGCCATCGGCGTGCCGTGGGATCAGGCGCCGGCGGCGGGCGCGCTGATGGGCACCAAGGCGATCCTGAATGAATATGTCGCCTATCTCGATCTGGCCGCCCTGTCCGCCGGCACGCTCGATCCGCGCAGCACGCTGATCGTCACCTATGCGCTGGCCGGCTTTGCCAATCTGGCCAGCATTGGCCTGCTCGTTTCCACCATCGCCAGCCTGTGCCCGCAGCGCCGCGCTGAAGCGGCCGGACTGGGCATCAAGAGCTGGATTGCCGGCAATTTTGCGACGCTGATGACCGGCGCGATGATCGGCCTGGTGACCCCTCTTGCTTGACGCCCGCCTGCGCCCGCTGATCGACCCGCCATTGAATGCGCTGGGGCGGACGCTGGCGGCGCTGGGCGTGACGGCCAATGCCATCACCTGCATCGGCATCCTGCTCGGCATCGGGGCGGGAGCGCTGCTGGCGCAGGGCCAGTTCAAGGCAGCGCTGGCGGTGATCATCGTCAATCGCCTGCTCGACGGGCTGGACGGCGCGGTGGCGCGAGCAACGAAGATGTCGGATTTCGGTGGCTATCTCGATATCGTCGGTGATTTCGTCTTCTATCTGGCTGTGCCTTTGGGCTTTGGCCTGGCTGCCCCCGGCAATCTGGTGCCGGCGCTCATCCTGATGGGCTGCTTCGGCCTCACCGGCATCAGCTTCCTTGCCTTTGCCACCATCGCCGGCAAGCGTGGGCTGGAAACCAGCGCCCACGGCAAGAAGAGCTTCTTCTACAACACCGGCCTGGCCGAAGGGACGGAAACGATCATCGTCTTCATCGCCTTCTGCCTGTGGCCGCAGCATTTCCCGATGATCGCGCTGGCTTATGCCGGCCTGTGCATCCTCACCGTCATCCAGCGCACGGTGGCGGCCTGGAATGCGTTCCGCGATTGACACGGGCTGCAACGAATTCGCCTGCTGCGGCGTAAGACAGACATGCTCACCCTCCTGCTCGCTGCCCAGTTGATGGTTTTTCCCGCCGAAGGCCCAGTGCCGCCGCCGTGGCAGGTGGCGCCTGTGTCGAAGAAGGTGCCGCCTACCCGGTACCGCATCACCCGCATCGATGGTGTGACCGGCGTCGAAGGCAGCGCCAGCAAATCCATGGCGCTCCTCGCCCGCCCGGTCAGCGTCGATCTGGCGGCTCATCCGATCCTGTGCTGGCGCTGGCGCATCGAAGCGCCCATCGCCGGTGCCAACATGAGGACCAGGGCCGGCGATGATTATGCCGCGCGCGTCTATGTCGGCTTCGACATTCCCGACAAGCAGATGGCACTTGGCACAAGACTGAAGCTCGGCATGGCCCGCCGCCTGTTTGCCGGCCCCATCCCTGATGCCGCCTTGAACTATGTGTGGGACAACAGCCACCCGATCGGCACCACCGCGCCCAACGCCTATACGGATCGCGCCCAGATGGTGGTGGCGCAAAGCGGGGCGGCCGCTGCGGGCCGCTGGGTGGAACAACGCATGGATCTGACCCGCGATTATGCCCGCGCCTTCCCCGGCACCAGCGGCACCCCCACCTCCGTCGCCGTGGCCGTGGATACCGATCAGACCGGCGGCACCGCGCGCGGCTGGTTCGCCGATCTGCACTTTACCGCCCGCGATCAGGCCTGCCGTTTCCCGGCCTGAACCATCTTGCCGCACTGCACAAAAAGCGCGAGCATGGCGGCATGATCGACTCCTATCGCCAGCGCCTGGCCGAACTCCACGCGCGAACGGCGGAAACGCCGTTGTTCAATCCGGTGTTCCAGCTGGGGCTGGAGATCAGCCGCGGGCTGGAAGATGGCACGGTGACGCTGGCCGGACTGGCCAATGCCATCGCCGAACTGGGCCGCGAAGGCTTGCAGGCACGGAGCCAGCGGCTGGCGCGCTTGCTCGGCAGCCTGGATGATGCTGCCAATATCGCCGCCTTCCGCGCCCAGGTCGAAGCATCGGCAACGGGCGATTTCGCGGCCTTCAAGGCCCGCTGGGAGGCGCCGCTGCTGCACGTGGTGTTCACCGCGCACCCGACCTTCCTGCTGACTTCGGATGAATATACCGCCGTGGCGCAGGCAGCGGTGAGCGGCGCGCCGGTGGCCGTGGCGCCTGTGGAAACCCGCCCTTCCCCCAGCCTGCTGGAAGAACATGAGGCGGTGCTGGCGGCCATCACCCGGGCACTGGCGGCGCGCGATCTGTTGCACAATGAATTGCTCGCCGTGGCGGCACGCGCTTATCCCGATGAATGGCAGGCGCTCACCCCCTGCCTGTTCCGGCTGGCGAGCTGGGTCGGCTATGACATGGATGGCCGCACCGACATTGGCTGGGCCACCAGCATCGGGTTTCGCGCCCATGAAAAGGGCGAGCGCCTGGCCCTGCTGGCCGGAGAAGCGGCCCGGCTGGGCGAGCTGGCCCTGGCCGAGCGCCTGTCACGCGCTGGCGCCCATGCCCATGCCCAGGCCGCGCTGTTCGCCGGCAACAGCGATGATGCCGCTGCGCTGTCGGCCATCGCCAACCGGGTGACTGCACCGCATGTCGACGCGCTGACCAGCCTGGCCGAACCCATTGCCCAATTGAAGGCCACCGCCGCCAGCCTGCCCGTCGATCAGGCGCGCGCGCATCTGGTGCTGGCCGCTGCCATGGCCGGCGATGGCCTGGGCATGGGCTGGATCCATTTCCGGGTGAACGCCGCGCAATTGCACAACGCCATCCGCCGCCGCATTGATCCCGATGGCCAACTCGATATGGGCAGCGGCCAGGCGCTGATCCGGCTGCGCGGCCTGCTTGATACGGTGAAGCCCTTGCGGTCGAACTTCGCGGCGCTGGCGGTGGAGAGCACGACCGCGGTGCGCCAGTTTCTCGCCATGGCGGCGATCCTGAAGCATCTGGATGCCGATACGCCCATCCGCCTGCTGATCGCCGAATGCGAACAGCCGCAAACCGTGCTGGCCGCGCTCTATTTCGCGAAGCTGTTCGGCATTGCGACCCAAGTGGACGTGTCGCCGCTGTTCGAGACGGAAACCGCGCTGGAGCATGGCGGACGTTTCCTTGATGCGCTGCTGGCGGAACCTGCCTATCGCGCCTATGCCCGGGCCCGCGGCCGGGTGGCGATCCAGACCGGCTTTTCCGATGCCGGGCGCTTTGTGGGCCAGGTGCCGGCGGCGCTGGCCATCGAGCGGCTGCAAGGCCGGCTGGCGCGCGCCATGGTCAAGAACGGCCTGTCGGACGTGGCGGCGCTGATCTTCAACACGCACGGCGAATCGATGGGCCGCGGCGCCCACCCCGTCAGCTTCACCGATCGCCTGGCCTGGCCACTCAGCCGCTGGGCGCGGGCACAGTTTGCCGCTGCCGGCATCCGCGTCGAGGCCGAAGCCAGCTTCCAGGGCGGCGATGGTTTCCTGTTCTTCGGCCATGACGCGCTGGCGCTGGCGACGCTGACCCGCATTGCCGAAATCACGCCGACGCTGGCGACAGGCGGCGCGGATGACCCCTTCTACACCCGCACCGATCTCAGCCTCGATTATTACCGCATGATCCGCCGCCACCAGCGCCAGATGTTCGAAGCGCGGCCCTATGCCCGGGCGATCACGGCGTTCGGCCTCGGCCTGATTCCGGTGACGGGTTCGCGGCGCCTGAAGCGCCAGAGCGATATCGGCAGCGATCGCGACGCGTCGTTGCGTTCGATCCGCGCCATTCCGCACAACGCGATTTTGCAGCAACTGGGCTATCCGGTGAACGTGCTGGCCGGGGTCGGCTCTGCCGGGATGGACGCGCAGGAAGCGCTGGCGGCGCTGCTGGCGAGTTCGGCGCGCGGGCGGCAATTGCTGGGGCTGGTGGAAACCGCCAACGCCATCGCCAGCATCAAGACGCTGGCCGCCTATGGCGAATTGTTCAACAGCGCCTATTGGGCCACCCGCCCCTATCGCGGCACCGAGGAAGCGCTGGCACGGCCCTGCCTCGCGCTGGCCGAGAAACTGGTGGAGGATGATCGCTCCGGCCAGTTCCGCCGTCTCGCCTCCATGTTGCGGGTCGATAATATCAAGCTGCGGCAGTTGCTGAGCCACCTGCCCGAACCAACGCCCGCCGATCCGGGTACCGAGGCCACCCGCCGCACGCTGGGCGTGCTGCACGCGCTGCGGCTGGCGCTGATGCAGCATCTGTTTTTGCGGGCCGTCGATATCCCGGCCTTTTCGCGCCGCAATGACATCAGCCGTGATGACGTGCTCGACATGGTGCTATCCCTGCGCACCGACGAGGCGCTGGAACAGCTGCGCCGCGCCTTCCCGGTGACAGCGCCCGATCTGGCGGATTATCGCATGGATGAGCCCACCGATTGGCCCGAGGATGACGCGCAGGCCTATGCCGGCATCCAGCGCCGCTTCATCGAGCCAATTGCCACGACCGCGCGACTGATCCCGCTGATCAGCATCGCAATTGCCAATCATTTCGGGGCCTATGGCTGAAGACTCCCCTCCCAGCCTGCAGGGAGGGGCTGGGGGAGGGTGAGTGGAGAATGCGCCACACCCCGAGGTCAGGCACGCGCGCGAAGCACCCTCCCCCGGCCCCTCCCTTGCAGGGAGGGGAGCAGGAAGGATTGCGCTTTTCGGGAGGGACCGAGTGGTGGGCGCGACAGGGATTGAACCTGTGACCCCTGCCGTGTGAAAGCAGTGCTCTACCGCTGAGCTACGCGCCCACTCGTGTCGGGAGGCGGCGAATTAGGCGAGATGGGCGGCGCTGTAAAGCCCCGCCCAGTCGTTTCGCACAAAAATCAGTGCCGCACCGCCGGTTCGCTGGCCACGGTGGCCGCTGGCATGGCGGCCTTCTCGTCGGCCTCGGTCCATTCGATCGGCACCAGCGGCTGGGTCAGCGCCAGCGCCAGCACTTCATCGACGTGGCTCACCGGCACGATCTTCAGGCCCTGCTTCACATTGTCGGGGATTTCGACCAGGTCCTTCTCGTTCTCGGCCGGGATCAGCACCATGGTGATGCCGCCGCGCAGTGCTGCCAGCAGCTTCTCCTTGAGGCCACCGATCGGCAGCACACGGCCGCGCAGCGTCACTTCACCGGTCATCGCCACGTCGCTCTTCACCGGCACGCCGGTCAGCGTCGAGATGATGGCGGTGACCATGGCGATACCCGCCGACGGGCCATCCTTGGGCGTTGCGCCTTCCGGCACGTGCACATGGATGTCCTTCTTGTCGAACAGGCTGGGCTTGATGCCATAGTGCGTCGCCCGCGCCCGCACGAACGACAGCGCCGCCGAAATCGATTCGGTCATCACGCTGCCCAGCTTGCCGGTGGTCTTGATATTGCCCTTGCCGGGGCTGGTGACAGCCTCGATGGTGAGCAGATCGCCGCCCACTTCCGTCCAGGCGAGGCCCGTGACGGCACCGATCTGGTCTTCGGCATCGGCCAGACCATAGCGATATTTCCGAACCCCGGCGAAATCGGCCAGATTGTCCGACGTGACGGCCACGCTGGTTTCCTTGCCTTCCAGGATGCGGCGCAGCGCCTTCCTTGCCAGCTTGGCAATCTCGCGCTCCAGCCGGCGCACACCGGCTTCCCGGGTGTAATAGCGGATGAGATCGCGCAAGGCATCGTCGCCCACGCTGAACTCCGCCTTCTTCAGCCCGTGCGCTTCATATTGCTTCTCGATCAGATGGCCCTTGGCGATCTCCACCTTTTCATCTTCGGTGTAGCCCGACAGGCTGATGATCTCCATGCGGTCCAGCAGCGGCTGGGGCATGTTGTAGCTGTTGGCGGTGGTCACGAACATCACGTCCGACAGGTCGTAATCGACCTCCAGATAGTGATCGTTGAACGCCTTGTTCTGTTCGGGATCGAGCACTTCCAGCAGAGCCGAGGCCGGATCGCCACGGAAATCCTGGCCCAGCTTGTCGATTTCATCGAGGAGGAACAGCGGGTTGGAGGTACCAGCCTTCTTCAGGTTCTGGATCACCTTGCCGGGCATCGAGCCGATGTACGTCCGGCGGTGGCCACGGATTTCGGCTTCATCGCGCACGCCGCCGAGGCTGTGGCGGATGAACTCGCGCCCCGTCGCCTTGGCGATGCTGCGGCCCAGCGAGGTCTTGCCGACACCGGGCGGGCCGACGAGGCACAGGATCGGCCCCTTCAGCTTGTTGGTGCGCGCCTGCACGGCCAGATATTCGATGATCCGGTCCTTCACCTTCTCAAGGCCATAATGATCAGCATCAAGCACGGCCTGGGCTGCGATGATGTCCTTCTTCACCTTGGATTTCTTGCCCCACGGCAGGCCGAGCAGCGTGTCGAGATAATTCCTGACCACCGTGGCTTCGGCCGACTGCGGCGCCATCGCCTTCAGCTTCTTCAGCTCGGCCACGGCCTTCTCGCGGGCTTCCTTGCTGAGCTTGACCTTCTTGATCCGCTCTTCCAGCTCGGCGATTTCGTCCTTCTCCTCGTCGGAATCACCCAGCTCGCGCTGGATCGCCTTCATCTGCTCGTTGAGATAATATTCGCGCTGGGTCTTCTCCATCTGCCGCTTCACGCGGTTGCGGATCTTCTTTTCCACCTGCAGCACGCCCATCTCGCCTTCCATGAAGGCGAAGATCTTCTCCAGCCGCGTGCCCACGTCCGGCTCGGCCAGCAGCGCCTGCTTGTCGGCGATCTTCAGGCCCAGATTGGCCGCAACCGTGTCGGCAAAGCGGCCGGGTTCTTCCACGGCTGAAATCTGGCTGGCAATTTCCGGGGCCACCTTGCGGTTCAGCTTGATGAACTGTTCGAACTGACTCTGCGCCGAACGCAGCAGGGCGGCGACTTCGGTTTCGTTGCGCTCCACGTCTGGCCGGTCCTCAACCTCGGCGACGAGATAGGGGCCGCTGGCATCGAGCTTGACCAGCGACGCGCGGCCCTGGCCTTCCACCAGCACCTTCACCGTGCCATCGGGCAACTTCAGCAACTGCAGCACATTGGCAAGCGTGCCGACATCATACAACTCGTCAGCACCGGGATCTTCATCGCCGGGGTTCTTCTGGCTGAGCAGGAACACGGTGCGGCCATCGTTCATCGCGGCTTCGAGCGCCGCCACCGATTTCTCGCGGCCAACGAACAGCGGCACGATCATCTGCGGAAACACCACGATATCGCGCAGCGGCAACACGGGCAGGGTCTGGTTGGTCATCTCATCTCCGTCGTGAGGCACTGAGCCTCACCTTGTCCCGGCTGATATGGGTAGCGGCCTTTGCGGGTGCAATGGCAGAATCAGCGCAAGCTTGTCGCAGATGATGCAAGAGCCGTGCCGGCCGCGATAGGGGCTTCAGCCCTTGAGGACGCCCTTATCCACAAGTGCGGCAATGGCGGCAGCATCATAGCCCAGCGCGGCAAGGATTTGCCGGCCATGTTCGCCCAAATGCGGGGCCGGGCCAACCGGATCCAGCGCGGAACCAAAGCGCGCCGGCGGCCGCGCCTGCTGCACGCGGCCCACGCCGGGGCCATGGTCCACCGCGACGCAAATGCCATTGTGCTGCACCTGCGCGTCATGCGGCACATCGGCCAGATGCACCACCGGGCCGCCGACAGCCCCCTGCTCCACAAAACCGGCCATCAGTTCGGCCCGCGTGCGGCGAGCAATTTCGGCGGAAACCTGCGGCGCCCATTCGCGCTGATGCTTGATGCGGCCCGCCGACGAGCGGAAACGTTCATCCTGCGCCAGATCCTCGCGGCCAAGGCTGCGGGTGAGCGCGACAAATTCCGCATCCTGCAGCGCGCCGATCGCCACCTGACCATCGGCGGCCTTCCACAGCCGCATCTGCGCGCCATATTCGGGCCAGGTCGCCGGCGCGTCATCCATGAAGCTGTAATTATACATGCCTTCCGGCCAGTTGAAGGCAATGGCGGCATCCAGCATGGCAACCTCGATACGCTCGCCAGGCGCATCGGCGCCGGCGCGTTCGCGGCGCAGCAGGGCCGCGGTGATGGCCTGCGCGGCGGTGAGCGCCGTCACCTTGTCTGCCACCAGATGGCGCACGAGGCCGGGGGTACCTTCCTTGTCCACCTGGGAAGCGGCAATGCCGGATACGGCCTGGATCACCGGATCATAGACGCGGACATTCTGATACGGCCCGTCCTGGCCAAAGCCGGTGATGCTGCAATAGATCAGGCGCGGATTGAGGGCCTGCATCCGTTCCCAATCCAGCCCCAGCCGGGCCAGCACGCCGGGGCGGAAATTTTCCACCAGCACATCCGCCGTCGCCACCAGCCGTTCCAGCACCGCCACACCGTCGGGCGATTTCAGATCGAGGCACAGGCCCTGCTTGCCGCGGTTGACGGCGATGAACATGGACGAAAGATCGGTCTTGCGTGGCCCCAGCCCGCGCACCGGATCGCCGCCGGGGCTTTCGACCTTGATGACCTCGGCGCCTTGATCTCCCAGCATGGTGCAGGCCATCGGGCCCGAAACGATTTGCGAACAATCAACGATGCGGAAGCCGGCCAGTGGTCCACTCATCGCCTTCACCCTCAATCGTTGATGTTGATATCGCGTGTGTCCTTCAGGAACAGCAGCATCACCACCAGCCCTACCACCACCACCGCGATCGTGTACCACAGCCCGGCAAACACATCGCCAGTCTTGACCACGATATATTGCGAGATGACGGGCAGGAATCCGCCAAAATACCCCGTGCCGATGTGATAGGGCACCGACATCGAGGTATAGCGCACCCTTGCAGGGAACATCTCCACCAACAGCGCCGCAATCGGCGCATAGGTCCAGCCGCTGAGCAGGCCGATGGCCATCACCGCCAGCAGCAATTGCCAGGCGACGATGCGATCCGGATCGGCCTTTTCCGGCCAGCCGGCGGCATTCAGCGCGGCGTTCCACTTGTCCTTGTCAAAGCCTTCCAGTCGCGCGCCAGCAACCCGCATGGCCAGCAGATCGGCGTCTTCCTTGGCATAGGAGACGCCGCGCTTGGTCAGCCATTCCAGCGCCTTGCCGCATTCGGCTTCCTGCTTGGTGAAGATATTATATTGGCAGGCCGGCAGCTCGACCGTGACCGGTGCCGTGGCGAGGGCTTCAGACAGGGCCGGATTGGCGCCCTTCGCCATCAGGTTGAAGATCGGGAACAGTGCGACCAGCGTGAGCGCAAAGCCCGCCACCAGCACCTGCTTGCGGCCAAAACGATCGGAAAGCCCGCCGAAATAGACATAGGCCGGGGCCGAAACCAGCACGCCGACCGCGAGATAGAGCAGCGCCTCGGTTTCCGGCAGGCGCGCCGTATTCTGCAGGAAATAGAGCGTGCCGAACTGGCTGGTGTAGAAGATCACCGTGAAGCCGGCTGAAACGGCCAGCGCCACCAGCAGCCGGCCCTTGTTGCCCGGCGCCGACAGCGCGTCCTTGAACGGATTCTTGGATGTGGTGCCCGCCGATTTCATCTTCTGGAACACCGGGCTTTCCGACAGTTTCAGCCGCACCCAGATCGAGATGCCGAGCAGCAGGATCGACATCAGGAACGGGATACGCCAGCCCCAGGCGGCGAATTCGGCTTCGGGGATGATCGCCTTGGCGCCCAGCACCACGCCCAGCGTGAGCATGAAGCCGCCGGCCGCCGCCGCCTGAATCCAGCTCGTGTACGCCCCGCGTTTGCCCTTGGGTGCATGTTCGGCAACATAAATCGCCGCGCCGCCATATTCCCCGCCCAGCGCCAGGCCCTGCAGGGTGCGCAGCAGCAAGAGCATGATCGGCGCGGCGATGCCGGCCTGTTCGAATGTGGGCAAGAGGCCGATGCAGGCCGTGGCGCCGCCCATCACGCTGATGGTGATCAGGAAAGTATATTTGCGCCCCACCTTGTCGCCGAACCAGCCGAACAGCAGCGCGCCCATCGGCCGGAAGAAAAAGCCGATGGCAAAGGCGAACAGACTGAACAGCAGCTCGGTGGTGGGGCTGCCGGTGGCAAAGAACAATTTGCCGAGCAGGCTGGCCAGGATGCCGTAGAGGAAGAAATCATACCATTCGAACACGGTGCCCAGCGAGCTGGCCACGATCACCAGCCGATCCCGCTTCGGGTCGATCACATCCTCGACCGCCTCTTGTGCAACGCTCAAACTGGCCTCCCCGCATGTTTCTTGCCTCCCCGCATAGCGAATGCGGCGAAGGTTGCAACCGGAGGGTGTGGGGGGCGGTCTTATCGATTGCGGCAGGGCCGGGTGGCCGGCATAGGGAAGGCCATGGATATGGTAGTGATCGCCGTGGTGGCAGCGCTGGCATCGGCGCTCACCCTCTATTCGGGCTTCGGCCTCGGCACCATCCTACTGCCGGCCTTTGCATTGTTCTTCCCGGTGCCGGTGGCGGTGGCGGCCACCGGCGTTGTCCATCTGCTCAACAATATCTTCAAGGCCGGGTTGCTGTGGCGGCAGGCGGATTGGCGGGTGGTGCTGCGCTTTGGCATCACGGCCGTGCCGGCGGCCATGCTGGGTGCCTGGCTGCTGGCCCGGCTGGGCGACACGCCGCAGTTGTTCACGTGGAATGCCATGGGCCGCAGCTTCGGGCCGACCGGTGCCAGCCTGGCCGTGGGGCTGCTGTTGCTGATCTTCGCGCTGCTCGAACTGCAGAGCTGGTTCCAGACACTGGCCGCGCCGCCGCGTCTGCAGCCGCTGGGCGGGCTGGTCACCGGCTTCTTCGGCGGCCTCACCGGCCAGCAGGGGGCGCTGCGTTCCATCTTCCTGCTGCGCGCCGGGCTGGACGCCAAGCCGTTCATTGCCACCGGCGTGATGATCGCGATTCTCGTCGATCTGGCCCGCCTGTCCACCTATGCGGCGTCTTTCACTGCTCTTGGCCTCAATCCGGCCGGGCGGGAGGCGCATTTGGTCGGCGTCGGCACACTCGCCGCTTTTGCCGGGGCATGGGCGGCCACGCGGCATCTCGAAAAGCTCACCATAACGGCGATCCGATCATTGGTCGCGGCGCTGATGGGCCTGATCGGGCTCGCACTGTGCGCCGGCGTACTAGGGTGAATCGCCGCCCGCAATTGACCCCTCGCCCACAGCGGGGCATGGCATCTGCCCATGCAATATGATGCGATCATCATCGGCGGGGGCCACAACGGACTGGTGACGGCCTTCTACCTGGCAAGGGCCGGGCTGAAGGTGCATGTGTGCGAAGCCCGCGACGTGGTGGGCGGCGCGTGCGTGACCGAGGAATTCGCGCCCGGCTTCCGCAATTCGACCGCCAGCTACACGGTGTCGCTGCTGCAGGACAAGGTCGCCTGCGACATGAACCTGGCCGAGCATGGCCTGAAGATCGTCAACCGGCCGCTCAACAATTTCCTGCCGCTGGAGCGGGATTATCTGAAGGTCGGCCCCGGTGTGACCGAACGGGAAGTGGCGCGCTTCAGCAAGAAGGATGCGGCGGCCCTGCCCGCCTATGACGCACGGCTGGAGGTGCTGGCCGATCAGCTGCGCCGGCTGGCACTGAAAACCCCACCGGGGCGCGGGCTGAAGGGCATGGCAGCGATGGCAGCGCAGGGCTGGCCACTGCTTGGCCTGTCTGGCCCCGAACAGCGCGACCTGTTCAACCTGTTCACCCGCAGCGCGCGCGAATTTCTGGATGGCTGGTTCGAAAGCGATCCGATCAAGGCAGTTCTGGGGTTCGATTCCATCGTCGGCCATTTCGCCAGCCCGGATACGCCGGGCTCGGCCTATGTGCTGCTGCATCACGTGTTTGGCCAGGTGAACGGCATCAAGGGCGCCTGGGGCCATGCCATTGGCGGCATGGGCAGCATAACCCAGGCCATGGCGCGGGCGTGCGAAGAAAAGGGCGTGAGCATCGGGCTGGAAGAGCCGGTGGCTTATGTGAATGTCGGCGGCGGCACGGCACGCGGCGTCACCCTCGCCGATGGCCGGGTGCTCGATGCGCCGATCATTGCCAGCAATGTCGGCCCGGCGCTGCTGTTTGGCCAGCTGATCGACCGGTCCGACCTTCCGGACGATTTCGCCCGCGCCATCGATGGTTATGCCTGCGGGTCCGGCACCTTCCGCATGAACGTGGCGCTTTCGGAGCTGCCGGAATTCTCGGTGCTCAAGGAGCCCGGGCACCACCACGGCGCCGGCATCATCATTGCGCCCAGCCTGGATTACATGGACCGCGCCTATACCGGCGCCAAGGCCTATGGCTGGTCGGCCAGACCCATTGTCGAAATGCTGATCCCGAGCACGCTCGACGATACGCTGGCCCCGCCCGGCAGCCATGTCGCCAGCCTGTTCTGCCAGCAGTTCGCGCCTCGCCTGCCCGATGGCCAGAGCTGGGACGATGTGCGCGAGAAGGTGGCCGATCTGATTGTCGATACCGTCACCGCCCACGCCCCCAATTTCAAGCGCAGCATCATCGCCCGGCAGATCCATTCGCCGTTGGATCTGGAACGCAAGTTCGGGCTGATCGGCGGCGATATCTTCCATGGCCGCATCAGCCTTGATCAATTGTGGGCGGCCCGCCCGGTGCTGGGCCACGGCGATCACCGCATGCCGATCAAGGGCCTCTATCTGTGCGGCAGCGGCGCCCATCCCGGTGGCGGCGTCACCGGCGCGCCCGGCCACAACGCGGCGCGCGAAATATTGGCGGATCGGCCCCTGTTCAAGCTGCGCGCATAGCTATTCACCCTGCCCAAGTGCGGCGATGCTGCCTATGGTGGGTCCATGACGACTCTGCACCCGACCCTCGCCCGCGTGACCGACCGCATCATCGAGAAGAGCCGCCCCGGCCGGCGCCGCTATCTCGATTTCATCGCGCAGGAGCGCGAGAATGGCATGGGCCGTGAGCGGCTGTCCTGCTCCAACCTGGCCCACGGCTTTGCTGCGGCACTGGATGATCAGGCCACCATCAAGGCTGGGACGCGCGTCAATATCGGCCTCGTCACCGCCTTCAACGACATGCTTTCGGCCCATCAGCCCTATGGCACCTACCCGCCGCAGCTGAAGCTGTTTGCCCGCGAAGTCGGCGCCACCGCGCAGGTGGCCGGCGGCGTGCCGGCGATGTGCGATGGCGTGACGCAAGGCCAGGTGGGCATGGAGCTTTCGTTGTTCAGCCGCGATGCGATTGCACTGGGCACGGCCGTCGCGCTCAGCCACGGCATGTTCGAAGCCGTCGCCCTGCTCGGCATCTGTGACAAGATCGTACCCGGCCTGCTGATCGGTGCGCTGCGTTTCGGCCATCTGCCGATGCTGTTCGTGCCGGCCGGGCCGATGCCATCGGGCCTGCCCAACAAGGAAAAGCAGCGCATTCGCCAGCTCGCCGCCGAAGGCAAGGCCAGCCGCGCCGAGCTGCTGGAGGCTGAAAGTGCTTCCTACCACAGCCCAGGTACCTGCACCTTCTACGGCACCGCCAATTCGAACCAGATGATGATGGAAGTGATGGGACTGCACGTACCCGGCGCCGCCTTCGTCAATCCCGGCACCGGCCTCAGGAACGCCATGAACCGCGCCGCCATGCACCGCCTGGCCGGCATCGCCCTGAATCAGCCCGACGAGCGCCCGCTGGGCGTGTGCGTGGATGAACGGGCCATCGTCAACGCCATCGTCGGCTTGCTCGCCACCGGAGGTTCCACCAATCACGCCATCCACCTGCCGGCGATTGCCCGGGCGGCCGGCATCAGCATCGATTGGCAGGATTTCGACGCGCTTTCGGCCGTTGTGCCGCTGCTTGCCCGCGTCTATCCCGGCGGCGCGGCGGATGTGAACCAGTTCCATGCGGCCGGCGGCATGGCCTTCACCATCAGCACCCTGCTCGAAGCCGGGCTGCTTCACGGCGATATCACCACCGCTGGCGGGCAGAACCTGGCCGATTTCGCCCGCGATCCGATGATGGCCGACGACAAATTGAGCTGGCAGGACGTGCCGGCCAGCCGTGACGAGACTATCCTGCGCGCCGTCTCCAACCCGTTCCGCGCCGATGGCGGCATGCGGTTGGTGAAGGGCAATCTGGGCCGCGCCATCTTCAAGACCAGCGCGGTGGAGGAAGATCGTTGGACCATCGAGGCCCCGGCCCGGGTGTTCGAGGATCAGGAATCGGTGCAGGCGGCCTTCAAGGCCGGCGAGCTGGATCGCGACGTGGTGGTGGTGGTGCGCGGTCAGGGTCCGCAGGCCAACGGCATGCCCGAACTGCACAAGCTGACCCCGCCGCTGGGCGTGCTGCAGGATCGCGGGCACAAGGTGGCACTCGTCACCGATGGCCGCATGTCGGGCGCGTCGGGCAAGGTGCCGGCGGCGATCCACCTGTGCCCGGAAGCCATGGCCGGCGGGCCGATCGCCCGGGTGCGCGATGGCGATGTGATCCGCCTTTGCGCACACAAGGGCCAACTGGATGTGCTGGTGGATGCGGCTGAATTTGCTGCCAGAACGCCTGCTTCCATCACGGCATCAGGCGATGGTACGGCACGCGAATTGTTCGCCTTTTTCCGCAGCGGCAGCGACGATGCCGAAGCCGGCGGTTCGGCGATGCTGAAGGCCGCTGGCCTGTAACAAACGAAAGCGGCCGGGGTGTCGCCACCCCGGCCGCTTCTCATCGCGTGGAGGCGATTACTTGGCCTGGGCCAGGTAGGCGGTCATGCGCTTGGTGGCGAGCGGCGAAAGCTTCACGGCCTTGGCGGCAGCGAGGTTGGCCGACGGGCCGTTGCCGGACTGCACCAGGGCAACCATGCCCATGGAGAAGTGCGGCAGGCACTTGATGCCATACAGGCCGGGCTTGCCAACCTTCAGCACGAAATCCTTGCCCATGGCGCCCTTCTGCTCGGCTTCACCGGCCGGCAGCATGCCCGCGATGGTCTGGGCGTTGTGGCCCGGATTGGTGGCCACGAACTTCACGGTGTCGCCCGGAGCAGCCTTGATGAACGCCGGTTCGAAAACCATGGCGCCTTCCTTGCCCTTGTTCAGCATCTTGACGGTGATTTCCTTGGCGGCAGCCGGAGCGGCGATCACCAGGGCAGCGGCGACAAAACCCAGAATCTTCATCTGTCTCTCTCCTCGCGCCGGCGTGTGGCCGGCAGGTTTTTCACACGCCCGGGCGTCTGCGCCGGATCGCTTGGACGGGCTCCATACGCTTCGACCCTTGTGTGCTCAAGCACTGGGGATTGCGACACTTTGTCCAAAACCCCAGCCGCGAGATGTAGATTGCTGCAGCGGCGCTTTCGGCAAGCTGAACAGATCAGAGGCTGGCGATGATGCCAACCGCCGGATCGATGCGCCCATCCACCAAGTCGGCCCAGGCCTTGGCAACCGCGGCATCGCCGGTTACCCGCTCCACCTTCAGCCAGCCCAGGGTGGCGACAAAACGCGCCCAGCTTGCAATCAGCCGCTGATCAAAGCCCGCCGGACCCCATTCGGCGACACGGGCCTGCGCAATGGTCGGCGCAAAGAAGGGCTGCGGCACCGGGCCGGGCAGTGATCCGAATTTGGGGCTATACCAATGCGTATCGCCGACAACATGGGTTTCCTTGAGCCGATCACCCAGCAACGCGTGTACGGCCGAACGCACGGCGCCATCGCCGGCGATATCGATGAAGGCAATGGCCTCGCCCGCGATCCTGTCGATCTCGTCATAGCTCAGCACCTGATCATAATAGCCTGTCTTGATGCAGAAATCGCGATTGATCGCCGACGTCAGGCCAACCACGCGTTGGCGACCCTTGGCTGCAAATGCCGCGCCGAGCGCCGTCTTCGAGGAGGCCGATGACAGTACCACTGTATCCACCGGCCGCGACGCAACCAGGCAATCGATCAGGAAGCTGGTGGTGTAGAGAATGCGCAGCAGCGATTGCAGCGCCTCGTCACCCCAGTCGGCACTGGCGGGCAAATAGCGATTGTAGATCGGCGGCAAGCCAGCGCGGTGCGCCGCGCCATCGGTAAAGCCATGGGCCGACAATTGCACAGGGGTAAGCACCAGCTGGGCGGCCATCGGCCAATAGCCGAAGAAACGCTGGCCAACGCTGATGCCTTCGGCTTTGCTTTCCGTGACACGGCCAAAGCCCCACACCGGTACGATGCCATGGCCTTCTGGCGCCGGGAAGAAGCGCCAATAGGCGAAATCATCGCCGTGCACGGCATAGGTGACATTGTTGGCAGTCAGCGCGAAATGTTCGACAACGAACCGCGCTTCACCTTCGCCAATCGGGCCGGGATCGGGCAGCGCGGTGGTTTCAGCGAGAGCGCCAATCTTGGCCGCAAGCGTCGTCATGGGGCTTCATCCTTCCAGATGGCGACGCCAGCGGGCGGCACCAATTTGCTTCCGATCACTACGCGTTCTTCAATCGCAACGGCTTGCGGGCCATAGTTGAACAGGAAATGCAGCGCGCCGCGCCGTTCGATCCGCACATCCGGGCCAAGATCGCGCGGATGCAGCCCGGCGGCCACGGCAACGTCGATCAGGATGCGGCGCAGCAGGCCATCATCGGTGTGGCCGGCGAGATAATGCGCCTTGTCGTGGGCAAACCACAGGCCGCGGCCATCATCGAGGGCAAGGCGGGTTTCGACCGCAGCGCTGGCCTCCACATCCTCCATCCAGCCCGTCACCTGCCCGCCATTGCCGGCAGCCAGCACGATGCCGGGCGGCAGGCTTTCCACCCGCGCCACCGTCACGTCGATCAGCGCCTGCAAACCATCCGGCGGCAGCGTGGCCGGAATGGCGAAATCCCGCGTTTTGGAACCGGTGCGCGGGCCGGCGAGCACGGTTGCGCCGCTTTGCGCAAGGCGCTGCGCCAACGCTGCATCCAGCACAATCTGCCCCGGCAGCAGCACCAATGCGTAACCACTGAAATCGGCATCGGACGCCACGATATCCACGCTCAAACCCAGCCGCCGCGCCGCCGTGTGCCAGGTCATCGCCGTGGCCAGCGCATCCTGATCGCGGCCCTGCGGCTGGCTCTGCACCGCCCACACGCTGTCATAATCGAACACCAGCGCCACATCGCTGCGGCCGCGCTCCGGCAGCGGGCCAAGCGCGGCCAGCCCGGCGGCGAGCGCCTTCACCTCCGGCCACGCCGCCGCCGGCTGATTGTCGGGCCGGTTCAGGCCAGCGTGCATGGCTTCCTGCCCCGTGGGTGCCTGCCGCCAGCGGAACCAGCTCATGCGTTCGGCCCCAAAGGCGACGGCTTCCCAGCCCCACAATTCCACCGCGCCTTTCGCCGGCGCCGGATTCCACGCCGCCCAGTTCACCGGGCCGGGCTGCTGTTCGATCACCCACCAGCGCCCCTGCCCGCAGGCGCGATAGAGGCTGTGGTGAAAGGCGGTGAGATCGGGGTGGCCGGTGCGCAGGTAGCGCGCCTTGTCCGCCGCGCTGAACGGCCCCTGCCCCAGGAAGCCGATCGGGTAACTGTCCCACGTCGCCACATCGAGCTGACGGCCGACGGCATAATGGTCGAACTCGGTAAACAGCCCCATGAAATTATGGACGATGTCCCGCCCCGGCGATGCGGCGCGCAATATCTCTACCTGCGCCGCGTTGAACCGCTCCACCATGGCGGAGGAGAAACGCTGCCAGTCCAGCCGGTGCGCCGGGTGGCTTTCGGTGACGGTGCCGAACGGCGCATCCACCTCGTCGAAGCTGCGATATTCCTGGCTCCAGAAGGCCAAGCCCCACGCCGTGTTCAGCGCCGCAACATTGCCATAGCGCGCCGCCAGCCAGCGCCGGAACGCCGCCTTGGCCGCGTCGGACGTGCTCACCACCGTGTCGTGGCAGCCATATTCATTGTCCGTCTGCCAGGCGACCACGGCGGGGTGGCGGCCATAGCGATCGGCCATCAGCGCCGTGATGCGTTTTGCCTGTTCGAGATAGACATCGGACGAAAAGCAATAATGCCTTCGCGAACCGAACCCGCGCACCTGCCCGTCGCGGCCCTTGGCCAATATCTCCGGATGGGCATCGACCAGCCATTTCGGCGGTGTGGCGGTGGGTGTGCCCATCACCACCTCCAGCCCCGCCGCGTGCGACAGATCGACGGCGCGATCGAGCCAGTCCCAGTCGAACTGACCGGGTTCCGGTTCGATCCTGCTCCACGCGAATTCGCCGATCCGCACGAAGGAAAGGCCCAGCGCGGCCATGCGCTGCACATCGCTGGCCCAAAGGGGCTCAGGCCATTGTTCGGGATACCAGCAAACGCCCAGTTTCATGAGCGTTTCCTGCCACGCTTACAGTTCTGCGAACAGCTTCTTTCGCGGCCCAAGATAGCCGAACAGATAGGCGGCCACCTTGCGCATCTGTATCTCTTCGGAACCCTCGGTGATGCGATAGCGGCGGTGGTGGCGGAAGATATGTTCGAACGGCTTGTGCCGGCTGTAACCGATGCCGCCATGTACCTGCATCGCCCGATCGGCGGCTTCGCACACCAGCCGGTTGGCCCAGTAGTTGCACATGGAAATCTTGTCGGAAAGCTGGCTCTCGATCGCCTCGTGGGGCATGTTGTCCATGTCCCACGCCGTCTTGTAGATCATCAGGCGCAGCATCTCGCACTGGGTGGCGAGCTCCACCAGCGGGAACTGGATGGCCTGGTTCTTCGACAGCGCCTCACCGAAGGGCTTCCTTTTGCGGGCATAGCGCACGCTCTCTTCCACACAGAATGTCGCGGCGCCCAAGGACGACGCCGCCTGGCGGATGCGGTTCTGGTGCACAAAGCTCTGCGCCAGTGACAGGCCGCCATCCAGTGGGCCAAGCCGGGTCGAATCGGGCACCCACACGTTGGTGAAGCTTACCCGTGGGTGATCGGTGGGCATGTTGAACGTCCACAGATATTCTTCCACCTTCAGGCCGGGCGTGTCGGTGGGCACCAGGAAGCAGCTGATCCCACGCGCCGCGCCAGGCGCACCCGATGTGCGGCAGAAGGTGGCGCAGTGGGTGGCGACGTGCATGCCGGTCGTCCACATCTTCTCGCCGTTGATCAGCCAGCCATCCACACCATCGCGGGTTTCCGGCACGGCGGTGGTTTCCATGTGGGTGGCATCGCTGCCGTGATCGGGCTCGGTCAGGCCGAAGGCCGTGATGCGGTTGCGCGCAAAGCCGCCCAGGATGAATTCCTCCTGCTGGGCCGGCGTGCCAAAGGTTTCGAACATGGCGACAAAGGGGAAATTGCCGACGATGCTGTGCTCGTTCTGCAGATCATTGTGCAGGCCCAGGCCCTTCGCAGCGAACTTGTCGCGGATCACCGCCATCCACAGGTTCGAACCATCCTTGCCGCCATATTTCTTCGGCGCCGAGAAACGCCAGTGGCCGGCCTTGTCGGCGCGGATGCTGGCCTCGCGCAGCAGAAGTTCCCATTCGCGGCGCGGCAGTCCACCGTGCTCGAAATCGGTCCGCGCCCATTCGCGGCGATGATCGAAGAAACGGATATTGTCGTCCTGGTTCTCCAGCGGCTTGATCTCGGCTTCGATGAAGGCGTCAAGCTCGGCCAGATAGGCAATCAGATCGGCGGGCAGGGCAAAATCCATGGCAATGTTCCTTGTTCGCTACCGGGCCAGTGTGGGCCGCCTGACGAGCCGACAAAACTGACTGATTGAGGGAGGTCGGGTCGCTGTCCTCAGGCCGCGCGAAAAGCGCCGAAATGGTTCAATTTGTGTCGGATTATCTTACAAAATGGGCGTAAATACTTCCTTAACTATTGTTTGTTTTCAATATGTTAACACGTTCTCCTGCAGTTGGCGCGATTCTTGCTAGCGAAGGGGGTGTAGTCCCATCGGGTCGGGATCAGAGGGTCGTTTTCAGTGACAAGATTTGCGAAGCTGGTTGTGATCATGTTCGGTGGGGCGAGCATGGTCGGTTCGGTGCAGGCGGCCACGCCGATCTCGGTGACTCAAAGCACCACGGCGGCCCAGTTCACCACCACCCAGGTGCAAAGCGCCAACGGAGGTGGCACCTTCAACTTCCCCGGCACTGTCAGCACCACCGGCCCGACCCTGGTACCGATCAGTCGCTTTGATACCAGCACCGGCATCCTGGTCGGGGCGCGGATGAGCGTGAACATCCCCTATTCGATGAGCGTTTCGGCGACCGGCCTCATCCCGGCCTCCGGCAGCGGTCGTACGGTTGATGTCACCTCGGGCATCGCCGGCACGGTCACCATCGCCGGCACCAACATCAGCACCACCAGCTTTGCCGCGTCACCGAAGTGCAATTCGGGTGACTGCCTCAACCAGTCCAACAACAACACCGCCACCACGACCGGCACGCTCACCGGCAACGCCACCGTCGCCACCGCCAATTTGGCGTCGCTGACCGGTACCAGCCCCGGCTCGGTGAACTTCTCCACCTCGGTGAACAACACCAACACGCAGATCATCAATGGTTCGGCGGTCACCACCGGTTTCGCGACCAGCAACTTCGTGATTGGCAGCACGACGCAGGCCAGCAATCAGTATAGTGTCACCTATGATTATCTGAACTTCGCCAATCCGTCGTTCAACACCGGATCCGTTGTCACCACCAGCACATTGGATTTCGGCACGCTGGCGTTGAATTCCGGTCTTGCCACGCTGAACTTCAACATCACCAATATCGGCAACATCAATTCGGCCGGCCTTGAACTGTTTCAGATCAATGGCCCCGGCAACGCCCAGTTCAGCAGCAACATTTCGCCGTTCCTCGATCTGGCCGGCGGCAACACCAGCGCCTTCACCGCCAGTTTCAATCCCTTGAATGTTGGCCTTTTCAGCGGTGCCTACACATTCCTGTTCCGCGATCATGCGCCGGGCGGGGTGGGCATCCGCAATTATTCGCTGACCCTGAACGTGATCGGCAATGTCTTTGATCCGGTACCGGAACCGGCAAGCTGGATGACGATGCTGCTGGGCTTTGGCCTGGTGGGCAGCATTGCGCGCCGCCGTGCCCTGGGGCAGCCTGGCTGATCTGATTTCGCTCGTCGCGAAATGGGCGGAGCTGGCGGGGGCCGGCTCCGCCCTTTTTCTTGCCTCTTGCACTCGCCGGTTTGTGGCGCGACGATGCCAGCAGTGGCAACGAGCCCAGGGGGACCAGCCAATGACCATGCACGCCAATCGCCGCCACCTGCTTGCCGCCGCCATGGCTTCACCCTTGTGGGCCAATTGGGCCGCCCGTGCCGCCGCGCATGAACGCGATGCCGATACGATCCTGCACAATGGCCGGCTGATCACCATGGATGAGGCCCGCCCCACCGCCACGGCGATGGCGATCAAGGACGGGCGCATCATGGCGGTCGGCGATGCGGCGGTGAAAGGCCTGGCAGGCAAAGCCACCCGCCTGGTCGATCTGAAGGGCGCCTGCGTGGTGCCGGGCTTCATCGATTGCCACAATCACCCCATTGGCGACGTGCTGCTGTATGAAGTGCTGGTGGGCAATCCGTTCGAGGTGGAGTTCGTCACCATCGCCTCCATCATCGACAAGCTGCGCGCCAAGGCCGCGCAGACGCCGCCCGGTTTCTGGGTGGAGGGTTATTTCCACGACGATACCAAGCTGAAGGATGGCCGCCAGCTGACCGTCGATGATCTCGACCGGGTGAGCCAGACTCATCCGGTGATGGTGCGCCACCGCGGCGGCCACACCGTGTTCGTGAACAGCGTGGCGCTGCAACTGGCCGGGGTGACGAAAGACACGCCCAACCCGCCCGGCGGCACCTTCGATCGCCTGCCCGATGGCCGGCTGAGTGGCCGCATCACCGACAATGCCATTGATCTGGTGGAGGAAAAGGGCCAGCGCCCGGTGCTGGATGCGGCCGAGAAGGCGAAACGCGCCCGCGCCGGCATGGCCCATATCAGCCGCGAATTCAGCCGCTATGGCCTCACCACCGTCCATCACCAGGGCGGCGACATGGCGGCGATCCAGGACGTGCGTGCCGCCGGCCAACTGACCCACCGGGTGAATTACGAAGCGCGCGGCGCCTTCCTGGACCAGATGGTGGCGAGCGGGTTGAAGACCGGTTTCGGTGACGACTGGATCCGGCTGGGCGCCACGGCCGAACATCTGGCCGATGGCAGTTTTTCCGAACGCACCATGGCGATGTCCACGCCCTACCCCGGCCGCACCCCACCCTATTTCGGCAATATCACCGAGCCGCAGGACGTGCTGGACGCCTGGGTGGAGAAAATGGTGCGCGCCGGCATCACGCCCAACATCCATGCCAATGGCGATGTGACCATCGGCATGGCACTCACCGCCTTTGAACGCGCGCAGGCAAAACTGGCCGTCAAGGATCTGCGGCCCAAGATCACCCATTGCACATTGGTCAATGAAGGCCTGCTGAAGCGCATGGCGGCGCTGGGCGCGGTGCCGGCACCGTTCACCAGCTATGCCTATTACAACAGCGACAAGTTCGGTTTCTATGGGGCCGACCGCATGGCCAATGCCATGGCCTTCCGCAGCTTCCTCGATCACGGCATCAAGGTGTGCGCCGGCAGCGATTTCTTCCCTGGCCCGTTTGCACCGCTGATGGGCATCCAGGGCATGGTCACCCGCACCGGCTGGAACGGCGAGACGTGGGGCGCCAACCAGCGCGTGAGCGTGCTGGAAGCCATCCGCATCAACAGTCTGAATGGCGCGTGGGCGGCAAAGGAAGAAGCCATCAAGGGCAGCCTCACCGCCGGCAAACTCGCCGATTATGTCGTGCTGGCCGAAGACCCGACCCAGGTGAAACCCGATCATATCAAGGACATCAGGATCATCGAAACCGTGGTGGACGGGCGCGCCATGTATCGGGCATGACAGATGCTGCCATGACCGACCTCATCATCCGCCCGGCCCGCGCCGACGAAATTCCGGCGCTGGAAGCGCTGATCACTGCTTCGGCCCGCATCCTGAGCCGGGGCTATTATTCGCCGGAGGAAACCGAGGCCGCCATCACCCACGTGTTTGGCGTGGACAGCGAACTGGTGGCTGATGCTACCTATCTGGTGGTGGAAGATGCCGCCGGTGACCGACTGGGTTGCGGCGGCTGGAGCAAGCGCGCCACCCTGTTTGGCGGCGACCGCTTTGCCGGCCGCGAATCCGGCCTGCTCGATCCGGCGCATGATGCTGCCAAGGTCCGCGCCTTTTTTGTGGCGCCACAGGCGGCCCGCAAGGGCGTGGGCGCCGCCTTGCTCAAGGCCTGCGAGGATGCGGCAGCGGCAGCCGGCTTTGCCCGCACCGAATTGATGGCCACCCTGCCCGGCGTGCCCTTCTATGCCGCCCATGGCTATGCCGCCCAGGGCGAGATCAGTCTCGATTGCGGCGGCGTCGCGGTGCGGTTCGTGCCGATGGGCAAGGCGCTTTAGGACTGCCCAAAGGCAATTTCCGAGCGAAATACCGTCCAGGACACCGGAAACTGTTGCGCGCAGGCCACGCCCGGCAACTGTATCATTGCCGCAACAGGCCTGCGGCCAAATAGCGGGGTGCGCAAATGGCGTATGTCATGCAGCATGGTCTCGGCGCTTGAAGACATCCGCCAATGAAGGGAAGCTGGCGCACAACACGTGCCATGGCGACCTTTTACGGTGGGCGTCGTCAGTGTGAAGGCGATCCGAATCGACCCAATCTGGCGATTGAGTCGCTTCGCGCCCGGCCAGGGTCAGTTGCGTGGGTGCGGTAGAGGGGACGCACCAAGGCAGTTGACGAAACGAATTATAACCAGGGGACTGACATGAAGCGAATGAACGAACAGGCTCAACGGGTCGATCTGAAGCTGGCCACCTCGATGGTCGCTCTGGTGCTGGCCGGCATGGCCGCACCGGCGCTGGCCGCCGATGATCAGGCCGCTACGGCCGCCGCAGAGGAATCCAAGGAAGATACCACGATCATCGTGACCGGCACCCGCCGTACCGACCGCACCGTCGCTGAAAGCCCGGTGCCGATCGACGTCTTCTCCACCGAAGATTTCAAGGCGCAGCCGTCGCCGCAGCTGCAGAACATCATCAAGACGCTGGTGCCGTCGTTCAACCAGAACCGCAACCTCTTGGGCGATGCCTCGGCCTTCGTGCGTCCGCCGAACCTGCGCGGCCTGCCGGCTGACCAGATTCTCGTTCTCATCAACGGCAAGCGCATGCACCGTTCGGCACTGGTGCAGGTCACCGGTGACGCCCTGAACGTCGGTTCGCAGGGCCCCGATCTTTCGCAGATCTCCAGCCCGGCCGTGAGCCGCATCGAAGTGCTGCGCGACGGCGCTGCCGCCCAGTACGGTTCGGATGCCATCGCCGGCGTGATCAACATCGGCCTCAACCGTTCCGATTCGGGCTACAATCTTGCCGCCCGCTATGGCCAGACCTATCGCGGCGACGGTGAAGACCTGCAGCTGTCGGCCAACGCCGGCTTCAAGCTGGGTGATGGTGGCTTCTTCAACATCACCGGCGAATTCATCGATCAGAACGTGTTCGACCGCTCGGTGCCGCGCCCGGAAATCGCTCCGCTGATCGCGGCCGGCATCACCCCGCCGCGCCCCACGGGTAACCGCCTGGGCCAGCCGTCCAACCGCGCCTATCGCGTGGTGTGGAACTCCGCCGTGCCGGTGGGTGACGGTGATGAAGTCTATGCCTTCGGCAACTATGGCTGGCAGCGCCAGTCCAACGACTTCAACTATCGCCGCCCGATTGGCGTGACCGCACCCGATATCCCGCTGCGTCCGGGCACCGGCAACCTGACCAAGTCGATCAACTCGCTGTGGTATCTTGATCGCATCGGCACCGATCCGGTGTCGGGCCGCGCCATCTTCAGCGAAACCGGTCGCACCTGGTCTGATACCGTGCTCTTCCCCAACGGCTTCGTGCCGGTCTTCGAAGCCTCCATCGAGGATCTGTCGATCGTCGGCGGCTACAAGGGTTCGACCGAAGGCGGCCTGAAGTATGACTTCACCGCTGCCTATGGCCGCAACCAGATCCGTTACTTCATGTATGACACGCTGAACCCGTCGCTGGGTCCAGCGACGCCGACCGATTTCTATCTCGGCAAGGTCACGCAGCAGGAATATAACCTCAACGCCGATTTCAGCTATGAAACCGATATCGGCTTGTACAAGCCGCTGTTCATCGCCGCCGGTCTGGAATTCCGGCGCGAAACCTTCGCGGTGGGCCTGGGTGACCGCGCGTCGTGGGAGCCGGGGATCTTTGGTTCCCAGCTCGTGCAACGCGCCAACGGCACCACCTTCAACGTGACCAAGCCGGTCGGCGCCAATGGCTTCCCGGGCTTCGGCCCGGACTCGGTGGCAGAAGGTGGCCGCAACAACTATTCGGCTTATATCGATTTCGAAGCCGAAGTGGTTGAAGGGCTCGATCTCGGCCTGGCTGCCCGCTACGATTATTTCAACGATTTCGGCAGCACCTTCAACGGCAAGTTCAGCGCCCGTTGGGCCATCAACGATGTCATCGCCCTGCGCGGTGCCGCGTCGACCGGCTTCCGCGCGCCGACCCCCGGCCAGCAGTTCACCCAGAACACGCAGACCGGCTTCCCGCAGGGCAGCCCGGTGCCGGTGGCCACGCAGACCGCCCGTCCGGACAGCATCTCGGCGCAATATTTCGGCGCCCAGGAACTGGAACCGGAAAAGTCGACCAGCTTCTCCGGCGGCATCGTGCTCACGCCCGGCAGCGGCTTCAACCTGACGGTCGATGCCTACAACATCGTCGTGCGTGACCGTATCGGCATCACTTCGTCGATCAACGTGACGGCGGCTGACCAGCAGGCGCTGCTGGCGCTGGGCCTGCCGACCGCGCTCGATCTGGGCCAGGTGAACTATTTCACCAACGGCTTCCGCACCCGCACCCAGGGCTTCGACATCGTGCTGTCGCACCGTGGCGACGTGGCAGGCGGCCGGCTGAATTCCAGCCTGGCGGTGAACTACAACAAGACCAAGGTCACCGACCGCCGCAGCATCGCGCTGTCGGCGATCCGGCCGACCGACACCCGCGTGCTGAGCCTGATCGACAACACGCGGAAGGGCAATATCGAAGACAGCAACCCGCGCTGGCGCGCGGTGCTGAGCACCAACTACACCAATGGTCCCTTCGATCTGACCGTGCGTGCCAACTATTTCGGCAAGTTCACCACCTACTTCCTGCCAGTGGGTTCGGTGCCGGCCGGGGTTGATCCGGTGGCCTTCCGCGCCCTCTATCCGGCGCCGAACGCGGCGGCGGGCATCCCGGAATGGGGCAAGACCTTCGGTGCCGAAATCGGCATCGACGTCGAAGCCGGCTTCACCGTCGCCGAGAATTATCGTCTCGCCGTCGGTGTCGAAAACCTGTTCAACAACTATCCGGATGTCGAAACCCGCAACGCCTATCCGTCCACCGGCGGCCAGGCCAACGGTTCGCTCTACCCTGGCTCCTCGCCGCTGGGTCAGGCGGGCGGCTTCTGGTACGTGCGCGCAACCGCCAAGTTCTGAGGCGGGGCCAAGCATTATCGCTTGCCAACAGCGGGCGGCAGGGCAATCCTGCCGCCCGCTTCTTTTTGCAACCGAAGGGGACCTTACCCATGAAATTGTTCACGCTTGCCGCTGCCACCCTGGCCATGGCGATTGCCGCACCGGCGTTCGCTCAGAATGTCGAGAAGGTCGGCCCTGCCGGCGGCCGCATCCTCACCGCCGCCAAGGTCAAGGCCGGTGCCACCACCGTGTATCTGTCGGGCAATCTCGCCTCGCCGGCCACGCCGGGCGGCACGGATTATGGTGACACCAAGACCCAGACGATCAGCACGCTGAAGAAGATCAAGGAACTGCTGGCCGCCCACGGCATGACGATGAAGGACATCGTGCGCATGGATGCCTATCTGGTCGCCGCGCCCGGCATGGACGGCAAGATGGACTTTGCCGGCTTCAACGCCGGGTTCGCCGAGTTCTTCAACAATGCCGAGAACCCCACCACCACCACCCGCACCACCATGCAGGTCGCCGCGCTAGCTGGCCCGCAGTTCCTGGTGGAGCTGACGGTAATCGCCGCCAAGTAAGGCCATTCTCACACCTCTCCTCGCCGGGGAGAGGTCGAGAGACGAGCGCAGCGAGGCCCGGGAGAGGGGTGGGCGACGAGGCCGCCCCTCTCCCGCCGGGCTTCGCCCGAGCCGACCTCTCCCCGGCGGGGAGAGGTGATCAGAGCAGCACGCGTTCCGGTTTCGGCACTTCGTTCAGGATTGTTTCGCGATCGATGCGCATCAGTGGCTTGATATGGCCGTCGCGCAGATCATAGACCCAGCCGTGCAGTTGCAGCGGCTTGCCAGCAGCAAAGGCATCCTGCACCGGGCCGGTGCGGGCGAGGTGCAGCAGCTGGTCGCGCACATTCACTTCCACCAGCCGGTTCACCTGCTCGTCGCCCTGCGGCAGGGCTTCGATCTCGCCGCGGTGATCGTTCAGCACCTGGCGAGCATGTTCAAGCCAGTGGGCGATCGGGCCTTCGGGCGCCCCGTCGAGCGCGGCCTGGATGCCGCCACAGCCATAGTGGCCGCAGATCACCACATGGTTCACTTCCAGCACGTTGATGGCGTAATGCAACACCGCCATCAGGTTGCGATCATCAGGGTAGACAAGATTGGCAATGTTGCGATGCACGAACAGGCCGCCCGGCACCGCCTGGGTCATCTGGTCGGGCGCCACCCGGCTATCGGAACAGCCGATCCACAGAAACACTGGCCGCTGCAGATTGACGTTGCGATTGAAGAATTCCGGGTTCTCGGCCAGCATTTCGGCGGCCCAGGCTCGGTTTGACAGCAACAGCTGATCGATTTCGTGCATGGTGATGGTCCGGATTCAAGTCGCGCGGGCGCGGGTGACGGGGGCGATGATCTGCGCGGCGGCGCGGCGCGTGTGATCGGCGCGTATCTTCACGTCGATGCCGCGATATTGGGCAGCCTTGGCAAAACCGTTGATGATGTCGATGCAATCCAGATCGACGTAGGAGGTCGCCGACAGGTCGATCAGCAATTGGCGGCCGGCCGGCACCCGTTCCAGCGCCTGCTGCAGTGCCGGCTTGTGCATGAAATAGAGGTTGCGCCGCGCCCGCACCATCACCGTTTCGCCCAGTTCGACATAGGTGATGATATTGCCAGTGGAGCGCCATATGACAAAGCCCATGCCGACCACCAGGCCGATGGCGATGCCCACCAGCAGGTCGGTGAACAGGATGGCCAGCACGGTCACCACGAACGGGATGAACTGGCTGAGCCCCTGTTTCCACCGCTGCAGGAACAGCGCTGGCTTGGCCAACTTGTAGCCGGTGGCGATCAGCACGGCGGCCAGCGCGGAGAGCGGGATGAGGTTGAGGATGGCCGGCATCAGCGCCAGGCCGAGCAGCAGCCAGGTGCCGTGCAACATGGTGGACAGGCGCGAATCCGCACCGGATTCGACATTTGCCGACGAGCGCACGATCACCGAGGTGACTGGCAGGCCGCCCAACAGGCCGGAGACAAGGTTGCCTGCGCCCTGCGCCAGCAATTCGCGGTTCTTGTCGGTCACCCGGCGCTTGGGATCGAGTTCGTCGACCGCCTTCACGCTGAGCAGGGATTCGAGGCTGGCGACGATGGCCAGGGTGAGCGCCACCGTCCACACCTTGGGATTGGTGATGGCGGTGAAATCCGGCAGACGGATCTGATCGGCGAGGTCCCAGGGCGTCGCCGACACCGGTACCTGCACCAGATGGCTGGAGGCAATGTAGAGATCAGGCGCGAATTGCCGGAAGGCTTCGTTGGCGCCCACCGCAAACAGCACCACCACCAGCGGGCCGGGCAGCAATTTCAGTGGGCCATCCTTGGGTTTGGCCTTGTCCCACCAGAACAGGAAGGCCAGGCTGAAAACGGCGACCAGCGCTGCACCCCACAGGAAATCATTGGTCAGCATATGGCCCAGAGCAGACAGCGTGTTATCGCCGTCGCGCTGGAAAAAGCTGAAATCACCCTCCGGATCACCATCATAGCCAACCGCATGCGGCAATTGTTTCAGGATCAGGATCAGACCGATGGCGGCCAGCATGCCGGTGATCACGGCGCCCGGCACGAATTCGGCGATCACACCGCCGCGGGTGGCGGCAAACACCAGCTGGATTGCCCCGCCCAGGCAGACGGCAAGCAGGAAGGCTTCAAAGGTTGGCAGGCTGGTGATGCCGGCGAGCACGATGGTGGTCAGGCCGGCCGCTGGCCCGGAGACCGACAGCGGCGAGCCGCTGAGCGCACCAACGACGACGCCACCAACGATCCCGGCCACCAGCCCCGCCATGAGCGGCGCGCCAGAGGCCAGCGCGACACCCAGGCACAATGGCAGCGCCACCAGCGCCACCACGATCGACGCGGGCACATCCTGCCGCCAACTGGCCAGCATTCCAGACTTTTCCTGCATCTAACGCCTCGTTCATTACAGACAGGCAATGGATAGCAGCCCTGCACTGCATTGCATCATTACGGAACCGCAATGTTTCTGCCGGCTTGCACTGAAGGCAGGGATTCGCCACTGATAGCGGCATGTCGACAAAGCCGCCGCTGCAAGCCGTCATCGTGCCAGTCACGCCCCTCCAGCAGAATTGCACCCTGATCTGGTGCACGAAAACCATGCGCGGCGCCTTCACCGATCCGGGCGGCGATCTTGAACGGTTGAAGAAGGTGGCGGCCGATCATGGCGTCACCATCGAGAAATTGCTCGTGACGCACGGCCATATCGATCATTGCGGGCTGACGGCCGTGCTGGCCCGCGATCTGGGCGTGCCGATCGAAGGCCCCCACCCTGACGACAAGTTCTGGATCGACATGAACCCCGCCCAGGGCGCCGCCTATGGCGTACCCGGCGCCGAAGCCTTCACGCCGGATCGCTGGCTGCATGATGGTGACCAGGTGACGGTGGGCGAGCTGGTGCTGGATGTCTATCATTGCCCCGGCCACACGCCTGGCCATGTCGTGTTCCACCATGCACCCTCGCAGCTCGCCATCGTGGGTGACGTGCTATTCCAGGGCAGCATCGGCCGCACCGATTTCCCCAAGGGCAATTTCAACGATCTGGTGGAAGCCATCACCACCAAGCTGTGGCCGCTGGGCAATGAAACCGCGTTTGTGCCCGGCCACGGCCCGATGAGCACCTTCGGCCGCGAACGGCAGGCCAATGCCTTTGTGGCGGATCGGATGCTGGGTTAGCGTCGAATGGAAGCTGCAATAGGGTTCATGCCGAGCGTGTCGAGGCACTAACCACATTTGGCGGGTGCCTCGACACGCTCGGCATGAGCGATTTCGTTCTGCTCTGGCCGAGACTAGACGAAGTTCGGGGCGGTGGCGGAGCCCAATCCGAGGCCCAGCGCCAGCGCCCACAGCGACAGCCCGATCATCAAGGTGAAGGTCACGGCAATACCGACGGAACGAAAGCCATTCGGTGACGGCCGCGACATGCCGACGGCGTGCGAAATCCGGGCCAGCACCAACGTTGCCCCTGACAGCCAGAGCCAGGGCGAATGGTGGCCGGCGGTCAGCTCGATGCCGGCCATCAGCACCAGCAGAAACGGCACATGTTCGGCAAAATTGCCGTGGGCGCGGATGCGTTCCAAGAGGGTCGGATCGCCGCCGTCACCCATGGAAACCATGCCCGCCAGCCGACGCTGCACCACCCGCAGGCTGAGCACGAAGAACACCAGGCCCAGCGCACCCGCCGTCAGCAATGTGGCCGGAATCAGCATGGCATCTTCCCTTGCGCGATTGTCAGGACTGCGCGCCCTTCCTCGGCGCGTCCGGCACCCAGCGGCCGATCAGCTTGTAGCTGCGATCATACCATTTGGACGACGGATAATTATTGCCCAGCACGGCGGCAGATTTTGAAGCTTCTTCCGGGATCCCCATCGCCAGATAGGATTCGACCAGCCGGTGCAGCGCTTCGGGCGCGTGGCTGGTGGTATCATAATTGTCGATCACGGTGCGGAAGCGGATGATGGCCGCCAGATACAGGCCCTGGCTCTGGTAGAAACGCCCGACCTGCATTTCCTTGCCGGCGAGGTGATCGCGGGCCAGATCGATCTTCAGCCGGGCATCGGCGGCATAATCGGTGTTGGGATAGCGCCGGATCAGTTCGCCCAGCGAGTCGAGCGCCTGCTGCGTCGTCTTCTGATCCTTGGTCACCGGCATGATCTGGTTGTAGTGGCTGAGGGCCACCATGTAATAGGCATAGGGCGCTTCACGGCTGCCGGGGTGCAGCGACAGGAAGCGTTGCGCGGCGCCAATGGCTTCCTGATATTCGCCGGCGGCATAATAAGCGAAGGATGACATCAGCTGCGCGCGGCGGGCCCACACGCTGTAGGGATGCTGACGCTCCACTTCATCGAATTGCGCGCCGGCCAGGCGATAATTGCGCCGTGCCAGCGTTTCGCGGGCGGCGCTGTAGAGCGTCTCGACATCCTGCGCGAGATAGCTCTGATCCTTCTTGGCCTTGCGGGCACCACCGCAGGCGGTAAGCACCAGCGGGGTCAGCAGCAGCAGGGCAAGCGCGGAGCGGTTCAGACGGGGCATGCAGGCACCACTAGCAGGATGGATGTTGGGGGGAAAGGTGCGCTTGTGAGGATGAATGGCGGCTGGCCGCCGCCTCACATGTCCTGCGGGCGTCGGCGGATGACGAGATTGCGGATCTCGGTCATGTCCTCCATGGCAAAGCGCACGCCTTCGCGGCCCAGGCCCGAATCCTTCACGCCGCCATAGGGCATGTTGTCGACCCGGTAGCTGGGCACATCATTGATCACCACACCGCCGACATCGAGCACATCCCAGGCCTTCAACATGTGGAACAGATCGCGGGTGAAGATGCCGGCCTGCAGGCCGAACTTGCTGTCATTCACGATGTGCAGCGCTTCATCGAACGTCTTGAAGCGCGTGAAGAAGGCGACCGGGCCAAAGGCTTCCTCGGTATTGAGCTTCGCGCTGCGCGGCACATCTTCCAGCAGCGTCGCGCCGAGCATGGCGCCGTCGCGCTGACCGCCGCACAGCAGCTTCGCACCACCAGAAACGGCTTCACCAATCCAGTTTTCCAGCCGCGCCGCTTCCTTCACGTCGATCATCGGCCCGATGAAGGTGCTCTCGTCGCTCGGGTTGCCGGCAATGAGCTTTGCGGTGCGCTCGACCAGCTTGGCCTTGAAGGCGTCGTAGACATCATCATGCACCAGGATGCGCTGCACGCCGATGCACGACTGGCCGGACTGGTAGAAGGCGCCAAACACCGTCCGGTCCGCCGCATCATCCAGATCGGCATCGGGCATGATCACCACGGCGGCATTGCCGCCCAGTTCCAGCACCACCTTCTTCTTGCCGGCGCGCGCTTTCAGATCCCAGCCCACATCGGGCGACCCGGTGAAGCTCAAGAGTTTCAAGCGATCATCGGTGGTGAACAGGTCTGCGCCTTCGCGGTGGGCGGGCAAGATGGAAAAGGCGCCCGGCGGCAGATCGGTTTCGGCCAGCACCTCGCCGATGATGATGGCACCCAGCGGCGTGCGGCTGGCCGGCTTCATCACGAACGGGCAGCCCACCGCGATGGCCGGGGCGATCTTGTGGGCGGCCAGGTTGAGCGGAAAATTGAACGGGCTGATGAAGCTGCACGGGCCGATCGGCACCCGCTTCCACATGCCCTGATAGCCCTTGGCGCGCGCCGAAATGTCGAGCGGCTGCACTTCGCCCGTCATCCGCACGCTTTCTTCGGCCGCGATGCGGAACGTGTCGATCAAGCGGCCGACTTCGCCACGCGCGTCGCGGATCGGCTTGCCGGCCTCGATGCACAGCGCCTGCGCCAGCTCATCGGCGCGCTCGGTGAAGCGCTTCACGCAATGGGCGAGCACGGCCTGCCGTTCAAAGCTCGCCATGCGGGCCATCGGCTCGGCCGCGGCCACCGCTGCGGCGATACCACGGTCAATCGTCGCGGCATCAGCCATGGCGACCCGCGTGGCGGGCAAACCGGTGAACTTGTCGGTCACCACCAGATCGGCGTTGGGCTGCTCCGGCACATTGGCCACATAGAGCGGATAGGTGTCGCGCAGCGCCATCGCCTTCTCTCCTCAGACGGTCAGGACGATCTTGCCGAGCGCCTTGCGGTCCATCATCCAGCGGATCGCCTGCGGGCCTTCATCCAGCGCGAAATGGCGCGAGACATGCGGCTTCAGCTTGCCTTCGGCATACCAGCGCAGCAGCTCTTCCATGTTCTGCTGGTGCAGCGCCGGTTCGGCCTGGGTGAACGCGCCCCAGAACACGCCAACGATGCTGGCGCCCTTGATCAGCGGCAGGTTCAGCGGCAGCGCCGGGATGGCGCCGGCGGCAAAACCGATCACCAGATAGCGGCCATTCCAGGCAATGCCGCGGAAGGCCGGTTCGGCATAACGATCGCCCACCGGATCATAGATCACATCAACGCCGCGACCGTTGGTGAGCGCCTTGATACGCTCCTTCAAATCTTCGGTGGCATAGTTGATCACCTCGTCGGCGCCCATCTCGCGGCACAGCGCCAATTTCTCATCGGACGAGGCCGCGGCAATCACCTTGGCGCCCATCACCTTGCCGAGTTCCACCGCCGTCAGGCCCACGCCGCCGGCCGCGCCCAGCACCAGCAGCGTTTCGCCGGGCTTGAGCGCGCCGCGCTGCTTCAGCGCATGATGGCTGGTGCCATAGGTCATGGTGAAGCCGGCAGCGACGTCGAACGGCATGCCGGGTGCCATGCGGACGATCTGGCCGCGATTGGCGATCACTTCCTCGGCCATGGCGCCATTGCCGGTCATGGCGATCACTTCATCACCCACCGCGATATCGGACACGCCCTCTCCCACCGCGCTCACTACGCCGGCACATTCACCGCCGGGGCTGAACGGCAGCGCCGGTTTGAACTGATAGAGATTCTGGATGATCAGCGTATCGGGGAAATTCACCCCTACCGCCTTCACGCTGATCCGCACCTGGCCGCGGCCGGGCTCCGGCGTGGGAATGTCCTTCACCACCAGCTTCTCGGGTGGCCCATGTTCAACGCACAGCACGGCCTTCATGCGATTGTCTCCCCAACATCAATTCGCCAGACCATAGCGGCGGGTTACGGCAGCGCCAATCCTGCCAATAGTGACTCGCCCAGCAAGCGGAATTCGGCTTCGCGTGGGCTGCCGTGCCGCCACACCAGCGACACGGTGCGCGCCGCGTTGCCTGAAACCGGCCGCGCAATCAGATTGCCGTGGGTGAGGATGCCGGCATCCAGCGCCAATTTCGGCACCAGGGTCTGGCCCAGGCCGCCGGCCACCATTTCGACCAGCGTCACCAGGCTGGTGCCGCGATGTGCGGGATCGGCGCGCAATTCGGGTCGGCCGCAGGCGGAAAGCGCCTGCTCTTTCAGGCAATGGCCATCTTCCAGCAGCAGCAATGCATGCGGATCGATTGAATCCGGCGCCACGGCTGGCGGCGGATCGGGCAGATCACCGGGACGAAACACCAGGAAGAAGGGATCATCGAACAACGGCATCACGCTCAGCCCTGCCGTCTCCCACGGCAGCGCCAGCAGCACCACGTCCAGCATGCCGCGCGCCAGGGCTTCGGTCGCCGGGCCGCTCATCTCCTCGCGCAGGTGCAGTTTCAGCTCGGGCCAATCGGCGCGCACCCTGGGCAGCGCGCGCGGCAGCAGGAACGGTGCGATGGTAGGGATGACGCCGAGCCGCAGCGGGCCAGAGAGCGGCTTGTCCCCACCCACGGTCAGCCCGGCCAGTTCATCGGCTTCGCGCAGCACGGCATAGGCCTTGGACACCACGCGTTCGCCCATCGGCGTGAAGCGCACGACCCGGCGGTTGCGCTCCACCAACCGCACGCCCAGCAGCGATTCCAGTTCGGCCAGACCGGCCGACAGGGTGGATTGGGTGACGAAGCAGGTTTCCGCTGCCCGGCCGAAATGGCCATGGATGTGCAGCGCGGTGAGATACTGCAATTGCTTCAGCGTGGGCAGGAAGGCTGTCATCGACAAACTCGATTTGTAACAGCGATATTATCGATTGGATTTCTATCTCGCGCAAGGCCAATGGAACCGCGCTGGCCTCTGGTCAGTTCCGATTTTCTCCCTCACTTCACAAGGATCCACCTCATGGCTCTCACCGTAGGCGATAAAGTTCCGTCCTTCGATCTTCCCGTGCAGCAGGGCGTTGCCGCGCTGCCGAATGGCGAAACGCTCGACATCACCACCGCTTACCCCGGCAAGTGGAAGATCCTGTTTTACTGGCCGAAGGATTTCACCTTCGTCTGCCCGACCGAAATCATCGGCTATGGCGATCTGAAGGGCGATTTTGCTGACCGCGATGCCGTGCTGATCGGCGCTTCGACCGACACCGATTTCGTGCACTTCGCCTGGCGCAAGAGCGACGAGCGCCTGGCCGCCTGCGATTTCCCGTGGCTGGCCGACAACTCGAAGCTGCTCGCCGATGCGCTGGGCATTATCGTGGCCGGTGCCGGCGTGCCGCTGCGCGCCACCTTCATCATCGATCCGGAAAACGTGATCCAGCACATCACGGTCAATGGCCTGAACGTGGGCCGCAACCCGGCCGAAACGCTGCGCATCCTCGACGCGCTGCAGACCGACGAGCTGTGCCCGTGCAACTGGCAGGGCGGCGAAGAAACGCTGAAGCCGGCGGCCTGATTTCTTCCCTCTCCCCTCGTGGGAGAGGGTCGACTCGCGCGAAGCGCGGCGGGGTGAGGGGGTGCCGCACGCGCCCCCTCCTCCACCCTTCCCTACCCCTCACCCCGGGCCGCGCCTGCGGCGCGTCTCTCGCCCTCTCCCTGCCCAAAAGCACTTGGGGGAGAGGGGAAAGGTTGACCCATGATCTTTTCCGAACTCGCCAAGACCCTGCCGGATTACGCCAAGGATCTGCGCCTCAACGTTTCCAGCCTGCTCACCGAGCAACTGCTCAGTGATCAGCAGAAGTGGGGCACCATCGTCGCCGTGGCCCATGCCTGCGCGCACAAGCCGTTGATCGACGCGGTGGAAGCCGAAGCTGCCACCAAGCTCAGCCCCGAAGCGCTGAATGCCGCCAAGGCGGCCGCCAGCATCATGGCGATGAACAATATCTATTACCGCTTCACCTACATGGCGTCGCGGCCGGACTACAAGACGATGCCGGCCAAGCTGCGCATGAACGTGATCGGTACGCCCGGCATCGAGAAGGCCGATTTCGAGCTCTACAGCCTGGCGGTTTCCGCCGTGAACGGCTGCGGCATGTGCATCGACGCCCACGACAAGGTGCTGGCCCAGCACGGCGTCGCCGCCGACAAGATCCAGGCCGCGGTGCGGATCGCTGCCGTGGTGCACGCCGTGGCGCGGACGCTGCAGGCGCTTTGAACACGCCTGACGTGAACATGAAAGGTCAGTCATCCCATGCGGGATGGCTGGCCTTTTTGCTTGAAATGGCTTAAGTGACGCTCAAATCGGCTGCCACCCCCGGGCCGGCCGGAGACATGCCATGGGTTTGATCACCTATCTCGATTCGGTGAAACAGCGCGATCCGGCGCCGCGCTCGCGCTGGGAAATTCTCACCTACCCGGGCGTGCTGGCGTTGGGGCTGCACCGGGTTGCCCATCTGCTCTTCCGCGGGCGCTTCTTCTTCGCGGCGCGGCTGGTCAATCATTTCAGCCGCTTCCTTACCGCCATCGATATCCACCCGGGCGCCCGCATCGGCCGCAATTTCTTCATCGATCACGGCTTCGTGGTGATCGGCGAAACGGCGGAAATCGGTGACGAGGTGACCATCTATCAGTGCGTGACGCTGGGCGGCACCGATCCGGCTGGCGGCACGGGCGGCAAGCGCCACCCCACCATCCTCGATGGCGCCATCGTCGGTTCCGGTGCGCAAGTGTTGGGCCCGATCACGGTTGGTGCCAAGGCCCGCATCGGCGCCAATGCAGTGGTCACACGCGATGTACCGGAAGGCGCCACCATGGTCGGTATCCCGGCCAAGCCGGTGGTCATGGCGGCGGAAGATTATGTGAAGCCGTTCCTGCCCTATGGCACGCCCTGCGCGCAGAAATTCGATCCGGAAACCCAGAAGCTGGAATTGCTGCGCTGCGAGATCGATACGCTCAAGGCCCGGCTTGACGAGCTGACCCGCGAGGATACGCACCGCAAGGCTGGTTGACCTTGGCGCTGCCGCGGGCCAGATTTGCGGCGTGAGCATCGTCATCCCGCTGGCCCCCACCGCAGGCGTTCGTCAGGTCGCCTTCACCCGGTTCGAACTTGATCGCATCATGTCGCTCTATGGCCGCATGGTCGCTGCCGGCCTGTGGCGCGATTATGCGCTGGAACTGGGCGCCAAGGTGGCAAGCTTCTCCGCCTTCCGCCGCTCTGCCGAAAACCCGGAAGTGCGGCTGGTGAAGGACCCTGCCCTGCGCCAGCGCCAGGGCGAATGGGTGCTGTATGGCGAAGGCGGCGTGGTGCTGAAGCGTGGCCACGAGCTGGCCGGCGTGCTGGCCGTGGTGGAACGGCGATTGCTGAAGGCGGTGGAGGGGTAAGCGCGGCCGGCGGCAAAGCCGCCGAGTCCGCTTCTGCAACAGCAAGAGGCAGAAGGAAGATGCGCGGCGAAGCCGCGCCGTCAGACGAGTCAAAAAAGGCGGCCCGAGGACCGCCTTTTTCGCTCGCTGGCCGGGCTTGGCCGAGTCAGACGATAAGGCCTGGCCTTATCGTCAGCCGGCCCGCGCCCCGCCCAGCGCCATTGCCGCCTGCGCACCGCCATTGTCCGGCGCCACTTCACCAGTGCGATCGCTGATCTCGGCAAAGCGCGCGGCGACGTTTTCGGCGGTCAGCTCGTCAGCACCAAGATGGATGCCGCGGGTGAGTGTCACATAGGCACGCTCGACACCGCCGCCGCCAGCGTTGAGGATCACATTGGTCGGCGCTTCTTCCGACACAAGATAGACCGACGCCGGTACCACGGTTTCCGGGCCGAGCTTCTCCAGCATCGCCGGTGGCATCAGATCCTCGGTCATGCGGGTGGCCGCCAACGGCGCGATGGTGTTCACATGCACGTTGTACTTGGCACCTTCCAGCGCCAGCGTCTTCATCAGGCCGACCAGCGCCAGCTTGGCCGCGCCATAATTGGCCTGGCCGAAATTGCCGTACAGGCCGGTCGAGCTGGTGGTCATCAGGATGCGGCCATAGCCTTGCTCGCGCATCAACTCCCACACCGCCTTGGTGCAGTTGACGCTGCCCATCAGGTGCACATCGATGACGGTGCGGAAATCATCCAGGGTCATCTTCACGAACGTCTTGTCGCGCAGGATGCCGGCGTTGTTGATCAGGATGTCGACACGGCCCCAACGCTCCTTCACGTTGGCGACCATCTTTTCCACCGCCGCCATGTCGGTGACGCTGGCGCCGTTGGCCATGGCCTCGCCGCCGAACGCCGTGATTTCGTCCACAACGGCCTGCGCCGCCGACAGCGAGGCGCCCGAACCGTCGCGGGCGCCGCCCAGATCATTGACAACCACCTTGGCGCCGCGCCGCGCAAGATCAAGCGCATAGGCCCGGCCAAGGCCGCCGCCGGCGCCGGTGATGATGGCAACGCGCCCTTCAAAACTGATGGTCATGAGATGCTGTACCCCTAATCAATGGAATCATGCTCGCAGATGGGCGGTTTAACCAAGCCGGCCGATGCTGCAAAGCGATTCCGCCACTGGGACACAGAGGCAAAGCGCCAGAACGGGCCGATCAGGCCGCCGCTTGCGCCGACACCGGAGCCGCATCCAGCGAATAGCCGGCCGAGCGCACCGTGCGGATCAGATCGGGCAGTTCCTCGCTGCCCGGGCCGGCGTTCACGGCCTTGCGCAGGCGGCGGATATGCACGTCCACCGTGCGCTGCTCCACATAGACATCGCGGCCCCACACGGCATCGAGCAATTGTTCACGGCTGAACACGCGGCCCGGATGTTCGAGGAAGTGGCGCAGCAGGCGGAACTCCGTGGGCCCCAGCTGCACGGTGCGGCCATCGCGGGTCACCCGGTGGGCGGTGGTGTCCATGGCAATGCCGGCGAATTCCAGCGCGCCACCCTGCAGGGCCGGGCGCAGGCGGCGCAGCACGGCGCGGATACGGGCGACCAGTTCGCGCGGCGAAAACGGCTTGGTCATGTAATCGTCGGCGCCGGTTTCGAGGCCGCGGATGCGATCCGCCTCGTCACCGCGCGCAGTGAGCATGACGATCGGCAGATTGGCCGTGGCCGGCGCGCGGCGCAGGCGGCGGCACACCTCGATGCCCGACAGGTTGGCGATCATCCAGTCGAGGATGACGAGATCGGGCTTTTCCTCTTCGGCCAGGGTCAGCGCTTCCTCACCGTCGCCGGTGCGGACCACGTCAAAGCCTTCCTTTTCAAGGTTGTAGGTCACCAGCTCAACCAGGCTGGCATCATCTTCAACAAGCAGGATCTTGGCGCGCATGGTGCGAACTCCTGTGGGTTATTCGAGCCAAATTCACTCGGGACTGTAAACGGTGGACGTGAAATCATTCTTCGGTCGCTCGGCCGGGCGCTGGCCGGTGACGGAATAATAGACCATCTCGGCCACCGACGTGGCGTGATCGCCAATCCGCTCCAGATTCTTGGCGACGAACAGCAGATGGGTGGACGGCGTGATATAGTGCGGATTTTCCATCATGAAGGTGAGCAGCGCGCGGAACAGCGAGTTGTAATATTCGTCCACCTGCTGATCGCGCTGCAGCAGGGCCACCGCCTTCACTGGATCACGATCAACAAAGGCATCCAGCGTGTCACGGATGATTTCGACCACCACGCGGGCCATTTCCGGGATGATCACCGCCGGCGCCACCGGCTGCGACTGGGCCACCACGGCGGACCGCTTGGCGATATTCTTGGCATAATCGCCGATGCGTTCCAGCACGCCGGCGATCTTCAGCGCCGCCACGATCTCGCGCAGATCATCGGCCAGCGGGGCGCGCAGGGCGATGATGCGCACAGCCAGCGCCTCGGCCTCGGCTTCCAGCGCATCAAGGCGCTTGTCATTCTCGATGATGGTCTGGGCGGCTTCGGAATTGCGGCTCATCAGCGCGTCGACGCTTTCGGCGATCTGGGTTTCGCACAGGCCGCCCATGCGCGTGATCACCGCGCGCAGCTGGGCAATGTCCTCGTCGAAACTCTTGACGGTGTGGGCGGCGAATTCGGCCATGGCAGGTGCCTTTCAGGGGCGGCGGATCGGGGGCGGATCAGCCGTAACGTCCGGTGATGTAATCCTTGGTGCGGGTCGCCTTCGGGTTGGTGAAGATCGACGACGTGTCATCATACTCCACCAGCGTGCCGAGATGGAAAAAAGCCGTCTTCTGGGAAACGCGGGCGGCCTGCTGCATGTTGTGGGTGACGATGACGATGGCATATCGGCCACGCAGTTCGTCGATCAGTTCCTCGATGCGGGCCGTTGCGATGGGATCAAGCGCGGAGCAGGGCTCGTCCATCAGGATGACTTCGGGATCAACCGCGATGGCGCGCGCGATGCACAGGCGCTGCTGCTGCCCGCCCGACATGGCGGTGCCGCTTTCGCCCAGGCGATCCTTGGCTTCATCCCACAGGCCGGCGCGCTTGAGGGCGGATTCCACAATCTCGTCCATGTCGGCCTTGGACCGGGCCAGGCCATGCAGACGCGGGCCATAGGCGACATTCTCATAAATCGACTTGGGAAACGGATTGGGCTTCTGGAACACCATGCCAACGCGGGCGCGCAGCTGCACCACGTCCATGTTGCTGGCATAGACATCCTCGCCGTCGAGTTCGATGCGGCCTTCGACGCGGGCGCCGTCTACCGTGTCGTTCATGCGGTTGAGGCAGCGCAGGAAAGTGGACTTGCCACAGCCCGACGGGCCGATGAACGCCGTCACATGTTCGGCCGAAATATCGATGGAGACGTTCTTGATGGCCTGTTTCTGGCCATAGAAAACGTTGACATCACGCGCCGTCATCTTGGGGACGGCATTGTGGCCGATTGCCGGCTTTGGGGCAGGGTTCTGGTTCACCAGCGCCTCTCGAAACGGTTGCGAAGATAGATGGCCAGGCTGTTCATGGCGATCAGCACCAGCATCAGCACCATGATGGCCGCCGAGGTTTTCTCGACAAAGCCGCGCTGCACATCATCGGACCACAGGAATACCTGCATCGGCAGCACCGTGGCCGGCGACGTGAAGCCCTGCGGCACATCGGTGACGAAGGCGCGCATGCCGATCAGCAGCAGCGGCGCGGTTTCCCCCAGCGCGCGGGCGATACCGATGATGGTGCCGGTCATGATGCCGGGCAGCGCCAGCGGCAGCACATGGTGGAACACCACCTGGATCGGTGAGGCGCCGATGCCCAGCGCGGCATCGCGGATCGACGGCGGCACCGCCTTGATCGCCACGCGCGAGGCGATCACGATCACCGGCATGATCATCAGCGCCAGCGTGATACCGCCCACCAGCGGCGCCGATCGCGGCATCCCGGCAAAATTCAGGAAGAAGGCGAGGCCGAGCAGGCCGAAGATGATCGACGGCACGGCGGCGAGATTGTTGATCGACAGCTCGATGATGTCGGCCAGCCGGCCCTTGGGGGCGAATTCCTCCAGCCACACCGCCGAAAACACCCCCAGCGGGAAGGCAATCGCGATGGTCACCGCCAGCGTGAGCAGCGAGCCCAGGGCGGCGCCGCCGATGCCGGCCAGTTCCGGCTCGGTGGAATCGGCGCCGAACAGGAAGGTGGTGTTGAAGCCGGTGCGCAGCCGGCCAGCCTTTTCCAGCCAGCGCCAATCGGAGACTTCGCGATCAGTGACGCCGCGGCTTTCGGCGGGCGCTGTCAGATCATATTTGCCCTTGGCCAGCAGATCGATCGACGATCGCACCGGCACCCACAGGCTGGCGCGCTTGCCGAGCAGAGCGGGATTGTCCATCAACGCTTCGCGCAATTCCATCCACGCCGCATCCGACAGCGTGCCATCGGCCGGGCCGAGTTGTTCGGCCGCCTTCAGCAGCAGCGCCTGATAGTCGGCACGGGCCAGCAGGGACTGCCCCTGCGGACCCGCCACCGCTGCCGGATCAACGCCAAGCGTGGCGGCATCAAACTGCACGTCGATGCGGGTTTCGGTGCGCTGGAAACCGGTCCAGCCATCGCGCACGATGGTGAACAGCAGGAAAGCGAGGAAGCTGGCGGCAATCACCAGCGCTGCGGCACCCAGGCGGCGGAAATTGCGTTCAGCGCGGTAGCGCGCGGCGATGCGCGACTGCATGGCCGGGGTCGTCCAGTCGGTGGGCTGGCGCTCGGCGATGGGCGCGGCAGGGGCGGCCAAGGGACTCGACACTGTCGCCATCACTCGTAGGCCTCGCGATAGCGCTTCACCACGGCGAGCGCATAGATGTTGAGGATCAGCGTCATCACGAACAGCACCAGCCCCAGTGCAAAGGCCGAAAGCGTCTTGGCGCTGTCAAACTCCTGGTCCCCGGTGAGCAGCGCGACGATTTGGGTGGTGACGGTGGTGACGCTGCTGAACGGATTGGCGGTGAGATTGGCCGCAAGCCCTGCCGCCATCACCACGATCATCGTCTCGCCGATGGCGCGGCTCACCGCCAGCAGCACGCCGCCCATGATGCCGGGCAGCGCCGCGGGCACCATCACCTTCTTCACGGTTTCCGATGGGGTGGCGCCCATGGCCAGGCTGCCATCGCGCATGGCGCGCGGCACGGCGGCCAGCGCATCATCGGCCATCGAGGAGACGAAGGGAATGATCATCACCCCCATCACCAGCCCGGCGGCCAGCGCGGAATCGGATGAGGCATCGGTCATCCCCAGCGCCACGGCAAAGCTGCGCACCAGCGGCGCGATGGTGAGCGCGGCGAAGAAGCCGTAAACCACCGTGGGCACCCCGGCGAGCAGTTCCAGGATCGGCTTCAGCCATTTGCGCAGGCGCGGATCAGCATATTGGGTAAGATAGATCGCCGACATCAGGCCGAGCGGGATGGCCACGGCCATGGCGATGATGGCGCCGATGAAGATCGTGCCCCAGAACAGCGGCACCGCCCCGAACGCGCCGGTGGAACCAACCTGATCGGCGCGGATCGCCGTCTGCGGGCTCCAGGCCAGACCGGTGAGGAATTCGACCGGGGACACCAGCTGGAAGAAGCGGATCGATTCAAAGATCAGCGACAGCACAATGCCGAAAGTCGTCAGGATCGCCACGATCGACGCGATCAGCAGCAGTGCGCGCACCTGGATTTCCACGCGGTTGCGGGCGCGGAAATCCGGGCGCAGCCGCGACCAGCCCCACAGGCCGCCCATCGCCAGCAGGGCCACCGCCAGTGCGCCGGCGAGCAGATCGCCGTTGGTTCGGGCTGCCGCATAGACCGGCGCCAGTCGCGGCGCGAGCGGGTTGAAAGCTTGCGGCAGATCGCCATTCACCAGGCCGCGCACTTCGTTCATCAGCGCATCGCTGTCGTTGCCAGAAGCTGGCCGCTCGGCGGCTGTCAGGCTGCCCAGCACCTGGCCCTCGATCAGGCCTTCGCCCACCATGCCCCAACCGGCCAGCACCAGCAGCGCCGGCGCCAGTGCCAACACCGCGACATAGGCACCATGATAGACGGGCCGCGAATGCACCGCCCCGATCCGGCCACCGGCCGCCACCACCATGCGGTTGCCGCGGGAACGGCCAGCCAGATAGGCCAGGCCCGCCAGGCCCAGCACCAGCGCAAGGGCGATCAGCAACCTCATTGCAGGGCACCTTCGTCCATCGCGGTCAGGTTGCGGGCCGTGGTTTCACCGGCGCGGCGGATGGCTTCCGGTGCGGCCACCAGGCCCTTTCTGGCCAGATAGCCTTCACGGCCCCAGGTCGATTCCCGCGCATATTCGGCCAGGAACTCGCGCATGCCGCGCACCGCCGGCACGTGCTGCACCTTCACATAGAGATAGAGCGGCCGCGACGCCGGGAAACGGCCGCTGGAGATATTCTCGTAGGTGGCGGTGACGCCGGACAGCGGCACATCCTTCACGCGGTCGCTATTCTCTTCCATGAAGGAAAAGCCGAACACGCCCAGCGCCTGCGGATTGGCCGATACCTTCTGCACGATCAGATTGTCGTTCTCGCCGCCTTCCACATAGGCACCATCTTCGCGCACCTTCTCGCAGATCTGCTTGTGGGCGCTCTCGTCGCGCGCCTTCAGATCCTTCATCGCGGCTTCCGTGTTGCAGCCCTTCAGCATGTACAGCTCGTTGAAGCTGTCGCGCGTGCCGCTGGTCGGCGGCGGGCCGATCACCTCGATGCGGATGTCGGGCAGCGCCGGGTTCACATCCTTCCAGGTGCGCGCCCGATTGGGCCCCTTGCCGAACGGATTGGCGGCCAGCGCCAGATAGACATCGCGTTCCGTGAGCGACGGGAAATTGGCTTCGCGGGACTGGGCGATGACCAGGCCATCGATGCCGACCTGCAATTCGATCAGGCCCTTCACGCCATGCTTGGCGCAATCATCGACTTCGCTTTTCTTGATGCGACGGGACGCGTTGGCGGCATCGGGGAATTGCGCGCCAAGGCCGGCACACATCAGCTTGATGCCGCCGCCGGTGCCGGTCGATTCGACGATGGGCGCCGGAAATTCCGTCCACTTGCGCTTGAACTGTTCCGCCACGGCCGTGGTGAAGGGATAGACGGTGGACGAACCAACGATGCGGATCTGCGTACGACTGCCGCCCGAACAGGCCGCAAGCCCTGCCGCCAAAAAGGCAGCCAGGCCGAAACCGAAGGCGGCAGACGCGCGGCTTGGAAGCAAGAAATCCATCCTCTTGGGGTCATGGCCAGGCGACTCGCAGTCCCGTCCTTCTGCCCCACTGGCTCGGCCTTTATGACCGTCGGATGTGGGCCATATGACGCTTTGGTGACATATTTGTTACGCCGCCTGTGGATGGTTCAGGCGATGGGCAAGGTAAACGAAACGCTTGTGCCTTCCCCCAGCCGGCTGTCGATCTCCAACCGGCCGCGGTGCCGTTCCACGATATGCTTGACGATGGCCAGCCCCAGCCCGGTGCCGCCCAGCGTGCGGCTGCGCTGGGAATCCACGCGGTAGAAACGCTCGGTCAGCCGCGGCAGATGCTCGGGCGCGATGCCATCGCCTTCATCGGCCACCGTCACCTTCACGCTGCCGCCCGGCGAGGTGGCGACGCTGGCCAGGCTGACCCGGATCGGGGTGCCGCTGCGGCCATATTTCAGCGCGTTGGAAATCAGATTGTAGAGCACCTGCAGCACCTGGTCGCGATCGGCGATCACGCGCGGCAGCTCGACCGGTTCATCGATCAGCAGCGCGCGGCTGTCGCCTTCCAGTCGCATGGCCAGCGTGCTGCCGACTTCGGCGACCAGGCCCTTCAGGTCGAGCGGCTGGGTGGGGCGCACGAACTTGTCCAGTTCAATGCGCGACAGGCTCATCAGATCGTCGATCAGGCGGCGCATGCGATCGGCTTCGGTGGCCATGATGGTCAGGAAACGCTGCCGCGCCGGTTCATCCTCTGCCGCCGGGCCCTGCAGCGTTTCGATGAAGCCGGCCAGCGTGGCCAGCGGCGTGCGCAGTTCATGGCTGGCATTGGCGACGAAATCGACGCGCATGCGCTCGGTCACCTTGGATTGGGTGATGTCATCCAGCAGCACCAGGCAGCGGATCGGGCCGTCATCGTCGTCATCACCCACCACGCGCAGGCGGAAACTGCGATTGCCGCTGCCAAGACCAGTCAATTCGCGATCTTCGGCCAGCTGCCCGGCCATCACCGCTTCCACCGCATCCAGCAGCGCAGGGTGACGCACGGTCAGCCGAAGATCGCTGCCGACAATGCGGTTGCCGAACAGGGCGCGGGCCGCGGCATTGGCGGCCTCCACCAACGGGCCACGGGTGAGCAGCGCTGCATCGTTCAGGCTTTCGATGTGGATGCGGTCAGCCGATGGCAGCGGCGGTGGCGGCGGTGGGACCGGCGCGGGGGGCAGCGCCGGCGGCCCCGGATCGGGCGCGCTCATGCGGCCGAGCACGAAGCCCAGCAGCAGCGCGGCAAAGCCCAGCAAGGCCAGTTCAAACGCCGTCACCATCGCCGCAACGTCCGCAAGGCCGGCAGCAATGCATCATAATGATCGATCACCATGTCGCCGCCCAGTTCATGCGCCGGCCGATCAGTATAGCCGAAGCTGACCAGCACGACCGGCAGGCCGGCATTGCGCGCCGCGCCCACATCGGTCGCGGAATCGCCGACGAACGCCGCATCATCCGCCACGCCGCCAGCCGCGGCCAGCGTGGCAAAGACATGGCCGGCATCGGGCTTGGGCCGTTCGACACTGGTAGCCCCGATCACGGCGGCAAAGCGCCGCTGCCAGCCGAGCGCTTCGACCAGCGCTACCGCAAGATGGGTGGGCTTGTTCGTGCAGATGGCAAGCCGGCAGCCGGCATCGGCCAGTGCATCCAGTGCCGCCTCCACGCCATCGAAGGCACGCGAATCATTGGCGATGTTGGCGGCATAATGGGCCAGGAACAGCGGCATCGACGGTTCAACGAGCTGCAGCGCCGGATCCCCCGTCGCCGCCAACCCGCGCGTCACCAGCGCCCGCGCGCCATGGCCCACGAGGTGGCGCACATCGTCCGCCGGCAAGGGCGGGCGGCCATGGGCGGCGAGGACATGGTTCATCGCGCCAGCCAGATCAGGCGCGGTATCGACGAGCGTACCGTCGAGATCGAACAGGATGGAACGGGGCAAAGTCACGAGCGCTGGGCCTTGCACTTCTATTATTGCAGTCGTGCGACAGGCGTTGCGCCGGGTGGCGGCACTTTTCAACCCCCCAAGCTTTTCAACCACCGGCCATTATGGCAGGGCTGCGTTCGTGACATCCCCTGCCCCCTTTGCTGCCATCATCCTTGCCGCCGGCATGGGCACGCGCATGAAATCGGCCCGCCACAAGGTGCTGCATGCCATTGCCGGCAAGCCGATGCTGCGCCACCTGACCGACAGCCTGGCAACCCTCAATCCGGCACGCACCGTGATCGTGGTGGGTGCGTTGAAGGAGCAGGTGGAAGCCGAAGTCGCCGGCCACTCCGGCCTTGGGCCAGATGTGGTGGTGCAGCAGCCGCAACTCGGCACTGGCCATGCCGTGCAGCTGGCAGCGCCGCAACTGGCCGGATTCGAAGGCAAGGTGCTGGTGCTCTATGGCGATGCGCCGCTGGTGCCGGCCGCGACCATGCAGCGGCTGCTCGATGCGCTGACCGATGATGTGGCGGTGTCGGTGCTGGGGTTCCGGCCAGAAAATCCGGGTGCCTATGGTCGCATCATCGCAGGCAATGGCGCGATCCGGAAGATGGTGGAATACAAGGACGCCTCCCCCGCTGAACGGGCAGAAACATTGTGCAACAGCGGCCTGATGGCGGTGCGGGCCGCCGATCTGTTCCCGTTGCTCGCCCGCGTCACCAACAATAATGCAGCAGGCGAATATTATCTGCCCGACGTGGTGGGCCTGGCGCTGGGTGACGGCCGGGCATGCGTGGTGATCGAGACGGCGGCAGATGATGTCGCCGGTGCCAACAGCCGCGCCGAACTGGCCGCGCTGGAAGCGATTTTCCAGCGCCGCCGCCGTGCCGAATTGATGGCCGCCGGCGTTTCGATGCAGGCGCCCGAAACCGTGTTTTTCGCCGCCGACACTGAAATTGCGGCCGATGTGGAGATCGAACCGTTCGTGGTGTTCGGCGCCGGGGTGAAGATTGCCAGCGGTGCGCGCATACGGGCCCACAGCCACATCGAAGGCGCCACCATCGGCGAGGGCTGCGAGATCGGCCCGTTCGCGCGACTGCGCCCGGGCACGGTGCTGGGCGCCAATGCCAAGATCGGCAATTTCGTCGAGACCAAGAAGGCCGTGCTGGGCGAGGGCGCCAAGGCCAATCACCTGACCTATCTGGGCGACGTGACGGTGGGCGCCAGGGCCAATATCGGCGCCGGCACCATCACCTGCAACTATGATGGCTTCTTCAAATATCAGACGGTGATCGGCGCCGGCGCCTTCATCGGATCGAACAGCGCGCTGGTGGCGCCGGTGAACATTGGCGATGGTGCCATCGTGGCGGCCGGCAGCACGGTCACCCGCGATGTCAGCGGCGATGCGCTGGCGCTGGTGCGCCCCGAACAGAGCGAAAAACCCGGCTGGGCGGCGCGTTTCCGCAGCATCCAGTCGGCGAAAAAGGGCAAGTGACATGTGCGGTATCATCGGCATCGTATCAGGCGAAGCGGTGGCGGACCGGCTGGTTGATGGCCTGCGCCGGCTTGAGTATCGCGGCTATGACAGCGCGGGCATTGCGACCATAGAAGTGACTGGGTCCGGGGCGTTGATGGACCGCCGCCGCGCGCCCGGCAAACTCGCCAATCTGGCCCGCGAACTGGCCCTCTCCCCCCTGCCCGGCCGCATCGGCATTGCCCACACCCGCTGGGCCACCCACGGCGCGCCAACGCGGGACAATGCCCACCCGCATGCGACGGAAAATGTCTGCCTTGTCCACAACGGCATCATCGAGAATTTCAAGCCGCTGCGCGCCGAAGTGCTGGCTGCCGGGCGCACGCTGAGCAGCGACACCGATACCGAAGTCGTCGCCCACCTGCTTGAACTGGCGCTGGCGAACGGCGCCTCGCCGGATGCGGCGGTTGCAGCGACGCTGAAGCGCCTGCACGGTGCGTTCAGTTTCGCGATCCTGTTCCGCAATCACCCCGGCATCATCTATGGCGCGCGGCGCGGTTCACCGCTGGTGGTCGGGCGTGGTGACGGCGAGATGTTTCTGGGGTCCGACGCCCTCGGCCTTGCGCCCTTCACCAACCGCATCGCCTATCTGGAAGAAGGTGACTGGGTGCGGCTGACCACCGACAGCGTCGCCATCTTCGATGCGAATGACCAGCCGGTGACACGCGCCTTCATCACCTCGTCGGCCAGTGCGGCGGTGATCGAGAAGGGCAACCACCGCCACTACATGGAAAAGGAAATCCACGAGCAGCCGATCGTGGTGGCGCAGACATTGGGTGCCTATCTTGACCCATTGGCCGAAACCGTCGCCCTGCCCGGCCTGCCCTTTGATCTCGCCGCCGTGAAGCGTGTGCAGATCGTCGCCTGCGGCACCGCGCTGCTGGCAGGCCATGTCGCCAGTTACTGGCTGGAGCAACTGGCGCGGGTGCCGGTGAGCATCGAGAACGCGTCGGAATATCGCTATCGCGACCCCGTTTATGAAGACGGCGGCCTGTGCCTGTTCATCAGCCAGTCGGGCGAGACGGCCGACACGCTGGCGGCGCTGCGCCATGCGCTGGCCGGCGGCCAGATGGTGGCGGCGGTGGTCAATGTCGCCACCTCGACGATGGCGCGCGAGACGCAGCTGCTGCTGCCCACCCACGCCGGCCCGGAAGTGGGCGTCGCTTCCACCAAGGCCTTCACCTGCCAACTTTCGGTGCTGGCCGCCTTTGCCATCGCGCTGGGCAAGGCCAAGGGCCGGGTGGATGCGGCCGAGGAAGCAAGGCTGGTGCATCTGCTCACCGAAGTGCCAGCCGCAATGAACGCGGCGCTGAAGACCGAGGATGCCATCGCCGCCCTCGCCCCCAATTTGGCGAAGGCGCGCGACATTCTCTACATCGGCCGCGGCCCGGATTATCCGATGGCGCTGGAAGGCGCGCTGAAGCTGAAGGAAATCAGCTATATCCACGCCGAAGGCTATGCGGCCGGCGAGTTGAAGCACGGCCCCATCGCGCTGATCGACGAGCATGTGCCGGTGATCGTCATCGCGCCATCAGGCCCGCGTTTCGAGAAGACCGTGTCGAACATGCAGGAAGTGATGGCGCGCGGCGGCCAGGTCGTGCTGCTGTCGGATGCCGAGGGCATTGCGACCCACGGCCAGGGCACCGCCGCTGCCGTGGCGCTGCCCACGGTCGATCCGTTCATCAGCCCGCTGGTCAGCGCCATTCCGGTGCAGTTGCTGGCCTATCATGTCGCCGTGGCCAAGGGCACCGACGTCGATCAGCCGCGCAACCTCGCCAAATCGGTGACGGTCGAGTGAGTGATTTCCACGCCGCGAACTGAAACAGTTCACGGCTCGGAAACCACGTCAACCAAGGCCGGTCAGCGGCCCTTCAGCCGCGCCGCATAGCCCTTGCGGAACTTGGCCAGCTTCGGCCCGACAACCGCGACGCAATAGCCGTTCTTGGTGCCATTGTTCTCGAAATAGCGCTGGTGATAGGCTTCGGCCGGCCACCACGGGGCGTTGGGCTCGATCGCGGTGACGATGGGATTGTCCCAACTTGCCTGGTTGCGGGCAATTGCCGCTTCGGCCTCCACCGCCTGCACGCCGTTCTGCGGGAAGATGGCCGAGCGATATTGCGTGCCGACATCGCCGCCCTGGCGGTTGAGCGTGGTCGGGTCATGCGTGTGGAAGAAGATATCGAGCAGCTCGGCATAGCTGATGATGTCCGCATCATAGACGATACGCACTGCTTCGGCATGGCCGGTGCGGCCAGAACAGACTTCTTCATACGTGGGATTGTCGCGGGCGCCTCCGATATAGCCCGATTCGACTGTGTCGACGCCCTTCAGCTCGTTGAACACAGCTTCGGTGCACCAGAAACAACCGCCGGCAATGATTGCGACATCGCGTGACATGAACACCTCGTTGTCAAATTTTTCTGTGGTGACTATAAAGAAATCTGTCACCTGAATTTGTTCGCATAAGCTGGTAACAGGGGCCCGGCAAGTGCGAAGCCAGCAGGCGATGCGTCGCAGTGTCACGCGATTGCCAGGGGGTCTTTGTGAGCAAATTCCAGGACGTGCAGACCTTCGTGCGCGCCGTACGCACCGCCCCAAGCCTGACCGATATCGGTCTGGTGCTGAAGGAGGCCACGCGCAGCTTCCACTTCGATCATTTCGCCCTGGCGCAGCGCATCAACAGCCCCGGCCGGCTCGGGCCCTTGGCGCTCACCGATTTTCCCGATCAATGGGTCAATGGCCTGATACCCAGTGGCCGGGTGGCCGATGATCCGGTGCTGCTGGCCTGCGAACGCAGCGTGGCGCCCTTTGCCTGGAGCAACCTCGATACCATCCTGCCGATGACCGCCCGGCAGAGGGCCTACATGACCCAGGCGCGCACTGCCGGGCTGGCCGAAGGCTATACCGTGCCGATCCATGTGCCCGGCCAGGCCTCCGGGTTGGTCAGCTTCGTCATGGCCGAAGGCCGGCAATTGCCCACGGATTCCCTGCCAGCCGCCCAATATCTCGCCTGTTTCGCGTTCGAGGCGGCACGCCGGCTGAAGCTGCAGATGGCCGGCGACGATCCACCCGAAGGCCCGAAGCTGACCCAGCGCCAGCTCGATTGCCTGGTGCTGGCAGCACGCGGCAAATCCAATTGGGTGGCCGGGCAATTGCTCGGCCTGTCGGGCGGCACGGTCCACAAATATCTGGAAGCCGCCAAGACCCGCTATGGCGTCTCCACCCGTACCGAACTGGTGGTGCGCGCGCTCTATGACGGCCAGTTGGCATTCTCCGATGTGATGGGTGACAGCCGCCGGGACGGCTGATAAGCCTTTGGCCAGATGGGGCCTGTTGACGCCCTGCAGCAGCTTGAGAGTCATTGGGGGCGAGCAGAGCGGATGGCCGAAAGCGAAACCGAATCCGGCAAACCGGTTCCGCCGGTTGGCGGGCCCTATGCCTGGTATGTGCTGGCGCTGCTGGTGCTGGTTTACGTGATGAACTTCATCGATCGGCAGATATTGTCGATCCTGGCGGAAGACATCAAACGCGACCTCGGCCTGACCGATGCCCAACTGGGTTTCCTCTATGGCACCGCCTTTGCCGTGTTCTACGCGTTGTTCGGGGTGCCGATCGGCAGGCTGGCCGATAATTGGGTCCGCACCCGCCTGCTGGCGCTGGGCCTGACCCTGTGGTCGGGGATGACTGCCATGTCCGGCCTGGCCGGCAGCTTCGCGCAATTGTCGCTGGCCCGGGTCGGCGTCGGCGTGGGCGAGGCCGCTGCAGGCCCGTCGGCCTATTCGATGATTTCCGACTGGTTCCCCAAGGCCCGCCGCGCCACGGCAATCTCCATCTATGCCGCCGGGCTCTATCTGGGCGGCGGCGTGTCGCTGCTGATCGGCGCGGTCGTGGTGAAGGGCTGGAATGCCGCCTATCCCGGCGGCGGCCCGCTGGGGCTGGTCGGCTGGCAGGCGGCGTTCATGGCGGTCGGCATTCCCGGGCTGTTGCTGGCCCTGTGGGTGGCCACGCTGATCGAACCGATCCGTGGCCGCGCCGATGGCCTGCCGCCGCCGGTGCCGATGAACGGCAAGACGATCATCCGCAATTTCGCCGCCGATCTGGCCAGCGTCATCCCGCCGCTCACTCTCGTCAACATGGCGCTGCTCGGCCGCCGCGCGCTCATGGAAAATGTCGCCGCGTTGGCGCTGGTGGCGGGCCTTGTCGCCACGCTGGTGCATCTTACCGGCGAAATCCCGCAGTTCCTCGCTGTTGGCACCGGCCTCTATGCGGTGATCAGCTGGGCGCAATCGATCAAGCGCCGCGACAAGCCAACCTATGAGATGATCTGGGGCACCCCGGCCTTCATCCTCACCATCCTGGGCTTTGGTTCGATCAGTTTCGTCGGATACAGCGTCGGTTTCTGGGCGGCGCCCTATGCGCTGCGCACCTTTGCCGAACCGATGATCGCGGCGGGCGGCCCCATCCCCTGGTATGGCACCAAGGAGGCGGTGGCCTTCATCCTGGGCGGTGGCGGCGCGCTGGGCGGCTTTGTCGGCACCATCTTGGGCGGCGTGCTCGGCGATTGGGCCAAGAAGCGCCATCCCTCTGGCCGCATCATGGTGGGCGCGCTGGCAACACTGGTGCCGGCGCCCTTCATCTGGCTGCAATATACCACCAGCGATCTGGCGATGTTCTTCCTGTGCTTTGCCCCCACCACCGTGTTCGGTTCGATGTATGTCGGCGTGGCCGCGGCCACCACGCAGGATCTGGTGATGCCACGCATGCGCGGGGCGGCCACCGCCACCTTCTTCATTGGCACCACCCTGTTCGGGCTGGGCCTGGGGCCGTGGTTCACGGGCTTTGTTTCGAAGGTCAGCGGCAGCCTGGGCACTGGCGTGCTGGCGCTACTGTTGATGGCGCCCTTCACCGTCACCTGCCTCTATTTCCTCTATCGCCTGCTGCCCAAGGCCGAAGCCACGCGGCTCGATCGCGCCCGCGGCGCCGGCGAAATCATCGGAGCCTCCGCCACATGAGAATCGAATCCCTGTTCAACGTTGCCGGCAAGACCGCCGTCGTTACCGGCGGCAGCCGCGGTATCGGCGAGATGATCGCCCGCGCGCTGATCGAGAATGGCGCCAACGTCATCATCACCAGCCGCAAGATCAGTGATTGCGAAAGCCTCGCCGCCCAGCTGGGCCCGGCCTGCACCGCCATTCCGGCCGATCTCAGCCAGATGGCCGAGATCGAGCGTTTTGCTGCCGCCGTCGCCGCCGTCACGCCAAAGGTGGACATCTTGTTCAACAACGCCGGCGCCTCGTGGGGGGCAGGCTTTGACGAATTCCCGGAATCTGGCTGGGACAAGGTGATGGACATCAATGTGAAGTCCGTCTTCTTCCTCACCCAGAAACTGGCGCCGTTGCTGGAGGCCGCTGCCGGACCCGGCAATCTGGCGAAGGTGATCAACATCGGCTCGATCGATGGCCAGCATGTCTCTGATCTGGAAACCTACTCCTATGCCGCGTCCAAGGCCGGCGTGCTGCACATGACGCGGATGATGGCCAAGTTCCTCGCCAAGCGGCACATCGCGGTGAACGCCATCGCGCCGGGCTTCTTCCCATCCAAGATGACTGCCGGCATCGCCGAGGAGTTCCGCGAGGCCTTCCGCGCCGCCACCCCGATGCAGCGCTGGGGCACGCCCGAAGACATGGCCGGGGTGGCGCTTTTCCTGTCCAGCCGGGCCAGCGATTATCTGTGCGGCAGCGTGATCACGGTCGACGGCGGTTACGCCACGACGGTGTGATTCTGGTGGGCGCTTATTGCCGGCATATGGGGAAAATACCGGTGGCGCGGCCAAATCAAAAAGCGCATTGAAATCCCATCCGGCCCGTGGTTATCGCCACGGGTGTGCGTTGATTGTGCCTTCACAGGCGGGGATGGACCGTGAAAAAGATCGAAGCTGTCATCAAGCCGTTCAAGCTGGATGAAGTGAAGGAAGCGCTGCACGAAGTGGGCGTGTCCGGGATCACGGTCACCGAAGCCAAGGGCTTTGGCCGCCAGAAGGGCCATACCGAACTGTATCGCGGCGCCGAATATGTGGTGGATTTCCTGCCCAAGGTGAAGCTGGAGGTTGTCGTGGACGACGACCAGGTGGAACGGGTGGTGGATGCCATCACCAACGCGGCGCGCACCGGCCGCATCGGCGACGGCAAGATTTTCGTGTCGCCCATCGAAATGGCCGTGCGCATCCGCACCGGCGAACGCGACAGCGACGCAATCTGAGTTTTTTAGCCAACCAAGAAGAAGACAAGGGAAGATCCGATGACCACGGCTGCTGACATTCTGGCGATGATCAAGGAGAAGGAGATCGAGTGGGTCGATCTGCGCTTCACCGATCCCAAGGGCAAGTGGCAGCATTTGACCATGGTCTCCAGCGTCATCGATGAAGACATGCTCAACGATGGCTTCATGTTCGACGGATCGTCGATCGCCGGCTGGAAGGCGATCAACGAGAGCGACATGATCCTGATGCCGGATCTGGATGCGACCTATATCGATCCCTTCTCGGCCACGCCGATGATGATCCTGGTGTGCGATATCGTCGAGCCGTCGACCGGCCAGCTCTATGGCCGCGATCCGCGTTCCACCGCCAAGCGTGGCGAAGCCTATCTGAAGGCCAGCGGCATCGGTGACACTGTCTATGTCGGCCCGGAAGCCGAATTCTTCGTGTTCGATGATGTGCGCTTTGGCCTGGGCTACAACGAAGGCTTCTTCCACCTCGACGATATCGAACTGCCGACCAACAGCGGTCGCCAGTATGAACAGGGCAACATGGCCCACCGTCCGCGCGCCAAGGGCGGTTATTTCCCCTGCGCACCGGTCGACAGCGCCGTTGATCTGCGCGCCGAGATGGTCGCCACCATGCTGGAAATGGGTCTGCCTTGCGACAAGCATCACCACGAAGTCGCCAGCGCACAGCACGAGCTGGGCCTGACCTTCGGCAAGCTGGTCGAAACCGCTGACCGCATGCAGGTGTACAAGTACGTCGTGCACCAGGTCGCCCATGCCTATGGCAAGACCGCGACCTTCATGCCCAAGCCGATCAAGGACGACAACGGCAGCGGCATGCACACCCACCTTTCGATCTGGAACGGCAAGACCCCGCTGTTTGCCGGCGACCAATATGCCGGCCTCAGCGAGATGGCGCTGTTCTTCATCGGCGGCATCATCAAGCACGCCAAGGCCTGCAACGCCTTCACCAACCCCGGCACCAACAGCTACAAGCGGCTGGTGCCCGGCTTCGAAGCCCCGGTGCTGCTGGCCTACAGCAGCCGCAACCGTTCCGCCTCGTGCCGCATCCCGTACGGCACCGGTGCCAAGTCCAAGCGCGTCGAAGTCCGCTTCCCGGATGCGCTGGCCAATCCGTATCTGGCCTACACTGCGCTCTTGATGGCCGGCCTCGATGGCATCGAAAACCGCATCCACCCTGGTCCTGCCATGGACAAGAATCTTTATGACCTGCCGCCGCGCGAACTGAAGAAGGTGCCGACGGTGTGCGCCTCGCTGCGCGAAGCGCTGGCGGCTCTGGACAAGAGCCGCGCGGTGTTCACCAAGGGCGGGGTGTTCACGGATGACCAGATCGATTCGTATATCGAATTGAAGATGGAAGAGGTGTTGCGGTGGGAGATGACGCCGGCGCCGGTGGAATTTGATATGTATTACAGCGCATGACGGCGTGCAGATAACGCGCAGCGTTATCTGCCGACTCGTCAAAGATCGGACGGCGAGCGAAAAAGGCGGCCCCAACAGGCCGCCTTTTTTGACTCGTCCGACGGCGTGGCTCCGCCACGCTCTTCCTTTCTTTCTTCCTTGAATGCCCTGCACGGACTCGGCGGCGCCGCCGCCGGCCGTGCCCTCCCCGGCGGCCAGCCCTCTGGCAAGCCGGCTTCGACAAGCTCAGCCTGAGCGGGTGCTGTGGCTGCAAAGGCCGGAGTCAGCGAAGACCCCTGCTCACCTCACGGATTATACGCCCGCTCGCCATGCTCGCCCAGGTCAAGCCCTTCGCGCTCCACATCGCTGGTGACGCGCAGGCCCGTCACCGCCTTGGCAACATAAACCGCGACCACCGTGCCAATGGTGGCCCACAATATCGTGGTCCCCACCGCCGCCAGCTGGACGCCGATCTGGCTGACCATGTCGAACGACGCAGCCCCCTGCCCGCCCAGTGCCGGCGAGGCGACAACGCCGGTGCCAACGGCCCCCACAATGCCGCCAACGCCGTGAATCCCGAAGGCATCGAGCGAATCGTCATAGCCAAAGCGCGGCTTCAGCGTGGTCACGGCGGCATAGCAGACCGCCGACGCCACGGCACCGAGCAGGATGGCGCCCATCGGCCCGGCCAGGCCCGCCGCCGGGGTAACGGCCACCAGGCCAGCGATGATGCCCGAGGCAAGCCCCAGGCCCGACGGCTTGTGGCCGGCGAGCCTTTCCACCGCCAGCCAGGCCAGCGCGCCCGAAGCGGTGGCCACAAACGTGTTGATCATCGCCAGCGCCGCCGAGCCATTGGCTTCCAGCGCCGAGCCGGCGTTGAAGCCGAACCAGCCCACCCACAACATGCCGGTGCCCACCAGGGTGAGAGTGAGCGAGTGCGGCGCCATGATCTCGCGGCCATAGCCGATACGCTTGCCCAGAATGATGGCGGCGACCAGCGCCGACACGCCGGCATTGATGTGGACGACGGTGCCGCCGGCAAAATCCAGCGCTCCCATGGTGAAGAACAGGCCCGACGAAGCCCACACCATGTGCGCGATCGGCAGATAGACAAGCGGCAGCCAGACCAGGGTGAAGATCAGCACGGCAGCGAATCTGATCCGCTCCACCACCGAACCCAGCACCAGGCTGACGGTGATGGCGGCAAAGGTCATCTGGAAGCAGACAAAGACATATTCGGGGATGACAACGCCGGTCGTGAAGGTTGCTGCGGTCGACGCCGGGGTGATGCCGGCCAGGAACAGCCGGTCCAGGCCGCCAATATACGGCTTCAGCGCACCGACGGCTTCCGGGCCAAAGGTCAGCGAATAGCCGAACATCACCCACATCAGCATGGCCATGCAGGTGGCGGTGCCGATCTGCGTCATCGTGGAAAGCATGTTCTTGGTGCGGGTGAGGCCGCCATAGAAGAGCTGCAGCCCGGGCAGGATCATCAGCAGCACCAACAGGGTGGAAACCATCATCCAGGCGGTATCGCCCTTGTCGGGCACCGGCGCGGTCTCTGCCGCCAGTGCGGGTGCCGTCAGCACCAGGGCAGGCAGCACGGCGGCCATGATCCGCAAGGCCGAAACCGGTCGCTTTTCGAACATCCTGGTCATCATTCCCCGTGCCCTGCTGCCCTGACGGGCTCAACTTTCAGATATGATGTTGAGCCTGTGGCTGAACCATGTGCAAGCCAAGTTGCGATAGTGGTAAAATTGCGGTGGCGCCAATCGTCCGGAAAAGGCATCGCGCCCGGCGCTCCGGCAGCGGTTGCAGCCGTTTGCCCGCCGTCGAACGCCGCCGCTGATGCGGTTCACTGATTCGACAGCAGACCATCAATTGTGCATTGCACCAATTTCCACCGGCTCGATCCGGCCTGCCCGCCTTCCTATCCAACAATCGGAAAATACATAAAAAAAGGGCCGGAACCTGAGTTCCGGCCCGAGTAAATCCTTGGGGAGGATCGCCATATCGGCATCGCCCTTTTGCACCGCACAATGTTACAGAACAATGCGCGAAATGGCGTAGGGCCAAAAAAAATTGTCGCACCCCGCCCAAAGTCCCTACCCGCTGGCGGCCCGTGCCGGAGCACCCTATACAAGCGCCCATGACACCACCGCCCTCTGATCTGTTCGCTGCCACGCAAAGCTCCACCGATTATGACGCCAGCCATATCGAGGTGCTGGAGGGGCTGGAGCCCGTCCGCCGCCGCCCCGGCATGTATATCGGCGGCACCGATGAGCGCGCCCTGCACCATCTTGCCGCCGAAGTGCTGGATAACGCGATGGACGAAGCCGTGGCCGGGCACGCCAGCCGCATCGAGGTGACGCTGGAGGCCGACAACAGCCTGACCATCACCGACAATGGCCGCGGCATCCCGGTTGATCCGCACCCGCGCTTTCCCGACAAATCGGCGCTGGAAGTCATCCTGACGATGCTGCATTCGGGCGGCAAGTTCAGCGGCAAGGCCTATGCCACGTCCGGCGGCCTGCACGGCGTGGGCATCAGCGTCGTCAACGCGCTGTCGGACGAAACGGTGGTGGAAGTTGCCCGCAACAAGCTCTTGTATCGCCAGCGTTATTCGCGCGGGATTCCGCAAGGGCCGATCGAGGAACTGGGCGCCACCCAGAACCGGCGCGGCACCAGCGTCAAGTTCCATCCCGATGCCGAGATCTTTGGGGAAGATGCCCGCTTCAAGCCGGCCCGGCTCTACAAGCTGGCCCGTTCCAAGGCCTATCTGTTCGGCGGCGTCGAAATCCGCTGGCGTTGTGCGCCGGAACTGGCGACTCCCGATGTGCCGGAAACCGCCGTCTTCACCTTCCCCGGCGGCCTGGCCGATCACCTGAAGGAGCGGCTCGACAATCGCCCGCTGGTGGTGCCCGATCTGTTCGCCGGCCGCACTGATCTGCCCGCCGGCCCCGATGGCAAGCCGATGGGCGCGGTGGAATGGGCCTGCGCCTGGCCGCAATATGGCGAAGGCTCCGCCAGCTTCTATTGCAACACCATCCCCACCCCCGATGGCGGCACCCACGAAGCCGGCCTGCGCCTGGCGCTGACGCGCGGCCTGAAAAATTATGCGGGCCTGACCGGCAACAAGAAGGCGGCTGATCTTTCCGGCGAGGACGTGTTTGCCGGGGCGGAGATCATGCTGTCGCTGTTCATCCGTGACCCGCAGTTCCAGAGCCAGACCAAGGACCGGCTGACCAGCCCGGAAGCCACGCGGCTGGTGGAAGGCGCCATCAAGGATCATTTCGATCACTGGCTGGTGGCCAATGGCGAACGTGGCAAGGCGCTGCTGGCCTTCGTGGTGGAGCGCATGGAAGACCGGCTGCGCCGCCGCCAGGAAATGATGGTGAAGCGCAAGACGGCGACCAGCAAATCGTCCTTGCGCCTGCCGGGCAAGCTGACCGACTGCGCCCGGGACGACGCAGTGGGCACCGAATTGTTCATCGTAGAAGGCGATTCGGCCGGCGGCAGCGCCAAGCAGGCCCGCGATCGCAACACGCAGGCCATATTGCCCATCCGCGGCAAGATATTGAACGTCGCCAGCGCCAACATGGCCAAGATCGGCGCCAATAATGAAATCGCTGATCTGACGCTGGCCATGGGCTGCGGCACGCGCGACAAGTACAGCCCGGAAAATCTGCGTTACGAACGCATCGTCATCATGACCGACGCCGATGTCGACGGGGCCCATATTGCCACGCTGCTGATGACCTTCTTCTTCCGCGAGATGCCGGGCCTGGTGCGCGATGGCCGGCTCTACCTGGCCCAGCCGCCGCTCTATCGCCTCGCAGCTGGCGGCACCGTCGCCTATGCCCGCGACGATGCCCACCGCGCCGAGCTGATGAAGACCGTGTTTGCCGGCAAGTCCAAGGTGGAAGTCAGCCGGTTCAAGGGCCTGGGCGAGATGAACCCGGCGCAGCTGAAGGAAACCACCATGGATCCGGCGCGGCGCAGCCTGATCCGGGTGAAGCTGCCCGAAGATGTGGATGGCAGAGCCGATGTCGCCGATCTGGTGGAGCGGCTGATGGGCCGCAATCCCGAACATCGCTTCCATTTCATCCAGAGCCACGCCACCTCGATCGAGGCCGACGCCATCGATGCCTGACGCGCCGCCCTCGGGCTGGCGGGCGAATATCGCGCCGCTTTTGCGCTATGCCAGCGTGATGGGCATCAAGGCCGGCAACATCGCCACCGGCCTGATCGTCACCCTGCTGCTGGCCCGCGCCGGCGGACCTGAAGTGCTGGGCAGCTATGCGATGGCGATCCAGACGGCGCAGCTGGTCTCCATTCTCGCCGTCGTCGGGTGCGATCAGCTTGCCCTGCGCGAAGTGGCGGCTCATCTGCGGTTGGGCGACAAGGCGGCCGCGGCCAGTCATATGCGCCATTATCTGAAGTTCGTGACACCATTGGCTGCACTGGTCACCGGGCTGTATGCCGGCGGCATCTGGCTGCTGCTCAACGCCGGCTTTGCCCCGGCACAGCAGGGCGCGCTGCTGGCGGCGACCGGTTTTGTTGCGGCCAACGCCTTTTATCTGATGGGCCTGGGGATCGTGCGCGGGCTGGGCAACGCGGTCAGGGCGCAAGTGTTCGATGGCCTGTTCACCGTGCCGCTGGCGCTGGCGCTGGGCCTGCTGCTGCTGAACGGAGGCCGCATCGAGGCGCAGACCAGCGTGCTGGCCGCCACCGCCTGCCTGATCGCCCTGATGGCGCTGCTGTTCGTGCTGGTCTGGCGGCAAACGCGGCATTGGGGGGCGTCGGCGGTGCCGGATGCCCCGTCACCGTGGCGGGACGGCGCGCCGATGATGCTGATTTCCTTCCTGATGTTCTTTGGCCAGTGGCTGCCACAATTCCTGGCCGGCGCATTGGGCAGTGCTGGCGATGCCGGGGCGTTTCGCGCGGCCTGGCAGGTCGCCATGCCGTTTGCGGTGATCTATTCGACCGTGGCGACCATGATATCGGCGCCGGTTTCGGGCGATCTGCGCCAAGGCCGCCCTGATCTGGCCCATCGCCGCCTGCGCCGATACCGCTATGCCGCGCTGGCATCGACCTTGCCGGTGGCCGTGCCGCTGCTGATCTGGCCGGAACCGGTGTTGGCCCTGTTGTTTGGCCCGGCGTTTGCCGGCGCGGCCCCGCTGCTGCAGTGGCTGGTGGCAGCCAACATGCTGGCCATCCTGGCCGGGCCATCGGGTGCGATCATCACCATGGCCGGCCGCAGCCGCGAGACCATGCCCTGGATGCTGGCCGGCGCCGCGCTGATGGTGGCGTTGGCCTTTGCGCTGGTGCCCATGCTGGGAATCGCGGGCCTGGCGATGGCCTATGCCGGGGGTTATGCCCTGCGGACCGTGCAAGCCTGGTGGCTGGCGCGCCGTATATTGTTGGCCAAGCCCTGAGACAAGCGGGCCGCCCGGCAGCCGGTTTGAGACTTGACAAGCGTTGTTGCACTGCGACAAGCCAGCACTCTGTAAAACGGGAGTATCAGATGCAAACCGGCCAGCCGGCAACAGATCCGGAGTCGATCGATACTGGGGCGCTGGATTCAGCGGTCCGACACAGGCGGTCGGCCGGGGTCATTCTGCGGGCGCTGTTCGAACGCCGCCACTATGTTGCTGCCGCCAATGCGCTGGCCAAGGTGGATGCGCCCATCGATTTCCTGAAGCGCTATGTGTCGAATGGCGGCACCTATCCGGCTGATATCACCGTGCGCACACCGCAAGGCCCGATCACGCTGACCACCTATTCCCCCGACGATGTGCAGACCATCAACGAGATTTTCCTGCGCGGCGACTATGATGCGCCGGCCGATGGCCAGGTGGTGGTCGATTTCGGTTCCAACATCGGCATTTCGGCGGCCTTCTTCCTGTCGCGCCGGCCGGATGCGGTGATCTATTGCCACGAACCGGTGCCACGCAACATCGAACGGCTGAAGAAGAATCTGGCCCAGTTCGGCGACCGGGTGACGCTGCATGAAACCGCCGTGGGCACCGAAAACGGCATGGTGCAGTTCGGCTGGGAACCCACCGGCCGCTATGGCGGCGTGGGCCGCGATACCGGCACGTGGATCGAAGTGCCGTGCGCCGACAGCAATGAAATGCTGGCCGCCGTGATCGCCAAGCATGGCCGCATCCACACGCTGAAAATCGACATTGAAACCATGGAAGCCGCGGTGACCAGCCGCATCACCCCCGAACTGTCTGACAAGATCGACAATGTCGTGGTGGAATATCCCTTTGAAACCAATCCGCTGGCCGCCACACACGACATGGAGCGGCGGCATTTCGTGACCTTGTTCCGGCATCGCTGAACGGAGCGGAACAATGGCAACAACAAGACTGTCCAGACTGCGGCGCGATTTGCGCAACGCCATCATGGAATGGCGGCGCTTCTACTTCAACCGCGTCTGGGGCATGAACATCGGCAAGGGCAGCGCCATCAGCTTCTCCGCCAAGCTTGATCTCACCAACCCGGCCGGCATTCACATTGGTGAGGATACCGCCATCGTGTTCGGCGCCACCATCCTGTCGCATGACATGACGCGCAACCTGCACATCGATACGAAGATCGGCAGCCGCTGCAGCATCGGCGCGCACAGCATCATCATGCCGGGCGTGACGGTGGGTGATGGCAGCATCGTGTCGATGGGCAGCGTGGTGATGCGCGACGTGCCGCCGGGCAGCATCGTGTTCGGCAACCCGGCGCGCGTGCTGGAGACCGGCATTGTTACCGGCAAGTGGGGCCTGATCCTCGATCGCGAAAGCAAGCGCACAGCCGAAGGCGCGGCCCCAGCTGCCACCCAGGCCGCAGCGGCCGAATAAGGCCATGGCAGGCGAACTTTCCGGCCGCGTCGCAATGGTCACGGGCGGCACCCGCGGCATCGGCCGGGCCATCGTGCTGGCCCTGGCCGGCGCCGGTGCCACCGTTTTCGTCGGCGGCCGCAGCGCCGAAGCAGTGGACGCCATGATCGCCGGCAGCGGCATGGCTGATCATCTGCACCCCCTGCCCTTTGATGTCGCCGATCCGGCGGCGGTCAAGGCCGCCTTCATGGCCCTGCAGAAACAGGCTGGCCGGCTCGATATCCTCGTCAACAATGCCGGTGTGCTGAAGGACGCGGTGATCGAGATGACCAGCACCGGCCTCATGGCGGAAACGCTGGCCACCAATCTCACCGGCACCCTTACCTGCTGCCAATATGCGGTGCGGCTGATGGCGCGCGCAGGCGGTGGTTCGATCATCAACCTCACTTCGATCATCGGCCGCGTCGGCTATCCCGGCCACACCGCCTATGGCGCCGCCAAGGCCGGGGTGATCGGCCTGACTCTCAGCCTTGCCCGCGAGGTTGGCGCGCGTGGCATAAGGGTGAACGCGGTCGCCCCCGGCACGATCGAGACCGACATGACCGCCGGCATCCCCGACGACAAGCGCGCCGCCCTGGTGGAGCGCATCGCGCTAGGCCGGACCGGCCGGCCGGAGGATGTGGCGCCGCTGGTGCTGTTCCTGGCCGGCGACGGCGCCCGTTACATCAGCGGGCAGGTGATCGGGGTGGATGGCGCGATGGCGATGTGAGGCCTGCGTGCTTGATTCTGCAACGTCCAACCCGTTATGAACGGTCATCCTTTTGTTGCCGGGAATTGCCTGATGAAATCGCTTGCCGAAGTCTTTGCGGAATCGCTGATGATTGATGCGGCGAGCGTGGTGGACAGCCTTGCCTATCAGTCGATCAAGGAATGGGACTCGGTGGCCCACATGGTGCTGGTGACGGCGTTGGAAGACAATTTCGACATCATGCTGGATGCCGACGACATTGTTGCCATGTCGAGCGTGGCCAAGGTGCGCGAGATCCTGGCCAAATATGACGTTGCAGCCTGAACGACTGACCCGCCGGCCATGACGACCGGCACCCCCTGGACTGCGATTCTTGCCGGCCATGGCGATGCCGTGGCGGTGCGCGATGATGCCGGCACCGCATTGACCTACGCCGACGTGCTGGCGCAGCGGGCCAGGCTGGATGCGGCGCTGGGCAGGCGATCCCTCGTCTTCCTGCGCACCGCCAACAGCGCGCCATCGGTGGCGACGTGGCTGGCGCTGCTGGCCAGCGATCACGCGGTCCTGGCCATCGAGCATGACCTGGCGCCGGACCGGCGGGCGGCGCTGGTCGATCTCTATCGCCCCGATGCCATCATCGATCCCGACGGCACGATCACGCCCGGCCCCGGCGGCACCACGCTGCACCCCGATCTGTCCGTGCTGCTCTCCACCTCGGGCAGCACCGGCAGCCCGAAACTGGCGCGCTTCACCGCCGCCGCCCTGATGGCCAACGCGCAGGCCATTGCCGACTATCTGGGCCTGACCGCTGCCGAGCGCCCCTTCCTCGCCCTGCCGACCAGCTATTCCTATGGCATGAGCGTCATCAACAGCCACGCGCTGGTGGGTGCCTGCATCGAGGTGACCGCCCACGGCGTCATGCAGGCCGAATATTGGGACGGGCTCAGGACCCGCGCCGCCACCAGCCTGTCGGGCGTGCCCTTCCATTATGACGCCATCCGCCGGCTGGGGCTGGACCGGCTGGCAACACCGACGCTCACCACCCTCACCCAGGCCGGCGGCAAGCTGGCGGCGCCGGTGGTGGCCAAATATGCCGAATGGGCCGCCGGCAACGGCCGGCGCTTCATCACCATGTATGGCCAGACCGAGGCCGGCCCGCGCCTGACCTGGCTGCCGCCGGAACATCTGCCCGGCCATGCCGGCGCCATCGGCGTGCCGATCCCCGGCGTTTCCATCGATCTGATCGCCGGCGATGGCAGCGTGATCACCGAACCCGGCGTTTCCGGCGAAATGCGCTGCACGTCGCCCGCCATCATGATGGGCTATGCGCAAGGGCCCGATGATCTGGTGCGCGGGGACGAGCTGGGCGGCGTGCTGATGACCGGCGATCTGGCCAGCCGCGACGAACAGGGCATCCTGTCCATCACCGGCCGCGCCAGCCGCATGATCAAATTGTTCGGCACGCGGGTGAATCTGGATGATATCGACGCGCAGCTCGCCCGCATGGACGTCGCCGGCGCTGCCTTCGGGCTGGACGACCAGCTTCGCGTGCTGATCGAGGGTGGCGACGCCGATGCCGTGCGCGCCGCGCTGGTGGAGGCCTTTTCCTTCCCGCCACGCGGCCTGCTGGTGAAGGCCGTGGCGTCCCTGCCGCGTGCGTCGTCGGGCAAATTGCTCTATGGCGCACTGGGGGCAGCATGGGATCAGGTGGGGGAGGCAGCGACATGAGCGAGGCACTTGAGGCACGCGATGCGGTGCTGGCCACCCCGCCCTTTGCGCTGAACGCGGCCGAAAAGGGCCGGCTGCTCGGTGCGGCGCTGGCCGAACTGACGGCCCATCACGCCGCCCATTGTGCGCCCTATGCTGGGATCCTTGCCGCGCAGGACGGCGGGCCGCCGATCGGCATTACGCAAGTGCCTTTCCTGCCGGTGCGGCTGTTCAAGGAACTGGACTTGCGGTCCATCCCGGCCGATGCGGTGTTCAAGACGCTCACCTCGTCGGGCACCACCGGGCAGGTGCCGTCGCGCATCTACCTCGATCAGGCCACTGCCCAGGCCCAGAGCCGGGCACTGGCCGCCATCACCACCGATTTCATCGGCAAGGATCGCCGGCCGATGCTGATCATCGATCACCCCGGCGTGGTCCGCGATCGCACCAGCTTCTCGGCGCGCGGTGCCGGCATCCTCGGCATGATGACCTATGGCCGCGCCCACACCTATGCCCTCAACGATGAGGACATGGGGCTGAACCTGCCCGCCATCACCGAATTTGCCGAGAAGCACGCCGGCAAGCCGATCTTTGCCTTCGGCTTCACCTTCATGGTGTGGAAATATTTCCTCTCCGCGCTGGAGCGCGCTGGAATCACGCTGGATTTCCCCGGCAGCGTGCTGATCCATTCGGGCGGCTGGAAAAAACTGGAAGACGAGGCGGTATCGAACGAACAGTTCAAGGCCGTGGCGCAGGCCCGCGCCGGCTTCGATCATGTCCACAATTTCTATGGCATGGTCGAACAGGTGGGATCGGTGTTCATGGAATGTGATCATGGCCGCCTGCATGCGCCGGGCTTTGCCGATGTGATCATCCGTGACCCGCTCGACTGGAAACCGCTTGGGCTGGGCCAGGAAGGCATTATCCAGGTCGTTTCCGCCATCCCGCTTTCCTACCCCGGCCACAGCCTGTTGACCGAGGATCGCGGTGTGCTGACCGGCGAGGATGATTGCCCCTGCGGCCGCATGGGCAAGACGTTTCGTGTGCTCGGCCGCATCCCGGCCGCCGAAATGCGCGGCTGCTCTGACACGCACACGGCCCGCGCCGCATGAGCATCGCGCCCGAGATTGCGCGCCAGATCAGCATCATGGCGCCGGCCAGCGGCAGCCTGGCCGCCACGCTGGCCGCACCGCGCGCCGCGCCGTTTGCGCCGGAACGGCTGGCGCTGGTCGATGCGGTGCGCAAGGCCATCCTCGCCGATCCACAGGCACGCAGCCGGCCGGAAATGGTGGCGCTGGCCTTCTGGGCCCGCGCGGCCAGCCTGGCACAGCTCGCGCCCAAAGATGGCCTCACCCGGGCTCCACGCGGCCTCGCCCTCCACATCGCGCCCGGCAATGTCGATACGATGTTCCTCTATTCGGCGCTGCTGTCGGTGCTGGCTGGCAATGTGAACATCGTGCGCGTCTCGGGCCGCGAATCCGATGCGCTCACCCTGCTGCTGCGCCTGCTGAACGAGGCGCTGGCCACGCTGCCGGAGGACGTGCGGGCCTGCCTGCTCATCGTGCGCTATCCAGCCGAAAAGCCGATCAACGATGCGCTGTCCGCCCATGCCGATGTGCGGGTGATCTGGGGCGGCGACGACACGGTGCGCGAGGTGCGCCTGAGCCCGCTGCCGCCGCACGCCAGCGAACTGACCTTCCCCAGCAAGGTCTCGGCCGCCGTCATCGACGCCGCCGCTTGGGGCTCCGCGCCCGACAGGCAAGAACAGGCCCGCCGCTTTGCGCTGGATGCCATCACCTTCGGCCAGCAGGCCTGTTCCTCCCCGCTCGCCCTGTTCTGGCGTGGCGACGCCGCCAGCGTGACGGCCGCGCAGGCGACCTTCTGGCCCTTGGTGGAATCCGCCATTGCGGCTGCTGGCGAGCCCTTCGCCGCCCGCGCCGCCGTGGACAAGCTGGTTGCCGAACAGATGCTCGCCGCCGCCGGCCCGGTGCACCACCGCGACACAAGCGATTATCGCCTGCGCGTCACCGAAACGCCCGATCTCGCCCGCCTCACCCGCCATGCCAGCGACGGCTTCTTCGTCGAGCGCCGCATCGATGCGCTGGCCGATCTTGCCCCCATGGTCCAGCGCGACTGGCAGACCATCGCCAGCCTTGGCGTGAGCGGCGACGACTGGCGCGCCATGCTCGCCGCCAGCCGCCCGCACGGCATCGATCGCATCGTGCCCTTCGGCCAGGCGCTGGCGTTCGGGCACGTGTGGGACGGGGTGAATTTGCTCACCGCGCTCACCCGCATCGTCAGCGTCGAAGTCTAATCCCTCTTCGAAAACCTGGACAGAGCCGCTCATGCCGAGCTTGTCGAGGCACGCTCGGGCTGTGGCGCGTGCCTCGACAAGCTCGGCATGAGCGGGCCAGAGCGTTCCACGGCCCTCAGGGCGCGGCCACCGCCACGTCATAGGCCTCGCTGGCTGCGGCCCACGCGTCTTCAGCGGCCGTGATGCCGGCATCCAGCACACTGTGCCGCTGCATCAGCGCGGTGATATCGGCCGGGGCCTGCGTCATCTGCTCGTCCACCGCCTCGCGTTCGGCAATCAATCGGTTCATCTGCGCTTCGGCGGCCAGCATCGCCTGGCGCAGCGGCTTGGCCGCCTCTCTACGGGCGGCAGCCTGGCGGCGGGCTTCCTTGGGGTCGATGCGCTGGGCCCTGGCGGCGGGGGTGGCGCCATTGCCACTGGTGCCGGGGCCAGCCAGGATGAGCGCCTCATAATCATCAATGCTGCCGTCGAACTGGCTGGCGCGTCCGGCATCAACCAGCACCAGCCGATCGGCACTGGCCTCGATCACGTGGCGATCGTGGCTCACCACCACCACCGCGCCTTCGTAACCGGCCAGCGCCTGCACGAGGGCTTCGCGGCAATCGATGTCCAGGTGGTTGGTCGGTTCGTCGAGCACGATCAGGTGCGGCGCATCGCGGGTGACGAGCGCCAGCGCCAGCCGCGCCTTCTCGCCGCCGCTCATCGTGCCGATGCGCTGCTCAGCCACCGGCCCGGTGAAGCCGAAGCGGCCCAGCTGCGCCCGCACCGCGCTGGGGGTGGCGCCCTTCATGGCGCGGCCCATCATCAGCACCGGCGTGGCGTCGCCGTCGAGTTCCTCCACCTGATACTGGGTGAAATATCCCACCTTCAGCTTGCCCGAGGCAAAGCGCGTGCCGGCCATCGCCGGCAACTGGCCGATCAGCAGCCGGGCCAGCGTCGTCTTGCCATTGCCGTTGCGGCCAACCAGCGCCAACCGGTCATCAGGATCCAGCCGGATATCGAGATTGTTCAGGATCGCCCGGCCATCATAGCCGACATCGGCATGATCCAGCGTCACCAGCGGCGGGCGCAGCGGTTCCGGGCTGGGGAAATCGAACTTCATCGTCGGATCATTGGCGGCTTCGGCAACAGGCTGCATCTTGGCCAGCGCCTTCTGCCGGCTCTGCGCCTGCTTGGCGGTGGAGGCGCGGGCACTGTTGCGGGCGATATAATCCTGCAGCTTGGCGCGCTGCGCGGCCTGGGCGGTACGCGCCGCTTCCAGCTGCGCCAGCCGCTCGGCGCGTTGCCTTTCGAAACTGTCGTAATTGCCGGTATAAAGCTGCACCTTGCCGCCTTCGAGGTGCAGGATCATGTTGGCAACGCGGTTCAAGAGATCACGCTCGTGGCTGATCAGCACGATCAGGCCGGGATAGCTCTTCAGGAAATTTTCCAGCCACAGCGCCGATTCCAGATCGAGGTGGTTCGACGGTTCGTCGAGCAGCAGCACATCGGGCCGGGTGAACAGCAGCGCCGCCAGCGCCACGCGCATGCGCCAGCCGCCCGAATAGCTGTCGAGCGGGCGGCCCTGCATCTCCTCGTCGAAACCCAGGCCCACCAGGATGCGCGCAGCGCGGGCCGGCGCGGTGTGGGCATCAATGGCGATCAGCCGCTCGTGGATATCGGCGACACGCTCCGGGCTGGCGCCGGCGTCTTCCTCGGCAATCAGCGCCGCGCGTTCGGTATCGGCGGCCAGCACGGTTTCAAACGGCGTGCCCTGGCCCATCGGGGCTTCCTGCTTCAGCCAGCCCAGCCGCGTGCCGCGCGGCCGTTCGATGCTGCCGCCGTCGGGTTCAATGGTGCCGGCCATCACCTTCATCATCGTGGATTTGCCGGCGCCGTTGCGGCCGATCAGGCCCACACAGCCGCGCGGCGGCAAGGTGGCGTTGGCGCCATCAATGATGGAGCGCCCGCCCAGTCGGACGACGAGATTTTGCACAGACAACATGATGCGCGCCGCCTAGCAGGATGCGCCGCTGCCGGCTAGGCTGTTGCCATGGTCAATCGTCGTATCGTCCTTGCCCTGCCCCTGTTCCTTGCCGTGCCGACATGGGCCCAACCGGCTGATGCACTGGCGGCGGCGCTGGTCGCTTGCTGGCAGGCACGCGGCATCCGCTTCACGGTGGAGCAGGTGGCGGCCCGCATCGGCGGGCGCACCGGTCGCGAAGCGCTGCTCGCCGTGGCCGGCGCCGCGATCAGCGCCGATGAGGACGAGGTCGAAACCGCCGTCGAGATCCTGTGGGAGGCCGGCGCCACCTCCTCCCCGGCGGCGCCGTTGATGGCGCGCGATCTGGGGGCGGGCCTGCCGCTGCTGCTGATCACCGGCGATGGCCGCGCGCTGCTGCTCCACGCGGTGAACGGCGGGAGCGCAACGGCCAGCGAGCCGCTCAGCGGTCAGCGATTCACCTTGCTGATGAACGAGATCGCCTTGATCGGCCGGCCCGTGATTGCCGGCGCTTAGGGCCGCGGCTGGGGGGACGGGAACGGCGGGTTGCTGATGAAGTTGCCGGCATCGCCCGGATAGGCGATCGGGCTTTCGCTGCCATCGGCGGCCACGGCGGAAACGCCGAACAGCCAATCATCGATCGACACATGTTCCAGCACCAGCGAGGTGGCGGCAGCATCGGCGCTGCGGCTGTTCTGCCACTGCGGCGCAGTGGTGTCGCGCCACCAGATCTTGTAGCCGGCAGCACCCTTCACCGGGGCCCAGCTCACCATGGTGTTGGAACCGGCATTGCGTTCGATGGAGACGGCCGGCGGCATCGGCGCACGCGCCAGCGCAGCCAGGCCCGCCACATTCAGCCTGGTGACCTTGCCAAGATACTGGAAATCGACGCCATCGATCAGATCGCCATAGCGGCGGCCATTTTCCACCCGCACATTCTGGTGCTGGCGGTCATAATGTTCCACGCTTTCGGTGATGCGCACCGCCGGATAGCCGGCTTCCAGCAGACGGGTCTGATCGCCGCCCCGGCCAAACCTGTCGGTGCGATAGATCATCTTCACATCCAGGCCATCGATGGTGTGATCGGCAAGGCGGTCGAGGAAGCGCGCCACGTTGCGGCTGGGCGAATCATTCTCGCCGCCGTTGTAGCGACGACGGTTGGCCTGGGCGGCGCTTTCCACCGCCTTGGTGCCTTCGGAAAACACGCGGACATGGCCTGAATCCTTCATGCCGCCGATACCCGTGCTGTTGCCGATGATGTCGTTGTTCAGATCGGCTTCCACCATCCAGCCCTGGGCGCGGGCATAATCGGCCAGCACCTTGCCGCCGTTCAGCCCCTGCTCCTCACCCGACAGCACGGCATAAACGATGGTGGCGGGAAATTTGTGCTGCGACAGCACCCGCGCCGCCTCGATCACGGCGGCGGTGCCGCTGCCATCATCGTTGGCGCCCGGCGCATCGCCCTTGGCGTCGTTGGGATCGCTGTTGCGGCTGTCGATATGGGCGGAAATGATGATGACCCGGTTGGGATCACTGGTGCCGCGCTGGATGGCCAGCACGTCCACGATCTCGGTCGGGTTGGGCAGGCGTTCACCTGTGAAGATCTGCGCCGGCTTTTCGATGGTCAGGCAATTGCCGCAGGCGGCGCTGAACGCCTGGAAACGGGCCTCGGTCCAGCGGCGGGCAGCGCCGATGCCACGCGTCGGGCTGCTTGTGTCACTGGCCGAATGGCGGGTGCCGAAACCGACCAGCGCGGTGATGTTGGCCTTGAGCTCGGCTTCGTTCACCCCGGAGGCAAGCGCAGTGAGCGGCACTTCGGCAGCCAGCACCGGCGACGTTCCCGCCAGCAAGGCCGCCACAGCCACCATTGATCGCATCATCATCATCGCATTGCCCCTGTTGCTGCCGGTTGTTCTTGCGATGGCGTGACGCTGCCGCCTTGGCAAGACTGCGTGTATGGGCGGGGCTGCGCCAAATGGCTGCAGAATTTGACGGAGATCAACAATTGGCCGGCAAAATGCGGCTAAGCACGGCATTGGCGCAGCCATAACCATGGCGGGCCGTGTTCAGCCCGGGATTGTCCCAACCGGGTTGAAGGTGACGGCGGTGCCTCCCGGGGTGCCGCCGGCGCCATTTTGGGCCACAGCGCACAGGCACGAAAAAGGCCGGCCCCCGCGAGGGGACCGGCCCTTTTTGTGGCGCCGTTGCTTCAGGCAGCGACGCTGAGCGCACCGCGGCGACGGCGGGCGGCAAAGCCGACCAGGCCGAAGCCCGTGAGCAGCATGGCCCAGGTCGCCGGTTCCGGCACTGCGCCGCCACCCGGGATGAAGCCGTTGCCACCCAAGCCGATGCCCGAAGTGCCCAGCGTGGTGCCGGTGACCGACTGGTAGCGGATGATGAAGTTGTTGAACGTCACCGATGTGATCGGATTGGCGAAGCTCAGCGAGAACGTCTGAGTGGCAGAAGCGCCATCCGCCACGCCGCCACCGCCGCCGCCCTGGCAGTTGTTGTTGGCAGTGAGGCAGAAATCGATGGTCGTGCCGCCACCAAGCTGCGGGAAGCCGGCATTCAGCAGCGCTCCGGTGAAAGGACCCGAAAGCGGCGTCGCGCCCGTGATTTCCGGGTTACCGTTGAAGCCGAAGCCCGAGATGCGGCCGCCGACGGGGGCGGTCGACTGGGCGTTGTCGAAATCAGCCGAGAAGGTCCAGACGTTGGCCGACACACCGGTGAGCGTGAACGTGATGGCCGCGGTCAAGCCGTCAACGAACGTTTCGCCGACGATCCCATTGAAATTGTAGGTGAAGGACGACCCGATATCGCCACTGTTCACGGTGACCGGCGAATCCACCAAATCGACCGCAGCCGCTGGAATTGCGCTGAAAGCCATGGCTGTCGCTGCAATGAGCATTCCAAGTTTCATGATTACCACCCTCGCATTTTGTGGAAGCGAGCCGCTTCCGATTGTCCCGTTCACAATGATCAACAATGTGTGACCAAATGTCAACGATGGTTAGGTCTTATTTAATATTTCATATATATTTTTTAGTCCTGCCAGCGCCCGAGCGACCATAGGCTGTTGGCAGTCAGTGTGCGGGGCCAGGCCCAGACCCAATTCGCCGGCCGCGCCGACGTCTGGGCCTGGCCCACGCAATGCAATCAGGCAGCAACCGCCGTCTGGCGGCGGCGGGCGGCGAAGCCCACCATGCCGAAGCCGGTCAGCAGCATCAGCCAGGTGCCCGGTTCCGGAACGGTTGCGGTGAAATCACCCGAACCGCGCGCCACAAAGTCGGTGAAGCGGGCGTTGGACTGGGTGCCCAGACCACCGCTGCCGATGACGAAGCCAGGAACCACGTTGGCCAGGCTGATCGAGAAATCGGTCAGCTGGACGGGCGGGAACGGCAGATAGTCGCTCGTCACGTTGGCGAAGCCGTCGCCCGGGATCGAGACCAGCGCGTTGCCCGAGCTACCCGGCACCACGGCCGACAACTCACCACCGGTGAAGCTGAGGGTCAGGATGTTGGAGCCAGCCGCATAGACGGTCGAACCAATGGAGAAAGCAGCGGCCGAGGTGAACGACACGGTGCCGCCGGTGAAAGCTTGCGACCACAGGTTACCCGTCGTGTTCTGGGCAAAGCTGGTGCCGGTGCCGGAGAACGTCATCTGGGCTGCGACGCCCGAAACGAAGCCGCCGCCGAAATCTTCCAGCGTCACCAGCACGTTCTTGGGGGTCACGGTGGACAGCGTCCAGCCAGCTGCACCGTTGTCGGTGTAGGTCAGGTTCGGACCGGCCTGGTTGGCGGTGAAGCTGACGATCGACACGGTCGTGGTGGCCTGCGCAGCCATCGGCATCGCTGCCAGCGCCACAGCGGCGATCGCGGACTTCAAGAAATTACCCATAATCTACTCCCTCGTTGAAACTGTCCCACCCTGGCGCTCACAGGCCCCAGTTGCTCTCATTCATGCAAAATTCATACCAACTTAATAACTTTGTAAGTTTCTGAACGATTCAAGCACCTTAAGAAAGAACTGCGTTTTTCTTAATTTTATGGATTGTAAAGTTTTCCGACAGTTTTCTGTTAATCTAGGTTAACCCTAACGCCTTTTCACGCAGAGGTTCATCGCCGCGCCAGAGGCTGGCGGCAACGCGCGTTGGGACCGATTTGGAGCTATTCAGCCGATGAGAAAGGCGACCAGCGCCCGCACCTTGGCCTGTCGCCATTGCGGGGTTGGTGCGGTCAGCCACCAGGCCGCAGCCATGGCTTCGCCCGCATCCAGGGCGACAACCCGGCCCGCAGCCAGGTCGGCGGCGGCAAGCAGGGCCGGCACCCGGGTCTTGCCCAGGCCGGCGGCGGCGGCGTCAATGGCCAGACCAGCGTCGGCCACGGTCAGCCCGCTTTCGACACAAGGGGTTTCCGGATCAAGCGGATGCGCGATGCAGGCCGCATCCGGCGCTGTGCCCGGCGCCGCCACCGTGATCAGCCGCTCTTCCCCCAGCGTGCGACCGTGAATGCCTTCGGCTTGCGGTTCGCCGCCGAACGACAGCGCCAGATCGAGATTGGCCTGGGTGAAATCCACCTCGCCGGCTTCATGCGCACTGATCGAGAAGCGCAGTTCGGGATTGAGCCGGCCATATTCGGCGAGCCTGGCCGTCAACCATTTCGCCATCAAGGCGCGCGGCGCCGCGATGGACAGCACCCGGCTGGACTGCCCCGCCTGCATCTGCCGCACCGCCTCTTCAAACGCGAGGAAGCCCTGCTGCAAGGCCGGCAGTGCCTGTTCGGCTTCATGGGTGAGTTCCAGATTGCGGGTCAGCCGGCGGAACAGCACGACGCCGAGCGTTTCTTCCAGCGCGCGGATCTGCTGGCCCACGGCTGCCGGCGTGACCGCCAGTTCATCGGCCGCACGGGTGAACGACAGGTGGCGCGCGGCCGCTTCGAACACGCGCAGGGCATTGAGGGGCAGATGGGTACGCTTCATGGGGAAAGAATGGCTGGCCTGCGCGCCGCAATCAATGGACTGGCGGACGACCGACCGGCACTTCCAGCGCAAAGGCCGGGATGACAACGGTGTAGCGCACACCATCTTCACCCATCATCACGTAACGGCCCTGCATGCGCCCTGATGCGGTGGCCAGCGGGCAGCCCGAGACATAATCATAGGCGCCGCCCGGCGCGATCAGCGGTTGCACGCCCACCACGCCATCGCCTTCCACCTGCTCGGTACGGCCATCGCCATCGGTGATCAGCCAGCGCCGCGCCATCAGCCGCACCGGCGCCGTGCCGCCATTTTCCACCCGGACATGGTAGGCCCAGACATAATAGCCGCGTTCCGGATCAGACTGATCGGGGAGATAGTGAGGGGCGACTCGCACGGTGATGCCGCCGGTGGTTTCGGCATAGGGGAAGATCTGGCCGATCATCCCCGTCATAGGCCGGCCGATCTGAGCGCGGCGGAGAGATCATCGATCAGATCGTCCGCATCCTCCAGCCCGATGCTCAACCGCAACATGCCTTCGGTGATGCCCATTTCCGCCCGCACCGCATCCGAAACGCTGGCGTGCGTGGTGCTGGCCGGATGGGTCATCAGCGACCGCGAGTCGCCAAGATTGTTGGAGATATCAATGATGGTGAGCGCATCGAGCAGCGCCTGCGCCTGGGGCCGGCCGCCATCGAGATGCAGGGCAATGATGGTGCCGCCGGCCTGCATCTGGCGCTGGGCCAGGGCGTGCTGCGGATGGCTGGCAAGACCGGGATAGACCAGGCGCGGCACGCGGCCTTCGAGGAAGCTGGCCACCTTCAGCGCATTGGCGCATTGCTGGCGCACGCGCAGATCGAGCGTTTCCAGGCTCTTCAGCACCACCCAGGCGTTGAACGGTGACAGATTCGGCCCGGTGTGGCGCGCAAACGCCAGATAGGTGTCGTTGATCCACTTCTCGCTGCCGACCACGGCGCCGGCCAGCACGCGGCCCTGCCCGTCCATCAGCTTGGTGGCGCTGTAGGCGACAATATCGGCACCATGTTCCAGCGGCTTCTGCACGATCGGCGAGGCAAAGGCATTATCCACCATCACCAGCGCGCCGGCATCATGGGCAATATCCGCAATCGCGCGAATGTCGCACAGGTCGAGCCCCGGATTGGTCGGCGTTTCGAGGAAGAAGGCCCTGGTGTTCGGCCGCCGCGCCCTGGCCCAGGCATCGACATCGCGCGCATCCACCGTGGTGGTTTCAATGCCGAAGCGCGGCAGGATCGTATCGACCAGCACCCGGCACGACCCGAACAGCGCCCGACCCGCCACCAGGTGATCGCCCGCCGACAGGGTGGACATCAGCATCCCCGTCATCGCGGCCATGCCGGTGGCCGTCGCGCGCGCGGCTTCGGCGCCTTCGATCAGGGCGATGCGCTTTTCCAGCATCTCCACCGTCGGGTTCTGCAGGCGGCTGTAGGTCATCCCCGGCCGCTCGCCGCGGAAACGCGCGGCCGCTTCCTCGGCATTGTCGTAGCAATAGCCGGAGGTCATGAAGATGGCTTCGGAGGTTTCGCCCACCTCGGTGCGCATGGTACCGCCACGCACCATCTGCGTGGCCGGGCGCCACTGTCTTACCTGTTCAAGATCCTGGCCGGCATGACGCTTCATGCGAGTCGCGATAAACCTGTGCCGGCCCGGGCGCAATGAAGCGCGCCGGAAAATTGCCAAAGCGTCACACAAGCCTGAACAGGCGGCCTATTCTGCCGGAACCGCGATGGTCTTGTCGCCCTGTACGATCAGCAGATACATCACCGGCGTGACGACGCGGCTGAGCACGGTGGACGACACCAGCCCGCCGATGATCACCCAGGCCAGCGGCGAATAGAGGCCCGAGCCCGACAGCGCCAGCGGCAGCAGGCCGCCGATCGCCGTCACGCTGGTCAGCAGCACCGGCAGGAAGCGCACCTCGCCGGCTTCCTCGATGGCTTCGCGCAGCGGCCGGCCGGCTTCGCGCAGCTGCGTGGTGAAATCGACCAGCAACAGGCTGTTCTTGATCTCGATCCCGATCAGCGCGACGAAGCCGATGACAGCGGTATAGCTGAGGCTGTTGCCGGTGAGGAACAGCGCCACCAGCCCGCCGAACAGGCCGAGCGGGATGACCCCGGCCACCACCAATGTTTCACGGAAGCGGCCGAATTCAATCACCAGCACCGCCAAGATGCCGAACACCGCCAGCGCAATGATCGGGCCCAGCCCACCGAAACTGCGTGCCGCGGTTTCCGCTTCGCCGCCCACTTCGAAACGATAGCCTTCGGGCAGTTTCACCTTGCTCTGCACGGCCTTCACCACCGCGTCGTTCACCTTGGCGATGAGGTAGCCTTCCTGCACCTGCGCATCGACATAAACCACCCGGCTCTGGCGGGAACGGTTGATGCGCGGCGGCGCCGAATCAAGATAGGGTGTCGCAATTTCGCGCAGCGGCACCGCGCTCTGGTTGCCGGGCAGGTAGATATCATCAAGCACGCTGATATTGTGCCGCTCCGCCAGCGGCAGGCGCACGACAACATTATAGCTGTCGCCTTCCACATCGCGGAACCGCCCGGCGGTCTCGCCGGCCAGCGCCAGCCGCAGCGCCCGCCGCGGTGCACCCGGTGCCACACCCAAAAGGGCGGCCTTGTCGCTGTCCAACCCTAGATTGAGCCGCGGCGTATCGACCGCCACCGGATTGCGCACGTCGCGCGTGCCCGGCACGGTGCGCATCACCGCCTCGGTTTCTGCAGCCAGCCGTTTCAACACATCCAGTTCCGGCCCGATGATCCGCATCTGGATCGGCGCATCGATGGGCGGTCCGTTCTGGAAAATCTTCACCACGAACTGTGCATCCGGAACCTTGGCAAGCTTGGCGCGCAGACGCTCCACCATATCAGGGCTGCCGGGCTTGTCCCAGGCTTTCAGCGTCACCAGCACTTCGCCGATGTTGCTGCGCTGATCATTGTTGACCTGATTATAGAAGATACGCGGATTGGCGCGGCCGATATTGCTGGCAATGCCGGTCACGTTCGGTTCACCCTTCAGCGCTTCCTCCACGGCCAGCACGGCCCTGGTGGTGGCCGGAATGGCGGCGCCTTCGCTGGCTGTTACCTGCACGGTGAAATAGGGCGTTTCAGCCGGCGGAAACAGGCTGGAGCCGATCAGGGGTACCAGGCCAAAGCCGGACAGGATCAGCAGCGTCGAAACACCCATCGCCCGCCACGGATGCGTGAGGCCCCAATGCAGCACCGGCTGGTAAAAACGGTGGATGCCGCTGTTCACGGCCTGCAGGAAGCGGTTGCCATGCTCGCTTTCTTCGCGTGGCAACAGGCGGCTGGCCAGGAAAGGCACGATGGTGAGACTGACAAGCAGCGACGCCGCCACCGTGCCAAGCACCGCCACCGGCAGGCTGCGCGTGAACTTGCCGGCGCCTTCGGGCAGCATGGTGAGCGGCAGGAAGGCAAAGAGCAGCACGAACGTGCAGCCGATCACCGCCACGGCAATCTGGGTAGTGCCATCGATGGCGGCCTGTTCGCGCGTCTTGCCCATGCGCAGGTGGCGGGCGATATTTTCCGTCACCACGATGCTGTCATCCACCAGCAGGCCCAACGCGATGATGAAGCCTGAAATCGCCAGCTGGTTGAGGGTGAAGCCGCTCCATGCCAGCACGGCCACACCCATGGCGAGGCTGAGCGGCACCGATACCATCACCACGATACTCGCCCGCCAGCCCAAGGGCAGCAACGTGATCAGCACCAGGCCCAGCGCAATGCCGAAATCGCGGCCCAATTGCCCGAGCTTGCGGGCGATATCGTCGCTCTGGTCAAACGCCACATGCAATTGCACATCAGGCGGCAGCAGGTTGCGAAATTCATCTGCCGCTGCCACCGCGCCATTGCGGATATCGAGCACGTTGAGCCCATCCTTCTGGGTCATCGTCACCCACACCGCGCGCTTGCCGTTGTAACGGGCGAAATGCGGCTGTTCCTCATAGGCCCAGCCAACGCTGGCAATATCCTTCACCCGAACGATCCGGCCATCGCGGGCCCGCACGGGCTCATCGCCCACATCGGCAACCGACTTGTACGCACCGCCGGCCTGCACATTCAGCCGGGCTTCGCCGGATTGCACGGCGCCCGGTGGCAGATCCTGGCCACCACCGCGCAGCGCATCCGTAACTGCGGTGACCGGGATGCCGATCTGCGCCAAGCGACCGGTGTCGAGCGCCACCCGCATTTCCGGCGTGGGCAAGGCAAACACCCGCGCGGCCCGCACGCCCGGCACGCGGATCAGCCGCTCGCGCAGGTCCTTGGCAACTTTTTCCAGCCGACGGTAACTCGCCGTGTCTGATACCAGGGCGAATTGCAGCACGGCCGCTTCGGTGGTCCGCGATTTCTGGAATTCCAGCCGGGTCAGCGCGCTTGGCAAATTCTGCCGAATGGCGTTCACTTCGCGCACGATCTCGTCGTAGTTTTTCTCCGGATCGCCATCCCAGCTGAATTCGCCGGTGATGATGGCGGTGGAATCGGTCGATCGCGATTCCACCTTCACGATGCCATCAAGGCCCTGAATCACGTCCTCGATCGGCTTGGCGATCGTGGTTTCCATGTCGGCCGGCTCGGCGCCAGGCACGTTGGCGATCACGCTGATGAACGGCGACGGGAAATGCGGATCAACCGATCGTGGAATGGTGAAGAACGCCGAAAGCCCCAGCGCCGCCAGCGCCAGGAATATCACCAGCGTGATCTGCCAGCGCTGAATGGCAAAGCGGATGATGGCGTTCACTTGCCCGCCTGCCTCCCGGCAGGCACTGAATTTGGCGCGACCTCGATCACCTGGCCTTCACGCAGCCGATCTATGCCGGTCGTGGCCACCATTTCGCCGGGCTTCAGGCCGCCTGTCACCACCACGCCCTGCGGCCCGACGGTGCCCAGCGACACCAGCCGCTGCCGCACCCGCCGGGTTTCCGGCTCAAGCACATAGACAAAGCCTTCATCGGCCCGCGCCGAAAACACGGCCGTGGCCGGCACCAGCAAGGGCGCCCCCGGTTCCGCCGGGCCGAGCACCAATCGCGCGCTGCCGATCTGACCAGAAGCGAGGCGGGCATTGGCCGGCAGCTTCACTTCGATGCGGAACGTGCCGGTGCCATCATCGCCGCGCGCGCCCACTTCGCTCACCTGGCCCTGCATCGATTCGTTGCCCAGCGCCGGAATGGTCACCGTCGCCGGCTGACCCTGCCGCACCCGTGCGGCATCACGGTCGGCCAGCGGAAGCCGCATCACAAAGCCTTGATTCAGCTCGCCAATGGTCAATATGGCCTGGCCCGGCTGGGCGATCTGGCCCGGCTCTCCGGGCCGCGCCAGCACGATGCCGCCGGAAGGGGCCCGCAAACTGGCCAAGGTGATGTCAAAGCGTGCCGCCCGTGCCCGTGCCTGCGCCGCCGCCATCGTTGCCCGCGCCTGCTCGACGCGCGGCGCCGTCACCCAGCCCTTGGCAAACAGATCTTCGGCACGCCTCACATCGGCCTGCGCCCGCACCACTTCGGCGGCGGCAGACGCCTGGTTCGCCCCCAGCGCCGTGGTGTCGAGCCGCGCCAGCAACTGCCCGGCCTGCACCCGATCACCTTCGCGCACCAGGATGGCCGCGATGCGCCCCGGCGTGTTGAAGGCCAGCGGCGTTTCGCGCTTCAGCCGCACGGTGCCGGCCACATCAAGCGCGGTCACGCCGCTCACCGGCGCCACGCTCACCACCCGCACCGGCAGGGCCGGGCCGGGCTGCGCTTGCGGCGCAGCCGGTTCGCCGCACGCCGCCAGCAGGATTGAAAGGAAGAAGATGGCCGGGATGCCAGTGCCCGGCGCGCGGCCTGCGGCTCTGGTTGCCATGTCCAAGGTGACCATATGCGCCCGCCGACCCCGTTGCTGCCGGCCGAAGGGCCGTTTTGATTGCCACTCATATCTTGCCCACACGCCAAACGGCTGGCAAGTTTTTTTGAGCGCCGCTCAACTTTGTCGCAGGTCAGGGGCCCCGCCGGCGCCAGCACGCCCGGCGCGTGCTGGCGAGGCAGGTGACGGCCTTCGTCCGTTCAGTCGTTGATCACCAGGACGCAGATGGTCATGGCCACGCCCGTGTCATCCGCCGTGCCGGGTTCGATCACGGCTTCCGCCACGATCTGGCCCGGGATGCTGATCGCCGCTTGCGGCAGGCGCTCCCCCAGGGCGGCCATGGCAGCCGCTGCACCCGGACCATCCAGGCGGACATCCAGTTCATGGCGGCTGCCGGTCAGGGTCAGGCTGGCCCAATCACGGGCTCGCAGTTCTTCGATCACCAGCATCGCGCCATAAGGGGCCGCGATGGCGGCCGCCGCCCGCAGGATGGCAGATTGGGCTTTGTCACAATGCGGTCGCATGAGGACCCTCCATCCGGCTGTTGGCGATGCGAAGTTGGGATTCGGTGCTGGCAATATGGGCCAGCACGCGGTCACGGGTGGCGGCGCGCGGTTCGCGGCCACGTCGCAGGTCGAACACAAGTCGCGGATCACCGGTCACCAACCGGCCAAAGCGCGAGGGTGGTACGCTGTGAGCGCGCAAATGGCGCTCCACGACAGGCAACAAGCTCATGTCGTTCACTCCCTATTCGGATTGGACACAATATCAGCCTATCCCTCGCGATACGGCTGATGTCTCACTTTATTCCTATCCAAATCCTACTAGTCTAGGGAAAAAACTACTGTTATAGGCCCTTTCGTGGGCTTGGAGAGGAGGCCCACACCTATGGACAGCACCGCCATCCGGTCACGGTTGGATGCGCTGATCGCATCGCGTGGCGAGGATTATGCCTCGCTCTCACGCCTGCTCGGTCGCAATGCCAGCTATATTCAACAGTTTATCAAACGCGGCGTGCCGCGCCGCCTGTCGGAATCCGATCGGCGCATACTCTCCCACCATTTCGGCATCGCCGAACATCTGCTCGGCGGCCCCGCCGAAGAAGGCCGTGCGATTCTGCCGCGCCCCGGCCTCGCCCGCGCCGCCGACGATTATGTGCTGATCCCCCACTACCAGGTCCGCGCCTCCGCAGGCCCCGGCGCCCTGCCCGATGCCGAAACCCCAACAGCCCGCATCGCCTTCCAGGCCGGCTTCATCCGCGATCTCGCCCAATCCCCCCCCGAAGCCCTCGCCATCCTCTCCGTCGAAGGCGATTCGATGCTGCCCACCCTCGCCCACGGCGACCAGATCCTGATCGACACCAACGACCAATCCGCCGCCCGCGACGGCATCTACGTGCTGCGCGTCGACGACTCCCTCCTCGTCAAACGCCTCTCCCTCCACCCCGCAACCCGCCGCCTCACCATCAATTCCGACAACGACGCCTACCCCAGCTGGCCCGACTGCGACCCGGGCGCGATCCACATCATCGGACGGGTGGTGTGGGTCGGACGGAAACTGAGCTGAGAACAGGCAATTTCCTTTCTGGGAAAAGGAAGAAGGAGGGCCTCCGGCGGGCAGGGACTCAGTCCCTGCACCCGTTTGTTGGGGATGGTTCTCACTGCACGGCCGTCGCTCCGGACTTGATCCGGGTTCCGCTGACTTCGGTCGACCGGCACGGGGGCACCAAAAGGGAAAAGCCTGCCGCCAAAGGCAGCAGGCTCGATTCCATGTCAATATCGGCGAACGCGCTGATATCGGGTGCCGGCTCCAGCGAACGGGTGCAGGGACTGATTCCCTGCCCGCCGGAGGCCCCTTTGTTGCCTCTTACTCCGCAGCCACGCCCAGCAACCCACCCTGGGCGTCATCCGCATTCGCCGGCGCACTTTCACTGGCGATCTTGGCGGCCTTGCGGCTGTCGAAGGCGGTCCACACTTCGTTCCAGTCGCCCTTGGTCGCGGCCTTCGAATATTCGGTGGCGCGGGCTTCGAAGAAGTTGGCGTGTTCCACACCGTTGAGCAGCGGGGTGAGCCAGGGTAGCGGGTGTTCCTCGATCATGTAGATCGGAGCCAAGCCCAGCTGCTTCAGACGCCAATCGGCGATGTAGCGGACGTAGCGCTTGATATCCTTGGGCGCCATGCCGGAAACCGGGCCCTGTTCGAAGGCCAGATCGATGAACGCGTCTTCCAGGCGCACGGTGCGCTGGCACACGTCGGCGATGTCGTCGCGGATCTTGCTGGTGAGCACCCCGGTTTCGGCACAGAAGGCGTGGAACAGCTTCACGATGCCTTCGCAGTGCAGCGATTCATCGCGCACGCTCCACGAAACGATCTGGCCCATGCCCTTCATCTTGTTGAAGCGCGGGAAGTTCATCAGCATGGCAAACGACGCAAACAGCTGCAGGCCTTCGGTGAAGCCGCCGAACATCGCCAAGGTCTTGGCGATATCCTCGTTGCTGCCCACGCCGAACGTGTTCATGTAATCATGCTTGTCGCGCATTTCCTTGTAATTCAGGAACGCGCTATACTCGCTCTCGGGCATGCCGATCGTATCGAGCAGGTGACTGTAGGCCGCGATGTGGATCGTTTCCATGTTGGAGAACGAGGTCAGCATCATCTTGACTTCGGTTGGCTTGAACACGCTGCCATATTTATCGTGGTAGCAATCCTGCACCTCGACATCGGCCTGCGTGAAGAATCGGAAAATCTGGGTGAGCAGGTTGCGCTCGTGATCGGTCAGCTTTTGCGCCCAGTCACGGCAATCCTCGCCCAGCGGCACCTCTTCCGGCATCCAGTGGATCTGTTGTTGACGTTTCCAGAAGTCATAGGCCCAGGGATATTCAAACGGCTTGTACGACTTGGATGCCTGAAGCAACGGCATGGTTCAAAATCCTGCGCTAATGATTGAAGAAACAACAGAAAAACTAGGCCTTCGGCGGACAGGGGCCGAACCCCTGCACCCACCCTTCGCCGGTGCCTGGGCCATCAGTGGGCCAGCCCGGAACGCCTGCGAAGGTGAGGACAATGTTGCACGGCTGGTGCGCCTTGCACCCGCACCAGCCGTGGAACATGAGAACTTTGCCTGCAGCGCTGCGACACCCGATGGCATCGGCAAACATCCACTGGAGGCGATACGCATCCCGCCGAAGGCACGCCCACTCGCAACTTTGGCCCCGGCATGAACAACCATCTGGCCTACGGTTGGGAGGGGGTCGTGGCCACACGTCGTGGAGTGCATCGCCACGACCCCCTCACCGTCCAGCCGGGCAGCATCCCGGCCGGTGGATCGCCCCGCGGAATGGCAGGGCAAGCTGAAACGCATCACTGACAAGCAAGACACTCGTCGTAATCACGCCGCTCTACCTGGATCACGGGGGCTTCGCTCGTATTGTCGGCTTCAACGCCGCCGGCGAACCCAGCCCGCTGTACACTCATCGAGCGGAGATAATAAAGCGATTTGATGCCCAGTTCCCAGGCGCGATAGTGGAGCATCAAGAGATCCCACTTTTCGACATCGGCCGGGATGAACAGGTTCAGCGACTGCGCCTGATCGATATAAGGCGTGCGATCGGCCGCCAACTCGATCAGCCAGCGCTGATCAATCTCGAAGGCGGTGCGATAGGTGGCCTTTTCGTCGGCGGTGAGGAAATCCAGGTGCTGCACCGAACCGCCGCGCTCCAGGATCGAATTCCACACCGCATCGCTGTTCTTCGCCTTGGAAATGAACAGTTTTTCCAGGTAGGGATTCTTGACGACAAAGCTGCCCGAAAGCGTCTTGTGGGTATAGACATTGGCGGGGATCGGCTCGACGCAGGCCGAGGTGCCGCCACAGATGATGGAAATGCTGGCTGTCGGCGCAATCGCCATCTTGCAACTGAACCGTTCCATCACGCCCATGTCTGCGGCATCCGGGCAGGGTCCGCGCTCCACGGCGAGATTCATCGACGCCTGGTCGACCTGAGCGCGGATATGCTTGAAGATCTTCTTGTTCCAGCTCTTGGCCATTGCGCCTTCAAACGGCAGCCCGCGCGCCTGGAAGAAGCTGTGCAGGCCCATCACGCCCAGGCCCACCGAACGTTCGCGTGATGCGGCATAGGCGGCGCGCGCCATCGCCGGTTCGGACCGGTCGATATAATCCTGCAGCACGTTGTCGAGAAAGCGCATGCAATCCTCGATGAACAGCGGATCATCGTGCCACTGGTCCCAGGTTTCGATGTTCAGCGACGACAGGCAGCACACGGCTGTGCGATCATTGCCGAGATGATCGGTGCCAGTGGGCAGGGTGATTTCCGAGCACAGGTTCGATGTCGACACCTTGAGCCCCAGATCACGCTGGTGCTTGGGCATGGTCCGGTTCACTTCATCGATGAAGATGATGTAGGGCTCGCCGGTGGCCAGGCGGGTTTCCACCAGCTTGGTGAACAGCGCGCGGGCATCGACCTCGGCACGCTTCTCGCCGGTCTTCGGGCTGACCAGATCGAACTTGTCGCCGTCGCGCACCGCTTCCATGAACTTGTCGGTGATCAGCACGCCGTGATGCAGGTTCAACGCCTTGCGGTTGAAATCGCCCGACGGCTTGCGGATTTCGAGGAACTCCTCGATCTCCGGATGGCTGATGTCGAGATAGACAGCCGCCGAACCGCGGCGCAGCGAACCCTGGCTGATCGCCAGCGTCAGGCTGTCCATCACCCGCACGAACGGGATGATGCCGCTGGTCTTGCCGTTGAGGCCGACCGGCTCGCCAATGCCGCGCACATTGCCCCAATAGGTGCCGATGCCGCCGCCGCGCGAAGCCAGCCACACATTCTCGTTCCAGGTGCCGACGATGCCATCCAGGCTGTCAGACACGCTGTTCAGATAGCAGCTGATCGGCAGGCCACGGCCGGTGCCGCCGTTGGAGAGCACCGGAGTCGCCGGCATGAACCACAGCTTCGACACATAATCATACAGGCGCTGGGCATGTTCGGCATTGTCGGCATAGGCGGCGGCCACGCGGGCAAACAGGTCCTGATAGGATTCGCCCGGCAGGAGATAGCGGTCGTCCAGCGTGTCCTTGCCGAAATCGGTGAGCAGCGCGTCGCGGCTGCGATCCACCGTCACCGGGAAGCGCCACGGCATGACCTCGCTGCTGCCGGGCTTGGCCGGCTTGGCGGTCGCAGCCGAAGCCGCGGCCTGCGCCAGCACACCGGCCGCCATGCTCGCCGCCAAAGCAGCGCCAGCGTCGGCGGAGTCGGTCGTGTGATCGGCGGTGGTCAAACCGGCGCTACTGTCAGTCATGCGAAACTCGCTCATTGTCACTTATGCCCCTCAATCATACGAGGGGAACAAATCGGGGTCACGCGCCTTCTTTGCCGCAGCGACACTTGTCCCCGATATCCACAGGCCGGTTCGCCCTACCGCCCGTGTGTCCCCCGCCCGGAACCACCACAACTTGTGTCTGGCTGGCTCCGATACGCTAGCGATAGTGCCACAGCCGATTCCGCGCGCAAGCCCCAATGTTTGCTTGACGTGCCCGAAACGGTTGAATCGGCTTGGATTCATCCACAGGCTGGCGACGCGCTGGCGCCCGGGGGATTCGTGTCATCAAGGGCTTATGTAAACTTCCTGCAACACGGCCACAGCCAGGCCCCGTGAAAATATGGACGCTTCGCCGCGCCCGGCCTACAGATTGGCCAGCAACCCGTGACCAAAAGGCAACAGGATTCCCCCCCATGACCGCTACGACCGTGATCCGCGAAGAGGATGTCATCACCTCCGTGGCCGATGCGCTGCAGTATATCAGCTATTTCCACCCGATGGATTATATCCGCGCGCTTGGCCGCGCCTATGAACTGGAAGAATCGCCGGCCGCCAGGGACGCCATCGCCCAGATCCTCACCAACAGCCGCATGTGCGCCGAAGGCCATCGCCCGATCTGCCAGGATACCGGCATCGTGGTCGCCTTCGTCAAAGTTGGCATGAATGTCCGCTGGCAAGCCACGAAAACTGTTCAGGAAATGGTGAACGAAGGCGTGCGCCGGGCCTATCTGCACCCCGAAAACAAGCTGCGCGCCTCCATCGTCGCCGATCCGGCCTTCACCCGGGTGAACACCCGCGACAACACGCCGGCCGTGGTCCACATCGAACTGGTCCCCGGTGACCATGTCGAAATCATCGTTTCGGCCAAGGGCGGCGGCAGCGAGAACAAGGCGAAATTCGCCATGCTCAACCCCAGCGATTCGATCCGCGACTGGGTGGTGAACACCGTGCCGCTGATGGGTGCCGGCTGGTGCCCGCCCGGCATGCTGGGCATCGGCATCGGAGGTTCGGCGGAAAAGGCGATGATCCTGGCCAAGGAATCGCTGATGGAGCCGATCGACATGGCCGAGCTGAAGGCGCGTGGGCCGAAGACGCCGATCGAGGAGCTGCGGATCGAGCTTTACGATGCGGTCAACGATCTCGGCATCGGTGCGCAGGGGCTGGGCGGGCTTTCGACCATCCTGGATGTGAAGATCCTCGACACGCCCACCCACGCCGCGTCGAAACCCATTGCCATGATCCCCAATTGCGCCGCCACCCGCCACGCGCACTTCACCCTCACTGGCAATGGCCCCGCCTATCTTGAGCCGCCGAAGCTGGAGGACTGGCCGCAGGTGCACTGGACGCCGGACAAGGCCTCGAAGCCGGTCAATCTCGACACGCTCACCCCGGCCGAGGTGGCGAGCTGGAAACCGGGCGACCGGCTGCTGCTGTCGGGCAAGATGCTCACCGGCCGCGATGCCGCGCACAAGCGCATGACCGACATGCTGGCGAAGGGCGAGGCCCTGCCGGTCGATTTCACCAACCGCGTCATCTATTATGTCGGCCCGGTCGATCCGGTGGGCGATGAAGTCGTCGGCCCCGCCGGCCCGACCACCGCCACCCGCATGGACAAGTTCACCGAGACCATGCTGGCGCAGACCGGCCTGATCGCCATGATCGGCAAGGCCGAACGCGGGCCGATGGGCATCGAGGCGATCAAGCGCCACAAGGCCGCCTATCTGATGGCGGTGGGCGGCGCCGCCTATCTGGTGGCCAAGGCGATCAAGGCTGCCCGAGTGGTGGCGTTCGAGGATCTGGGCATGGAAGCGATTTACGAATTTGAAGTCAAAGACATGCCGGTGACTGTTGCGGTTGATTCTGAAGGCACCAGCGTCCACCAGACCGGCCCGGCCGACTGGAAAGCCCGCATCGCCCGCGCCAAGCAATCCGCCTGACTGTCCTCACATGATAATAGTCCGCCCGGCGGCCATCCTGTTCGACATGGACGGCCTGCTGCTCGATACGGAACGGCTGATCCGCGATGCCATGATCGCGGCGATGGGCGATCTGGGTTTTGCCATGACCGGCGCCGATTATGCCGAACTGATCGGACGGCCGGAACCGGCGAGCCAGGCGATCATGCAGGCGCGCTTTGGCGCCGAACTGGATTATGATGCGATGCGGGCCGAGGTTCGGCGGCGCATCCGGGAAGAATGGGGCCCGATCCGGCCCTTGAAGCCCGGCGCGGCGGCGCTGCTGGCGCAGGTGAATAGGGCCGGCATCCCGGCTGCCGTGGTCACCTCGTCCGAACAGGCGCTGGCCCGCGCGCATCTGGGCCATGTCGGTCTGCTGGATGGGTTTGCCACCATCGTCGGCTGCGACGACGTTGCCAACGGCAAGCCACATCCCGAACCCTATCGCACCGCCGCCGCCCGCCTTGGTATCGCGCCCGGCGCCGCGCTGGCGCTGGAAGACAGTCACAACGGTATCATCGCCGCCCACATGGCGGGCGTGCCGGTGATCATGGTGCCCGATCTGCTGCCCGCCACACCCGATATCAGGCCGCGCCTGCTGGCCGTGGCCGATGATCTGCACCAGGTCGGCCGCTGGCTGGCGGATACACGCTGACCCGGAAGCAGCGTTCAGCTTGCTGAAAGCTGGCCTGATGTTGATTGCAGGACGGCAAGACCATCGTTGCGGGAGAGGGAATCATGCACAACATCAAGGCGCTGGCATCGATGCCAGCGAAGGGGACACATGTCTTCACCATGCTGTCCCTGCTGGCCCTCGCCGCGTGCAGTACCGGCATGCGACCGCCGCCGCAGGCAGCCGCACCGCCAACACAGGTGACGGCCGTGGTCCCCACTGCCCCCACCCGCATCGTGCCCGATGCCGTGGCAGCCAGCGCCGAAGTGGTGTGGGCGCTGCGCGGCGGCCTGAACGTGGCAGCGCTGATCTGTCAGAATCGTGCACTGGCAGCAGATTACAACCAGATCCTGAAAACCCATCGCAATGTCTTGAACGAAGCCTATGCCGCCGAACAGGCGCGCTATCGCCAGCAGCATGGCAGCGCCGGCCTGGCCCGCCACGATGTTGCAATGACCCGGCTGTACAACGGCTTTGCCAGCGTGCCGGATCGCCGGCGTTTCTGCACGCAGGCCAGCCGCGTTGCCGATGAACTGTTGACCCTGCCCTCGGCCGATGTGCCGCGCATCGCCGCCCGCGCGCTCACCACCATGGAACCCGGCGCGATGCGACTGGTGAACAGCGCTTATTGAAGCGCCGCCACCACCGCATCATAGGCCGGCACCGTCACGGCCGCATTGCCGCGGTTGCTCGCCACCGGATGGCTGCCCAGCCGGGCAATCACCACGCCGGCGCCGCGATCGACATAAATGCCCTGGCCGTGCACACCCATCGCCATCAATTGCCCGCCGGCGCGGTGCCACCACTGGCTGCCATAATTGCCATCCAGATTGCCGGTGTACTGGCAGGCGACGAACGCCGCCGGCTCACCGCCGGCAAAGATGTGCTCCACCACGGCTTTGGGGACGATCTGCGCGCCATTGAAGTGCCCGCCCAGCCGCATCATCTCGCCAATGCGGGCAATATCGCGCAATGATGCCATCAGGCCGCCGCCGCCAAAGCCGGTGCCCAGCCGATCCACCCCCAGCGCCGCATCATGGTCCATGCCCATCCGCGCCCAGAAGCGCGCTTCGATCTGTGCCGACAGGGGCTGGCCTTCGATACGCTCGATGATCCATTGCAGCGCCGTGGTGTTGGGCGTGCGATAGACGAAATCGCCACCATGGGGCGCGTTCTTGCCCAGGCTCGCGGTAAAGGCGAAATTTCCGTCCGGCCCCTCGTAATCGGCCAGGCGCGGCACCCAGCCGGTGGCGATGCTCATGCGCTGCACATCGGTGAGGCCGGTCTGGCCAGGCACATAATCTTCGGAGAAGGCAAGGCCCGTGCGCATGTCCAATATCTCGCGCACGGTTGCATCGCCAAGGCCAGAGCCAGTCAGTTCAGCCACATAGACCTGCGCCTTCGCATCCGGGTTGAGCTTGCCTTCGTCGATCAGCAGCTCGGCAATGGTGCCGACAAAGCTTTTCGTCACGGAGAAGAGGATATGCTGCGTGGCCGGCGTGGTGACGCCGAAATAGCGTTCATGGATCACCACGCCATCCTTCATGATCAGGATCGCGTCGGTGTAGGTCGCCGCCAGCGATTCCCGCCACGTCATCACTTGTCCGTCCAGCGTCGTCAGCCGCACATCATCCACATCATCGCGCAAGTCCACCGGCAGCACGCTCACCGGGCCGGCGCGCCCGATATTCACCGTCGGCACCAGTTCGCGCATGTGCGAAAAGGCCCAGCGCTGCTGCGGGAAGCGCCACATCGAACCATCGGTCCAGCGCACCTGTTTGTCGGGCGGCACCGGCGCGCCCTGCATCAGGCCCAGCACTGCCGGATCGGTTTCGGCAGCGCTGCCATTCTGGCCATGGGCAAAGCCCGGTACGTGATGCGATGCGGCCATGACCGGCCCTCCCCTGTTTGCGGTTGTTGGCCTTGATGCTAGGCGGGTGGGGTGAACCCGGCAAGGAGTCCCCGGCTTATGCGCATCGCTCTCATCGCTCTCGCCCTTCTGGCCAGCCCGGCGCTTGCCGAAACCCCGGAACAGCGGCTGGCCAAGGCAGGCCTCACCCTGCCGCCGCCCAACGCGCCGATCGGCCTGTATGTGCCAGCCGCGCGGGTGGGCAAATTGCTGTTCCTGGCCGGCCACGGCGAATGCCCGGCGGGCGGTGCCGGCAAGCTGGGCGCGACGATGGACGTGGCCGCCGGCAAGGCCCATGCGCAGCGCGTTGGCCTGTGCCTGCTGGCGACCCTGAAGGCCGAGCTGGGCGAACTGAGCCGCGTGAAGCGCGTGGTAAAGGTGATGGGCCTGGTCAACGCCACGCCGGAATTCACCCAGCATCCCGAAGTGATGAACGGCTTTTCCGAAGTGATGGTCACCGCGTTCGGCGATGCCGGCAAGGCGCCCCGCGTCGCCGCCGGCGCCGGCAGCCTGCCGCGCGGCTGGCCGGTGGAGGTGGATGCGATTGTTGAAGTGAAATGAGGCCGGAAGACTCGCTCCCCGACATACGCGCCCACGCCTGGAGCCTGCTGGTGCGCGGCGGGGCAGACCGCAAGAGCCCCATCCACACGCCGGTGATCGCCAGCGTGGACGCGGATGGCCTGCCCCATGCCCGCGTGATGGTGCTGCGCAAGGCCGATCCCGCCACGTCCACACTGCGCCTCCACACCGACGCGCGCAGCCCCAAGGTGGCGCAACTGGATGGCAAGCCGGTCGCCGTGCTGGCCTATCACCCAGCCGAACAGGTGCAATTGCGCCTCTCCGGCACCGCGCGGATCGGTCGCAGCGTCGGCGAAGTGGACTCGATCTGGGAACAATCCACCTTGTTCGCCCGCCGGTGCTACCTGGCCGAGCAGGCCCCCGGCACCCCCATGCCCGGCCCATCGTCGGGCCTGCCGGCGTGGATCGAGGGCGAACAGCCGACCGCCGAGCAGATCATGCCGGCCCGGGCAAATTTTGCCGTGCTGTGGGTGGGGGTGACGGCGATCGACTGGTTGCACCTCGCCAACAGCGGCCACCGCCGGGCGATGTTCCGCGCGAGCGACGGCTGGGCGGGGGAGTGGGTCGCGCCGTGAGGACGCGGTAACGCGGCCGGCGGCAAAGCCGCCGAGTCCGCTGCCTCATGGAAAAGGAAACAAGGAAGAGGGCGGCAAAGTCGCGCCGTCGAAGCTGTTCGGCTGGCCTGACAGCCAGCCGCCAGCCCGGCCGCCCTTGATCAAATCCGAAATTATCGCACCGCGATAATTTCTGGCCGATCAGCGTGTCAGCTTCTTGTACGTCAGCGCATGCGGACGATCCGCAGCGTCGCCCAGGCGCCGCCGCTTGTCTTCCTCATACATCTGGAAATTGCCTTCGAACCATTCGACATGGCTGTCGCCTTCGAACGCCAGGATGTGCGTCGCCAGGCGATCGAGGAAGAAGCGATCGTGGCTGATGACCACGGCGCAACCGGCAAAGCTTTCCAGCGCTTCTTCCAGCGCACGCAGGGTTTCCACATCGAGATCGTTGGTCGGTTCGTCGAGCAGCAGCACGTTGCCGCCCTTCACCAGCATCTTGGCCATGTGGACGCGGTTGCGTTCACCACCCGACAGCAGGCCCACCTTCTTCTGCTGGTCCGGCCCCTTGAAGTTGAACGCGCCCACGTAAGCGCGGGTCAGCACCTCGTTCTTGCCGAAATAGAATTTGTCGTTGCCGCCGCTGATTTCTTCCCAAACATTCTTGTTGGGGTCGAGCGCGTCGCGGCTCTGGTCGACATAGGCCATCTTCACCGTTTCACCGATGGCGATCTCGCCGCTATCGGGGACTTCCTGGCCGGTGATGATGCGGAACAGCGTCGTCTTGCCCGCGCCGTTCGGCCCGATGATGCCGACGATGCCGCCGGGCGGCAGGCTGAACGACAGATTCTCGAACAGCAATTTTTCGCCATAGCTCTTGGTGAGGTTCTTCGCCTCGATCACGCGGTTGCCCAGGCGTTCCGGCACCTGGATCAGGATCTGGGCTTCACCCAGGCGGCGGTTGGCCTGTTTTTCCACCAGTTCGTCAAAGGCCTTGATGCGGGCCTTGCTCTTGGTCTGGCGGGCCTTGGGCGAGGCGCGGATCCACTCCAGTTCCTGCTTGATGGCCTTCTCGCGGCTGGCGTCTTCCCGCTCTTCCTGGCCCAGGCGCTTCTGCTTGGCTTCCAGCCAGTCGGAATAATTGCCTTCGAACGGAATGGCGCGGCCGCGATCCAGTTCGAGAACCCATTTCACCACATTATCAAGGAAGTAGCGATCGTGGGTAACCAGGATCACCATGCCCTTATATTCTTTCAGGTGATTTTCCAGCCACGACACGGATTCCGCGTCGAGGTGGTTGGTCGGTTCGTCGAGCAGCAGGATTTCCGGCTTTTCCAGCAGCAGCTTGCACAGCGCGACGCGGCGTTTTTCACCGCCGGAAAGCTTTTCAACTCCGCTGTTGCCCGGCGGGCAGCGCAGCGCGTCCATGGCGATTTCCAGCTGGTTGTCGAGCGTCCAGCCATCCACCGCGTCGATCTTTTCCTGCAGCGTGCCCATTTCCTCGAGCAGCTTGTCGAAATCGGTATCGTCCTTGGGATCGGCCATCTCGGCGCTGATGGCGTTGAAACGGTCCACCAGATCGGCCACGGGGCGCACCCCGTCCATCACGTTGCCCTTCACGTCCTTGCTGGGATCCAGATGCGGTTCCTGCGGCAGGTAACCCACCTTCACGCCCTCGGCCGCCCAGGCTTCGCCCTGGAACTCCTTGTCGATGCCGGCGATCACCTTCATCAGGGTCGATTTGCCGGCGCCGTTGGGGCCGATGATGGCGATCTTCGCCCCCGGCAGGAACGACAGGGTGATATCCTTGAAACAGGGCTTGTTGGCGCCGGGATAGGTCTTGGAAAGACCCTTCATCACGAACGCATATTGATAGGCCACGGGAAGGCTCCGGATTCTGGATGTTGGCAGGGACGCGGCTGCATTAGCCGATGGGCGCGGTGGGCGCAAACGCGTCGATTGACCGGGGCGCGCGATCGCCGCACAAGGACCGCGGCTCGACCAAGGGGAAGTTCCATGCGCCAACCGATGATTTCTCTGGCCCTGCTCGGCCTGCTGGCCGCCACCACCGGCCAGGCGCAGACGGCAAGCCCTGCCGGGCGGATCGAAACGGCGGCGAAACTGCGGGATGCCGCCCTGGCCGACAACAAGGCCTGGGCCCTGCTGAGCGACCTGACCGACACGGTTGGCCCCCGCCTTGCTGCCAGCGAAGCCGAAGCGCGTGGCCGAGTGTGGGCCAAGACCGCCTTGCAGAAATTGGGCTTCGTCAACATCCGCGAGGAAGCCTTCCCGATGACCGCGTGGGAGCGCGGCACCGCCAGTGCCAGCATCGTTGGCAGCAATCACGCGCTGGCCATCACGGCGCTGGGCACATCGGGCGCCACCCCAAAGGGCGGGCTCACTGCGCCGGTCAGCTGTTTCGACAATCTGGCCGCCATGCGCGCCGCCCCCGTTTCCGAAGTGAAAGGCCGCATTGTCTTCATCGATCACCGCATGACCATCACCCAGGATGGCAGCAGCTATGGCGTCAACGGCGGCGTGCGCCGGATCGGCCCGGCATTGGCGGCGCAAAAGGGCGCGGCGGCCGTGATGATCCGCAGTCTCGCTACCGATTATCACCGCAACCCGCATACCGGCTCCACCGGCTTTCCCGCGGGGGTGACGCCCATTCCCGCCGTGGCGCTGGCGCTGCCCGATGCCGAACTGCTGGCGCGGCGCTGCGCAGCCGGGCCGGTGACGGTGCAGCTGATCTCCACTCCCGTCAGCAAGCCAGGCCAATCCGCCAATGTCTCCGCCGAAATCCCCGGCACCGTGCCCGGTGAGATCGTGGTGCTGGGCGGCCATCTCGACAGCTGGGATCTGGGCCACGGCGTGTTTGACGATGGCGCCGGCGTTGCCATCACCATGGCAGCCGCAGCGGCCATCAAGTCACATGTGGACCGCACCGGCCAGGCCCCGCGCCGCACCATCCGGATCGTGCTGTGGGGTGCCGAGGAATTCGGCGTGATCGGCGGCCGCGCCTATGCCGCTGCGCACGCAGCCGAAAATATCGTGCTGGCCGGCGAAAGCGATGCCGGCGCTGACCGCATCTACAATGTCGGATCGCGGGTGGCTGAAACCGGCCTGCCGCTGTTTGGCGAAATCGGGGCACTATTGGCCCCCCTCGGCGTGCAGCCCGACAGCAGCAACAAATCGGGCGGCGGTGCCGATGTTGGACCACTGGCCGCGCTGGGCGCCGGCGTCCTCGATCTGGGGCAGGACATGACACGCTATTTCGACGTGCACCACACGCCTGACGACACGCTGGACAAGGTGGACCGCAAGCAGCTCGATCAGAACGTCGCGGCGTGGACAGCAGCGATCTGGTTGGCGGCAACGGATGACCGACCGCTCAGGACGAAGTGAGCGCGATCGAGGTGATAGAGCGGGTAAACGGCAGAAAACAGCCCCCGGCGGGCAGGCCTGAGGCCTGCACCCATTTGTCCTGATATGCCATTGGCGTGAACGTTGTTCCTGGTCAGACCTGGACGAAAGTGGGTCCCGCGGCACAGGCCCTGCCCGCCGGAGGTCCGTTTCCTCTGCTCTTCGTCAGCGCTTCGCCAGCGGGTCGGCGCAATGGGTGACGACCGGCACGCGGGCCGTGGTGCTGGCACCGTCCTTGATGCTGAAATTCAGCAGCAGCTCATCAGGTGCGTCGGCGGCGATGATCAGACGCACCAGGCGGCAAGCGTGCGCGAAGCAGTTCTGTGCTGATGGGCGCTCGGCGGGTTTCAGCGATTTGTCGTCCTCGTTCAGCGTTTCCAGTTTCAGGCCGGGGCTGTCGCTGGCCAGGCTGATTTCGGCCATGCCCAGATTGGCACCTTCCAGCCGTATCACGCTGGTGATCGCGCCGCCGGGGCAGCTGCGGGTGGGCCGCCACTGCGCCGGCACCTTGCTGGTGACTGGTCCCACGGTCAGGCTGGCGCGGCAGGCAGCGCGCGGATCGCCCTCCACCACGCCCTGACCTGGCCGAGTGCACACCGGCAGGCGGGCGGCCGTCTCCAGCAGGAACCCTGGCGGGCAGATCAGGCTACGATCGGCGCGCGGCTTGGGCGGCACGGTTTCGGCCGGCGCGGCTGCAGCCACCGAACCCTTTTCGGGCAGATGGGCGCAAAAAGAGGGCGCTGCCATCGCTGGCAACGCCCCCAGTAAGTACAGTGGTAGAAAAAGAAGGGCGCGCATGGCGCCAAACTAGACAGTGTGCCGGGCAATAGCCAGCCCGGCGGCAGTCACAAAAGGCGGCGGAAGTTCACTGCACTGGCCTGGGTCATCGAACGCGGCAGACGACGCGGGAACGAACGACCTGACCACAACATGCCCAGCAGAATGCCGAACATCATGGAAAGGACCATCAGAGCCCCATCGGTTGCCAGCAGGTTACCGATCACCTGTGCAAGACCTTCGAAAATCATACGCCGCCCTTACCCGTTAACACTTGATAGAGGATTGCACTAAGGCAGAATTTACTGGGTGTAAAGTGTAATTGCGGCGCGTTAACTATTTTTCTGTTAATTCATGTTGAAATCTGTTTACTATTTCTCAGCGTTTGTCGCGCCGATCGCTGCCGCCTCCCTTCGCGTCATTATTATTATCGGCTCTGGACTTTTCCCAGAATATGCCAATCAATCCGCCCAAAACCAGCGAAAAGCCGACCAATATCACATCCGATGACAAGATTTGCTGCATTTTTCACTTTCTGATTGTCAGGATTTGCTTGGTACCGACCATAATCGATTCGTCATCGCAGGCAAGTGCTCGCCCCGTGTGATGCACCATCATTGTTCTGTTTGTGCACAGATATTCATGGTTAACGTAGCTTCATCTGCAATCGGGAGATGCGTTGCCGGTGCTTTCAATCCATGCTTAAAAATGCCGATCGGGGAGTGACGGACATGAACAGGCAAAAATCAGCATGGTTGGCAGGTGGCACGGCCGGGCTTTGGGCCGCGCTGCTGGCAGCGCCGGCGTTGGCTACCGATTTCCGAATCACCCTTCCCGCTACGGGCATCGACGCCAGCAACGATGGCCGCATCATCCTGGTGATCACGCCCGACGGATCGAAGGAACCGCGCTTCCAGGTCAAGCTGGGCGCCGATGCGCCGCAGGTGTTCGGTGTCAATATCGATGGCCTGAAGCCCGGCGGCAGTGCCAGCATCGGCCGCGGCGTGCTCGGCTATCCGGCGGAAGATCTCTCCAAGGTGCCAGCCGGCGACTACACGGTCCAGGCCGTCCTCCACAAATATCAGACCTATAATCTCTCAACCGGCCACACGGTAAAGCTGCCGGCCGCGCGCGGCGCAGGGCAGAACTGGCGCGCCGAACCGGGCAACATCATTTCAGAACCCATCAAAGTGCGCTTCAACCCGGCCACGAAAGAGATCGTCACCATCCCGCTCACCAAGGTGATCCCGCCGGTCGTGGAACCCAAGGACAGCGAATTCATCCGCCACCTCAAGATCCGTTCGGAACGCCTTTCCAGATTCTGGGGCACCGATGTCTATCTGCGCGCCCACGTGCTGGTGCCGCGCGATTTCGACAAGCATCCGGAAGCGCGTTACCCGCTGATCATCAACCACGGCCATTTCCCGGCCGATTTCGGCGGCTTTTCAACGACTCCGCCCGATCCCAACGAACCCTGCAAGCCGGAACCGCGCTTCAACGAGCCCTGCTACAACAGGATCGAGGCGCAGGAGGCCTTCGACCTCTACAAGCGCTGGACCTCCGACAATTTCCCACGGATGCTCATCGTCGAGATCGACCACAGCAATCCCTATTATGACGACAGCTATGCGGTGAACTCCGCCAATCTCGGCCCCTATGGCGATGCCATCATGAAGGAGCTGGTGCCAGAGATCGAAAAGCAGTTTCGCGGTCTGGGCCAGGGTTGGGCGCGCTTTACCTACGGCGGCTCCACCGGCGGCTGGGAAGCGCTGGCCGTGCAGATGTTCTACCCCGATGATTTCAACGGCGCCTTCGCCGCCTGCCCGGATCCCATTGATTTCCGCCAATATACCAACATCAACATCTATGAAGACAAGAATGTCTTCTGGAAGGTCGGCCCATTCGGCAAGGTCGATCGGCCGGCCCATCGCAACTATCTGGGCCACGTTGATTACACGGTGGAACAGGAACAGCGGCTGGAACTGGTGCTGGGCGACAAGTCCCGCTCCGGCCAGCAGTGGGACATCTGGGAAGCCGTCTATTCCCCGCAAGGCGCCGATGGCTATCCGCAGCGCATCTTCGACAAGCGCACCGGCGTGATCGATCCCAAGGTCGCCGCCTACTGGCGCGAAAATTACGATCTGCGGCACATCATGCAGCGCGACTGGAAGACGCTGGGCCCCAAGATCCGCGACAAGATCTTCCTCTATGTTGGCGACATGGACAATTATTACCTCAACAATGCCGTCTATCTGACCGAGGATTTCCTGAAGAAAGCCGATCCGGCGTTCACGGGTGAAATTGCATACGGCGATCGGGCCGAACATTGCTGGAACGGCGATCCGAACCAGCCCAACCACATCAGCCGGCTGCGCTATCACACCATGTATGTGGACAAGATGCTGAAACGCATTGAAGCTGCCGCTCCGAAGGGAGCTGATCTGAAGAGCTGGCGTTACTGATGAACACGCCGCTCCCCGGCCTCTACCGCGTGCAGTGGAACCAGTTCGGCCAAGCCACGGCCTTGCCGGCCCTGTTCTGGGCCCTGCCATGGCCCACGCCGCTGGCACTGGCCGGCGCGGTGCTGCCGCCGTTCGTCATGGCCATCAACCTGGCCCTGATCGCCTTCATCAAATGCCCGGCCTGCAGCAAGCGCCTGATGATCAAGGGCCTGATTGTCTTCCCCCGCCGCAAATGCCCGCACTGCCGCGAAGTCGTGGCGTGATCCCCCGTGAACTGATCGGCGAGGCCGACGTGCCCGGCGGCCCGCCGCTGCGGTTGTTCCGGCGCGGCAGCGATTTCATGATCGTGCTCGAACGCAACGAACTGATGAGCACGCGGATGCACGGCTCCGAAGTCGCGCTCGGCACCATGGCCTGCGATCGGCTGGCCAGCCACAAGAGCCCGCATCTGCTCATCGGCGGCTATGGCATGGGCTACACGCTGCGCGCCGTGCTCGGCCAACTAGGGCCCACCGCGCGCGTCACCGTCGTCGAACTGGTGCCCGGCATCATCGATTGGGCGCGCGGGCCCATGGCCGCCGTCACCGCCGGCTGCCTCGATGATCCACGCCTGACGTTGACCATGGGCGACGTCGCCGCCAGCATGGCCCAAAGCACCGCCCAGTATGACGCCATCCTGCTCGATGTCGACAACGGCCCTGACGGCCTCACTCGCGCCGCCAACGATGGACTCTACAGCTCGCGCGGCCTCGCCGACGCCCGCAACGCCCTTCGCCCCGGCGGCGTGCTCGCCGTCTGGTCCGCCGCACCCGACACTGCCTTCGGCCGACAACTGGAACGCAGCGGTTTCACCGTCGAAACGGTGCGGGTCCGCGCCCGCGAAACCGGCAAGGGCGCCACCCACGTAATCTGGTTCGCGGTAAAGCGCTGATCATTCCCCTCTCCCCTTGCGGGAGAGGGCGAAAGACGCCGCAGGCGGCCCGGGGTGAGGGGTTGGCACGTGCGGAAGCAAGCAGGCGCCTCCGGCGGGCAGGGACTCGTCCCTGAACCCGTTCAATTCAGGGCGCGCCTGACCCAATCAAACCCTGTCATGCTGGCGCAGGCCAGCATCCACTGTAGGGCAAGGGCCAACCATCGCGACATGGATGCCTGGCTATGTAATGGATGCTGGCCTGCGCCAGCATGACGGGGGCTTTGGCGACAAGGACACCCCAAAACAGAAGTGGGTGCAGGGGCTTAGCCCCTGCTCGCCGGAGGCCCCTTTTCTCTTTCCAAACCCGGCGACCAGCCCGGCGCGGCCAGCGTGAAGCCGGCAAAATCAAAGCCCGGCGCCACGATGCAACTGACCAGCGCCCAGCCGTCGGTGGCCTCGGCGGCCTGCCAGTGGCCGGTGGGGATGGTGAATTGCGGCACCTGGCCAGCGTCGATATCGGGGCCGAGCGAAACCCACGCCGGCGCATCCTGATCGCGCGCCGCGTGGCCCAGTCGCAGCGGACTGCCGGCGTGCCAGCACCAGATTTCGGTGGCGTCCACCGTGTGCCAGTGGGAACGCTGGCCGGCTTCGAGCAGGAAATGGATGGCCGTGACGGTGGCGCGTTCCGGTCCGTCCACCCGCAGGGTTTCGCGATACCAGCCGCCCTCCGGATGCGGCGAGAGGCGCAGTGCCGCGATCAGGCGCTGCGCCTCTCCCGTGTCCATTGCCGGCGGCTCAGGCGGCTTTATCAGCCACCATCAGCCGTGCCGGTTGCTTGGTGCCGGCGACCACGTCCTTGTCCACCTGCACTTCTTCCACGCCTTCCAGGCCGGGCAGATCGAACATGGTGTCGAGCAGGATGCCTTCCATGATCGAACGGAGCCCGCGCGCACCGGTCTTGCGTTCGATGGCGCGCTTGGCGATGGCCGACAGTGCGTCGGCGGTGAAGGTCAGCTTCACGCCCTCCATCTCGAACAGGCGGGCATATTGCTTGACCAGCGCGTTCTTCGGCTCGGTCAGGATCTTGATCAGCGCCGGCTCGTCCAGATCTTCCAGGGTGGCGATCACCGGCAGGCGGCCGATGAATTCCGGGATCAGGCCGAAGCGCAACAGGTCTTCCGGTTCGCACTTGCGCAGCAGTTCGCCCACCCGGCGTTCGTCGGGCGCGGCGACGTGGGCGCCAAAGCCCATGCCGCGGCCCTGCATGCGATCACCGATGATGCGATCGAGGCCACTGAACGCGCCGCCGCAGATGAACAGGATGTTCGTCGTGTCCACCTGCAGGAATTCCTGCTGCGGATGCTTGCGGCCACCTTGCGGCGGCACGGAGGCAGTGGTGCCTTCCATGATCTTGAGCAGGGCCTGCTGCACGCCCTCACCCGACACGTCCCGCGTGATCGACGGATTGTCGGACTTGCGGCTGATCTTGTCGATTTCGTCGATATAGACGATGCCGCGCTGGGCGCGTTCGACGTTGTAATCGCTCGCCTGCAGCAGCTTCAGGATGATGTTTTCCACATCCTCACCCACGTAACCGGCTTCGGTCAGCGTGGTGGCATCGGCCATGGTGAACGGCACATCCAGGATGCGCGCCAGCGTCTGGGCGAGCAAAGTCTTGCCGCAGCCGGTGGGGCCGACGAGCAGGATGTTGGACTTGGCCAATTCCACTTCGGCACCCTTGCCTCCGTGATTCAGCCGCTTGTAGTGGTTGTGGACGGCGACCGACAGCACGCGCTTGGCGTGGAACTGCCCGATCACATAATCATCCAGCACCTTGCAGATTTCGCGCGGTGTGGGCACGTCGCCGGATTTCTTTACCAGCGCCGTCTTGGTTTCCTCGCGGATGATATCGTTGCACAGCTCCACGCATTCATCGCAGATGAACACGGTCGGGCCCGCGATGAGCTTCCTCACCTCGTGCTGGCTCTTGCCACAGAAGCTGCAGTAAAGCGTGCCTTTGCTATCGGTACCGCCCAGCTTCGTCATGGTTTTCCTTCCTCTGGCCCGCCGTGGACGGGTTGGCCTACTTCACGCCGGCCCGCCCCAACCGACACAGAACATCACTGCCGGCATGCCACCGGCTCGACAGTGTAGCGATGATTCGGCGGTTGCCGCAAGTGCGGCCTGCCGGCAGGCTGTCACATCATTGCAACCATGCTGGCGGCAATCGCGCCAATCATGGCCGATCAGGCGGCCAGCGCGTCGCCTTCGGTCGGCAACGGCCGCTTCTCCATCACGGCATCGATCAGGCCGAATTCCTGCGCCTCTTCCGGGCTCATGAACTTGTCGCGATCCATGGCCGCTTCGATATAGCTGATGTCCTTGCCGGTGTGCTTGGCATAGAGCTCGTTCAGGCTGGCGCGCATCCGCAGGATCTCGCGGGCCTGGATCTCGATGTCAGACGCCATGCCCTGGGCGCCGCCCGACGGCTGGTGGATCATGATGCGGGCATTCTTCAGCGCGATGCGCTTGCCCGGCGCGCCGGCGGACAGCAGGAAGCTGCCCATGGATGCGGCCTGGCCAACGCACACGGTCGCCACGTCGGGGCGGATATATTGCATCGTGTCGTAAATCGCCATGCCCGAGGTCACCACCCCGCCCGGCGAATTGATGTACATGTAAATGTCTTTCTTGGGATTTTCCGATTCCAGAAAGAGCAATTGGGCCACGATGAGCGAGGCCATGCCATCTTCCACCTGGCCGTTCACGAACACGATGCGATCGCGCAGCAGCCGAGAGAAAATGTCGAAGCTGCGCTCACCCCGGTTCGAGCTTTCGATAACGATGGGAACGAGACCAGCTTGCGGATTGATCATGGGAGACTCCTTTGCCCCCTAGTTCGGACGTTTGCGGCGCAAGTTCAAGGGGGCAAAGCCGTGCCATGGCAGCACAGGACCCTGGCGGCGTGCAATTTCCAGTGGATGATCGATCCAGCGGTAAATACCCCACGCGGCAAGCGCGATGATCGGCAGGGCCGCCAGCTTCAGCGCCAACCCCTGCAATGCGGTCATCGCCGCCAGCAGGGTGATCGCCGGCGCATGCACGAGATAGAGCGCATAGGACGCGTCGCCCAGCGCCTTGTCACGCGCCGAACTGGGCCCGGCCACCACCCAGGCAACCAGCGGCAGCAAGGGTAGCGACCAGGCCAGATGCGCCAGGTGCGCCAGCACGGGGGGCAGACCATCGGCCTTGAACACCAGCGGCCGCGTGACCGGCCAGGCCGCCAGCACGGCGCCGATCACCGCAAACAGCGCCAGCCCGACGAGCACCGGCCCGCTGCCCCAATGCCAGCGCACCCGCGTCAGCCACATGCCGGCCGCGAACGCCGGGAGGTATAGAAGGAAGCTCCAGGCACCGCGCGCCATCAGCCAGATGCCCACACACCAGGCAGCGCCAGCGACCAGCGCCAATTGCCGGCCGGACAGCCGCCGGGCCAGTAGCCACATCAGCGGCAGCGCGAGATAGAATTGCAGTTCCAGATCGAGCGACCAGTCCACGCCCAGCAGCAGATCACCGCGGCTGGCGCTGCCCAGCAGCAGCAGCCCGGCGGCCAGATCGGTCGATCGCGGCAGGCCGACGGCACCCAGCATCAGCCAGGTGGCGCCAGCGACCAGTGCAAACAGCGGCCAGACCCGCAGGAAACGCGCCAGCACAAAGCCGATGATGCTCTGGTTGCTGCTGTGCCAGCGCCGCGACACCCAATAGCCGCTGAGAACGAAGAACAGCACCACCGCCGGCGGCCCGATATTGAGCGACGACATGTGGGATAGCAGCACGACCAGCGCCAGCAGCAGGCGCAGGGCGCCGGGGCCGGGTCGAAGGCGGGCAAGCTGCATCGGGCGCGTCCTTTCGGGCGGCGCGCGACACCGTGGACCAGTCCCCCCCGGTGCGCGCAGCCGCGCATCACCCGGGAATCACGACCGGAAGGGGCGAATCTTAAGCCGGCCTGGCGCGACGCCACAGGCGCTGGCGGCGGGCTTCCAGCGGGCGATCGACTCCGATGAACAGCGCGATGCTTACCACCATGATCGCCGCGACGGCCACCAGCTTCCCGCCGGTATCGGTCACCGGCACGACTTCGGAAAGCAGCCGAACCACTGGCAGATGCACCAGATAGAGCGGGTAGGAGAGATCGCCGAGCCAGCGATCAACCCGGTCAGATGGCTGGTTGATGTTCCATGCCACCAAGGGCGCCAGCAGCAGGATCCAGGCCATGTGGCCAAGATTTTCGGCCACGCTGTCGGTGAACTCGGCCTTGAACAGGAGCCCGCCCAGCCCCGGCAGCGTGGCCGCAGCCAGCGTGAAGGCGGCAGCGGCGGCCAGACTGGCGCCAACCAGGCCGGCACCAGGCTGCCAGTGCAGGCGATGGAAGGCAAAGCCGGCAAGGAAGGCCGGCAGATAAAAGAGCAAGGTCGGCACGCGCGCGGCAAATAGCGCGATGCCCAGCCCGAAGGCCGCCACGGCGATGGCCAGCAGCCAGCGCGGCGCCAGCCGCTGCGCCGCCAGGGCAATCAGCGGAACGGCCAGATAGAATTGCAGTTCGATATCCAGCGACCAGGACACGCCAATCACGTCACCGGAACGCGCCGCCAGCCCGAGCAGGGTAAGCGCCGACCACAGGCTTTCCGGCCGCACCGCTTCGGCGTGGGCGTGCAGCAGCCAGGCCACCAAGGTGGTGACGGCATAGAGGGGCCAGACCCGCAGGGTTCGGCTGGCGTAGAAGGCCGGCACGCTGGCCTGCCAACCGGCAAACAGCCGCGACACCCAATAGCCGCTGAGCATGAAGAACAGCAGCACGGCTGGCCGGCCAATATTGAGGCTGGTGAGGTGTGACACCACCACCATCGCTGCGAGGATGAATCGCAGCATGCCAGGTCCGAGCAGCCGCAGCTGCGGCATTACTCGGCGGCTTTTTTGGCGGCCTTCTTCGGCTTGGCAGGTGCAGCTTCAGCGGCCGGTGCAGCTTCGGCCTTCTTGGCTGCGGCCTTCTTGGCAGGCGCCTTCTTCACTGGTTCGGCTTCGGCGACCGGTTCAGCGGCCTCAGCCGGTTCGGCCTTGGCCGCCTTCTTCGGCTTGGCCGGCGCATGGTCATGATCGTGATCATGGCCGCAGCCGGGACCGTGGACATGGCCGCCCGGGGTCTCGTCCTCGCTCTCGATCGCGGCTTCCAGTTCGGCGCGGGTCACGGTGCGTTCGGTGATCGTTGCCTGGCCAATCAGGAAGTCCACCACCTTGTCTTCATACAGCGGCGCGCGCAGCTGCATGGCAGCCATGGCATTTTCCTGGAAGAATTTCACCACCTTCTGCTGTTCGGCCGGGGCATAGCGCGCGGCTTCCTGGCCGATCAGGCGGTTCATTTCGGCCTGAGAAACATTCACGCCATTGCGCTGGCCGATTTCGGAGAGCAGCAGGCCCAGGCGCACGCGGCGCACGGCGATGCGGCGGTAATCCTCACGCTCGGCTTCGATTTCGGCCTTGGCGGCTTCCGGATCGGCTTCGCGGGCGGCTTCGCCTTCCAGCGTCTGCCAGATCTGTTCGAACTCGGCATCGACCATCGATTCCGGCACGTCGAAATCGTGACGGGCAGCCAGCGTGTCGAGCAGCTTGCGCTTCAGGTAGGTGCGCGACAGGTTGCCCAGCTCGGCATCGAGCTGATCCTTCAGAATTTCCTTCAGGGCATCGAGGCTGTCGAGGCCAAAGCCCTTGGCGAAATCATCGTCCAGCTTGGTTTCGGCCGGCACTTCGACGCCGGTCACTGTCACGTCGAAGGTGGCGGGCTTGCCGGCCAGATTGGCAGCGCCATAATCAGCCGGGAAAGTAACGTTCAGCGTGCGCTGTTCATTGGCCTTGGCGCCGATCAGCTGGTCTTCGAAACCGGGGATGAGCTGGCCGGAGCCGATCTTGACCCGCATGCCTTCGCCCTTGCCGCCATCGAACGGCACGCCATCCACCTTGCCTTCGAAATCGATGATCACCGTGTCACCGGTCTTGGCCTTGTGCTTGGCGGGAGCCGGTTCGCTGCGCTGCGCCGATTCGGCGAGGCGGGCCAGGGCCCCATCCATGGCGGCATCGTCAGCCGGCACCACCAGCTTTTCCAGCGCCAGATCGTCGGCCTTCAGCTCGGCGATGGTCGGCAGGATTTCCATGGAGACGGTGAAGCGGGCATCGCCCTCTTCCGGCAGTTCGCCATCCACATCCACCTGCGGCTGGGTGGCGGGGCGCAGGCCATGATCGGCGATCACCTTGTTGACGCCGTCGTTCAGGGCCGCCTGCAGTGCTTCCCCGCGCAAGGCTGCGCCATGCATTTTCTTGACGAGATTGGCCGGCACCTTGCCCGGACGGAAACCCGGCATCTTGATCGTCTTCGACACTTCGGCCAGGCGGGCATCAAGGCGCGCGGCGATGGCATCGGCGGGGATCACCAGCGAATAAGCGCGGCGCAGGCCCTGGTTGGTGATTTCGGCAATCTGCATCGAAGAATCCGTCGTGTTGAAAGTTGAAATTCTGGCGAGTTTGGCCCGAACGAGCAGCGGCAGGATGGTGCGGGCGAAGGGACTCGAACCCCCACGTCTTTCGACACTGGAACCTAAATCCAGCGCGTCTACCAATTCCGCCACGCCCGCACTCGGGAAACGAGCGCCCGCCTATAGCAGGCACAATCCGGAGTGCAAGGCAGCAATGGCGTCTGCACCGATAGAAGGAAAGCGGGACCTGGCGGCATTTGCGCCGCCCGCAGTGGTCAGGCGAGGTTGAGTGACATCGCCGTGGTGGCAAAGCCAGCCAGCACCAGCGCCGAGACCGAAGCGACGAGGCGGCGGCGGCGCTGCGGCGAGCCGACAAAGCGCTGGATCATCGGGTGGCTGCTGGTGCCCGATACGGCCCAAGCCATCAACGCGATCCACAGCGCGAAGGAAAACAGCGAGACGACGTTGAGGGCGGCGAGCAGATGACGATCAGGGTGGCGGTTCACATAGGCCACGCAGGCCGGCAGGAAGTTGAACACGCACAGAAAAATGAAGATGCCGACGATAACAGTCGCCGCCGTTGTACCCACAATCATGCGTGCCTCCCTACGCAACTTGACCCACTGCCACCGGACCGTACCGTCTGGATTCAAGGCTCCCCCAAGAACCTTGACCGCGGCCGTCCAATTCGGCCTGGGCGAGTCGCTCCAGTGACATCAATCACAGTTTACGCACCGTTAAGCATATCGCAAGGCAAAATGTAACGATTTAGGAACATATTTGATATTTTCCAATCTGGCCGGGCCAGACAGGCGAAGCTGCTCAGCCCAGGAGCCAGCCGCGAATGATGAGGCCCACGGCGCCAACCACCGCAACGCCGCCCGCCCACAGGCCGACGAACCACGCCAGCCGACGCGACAACGGCTGCTCAGGCATAACCTTCGGCCCCAACCTTGCCGCGGAACAGCCAATAGCCATAGGCGGTGTAGCCCAGGATCACCGGCAGCAGCAGGCCAACGCCAACCAGCATGAAGCGTTGCGCATTGGCGGCGGTAGCGGCCTGCCAGATCGTCACCTGCCCCGGCACCGCCCACGGGAAGATGGATATGCCCAGCCCCACAAAGGTGAGCAGGAACAGCAGTTCGGCAAGCAGGAAGGGCGCGACTTCGGCTCGGCGCCTGAGGGCGCGGATGAACATCAGGCCGGTGATGGCCAGCAGGATCGGCACCGGTGCCGAGAAATAGAGGCCCGGCGCTTCGAACCAACGACTGAAATAATCATGGCTGAGGAAGGGCGTGGCGAGGCTGACCGCCGCAATCGCCGCAATGCTGGCCGCGCCGCCGCGCCATGCCATGCGATAGGCGTGATCCTGCACCGCGCCTTCCGTGCGCCAGATCAGCCAGCAGGCGCCGAGCAGCGCATAGGCCGCCACCACCGAGGCACCGGTGAGCAGCGAGAAAGGCGACAGCCAATCCCACCAGCCGCCGGCATAGCTGCGCCCTGAAACCTTCACGCCTTGCAGAACGGCGCCCAGAATCACGCCCTGGGCAAACGCCGCCAGCGTGGAGCCGGCGAAAAAGGCGAAGTCCCACAGCCAGATACGGCTGGTGCGCGCCCGATATTTGAAGGCGACGCCGCGGAAGATCAGGCCCAGCAGCATGGCGATCAGCGGCGCATAGACCGCCGGCATCAAGATCGCATAGGCCAGCGGAAAGGCGGCAAACACGCCGCCGCCGCCCAGCACCAGCCAGGTCTGATTGGCGTCCCACACCGGCTTGATGGTGGCGATCGCGGTCTCGCGCTCGGCACCCGGCGCCATTACCGGGAAGAGGATGCCGATGCCGAGGTCAAAGCCGTCGGTGATCACATAGATGAAGATGGCCAGGCCGATGATGCCGGCCCAGACGAGGGTGAGAACGGGATCGGGTGCCATCAGCCCTACTCCGCCAGCTGGAAGCCGAACAGCGCATCGGGCGGCAGGCTGCCCACGTCCACCGTCTGCTCCTTGCCGGGGCCCTTGTCCTCGGGGTTTGGTTCATTGCCCATCAGCTTGATGATGAACCAGGTGCCGACGCCGAACACGAAGAAATAGACAATGATGAAGGCGATCAGCGAGGCGGCGACGGCCGGCGCGGCCAGCGGCGAAGCGCTTTCCGCCGTACGCAAAAGCCCAAAGATCGTAAAGGGTTGGCGGCCGGTTTCGGTGGTGATCCAGCCGGCCAGCACCGCGACAAAGCCGGCCGGGCCCATGGCAAGCGCCAGCCGCTGCTGCCAGACGCCGTCGAACAGCCGCCCCCGCCAGGCATTGAGCGCCGCCCAGCCGCCGAGCAGCAGCATGAGCACGCCCAGCCCCACCATCACGCGGAAGGCGTAGAAGGGAAAGGCGACCTTGGCGCGATTTTCGGGGGCGACCTTGTCGAGGCCCGTCGTGGCCGCTTCTATATCATGTTGCAGCACCAGGCTGCCCAGCGCCGGCACCTCCAGCTTGTAGTGCATCACTTGCGCGGCATCATCGGGAATACCGAACAATATCAATGGTGCAGCACGATCATGGCTTTCATAATGGCCTTCCATCGCCGCGATCTTGGCCGGCTGATGCTGCAGCGTGTTCACGCCATGCTCGTGGCCGGCCAGCACCTGCAGCGGCGCGGTGACAGCCACCATGCCCATCGCCATGGCAAACATGATCTTCGTCGCCGGCTGGGCGGCACGGCCGAGCTTGCGATCCTTCAGCAGATGCCAGGCCCCGACCGCGCCGACAACCAGCGCGGTGGTGAGATAGGCGCCCAGCAGCGTGTGGGCGAGGCGGTAGGGCATCGACGGGTTGAACACCACCTGCAGCCAATCAGTCGCATAAAATTGCCCATTGGAAGCAATGGCATAGCCTTGCGGCGTCTGCATCCAGCTGTTGACCACGATGATCCAGAAGGCCGAGATGGTGGTGCCGATGGCCACCAGGCAGGTGGCCATGAAATGGAGTTTCTTGCCCACCCGGTCGAGCCCGAACAGCATGACGCCCAGGAAGCCGGATTCGAGGAAGAAGGCCGACAGCACTTCATAGGCCATCAGCGGCCCGATCACCGGCCCGGCCTTGTCCGAAAAGGCCGACCAGTTGCTGCCGAACTGATAGGCCATCACGATGCCGGAAACCACGCCCATGCCAAAGGCGATGGCGAAGATCTTCAGCCAGTAATGGAACAGCTGCAGATAGACATCGCGGCCCGTCTTCAGCCAAAGCCCTTCCAGAACAGCGAGATAGCTGGCCAATCCGATGGAAAAGGCCGGGAAGATGAAATGGAACGACACGGTGAAGGCGAACTGGAATCGGGCCAGTGCGAGGGCGGACATATCGTCGAACATGATGACCAACAGGCTCCTTCCCGGCGCTGTGCAAAGCCTGTAGGCGCAGCAGGAATCAACGCGGGGCTTATGACGGGGAATCATGGCGACGGACATTGAAATCGCGCGCGCAGCGACATTGCGCCCCATCCGGGAGATTGCAGCTGGCCTTGGCCTCGCTGAAACCGACATCGAGCCGCATGGGCATTTTATCGCCAAGATTGCTGGCAAAGCGCTGCCGGCGGTGGCCGGCCGTGATCCGGCCGCTGGCGGCGGTGTTCCCGCGGCTGGCGGCAAGCTGATTCTGGTGACCGCTGTCAATCCAACGCCGGCGGGGGAAGGCAAAACCACCACAACCGTGGGCCTCGCCGATGCCCTCAACCGCATCGGCCGGCGCGCGGTGATCGCACTGCGCGAGCCCAGCCTGGGCCCGGTGTTCGGCCGCAAGGGCGGTGCAACCGGCGGCGGCCAGGCGCAGGTGCTGCCGATGGAGAAGATCAACCTCCATTTCACCGGCGACTTCCACGCCATCACCTCGGCCCACAATCTGCTCGCCGCGATGATCGACAATGCGGTGCATTTCGGGGCGCCAATGCCATCGGGCGCCGCCATCAACCCGCGGACGGTCACCTGGAAGCGCGTGCTGGACATGAACGACCGCGCCCTCAGGCAGATCGTTTCGGGCATGGGCAGCGGCAACCACCCGCTGCGCGAAACCGGGTTCGACATCACGGTGGCATCCGAAGTGATGGCGATCCTGTGCCTGGCCGATGACGTGACCGACCTGCAGGCCCGGCTGGCGCGCATCCGCATTGGCAAGGACATGACGGGCAATCCCGTCACTGCCGGCGACATAGGCGCGGCCGGCGCCATGGCAGCGCTGCTGGTGGAGGCGATGCAGCCCAATCTGGTGCAGTCCATCCACGGCTCCCCTGCCCTCATCCACGGCGGGCCGTTTGCCAACATCGCCCATGGCTGCAATTCGGTCATCGCCACCCGCACCGCGCTGGCGCTGGGTGAATTAGCCGTCACCGAAGCCGGGTTCGGGGCCGATCTGGGGGCGGAGAAATTCGCCCATATCAAGTGCCGCTCCGCCGGCCTCGCGCCGGCCGTTGCCGTGGTGGTCGCCACCGTGCGCGCGCTCAAATATCACGGCGGCCTGGGCCTCGCCGATCTGGGCCTAGCCGATGCCCATGCGCTGCACGGCGGACTGGCGGTGCTGGCCCGCCACGTTGAAAATCTGCAGAGCCTCGGCCTGCCCGTCGCCGTCGCCATCAACGCCTTCGCCAACGACCGGCCGGAAGAACAGGCCGCCGTGTTGGCGCACTGCCGCGACACGCTGGGCGTTGCTGCCCATCTGTGCAGCCACTGGGCCGACGGCCCGGCCGGTGCGGAGGACCTCGCCCGCAGCGTCGCCGCCCTGGCCGATGCCAATGCCGATCCGGCCGCCGCCTTCACGCCGCTCTATGCCACCGGCACCGACGTGTTTGACGCGCTCACCACAGTGGCCACCCGCATCCACCGCGCTGCCCAGGTCACCCTCTCACCCGCCGCGCAGAAGCAACTTGCCGCGCTGCGCCACGAGGGCCTCGCCAATCTGCCCGTGTGCCTTGCCAAGACGCCCTACAGCTTCACCGCCGATGAGAAAGTGCGCGGTGCCGTGTTCGGCCATGATCTGCCCATCCGCGAACTGCGCCTCGCCGCCGGCGCCGGCTTCATCGTCGCACTGGCCGGCGAGATCGCCACCATGCCGGGGCTGCCGAAAGTGCCGTCGGCGCTGGGCATCCACCTCGATGCCGAAGGCCGGATCGAGGGTTTGAGCTAGATTCGATTGCAGATGGATCGAACCGCCCATGCCGAGCTTTTCGAGGCTCGCACCACCGTCAGAGCGTGCCTCGACAAGCTCGGCATAAGCGGGGTTGGTGCATCAACCAAACTGCAATTGCGCTAAAGCCGCTCCAGCTGCAACCACGCCGGATCGCCGACCCAGGCGCGGCGGAAGGCCTGTTCGGCGGCGGCGGCCTCGGCCTTGTGGCCGGCGGCCGCTTCGCTGCGGGCCAGGCCAAAGAGCGCCCAGCCGTTGCGCGGCGTTTGCGCCAACGCCGCCCGGAACGCTTCCGACGCGCCGGCAGCATCGCCGGCCAGCAACCGCGCCGCGCCCAGCGACTGGTTTACCGGATAATGCCAATAGCTTGGTTCCATATAAGGCACGGTCGCCTCGATGGCGGCAGCGGCGCGGAAATGCGCGGCCGCCACGACATGCAGCCCCTTGGCCATCGCCCAGCGCCCGCGCGCGACATTGTCGGCCAGCCGGATGATGTCGGGCAGCGGCACCGCCTGATCGACCAGCGCGCTGGTGCCGGGATGATCCTTCAGCGCGCCCATCGCCTTCAATTCGGCATCAAAGGCCACACGATCGCCGGTGCCTGCAAAAGCCACGGCACGGGCGAAATGATACATGGTGCCGGCCAGCGGCAGCCGCGGATCGGGCGCCGGCATGGCCAGGATCTGGGCCGGTGTGCCGATCATCGCCATGGCCTGATAGGGCGCGCCATCCACCGCCTGCACCGTGCCCAGGCTCGCCGAGATTTCGGCATCGAGCAGGCTGGCCAGCCGCTTTGACTCCCGCATCACCATGGCCATGTCTCCCGCCATCAGGGCCGACGTGACGATGAAATGGACATTGTGGGGATAATAGCCATAGCGCAGCATGCCGTTGTCGCCGGTGGCGGCAATCCAGGCTTCATCGGCGCGGGCAGCGGCGATGTTGACGCGGATCGAATCCTGATAACGCCCGCGCCGGTGCCAGATGTGCGACGGCATGTGCACCAGGTGGGCCGCGCTGCCCACGCTGGCAGTGGCGAGCCGGTCTGCTGCCGCTTCGGCCCGGGCCGGATCGGGCAGTTCCATCATGTGGATATAGAGGTGCGCGGCCTGGGCATGGCCGGGATTGCGCGCCAGCACGGCTTCCAGCAGCCGCACCGCCTCGCCGCTGCGGCCCACCGTCTTGCCATTCGGCAGCCAGTAGTTCCAGGGGCTGGTATCCATCACCGCTTCCGCGGCGAGCACGGCGATCTCGTCGTCATTCGGGTAGCGCGCCGCCACCGCCAGCATGGCATCGGCATAGGCGGCATCCAGCGCGGCGCGATCCGCCTTCTCGTCACGCGAATAGCGGGTGGCGAGTGCAGCGATCAGTGATTGCCCCTTGGGGCTGGCGGTCTCCTTCAGGGCCAGCGCCCGTTCCAGCGCGGCAAGCGCCGCCGGTCGATCGCGCCCATCCATCGGCGCGTTGATATTGGGGCCCAGCGCCATCGCCTCCCCCCACCAGCACAGCGCGCAGGCGGGATCGATGGCCTGGGCGCGGCGAAACGAGGCGACCGCGCCGGCATGGTTGAAGCCATAGCTGAGCAGCAGCCCTTGCGTGAACCACAGCCGGGCATCGGCCTTTCTGCTGGGCGCCAGCGTTGGCGGCAGCGGCGTGGCGGCCAGATCAGGCAGGAAGGGCACGCCGGCGGCGGCGCTGCTGGGCTGCGCCACGGCAGCGGCCGCCAGCAGCGCCCGTGTCGGGTTCATTGGCGAGCGGCGGGGATCGCACAGCGCTTCCGCCTGACGGGTGGGATCAAGCGCCGCCAGCAGGTCGGGCGACAGGCCCGGCGGCGCGGATGCCGCCAGCGGCACCAGCAGTGCCGCGCCCAGTGCCAGATGCCGGATCATCCTGTTCATCGCGCAATCCCCCCGCGCCGCATTGTGCCAGAGCCGGCGCGCACACTCAAAAATATTCCGCCAGCGGCAGCCGGCCGAGCAGCCGCATGACCAGGCGTTGCAGGGCCGTGGTGCCGGGTTCGGGCTTGAGAAGATGGCCATTGTCGCGCCAAGCAAGCTGGCCCTCGTGCAGTTCCAGAGCCCAGGCAAAGCGTGGCAGGCCGGCATCGAGCGCCGCCTCCAGCCGGCCAGCAAGGGCAGGCGAATCGATCAGGAATCCCATCTCGGTGTTGAGCTTCCACGAGCGCGGATCGAAGTTCATCGAGCCGACGAACAGCCAGCGGCCATCGGCGATGAAGCTCTTGGTGTGCAGTTCCGACGCGCTGGCGCGGAAGAAGCTGGTGGCATCGCGGCGACGGCGCAGACGGCGCGGCACCAGCCCGAACGACACACGGTCCCCCGCCACGCCGCGCATTTCCCACAGGCGCACGCCGGCCTTCAGCAACCGCACCCGCCACGGCGCATACCAGGCGTGGACGAGCGCGACATTGTTCGACAGCAGGCTGTTGGTGAGCACGTCCACCGTCACGCCCTGCTGCACCAGCCCGCCGAGCAGCGAAGTGCCGCTGGCCGTGGGCACGAAATAGGCCGAAACCAGCAGCAGGCGCCGGCGCACCGGGCCCAATGCGCCAACCAGTTGCGGCAGCAGCAGGCGCGCTTCGGCGGCCGCACCGGCGATCTTTTCGGGCGGGTCGCTCAACATCCGCACCTGCGCCCAGGTGAAATCGCGCGCGTCATCGATCATGGCATGGGTGGCCGGGCTGTCGGCGGCGGCCAGCCAGCGCATGCGGCGCGCCGCTTCCCCCACCGGCAACACGGCAGTGCCGGGGGGGCGCGGCACGGCATGATCCCAGTAACGCTGGAAATCCGCGGCCACTTCAGCGGCAATCGTGCCGATGGCCAGCACGTCGAGATCCACCGCCAGATCGGCATGGGCATCATCGAAATATTCATCGCCGATGTTGCGCCCGCCGATCACCGTGGCGATGCCGTCCACCGTCAGGCTCTTGTTGTGCATGCGGCGGTTGAGGCGGGGGAAATCAAAGAGGGCGTTGAGCCAGCGCCAGCGCCGGAGGCGGCCCGGATTGAACAGGCGCACCTCGATGCCCGGCAGCGCCAGCCCATCAAAGCCGGGGCAGCCGAAATCATCGAGCAGCAGCCGCACGCGCACCCCGCGCGCGGCGGCCGCCACCAGTTCGGCCAGCAGCAAGCGGCCGGCGGTATCGTGCCGCCAGATATAATATTGGCAATCAATGGCTTCGCGGGCGCGGCGCACCAGCGCGATGCGCACCGCCAGTGCGGCCGGGCCATCATCCAGCAGTTGCACGCCGCTCTGGCCGGGGTGCGCGTTGCACAGGCGGGCCAGCGCCGCCGTCATGACGCCAGCCGCACCCAGATCGGCAGATGATCGGAGGCCGCGCGCGCCAGCGGGCTGGCATGCACGGCGGCATCGGTCACATGCAGGGCATGATGGGCAAAGGCGCGATCGAGCCGGCCGATCGGCAGCCGCGCCGGAAAACTGGGGCCCAGCGCCACTTCGCGCCAGTGCCGCGCCAGCGCCGCCAGCGCCGCGCCGCCCTTTCGCCATTCGTTGAAATCGCCCATCACCAGTTCCGGTGGATTGCCCGGCGCCTTGGCCACCGCATCGATGATGGCGTGCATCTGGCGAGCCCGCGCCAGGCCCGACAGATCAAGATGCGCGCCGACCAGCCGCAGCACATGATTGCCGTGGGCCATATCGGCCAGCACCGCGCCGCGCGGCTCGATGGCCGGCAGGGTGATGCGATGGCTGTGGGTGAGGCGCACATCACCCCGCAGCAGCACGGCATTGCCATGCCAGCCCAGCGCGGCGCGCCCTTCATGATGCAACTGGCCCAGCGGCGCCGCCTGCCAGCCGCGCGCGCTCAGCAAGGCTTCGGGCAATACCGAGGTGCGCAGCCCCAGCCGCGTGTCCGCCTCCTGCAGCAGCGCCACATCGGCGCCGATTTCATCCAGCACATCGAGGATGCGTTCGGGCACCCGCCGGCCATCGCTGCCCACGGCCTTGTGGATATTGTAGCTGGCGACGGTCAGCGGCTGCACCGGGCCACGCTAGCACGCGCGGCCCGGTGTGCCGATAGATGCTGTGATCAGGCCGCCACGGCGCGGCGACGGCGGGCGGCGGCGCCAACGAGGCCGAAGCCGGCGATCAGCATCGCCCAGCTCGACGGTTCCGGCACCGCGCCAAGGTTGCCGCGGATTTCGCCGCCGGGGAAGGTGGAGGTGTGCAGGTTGAAATAGACCTGCCCGGCATCCAGCGCCGTGAGGAAGCGGGCCTGCGCCAGCGCTGCGGTGCCGCCACTGGCCGTGATGAAACCACCGGTATAGGTGCTGGCCAGGGTCAGATCATAGAGGCGGCTGAACGACCCGGCCGAAAGCGACGGCGGCAGGAAATCGATGGCCACCCCGGCGTTGGCACCCGCCGCCGCGCAGCAGTGGGCGTGCGCCACCGTGAGCGGTGCCGTGAGCCCGGTGAAGCTGACATCGACCTGGGCAAAGCGGTTGTCTGCGCTCAGCACCAATGTGCCGATGCCGGTGGCCGGGGTGTTGCGGGCCGGAACTTCGTTGGCGCCCAACAATGTGGCGGCATAGCTTGTGGCGGCGGCGGGGCTGGCCGCGATCGCCAGCGCCGCAGCGCTGAACAGAAGCGTCTTGATCATCTCATTCACCCTCGAATGCGGAGAGACTATACCCTCCATTAACCCTATACGCCCAAAGCCGGTTGTCGGATGATGGCAATTTGGTCGCAGGGCCATGGGCGCAAAGTCACAGCGCCGCCCTTGCGCTGCGCAAGAAAGGTCAGTATTATTGACCAATTCTGGAACAATGGGACTCGCGCATGGTCGCCGGACTGCCTCCTGTCAGCCTTGAAGACAAATATCGCTTCCGCGACGGTCGGGTGTTCATGTCGGGCGTGCAGGCCCTCGTCCGCCTGCCGCTGGTGCAGAAATGGCGCGATGCCGCCGCCGGGCTCAACACGGCCGGCTTCATCTCCGGCTATCGCGGCTCGCCGCTGGGCGGGTACGATCAGGAATTGTGGCGCGCCAAGAAGTGGTTGAAGGAACAGGATATTCACTTCGTTCCCGGCGTGAACGAGGAACTGGGCGCGACCGCGGTGTGGGGCACGCAGCACGTGGCGCTGAACCCGAAGGCACAGCGCGATGGCGTGTTCGGCATCTGGTATGGCAAGGGGCCGGGCCTTGATCGCGCCATGGACGTGCTGAAGCACGGCAACGCCGCCGGCACCTCGGCCCATGGCGGCGTGCTGGCGATCGTCGGCGATGATCATGGCGCGAAGTCCTCCACCCTGCCCCACCAGAGCGACCATAATTTCCAGGCCGCCTTCGTGCCGTTCCTGGCACCGGCCTCGGTCCATGAATTCGTCGAATATGGCCTGCTCGGGATTGCCATGAGCCGCTTTGCCGGCACCTGGGTCGGCTTCAAGGCCACGGCCGACACGGTGGAAACATCGGCGACCGTCGATCTGGCCGGCGAAAACCGCTCGATCATCATCCCCGAGTTCGAGTTCCCCGATGGCGGCGTCCACATCCGCCCCGGCGACATCTGGCGCGAGGAAGACACCCGCCTGCAGCGCTACAAAGGCTTTGCCGCCATGGCCTTCGCCAAGGCCAACGGCATCGACAAGGTGGTGTGGGACAGCCCGAAGCCCCGCATCGGCATCGTGTCGACCGGCAAGGCCTTCGCCGACACGATGGAGGCGCTGGACGAATTGGGCATCGATGCCCGCGTCGCGGCCGATATTGGCCTGAAGGTCTACAAGGTCGGCATGCCCTGGCCGCTGGAGCCGGACGGCATCCGCGCCTTTGCCGAGGGCCTCGATGAAGTGCTGGTGATCGAGGAAAAGCGCGAGTTCATCGAGCATCAGCTGAAATGGCAGCTCTACAACTGGCGCGAATCGGTGCGGCCGCGCGTGGTCGGCAAGCATGACGAGAGCGGCGAGTGGCTGCTGTCGCCCGACAACGAACTCTCCCCCGGCGTCATCGCCCACGTCATCGCCGCGCGCCTGCAGCATTTCCACGACACCGATCGCATCCGGAACGCGCTCGCCTTCTTCCGTGATCAGGCCGGCAAGTCCGCCGCGCACGTGACGCCGGTGAAGCGCAGCCCCTATTTCTGCTCCGGCTGCCCGCACAACACGTCCACGAAAGCCCCCGAAGGCCAGCGCGCGCTGGCCGGCATCGGCTGCCACATCATGGCGATGTGGATGGACCGCGCCGAAACCTTCACCCAGATGGGCGGCGAAGGCGTGACCTGGGTGGGCGAAGCGCCCTTCGTCGGCGAAAACCATGTCTTCGCCAACCTCGGCGACGGCACCTATTTCCACTCCGGCCTGCTCGCCATCCGCCAGTCGATCGCGGCCAAGGTGAACATCACCTACAAGATCCTCTACAACGACGCCGTCGCCATGACCGGCGGCCAGAAGCACGATGGCGAACTGGGCGTGGACCAGATCGCGGCGCAGATGCTGGCCGAACATGCGAAGAAGGTGGTGATCCTCACCGAGGACCTTGAGCGCTATCGCGGCATCACCCTGCCCGCCGGCGTGCGCCTGCTCGATCGCGGCGAACTGGAGACCATCAGCAAGGAATTCGCCGAAACCCCCGGCTGCACGGTGATCATCTTCGATCAGACCTGCGCCGCCGAAAAGCGCCGCCGCCGCAAGCGCAACCAGATGGTGGACCCGGCCCGCCGTATCTTCATCAACCCGGCGGTGTGCGAAGGCTGCGGCGACTGTTCGGTGCAATCCAACTGCGTCTCGGTGGAGCCGGTGGAAACCGAATTCGGCCGCAAGCGCCGCATCAACCAGTCGAGCTGCAACAAGGATTACAGCTGCATCAAGGGCTTCTGCCCCAGCTTCGTCACGGTCGATGATGCCCAGGTGAAGAAATCCAAGGCCGATTTCAGCCTCGATGGCGTCGCCGATCCCGTCATCCCCGCCCCCGGCCACGGCTACAACATCATGGTCACCGGAATCGGCGGCACCGGCGTGCTCACCGTCTCGGCCCTGCTCGGCACCGCCGCCCATATCGAGGGCCTGGCCAGCACCACCGCCGACATGGCCGGCCTCGCCCAGAAGGGCGGCGCGGTTTACAGCCACGTCCGCATCGCCGGCACCAACAACGATCTCCTCTCCCCGCGCATCATGGCCGGCAGCGCCGATCTGGTGCTGGCCTGCGATGCCGTCGTCGCCGCCGACAAGCCGACGCAGACGCTGATGATCCCGCAGCGCACTGCCGTCATCGCCAACGCCGATGTGGCGCCCACCAGCGACTTCGTGCGCAACCGCGATTTCGATTTCAACAGCGCCGCCGTCGAACGCGCCATCCGCAAGGCATCGAACCCCAACGCCTGCGATTTTGTCGCCGCCGATACCGTGGCCACCGCGCTGCTCGGCGATGCCATCGGCTCCAACATCCTGCTGATGGGTTATGCTTGGCAGAAGGGCCTGATCCCGCTGAAACGGACAAGCATCGAGGCCGCGATTGATCTCAACGGCGTTGCCATCCCCTTCAACAAGAAGGCGTTTGCGTTGGGCCGTCTGCTCGCCACCCGGCCCGATCAGGTGCTGGCGCTGGTGGAAGCTACGCGCGGGCCCCAGCCGGAACCGCCGGCCACCAGCCTCGACGAGATGATCGCCCGCCGCGAGGCTGATCTCGTCCTCTACCAGGACGCCGCCTACGCGCAGCGCTTCCGGCAGACGGTGGACAAGGCCCGCACCGCCGGCGGCGACGCGCTCGCCGAAGCGGTGGCCAAGAGCCTCTACAAGCTGATGGCCTACAAGGACGAATATGAAGTCGCCCGCCTCTATTCGGATGGCCGCTTCCAGGCCGCCTACGCCGCGCAATTCGCGGGCGGCAAGCCCCGCGTGCTGCTCGCCCCGCCGCTCCTCACCCGCACCGATCCCGCCACCGGCCGCCCGAAGAAGATCAGCTTCGGCCCATGGGTGTTCAAGGCGTTCGGCCTGCTGGCCAGGTTCAAGGGCCTGCGTGGCACTGCGCTCGACATCTTCGGCTACAGCGAGGAACGCCGCCACGAGCGCGCCGACATCGCCGCCTTCGAAGCCGACGTGGCGCGCCTCCTCGCCGACGTGAACCCCGCCAACATCGGCCTCGCCATCGCCATCGCCAAGCTGCCGATGGACGTGCGTGGCTTCGGCCCGGTCAAGGCGAAGGCCCGCGAAGACATGCTGAAGCGCCGCGAAGCGCTGTGGGCGAAATGGCCGGGGCTGGCGGTAAAAGCGGCGGCGTAAGAGAAGAACTGCCTCCGGCGGTCAGGGTCACAGGCCCTGCACCCGTTCGGTTTAGACCAATCTTTCATCCCGCACTCGTCTTGCTGGCGCAGGCCAGCATCCATTGCTGGGCGTGAGCACATGAACTCGCAGGGTAAACCGGCCGCCAGGTGGATGCTGGCCTGCGCCAGCATGACGCGTGCTTGATGGATAAAGCCACCTGAAAACAAACGGGTGCGGGGACGAGTCCCTGCCCGCCGGAGGCCACTTGCCTGCTCTAGAAAAGTGCGCCCGCGATCACGTTCGGGGCGACGATCAAGACCGATTGGGGAAGTGGCGCATCCGCTGGCTCTAGATAGCTTTCCGGACATCGGATCGCGTGTATCACTGTGTTCCAGGAACAAACTCTGGGGAGGGTTATGCATTACGCTGAACTGGCGCAGGCGCGTGAGGAGCTGACGGGCCCCGGTGGGGCGTTCGAGATTGTTCCAGTCACGGTGGGCGGCATCACGGTGCGCGCTTACCGCCATGCGCTGCCCGATGTGCGGGCGCTGTGGCAATCGACGCAGCCATTCGCCGACCGGACCTATCTCGTCTATGGCGACGAGCGGCTGACCTATGCCGAAGCCGACGCCCAGGTGAACGCCATCGCGGCGTGGCTGGCGGCGCAGGGCATCGGGCCGGGCGACCGGGTGGCGATTGCCATGCGCAACTATCCGGAATGGCTGCTGATCTATTGGGCGTGCGTCTCCACCGGCATCGCCGTTGTCGGCATGAACGCCTGGTGGACGCCCGAGGAAATGGCCTATGCGCTGGCGGACTCGGCGCCGAGAGCACTGTTTCTCGATGCGGAACGGCTCGGCCGTTATCGCGAGATCCCCGAACCGCCAGCCGGTCTGAAGCTGATCGGCGTGCGGCTGGGCGAGGCCGAAGCGGGGGTGACGGCCTTTGCCGATGTGATCGCGCAACGAGGCGCCATGCCCGATGTGGCGATCGATCCCGATGCCGATGCCTGCATCTTCTACACTTCGGGCACCACCGGTTTCCCCAAGGGCGCGCAGCTCACCCATCGCGGCTGCATCACCAATTTGTTCAACATGCTCTATGCCGGCGCGTCGACGGCGCGGGCGGTGCAGCTCGCCACCGGAGTGGCACCGCCCGCCGTGGCGCCGGTGCCCGTCTCGCTGCTGACGACGCCGCTGTTCCATGTAACGGCCAACAACTGCGGCGCCTATGCCACCACCGCGGCTGGCGGCACCATCGTGCTGATGTACCGCTGGGATGCCGGCGAGGCGCTGCGCATCATCGAGAAGGAACGCGTCACCTCCATCGGCGGTGTGCCGGTGATGGCGCGCGAACTGATCAACCACCCGGATTTCCTCACCACCGACGTGTCGAGCCTCACCGCCATGTCCGGCGGCGGCGCGCAGGTGCCGCCAGACCTTGTCCACAAGATCGAGGACAAGGTGGCCAGCGCGCGGCCCAGTACGGGTTATGGCATGACCGAAACCTGCGGGATCATCACGTCCGTCTCCGGCGATTTCTTTGTCGACAAGCCGGACAGCGCCGGCCCGGCGATGCCCGCCTATGAAGCCAAGTGCGTAGATGACGCCTGCAACACGGTGGCGCCGGGCGAGATTGGCGAACTTTGGGTGAAGGGCGCCGCCGTCATCAAGGGCTATATCAACCGCCCGGAGGCCACTGCAGCGTCGATCACCGATGGCTGGCTGCACACCGGCGACATCGCCCGCATCGACGAGCATGGCTTCATCTTCATCGTCGATCGCAAGAAGGACATGGTGCTGCGCGGCGGCGAGAATGTCTATTGCGCCGAGGTTGAAGCCGCCATCTACCGCCATGCTGCGGTGGCCGAATGCTGCGTGTTCGGCGTGCCCGACACCCGCCTGGGTGAGGAAGTGGGCGTGGCCGTGGTGCTGAAACCGGGCGAGAGCCTTGACGAGGGCGCGCTGCGCAGTTTCGTCGGCGGCCTGATCGCCAATTACAAGGTGCCGCGCCACATGTGGTTCATGGCCGAACCGCTGCCGCGCAACGCCAGCGGCAAGTTCCTGCGGCGCGAGCTGCGCGACCGGTTGGCGAAGGAATTGCCGGCGGTGTGACGGGCGGTCGGCGCGCTCAATCGATATTGAGCGCGAAGCAGCCGTTCTTGCCGATTTCCAGCGTCTTGCAGCCGTCGCGGGCTTCGTCGCGGGTGGGGAATGGGCCAACCTGCAGGCGATAGTTGCCGCCGAACTTGCCGATCACCGGGCGCAGGCCCCTGGTTGCCTTCCTGTTGCTGGCGGCGAGCTTGGTCCAGGCCTGCATGGCGGATTTCTGGTTGGGGTAGGTGCCGAGCTGGATGCGCCAGCCGGTCTCCCTTGCGGCTTCGGCGGCCTTCTGGGCGGCCAGTTTCCTTTCGGCGGCGCGCTTGTCGGCCGCGCGTTTCTCGGCGGCGGCTTCGGCGGCGGCCTGTTTTTCGGCCGCGGCGTCGGCGGTGCGACTGGGCCGGGCGGCGGGCGGTGCAAGCGGGGGCGTGCTGGCGGCCGGGCCGGGTTGGCGCCCTGGCGCGTCGGCGGCGGGCGCGTCCTGTTCTTCTTCGGTGTCGCCTTCGCCGGCATCGCCAGCCGCGGCTTTCAGGGCGGCAGCGTTGAGGGCGGCGGTGCTGGTGCCGGATGCGGGTGCGGCCGCAGCGGCGCTGGCGACCACGATCGCCGGCGGCGGCGTGGTGACGGCCATCATCGGCGGCGGCTGGATGCCGGGCTGGAACTGGGCGGGCACGCCGCTGCCATTGGCCAGCGCGGTGGCAATCTGCCAGCCATTGGCGCGATCAAGCGGCTGGATCACCTGCGAAAGTTCGTTCAGCGCCTTGGTGGCTTCGGGCAGGCCTTGCGCGGCGGCGCGCACAAGATAGGCATAGGCCAGCGGCAGCGATTTCGCGGCGCCGTCGCCATTCCAGTGCACGATGCCCAGCACATATTGGGCGCGCATTTCGCCCTTGTCGGCAGCAGCCTTCAGCCAGCGGACGGCTTCGGCCTTTTCGGTGGCCTGGAACAGCAATATGCCCAGATTGGCCTGGGCCGGCAGATGGCCCTTCACGGCGGCGCGGCGATACCAATCCTGGGCGATGGCCTTGTCCTGGGCAACGCCGCGACCGAGTTTATAGGCCTGGCCCATGTTGAACATGGCATCGGCATCGCCATCCTGCGCGAACGGCTGCCACATCGAAACGGCGGCATCCCATTTGCTGGCGCGCCACAGTTCCACGCCCTGGCGTACGGATGGCGGCGGCGGCGTGGCGCGGGCCGGGGCGGCGGCCGCAGGGCGGCTGGCACGGCCCTTCTTGCCCTTCTTCTTGCGGGCGGCGAGCGCCGGATCGCCGGCCACCAGGGCCAGCACCAGCAGTGCGCCAATAGCCTTCAAACCCGCCAAACCACATCTCCGCCCTTGATTGTCATGCGCACGATACCGGCGGTTGGCACACCATCAAATGGCGTATTGCCGGCGCCGTGAAACTTTCGTCCGTCGATACGCCAGGGCGCGGCTTCATCAAAGACCATGAGGTCCGCCGGTGCGCCGAGTTGCAGCGTTCCGGCGATGAGCCCAAAGCGGCGGGCCGGATTGAGGCTGAGCATGGCCACCAGGCGCGGCAAATCGATCACCCCGTCGCGCACCAGCCCAAGCCCCAGTGCCAACAGGGTTTCGGCGCCAGCCATGCCGGCCCGGGCATCGGCGAAGGGTTGGCGCTTGTCTTCCTGGCTTTGCGGGTCGTGGCCGGAGGACAGGATGGTGATGATCCCGGCGCGCACACCTTCGATGGCGGCCAGCCGATCGCGCTCGTCGCGCAGCGGCGGCGACAGGCGGGCAAAGCTGCGGAAGCCCGATACGGCCATGTCGTTGAGATAGAGGTGCGCGGGCGTGATGCCGGCCGTCACATTCACACCCCTCGCCTGCGCGGCGGCGATGGCGGCAAGGCCTTCGGCGGTGGTGACCTGGCGAATGTGCAGCGCGGCGCCCGTCGCTTCGGCAAGGCGGCAATCGCGGCTGATGGCCAGCGCTTCGGCAAAGGCCGGCGCAGCGGCGAGGCCCAGCCGGGTTGCATATTCGCCCGCCGTGGCAACGGCACCGGCGGTGAGCGCGGAGTCTTCGGCGTGGCTCACCACCGTCAGGCCATGGCCATGGGCATAGGCGAGCAGCCTGTGCATGACGCGCGCGTTTGCAATGGCGTGACGGCCGGTGGCGACACCCACGGCACCGGCGGCCTTGGCCAGGCCGATTTCCGCCAGTTCCTCACCCTTCAGTCCGCGCGTGGCGGCAGCGAGCGGGTGCACCCACACGTCGGGCTTGCCCGATCCTTGCGCATAGGCGACCAGCGCCGGCTCATCCAGGGGCGGTGACTGATCGGGCATCAGCACCATGCGGGTGATGCCGCCCGCGTTGGCCGCAGCGGTATCGGCCTTGAACACGCCGGCATCGATGATCCCCGGCGCCACCACCAGCCCGCTGGCATCGATCACCGTGGCGTCCGACGGCGGCTCAACCGGCCCGATGCCGGCAACCTTGCGGTCCTTCAGCAATATGGTGGCGATGCCGTCGTGCCCGGTCGCCGGGCAGATGATCCGGCCACCGGTGAGGGCGATGGGGCCGTTCATGCCCAACCCTCGATGCCGCGCCGCCGCCGCGTCAGCACATCAAGGCAGGCCATGCGCACGGCCACGCCCATCTCCACCTGTTCGGTGACAGCACTTCTCGCGATATCGTCGGCAATGGCGCCATCAATCTCCACGCCGCGGTTCATCGGGCCGGGATGCATCACCAGCACATCGGGCGCGGCCTTGGCCAACCGCGCCTCGGTAAGACCGTAGAAGCGGAAATATTCGCGCGGGGATGGCACATAGGCGCCCTCCATCCGCTCGGTCTGCAGGCGCAGCATCATCACCACGTCTGCCCCGGCAAGGCCGGCATCCATGTCGGTGAAGCTTTCCACCGCATAGCCATCAAGGCCGTCGGGCAGCAGCGTGGCCGGCGCGACGGCGCGCACTTCGGCGCCCAGGCTGGCCAGCAGCTGGAAATTGGATCGGGCGACCCGGCTGTGCAATATGTCGCCGCAGATCGCCACTTTCAGCCCGGCGATGCGCCCCTTGCGGCGGCGGATGGTGAGCGCGTCGACAAGCGCCTGGGTCGGGTGTTCGTGGCGGCCATCACCGCCATTCAACACCGGGCAATCGACCTTTTCCGAAATCAGCTGCACCGCGCCCGACGCGGCATGGCGGATGACGATCATGTCCGGGTGCATGGCATTGAGCGTCAGCGCGGTATCAAGCAGCGTCTCGCCTTTCTTCACGCTGGAGCCGGCGACCCCCATGTTGACGACATCGGCCCCCAGCCGCTTGCCGGCGATTTCAAAGCTCAGCAGCGTGCGGGTGGAGTTTTCAAAGAAGGCGTTGATCTGGGTCAGGCCCCGCAACCGCTCATCATGCTTGGCGGCACGCGCGCGGTTCATTTCCACCCATTGTTCGGCTTCATCCAGCAGGAAGGCAATTTCCCACGGTTTCAGATGGGCGATGCCAAGCAGATGGTCGTGCGGAAACGGGTGCGCACCGTCTGCCAAGGCTGGATGGGAGGGAGTGCGCGCCATGAGGCCCACCCCTAATGGCAGGGGGCCTGCCAATCAACCCATCACGGCAGCAGCGCCGGCACCACCAGCGCATAGCCGGCCAGCATCGCCAGCGCCGCCAGCGCCAGCGACAGCCCGGCCCGGCCGCCGGGCCGACCGGCGGTGACCAGCACCACGCCCAGTTTCAGCAGCGTGTTGAGCAGCACCGGTAGCGCAAGGATCGCCCCGGCAAGATCGGGCGCGATGCTGCCGCGCGGCAACGCCCGCAGCGCGACAATGGCGGCATCCACATCCATCGCGCCGGCCAGCGCCAGGGTGAAGGCCACACCCCGATCACCATAGCGCGCCTGCATCCAGTGCACGACCAGTTGCACCAGCGCCACCAGCAGCGCAAAGCCCAGCGCCGGCAGCAGCGCAAAGGGATTGCCACTGGGCGCTGCGCCGGCCGGGGCCGCGGCCGCCCGCCGGGCCAGCAGCCAGGCCAGGCCCAGCGCCACCAGCGCCGCCGGCCCCACCACCCTGGCAAAGCCCAGGAACGCCATCGGCACCAGCAGCGCCACCAGCAGGCTGACGCGGGCGAACATCACGACACTGGCAATGGCAATGCCGGCGGCCAGTCGCGGACGGCTGTCCGCTTCTGGCCCGATGCGCTGGGCCAGGGCCGCCGTGACCGCCGTGCTGCTGTAGATGGCCCCCACCGCCGCCGTGACCAGCAGCCCCCTGCCCGGCCCAACCCTTGAATCCAGCCGCCGGCCCAGCGCATAGCCGGCAAAACCGATCGCGCACACCACCACCACCACCAGCCACAGTTCACGCGGGTTCCAGGCGTTCATCGGCCCCATGGCGCGATCCGGCAGCACCGGCCACAGCGCTCCGGCGATCACGGCAAACAGCACGACCGCGTGGAAATCGGCTTCGGACAGCCCTTCGATCCAGGCATGGAGTCGTTGCCGCTGCGCCAACAGGAAGGCGGTGACCACCGCCAGCGCCAGCGCCGGCACCGGCAGGCCATGCCCGGCAAGCCAGCCCAGGCCCAGTGTGACCAGCGCGGCGGCTTCGGTGGTGGCGCTGGGGGATTTGTCGCGCCGATAGCCGATGATCACCAGCGCACAGCCAGCCAGAAGCAACACGGCGGAAACCGCCCAGCCGGCCGCGGCATCGGCGACAAAGCCGGCCAGCCCGCCGATCAGGCCGAACAGGCCAAAGGTGCGCAGGCCCGCCACCCGGCTGCCGGGCCGGGCGGTGCGCTGCTGCCAGCCGCGCTCCAGCCCGATCAGCAGGCCAATGGCCAGCGGCATCACCAGCCGCGCCAGATCGGCATTTTCCAGCATCGCCCGCCAGCGTGGCGGTGCAGCGCTTGCCGGTCAAGCAGGCGCGCCGTAAGGCAAGGGCCATGCAAGCCGCGTTCCGCCCCAAATGGGTTATCGTCATCGCCTTCTACAACGAGGCGAACTATATCGCGCCCACCGTGCAATGTGCGCTGACGCAGGATCGCGACGACATCTGCCTCGTGTGTGTGGACAATGCCTCCACCGATGCCAGCCCGCAGATCGTCGCCGATGCGATCAAGGGCAATCCGCGCGCCATATTGGTCACCGAAACCAACCAGGGCCATACGTTTGCCTTGCGCCGCGGCCTCGCCATCGCGCAGGAACTCGGCGCCGAAAACATCGCCTTCTGGGATGCCGACACCTTCTACCCGCCGCACTATATCAGCCGGGCTGACGAACTGCTGGGGAAGGATCCGGGCGTCGTGGGCGTCCAGGCGTTCGACATCTATGGCCCCTACGACAGTTTGAAGAACCGCATCGTCCGCCATCGCATGGCGCTCACCGCCAGCCTGCTCACCGGCCAGGGCCACACCGGCACCTTCGGCCAGTGTTTCCGTATCGCGCCGCTGGTCGCCTGCGGTGGCCCCAAGAGCGATGCGTGGCCGTTCGTGCTGTACGACCATGAACTGATCCACCGCATCCTGAAACAGGGCCGGCTCACCCACGCTGCCGATCATGTCTGCTGGCCCGCGCCGCGCCGGCAGGTGAAGGGCCATGTGCGCTGGAATCTGGTCGAACGGCTGACCTATGCGCTCACCCCCTATGCAGTGAAGGACTGGTTCTTCTACGCCTTCCTCGCGCCCCGGCTGCGCGCCCGCGGCATGTTCGAAGCGGGCCTGCGCGTGCGCGACTGGGAACAATGACTGTCACGTGCGCGCAACATCGGCGCGGCATGGGCAGTACATCATGACGCTCCGCACCCTGATCGCCGCCGCCCTGCTGGCGGCCCCTGCCAGCGCCGCGCCGGTGCTGATGATCGCCATCGATGGCCTGCGCCCGCAGGAATGGCAACGGCGCGACAATGGCCTGGCGCTGCCGGCGCTGCGCGGATTGGCGGCGGCCGGCAGCAGCGCGGCGGTGACAGGCGTGCTGCCCACCGTCACCTACCCCAGCCACACCACGCTGATCACCGGAGCCGCCCCGCGCCGCCACGGCATTGCCGACAATCTCACCTTCGATCCGCTGCGCCAGAACGCCGAGGGCTGGTACTGGTATGCCAGCGACATCAAGGCCGACACACTGTGGCAGGCGGCCAGCCGCGCCGGGCGCTCGGTGCTCAACGTGCATTGGCCGGTCAGCGTGGGCGCCGCCGGCATCACCGCCAACCTGCCGCAATATTGGCGCACCGGCATGCCCGATGACGACAAGTTGCAGGCGCTCCTCAACACGCCGGGCCTGCCGCTGGCCGAAGCCGGCCCCTACCCCACCGGCAAGGACGAGACCATCGCCGGCGACGAGGGCCGCACCGCCCAGGCCGTTGCGCTCATCCAGCGGCTGAAGCCCGATTTCAGCACGGTCTACCTGACCGGGCTTGACCATGAGCAGCATGAATTCGGCCCGGATTCACCCGCCGCCCGCGCCGTGCTGGAGCGGATCGACGCCGCCGTGGGCCGGCTGGTGGCCGCCGCGCGCGCCGTCGATCCGGCGACCACCATCGTCATCGTTTCCGATCACGGCTTTGCGCCGACGACGCGCACCACCAACCTGTTCGTGCCCTTCATCAAGGCCGGGCTGATCCGGCTGTCTGCCGATGGCCAGTCCATCGCCGGCTGGGACGCGATCCCGTGGACGGCCGGCGGCAGCGCCGCCATCGTGCTGGCCCGGCCCGACGATGCCGCGCTGAAGGCGCGCGTTGCCGCCGTGCTGGCGCAGACCGCCGCCGATCCTGCCGCCGGCATCGACCGCGTGCTGGACAGCGCCGCCATCGCCACCGCGGGCGGCACCGCCGATGCCGCCTTCTGGGTGAACTGCAAGACGGGCTGGACGATGGGCGACGCGCTGGGCGGCGGACAGGGCGAGCCCACCGCAACCAAGGGCATGCACGGCTATTTCCCCGACGTGCCGGCGATGCGCGCCAGCCTGATCGCCAGCGGCCCCGGCATCGCCGCCGGGCGCGACCTGGGCGTGATCGACATGCGCAGCATTGCGCCGGCGGTCGCCGCCCGGCTGGGCGCGGCGCTGAAGGACGCGGAGAAGCCAGCCGCCTTCTGACCCGCCTCCCCAAAAGCGGCGGTTTCACCCCATGCCCACAAAGGCCAAGGTGAACGGCAGGGAGACACGCGATGCAATTGGCCTGGAGCGCTGACGATCTGGCTTTCCGTGACGAGGTGCGGGCGTTCCTCGCCGCCGAGCTGACGCCCGAACTCAAGCTGGCTGCGGCAGGCATGACCAGCGTCTATGCGCCGCCGGATGTGGCGCTGGCCTGGCAGAAGAAACTCCACGCGCGCGGCTGGGTGGCGCCATCATGGCCGGTGGCGGCCGGCGGCTGCGACTGGTCGGTGGCGAAGCGCTACATCTTCGCCCGCGAGACCACCGAAGCCGGCGCGCCGCCGCTGTCCCCCATGGGGCTGGGCATGTGCGGGCCGGTGCTGCTGCACTATGGCACCGAGGAACAGAAGCGCCGTTTCCTGCCGCCCATGCTGGCTGGCGATGAATTCTGGTGCCAGGGCTATTCGGAACCGAATTCGGGATCAGACCTCGCTTCGCTGCAGATGAAGGCGGAGCGCGATGGCGATCACTTCATCTGCACCGGCCGCAAGATCTGGACGACGCACGCCCATTATGCCGATTGGATCTTCTGCCTGGTGCGCACCACAAGGCTGGAAAAGCCGCAGCTGGGCATCACCTTCCTGCTCATTGACATGAAGACGCCGGGCGTTTCCGTGCGCCCCATCGTCTCGCTGTCGGGTGAGCATGTGCAGAACGAAGTGATCTTCGATGAAGTGCGGGTGCCGGTGGCCAATGTCGTCGGCCGCATCGATGATGGCTGGACGGTGGCCAAGTACCTCATGGAGTTCGAACGCGGCGGCCACGCCTATGCGCCGAGCCTGGTGAAGCGGGTCGATACGCTGGTCGTGCATCTGGCCGAAACCGGCCAGGCGATGCCGGGGCGCATTGCCGCCTTGCGCACCGAGATCGAGGCACTGGATGCGCTGGAACTGCAATTCAACGCCGGCCTGTCCAATGGTGCCGCGCCGGGGCCGATGGCCAGCGCGCTGAAGATTTTGGGCACCGAATTGAGCCAGCGCCTGACCGAGCTGGAAGTGGAAGCCGCCCTGCCCTGGGTGGAAGCCTATCAGCCGCACCTCACCCTGCCCGGCGGCCCGGTCCCCGGCTTCACCGCGCCCGCCGATGGCCTGGGCGTCGGCCCGGCGTGGGCGGCCAAGGCGTTGCCGAAATATCTCAACGACCGCGCCGGCTCCATCTATGCCGGCACCAACGAGATCCAGCGCGGCATCCTCTGGCAATATCTGGCGCGGCGGAACAGCTGAGCCGTCACGCCTTCAGGTGAAACACCGCCACGCTTTCGGCCAGCAGCGGTGGCATTGGCAGGCCGGCATGGGCCAGCCAATCGGCCGGGAAACGCACCCCTTCGCCTGACAGCGCGGCCCGCAGTTCCGGTTCGCCAAAGCCCCGGTGCGGCGTGCTGCCGGCACGGGCGAGCAGTCGGGCGTGGACGGGGCCAGCGCCGGCCAGGAACGGCAGCAACAGTGGCTGCGGCCGACGATCCTGCGGTGGCGCGATGCGGGTGACAAGCACCAGCCAATCGGCACCATCACCGCTGGCCTGCCACAGCAATCCGTCAGGCCCCTCGCCCATCACCAGCGTCTGACCGTGCAGCAGATGACGCCACTGCTTGTGGAAGGCGATCCAGCCGGCCAGTTCGGCGCGCTCGGTTTCGGGCAGCTTCGCCGGGTCCAGCTCAACCCCGAAATGGCCGGGCAGCGCCACGCCGGCGCGGAAGCCCAGCGTCTGGCGGCGGCCGGTGGCGTGGGCCGGGCTGGCGCCGACATGCGTGCCCATCACCTCGGGCGGGAAGAAGGCCTGGAATCCGCGCTGGATGGTCACGCGCGACACGGCATCAAGATTGTCGCTGGTCCAGAAACGGTGGGTGAACTGGGCAATGCCGGCATCGATCCGCCCACCGCCGCCGGCACAGCTTTCGATTTCCACATTCGGATGCGCCGCGCGCAGGCGGGCGAGCAGGCGGTAGAGGCCCTGCACCTGACCGATGCCGCCCGGCGGCGCCAGATCGCGATTGTGATCCCATTTCAGATAGGCAATCGGCACCTCACGCAGCAGCGTGTCGAGCGCGGTGAAGAGATAATCCTCGACCACGGGCAACGACAGGTTCAACACCAGCTGGTTACGCGCCGTGGGCTGCGGCGCACCCGGCACATGCAGCGCCCAATCGGGGTGCGCGCGGTACAGATCAGAGTCGGGATTGACCATTTCCGGTTCGACCCACAGGCCGAATTCGAGGCCCAGCGCGTTCACGGCATCGGCCAGCGGCTTCAGCCCATCAGGATATTTGGCCGGATCGGCCGTCCAGTCGCCCAGCCCGGCACGGTCATGATTGCGGCCGAGGAACCAGCCATCATCAAGGATGAAGCGCTCCGCCCCGATGGCCGCTGCCGCCTGCGCCAGTTCGAGGATGCGGGCCTGATCGTGGCCGAAATAGCAGGCCTCCCAGCTGTTCAAGTGCACCGGGCGCGGGCGCATTGTCCCTGAGGGCCAATCCAGCCGCGCTCGCACCAGGCCATGCATCTGCTGCATCGCGCCGTTGCGGCCCTGCCCGCTGATCGCCAGCAAAAGCGGCGGCGCAGCAAAGCGTTGACCGGGTTGCAGGGTAAAGCCATCTGCCATGCCCGCCGACAGCAAATACCGGCCCTCGTCATCGCGCTCCACCGCCAGCGCAGCATCGCCCGACCACGCCAGTTGCGCCGCCAGCACAAGGCCCTGATCCCAGCCGGCGCACTGCCCCAGCAGATAGAGGCCGGGCGGGCCGCCATGGCCGGGCAGACCGCGCCGGCTCTCCCGCCGCCACTGGTGGGCGGGCAGCGGCTCCACGCATTCCACGAATTCGGCGGCATGGCGGCCGCGCCAGCTGAGGATGCGGTCCAGCCCGGCGGGCAGCGGCAGCAACGCACCGGCCAGATGATCGATCGCGATCGGCACCGGGCCATCATTGCCCAGCGTGGCGCTGATCTCGAAGCCGCCGTGCACGGCGCGAAATCCTTGTTCGAGGATCAGCCCGGTATCGGCATCGGTCACTGTCACGCGCAGCGTATCCGCATCCGCTGCGACATCGGTCACCGCCCAGCGCAGCACCTGCCCCGCGATTCCCACCGCCAGCGGCCCGAACCAGCCGAGGCCGGGCGCGCTGGCAAAGGGCACGTCTGCATCAAGGCTGAAGGTCGCCGCGCCGCGCGTGCTGGCCAGCGGCGGCAGGCCTTCCACATCCAACTTCAGACCCAGGTGCCGCCACAGCAGCGCATTGCCTGACTGTTCAAGGACCAGACTGGCTTCGGGGCTGTGCAGGGCAAAAATCGTCACCGCGCCAGATTGGCGGCGTGGCGGCGCGCGTCAACCCACCAGCAACGTGCGCACGTCCTTGCAGCGGAAACTCTGCACGAACAGATAGACGGACAGGAACATCGCACCGCCCAGAAAGGCCACCACAGCCAGCGCCAGCCCGGCCGGCGTGCCCCGGTGTCGCCAGCCGACATACAGGCCCGACAGGGTGAGCATGAACAGGAAATCCAGGTTGAACTGCCCCTGCCAGCCGCCGCCGGCAATCGCCCCGAAAAAGGCCGGGAACAGGTTGGGTTCCGCCAGCAACACCGGCGCGGTGTAGACGCTCAGGCTGGCAAAGATGACGACGCAGAGCAGGCGGATGAGCAGCATGAAGATTTCCCCGTGATGGCTCAGCATCAGGCGCGGAGGGAGGTGTGGCAATTACCAACGAAGTCAATTTCCCGTGAAATTGCCGGCGCGCTTCTCCCGAAACGCCGCCAGCGCCTCGGCAAAATCCGCGCCTTGTGTCGCCAGCAGCCATTGATCGGCATCGGCGTGCAGCACGGCGGCGTGGAGCGCGCCCGACACGGCATTGATGCTGCGCTTGATCATCTGCACGGCCAGTGGCGGCAGCGCGGCATATTCGGCGGCCAGCGCCAGCGCGCGGGCATCCTCAGTGCCGGCCGGCACGATCGCGTCGATCAGGCCCCAGCGCTCCAGCGTCTCCGCGTCAAACAGCGCGCCCGTCATCACCATGCGCTTGGCCCGCGCCGGGCCAACCAGCTCAATCAGCGGCCCCAGCGCGTTCCACATCAGGTTGATGCCGATCTTCACCTCGCCATAACCGAGCCGCGCGCCGGCCGCCGCGATGCGGAAATCGCAGGCGGTGGCGATGCAGGTGGCGCCGCCCGTGGCCACGCCCTTGAGCGCGCAGATGGTCGGCTGATCAATGCCCTGCACCGCCCGCATCACCCGCGCGCCCAGCTGCGCCGCCCGCCGCGCTTCCGCCAGCGCCGCCGGGTTGGCAAGCCGGCCTTCCATCTCGCCGATATCGGCCCCCACCGAAAAATCCGTCCCCTCCCCGCGCAGCACCACGGCGCGGACATCGCCGGCGCCCCGTAGGCTGTCAGCCAGCCGTTCCAGTTCGGCCAGCATCGTCTGGCTCAGCGCATTGCGCTTTTCCGGGCGATTGAGAGTGATGGTGGCGATGTGATCGGCAACGGACAGCGTGACGCTCATCTTCAGCACTCCACCACGTTGACGGCCAGGCCCCCTTGGCTCGTCTCCTTGTATTTGTGGCTCATGTCGATACCGGTCTGGCGCATCGTCTCGATCACCTGGTCGAGGCTCACGCGGCTCAGCCCCGTTCGATGCAGCGCCAGCCGGGCGGCGTTGGCGGCCTTCACCGCGCCGATGGCGTTCCTTTCAATGCAGGGGATCTGCACCAGCCCGCCAACGGGATCGCAGGTCAGGCCAAGATTATGCTCCATGCCGATTTCGGCGGCGTTGGCGACTTGGGTGGGCGTGGCATTCCACACCGCCGCCAGCCCCGCCGCCGCCATCGAGCAGGCCACCCCGACTTCGCCCTGGCAGCCCATTTCAGCGCCGGAGATCGAGGCGCGCTGCTTGTAGAGCAGGCCGATGGCGCCCGCCGTGGCCAGAAAGCGCCGGCGTTGCTCCGCCCCTTCGCAATAATGCTTCATCACGGCGGGCAGGATGCCGGCCGCGCCATTGGTGGGCGCTGTCACCACCTGGCCACCGGCGGCATTTTCCTCGTTCACCGCCATGGCATAGACGTTGAGCCAGTCGAACAGCCGCTCCGGCTCATTGGCGCTGCGGCCCTGCTGCAACTGCTGCCATAGCGCCGGCGCGCGCCGTTCCACCTTCAGGCCGCCGGGCAATATGCCGTGGGTGTGCAGCCCGCGTTCGATGCAGGCCAGCATGACGGCCGCGACATGATCGAGGCCGGCGATGGTCTCGCTGCGCGGGCGAACAGCGTCTTCATTGGCCAGCACGATGGTTTCGAGGCTCTGGCCGGTGGCTTCGGCAATGGTCAGCAGTTCGGCCGCGCTGCCGAAAGGGTGCGGCACCGCATGGCCGGTCGCCACCTGATCGGCCGGCGCAGCCTGTTCCAGTTGGCGGCGGCTGGCGATGAAACCGCCGCCGGTGGAGAACCACTCCTCTTTGGCCAGCACCGCATCGCCCGCCACCACCGCCAGCCGCATGGCATTGGGGTGGAGCAGATCGCGGGTCTCGTAATCGAGGCGGATATCGGTGGCGGGATCAAAGGCAAGGCTACTCAGCTGCCGCCTCTGCTCCAGCGCAGCCAGATCGCGCTCGGCCTGCGCCGCATCGAACGTCTCCGGCGCATGGCCCAGCAGCCCCAGCGTCACCGCGCGCAATGTGCCGTGGCCATGGCCCGTGAAGGCGAGGCTGCCTTGCAGCGTCACCACCACCCGCGCGCCTTCCGGCCAGCGCCGCCGCGCCAGCTGTTGGCCATAGCGCAGGGCGATGCGCATCGGCCCCACCGTGTGCGAGCTGGATGGGCCAACACCCACACGAAACATGTCGAGCGCCGAAAGCATGGTGCAATCGTGGACGAGCCGGCGCAGCGGGGCAATGGGGGTCCGCAATGGCAGGCTGCAATGGCTGGCGGAAACTCCAGCCTGTGCGCAGACGAAAGCTGCGCCTAAGCTGCCCGCCATGGATGATGTGCTGATCGATCAGGTGAGCCGGCTGCTCGCGCATGAAGCGACGGACGCGCGCTTGCGCGCGGCGCGTGCAGGCGGCCGAGCGGACGGGTGGGACGCCATCACCGCCGCCGGCCTGCCACTGGCGCTGGCCAGTGAGGCGGCGGGCGGCCTGGCGCTGGATGCGGCGACCGTGCTGGCCATCGCCCGCGCGCACGGCAAGGCCGGCGCGCCGTGGCCGCTGGCCGCAGCGATGATCGACGCGGCCCCAGAGTGTCCGGCCGAATTGTGGGCGCCGGCGCTGGCCACCGCCGAGATCGCCGGCCTGTGCGAAGCCGTGCTGGCGCTGACCCTGGAGTGGACCCAGACGCGCCAGCAGTTCGGCAAGCCGCTGTCGAAGAACCAGGCGGTGCAGCACTGCCTGGCGCAGATGGCGGCGGAAACGGCGGCCGCCGGCGCCGCCGTGGGCCTGGCAGGATTGGGGCTGGCGGGTGAAAACTGGGCGCTGGTCGCGGCAGGCAAGGCCCGCGCCGGCGAAGCGGCCGGCGTGGTCGCGGCGCTGGCGCACCAGTTGCACGGCGCCATCGGCGTGACGGCGGAACATCGCCTGCACCTGTTCACGCGTGCGCTGTGGCAGCGCCGCGATGTGGCCGGCAGCGAACATGATTGGCACACACGGCTGGGCGCTGACGTGCTGGCGCGCGGCAGCCTGTGGCGGCTGGCGACGGATGAACCGCTGCTCGATCTCGCCGAACCGGCCACGGCCAGTGATCGCTTTCGCTTTCCGGTGGTGACCGAAACCGCCGCGCGCGCCGATTTGCGCAGCGACGTGCGGGATTTTCTGGCCGAGGAGCTGGCTGCCCTGCCTCCGGACGTCCGCGCCCACAGCTGGAACGGCCACAGCCCGGATTTCAGCCGCAAGCTGGGCGAACGCGGCTGGCTGGCAATGACCTGGCCGAAGGCGGTGGGCGGGCACGAGAAGAGCGCGCTCGACCGGCTGGTGGTGATCGAGGAATTGCTCGCGGCCGGCGCGCCCGTGGCGGCGCATTGGATCGCCGATCGGCAGACCGGGCCATTGTTGCTCAAGTTCGGCACGCTGGCCCAGCAGGCGGCCTATCTGCCCGCCATCGCGCGCGGCGAACTGTTTGCCTGTATCGGCATGAGCGAGCCGGGGGCGGGATCGGACCTGGCCGCGCTCACCAGCCGCGCGCAGCCGGTGGACGGCGGCTGGCGGGTGAGCGGCACGAAATTGTGGACCACCTATGCCCACAAGGCGCACGCCATGCTGCTGCTGTGCCGCACCGGAGCCGGCCAGCGCCATGAAGGGTTGAGCCAGTTGCTGGTGCCGATGGACTCCGCTGGCCTAACCGTCCGCCCGATCATCGATCTGATGGGCGAGCATCATTTCAACGAAGTGCATTTCGATGATGTGTTCGTACCCGCCGATGCGCTGGTCGGCACCGAGGGCAATGGCTGGGCCCAGGTGATGAGCGAGCTGGCCTATGAACGCTCCGGCCCCGAACGCTTCCTGTCGACGCTGGTGCTGGCCGAGGAACTGGTCGCGGCGCTGCCCGAGGATGCGGTTGCCGCCCATGCCCCCATCGGCCGGCTGGCGGCGCACCTGATGGTGCTCAGGCTGATGGCACGCGGCATGGCGGCCCTGCTGGAAGCCGGTGAAGACCCGGCACTGGAAGCCGCCATGGTGAAGGATCTGGGCGCCACTTTCGAACAGGCCATCCCCGAAATCGCCCGCAGCCTGATGCCGCTGATCCCCGATCCGCCCGCATCGCTGCTGGCCACGCTGCACGCCACGGTGCAGATCGCGCCGATGGTGAGCTTGCGCGGCGGCACCCGCGAGATATTGCGCGGCATCATCGCGCGCGGGCTGGGGGTGCGGTGATGGCCTGTCCTACACGGCCGGATCCTGTCATCATGGGATTGGCCGGGCCGCTGGCGGGTGCGGATTTCTGGCCGCTGCGCCGGTTGAAAACCCACAAGATGCGGAAAAACTGTCAAAATTGCAGACCGACAATCAGGCCGCCCTGGCCCAAGGCAGTGGCACAGACCGCCATGACCGCCACAAAGGCGGATCCGGGAGAGTGAAATGACCGAGCATGTCCTTTACGAACGCGATGGCCACATCGTTACGCTCACGCTGAACCAGCCGGAACTGCGCAACCCGGTTTCGGATGATGACATGGTGGATGCGATCCTGGCGGCGCTGGTGCGACTGGAGAATGATCCGGAAGCGCGGGTGGCGATCCTTACCGGCGCCGGCAGTGCCTTTTCCTCAGGCGGCAATCTCAAGAAGATGGCCAGCGGCGACGGGCTGGCCAGTGCGTCGCCGATCAAGACCCGCCGCAACTATCTCACCGGCATCCAGCGCCTGCCCCGGGCGTTCGCGGCGCTGGAAGTGCCGATCGTGGCGGCGGTGAATGGCCCAGCCATTGGCGCCGGCTGCGATCTGGCCTGCATGTGCGATATCCGCGTGGCGGGTGAGAGTGCGAAATTCGCCGAGAGTTTCGTCAAGCTGGGCATCATCCCCGGCGATGGCGGCGCCTGGCTGCTGCCGCACGTCGTCGGCCATGCCAAGGCCGCTGAAATGGCGCTGACCGGCGACATGGTGGACGCCGCCGAGGCGCTGCGCATCGGGCTGGTGAGCAAGGTGGTGCCCGATGCCGAACTGCTCGATGCCGCCCGTGCCTATGCGGCCCGTATTGCCGCCAACCCGCCGCAGGCCGTGCGCATGACCAGGCGACTGCTGTGGGAAGCGCGTCAGGCCAGTCTGGAAACCGTGCTGCAGCTTTCGGCGGCCATGCAGGCGCTGGCGCACACCACGGCTGACAACAAGGAGGCGATGACGGCGTTTCTGGAAAAGCGGCCGCCGAATTTCACGGGGTCGTGAAGGCCTGGCGGTGCAGACTGGCCATGCCCATCACCACCAGGACGGGCTGCATCACGAAAATGGCAAAGCCCGCTGTTGTGGCCATGCCGGTCGGCCCGGCAATCGCCTGCCACGCCACTTCCAGGCCCAGAATGACGGCGGCCAGAAACAGCGCATCGGTTGAAATGCGGTGCAGGCGCAGGCTGGTCAGGCCCCAGTCCAGCAACGTGCGCGCCAGGCAGTAGAAAATCAGCAACCAGCAGATATTGCCGGCGAGATGGCTTTCATCCCAGGCGCCGAGAAAACTGCCAAGATGGCCCTGCACCACCAGCCACAGGGCCGCCATCACCAGAAAGGCGCGCTGCACCCAGACAACGCCACCGACGTTGGTATCACGATCTTCAAACACGCTCGCCACCCGCAACTACGCATCCATTACGGGTGTTATTGTCGCTGTTTTGCGTAAAAGTCCGGTTAACTGCCCAGCCAATCGGCCAAAATACTTTGCTCGTCTTCGCCGACGCGCGGTGGCGGGCGGCGCATGGTGGCCGGTGTGGCACTCAACTTGCCGGGAAAAGCGACGCTGGGGATATGGGCGCCGTCGGCCCGCACGAAATCATGCACGACGTTGCGGGCGGCGATGAAGGGATCGGCGAACACCTCGCTCACTTTGTTCACCGGCCCGGCCGGAACCCCGGCGGCGGCCAGCCGGTCGATGAGTGGCAGGCCGGGCTCGTTTGCCACCAGCCGCTGCACTTCGGCTTCGATGGCGTCGCGGTTGATCAGGCGGGCGCGGGCGGTGACGAAGCGCGCATCCTGCGCCAGCTGCGGCACCCCCATCAGCGTGCAGAAAGCGCGGAACTGGCCATCATTGCCGATGGCGATGATGATGGTGCCATCGGCCACATCGAACGTCTTGTAGGGCACCACCGTGGGATGGCGGTTGCCCAGCCGGCCGGGATCGACGCCGCCCACCAGCCAGTTCATCGCCTGGTTGGCGAGGCAGGCAATCTGGGTGTCGAGCAGGCTGATGTCGATCTGCTGGCCCTCCCCGGTGCGCTCGGCATGGCGCAGCGCGGCGAGGATGGAGATGGTGGCATAGAGCCCGGTCGTCACATCGGCCATGGCGACCCCGGCCCGCAAGGGCTGGCCGCCCTCCTCGCCGGTGATGGCCATGAAGCCGCCCATGCCCTGCGCCACGAAATCATAACCGCCGCGCGTCGCATAAGGCCCGGTCTGCCCGAAACCCGTGACCGAACAATAGACGAGATTGGGTTTCACCACCCGCAGGCTCTCCCAATCGAGGCCATATTTCTTCAGGCCGCCCACCTTGAAATTCTCGATGACGATATCGGCCTTCATCGCCAGCTCGCGCAGAAGGGCGGCGCCAGCGGGATCGGCAAAATCCACGGCGATGCTGCGCTTGTTGCGATTGGCGGCCAGATAATAGGCGGAGGTACCGATCTCGTCCTGCCCGTCCGGCCCCTGCAGGAACGGCGGGCCCCAGGCGCGGGTATCGTCGCCTTTGCCGGGCGCTTCCACCTTCACCACATCGGCGCCCAGATCGGCCAGGATCTGCGTGCTCCACGGCCCGGCCAGTACGCGCGACAGATCAAGCACACGGATGCCGGCCAGCGCGGCGGGAGCGATCGTTTCAGTCATGATCCGGGGGTAGCCGGAAAAGGAAAACGGTGCCAGCCCGCAAGGACTGGCACCGCTCCTAGCCCCCGACCGGGGTTAGCCGTTGCTGTAGGGCGATTGCCCCGATCTGGAGGAATGTGCCGCGATCGTGACGATAAGCCCCCGGACGCGACTGACTCCCCCGAATCAAACTCAAGCCTCTGTTACCAAACTATGAAGGCTCAAGAAAGCGGAAAGAAGTTAACAACTTGGCACAGAGATGATCAGACTCTTTCGAAGATGGCGGCCAGTCCCTGACCGCCGCCGATGCACATGGTTTCCAATCCAAAGCGGGCCTTTCGCCGCTGCATTTCGTGGCACAACGAAGCCAATATGCGCCCGCCAGTTGCGCCGATGGGATGGCCAAGACTGATGCCTGAACCGTTGACGTTCAGCTTGTCGGGATCATGCCAACCCCAGCCCTTCAGCACCGCCAATACTTGCGGCGCAAAGGCTTCGTTCAATTCGACCAGATCAATATCATCCCATTTCATGCCGGTGCGCGCGAACAACCGCTCCACCGCCGGCACCGGGCCGATGCCCATGCGCGAGGGATCGCAGCCCGCTGCCGCCCAGCCATGCAGCCAGGCCATGGGTTCGAGGCCCAGCGGTTCCAGCAGTTCTTCGGCCACCACCAGGCACGCCGACGCGCCATCATTCTGCTGGCTGGCGTTGCCGGCGGTGACGACACCATCCTTCTCGATGGACTTCAGCAGCGCCAGGCTTTCCGGCGTCGCATCGGCGCGGATGCCCTCGTCGGCGGCAAAGACGGTGGGCGGGCCTTTCTTCTGCGGGATCTCCACCGGCACCAGTTCATCGGCGAACTTGCCATCGGCCCAGGCCCTGGCGGCGCGCTGGTGGCTAAGCGCCGCATAGGCGTCGCATGCCTCGCGGCTGATGCCATAATCCTTGGCCAGATTGTTGGCGGTTTCGATCATTCCGGAAATCACGCCGTAACGGCTGATCGGCTGGCTCATCACCCGGCCGCGCACCAACCGGTCGTGGAAGGTGGTGCTGCCCATGCGCGCGCCACCCCGATGATCGATGCTGTAATATTCGACCTGGCTCATGCTTTCGACACCGCCGGCCACGACGATATCGGCAGCGCCCGTCGCCACCCGCATCGATGCGTCGATCACCGCCTGCAGGCCCGATCCGCAGCGCCGGTCGAGCGAGACGCCCGGCACGGATTCCGGGAAGCCCGCAGCCAGCCAACTCCAGCGCGCCACGCACGGCGCTTCGCCATTGGGATAGCCGTGAGCGAACACCACGTCGTCCACGCGTTCCGGATCAATCTTGGTGCGCTCGACCAGCGCCTTCAGGATGATGGCGCCCAGTTCACCGGCCGGAAAGCCCGCCAGCGACCCGCCAAAACGGCCAACCCCGGTGCGAATGGGGGAAACAATTGCAGCCCGGCGCATCAGCTCTTCTCCCGCATCATGGACTTGGCGATGATCGTCTGCTGGATCTGGCTGGTGCCTTCATAGATCCTCAGCAGCCGCACATCGCGATAGAAACGCTCCACCTTGTATTCCGCCATGTAACCGGCGCCGCCGTGGATCTGCACGGCACGATCGGCGACGCGGCCGACGGCTTCCGAAGCGTGGAGTTTCAGCACCGAACATTCGCGGGCTGTCACCTCGCCCGCATCAAAGCGCGCGGCGGTGCGTTCGAGCAGGGCAGCGGTGGTCAACCGGTCTACCTCCATGTCGGCCAGCATCGCCTGCACCAGCTGGAAATCGCCGATGCGGCTGCCGAACTGCTGGCGTTCCATGGCGTAAGTCAGGCTCATGTCGATCAACCGGTCTGCCATGCCCAGTGCCACGGCGGCGATGTGGATGCGGCCACGATCGAGCACCTTCATGGCGGTGCGGAAGCCCTGGCCGGGCACGCCGCCGATGATGTTGGCAGCCGGCACAAGCACATCCTCCAGGATCACGTCGCAAGTCTTGGCACCACGCTGGCCCATCTTGCGATCGGGTTTGCCCAGCGAAATGCCGGGGCTGTCGGCCGGCACGATGAAGGCGCTGATGCCGGAAGCGCCCTTCATGTCGGGCTCGGTGCGCGCCATCAGGGTGAAGACGGTCGCGCGCGGGGCGTTGGTGATGTAACGCTTGGTGCCGTTGATCCGATAATGATCACCTTCGCGTACCGCCGAACAGCGCAAGGACGCCGCATCGGAACCCGCCCCCGGCTCGGTCAGGGCAAAGCTGGCAATGGCTTCACCGGTGGCAAAGCGAGGCAGCCATTCGGCTTTCTGCGCCTCGGTGCCATCGATCATGATGCCCTGGCTGCCGATGCCGACGGTGGTGCCGATCAGGCTGCGGAAGGTGACGCTGGCGCGGGTGAGGATGCGCACCAGCTGCGACTCCTCGCTCATGGTCAGGCCCAGCCCGCCATAGTCTTCCGGCACCGACAGGCCAAACAGGCCCATCTCCTTGAATTCATGCACGATATCAGCCGGGATATCGTCGATGTCCTCGACCATGTCCTCGGCCGGGATCAGCCGCTCCTCGACATAGCGGCTCAACTGGTCCTTCAGCAGGCCGAAGGTTTCGCTGTCCATTGCCTCACCCCGCGTTTGCGCTCATCGCTACCGTGCCGTCACAGCGGACCGCCTGCAAGCCATCATCGCTTGCTGCCAGTGCGATCGGCTGGCCGGCAAACAGCGGCGCCTGCGCCCGGAAGGCAAAGCGCTTCGCCGGCCCGTGCCGCCGTTCCCACAGGCCAAGCAGCTGCGCCGCCACCAGCGGGCCGTGGACGACAAGGCCGGGATAGCCCTCCTCGCCTTGCGCATAGGCCAGATCATAATGGATGCGGTGGGCATTGGCCGTGGCAGCGGAAAACAGGAACAGCTGCACCGAGCCGGGGGTGAACGCGGCATCACCGATCGGCAGAGGGCTGGCCGGCACGGGCAATGGCAGCGGCGGGCCATCGTCGCGCCAGACGATGGTCTGCACTTCCTCCAGCGCTTTTTCGCCTTCCTGCCAGATCTCGACCCGCACCGTGCCCAGCAGCAGCGTCCCGGTCTTGCCGGTTTTGGGCGCGAGGCTTTCCAGCACCCGCATCTGCATGGCCGGCATGCCGGCGATCAGCGGGCGATGAAAGCGATAGTCCGCGCTGGCAAACATGCGGCGCGGCAAGGAAACCGGCGGGAAGAAGCCGCCACGCACTGGATGGCCATCAACCCCACGTGGGCCCGGTGGCGGCAGAAACAGCGCCAAATGGCCAAGGGGCGGCCAGCCCAGCGCCTCCACGTCCCAGTTCAGCGCTTCGGCCAACCGCACCACATCGGGGCCGTTCAGCACCTCCTCGCGCCATTCCGGCTTGGCACGCCAGCTCTGCCAGTGGGCGATGTCGTCGGGCGTCATGCAACCAACCCTTCATCGTGCAGCTTGCCGATGGCGCCACTGGCAAGGCCTAACACTTCGGCCAGCACCGCGTCGGTATCCGCACCAAGCTGCGGCGCCGGCCGCACGGCCCCGCGCGCTTCGCCAGCAAGCGTCGCCGCCGGACCGGCAGCGGGATAGGTGAGGCCGGATTTGTGCTTCACGGTCTGGAACTGCGGATTGGCGGTGAACAGCCGCGCATCGCCATGCACGGCCTCAGCCAATGTCTGATACGGCCCCCAGGTCACGCCGGCAGCATCGAGCCGAGGCGCGAGATCGGCCAGGCCCTGTTTCGCCATCGCGCCCTCGAACAGCGGAAACAGCTGCGCCCGATGGGTGAAGCGCGCGCCCTCATCCCTGGTAAAATCGGCCCCGGTCGCCGCCTCCACCGCTGCCACCGCGTCGGCCAGCCCCAGCGCCGCCACCAAGCCGCGCCATTGCTTCGGCGTGATGGCGACAAGGTAAATGCGCTGGCCATCGGCCGTCGCGAAATCCCGCCCGAACGCGCCAAACAGATCATTGCCCAGCCGGCCGCGGTCGCCCTGCAACAGCGCCTCAGCGGCAAAACCGAGATGGGACAGCGAAGTGGCAGCCAGATCGGAAAGCGGCACCCTTATGTCCGCGCCCTCCCCCGTCTGCCGGCGGCGGTGTAGCGCGCTGACCATGGCGAACGCTGCCCAGCTGCCACCAAGCAGATCCCAGGCCGGCAGGACCGCGTTGACCGGGCGATCATCACCCACCGGCCCGGTCATCGCCGGCACGCCGACAGCCGCATTCACCGTGTAGTCCAGCGCCGGCTTGCCATCGGCCCAGCCCATGATACGGGCGGTGATGATGTCTGGCCGGCGCGCGGCAAGATTGGCGTGGCTGAGGAAACCCTCCACCGGAAAATTGGTCAGGAAAAGGCCGGCTTCGTCCCCCGGCGCCGTGGCCAATTCAATGGCCAGTTCACGCCCCTCTGGCCGCGAAAGATCGATCTGGATGGAGCGTTTGGCCTTGTTCAGCCCTTCCCAATAGAGGCTGTCACCAGCTTCGGTCAGCGGCCAGCGCTTGTAATCCGGGCCGCCGCCAATCTGGTCGATCCGGATCACCTCGGCGCCCATCTGGGCCAGATACAGGCCGCCAGTCGGCCCGGCGACAAAGGCCGCCGCTTCAACGACGCGCAGGCCGGAGAGGAGCTGGTACATCAGCCCCTCCCCCGCATTGCAATCACATGCGCTCGATGATGATCGCCGGGGCCATGCCGCCGGCCGCGCACATGGTGACCAGGCCACGCTTCAGATCGCGGCGCTCCAGTTCGTCCAGCACGGTGCCGATCAGCATCGAACCGGTGGCCCCAATGGGATGGCCCAGCGCAATCGCGCCGCCGTTCACGTTCACCTTGTCGCGGTCCAGCTTCAGATCGCGGATGAACTTTTCCGCAACCACGGCAAAGGCTTCGTTGATTTCCCACAGATCGATATCGTCCACGGTGAGCCCGGCCTTGGCCAGCACCTTGCGCGCCGCCGGCACCGGCGCATTCAGCATCAGCGTCGGGCAATCGCCCATGTTGGCCATCTGCACGATGCGGGCACGCGGTTTCAGGCCGTTCTTTTCGGCATAGGATTTGCTCGCCAGCAGCACGGCGGCCGCGCCGTCGACCACGCCCGACGAATTGCCGGCATGGTGCATATGCTCGATCTTCAGGTCCGGGTATCTGGCGTTGATCAGCTTGCGGAAGGTAGTGCCCTGGGCATCCAGCGGCATGTCGGCCAGCTTGGCAAAGCTCGGCTCCAGCTGGGAGAGGCCCTCCATCGTCGTCTGCGGACGAGGGAATTCCTCATGGTCCAGCGCCAGCGTGCCGTCTTCGCGATAGACCGGGATCACGCTCTTGGCAAAACGGCCTTCGGCAATGGCTTGCGCGGCGCGCTTCTGGCTTTCCAGGCCCAGCGCATCCACGTCGGCGCGGCTGATGCCTTCCATCGACGCGATGGCATCGCCGCACACGCCCTGGTGGCTTTGCGGGTGGTGCGCCTGCAGCCGGGCATTGCCGCTGCCCATCATCATCGGGGCCAGCCCGGCAGCACGCTCTTCCTGCGCCATCGTCGCGGTATAGCTCATCATCTCGGTGCCGCCGGCAATCAGCAGATCTTCCATGCCGCTCATGATCTGGGCGGAAGCGAGGTTCACCGAGGTGATGCCACCGCCGCAGAAGCGATCCAGCGTCATGCCGCTGGCCTTCAGATCATAGCCGGCATCCAGCGCCGCCATGCGGCCAAGGTCGCCGCCCTGGCGGCCCTTCTGGGTGGAGGTCGACCAGATGATGTCGTCCACCTCGGCGGTATTGATGTGGTTACGCTCGGCAATGGCCTTCAGCACGGCGGCGGCGAGGTGCTGCGGGTGCATGTCGGCCAGGCTGCCCTTCCCCACCTTGCCAATGCCACGCGGCGTGCGGACGGTATCGATGATATAGGCTTCGGCCATTGCAATTCTCCCTGGATTGACCGGCGCACCCTACGCTTGTGGGCACTGTCGTCGATTGCGGTTTTTGCCAGCCTCAATAGCTTTTCGGCAGGCCCAGCACATGCTCGGCGATATAGGCCAGGATCAGGTTGGTGGAGACCGGCGCCACCTGATAAAGCCGTGTTTCCCGGAACTTGCGCTCGATGTCGTACTCGGCGGCAAAGGCGAAACCACCCAAAGTCTGCATCGCGGCCTCGCCGGCCTGCCAGCTTGCTTCGGCAGCCAGCATCTTGGCCATATTGGCCTCCGCCCCGGCCACTTCGCCGGACTCATAGCGGCGGCAGGCATCGGCGACGACAAGCTTTGCGGCGTGGGCGCGGGCGTGGGCCTGGGCGAGCGGGAACTGGATGCCCTGGTTCTGCCCAATCGGTCGGCCAAACACCTGGCGTTCCTTGGCGTAACTTGTTGCCCGATCGAGGAAAAATCGGGCATCACCAATACATTCGGCGGCGATCAGGATTCGCTCTGCATTCATGCCGGAGAGGATGTAGCGGAAACCCTGTCCTTCCTCCCCAATGCGGTTGGCGGCGGGGATCTTCACATTGTCGAAGAATACCGCTGTCGTGCCATGATTCATCATGGTTTCAATCGGTTGGATCGAAAGCCCCGGGCAATCCCGCATGTCGAGCAGGAACACCGAAAGCCCCTCGGTGCGCTTCGCCACCTGGTCCTTGGGCGTGGTACGGGCGAGCAGCACCATCAAGTCACTCTGCGCGGCCCGGCTCGTCCATATTTTCTGACCATTGATCAGATAGTTGTCACCATCCCGTACCGCCGTCGTGCGCAAGGAGAGCGTGTCACTGCCCGATGTCGGCTCGGTCACGCCAAAGGCCTGCAGGCGCAGCTCGCCGCGGGCAACTGCCGGCAAATATTGGGCTTTTTGCGTCGCCGAACCATGGCGCAGCAACGTGCCCATCACATACATCTGCGCATGCGCCGCCGCGCCATTGCCGCCGCTGGCGTGGATCTCCTCCAGGATGGCGCAGGCGGCCGACAGCGGCAGGCCGGAGCCGCCAAATTCCTCCGGAATCAACGCCGAAAGCCAGCCTTCACGCGTCAAGGCCTCAACAAATTCAATCGGATAGGCATCCGCCTTGTCCTTCGCCCGCCAATATTCGCCGGGGAAGCCAGTGCAGAGTTTCGCCACGGCGGCGCGGATATCAGGCCAATCGTTCATGCCGCCATCAGGCCCCGCCGCGCCGCACTGCGCAAGCCCTCCTGATGGGCAGGGTTGCGGGCCCGACGAAGCCGGGGCAGCGTGCCGGGATGGACGCCCTGCCCCTGCTCCTCGATTGGCTGAAACCCCGGCTGAACCGCACGCCGCTGATCATCGGCCTGGCCGGCGCGCAGGGATCGGGCAAGTCCACTTTGGCGGCAGGGCTGGCGCAGCGGCTGCCGGCCGTGTCCGATCGCTGGCCGGCGGCTGGCGGCGGTGTTCCGACGGCTGGCGCCAACGCGGCGCCCGTGGCCGTCGCCGTTTCGCTTGACGATTTCTACCTGACACGCGCCCGCCGGCAGGCCCTGGCCGCAAACGTCCACCCGCTGCACGCCACCCGCGGGCCACCCGGCACGCATGATCTGCCGCTGCTGATCGACACCCTGCTGCGCGTCCGAGCCGGCCGGCCGGTGAGCCTTCCCATGTTCGACAAGCTGGCCGACGATCGCCTGCCCCCACAACACTGGCGGCACTTCGCACGGATCGACATCCTCATCCTGGAAGGCTGGTGCATCGGCGCCCGCCCGCAACCCGCTGCTCTGCTCGCCGAACCGATCAACGCGCTCGAAGCCGGCGAAGACCCGCACGCCCGCTGGCGCACCCACGTCAACCAGGCGCTGGCCGGCCACTACCAACGCGCCTGGGCGATGCTCGACACCCTCATCTTCCTCGCCGCCCCCGATTGGGCCACCGTCCCGCGCTGGCGCGCCCAGCAGGAAGCCGGCCTCTCCCGCGCCACCGGCCGGAAAGGCATGTCCCCCGCTGCCCTCACCCGCTTCTGCGCCCACTATGAACGGCTCACCCGCTGGCAACTGCTGGACACACCCCGCCACGCCAGCCTCACCCTGCGGCTGGATGGGCAGCGGCGGGTGGTGGGGGTGGAGGAGAAGTAAGAGGCCTCCGTCCCGGACCAAGTCCGGGTTGAGAGTGGAGTGGGAGTGAGAAAAGGAAAGTGGGTGCTGGGCCTCAGGCCGTGCCCGCCGGAGGCTTTTTACTTGCCTTCCAACCTAAAGCTCCCGCACCTTCACGGAGCGGAATTTCACCACGCCGGCGCCGTATTGGAGGGTGATGCGGCCGCTCATGTGTTTGGTGTCGGCCACGTTGTCCACGGTGCGCTGGCCATTGATGGTGACGGTGAAGCGGTCGCCCCTGGCGGTGATGTCCATGTGGTTCCAGCGGCCGCCGGTTTTCGGCACCGCCGCGACCGGGGCGACGCCGACGATGGCGCCGGTGGCGAAGCGTTGATCGGGGCGTTGTTCGAAGATGTTGACTTCATAGCTGTTGACCGGGGTGACCTCGGCCGGGTTGGTGCAGCGGATGAAGATGCCGCTGTTGGCGTTGTCGCTCACCCAGAATATGGCGCGGAGCTGGAAATCGGTGAAGTCTTGCGTGGAGACGAGGTAGCTGATCGGGCCGTGGTCGCAGGCGAGGATGCCGTTCTCGATGGTCCAGGCGGCATCGCCGAGCCGGGCCCAGCCATCGAGGTTGCGGCCGTTCCAGAGCGGGCACCAGCGGGCGGCTGCCCGTGCCGGCGGCGCCAGGGCGAGTGCGGCGAGGCCGCCGATGAAACTGCGTCGGTGCATGCTGCCCCCTGTGGTTCAGGCAAAGAACGCCCGGCCGGCTTCGCAGGCAGCTTAGGGGATTTCGCCGGCATTGGAAATGGCGCGGCCACGTGCCTATGATGGCAGGACAAGGGAGACACGCCATGGACCTGCCGCATCGAGTTTCCACGCCCCGCATCGCGCCGTTGGAGCCTGACGCATGGGAGCCGGCATTGCGAGAGGCGATGCTGGGCAACCGACCGGCCGAGATGGGGGCCGCCGATGCGCCGGTGTTCAACATCTTCAAGACGCTGGCCAATCACCCGAAGCTGGCGCAGGCCTTTGCGGCCTGGGGCGGGCAGGTGTTGTTCCGATCATCGCTGGATGCGCGCACCCGGGAAATGGCGATATTGCGGGTCGGCTGGCGGGCGCGGGCAACCTATGAGTGGCATCATCATGTCGCCATTGGCCGCGATTCCGCCGGGATGAGCGCGGCGGATTTCGACAAGTGCAAGGCCGGGCCGGAGCCGGGCAGTGCGGCGCCGGATGATGTGCTGCTGCGCGCGGTGGACGAGTTGATGGATGATCACTGCATCAGCGAGGCGACCTGGGCGCAGTTGGCGACGCGGTTCAGCCAGCAGCAGTTGATCGACCTGGTGTTCGCCGTGGGCCAGTACACCATGGTCTCCATGGCGCTGAACAGTTTCGGCGTGCAGCTGGAGGATGACTACAAGGTGGGCAGCGCGGGTTAGGCGCTGAAGGCCGGCGTCTCCGGCCCGTTGGCGTAGCCGGAGATGAAGGGTTTGATGCCGCCCTGCGCTGGATAGACGTGGCGGGGGTGGCGGCCGATATCGGTGCCATAGACGTGGATGCTCACCGAGACGGCGGGGTGGGCGTTGGAGACCTTGTGGATGTCTCCCACCTCTGGCCCGACCAGTTCGACGGCGCCGGGGTGGAGCGTGTGGCCATCGCCGGTGTAGCGTGGCGGGGTGGTGCCGTCGGCCACATAGTGCTGGCTGTGTTCGGCGCCGCGCAGCACGCCAACGGCGCCCCAAACGCCGTGATCGTGGATGGGCGTCGCCTGGCCGGGGCTCCAGACGAAGCTGACGATGCTGAACCGCCCGGCGGGATCGGCGTGGAGCAGATATTGCTGGTAATGATCCGGGTGCGGCTGGGCATAGGCGGGCGGCAGCCAATCGTCGTGGGCGACCAGCCGGGCCAGGGCGGCGCTCACGGCTTCGTGCGCGGCGGGCTGGGCCAGGGCGTGCTCCACCTCGGCGATGAAGCGGGCCAGGGGTTCGGGCGCTGAGATCATGACAGGGCGCAGTGTGGCGCAGGGGTGAGCCTGCGTCAAAAGCCGGCTTTCTTGTGATGCGTTCGGGTGCCACTCTGCCGGGATTGAGCAATGGGGGCAGGCATGAAGCGGTTCTTGATGGGCGCAGCGTTGGTGGCGTTGACGGGTGCAGCAACTGCAGAGGTTCGGGCGCAGGATGCGGCCTATATGCCGGTGAGCATCGACGCCGCGAAAGGCCGCGTGCTGCTGACGGTGCCGGCGCTGGATACGGATATTCTCTATTACGTCAGCCTGGCCAGTGGCGGCGGTTCGGTGGAACTGCCGTTTGATCGCGGCACGATGGATTCGAGCCTGATCCACTTCCGCCGTGTCGGCGGCAAGATATTGGTGGAGGAGCAGAATCTGGCTTTCCGCAGTCTTGCCGGCGACGCGGCGCACAAACAGGGCGTGAAGGACAGTTTCCCCACCACCATCATCGCCAGCCTGCCGATTGAAAGCGATGCCGGCGGCAAGATCGTGGTGGATGCCACCGCGCTGGTGATGCGCGATGCGGCGGGTGTGGATGCGATCATGCGCCGGGCCAACCAGGGCGCGTACAAGTTTGACGCGGGCCGATCGGCGCTGAATGCGGCGCGCACCAGGGCCTATCCGCTGAATACCGAGCTGGAGATTTTTGCCACCTTCACGGCGGACAATCCCGGTGGGCTGGTGCGCGGGGTGGCGCCGTCAGCCGAGCAGGTGACGATGCGGGTGCATCACAGTTTCCTGAAGGCCCCCACGGGTTACACACCGCGCGTGGCCGACCCGCGCATCGGGGTTTCGACGCTGCGCTTCAAGGATTTCAGCGCACCGTTTTCAGGCGGCATCGATACGGAATGGGTGACGCGCTGGCGGCTGGAGAAGAAGGACCCGACAGCGGCGCTTTCCGAACCGGTGACGCCGATCACCGTCTGGTTCGATCCGGCCATCCCGGCCCCCATCCGCCACGCCATGAAGCAGGGCCTGCTGTGGTGGAACAAGGCCTATGAAGCCGCCGGTTTCCGGAACGCGCTGGTGGCGAAGGACGCGCCGGCGGACATGGATGCGCAGGATATCCGTTACAACTACATGCAGTGGATCAACCGCGATGAGCGCGGCTTTTCATCGGGCGGTAGCTATCGCGATCCGCGCACGGGCGAGATATTGGGCGCCAAGGTGCGCATGGACAGCCACCGCATCCGCACCGTGGGCAATTATTGGGATGCCTATGCCGGCGGTCTGCCGGGCGATGGCAGCGGCGTGACGGTGGCCGATCCGGCACTGGTGAATGGCCAGTTCGATGCCATGCCGCAGGGCCAGCGCGACATGGTGCTGCTGCGCCAGGCGCTGCTGACGGCGCACGAGTTCGGCCATGCGCTGGGCTTTGGGCATAATTTTGCATCGAGCCTGAACAACCGCGCGTCGGTGATGGAATATCCGACACCGCGGGTGACGGTGAAGGGCGGCAAGCTCGACCTGTCCGAGAGTTTCCAGAAGGCAATTGGCGCATATGATGTGATGATGGCGCGATATGCCTATACGCCGCTGAAGGATGAACGGGCCGGGCTGGACGCGATCATTGCCGACATGCGCCAACAGGGCCTGCTCTATGTGCCCGACAGCGATCCGCGCTGGACCTGGTATGATGATCGGGCCACCCCGGCGGAAGGCCTGGCCGAAGCGCTGGCGGCGCGGCGGGTGATGCTGGCCAATTATGGGCCGGATTCAGTGCTGCTGCCGGGGGAACCGGTGGGCGAATTGCGCAACCTGCGGTTGTGGATGGTCTATCTCCACCACCGCTATCAGATTGAATCGGCAGTGAAATATATCGGCGGGCTCTATACCGACATCAAGGTGAAGGGCGAGCCCGGCCCGGCGACCCGCCCGATTCCGGCCAAGTTGCAGCGCGACACGCTGGCGCTGCTGCTGGAGAGTTTGAAGCCGACCGAACTGGCAATGCCGGAGAAATTGCTGGCGGAACTGACCCCCGATCCCGGCCGCAACCTGGAAGATCTGTCCGACGATCCGGTGTTCAACCAGCTGCAGGCCGCCCGCATCGCTGCCGCGCTGGTGGTGGAGCCCCTGCTCGCCCCCGACCGCGCGGCGCGGCTGGTGAGTTTGCAGGCGCGCGGGACGGACGGGGTGACCTTGCCGGAACTGATCGACGCGCTGATGGCGGCAAGCTGGAATGCGAAGGGCGGCGATGCGGCGCTGCTGCGCGTGGTGCAGAAGGCGGTGCTGGACGGGCTCATGATCCTCGGCGCGTCCACCACCACCGCGCCGGAAGCCCGCGCGCTGGCATTGCAGACTCTGGGTGATCTGGCGAAAACGCTGCCGGCAAAGGGCGGCGATGCGCTGGGGGCGGCCTTCAACAAGCAGACGGCGGCCGACATCGCGGCCTATCTCGCCGATCCGGCGGGCAAGGCGCCGAAATCGGTGGGCGTGCCGTGGGGCAAGGGCCCGCGCAGCCGCAATCCGCTGCCGCCGGGGCCGCCGCTGTAAGCCAGCCATGACTCGTTACGACACGATCGGGATCAACTATGCCGATCTGCGCATCCCCGATCCGCGGATTGCGGCAGCCATTGCGCAGGCGCTGGGGCCGGCGCGGACGGTGATCAATGTCGGCGCCGGCACCGGATCCTATGAGCCGACCGATCGCGATGTCACCGCCGTCGAGCCCTCCATCGAAATGATCCGCAAGCGCCGGCAGCCGGCTGCGGCCGTGGTGCAGGCCAGCGCCGATGCATTGCCCTTTGCCGACAAGGCGTTCGATGCGGCGATGGCGATCCTGACCATCCATCACTGGCCCGACAAGGCGGCCGGCCTGCGCGAGGTGCGGCGGGTGACGAAGGGGCGCATCGTGCTGCTCACCTTCGATCCGGCGCAGCGCCCGTGGCTGACGGATTATCTGCCGGAACTGGCGCGGCTGGATGAGGCGCAGATGCCGGCCATGGCCGATTATGCCAGCTGGCTGGGCCCCGTTCGCAGCGAGCCCTTGTGGGTGCCGCACGATTGCACCGATGGCTTTCTCTATGCCTATTGGCGGCGACCCGAAGCCTATCTCGACGCGCGCATCCGGTCAGGCAGTTCGTCCTTCTGGGCGCTGCCGGGCCTGGAGGCTGGGCTGGCCCGGCTGGCGGATGACCTCGATTCAGGCGCGTGGGATCGGCACCATGGCGAACTGCGCACGCAGCAGAGCCATGATGCCGGCTACCGCCTCATCATCGCGGAAGCGGACGGCGCGGCAGGCTGAAACGCCTGATTCAACGCGCGGCACCACCATAATGCAGCGCGTTGAACAGGAACTTGAACGTGCCATAGGCCTGGGCGCGCTGCACGATTTCGGGGCCCATCACGAACAATTTGCCGCGGCCAACATCAATGTCGGCCACGGCGATCGTGCCGGCCAGTTTTTCCTGGCCCACCGCCCAGCCGCTGCGCAGCACGGCCTTGTTCTCGAACCAGCTGACTTGCGTTGCCGTGCCTTGGCCGGCGGCCGGCACGAAGGTGGGAGAGCGATTGAAGAAGATATCCACTTCCGAGGGCAGGCCATAGGCCAGCGGCTGGCGATGATCGACCTGGGCCCGCAGCACCGATCCCGGAATGAAGAAATTCCTGGTATCGAGCGGCCGTTCCTCGCCATTCTCGATCCGGCGCTGCGCCAGCGCCAGCGGCGCGCCGAACAGCTCTGCGAAACGGGCCGAGCCGCCGATGGCGACCACGGCACCACCGCCGCGCAGGAAATCGCCCACCGCCGGAACCGTTTTCGGATCGCTGAGATTGCCGGTCATTGCCTTGAACTCGGCCGGCGTGTCCTCCGGCTTTGGCTGCGCCGCGGCGCGGTCATTGCCCCAGGCGCCCTTCCCGGGCAGCGCGCCATCGACAAACAGCAGCACATCGAAATTGCGCTTCAGGCCGCCAGCCTCGATGCGCTGCGGATAGACAAGCTCGAACGGAAATTCATATTGTTCCAGCAGCCAGCGGGTCCAGCCGGCGGTCATCAGCCCGCCATAACGGTCCACCAATCCCAGCCGGACCGGGCGCAGCCCGATGGTGGGCGAGGCCGGCGCCTTGGCAACGGCATGCGCGACCAGGCCCAGTTCGGCCACCGCCTTCCGGACCACGGCACCCGCCGCGCCGGATGCCGGCACCCAGATGGCACCGGGCGCCAGCGTTTCATTGCCCAGCGTCACGGCCTCTTTCACCCAGGCCGGCTTCACGCCGGCCTTCAGCAGCCGGTTGGTCAGGATGGCGCTGTTGTTGGTTTCGTGGCCGATCAGCCAGCCGGCATTGCCCCCTCCGGCCTTGCTGTCGCCGGTGATGCGGCCGGCGGGTGGCGCCATCAGATCGTTCACGGCGGTGAAATTGCCGGGCACATCTTCCAGCACACGATCAAAGGCCACGCCCATCTGATAGGCCAGCGTGTAACCGGCCACATCATAGGGCGCCGTGGGTGAACCGCCCGGATAGGGCACATCATTGGGATGGTCCTGCGGCTCGAACATGTCGAGCACATGTGGCCGATAGGCCTGCGCCGTGCGCACCACGAAGCTGCCGGCCGGCCAGGTCTTGCCGGCGGCCGTGAACGAGGCGGTGGCGCGTTCCACCTCCACGCCGTTCTTGATCAGCGCATTCAGGAACGTGATCGCCGTCGGCAGATCGCGCTGATCGGCGGGGATGACATAGGCGCGCGGATCCCGTTCTTCGGGTGCCTGCAGCACGCTGGCGTAGAGTTTGGGATCCACCCGCTTGGGGCCGCCGGGGCGCTGGCGGGGCTGGTCGCTGCCGTTTTCCGGCCTGAACGGCGCGGCACTGGCCAGGCGGGCGACCCTGGATGGTGTCACTGTCCAGCTGTCGCGACTGCCCTTTTCGATGCTGTTGGCGCCCATCCGCCAGATATTGAACAACAGCCGCTCACGATTGCGCGAGGCATAATCGAGCACGGCGCGGTTCAGCGTCCATTGATAGTCGAGCGTGTCCTGCAGCTTCCACGGCCGCGGACTGATCGGCAGCATGATGTCGCCGCGCGGCAGTTGCGTGGATGGCACCAGCGGAATGCTGGTGGGGGTGGGTCCGCCGATGATCTCGGTCAGCAGGCCGATGCTGTTGTGGAAATAGGCGACGCTGCGTTCCATGCCGTTGTGCCAGGTCGAATAGGGCGCCGTGCTGCGCATGCCCGAACCGGCCTTGCCTTCAGCGATCAACCGGGAATGCATGGCCGAACCCACTTCGTTCAGCGATGTCATCACGATCGGATCATAATTGTAATTGAACGGATCGCGGAACGGCGGCACGAACACCACCATGCCGTCCGGCCCGGTCTGATGCTGGTTGTAGACGATCTGCGGATACCATTGCCGGAACAGCACGCGGTTGACATTTTCCGTTTCCGGCATCTGCACCATATAGGAGTCACGATTATTGTCGTGGCCGATATATTTCTGGTAAAGCCTTGGTATCGTATCGAATTCCCGGCTTTTCGGGTCTGCGTGGCGCATGTACCAATTGCTCACCAATTCCATGCCGTCGGGATTGTCGTGGCCGAACAGGATGATGCATTCGTCCAGCATGCGCAGGGTTTCGGCGTCGTTCTGGGTCAGCATGCGGTGCAGCACCTGGATCTGCCCTTGCGCGGTGACGGTTTCGGTGGCGTGCAGGCCGGCATCGATCCACACGACTGCCTTGCCCTGCGCCGCCAGCGCCCGGGCCTGTGCCTCGTCCACGCCGCGGGCCCGCGCCAGGCGTTCGGCGATGCGGCGATATTCCTCCAGCTTCGCGAGATTGGCCGGGGTGGAAACGATCGCCACCCACATGGTGCGGCCTTCGGCGGACTTGCCGATATCGACCAGCTTCAAGCGGTCGGACTCGGTCGCCAGCTTCTTCAGATAGCTCTCATACTCGGTGTAGTTGGCCAGATAATAATCCGTGCCGGGCGGCTGCTTGAAGAAATCCCCAGGTGCAGTGGCGCGCGCGGTCTGCGCGAGGCTGGCGGCCGGCAGGGCCAGCAACGCGGCCGAAACAAACAGCCAATGCGATTTCATCATCTTCACTCTCCGCTCACGCCATGCTGGCGTGCCGCTGTGCCGTTCAAACGTCAACGATCAAACATGGGGGGCCAAAACAAGGAGGGCCGGCACCTCGCGGCACCGGCCCTTCCCGTTTGCGCTCACCAAAGGCTCACTTCACCTTGGCAAAGTCTTCGTAATTGATGCCAAGCTGTTCCAGATAGGTCTTGTACTTGGCCGGATCATAATAGAACGGCATCTGCTGCGGCCGCATCTTGGCCATGATATCGGCGTTCAGCCAGATCGCCGGCTTGTCTTCGGCCGTCAGCAGCGGGTCATACGTGTCGCTCTTGAACTGTACGTCCTGCTGATAGGCCTTGGCATCCGCAATGATCTTGGGCGTGGTGGCCAGATCGAGGATGGTCATGGCGACCGCCTTGGCGCCGACCATCACGCCCTTGTGGGCAATGGGCGTCGCCATGGCGATGGCCGACTGGCGGTTGTGGCCAATGGCGTTGGGAATGTTGGACGGGTAACGGATGGTGACGGTGGGCACCGTCCACATGATGTCGCCGATGTCATCCGAACCGCCGCCCATCGATTGGCCGCGCAGATCAGGCGTGGAAAGCGGGGCGAGCGTGGTGACCAGCGGTTCCACCTTCACCCCGTTGGCCTGCTGCATCGCCTTGGCAAAGCCCTGGTCCGCCGCGCTCCATGTCGGCAGGCCAACGGCCTTGATATTGGCATAGAGCGCCTCGGCCAGCGGCTTGTTGCCATAATTGGGCGCGGCATAGCCAAGCGTGCGCTTGGTCACCGTGGTATCGGTGGCCATGGCGGCGGCGGCGGCGATGCGGTTGCCGATTTCATAAAGGCCGCGGATCTTGGCGAAATTGCCTTCGCGGAAATAATACCAGACGCTGGCCTTTTCCGGCACGATGTTGGGCTGGCCGCCGCCTTCGGTGATCACATAATGGCTGCGCTGGGTGACGGGCAGATGCTCGCGCCGCATGTTCCAGCCGATGTTCATCAGTTCCACGGCATCCAGCGCCGAGCGGCCGTCCCACGGCTGGCCGGCGGCATGGGCGGTCTTGCCCTTGAACGTATATTCCACGCTGACCATGCCGTTGTTGCCGGCCGGGCCCCATTGCGTGCCCAGATCGCGGCCAACGTGGGCGAAGATCGACGCATCGACATCCTTGAACATGCCGGCGCGCACATAATAGGCCTTGGTGGCGAGCAGTTCTTCGGCAACGCCGGGCCACAGCATCAGCGTGCCCTTGATGCCGTTCTTTTCCATCACCTGCTTGGCGGCCAGGGCGGCGACGATCATCATCGGCATGCCGCTGTTGTGGCCTTCGCCGTGGCCGGGGCCGCCTTCCACCATCGGCTTCATCTGCACGACGCCGGGATATTGCGACAGGCCGAGCAGGCCATCGATGTCACTGCCCAGCGCAATCTTGGGGCCGGGACCGTTGCTCCACGTGGCGGTAAAGGCCGTCGGGATACCAGCGGCGCCGCGCACCACGGTGAAGCCGTTCTTTTCCAGGATGCCGGTCAGATATTCGCTGGTCTTGTGTTCCTGGAAACCGGGTTCGGCATAGCTGAACACCATGTCCACCATTTCCTGCGCCAGCTTGGCCTGCGCATCGACCAGTTCGGCGGCGACCTTCTTCTGGGCCGGCGTGGCCAGCGCGAACGCCGGACTGGCCATCACGCTTGCCGCCAGCAATGCCGCGATCATCGTTTTAGTCTTCATGGTCAAAGCCCCCCTGTTGGCTCGATCAATATTCGAAACGCACGCCCATACGGTACACGCGGCCCAGCACATCATACAAGCTGCGGTTGGTCTGCGGATAGGCCGGCGTGTTGTTGCCGGTCGGGCCGTTGCCGACCAGCACCGGATCGCTGTTCAACAGGTTGCGCACATAGAGGAACAGATCGACCTTGGAGCCGCCCAGCTTCACCTTCTTGGTGATGGAGGCATCGACATACCATTGGCCGGCGATGCGGTTGTTGTTGATGGTGCGGGCCTGCGGCGTGGAGACCGGGCAGCCGGTGGTGCATTCGATGAAGTTGTTGTCGTACACCCCATCCGAGAAGCCGCGGCCGACGAGGTTGAAGCTCCAGCTGTCGATCTCGTAATTGGCGGTGAGGCGATAGTTCCACGACGGCGTGGCATCGCCGCCGCCGGCATTCTGGCCGGCCAGATCGCGGGCAACGTCGATGCCGTTGTCGATGATGTTGTCGATATAGTGGCTGACGAGGCCGCGCAGCGTGGCCTTGCCCCCGCCCAGATCAAAGCGATAGCTGGCTTCCAGATCGATCCCGCGCACCTTCACCGAAGCAAAGTTGAACGGCACCAGCCGGATCGAGGTGATCGGGCTGGCGGCACCCGGCGTGCCGTTGAAGGTGATGAACTGGCACAGATCCTGGCGGTTCTGTTCGATGCACAGCGAGGTGATGGTCTGCGCCGAGATGGTGGAAATCGCGCCCGAAAGATCAATGTCGAAATAATCCACCGAGGCGGCAAAGCCGGGCAGGAAGCTGGGCGTGAAGACGCCGCCGATGCCCCAGGTGAGTGCCGTTTCCGGCTGCAGTGCGGTGTTGCCGGTGGTCTGTTCGAGGAACTGATCGGTGCGCTGGCCGCCGCCGGGCTGCGCCACGTTCACCGTGTTGGTGCGGGCGGTGCCAGGGGCGAAGAGTTCGTTGAGGTTGGGCGCGCGGATGTCGCGGCTGCGCACGACGCGCAGCTTGAAATCATCGATCACCTGCCAGGTGGCGCCCAGTTTCCAGGTGGTGACGCTGCCGGAGGTGGAATAATCGGTGACGCGCACGGCGCCGTTGAAATCCAGGCCCTTGGCCAGCGGCACCACGGTTTCGGCGAAGGCTTCCTTCACCGTATAGCTGCCCCTGGTGACCAGGTAGTTGCCGTAGAGCCAGCCGCTGTTGAACTGCGGATCGACCGAGCCATCCACCCGTTCCCGGCGATACTCGCCACCAAAGGCGAAGCTGACCGGGCCAGCCCAGGTGTCGAACAGGTCGTTGGTGGAGATGTTCAGCGCCGCCACGTCCTGGCGCAGGGTCTGGAAACGCTGCGGCTGCTGGCCGTTGTTGAACACATAATCGATGGCGGCCTGCGTCACGCCGCCGATGCCGATGCGGTTCAGCGGAACGCAGCCGTTGGTCGGGTTGGTGAGCGTGGAGCGGCAGACGATGGTGCCCGCCGCGATGCCGGCGGCGTTGCCGGCCGGCGCCCGCACCGCATCCTGGGCCAGGCTGACCCGGCTGTTGAGCCAGGTGTTGGTGAGCAGTTCGTTGGTGCGGGCGATACCGGCCTGATAATAGGCCGCATATTTCCAGCTGCCCTTGCCCAGTTCGAATTCGCCATCGGCGCCGGCAACGAAGCGATAGACTTCGCGGGTGTTGTTGGAACCCGCGGCCGGGAAGCCATTGTTGCTGGTGCCGATCGAGATGCTGGTGAGGCCGCGCGCTGTCATGTCGGCCACCAGCGCGGTGGGCAGGAAGGCGTTGTCGCGCTGGATGGTGACGCCAACGCTGGGCGTCTGCTGGTAGAAGCTGCGGCCGTTGTAGCCGGAATAGCTGTACTGCACGAACGGCACGAAGGCCGGGCTGACCTCAAAGCTGAGGCGGCCAAAGACGTTGCCGCGCTCTTCATCGGGCGACAGGCTGTTGGTGTTCAGATGGCCATCGCGGCTGATCAGATAATCGCCGCCGATCATCCACTGGCCGCGATTGGGGCCATAGGTGAACTGGTTCAGGCTGGCCTGGCCGTTGGTGATCTGGCCAAAATAGGTGCCGCGCAACGGGCCGGTGTTGATGATGCCGCCGGGCGTGAACTGATAGGTGCCGATGCCGCTGCCCACCAGGCGTTCGGGCTGGCCGTTGCCCTGCACGAAAGCCGGATTGTCGATCTGGAAAAAGCCGCTCTGCTGCCAGGGGCGATCATAGGTATCAACGCCCTTCTGGGTGAAATAATCGCCGGCCAGCAGCACCTTGCCGCGGCCATCGGCGAAATCGAAACCGCTGGTGATGCGGAACGTGTGGTTGGGCGTATCGCCGTAATCGGTGATGCCGAATTCATATTCGGCGCGGAAGCCCTTGAAATCGCGGTTGAGCGCGAAGTTGACCACGCCGGCGACGGCATCGGAACCATAGGCCGACGAGGCGCCGCCGGTGACGACTTCAACGCCCTTGATCAGGCCCTGCGGCACCGTCTGCGTATCGACGAAGCCCACCGGCGTGGAGGCGACCGATCGCTGCCCGTCGATCAGCACCAGCGTGCGCGCGGCGCCGAGGTTGCGCAGGTTGACCGTGGCGATGCCGGCCTGGCCGTTGGACAGCGAACCCGAGTTGGTGGACGAGCTTTGCGAGCCGCGCACCGAAGGCAGCGTGTTCACATAATCGCCGATATTGGCCTGCGGTTCGGCCTTCAGTTCAGCCTCGGTGACCACGGAAACCGGCGTTGGCGCATCATAGCCGGTACGGGCGATGCGGGAACCGGTGACGGTGATGACGCTGGTTTCTTCCGCGGCCTCCGGATCGGCATCGGCGGTCGTCGGCGCGGTTTGCGCCGCGGCCGGCATCACCATGGCCAGCGAGGCCACCCCCAGCAGGGCCAGCCAGCGAACACGATCTGCAGCGCGGTTGTTCGTCGTCATCAGTCTGGACCCCCATCATGCCCGGCCTGCACCGGGGCGAAAATTGCCGTCACTGCCGGGCCCGGGGTGCGCCTTGCCGTTGGCACGTGCCCCGATTCTGGCCTGACATTGCGCGTGACAGATGCATGACACGCAGCCGCAGGGCGTTACGTTGTTTGGCGTAGAGGGGCAGATCAGCGCCGTCGGAGCCGCCGCCGCAGCTGCGACACGTGCGCACAGGCGCAGGTTCAGGCGGGGCTTCAGTCGCTGGCGAGGTTCACCGGCTTTTCCGGATCGCCGGGACGAAACTGCAGCGTGCGGGTAAGGCCGCCGCGCCGCACATTCACCTGGGTGGAATGATCGTCCCACGTCTCGCCAAACAAGGCCCCGGCGATCAGCACGGTTTTTGGCCTGCCCTTCAAACGGCCAATGTAGCGCAGCAGCACCGTGTCGCCGGCCAATGTCTGCCCGGCCGGTGCCAGCCGCACCCCGCTGATGCGGAAACGCTGGCCGACATAGGCCACCAGCGCCTGCAGCGCATCCGGATCATCCAGACTGGGCTGGGCATCCGGCGCGATATCGACCAGCGCCGGTTCGACATCATGGGCCTGTAGATGGTGGGTGACGGAGACAGCGCCGGACCGGGCGTCAATCTCCACCACGGCCAGGCTGGCATGGCCGCGATGCGCTGCCGCTGGCACAGCCAGCAGCAGGGCGATCGCCGCCAGCAGCCTCACTTTTCGTCCTTTTTCTCGTCTTTCTTAGATGGCCGCGTTTTGGTGCTGTCCGGCGTCACTTCCACTTCGCTGTCGGCCATGCGGTTGTCGGCGCCGGCGGGTTCGTCGCGCACCTTCAGCACGGCGGGCTCGATCCGGCGCGGGAAGGCGTTGTTGCTGCGATCGGCATCCGCGGTTTCCCACAGCGGATCGACTTCGGCGCTTTTCAGCGTCTTGGGGCTCACATGCTGCCAGGTCACCGCCTTGTGGTTGCGGCGCCACAGTTCGGCCGGGATGCGGATGGTCTCGCTGGTGCCGTCGGTATAATCCAGCTTCAGGATCACCGGCATCACCAGGCCGCCGATATTGCGGAAGCAGAAGTGATAGAAATTGTCCTTGAAGCCCAGCACGGCGGCTTCCTCGGGCTCCAGCTTCTTCTGCAGGGACTCATAGTCCTTGCGGTCCTTGGCGGTCACCGTGAAGCGGTCAGTCTCGTCATAGAAGTCGCGCGTGGACGGATCGCGTTCCTTCACCGGCACCTGGGTGTTGCGCGCGGCCGTCAGCGATTGCGGCTCGGCCTTCTTGCGCTCACGATTATAGGCCTTTTCCACCTCCGGATTGCGGGTGTCGAGCCGAGCCTGCACCACCTTGTCGAGGCTGATGTCGACATGGTCGGTCGAATAGAACCAGCCGCGCCAGAACCAATCGAGATCAACACCCGAGGCCTCTTCCATGGTGCGGAAGAAATCATAGGGCGTCGGCCGCTTGAAGCGCCAGCGGCGGCTATATTCCCGGAAGGCGAAATCGAACAATTCGCGGCCCAGGATGGTTTCGCGCAGGATCACCAGTGCGGTCGCCGGCTTGGTATAGCCGTTGTTGCCGAACTGCAGCAGGCTGTCGCTGTGCGTCATCAGCGGCACCTGATCGCTGCTCACCATATATTCGACAATGTCGCGCGGTTCGCCGCGCGAGCGCGGGAATTCCGGATCCCAGCGCCGTTCGGCCTCGAATTCCAGGAAGCTGTTGATGCCTTCGTCCATCCACGTCCACTGGCGCTCGTCGCTGTTGACGATCATCGGGAACCAGCTGTGGCCGACTTCGTGGATGACGACGCCGATCAGGCCATATTTGGCGCGCTCGGTATAGGTGAGCTGGCCGGTCTTCTTGTCCTTCACCGGGCGCGGGCCGTTGAAGGTGATCATCGGATATTCCATGCCGCCCACCGGGCCGTTGACGCTCTGCGCCGTCGGATAGGGATAGGCGAAGGCAAACTCGCCATAGATATCAATGGTATGGGCGATGGCCTTGGTGGAATAGGCATCCCACAGCGGGCGGGCTTCCTTGGGATAGAAGCTCATCGCCATCACCAGCGGGTTGGACGGATCATCCTGTTTGACGCCCATCGCATCCCAGACGAACTTGCGGGACGACGCCCAGGCGAAATCACGCACGTTGCTGGCGGTAAAGCGCCAAGTGCGGGTGCCGCTGGCCGTCTGCTTTTCCGCCGCCAGCGCTTCGGCCGGGGTGACGATATAGACCGGCTCCTTCGCCGTGCGGGCCTGCGCCAGGCGCGCGCGCTGCGCCGCGCTCAGGATCTCGGGATTGGCCAGCACGCCGGTGGCCGAAACGACATGATCGGCCGGCACGGTGATCGACACATCATAATCGCCGAATTCCAGCGTGAACTCGCCGTCGCCAACGAAGGCCTTGTTGTGCCAGCCTTCATAGTCGGAATAGACCGCCGCGCGCGGGAACCACTGGGCGGCAAGGAACAGGCAATTGCCGTCCTGATCCGGCTTGGTGAAACATTCATAGCCCGACCGGCCGCCCACCACCCGGGTTTCGGGCATCGGCAGGGTGAATTCGATCTTCACGGTGGCGACACCGCCGCTGGCCAGCGCCGACGGCAGGTCGATGCGCAGCAGCGTGTCCACCACGGTGAATTTCAGCGCCCGGCCCGCAGCATCCGTCACCTTCAGCGCATTGAAGCCGCCTTCCCATTCCTTGTAGCGCATGACCTTGCGCACCTCGGTCATGCTCACACTGCCGCCCGGCGACACGGTTTCCGTGCGCTCGGCGATATGGTTGCGCTTGTAATTCTGATCGAGCAGCAGCCACAGATATTTGAGCGAATCCGGGCTGTTGTTGCGATAGGTGATGGTCTCCACGCCGCTGATCGTGCGGGTGGCCTCGTTCAGGCTGGCGGAGATGCGATAATCCACCTTCTGCTGCCAGTAACGATGGCCCGGCGCGCCGGCGGCGTTGCGATAATCGGTCGGGGTGGGCCAATCCTCGCCTTCCAGCTGGCGGAACTTGTCGACGAAAGCACCCTTGGTCTGCTCGATCGGGCTGGCCTGTGCCGTTGCCCCCAGCAGGGCGAGCGCCGCCCACATCACTACCCGTCCCAGCACGCGCATCTTGATCCCGTCCCTTGCAGCTCAATCGTTGCCCATTGCCGCGCTGGCCGGTCCTTGGCAAGCACCGCCACCGCGTCTGCGGCATTTGCCCACCGGCAGACGCGTTGCCGGGGGAGCGCGAATGTGACATTGTGTCGTGACTGAGTCGATGGGAGGGGTTTTCCATGCGCCTGATCGCCGTTGTTGCTGCCACTGCCATTCTGGCGTCTGCCGGTGCTGCCAGCGCTTGCGCCTTTGATGGCATGCCGGGTTACAGCCACTATGCGCCCGATGGCAGCGATCCCTATGCCGGTGCCTATGCCGAGGCCGCGGCCCGCATTGCCGAACAGCGCCGCCAGGAAGCCATTGAAAATGCTCGCCTTGCCATGCTGAAACGGCTGGGCATGAAGGATGATGTCGCCACTGCGCAGGCTACTGCCGGCGCAGTTGGCGCTGTAGCCTTGGCCAATGTCCAACCCTGATACGCTGACCAATTCGAAGACCGCGCAAGGGCCCCTGGTGGAAGCCAGGGGCCTTTCGCATGAGCGCGATGGCCGCACGGTGATGGCCATCGGCGATTGGCAGCTGCAGCCCGGCGCCCACGCCCTGCTGCTGGGGCCATCGGGTTCAGGGAAAACCACTTTCATCAACATCGTCACCGGCCTGCTCACCCCCAGCCACGGCGCGATCAGCGTGGCGGGCGAGGTGATGAGCGCCCTGCCGCCTGTGGCCCGCGATGGCTTGCGCCGCCGCACCATCGGGCTGGTGTTCCAGACGCTGCGGCTGATCCCGGCCTTGAGCGTGACCGACAATCTGGCCCTGGCCCAGCAACTGGCGCTGGGCCATGTTGATCGCGCTGCCATTGCCGGCATGATCGACCGGGTTGGCCTTTCGCATCGCGCTGCTGCCCGGCCACGCCAGCTTTCGCAGGGCGAAGGCCAGCGCGCCGCCATCGCCCGCGCACTGATCACCCGGCCGCGGCTGGTGGTCGCCGACGAGCCGACCAGCGCGCTGGACGATGCCAACGCTGCACGCATGATCGATCTGATGTTCGACGTGGCCGATGCCACCGGCGCGACGCTGCTGGTTGCCACCCATGATGGCCGCATCGCGCCGCGCTTTGCCAACCGGCTCAACCTGATGGCGCCGGTGGCGGCATGATCGGGCTCAGCCTTGCGTACCTCAGGGACCGCGGCCTCAACACCGCGCTCAACATCCTGTTGCTGGCGCTGAGCGTGGCCAGCCTCGTCATCCTGCTGCTGTTCTCCAGCCAGCTCGAAAACCGCTTCGATCGCGATGCGCAAGGGGTGGACATGGTGGTGGGTGCCAAGGGCTCGCCGCTGCAGCTGATCCTGAGTTCGGTCTATCATGTCGATATCCCGACCGGGAATGTGCCGCTCGAAACGGTCGACCTGCTGCGCCGGCAGCTGGGCGTCGCCGAAGCCATCCCGCTGGCGCTGGGCGACAGTTTCCGATCGTTCCGGATCGTCGGCACCGAACCGGCCTATCCGGCGCTGCTGGGCGCATCGCTGGCCGATGGCCGCATGTTTGCCGCGAAGATGGAGGCGGTGATCGGTGCCGATGTGGCGGCGCGCACGGGTGCCAATCTCGGCCAGCGTTTCGTGGGCGGCCACGGCATGAGCAGCGGAGAGGATGGCCCCCGCCACGAGGAAACGCCGTTCATCGTGGTGGGCCGCCTGCAACCCACCGGCACGGTGATCGACCGGCTGATCCTGACCCGGGTGGACAGCGTGTGGGAAGTGCACGGCATCGAGCGCCCGGACGCGCATCACGACGATGAAAGCGAGGCGGAGCACGAGGCCCATGCCGGTGCAGCCGAAGTCACCGCCGTGCTGGTGCGCTTCGGCAGCCCGATTGCGGCGGTGCGCCTGCCCGGCTTCATCAACCGCCAGACCAATCTGCAGGCCGCGGTGCCGGCGGTGGAAGTCTCCCGCCTGCTGGCACTCGTCGGCGTTGGGCTGGATGCGGTGCGCGCCTTTGCCGTGCTGCTGATGCTCACCGCCGGCCTGTCCATCTTCGTGGCGCTGCTCACCGCGCTGAAGGAGCGGGAGGGGGACATGGCGATGCTGCGGGTGATCGGTGCCAGCCGCGCGGCGATCATCGGGCAGGTGGCCAGCGAGGGGCTGATATTGGCCAGTGCGGGGGCCGCCCTGGGGCTGTTGCTGGGCCATGGCGTGATCGGGATGGCGGCGGCCAGCATCGAACAATTGCGTGCGCTGGGGCTGAACGCGCTGGCCTTCCACCCCGGCGAAGCGCTGATTGTCGCCGCCGCACTGGGGATCGGGCTGATTGCCGCCTTGATTCCCGCGCTCAGGGTGCTCAAGACTGATATTGCCGAAACGCTGGCAAACGCCCGCTAGGAGGGACAAATGCTCGCCCGTCTGTTGATCGCCATCGCCCTGCTGTTCACGGCCCCCGCCGCCGTGGCGCAAACCGCGCTGAAGCCATCGGAATCGGTCTGGAAACCGGCCCCTACCCCGCCCGGCGGCGTGCCGTGGGCGGTGCTGGAAGCCGCCAGGGAAGACCCAGCCGCCGCCAAGGCCGGCGCGGTGAAGCCGGTCTATCCTGCCACGGTGAAGTCGCTGGCCGGCAAGCGGGTGAAGATCAACGGTTACATGCTGCCGCTGGGCAAGGGCGCCAGCCAGAGCCATTTCGTGCTGCTGGCCTATCCGCCCGATTGCCCCTTCCACCTCAATCCCGGCCCACAGCAGTTCATCGAGGTGAAGGTCTCCAGCGCCGTGCCGATGAATTATGATGTGCGCACCATCGAAGGCACGCTGGAACTGGCCGGCGGCGATGGCGCCGGCGTGTTCTACAAGATCAGCGACGGGAAAGAGATGTGAGGGCGTTTCTGGCGCCGCTGGCCTTTGGGGCGTTGCTGGCGGCACCTGTCAGCGCGGCCCCCCTGCCCGCCGATCTGGCCACCCGCATCGATGGCAGCATGCGCGAATGGGCGCAGGCCAATCAGGTTCCCGGGCTGACCTGGGGGATCGTCAAGCGCGGCGAAGGCCTGGTGCATTCGGGCGTATCCGGCCTCGCCGATGTCACCAGCGGCCGCCCGGTGGAGCCAGACACGCGCTTCCGCATCGCCAGCATGACCAAGGCGTTCACCGCGCTGACCCTTTATGACCTTGCCGCGGAAGGCAAGTTGCGGCTGGACGATCGGCTGGCAGTGCATGTGCCCGAAGTCGCCGGCTGGGGCGACGGTCTCACCGTCACCGATCTGGTGCATCACATGGCCGGCTTCGTCACCGATGATCCGTGGGGCGATCGCCAGACGCCGCTGCCGGAAGCGGACTTCACAGGCTTGCTCAAGGCCGGCGTGCCGTTCACCCGCGCCACCGGCCTGACCCACGAATATAGCAATCTGGGCTATGCCCTGCTGGGCCGCACCATCCGCAACGTGAGCGGCCAGCCCTTTGAAGCCGAGATCGCCCGCCGCCGGTTCCAGCCGCTGGGCATGACCAGCACCACCTTCAACGTTGCCGACGTGCCGCGCGCCAAGCTGGCCACCGGCTGGCGCTGGGAAGATGGCACCTGGAAGGCGGAGCCCGAGATGGGCCCCGGCACCTTCGGCGCCATGGGCGGCGTGATCACCACCGGGCCGGACTATGCGCGCTGGATCGATCATCTCCTGTCGGCCTGGCCGGGGCAGATCGGCGAAACCGGCCCACGCGTGACGGTGCGCTCGCTGCTGCGCGGTGAAGGCTCACCGCGCCGGGTGATGCGACCGACCATGGCCGCCAATTCGCCCTGCAGCATCGCCGTGGTTTATGGCGGCGGGCTCAGGGTTGGTGATGATTGCACGATGGGCCGGGTGGCGTTCCACGGCGGCGGCTATCCCGGCTATGGCAGCCACATGATCATCGCGCCGGAAAGCGGCTGGGGCATCTTCGTGCTGACCAACCGCACCTATGCCGGCCCGTCGGCACCGGCGTGGGACGCGCTGATCGCGATGCACGATGCCGGACTGGTGCGCACCGACGTGGTGCCACTGTCGCCTGCCCTGGCCCAGCTGGTGATCCCGGTGCACAAGGCGCTGACCAGTGGCAGCGTCGGCAGCATGGCGCCGGCGGTGAACCTGCTGATGGATCGCGATGCCGCCCACCGCAATGCCGATATCGCGGCGATCAAGGCCAGGGCCGGCAACTGCCCGACGCCGCCCGGCGTGCGTGCCATGGGGGCGCTGGAAGGCGAATATCTCTGGAATTGCGAGCGCGGCATGGTGATCGCCTATGCCCTGCTGGCACCCACGCCGATGGCGCAGGTGCAGGCGCTGGAATGGCGCTGGCAACCAGCGCCGGCCAAGCCCTAACCCGCCTTGCGGGCCCTGCCGGCTAGCGGAAGCGCCGTGCGCACGGCGTCGGGCGGATACATCAGTCGCAGCGAGGCGGGGGCGCCGCATTTCTGGATCACCTTGTCGACGATCTGCGCCCGCACCTTGATGAGGCTGACCGAGGTGTAGGCCGTGGTGCGCCCCGCGGCCACTTCGGCGGCCGTGAACGGCCTGGTGCCGGCGGGCGTGGATTTGCCGCCCAGGCCAAAGACCATGAAATTCAGCAGGTCCGCCATCTGCTTGTGATCGCTGATGCGGCTGCGCGCGACATTGGGCAGCCGGGTGAGATAGGCGCGGCCTTCGGGCAGGCACATGAACCAGCCGACACGGCCCTGCAGATTGGGCAGATCGGCCGGCGCGGCATTGCCCTTGATGCCGTGGCAGCCGCCGCATTGTTCCACATAATCCGATTGGGCCAGGTTCATGTCGGCCGGGAAACTGGCCGGCAGGCCACTGACATCGCCCACCACCGAGAAGGAGGTCACCGGCCCGCTGGCATAGGGGTCTTCAGCCGGCGGGGCAGCGGCGACCAGCAGCATCAGGCCGGCAAGCGCGGTTGCCGCAGGCCAGACCCGGTGCCCGATCACGCCGCCTCAGCTGGCCTTGCCGACCAGCACGGCGGTGGAGCAGTGATACTCCATGCTCTTGGTGCCAAAGCACCAGATCACGTTGTTGTTGAGCTGCGGCATGTACAGCTGAGTTTCGCGATCGGTGTTGTCGCAACCGCACTGGCCGCATGCCGATTTGCCGCAGCAATCGCGATAGGCGATCAGATAGGCCTTGCCGTCATCGGGATTGATGCAGGTGCCGACCCACGACACCGGCGACGGTTCAGCGCCGGGCGGGCAGCTCGACATGCCGCCGCCGCAGCAGGAGCACAGGCTGCCATCGATGGCGCAATAGCGCCAGTAATCGCACTTGGTGTCGTCCTTGGTCTGGGCGTTGCGGGCAAAGGCGGTCTTGGCTTCGGGCGACCGGTCCGGCTTGGACGGTTGCGCCTGGGCGCGGGCCACCGGCAGCAGCGGGAAGGCCGGTGCGGCCACGATGGTTGCCCCCAGCTTGCTGAGGAACGAGCGGCGCGAGCTGTTGCCGGCAAAATTGCGCAGCAGCTTTTCACCAAGGCCGTCAAAATCGAAACGCTTCATGCCTCTTCCCCCATAACTGCTGCGCTGCGGCCGGTCATGCGTCCACCTTTGCCGGTGTCGGCAGGCCAGCGATATAATCCTGTACGCTTTTCACGCCCATTTCATGGCTGATGATCAGGCTTTCCAGATGCTCCCGGCTGTTGACCAGGCCCTTGGCCAGCACCACGCCCTGCCCATCGAGCAGCACGGCGTGGGGCAGCTTGTCCACCTCGAACTGGCGGCCAATGCTGTCATCATTGATGAACGGGAAGCCGGCGAGGCCCTGCTTTTCCACCAGCGATGCCTGCACCGCCGGATCATCATCGCCGATGAACACCAGGCTCACCCGTTCGGCGGCGGCAAAGGATTTGGCCACCGGAATCAGCGTCTTGCACATCGGGCAGGCCGCAGAAACGAACATCAGCAGTTGCAGACCGGGCGCAGGGCCACCGATCAGGAACGGCCGGCCTGCCAGCGTGGTTACCGGCAGCACCGGCGCCTTGTCGCCCACGGCCGGGCCGCGATTGGCATCCAGCGCACCGGCCGGGGCCACGCGCACATGCAGCACGCCCACCTGCCGCGCCAGCGCCAGCAGGGCGACCAGCAGCGCGCCCAGGGCCAGCCATTGCAGCGCTTCGTTGATGATCAGCAAGGTCGACATCGCCACTCTTTCCTATCCACGCCCGGGCGCTGAAATGTTCAACGCTCCCAGCGCGGAGATCATCAGCATGAACAGATAGAGCACCACCCCGGCCGCCATGGCCACCGCCAGATCAGCCGCCCCCAGGGCGGCGCGATCGGCCAGCAGCGCCGGCAGCAGCGCCGCCGCCAGCACCAGGTTGCGCAGTACCTGCCCCCAGCCCAGCGACTGGCGCAAGCCAGCATGGCCGCAACCGCAATCGATATGACGACGGCCGCGCCCGATATTGATGGCCATCGCCGCTGCAAAGATCAGCAGCAGCGCGATCGCCGCCAGCGGTGCGATGGGCGCCATTCCCAGCAGCAGCCCGGCCGCCACCGCCAGCTCCGCCACCGGCAGCGCAAGCGCCGCCGGGGCCACCAGCGCGTCCGGCAGCAGACGATAGTTGGCGATCACGCCGGGCAGCAGATCACGGCGACGCAGCTTGTCGATGCCGGCAACCGCCAGCAGCAGGGCCACGGCGACACTGGCCGCGACACAAGCCAAGGCAAGGACAAGCGCCACGCCGCGCCTCAGTCGATATCCGGCGTGGCAATGACGCCGCCACCGCCACGCTCGATCGTGTGCTTGATCTCGTAGGTGGCGGCATCCATCACCTGCAGCAGGCCTTCATCGCCCGACAGGAAAATCAGCGGCTTGGCGTCCTGGGTCACTTCGATATTGCCGGCTTCCTTCTTCAGCGGCACGCGCTTGACGACCTTGCGGGTCGCCATGTCGACCACCCACAATTCTTCGCCGGGGGCCTTCTGCGTCCAATATTCGCCGCGGTGCATCAGCACATAGAGCATGCCGGTGGCGCGGTGCAGCGTCATCGCCTGCCGGCCGCCGGGGAACCAGTTGATATCCAGTGGCTTCGTATCACCCGGGCGCACGCCAGCGGCGGCCTGGATCGAGAAAGCCTCGCCAATCACCGGCGTTGCGCCCAGCTTCACGGTCCGCACGAGGCCGGTATAGGTGAGGGTGACGATCTCGCCCTTGGTGCGATCATACGCATAGAAATCGAACACACCGTCTTCAGCGGCCTTGAAGAAGGGCTGGCTGTTGGTCACGGTCGACGTCTTCGGGCCCACGGTGACCGTGGCCAGCGTGCCATCCGAGCAGAGCGCCGAAAAACCGATACCCGCCACCGGCACCAGGCTGGCGCAGCCCGGCAGTTCGACGACCTGGGACAGCTTGCGCTTTTCCAGATCGACCACGTTCACCGAGGAAGCCGGGCTGAAATTATAGACAAAGCCGGTCTTGCCATCATCGCTGATGACGAAGTTGTTCTTCATGGCGCCGATGATCAACCGGCCCGGCAGCGGGATTTCCGCCAGCAGCGCCATGTTGACCGGATCATAGACCGAGATCATGTCCTGCCGCGTGCCGCGGTTCACCTTGGTCCAGATGGTTTCGGCGACATAGATGAAGCGCCGCTTGGGATCGAGGGCCAGATCGGACCAGCGCCCGGTGGCAACAAGGCCCAGCATCTTGCCGGTATCGCCGTTCCAGATGCGGGTGCCGCCATTTTCCCAGCCGCCGCGCACGAAGCCCCAGTGCGGCGACCATTCCGGCAATTTGTGGGTGAAAGGCTCTTCCGGTTCGACCGGGGCCCTGGTGGCGGCTGCTGTGGCGGCGGCCGGTGCCGGCGTTTGTGCCCAGGCCGCGCTGCCGGCGCTGATGGCCAACGCCGAGATCAGGGAGGCGCACGCCAGCCTGCTCAGCCTTGCCGTGATGGATGCACTGATCATGCTTGCCAAAGCCCTTTCCCCCATTTCCCGTTTTCGGAAATCACCCATCGGCGACTCCAAGCCGGCGACCGACTGCCCAGCGCCAATCGGAAGCATGCTGGACGTGTGTCAAATATTCGTCAAGACCGATGCGCAGGCCATGCGCGAATGACGTAGGGTCAGGCCAGGCCCGGCAGTTCGTCGGGATGGAGCGTGCTGGCCAAGTGCAGCATGGAACGCACCGCCAGCAGCTTCAACTGCGGCATCTCGTTGGCCCAGGGCTTGCCATGGCCGGCAAAGATGGTGGTGCCTTCCAGCGTGGCGCTGACAAAACGGGCCACCACATCAACCTGCGCCGGCGACAGCGCCGGATTGAGCGGCGCGATCGCCGCCGCCAGATTGGCATGGGCGCGCCGGTAAAAGGCCGCCACCCGTTCCGCCACCACCGGATTATGGTTGGAAAGGGCCCAAAGCTCGGTGAAGACATGGGTGGTGCGCTTGCTGCCGATATCATCGAGCACCAGGCCGATCATCCGGCGCAGCTGTTCTTCCGGATCGAGATGCGGCTGGCGCACGCTTTCATCGAGCAGGCCCTCGTAGAAATCGAGCAGATCATCCAGCAGCAGCTGGATCAGCAATTCCTTGCGCGCGAAATGATAGGATAATTTGCCGACCTGCATGCCGCAGCGCGCCGCGATGCGGCGCAGGGTGAAGGCCGCCGCGCCTTCATCCACCAGCACGTCGAGCGCGGCCGTCAGGATCAGATCCACCGTTTCGGTGCCACGCCCGTACACACCCGGACGGAGCGGGGCTGTTCCTGCCGGCTTTGCGCCTGTCTTTGCCATCGATCAGGGCTTACCGCAGCACTGTTCCGGCGTCCAGAAGCGCGCTGCGCGGCTGGCAGAAGCGCGCAGCCTTTGCACGAAGCTGCGCCGTTTGACCCATGCCGAGCGGGTTGACGCCCCCTTGATGACTGTCCAGTATTTGACCATGAGCGGTGACCGCGCGCGAGCGCGCGCAGGCTGCAATGGCAAGGATGATGGCATGAATTTCAATCGTTGGTCTGCGGCACTGCTGGTTGTTGCCGGGCTGGCTGCTCCAGTGGCTGCCGAACCGCGCGCGGCCTTTGTCGCCCGCTGCGCCATGTGCCACCAGGCCAGTGGTTCCGGGCTTGCCGGCCAGTTTCCCCGCCTTGCCGGCCGCGCCGCCACCATCGCCCAGAGCCCGGAAGGGCGGCAATATATGGCGCGGGTCGTGCTTTATGGCCTGACCGGCCCAATCACCGTCGACGACAAGCCGCTGATGGGCGTGATGCCCGGCATGGCCACCATGTCGGATGCCGAAATTGCTGAAATCCTGAGCCACGCCGTCACGCTGGGCAAGCCGGCCAAGCCGGTCAAGCCGTTCAAGCCGGCCGAAATCGCGGCCGTGCGCGGCGCTGGCCGGGTGAGCATGGCGGAGAACGGCGCTCTGCGCGCCAAGCTGGTCGCAGACGGCTTGATCAAATAGGCGTCAGACTGGCCGGCACCGCCGGATAATCCGTCACCACATCACCCAATGTTTCGGTCAACGGGCCAAGCCACGGTGCAAAGGCCTTCCAATGGTCCACGCCATCCGTGAAGATCGGCTGGCGCACCTGTTCGGAACTGGCGGTGCGCACCGCACGATCGTTACGCCAGAATTCGAGACAGGCCGGTTCGAACGCCAGTCCGACCGCGCCGAGCAGCCGGCGCACCTGGTTCTCCGTATCGGCCACCATTTCCTCATAGATGACCCGGGTGACAGCGCCGGGATCAACCGCATCGAAATGTGCCATCAACCGGACATAATCCCGATAATAGCGCCCCACTTCGACGAGATCGTAGGAAAAGCTCTGGCCCCGGGCGAAATGTTGTTTCCAGGCGGAAAAACAGCAGCCCATCGGGTGCCGGCGGGCATCGATAATGGTGGCATTCGGCAGGATCAGGCGGATCAGCCCGGTGTGCTGCCAATTGTTGGGCATCTTGTCGATGAAGCGCGGCTTGTCAGATTTGCGGTGAATGCGGGTGCGTTCGAGATATTCCTCGCCCAGCCGCCGGCGATCCGCCGGGGTGAGCGCCGCCATCATCGCACCGAAATCGGCGAACTCGCCGGCCTCGACGCGGGCCGCCAGCCGGCTGGCGATCATCATCATGTCGGGCAGTTCCATCGTGCCTTCCACCTGGCTGTGGCTGGCCAGGATCTGCTCGATCAGCGTGGAGCCTGACCGCGGCAGGCCAACGATGAAGATGGGATCGGGCGCCGGGCAGCCGCCATCGCGGCGGGACGCCAGAAAGGGCGCGGTGAAAACGCCCGTGGCGGCATCGATCTCGGCGGAAAAGGCATCCGCATCATGGGAAATGCCGGCGCGGCGCTGGCGATTGCCCTCCAGATAATGGCGAAAGGCCGCTTCGGCCTGGCCCAGATCCTCGTGCGCCTTGCCCAGTGCAAATTGCAGGTGGAACAGATCTTCGGCGCGCGGGCTGGCCTCGCCCGCCAGCGTTGCCAGCGCCGCCTGCATGGCGGCGATGTCGGCCGCACCCAGCTTCACCGTCTTCAGATTGGCCAGGCTCCACCACGCCTCGCCCAGCGTCGGCTGGCGGGTGACGGCCTCGCGATAGGCAGCCACGGCACCGGCCTGTTCGCCCAGCGTCTTCAGCACATGGCCCAGGTTCTGCCACACCTGCGGCTGGTTCGGGGTCTTGGCCAGCAGGCCTTCATACAGGCCGCGCGCACGGCCCTGCTCACCCAGGTGCACCAGCACCGAGGCCAGGATCAGATCGTGGCCGGGGTTCTGCACCGGCGACGTCGCCAGCAGTTCGGCATGCGCCAGCGCGTCCGGCAGCCGGTTGGACTGCACCAGCAGACGGATCAGGAATTCGCGCGCCATGTCATAGCCGGGGGCCTGTTCCAGCACCGCTTCCAACCCGGCAATGGCCGCCGGCATGTCGCCCTGGCGCCAGCGGATTTCGGCGGCCAGCCGGCTGGCCGGTGGATCGCCACCAGCACGCGCCTGCCGCGCCACCAGCATGGCCGCAGCCTGATCCAGCTCGCCCTGCTGCATGGCCAGCGCCGCCTTCAGCAATTCCGGATCCTGCGTGGATGCCGCCACGCCGCGCAGATCGGCCTTCCAACCATCTTCGCTGCGGCCGGCCGCCCGATACTGGCGGCCGAGCAGGAACCAGCCGCCCGGCACCGCCGGCAACTGCCGGGTGAGTTGTTCCAGCGCCGTGATTGCCGTTTCCGGCTGGCCGGCGGCGGCGGCGGCCTGCGCCAGTTCCCAGCGCACGGCAGGCACCTCGGGCGCCAGCACCGCCAGCGCCGAAAGCCGCGCCACCGCTTCCTCCAGCCTGCCAAGCCGGAAAAGCGCCTGACCAGCCAACAGCTGCGCCGGCAGCAGATCGGGCGCTTCGGCCAGCAAGGCGATGGCCGCAGCCAGGGCGGCGGCGGGTTCGCCGGCCAGACGCGCCGTGGCAGCGGCCAGTGCCCTGGCGTGGGCATCGGCATCATGCGGCCTTGATTGCGTGCTGCCCGAATGCATGTCGCTCCCCCTGGTCATGGCCCAACGCTAGGCGTCAATCGCCCGCCAGACAATCGGTCGCGCACCGCCCCGGATGGGGGAAATGGCCCATATACGAACGGTTCCGATTGGTGATGATCACATTACACAAAGATGACGAGTAAAGCGCCGCGAAAAGGCGTATGGGATTCGCAGCTGTGGGTGTTGGGGAACATCCAGGCAGATTTATCACAGGGGAAATAATCACATGACACGCACGCAGGAGCGTCACTCGGGCAGCAACCGGGCAGGCTTCATCCGGTTGTTGGGCATCACCACCATGCTGGCTGGCATGGCGTCTCCGGCACTCGCCGCCGATGATCAGGCCACGGCCGCCGCGGAAGAGGAAAAGGGTTTCGAGGAAATCATCGTTACCGCCACCCGCACGGCCACCAGCATCCAGAAGGTGCCGATCTCCATGCAGGCGCTCAGCGCCGATACGCTGCAGCAGCGCAGCGTGAAGGGCCTGACCGATTTTGCCCAGCTGATCCCGTCGGTGTCGTTCGCCGGCCTCGGGCCGGGCCGCACCGAAGTCTATTTCCGCGGCATCGTGCCGGCCGGTGGCGCCTATCCGGCGACCGGCTATTATCTCGACGATATCTCGATCAACGTGAACGGCCTGCCCGATGTCCACGTCTATGACGTGGAGCGCATCGAGGCGCTGTCCGGCCCGCAGGGCACGCTGTTCGGCGCCGGCTCGCTGGCCGGCACCATCCGCGTCATCACCAACAAGCCGAAGATCGGCGAGTTTTCGGGCGGCATGGACCTGGAAGCCAACAAGTTCGGCAAGGGCGATTACGGCGGCCAGGCCCAGGGCTTCATCAATATCCCCATCAGCGAAACGCTGGCGATCCGCGCCATGGGTTATTACCGCAAGGAAGGCGGCTATGTTGACAATGTGCCGAACAACGGCCTGTTCAACGATGGCCGGCCCGCCGTGCTGGCACTGGGCGATGATAACCCGCTGACCAGCTTCACGTTGAACAATGCCCGCCAGGCGAAGAACAATTACAACAGCATCGATGAAGTGGGCGGCCGCCTGTCGCTGCTGTGGGAGCCGGTCGAGGGCTGGTCCTTCAACCCGCAGATCACTGCGCAGCGGCAGATCTCGCTGGGCTATTTCGGTTTCGATCCCAAGGTTGGCGACCTGCAGGTGCATGATTATGACGACACCCGCCAGGACGACAAATGGTACCAGGCCCAGGCCACCATCAACGGCCATATCGGCGATTTCGACGTGGTCAGCGCCACTGGCTATTTCCGCCGCAACATCAAGCTGTTGAACGATTACACCTATTACACCGTGGCGTATGACAGCTTTGGCCCCGGCTATGAATCCTATCTGCAGTTCTTCGACAAGTCGGGCTGCACCGGCTCGGGCGCGACGCTGCGTTGCTCCAAGCTGCTGAACCCGACCCAATATTACAGCGGCAACCGCAACGAATATATCTTCACCCAGGAACTGCGGTTCAAGACACCGTCGAGCTGGCCGGTCGATATCACCTTCGGCGGTTTCTACCAGTTCCAGAAGAACGAGATCAACGACAACTATGCCACGCGTGGCCTGGGCGATGTCGCTGGCTATACCGAATCGGGTGGCGGTGACCGCGCCGATTTCGCCACGTCGTTCGGCGTGCCGGTCGATCAGGGCGGCAGCATGATCCTGGGCACGCCCGCCGTGAAGGGCGAAGCCTTCTACCTCGCCGAACAGGACCGCAGGACCCGCGACTATGCCCTGTTTGCCGAGGGCCATTACAACATCACGCCCACACTGAAGCTCACCGGTGGCATCCGTTATTTCTGGACGGAACTGAATGTGGTCGGCTTTGCCGGTGTGGCCGCATCGGCGCAGAACGTGCGCAGCTCGGTGGCGGCAACGCTGCAGCCGGGCGGCTGCCCTACCCCGCTGTCGGCCACGGAGCGTTTGACCTGCTTCAACACCAACTTCAGCCGGCCGGACCACCAGCTCATCTATCGTGAGCAGGGCGAAACCCACAAGGTGGCGCTGGATTGGCAGGTGGCGCCTGGCAAGATGGTCTATGCCAACTATTCCACCGGTTTCCGCCCCGGCGGCCAGGGCCGGCCGCTGCGCATCGGTGGCCAGGTCTATGCCGTGGCGCCGTTCCGGTCGGAAGATCTGACCAACTTCGAAATCGGCTTCAAGACGACGTGGAACAACATCTTCCGCTTCAACGCTGCCATCTACCTCGAAAAGTGGAATGATCTGCAATATTCGGTGGTTGTCGCCGGGGCCCAGGGTGCCGGCATCACCGGTAACGCCGGCAACGCCGAAGTGAAGGGGATCGAGTTCGATGCCGATCTGCGGCTCGGCAAGTTCACCATCTCGACGTCGGGTTCCTATAACGATGGCAAGCTGAAGGGCAATTTCTGCAACTTTGCCGCCAATGCCACCAATCTGACGATCGGCCAGCTGGCGGACTGCCAGATCGGCGAGTTCGTGCCCGGCAACCCGCCGACGCCCGAAGTTGCCGCAGCCGATGGCACCCGCCTGCCGCGCCAGCCGAAGTTCAAGGGCACCACCCAGGTGCGCTATGACACGACGTTCAGCAAGATGGACCTTTATATCCAGGGTGCCGCCAATTATCAGACCGGCGCCACCCAGGATCTCAACACCGATCTCAACGATCTGCTTGGCAACAGCGCCGGCTTCGTGTCGTTCGATTTCTCGGCCGGCATCAAGAAGGACAAGTGGACGGTTGACCTGTTCATCCAGAACGCGTTCGACCGGCGCGGTATCCTGACGACGAACACCTTCTGCTCGATTTCGATCTGCTCGGGCTCGTCGCGTAACTTCCCGATCCGGCCGCAGTTCTTCGGGATCAAGTTCGGCCAGCGTTTCTGACACTGCGCCAGACCTGAACGGAGAAGGCCCCCGCGTATCCACGCGGGGGCCTTTTTCATGCCCGTTGAAGTGGTCGGGGAGACAGGATTAACGTCGTTGATCCTGTAACCAGAGCCGCTGTGCGGCGTAACATGGTCGGGGAGACAGGATTCGAACCTGCGGCCCTCTGCTCCCAAAGCAGATGCGCTACCAGACTGCGCCACTCCCCGACGCGTGGGATGCCTTGCCGATTTGTGCGGGCGCGGTCAACCAGCGAGGGCTCTGGCCATGGCGGTGATCACGGCATCCGTATCAAGGGCGAAGGCGGCATAGAGATCGACGAGGTCACCGGTCTGGCCGAAACGATCGACGCCGAGCGGCACGACGGGGTGGCCGTGGACGCCGCCCAGCCACGACAGGCTGGCCGGCGCGGCATCGCACAGGGTGACGAGGCGGGCGCCCGGCCGCAGCGGGGCGAGCAAGGCTTCGACATGACTGTTGCCAGCCCGCCAACCCCGGTGCAGCATATCGGGGCTGGTGACGGCGAGCAGGCCAAGGCCGGGGATATCCTCCCTGAGCGCCTCCCAGGCGGCGATCGCTTCGGGCATCACCGCACCCATGGCAACAATGGCGGCTTCTGCGCCCAACGAAGGCGTGCGCAGCCAATAGCCGCCGGCAATGGCCCCGGCCTGCCAATCCGTGTCGGTGCGCTGCACCTGCGCGATGCTGCGGGTGGACAGGCGGAAATAGACGCTCTCCCCATCGGGTGCCTGCACATGGCCGAAGGCATGGCTCAGCAGCAGCGCCAGTTCATCGGCATAGGCCGGCTCATAATGGGTGAGGCCCGGCTGGCCCATGGCGATCAGCGGCGGGTTGATCGACTGGTGGGCGCCGCCCTCCGGCCCCAATGTGACGCCGGACGGCGTGGCGACGAGGATGAAGCGGGCATCCTGGTAACAGCCATAATTCAGCGCATCGAGGCCGCGGGCGATGAACGGATCATAGACGGTGCCAATCGGGATCAGCCGCGTGCCGAACAGTGGCGCGGTGAGACCAGCGGCGGCGAGCACCAGGAACAGATTATGTTCGGCAATGCCCAGTTCCACATGTTGCCCGTTGCCCTGCCCTTGCCATTTCTGAGGGCTGGGGATTTTCGCGGCGCGGAACACATCGGGCATCTGCTGCCGCCGGAACAGCCCGCGCGCATTCACCCATGGCCCCAGCCCGGTGGACACGGTGACATCAGGGGAGGTGGTGACGATGCGATCGGCCAGCGGTCCGCCGGCCTTGGCCAGATCGAACAGGATGCGGCCAAAGGCGGATTGGGTGGATTGCTCCTCGCCCATCGGCGCGGGAATGGCGGGCACCGGCACCGCATCAAACGCCCGGTCGCGCGGCAGGGAGGCGGCGGGGCTGGCGGCGACGAAGGCCTGAAGGGCGGCGGCCTGGTTGTCGCCAAGGCCAGCCCATTTGTCCCACTCCGCCCCGGCCGGGATGCCCAGTTGGTCACGCAGCCCTTCGATCTGGGTGGGGGTCATCAGGCCGGCGTGATTGTCCTTGTGGCCGGCGAACGGCAGGCCGCGACCCTTGATCGTATAGGCGATGATCAGGCAGGGCTGATCATCGCTGGCGGCCTGTGCATAGGCATCGAGCAGGGAAGCCATGCAGTGACCGCCCAGATCGGTCATCAACCGGGCCAGCGCCTCATCGTCGTGCATGGCGAGGAGGGGGGCCACGGCGTCGCCCAGATCGGCGATCAGCCGCGCCCACCACGCCGCCCCGCCCTGGTAGGTGAGCGCGGCATAATCGGCGTTGGGGCAATCATCGAACCATTTGTCCAGCGCCGCCCCGCCCGGCCCGGCCACCGCGGCGGCCAGCCGGCGGCCGTGCTTCAACGTGATCACCCGCCAGCCGCAGGTTTCGAAGATATCGTCAAATCGGCGAAACATGCGGTCCGCCGTGGTGTGATCAAGGCTCTGGCGGTTGTAATCGACGATCCACCACAGGCCGCGAATATCGTGCTTGTAGGCCTCGATCAGCGCCTCATAGATATTGCCTTCGTCCAGCTCGGCATCGCCCATCAATGCGATCATGCGGCCGGTATCGGCGGGGGCCAGCCTTCCGTGCGCGACAAGATAATCCTGGAACAGCGAGGCAAAGGCCGTGATGGCCACGCCCAGGCCCACCGAGCCGGTTGAGAAATCGACCGGGATCACGTCCTTGGTGCGGCTGGGGTAGCTCTGTGCGCCGCCGAAACCACGGAAATTCTGCAGTTTATCAAGGCTCTGGTTGCCCATCAGATAATGGATGGCGTGCAGCAGCGGCCCGGCGTGGGGTTTCACCGCCACGCGATCATTGGGACCCAACGCTGCGAAATAGAGGCTGGCCATGATACTGGACATGCTGGCACAGCTGGCCTGGTGGCCGCCCACCTTCACGCCATCGCGGCTGGGGCGCAGGTGATTGGCGTTGTGGATCGTCCACGCGGCCAACCAGCGCAGCCGCGTATCGAGCGCTTCAAGCTGGGCGATGATCTCCGGGCTGTGCATGGCCGGCCCTTGCCGCGAAAGCGCCGCGCGTGCAACGTCTGCGCCACCGGCTCAGGCTCGCAGCATGGCTGAACAGCAGGGATACTCTGTCGGTTGCCAATGTTCACGTGCGGACGGAGATGAACATGACGGGTGAAACGCAGAATACCGCCTGGCCTCTGCCGAAATTCCATTTCTCGGTGACAGGCATGCCGGGCAATCCAGTGTTCCAGGAAGTGTCTGGCCTGGAAACGGAAGCGCAGGTCATCGAATATCGCGCCGGCAGCAGCGGTATCTTTGCACCCATCAAGATGCCCGGACTCGCCAAGGTCGGCAACATCACCCTGAAGAAGGGCATCTTCGTTACCGACCAGCAGCTGTGGACCTGGTTCAAATCGATCACCATGAACAGCGTCGCGCGATCGACAATCGTGGTGAAGCTGCTGGATGAGACCGGCAAGCCGCAATACACGTGGCAGTTGAACAACGCCTTCCCGATCAAGCTGAGCGGCACCGACATGAAATCGGATGGCAATGAAATTGCGGTTGAGAGCCTCGAAATCGCCTTTGAGACGATGTCGATGTCCGTTGGCGGATAGTCGATCATGTCATCAACGCAATATTCCCCGCCGCCAGCGTTCGCCTTTTCGGTCGGGATTTCCACGTCAGCATCTTCGGTGTTCGCGGACAGCATCGATGCCAGTTTTCAGGAATTGTCGGGAGTCGACTCCAAGGTGGACATTCAGGTGGAGACCGAAGCCGGCCTGAATGCCTATGTGCACAAGCTGCCGGGGGTGACCAGACATGCAAATCTGGTGCTCAAACGCGGCCTTGTTACGCAGAAATCCGCCCTGGCGGACTGGGCGGCGCAATCGGTTGGATCTACCTACGGATCGCCGATCAAGACCCAGACCATCATCGTGGTTCTGTTCGATTCCCATGGCAAGGCCCAGCTGGCCTGGACATTTCTGAACGCCTATGCGGTGAAGTGGGACGTTGGTCCGTTCGATCCGGGCAACAGCGGCAAGATTCTCACCGAGTCGCTGGAAATCTGCTATTCCACCGCCAGCAGGGCCCTGATCCCGGGATCGACATAGGCGTTGGCCATGCTGCGAAAGCGCAATGCCTGCGGTGATAATTGGGGAGAAACGACGATGCTGCTCTGGTCTGCGCCTGATCCGGCGCCCAATCCGCGCCGGGTGCGGCTGTTCCTGAAGGCCAAGGGCATCACCCTTGAAGAACGCATGGTCTCGCTGCAGGCGCGCGAGCATAAATCGGATGCAGTGGTGGCGCTGAACCCGCGCGGGCAGGTGCCGTTCCTGGAGCTGGACGATGGCCGGGTGATCGCCGAAACCATCAGCATCTGCCGCTATCTCGATGAACTCCATCCCGAACCACCGTTGATCGGCACGACGCCGTTTGAACGGGCAGAGACAGACATGTGGATCCGGCGGGTCGAAACCGGCTTCGGCACACCGGTCAGCCTGTTCTGGCAGCATGGCCATCCCTACACCGCCAAGCTGATCAACCAGATTCCGGCCATGGGCGAGGCCGCCAAGGTGCAGGCGACGGCGATGCTGGGCTGGTTTGACGGGCAGCTGGCGGGTCGGGCGTGGCTGGCCGGCGAGCGCTTCACGCTGGCCGATATCGCGCTGCTGTCGATCGTGGATTTTGCCGGCTGGATCGGGATTGCCCTGCCCGCCGATGCCAGCCATCTGCAGGACTGGCATCAGCGGGCAACGGCGCGAACCGCTTAGAAGAACAATTTCCGCAAGCTGAGTGTCACCGTGCGGCCGAGCGGATCAAGCTGGTCGCGCTGGAAGCCGATGGGTTCGGCGCCCAGGCGGTTCTTCACGTTGATGCGGTCGTTGAACAGATTGTCGACGCGCAAGGACACGCGGCTGCCGCGCAGCCACGGCATTTTCAGCAGCACATCCTGGCGCTGGCCAAGATCGACGAACAGCCGCAGATTGGCGACGGTGCGCGGCGAGAAGAACAGATCGTCCGGCGACTGCGACGCACCAGACGGATCGACCAGCACCGATGTGCCCGATTGCCAGTTGACGCCGATGCTGCCGCCAATGCCGCGCCGGCCGCCACCCAACCGGGTTTCGATCTGGTGACGCGGCGCACCACCGTTGGAGCCGACCGCCGAGCCGCCCAGCAGATCGAGCACCGGTACGCCGGGGCGGATGCCGATTTCGTTCCGGAACGTCCAGGTGTGGAAGACGGTGAGCTGCAAGCGGCCATCGAGGAAGCCGCCGCGACCGCCACCACCGCCGCCGCCACGGAAGCCGCCACCGCCAAAGCCGCCACCCCCCGCAGGCGGGCCACCGGCCGCAGGCGCACCTGCGGGCGGGCCACCGGCGGGCGGCG
>NZ_ANFY01000004.1 GCF_000331225.1 Sandarakinorhabdus sp. AAP62 | reverse complement strand
CCCGCCGCAATGCGCTGCCGGAAGCCGATCTGCTGCCGGCAGGCGGGCGGGCGTGGACGGTGGCCAAGGCCGATGCCGTTGCCCACCTGCGCGCACGGCTTGCCGAACTGGGCCGGCCGCGCCCGATCGACGCTGCCAGCGCCCGCCGCGAACAGGCCCGCGCGGCCGACATCGTTACCCGATTCGAGCGCCAATGCGGCGGCATCTACTGATTTCAACCCGAGGACACGACCCATGCGCCAGCTGCAATCAACCATCACCTCTGCCGGTGAACTCATCCTGGCGCTGGCCGACGTGCCGGAACCGGAAGCCGGCGCCGGCGAGATCAAGATCCGCATCGAAGCGGCGCCCATCAACCCGTCGGATATCGGCCTGCTCACCGGCGCGGCCGACATGACCACCGTGCGTGCCGAGCCCGGGGCGATCCGTGCACAGGTGCCGCCGGCGCTGATGCGGGCGATGGCGGCGCGCGCCGATCAGGCGATGCCCTGCGGCAATGAAGGGGCCGGCACCGTGGTCGCCGCCGGTGCGGGTGCGGAGCATCTGCTGGGCCGCAAGGTCGCCATCATCGGCGGCGCGACCTATGCCGATTATCGCGTGGTGAAGGCCGAGGAAGCGCTGGTGCTGCCGGAAAGTGCGACGGCCGAACAGGGCGCATCCTGCTTCGTCAACCCGCTGACGGCGCTGGGTTTTGTTGAAACCATGCGCGCCGAAGGCCATAGCGCCATCGTCCACACTGCTGCTGCCTCGAACCTGGGCCAGATGCTGGTGAAAATCTGCAAGGCCGATGGCGTGCCATTGGTAAACATCGTGCGATCGGCCGAGCAGGTGGCGATCCTGAAGGCCATTGGTGCCACCCACGTGATCGATTCCACCGCGCCCGATTTCATGGCGCAGCTGGTGGCGGCCTGCACTGAAACCGGCGCGACCCTGGCCTTTGATGCGATCGGCGGCGGGCCGCTGGCCGGGCAGATCCTCACGGCGATGGAAGCGGCGATCAACAGCCGTCCTGGCGGCTACAGCCGCTATGGCTCGGAAGTGCTGAAGCAGGTTTATATCTATGGCGGGCTCGACATGGCGCCGACGACCTTCGGACGCGGTTTCGGCATGGCCTGGGCGGTGGGCGGCTGGCTGCTGTTCCCGCGCATGCGCACCTTTGGCCCCGGCACCTATGCCCGGCTGAAGCAGCGCGTGGCCGATGAACTGACCACCACCTTCGCCAGCCATTACAGCCACAAGGTGAGCCTGGAAGAAATGCTGGAACCGGCGGCCGTCGCCGGCTGGTATCGCCGTGCCACGGGGCAGAAATATCTGGTGGTGCCGGCCTGATACTTGTTGGTCGTCAATTCCACAGGCAGGCGTCAATGCCCTCATCGCGCACGACCCGAACGCGCTTTTCGATGCGGCGGGCATAGCGGCGCACGGACCTGGAGGGCTTGTTGACGCTGCGCTTGATGGGCTGGGGCAGGATGGCGGTCAATTTTGCCGCCTGGGCCGGCGACAGCCTGTCCACCTTGGTGCCGAAATAATGGATCGACGCCGCCGGCATCCCATAGATGCCCGGCCCCATCTCGACGATGTTGAGATAGACTTCCATGATCCGCGGCTTGCCCCACAACAGCTCGATCAGGCCGGTGAACCAGACTTCCAGGCCCTTGCGCACATAGGATCGTTCCGGCCACAGGAAGGCGTTCTTGGCGGTCTGCTGGCTGATGGTGGAGCCGCCGCGAAGCTTGCGGCCCTTCAGATTGGCCTCGGCGGCGGCCTTGACCGCTTCGAAATCAACGCCGTGGTGATAGCAGAAATTGGCATCTTCCGCCCCGATCACGGCGCGCGGCAGGCTGCGCGACATGGCGGTGAGCGGCACCCACGCATGTTTCACCCGCTGGCCTGCGATGGCGTCGCGCGCCATCAGCCAGGTCATCGGCGGCGGCAGGAAACGATAGGCCACCACCCAGATGATGCTGAGCAGGATGACAGCACCCAGCAGCCGGAAAAACCAGCTGACAAGAACCCCGATGGCGCGCCCGATCATGGCTGCATCTGCCGCCAGTCGGGCGCGGCCGTCAATGTGCTAGCGCCGAAACAGGCGCTCAGACTTGCTCTGGCAGCAGCCGCTGTTCGGCGGCGGCGGTCTGCATCGCCTTGGCCAGCTTCTCGAAGGCGCGCACCTCGATCTGGCGCACGCGTTCGCGGCTGATGTCGTAGCGCTGTGACAGTTCCTCCAGCGTTTCCGGTTCGTCGATCAGCCGGCGCTGGGTGAGGATATCGCGCTCGCGCTCGTTCAATGTCGCCATCGCCGTCACCAGCAAGGCGTGCCGCTGGTCCCGCTCTTCGCTGTCGGCCAGAAGTTCATCGGCCAGCGGGCCATCATCGGCCAGCCAATCCTGCCACTGGCCCTCGCCTTCCTCGCGCAGCGGCGTGTTGAGGCTGGCGTCACCGCCATGGCCCATGCGCCGGTTCATCGAGACGACTTCGTCTTCATTCACGCCCAGCGTGGTGGCGATCTGCTCCACCTGCTCGGGACGCAGATCGCCGTCTTCCACCGCGCCGATCTTGCCCTTCAGCCGGCGCAGGTTGAAAAACAGTTTTTTCTGGGCGGCCGTCGTGCCGATCTTCACCAGGCTCCAGCTGCGCAGGATATATTCCTGAATCGCCGCCTTGATCCACCACATGGCATAGGTTGCGAGGCGGAAGCCCTTTTCGGCATCGAATTTGCGCACGCCCTGCATCAGGCCGATGTTGCCCTCGGCAATCAGCTCGTTCACCGGCAGGCCATAGCCGCGATAGCCCATGGCGATGCGCGCCACGAGCCGCAGGTGGCTGGTCACCAGCTTGGTGGCAGCGGCCGGGTCCTGATGCTCCTGCCAGCGCTTGGCCAGCATATATTCCTGTTCCGGGCTCAAGAGCGGAAACTTGCGGATTTCGGCCAGATAGCGGTTCAGCCCGGCTTCCGAGCCCAGGGCCGGGATGCTCGTCTGCTTCACGGCGGGAAGATTTGCACTCATCGTTTCACTCCAGTCCGGTCCCGTTCAGGCGACCGATCAACGCCACCATATCGGCTGGCAGGGGGCTTTCGAAACAAAGCTTTTCTTGGGTCACGGGATGCACAAACCCCAGTGTGGCCGCGTGCAGGGCCTGGCGTTCAAAGGCCAGTTCCTTGAGCAGGGCAGCCAGTTTTCCGGGAGCGCGTCCATACACGGCATCGCCCAATAGGGCATGGCCGATGGACGCCATGTGAACGCGGATCTGGTGGGTGCGGCCGGTTTCCAGCCGACATTCCACCTGCGCCGCACCCGTGAAGGCCGCGACCGTGCGAAAGTGGGTGACGGCATGTTTGCCGCGGCCATCCTTCACGATGGCGATTTTCTGTCGGTTGGTGGTGCTGCGCGCCAGCGCGCCTTCGATGCGGCCGGCCGGCGGCACCGGCACGCCGCCCACCACGGCGGTATAGCGGCGTGTCACATCGTGGCGGGCAAACTGCGCCGCAAGGCCCTCGTGGGCCTTGTCGGTCTTGGCGACGACCAGCAGCCCCGAAGTGTCCTTGTCGATACGGTGGACAATGCCCGGCCGCGCCACACCGCCAATGCCCGAAAGCCGCCCGGCGCAATGGTGCAACAGTGCATTGACCATGGTGCCATCATAGTTACCGGCGGCCGGATGCACGACCAGCCCGGCCGGCTTGTCCACCACCAGCAGATGATCATCCTCGTGCACGATGGCGAGCGGGATATCCTGGGCGACTGTATCCGATGGGCGGGCTTCCGGCACGTCAAGGGTGAGCGTCTCGCCGCCCTTCATCTTGGTGGCCGGATCCCAGATCACGCCCGCCGCGCCCGTCAGGCGGCCGCCCTGCACCAGGTTCTTCAACCGCTCGCGGCTGTACAGCGGCACGGCTTCGGCCAGCGCCTTGTCCAGACGCTGGCCCGCCGCCGTGGCCGGCAAGGTGATCAATATCGACTTTTCAGCCCCCATAGCCTAGCGATGTTGGCATGAAGTTGCAGATATCAAGCGGGGATCGGCAGTTTTTGCTGGCAACAGCAGCCGCCACCCCGGACGAGGAAGTGTGTGGCTTGTTGCTGGGCCGCTCTGGTCGGGTCGAAACGCTGGTGCCGGCGCGCAATGTCGCGCGCGATTCCGCCCGCAGTTTCGAGATTGATCCGGCCACATTGCTGGCGGCGCACCGCACCGCGCGTGGCGAGGGCCGCCAGGTGATCGGCCACTGGCACAGCCACCCCAATGGTCGCCGCGAGCCTTCGGCGCGCGATGCCGGCCGTGCCAGCGAAAACGGCCAGATCTGGCTGATCATCGCTGGCGGCGACATCGCCGCGTGGGTGCCGCAAGCCACTGGCCCCGGCCCGGCCACGTTCCAGCCCATCGCCATCGAGGTGGCATGATGGCCAGTGGCGAAGTGAAGTGGTTTGATGGCAAGAAGGGCTATGGCTTCATCACGCCCGATCTGGGCCCGCGTGATGTGTTCGTGCATGTTTCGGCGGTGAATGCGGCCGGGCTGTCACGTTTGCTGCCGGGGGAGCGACTGGATTTCGAATTGGCGCAGGATGGCGATGGCCGCCTGATCGCGCTGGGCCTGATGATGCGAGACGATGGCGGGGGCAAGTCTCCCTCCGCCGAACCGGGGGTGGAGTGATGAGTGACTTGAGCCATTGGGTTGTGCGCTGGCTGTGCCATGATCTGGCCACGCCGATTGCCAGCGTGATGACCGCCAGTGAATTGCTGGACGATGTGAAACCCGATGCCGAGATCAACGAGCTGATCATGTCGGGCGCGCAGCGCCTGACCGGGCGGCTGCGGCTGGTGCGGCTGGCGCTGGGCGCCGGGGAAAGCGCCATGGCCGGTGCCCCGCTGGGCCGGCTGGTGATGGCCGGGCTGGATGGCACCAGCGTGGACTGGCAGTTCACCGGCGATGCCATCGATGGCATGGCGCCGCTGGTCGCCGGCTGCGCCATGCTGGTGGCCGATCTGAACCGCACGCGGGCGCTGGTGGTGACGATGGACGGGGTCGAAGTGCCCCAGGGCTGCAACTGGCCCGATTCGGTCGCCGCGGTGTTTGCGGGCGAACCCGCCAGCGACAATCGCAGCGCCGTGGCCAGCATGCTGCTGGCCACGGCCGCGCGCGCCGGCAAGACTCTTTCCTGTGATGGCAAGGGCTTGCATTGGGCTTCGCACTGACACCGACAACGGCTGCAGGAATTTTGTTGCACTGCAACATGGTCCCTCTTGAAAGCGGCCTGCAGTCTGGTTATGTTGCATTGCAGCAAAGCCGGAGACGCAGATGACCAGCAAGACCTCAGCGCCCAAGTCCAAGCCAGCCGCCAAGCGTGCGCCGGCTCAGGCCAAGGTGCCGGCCAAGTCGGCGCCTGCAGCAAAGGCTGAAGCCGTGACCATCGCAACTGCACCGGAACCGCCGGTGGCTGAAGTGGTGGTTGAAACTGTCGCTGCATCGGCGCCAGAAATCGTCGTTGCTCCGGCGCCCGAACCGGTGGTGGCCCCGGCCGCTGCCAAGCCAAGGTTCACGCCGGAACCCGCCGATCTGGAACCCGCCGCGACTGTTGACCCGATTACCTCCACTTCACCCTCTTCCGAATCCGCACGAAAGGAGCCGATCATGGCCACCGCTTTTGAAACCACCCAGGACGCCGTTCGCACCACCGTCAGCCAGCTGAGCACCCAGGCCGAAGCCGCCATGAGCAATGGCAAGGCCGCCATGGAGCAGGTTGCCGCCAAGTCCAAGGAAGCTGTCGAAGCCAGCATGAAGAGCATGGACGAAATGACCGAAGTGACGCGCACCAGCGTTGACGCGCTGATGACCTCGGCCAAGGCCGCCACCGCTGGCATCGAGCAGCTGATGGCGCACCTGACCGAAGCGTCGAAGAAGTCGTTCGAAGGCACCACCGCCATGATGAAGACCATGGCCACTGCCAAGACCCCGAACGATCTGATGCAGCTGCAGAGCGATTTCGCCAAGGCGCAGTTCGACGAAGCTGTCGCCCAGTACAGCAAGATGACCGAAATGATGGTCAAGCTCGCCGGCGAAGTGATGGAGCCGATGCAGAACCAGATGGCAGTTGCCACCGACAAGCTGAAGTCGGCCTGGACCGTCAAGTAAGCGCCTGGCAAGTAGGCACGCCGCGCCGCCCGACCGGGCCGGCGTGACAGCAAGGGGGCGAGCGGCCAGCATGGCGGCTCGCCCCTTTCGCGTTGTCGCGCCCCTTTTTTTGGCCCAGCGATTTGCTATATAGGTGCGTATTGCTCCCCTTTTCCCCGGGTTTCCCTTGATGCTGGCTGGCCTTGAACCGCGCATGACTGATGACGAGCGCGACGCTGGTGACGCCGGGGGCGGCGGCGGCCGCACCGGTGTGGGCCTGGCCACCAAGCCCGAAACCAGGACGGCCAAGCCGGCGCTCTACAAGGTGCTGATGCTGAACGACGATTACACCCCGATGGAGTTCGTCGTCCTCACCCTGCAGCGCTTTTTCAAGATGACCATCGAGGATGCGACGCGGGTGATGCTGCATGTGCACCAGCGCGGCGTGGGTGTGTGCGGCATCTTCACCTATGAAGTGGCCGAGACCAAGGTGAACCAGGTCATCGATTTTGCCCGTCAGCACCAGCACCCGCTGCAGTGTACGATGGAGAAGGAGTGAGGCCTGCGTTGCAACGGCTGGCGGTCCTGATGTTGACGGCTGGTTGCTTTGTTGCCGGATGGACCCTGAACGGCTGGTTGAGCGTCGACGCGTGTTTGGATGCCGGTGGTGGCTGGGTCGAAGCTGGAAGCTACTGCGAGCGAGGTTGACCTGCGACCACGCGGTCCCTGACCTTCAATCCGTCCCGGGTTAAAGCCTTGGCATGACCCTCCTCCCCAGTTTTCAGCCCGGCCTGCATGCGCTCGTCGTCGGCGCAACCGGTGGCATCGGCGCGGCCTTTGCCGATCTGCTCCATACCGATCCCGATGTAGTCAGCGTGACGCGCTGGAGCCGGTCGGGCGGCGTTGACCTCACCGATCCGGCCAGCATCGACGCAGCCGCGGCCGCCCTCACCGCCCCGCCCGACCTGGTGTTCATCGCCACCGGCGTGCTGCACGGCGCCGGGCTCAGTCCGGAAAAAGCCAACAGCCAGCTTTCCGCCGCAGCGCTCACCACCGCCTTCGCCATCAACACAGTCGGGCCGGCGCTCGTCGCCCGCGCCGTGCTGCCGCTGATGCCGAAAGGCCGCAAGACCGTGCTGGCGGCGCTCTCCGCCCGTGTCGGCTCGATTGCCGACAACCGGCTGGGCGGCTGGCACAGCTATCGCGCGTCAAAGGCGGCGCTGAACCAGCTCATCCGTACCATGGCCATCGAACAGGCGCGGCGAAATCCTGAGCAGATCCTGCTGGCGCTGCACCCCGGCACGGTCGATTCCGGCCTGTCCAAACCCTTCCAGAAAGGCGTGAAGACGCTGTTCACGCAGGAGGAATCCGCCCGCCATCTGCTGCGCGTGATCGATCAGGCCACGCCGGCACACTCCGGCCTGCTGCTCGACTGGCAGGGCGAAGTCATTCCCTTCTGACATGGCTGCTGCGACGCCCATGCATCTGGTGCATTGCCCCCGCTCTCCCATATCGGCCGCAAGCAACCCAACACAGGGGACATGACATGCCCACCTATCTGCACCGTCTTTCCGAACAGCGCGGCCAGGCCGATCATGGCTGGCTGCGTGCCAAGCACAGCTTCTCCTTCGGCAATTATTATGACCCGAAGATCATGGGCTTCCGGGCCCTGCGCGTGATCAACGAGGATCGCATTGCCGGCGGCGGCGGGTTCCCGACCCACCCCCACGACAATATGGAGATCGTCACCTACATCCTCGATGGCGCGCTGGAGCACAAGGACAGCATCGGCAGCGGCGCCGTGATCCGGCCCGGCGAAGCCCAGCGCATGAGCGCCGGCACCGGCATCCGCCACAGCGAGTATAACGCCAGTGCCAGCGATCCGGTGCATCTCCTCCAGATCTGGCTGCTGCCCAACCAGCGCGGTATCGCGCCGGGCTATGAGCAGAAGACCCTGCCCACCGTCGCCGCCGGGGAATCGCGGCTGGACATCGTCGCCGCACCGCAAGCGCCGGAAGGCGCCGTTACCATCCACAGCGACGCCAGCATCACCCGCGCCGTGCTGGCACCGGGCGGTGCGATCACGACACCGATCACGCGCGGCCACGCCTGGGTGCAGGTGGCGCGCGGCGCGCTGGTGGTGGACGGCCATGCCCTGAAGCAGGGCGATGGACTGGCCGTCAAGGACGCCACGTCGCTGGCCTTGTCGTCGGATGAAGGGGCCGAAGCGCTGCTGTTCGATCTGGCCTGATCCCATGGACAAGCCTGTGCCTTCCCCCTAGCCTGCCAAGGCAGGGGGTAGGCATGAACAGGACACAGACGACAGGCGGACTGGTCGCCGGCATCGGCCTTTGGGCCATGGTCGGCAATCTGGTCGGCATCGTCATCGGTGGCGGCATCTTCACGCTTCCCGGCGAAATTGCCGCGGCCATCGGCGCGTGGGCACCACTGGCCTATGTCGTGGCGGCCGGCGTCGTCGGCACCATCCTGCTGTGCTTTGCCGAAGCTTCGGCGCGCGTGCCGGCGAGCGGCGGGGTCTATGGCTTCACCACGGCGGCGTTCGGCCCCTATTGGGGGTGGCTCACCGGCGCGCTCACCTGGGCGGCGAACATCCTGGCCAGCGGCGCGCTCGCCAATGCTGCCATCGATGCGGCTGGCGCGTTGTGGCCGGGCCTGGCGGCGGGGACGCTGCGGCCCGTGCTGATCGCGCTGCTCTATCTGGTGCTGCTGGCCATCAACAGCCGCAATGTCGGCACGGCGGCGCGGTTTGTCGGCCTGTTCACCGTTTCCAAACTGGTGCCGCTCACGCTGTTTGTGCTGGTGGGCGCCTGGTTTGCCGAACCGGCCAATCTGGTGCTGCCATTGGCCGGCGGCCATGCCGATATCGGCCGCGCCGCGATCATGGCGATCTTCATCTATACCGGCATGGAAGGCGGCTTGTCTGTCGCCGGCGAAGTGCGCGATCCGGCCCGCACCATCCCGCGCGCCATCGCCATTGCGCTCACCCTGGTGGTGCTGATCTATGTCGGCATCCAGGCCGTGGCGCAGGGGCTGATCGGCAATGCGCTGGCCGGAGCCCCTGCCCCGCTCGCCACCGCGCTGGGCAGCGTGTCGCCGGGGCTGGGCGCGGTGATGGCCGTGGGCGCCATCATCTCGATCTTCGGCTTTCTCACCAGCGAAGCACTCAATTCGCCGCGTATCGTGTTTGCAGCAGCCCGTGGCGGCCTGCTGCCGCGCTGGCTGGCAGCGATCGAGCCTGGCCAGCAGGTGCCACGCAACGCCATCGCCGCGCATGTGCTGATCGCCGCCGGGTTGGCGATCAGCGGCAGTTTCGAAACCCTGATCATCGTCGCCACGCTGGCCAGCCTGTCCTGCTATGCCATCGGCTGCGCGGCGGCCCTGCGGCTGCGGGCCCTGGGCGTCGAACAGGCTGGCCCGGTGGCAGCGCTGCGCATCCTGAAACCGGCCGCCGTGGTGGCCTTTGCCGCCATCGCCTGGCTGATGGCGCAATCAACCCAGGCCGAAGCGACATCGCTGGCCATTTACGTGGGGGTGATCAGCCTGTTGTTCCTGCTGCGCCGCAAGGACGTCTAGGCGTTCTTGACCTGCGCCCATGCCGCCAGCGCCCGCGCCCGCGCCGCTTCATGGTTCACGATCGGCTGGGGATAATCCCGGCCCAGCTTCACACCGGCGCGGATCAGTGCCACGCCAGCCTCCCACGGCGCGTGAATGGCGTCGTCGGGCAGCTGCGCCAGTTCCGGCACCCAGCGGCGGATATAGGCCGCAGCGTCGAACTTGGCGCTCTGCCCCACCGGCGCGAATATGCGGTTGAATGGCGATGAATCGACGCCCGATCCCATCACCCACTGCCACCCTTGCGCGTTGCTGCCGTAATCAGCATCGACCAGGCAATCCCAGAACCAGCGTTCGCCGTGGCGCCAGTCGATCAGTTGGTGCTTCACCAGAAAGCTGGCGGTGATCATCCGCACCCGGTTGTGCATCCAACCCGTGGTCCACAGCTGCCGCATGCCGGCATCAACAATGGGATAGCCGGTCTGGCCGTGCTGCCAGGCGGTGAGGCCCACAGGATCATCGATGAATGGAAAGCGATTGAAGGCTTCACGGTTGGGCGCGTCGCCGTGATCGGGGAATTGATCGATGATGTTGGCGGCAAAATCGCGCCAGCCCAGTTCGCGCAGATAGGGTTCGGCAACGGTCTCGCCCACCGCATCGGCGATCACGTGCCAGGCGGTGTTGGGGGAGACTTCACCCAGCGCCAGATGCGGCGAAAGGCGCGAGGTGCCTTCCACGGAAGGCAGGTTGCGCGCGGTCTCGTAGCGGGCAGCACGGCGCGCAAAATCGGCCAGGCGCGCGGCGGCCCCGGCTTCGCCAGGCTGCCACTGCGAGAACCCGCCCGACCAGTCCGGCGCTGTCGGCAACAGGCCCCATTGGCTGAGATCATCGCTGGCGATGCTGCCCACATCCGCCCAGCGCAGATCAGGCACCGGGCGCGGGCGCGGCGGCGGCATCTGTTCCAGCAACTTCTTCCACCATGGCGTGAAGATGCGATAGCGCCCGCCAGTGCCGCTCAGCACGCTTTCCGGCGGTGCCAGTGTGACGCCCAGGTGCGGGATCACCGCGCCGGCTTCCGCCACTTGCACCGCCGCCCACGGTTCGTGATGGAGGAGCGCATGAACGTCGGCCCCCAGTTCGGCCGCCACGGCCCGCACGATCGGCCCGGCCCGGCCGCGGCGCAGGATCAGCCGGCCGCCACCCTCGGCGATGCTGCGGCCAAGGCGGGCAAGGCTGTGATGCAGCCACCAGCGCTGTGCCGCCCCCACCCGCCATGCGCCAGGGGTCTCATCATCCAGCACAAACAGCGCCGCCACTGGCCCGCGCGCCGCCGCGGCGATCAGGGCGGCGTGATCCGCGAGGCGCAGATCGTTGCGGAACCAGGCAAGCTGGGTGGCCATGGGGCAGCTCTCTCTCGACAATCAGGAGGGCCAGCCGCTAGACGCTCCTTCGCACAGAGGAAAGAGGACGCAACACCATGCCGCAACTGGCCTATGTCAACGGGCGCATCCTGCCGCTGGCTGATGCCACGCTGCATATCGAGGATCGCGGCACCCAGTTCGGCGATGCCGTGTATGAAGTGTGCGCGGTGATGAACCGGCGCATCCTCGATTGGCAGCCCCATTGTGCCCGCCTGCGCCGCAATCTCGCTGAACTTGGCATCATGCTCGATATTGCCGATGGCCCGCTCACCCTGCAGGCGCGGCGGCTGATCGCGGCCAATGGCTTTGCCGAGTGCATCATCTACATCCAGGTGAGCCGTGGGACGGCGAAGCGCGATCACGCCTTTCCGGGCGCGGCGCCGGCCAATCTGGTCATGCCAAATCTTGTTATGACCGTGCGGCGGTTCGATTTCGCCCAGCGCATCAGGCAACTCGAAACCGGCATCAGCGTCATCACCCAGCCCGACAATCGCTGGGGCCGGGTCGACATCAAGACCACCGGCCTGCTCGCCAATGTGCTGGCCAAGCAGGCCGCCAAGGATGCCAGCGCGTTCGAAGCCTGGCTGGTGGCCGATGGCGGGATCGTGCGCGAGGGCAGCAGCACCAACGCCTGGATCGTGAAGGACGGCCGCATCATCACCCACCCCACCGGCACGGCGATCCTGCCCGGCATCGCGCGGGACAGCCTGATCCGGCTGGCGCGCGCGGCGCAATTGCAAGTGGAGGAACGGCCGTTCACGCTGGCCGAAGCCCTGGCAGCCGATGAGGCCTTCCTCACCTCCACCACGTCGCCGATCCTGCCGGTGGTGCGCATCGACGGACAGAAGGTGGGCAGCGGGACCACTGGGCCCGTCGTGCGGCGACTGGCCGAACTCACCTGGAACGAAGTGGCCCGCCAGACGGGCTGGCGGGCCTGAGTTTCGGGCAAGCGCCCGTCCAGATTGCGAAGTTCAGATTTCCGGTTGTGGCGGTGCCGGAGGCGCCGGCGGCTGGCCCTGATGGCGCATCTGCATGCGGCTGCGCATCCGATCGCGCCAGCCTTCCATGCGGCCCTGCATGCGGGTCTTCATGGCACGGCTGTCGGTCACGAAGGCCTTGCGGTCTTCGGGGCTGAGCTTCTGGAAGGCCGCGAGCATCGCCGCCTGGCGCTGCTGACGGCTGGCGTCGGAAAGCGCACGTTCCTCGTCCATGGCCCGCTTCACGGCGGCGGCATCGAAACGATCGGCCTCCAGCGCCGCCAGCATCTTCTCACGCGCGACTTCCACCTTCTGGCGTTCGTCACGGCGATTGCCGCCCGCCATCATGGCGTCGTGCATGGTCTTGCGTCCCGCCTCGCTCATGGACGGGAACATACGGGCGCCCATGGCCATGCCGCGTTCCATGCCATGCGGGCCCTTCTGGCCGGCATGATGGCCCATCTGGGGCGGCGCTGGCGGCGCGGGGGACGCCGATTGGGCAAAGGCGGGGGCGGCAGCAATAAGCGCCGCCAGCAGCAGCGTCTTGGGGGTCATATCAGGTCTTCCTCGGCAGCCGTCGGCGTGAATACCAGGGCAAAGGCTTCGGCCTCGCCCGCTGCTGCCTCGGCCGACGGCGTGGCAGCAGCAATCTGCGTTGGGGGGGACGCAAAACGATCAGACAGGCCCAGCCAGCCACCAAGGGCGACCATCAGCGCCAGGCTGGCGGCCATCAGTGCCGGGCGCCACACGGCGCCTGCACGGCGCGGTGCTTCGCGGTGCTGCGGCAGCGTCAGGATGGCGGCCACATCAACGGACGCGCCCGCGACCGGAGCCGCCGCCCATTGGGCAAGCAGCACATCCAGTTCGGTTTCGGGGGGTTGGGCGGCGGTCACGAGATTGGGCTTTCGTTCATCAGGGTTCTAAGTTCATTACGGGCGCGGCCAAGCAATCCCTCGACAGCCTTGGCGGTGGTGTCCATCTGATCGGCGATTTCGGCCATGCTGAGCCCGTCGCCGTGAAACAGGCTGAGCGCCAGCCGCTGGCGCGGATTGAGCCGGGCCATCGCCATTTCCAGCCGGGCATGGCCATCGGCGCGGATGGCGGCGGCTTCGGGATCGGGGCGGTGATCGGCCAGTTCGGCAGCGGCATCGAGCGGCTGCACCGGGCGAAGGGCACGGCGGCGATCGAGGCAGAGATTGACGAGGATGCGGCGGAACCAGGCCTCGGCCGAACCGCGCGCCGGATCGAAGCGGGGGCCGTGCGTCCACAGCCGTGCAAAGGCCTGCTGGCAGACGTCTTCGGCCCCGGCCCGGTCATTCAGCGTGCGAAACGCCAGCGCCAGCGCCGGGCGTTCGAGCAGGCGCACCAACTGGGTGAAGGCAGCGCCGTCACCATCCGCCACACGCAGCATCAGCACCGTCGCCAGGGTGGCGGCGGGGGGAGCTGATCCGGGCGCGGGTGCTTCCATCTTCACATCGGCCTTACGCGGTCAGGCGGCCGCATCCCTCGCAGCGGTGCGCCATGCCTGCCAGCTGGCTCGCAGCGCCAGCGCATGGCGGCGGGCGACATCGGCTGGATCATTGGCATAGCCGCCGCCCAACGTGACCGCCAGCGCGGCCCCGGCCCGCGCTGCAAGCCGCGCCACCAGCACCTCGCGGGCAACAAGGCCATCATCGGTCAGTGCCAGCCGGCCGAGCCTGTCATCCTTGTGCGGATCGACGCCGGCCTGATGCAGCACCAGCCCCGGCCGATGCCGGGCGAGCAGCGCGCTGAGCGCCGGTTCCAGCGCCGCCAGATAATCCGCATCGCCGGTGCCATCGGGCAGGCCGATATCATGGGTGGAGCGCGCCTTGCGCACCGGGAAATTCTTTTCGGCATGGATGGACAGCGTGATGATGTCGTCGCGACCCGCCATGATGCGGGCCGTGCCATCGCCCTGGTGCACGTCGCAATCGACGATCAGGATGCAGCGTGCCTGGCCTTCGGCCACCAACCGGTTGGCAGCAATGGCGAGATCATTGGTGACGCAATAGCCGGCACCGCCGTCCGGCCCGGCATGATGGCTGCCGCCGGCGCCGTTGGCGGCCCAGCCGTGAGCGAGTGCATGCAAGGCCGCCGCGTGCGTGCCGCCGGCCACCAGCCGGGTGCGGCGGGCTACGGCCGGCGTGACGGGCAGGCCGATGCGGCGCTCCACGTCGGGGGGCACGCTGGCGGCGAGCACGGCATCGATATAGCCCGGATCATGCACTTCGTGCAGCCATTCCACCGGCATCAAGTCGGGATCGAGCGTTTGCACGCCCTGCCGCGCCGCCGCCAGCGCCGGCAACAGCAGCGCATATTTGCTCATCGGGAAACGGTGCCCCGGCGGCAGCGGCGGCGCATAATCGGGGTGATAGAACAGCGGCAGCGGCGGCTCTGCGAGGCTCACGCCAATGCCCGTGACGCCATCTCCAGCACGTCCTTCGACATGCCGGTGGTGCCGACGATGCGTTCCAGTTCACCGCGCATCAGGGCGCTGCGGGCGGCATCGAAGCGGCGCCAGCGGCCCAGCGGCACCGCCAGCCGGGCAGCGCTTTGCGGATTGATGCGGTCAACCGCGATCAGCTGATCGGCGAGCAGGCGATAGCCGGCGCCATCTTCGTTGTGGAACCAGCGTTGATTGGCAGCAAAGGCGCCGATCAGGCTGCGCAACCGGTTGGGATTGACGATGGTGAAATCGCGGTGGCCGATCAGCGCCTTCACATTGTCCAGCACATCGGGCCGGTTGGCCAGTGCCTGCACGCTGAACCATTTGTCGATCACGTCGGGATTGCTGGCAAAGCGCTGGTGGAAATCGGCCAGCACCGCCTCGCGCTCGGGTGCCAAGGCCTGATTGCTGCTGTTCACCAGCGCCGTCATCGCGCCCATGCGATCGGTCATGGTGGCGGCCGCATCATATTGCTGGCGGGCGGCCGCAAACGCCGCGTCCGAACCGGCGCTGACCAGATAGCCCAGCGCGACATTGGCCAGCCGGCGCGCGCCCTTGGCTTCGGGCGTGAGCGCTGCCGGATCGGCCGCCAGCGCCGACTGGCACTGGCGGTAGGTGTCCCACCAGATTGCTTCCAGACCCTGCGCAATGGCGAGGCGGGCAGCATCGCGGCGGCGATGGATGGCTTCCACTTCCACCAGCGCAGCGGCATCGCCAATGAACGCCTCGGTCGGCAACAGCACGGCTTCGCCCTTGAAGGCGGCGTCCAGACCGCCATCGAGCAGCGTATTGCGCACCGCCTCCACCAGTTCTGCCGGGCTGTCGTCGGTGGACAGCACCGAAAGGGCCAAGCGCTGGAAAGCCTCCCAACGCGCGAACGGATCGTCATCATGGGCCGCCAGAAAAGCCAGATCAGCCCGCGCGGTTTCGGCCTCCACCACCACCGGCGCGGAAAAACCGCGGTTGAGGCTGGGCAGCACGGGTTCCGCCACCGTGTCGAAGGTGATGTGGGTCACCGCTTCCTTCAGCTGCACCACCAGCTCCTCACCGACACGGCCCCCGCTGTGGCGGCCGATCAGCGCCAGGCGGAACGGCATGTGCAGCATCTGCTTGTGCGGCTGGCCCGGTGTGGCCGCCAGCGACTGGCGCAGCGTCACCTCCAGCTTGCTGCCTTCCTGCCGCAGATCGACGGCCACGCGCGGTGTGCCGGCCTGTTCATACCAGCGGCGGAACTGGCCAAGATCGATGCCATTGGCGTCTTCCATCGCCTTCACCCAATCCTCGCAGGTGACGGCCTGGCCATCGTGACGCTCGAAATACAGGTCCGCACCGCGCCGGAAACCTTCGGCCCCCAGCAGCGTGTGCAGCATGCGGATCACCTCGGCGCCCTTGTTGTAGATGGTCGCGGTGTAGAAATTGGCGATCTCGACATAATGATCCGGGCGGATCGGGTGCGCCAGCGGCCCGGCATCTTCGGGGAACTGCACGGCGCGCAGCGCCCGCACATCATCGATCCGTCGCACGGCCGCGCTGCCCTGATCGGCACTGAACTGCTGATCGCGGAAGACGGTGAGGCCTTCCTTCAGACTGAGCTGGAACCAGTCGCGGCAGGTGACGCGATTGCCGGTCCAGTTGTGGAAATATTCATGCGCCACCACGCCGGCCACGGCATCGAAATCCTGATCGGTGGCAGTTTCGGTGTCGGCCAGAATATATTTCGAATTGAAGATGTTGAGGCCCTTGTTCTCCATCGCGCCGGCGTTGAAATCGGCCACCGCCACGATGTTGAATTCATCCAGATCATATTCGCGGCCATACACCCGCTCATCCCAGTCCATGCTGGCCTTCAGCGCCGCCATGGCATGGGCGCAGCGCGAGACATCGCTCGCCGCCGTCCAGATGGCGAGCTTCACATGGCGGCCACTGGCGGTGACGAATTCATCCTCCAGCGCGCTCAACTGCCCGGCGACCAGCGCGAACAGATAGGCAGGCTTGGGCCAGGGATCGGTCCAGCTGATGTCGTGGCGGCCGCCGGGCAGATCCTGCGCCGCGCCGCGATCACCGTTGGACAACAGCACCGGAAATTGCGCCTTGTCCGCCTCCAGCCGCACCGCATAGCGGGAGAGCACATCCGGCCGATCGGGGAACCAGGTGATGGAACGGAAGCCTTCCGCCTCGCACTGCGTGACCAGCCGACCTTCGCTGGCATAGAGCCCCATCAGCCTTGTGTTGCGCTGCGGATGGATGACGACTTCGGTTTCCACCACCGCCGTATCGCCAGAGATGGCAAGGCTGAGCGTGTCACCATTGGGCCGGGCGGCAACGGCCTGACCATCGATGTGGATCGACGTGGTTTCCAGCGCATGGCCATCCAGCACCAGCGGCCGATCGTGCGGGCCGTTGCGCTGCACCGTCAGCCGCGCCCTGACCACGGTGCGCACCGGATCAAGCCGGAAATCCAGTTGCACGTCGGGCACCAGCCAGTCCGGCGCGCGATATTCCGACAGGCGCACTTCGGCGAGCGACGGGGTGGTTCGGGCGTCAAGCATGGCCCTATCGTGCGCGAAAGCCTCCGGCAGGGGAAGCTGTTTCTGCCCCTATTCGATCCCGACCGGCGGCGGCAGCATCAGGCCGGCCAGCACGGCCCATTCGGCTTCCGCTTCGGCTTTCAGCAGCGCCAGCGCCCGATTGTCGCCCTGGGCCAGCAGGGCGCCCAGGGCCGCCGCTCGGCTGTCGCGGCCATCCGCAGCGCCGCCAATCAGCGCGCGCGCTGCTGCGGCACAGGCGGCTTCCCGAGCCGGCCTGGCGGCCGTTTCCGCCGCCGCGATCATCAGGATCAGCGCCGATGTTGCCGCGGTGCCGCCGGCATAATTGGCATCGGGCGCGGCTGGTTGGCCGAGCAGCTGCAGAGCGGGCGCAACTTCATTGGCCTGGGCATTGGCCAGCGCAGTCAGCAAGGCGGGGAGCGGCAGGCTCATGTCAGGGCCTCCAACGCGCGGGCCAGGGTGACACAGTGGAAGCGATAGGGGATGGTGCCGGCAAACATCAGCACCGGATCATGGCTGCGGCCGTCGATGATCTCGCGGGCAGCGCTGATCCAGATCACCAGCCCCTGCACCTGCGCAAACAATCGCCACCAGCGCCAGCTTTCCGGGTTCAGCGTCAAGCCGGAAGCGGCTTCCCACGTCGCAATGGCTTCGGCCAGCGGCAGCGTGGCGGCGGGCCGGCCGGAAAAGTTCGACCACAAGGGATCACAGGCCCAGGCCAGATCCTCGTGCGCGTCACCGGGATGGACCATTTCCCAATCCAGCACCGCCAGCAGCGTTCCCGCCCCATCATGCAGGAAGTTGCCGGAGCGATAGTCGCCGTGCACGATGCTGATGTATTCCGGCGGCGGCGGCAGATTGGCGGCCAGCCAGCGGAAGGCGGCATCGAGCAGCGGTTCCGGGCGGAAGGCATCGGCATCGAACGCCGCTTTCCAGTGTGCCAGCCGGGCAGCGGCCGCATCGGCCGAGGCCATGGCTGGCAGTCTAGCACGCGCCGGATCGGCGGCGTGGATGCGGCCCAGTGCCGTGAAGAATTGCTGGCCGATGGCGGCCGCGTGCTCGCCATAAGGTTCGGGTTCGAGCAGGCCGGCGGCGGCCCCGCCCGGCACTTCGCGCATCAGGAAACCGGGGGAGCCGAAACTGTCCGGTCCCTCGTCGCAGAAAATGGGCTCCGGCACAGGAACATTGCTGCCGGCAAAACATTGGATGGCGCGATATTCGGCCAGCCGGTCCGTCTCGATCAGGCTCGACGGCGGATCGCGGCGCAGCACCAATGCTTCACGCCGGCCGGAGGCGCCAATCGCGTCGAAGCGATAGGTCTGCCGCGCCGAACCGCCGTGGAAACGCTTGAGGCCGCTGATGCTGACCGGTTCCCCCCAATGTTCGGACAGGAAACGGGCGAGATGTTCAGCCGGCAAGGTCGAACAGCTCCTTGAAACCCGACGGTGCGTGTGGACCAATCGCGAGTTGCTCGAACAGGCCGCGCCCCATCAGCGGCGCCGCGCCGCCGATCGACAGGCTGGCCTCGCTCAGGCCCTGCACATGCGCGTTGATCGGGTTGGCCGGATCGACGCCGGCCAGTTCGATCAGCTCGTGCGAAACCACGTCCGGCCCCTGGAACATCCCGTGCCCGCGCACCGGGTGGCCATAACCGATGCCCCGCATCATGAAATTCGCGCCGATGCGGAAATCCACTGTCACCGGCCGGCCGTCCTGCAGTCGCGCTTCCAGCCGGGCGGCGCCGGCATGGCGGCTGCCAGGGCGGAAGGCCAGCGCCATGCGGGCGTCTTCCAACGGGAATTCGGCGCCATCCTTCAGGCGTACCAGCACGCCGGCGCGGTTCCACGGCCGGCCATGTTCATCGTCGTTCGAATGGAAGAACAGGTGCCAATCATCAAAGGCCGTCGGTGTCCACAGCCAGAAGAATTGCGGCGGCGTTACCGGCTGCGGGCTTTGCGCATCAGGCGCACCGATGGGTCGCACACCCCAGCTGCGATCGCGGGTGCCGCGCCAGCCGGCAAGATCATGGGTCACGCCGGCAGCGCTGATCTGGCCGGTCCATGCCCCGCCCTGGGTCATGCGCGTCACGTCCATCAGCGTGCGGGTGCCGTTGCGGCGGATGAAGCGCGGCTCCAATATCGGCGCGGCGCGGCCGGTGAAGGTCAATTCGCCGGCGATGCCCGTCTCATTGGGCGCGATGGCCAGCCGCAGGCGCTGCAGCGGCTCCTCGACATGGAGGGTCACCGGGCCAACGCGCAGATTCATGCGCTCGCCGTGCAGGATGCGGCTGGCGAACAGGCTGTGCTGCTCCCCACCGGCCAGCACCGACACCGCGCAATCGATGATATTGAGATGGGGATAGATGCCCATCGCCACCCCCACCACCGCGCTGCCGTCCGGCGCTTGTGCGCTGAAGAAATAGCGATCGTAGAAATTGCGGTCCGTCCCTGAAACCGCGATCGGCTCCGGCGTCTGGTGGATGGGATAATCGTCGGCGCGGCTGAGCATGGCCTGATGGTGGCACGGCGGCGCGGTGCGGCAAGCTGTCAATAGGCTGGGCATCGGACATCAGCTGTGTTAGTCCATCAATACACAAGAGGGGACTCGCAATGACATTCGATCCGGAACTGGCGACACAGGCTTACATGGCGACGCTGAAGGGCGCTGCCCGCGCCCGGTCCGACGCCTATTTCGAAGGCGGCTACTGGCTGATCCTCTGGGGTTTCCTGGTGACCGTGGGCGCCAATCTGATCGTGCTGCAACTGGGCTGGGCGGCGCGGCTTTCGGCCTGGGCCCGAAGCAAGGCCGGGCCGATGCTGGCGGCGCTGCTGTTTGCCGTGCCCTATCTGCTGATCGTCACGCTGATCACCGCGCCCTACACCATCTACACCGAATTCTTCCGCGAGCATGCCTATGGCCTGTCCAACCAGAATTTTGCCGAATGGGGCGGCGAGCAGCTGATCGTCATCGCCGCCGACACGCTGATCGCGGCGATCCTGTGGATGGGCGTCCACGCCGTGATCCGGCGCTGGCCGCGCGGCTGGTGGGTGGGGGGCACCGGGCTGACCATCGCCGTGCTGATGGCGACGATCACGCTGGCGCCGGTCTATCTCGATCCGCTGTTCAACGATTACACGCCGCTGCCCGAAGGCCCGGTGAAAACGGAAGTGCTGAAGCTGGCGCGCGCCAATGGCGTGCCGGCCGACAATGTGTTCCTGGTTGATGCCAGCCGGCAATCGGATCGCATCTCGGCCAATGTCGCCGGCATGCTGGGCACCACCCGCATCGCGCTGAACGACAATCTGATGAAGCAGGACATCAACGAGATCCGCGCAGTGATGGCGCATGAACTGGGCCATTATGTGCTCAATCACATCTGGAAACTGCTGCTTGGCATGTCGCTGGTCATCGCCGTCAGCCTGGCGCTGGTGGCGGCGGGTTCGCCGTGGCTGCTGACGCGGCTGGGCGGCAACTGGGGCATAGCCGGCATGGCCGATCCCGGCGTGCTGCCGGCGCTGGTCATCGTGGTGAGCACGGTGTTCTTCGTGGCGACGCCAGTCACCAACAGCCTCATTCGCATCAACGAGCAGGAAGCCGACATCTTCGCCCACAATGCCGCCCGCGCCCCCGACAGCTTTGCCCGCATCGCCATGAAGCTGTCGCAATATCGCAAGATCGAGCCCGGCCCATGGGAGGAGATCATCTTCTTCGATCACCCCAGCGGCCACACCCGCGTGATGACCGCCATGCGCTGGAAGGCCGAGCATCTGGGCGAGGCGGACGTGCGGTAGAGGACAGCGCTGGCGTCGCCCCGACGGCCCCGCTACGGTAGGGCCATGCACCTCCTCATCCTCGGCCTGGGCTACAGCGCCGGCCACATCGCCGATGCGGCGCAGGCGGCGGGCTTCGCCATCACCGCGGTGCGCTCACGCGCGGCGCCTGGCGTGCTGACGCTCGACAGCCCGGAATTGCCGGACGCTATCGCCAGCGCCACCCACATCCTCTCCTCGGTGCCGCCTGCCAGCGACGGCAGCGATCCGGTGCTGGCCGCGCATGGCGATGCCCTGGCCAGGGCCCCGGCGAAATGGATCGGCTATCTGTCGTCTACCGGTGTTTATGGCGATGCCGGCGGGGCCTGGGTTGATGAAGGCGCGCCCCGCCAGGGCCGCCGTGGCGGGCGAAACCTGGCGGATGAGACTTGGGAGGCGCTGCACCCGCAGGCCCGCGTCTTCCGCCTGCCGGGCATCTATGGCCCCGGTCGTTCCGCACTCGATCGGCTCCGTGCCGGGCCGGTCGCGCGGATCGATCTGCCGGGCCATGTGTTCAGCCGCATCCATGTTGATGATATCACCGGCGCGGTGCTGGCCAGCATGCACGGCGGCCCGGCTGGTATCTATAACATCGCCGATGATCTGCCCGCGCCCGGTGAGGCCGTCACGGCAGCGGCAGCGCGGATGCTGGGGATGGCGCCATCGCCGCTGATCCCGCTCGATAAGGCCAATCTGTCGCCGATGGGCCGCGCCTTTTATGCCGAATGCCGCAGGGTGGCCAATGGCCGCATGAAAAGGCAGCTTGGCTATTACCTGAAATACCCTGATTATCATTCCGGCCTTGCGGCCTGCCTTGAGGAGATGCAGCGATGAAGTTCGGCACCGGCCAATCGGTTACCCGCGTCGAGGACGCACGCCTGCTCACCGGCAAGGGCAGCTATACCGACGATCAGTCCCGCCCCGGCATGCTGTTTGGCGTCACCCTGCGCAGCCCCTATGCCCATGCCGAAATCAAGGGCATCGATGCGTCGGCCGCGCTGGATGTGCCGGGCGTTGTCGCCGTCTATACCCACAAGGATGTCGCCGAATATGGCGTGATCCCCTGCCTGGTGCCGCTGTCGGGCGAGGTGAAGACGCCGCGCGTGATGCTGGCCGATGGCCGGGTGCGTTTCGTGGGCGACGGCGTGGCCTTCGTTGTTGCCGAAACCCGGGAAGCGGCGCGTGCCGGCGCCGAAGCCATCTGGGTGGATTATGAAGAATTGCCCGTAGTGGCCAGCATCACTGCGGCGTTGGCGGCTGATGCGCCGCTGATCTGGCCGGAAGCCAATTCCAACAGCCTGTTCGATTGGCAGGTCGGCAACCCGGCCGCCGTGGAGGCCGCCATTGCCGGCGCCGCGCATGTGACGCGCCTGAAGATCCTGCAGAACCGCATCGCCCCCACCTCGATGGAGGTGCGCGCGGCGCTCGGCGAGTATAGCGAGGCTGATGGCTTCACCCTCACCACCGGCAGCCAGGGCGTGGCTTCCATGCAGCGCGAACTGGCCAAGGCCATATTGAAGGTGCCGGTGGAGAGGATGCGCGTCGTCACCAACGATGTGGGTGGCGGTTTCGGCATGAAGAGCTTCCTGTATCCCGAATATGTCCTGTGCCTGCATGCCGCCCGCGCACTGGGCCGTCCGGTGAAGTGGACCGGGGAGCGCGGCGACGCTTTCCAGACCGACACCCACGGCCGCGCCATGGAAAGCGAAGCCGCGCTGGCGCTCGACAAGGATGGTCGCATCCTGGCGCTGAAGGTGGAAACCTGGTCCGATCTTGGCGCCTATCAGGCGCAATTCGGTCCGGCGATCCAGACCATGGCTGGCGGGCGCATCATGGGCGGCGTCTATCGCATCCCGGCCATCCACAATCTGGTGCACGGGGTGGTGACCAATACCACGCCCGTGGATGCCTATCGCGGGGCTGGCCGGCCGGAATCGGCCTATGTGATGGAGCGATTGATCGAAGCGGCGGCGCGCGAGATCGGCGTTGCGGTGGACGAGATGCGCGCCCGCAACCTGCTGACCCCGGCCGAGCTGCCCCACGAAAACGGCCTGGGCCTGACCTATGATATCGGCAATTTCCCGGCGGTGCTGGACCGCGCCAAGCAGGTCGCCGATTGGGCCGGCTTCCCCGCCCGCAAGGTCGAGGCGGCGAAGCGCGGCAAGCGGCTGGGCCGCGGCATGGCCTATTATGTGGAGATCGCCGGCGGCGGCGGCACCGAGGAACATGCCGATGTGCGCGTAGCCGCCGACGGCACGATCGAGATGTCGGTTGGCACCCAATCCAACGGCCAAGGCCACGAAACCGCCTATGGCCAGGTGCTGGCCGCGCGGCTGGGCGTGCCGATGGCGCAGATCCGCATCGTGCAGGGCGACACCAGCCGCATGGAAGTGGGCGGCGGTACCGGCGGTTCGCGGTCGATGGCCTTTGGCGGCGGCGCCGTGCTGGCGAGTGCCGACGACATGATCGCGCGCGGCACCGCACTGGCCAGTGCAGATCTGGGCAGCGACGTCGACTATGGCGACGGCCTGTTCAAGGCGCGCGGCAGCAACGCGACGCTGAGCTGGGCCGAACTCGCCAGCCGCCACCCGGGCGCACTGGATGGCCGCAGCCGTTACACCACCAAGGACAGCAAGCCCGCCCCCACCTTCCCCAACGGCTGCCACATCGCCGAGGTGGAGCTGGACCCGGATACCGGCACCATCGCCGTAACCCGCTACAGCCTGGTGGATGATTTCGGCGTGCTGGTGAATCCGATGCTGGTCGAAGGCCAGATCCATGGCGGCATTGCGCAGGGGCTGGGCCAGGCCGTGCTGGAGAATATCGTTTATGATGATGCCGGCCAGCTGATCACCGGCAGCCTGATGGACTATGGTATTCCGCGCGCCGATGTGATGCCGCCGGCGGTGCTGTTTGAAACGCTGAACACGCCGTCACCCACCAACCCGCTGGGCGTGAAGGGCTGCGGCGAAGCCGGCACCATTGGCGCCATGCCATCGGTGATCAATGCCATCATCGATGCGCTGGATGGCCAACAGCTGGAAATGCCGGCCACACCGGAGAAGCTCTGGCGGCTGGCACAAGGTTTGCCCAAGGCAGCGTGAGAGACATTCCCTCCCTGTAGGAAGGAAGGCCGCCGTCCCTGCCCGGGTCGACGGCCTTCCGTTGGTTGATCGGCCCGGCGTCACCCCCCGCAGGATGGGTGGGAGACGGGGGGTGCAGTCCGGTCGACAACCAACCTCGAAAGGTTGGCAGCTCCATCACCTGACATCCCCCAAATGCGGGCGCTCAAGCAAGGAAGCTGACAAATACAGCCCAAGCCACCATCAATAACGGGACAGTCATGACCTGGGCATAGGCGGCGCGGCCGGAAAGATAGCCGCTTGCCGTATCAATTCCCCACGCTCCCCGGCGCGGAATGTCATTCTCCCTGCGGCCTGAGGTCCGCTGCATCAGCAGCGGCAGGCCATAATAGGCCACCAGCACAAGGCCGAAGACCACGAAGATCAGACCAAGACCCGCAGCCGCCCGAAACGCAACATACATGATGGCAAGATAAGCCGCTCCGGCGCCTACCACCTGCGCTAACAGCTTGTTTGGCAAATCAAAATCGAGTCTCCTTACACCTTGTTCAGGTGCCCGGCTGCCTTCGATGGCAGTGCCATGCTCTTCGCGGAACTCGAATTTCATCTCTTCTCTCCCAGCCTGCGCCCCCAGCCGGGCGACAACGGGAAACTGCCATGGCCAAGCCGGCGCAGGCTTTGATCCAGATCAATGGGCGATCAGAATCGGCACTGGCGCATCGGCGAGCAATCCGCGCGTCACCCCGCCAAACAGCATCTGCCGCATGCGGCTGTGGCCATAGGCACCCTGCACGATCCACGTCGCCTGGCGTTCGGCGGCCACGCTGCGGATCACCTGCTCGATGCTGCTGCTGCCCTGGGCCCGTTCCACCACATCGGCATGGATGCCATGGCGTGACAGGAAGGCGGCGGCCGCCCGCACACCGAACGGCGTGTCCTTTTCTTCCACGGTCAACAGCGTAACGGCCTCGCTCAAGGCCAGCAGCGGCATCGCGGCACGCAGCGCCCGCGCGGCTTCCTGCCCGCCATCCCAGCACAGCAGCGCCGGCCCGGCGACGGTGATGCCGCGCGCACTTGGCGGCACTGCCAACACCGGCGCTGGCGCACGGATCGCAACATCGCCGGTGATGCCCAGCTGCAGCGCCCCCTGACGCGAAAACGGCCCGGCGCTCATCACCACCACGTCGGCCAACCGGGCATGCTCGACCAGCCGGTCGGCGCTGTCACCATCGGCGCTCTGCCATTCCCAGCTGACGCCTTCCTGGGCAAGACGGGCCTCCACGGCCACCCGCTCTTCCTTGCGGCGGGCCTCCACGGCGTCGATCAGCGTAGTCACCGGAAAGGCGCCCATCGCCGGATCGCCCAGCGCATAGGCCGCATAGGGCATCACCGACAGGCAGACGAGATGCCCGCCGCACGCGCGCGCCAGGTCAAAGGCCGCATTCAGCCGCGCCTCCTGGCCATCGTCGCCTTCAATATGCACAAGGATCGTCTTCATCGTTCCGTCTCCCTTCAGGCAAGTTCTTCGGCAGCTTCGGCAAGCGCATCAGGATCATGGATCGCAACGCGGCGGCCGCCGGGCAGACCGATCACCCCGGCATTCTTCAATCGCGTCATCTGGCGGCTGACCGTCTCGATGGTCAGGCCAAGCAGATCAGCCATGTCGCCCCGGCTGAGCGGCAATTCGATGGTGGTGATCGTATCACCATCATCATCGGTCGCACAGCGATCCGCGGATTCAACGATGAAGCCGGCAACCCGGGCCAGTGCCGTTGCCCGTGCCAGCCGGCTGAGCCGCGACCGCACCGCGCCCAGTTCGGCTAGCGTGCGGCTGAGCAGGGCGCGTTCCATGGCCGGATGATCGGTCATGGTGCGCTCCACCCGGCCTTGCGGAAACTGGCACAGCGTCACGGGCGTGAGCGCGACAATATCATGCGCGGCGGGCAGCGACTGGCCACCGGAAAAGGGGGTGCCAACGAAATCGCCCGCCCACAGCAAGCCCACGATGACCTCCTGCCCCGCCGGATTGATATGGCTGATCTTCATCAGGCCCTGCTGGATATTGGCGCAGAGCGATGAGATATCGCCGGCACGCACCAGCATCTCGCCGCGCGCCAGGCTGCGCTGGACGCCGCAGGACGCCAATGGCGCCAGTTGTTCATCGGCCAACACGCCGCACAGGGCCTGCGCACGCACCGTGCATTGCTTGCAACTGTTGCTGAACACCATGGTCTCTCTCCCATTCCGATATTGGCAGGAAGCGGGAACCAGGGAATCGGGAGGGTTACCTAGGCGATGCTATTGTTGCGCCTTGGCCTTGAGCGCAACGCCCAGGCCGATCAGCGCCAGCACGATCCCGGCCACGGCGGTCGCCGTCCATTCATAGCCTTCCAGCAGGGTCGAAATGCCCATCGCCACCACGGGCACCACCACCCCGCTCCAAGCCGCCGGTCCGGCGCCGACCGCGCGGATCAGGATATAATAGAGGCTGAACGCCACCGCCGATGCGACGATGCCCAGATAGGCCAGGCCCGCCAGATAGACTGGCGCGGTGGAAAACACCGGCGGGCCCGACAGGCCCCAGGCGACGGCGCCATCGATCAGGGCGCCCCAACCCATGGCCCAGGCGAGGCCGGCCTCCAGCGGCATGGCCCGGCCCTGGGGGGTGGCCTGCAGCACATTGGCGACACTGGCCGACAGCACGCCGGCAAAGGCCAAGGCAAGCCCCCAAGTCGTGTTGTTGATTCCGATTTGTTCACCGCCCGGCTTGCCGATATCCGGCGCAAACAGCAGCGCGACCCCAGCCAGCCCGATGGCGCTGCCCAGCATGAAGCGGCCGGTCACGCGCTGCCCCAGGAACAGCGCCGCCAGTGCCGCATTGGTAACCAGCAGGAAGGCAAAGGTGAGGCTGACCAGCCCCGAGGTGAGATATTGTTCCGACCGATAGACCAGGTTGAAATTCAGCACGAACTGGGTGACGGCCACCAGCAGCGCGAAACCATGCTGGCGCAGCGACAGTCGCAGCGATTTGCGCCGCACCAGGCACAGGGCGAACATTACCGCCGCCCCCAGCGCAAAGCGCCACGTCACCGACCAGCTTGGCGGCACTTCGCCCAACTGGGTGCGGATCACGAACCAGGTACCACCCCAGATCAGGGTGCAGGCGATGAAGGCAAACCAGGCTACGGGCGTGAAGCGCGGTTCCGGCGCGGCGCTGGCCATCAGCCTGACGCCAGCGCGCGGGCCAAGGCCTCGACATGCGCGGGCGGCGTGTCCCAGCTTACTACCAGTCGCGCTTCGTTCGAGCCGACATCGCCCCAATCATAGAAGTTGAAGCCTGCCGCCCGCAGCCGATCAGGCTCGCCGGGGCGCAGCTGCACGAAAACTTCATTGGCCTCCACCGGGTGCAACAGCCGGTCACGCGCGGCGGCCGCCAGCGCCTGCGCGCCGGCATTGGCGGCGCGGGCATTGCGCAACCACACGTCATTTTCGATCATGGCGATGATCTGCGCCGCATTGAAACGGCCCTTGGACGGCATCTGGCCCGCCCGCTTGCGGCGCCAGCGCAACTGATCGGCAAGGGCGAGATCGAACAGCACCAGCGCTTCGGCCGAAAGCCCGCCATTCTTGATGCAGCCAAAGCTGAGCGCATCGACGCCCGCCACAATCTCGCCCGGGCTGCAACCCAGTCCCGCGACAGCATTGGCAAAGCGCGCGCCATCCAGATGCACCCGCCAGCCCCGGGCGGCGGCATGGCCGGTCAGGGCTGCGAGTTCAGCCGGCGTGTAGACCGTGCCGCATTCCGTCGCCTGGGTGATCGACAGTGCCGCCAATTGCACCTGGTGCACATCCCCCCGGTGGCTGGCCAGAGCGACGTCGAGCCCGGCCGGCGTCAGCTTGCCGTGAGCGCCGGGGCACAACATCAGCTTGGCACCGCCGGTGTAGAATTCCGGCGCACCACATTCATCGACATGGATATGAGCCTCGGTATGGCAGGCCACCGCGCCCCATGGCGGCACCAGGCAGGCCAGCGCCAGTGCATTGGCGGCCGTACCGGTGCCGACCGGCAGTGCCATGCAATCGCGACCGAACAATTCGCTGAAAAGCCCATCCAGTTGGCGCGACCAGGCATCGCCATCATAGCCGGCATTCTGGGCCGGCGCGGCCGCAGTCAACGCCGCCAGCACTTCAGGGCACGGCGCCGCGGCATTGTCGGACATGAAGTTGGCTGCGAAATTGGCGGCTGGGCTCATGCAGGCTCCGATAGAAAGCCGGTGGGTGACTGGTCAATGGCACAGCGCGCGCCTGATGGCCCCTGCCCTGTGTGTCAGGTCGTCGCTCCATGTGGAAACGGCGGCCCCGTTTGGGACCGCCGCTCCAGGTGTCAGCCGCTGGGGCTGTGCGATCAGAACGCGAAGTTCAGGGTCGCACGAGCGCCATGGTCTTCGTTGTGCTTGCCGATCAGGCCCGAGTAATCGACGCTGAAGCGGATCTTGTCGCTCAGCTTGCCGCCCAGCCCGGCCTGCAGCAGCGCAGCATTCGGATCGATGCTGACCGAACGGATGGTGCCGTTCTGGCCCACCGCCGGAATGCCGAGCGCCGTGGCCGCCTCGCGCGCACCCGAGGTGCTTTGCCAGGCGACACTGCCGTTCACGTTCAGCTTGCCACCGTTGAGATTGGCGCCGACGCGCAGACCCGCATTGAACACGTTGATGTTGTAGGATTGGCGCGGTGCCGACAGCGCCGCGATCCCGCCGGTTTCCGCGAGCGCCTTGATATCGGCGCCCACGTAGGAGTTGCGGACAAACGGTTCGACCTGGGTGTTGCCGTTCTTCACCAGATCATAAGCCAGTTCGCCGAACACCTGATAGGTGGTGCCGGTGGTGCGGCCCGCCAGCGCCTGGGTGAAGCCCGGCAAAGTGATGGCGCGGCTGCCGTTGGTGCGAGCACCAGCAACGCTGAGACCCGCGTTGACCACCAGGCCCGCATCCGGCTTGCGATAGCCGGCGTAGGCGGTGCCACCCACGGTTTCCACGCGGCTGCTGCCGCCCAGGAAGCCGAACTCCACATCCGTGCTGGTGTAGTGGAACATGCCGCCCACCGTCATGCCATCACGGGCCCAGTCGAGACCGGTCAGGACACCGATTTGCTCGGTGGTGAAGTTGGTTGCAGCGCCGCTGGTTTCAGCCTTGCCCCACGAACCGGCACCGCGCAGCCAGAAGGTGAGCGAGCTGTCGCCATCGCTGGTGCTGGCCTGCTGGCCGGCCATCGAGGCGAGACCCAGGTTCAGGCGATCCAGCGCGGTTTCGCGGAACACGCGGTTGGTATCCAGCACCACGCGCCGTTCGGTGGCACGCTGTTCACCCGACATCTCGCGCAAGGTGCGCGGCAGGTTGCTGCCGGCATTGTAGACCGCGAAGAAGGCCTGCGGATTGTAGCCGCCGGCCACGGCACGATCAAACGCCAGGGCCGCTTCAAGGGCATTGCCGCTGATGCCGCCATTGCGGTTGCCCAGCGTGACCAGGCTTTGCGGCGCCAGACGGATGTTCGCCAGCGTGCTGGTATATTCCACCACCGGGTTGAAGGCGACGCCGAACAGATCAAGCCCGGTCACGGTGGCAAAGGTACCGGTGCGGGTTGCACCGCTGGCCACCGTGTAGACCGTGTTGAACTGGGTGTAGGTGCCCGTTGGCGCCACAGCCAGCGTGCCGCCGAGCGTCAGGGCGCCACCCGCCGTGATGCGATCCGCGCCAGCCGGAGTGACGTTGACGTTGTAGGTGCCCGCCAGCGTTGCCGCACCGGTCACCGTGAGGGTGGCAAGGTTGGTGGTGCCCGGTGCGCCGGGGTTCACCGAACCACCGGTCAGCACGTTCAGCGCGCCAACCGTGCCGGTGCCATTCAGGGCCGCGCCCGAATTGACGGTCACCGCCGAAGCCAGGCTGCCCGTCACGTTCAACACGCCGGCCGCAACGGTGGTGGCACCCGTGTAGGTGCTCGCGCCCGTCAGGTTCAGTGTGCCGGTGCCGGCCTTGCTGACACCGCCCGCACCGCTGATCACACCCGACAGGGTGAAGACCGCCGGCGATGCGCCGCTGCTGATGGTGGCGACGCCCAGGGTGGTGATGGCATTGGCCACGGTCAGACCCGACACGCCGGCATTCAGCGTGGTCGCATCGGCCATGGTGAGTGCGCCCGTGCCCAGCGCCGCGTTGACGCCCACCGTGATGGTGCCGGCATTCAGCGCGGTGCCACCGGTGTAGGTGTTGGCGCTGTTCAGTACCAGCGTGCCCGTACCGGTCTTGGCGATCGAACCCGCACCCGACACGACGCCATTCAGCGTCAGCGTGTTGGCGCCGGTATCTACCGTGCCCACACCCGCGGTGCTGACCGCATTGGCCAGAACCAGGTTGTTGGCGCCGGCACCCAGGGTGGTGCCATCGGCCATGGCCAGGGCGCCCGTGCCCAGCGCGGCATTGTTGCCAACCGTGATGCGGCCCATGGTCAGCGTGGTGCCGCCGGCATAGGTGTTGGCTGCGTTCAGGACGAGCTCGCCGCCGCCGATCTTGGTGAGCGAGGTGCCGCTGACCACTCCATCAAGGGTGAGTGCAGTGCCCGGCGCAACGCGGGCCGTGCCGCCGCCCGTGCCGAGCGTGACTGCGCGCGCCGAGCTGAAGGTCGCCGTGGTCCACAGCGTACCGGCATTCAGCGTCACGCTGCCTGCGGCATTGCCGAGGTTGGCATCCTGGCTGACCCGCACCTGCGTGCCGTTGACGACAGTACCGCCAGTGTAGGTGTTGACGCCGGTGAGGGTGAGATCGGAGGCCGGGTTGGCAGCGCTGTCGATGACCGACAGCGGGCCAGTGCCCGAAATCACGCCGCCCAGAATGAGCGTCTGGCCTGCCACGTCAACCGTGGCACCGTCGGCCATGCTGATGCTGTTGGCCAGGGTGACGCCGGCTGCGCCGGCCTGGAGGAAGGTGCCCGCCGCCATGGCGAGGTTGCCCGTGCCCAGCGCGCTGCTGTTGCCAACGCGGATGGTGCCTGCCGTCAGGCTGGTGCCACCCGAATAGGTGTTGGCGCCATTCAGCACCAGCGTGCCGGTGCCGATCTTGGCCAGCGTCCCCGTGCCGCCGATCACGCCGTTCAGCGTGAAGGTGAAGCCCTGGGTGTTCATCGTGCTGGTGCCATTGATGGTGATGCCATTGGCCAGCGCCAGTGCATCCACACCGGCGCGCAGCATGGTGCCATCGGCCATGGCCACACCACCGGTGCCCAGCGCCGAATTGGTGCCAACGGTGACGGTGCCGCCATTGATGGTGCTGCCGCCCGTATAGAGGTTGGCACCATTCAGCACGAGATTGCCGGCGTTCACCTTGTTCAGCGAACCCGCGCCATCGATGACGCCGTTCAGGGTGAACATGTTGCCGGCGGTGTCGACCGTGCCCACACCCAGCGTGGTGATGGCATTGGCCAGCGCCAGACCAGCCGCACCCGAAGCCAGCGTGGTGCCGCCCGCCATGGTGAGGCGGCCGGTGCCCAGCGCAGTGTTGCTGGCCACGGTGATGGTGCCGGCGTTCAGCGCCGTGCCGTTGGCATAGACGTTGGTGCCCGACAGGATCAGATTGCCCGAGCCCACCTTGGTGATACCGCCAGCGCCGCTGAACACACCCGACATGGTCAGCGTGTTGGCTGCGGTGTTGATGGTCAGCGGAGCGGCAACACCGTCAAGCGCGACAGCATTGGCCAGCGTCAGGTTGCTGGCGCCGGCCGTGAGGCGCGGTGCGATGCTGTCGTTGTCGATGCGAAGGTTGCCGGAACCCAGCGACAGATTGTTGAGAACGATGATCTCGCCATTGCCGATGTAGGTCTGGCCGGTGCGGGTGCTGGCGGCGCTGATGGTCAGCGAAGCCGGGCCCACCTTGGCCAGTTGGGCCGCACCACTCAACGTGCCGGTCAGCACGATGTTGTTGGCACCACCAAAAGCGATGGACGCGTTGGTGAGCACCATGTTGTTGGCCAGTGTGCGTGTGGCACCGCTGTCGTTCAACAACGCAGAGGCCGGCGCAAGGGTCACCGCACCGGTGCCAAAGGCCGTGTCGCTGCCAACATAAGCCGCCACACGCTGTTCGAGCACGGTGCCGCCGGTGTAGCTGTTGTTGCCGTTGAGCACGATGAAGCCCGCGCCATTGACAAACAATTCACCCGCGCCGGAAATCGCGCCGCCCAAGGTGAGCGTCGAACCATCGGTGGTGGCGATGCCGCTGTTCGGAACGGAAAGGCTGGTGCCCAGCAGGTTCACCGTGGTGCGGCCAGCGCCGAGGACAGAAGTGTTGGCGAGGGTGATGGAAGCGCCCGCAGCGGTACCGACATTGATGGCCGTGCCGCCCGTGGTGGTGAGCGTGCCGGTGCCGATCGAGCTGTTGTTGGTTACCGTCAGCGAGCCAGCGGTCAGGGCAGTGCCGCCGCTGTAGCTGTTGGTGCCGCCCAGCACCAGATTGCCGGCGCCCTGCTTCACCAGCTGGCCAGTGCCGCCGATGGTGGCATCGATGGTGGCGGTGAAGCCGCCATCGACCGCGATGAAGCTGCCCAGCGTGCTGTTGGTGTTGAGGCTGCCGCCCGCATCATTCAACACATAACCATCGGCCTGGAAGGCGAGGCCGCCGAAGTTGAACGCATCGACCACGTCAACCGAACCACCGGTGCCGCCAAAGATGCCGATCGCGTTGTTCTGCCATGTCGCGTTGATTTCGCCGGGCGCTTCGCCGGTCCAGTTGGTGTTGCCGGCGTTCCACACGCCGTCACCACCCTGGCCGCCAGCCGTCGCCGCGGTAAAATCGGTGCCGTCCCAGTTCAGGACGATGCTGTCGGGACCAGCGGCGATCAGGTTGACCTGATTGGCCGCGCTGTTGATCTGCACCGTGCCGGTGAGGCCATTGGGCAGGCCGCCATTGACCAGCAGACCATTGTTGGTGAGCGTGCCGTAGCTGAACAAATTGTAGATGCCGAGCGTGAACGCCCCTCCGGCCGCTTCGGTGACGTTGAGCAAGCCATCGAGCACCAGATTGCCGCCCACGATCACGCGATCGTTGAGCGCGCCGCCCAGCGTGTTGGCCGCGCCAAGCTGGAAGTTGAGGTTGGACAGGCCGCTGAGCGACAGGTTGCCGAGGGTGAGCACGCCCACGCCGCCGCCCGCACCGGCGCTGAGAACGCCGCCGTTGTCCAGCGTCACGCTGCCAGCAAAGCTGCCGTTGCCTGCCAGCGTCGAACCACCGGCCACCGCCATCGTGGCCGCGGCGTTGTCGAAGCTGCCGTTGATCTCGACGGTGCCACCGTTGACCGCGAAGGCGCCGCCGAAGCTGCTGCCGACACCGGTGAAGCTGACGGTGCCGCTGTTCACCTTGAACAGTTCGCCATTGCCGCCGATCGCGCCCGACAGCACCAGGTTGCCGGCGCCGCCGACGCCGTGCTGGGTGTCGTTCACGTTGATGGCGTTGCCCAACGTGAAGCTGGTTCCAGCACCCGTGTTCTGGATGCCGGCGCCAAAGGCGTTCAGGTTGACAGCGCCAGTGCCCAGCGCACCATCAGCGCCGATGAAGGCGATGACGCTGCCGAGGTTGGTGCCGCCTTCATAGCTGTTGGTGCTGTTGAAGGCGATGCTGCCGCCGCCGTTGGCCAGGAAACCAAGCGTGTCGATACCGCCGGCGCCGCTGATGGTGCCGTTCAGAGTTAGCGCGGTGCCGTTGGTGAGCAGCGCACCTGTGGTGACGTTCACGCCATAATTGGAACCGAGCAGGTTGATGGTGAGGTTGCCACCGGTCAGCACGATGTCCTGCGCCAGGGTCATCGGCGGGGTGTTGATCGCCAGACCGGCGATCAGCGTGGTGCCGCCAGCCGCGGTGAGCGTGCCGGTGCCCATGGCGCTGCCATTGCTGATCTGGATGGTGCCTTCGGTGAGGAAGGTGCCGCCGGCATAGCTGTTGGTGTTGGTCAGGATCAGGGTGCCGGTGCCAATCTTGGTCAACGTCGACGGACCAGACACCAGGCCGTCGAAGCGGTTGGTGTTGGCGTTGGTGTTGATCACGCCAGCCGAATCGAGCGTCACCGACTTGGCGGTGGTGAAGCTGCCCAGCGTTTCCAGCGTACCGCCAAGGCCCGAGAAGCGGATGTTGCCGGTGCCCAGTGCGCCATCGGTGGCGACGGCCACCGTGCCATTGGTGATGTCGGTGCCGCCTGCATAATCATTGGCACCATTGGCCAGCGTCAGACGGCCAGCGCCGGTCTTGAGCAGAAGGCCACCCGAAACCTGGCCATTCTGCACGAATTCAGCGCCCAGAATGTCGAAGGTGCCGGTGCCGAGCATGTTGACGGCGTTGGCGTGGGTGATGTCCACGGTGCTGCGCAGGGTGGTGCCATCGGCCAGCGTCACGGTGCCGGTGCCGGTGGCGCCGTTGGCGGCCATGGTCAACACGCCGGCATTGACGGTGGTGCCATCGGTGTAGCCGTTGGCCGTGCCGAGCACGAGTTCGCCCGCGCCATTCTTGGTGAGGCCGCCGGCGCCGTTGATCGCCACGTTGATGGTGGCCTGTTCGGCCGTCACGTTGACTATGCCGCCGTTCATGGCGAGATCGCCCGCGCCGCCCAGCGTGTAGCCGGTGGCGGTGAAGTTCAGCGTGCCGAACGTGCGGGTGCCTTCAACGGTCACCGCGCCGCCGCCTGAAGCGCCGCCGAAGTTTGCGACGGTGGCGGTGCTGTCTACCCAGGCCAGATTGAACAGCGCGTCGCTGTTGGTCCAGTTGGTGCTTCCGGCGTTCCAGGTGCCGTCGCCGCCCTGGATGATGCCATCAACCGGGGCGCCATTGCCATCCCAGTTGAATTCACCGGTGTAGCCGATGTCGAGCGTGACCTGATTGGCGACCGAGGTGTTGACCGTATAGGTCACATCTGCCGGCGGGGTGAGCAGCGCGCCGCCCAGCGCGAGGCCGCTGTCCGTCAGTGTGCCGCCATAGTTGAACAGGCGGAAGCTGCCGGTGCCGATGTGCCAGCCCGCCAGCGGATTGACGTTCAGCGTGCCATCGAGATTGAAGTTGCCGTTGACGACCATCAGATCGTTGGTGCCGCCGACGACACCCACCACGCCGAGATCGAACAGCGAGGTCGAGCCTACCCCAAGGGTCAGGCTGCCGACTGTCAGCGTACCGACCTGGCCAGGCGCCACGCCGGGCGACAACGTGCCGCTTGTTGACACCAGACCAGTGATCGTCCCGGTGCCGCCGATCACGGTGCCGCCGGCGCCGCCGACGCCGCCCTGCACGCCGCCGTTGACGATCAGCGAGCCGGCAAACACCGCCAGCGCGTTCGGCTGGGCATTGATCGCATTGTTGAGCACCAGCGTGCCGCTGCCGAACTTGTCCGCCCCGCCGCCCGACAACGAGCCTTCCAGCGTCACCGTGTTGGCCCCGGTATTGATGTTGTAACCAACGCCGACGCCATTGATATTGTTGGCTACCGTCATGTCGGCGTCGAACCGCAGGGTCTGCGCAGCGCCGTTGACGGTGACGGCATCAGCGCCGAGCGCCGCCGCCTGGGTGACCGCCAGCGTGCCGCCATTGATCGACAGACCGCCGGTGAAGCTGTTGGTGCCCGTCAGCACCAGCGTGCCGGCACCGGCCTTGGTCAGGCCGTTGGTGCCGACCAGATCGACATTTATCGTGGCCGTCGAAGCGGCTGCCACATCGATGGTGCCGGCATCGGCGCCCAGCGTGGCGCCGGCCGCCGGGTTGAGCGCATAGCCATCAACGGTGAAGAACAGGGTCGAATAAGTGAAATTGCCATCCACCGTGACGTCGCCGCCAACATTGGTGAAGAAGGCGCGGGCATTGTTCTGCCAGGCAACAGTGACGTTGCCGCCAATATCGGTCCAGTTGGTGTTGCCGACGTTCCAGGTGCCCGGACCGCCTTCGACCATCATGTTGCCGGACGGGCCATTGCCGTCCCAATAGAAATCGATCAGTTGGACATCGAGATCGACATTCCCGCCCGCGGTGTTGAGCGCGTAGATGAAGCCGACCGGCAGCAGGCCCAGATTGGCCGTGCCCGAAAGTGCACCGGCATAGGTCATCAGGCGGTAGGTGCCGGTGGTGAAGCCGGGCAGGATGTTGAAGTTGAGCGTGCTGCCGCCGAGATCCAGATTGCCGGCAACAACGATCAGATCGTTGATCGGGGCAAACGTATCGATACTGGGCAGGCCCAGATCGAAGACGGTGCTCGCAGTGGCACCCAGCGTGAGGTTGTTCAACGTGAGCGTGCCGATGGACGGCGCAGCCGTGCGGGCATCACCGGCCGACAGCGTGGCACCATTGCCAATGGTGGTGGTGCCGACATCCTGGAAGCCAGTGCCGGCAAAGGTGGCACCGCTCGCCACATTGATGTCGTTGGCCATGCGGCCCGTGAGGTTGAGCGTGCCTTCGGCGACGGAGAAGCCGCCCGTCACCTCCGTGCGGCCCAGCGCCGTATTCGATGCATTGGACGCCGTGAAGATGCCGGCTCCAGTCTTCACGATTGCCAGCGTATCGCCAGCACCGGCGAAGCCGTCACGCAAAGAATTGGAGAATTCCACGTTGTTGGCGCCCGTGTTCACGGTGATCGCCAACGCACCGTCGCCAACATTGCTGACGAGGCGAGTGGTAACCAGCTGATCCGCGGCCAGAATCACGATATCGCGGTTGCCCGATTCGGCGCGAATGGCCGAAGCCGAATTGACGCCGGAGGCATTGGCGATGCCCAGCGTGCCCGAACGCAGGCGCACCATACCCGGGAAGCTGTTGTTGCCAGTGAGCACAACAGTGCCGCCATTGCCAGCAATCAGGTTAACGTCCGGACCACCCGAGATGTCGCCGGACAGGGTGAAGACCACGCCAGCATTGGGGGTTTCGATCTGCAGCGAAGAGGCGTTCAGCTGGAACGCATTGGCGAGCGTGAGATCGGCAGCCGGATTGACCAGCGCGATACTGCTCGTCTGCGTCTGGGTGACAGTGCCGGTGCCCAGCGCGCTGGCATTGCCGATCACCAGACGGCCACCGCTCAAGGTGGTGCCGCCCGTGTATCCGTTGACACCCGTGATGATGACTTCACCCACGCCCAGCTTGGTCAGCGAGGACGCGCCCGTGATCGTGCCATTGAGGGTGATGCTCTGGTTGGCTGCCGCGGCAACGGTCAACCCGGCCTGAAGGTCGATCGCGTTGTCGAACGTCAGTGGCGTTACCCCGGCCACGCTCAGCGTGCCGACGCCGGCAACCGTCAAGGCGCCGCTGCCCAGTGCGTTGCTGGAGCCGATGCGCAGCGCGCCGGCTTCAAGCCGGATCGGACCGGTGGCGTTGGTGGCCGCCGCGCCGGGATTGAGATTGGTGAAGGTCTGAACGCTGGTGCCGCGCTTGGTGATACCAATCTCGCCCTGCAACGCGCCGTTGAAGGTGAGATTGGTGGTGGTGTCGATCGTCAGGGTGGCCGGGCCGGTGGTGCTGGTCAGCACGCCGGTGCCGTTGCCCACCAGGCCGTTCACCGTCTGGTTGAAGCCATTCAGATCAGCCGTCGCCAACCCCGCCACCGGACCGGCAATGGCCAAGAGCGAATTCGCCGACAAGGCCGTGGCCGAACCGGCGATCAGGCGACCATCTTGCACCGTGGTCTGGCCGCTGTGGGTGTTGACGCCCGCCAGGGTGAGATCGTTGGCGCCGAACTTGAGCAGCGAAAAGACGCCGCCGCTGTCGGTCAGATCACCGGCGTAGGTCAGCGACGCCAGGGGATTGATACGCAGCAAGCCATTGGTGATTTCGGTCGGCTCGATGCCGATGCCGGGCGGGTTGAAATTCACGAAGTCGTTGCGGGAGACCGTCAGGCCACCAAGATCAGCGGTCTGGGCAAAGGCAGGCGCCAGCGCCGTGCCCGCCAACATCAGGGCGGCGACTGAGAAGCCAATGTGGCGCGCGGCGCGCCCGCCCGTGATGCCATTGGCACTCAGGCTGAGTTGGTCGAAAGCTGGCATGTTACCCCCAATAATGTACCCATTTGGGTATAATTACGGGCGTATATCTACCTTCGTTTCTCGCTTTTGCAATCTTTTTGGTTGCTACTGGTTAATTTAAAGCCGCCGATGGTTATGGCAAGATGATGCAGGAATCAGGGTGCGCAGCATGCGCCCAAGCAGTCGCGGCTATGCGTGATTCCACCGCCAGCAGACGCGGAAACATATCAAGAGCCAGTGCGAACCGGCGGGCGTTGTACAGTTGCGGTACAAGGCAGAGGTCGGCCAACCCGGGGGCATCGCCAAACAGATAATTGCCCCCATGCTGGGCTGCAAACTGCTCCAAAGCGGCCAGACCATCGTGCATCCAATGGTGCAACCAGGCCGTGACGGCAGCATCATCGGCGTGCATTTCGGCTTTCAGCCAGCGCTGCACACGCAGATTGCCGAGCGGGTGGACTTCTGCGGCAATGGTGAGCGCCGCGGCTCGCACCTGTGCCCGGCCGAGCGCGTCGGCTGGCAGCAGCGGCGGCTGCGGAAAGCGCTCGTCCAGGTATTCGATGATGGCCAGGCTCTGGCTCAACGCGGCGCCTTCGGTTTCCAGCACCGGCACGAGGCCTTGCGGGTTGAGCGCCAGATGCGCGGCGCTGCGTTGCTCACCCTGCAGCAAATTCACGGCCACCTGTTCATGGGCAATGCCCTTCAGGTGGAGCGCGAGCCGCACCCGCCACGCTGCCGTCGAGCGCCAATATCCGTGAAGCTTCATCGCTCTGCCCCCGTTCCGCCCCTTGTCTGTGTCCGGGGCCGGCAGCCCCTATTTCTTGTGATATGGGTTACGCCCGCCGCGGAACGTCAGTCGGATCGGCAAGCCGCCAAAATCCAGATCGGTCGAAAGGCTGTTGGTGAGATAGCGGGCATAGCTGGCCGGCAGACCTTCGGTGCGGTTGCCGAACACCACGAAGGTGGGCGGCCGCGTCGCGACCTGCGTGACATAGCGCAGCTTGATGCGCACGCCGCCCGGTGCCGGCGGCGGGTTGCGATCGGTGGCGGTTTCGAACCAACGGTTGAGCGCGGACGTCGGCACCCGCCGCGACCAGCGCTGGCGCGTCGTCATCGCCACTTCGATCAGCGTGTCGAGGCCCTTGCCGGTGGCACCCGAACAGGTGAGCAAGGGCACGCCCTTCACTTGGCTCAAACCATCGTCCAGCGCCCTCCTCACGCCCTGGAACAGGCGGCTCTGGTCATGCGCGGCATCCCATTTGTTGAGTGCGATGATCAGCGCGCGGCCTTCGGAAAGCACCTTGTCGGCAATGCGCAGATCCTGCGCCTCCAGGCCCAGCGTTGAATCGAGCAGCAGCACCACGACTTCGGCAAAATCGATGGCCAGCTTGGTATCGGCGGCCGACAGCTTCTCCAGCTTGTCGGTGACCTTGGCGCGTTTCCTGAGGCCCGCAGTGTCGATCAGGCGGACGTGCTGCACATTGCCGTCGCGGTCCACCCAGTCCCAATCGATGGCGATGGAATCGCGGGTGATGCCGGCTTCCGGCCCGGTGACGAGGCGCTGTTCACCCAGCAGCTTGTTGATCAGGGTCGACTTGCCGGCATTGGGGCGGCCGACGATGGCCAGCTTCAGCGGGCCGGCAGGTGGTTCCGGGATCTCGCTGTCGTCATCGGCCGGTGGGGCATCATCTTCGGCCACCGGTTCGGCCGGCTTTTCGGCCAGGTACGGCGCCAGCGCCTGATAGAGATCCGCCAGGCCCAGGCCATGTTCGGCCGACAGCCCGATCGGTTCACCAAAGCCCAGTTCATGGCCTTCGTTGATGCCGGTTTCGGCCTGCATCCCTTCCGCCTTGTTGGCGACCAGTACCATCGGCACGCCGCTGCGTCGCAGCCAGGCGGCGAAATGCCGATCCATCGGCGTCACCCCGGCGCGGGCGTCATAAACGAGCAGGGCAACGGTGGCGCGGCCGACGGCAGCTTCGGTCTGGGCGCGCATGCGACCCGACAGGCTTTCCTCGCTGCCATCTTCAAAGCCGGCGGTATCCACCGCGACGAAGTTCAGATCGAACAGGCTGGCGCTGCCTTCGCGGCGGTCACGGGTAACGCCAGGCTGATCGTCAACCAGCGCCAGGCGGCGGCCGACGAGCCGATTGAACAGGGTTGATTTGCCGACGTTGGGGCGGCCGACAATGGCCACGCGCGGCGCATCGGCGTCGAAATCAAGAATATTGGCAGAGGACATGCCGCGCGCTTTAGCAGCGCGCGGCCATTAACGATAGGCTGTCAGCGAACCATCGTCGGTGAGCATGTACATCATGCCACCTGCCACCACCGGCGGCAGATAGGCTTCGGCCTTCAGCTTGATGGTGGCGACGCGCTTGCCTTCATAGGCATCGAGCGCCACCAGCTCGCGATTGGAACCAGCCACCCACAGCCGCTCGCTGGCCAGCACCGGCCCGGCCCACAGGATCGGGCCCTTCTGCGTGCCCGGCTTGCCATTCTTGCCCGGCTTATCCTTCTTGAAGCGGGCGAGCCGGCTGACCCAGCGCAACTTGCCTTCGCTGCGGGTGATGCACAGCACTTCGCCATCAACGGTCACGAGATAGAGGAATTCCCCCGCGGCCCATGGCGTCCACACGCCAGCGAAATTGCGTTCCCAAACCCGCTGACCGGTCGCCAGTTCCAGCGCCACCATGCGGCCGCCATGGCCCACGGCAAACACCCGGCCGCGATCGATCACCGGCGAACCGTCGATATCGGCCAGCGCCGCCATGGCGGTCGAGCGGCCGGTGCGGGCCAACTGGTCTTCCCAGACGGTGCGGCCATTTTCGCCGCGCAGCGCCTTCAGCTCGCCCGAACAGAAGCCGGCGACAACCGTATCGAGCGACACCGACGGCGCGCCGGTGCCCAGGATACAGGCCGGCTCCACCGTGCCCGGCACGGTCCAGCTGACTTCGCCGGTGGCGCCATCCAGCGCATGCAGCTGATTGTCCTGGCTCAGGAAAAACACCCGCGGGCCACCCACACTTGGCGCGCCGCGCAGCGGCTGGATCAGCGGCCGTTCCCACAATTGCCTGCCGCTCTGGGCGTCATAGGCCAGCGCCAGGCCATAGCCGGTGGCGACATAAACGCGGCCATCGCCATAGGCGACGCCGCCGCCAAAGGCGGCCCGGCTGCCGCGCTTGGGAATCTTCACGGTGGCGCGCCAGATCACGGCGCCAGACTTGGCGTCAAGGGCGCTGACCTGGCCGCCGGTATCGACCGTGAAAACCTTGCCATCCCCCACCACGGGCGCCGCATTCAGGCGGGCGGTGGCGCTGCTGCCCTTGCCGATCTTGACGCTCCACGCCTGCACCGGCTGTTCGGCCAGCACGAGGTGGCCGCCAATCTTGGCTGGCGAACCGCCGGGCTGGGCCCATTCCGCATTGGTTTCCGGTGCCGGCAGCACGATCGCCAGATCCTTCAGCTCGGTCTCCGCTTCAACGCGGGTTTCAAAGCTGAGGATCGGAATACGTTCCCCGATCGTTGGCGTGCGCGTGTTCTTGCCCTTCTTGAACACGCCGCAACTGGCCAACGCGAGGCTGGCCATCAGCAAGATTGATGCGGTGCGGACTGTGCTGCGCTTGTTCACCTGGGATTCCTCACTGCGCCGCCACATCATTGACGAGGTTCCGTGTTGATGCCCAGCGTTGCAATATCAACCCCGGCTGCAATCGCCAGCTGCGCGGCGCGGGTGCGCAAGGACGGGCTGAGCAATTCATCCTTGGCCAGCGCAATCAGGATCGGCTTGGCCAGTTCCGGTTTGCCATCCTTGAAATGCGCCACGGCGACCAGTTCACCGGCCACACCAAACCAGGCATTGCCCGGCACCGCCAGGGCCTTGAGTTTCGCCACCACTTCGGCCGGGCGCATCTGATCAAAGCCAATGCGGACCGCCTTCACCAGCGCGGCATCGCGCAGCGGCTGCGGCAGGGCACTGTCGCCCGCCACGGCTTCATAGAGGCCGCGGGCCTTGGGCTTGTCACCGCCAGCCAGGGCATCATTGGCGAGCACCATGCGCGCCAGCCCGGAATAGGCGCCGGGGCCATCGCGGGTCATGGCTTCCAGCACCGGGCGGGCGCGGGCGCCATCGCCCACTTCCAGCTGCTCGATGGCGCGGGTCAGCGCTGCACCAGCCTCGCCCGCGGCCTTCGCCTTCTGGTCCTGCCAGAACAGCCAGCCGGCCAGGCCAGCCAGCGCCAGGATCAACAGGGCAATGGCCAGCGTGCCAAAACGCTTCCACAGGTTGGCGAGCTGTGAACGGCGATATTCCTCGTCCACTTCGCGCAGAAAGGCATTGTCGCCGGTGTCTTCGGGTTTGGCAGGCGTGTTGGCCAAGGTCGTCAAGCTCCTGAAGTGCGGGAATGGCACGGCCACTCTTGCCGGGGCGTGAATGCCCGAGCGGGTGGGAAAGGTAAAGACTTACCGATAGAGCTGCGCATCACCCGGGAAACGGCGTTCGCGCACAGCACCGGAATAGCGCGCGGCGGCATCGGAAATCCGCGCTGCCAGATCATCGAAGCGTTCGACAAAGCGCGGCACCCGTTCGAACATGCCCAGCATGTCGTCCACCACCAGCACCTGGCCATCGCAAGTGGGTGATGCGCCAATGCCGATCGTCGGGCAGGCCACGGCCTGGGTGATGGCGATGGCCAGCGGCTCCACCACGCCTTCCACCACCAGTGCAAAGCAGCCCGCATTGGCCACGGCCTTGGCATCATCAAGGATCTTGGCAGCCTCGGCCTCGCTGCGGCCGCGGGCGCCATAGCCACCCAGCGCATTGACCGCCTGCGGCGTGAGGCCGACATGCGCCATCACCGGGATGCCGCGTTCACTGAGGAATTTCACCGTCGGCGCCATCACCGCGCCGCCTTCCAGCTTCACCGCAGCCGCGCCGGTTTCCTGCATCACCCGCGCTGCGGTGCGGAAGGCCGCTTCCGGGCTTTCCTCGTAGGAGCCAAAGGGCAGATCGATCACGACGACGCTGCGATACGACCCGCGCACCACGGCCGCACCGTGGGCAATCATCATGTCCAGCGTCACCTTCACCGTGGTGTCGAGGCCATAGATCACCTGCCCCAGCGAATCGCCGACCAGCAGCAGATCGCAATGCGGATCGAGCAATTGCGCCATGCGCGCCGTATAGGCGGTGAGCATCACGATCGGCTCACCGCCCTTGCGCTTGGCGATGGCCGGCACCGTCAACCGCCGCACCGGTTCCGGCACCGGGTGGGCGCGGCTTGTTGCGGTGTCCAGCGTGAAGGTGGTGCTCATGGCTGCCGGCTTTACGCCGGCAGCCATGATTCCTCAACCAAACAGCTTGGCCGCCACCTTCGCTACCTGTTCACCCTGGTGGCGTGCGCCGGCAAGGTCGGTCTCGCTGGGCTGGCGGCTGCCGTCGCCGCCGGCAATCGTGGTGGCGCCGTAAGGCGCGCCGCCCACCACTTCATCAATGCGGGTCTGGCCGACGTGGCTGTAAGGCAGGCCGACGATCACCATGCCAAAGTGCATGAGGTTGGTGATGATCGAGAACAGCGTCGTTTCATTTCCGCCATGCTGGCTGGCGCTGCTGGTGAAGGCGGCGCCCACCTTGCCGTTCAGCGCGCCGCGCGCCCACAAGCCGCCGGCGGCATCGAAGAAGGCCGCGATCTGCCCGGGCAGGCGGCCAAAGCGGGTCGGCCCGCCAACGATGATCGCGTCATAATTGGGCAGATCATCGATGCTGGCCACGGGAGCCGCCTGGTCGGTCTTGAAGTGGGCGGCGGCGGCCACGGCATCGGGCACGGTTTCGGGCACGCGCTTGATGTCCACCTGCGCGCCAGCGCTGCGGGCGCCGTCGGCCACCGCATTGGCCATGGCTTCGATATGGCCATAGGTTGAATAATAGAGAACCAGCACCCTGGGCATTGTCGTCACTCCCTGATCGCCGGGAACAGCCGGCATGGAAGGTGCGATAGGCTCTCGCCTTTTTCCTGAAAATCTGGATAATATCGAAACATCTTTTCAGGTTTTCCGCTATGAATATTGGCACCCCCACCCTTGATCAGCTCGCCGTGCTGGTGGCCATCGCTGATCATGGCAGTCTGGCTGCAGCTGGCCGGGCGCTCGGCCGTGCCACATCGGTGATTGCCTATCAGCTGGGTGGGCTGGAGGCGCAACTGGGCCTGCCCCTGTTCAGCCGCGGCACCACGCGGCGGCCGCAGCTCACCGATGCCGGCCGGCAGGTGCTGGCACACGCCCGCGAAACGCTGGGCAATGTCAGCGCTTTGAAGGCCGGGGTGGCCGCATTGAGCGCGGGCCAGGAAGCGGAACTGTCAATCAGCGTCACGGTGATGTTCCCCACCGCGACGCTGGTCGCGGCACTCACGGCCCTGCAGACCGAATTCCCCACGCTGGCACTGCGTCTGCACGTGGAGGCGCTGGGCGCGGTGCAGGCGCGGCTGTTTGATGGCACGGCGACACTGGCCATCGGCGGTGCGCTGGACGGCGTCAACGAACGGCTGGTGCAGCGCGCACTGGCCGGCGTGCCACTGGTACCGGTCGCCGCGCCTGACCATCCGCTGGCGCGGCCGGATGTGCCACCCGGCGAAGCGCAGCGCCATCTGCAACTGGTGCTCACCGATCGATCCCGGCTGACCGAGGGCAAGGACTTCGGCGTGCTTTCGCCACGCAGCTGGCGGCTGGGGGACATGAGCGCCAAGCATGCACTGCTGAAAGCCGGCGCGGGCTGGGGCAACATGCCGGTGCCGATGGTGGCCGACGATCTGGCGGCGGGGCGATTGGTGCAACTGGCCCTGCCCGATTGGCCGGGCACCACCTACCCCATCGCCCTGCTGCATCGCCCGGATCACACGCCCGGCCCGGCGGCACGCTGGCTGATGCAATGGCTAGCTGCCGCTGGCGCCGCTTTACAGCCCTGAACAACCGACGGATAGTACCGCCGGGACAAGCTGTCGGCGTTCTGGCACGACCGTCAGCACCCAGGGGATGATCGCATGGCAGCAGCCGCACGGGACCACGCCCAACAGCCCGGCAAGAAGGCCGGATTGGGCACGCGCATCGCTTTTGGTTTCGGCGCCGGCGCTTACGGCATCAAGGATGGCGGGTTCAGTTATTTCCTGCTGCTGTTCTACAGTCAGGTCATCGGCGTGGACGCGCGCCTGGTTGGCCTTGCACTCACCATCGCGCTGATTGTCGACGCCGTCAGCGATCCCATCGTCGGCTATTGGTCCGACAATCTCCGCTCGCGCTGGGGGCGGCGGCACCCGTTCCTGTATTTCTCGGCGATCCCGACGGCGGCGACCTATTTCCTGATCTGGAACCCGCCGGTTGGTTGGTCGCAATCCGCGCTGTTCTGGTATCTCTTGGGCATGGCGGCGCTGATCCGCACCTTCATCACCTTCTATGAAACGCCCAGCACGTCGCTCGCCCCGGAACTGGCGCGCAGCTATGATGAACGCAGCGCCCTGTTCGGCTGGCGGCTGTTCTTCGCCTGGACCATCGGCAGCATCATGACCGTGTCCAACTTCGCGCTGATCTTCCCGGCCTTTGCCACGCCCGAAATTCCCAACGGCCAGTTCAACCGCGACGCCTATGCGCTTTATGGCATGATTGCCTCGGCGCTGATCTTCGTGGCGATCATGGTGTCGGCGCTTGGCACCCACAGCCAGATCAAGCATATGCGGCTGCCGCCCGCCAAACGCACGCTGGGCCTGAAAACCATCTTCAAGGAGATATTCGAGACCATCGCCAACCGCGATTTCACCGCGCTGTTTCTGGCGGCCATCTTTGGCGCCATTGCCACCGGTATCTCGGCGTCGTTGAGCTTCTATTTCTCGGCCTATTTCTGGGGCTTCAGTTCGGAACAGATCGGCCTGATCACCATGAGCGTGTTTGCATCGGCCATCATTGGCGGCGCCATGTCGCCGTTCGTCACCCGCACCATCGGCAAGCAACGCGGCGCGGTCATCATCGGCATATTGGCCGGGCTGGTGCTGCCGCTGCCGATCATCGCGCGATTGTTCGGCCTGCTGCCGCCCAATGGCGATCCGGCAATTTTCTGGATCGTGTTCATGGTGACGATGATCGACGTGGGCCTGGTCATCTGTTTTCAGGCACTCACCGCCTCGATGATGGCCGATCTGGTGGAACAGGCCGAAGTGCGCACCGGCCGGCGATCGGAAGGTATCTTCTTTGCCACCAGCACCTTCATCCGCAAGAGCGTGCAGGGCCTGGGCGTGATGGCCGCCAGTTTCGTGCTGACGCTGGCCGAGTTCCCCACTGGGGCCAACCCGAGCCAAGTGCCCTCGACAAGCCTGTGGCAGCTGGGTGCGACCTATGTGCCGGCGATCTGGCTGGTGTGGGCAACCATGATCTTCGCCGTGTCGCGCTACCGCCTCAGCCGCAGCGGACACGAAGCCAATCTGGCTATGCTGGCCGAACGGGGCAACTGATCAGCGCGTCGCCATCTCCATCACCACATCCCATTCCTCATCGGTGATCGGCACCACCGACAGGCGGAACTGGCGGAACATCGCCATGCCGGCCAGGCGCGGCTCGGCCTTCATTTCGGCGAGCGTCACCGGGCGTGGCATGGGGGCCTTGGGGCCGACGAGCACCGCCGGAAAGCGCCCCTTGGGGTCGCTGGGATCGATGAAATGTTCGCCCACAACCTGCGCGATGCCAACAATGCACAGCCCTTCGTTCGAATGGTAGAAGAACAGCTCGTCGCCGATCTTCATGCTGCGCAGGTAGATGGCGGCCTGGTTGTTGCGCACGCCGTCCCAGGCGGTCTGGCCGTCCTTGTTCAGCTGATCCCAGCTGTATTTGAACGGTTCGGATTTCACCAGCCAGCGCGCCATCTCAGATCGCTCCTGCCCAGGCATCCGGCTTGAAACCGATCAGGGCCACGCCCTCCCCTTCCACGATCGGCCGTTTGATCATGCTGGGATTGGCCCGCATCAACGCCTGGGCCTTGTCCGCATCCAGCCCCTGCTTGTCCGCCTCCGGCAGTGCCTTGAACGTGGTGCCAGCGCGGTTCAGCACTGCCTCCCACCCCCAACGCGCCACCCAGCGGGCGAGCGCATCGGCGGGTACGCCGGCCTTCTTGTAATCGTGGAAATCATGCGCGACGCCGCGCTCGGCGAGGAAGCTGCGCGCCTTCTTCACCGTGTCGCAATTGGGAATGCCGTAAAGGATCATGCTGCCTCCATGCCGCAGCAGGCCCGCGCGTGGCAAGACGGCTGCGACACGGCGTCTGCGAATAAGGCTGGGCATCGACGGCGAACCTGCTAGCCTGCGGCTTTGGGTGGGGGAACATCGATGAATCCGAACAAGGCCCTTTGGGAAAAGGGTGATTTCACCCGCATTGCCGCAACCATGCGCGACAGTGGCCGCGAACTGGTGGAAAGCCTGGGCGTTGGCCCCGGCTTGCACGTGCTCGATCTGGGCTGTGGTGATGGCACCACGGCCCTGCCGTCTGCCGAATTGGGCGCGACCGTGCTGGGCGTGGACATTGCCGAAAATCTGGTTGCCGCCGGCAATGCCCGCGCGGCTGCGGCGGGGCTGGCCAATCTGCGGTTCGAAGAGGGCGATGCCAGCAAGCTCGACGGACTGAGCGATGATCGCTTCGATCTGCTGGTCAGCATCTTTGGTGCCATGTTCGCGCCGCGCCCCGACGACGTGGCGCGCGAGATGGTGCGCGTGACGAAACCCGGCGGCCGCATCGTGATGGGCAACTGGATCCCGGGCGATCCCACGCTGGTGGCGCAAATCCTGAAGATCAGCGCCGCCTATACGCCGCCGCCGCCCGAAGGCTTCATCAGCCCGGTCACCTGGGGTGTGGAAGCCAATGTGCTGAACCGTTTTGGCAGCGCTGGCATCCCGGCCGATCACATCAGCTGCATGCCCACCACCTATGTGTTCCGCCACGCCGGTCCGCCGTCGGAACTGCTGGACAGCTTCCGCCATTATTATGGGCCGACAATGAACGCCTTTGCCGCCGCCGAAGCCAATGGCAAGGCCGAGGAACTGCAGGCCGAACTGGCCGCGCTGTTCGCCGCGCAGAATCAGGGCGGTGACAGCAGCACGGTGATCCCGGCGACTTATCTGAAAGTGATTGTGCACAAGCCATAAGGCCTCTTGCACTGGCGGCACTGGCGCTTATCCAGCGGCCATGGATGGCAATCCGATCACGCCGGCCGGCATGGCGGCCCTGCGCGCCCGTTACGAGCAATTGCTCCACACGGACCGGCCCGCCATCGTCGAGGTGGTGCGCTGGGCCGCCGGCAATGGCGATCGCAGCGAGAACGGCGATTATATCTATGGCCGCAAGAAGCTGCGCGAGATTGACCGCGAGCTGGGCCATCTCGCCAAGCGCATGGCGGCGGCCCGCGTGGTCGATCCCGCCCGCCAGACCGAGCGGGATCGTGTATTGTTCGGCTGCACGGTCGAAATCGCCGATGATGACGACAATCGCCGCACGCTCACGCTGGTCGGCGATGACGAGCAGGATGCGGGACTGGGCCTGATTGGCTGGAGCGCACCTATCGTGCGGGCCCTTCGCGGGGCCCGCGTGGGTGATGTGCGGGTGGTGCGTTTGCCCGGCGGCGAGAAGAATTGGGAAGTGCTGGCGATCAGTTGGCCCGCTTGCGGGTAAGCGCCGCGGCCAGCAGCACGAGGCCGAGGAAGCCCAGGCTGGCCCAGAATTGCGGCGCCAGTTCCGGCGTGAGCGCCATGGCCGCCAGCACGCCCAGCATGGCTGCCACCGCCACAACCCGGCCCCAGCGCAGGAAGCCGCCACCAATGCCCAGCCGGATCGCGGCGATGACAACCAGCGAATAGACGAACACCATCGTGGCGCCCGACGCATTGACCAGGAAGGCGAACACCAGCGACGGCGACAGCACGGAAGCGAACACACAGGCAAGGCCCACCAAAGTGCAGGCGATGATGGAACGGGCTGGTACGCCGCGACGGTCCACCGCCACACTCCAGCGCGGCGCGTCGCCATTGGCGGCCAGCGTGAACAGCGCCCGGCTGGCGACATAGATGGAGCTGTTCAGGCAGGACAGCACGGCGACCAGCACCAGGAGATTCATCATCAGCGCCGTGCCGGGCACGCCGATCACATCCAGCGCCGCGGCAAAGGGTGATTGCCCGGCCACGATGCTGCGCCAGGGCACGATGCAGACGATCAGGCTGATGGCGCCGATGTAGAAGAAACTGATGCGCAGGATCAGCGTGCTGGCCATCCGGGCGACCATATCACCGGAGTCCTCGGCCTCGGCGGCGGCCACGGTGACGATCTCTGCCCCCACCAGCGCGAAAATCACCGTGGTGACGCCGGCAATCACCGCACCCCAGCCCATCGGCGCAAAGCCACCATCATTGGTGAGATTGGCGACGCCCGAGGACGCCGGCGCGCCGAACAGGAACACGCTGCAGATGATGATGAACAGCACGATGGCCACCACCTTGATGGTGGAAAACCAGAATTCGAACTCGCCGAAACTGCGTGCCGACAAGAGGTTGGACCCGGCCATCAGCAGGGTGAGGATGGTGCCGATCAGCCACACCGGCAGATCCACCCAGAGCGCGACGATGCCGGCGCCGGCAATCGCTTCGATGCCGATCACCACCGCCCAGAAATACCAGTAGAGCCAACCGGCGGTAAAGCCGGCCCAGCGGCCCAACCCGGCGCGGGCATATTCGGTGAAGGTGCCGGCATGCGGCAGTGCCACGGCCAGCGCCGCGATCACCCGCATCACGATCAGCACGATGGCCCCGGCCAGCGCATAGCTGATCACCACGGCCGGGCCGATGCTGGCAATGGCGGCGCTGCTGCCCACGAACAGGCCGGCACCGATCACCCCGCCCAGGGTGATCATGGTGACATGCCGACGCTTCAGCGTGCGCGCCAGCGTCGGGGTCATGGTGGTATCGGTCATTCTTGCCCCTCTGGTGCCTGGCACCGCTGCAAGGCCATCCTTAGGATGTTCGCCAATACCCTGTCCACAGCCCCGCGAAAGAGAAGCGGAGCGGCGGGCTCAGCTACCGGCCAGCATCTCCTCGATCTGCCCAAGGCGCTCCTTGCCGAAGAACATCTCGCTGCCGACATAGAAGGTCGGGATGCCGAAGGTGCCGCGCGCCACCGCCTGCTCGGTATTGTCGATCAATGTCTGCTTGATCACCGGGTCCTGCGTGCGGGCGGCGAGCGCTTCCGCGTCGAAATCGGCCGCCGTCAGCACGGCTGTGACAGCATCGGCATCGCTCACGTCCAGGCCCTGTTCCCAGATCGCCGGCAGCAGTGCTTCGACGAACCTGATCTGGTCATCACCATCCAGCGCAATCAGCATCCGCAGCAGATTGACCGAATTGAACGGGAATTTCGGGTTCATCCGGAATCGCGTCAGGCCATGCTTGGCGATGAAGCGGTTCATTTCCAGATTGGCATATTCATTCTTGCCCTTCACCTCGGCGTCGCGAATGAAGGGCGGGGCATTGCCGGTCAGTTTGTGCATCCCGCCCAGGAAGGCCGGCGTGATCCTGATCTGGGCGCCCTGCCGCGCCACCATTTCCCGCAGCGGCTGCCACACCAGATAGGCATTGGGGCTGACGAAATCGAAAATCAGTTCAACGGTCTTGGTCATCTTCCCTCTCCTGATGGGCAGGATTGCGATTGTGAACCGATTGGTCCAGAATTCAAGCATGGCACGCCCTATCCAATTTGATCGATCCAAGGCCGTGGACCGCGCGCTGGTGCTGTTCTGGCGCAAGGGCTATCAGGCAACATCACTGGCCGATCTGCTGGCCGCGATGGGAATCGGCCGCAGCAGTTTCTATGCCGCCTTCACCGACAAGCGCAGCCTGTTCCTCCACTGCCTCGATCTGTTTGCGCAGCGCGTGACGGAGCTGATCGACCGCGCCCGCGCGGAGGCGTCACCGCTGGACGCGCTGCAAGGCTTTTTCGAACGCAGCTTCGTTGGCACTCCCAGTGCCAGGGATCATTGGGGCTGCATGATGGTCAACAGCGTGATCGAACTGGCAGGCGTCGATGATGATCTGGCGAGCCGCGCCAGCCACTATCTGGCTGCCCTGCAGAAACGGTTTCAATCGCTGCTGGAGGAGGCCGGCGCCGCGCCATCCGAGGCCGGGGAACTGGCTGCGCTGTTGATGCTGATCAACGAGGGCATCCGCGTGTCCAGCCGGCGCAAATTGCCCGGCGCGCCGCATCTGCCGCCCATTGCCGCCACCTTCCGCCTGATCCGCAGCGCGATCGCATGAGCAACGTCGCGCGGCCTGTCCCCCTGGCCAATCCCGTCCAACAGCAATCACGCGCCGGAGGAAACTGATGTGGTGACTGCACCTCCATCGCCGTTGCTGACGGCCCCGATCGGCCCCACCCTGCTGCGCCTGGCCGCGCCCAACATCATCTCGATGGTGATGTCCTCGCTCACCATGATGACCGAGGCCTTCTACGTTGGCCAGCTTGGCACCGCACCACTGGCCGGGCTGGCGCTGGCCTTTCCGATGATGATGCTGATGGGGATGCTGTCGGCCGGCGCGTTCGGCGGCACCATCACCGGGGCGGTTTCGCGCAAGCTGGGCTCTGGCGATCGGGCCGGCGCCGAAGAACTGGCCCTGCATGCGCTGCTGCTGATGGCGGTGCTGGCCAGCCTGTGTTCGGCCGTGTTCCTGCTGTTCGGGCGGTCCATTTATGGCGCGCTCGGCGGCAAAGGCGCGGTGCTCGAACAGGCGCTGGCCTATTCCGACACGCTGTTCCTGGGCGTCGTCGGGATGTGGCTGTCCAATGCGCTGGCCGGCATCGTGCGCGCCACTGGCAATATGGGGGTGGCGGCCCGGATCGGCGTCATGGGATCCGTGCTGCAGGTCTCCATCGCCGGCGTGCTGGTATTCGGGCTGGGGCCGTTTCCACGATTGGGCATCGCTGGCGCACCGGCCGGCATCGTCATCAGCAGCACGATTGCCACCATCCTGATGCTGGCCTTCCTCACCACCCGCTGCCGCGAACTGCGCCTGCACTTTGCCGGCGTTCACCTGCACTGGGCCCCGATCATCGCCATCCTGCGCATCGGCGGGCTGGCGGCGATCAATCCGTTCTGCACACTGGCTTCGGTGCTGGTCATCACGGCCGCCATGGCGCGCTTTGGCACCGATGTGCTGGCCGGCTATGGCGTTGGCGCGCGGCTGGAATTTCTGGTGGTGCCGATGATCTTCGGCCTTGGCGCCGCCTCCACCGCCATGGTGGGCGTGCATTTCGGCGCGCGGGAAATCGCCCGCGCCCACACAGTGGCTTGGACGGCAGCCGGATTCAGCGCGATCCTGGCCGGCGCGATCGGGCTGGTGGCGTCGCTGTTTCCGGGGCTGTGGGCCAATCTGTTTACCAGCGATGAAGCGGTGCGGGCTGCCTGCCGGACCTATCTGCAGATCGTCGCGCCCTTCTATGCCTTCTTCGGCGTGGCGACCTGCCTGTTCTTTGCCTCGCAGGGCGCCGGGCGGGTGTTGTGGCCGGTGATAGCCGCCGTGGTGCGCGTGGTGGTCATCGTGGGCGGCAGTGCCGTTCTGGCCGGCTATCCCGGCGCACAGCCATCGCATTACTTCATGGTCATCGCCGCCGGCATGATCGCCCATGCGCTGGTGACGGCCAGCGCCATCCGCCTTGGCGCCTGGACCCAGGGCCAGCCGCAGACTGCCACCCGGTGACAGGCCGCCGCGCTTCTGCAAGGATGCGGGGATGACCGACACAAGGCATCTGCTGGTTGACCGTCATGGCCCAATCGTGACGGTGACGCTCAACCGCCCCGAACAGCGCAACGCGTTGTCGCTGCCGTTGATGCTGGAGCTGACCGAGCTATTGCAGCAGATCGGCAAAAGCGACGCGCGCGGCGTCATCCTCGCCGCCAATGGCCCGGTATTCTCGGCAGGGCACCATTTTGCCGACATGGCCGGCCATAGCCACGCGGAGGTGCGCGACCTGTTCCGCATCTGCACCGCGATGATGGACCTGTTGCAGGCCCTGCCGCAGCCGGTGGTGGCCCGCGTGCATGGCCTCGCCACGGCGGCCGGCTGCCAGCTGGTCGCCACCTGCGATCTGGCCGTGGCGGGGGAAAGCGCCAGCTTTGCCCTGCCCGGCGGCAAGGGCGCCCTGTTCTGCCACACGCCGCTGGTCGCCGTGGCGCGTAATCTGGGTCGCAAGCGGGCGCTGGAACTGGCGATGACCGGCGATCCCATCGATGCGCGCACGGCGGCGGATTGGGGCCTGGTCAATCGCGTTGTGCCCGATGACCAGCTGGAAACCGCAACACTCGACCTGATCACCCGCGCCACGCGCGGACCGGCCGACGCCAAGGCGGTGGGCAAGCAGACTTATTATCGCCAGATGGAGATGCCGCAGCCCGCCGCCTATGGCCATGCTGGCGATGTGATGGCCGAAAACGCCCTGGGAACCGCCGCGCAAGACAGTTTCCGCGCCTTCCTCGACAAGCGGAAACATTGAACGCCAACGCACCGCAAGGACACCATGATGACCAAGCCCAAATTGTTCGGCATTTCCGATTCCCGCGCCATTCGCGCCATCTGGGGAATCGAGGAAACCGGCATCGACTATGAGCATGTGCCGGTCAGCTATGGTGCCGATTCCAAGGCGGACGACTATCTGGCGGTCAATCCCAATGGCCGCATCCCGGCGCTGATCGACGGCGATCTGCAGCTGTTTGAATCCATGGCGATCAACCTCTATCTGGCCAGGCGCTATGGCGGCGCGCTCTATCCCGCCGCGGCTGCCGACGAGGCCCGCGCCTGGCAATGGAGCGTGTGGGCGATCAGCGAGGTTGAACCGCTGCAGATGCAGATCGTCATCCAGAAATTCTTCACCCCCGAAGACAAGCGCGACCCCAGGGTGACCGAACGCGCCACCAAGGGCCTGCAGCGACCGCTGCAGGTGCTTGATGCCGCGCTGGACGGCCGCGACTGGCTGCTGGGCGATGCTTTCTCGGTGGCCGATCTGAACGTTGCTTCGGTCATGTATCTGATGAAGATGATCCGTTTCGATTACAGCGGCTTTGCCAATGTCCAGCGCTGGGCCGACGCCTGTTATGCGCGCCCGGCACTGGCCCGCGCGCTGGCCCGGCCCTGATTATCTCGGCGCCTGCGTCCCCACGAAATAGGGCATCGACAACCGGGGCTGATTGCCTGTTCACTCTTCACCAGACGTCAGCACAGGGCAGAGGCAGGATCATGGTCTACGAAGACATTCTCTACAGCGTCAGCGATGGCGTCGCCGTCATCACATTGAACCGCCCGGACCGCCTCAACGCCTGGCGCGGCGAGATGGCCCGTGATGTGAAGGCCGCCATGCGCGCTGCCAGCGACGATGATGCGGTGAGGGTGATCGTGCTGACCGGCGCCGGCCGCGGCTTTTGCGCCGGGGCCGACATGAACACGCTGCAGGCGATCCAGAGCGACGGCGCATCGGCGCGCGCGGCCGCCGGACCGGCCGATTTCGACCCCAATGCCCGCGCCGATTTCCGCATGCAGAACAGCTGGTTTCCCGCCGTGCCCAAACCCATCATCGGCGCCATCAACGGCGCCTGCGCCGGGCTCGGCATGGTCTATGCGCTCTACACCGATATCCGCTTTGCCTCTGATGCCGCGGTGTTCACCACTGCCTTTGCCAAACGCGGGCTGATCGCCGAGCACGGCATTTCCTGGTTGTTGCCGCGCCTGATCGGCTTTGCTGCAGCGGCCGATCTGCTGTTCTCCTCGCGCAAGGTCGATGCCGCCGAAGCCCTGTCGCTCGGCCTCGTGACCCGGGTTTTCCCCGCCGCAGAGTTCGAAGCGGGCGTGATGGCCTATGCGAAGATGCTGGCCAACGAGGTGTCGCCACGTTCCCTGCGCGAAATGAAGCGCGAGCTGTGGAACGCGCAATTCCAGTCGCTGGGCGAAGCCATCGCTGCCGCCGATGCCGACATGGCCGGCAGTTTCGCTTCGGAAGATTTCAAGGAAGGCGTCGCCCATTTCCTTGAAAAACGGCCGGCGCGCTTTACCGGGCGCTGACACGGATCGTTCCCGCCGGCCCACGGCGGTCGCCGCGTGGCTGCCGAACAACAGCGCCAGCTACAGATGGTCAAGCGCGCGAACCGTGGGCAGCAATTCACCTATATTTCTGATTTTCGGTATTTTTTCCGGCGTCATTGGCGCCGCATACAAATCGCGAACTTGTGGCCCAATTTTCACCAAAGAGTCTCCCAGCTGTAAAGCGGGAGTCCAACTCAAGGCCTATGCCCCGATCTGAAGCGGGGTAGCCCATCATTTGCCGCCCCGCATCAGAACATTTTCGGGGGCTGGGAACCATGCACAAGCCGGGCACTGTTTTCATGGCTTTCTTGGCCCTTGCGGCCGCCGCCACCATGCCAGGGACGGCCGCAGCCGCACTGGAATCGGTTCAGGTCGAGCGTGTGTCGGGCCAGCAACTGAAGATCCGCTGGCAGGGTGCCGCTTCGGCCAATGTCTACATGGCCGAACGCCCCGACGCACCGATCGGCATGGCCATGCTGGTTTCGGCCAACGACAGCGATGGCGAGCATCTGCTGGCGGCCGACACGTCCAGCCATCCCTATGTGATGGTGCGCGACAATCGCACTGGTGCGGTGCGGCGGGTGGCGGAACGGGTGCTGCCGCTCGAAGCCGGCTCCAATTTCCGCGATCTGGGCGGCTATCCTGCGGCCGGCGGCAAGCATGTGCGCTGGGGCCTGATCTATCGCTCCGCGGGCCAGCCGCTGCTCAACGCGCATGATCTGGGCCTGATCGGCAAGCTGGGCCTGGGCAATCTGGTTGACCTGCGCTCGGCTGAAGAGCGGCGGCTGGCGCCAACCCGCATTGAAGGCGTGGCCTATAATGCGATCGGTTATTCCTTCGGCAATATCAGGGCAGCGCAGACCCCGGCCATGGGCTCGGTCTATGGCAATTTCCCCACCCTGATGGCGCCGCACCTGAAGCTGATCTTCAACCGGATGCTGGGCGACGGCACGCCGCTGGCCTTCAACTGTTCGGCCGGGCAGGATCGCACCGGTTTTGTCGCCGCCATGATCCTGACCGCGCTGGGCGTGCCGCAGAACGTGATCATCGAAGATTATCACCTCACCACCAAGGTTCGGCAGCCGCAGTTCGAAATGCCGCGCATCGATCCGGCGCAGGCCGCGAATGATCCGGTGGCGATGATGTTTGCCAGCTATCAGCGGCCCGAGCGCGCCACGCCGACCCCGCTGATGGATGCACAAGGCAAATCCTTCCTGAGCTTTGCGCTGGAGGCGGCGGCTGCCCGGCATGGCTCCATCGACGCCTATCTCGAAATCGAAGCCGGACTGACGCCGGCGCGACGGCGGGCCCTGCAGGACCGCTATCTGGAATGACCGGGGCAAGCCGAACAAGCCCGGTTCGCCACTGCCGCGATGCACCCGGAATACCGGGGCAACTGACCGGAATATTCGTCAATCCTTGGGCCACGCTTTGTGAAACGACTGCTCTGACTGGGGGAATGATGATGCGACACGACACGAACGGGCGCCCGCCCTTCCGCGCTGCCTTGCTTGCCGCGACGATGTTGGCCTGCAGCATGGCTGCGCCGGTGCTGGCCCAAACGGCTCAGCCCATGACCACCGCAGCAGCCGAAGCGGCCGCAGACGACGAGATCGTGGTGAGCAACACGCCGATCCGCGACTCCATCGCCAAGGCCATCGGCATCAAGCGCGAGGCGGTCAACATCGTCGACGCCATCTCGTCCGACACCATCGGCCGCTTCCCCGACCAGACGGCGGCGGCCGCGCTCACCCGCATTCCGGCCGTGGCGGTGCAGCGCGACCAGGGCCAGGAACGCTATATCCAGGTGCGCGGCGCGCCCTCGCGCTGGACCAACGTGGCCTTTGACGGCGTCAACGTCGTCGGCGCCGAAGACCGTATTTTCCGTTTCGACAGCGTGCCCGCCACCGTGGTCAGCACTCTGGAACTCAACAAGACGCTCACGCCGGAAATGCCGGGGGAGGCGCTGGCCGGCCGCGTCAACATCAAGACCTTCGCGCCGCTCGACAACCAGGGCCTGCACATCAATGCCGATGCTGGCCTCGGCTTTGTCGATCTCGGCAACGGCCCGGTGCGCTCCTATGGCGGCCGCATCTCCTGGGCCAATGACCGCATCGGCATCCTGATCGGCGGCTCGAAGTTCAATTTCAATCAGCAGACCGACAATTACGAGCCGCGCTTCAACGCCGGCGGCATGACCCAGGTGCGTTTTGCCAAATATGATATCGTGCGCCAGTCCAACGCGGCCATCGTCAAACTGCAATGGCAGGCGAGCGACAGCAGCCGCATCACCGCCACCGGCCTCTACACCGCCTTTCTGGATGCCGAACAGCGCAACCAATATACGTTCAACTTCGCCGGTGCTGCCAGCGGCACGCGCAGCAACACCAATGGCGATCTGGTGGCGGTACCGGTGACCGGCCTGTTCCAGGACAGCAACTATGCCACCCGCAACCGGCTGGCGGTGCTGCACGGCGATCATGAATTCTCCGATTGGAAGATCGGCTGGGACATCGCCTATTCCAAGGCCACCTTCTCGCAGGATCTGCCGTTGGTGAACCAGACCACCTCATCCGCCGATGCGCTGCTGAGGCCGTCGCTGACCTTTGTTGCCGGTGAAGCCGGCACGCCGGTCATCACCCTGTTCAACACGGTGCGCGATAGCAGTGGCCGCTTGGTCCGTGGCACCCAGCGCAGCGCCCTCGACCAGACGGCCTTCACCTCGGAAAATCTCGTCATCTTCCGCCAGCGCTTCGATCAGGACGAAAAATTCGCCAAGTTCGACGTCGCGCGCGACTGGTCGAGCCTTGGCGCCGATGCCAAGTTCACCTTCGGCTTCCAATATAACGACCGCACCTTCAAGGACCGTGGCAATGAAGCCATCTTGCGCCCCGATGGCACAGCCGGAACCTTGTTGTTCCGCCCGACTGCGGCGCAGTTAAACCTGCCGTGGACACCAACCCAGCTGATCACGCAGGAATCCGCCCTTGGCCGCATCAATGTCGGTTTTGATGTGAACTTTGTCGACAATCCCGCCATCCGCAGCCAGGTGGATGCCATCCTTGCCGCAGCAAATGCGGCCAATGCGGCTGGCGGCACGTTCGCGGTGCCGCGCCCGGATCCTTCGCTGACCAACAGCGTGGATGAAAAGATCCTGGCGGCCTATTTCACCAACACGTGGAAATGGTCGCGGCACACGCTGATGATCGGCCTGCGCGTCGAACGCGCCGAAGTCGATGCGGCCGGCGCGGCCAGGATTGGCGCGGTGCTGACACCGATCAACCTGTCGAGCCGCAACACGCAATATTTCCCGTCGGTGCACTATGGATTTGACGCGACCGACGAGCTGAAGCTGCGCGCCGCCTTCATCACCGGCACGGCCCGGCCGTCGTTTACCGATCAGCGCGCCACTGTCACGATCAATGACGCGGCGGGCGTCGAAACCGTGTCGGGCGGCAATCCCGCCCTCAAGCCGGAACGGGCCTGGGGGGTCGATCTGTCGGCCGAATGGTATTTCGCCCCGGCCTCGCTGCTGTCGGCCGGCTATTTCTATCGCGGCGTGTCGAACGTGCTGTTCGATTCGACCACGGTGGTGGGCGACAATCGCTTCAATTTCGGCGGCGTTGATCGTTCGGATTATCAATTCTCCACCACGCTGAATGGTGGCGATGGCTATATCCACGGCGCCGAAGTCGCCTACACGCAGCCCTTCACCTTCCTGCCCGGCGCGCTGTCCGGCTTTGGCTTCCAGGGCAGCCTGGCCATCATCGACAGCGAGTTCGACACCGGTGCCGGGCGCAAGGTGCCGTTTGCCGGCACCTCGAAGTGGGTGACGAACGCGGCGCTCTACTACGAAAAATACGGTGCCTCGCTGCGGCTGAGCTGGCAACGGCGCAGCAGCTGGACCGACGAAGTGTCGCCCGGTGCCGCGGCAGGCGACCTGATCTGGGAAGCCCAGCAGCGGCTGGATTTCTCGGCCCGCTATGACATCAACAAATATGTCACCCTCTACGCCGACGCCACCAACCTGACCGACGAGCGCGGTCTGCGCTACCAGGGTAGCCGCGCCGCGCCGTTCGAGCTGGAATATTTCGGCCGGCGGTTCCTGTTCGGTGTCCGTGCCCGCTACTGAACCCGCACTCGGCGATGATCGGGGGTCGCCTGAACCGCGGCCCCCGGCGTTGCGCGTGCTGGTGACCGGCACCAGCGGCGCGGGCAAGTCCACCTTTGCGCAGGCGTTGGCGGCGCGCACCGGCGTCCCCTGGCATGAACTTGATCTGATCAACTGGCGCCCCGGCTGGCATGATCGCAGCAAGCACGAGCTGGATGCATTTCTGGCTGATGTCGATGCGGCCACGGCAAACGGCAACTGGGTGGTGTCGGGCGGCTATTCACAGACGCGGCCCATCCTCCTGCCGCGCTTGACCGATCTGGTGTGGCTCGATCTGCCGCGCTGGCAGGTGATGGCGCAGGTGATCAACCGGTCGCTGCGGCGGGCGGCCGGCGATCAGGAGGTGTTTCCCGGCTGCCACGAACATTGGTCGCGGCTGCTGCGGCATGATCATCCCATCCGCTGGGCCTGGAATCATTACGCGCCCAATCGGCTGAAATTCGCCGGCCAGGCCGAGGCGGCGGCAGCGTTTGGCGCCCGAGTGCATCGCTGTTTCAATCGGACCATGGCTGATCAGGCGCTGGACCGCCTTGCCGCCGCCCTGCCCGGCATGAGCGACGACCGAATTTCCGTCATGCAGGATTGGTATGGCCGGGAAGATACGGGGAGACAATGAAGGTGCGCAAAAGGTCGTCGCTGCTGTCCGTGTTGTTGCTGCTGTCGGCCTGCGGCGGGTCGTCGCCTGATCCAAGCCTGACCGGCTGGCGCAAGGAGGTGGGCCAGATCCGCATCGGCGCCAATATCGGGGAGGAAAATCCCACCGCCCTGGCCCGGATGGAAGCTTTCCGTGCCTATATCGCCACCTCCACCGGCCTGCCGGTGAAACTCTATCAAGCCGCCGATTACAATGGTGTCATCCAGGCTTTGGCTTCAGGCCAGCTGGAGATGGCCGCGATGGGGCCGGCGGCCTTTGCCAATGCGCATGCCCAGATGGGCGACAAGGTGGCGCCGATGCTGGCCACGCGCAGCGCCGAAGGGTTGTCAGGCTATTACACCACGCTGACCGTGCGCGCCGACAGCCCCTATCGCACGCTGGATGATCTGCGCGGCAAGTCGGTGGGCTATGTCGATTTCAACTCGGCTTCGGGCTATGTCTATCCGCGCTGGGCGCTGAAGAAGCAGGGCCGCGATCCGGACAGATTCTTTGGCAAGGCGGCGATCACCGGCGGCCATATCCAGGGCGTGATGGCGCTGGATCATGGCCAGTTCGATGCCATTTTCCTGCTGGCCAACACGGGCACGCCCAGAACGGGCTTCACCAACGGCTCCATCTACGCCCTGGCCGCGCGCGGTCTGGTCAAGGCCGAGGATTTCCGGGTGATCTGGTCGGCGGGGCCGATCGCGAATTCGCCCTATGTGATGCGCACCGACCGGCCGCAGCCGCTGAAGGACATCCTGCGCGGCGCGCTGGCCGCCATGCCCTATGATGATCCGGCGATCTGGGCCGATATCGGCATTGGCGCGGGCAGCGACATGCGGCCGATGCAGACCGCCGATTATGCCGAGGTGATGGCCATCCGCGACGCCGAAGTGAAGAGCCGCCGCGCCGGCGGCAGTGCCGGGAACTGATCATGCGCCGCCTGTTGCCCCTGCTCGCCCTCGCTTTCCTGCCCGGTGTTACGGTGCACGCCCAAGGCACGGCGCCGTTTCGCGTGGTCATTGCCGATGTCGGCCTCAATGGCTGCACCGCCAGCGGCCCCGCCGAAGCCTATCGCCGCCATCTTGAACAGCGACTGTCGCGCCCGGTCAGCCTGTGTGGCACCGCCGACACCCGGGCCGCTGCTGCCGAACTGCGCGCCGGCAAGGCCGATATGGCCGTGCTGGATCCCGCTGCCTTCGAAACGGTGAAGGACGTGGCGCGTGCGGCGCTGACCGGTCGGGTCAGCGCACAAACCGGCCGGGTGCTGAGCCTTGCCCTGGTGCGCAAGGCCAGCGGCAAGACCCGCCTGGCCGATCTGACCGGCGCCACTCCGATCTTTGCCGGCAGCGCAGCGCCCAGCAAGGATGTGCCACTGCGCGCCATTGGTGAAGCGGGCGCCCCCATCGCCAGCTTCAGGCCGGCGCTGGTGTTCGAAGGCGATGAACCGGCCTTTGCCGCGCTGCGCGCCGGGCGCGGCGATGTGCTGGTGATCAATGCCAGCGCCCGTGCCCGTGCCTGCATGACCCCCGATATCAAGCGCGACCCCTGTGCCGATCTGACCGAACTGTGGCGCGGCCGCCCGCGCGCCGCCCGCGCGCTGGTGGTGCGCAATGCCATGGCAACCGGCGATCGTCACCAGTTGGTGGGCATCCATATCGGCCTGCATTTCGAAGCGCCGGCGGCGATGCGCTTCATGGCCCAGGCACTGCCGCCGGCTGTCGCGCTCGATCCGGCCGAAGCCGGCGCCCTGCTGCTGGACCGCCGCTGAGCATGGCCGCGGATGCCGACACGGCGCTGATCGCCCGGTTCGAAGCGACCCGTCGTGCCGTGCTGCTGCGGCAGCGCGCCGGCAATGCGCTGGTGCTGATCGGCCTGTCGGCACTGCTCGGCGTGTCCTTTCATCTCAGCGATTTCTTCAATGGCAATCATGGCGGCGATCCGCTGACGCGCATTGCCGATCTGATCAATCTGCTGGTGCCCACGCTGAAAGCCGATGTGCTGATGGACGGGCCGCGCACGGCAGGATCGCTGGCCAGCTGGTATTATGACGGGCCGCGTTGGCTGGCCTTGCTGTGGGAAACCGTGCAGATCGCCATCGTCAGCACGGTGTTGGGCGCCATCGGCGGCAGTCTCGCGGCCCTGCTGGCCTCGAAGAATCTGTCCCCGGTACCGGCGCTCCACTGGCTCACCCGCCGCAGCCTGGAAATCGTGCGCACCCTGCCTGATCTGATTGTCGCGCTGATCCTGGTCGCCGCTTTCGGCATCGGGCCGCTGCCCGGCGTGATTGCCATTGCGCTGGGTTCCTCGGCGTCGTTGGGCAAATTGTTTTCCGAAGCCAATGAGAATATCGATCCGCGCCCGCTGGAAGCGATCAAGGCCAGCGGTGGCGGCTGGTGGGCACAGATGCGCTTTGGCCTTTTGCCGCAGGTGCTGCCCACCTACGCCAGCTATGCGCTGCTGCGGCTGGAGATCAATGTTGGTGCGGCCGCCGCACTGGGGGTGGTGGGGGCCGGCGGCATCGGCATCGAACTGTCGCGCGCCATCACCTACACCCAGTTCGATACCTATCTGGCGATCCTGCTGATGATCGTGGTTCTGATCTTTGCCATCGACATGATTTCGGAACGGCTGCGCCACCGGCTGATCGGTCTGGAGCGGCCCGCATGACCCCGGCAACGACAGACCTGGCCGAAGCCCGGCGGATTGCGCCCCATGCCCTGCAACGCTCGTGGCCGGAACGGCTGACCCGCACCCTTGGCCTTGGCCTGCTGGCCGCCGGGTTCGTGGCCATGTGCATCAATGTCGGCTTCACGCCGGCTGCGTTCGGCAACGGCCTGGCCAAGCTGGGCGAATTTCTGGCCGTGATGTTCCCACCCACCGCCAATGGCGGCGAAGCACGCATCCTGGCGGCGCTGGGCGCCACCTTTGCCATGGCGGTGGCCGGCACGGCGCTGGCAGTGGTGGCCGCCATCCCGTTGGGCCTGATCGGCGCCAAGACGGTGGTGCGGCAGCCGCTGCTGCATTTCCTCATCCGTCGCAGCTTCGATGTGCTGCGCGGCATCCCGGCGCTGGTATGGGCGCTGATGCTGATCGTCGCCTTTGGCCTGGGGCCGTTTGGCGGCGTGATCGCGCTGGCCTTTTCCGATCTGCCGCGACTGGCCAAGCTCTATGCCGAAGCGCTGGAAAATGCCGAACCCGGCCCACAGGAGGGCATCAGGGCGGCCGGCGGCGGGCCAGTTGCAGCCATCCGCTTTGGCCTGCTGCCGCAGGTGCTGCCGGTGATGTCGAGCCAGTCGCTCTATGTGCTCGAAGCCAATTTCCGCAATGCCGCCATCCTCGGCATCGTTGGCGCCGGCGGCATCGGTTTTGAACTGGAAGAGCGTATCCGCATCTTTGCCTTTGATCAGGTGGCGTGGATCGTCATTGCCTATGTCATCTGCGTGATGCTGCTCGACATGGTGTCGGAACGCATCCGCAGCCGGTTGATCAGCGGCTGAACGGGTCGAAACCGGCCGTCCCTGGCTCTGGTGCCGATCCTTCCAGGCCCACCGCCACGGCGCCCCACTTGCAGCCATGGGCCAGCGCATCTGCCATGCCGGCCCCGGCCAGCAAGGCATCGGCCAGCCCGGCGATGAAAATGTCTCCAGCGCCCGTCGCATCCACCACCGTGGCGGGCACCGCCGGCACGCTGAGCCGTTGATCGGCCGATTGCGCCTGCACGGCGCCGGCCCCGTCTGTCACCACGCCCCAGCTTGCCGCGCCAAAGGCCGCGATCGCCGCCGCCCGCGGTTCGGCCAGCGCCGCATCACCCAGATCATTGCGCGATCCCACCGCCACATCCACCCGTTCCGGTGGCTCGCCCCAGCTGGGCATGTGGGCGATGACCAGCCGGCCCGCCAGCAGTCCGGAAACGTGCGGCACGCCGGGCACGGCACCGCGCAGGATCAGCGCATCGGGCGCGAAGCGTTCGAGCAGTGCCGCCGACATCGTCCAGCGTGGCCGTGCGGTTGCCGCGCGGTCCCAGCCGATGCCCAGGATGGTGCGCTCCCCCGAAGGTTCGATGAGGATCTGCAGCGAGGTGGTGGGCACAGCATCCGACCGGATGCCATCCAGCGACAGGCCGCGCGCATCGAGGGCAAAGAACACATATTGGCCCAGCGTGTCCTGCCCGACACGACCAACCACCAGCACCTCGTGCCCGGCCAGCGCCAGCGCGGAGGCAATATTGGCCGCACCGCCGCCCAGCCGTCCCGGCAAGGTTGCGCCGCCCAATACCGGGCCGCTGGCCGCCGGCGTCAGCGGCCGGGCCGCGATCCGCGCGCCGGATATCAAGGGACGATCCAGCCACAACGGCACATCCCAACCCAGACTGCCTGACACCAATATCCTTGCCATAATGTCGACTCGCTTTTTCGGGCCCCGGCTTCACCAGCAGGCTGGCCAAATCAGACCTGGCCTGCTACTGCAGCACGTGAAAAATACTTTGACAAATCATCAATTTGTTGGCGCGCCGATGGTGGCCGTCAACAACCGCCGCGCCGCCGGATTCTTCTTGATTGGCGTGCTCATTTCCACTGCCATGCTGTGGATGATCAAGACGCTGGGCCAGGATTATGGCGCCTTCCAGATCATGCTGGCGCGCGGCCTGGTGATGGCAGTCGTGCTTGCCCCCATCGTACTGGTACGGCCGTCCCGGCCACCAGTTTCGGGCACACCGCTCAAATTGGCCGGCCGGGCGCTGCTCACCTTTGGCGGCCAGGCCATGGGGATTGCCGCCATCGCCGCCCTGCCCATTGCCCAGGCCCAATCGCTCAGCTTCACCAAGGGCTTCATCGTGCTGGCGCTGGCCGCGCTGATGCTCGGCGAACAGGTCGGTACCCGGCGATGGGGAGCGATGGTGATGGGCATGGCCGGCGTGCTGATCATCTTCCAGCCCACCCAAACAATTGATCCGGCGTGTTTTCTGGCGCTGGGCAGTGCCGCCTGCTTTGCCTCGTCAACAATCGTCGTCAAGGAACTCACCCGCCAGACTGATCGGTTGACCCTGATGTTCTGGGGCGCTGTCGGCCAATCGGCCTTGTCGCTGCCGCTGGCGCTGATCTGGTGGGTGATGCCCACCACGAACGATCTGATCATGATGGCGGCGCTGGGGCTGGTGGGTATCGCGCTGCAGGCGGCGATGCTCAGCGCATGGCGGCTCGGCGATATCAGCGCGCTGGCGCCGCTGGATTATCTGCGGCTGGTGACCGGCACCATCCTGGGCTTTCTGGTGTTTGGCGAGGTGCCGGGCCCGGCGGTTCTGGCTGGTGCCGCGCTGATCATTGCCGCCAATCTGGTCGCTTCATGGCCGCGGCCACGCGCGGCAAAACGCCCGCTGCCAGCCGCAGACTGACCTTCCGACTGTCACGCAAACATCATGGAGCCCACCTAGGATTTGCCCGAAGAGGGGACTCCGGCGATGCTCGAATTGAAGTCCGTCAGCAAGCGGTTCGGCGACACGGTTGCGGTCGATGCTGTCTCGCTTGCCATCCCGGCTGGCGAAATGGTTGGCATCATCGGCCGATCGGGGGCCGGCAAATCGACCCTGCTGCGCCTGATCAACCGGCTGTGCGATGCCAGCGGGGGCGAAATCCTCTGGCAGGGCAAGCCGGTCAGCCAGTTGCAGGGCAAGGCGCTGCGCGAATGGCGGGCCTGCTGCGGGATGGTGTTCCAGCAGTTCAACCTGTCGCCGCGGCTGGATGTGCTGAACAATGTGCTCACCGGCAGCCTGTGCCGCAACCAGGGCATCGCCCCGCTGTTCAAGATGTTTCCGCAAACCGAACGGGCCCGCGCCATCCTCGAACTGCATGCGCTCGACATGGCCGAAGCCGCGTTTCAGCGCTGCTGCACGCTTTCGGGTGGGCAGCAGCAGCGTGTCGCCATCGCCCGCACGCTGATGCAGATGCCCGAAATCATCCTGGCCGATGAACCCATTGCCTCGCTCGATCCGGCCAATGCCGAAACCGTGATGGAAACCCTGGCGCGCATCAACCGCGAGCGCGGCATCACGGTGCTGGTCAATCTGCACGCGCTCGATATCGCCCGGCGTTATTGCCCGCGCATCATTGGCATGGCGCAGGGCCGCGTCGTGTTCGATGGCCCACCGGAAGCGCTGCGCGGGCCGGTGATCGAGAAAATCTATGGCCGGCAGGTGTTTGAATCCGCCGCCGCCATCCCGGAACCAGAACGTCTGGACGCCGTGGCATGAGCGGGCTGCTTGCAGCGCGCGCCCTGCCGCCGGGCTATGAATATTTTGATCACCATGTGCATGATCCTGCGGCGACGCGGGCGCCCAGCCAGCCGGCCATCGCGCCCGAAGCCCATGTGCGGGACTGCATCCTGGGGCCGTGGACCCGGGTGGGCGGTCGCACTTCGCTGATGGAAACCGAAATGGGGGCCTACAGCTATATCGTCACCGATTCGAGCAGCGCCTATGCCACGATCGGCAAATTCTGCTCGATCGCCCGCGACACCCGCATCAACCCCGGCAACCACCCGACCTGGAAAGCCGCCCTCCACCATTTCACCTATCGTTCGGTCTCCTATGAATTGGGCGAAGCCGATGATGCCGACTTCTTCCAGTGGCGGCGCGATGATCATGTGCACATCGGCCATGATGTGTGGATCGGCCATGGCGCCACCGTGTTGGCCGGCGTGAGCGTCGGCACCGGCGCGGTGATTGGCGCAGGCGCGGTCGTTTCCAAGGACGTGGCGCCCTTCACCATCGTTGGCGGCGTGCCCTCCAAACCCATCCGCGAGCGTTTTCCGAAGGCCGTGCAGGACGGGCTGCTGGCGCTGGCCTGGTGGGACTGGCCGCACGAACGGCTGGCCGAAGCGCTGCCGGATTTCCGCGCGCTGGATGCCGATGCCTTTGTGGCAAAATACAGCTGAAGCCCCCCGGTCATGACCGGCGCGCTGATCCTGGTGGTGGGGCCATCGGGCGTGGGCAAGGACACGCTGCTGGCCGGCGCACGCGACGCGCTGGCCGGTGATCCGGGCTTCGTCTTTGCCCAGCGCGACATCACGCGGCCCCCTGATGCCGGTGGCGAGGCGCACCGTCCGGTAAGCCAGGCCGAATTCGACCGCATTGCCGGCAGTGGCGGCTACATGCTGCACTGGGCCGCCCACGGCCTGTCTTATGGCCTGCCAATCGCGTTGCAGCGGCTGCGGCAAGCAGGCGTCGCGGTGGTCGCCAATGGCTCGCGCGCGACGCTGGCGCAGGCGCGCGCCACGCTGGCGCCGGTGCGCGTGGTGGCGATCACCGCACCCGCCGTGATGCTGCGCGAACGGCTGCAGGCACGGGGCCGCGAAACGCCCGCCGAAATCGAAGCGCGCGTGGCCCGCGCCGCCGCCTGGCCGGTGGCCGAAGCCGATGCCGCCGTGATCAATGATGGCCCTGCCACCGACGGCATCACCGCGCTGGTCGCCGCGATCAGGGCCGCGTGAATGGCGATGTTCGAAGCCTTTCTGGCCGATCCGGCACCCTATGACGGCCTCGGCCTGTATCCGGTGCCGCCCGAAACCGATCACCAGCGCGTGCTGGGCACCGATTTTGCCGGCACGGCGCCGCAACGGGTGGTGCATGATGCTGATGGCCGCACCGCTGCCTGGCTGCTGCCGCTGCGTGCCGGCCGCCTGGTGCGGCTCCGACACCGCTTCGAACCGGCGGGCGCCGGCCTGCCGGATGCGGCCTTCGTGCCGGGCACATCTCCCTTTGAACGTGCCTCGCCGGCCCTTGCTGTGCAGATCACTTCGCTGGAACTGCCAGCAGCGCCGCACGCGCGTTGCCAGGCGGTGATCCAGTTTGTTGCCGATCATTTCGATTATGGCCGCCGCGAACAGGCGCTGGGCGCGGATGCCGACGCCATGCCGGCGCTGGCCTGCGGGCTGACCCCGGGGACCTGCGTGGACATGCACACGCTGGCGGTGGCAGCGCTGCGCGCGGCCGGGCTGGCGGCGACTTATGTCATCGGCGCGCATGTTGCCGATGGCCGCAGCCAGCATCCCACCGGCCACTGCTGGCTGAACGTGCGCGCCCCCGAAACGCCGCCGCACTGGGATATTTCCCACCATGCCCAATATGGCCAGCGCCAGATCACGCCCGTGCTCAACCCGCGCCCCGGCCGCCGCTTTGCGCTCAGCCATGGCCGGGGCCTGCAATTTGATGGCCCTGATGGGCCGGTCAGCCTCCCATCGCTGTCAGGTGTTCATATGCTCACCGGGCCGCTGGCGGGGACGAAACTGCCCACAATGGGACGGTTCGTCTGACCCGCCCTCAGCCGACATAGGCCCATTCATCCTCGACCGCGTGCAGCCTTGCATAGGTGCCGCCCAGCGCCAGCAATTCGGCATGATTGCCCTGCTCGACGATCTGGCCGGCATCGAACACCAGGATGCGATCGGCATCGCGCACGGTCGACAGGCGGTGGGCAACGATGATGGTGGTTCGCCCGGCCATCAGTTCGGCCATCGCCGACTGGATCAGCTTTTCGGTGACCGTATCGAGGCTGGAGGTGGCCTCGTCGAACACCACGATCGGCGCGTCCGCCAGGAAGGCGCGGGCGATGGCAACGCGCTGGCGCTCCCCGCCCGACAATTTCACCCCGCGCTCGCCCACCAGCGTGCGATAACCCTGCTGCAGACAGGCGATGAATTCATGGGCGCGGGCGCGTCGGGCGCATTCGATGATCTCGGCCTCGCTGGCATCGGGACGGGCATAGGCGATATTGTCAGCGAGGCTGCGGTGGAACAGCACCGGTTCCTGCGGCACGATGGAAATGCTGCGGCGCAAGGATGCCTGCTGCACGCCGGCGATATCCTGCCCGTCGATCCAGATCGCACCGTCATCGACATCATACAGCCGCTGGATCAGCTTCACGAAGGTGGATTTGCCCGAGCCGGACGGCCCAACCAGCGCAACCTTTTCGCCCGGCGCAATCCGGAGATCAAAGCCTGCGTAGAGCGGGGGCTGGTCCGGCCCCTGGCCCGGATAGCCGAAGCGCACATTCTCGAAGATGATCTCGCCGCGGCCGCGGCTGCTGCCGATCTTCAGCGCCGGCGCGGCGGGCATATCGGTCACGCCGAGCGGCGCCGTCTTGAACTCGATGAGGTCGGCCAGTTCGGCACTGGCGCGCTGCAGGGTACGGATATGTTCGCCAACCTGGCGCAGGCTGCCGCCGAGCTGGAAGCAGGCGGTGATGACAAAGGCCACATCGCCGGGCGTTGCCGCGCCGCGCCGGGCAAGGCCGATCAGCAGGGCCAGCATGCCGGCCTGCAGCGACAGCCATAGCGCCTGCTGGATGAGCGACATGTGCAGGCCCCGGGCCCACGAGACCAGCGCGAGATCCCGCCAGCGGCCGGTGACCGACCGGAACAGCGCCTCCTCGCGCGCTTCGGCACCAAAGGCCTTGACCGCCGCGTTGTTGGACACCGCGTCGGCCACCGATCCGCCGATCTGGCTGTCGGCCGCCGCGGCGCGGACATTGGCCGGCCGCACCCAGCGCGTGGCGAGCATCACCGACGAGACGAGATAGACGGCGACCATGGCGAAGAACAGCAATCCCACCGTGGGAAAGCGGGCCAGCATGACGCCGGCAAGGCCAAGAATGACCAGCGAGAGCGGCAGGAACTGGCGGATCAGGATGTTGGAGATATGGTCGTAGGACCATTTGCCCCGGGTGAGCTTGTGCACCGTCGAGCCGGCGAAGGTGTTGGCATGCCAATCGGACGAGAAGCGCTGGATGCGGGCAAAGCCATCATCCAGCACGCCGCTCATGGCGTGCGCCGCGACCCGGTTCCACGCAAGGCCCGCGCCATAGTTGAGCAGCTGGTAGAGCGCCATCACCCCGGTAAGGATGCCGAGTGCGACAATGGCGGCATGACCGGCAGCATCACCGGCCACCACGGACCCGGCGGCGCCTTGTCGTGCGGTCTCGCCCAGCGCGTCGACCAGGCGGCCAGCGGCGACCGGAATGGACACTTCGGCCGCCACCATCGCCAGCGTCAGCGCGATGACGAGCCCGAGCGGGCGCGGCTTCTGGGCCCAGTAATGCGCGCAGAACGCCACGCTTTCGCGCCAGTCGGACGGGCGGCGTGCGTGTTCGGGATGCAGATCGGCCATTGGGCTTCGCTATGGCGTGCGCGTGTCAGTCGCGTGACGGCAGGCCGGACAGGCCGGCGATTTGTCGGGCTAAATGGCGGCCAACACGGCCAGAATGCCGGCATGATCGCTGGGCAGCACACCGGCAGCATCGGGATGGTCGAGCACGATTCGGGCTTCGTTCAATGCCAGCGCGGCGGTGCCGGCGCGCAGCACGACATGATCGATCAGTGCGTCAGGCTGGCCGATCAGGCTGCTCTGGCCGGCCAGCATGGTCGCCGACGAGACCCAACCCGGCGCTGACAGCAGCGCGAGTTCCGGCGCGTCCCAGCGCGCGTTGAAATCGCCGGCCAGGACCAGCGGCCCCGCGCAATCGGCCGCGGCCACCAGCGCCGACAATTGTGCCGCACGCAAGGCGCTGGCGTCCGGGGTGCGCACGTGGCTGAGATGCAGGCTGGCCACCCGCAGCGGGCCCGCCACGGTGGTGAAGTCGGCCACCAGCGCCTTGCGCCCACCATCGGCCAATGTGGTCGGCAGGCCGATGGCCATGGTGCCGATCGGTGCGGTGCGGCTGAGAATGGCCACGCCGGAACTGGAGGCGACGCCGCCGCGCAGCTTGTGCCGGGCAGCGAGCTGTGTGCAGGCGAGGCCGGTGGCCGCCGCCAGCCACTGGCCGGCATCGCGCCCGCCGCCAACATAGACTTCCTGCAGGCAGACGACATCCGGCTGCAGTGCGGCCAGACCCGCCGCAATGGCCGCCATGCGTGCCGGCCAGTCGCCTTCGTCTTTCCAGATGTTGAGAGTGACGATGCGGATCACCCGACCCGCTGCCCCTCGACCCACACGCCGCGTACCATCACCTGGCCTTGCTGCTGGCGCACCCGCACCACATCGCCGCGCCGGCCGGGCAGCAATGCACCGCGATCATCCAGCCGCATCGCCCGAGCCGGCGCGCCGGTGACGGTATCGACGGCACGCTCGATCGGCAGGCCCCAGCGGCCATTGGCCAGCGCAAAGGCGCATTCCACCAGGCTGCGCGGCACATAGTCGGACGCAAAGCCGATGTGCATGCCGGATTCGATCAGTTCGCTGGCCGGCACATTGCCGGAGTAGGAACCGCCGCGGATCAGATTGGGCCCACCCATGATCACGCACATGCCATGTGCACGGGCGGCTTCGGCAGCTTCGGCGGTTACCGGGAATTCGGCGATGGTGACGCCATGGCTGGCGGCATCATCGATATGGGCCACCGTTTCATCGTCATGGCTGGCCAGCGGCAGGCCCATGCCGTGGGCAATGCCGGCCACGAAGCGCCGGTTGCGGGCATCGTTGCGCGCCACCCGTTCGGCGCGTTCGGCCATGCGGGCTTCGATATCAGCCTCGCTCAGGCCTTCCTTGCGCCAATTGGTGAAAAAGCGCGTGGCGTTGCGATACTGGCGCTGGCCCGGCGTGTGATCCATCAGCGAGAACAGGCCGGTGAGCGGCAGTTCGGCCAAGGGCGGCAGCCAATCGGCCAGCACATCGGACGGCGCTTCGCAGCGCCAGTGGATCCTGTGATCGGCCTTCAGCATGCCGCCGGCCACCGCGGTGTGCAGACCAGCCGTCAATCGATGCAGATTGTCGGGCGTGCGTGCGGCCGCAAGGCCGAACGAACCCACCGACATGGAATCGTAAACCGTTGTGACGCCCACCGAAATGCACAGGCCATCGTGCACGATCGCCGCCGATACCGGGTCCCAATCGATGTTGGGGCGCGGGAAGAAGTGCCGTTCCAGATTGTCGGTGTGAATGTCGATGATCCCGGGGATCAGCCAGTCGCCTTCGCAATCAAGGCCAGCGCTGCTGGCACCGCTGTCGATGGCGGTGATCAGGCCATCGGCCATGGCAAGGGAGCCGGCCACCACGCCTTCTGGCGTGACGATACGGGCGTTGGACAGGGTGACAGTCATTGCGGCTCCATGGTCGTGTGATGGCGGGGTGGGGCAGCAATCAGGCCTGGATCGGCGCTGACTCGCTGTTGATGACGATTTCGATGCGGTCGGCCGCCATGCGGGCCTCGCCATATTCCAGCGGCTTGCCGTCGCCATCGACGTTCCACGATCGTGTGACGACAAGCGGGACATGCCGGGGCAGCGACAGCAATTGGGCTTCGGCCGCGGTCGGCAGCCGCGCCGAAATGCGGGTGCGCAGCCGTGTGTAATCGGCGACCCCGCAATCGGCCAAGGCCTGGGTGATCGATCGCGAGCGGTTATAGTGCTGGCGGAAACCCGGCAGCCGATCCGAGGCAAACCAGTGGCAGGCAATCGACAGTGGCTGATCATTGGCAAAGCCGATGCGTTCGATGAAAATGGTCGGAGCACCCGACCTGATGGCCAGGGCGCTGGCAATGGCCGGCGTTGCCGGCCGCAGTTCCAGAGTCAGTGTCCTGGTGGTGGGCTGGGCGGCCTGCTGCTGCAACAGATCGGAAAATCGTGTCCGCCGGCCGATCTGATAGATGATCGACGGCTTGCGCACGAAACTGCCGCGGCCTTGCGTTGATTCCACCAGTCCCCGCGCCTGCAGCCAGGCCAGCGCGCGCCGCACCGTGTGGCGATTGGTATCATATTGCACGCACAATTGTTGTTCGGTCGGCAGCTTGTCGCCAACAGCCAGCCGCCGATCGGCAATATCGGCCTCGATACTTTTGGCAATATTGAACCAGAGCCGCCCCGCCGGGACCATTCGCGCCGGTGTGATGCGATCAGTCGACTGCATTACACTTATCCTGAAGTTTTATGACAACAAGTTTTTGTTCTGTCATATTACTGAAGCAATTTATCAGTTGTCGATACATTAGCATTGTTCTAGCAACAGGCAAGTAATGGGGACAACAAATGTCGAATTTGTCAACATCTGCCGACCATCACTCGGAAAAATTTGTCGAATCAACGGCGCGCCAAATCTGGCTTTCGGCTCTGGCCAAGGCGTCGCCAGCCACGCTGCTGCCGTTGTGGGAAGCGCTGGACGCGCCTGACGCGGTCACGCTGCGCCCGCCGGAGGTTGGGATGGTGATGGTGCGCGGTCGCACTGGCGGCTCTGGCGATGCCTTCAATCTGGGCGAAATGACCGTGACGCGCTGTGCGGTGCGACTGGCTAGCGGTGAAACCGGCATCGGCTATGTGTCGGGCCGGGACAAGCGCCATGCCCATGCAGCGGCCGTGATTGATGCGATGATGCAGTCGCCAGCGCATCGCGACCGCGCCGAGCGCCTGGTGATCGCGCCGCTGCAGACCGCCGCGCGCGCGCAGACCGAAGCGGTCAACCGCAAGGCCAAGGCCACGCAGGTCGAATTCTTCACCATGGTCCGCGATCGGAAGGCTTGAACCCATGGCCACGCAAACTGCCCTCGATCTGTCGCAGCTGCTGCCCGGATTTGCCGACCCGACGCGCGAAAGCCAGGCGGCCTTTCGCGCCATCATGAACGCCACGGCCCGGCCCGGCCTCGTGGCCGATCTGGCCGCTGCGCCCACGCCGCCGGCCGGTCTCAACCGGGCAGCCGGCGCCGCCGCGCTCACGCTGGTCGATCAGGATACGCCGCTGTGGCTGGACCCGGGCCTGCACGGCAGTGCGGCTGAAACCTGGTTGCGCTTCCATTGCAGCTGCCCGCTGGTAACGGCACAAGTGGACGCCAACTTTGCTATCATCGACGCTGGCAGCGACATGCCGGCGCTGGCCGAATTCAACCAGGGCGATGCCCGTTACCCCGATCAGGCCGCGACGCTGATCATCATGCTGCCGGCGCTGGCCGGCGGCCCGACGCTGGAACTGCGCGGGCCCGGCATTGCCGATGTGACCCGCATTGCGCCGCAGGGCCTGTCGCCGGGCTTCTGGGCCGAACGCGCCGAACTGGTGGCGCATTTTCAATATGGCATCGATCTGAAGCTGTGCGCGGGTGATCAGCTGGTTTCCATCCCGCGCACCACCCGCATCATCACCACGGGAGCCTGAAACCATGGCCTATGTTGCAGTCAAAGGCGGCGAACGCGCCATCACCAATGCCCATGCCTGGCTGGCCGAAACCCGCCGCGGCAATCCTGCTGTGCCCGAATTGTCGGTGGCGCAGATCCGCGAGCAGATGCAACTGGCGGTGGACCGGGTGATGGCCGAAGGCTCGTGCCACGATCCCGAGCTGGCGGCGCTGGCCATCAAGCAGGCGCGCGGCGATCTGCCCGAAGCCATTTTCCTGCTGCGCGCTTATCGCACCACCCTGCCGCGCTTTGGCGCATCGGTGCCGGTGGAAACCGAGCACATGGCGGTGCAGCGCCGGGTGTCGGCGGCGTTCAAGGATATTCCGGGCGGCCAGGTGCTGGGCCCGACGTTCGATTACACGCACCGCCTGCTGGATTTCAAACTGGCGGCCGAAGGCGGCGTGCCGGCAGCGGCGCCCGTCGCCGACGAGACCATGCCGGCGGCCATGCCGACCATCGCCTCGGTGTTTGCCCAGGAAGGCCTGCTGGAAACCCCGGCGGTGGCCGAAGATGCGCCTGAACCGTTCGATCTGACCCGCGAGCCGATGGCCTTCCCGGCCGCGCGCGATCAGCGGCTGCAGGCGCTGGCGCGCGGCGATGAAGGCTTCCTGTTGTCGCTGGCCTATTCCAGCCAGCGCGGCTGGGGCTCCACCCACCCGCTGTGCGGCGAGATCCGCATGGGCAATGTGAGCGTGGGCTTCGTGCCGGAAGAGCTCGGCTTTGAAATCGAGATTGCCGACGTCACCATGACCGAGTGTCTGATGCTGTCGGGCTTTGCCAGCCTGGATGGCGAACTGCCGCAATATACCACCGGCTATGGCCTGACCTTTGGCCACAACGAACGCAAGGCGATGAGCATGGCGATCGTCGACCGGGCGCTGCGCGCGGCGGAACTGGGAGAGGAGGTCGTCGCCCCCTGCCAGGACAGCGAGTTCGTGCTCTACCACAGCGACACGGTGGAGGCCTCGGGCTTTGTCCAGCATCTGAAGCTGCCGCACTATGTCGATTTCCAGGCCGATCTGTTGTTCCTGCGCCGGCTGCGCAAGGAACAGGCCGCTGCCCGTGCCGCTGCCGCCACCACCGATGCCATGAAGGAAGCCGCAGAATGACGGCCCCACCCACCACGCCCAATGCGCCCGCCAACAGCGAGGAGCGCTATTACAACTATGCCTATCTGGATGAGCAGACCAAGCGGATGATCCGCCGCGCCATCCTGAAGGCGCTGGCCGTGCCCGGTTACCAGGTGCCGTTCGGCAGCCGCGAGATGCCGGTGCCTTATGGCTGGGGCACCGGCGGCATCCAGCTGACCGCCGCCATCATCGGCCCCGACGATGTGTACAAATGCATCGACCAGGGGGCCGACGACACCACCAACGCCGTCTCCATCCGGCGCTTTTTCGCCACGGTTGCCGATGTCGCCACCACCGAGGACACCGGTGCCGCCACCATCATCCAGAGCCGCCACCGCATTCCGGAGCGCCCGCTGGAAGATGGCCAGGTGATGGTGTTCCAGGTGCCGCAGCCAGAGCCGCTGCGCGGTCTGGAACCGCGCGAAACCGAAACGCGCGCCATGCACGCCTATGCCGAATATGGCCTGCAATATGTCTCGCTCTATGAGAATATCTCGGCGTTCGGGCGCATTGCCGGTGGCGCCGGCTATCCGGTGCTGATCGACGAACGCTATCTCATGAGCCCGTCGCCCATCCCCAAGTTCGACAATCCCAAGATGGACATGTGCCCGGCCATCCTGCTGTTCGGCGCCGGCCGCGAGAAGCGCATCTATGCCGTGCCGCCCTACACGCGGGTGCGCAGCCTGGATTTCGAGGATTATCCCTTTGAAGTGCAAAGCTGGGAGCAATGCTGCGCCCTGTGCGCCGCCACCGATTCCTATCTGGATGAAGTGGTGCTGGACGATCAGAACAACCGGATGTTCGTCTGTTCCGACAGCAATCACTGCGCGACACGCCGCGCCCAGGGCCACGCCGGCCCGATGGCCGGCCACAGCCTCGCCCATCTTGACGAGGAGCCCGCCCAGTGAGCCTGACAGCCCTCTCCACCGCCGAATCCGTGCCTGCTGATGTGCCGCTGCTGCGCGTTGCGGGCCTCACCAAGATGTATGGCCACCTCCCCGGCTGCCTCGATGTCTCGTTCGAGATGCGGGCCGGCGAAGTGCTTGGCATCGTTGGCGAAAGCGGTTCAGGCAAGACCACATTGCTCAACTGCATTTCCGGCAAGCTGCCGCCCACGTGCGGAAGCATCGCCTTCAACGCCCGCCGCCACGGGCTGACCGACATCTACGCCCTGTCCGAACCCGATCGCCGCCGCATGCAGCGCGAGGATTGGGGCTTCGTCCACCAGAACCCGCGCGATGGCCTGCGCATGCGCGTGTCGGGCGGCGCCAATGTCGCGGAACCGCTGATGAACCTTGGCCAGCGCCATTATGGCGCCATGCGCAGCGCCACCACCGACTGGCTGGGCCGGGTCGAGCTGGATCTGGCGCGCGTGGACGACAAGCCGCGCAATTTCTCCGGCGGCATGCAGCAGCGCATCCAGATTGCCCGCAACCTGATCCACAATCCGCGGCTGGTGTTCATGGATGAACCCACTGGCGGCCTCGATGTGTCGGTGCAGGCCCGCCTGCTCGATCTGTTGCGCGAACTGGTGCGCGACATGGGGCTGGCGGCGATCATCGTCACCCACGACATGGCGGTGGCCCGCCTGATGGCCGATCGGCTGATGGTGATGAAGGGCGGCCACGTCGTGGAAACCGGTCTGGCCGATCAGGTGCTCGACGATCCGCAACACCCCTACACGCAGCTGCTGGTTTCCAGCGTGCTGCAGATCTGACGCCAGCCTGCAGGATCCGATGCCATGACCAGCCCCGCCATCCGTGTCGACAATCTGTCGAAGCTGTTCACCCTGCACAACCAGGGTGCCACTGCCATCCCGGTATTCGAACATCTGGCGCTGGAGGTGATGCCCGGCGAATGCGTGGTGCTGGCCGGTGAAAGCGGGGTGGGCAAATCCACCCTGATGCGCACCATCTATGGCAATTATCTGCCCAGCGGCGGCGGCGTGCATGTGCGCCACAATGGCGCGATGGTGGACATCACCCAGGCCGCTGCCCACGAAGTGCTCGATATCCGCCGCCGCACGCTGGGCTATGTCAGCCAGTTCCTGCGCGTCATCCCGCGCATCTCGACGCTGGATCTGGTGATCGAGCCGCTGCTGGAAAATGGCGTGTCGGCCGAGGAAGCACTCGATCGGGCCGTCACCATTCTGAATGCCCTGCGGCTGCCGCAAGCGCATTGGGATCTGCCGCCCGCCACCTTCTCGGGCGGCGAGCAGCAGCGCGTCAACATCGCCCGCAGCTTCGTGCGCGAATATCCGGTGCTGCTGCTCGATGAGCCGACCGCCAGCCTCGATGCCGCCAATCGCGCCATCGTGGTGGATCTGATCAAGGCGGCGCTGGCCAAGGGTGCCGCCATGGTCGGCATCTTCCACGATCTCGACGTGCGCGATGCGGTGGCGACACGGCTGTTCAACGTCTCGGATTTCAAGGCGGCGGCCTGAACAATCCCATCCATCGGCCTGGAGCCCCGGCATGACCACCACCCTGTTTTCCCGCCAGATTGTCACGCCTGATGCCGTGGTGTGCGGCCATGTCCGGATCGATGGCGCGCATATCGCGGCGGTGACGCCGGCCGCCGCGCCGCAGGCCGATGCGATTGACCTGGGCGATGATCTGCTGATTGCCGGCCTCGTCGATATCCACACCGACAATCTGGAGAAACATTACCAGCCGCGCCCGGGCGCGCTGTGGGATGCGCTGGGCGCAGCGCTGGCCCATGATGGCCAATGCATCACCGCCGGCATCACCACCGTGTTCGACAGCCTGTCGCTGCACGGTGCCAAGGACGGGCTGAACCGCAAGGACGCGCTCGGCCCGATGATCGCGGCCATGGATGCCGCCGGTGACGAGGGCCTGCTGCGCGCCGAGCATCTGCTGCACTTGCGCTGCGAAGTCACCAACCCCGAACTGCTGGCGCTGATGGAGCCGCACCTCGACAATCCGCGCCTCAAGCTGCTCAGCCTGATGGATCACACGCCGGGCCAGCGCCAGACCGCCAACAAGGATCGTTTCCGGCAGGAACTGGAACGGTCCGGCGTTTCCGGCGAGGAAATGGCGACGATCCTCGCCACCCGCACCGCCTGGCGGGATCAGGCCGCCGCGCCGAAAAATCGCGCCGGGGTGGTGGCACATGCCCGCGAATTCGGTATCGCGTTGATGAGCCATGACGACGAGAATGAAGTCCATGTCGAGGAAAGCCACGACGATGGCTGTGTTGCCGCCGAGTTTCCGGTGTCGCTGGCCGCAGCCCGGCGCGCGCGCGAACTGGGCCTGCTGAACGTGATGGGCGGGCCCAATTTCGTGCGCGGCGGTTCCCACTCCGGCAATCTGAGCGCGCGGGACTGTGCCGCTGCCGGCCTGCTCGATATATTGTCATCGGATTATGTGCCGCTGTCGATGCTGCGCGCCGCCTTCCAGTTGACCGAAGCGCCGTTTGGCTGGAGCCTGAGCGAAGCGCTGGCCACCGTCACGGTCAACCCGGCGCGCATCGCCGGCCTTACCGATCGCGGCCTGATCGCGCCGGGCCGGCGCGCCGATCTGGTGCAGGTGCATCGCGCGGGGGGCGGCTGGCCGGTACCACGCTCCGTGTGGGTGAAGGGCCGGCGCGTCGCATGACCGCCCGCTATGCCGTCTATTACGCGCCGCCGCCCGCGCATCCGCTGACCGGGCTGGCCAGTGCTTGGCTGGGCCGCGATGCCTGGACCGGCGCCGAGGTGGCGCGGCCGGTGCTGGACGGGCTGGCGCTGGACGCTGACGCACAGACCGCGCTGATTGCCGACCCTCGCCACTATGGCTTTCACGCCACGCTGAAGGCCCCCTTTGAACTCGCCGATGGGCAGACCGAAGCCGGGCTTTTGGCTGCTTTCGAAGCCTTTGCCGCCTCCCAGGCCGGCTTTGCCGCCGAGATCGCCGTGACCGGCCTCAGCGGCTTTGTCGCCCTTACCCTGGCGCAGCCCTGTCCGGCGATGACTGCCCTGCACAGCGCCTGCGTCCACGCCTTCGAACCCTATCGCGCACCGCTGTCGGCAGCCGATCTGGTGCGGCGGCGGCGGGCCCCGATGACGGCCGAACAGGATGCGCGCCTGGTCGCCTTTGGCTATCCGTGGATCTTCGAGGATTTCCGCTTTCACATGACGCTGACCGGCCGGGTGCGCGATGACGCCCTGCGCCATCACATCATCGCCGCGCTTGGCACTTATCTGGCTCCGGCCACTGGCACCCACGCCTTTGCCCAGCTCTGCCTGTTCCGCCAGCCGCAGCGCGATGCGGCCTTTCAGGTGATGGCCGCCGCGCCGCTCGCCAGCCACGGCTGAACCAGGCGGCGCCAACAGCGCCAGCCAACCCCGCCCTGCATCCGCCCATCGGCACGAGCAGCAAAAAGGCGGGGCGGCATTGCTGCCACCCCGCCCCTTTTTCGCCCTGCAGCGGATCAGCGCTGACGGCTGCCGCCCAGGTTGATACGCACGCCGCCCATGAAGCGGGCACCGAACTTTTCATATTCCAGCACCCGGGCGCGAACGCCCGAATAGCGCCGGCCCGGCTCGTCGAGCAGGTTGGTGGCATCCAGGAACAATTCCACCTGCGGGCTGATGGCGTAGCGCGCCGATACGTCGAGACGGCCAACCTGCTGCCAGAAGGGGTCGCCGCCCACGTCCGGCGAACCCAGACCATCCAGATAGTCGCTGCGGAACTGCCAGCTGGCGCGCACCGACAGGCCGTACTGTTCGTAATAGAGCGACGCGTTGTAGTTGAGATCGGACGCATCGGGCAGATCGACCTGGCGGCCATCCGGCGTGGTGGCCGTTGAGCGGTTGAGGGTGATGTTGCCCTGGAAGCCGAAGCCGTGCATCCACTCCGGCGCACCGATCTGCTTCATCAGGCCGGCAAACGGCTGCGAATAGGCGATTTCGATGCCCTTGATCTCGCCGCTGCCGCCGTTGATCGTGGTGTTGAAGGCATAGGCCGAGCGCTGGAAGCCGGTTTCATCGAAGTCGGTGTTGCCGAATACCGTCGTCGAGTTGAACAGCACGTCGCGGATCTTCTTGTAATAGACACCGACCGACAGGAAGCCGCGGTTGGCCATGTACCATTCGAGATAGGCATCCACGCCCACGGCCTTTTCCGGCACCGCAAACGGGTTGCCGCCGGAAATCACCTGCAGATCGTCGTTGATCGTCAGGTTCGGCCGCAGCAGCGTGTAATCCGGACGGGCCGCCCCGGTGTTGACCGACAGGCGCAGCTTGATCTCGTCGGTGGCGTCATAGTTGATGTGCAGGCTGGGGAAGAACAGCGTGTTGCCCGAGCTGGTGTTCAGTTCCTGGCGCACACCGTTGATGAAGCCATTGGCCCGGCCGGTGTTGTCCACCCGTTCGGCGCGGACACCGGCAACGATGTTGCCGCGATCAAAGAACATCGTGCCCATCAGGTAACCGGCGAAAATGTCTTCGGTCACTTCATAGAAGTTGTTCTCGGTGGTGTTGGGCTGGATACGGCTGGCGCCAGCGGCGATGAAGCTGTCGAGCAGGGCGCTGCCGGCTTCGCTGCTGAAATAGCGGAAGCTGTAACCCAGCGGGATGCCGACCTTCAACGGATCGGTGATGGAGATGGCATCCTGGCGCGGCAGCGCGATGCCGCGCGCGGTCAGGTCGGCGGCGCGGGCTTCGATCACCGTGCGGTTCGATTCCTTGGTGCGCTGGTTGTACTGGCCGCCGAACTGGATCTTGGTGTCCTGGCCGAACAGCGTGATGTTGCGATCGATATCCAGCCGCACGGTATAGGCGTCGGTCTGATCCCGCCGGCGGGTGCGGGTCATGGTGACATAATCCAGCTCGGTCGTGGAGATGATGTCACGCCGGGTGCCGAGCGAATAATTGTTGTTGGCATCGGCCAGCGTGTTGAACAGCGTCACCCGGGCGCTGTTGGGATCGGTCAGATCATAGACCACGCTCGGGCGGCGGGTGCGGTCCGACGGACTGACCCAGGTCGAGCTGAACGGGCCGCGGGCATCATCCTGCGCGCGGGTGTAGTTCAGGCGCCAGCTGGCCTTCCAGTCGCCGAAGGTGTGATTGCCGCCCAGCGTGTTGGTGAAGATGCGCTGGCGCGACGAGTTGCTGTTCAGCGTGCTGTCGATCTCGGTGCCGAACACCGTGCCCTGGAACGGCGTGTTGCCGGTGCGGATATCGGCATAGCCGGTGCGGCGCGCGGTGACTTGCGGTGCCGTGCTGCTGGTCGAAACCGCGTTCTGGTCGAAATCGAAGATATAGTTGCTGCGCAGTTCGTCGTCGCGGAATTCGGTGTGAACAACGCTCAGGAAGATTTCGTTGTTGTTGTCCGGGCGCCAGTCGATCTTGCCGCTGAAGGCGGTGTTGGAACGGGTCAGGCGATACAGCTTGTTTTCGGTTTCGCGCGCCCACACACGATCGGTGTTGCCGGCCAGCGTGTCTTCCGGGGCCAGTTCCCAATCGGTTTCGAAATTGTCGGTGATCATGTCCACTTCAAAGCGCGACGCCGACAAGAGGACGCCGAACGTGTCGTTGAAGAAGCGTTCGGAAATGTGGCTGGCGAAGTTGTATTGGCGGCCGCCGCCCAGTTCCGAAAAGCCCATGCCCAGATCGGCGGCAAACTTCAGGCCAGGATAATCGAAGGCGCTGCGGGTGCGGATGTCGACCTGGCCGGCGACGGCTTCACCGGTCAGATCAGCGGTCACCGCCTTGCGCACGGCGACGCGCGAAGCGATGGTGGCCGGGATGGTGTCGAAGCGGGTTTCGCGGCCAGCCGGGCTGATCACGTTGATGCCGTCGAACGACACGGTGGTCCAGTTGGTGCGGGCGCCACGCAAGCTGATGAAGCGATCCTGGCCCTGGTCACGCTGCACGGCGATACCGGGCAGGCGGGCCAGCGAGGCGGCGATGTTCTGATCGGGGAAGCGGCCGATGCTGTCGGCCGCGATGATGCTGACCAGCGAAGTGGACGCGCGCTGCTGCTGCAGCGCGGCGGCTTCGGATTCGGCGATCGGCTTGGAGGCGGTGACGGTGATGGTGCCGGCCTCATCGCTCTGGGCGGCACCCATCTGCACGGTCACGTCCACCGCTTCGCCGGCCACCACGGTCACCGTCTGCTCGACGGCGTCGACGCCGAAATAGCGCACGCGGATGCGGGCTTCGCCAGCCGGCGCGTTGCGGATCAGGAAGCGGCCATCGGGGCCTGTGGTCTCGACAATGTTGGAGCCTTCCAGGCGCACGGTGGCACCCGGCAGCAGGTCGCCGTTGGCATTCTTGACGATGCCGCTGATCTGGCCAGACGCGGTGTTGGCCTGGGCCATTGCCACCGGGGCGGCGGCATCGACCGACTGGGCAAGGGCGGGGGCGGTGAGGCCGAGCGTGACGCTGGCTGTCGCCAGCAGGATGGCACGGGAACGGATCATGTCAGTCTCCTGTTGTACTCAATGGAAGGGCCGGTGGGCGCCGGCGCATTGGCGGTGGATGGTGGCGGGGAAGCAGGCCGCCGGTTGGTGAACCCGCAGCGGAACGGTCAGAAATCAGGGCTCTTGTAGGGCAAGGTGTTGCCAAACCGCCTTGTGGGAGGAGCGGTATTGTCGTTCTTGATCAGGCGCTTGCTGGTTCCGCGCTTTTCGATGATGGCGGCATCATACTGCACGCCATCGGTGGTGTAGGCGGTGTAGCTGAGCCGGTTGCCGTCGATTTCGATGACCTGGAAGAACTGGCCATTCTCACCCTGGCGTTCCAGCTTCACGCCGGTCGGCGCATAATCGTCCCAGCCCTGCTTGCGGAACTGATATTGCTTGGGGCCCGACACGCTGTTGACGAACATTGTGGTCAACGTATCGCCCACCTTGAAACCGGCACGGCGCGGTGCCTGGCCCGCGGCATCGAGCAGGCCGCGGGCATAGGTGTGATCATGGCCCTGCAGCACCAGATCGACATTGTTGCGAGTAAGGATCGGCAGCAGCATGTCGCGGCCCACCTTGTTGTCGCGATCGCCGCCCGAACTGAAAATGGGGTGGTGCATGGTCACCACCTTCCAGCGCGCGGTTGACGCCTTCAGCTGCACATCCAGCCAGGCCGCCTGCGCGGCCATGTCGGGCTGGTTGGTATCGAGCACGAAGACATGCAGATCGGCCGAATAGCGCACGACATAAGCGGTTTCGTGAACGACGGCGGGCAGATCATTTTCCACCGGCAGGCGGAACTGCGGGCGCCACAAATGGCTGAGGATGCGGCGACGCGCGGCATCGTCGGGATCGGCCATGTCATATTCATGGTTCCCGGCCACAGGGATGGCCGGGATCATGGCATGCAGGAAGCTGCCGGCCCTGAACCAATCCGCCCATTCCACATCGCGGCTGCCGCGGTTCACCAGATCGCCGGCATGCAGCATGAAGCGCGCATCCGGCGCGGCCTGGAAGGCGGCACGGATGGTGCGTGACCACAAGGACAGCACGCCATTCTGGGCATCGCCCATGTAGATGAAGCGGATGCGGCCGGATTTCGGCGCCGTGCGGGTCTGGAACCACTCGCTCCAATGGCCATCCTCGCCCATCACCCGGTAGGCGTAGAGCGTATCGGGGGTCAGCCCTTCAAAGCGCACGCTGTGATAGGCCACCGCCGGCAGCGCATCATTGGCCGCCACATTGATCAACTTGCCGCCCAGCATCACTGCGTCCAGATCAACGCGCTGGGTTTGAGCGGTCACGCTGCGGCCGACGAGATCAATGCGCGCATCGGGTGTGGCCAGGGTGATCTCGGCCCGGGTGGCCTTGACGTTGGCCGCCGTGCGCCAGTTCACCGCCAGCGTGTGCGACGGATCGGCATCAAAGGTGGCGACAATACGATCGGGCCAGGCGCTGGCACCTTGCCACGGCGGCGGGCCATGATCTCCATCATGCGCTGCCACAGGCAAGGCCCATAGCAGCGCCAGCGCTGCAACCGCGCGAATCAACATTCCAGTCCCCCGGCAAACCAGTCTGCGGAGGCCGTTAACGAGGCTTTATGACGGAGCTAGGTAAGAACCGAGACGGTTTTTATGCGGTTGGATGAATGTTTCATTGCGGGCATCGGCTTCGCGCCGGACCGACATGCGCACCCTGTATCAGGCCGGTTGGACGACCCTGGGATGCGCAAGAATCATTCCCATTCAATGGTTCCGGGTGGTTTCGACGTATAGTCATAGACCACGCGGTTGATGCCCTTCACCTCGTTGACGATGCGCGTGGCGGTGCGGGTGAGGAAGGCGGCTTCGAACGGGTAGACATCAGCAGTCATGCCGTCGACGCTGGTCACGGCGCGCAGCCCGCACACCCGATCATAGGTGCGGCCATCGCCCATCACGCCCACCGTGCGCACCGGCAGCAGTACGGCGAAGGCCTGCCAGATCTCATCATACAGCCCGGCCTTGCGGATCTCGTCGAGATAGACGGCGTCGGCCTTGCGCAGCGTGTCGCAGGCCTCTTTCGTCACCTCCCCGGGGATGCGGATGGCAAGACCCGGGCCGGGGAACGGGTGGCGGCCGACAAACGCCGGCGGCAGGCCAAGTTCGACACCCAGGCGGCGCACTTCGTCCTTGAACAGTTCGCGCAACGGTTCGACCAGCTTCATGTTCATGCGTTCCGGCAGACCGCCGACATTATGGTGGCTCTTGATCGTCACGCTGGGTCCGCCGGTGAAGGAGACGCTTTCGATGACGTCGGGATAGAGCGTGCCCTGCGCGAGGAAATCGGCGCCGCCGATCTTCTTCGCTTCGGCTTCGAACACCTCGATGAAGGTCTTGCCGATGAACTTGCGCTTGGCTTCCGGATCGGTGACGCCGGCCAGGCCCGAAAGGAACAACTCCTCGGCTTCCACGTGCACCAGCGGGATATGATAATGTTCGCGGAACAAGGTGACGACCTGCTCGGCCTCACCCAGCCGCATCAGGCCATGATCGACGAACACGCAGGTGAGCTGATCGCCAATGGCTTCGTGGATCAGCACGGCGGCCACGGCCGAATCGACGCCGCCCGACAGGCCGCAGATCACCTTGCCATCACCCACCTGCTCGCGGATCTCGGCAATTTTCGCCGCACGGAAGCCGGCCATCGACCAGTTCGGCGTGATGCCGCAGACATTGACGACGAAATTCCTGAGCAGCGCGCCGCCATCGGGCGTGTGCACCACTTCGGGGTGGAACTGCACGCCGTAACGCCGGGCTTCATCGTTGGCGATGGCCGCGAACGGTGCGCCGGCGCTGACGGCCACGGCGCGGAAGCCGGGGGGAATCGCCTCGATGCGGTCACCATGGCTCATCCACACGGTCGGCCGGTCACCCTTGGCCCAAACACCGGCAAAGAAGGCGCAATCATCGACGATGTCGATTTCGGCGCGGCCGAATTCACGATGATCGGACGCCACCACGGCACCGCCCAACTGGTAGCAGAGCGACTGCTCGCCATAGCAGATGCCAAGCAGCGGCACGTCGGCAGCCAGCACATTGTCCGGGATGCGCGGGCCGTTGGCGTCGCTGATATTGGCAGGGCTGCCCGAAAGGATGACGCCCTTGGGCTGCATCCGGGCGTAGGCCTCGCCGCCTTTGGCGAAGGGGACGATTTCGCAGTAAACGCCCACTTCACGAATGCGCCGAGCGATGAGCTGGGTCACCTGGCTGCCGAAATCGAGGATGAGGATCGATGAGTCTGGCGTGTGCATCGCGAGCGCTTAAAGCGAGGGCTCGCCGGGCGCAACCACCAGCGGCAACAAGACCTGGCGCCAGGCATCTGGCAGCGGTGTCGGCCGGCGCGTCACCCGATCAACGTAGACATGGATGAAATGGCCTTCCGCCGCGGGGCCATCGTGGCCAGCGGTGAACAGGCCCACTTCCCAGCGCACACTGCTGTTCCCCAGCCTGGCGATGCGGATGCCGGCCTCCACGGTTTCCGGAAACGCCACCGATCGGTGATATTTGCAGCCGGTTTCCACCACCAGGCCGATGGGATTGCCGTGGTGAATGTCCAGCAGGCCCGATTCGATCAGCCAGGCATTCACCACCGTGTCGAACCAGCTATAGTAGACCACGTTGTTGACGTGGCCATAGGCATCATTGTCCATCCATCGGGTGGGGATCAGGCGGTGCGCGCGATAGTCGGAACGAGGGGTCATGAAGCTGGATGTGCCAGCGATTCGCCCGAAAAGCAAAAACCCCGGCCATCGCTGGCCGGGGTCTTTGGTTGGGTGGTGGAGCCTAACGGGATCGAACCGTTGACCTCTACAATGCCATCGTAGCGCTCTCCCAGCTGAGCTAAGGCCCCACATTCCCAAATGTGGACGCTGCTGTTGCCAGCAACGCCGGGAGCGGCCGGTTAGGCGATGTTTCGCGGGCTTGCAAGCCCGAAATTCGCCGGCCCGGCCGATATCCTCAATTCTCGTCGTCGGTGCCTTCCGAGACAACGCCCAGATCGTCATCGTCGCCCAGGTCAACATCGGCATCGGCTTCGCCCGCTTCCACGTCGGCGTCCTCGATGTCCAGATCCTCATCAACCGCCACTTCGGCATCGGCTTCGGCGGCCTGCGGCTTGGAGGCTTCAAAGGGCGTCGTCTGCTTGGACTTCAGAATCGGTTCCGGCGCCCAGGCAAAGCCGCAGGAAATGCAGGTCACCGGGTCTTCCTTGCCCAGATCATAGAATCGGGTGTTGCATTTCGGGCAGGCACGCTTGGTGCCCCATTCAGCCTTGACCATATCGTCTCCGTGCAGCCCCATCATGACAGGGCAAAAGCCAAAAGCAGGGCGGGCCACGGCCCGCCCCGAAGAGCCCGGCGCATTGCCACAGCCGGAAAGCCCTGTCAAAGCGCCCCATCATGAGTCACGCTGATGGAAATCCCGCCCCGCTTTGTCTGGCCGCCACCGGGCCGCTGACCGGCGACGTCACCGTACCCGGCGACAAGTCGATCAGCCATCGATCGCTGATGCTCGGCGCCCTTGCGGTAGGCGAAACCCGCATCACCGGCCTGCTCGAAGGCGAAGACGTGCTCGCCACCGCGGCTGCCATGCGGGCGATGGGCGCGCAGATCAGCCGCAGCGACAATGGCGAGTGGCGGGTGAGTGGCGTTGGCGTCGGCGGTCTGTTGCAGCCGCAGACCGCGCTCGACATGGGCAACAGTGGCACTTCCACCCGGCTGCTGATGGGCCTGGTCGCCAGCCATCCGATCACCGCGACGTTCATCGGCGATGCCAGCCTGTCGGGCCGTCCGATGGGGCGGGTGATCACGCCCTTGTCGCTCATGGGCGCGACCATCGCCGCCACTCCCGGCGCTGGCCGGCAAACCCTGCCGCTCACCCTCACCGGCGCCTGCCCGGCGATCCCGCTGCGCTACACGCTGCCAGTGGCTTCGGCGCAGGTGAAATCCGCCATCCTGCTCGCCGGCCTCAACACGCCGGGCGAGACGGTGGTGATCGAACCCATCCCCACCCGCGACCATAGTGAGCGGATGCTGGCCGGCTTTGGCGCTGCCCTGTCCGTGGTCCAGGCGCCGGAAGGCCGCATCATCACCCTGCGCGGCGAGGCCGAACTCAAGCCCCAGACCATCGACGTGCCCGGCGATCCGTCATCAGCGGCCTTTCCGATGGTCGCCGCCCTGATCGTGCCGGGCAGCGACATCACCATCCGCAATGTCGGCATCAATCCCACCCGCGCCGGGTTGATCAGCGTGCTGCAGGCGATGGGCGGCGACATCCGCCTGTTGAACGAACGCACGGTGGGCGGCGAGCCTGTCGCCGATCTGCAGGTGCGCCACTCCGCACTCACCGGCATCGAGGTGCCGCCCGACGGCGCACCCAGCATGATCGACGAATATCCCATCCTGTTCGTCGCGGCCGCCTTTGCCCAGGGCCGCACCACGATGCGCGGGCTGGAAGAGTTGCGCGTGAAGGAATCGGATCGCATTGCGGTCATGGCGCAAGGGCTGACAGCCTGCGGTGTAAGCTGCGAAGAACTGGAAGACGGCCTGATCGTGGAAGGCTGTGCCGGCGACCCCATCCCAGGTGGGGCCACCATTGCTGCCCGGCTCGACCACCGCATCGCCATGAGCTTTGCCGTGCTCGGCCTCAACGCTGCAAGGCGCGTGACCGTGGACGATGCGCGACCGATTGCGACCAGCTTTCCAACCTTTGTGCCGATGATGCGCCAGCTCGGCGCAACAGCAAGGAATTGATCACCTGCGCGGCGCCGCCGCTGCCATAGGGCATGGCCGGCGCGGCCATCGCGGCACGCACCGCCCCGCCGGCCAGAATGGCCCGCGCCGCCGCCACAATGGCCACTGGATCGCGCCCGACCAGCAGCGCGTTGCCGCTGTCCAGCCCCTCGCGCCGTTCCGTTACGTCGCGCAGCACCAGGCAAGGCAGGCCGATGGCTGGCGCCTCTTCCTGCACCCCACCCGAATCGGTGAGCACCAGGGCTGATTGCAGCATCAGCGCGACAAACGAGGCATAGGGCAGCGGCGGCAGCAGATGCACGTGCGCACAACCAGCCAGCGCCGCCCGCACCGGACCTGAAACGGCCGGGCTGGGATGCACGGGCACGATGATCTCCGCCTCGCCAGCCAGTTCGGCCAGCGCGCTCACCATGCCGTCCAGCACGGCGCCCTGATTTTCGCGTCGATGGATGGTGGCCAGCAACCAGGGCCGCCCGCGCGGAATTCCGACCAGCGGCCCGGTCGCCGTCCGCGCCAGCGCCGCATCGTCCGCCAGTCGCGCCTGCATCAGCAACAACGCATCGATGCCGCTATTGCCGGTGATGTGCACGCCGCCCTGCACACCCTCCGCCGCCAATGCCGCCGCTGCTGCCGCTGTCGGGGCAAAATGCAACTGCGCCATCTGTGCCACAAGCTTGCGGTGCATTTCCTCCGGATGCGGATCGTGGGTTCCCGTTCGCAAGCCCGCCTCGACATGCGCCAGCCGCGCGCCGGCATAGCGGGCAGCCAATGCGCCGGCCAAGGTTGAACTCGTATCCCCCTGCACCACCACCCACGCCGGGCGCGTTTCGCGCACCACGTCTGCCAGCGCCTGCACCAGCCGCCCCACGACTTCGTCTGGTGAAGCCGCCATCACCCCCAGATCATGATCGGCCTGCAAGCCGAACCCGGCCAGGGCTTCATCAAACATGTCACGATGCTGCCCGGTCGCCACCAGCAACGGGCGCTGCCCGCGGGCTCGCAGATCAAGGATCAACGGTGCCAGCTTCACAGCCTCAGGCCGCGTACCGGCAATGAGCATGATCGGGCATGTTGCAAGTTTTGGATCGTCGGCAGCCATCGCCCACCTGTGCGAAGTGACTGACCCTGATGACAATTCTGCCGCATCTGCCGGGCCATGGCAACCGCTATGCCCCTTGATCCTGCAATGGCGTTCGATTCTGTCCGGCAGGAAAACGTCCACACACCAGTCCAAGGTTCAAATTGGTATTGTCCCCACTCCATAATTGCAGGATTTATTATCCTTATAAATCCATGACTTATGAGGCATAAATTTCAGTGTGTAACATGTGTGTAAGATGCAAAAATCTAAGTATCTGTAAAGTCTGTGTTTTTTAAAGAGCCCAATCCTGCAACCTTACACGCTGTGCAACCAGCGAACTACTCAGTTGCAGTAGCTTCAAAAACCTAGAAATATCTCAATATCACAGAGACTTATGGCCGCACCATAGGCCGGATTATTGCAGTGCGCCAGTTCAATGATCTTGAGCCGCTTCGAATTTTGTGAAACTTTTTCGCGGCCTTGGATGGCTCGTTCAAGAACCATGTAGTGTGCCCATATGAGCCCAGGACATAGGACCGGACTGGCGTCAAATCTTCGTTTACAGCGGCGAGCAGGCTGGTTGTGCCGTGGGCCCGCTACACGAGTAGCGGGCGTGGGCTGCGGTCGCTGTACGACGCTTAAAATCGCAGGCTACAGCGCCAGCCTATTGAGCCGTTATGAGCTTGCGTCGGCAACGACACGGCGCTTACGGCGACGGGTCATGTGCGGCTTCAACTCCGCGTAGGAAATCCCATAGCTCTTGGCCAAATCGACAATCTGCTTGATGGCATCGGCCTGCTCAGCCTGCTTGGCAGCTTCAATCTGCTTTTCCAGCTCGGCCTTCTTGGCCAACAGCTCGGCAAGTTTGCTCATCTTGAGTTCCTTAAGGTGATATGGATTTGGACCTGACCATTCCCATTTTATGGTCAGGGCTTAAGCTGGGCAATCGAACCTTTTTCGATTTGCGCCCCAGCCCAAAACTCTTGGAGCTGGCCAAACGGGTTCGGAAATAGACGTGCGTCGATCTCGCTACGGCGATCTCGGGACAACGCCATCTGATCGCCCCGGATTTTAGCGATGGCATCCATCGACAGCTCTTCAGTCACTGGAAAAACGCCGTAGGCTGCATTTTTCATGATGGCATCTGCCTTGTTGAAAAGGCGGTAAAAGTCGTTGCGTGCCTGTTTTCGCCAGTTGTCGTCCGTGGGCATGTAAGTCTTTTCGATGCCGCATTTGTAGGTGATCTCGCAAATCTCTAAGCCCGGATCAGTCCTGCGCTTGTCCCAAACCTTGAAATATCTTTGCAATGCAGGGATATCAGGCTTTCCGCTTGGTTGATACAATGCCGCACTGAGCTTCTTGCCCCGTGCCGAACGGTTGCCCCGAGGTAGCTCATCCAACAAGGCTTTTATCTCGTCGACTGTGCGCTGATGGTCACCATTGACCGCAAGCGAGACGATCAAGCGATCAGGTGCATTGAGATCAGACGACCAGCGCCTCATTCCTTCTCGATCCAGTTTTCGAATACTGTATGATTGCGGCTCACAGAACAACGCCCAGCCCCGATCCCACCACCACGACCAGAAATTGCCCTCGAACACATTGCCAAAATCCGGGTAGGCGCTGTTCAGCACCTTTGCACTCCGGCGGCCATCTTCGGTTCTAGCCGTGTCGCAAATGCCCCGGCAGGTTTCGCTGGCGCTTAGGTATCGCCACCAATGGTAGTAAACACTTGAGAGCCATGGTTCTTTGGGGTCGATATCCTTGTGCCCCTTACGCTGCTCGGCAACCTGCCCACCATGCTGTTCCGGCGGCCAGTGCTGAAAATACACCTGATAATTCGCATATCTGATCAAATCAGCCTCCCAGCCTCGTTGGCGCATGTAGGCAAAAGACTCTTTGTCCCGGACGATACGTTAGGCTTACAGGCCCATTCAGAAAATTCATGCCCTGCGCCGACGTCCAGCAATTTTAGCTGTGCGTCATTGCATAGGAGTGCATGATAATGCTGACGTATAACGAGACCCTCGAAACCAACATTGACGCTGCCAAACTCGGCGCCTTTGTCACCAAGGCTCAGGAAGCCTACAAAAACTATAAGTCTGCGGCAATGAAGTCTGCCGCAAACTGCTACCTGCTCTGGTACTTTGCGGCCTCTGAGCAGGCTGAGGAGTTTGCCCGTGCATGGTTTGCCTCGCAGGTGGACGACTACAACGCCGAAGTTGACCGCTTCAATAACGCCCTTCCCGATCTCGAAGCCCGTGTTGCTGCCTATCTCGCGAGCGACGGCAAGGACGTTTCTGCTGAGGAATTCGCCAAGCTCAAGGACTATCTCGGCTATTCCAAGGAAGACTGGGACAAGGCCGCGAAGGTCAAGGCCGAGGCCCGTGACGGCGCAAGCCCGTTCACGATTGTGGTCAAGTTCGTGTTCGAGTTTGCCCGCGCTTCCGATGCCTCGAATGTTTCGCGTTATGCAAAGGTGCTTGAATACATTGACCAGCGCCGTGACCAGCTCGACAGCATGACCGAAGACGCAATTGTTGCGCTGCTCAAGAAGGCAGGCGGATTTGAGGCTGCGCTCGACATTGCCCGTGGCAATGCTCCCGAAAGCAGCAACAGCGCCAACAATAATGATGCCAAGTCGGGGGGCAGCGACGCCGAAGCGGATGCCAAGCGCAACGAGAAGGTCTCGGCTATCACCAAGGCAATCTCTCATGCCGCTCCCGTTGCCAACGTGAGCTACGCACCCAAGTTCGCTCGCGATGGCTATGTGTTCCTGATTGGTCGCAAGGTCGATGATCAGGTCGCAATCTACGGCGAACTGGAAGCATCTGACAACGAAGCCAAGTCGCTGGTGCTTAAGGTTGACACTGACGTGCTTGGCGGCCTCAACCCGTTTGCTGAGTTTGCGGCCAAGGTCTGCGAAATCGGCACGATGGTGCGCGACGGTAAGAAGAGCATCTACACTGCCGACGGCACCAGCTCTGGTGAACATCTCAAGGTGGCTCGCACTTACGTGCTGCGCGATGACGAACGTGGCACCTTCGTGCAGGTTTCCGCCCGCTACACCGATACCTCGGCGGTGATCATTGCCCGGCCGAAGCCCGAAATCGACATCGGCACGTTCCCGTCCGGTCAGTTCCTGATGCTGCCCACGGAGCGCCGCGAAGACGATACTGTCACCAAGACGGGTAAGGATCTCGCCAAGCAGGTCAGCAGCATCGGGGATCGCATCATGTTCGGCATGACGGCGATTGGCGGGACTGAGGATGCGCCTCTGATCTGGCAGATCGTGCCCAATGGGAAGGCAGTGGAGCAGTGCGAAAAGGAGCCTCGCTTCTGCTGGACCATTGCGTCCAAGGAGAAGCACCAGCCTGTCTGCATCGAAAGCTTCAATGCCAAGTTCACCACTGAGCTGCGCAAGACGGCGGTGCAGAGCATCTATGAAGCTTACATCGGAAATTGGCAGAAGGCGAAGAAGGACGAGGACAAGACCTTCCTGCCCATCACGCTGTCCTACAACGGGCTCAGCCTGAGCTTCGAGCACGCCAAGCATAAGTCGTATCGTGTGCCGCTTGAGGCAGAAGAGCAGCCGATGGTCACGCTGGCACTTCGGCCCCGCGACATTGCCGACCTGTTCAAGCTTCTGGCGGAACAGAACACTGACAGCTTTGTCATGAAGGCTGACCCCAACGGCCTGCTGATGGTGCGCTGGTCGGACAAGTTCGGTGAGTACGAAATCTACCTGCCGACTGTGAATGAAAAGGGCGGGCTCAAGGATCGTTGCCTGACCGTGCTTTCCTGCCTCATCTAGGCGTGAACTGACCCTGTTGGGATGCTGCCAGACGGCATCCCAACATAACCTGAAAACTTGATTTACCCAAATTCTGGAGACCTAAAATGGACCGTGAAATCCATAACGATGCCGCATGGCCGTTCCCCCGGTACGCAAACCACATTGAAAACGACATCACGCCCAAAGATCAGGCCATCTACGTGCCATCTGTGAGCCCTTCCCACGCACAGATGATCTATGATGGGATCATCAATGCAACGTACTGGGGCCGTGCTCTTCCCAAAGGAGTGACGGCAGCCGATCTCAACTTCCTCGATCCTGCCAACAAGCTGTTCCGAATTTCGCACGTCATGACCTCGGCGGGTCAGGCGATGAAGCAGAAGAAGCCGTGCATCATCTCGCAGCGTGATCGCGAAAACACCTTGGTGATCGCGGATAGCGGCGGCTACCAGATTGCCAGCGATAAGTTCCCGATTGAGGATGACAGTGACCGCAAGAAGGTTCTGGACTGGATCGAGGCCAATGCCGACATCTCGATGACGCTGGACGTTCCGACAGGCCCTGTCGTGAAGAACCCTACGAAGTACCGTTTCAAGTCGACCGACGAATGCCTGTCTGCCACGATGCAGCACCTTCGCTATTTCCATCGCAATCGCACGCCGGGAAAGGTTCGCTTCCTGAATGTGCTGCAAGGGAACACGCCTGCTGAAGCCGATATCTGGTACAAAACTGTGAAGCAGTACAAGTTCGAGGGATGGGCGTTTGCGGGCCGCCTGCGGCACAATTTCTACGAGCTTTGTCGCCGCCTGCTCATCATGTGGCATGATGGTGAACTGGAACACACGACCCACATTCATGTGCTGGGGACGAATGAGCTCGACACCGCTGTGCTGCTGACGGCGTTGCAGCGCACTCTCAAGAAGCGCACGGGTTACGACATTCGTATCTCGTACGATACGAGCACGCCGTGGCGGAACCTGCGCTTCAATCAGATGATGACGCTGCCCACGTTCGAGCCGGGAAAGATGGTCATGGGCGCTGTCGATGTTCCCGAGCACAAGCGGTTTCTTGGTAGTCCGCTGCCGTGGCCGTGGCCGAGCCCGATTGGCAACAAGATGGTCATGGGCGACTATTGCGTCACCGGCTCGCTGACGAGCAGCTTCTTCCGTGACCGGCTCAGCGAAGTCCTGCTGGCACACCACAACCTCGGTGCATTGTGCTGGGCGATTGCAACGGCAAACCGCTTTTTCGACATCGCGACCATCGACAACAAGTTTCAGTATGGTCGCCCCGAGGGTTCTGCGGTCGAGGTGATCGACGAGATTTTCAAGTCGGGTCAGATGGCCACGCTGGAACGGTACAAGGACACGACCTTCAACCGGCTGCGCCATTCTCAAGACTTCGATGATGGCGACAGCGGGCGCTATTGGGACGAGTTGTTCTAACCCCTTCGCGAACCTCGCCATGGCAAGCTGCCCGACAGCGGTGACGAGGACCGTGCCTACTGAACCATAACATAACAACCTAGCTGCACGGTCTTTGCCTCCGTGCGGCCACTTTGATGGCATGGTGCTTTGTTACCTTTGGCACCATGCCATTTTTCTTGGGTGGCTCAAAGAGCCCACATATGACTAAGCATTGCCTGTGGCGTACATCAGGATTTCAGTGAGAAACCTTAGCTCTGGCACCCTCTGATAAGAGTTCAAACAGCTGATCTATTCCCGCGTCACCACCCCCGATTAAGAATGCATCAGCTGTCACGAACGGCGCTTCCTCGTGACAGCGTTTGATCATCGATACGAAGTTTCTATCGGCTGAAACGACCAGATCGACATCCATGAGGTGCACGCCAATTGTCGCGTCCAGAGGATTGCCATCGGTTACCTTCCGATCTGCTTGCATGGCATAAATTGCGGCGCGAAGCCACTCACGGGGAAGTGCGATTGCAGTGGCTTCGTGATGCCAGAAGTTGAAGAAATCACTTGGATTCCCATGAAGCATACGGTCGATATCGATGTGGCATCCCATCCACTGGCGGGTCGTTACATCGCTCAAAAACATGTTCTTCCAAATAGTGTAAGCGTATACCCGCCAGCCTTCGAACCGCACGGTCGCTCCATTGACATCCCATGAACCCTCAAGGTTCGAGAGCCAATTGCCAACCATAGGCTTTTTGGCCTGCAGGACGGCATCGCGCATTTGTCGAGATTGATCTCGCACCTGGTTGATAACCAGATCATCTCTTGGCCTTAATCGCGAGGCACTTATATCGACGTTCTCACGGACGTAAGACCACCAACCTCCTGTAGCACGCGACCAATTGTACGACAGCTTCCGAAACCCAGAATTGTCAGGCTTAGACAACATCCAATCAGGATGGACCTTCTGTATCTCGCGCTTCATGTCTTCTAACTCGAGATATGAATCTGGCATCAATCGATGCCAGCAACGCCGTGTTTGAAGCTCAATTACCCTTCTTCTTAGACCTGCATCTCCGATCCTGAGCGTCTCGTTTACGATCGCAGGACATATGGTAATCTTATAACCGCCTCGCTTGGCTTCTGAATTCAGCAGGCTCTGCCGCCCAGAATCAGCGAGATAACGCCAAACGTTGGTGTCGAGCAAAACCTTCATCTATCGAACATCACCGAATGCTTTTGTCGATGAACCCGAGCGTTGTCGCATTTTCCAGCAAAGTGCGCACTTTTGCACGGTCAAACCCATTTGGCGCCTCAGCATCGATTTCGAGCCTGAGAGATACATCACAACCTTGGATTGTGGTCAGTTGCTCGACGATGGCTTCGACAATCTGATGAATGTCCCGTGCCGGTCGCTCGGGAGAGATCATCACTGTGCCCGTGAAGCGTTTCGGACTGCTTTCCGGGACAGGCTGCGGAGGCGTTATACCCCCACCAGTGTCTACCGGCCCCTGACCCGGCAACGGTCCGGTTCCGTCACCACCACCAACATTACCGCGATCCTGTATCTCTTTCGCCCGAGCAGCCTCTGCTGCATCGGGTTTGATGATGACAGACTCCCGGTCAATTACGATCTGAGCGTTTGGCGCACTGGAGATGACAAGGCCATCATAGGAGCCTGCGGTTTCATTCCACCGTTCTGCATAGGCAAAAGGCCCCGGCACCATCTGACTAACCGCCGTTTGGACCGCCTTGGTTAGCACCGCGCGGTTCTTGACCCTCGGAAGGTAAATGTAGCGGTTGAGGTACTCCCATAGGTCGGCCAGCCCAAGGTGTGGCTTGCCGTTCCAGATGTACTTTTGAAGCTCCCGGTCGAGCCGCGACGGACCTAACTCGGGCATTAAGCCTTCATCGCTAGCGAGCTTCTTACTAGCCCTCGATAGCAATCCATCTTGCGCAGAAACCTTGGCAGAGTTCCACTCGATGTCCGCTTGGGCGCTCTCCTGCGACGGATAGATCAGATAGCACCACGCCTCTTTGAGACGGGTCTTCAGGGTGTCAGTTGCTTCCGAAAGCTTAGCCTTGGCGCGAGCAGCATCGCTTGGGATGAGATTGTAGCGATCAGACTCCCGCACGATCTCCGACCACGCCAGAGAAGAGCGCATCGCAAGCTTGAGATTGTCCAACTGCCGCTCTTCAGCGGCAAGGAAAACGAGCATATTTCGGTAGACGCGAGGCGTGCTGCCTCTCGTGGTCAGGATATCCTTGGCGGTTGTCTGTGCGGCGGACCCCTCACGACCCGAATGAGGATGGGCCACGCCAAGCACCACAGCGCGAACCCCACCTGCTTCATCCGGCACATCAGCTGAGCTGTTTGGGGCAACCTGTATCGCATCAAAGTCGCCACGATCAGCCAAGCCATTGATATAGGATGCAAGCGCCTTGTCGATCTCAACGAGGACCAAAGCTTCTTCAATCTGACCTGCCTTGTCAGCAGCAATCCGATTGAGACTGGCCGACATGGAATACCAATACCGGCCAAGGTCGCTGTGCATGAACTTAGCCTGGTTAGTCAGGCGGCGCAGGGCGTCACTGAAGATGGCAGGCTTTTCACCCGGCTGCACCACGCCAAGGTTGATGCGCTTGTCGTCTACACCCTTGTTTTCTTGCCCGGCGGTAGGCGCGGTTCCCATGAACACAGCACGGGCCACGCGGCGGGTTGCCGAGCACTTCGCAAGGTTCGGTGCGGCCTGATCGATCCGGTACGGCGTCGAGGCTTGGCCATCTACGTCGCCCGCGATGATCGCCTGCCAGCTAGTGTCGAGATAATGTAGCAGTTCGGGCTCAACGCGGGCGGAGCTAATCGCGACGCTGCCGGGCATGATCATAACTGAGGGGTCGTTGCCGATCCATAGCTCGTGGATCACCTGTGCCATGAGCCGCAGAACACCGCGAGTTTTCTGGAATTTTTCGAGCGAGCCCCAGCTCATGTACAACTGGTCGAACAGCTCGGGATGGATGGGGTAGGCCTTCTCAAGCTTACGCCGATAATCTTCGTCCGAGCACCCTTGCGGGAAATCGTCCGAGCTATCGCGGTACAGCTTGGCGAACTGCTTCAGCGTATTGTCCCGGTGGTGGAACTTGTCACCCGGTACTTCCTTGAACAGACGCCGACGAACGATCTCGTAGCTCTCTTCCTGCGAAGCTGGACGCCACGAAGATTCCACGCGGCTGAACGTCTGTTTGAGGCGAGCCAAGGCCTCTTGACCGCCCTCGCCGCCCACTTCGATCTGAGAGGCGGGAAGCGATGCCACCAGCAGCGTTCCGGGACTGGCCTTCACCGCCTCAGTCAGCGACTGCACGAAGCTGAGGTTTGCATCGAACGAGCCAGACGGGAGGCCTTCAACTCGATAGATCTGGCGCAGGTAAGCAACCCATTCGTCGATCAGGATCAGCGACGGGGAAAACTTGCGGAAGATTGCCTCAAGCTGGTTAGAGCCCGGAGCGATGCCACGTGCATCCTGCTCGGCAATCATGTCGAAGGCTTCGATGCCACCGAGCTGGTACGCCAATTCACCCCAAGTGGTATTGATCGTGCGGCCACCTTCGAGATGGATCACGTCTTGAGGACCACGCGAGGTGCCAACCAGCACTGCCCGATTGATCTTGGACGGAACGGTCAGGCCTTCGTTCCGGAGGAGCTGATCCAAGCCGGACAGGTCATCGACGTTGATGCCACTGGCCATGTGATACAGTGCCAACATCGAGTGGGTCTTGCCGCCGCCAAAGTTGGTTTGCAGTTCGACAACCGGATCACCGCCGCCGCCTGACAAACGCTTGGCAGCACCGACGAGCAGGCTACTCAGGCCTTCGGTCAGGTAGGTGCGCGAGAAGAACTCCTTCGGATCGCGGTACTCAGACGGCGCACTGCCGTGGTGCACCTTGGCAAGGTCAGCGGCAAACTCAGCCTGCTGGAATTCGCCTGTCGCAACGTCCTGATGTGGCTCGACGACCTCTCGCCACGGCAGCAATCCAGCCACCGTATCCACCGCAATGTCATAACGCTGGGTCTTGCGCCGTTCTTCATTGCGCTGAAGCTCGGAAAACTTGGTCCGCAGGATTGTGTCGCGCATTTTGCTGAGTTGATCAGCAGTTTCCCCTGCGCTGATTGCCTCCATGAGGCGACGCATGGAATCGAGTGCACGCTCGGCATCGTCGTAAGTGAACGTCTCGTTGTGCGAGAGCTTGTTCCGCACATCAAGAAGTTCAGACACATAGGACCGCTCAGGATGGCCGAGAACCGCCGAAAACGCTTCCTTCCAGAACACCATCATGGTCTTCAGCAAGCCCTGCTGATCCCAACCGACAGCGCCACTTGAGTTGGGCCGCAGGCCTTGAATGCGCTGGACGACCTCAAGCTGCCAATGACCCTTAATGGAATTCTCTAGGCGCTTCTCAACGAAAGGAATCAGCGCCTCCGGCAGCAGTTCCATGCCTTCAAAGACGTACTGGCGGGTGCTCTTGGCCATGCTTCCCTATCCCTCAAACATCAAAGCGCAGCTGAGTACGACCGCGGGTGTCATGCACCGTTGCAGCGAGACGGCTCAGCTCGGTCCAATCCGCAATCAAAGCGTTGTATGCCGTAGCTTCCTTGGCATCCTTCCGCTTGTTCGCGCAGATGTCGTAAAGGCAGTAGGCAAGGTCTTTCACCGCCTCGGCCTTATCGCCGATCTGCTGCAGAAGGATCGCTGTGGCATCGGACAGACCTTGGTTCTCATGGTACTGCACGAGGTACTGAAGGCATTCCCAGATCGTGATGTGCTTGTCTTCGTTGGGATGCCAGTCAGGGTCCAGCTCCTCACGATTCAGAATACGAACCTTACCCGCAGAGCTTTCTATGATACCTGCGTGCTTCACACTCTCGACGGAGATGCCGCGAGCCGTGGCGATGTTATTGGCTGTGCCATAATCGCCCGCATTCAACCCGTTCTGCTCAAACCACGTGATGGCAAAACGGGTATCGGCGTCAAACTCGCCCTGCACACCGTCAAGGTATTCCATGAGTTCTCGGTTGATGAGCTGCAAGGCCGTTTTCACGGTCATCGGTCTGTCATCAGATTCGAGAACGGCCTTATAGCGTGAGAACACACCCATCCCGGGGCCAATGGCAGATTGGGGCATGTCTGCAGGGGCGATGTTGACTGCTTGAAGTTCGGCAATAGCTGGCGGAAGTTCACGTTTCAAAGCGCGGATAAATTCGGCGCGAGTGACGATTTCCGCTGTGTCTTTCTTTTTCCGGCATACTAGCACAACCGAATTAGCAAGAGCATTCGTCCCCGAGGCGATCATCCTGTTCGCCATTTCAGTGCGCATTGGCCAAGTGCCTACAACTGCATATCCTGCTTCAACGACGGCCTGCAGAAATGTGGCCCAACCAGTAGAGCTAATACCCTCTTTCTCAACCTCACTTTGCTTGAAAGCATAATAAATTGTAGCTGGAAATTTATCTGATGAATGTCGTGCCATATTGGTTATGGCTTTTCTCATGCCATCAAGAAAGAAACCTTCTGCAGAATCTTTGCTTCCGTGGCGGTATGGAGTGGCCACAAGCTCTTCCGATTTTGGAGTTGTGATGCTCCCGAAAATTTCTGGATAAACGGATTTTACAGACGGCTTTAGCCAGCAAAAAAAGAAGTCGGAAAGATCGGCGTAGCCAATGTTGTCATAGTATGGAGGATCAGTAGATATTACTACCTCCGGGGGATAATCGACTGTTTGAGCGTCACTTTGGCGCTCAGTTCCGTTTTGTGCTGGATTGAAATCAGCAACAACCTTCCAGACCCAATCCTTCATTGCAGTCCAGTTGCCAGAGGACGAACAAAATGGATTTGCTTCGGCATAATCCCAAGTCATAGGAATGGCCTGTCGACCGAAGGTGTTACGCATTTTTTCGCCTGAACTATGCCAGCTGCATATCGAGGACCAATAATCAGTACATTTGTCTGCTGCAAAAGCTAAGTAGACGCTCACTGCCTCAGCATACGCTTTCGCACCTTTCCCGCCGTCCCGGAGCGGTGCAACATCTGTGGAGCGACCAGCTGCTAAAGCATCAGCTTCAATCTTCGTGCGAACTTCGTGAACCAGTTCACTAAACGTGTTCAATGCTACTAATTGCCTGTCCGTGAAAAGATCGCCAAAAGTCTTCAAGCCATAATCCACAGTCCAAAAGTTACGAGGGTCGTCAGGAAGGCTTGTTTCGGGTTTCCAATTAGGTTTCTCTGAAAAGGCAATTGCCTCCTGATCTGCAGTAGGTGCCATATAGGCTCGCCCACGGTTGCCCTCGGCTACGATGGCAAGCAACGTTTGCCCCATCCGGCCATCTCGTCCCATGCGCTTTACGTAATCTGGCGTTATAGCAGTGCCAGACATCAAACAGCGAAAATTGGCTCCGCGACCTTCCTTATTCCCCTCCTTCGCCGCCGCAATTTCGGCCTTTGTACCGCCTTGACGAATGCGGAAAACAATTGATTTTGCTTGTCGGTCAACAATCGGGTCAATCCACGCTTCTTTTTTAGCTTTTGAACTGAGCAAAAAGCTGGATGCAATAGGCACCTGCACATCGGAGAATGCTGGGTCAGGGCTAGGCACTGTCCTTGCCCAAATCCAAGCGATCACTGTCGCCTTACCTCCACCATATTCACTAGCGAGGTCAACTGGCGGATACAGATGCCCGATGCGGTCAAAAGCTTTTTCACGCATCCACTCGCCATAGAATTTAATGTCTTCCGCCAGCCCCTCGGTGTTACGATAGAACTGTCTATCCTTCGCACCAGGATGAACCGGCGACATGTCTCTAAACTTGGGCGGAATCTCGATCATCGCCTTCCCGATCATCACGGCGACGGGATTCAGGTCAGAACCATAAGCAGGTAGGCCAAGCCGCTGCGCTTCGAGTGGAATTGAGCAGCCCCCAGAAAACGGGTCATACACGGGTGGCAATTCACCACCACAGCTCTTGCGGATTTCAGCCCGGGCCCGTTCCAAAACCTCCTCGTTGGTGGAATTTTCCCAAACTACGAGGTCCTCAATGATCTTGAACAGCCGCTTACGCTCGGCTTCCTGTTCTTCATGCGTCGGAAACTGCTCAGGATGGGCAGAAGGGTCATCCACCAACTGCGCAAATAGCACCGCCCGACAAGCTGCCAAGGGACGCCGCGCCCACCACAAATGCAGCGTCGAAGGATGGCCGTGGCGAATGGATTTCTCACGTGCTGATGCAGCGTTGATGGCTTCCAGCGGAATCGCGACTTCGATGAGCTTCTTTTTATAGGTCGTGGTCATGCTGGTGCCTTAGCCCGCTCAAGCAGGCGATTGATGTTAAACTGGATAGCGTTCTGATCGAATGGTGGTTCGCGGGTATCGAGAGCGCCCGGGAGATAGCGAGGCTCTCGCGCAAATCCGTTATCGATCTGCACAATGGCGAGGATGAACTTTTCCGGCTCGTGCAGCGATGTGATCACCTCTTGTCGGGTGATCATGACGGTGTCTGCCCCATCAATGCGACCTTTCACCTCGATGAAACGCAAGTGACCTGCCTTGGGATCAAGTGACTGGATATCGTAGCCGACCTTCTGCGCAGACACATCCAGCGGAGAATTGCCCAGCGCACGTTCGGCATCCATGACGGCATTCATCGCAAGGGTTTCGATGATCTTTCGAGCTTGCGGGTCTTCGGCAAACATGTTGCCCTTAGACGGGTCATTGCCCTTCTCTGCTAAACGTTCCGCAAGCAGACCGGCAGGAATAACGACCATCCCACCACGAATCCGTGGCGGCTGAGACGAGATAAAACGCTCTTGCTCTAGCAGTACCATGCGCCGCTTGAGCCTTTCCGCCAACTCTTCCGCTCTCCGCTCAGCATTCTGCCAGCTGAGCCGCACCTTCTTACCGGCACGCTCTTCCTGTTTCAGCTCGAATGCTCGCGCATCCCAGTAGTTGATTTCCTTCTTGAGGCGGGCCTGAACCTCAGTTTGAACCTTGTCGATCTCGGGCAGACGGCGGGCCTTGACCTCCGCAACATGCTTCTGGGCCAGCTCGACAGTGGCGAAATGCACTGCCGTCTTTTCCAGATCGTTGCGCAGCCAAGGTTCATTGAGCAGGTCTTCGACGAGAGCAATTTCCTCTGGTTTGGCCGCTCTCAGATTGAGGTGCGGCGCGATACCCGCGTTAGATGCCGTCCCCTGCTTGTTGATGTCGGCAAATTGCAGCTTCTCGGAAACGATATGGGCATGTCCGGTTGCCGTCGGACGGCCATCTTGAACGCTGTGCTCAAGCAGGAACAGCGCCGAAATTTCCTCTGATGGGTCGGTGTCGTCGACCATCACTGCGCCGCGCTTCATCAGGTGATCGTATTGCTCACGAATGAGGCTTATGACCGCTTCCAGCAATGGATGTCCGGGACAGACGAAGGCTGCTACGGGCTGCTGATTGATCCGCGACTTTTCAAAGCAGATGCGTTCATATTTCTTTTGGATCGGCGCTTCAGTGCCAATCTGCCTGTCGCGTTCTCGGATGCTGACGGGAACGTGGGTAATCTCCCAACGCCCTTCCTCGCGGCGCTTGATCTGACCGCCGAGGTGCTGGAATGCTTCCACGAAGAAGCTTTGGATATGGTGGGGCTGAAGGCGCTGGGCTTCAGCTCGCTCCATTTCGATCCGCAGCTCTTGCACTCGCGACGGCGGCATCGTGTCATTGGTCAGTGCTCTGCGCTCAAGTAACCGAAGCAAGTGGTCCTGATCAACTGCACCATCGACGGCTTGGAACAGACGGGCCTTAACCTCTTCCTGCTCACCATACTGGATCGCTTCAAACAGTAGGTCTTTCAGGGCGATGCCTTCGAACAGCTCGCCCAATACGTCGTAAACTCGACCACCTAGAGCCTCCCGAGCAGCTTCAAGCTTTTCGAGAAGGCGGGCGTAGACCTCACCTTCGCGGGTATCCGCTGCGACAAGGTTCCAGAGATGGCAAACCTCGGTCTGGCCGATACGATGGATACGACCAAACCTCTGTTCTATCTTGTTAGGGTTCCAAGGAAGATCGTAGTTCACCATCAGGTGGCCACGTTGCAAGTTAACGCCTTCGCCAGCCGCGTCGTTGGCGATGAGGACCAGCATGTCCTTGTCTTGCATGAAACGTTCGACGACCTTGCGGCGTTCCTCGCGGGTCACGCCGCCGTGGATCACATCGACAGCCTCAGGCTTTCCTAGCCGAGCGCGAACCTTCTCAAGCAGGTAGTGGAGTGTGTCCTTTGGCTCGGTGAAGATGATGAGCTTGCGGCGATGCCCGTCAGGATCGACCATGAGTTCGTCGTCGAGAATGCGGTTGAGCTGGCTCCACTTCGTATCTTGCCCGGAGTGCAGGACATTGAGGGCCATGCTCTCCAAGCCCTTAAGCGTTTGGACTTCAAGTTCCAGCTGCTCAATGGTCTGGGCAGAGGTCGCGCCCGCCGAGATCGTGTCCTCGAATGCGTCGATCTCGTCTTGACCGTACTCGTCGATGTTACCGACGATGTCGTCGTTCACCTCAACCTTGCCGATAGGCGAAGTCAGCCCCTTCTTAGCCAGCCGCGCTTCTGCAATCTCATTCTCCAGACGCTCGCGACGGCGCTTGAGGGATTGGTAAATCGCAGCAGGCGAGGATGCCAATCGACGCTGCAAGATTTGAAGCGCGAAACCGACATTGTTGCGCTTCTTGCCATCTGATTCTGCAAACCGTTGGACACGGTTCATCTCGGTGCGGACGTACTCCGTCACTGCCGTGTAGAGAGCTGCCTCGTCTGGCGAGAGGTCGTATTTGACCGTGTAGGCTTTGCGTTCAGGGAATAGGGGAGTGCCGTCAAATTTAAGCAGCTCTTCCTTGGTCAGCCTCCGCATCATGTCTTCAGTATCGGCGTAATGCACGCCATCGCGGAACCGCCCTTCGAACCGATCTCCGTCGAGCAGCGCCATGAAGAGTTGGAAGTCCTCTTCCTTCCCATTGTGCGGAGTTGCCGACATGAGCAGCAAGTGGCGGCAAATGCGACCGAGGTTTTGCCCCAGCTGGTAACGCTTCGTGAGCTTAACATCGCCGCCGAAGTAGGACGCCGACATGCGATGCGCTTCGTCGCAGATGATCAAATCCCACTCGTTTGAGCTGATCAGCTTCTGCTGCAACTCCTCGTTGCGAGCCAGAACGTCCAAACGAGTGATGAGCCGATTACGGTCGTTGAAGGCATTTCCAGACCGGGAGGTTTCGATCATGTCCCGGCTGAGGATATCGAACTCTAACCCAAACTTTTGTCCGAGCTCATCTTGCCACTGCTCGACGAGGCTACCCGGCGCTACGATCAAGCATCGCTCAAGGTCGCTGCGAGCAATCAGCTCTTTGATAAGCAGGCCAGCCATGATCGTTTTGCCAGCGCCTGGGTCATCTGCGAGAAGGAAGCGCAAAGGCTGTCGCGGCAGCATCTCGCCATAAACCGCCGTGATCTGGTGCGGAAGCGGATCAACGAGGCTAGTGTGGATGGCAAGGTACGGGTCGAAGTAATGAGCCAACTTGATGCGATTGGCTTCGGTCACAAGTCGCAGCAGAGAGCCATCGGCATCAAGGGACCACGCCTGCCCGCCTTCTTCGACTGTCAGCCGGAATTCGTCATCTCGGTACAAAGTGGTCTCGGCTACCGAGCCGCCCGGCACGCGGTAAACTACGTTCAGAGCCTGATCGCCAATCCAATCAACGGAAACGATCTCAACGGACTGATTCGGGACAATGCCTTTGACGATTGCGCCATTTTTCACTGCTTCCAGCGCAGCCATGCCCCAAAACCCCTGCTCGTTACGCTCCCTGCCAAGTGGGTAGCCGAGCAGCCTAGCAATCAAGCTTCAGTTTGGACAGCCTCCTTGTAGAGCAAGCAAAATTTTTGACTGAAATGGCGTGTCAACCCGCGTTGGCCGCGTTCCTGAGCTGCTCATCCGAGACATGACAGTACAGCGCCGTGGTCTGGATCGAGGAATGCCCCATGAGCTGCTGGATCGTGGCCATCCCAATGCCCAGCTCGTTCTTCCGCGTGGCGAATGTGCGGCGCCCTGCGTGACTGCTCGTGTCTATGCCCGCTGCGCGGTAAATGGATTTGAGCCTCGTCGACAGCGTGACCGTGCACATATGCTTGCCCGTTCGGGAGCTGGCGATCAGGGGCGCCGTATCGGGCAATTCCTTTGAGTGTCCCAAGAAAATGCTCAAAATCCGGCGCAACTCGTCTCCGACAAACACACGCCGTGAACGATGGCCCTTGGTTTGGTGTTTGGCGAGGTGAATGATGTCCACCGCCCTGCCATCCAAGCCCCGCACATCGCCAATGGTAAGTGCGGCAATTTCACCGACACGCATGCCGCCCATGATGCTGAGTGCAAGTGCCAGCTTATCACGCTGGCCGTGACTGCCTGTTTCCGCAATGCGCAGCACACGACGCACCTCGTCCTTGGTGAGCACCTTAGCCTTGGCCATTGAAACCGCCTCTTGATGAACTTTTCTGCTGTGCTCAGCATATTTTCATCAAGGCGACGTTCCTACCGAAAGGGGGTCGATGAAGTTCTTTTCTAAGTCAATGACATAGCGGTGGTCGGTGAACTTTTATGTATTTCTTTGTCAGACTTCGCTGCTCGTTCGCTCAACAGCCAACGCCTCCCAATGTGCTATGTTGGCATTGGCGGCGTCGTGATCGAGAAAGCAGTTCGTTGGGATGAACGCATCGCAGCGCGATAACAGCTCATTGGTATCAGCATCCCAAAGCTGTAATTCGCCATTACCGAGGTAGTCGCGGACGAAGCGGGCTATATGCGCCGCGTTTGTCGCTGCGCTGAATGTTGTGTCATCGCGTACTACAATGTCCGCAAGGTTGAATTGCAGCCTTTCCTCTCGAAAATTCAGATGGAAGGGGAAATCTACCAGCCCATCGCCGCTTTGATAGATCATAGCCAAACCATCCGGCGTCACTTCGCCTCGGACGGGGACCATCCGTTCAAGCGGCGGGAAACCTTCGCTTCGCCTCAGTCGAACACTCAGAATTGGGACGTCCAAGTTGATGTCCGGCGGACAGCTCCCTTGGAGAATTAGAGCAAGCAGCTCAGCACCTATAATGGGTTTCCAACCCCGAAGCTCATAGAGGTGCTCTTTCCATCGGGTCTGACTGGTTTGGACGCCGAGGCGCTGCTCAATCGCAAGCACAGCTAGCGCCTCCATGATCGGAAGTTCGGCACGCAGACGTTTTGAGTCCTGCGGATCGTCTGGATTAATTATGGGATCGTGCCGCGCATGGGCGATTGCTTGACGCCCTGATTCGTACAAATGAGCACCCACGTCACCGTTCACGCTGGCTCGCAGCTGGGAGAGACTTTCGACAGCGCGATGGTCAGTGAGCCTATCAAGGTTTTCGGCAATCCATTGTCCTCGAGCTCGACCCTTGGGAAAAGCTGTTTCCAGAACTTTGTAGAACGACAAGAACGCATATGCCGGGTGGTTTAGCCCGCGCCCTTCACGCATAAGCGCCAGTGCAACCTTGGCACGTGCATCACTAATTTGAGGCAGGTCGCTAAGGTCCAGTTGGTCCCGTATCGTTTGCCCTGTTCCCTTCGATAATCCCATCATCCGGGGTAAGTCTCCCCCCGTCATATGCGTTACGATAGCACCGGTGTTATCCAACCACGCGATCACGCTAAGTGCGCGATGCAGAAGAGCCAATGCTTGGTCACGATTTAGCCCAGCAACCAACCTTACCGCGATACCCGGGTAGTTGTCGGTGGTTATGGGAATGATCCAGAGATCATAGCCTTCAAAGCTAAAGGCCTGGGCCTTCGATGGCCACGCACTTCTCGTCTCAATGTTGATGCAGGCCCATTGCCCCTTAGTCATCAGCTCGGGAGTAGCAGAGAGAATTTCTCCGAAAGACTTGCGTTCGTTGATCACTAGGGTTTCCCAATGAGTATCGGGCTAAAGGCCGGTGACGGCCTGTACGAGCAAATAGTTTACCTTTCGGTCTGGAAAAATCTATGCGCAGATGTCGGCCACGCTGTAGCGTTCATTAAGATGCTCAAGCAGCAAAGCCTCTGCTTCACGCAATGCACATAGCTGCACAAGGTCTAACGTTGCATCACGCTCTTTGCATAAGCGTATCGAGCGTAGGCAATTGATCGCACCCGTTATGGAGAAGTCGCGCTTCATGTGAGCTTGATATGCAGACCAGTTCGGGTTCTTGCCTACATACTCCCGGCTGAACGCCTGTCGTGTCGTTGTGAGCTTGGCATTGCGCAATATGAGATAGATGTGATCGATCAGTGATGTGTTCATATCGATATTTATATGGACAACGCTGGATAACGCTTAGGGAGCGTGGAGAAGCGTGAACTCTATGTGATCGTGCTCTGGATATGCGTGGCTATCAAATGGGGAAAGGTGATCGGCTGCGGTGAAGGTACTGTGGCCTACGGCGGATCAATAAGCGTTTAGTGTGAGCACATCGTTTGTTCTGCGTATGCGTGTTGTGATGTTCAATGTGTGTTCGTTGTGGTTCATAGTGTTTGATATGTAGGGAGTGTGTTGTTGATTATTGTATAACGAGGATAGGCGGTGGAAATGTCCACAACCTACCTTCAATGCCAACGATATAAGCCATAACAATGCGCCATAATGATGCCTTATGAGAGCCGTATGCCTAGCACTTCGACCCCTGACCGTTGCTGTGTTAGAACCTGATAATGTGCCTTAAAGAATGCCTATGCGGTGCCTGAGAAAGCCTTGATGAATGTGCCTAAGTTTTTTGGGAGAGAAATTGCCTGAGTGATGCCATTGAGTTTGCCATGCGCTGTCCACGCTCACGGTCTTTGTTCGCTTGAGCCCGCTGGCGTTCGTTAAATTTGTGACGGATCAGAACCGAATGAACTGGAACATTATCCAACGCAGCCTCGAACAAATCATCGGTTAGGTGATTTGCGATACGCTGGGCCTGAGCGTCATTGCAGAATGAGGTGTAAGCTCTGGGATCATCGTTGTGGTGATCGCAGTTTATAACAAGGCTATCATCTCGAAAGCGCCACATCTCCTTGGTGACATATTCCGCTATGGCCTGCTTGTCGTGAATGGGTGTGATCCAGTTGGATTTCAGTGTAGCAGTGTCAGCATCAAGCGTATTCCACAGCACGTTCAGGATGGCTGAGAATACTACAGGATCGATCATAGACTGTGCAACGAAGTGCACGTGGATGCACTTTTGGCTCTTGCCGAATTCCAGAAAGCAGAGCCGATTGATGCCATAGCCTTTGTCGGCTGCTCGGCCAAAAAACACGCGGTCGGCCTTGTGAAAGAATGCAGCGAACAGCTTCATGGCCTTCTCGGGGCAGATGCGCTCGCCATCCTTGAAGGCCAGCACACCGGTCACGTCATATGGACCTTTGACGATCTTCTTGATTGAGTTTTCGGCGATCTTCTTGCCCCAATTCATATCTGCATATCCCTTTGCAGATATTTATCCTTTGGCGGCAAATCCGGCCTATTTTCTGGCTCGGTTTGGTAAAACCAATCAGGCCGATAAAATGAGGTCAGGGCTCGATTTTAACACGTTACGGTCTGCAAGCCACGCGAGCTACCGAAAGGTATATGCGCTGGCAAAAAACCTGCTGCGCAATTTTCAGCACATGCGGAGAACCGCACCACGCCTGATCTTATCTAACGCCACCGTCTGTGCGCTATGCGGCATCAAGATGGGATTATCGTGAGTGGCTCAATACTCCTCGGCCAGCATAATTGTCAGTACGCGGCAGGTGACAGCTGGATCGCTGGCGTCGGGCGAGTGCATGAGCAGATCGACATCGTAATAGTCGAACTTCCAGAACACCGTCTGGCCTTCATGCTCGATGCTGCCGAAGTCGTGCTCGCCGTAGGGATCGTTGCGCTCGGTGAATTCGTTGAAAGCACGAACCTTGGCATAAAGGCCATCGAGATCGTCCATGGCTGCAATGCCCTTGGTGATCACGACACGGCAGCCAATGAACGAAGTACGAGCAGCGTCGTTGAGCTCGGCAATGTGGGCCACTGTCATCAGCTGGCCCGCGTGTAGTGAAGAACCTGCCCGCGCCCAAATTGGGCCTCACCGATCAGCTTGGCAGCGTAGTCGCTTTCGGCTGTGACGATGATGCGGGTCGTGGTTCCGTTGCTCAGGCGCACGAGCAAGCGATACCGCTTCATTGCCGTGCCTCCCGGTGGCGCTTGCGTTCTGCTTCCACGAATTCGGGCTTCCGCCGTGCCATAAAGATGATGCAGCCAACGCCGTGGAGGCTTTCGCAATACTGCCTTGCCTCCTCTTCTGTGTAAGCATCGACGACCACCGTGTCGGTTCCTGTGGGCTGTACGCGGACCCATGCTCGGTATTGATCCATGGCCATTACCCCTTCTTGCGTTCGGCAACGGCTGCCATTGCAGCATCAAGCTCACCGGCTTTGGCGGCAGCGGCAAAGGCAGTGAGCACGGCAGCAACTTCGTCGAGCTTGTTAACAAAGACGGCATTGTTGGTGGCGTTGAGCAGCAAGGGCCGGGCGCCGTATCGGCACTGCACATAGAAGCCACCATCCTGCGCAATCCACCATGGCCGCACTGCCTTGGAAGCTTTGCCTTCGGCCTTGGCTGGAATGGTGAAGGTTTCACCCTTGATGGCTGCTGCAAGCACCAGCTTCTGCTGCTCAATGGCAGCCATGATTTTGTCGCGGCGTCGTTGAATGGGATCGACTGGCGGCGCTTTGGCCAGCGTCTTGAACGTGAACTTGGAAAGCGATGACATTTCCGTGCCTTTAATCGTTGTTGATGAAGGCAGCGTAGTGTCGGCCTAATTGCCCTTCCTACCGAAAATGGCGGAAAATCAGGCCTTTCACGGCCATTTTCTTGAGTGTCCCAAGATGAATTGGCCTGCCAATGGGATGCAGGATCGGTGCGAAAATGCTGGTTTTACGGCCAAAGTTTCGGGATCAGGTGATGCATGTCGATTCGTGAGACAGGCATAGCTGCAATGGTCAGCCTGTGCGGCGCTGCTGAGCTTTGCGCTGAGCCTCACGTTCCCTAGCCATGCGCTGCATATCCCTCTCTTGTTTCAAAGCGGCTCGACCATTTTCGACGTTCCGCTTGAGCGCAGCGATGCGGGCCTGTGCTGGGTTCATAGGCTTGGTGGTTTTGATAGTGGCGAATTCAAAAAATCTCATATCAACAGATATTTATGATTTTCTGTCGTCGTCACTAGCAACGCCCGGATACGGCATAATTTACCGTTGCCCTGCCGCTCTGAATTCCGCATTGTGTGCGGGCAGTCCGGTCAGTCCCGGCTGTGAGGCGTAGGAACCTCAGTAAGTAGCAGCCGGTCAGAGATATTCTGGCCGGGTGGCTGTCGCATATGTCCAAGGTTCTGCCCAAAAGCGGCAGCGCCTTGTGGCTACGCAGGGTTCCTAACACCCGGCTTGGGCCGGTGCCTCTCAACCTAAGGGGAGGCTAGTCGGATCGCATCAACCTCCTCGCAATTGCAGGGGGTATGATGTCAGACGAGAACAAATCAGCCATCACACAACGTTGGTGGTTCAAGCTTATTCGATTTTCGACTGTAGGCATTTTTCAGGGTGTGGCCCGGCTTGTGCGCGGCTTTGGCGGCCTCAGCAAGAAAGCCAAGCTCGGCGTTGCAGGCGGCTTCGTTGCGCTCGTAATTGTCGCTGGAATTTCGGGACAGCAACAAAACAAGAAGGCGCAGGAGCTAGGCTTTGCGTCAGTCGAAGAAATGCGAAGGGCCGAAAAAGCTGGCTTTGCAGACAAGGCGTCTTGGACAAAACATCTTGCCGACGAGGAAGCGAAGCGGGCCACAGCAGCAGCGACTGGTGCCTCGCAATCGGAGCCCGTGCAGCCCACGATCACCTTGGCGGATCTCGTATTCAACGGACGGAGGCTGCCCAAGCCGACAAACAACTTCGAGCTGTTTTCTCCGCCTCGAGCCTTTGATCGCGGCACAGAGACGAAGGCAATTTATGATGCCTTGACCGACGAAGGCGAACTCAAGGGCAGCACCATCTTCCTGAGCCCGTTCGACGATATGGGCTGGGGCGATCCCTTCATCAAAGGTTACGGCTTCCGCTTCAATGAAGACGGCTCTCTTGCGTCTCTCACTGGGCCTGTAGCCAGCACACAATCACCCAGGATTTTCCGCGAAAAGTTGGCACAATTCTGCGGTGGCACGGTTGATCAGGTCAAAGCCGAGGTGATTGGCACATACATGAGTGGGGAAATCGAAACTCGGTTCGCGAAGTGCTCTTACGTGTCGGAGGACGAGCTGCGAAAGGGCGAGGTAGTCATTCTCTACAAGCGATAAGTTCAGGGAATCAGCGCCGTCGTGAGCCCGCGCTCCGGCGGCGTTTCTGTGGATACAACAGCCCTGTCGATGTCATGATACTCGGCCCGCTGCTCGCACCAGCCGACGCTGCGCAAGACGCCTATAGGGCCCGCAAACCGCAGATTTAACGCCATATGAAGAGGCTCAAACTGCCACGCAGTCAGGTCGTGACGATCACGCCTTCCTTGGACACGAAATAGCCCGCTAGCGCATTCGAGATCATGATCTCAGTGTCGATGTGGAAGTAGGTCCGTTCGATCTGCGTGACGCTGGTGCCGCACATTTTGGCTACATTGCCGTAGCTCAGGCCCGACTTGATGCGGTCGGTGATGAAATAGTGTCGGAAGCTGTAGGGAACGAGATTGCGGTTCTTGTGATCGTCTACCTCTGCCTTCTCCAAGGCCCATGCGAAGGTTTCAAGGATGTCGTGCTCCTTGATCATGGTTTTGCCGTCTCGGCTGAAAATGAGGCAGTCTGAAAGCTGCTGTTTCCCCATGAGGGGCTTCATGGCCTTGAGCAGGTTGTCGAACAGCTCGTCATCTTGGACGTAGAAAACACGCCGCTTGCGGACCTTGGATGTTTCCGCACGAACGGTGATAGCAACGACAGGGATTTCCTCTTCGTCGTCACCTTCACCCTTGACCACGGTGTCAAAGCGTATGTCACCCCACGTTAGCTGCCGTTGCTCACCAGTGCGCAAACCGGTGATCGAAGCCACCATAAGATAGTATGCTGTGATGAACCGGGTGAGGTTGCGACGGTTGGAGAGGTCTTTTGCCACCTCGGTTGCCTTATTGAAGAGCGCCTTGCGTAGATTTGTGACCTCATCTCGGGTGAACGTGGCGCGACGAATTGCTTCTTCGTCGTTGTAAATGCGCGGCAGCTTTTTGAAGTCGAATTCGCGGATGGTGACTTCGTTGCGCTTGTAGAGCCATTCCATCATGGCATTGATCGAGCTCTGCTCATTCTTGATCGTGGACAGGCTGGCGCCGCCCTTGCCGCTCTCTTCTGACCGACGGTGGTAATAGTTTTCGCAGTCGGTGCGCTCTAGCTCCTTGAGCTTGGTCTTGGCACCGATGAAGTTCAGCCAGTGATTGAGGTGGATGCGGATCGTGCCATAGCGGCCCTTGACGATCAGGCCCGCATCCACATCCTTCTTGCGTTGCTCAAGATACATGTCGACGCCTTGCTGCGCCGTCAGAGAGAAGTAGGTCTTGCCAGCAGTTTGGTTGGCCTTGATTTGGTGGAAGAACTCTTTGCCTTTGGCGATGGCTGCGTCACGGTTTCGAGTGCGCAGGCTGACACGGGCGTACTTGTTTTCGCGTTCCAGCCACATGCGGAAGTGCCAGTATTCGCCACGCTTCTGGATCAGGGCCTCGTCAAAAATGACGACTTCATCTTCTGAAAACTGCTTCTTTTTCAGGCCCATACACTGCCCCGTCTGTGTGCCCCTTACGGGGTGCGAACACTATGGTCAGTAGCAGCTTCGCACCTGCGCAAGGTTTCGTGTAACATTGTTGCCGTGGGAGCTGAAAATCAACAACAATATTTCAAGCGTGAAAGTTTTGTGTAAGTTTTTTATTTTTATTTTTCAATAGGATATAGGATAAAACCTACTCCCGAGGGACAATGGCGCTCTGGTGCGTTATGTTTTCATATGGGTGCAATCTGGCAAGGTTCTTGGCCGGCGACAGACTTGGCCACGCTTGATTTTGTCGTCGGCGGCATCCCGCGCGGCGGCACCACCGCGTTTGCCGATGCATTCAACCGGCATCCCGATATCTACTGCCACGCATCAGAATCACATCTGATTGAATTTGCTTTGCAAATGGCCGGACAACGCCCGGTTTCCGCAGCTGCCCTGCCGGCCGTGCGCGCGGAACTGCGGCGTTGTCTGCAGGTCAACCTGATCGAATTGGTGGAATTCAATCTGCACATGGGCAGCCCCGAACCCCCGTTGCGCTTTGGCGAGGCGGATCTTGACCTGCTGGCCGATGAGATGGCAGCCACCCTTGGCCGCGATTTCAAGGGATTGGACTGTGCTGATCAGCTTTCGGCGATCCTGGCCCGGGAATTGCGCCGGCGTTCGGGCAAACCGTTGGTCGGCGAAAAGACGCCTTCCAACGCCCTCGCCCTCGATCAACTCGGCTGGCGGCGAGCACCCACCAATGCAGCACCCTTATTCGTTGTGGTCAGACGGCCGTTTGCGGTGATCCGCTCGATGCAGGCCAGGCTCGCCAATCCGATCGATCTATTTGCCGCCGAATACAGCGGCAGTATTGCCGAAATGGCGGGATATTATGCCCGGCATGCGCTGGCCTGCGCCCGGCTGCTGCGGGCGGGTGCCAGGCTTTGCCGCTACGAAGATCTCAGCGGCAACCCGCACCTCGCCTTCCGCCAGGCGCTGCAGGTCATCGGCGTCGCTGCCTCCGATCGCATCGTCCACGATCTTGCGCAGACCATTCAATACCGCGGCCGGGACACCAGCCGATCAGGCTTTGCCGCAGAAGAGCAGGCCCTGATCGATGCCATCACCCAACCCGCACTCGATCAGCTTGGTTATGGCCGCGATCCGGCCAGCCAGGCCGATGCGGTGTCACTCGATTGCGGCGGGCAGGTGATTGCTGGCCGCCACCCGGACGGATGGCTTGAACAACGGTCGGTGCTGATGCTGGTGGCCCAGCCGCACCACCGGCGCGCGCTGCTGGAGATCTGGCACCGCTTCCCAGCCGCCATCGTGGGCGCGCACTCGCAAGTGCACTGGTCTGTCGAGGCGACCGACGGGCGCATTCTGGCATCGGGCCGTGCCGTCGGCGGCGATGAGGCCATGATCGAACTGGCCATTGCTGTTGATCCCGCCACCTGGCACCATTGTGCCAACGGCAATCTGCTGCTGGTGGCGGAACTGCGCTGCACGCACGCTCAGGTACCGATGGCGCATGCCGATGAGCCAGATGGCGCATCGCTTGATGTCCGCGCCCTGTCCGGCCAACTCCGGCATGTGGCATTTGATTGAAGCTGTGCGGCGGCTGCCGCGACCGCCCAGTGATCAGAACTTGTCGTCCTTCACGCGGAACAGTGCTTCCAGCGCGGGATCAGTTGGCCGGCCCAGCACGCGTTCGGCGATATATTCGCCCACCACCGGGCCATGCTTGAAGCCGTGGCCGGAACCACCGCCGGCGATCCAGACATTGTCCCACCCCGGATGGCGCTGGATCATGAAATGCTCGTCCACGCTGTTTTCCAGCTGGCACACCCGCGTTTCAACGATCGGCTGGTCCTTCAGCCCCGGAAAGCGGCGCGCGAGATAATCGCGGGAACGACGCACCTGGAACGGCGTGACCATGCGCTCATCATTGTCCGGGTCCATGATGGTGTCACCGCCCACCGGGCAGACCTTGATGCCCTTGCCGTCGACATTGGGGAACCCATAGTGGCTGGCTTCGGAAAACACCGGCAGGTTGGGGCAGGAATAGCGGTCATCACCCGCCGGCGCGCCAAAGAAATAGACCTCGCGGCGCGGCGTCTGCAGTTTCTGGCCCAGCAGATCGGGGAACAGCCGGCCCAGCCACGGCCCGCAGGCAAAGACATAGCTCGCCCCGCTCACTGCGCCGCCACCCTGCAGCGCCAGATTGGCCATGGCGCCGCCACCGGCCTGCCCGGGCTGGGCACGGCCCGCCACCAGCTGCACGCCCTTCTTCGCCGCCGCTTCCGCCACGGCCAGGCAGGCGCGGTGGGCGCGCACGATCAGCGCGCCCGGCTCATACAGGCCCACCATGTTCTCGCCCGGCTCCATCTGCGGCCAGCGCCGGCGCATGTCGGCGGGCGTCATCAGTTCATGATCAACCTTCAGCCGGGTGAACACATCGCGCGAGCCGCGCAGGCCGGCATTGAGATCGGTCGCCAGCTGCAACCGCCCCGCCTGCGAAAGCAGCGGCAACCCGAACTCCCGCTCCCGCTCCCGCCACAATTCCATCCCGCGCAACACCCAGCGCGAATAGACTTCGCGATCACCATAACCCACCCGGATTTGCCGCGTTTCCCCGCCCGACGTGGCCCGCGCATTACCCGGCCCATAGGCATCAACCAGCGTGACCGTGTGGCCCATTTCCCGCAGCCGCAGCGCCGTCCAGCCACCAAAGGCGCCAGCCCCGATCACCACCACATCCGCCGGCCTGGCCGTGCGCTGCCATTTCAGCGCCGATTGCGCCGCAGCAGACGCCGCCACACCGCTGGCCGCTGCAAGGCCGGCTGCCTTCAGAAATGTGCGACGCTCCATGTATCCCCCCATTTTTCAACGCGCCAGCACTTCACCAACACGACGATTTGCCCTTTGCGCCGAGCGTAGGTCTGCCCCCTGTCCCCGTCAATTGCGCCCACTGGGGCTTCGCAAATAGGGCTGCATGCAGCGGCGGGATTTGACACTTTTTCCGTATCTCGCGGTTTTTGCGACTTCGCATTCACCCGTCCGCTGCTGATGAGCGCCGTCGCTCATGGCCGCGAATGTAACTCGGCGACGATGCTGTAGGACAGGCAGAAGGCAAAGAAGCAGAAGGCCTCCGGCGGCCAGGGTCGCAGACCCTGGACCCATTCGCTTTCAGGCGGACTTGCCGCGGCTGCAGGTTACAAAGGTTACAGATTTTTCCGCATGCGCGTGCGCGTCTGGACAAGATCAATCGTGGAAAGAGCACCAGGGCAACCAGACGCAGAGTATAGCGCTGCCAGCGCCTTGTAGGACAGCGTCTCGAAGTGCGCTCTGCAACAAGGAAATGCAGGGAGCCTCCGGCAGGCAGGGTGCCCCCTGCACCCGCATTCCGAGGTGGCCTGTGACGCTGGGAGGGTTGGGTTGAGTATATTGTCCCGGAAACTCCGCTGTCCCCGTGATTCCGAGGTTCCTGCCCCCAAGGCTACCGAGGCGTCAGCAATTCGGCATGGCAAGTTTTAGGACGATCTGGCCGGTCGGTTGATGCAATTCTTGCGCCACCAGAACGAAGCCATTGCGTTCGTAGAACGGCAGTCCGACGCGATTATCACGGAATACCTCGACTTTCAGTGGACCCTTGATGGCAAATGCGTGATCCACCAAAGCTTTCCCGATGCCTTTGCCGTGTCTGGAGGGATCCAGGAACAATCCGCCAATCTCATTGCCAACAAGCGAGATGAAACCGACCACCTTCCCGCCATCTTCGAAAACGTAGGTTTCGGCGTTGGGGATATAGAGGTCCCGAACTTCCAGTTCCGATCGCGCAACATAGGTGTCGGACAGGAACGGATGGGCGAGCGCGTTTGCGCTCCGCCATGCCACCATGACCGGTTCGATGTCATCCGGGCTATAGCTGCGTATCGTCATTGTGGCTTCTTCATTTGGGCTGGAGCCTTTCATCTTGGAATGAATCCTGGGAGCAATATAGTTCACGGCCTGGGAAATGCTCAGAGTGACGTTACGGGAAGGAGGGGCCGAAATCCAACGGGTCAAGGGTCTGCGACCCTTGCCGCCGGAGGCAATTCTTCCTTGCCCTTGCTCCGCTTCGACCCAGCCGCTAACCCGACCGCGTGACCAGCACCCCACCCCTCGTCATCGCCGTCGACGGCCCTGCGGCCAGCGGCAAGGGCACCATCGCCAAGGCGCTGGCCCGGCATTACGGCCTGCCGTTCATGGATACCGGCAAATTGTATCGCGCCTGCGGGCTGGCGGTGCGGCTGGCGGGGCATGATCCTTATGATGCCGAGGCAGCGGCGCAGGCGGCGCGGCAGCTTGATCCGGCGCTGCTGGATGATCCCGATCTGATGAGTGCGCTGAACAGCGATTATGCCTCGATCGTCTCCAGCCATCCGGCGGTGCGGGCGGCGCTGTTCGATGTGCAGCGCGGCTTTGCCCAGCAGCCGGGTGGCGCGGTGCTGGATGGGCGGGATATCGGCACGGTGATCGCGCCGGATGCCATCGCCAAATTGTTCGTGACGGCGGCGCCGGAAGTGCGGGCCCAGCGCCGCCATGCCGAACAGGCCGGGCGGGGCAGCGATCAGACGCTGGCCGATGTGCTGGCCGACATTCATGCGCGCGATGCCCGCGATTCCGGGCGCTCTGCCGCGCCCCTGGTGCAGGCTGCCGATGCTGCCTTGCTTGATACCAGCGATCTCGGTATAGCCGCGGCCGTCGCTGCTGCCATCGACCTTGTGGAAAAGGCGAGACAGCGCGGCGGCCGGTAACTGGCGAGGGTTGCCCGGCAGGCGCTGTCCTGCCCGGGCGTTTTCGTTTTTCCCGGTGTGTTTGAGCGGCTGGCATGGTGCCACCGCGACGGCGATGAACGGCGGGCAATGGTGCCTTGCCGAGGGGTTTCGTGGGAACCGGCCGAATTTTCGGCCAAACCTTGCCCGCGCCGATCCCAATTGAAGGTGTTTGATACTCTATGGCTACTTCTGCCCAGCCGACCCGCGATGATTTTGCGGCTCTGCTTGATGCCTCGCTCGGTGAGAACCAGAGCTTTGAAGGCCGTGTTGTCCGCGGTGTCGTGACCGCGCTGGAAAATGAATTTGTCGTCATCGATGTCGGCCTGAAGAGCGAGGGCCGTGTGCCCCTGCGCGAATTCGCCGGCCTGGATGGCAAGACCGACCTGAAGGTTGGTGATGAAGTCGAAGTGTTCGTGGACCGCGTCGAGAACGCCAATGGCGAAGCCATGCTGTCCCGCGATCGCGCCCGCCGCGAAGCCAGCTGGGATGCGCTGGAAACCAAGTTCGCCGCTGGCGAGCGCGTCGAAGGCGTCATCTTCGGCCGCGTCAAGGGCGGCTTCACCGTCGATCTCGGCGGCGCCGTGGCCTTCCTGCCCGGCAGCCAGGTCGATATCCGCCCGGTGCGCGATGTCACCCCGCTGATGAACCTGCCGCAGCCCTTCCAGGTGCTGAAGATGGACCGCAAGCGCGGCAACATCGTGGTGTCGCGCCGCTCGATCCTCGAAGAATCGCGCGCCGAAGCCCGCACCGGCCTGATCAGCAGCCTGGCCGAAGGCCAGATCGTTGACGGCACCGTGAAGAACATCACCGATTATGGTGCGTTCGTGGACCTGGGCGGCATCGACGGCCTGCTGCACGTGACCGACATGAGCTACAAGCGCGTCAACCACCCCAGCGAAGTGCTGAACATCGGCGACGTGCTGCGCGTGCAGATCGTGCGCATCAACCGCGACACCCAGCGCATCAGCCTGGGCATGAAGCAGCTGGAAGCCGATCCGTGGACCACCGCTGCCGCCAAGTACGCCGTGGACACCAAGCACAAGGGCCGCGTCACCAACATCACCGAGTATGGCGCCTTTGTCGAACTGGAAGCCGGCATCGAAGGCCTGGTGCACGTTTCGGAAATGAGCTGGGTGAAGAAGAATGTTCACCCCGGCAAGATTGTTTCGACCAGCCAGGAAGTCGAAGTCATCGTTCTGGAAGTGGACGAGGAAAAGCGCCGCATCAGCCTTGGCCTCAAGCAGGCTCAGCGCAATCCGTGGGAAGTGTTCGCCGAAACCCACCCGGTCGGTTCGATCGTGGAAGGCGAAGTCAAGAACGCCACCGAATTCGGCCTGTTCATCGGGCTGGATGGCGACGTCGACGGCATGGTGCACATGAGCGACATCGCCTGGGGCATGACCGGCGAAGGCGCCCTGTCGCGCCACCACAAGGGCGAGCGCGTCTCGGCCCGCGTGCTGGAAGTGGACATCGAGAAGGAGCGCATCAGCCTGGGCATCAAGCAGCTTGATGAACAGGGCGGCACCGGCGCGGCCACCGGCACCCGCAACACCAGCGGCGGCGACTGGAAGAAGAACGACATCGTGACGGTGACCGTGGTCGCTGCCCGCGATGGCGGTCTGGATGTGAAGATCGGCGAAGATGGCCCGGATTGCTACATCAAGCGCAACGATCTGAGCCGCGATCGCGAAGACCAGAAGGCCGAGCGTTTCCAGCCCGGCCAGAAGGTCGATGCCATGGTGGTTGGCTTTGAAAAGGGCCGCAAGCCGATGCTGAGCATCAAGGCGCTGCAGATCACCGAAGAAAAGGAAGCCGTGGCCCAATATGGCACGTCCGACTCGGGCGCGACGCTGGGCAACATCCTGGGTGCGGCCTTCAACAAGGCCCGCGAGGAAGCCGACAAGAGCTGATTGCCGCTTCGGCGATCAACGGAAACACGCCCCGGCAGAGCATCTGCCGGGGCGTTTTTCGTTGAATCGAGCCGCCTGCGGGCCCAATTGCCGGCGCGCGGACGATTATGGCACGCAGGTTGCGCTTTTTTGACAGGCGCTCCTTGACCATCCCCGCCAATGCAATAGAATTGCTTTGTTTTTGGGGGGACTGCGCCGGGGTGGCGCCAAACGAGGTAGGCCAAGATGATCAGATCTGAACTGGTTGCCATCGTCGCCGAACAGAATCCGCATCTGACCATCAGGGATGTCGAGCGCATCGTCGCCACCATCTTTGACGAGATCACCGATGCGCTGGCGCAGGGCCGACGGGTTGAGCTGCGCGGTTTCGGTGCCTTTTCCACCCGCGCCCGCGATCCGCGCACCGGCCGCAACCCGCGCACCGGCGCTGCCGTCAAGGTGGATGCCAAGAAAGTGCCCTATTTCAAGCCGGGCAAGGAATTACGCGAGCGCCTCAACGGCTGAACCGCACCGGACGCCACGCCGGTGCAGGGCAGGCACCAGCGGAGACCATTGGCGGGCGTGGCGGAACCGGTAGACGCAGCGGACTTAAAATCCGCTTTCCCATGGAAGTGCGGGTTCGAGTCCCGCCGCCCGCACCATCTTTGCTGGCCGCCAGCGCACGGCCGACCCCCAACCCCGTGCTCTGGCGGCTGTTTCATGTCTACAACCCTATCCTTGATCGGCATCCCCACCGATCAGCACAGCAGCTTCTTGCGCGGGCCCGCGCTGGCCCCGGCCGCCATCCGGGCCGCCCTGGCCAGCCCGCACGGCAACAGCGCCACTGAACGCGGGACGGAAATCGGACTGGATTTCGAACTGGTCGATCGCGGCGACGTCGCCATTTCCGAAGATGCCGGTGACGATGACCGCATCCGGGCTGCCATCGCCGCTTGCCCTGGGCCTTTGATTGCGCTGGGCGGCGATCACGCCATCAGCTTTCCGGTGGTCGAAGCCCTGGCGGCTCGCCACGGCGCCTTCGATATCCTGCACTTCGATGCCCACCCCGATCTCTATGACGAACTCGACGGCAATCGCCGTTCCCATGCCTCGCCGTTCGCGCGGATCATGGAAGGCGGCCATGCCCGCCGGCTGGTGCAGGTCGGCATCCGCACCCTCAATCGCCATTGCCGCGACCAGGCGGCACGCTTTGGCGTGGAGATCATCGAGGCGCGGCATTTCCGCGACGATTGGCGGCCGCGATTCGACCGGCCGCTTTATGTCTCGATCGACATCGACGCGCTCGATCCGGCTTTCGCGCCGGGCGTGTCGCACCTGGAACCGGGCGGCCTCAGCGTGCGCCAGATCGTCAACATATTGCTTGATCTCCACACGCCGATCATCGGCGGCGACGTGGTGGAACTGAACCCGGCGCGCGACGTGGGTGGCATGACCGCAATGGTCGCCGCCAAGCTGGTGAAGGAACTGGCCGCTGCCATGGCCGCCAATCCCGCGGCCTGAACTGCCGGCGTTATTGCCGCATTCCCTTGCAATAGACGCCATAAAGGCCGATTGTGCGGAGAAGTTGGGCGAAGTCCGAGGTGATTCCCGCATTGTGCCAGTGGCATGATCGGTGTCACATCTGGCCTTGCGCAGCTGGCCATCCGGTTTGATGGCGGGTTTTTTCATCAAGCCATCGCGCGCGGTGGTTGGGGATAATAAATGTCCGAAGGCAGTGGTTGGGTCGAGATTGTGCTGCTGGCGTTGCTGGCCGCGTTCATCGGCCTGCGCCTCGTCTCCGTGCTCGGCAAGCGCACCGGGCAGGAGCGTCCGATCGGTGACAGTTTCCGCCCCAGCGCCGAAGTGACCGCGCCGCCGCGCCGCGAAGCGGAACGCCCCGTGCGCGGCCAGTTGCTGCTGCCCCCGGGCACGGATCGCGGCCTGCTGCCGTCGCTGGAAGCGGTGGCTGATGCCGATCCCGGTTTCGCCCCTGATCGTTTCCTCGCCGGCGCCCGCAGCGCCTATGGCCTGATCCTTGATGCCTTCTGGGCCGGCGATCTTTCGGGCCTGACCGGCCTGGTGTCGGACGAAGTGCATCACAATCTGTCGAACGCCATCGAAGCGCGCGGCGGTGGCCGCCTGCCCAACCGGCTGATCAGCCTGGGTGCGTCCAGCCTGCGTGATGCCACGGTGGTTGGCCAGATGGTGGAAGTGACCGTGGGGTTTGCCGCGCGCATCGCCACCGCTGATGGCGAGATTGAAACCCGCGATCTGTGGACCTTCAGCCGGCTGGCCGGCAGCACCGATCCGGCCTGGGTGCTGATCGCCACCGACAATGAAGACGATTCCGATCAGATGCCGCCCGATCTGCTGGGCGACGCTCCCGACAATAACGCCTGATCAGCGCTGCATGCGCCAGTGGATTGCGCTGGCCAGCCTGATGCTGCTGGCTGCCTGTGCTGGCAAGCCGGAGCGGCCGGCGACTGCGGTTGCGGTTCCACCCCCTGTGGCTGTTGCGCCACCAGTTGAAACGCCAAAGCCCCCGCCTGTCACCCGTGCGGCGGATGCAGGTGTTGCGCTGGTCGATCTGCCCGCCCTGCCGGAAGCCGCTGCCGCCCTGGCCGCCTTCCGCACGTCGTGCGCCGGTCTCACCCGCCGTGAAGACCTTTCGGGCCTGACCCGCCCCGAGGATTGGAAGCCAGCCTGCGCCGCGGCCGCCAGCGTGGCACTGGGGCAGGAAGAGGCGTTTTTCCAAACCCAGTTCCGGGCCATTGCCGTGGCTGGCGGCACGGGCTTTGCCACCGGCTATTACGAACCGGAAATCGCCGCCAGCCTGACCCGGCAGCCGGGTTTTGAGGTGCCGCTGTATCGTCGCCCGGCCGATCTGATCGATGTGCCGCTCGGCGATTTCGCCGCCAGCCTGAAGGGCCGCACCGTGCGCGGCCGGGTGCAGGGCACGCGGCTGGTGCCCTATGCCACGCGCGAGCAGATTGCGGCGGGGGCGCTGGTCGGCAAGCAACTGGAACTGGCCTGGGCTGCCGATCCCTACGAAGCCTTCTTCCTCGAAATCCAGGGCAGTGGCCGGCTTCGCCTGCCCGATGGCCGCATCATCCGTATCGGCTATGATGGCCAGAACGGCCGCGATTATGTCGCCATCGGCCGGCTGCTGATCGAACAGGGCCGGCTGGAACGCGGCAAGGCCGGCATGAAGGAAATCCTCGCCTGGCTGCGCGCCAACCCGGCCGATGCGCCGGCGGTGCTCAATGCCAATCCATCGAAGATCTTTTTCCGGGAACTGAAGGGTGAAGGCCCCATCGGCGCGATGGGCGCGGCCGTGACGCCGTTCGTCAGCGTCGCCGCCGATCCGGCCTTCATCCCGCTCGGCGCGCCGCTGCTGGTGGAAACCATGCTCACCGGCCCGGCAACGCCGTTCACGCGCCTGATGGTGGCGCAGGATACTGGCGGTGCCATCAAGGGCGCCAACCGCATCGATCTGTTCCTTGGCCCCGGCGCCGAGGCCGCCGCCATCGCCGGCGCGCAATCCTCGCCGGCACGATTGGTGCTGCTGATCCCGGCCGCCGCCGCTGCACGGCTGACGCCCTGATGCGGCGCCTTTCCGCCCATGAACGGGCCTTGTGGGCGCGGGTGGCGGCCAGCGTGAAGCCGCTGCCCGGCAAGCGCGCACCCGAATTGCCGGCCGTTGCAGCACCCGCAGCACCTGCCCCTCCCAAGGCTGCGCCCAAACCGGCCCCGGCACGGCCCGCCGCCAAGGCACCGCCGCCCGCCAAACCCCAGACCGCGCCAAAGCCCCACCCGCTCGGCGCGCCGCTGGATGGCAGCTGGGATCGGCAGATCAGCCGCGGCCGCCTGTCACCAGATCGGGTGATCGATCTGCATGGCCACACGGTGGTGGACGCCCATGCCACGCTGGCCTCTGCCATCCTCGCCAATGATGGCACCCGCGTGATCCTTGTCGTCACCGGCAAGGGCCGCCCCGACCGGCCGGCGCGCATCCGCGCCGAGCTGATGCACTGGCTGGAACGGCCCGATCTGCGGCCCCATGTGGCGTCCCTGCGCGCCGCCCACCCACGCCACGGCGGCGGCGGAGCCTTCTACATCATCCTGCGGCGGGCAAAGTAAGCCAGCCCTATCGCCAATTGCAGGCGGCCCCGGCCGCGCATTGGACTAATGTGCCGGAAAGGGAGGACGCTGCATGTCCGAAGATGTCGTCTTGGTCAGCCGTGATGGCCCGGTTGCCATCGTCACGCTCAATCGCCCGCAGGCGATGAATGCGCTGAGCCAGGCGCTGCGCCGTGAATTGGCCCGCGTGTTCCGCGCGCTGGAAGCCGACGATGATGTGCGCGCCATCGTGCTGACCGGTGCCGGCACCCGTGCCTTCACGGCCGGGCTGGACCTGAAGGAATTGGGCCAGCAGGGCCTTGGTGCTGCGAACGCGGAAGGCCCTGACGACAACCCGGTGAAGGCCATCGAACAGACCGGCAAGCCAGTGATTGGCGCCATCAATGGCGTCGCCATCACCGGCGGCTTTGAAGTGGCGCTGGCCTGCGATGTGCTGATCGGCAGCGAGAATGCGCGCTTTGCCGATACCCATGCGCGGGTGGGCATCATGCCGGGCTGGGGGCTCAGCCAGAAACTCTCCCGACTGATCGGGCCCTATCGGGCGCGCGAACTGTCATTGAGCGGCAATTTCCTCGATGCCGCGATGGCCGAGCGCTGGGGCCTGCTCAACCGGGTGGTGCCGGCCGATGAACTGATCGCCGCCGCCGTGAAGCTCGCCCACGACATGGCCAGCATCGCCCCCGGTTTCGCGCGTGGATACAAGAAACTGATCAACGACGGTTACGCCATGACCTTCGGCGACGGGATGGCGTTGGAAGCCGAGCGTTCGACGGCGGCCAATGCCAAGGTCTCCGCCGCCGAAGTCGAAGCCGCACGCGGCGCCGTGCAAGCGAGAGGACGCCAGCAATGACCGCCATGCCTTTCCCCGGTTTCAACAGCGACACCATCGACGACATGCTGGTCAACCCGGCGGCTTATGCCGATGAGAGCATCCACGACGCCTACACGAAATTGCGCGCGGAAGACCCGGTGCACTGGACCCAGCCCAAGGGCTTCCGCCCCTTCTGGTCGATCACCCGCCATGCCGATATCGTGGCCATCTCCAAGGCCAATGATCGCTTCATCAACCGCGAACGCACCTATATCAGCCCCATCGAGGCCGAGGAGTGGGTGAAGAACACCACCGGCGATACGCACCTGTTCCGCACGCTGGTCGATCTGGACGATCCGCTGCACATGAAATTGCGCCGCATCACCAACACCTGGTTCATGCCGCAGAATTTGAAGAAGCTGGAACCGCAGATCGCCGCCATTGCCAAGGCGCATGTCGACCACATGGCGTCGCTGGGCGGCAGCTGCGATTTTGTGAATGAAGTGGCGCTCTGGTATCCGCTGCGCGTCATCATGATGATCCTGGGCCTGCCCGAGGCGGACGAAGGCCGCATGCTGCAGATGACGCAGGAAATCTTTGGCCCGCAGGATCCTGACGTGGTCGCCCGTAGCCGCATCCTGACGCAAGGTTTGGGCGGCCCCGAAGCCAGCGGCGACCCACAAGTCGATATCTTTGCGCTGGTACAGCAGTTCTTCGCCTATTTCGGCGAGGTGATGGCGGATCGGCGCGCCAATCCGCGCGACGATCTGGCCACCGTGATCGCGCAGGGCATGGTGGATGACGAGCCCATCGGCATGCTGGAAGCCATCAGCTACTATGCCATCACGGTCACCGCCGGCCACGACACCACCAGCAGCAGCGCCTCGGGCGGCTTGCTGGCGCTGACGAAAAATCCGGCGGAAATGGCGAAGTTGAAGGCAGACCCGTCGCTGATTCCCGGCGCTGTCGAAGAGATGATCCGCTGGGTGACGCCGGTGAAGCATTTCATGCGCACCTGCACCCAGGATACCGAGATCGGCGGCAAGACCATCAAGGCCGGTGACGGCGTGGCGCTGTTCTACTGGTCCGGCAACCGCGACGAAGCCGTGTTCGACGACCCTTTCAGCTTCAAGGTCGACCGGGCCAACAATCCGCAGACGGCTTTTGGCAACGGCGTCCACCAATGCCTGGGGCTGCATCTGGCGCGGATGGAAGTGCGGGCCCTGTTTGCCGAACTGCTGCCACGGCTGGATGAAATTGCGCTCACTGGCGAACCGAAACTGTCGGTCGCCAATTTCGTGTCGGGCCTGAAATCCATGCCGATCCGGTACAGCCTGCGGTGAAGGACGACCCACGGCGGCGTCAGCCTGACGCCTATCCCGACAGGCTGCGCCTTGAAACGCGCTTTGGCGACATGGATGTGAACGGCCACCTCAACAACGTGGCCTTTGCCCGTTTGTTCGAGGAAACCCGCGTGCGTTTCCTGCGCTTTGGGCCGGGGGCGCCGCCGCCGGACAAGACACGATCCCATGTCGTGGTGGCGCATGTCGCCATCGATTATCTGGCCGAAGGCGATTATCCGGCGCCCGTCACCGTCACCCTCGCCATCAGCCGCATCGGCAGCAGCAGCTTCACCGTGGCGATGGCGGCCTTTCAGGACGGCGCGGACGGTCCACACTGCATTGCCCTGTGCGACAGCATCCTGGTGCACCGCGAGCCAGGCGCCGCCCCATCCCCGATTCCGCCCGCCATGCGGGAACGGCTTGAGGCGCTGCGGCTTCGCGGCTAGGGGGTGACTTTCCCCCCCGAACCGGAGACGCACCATGGCCGAAACGCTTACCCTTACTCTCGACAGCGGCGGCGATGTCGTCATCAAGCTGCGCCCCGATGTCGCCCCCGGCCATGTGACACGCATCACCACGCTGGCGCGTCAGGGTTTCTACAACGGCGTCAAGTTCCACCGCGTGATCCCCGGCTTCATGGCCCAGGGCGGCTGCCCCAAGGGCACCGGCACCGGCGGCAGCGACCTGCCCGACCTGAAGGCCGAATTCAACGACGTGCCGCACGTGCGCGGCGTCTGCTCGATGGCCCGCACCAGCGCGCCGCACAGCGCCAACAGCCAGTTCTTCATCTGCTTTGACGATGCCCGCTTCCTCGACCGCCAGTACACGGTGTGGGGTGAAGTGATTTCCGGCATGGAACATGTCGACGCGCTGCCCAAGGGCGAACCGCCGCGCACGCCGGGCAGCATCGTGAAGGCGACCGTGGCCTGAGCCGCAACGCCTGACGCAAACGAAAACCCCCGCCAGATCGCTCTGGCGGGGGTTTTTCGTGTCAGTCGATCAGCGACCGGCGGGCGAACGGCGCTGACCGCTGCCCCGCTGACCGCCGAAGCCGCCACCGGGACGACCCTGCGGGCGAGCACCTTGCGGACGCGGGCCTTGCGGGCGGGCGCCTTCGGGGCGACCAAAGCCGCCTTCGCGGCGGGCACCGTCACGGGCCGCTTCACGGCCACCGTCACGGCCACCGCCGCCTTCGCGTCGCGGACCCCGGCCATCGGCATGAACCACGGCGCGCGGATCACGGCCACGGCCACTGGGGCCGCGGTTGAAATTGCGCTCTTCACGCGGCGGTTCGGCGGCCGACGGGCTGGACTTGATCAGCTTGGCCGTCAGCCCCACCAGATCGCGGAAATTGGCCGGCAGCGGCTGCTGGTCGAGTGGCATGCGGATCAGGCGCTCGATATCCTTCAGATACGGGCGCTCGTCGGGCGCGCACAGCGCAATCGCCCGGCCTTCGCGGCCAGCGCGGGCGGTGCGGCCGATGCGGTGCACATATTGTTCCGGCACGTTCGGAAGTTCATAGTTGAAGATGTGGCTCACCGCCGGGATGTCGAGGCCGCGGGCCGCGATATCGGTCGCCACCAGCACCTTGATCTCGCCCGAGCGGAACGCGGTGAGCGCGCGGGTGCGCTGGGCCTGGCTGCGATTGCCGTGAATGGCCTCCGCCGCGATCTTGTGCGCGGAAAGCTGGCGCACAACGCGATCGGCGCCATGCTTGGTGCGGGTGAAGACGATGGTGCTGGCCACGTCCTCATCCACCAGCAGATGCGCCAGCAGCGCCAGCTTTTCCGGCTGGGAAACATGGATCACCGATTGCACCACACGCTCGGCGGTGGTGGCGGCCGGCTTCACGGCGACCTTGACCGGGTTCTTCAGGTAACGCTGGGCCAGTTCCTCGATGGCGGGCGGCAGCGTCGCGGAAAACAGCATCGACTGGCGCTGCTTGGGCAGCAGGCCGGTGATGCGCTTCAGATCATGCACGAAGCCGAGATCGAGCATCTGATCGCATTCGTCGAGCACCAGCATCTCGACATGGCCAAGGTCGCACGCGCCCTTCATCACCAGATCGAGCAGACGGCCCGGCGTGGCCACCAGCACGTCCACACCCGGGAACAGCGCGCGTTCCTGGCGGCCGATCGGCACGCCGCCAAACACGCAGGCGACCGACAGCTTGAGGTAACGGCCGTAGGCGGTGAAGCTGGCGGCAATCTGCGCGGCCAGTTCGCGGGTGGGTGCCAGCACCAGCACGCGGGTGGAGAGCTTCAGGCGATGCTTGGGGTTGGCAGCGAGGCGGTTGAGGATCGGCAGCGCGAAGGCCGCCGTCTTGCCGGTGCCGGTCTGGGCGAGGCCCAGCACGTCGTTGCCGGCCAGCGCTGGCGGGATCGCCGCCTGCTGGATCGGCGACGGCGTGTCATAGCCCTTGTCGGCAATGGCGCGGGCAATCGGCTCGGCAAGCGCGAGATCAGAGAAGTTCATGTGAGTTTGTTCCAACAATATCATGCGCCCGGAAGGCACCATGCCAACCGGGAGGGCCAAAAGACCCGGGGTTGCCTGGCAACCCGCGTGATAAGGGAAGCAAGTTTGGGGGGTGGGGCCCTGGAGCTTGGTGCTCCGATCACGCGCCCATCGAGTTGTCGGCGCCCTTTGGACGCATTGTGCACAGAAGTCAAATTTGCGCCGGCCGCTGCCTCCGGCTAGCCTTGCTGCCAACGGGGGAAAAACCATGAAGCATCTGATCCTGGCGGCCGCGATTCTGGCCAGCAGTGCAACCGCCGGCCCGCGCGCCCGCGATCTGGGCGTGCCCTTTGACGGTGTGCCGGGCCCGCTGAATGCCATCACCGATGTTCCCGGCATCGAAGTCGGCTTCAAGACGTTGATATCGGGTGATGGCGCACGGGAGCGGGGCAAAGGCCCGGTGCGGACCGGCGTCACCGCCATCTTCCCGCGCGGGAAAGCCGATCATCGCGGCGTGTTTGCCGGCTTCTTTGCCGGCAACGGCAATGGCGACATGACCGGCACCCACTGGGTGGAGGAAGGCGGCGTACTGGAAACGCCGATCCTGATCACCGGCACCGGCAGCGTGGGCGTGGTGCGCGACGCTGCCTTCAAATGGCTGGCCGATCACCGCAAGGGCGCCTTCTGGTATCCGCTGGTCGCTGAAACCGCCGATGCGACGCTGCACGACATGGCCGGCCAGCATGTGACCGTGCAGGACACGCTGGACGCGATGGACAGCGCCAAACCGGGCCCGGTGGCGGAAGGCAATGTGGGCGGCGGCACCGGCATGCTGTGCAACGGCTTCAAGGGCGGCACCGGCACGGCATCGCGCAAGCTGATGACGGCCGAAGGCGGCTACACCGTCGGCGTGCTGGTGCAGTGCAATTACGGATCGGCGATGGGACTGCGCATTGCCGGCATCAACGTCGCGCGCGAAATGAACTTGCAGGAGCCTTGCGTGACGAAGCTGCTGCCCACCCCGCAGCAGCGCCGCGGCAAGACTGCGCCCGTGTGCGACCCGAAGAAGCTGGCGCTGGCTGATGATCGCGACGAAGAGCATCGCGGCTCCATCATCATCGTCATCGCCACCGATGCGCCGCTTACCGCCGAACAGTTGAAGCGGCTGGCCCGGCGCGGCACGGCGGGCCTGGGCCGGCTGGGCTCGATCCTGGCCGATGGTTCGGGCGATATCTTCATCGCCTTTTCCACCGCCAATCCGGGCGTGGATGATGGCAACTGGCACGCAGCCGCCGACACACCGGCCACGGTAGCGCGCCTGCCCAACGCCGCCATCAACCCGCTCTTCACCGCCACCATCGAAGGCGTGGAAGAAGCCGTGATCAACGCCATGATCGCCGCCAAGACCATGACTGGCGCCGATTACTGGACGGTTTCGGCCCTGCCGCACGACCAGTTGCAGGCCGTGCTGCGCCGTCACAATCTGCTGCAGCCGCCCAAGTGAGCCCAAACGCTGTCACGCAGCTGTAACCCAACCGTCACACGCAGCCGATAGGGGCTGGCACATGAAGCGAATCCGGCTAGGCTGCGAACGCTTGCGGATGATTGCGTTTTGAGGGGTGCAGCCGCTGATCCGGACCGAGGAAAAACCACCATGGCCGGCCCGCCTGCTGGGCGGTGCCGAACTGGCTGGCTGGGGGCTGGCCGGGATGGTCGCGGCGCGTCTCTTCTGGCTGGCGATCACGCCGGCGGGGCCGCTTGGCATGCCATTGGCGGCGCTGCCTTCGGGGCCGGTGGTGGTGGCGGTTGATCCGTTCTTCCCGACTGGCCCGGCAACGGCCGACGCGGTTTCGGCGCTCGATCTGGTGCTGCTCGGCACGCGCGTTGATGCAGCATCAGGCCGGGGATCGGCGATCCTGGCGACGCCCGACGGCCAGCAGAAAAGCGTGGGCGTGGGCGAGGAGATCATGCCCGGCGTGCGCCTTGCAGCGGTGGAATTTGAATCCGTGACGCTGGATCGCGGCGGCGCGCGAGAGCAACTCTATATCGATCAATCGGGCAGTGCCGCCGATGCCGCACCGCCCCGGCAGGACAAGAAATGACCCGCAAATTCGCCCCTGCCCCCGCCACGTTGCTGCTTGCACTTCTGCTGGTCGCGGCCCCGGTGCTGGCCCAGCAGACGGTCAATCTGCGCGATGCCGATGTGCGCGCCTTCATCCAGGATGTGTCGCGCGCGACGGGGCGCACCTTCATCATCGATCCGCGCGTGCAGGGGAAGGTGTCGGTCGTCTCCGAACGGCCGCTTGATCAGGCCGGCTATTTCGAGCTCTTCCTCTCCACCCTGCGCGCCAATGGCCTCGTCGTCACGCCGGCTGCGGGCGGGGCGTTCCGCGTGGCGCCGGCCGATGGGGCTGCCACGCAGCCGTCGGGTGGCCAGGGCCGGGACCGGTTTGAAACCACCGTGCTCAACCTGAATTTCATCGATGCCGCCTCAGCCATCGAAACGCTGCGCCCGCTCGTCTCCCGCGAGGGCCAGGTGACCGCCAATCGCGCCGGCAATGCGGTGATCGTCGCCGATTATGCCGATAATGTCGCCCGTGTGCGCCAGCTGGCCCGCCAGATCGATCAGGACCGGGCCGCCGTGCGCATCATCCCGCTGAAACACGCCGGCGCGCGCGAGATTGCCACCAGCCTCGCCCAGGTCGCGCAAGGCTCTGCCGAAGGCCGTGGTTGGCAGGTCGCGCCCGTCGATGCCAGCAATTCACTGGTGCTGCGCGGCGATCCGGCCACGCTGGCCAAGCTGGCGCGCACCGTCGCCGATCTCGATCAGGCGGCGGCGGCCGGCAGCGATGTGCGGGTGTTCTTCCTCAACCATGCCGATGCCGAAAAGCTGGTGCCGGTGTTGCAGCAGCTGGTGGGCCAGCCGGTCAGCCCTGCCAGCCAGTCCGCCCCGCAGGCGATGCCGGTGCAGAGCGCGTTCGGCAACGCCAATGCCGCCAATCAGGGCCAGCAACCCGCCACCAGCGCGCCGCTGCAGGCAGCGCCAAGCGGAGGCTCGCTGGGCACCAGCGGTTTCGTGCCCGGTGCCAGCATCGGCCGCGGCCAGGCGGTGATCGCGCGTTATGAAGGCGCCAATGCCATCGTGATTGCCGCGCCGGCCGATGTGCAGCGCCGGCTGGGCGAAGTGATCCGCCAGCTGGATGTGCGCCGCGAACAGGTGCTGGTGGAAGCCGTGATCGTCGAGATCAGCGACATTGCCGCCCAGCGGCTGGGGGTGCAGTTCCTGCTGTCGGGCACCGGCAACAGCAACATCCCCTTTTCCGTCACCAACTACAGCAACGCTGCGCCCAACCTGCTGGCGGTGGCCGGGGCCATTGCGGCGGAAAAACGCTATGGGCAGGACAATGCGACCACGGTGGCGCTGCGCAGTGCAGCGGTGAACAGCCTCCTGAATGCCAATGGCGGCCAGTTCGGCTTTGGCGGCAATCTCGGTAGCAATGCGGTGTTCGGTTTCGTGGTCAATGCCGTGAAGGCCGATACCGCGTCGAACGTGCTCTCCACCCCGTCGGTGGTGACGCTCGACAACGCCCAGGCGCGCATATTGGTGGGCCAGAACGTGCCGCTGGCCACCGGACAGGCGCTTTCCAACAATTTCGACAATGCCTTCCGCACCGTGCAGCGGCAGGACATCGGCATTGCGCTGGATGTGCGCCCGCAGATCAACGCCGGCGGCACCATCAAGCTCAATCTGCGCCAGGAAGTGAGCAGCATTTCGGATGCCGTGATCACCCAGAACGTGCCCGACCTGATCCTCAACAAGCGCGAGATTTCAACCACGGTGACGGTGGACGATGGCCAGATCCTCGCGCTCGGCGGCCTGATTGACGAGAATGAGCGCCGCGCCATCGAGAAGGTGCCGCTGCTGGGCGATATTCCCTTCCTCGGCAATCTGTTCCGTTCGAAATCGCGCAACCGCACCAAGACCAACCTGATGGTGTTCATCCGCCCGACCATCATCCGCAATGCCGAGGATGCCGAACGGATGACCGGCGATCGCTATCAATATGTGCGCGCCGAACAGGCCCGCCGCGAGGGCACGCAGGACACCAGCATCGATGCGCTGGTGCGTGACTATCTGAAGGCGCCGATCCCGGGCGCCCCCCCTGCTGCTGCGCCGCCTGCCCCGCCCAAACCATGAGCCAGCCCGCCCTCTCTTATGCCTTTGCCAAGGCGCAAGGGATGATCGTCACCGTGATGGGCGACGTGGCGGAAGTGGTGCGCCGGCCCGGCAGCAACGTGGCAGCCCTGGCCGAAGTGCGCCGCGTCGCCGGCCGTCCGCTGGCGCTCAGGCACGTGGACGACGCCGAGTTCGACCGGCTGCTGCAGGATCATTATGCCCGCTCCTCCTACGCCGGAGAGGCCGACGAACTGGCCGGTTTTGGCGATGATCTGCCGTCTGCCGAAGACCTGCTGGCCAGCGACGACGAGGCGCCGGCCATCCGGCTGATCAACGGGCTGATTGCCGAGGCCGCGCGCCTGAAGGCCTCGGACATCCACATCGAACCGTTCGAAAGCGCGCTGGTGGTGCGGATGCGCGCCGATGGCGAGCTGAAGGAAATGCACCGCCTGCCGCCCGGTGTGGCGCCGGTGCTGGTCAGCCGCATCAAGGTGATGGCGCGGCTTGATATCGCCGAACGGCGCCTGCCGCAGGATGGCCGCATGGACCTGGCGCTGGGCGGCAAGCGGCTCGATGTGCGCGTCTCCACCCTGCCGGCGCGCGGCGGTGAGCGCGTGGTGCTACGCCTGCTCGACAAGGAAAATGCCGGTATCGATCTGGCCGCGCTCGGCATGCCCGCCGCGGCCGAACGGGCCTTCCGCGCCGGCCTCGCCGAAGCCAATGGCCTGGTGCTGGTGACGGGGCCGACGGGCAGCGGCAAGACGACAACGCTCTATGCCGGGCTGAAGCTCTTGAACGATGGCCGGCGGAATATCCTGACGGTGGAAGACCCGGTGGAATATGCCGTCGATGGCATCGGCCAGACCCAGGTGAACCCCAAGGTGGGCTTGAGCTTTGCCGCCGGGCTGCGGGCCATCCTGCGGCAGGATCCGGACGTGGTGATGGTCGGCGAAATCCGCGACGCCGAAACGGCCAGCATTGCCGTGCAGGCCGCGCTCACCGGCCACCTCGTGCTGTCGTCGCTGCACACCAATGATGCCGCCAGCGCCATCACCCGGCTGCGTGATTTCGGCGTGGAGCCCTTCCTGCTCGCCGCCACGCTGCGCGCCGTGGTGGCGCAGCGGCTGGTGCGTCGGCTGTGCCCCGCTTGCCGGACTGCCCACCCCGCCGACGCCGGCACTGCGGCGGCGCTGGGTATCGCCGCCGGCACGCCGGTGTGGGCGGCACCGGGCTGCGAGACCTGCAATCACACTGGCTGGCAGGGCCGTGTGGGCCTCTATGACATCATCCGCATGACCGACGCGCTGGCCGCCCGCATCAATGAAGGCGCCACCGCCGCCGATCTCGCCGCCGCCGCCGGCAGCCCCGGCTTGCCGGCAATTGCGGCGCAGGCCGTGATCGATGGCCTCACCTCGCCGGCCGAAGCGCTGCGCGTGATGGGCACTGCCGAGCCGGAGCCGGCCGATGGCTGAGTTTCGCTACGAAGCGCTCGACATCGAAGGCAAGCCGCGCGCCGGCCGCATCAGCGCGCCGAGCAGCGCGGCAGCACGCGCCGATCTGCTCGACAAGCGGCTGTTTGCAACCAAACTGGAGGCCGCCGCCACCAGCGAGCCCACATTGGCCAGCGGCAGCGCGCGGCTGAAGCCCAATGCGCTCGGCCTGTTCACCCGCCAGCTGGCGACCCTGGCCAGCGTGACACCATTGGAAGAAGCGCTGCGCACCATCGTCAAGCAGACGGAGGGTGACAAGGCCCGCGCCGTGCTGACCAACGTGCATGGCGCGGTGATCGAAGGCCGCCGCTTGTCCGACGCAATGGCCCTGGAAGGCGCGAGTTTCCCGCCGCTCTACCGCGCCATGGTGGCCGCCGGCGAAGGCGCCGGCACGCTGCCGCAGGTGCTGGAGCGGCTGGCGGCGCTGCTCGATCGCCAGGCCGAGATGAAGGGCCGGGTGCAGGCGGCGCTGGCCTATCCCGCCGCGCTGGCCGCCGTCGCCACACTGGCGGTGGCGGCGCTGATGATCTTCGTGGTGCCGCGCATCGCCGAACAGTTCGCCGATATCGGCCAGACCTTGCCGCTGCTCACCCGCGTCGTCATGGCCCTCTCCCACGCGCTGGCGGCGGGCTGGTGGGGGATCCTGCTGCTCGGTGCCGGCTCAGCAATTGCCGCCAATCGCGCCTTGCAAGACGAGGCCCTGCGCCGCCGCTTCGATGCCTGGCTGCTCGGCCTGCCGCTGCTGGGCCGGCTGCTGCGCGACTGGCAGGCGGCCCGGCTGGCACGCACGCTCGCCATGATGGTGGCCAGCCGGCTGCCGCTGGTCGATGGCCTCAAGCTCACCCTGCCCACCATCGGCAATCGCGAGATCCGGATGCGCGTCGCGCAGATGGCCGATGATATCAGCGAAGGCGCCAGCCTCACCGCCGCCATGCGCCGGGCTGCCATCCTGCCGCCGCTGCTGGTCGCCATGGCAGCGGGCGGCGAAAGCGCCGGCCGGCTGGACGTGATGCTGGAAAAAGGCGCCGAAGCGCTGGAACGCGAATATGATGCGCTCACCCGTTCGGCGCTCAGCCTGCTGGAACCGGCGATCATCCTCGTCATGGGCGGCGCCGTCGCGGTGATCGTGCTCTCCATCCTGCTGCCCATCCTGCAACTCGAAAGCCTGGCCACACCATGAAGCGCCGCAACCGCCCCACCCCCAATGGCTTCACCCTGATCGAGATGATGGTGGTGATCGTCATCATCGGCATCCTCACCACCGTGGTGGTGCTGAACGTGCTGCCTGATGTGGACAAGGCCGCCATCACCCGCGCCCGTGCCGACATCGCCACGCTGGAAACCGCGCTGACCAGCTACAAGGCGGACACGATGGTATTTCCGACCAGCAGCCAAGGCCTTGCCGCGCTGAAGGCCGCACCCACCGACATGGCCCAGCCGGAACGCTATCGCCCCGGCGGCTATGTGCAGCGGCTGCCCAATGATCCGTGGGGCAAGCCCTATCAATATGCCAGTCCCGGCCGCCACGGGCCGTTCGACGTGTGGTCGATGGGCCCGGATGGCCTGACTGGCCCGGGAGGGGAGGCCGATGACATCGGCAACTGGAACCTCTGAGGCCGGCTTCACGCTGGTCGAGCTGGTGGTGGTCATGGCCATCATCGGTATCACCAGTGCGGCGCTTGTCCTCACCCTGCCCGGCCCTGACGACCGGGTGCGCAGCGCAGCCGTGAAACTGGCGGCACAGGCCGCAGCGACGCGCGACATGGCGATCCTGACCGGGCAGAGCACGGCGTTCGCGCCGCCGGCGCCGGACGGGCTGACACTTGCCACCGAGCCGGCGGGCCCGATCAGCTTTGACGCCACCGGCCTTGCCACCCCGGCGCGGATTGTCGTGCGCAGCGGCGACGCAGCGGCCAGCGTGACCATTGATGCGGCAGGCGAAGTCCGTGCGCGCTAGGACCGAACACCGGGATCATGCGCGGCATGAGCGGGACTGTGCCTGTCTGGCGAAAGCCACCGGCTTTTCCCTGATCGAAGTGATGGTCGCACTCGCCATCTTCGGCCTCGCCGCCGTCGCGCTCATCCGGTTGCAGGGCGTCAGCCTTGCCAGCGCGTCCACGCTCAGCGACCGCCAATATGCCGCCATCGTTGCCCGCAACCAGGCGCTGGAAGCGATGCTGTCCGCCACCCCGCCCGCCGCCGATCAGGGCCGCGAGCGCGCCGGCAGCCGCGACTGGGCATGGCGGCGCCAGATCAGTCCCGGCCCCGATCCCGGCACGCAGTTGATCAGTGTCGAGGTCGTTGGTGACGGCGGCCAGGTGATCGCCGCCGACAAATTGCTGTGGAGCAGGCGGTGAGAGAGGCCGGCTTCACCCTCATCGAGTTGCTCGTTGGCCTGTTCCTGTTCGGCCTGATGGCGGCGGCCGGCACGGCGCTGCTAGCCGGCAGCGTGCAGGCCAGCGGCCAGGCGCAGGTGCTGGTGGGGGCCAGCGGCGATCTTGCCCGGCTGCGCGCGCTGCTCACCGCCGATGCCGGGCAGGCTGCACCGCGGCCGTGGCGGGATGTCGAAGGCCGCACCCAGCCGGCGTTCAGCAGCAATGGCGGCGCGCTGTTCACGCTGGTGCGGCGCGGCTGGGCCAATCCGGGCCAGGCCCCGCGCGCCTCGTTGCAGCGGGTGGAATGGATGATCGATGGCGACACGCTGGTGCGCCGGTCTGCCGCAATGGTGGACGGCACCGCAGCCACTCAGGCCAGCGTGCTGGCGAAGGGCGTGAAGTCGGCGCGGCTGCGGGTGCTTGGTCAGCAAGGCTGGCAGGATGGCTGGGCCGGCCAGCCCGGCCAGCTGCCGCGCGCCTTGGAACTCACCCTCGATGGCCCGCAGATCGGCCATGTCCGCCAGATCGTGCCGATGGGGCCGGGGGGCGCGGCATGACGCGGCGGATTCCTCCCCATGAACAGGGCGCAGCGCTGATCAACGTGCTGGTGCTGGTCGGCGTGATGGCAGCGCTGTCCACCAGTCTGTTCGATCGGCTGCGGCTGGCCCGTCATCTCGATACCACCCGCGCCGGGCTGGAAGTGGCGCGCGGTGCGGCGCTGGCCGGCGAGACGATGATCCTCGCGCGGCTGCCGCTCCCGCAGCTGCCGGCGCAGCCCTTTGCCCTGCCAATGTCCATCCCCACCACGGTGACGCTCACCCCCGGTGGCAATTGCTTCAACCTCAACAGCGTCGCCGTCGGGCCGCCGGGGCGCACGCTCACCCGGCCCTTTGGCGTTGAGCAACTCGCCCGGCTGCTCACCCTGCTCGATGTGCCGCAAGCCGAAAGCCTGCGCATCGCGGCGGCCACCGCCGATTGGGTGGATGTCGATCAACAGCCCGGAAATGGCGGCGCCGAAGACCCGGCCTATGCCCGCGCCGCCACGCCCTATCGCACGGCAGGCACATTGCTGGCCGAAACCAGCGAGTGGCGCGCCGTGGCCGGGGTGACGCCGGCCATCTTCGCCCGCGCCGCGCCCCATCTGTGCGCCCTGCCAGAAGCCGAATTGTCCCGCCCCAATATCAACAGCCTGACGCCCGCCGATGCGCCAGTGCTGGCCGCCATCACCGGCGTGCCGCTGGCCACCGCGCGCGACGTGATCGCCGCCCGCCCGCCCGGCGGCTGGCGCGATCTGGCGCGTTTCTGGGCGCAGCCGCTGCTCGCCGGGCGCAGCGAGGCCGCCGACGCACTGCGCCAGCCCGATACGCGCGATCGCTTCGTGGCCTATCGCATGACCACCCGCATCGATGGCGTCACCCTCGCGCAAACCGGCCTGATCGATGCCGCCACGGCGCCCGCCAGATTGCTGCTGCGGCGCTGGGGAGAGGAGACATGATGCCAAGGTCCGTACTTGTCACACTCGTGCCCCGCGTACGCTGGCAGCGCGGCGACGGCACGGGCGGCCCCGGCTGGCCGGCGCCCGATGGCTCGCCGCTGGTGCTGGCTGTGCCGGGCGAAGCGGTGGCGCTGCACTGGCTCGATCTGCCGGATCTGGCGCCCGCCCAGGCCGCTGCGGCCGCACGGCTGGCGCTGGGCGATCGCCTGGCCGAGGCTGATCCGCATATCGCCGTCGGCCCGGGCGATGGTGCGTTTGGAAAGCTGCCCGATGGCGGGCGGCGCCCCGTGGCCGTGGTGGCGCGTGAACAGATGGCCGGCTGGCTGGCCGAAGCCGCGCGCGCCGGCTGGAAGCCCAGCGCCATCATCCCCGATCCCTTGCTGCTGCCGGCGCCCGCCAGCGGCTGGACGGTGGCGCAGGATGGCGCGCGCGTGGTGGCACGCAGCGCCAGCGCCGCCTTTGCTGCCGAGGCCGATCTCGCCGCCGCCATCATCGGCACCGATGCCACCACCGTGGCGGAGCCCGCCCTGCCCGAAGTGCTGCCGCTTGATCTGCTGACGGGCGATTATGCGCCTGTCACCCGCTGGCAGCCGGATCGCAGGCAGTTGCGGCGCCTCGCTCTCCTGGCCGCGGCCGTCGCCGGGCTGTGGCTGGGCGGAGACCTTGCCGCCCTGCTCCACGCGCGCAGCACCGCCAGCGCGGCCGATGCGGAACTGGTGGCGCTGGCGCCGGGCGCAACCGATGGCGCCAGTGCGTTCGCCGCCCTGCAGGCGCAGGCGCAGCAGCGCGGTGCCGCCGGCGGGCTTGCGGCGCTGGCTGGGCCGGTGGTGCAGGCATTGAGCGCACGGCCGGGCGCCGGATTGGCGAGCCTGACCTATACACCGGCCGGCGGTCTGGTTGCGGGCGTTGCCGGCGGCGCCGGGGAAGCGCAGGCGCTGGCCGATGCGCTGGCTGGCGCCGGCCTCGCTGCTGCACCCGGCACCACCCGCGCCACCGCCGATGGCAGCATCAGCGATGTGACGGTGCGGGCGCGATGATGGCGATGCTTTCTCCATGGTGGGCCCAGCGCACGGGCCGCGAACGCTGGCTGATCGGCGTGATGCTGGCGCTGCTGGCCGCACTGCTGTTCTGGCTGCTGCTGGTGCGCCCGCTGGCCGCCGCGCGCGCCACGGCGCAGGCCGATGCCGGTGCAGCGGCTGCCCGGCTGGCGCAGGGCCAGGCGCTGGCTGCAGCCATCAAGGCGCGCCCGGCCGCCAATCCCTCTGCCGTGATCGACGTGCTGAACCGCCGTCTGGCCGAAGCCGGCCTGCAGGCGGCCCGGCTGGAAGCACAGGGGCCGGGCCAGGCCAATCTCGACATCGCCGCCATCAACGGTCGCTTGCTGATCGGCTGGGCGACAGCACTGGAGCAGCGCGACGGCCTGGTGATCGAGCAACTGGAAGCCACCCGCAACCCGGACCAATCGGTGCGGGCGCGGCTGCTGGTGCGGAGCGCGCAGTGATGCGGATCCTGGCCTTGGGCCTTGGGGTGATCGTGGGGCTTGTGGCGCTCGCCCCGGCGCGGCTGCTGCTGCCCGCCCCGCCGCTGGCCGCCACTTCGGTGAGCGGCAGTGTGTGGCAAGCCCAGCTGGCCGGCGCCGCGCTGGGCCGGATGCAGCTGGGCGATGTGGGCCTGGCCTTGCAGCCGGGTGCGCTGCTCAAGGGCCGCCTCGGCTGGCAAACGGCGGGCCGTATCAATGGCACGCTCTGGCGCGGCTTCACGGCTGGCGGCGTGGCGGGTTTGAATGGCCGGCTGAACGGCAGCCCGCTGACCGGCCTGCCGCTGGCCGGGATCAGCCTTGCCGACGTGATGGCAACATTGGATGGCGCCGGGCGCTGCGAAGCGGCGGGTGGGCAGGTGACAGCCGATCTGGCGCTGCCGCTGGCGGGCCAGCGCCAGATCAGCGGTGCACCGCGTTGCGACGGGGCAGCGCTGCTGCTGCCGCTGGCCAGCGGCGACGGCCGGGTGCGGCTGGACGTGACGGTTTCAGACGGAAGCTGGACGGCGCGGCTGGCGGTTGCGGGTGCCGGCGTGGGCGAAGCCACGGCGTTGATCGCCGCCGGATTCCGCGAGCAGGGCGGCGCCCTGGTGAAAGAGGAAAGTGGCGCATGATCATCACGGCCTTCATCGCGCTGCAGCTGGCGACCACTCAGCCGGCACTGCCGCCGCCATTCACCGAACTGCCGCAGCAGGTGCTGGAGCCGGGCCAGTGCGCGCTGTTCCTGTGGGACCGGGCATCGACCAGGCGCATCGCCATGCTGAACCGCACGCCGCCAACGCTGCGCGCCATCATCGACGGCCGCTCCACCGATCTGCCAGCCGAAGCGCGAGAGGGCGAAGAGGTGATGGGCTTTGCGCCCGTCAGCCGTTTCCGTTCCGCCAACCGCAGTTTCGAGGTGCGGCTGACCATCTTGCCGGCCACCGCCGGCGGTGCCGTGGTGCGCGATGGCAGCCTGACCATCACCGAAGCCGATGGCAGCGCCGTCGTGCTGCCGGTGGCGGGCCTGGCTGGCTGTCCACAATGAAGGCGACAAGGCGCGCCAGCACGCCCCGCGAATGGGCACTGGCCATCGGCGGCGGGCTGGCGCTTTCGGCCGGGCTGGTGTGGGTGTTGCGTGGTGGCGGTGAGGAAGCGCCGCCTGCGCCGCCGCTGCCGTCACCACCGGCGCCGGTTGTCGCGGCACCGCTGCCGCCTCCTGCTGCAGCCGTTTCTGCGCCGGCCGATCTGGCACTCGCCGGGCTGCGCGCCGGGCCGGATGGCGGCATGGCCATCGTGGTGGCGGGCGGGAAGCACTATCTGCTGCGCCCCGGCCGCGCCCTGCCCGGCGGCGTGAAGCTGTTGCGTGTGGAGCCGGGCCGCGCCATCCTGGCCGGCCCGTCTGGCGAATTGGTGCTGGCCTTTGCCGATGCGGCGCCCGCCATGGCCGGGCCATCCGCACCGCCCGGAGGCGATCCGACACCATGGCGGCTGGCGCTGTCGCCGCTGCGCGAACAGGGCCGGCTGGCGGGCTGGCGGCTCGACAATCTGGCCGGGCTGCCGGCGTTGGCCCGCGCTGGCCTGAAATCCGGCGACGTGCTGCTGCTGGCGAACGGCGCAGAGCTGATTTCCGAAGAGAAGATCATGGAATTGCCGCAGGAGCTGGCCGCCAATGGCCGCCTGCAGATCGTCTACCGACGGGGTAATGCCCAGCGGGAAGCGGTGGTCACCCCCTGACCTTGGCCGGCCCAGCCATGTCACAAAAGCGCAACGGCGGCGTCACAGTATTGCCATTCATCCGTCACTACATCGCAACACGCCCGTAACCGCACCGCCACGAATCACGCCTAAAGCCCTCGGCAACGCGGGGGCGTGATCGGCCACAAGGCGCACCCCAGTTTGTTCAAACCACACGGCCAACAGGGGTGACCCCATGATCCGCTCAAGCAATATCCGCCTTCGCACCCTCCTCATGATCGGTTCGGCGCTCACGCTGGCTGCCTGCGATGGCGCCAAGAACATCGCCTCGCCCGGCGAAGGCGCCATTGTGGTGCCGCCGCCGGCCCCGGCCCCGGCGCCCGCCCCCACGCCGACCCCGACCCCGACGCCGACCGGCCCTGCCGACAGCTGCCCCACCGGCACCACCAACGTTGGCGTCATCAACAATCTGCGCAACTGCCAGATTTCCGGCACCATCACCGGCGGCCTCACGCTCGCCAACATCCGCGGCGTGGTCTACTCGCTGTCGGGCCGTGTCAACGTCGGTATCGATCTGGGCGCTGATCCCAATGCCCCGGCCGCTGGCGGCGCACAGGGCATCCTCACCATCGATCCGGGCGTGGTCGTGTTTGGCTCGTCGGGCGCCGATGCGCTGGTGGTCAACCGCGGTTCGCAGATCTTCGCCGAAGGCACCGCCACCCGCCCGATCGTCTTCACCAGCCGTTCCAACATGGAAGGCAATGTCAACGACAGCTCGATCGGTCAGTGGGGCGGCATCGTGCTGCTCGGCCGCGCGCCGATCCACACCTGCGTTGGTGCCGGCGCGACGCCTGGCACCGTCAACTGCCAGTCGGCGGTTGAAGGCCTCACCGGCGCCTTCTACGGCGGCGGCAGCCCGGCCGACAACAGCGGTCGCCTCGCCTATATCCAGGTGCGTTACCCCGGCTTCGAAGTGAGCCCGGGCAACGAACTGAACGGCATCACCTTTGGCGGCGTCGGCAGCGGCACCACCGCCAACTTCATCCAGGTCCACAACAGCTCGGATGATGGCATCGAATGGTTCGGCGGCCGCGTGAACCACAAGCGCATCGTGGTCACCGGCGCGGACGATGACTCGATCGATACCGATCTGGGCTACAAGGGCCTGATCCAGTACGCCCTGGTCGTGCAGCGCACCACCGGCGGTGACCGCGTGATCGAAGCCGAAACCTCGGGCAACGAAACCCGCAACCCGCGTTCCAACCCGCGCATCGCCAACTTCACCTTCATCGGCAACCGCTCGCCCGACAGCCTGCTGCTGCGCGGCGGCACCGATTTCGGCCTGGTGAACGGCATCATCCGCAACACCACCGCCACCGGCCTGTGCCTCGACATCGATGGTGCGCAGACGGTTGCCGCCGCCGATGCCCCGACCGACGAAGCCGGCGCACCGATCGTCCGTTCGGTGATCTTCGGTTGCTCGGGCGCAGCGCGTGACGAAAGCGACGTGCCGCTCAGCCTGATCACCCCGATCATCACCGGCAACAACAATCTGCTGCCGCCGGTGACCTTGACCCTGACCGACATCTTCCTGCCGGGCAGCTTCGAAACCGGCGCCGTTGCCACCAATCCGCGCACGGCCTTCAGCGGCACCGGCACTTTCTTCGATGAAACCACCTTCGTTGGTGCGTTCCGCAATGCGGCCGACACCTGGTACGCCGGCTGGACCTGCGGCGTTGGCACCGGTGCCACTGCCTGCACCGTTGCACCCGCGCCGATCCAGTAAGCGCCGATCCAGTAAGGGCTGGGGCCGGCGGCGCGAAACTCGCTGCTGCCGGCCACCGCACTTCGACCGGGGACAAGATAATGACCAACAAGCTGCCACTCCTGCTTTCGACCTCCATGCTGGTGGCGTTTGCCGCCCCGGCGTGGGCCCAGTCTGCCCCGCAACCGGCGCCCGAACCGGCCCCGGCTGCCGAGGCGCCGCCCGAAGAAGAACCGGTTGATATCTCGATCCCCGGCGGTGGCGGCAGCGAGATCGTTGTCATCGGCCGGCGCATTCCCAACACCGTGCGGTTGAGCCGCGAAGTGGTCTCGGTGCTGAGCCAGGCCGATATCGCGCGTTCGGGTGAAGGCGATATTGCCGGCGCGCTGAAGCGTGTCACCGGCCTGTCGGTCGTGGGCGGCCGCTATGTCTATGTCCGCGGCCTGGGTGAGCGTTACTCGCTGGCGCTGCTGAACGGTCTGCCGATCCCGTCGCCCGATCCGCTGCGCCGCGTGGTGCCGCTTGATCTGTTCCCGACCTCGGTGCTGGCATCGTCGGTTGTCCAGAAGAGCTATTCGGCCAATTTCCCCGGCGAATTCGGCGGTGGCGTCATCAACCTGACCACCCGCGCCGTGCCCAAGGAAGCCTTTTTCACGGTGGGCGGCAGCATCGGCGCCAACACCGCCACCACCGGCCAGCTGGGCTATGTCTATGCCGGCGGCCGCAAGGACTGGACCGGCTATGATGACGGCACCCGCCGTCTGCCCACCGGCATTCAGGCCAGCCAGAATGCCGGCACGGCGCTGGCCGTGGGCGGCAATTACAGCCTCCGCCAGTTGCAGGACATCACCGCGACGCTGGCCAACGCCGAAACCAACGTGATCTTCCGCAACGACAATATCCCGGTCAACTGGAGCGGCAACATGTCGGGTGGCCGCGCCTGGGATGTGGGTGACGCGCGCATCGGTTTCGTGTTTGCCGCCGGCCTGTCCAACGATTGGCAGACCAAGGCCGGCAAGCAGCAGCTTTCGGGTGGTGCTGCTGTGTCTGGTGGCGAGTTGCAACTGCTTCCCGATCAGGATTTCGATTTCGCCGCGACCGAGTTCCGCAGCGTCGTCAACGGCCTGTTCAGCGTCGGCGCCGAGTTCGGCGATCACAAGATCCGTTTCTCCAACGTCTATGTGAACGACACCATCAAGGAAGCCCGCATCCAGGTTGGCACCGACGACATCAACGTCGGCCGCGACGTGCTGCTGCAGCGCAACGCCACCGCGCTGTTCCGCCGCCAGCTGATCGACACGCAGTTCGTGGGCGAGTTCAAGTTCGACGATCTCACCGTCGATCTGCGCGGCACCTACGCCAATTCGAAGCGTCTTGCTCCCTATGAGCGCTTCAACAACTATGCCTTCTCGGCCCAGTTCCGCGATTATGTGAACGATCTGCGCTCGCCGGGCCAATCCAGCCTGGTCGCCTTCAGCCGTCTGAACGAAGACGTGCTGGGCGGCGGTCTGGACCTTGGCTACAAGTTCCGCAATGGCCCGTTCCCGATCAAGCTTACCGCCGGCTATGCCTACAGCAAGGCTGATCGCGTCTCGGAACGCTTTGACTATCGCTATCAGACCAACGCCGCCCTGCCCGGTGCCGTGACCCAGCAGCGCCCCGATTTCCTGCTGTCGGATTTCAACGTCTACACCTACGGCATCATCCTCAACACCATCTCCACCGTGTCGCCGCGCTATGAGGCTGATCTGACGGTGCACGCTGGCTATGGCCAGATCGAGATCGAGCCGACGGACGGCGTGCAGCTGGTCGCGGGCGTGCGCTATGAAAGCGGCAAGCAGAACGTGACCCCGGTCGACGTGTTCAACGCCAACCCCGGTTCGTCGTTCAACACGCCGACCAACATCGACGAGGATTACTGGCTGCCGGCACTGACCGTCACCTGGAATTTCGCCGAAGACATGCAGCTCCGCGTTGCCGCCTCGAAGACCATTGCGCGTCCGCAGTTCCGCGAACTGGCGCCGCAGCCCTATTTCGATACCGAAAGCGATCGTCTCAGCTTCGGCAACCAGTTCCTCACCAACTCGGAACTGATCAACATCGAAGCCCGCTATGAATGGTATTTCGGCCGTGACGAGCGACTGGCGGTGGGCGGCTTCTTCAAGGATATCGACAATCCGATCGATGCCATCGCCTTCGTGCAGGGCGGCACCTTCCAGACGACGTTCGCCAACGTGCCGAACGCCCGGCTCTATGGCGCCGAAATCGAAGCCCAGAAATATTTCGACCTGTCGGGCTGGGGTGATTTCTTTGCCACCCGCCGCTTCTTCATCTCGGCCAACTATACCTGGACCAACTCCGAACTGCGCGTGAAGGCCGGTGACACCACCCGCTTCCCGCTGTCGGGCGCCGTGGTGCCGGCCACCGACATCTTCCGGAACGGCCTGCCGCTCACCGGCCAGTCCGACCATGTCGCCAACCTGTCGTTCGGCTTCCAGGATGATGAAGGCCTGTCGGAACAGACCATCCTCTTGAACTATGCCAGCAACCGCGTCGCCTTCCGCGGCCCCTCGGGCCAGCCCGACCTGGTGGAAAAGCCCGGCCTGCGTCTCGATGTCGTGGTGCGCCAGGGCATCAAGCTGTTCGGCAGCGAAGTGGAAGTGAAGCTGGAAGGCCGCAACCTGACCAACACGCGCTACCAGGAATTCCAGCGCCTGAACGCCAGCCGGATCGACACCAACACCTATGTGCTGGGCCGCACCTTCCAGGCGAGCGCTTCCATCAAGTTCTGATTTGCTTTACCCCCCGATACTGCCGTCGGCGCCCCGGGCGCCGACGGCTTTTTCGTGTCAGGTCACCGCGGGATATCGGCGCGGGCGATCGCGGAACCAGGCGGTGATGATATATTTGGTGCCGGCCCGCACCGGCATGCCGGCGTGCAGGGTGAAGCTGTTGACGCCGCCATCGGCCAGCCGGTTGTTCCACGCCAGCAATTTGCCCGTTTCGGGCTGGATCATCTTGTTCAGATTGACAAAGCGCGTCGCCCCGCCCGCCTGCGGCGTGTTGAGATAGACCATCAAGGTCCAGGTGCGCTGGCCGCCATCTGCGGTGTGGGGGAAATAATCCAGGCCGGTCGGTTCGAAATAGTCCGTGTGCGCCTTGAACTGCTGGCCGGGTGCATAGCGCTGGCCCTGCAGCGTTTCGGCATGGGCGATGTTCAGCCCGGCATGATCGGCGAGCCGGCGATAGACGCTGGCCACCAGCGGATCGCCAGCCGGCAGATCGGCCGTCTCGCTGGTCCGGAAATCATCGCTGGCCCCATAGGCATCGGTGATGGTGGACGGCCGGCGCAGCGTGTCGATCAGCGCAATCAGGCCGGCGCATTCATCGGGGCTGAGGAACTTCTTCTGCTGGAACAGCTCCACCCGCTTGTCGGGCACGCGCTGAGCGCCGGCAAATCTCATCGAAACATCTCCAGCCAATCGGCGCCCAACCATAGCAGAACCAGCGCCACGCCCGCCAGCAGGGCACCGAACGGAAGCCGTGTGGTGGCATTCACCGGGCGCCCGCGAAACTGATCCCAACCGGCCAGCGCCAGCCCCAATGCGGCCGCGCCGGTGATCAGGAACGGCAGGCTCCAGCCGCCCAGCAACGCCCCGAGCCCGGCCAGCAATTTGGGATCGCCGCCGCCCAGCCCGTCGCGCCCGCGCAAGCGCCGGTAGCCAAGGCCGACCAGCCACAGTCCGGCAAAGCCCAGCCCGGCGCCCCACAGCCGCTGGTCCAGCGGCAGACCCCACGGCGCCTCGGGCAGCAGCAGCGCAAACGGGATCAGCGGCAGGGTGAGCGCATCGGGCAGCCACTGGTGTTCGGCATCGAGGATCAGCAGCGTCAGCAGCCACCAGCCCGCCAGCGCCAGTGCCAGGCCGTTCACGCCGGGAAAGCGCCACAACAGCCCCGCCCCGATCACGGCGGCCGCCAGCTCGATCTGCCAGTGCCGGGCGGCAATCGCCACGCCGCAGTGGCGGCAGCGCCCGCGCTGCAACAGATGAGAGAGCAGCGGCACCAGTTCCGCCGCACCCAGCCTTTGCCCGCAGCCATCACAGCGCGACCGGCCCAGCAGGGTTTCGCCGTGCGGCCAACGCGACGTCAGCACGGCGATGAAGCTGCCCAGCAGCAGGCCGAGCCCGCCGCCGATGGCCGCCCACAGGCCGGGCATCAGGGGATCAATATCTGGCGGATGGCCTGCCCGCTGGCCAGCGCGTCAAGCGCCGCGTTGATCTCGGCCATCGGGCGCACGCAGGAAAGCAGCCGTTCCACCGGCAAGCGCCCGGCCCGCCACAAGGCGACATAGCGCGGAATGTCGCGCGCCGGCACCGCCGAGCCCATGTAGCTGCCGATGATGGTCTTGGCTTCGGCCACCAGGCTGACCGCCGGGATGGTGAAGGGGTCGGCCGGGTTGGGCAGTCCTACCGTCACGATACGGCCGCCGCGCGCGGCGGTGCGATAAGCTTCGGCCAGCACCTTGCCGCTGCCCACGCTCTCGATGGCCACCCGCGGCGCGCCATATTTGGCAAAGGCTTCGGCCACGTCTGCTGGCGCCACGGCTGCACGGGCGCCCAGTTCCAGGGCCAGAGCGCGCTTTTCCGGCACCGGGTCGATGGCAATCACCGGCTCCGCGCCGGCCGCCACGGCGCCCAGCAAGGCCGCCAGGCCAACGCCGCCGAGGCCCCAGACGGCCACGCTTTCGCCTGGGCGCACCACGGCGGAATTGAACACCGCACCGACGCCCGTAAGCACCGCGCAGCCGAATAGCGCGGCGATTTCGGCCGGAATATCGTCATCAATGACGACGCAGCTGCGTTCGTCGATCACGGCGTGGGTGGCAAAGGCCGACAGGCCGAGATGGTGGTGCACAGGGTGGCCGCAATCCGACAGGCGGAAACCGCCGCCGAGCAATTCACCCTTGCCATTCGCCGCCGCGCCGTTGCTGCACAGCCAGGGCTCACCGCGGTGGCAGGCGTCGCAATGGCCGCAGGCGGGCAGGAAGGCCATCACCACGCGCGCGCCCGGCTGCAGCCGCGCGCCTGGCCCGGCCGCTTCCACGCGCGCCACCGCTTCATGGCCCAGCGCCATCGGCAGCGGGCGCGGGCGATCGGCGTTCACCACCGAAAGATCGCTGTGGCACAGGCCGGCGGCTTCGATGCGGACCAGCAGCTCGCCCGGCCCCGGCGGCGCCAGATCGAGCGATTTCAGGCTGAGCGGCTGGCTGGCCGCATAAGGCTGCGAAGCGCCCATGGCGGACAGGACGGCGGCTTTCGTATGAACGGCTGGGATCTGGCTCATGGCTGCACCCTATCGGGCAAACGCGCCGCCGCCAATGTGGCGCGGGCCAGCGCGGCGGTGGAATCGATCAACGGCACCGCCACATCGGCCTGGGTCAGGGCCAGCGGCACTTCGGTGCAGGCGGCGATCACCACGTCAGCGCCGGCCGCGGCCAGCCGTGCGGCTTCTCCGGCCAGGCGCTCACGCACCGCATCGCTGCGGTCACCGGCCTTGATGGCATTTACCGCCGGCTGCACCACGCAAAGATCGCCATTCAGTACCGGTACCGGGCTGGCCCGGCCATAGAGATCAAGCGCCAGCGTCGCGCCAACGCCCAGCACGCCGATGCAGCGCGGCTGGTGGGCCATGGCTTCGGCAATGGCGGCATCGATCATGGAAACGAAGGGCGCCGCCGTGATGGCATCGGCCCAGCCGTGCGCGGCATTGCACGGCATGGCCAGCAACTGCGCGCCCTGCGCCACCAGCGCCGCGCCCATGGCGGCCAGAGCGGGCCCGGGGGAATCCGCCCCGGTCAGCGCGGCCGCGTTGCGATCGGGCACATGCGGGTTACTGTCCACCAGCACGCGCGGGTGATCGGTATCGCTGGCGGCATTCACGCCCGCGACCAGCCGGCCGAGGAAATCAGCGGTGGCCGCCGGCCCCATGCCGCCGATCACGCCGATAGTGCGGTAACGCGCCATCAGTTCAGGGTGGGATCGCGCAGCACGCCGGCAAAGGCCGACAGCGACGGCGCGCCGCCGGTGTGCAGGAACAGCACGCGTTCACCCTTGAACGCGCCCTGCCGCGCCAGCGCGATCAGCCCGGCCATCGCCTTGCCGCTGTACACCGGGTCCAGCAATATGCCCTCCTTCGCTGCCAGCAGCCGCACCGCCTCCACCATTTCGGGCGTCGGCAGCGAGTAGCCCGGGCCCACCCAATCGGCGAGCGCCACGATGTCGGCGGCCTGCGGCTGCGGCGTGCCCATCAGATCGGCGGTGGCCTGCGCCAGGCGAAGCACATTGGCTTCCTGCTCGGCGCGCGGGCGGCGCACGTTGATGCCCGTCACCGGGATACCGGCATTCAGCGCCACCAGGCCGGCAATCAGGCCGGAATGGGTGCCGGCACTGCCCGATGCGACCACGATGCGATCAAAGGCAACGCCCATGTCGAACGCCTGGTCCATGATTTCCTGCGCGCACGCCGCATAACCGAGCGCACCGAGCGGCGAGGAACCGCCGCCGACGATGATATAGGGGTGGCCACCGGCGGCCTTCACGGCGGCAGCGTCCTCCTCCATCTCGGCCATCAGATCGGCCCCGGCCTTGACCATGCGCACCGATGCGGCGCCCATCAGATCGAACAGCAGATTGTTGCCCAGCGCGTCCGGGCTGAAACTGCCCGGCACCCGCTCCTCGATCACCAGCCGGCAATCCAGCCCTTCCTTGGCCGCTGCCGCCAGCGTCAACCGGCAATGGTTGGACTGCGGTGCGCCCACGGTGATCAGCGTATCCGCCCCCTTGGCCAGCGCATCGGCGACCAGGAATTCCAGCTTGCGCGTCTTGTTGCCGCCGCCGGCGAGGCCGAGCAGATCGTCACGCTTGATCCACAATTCCGGGCCACCAATGGCCGCCGAAAGGCGCGGCATCAGCTCCAGCGGCGTGTGTCCTGGGGTGTAGCGGCGACGGGGAAAGCGAGCGAGGTTCATGATCACTGCCGTGGCACGAAGCGGATATTCGCGCAACCACATCGCGGCATCGCACCCGGGCGCTGCGCGATCACCAAATGCAGTGAACGCGCTGCTCTGGCTGCAGGCGTCATTTGCAGGCCAACAGCCAAATTGCCCCAGATTTTTCTATACAATTGATAAAGAATATCTTAATTTATTGCGGCGCTAATCTTGCTTGGCGTGCGCTTGAGAGGGCGCTTGTACAAAGTCGGGGGTAAATTATGAAGACCATGCTCAAGGCCGCGCTGTTTGCGCTCGCCGCCACCAGCGCGCTGACCGGTGCGTCCGCGCAAACCACCGTGTTCGGCGACCGCGCCACCTTCCTGTCGGCGCTGTCCAGTTCGTTCACCGACGGCTATGGCGTGGCAGACGGCTATTCCGGCGACTTCCAGATCCTGAACAATGCCGCGATGACGGCGGTTGCCGGCCAGACGCGCTATGAAACCACTGGCTTTTCCAACCTGAACATCATTGTGGGTCAAAGATACTGTGCCGGCTGCAATGGCAGTTTCACGCTGCACTTTGATCAGACCAGCTTCGGCAATGCCAACGGTGTTGGTGGTGTTGGCCTGGATATTACCGTCAACGACGGCTTTCTGCCGTATTCGGCCCTTGTCACCTTTGGCAACAGCGACACCCAGCTGTTCGCCCTGCAGGCCAACGTGGCGAGCTTCTGGGGCTTGACCTCGGATCGCCAGATCCGCTCGATCGCGTTCGGCCCCAACGGTGGCATCACGACAAGCGGCTCGTTCCAGATCGACAATCTGACCATCGGCGCTTCGGGCGTCGTGCCGGAACCGGCCAGCTGGGCGATGCTGATCGCCGGCTTTGGCCTGGTGGGCGCCACCGCCCGCCGCCGCCGCGCTGTCACTGCCTAAGACCAACAACGACCGCACGACACGAAGGGCCGCTCCATCCGGGGCGGCCCTTTTCGGTACGGAAGCGTTTCAGAAGCGGAACCCGCGCGGGATCAGGCGATGTTCATGGGCCTGGCGCTCCAGCCCCTCGCGGAAATCCGGGTGGGCCAGGCCGATCAGCGCCCGCGCCCGTTCCGGCACCGATTTGCCCTTCAGGTTCACGATGCCATATTCGGTCACCACGTACATCATGTCGGCCCGGGTGGTGGTGACGATATTGCCTTGCGTCAGGTTGAACACGATCCGGCTGCGGCGCTCGCCCTTCTTGTCGTAGGTGGAGGGCAGGCAGATGAAGCTCTTGCCGCCGTCCGACGCATAGGCGCCGCGCACGAACTGCGCCTGGCCGCCGGTGCCGGTCAGGTGGCGGTTGCCATCGCTTTCCGATGCGGCCTGCCCGGAAAGATCGATCTGCGTCGTGCTGTTGATCGCCGTCGCCTTGGGGTTCTGCATCACGATATGCGGGGAATTGGTATATTCCACCGGCCGGCACGACAGATCGGGATTGCGATCGATCGTGTCATACAGCGGCTTGGTGCCGGCCGCGAAGCAATAGACCAGCTTGCCGGGATCGAGCGCCTTGGCGGCGCCGGTGATCAGCCCGGCACGATACAGCTCGGCAATGCCATCGGTGAGCATTTCGGTGTGGACACCCAGATCCTTGATCCCGGCCTCGGCCAGCATCGCGCACACGGCGTTGGGCATGCCGCCGATGCCGATCTGCAGGCAGGCGCCATCGTCGATCTCGGCCATGATCAGCCGCGCCACCGCCCGGTCGACATCGGTCACCGGGGCATTGGGCAGTTCCGGCACCGGGCTGTCGTCACCGTCGATGATGTAATCGACTTCGCTGATGGGGATGTCGGTGCCCTCGCCAAGGGCATGCGGCAGGGCGTTGCAGGTCTCGATGATGACCAGCCGCGCCCGTTCCATGATGGAACGAAGCCAGACATTGGTGGGCCCGATGTTGAAGCCACCATTTTCCAGCGGCCGCGCCTTCAGGATCAGCATGTCCACCGGCGGAATGAAGCGGCGATAATAGTCCGAAATCTCGCCCAGGTTCAGCGGCGTATAGCTGCAGCGGCCCTGTTCGTGCAGGCGGCGATCATAGCCGCTCATGTGCAGGCTGATCATGTGGGCGTGCTGCCCGGTGGGGTCCTTCTCGATCACCGCGCGCGGCCGCATCGACAGGGTGGAACGAACCTTCAGATCAGAAAGCTGCGTGATCCGCTCCCCCAGCGCGCGATCGAAGGCATCGGGCTGGTTGATGGTGCCGAAATAATCCAGCCACATGCCCGATTGCACCAGGGCCGCCGCCTCAGCCGCGGTGATGGTCTTTGCCGCAGCAGCGGCCTGGCGCAGCTTCATGAATATGGTCCCTGCCAAGGTGGATGGCGCAGCCTAGCGGCCAATCCGGCCGGCCTGCAACTGAACATTGGACAAGCGCCGGCGCCTCGCACTTTTGGGCTTGCTGACGGGCTGCAACAATCACAGGCTGTATGGCAGGGCTTCGCCGCAGGGGGACGATGATGAGAATGCGCATGGGTCTGGCCGAAGGGATCACCTGGCGCCGGGCCGCCGCTCGCATGCTGGTGCGCTGGCTGGCCCTGCTGGCACTGATGCCTGCCGCTGCGATGGCGCAGGACACCCCAGTCACCGTGCTGACGGGCGGCATGCTGATCAGCGGCCTGAGCGTGCCGCCGCTGCACAATGCCCGGATCGTGATCCGGGGTGAGCGCATTGTCGCCGTTGGCCCGGCGGCAGAGGTGGCGATCCCGGCCGGCGCGACAGTGATCGATACCAGCGGCCAGACCATGATGCCCGGCCTCATCGACGCCCATGCCCATCTGTTCATGATCGGCTTTGGCGACGAGGCCGGCTGGTTCAAGTGGCTGCAGGGGGCGGGCCGGAAATATTCCATCGAGAAGGTGATGGAACTTTCGGCCTGGCAGCTGCTGATGTCGGGCGTGACGTCGGCGATCGATCTGGGCGGCAATGCCACCGAAAGCATCAGCCTGCGGAGCCGCATCGAGAAGGGCGAAATCCCCGGCCCGCGGCTGCAGGTGTCGGGGCCGCTGGTGACGCGCCGGGCGTTCGGCGGCTTTCCGGCCGAGGCGTCAGCGGTGATCACCACGCCGAAGGAAGGCGCCGATGTCGTCGATCGCCTGGTCAGGCAGGGGGTTGACGTGATCAAGGCGCATGCCGGCCTGACGCGCGACGATTATTTCGCCATCGTGAAGGCCGCGCACGCCAATCGCGTGAAGGTGCATGCGCATGTTTATGCCGAAGCCGATGTGCGCAATGCCTTTGATGCCGGTGTCGATGTGCTGCAGCACATGGGATCGGCGGGCGGCCCCACCTACAGCGCCGATCTGGTGCGCACGATTTCCGAAAGCAACCGACCCATCGTGCTGACCGCTGCGCATCGCAGCTGGATCTACCCCGATACCGTGCAATTCCCCGGCCGATTGCAGGATCCGGTGCTGAAAGGCCTGTTCCCCGCCGATATCTGGGCGGCGATGCAGGACAGTTTCAGGGAATGGCCGGCCGAAAGCTATTTCGCGGGCATCAACCGCCAGATCAAGTTCCGCAGCCCGCAGGTGAAGCAGTTGATCGAGTCCAACGCGCTGATGGGCGTGGGCACCGACAGCGGCACGCCGATGAACTTCAACAGCGATGGCCTGGTGCGGGAAATGAAGGTGCTGGTGGATGAAGGCCTGTCGCCGCTGGAGGTGATTGCCGATACCACGCGCGTGAATGCCCGCATCATGGGCAAGCCCGATCTGGGCACCATCGAACCAGGCAAGCTGGCCGACATCATCGTGGTGCCGGGCGATCCGGTCTACCATGATCTGAACAATCTGTTCTGGGTGCAGACCGTGGTGAAGAACGGGATCGTCTACAAGAGCCAGGGCAAGCCGGTGGTGAAGATGCCGGAATAGGCCCGTGCTGGCCGGCGCTGGTCCTGGCGCAGAATGGAGTTGACCATATGAGGGGCTTGAAGGGCATCACGCTGGCGGCGGGCTTCGCGCTGGGTGCCGCAGCGGCGCAGGCGCAAGCCGCCGGCGATTGGGCGCATTTCGGCGGCACGCTGGGTGACACCAAATATTCGGCGCTGAACCAGATCAACGCCAGCACCATCCATCGGCTGAAAGTGGCCTGGCGCGCGCCGGCCATCGATCCGGCCCTGCGCGCCGAAAATCCGACGCTGGTGCCGTCCAACAATTACCGCAACGCGCCGCTGGTGGTGGGCGGCGTGATGTACATCAGCAACCAGATCGGCCTGGTGGAGGCGCGCGATCCGGGCAGCGGCCGAATCCTCTGGCGCCAGGCGCCTTTTCCCGGCGATCCGCGGCTGACGCCCGCCGCCGCCAGCCGGGCGCTGGCGCTGTGGGGCAAGGGTGCCGCGGCCCGCATCATCACCGTGCGCGGCAACCATCTCCTTGTGCTCGACGCCCGCACCGGCAAGCCGGTCACATCGTTCGGCGATCAGGGCCGGGTCGATCTGCGCGAAGCGCCAAGGACGATCTTTTCGTGGACCGCCCCTGCACCGATCGTGGTGGGCGACGTGATCGTGATCGGCGGCCAGCCGATCGCCACCGGCGTTGCCGACATCAACAAGGCCTCGCTCACCGGCAATGTGCGCGGCTTCGATGTGCGTACCGGCAAGCTGCTGTGGACCTTCCACACCGTGCCGCGCGAAGGCGAACCGGGGGTGGAGACGTGGGAAAATGACTCCTGGCGGGTGGGCGGCAAGACCAAGGTTTGGTCGGCCTTCAGCGCCGATGAAAAGCTCGGCCTCGTCTATCTGCCGCTCAGCGCGCCGCCGAGCGACTATTACGGCGTGACGCGGCCGGGCAACAATCTCTATTCGGACTCGCTGGTGGCCGTCGATGCCCGCACCGGCAGGAAGGTCTGGCACTACCAGACGGTGCATCATGATCTGTGGGATTATGATCTGCCCTCGCCGCCGATGCTGGCCGACATCAAGGTGAATGGCCGCCTGCGCAAGGCCGCCATCCAGGTCACCAAGATGGCCTATGTCTTCGCCTTTGACCGGGCGACGGGCGAGCCGCTGTTCCCCATCATCGAAACGCCGGTGCCGGCATCGACCATGCCGGGCGAAAAATCGTCGCCAACCCAGCCGATCCCGGTGAAGCCCAAACCGTTCGACCGGCAGGGCATGGATGAGGATCAGCTGATCGACTACACACCGGCGCTGCGGGCCGAAGCGGTGCAGATCCTCAGCCGCTACCAGCATGGCCCCATGTACACGCCGCCGTCGCCGGCGGGTGGGCCGGATGGCAAGCTGGGCACGCTCTACCTGCCCGGCTGGGTGGGTGGCGCCAACTGGACCGGGGCCGCGCTCGATCCGGAAACCGGGGTGATCTATATCCCGTCGGTCAGCGTGCCATGGATCGGCCGCGACAATTACAAGCGGCCGCCGGAATCAAGCCTGTACATGGAAGGGCCACAGGGCCTGCCCATGGTCAAGCCGCCCTATGGCCGGATCACCGCGATCGACATGAACAGCGGTGATCATCTGTGGATGGTGCCCAATGGCGATGGCCCGCGCGACCATCCGTTGCTGAAGCATCTCGATCTGCCGCCGCTTGGCCAGGCCGGCCGGGCGGCGCCGCTGCTCACCAAGTCGTTCCTGTTCATCGGCGAAGGTGACAAGGTGGGCCTGAGCATTCCCAAATTGAGCGGCGGCACCATGTTCCGCGCCTATGACAAGAAGACCGGGAAGGTGGCGTGGCAGGCCGATCTCGGCGCCGGCACGACCTCGCCGCCGATCACCTACATGCACAAGGGCAAGCAATATATCGTGGTCGGGGTGGGCGGCGTTGACCATCCGGCCGAACTGGTGGCCCTGAGTTTGCAATGAGGCGGATGCGGATGTTTGCGGTTCGGGAGGACGCATGACTGGTCAGACGAGATCACGCCTGATGGCGGCGCTGCTGGCGGCCCTGCCCGTAGCCGCGCCCGCACAACCGGTCGACACGCCGGGCGTCACGGCGCCGCTGACCCCGGCCCAGATCCTGCGCAACTATCCACCCGATGCGCTGTCCGGCGCGGCGGTGGACAAGCCCGTCGTGCTGAAGAGCCAGGGCGGCATGGCAGTGCGCGTCGTCAAGCTGGCTGAGGGTCTGTCGCATCCCGATGGGCTGGTGTTCCTGCCCGATGGCCGCACCATGCTGATCACCGAGCGTGGCGGGCGCCTGCGGGTGGTGCGCGATGGCGTGCTGGATCCCAAGGTCGTTGAGGGCCTGCCGGCGCTCAACAATGTCGGCATCGGCGGCCTGCACGATATCGTGCTGCACCCCGATTTCGCCCGCAACAAGCTGCTCTACATCTCGTACACCAAGGAGGTGAAGCCCCGGCTGGCCACAACCCTGGCCGTCGCCCGCGCCCGGTTCGACAATGGCCGGCTGAGCGCGGTGCAGGACGTTTTGGTGGCAGAGGCGTGGGAAAGTCCGCTCGGCACCTATGCGGGCCGCATGGTCTTTGGGCCAGACGGGATGCTGTATATCAGCGTGGGGGACCGCGACGGCACGACCGCCAGCGACCAATCAAGCGCCCGCCCGCAGGCGCAGGCCCTCAACAGCCATATCGGCAAGATCCTGCGGGTTCGCGACGATGGGTCGGTGCCGCCCGACAACCCGTTCGTCAAAACGGCGGGCGCACGGCCGGAAATCTGGAGCTATGGCCACCGCAATGTCTATGGCATGGCCTGGGACCCCAAGACCGGCGTGATGTGGGCCAGCGAGTTCGGCCCCGCTGGTGGTGACGAGATCAACAAGATATTGCCGGGGCATAATTATGGCTGGCCGCTGGTGTCGCTGGGCCGCCACTATTCCGGCAGCCTGGTATCCGATCAGCCCTTCCACCGCGACGGCATGGATGATCCGATCTATTTCTGGAACCCGAATTTCAATCCGGAAAACATGTTCTTCTACACCGGCGACAAGTTTCCCCGGCTGAAGGGCAGCCTGATCGTGGCGGGCGCCAACACCAGGAAGATCGCCCAGATGATCATCCGCGGCGATTTCATCCGGCAGGGCGATACGATGCTGGATGAACTCGGCGTGCGCTTCCGCGACATCAGGCAGGGGCCGGACGGCAATATCTATGTGCTGACCGAAGGCCGCCTGCGCGGGCCGAACGATACCGATGGCATGTTGCTGCGGCTCGAACCGCCGGCAGCGCCGTGATGCTGTCGCGGCACTGGCCTGGCCTGCTCTTCCTGCTCTGCATGTCCAGCGGCATGATTGCCGCGGCAGCCGTGTCGCAGGCGATTGACCTGCCGGAAGCCCCCGGCAAGCAGCAGGTGCTCGACAGTTGCACCCGGTGCCACGGCGTGGACGTGATCATCGCCCAGCCCAGATCGCCAGACGAATGGACAGAGGTGGTCAGCATCATGGTCGGGCATGGCACGGTGCTGACCGATGCGGAATATGACCGGATCCTGGCCTATCTGTCCGCGAATCTGGGCCCGAAAGAGCCAGCGAACTGATCATGCAGGAAGCTTGCATGATGGTGCCCGGGGGCGGATTTGAACCACCGACACGGGGATTTTCAATCCCCTGCTCTACCCCTGAGCTACCCGGGCCCACTCAACTCAGGCGGTTGGGTGAACCGCGTGGGAAGCGGGCGTTTAGCCAGCCTCGTCGCCATTGTCCAGCGGGGACGTATCAGAAAGTTCGTCATCCTGGGCATTGGCCGGCAACACATAGCGATCCGACAGCCAGGCATTGAGATCGCGGGCCCGGCAACCCTCGCTGCAGAAGGGTTTGAAAGCCGCCACCATCGGAACTTTCCGGCAATAGGCGCAGGGGCGCGAATCAGCTTTGCTGGACATGACCTCTCCCTGCCCCAGCATTGACCACCAATGCCAGCGGCCCACCCGTCAGCCGCGCGCTTTCGTCGATCAGGGCCGGGCGGGCCGCCAGCCAGTCGATCACCGGGGCTGGCGCTTCCAGCCGGGTCGCCCCCACCAGGCGCATGGCGCGGCGCAGCAGTTCCAGCGCGGCAAAGCCCGGGCGGCGCACTTCCTCGATCAGGCCGAGATGCCGGCGCGGGCGGATGATCTGCACCAGGCCAAAGCCGTTCATGGCGGTCTTCTCAAACGGCAGCGGCAGGGTTTCGGCCAGGATCGCATCGACGGCCGCACGCGGCCCGCGGCCAGCCAGCGAGGGGAAATCCACCACGATCGGCCCGCCGATGCCATGGCGGCGCACAGTGGCCGAAACGGCTCGCGCGGCAGCTTCGGACAGGCGCGACAGATCGCCGTCACCATCCACGTCGATCACCAGCATCGCCGGGGTTTGCGCCACCAGCAGCCGACCGCCGGGAAAATCGATGCGGCCTGACAAGGCTTCCTCCACCGCCATGTCCCAGCCGGCCTCTGCGAGACGATCCGGGCCATGGGCAGGGACCAGCTCAACCCGGTGGCCGGCAGCCTCCAGACGCTGCGCCAGCGATGGCGCGGGCCGCGCCGGGCCATCGTGCGCCACCACCCGCGCCTGCTTGTCGCGCGCGCCGTCGGGCCGGGCCGGGCGGAGCACCTCCACCAGCCGCGTCTGCCCCTCCGGCCAATCGGGCGGGACGGGCGACAGCACCGCCTCCTCGCCGGCCAGCGCCACCACGCCCAGCTTGCCGCTGCGGTTGGCCAGCCGGGCCGGCGCGATCAGGCCGACCGGCAATGGTTCATCGCTGCGGGCGATATGGGCTTCGAGCAAGATATCACCGTCCATCACCACGGCGCGAGCGGCGCCGGGGGCGATTTCCAGCAGCGCCGTCACGGCCGCCAGCCGGCCGCGCCGAGCAGCAGCCGCGTCTCGTTCAGCGGCAGGCCGACGACGCCGGAGAAGCTGCCGCTCAGCTGGCGCACAAAGGCTTCGGCGGCGCCCTGGATGGCATAGCCGCCGGCCTTGCCCTGCCAGTCGCCGCGCCCGATCAGCCAGTCGATGTCAGACGCCGCGAGGCGCTGGAAGGTGACAACGGATTCGCTCACGCGCTCGCGCAGCCGGCCTTCGTTATCAATCAGGGCGATGGCGGTGAGCACGCGGTGGCGGCGGCCCGACAGCAGCGCCAGGCAGCGGCGCGCGGTGGCTTCGTCTTCGGCCTTGGGCAGGATGCGGCGGCCGGCGGCCACCACCGTATCGGCGGCCAGCACGACCGCGGCGGGGTGGCGGCCGGCGACCAGCAGCGCCTTCTCCCGCGCCAGTCGTTCGGCATGCACGCGCGGCTGCTCACCGGGCAGCACGGCCTCATCCAGATCGGCGGGATCCACGGCATCAGGCACCAGCCCCAGCCGGGCGAGCAGATCGAGCCGGCGCGGGCTTGCCGAGGCCAGGACCAGGCGCATCACCCGGTCCAGTGCACAAACGTGCCATGCGCATGGGCATGGCCCAGCAGCTGCGACTCTTCGGCAGCGCCGCGCCACAGCGACAATCTGATGGCCGGCATCGCCGGGTTGGCCGGATCGTCCATTTCCATCCGCAGCCAGGCCAGCGGGCGCTGCGGCGTCGCGGTGGCGCCCAGCTTCGCCAGATGGCCCATCACGCGCGCCTGCACGGACGGCGGGAAATACTGAAAGGCGATGCTGTGATAGACGACCGTCGTCACGCCATCGGCAAGGCGCAGCGTGCGCTCCAGCCAGTCGGCGGCGTCACCTTGCTCCAGCGGCGGGGGGAACGCGCGGGCCAGCGCAATGGCGGCTTCGGTGCGCGCCAGCCGTTCGGGCTGATCGGCCCAGATGAAGGCCATCAGCCGCTCTGCCACGGCGGCATCGCTGGCATCGAGCGGGGCGATGTCCACGCCGGCCCGCGCCGCCACCTGCAATGCTGCGGCCGGCGGCGGCGGGCCGTGCCAGTGCGGCGCGATGCGCACGGCGCTGGCCGGATCGCCGGCCGTGATGCCGCCCAGATCAAAGGCAAAGCGGTCCAGATTGAGATTGAGCCCGGCGCTGGCCCCCAGTTCGTGCAGCGCCAGCGGCTGGCCAGTTGCGGCCACCAGCGTCAGCAGCGCCGGCATCAGCGCGCCGCTGCGGCCAACTTCGTTGGTTTGCGGCGGGCTATCCAAAAAATCGCAAATGGCAGCATCAATGGCGGGATCGGCAAACAGGCCGGCCAGGGCTGCGGCCAGCGCGGCATCATCGGGCATGGCGGCCGGCGGATACAGCGCCGCCAGCACCGGCACCCGGCCCGCGCGCACCAGCCAATGCAGGGCGCCGGTCAGCCGCATCGGCAGTGCATCGGTCATCGGTTCGCCCGGCCACACGCCCAGGCGCTGGCCGGTCAGGCTGGCCGGATCAACGCCGCCTGCCAGCACCCGGCACAGCGCTCCGGTGAAAGGCGCGCCCAACCCGGCGCAAAACCGCGCCTGCTGTTCCAGAGCAGTCGCGACCTTGCCTGCCACGTTCAGCGCTCAATCCTCCGGCGCGATGGTGACGGTGAGGCCGTCCAGCGCGGGGGTGAAGGCGATCTGGCAGGAAAGCCGGCTGGTCGGCGCCAGATGATCGGACGAATCGAGCAGATCGGCTTCATCGGCATTGGCCGGGCCGGTGCGCGCCATATCATCGGCCGCAACATGCACATGGCAGGTGGCGCAGGAACAGCAGCCGCCGCACAGCGCCAGCAATTCGGAAATGCCCGCATCCTTGATGATTTCCATCACGCTCATGCCGGGATTGGCCGGCAGAACATGGCTTTGGCCGTCACGGGTGATCACGGTAATGCTGGCCATCTTGTCCTCGTTTCAGGTTGGATCCTCCTGCCCTGTAGCGGGCCGGCGCGCTTGCCGCTAGGGGATGGACGCAGCGGAGGACAAGATGCGCATCGCCCACCAATTTGCCCCACCCATGTCAGCCATGCTCGCCGGCCTGCCCGGCATCACGGCCGCCACCCATATCCCGATGGAAAGCCGCTGGGCGCTGCCCACCGATGTCGATGTGCTGTTCGTGCTGCACGGGCAGGGCGCTGACCGCGATGAGGCCAATCATGCGCCACGCCCCGCCGGCTGGCCGGGCAATGTGAAGCTGGTGCAACTGGCCAGCGCCGGCGCCGATGATTATCCGCCGTGGCTTTTCGAGGCCCCTGCTGTTGCCAGCGCGTCGGGCACGACGGCCATTCCGATTGGTGAATATGCGATGGCGGTGATGCTGGCCCATGCCAAGCAACTGGCCAACATCACGCTGAAGGCCGGTGAAGCATGGCCGGAACGCACCCAGTTCATCGATCAGCCGCTGGCCACGCTGCACGGCCGCACGCTGGGCCTGATCGGCCTGGGCAATATCGCGCGCCAGGTGGGCAAATATGCCCACGCCTTCGGCATGGAGATCATCGCCGCCCGCGCCAGCGCCGCGCCCTCGCCTGACGCCCATATCCGCACGGCACCGCTCGACGAGGTGGTGGCGCGCGCCGATCACCTTGTGCTGGCCGCGCCGATCACGCCGGCCACCCAGCATCTGCTGAATGCCGAGCGGCTGGCCAGGATGAAGGCCAGCGCGCACATCATCAATGTCGGCCGCGGCGGCCTGATCGATCAGGACGCGCTGCTGGCTGAACTGGACAAGGGCCGGCTGTGGGCCAGCCTGGATGTCACCGATCCGGAACCGCTGCCGCCCGGCCATGCACTGCAGGCCCACCCCCGCTGCCGCATCACCCCGCATGTTTCCTGGAGCAACCCCGACATCAACCGCCGCATCATGGAACGACTGGTGGAAAATATCCGCCGGCTGGGCGCGGGCGAGCCGCTGCTGGGGGCGATTGATTGACGGCGAAGCAACGCGATCAGAAGGGCAAGATCTTGCCCTTCTTGGAGAATTTCAGATAGCCGCCGTTCAGGCCCAGCCGCCAGCCCACACCCAGCTTGATCGGCACGATCACGATATTGTCGCGCTGCAGATAATTGGCGGTGAAGCCGCCCACCAGATAGGCCTTGCCCTCGGCCGCCGGGTAACGCTTGAACAGGTCTTCGGTGTCGTTGAGATTGTAGACCAGCGCGAACACCTTGGAACCATCGCCGCCGATGTCGAAGCCCACGCTGGGCCCCGTCCAGTGCACTTTCCGTTCGCCTTCCACCTTGTGATACAGCGTGCCCGAACCATAACGCAGGCCCACGATGATGGCGCCGCCGGCCTCACGGCCAACGATATAGGCGTTGGGCTGGCCGCGATCCTTGAACGTCTTGCGGACGATATCAGCGAGGCCTTCGGCGCCCTTGCCAAAGACGCCTTCGGCCGCGCCCAGCACATCTTCCTCGGCATAGGTCTGGGTGGCCGGCGGCGGTGCCGGTGCAGCTGCGGCTGGCTGCGCCTGTTGCGCCTGTTGCGCCAGCGCCGGCATTGCCACAGCCAAGGCGATTACCGCTGCCCGAACCATCATCAACTCGTCTCCCTCGCTCTGGCGTCCGTGCGGTCGCCATTGGACGCTGTTGCCTTAACCGGGGCTGAGCCGCAACTGGCCCAACAAGGGCCTTGCCGCACAAGCCTGTTGCCAAGCCCCTCACCGCATGGCTATAGCCTGCCCCTCGCTCGGAGTCGTGGGTGAGTGGCTGAAACCAGTAGTTTGCTAAACTGCCGATCTGGGTAACTGGATCCGAGGGTTCGAATCCCTCCGACTCCGCCACTGAAAAGTGAGACATTGCGATATGGGGCCTGCCGATATTGCGGCCCTCGCCGGCCTGCTCGCCAGCGCTTTCCTGGCCGGCTCTATTCTGCCGGCACAATCCGAAATCGTGCTTGCCGCCCTGCTGCTGGCCGCCGAACAGCCCGCCTGGCTATTGGTGTTGGTCGCCACGCTTGGCAATGTCGGCGGCGCGGTGCTCAATTACGGGCTGGGCCGATCGGCCGAACATTTCCGCCACCACCGCTGGTTCCCGCTTTCGGCCGCGGGCTGGGATCGCAGCGCGCACCTGTTCAACCGTTGGGGCGTCGCCTCATTGCTGCTGAGCTGGCTGCCCATCATCGGCGATGGCTTCACCGTGCTGGCCGGCGCGGCGCGCACGCCGTTCCCACTATTTCTCGCCCTCGTCACCCTCGCCAAGGGTGGGCGCTATCTGGTGCTGGCTGCCGCGTTGGCCTGAACATTGGGGCATGAAAAAGGGGGGCGCGTGGCCCCCCTTCCCCAAAATCAGGCCAATGCCCGCGATCAGTATTTCACGCGGATACGGGCGTACCACAGGCCACCGTTGAACCCGAACGGGCCGCCGGCGTTGGGATAGATCTGGCCATCGCCAAGGCTGTTGGTGGAGGTGAAGATCCGGTTGTCAGGCGAATTAGCCACCCGGTCCGGATAGGTGTTGAACAGGTTCGAAGCGCCCACCGACAGGGTGTAATGTTCCTGGATCGTGTAGCTCACGTCGATATCGGTGGTGAGGCGCGCGCCGAACTTCTGGCCCGGATAGCCCACTTCTTCCCGCCACGAGCCATAATAGGCTTCCCGCAGGGTGAGGGCGAAGCCATCCTTCTGCCAGGTCGCGGTGAAGTTGGCACGGTGGTTGGGCGCCAGATTGCCGATGTTGATGATCTGGGCAGCGCCAATCACGTTCGGATCGAACCGCGGCACGGTGGACTTGTTGTAGTTGTAGGCAAAGGTCAGGTTGGTGCGGCCGCCGGCCAGGTCACCACGCCAGGTGCCGACCACGTCCACGCCGCGGGTGCGGGTATCAAAGCCGTTGGTGAAATAATTCACCGCACCGCCCAGGCCCACCGCCTGCAACGCCGGTTCCGCCGCCAGATCGGCGGCCGTCACGAAGAAGTTCTGGCTGATGCCGATGCGGTTGGTCACCTTGATGCTGTAGGCGTCCACCGTCAGGCTGACGGCATCCGACGGGGTGAGCACGAAGCCGAGGCCGAAGTTGGTCGACCGTTCCGGACGCAGCGACTGGCCGCCGTAATATTGGGCGATGTTGCTGGTCACCGGATAGGTGCCGACCTGCACCTGATCCCCGGCCACGAAGGTGGTGGTGAGGATGGCGGTGTTGTTCTGGCCCGGCGACGGTGCGTGGAAGCCGGTGCCGGCGGTGCCGCGGATGGCGAACATGTCGGCCACTTCCCAACGGAAGTTGCCCTTGGCCACGAAGGCGCTGCCGAACGTGTTGTAGCGTTCGAAGCGGCCCATGGCACCCAGGCTGAACGTGTCGGTCACGTCGGTTTCAGCACCGGCATAGATGGCATAGCTCTGCTGGCTGCGGCTGCCGGCAAAGGTCGGGCTGGTGCCGCCATAACCGGAAGCGCCGACCGGCTTGGTGACCTGGCTGTCGAACAGATAGGTGCCGCCGGCCTGCAGCGTGTAGAGATTCTGCACCGCGAACGGACCGGCGGCATAGGATTGCACGTCACCGGCGGTCTGCGTGTAGGTTTCCCGACGGAATTCGCCGCCCCACGACAGGGTGATCGGGCTGGCGAGCCCGGCTTCGACCGCATAGGTGAAATCGGCGTTGAGGTTCTGTTCTTCCTGGATCAGCTTGCCGAATTCGAAGCTCGTCTGGCTCTGGCGCCCGAAGGACGGGCTGATCGACGAATACATCGACAGGTTGATCGAGTTGCGCGCGATCGTGCCCGACAGATCATAGGTCAGGTCGCCGCTCTTGCCCTTGATGCCCAGCACACCGAAATATTGCTCGGTCACACCCACGAAGCGCGGGGTGAAGCCGGCCGGATAGAGGCTGGTGAAGTTGTAGATATTATTGTCCTTCACGAAGCCGCCGGCAGGGCAGCCCGCCGAAGCCGCGCTGGCCGGGCAGGGCGTGAGGTAGATCGGCGTCGCGAAGGCGGCATTGGGGTTGATGTTGGTGGTGCCGCCCACCACCGGCACGTTGGTGGCACCGATGGGCGAGCGATAGTTGAAGCTCTGATCCGCCTTCAGGCGCGAGTAGTTGGCGATGAAATAGAGCTTGGCTTCCGGCGTCAGCTCATAGGCACTGTTGAGCAGGAAGCGCGTGGCATAGCCCGGCGACGAGCCATAGATCTGCACCGGCCCCGGGAAGTTCGGCAACTGGTTGGCGAGGCCGGGGTTCTGCTGGGCAAAGATCAGTGCGATCGGCCGTGTGGCGTTGCGCACGGTGCCGGCATCATCGGTATATTCGCCAGTCAGGTTGACGAAACCGCGATCGCCCAGCTTGAAGCCGGCATTGGCGGCGATCTGATAGCTTTCGCCGTCGCCGCGATAGAATTGGCCATAACGGGCAACGACTTCCAGGCCGGTATCTTCGCGCAGGCCATAGTTCATCACGCCGGCAATGGCATCGGAACCATATTGCGCGGTAGCGCCGTCGCGCAGGATCTGCAGGCTGCCGATGGCGAGGCTGGGAATGGTCGAAACGTCGGCACCCTGCGAACCGAAGGACAGAGCGGTGTCACCACCGGTGAACACCTGCACCAGCGCCGAGCGGTTGAGGCGCTTGCCGTTCAGCTGCACCAGCACTTCATCGGCCGACAGGCCGCGCAGGCTGGGCGCGCGCACGAAGGTGGAGGCATCGGAAATGGCGTTCTGGCCAACATAGAAGGACGGCACCAGCGCCTTGATCACGTCGAGCACGTTCGACGCCGGCTGGGTGGCGAGTTCGGCGGCGCCGACCACGTCCACCGGCGAAGCGGTGTCGAGGATGGAACGGTCGGTACGGCGGGTGCCGACGACGACGATCACCTTTTCCTCGCCGGCAGTTTCCTCGGCAGCCGCCGTCTGCGCGGCGGCGGGCGCAGCGGCCAGGGCCAGCGCCAGCATCGGCAGCGCCGATCCGGCCAGCAACAGGCGCGTGAGAGTTGGGCTTTGCATCGTCGTTTCCCCTTCAACGGTTACGGGTCGCCCCCCGGCGACCGCTGCGACAAATGCTAGGCCGTAATCAGTCTGTCACAATGCGCATTCCGGTCACCGGGCATCGGTTTCGTCACAATCGCACGACACTGTGGCAGAACTGCATCACAGTGTGACATTTCAGTAATGTTACAGGCCGCCCTGCCCGGTCAACCACTGGTTCAGCCGACTGGCGGGGTTGGCGAGCACGGCCGCGGCCTGCCCCTGTTCGACGATGCGGCCCTGATCAATGAAGGCGCAGCTATCGGCAATGCCGGCAGCTTCGGCGAGATCGTGGGTGACGATGATCATCGGCGCGGCGCTTTGGCAGCGCACACTGGCCACGGCCGCAATCAGCGCACGGCGTACCGGCGGGTCCACCGCGGCAAATGGCTCATCGAGCAGCAGCACGGCCGGATTGCGGGCCAGCGCGCGGGCCAGCGCCACGCGCATCTGTTCGCCGCCCGACAGGCCGGCGGGGCGGCGGCCAAGCACCGGCCCATGCATCTGCATCGCCGCCAGCAGCGCCAGCGCGGCACCGCGATCGGGCGTGGCTTGCGCAATCATCACGTTGCCCAGCGCATCGAGGTGCGGAAACAGGCCGCCGCCTTGCAACACCAACCCGACAGGGCGTTGCCAGGCCGGCAGGCCACGGTGGCCGGCCTGCCAGTCCTGTCCGTCCACGCGCACGGTGCCCACTGCGGGCAACAGGCCGGCAATGGCCTTCAGGATCGTCGATTTGCCGGCGCCCGATGGCCCGACCAGCGCCAGCGTCTGACCCGGCGGCACGCGGAACGTGGCGTCGATGGTGGGCAGCGGGCCAGCGCGGGTGAGCGCAACGGACAGCCCTTCAACCACGTTTGCGGCCCAGCAGGAACAGCAGCGTGATGGCAATCAGGCTGATGCCCAATAGCAGCAGCGCAAGGCGGCCCGCGCCTTCCATATCGAAGGCCTGGACGCGATCATAGATGGCCAGGCTGAGCGTCGCCGTTTCGCCGGGGATGGCGCCGCCCACCATCAGCACCACGCCGAATTCACCCAGCGTGTGGGCAAAGGCCAGAACGGCGCCCGTGGCGAGGCCAGGCCAGGCCAGCGGCAGTTCCACCTTGGCAAAGGCCCGCAGCGGCGACAGGCCACAGCTGGACGCCGCGCCGCGCAGATCATCGCCCACCGCTTCAAACGCGCGGCTCGCCGGCTGCACCATCAGCGGCAGATTGACCAGCACGGAGGCGACCAGGATGCCGGCAAAGCTGAACACCAGTTGGCCGCCAGCGATCGCCCGCCAGCCCTGCCCGATCACGCTGCCCGGCCCCATGCCGATCAGCAGCGCCAGGCCCACCACGGTGGGCGGCAGCAGCAACGGCAACAACAGCAACGCTTCGGCCAATGCCCGGCCGCGCCAACGCGTGGTGGCGAGCCAATGGCCAAGCAGCAGCGCCAGCGGCAGCAGCAGCGCAACAGTCGACGCAGCCAGCATCAGCGACAGGTGCAGCGCGGTCAGGTCGGCGGTGTTCATGGCAAGCCAAACCCGGCCCGGGCCAGCGCGGCGCGGCCGTTCGGCCCGGTCAGGCGATCGGCCAGCCCTCGCGCGGCTGGGGTGGCGCCGGGCATCAGCACCAGCGTCTGCACCAGCGGTGGGTGCAGCATGGGCGACACCGGCACCACGATCAGGCCACCGCCAGCGGCGCGCGCCAATGGCAACGCCACCAACCCGACCTCTGCCGCACCGGTGGATACGAAACTCAGTGCCTGCGCCACATTCTCGCCCAGCACCAAAGGCGCGCCGGTGACGCCCAGCCCGGCCAGCACGGCGCGGGCGGCGACGCCATAGGGCGCGTGCGCCGGATTGGCGATGGCGAGGTGGCGGATGCGCCCGGCGCGGATGGCGGCCTTCAGGCTGGCGAGATCGGTGATGCCGCTGGCGCGCGTTGCCACCAGCGCCAGCCGGCCCAGCGCGTAAGGGCGGCGCTCCACCCCGGGCACCGCCGCCGCCAGCCGATCCGCATGCGATGCATCGGCGAGCAGCAGCAACTGGAACGGCGCGCCGTTCAGCGCCTGCTGCACCATCTGACCGGAAGAGCCGAAGCTCAGATTGTAGCGATGGCCGGTCCGGGCTTCGTGGCCGCGCACCAGCGGCGGCAGCGCCAGCCGCAGATCAGCGGCCGCCGCCACCGGCACCGGTGCAGCGGCAAGCGCCGGCCAGGCGAGGCACAGCAACAGCAGGAACAGACGGATCATGGCCGGCGTTGTGCCAGCAGGTGCAACGCGCGTCAAAAGCCGCTATCGCGCCATCATGCTGAACCGCCCCGATCCTGTTGAACCCTTCCACGCCATCCGCCTGTCGCGCCTTGCCCGCCAGTTGGAGGCCGAAGGGCGCAGCGTCATCCACATGGAATTCGGCCAGCCTTCCACCGGCGCACCGGCAGCCGCCATCGCGCGGGCGCAGGCGGTGCTGGCCAGCGATCCCGGCAGCTATTGGGAATCGGAACCGCTCAAGGCCCGCATCGCCGGCCTGTATCAGTCCCGCCACGGCGTGCATGTCGCGCCGGAACGCGTCGTGCTGTCCTGCGGCGCGTCGCCGGCGCTGGTGATGGCGCTCACCTCGGCGTTCCGGCCCGGTGATGTCATCGCCATGGCCCGGCCCGGCTATGTCGCCTATCGCAACAATTGCCACGCGCTGGGCATGGAGGTTCTGGAAATCGCCTGTGGCCCCGAAAGCCGCTATCAGATCACGGCGGCGCATCTGGCCGCGCTCGATCCCGCGCCGGCCGGCGTGATCATCGCCAGCCCGGCCAATCCCACCGGCACCGTCATTCCTGCGGATGAGATGGCCGCCATCGCCCGCGTTTGCCGGGAACGCGGCATCCGGATCGTCTCCGACGAGATCTACCACGGCTTGTCCTTCGTCGGCCCGGTGGCGAGTGCGCTGGAATATGCGCCGGATGCGATTGTGGTGAACAGCTTCTCCAAATATTTCTCGATGGTCGGCTGGCGGCTGGGCTGGCTGGTGGCACCCGAAGATCTGGTGGACGCGGCCCGTGCGCGGATGGGCAATCTCTTCCTCACTGCCCCCACATTGTCGCAGCACGCCGGTCTGGTGGCGATGGACTGCATCGACGAACTGGAAGCCCACGTCGCCCGCTATGCCGCCAATCGCTTGGCCATGCTGGATGCGCTGCCGGCGATGGGGCTGACGAAGATCGCCCCGCCCGATGGCGCCTTCTACATCTGGGCCGATGTAAGGCACCTGACCGACGATGCGATGGCTCTGGCAGAGCAACTGCTGCTGGATACCGGCGTGGCGACCGCGCCGGGCATCGATTTCGATCCGGTGGAAGGCCGCCATTTCATGCGCTTCAGCTTTGCCGTGGATACGCCGCAAGTGAAGGAGGCGATTGCCCGGATGACGCCCTGGTTTCAGGCACTTGGCTCCCCTCCCTGAAAGGGAGGGGCTGGGGGAGGGTGACGAGCAAAGCGAGGCTGAACCGCGCTACAGGCTGCAAACATCGGTGTTTGCCGGAAGGACCCTCCCCCGACCCCTCCCTTGCAGGGAGGGGAGATGCTACTCGGCCGCCAAAACCCGCCGGCCGGCATGGGCGCGGAAGAAGATCAGCGCGGTCACACCAACGAAAAACAGCGACACCACGAACGGCGCGCCCGGCGCATGGATCGGCGCATCCGCCACCGAGAAACGCGCGAACACCGTCGTCATCAATGGCGGGCCGACAATGGCGGAAAGGCTCTGGATCGAGGCGACCGCCCCCTGCAACTCGCCCTGCTCGTTGGGCGCAACTTCGGCCGACATCAGGCCCTGCAAGCAGGGAAACACCAGCCCCTGACAGGCCGAAATGGCGATGCCGAGGTAAACCATCCAGCCTTCATCGGCCATCGCATAGGTGGAATAGCCCGCGACCGCCGAAATCAGGCCCACCACGATGATGCGGCGCTGGCCGAAACGCGGGATCAGCTTGCGGCCCAGAAAGCCCTGCACGATGGCGCCGGTGACGCCCACGGCCGCCAGACTCCAGCCCACCTGCTCCGCCGTCCAGCCGTAACGCAGCTGGCCATGATAGCTCCAGATCGAATAGAGCGACTGGTAGGACAGGGTCCACACGAACACGGTGGCGGCCAGCATCAGCACCACCGGATGCGCCGATTTCAACCGCATCAGCGCCCCCACCGGATTGGCGCGTCGCCATTCGAAGCTGCGGCGACGTTCCGGCGGCAATGACTCCGGCAGCACGAACAGGCCATAGAGGAAATTGGCCATGGCCAGCCCAGCCGAGACCAGGAACGGCACTTCAGTGCCGAAGCGCGCGACGAATCCGCCCAGCGCTGGCCCGATGATGAAACCGAAACCGAACGCCATGCCGATCACGCCAAAATTTGCCCCGCGTTTTTCCGGCGGGGTCACATCGGCGATATAGGCGTAAGCCGTGGGGAAGGTCGCGCCGGTGATGCCGGCCACGACGCGCGCCGCCACCAGCCACCACAATGTCGGCGCAAAGGCCATCACCACATAATCAAGGGAAAAGGCCGCCAGGCTGGCCAAAAGCACCGGGCGGCGGCCGAAGCGATCGGACAGCCCGCCGATCACCGGCCCCATCAGGAACTGCACGCTGGCATAGAGAAAGGCGATCCAGCCCGAAACCTCGGCCGCGTGCGCCAGATCGCGCCCGGTCAGCTTGACGATCAGCTGCGGAAACACCGGGATGACAACGCCAAAACCGATGGCATCGATCAGCACGGTGATGAAGATGAAGGCGAGCGCGCGGTTCACTCGGGGTGCGTAGCGGCTTTTTGTGCCCACGCCTATCCGCGATATTGTTCTTGGCACCGGGGTTGCGCGGGTGCGGCAAAATGTGTTTTGGGTGAGAAAAGGAGCCCCCGTTCGTGTCCGTGCTCAAGATGATCTTCACCTGGTGGAATGGCCCCGGCCTTGGCACCCGCATCTTCACCGCCCGCAATGGCGAGGAAGTGGGCCGCGATGAGCAGGGCAATATCTATTACCGGTCCGGCACCGGCGCGGCGCAAAAGCGCTGGGTGATCTACAACGGCGAACCCGAAGCCACACGCATCCCGCCGGAATGGCATTTGTGGATGCACAAGACGGTGAATGAACCGCCAAGCACCAAGCCGCTGGTAACGCGCGTGTGGGAACGGGAATGGACGCCCAACGCCACCGGCACCACGCTGGCCCATAGCCCCAGCGGCGCGCTGATCGCCGGCGGCCAGCGCGCGGCGACCACGGGCGATTATCGCGCCTGGTCGCCTGACGCCTGATCGCCAGATGGCCGGCGCCCTGAAAGACCATCTGGCCGAAGCGCTGATCGGCCTGTTCGTGGTGCTGCTGGCGGCGGGGTTCGTCGCCTTTGCCTGGGCCCGCACCGGTGCTGGTGAAGGCAGCGATGGCGTCGTGCTCACGGCGCGCTTTCCCAATATCGGCGGCGTCACGCTGGGCACCGATGTGAAGGTGGCCGGCGTCAAGGTCGGCAAGGTGGTCGGGCTGGAGCTGGACCCCACCAGCTATCAGGCCGTGCTGCGCCTGTCGGTCGATCGCGGCCTGAAATTACCGATCGATTCGTCCGCCGCCGTCACCAGCGAAGGGCTGCTGGGCGGCAATTTCATCGCGCTGACGCCGGGTGCCGAAGCCGACATGCTGAAAGATGGCGGCGAGATCATCGAAACTTCTGGTGCGGCTGATCTGATGGGCCTGATCGGCAGCGTCGTGAACCGTTCCGGCGGCGATGCGCCTGCAGCCGAAAAGCCGGTGGGCGATGCGCCGTCACCCTGAAGCGCTGGCGCTTGCCGCTGTCCTGCTTGCCGGCGCTGTTTCAGCGCAGGAAACGGCGCCGGCCGCTGCACCGCCGGCGGTGGCAGCCCCCGCCCCGCCCCGCCCCGCTGCGCCGCGCGTGTTGCAGGTCACGCCAGTGAAGGAGCGTGTGCTGGTCGTCGGCGCACTGGCGAAGCGCACTGGCGAAACGCGCTTCCTGACCCTCAAGCCCGGCCAATATCTGGATTTTGCCGGCATCCGCATCACCGCGCGCACCTGCGAAACCACGCCGCCATGGGAATGGCCCAAATTGCAGGGCGCGTTTCTGCAGGTGGATGAGCGGCTGGCCGGGCAGGTGAAGCGGGTGTTTTCCGGCTGGCTTTATGCCGAAAGCCCCAGCCTCAACGTCATGCAGCACCCGCGCTATGACGTCTGGCTCAAGAGCTGCACGATGCGTTTCCCGGACGGGCCGTCACCCAAACCGCCTTCATCGCCGGCAAAGAAATCGCCCGCCGCGCCCGACAAGGCGGCGCTCAACTGAACCCGATAATCCCGCGCCGGGATTTCGATCGCGCCAAAGCCGGCCAGATGGCTGGTGAGAAACTGGGTGTCGAGCAGCCGGAACCCGCCCAGCCGCAGCCGCGCCACCAATGCGGCCAGACAGCATTTGCTGGCATCGCGCACCCGCGTGAACATTGATTCGCCAAAGAAGGCCGCGCCCAGCCGCACGCCATAAAGCCCGCCAGCCAGTTCGCCATCCGCAGTCCACGCCTCCACACTGTGGGCCTGGCCGCGGGCGTGCAGGGCCGCATAGGCTTCGGCGATCAGCGGGTTGATCCAGGTTTCGCTGCGGCCCGGCGCCGGTTCGGCACAGCCGGCCAGCACATCGGCAAAAGCGCGATCGGCGGTGAAGCGGAAGCGTTCCTGCTTCAACGTCTTGGCCAGACTTTTCGGCAGGTGGAACGCGTTCAGCGGCAGCACCCCGCGCCGGCGTGGTTCCACCCAGAACACGTCCACGCTGTCGGCGCGTTCGGCCATCGGGAAAATGCCGCTGGCATAGGCGCGCAGCAGCATGTCCGGATCAAGACGGTGGGCCAGCGGTCGAGTCACCAGCGCAGCATGCCGCAACTGGCGCGCGCCGCAAGGCCCCTCAGGCCTCCGCTGCTTCGGCCGCCTGCTTCGCCAGCCAGCGTTCCAGCCACTTGATCGAATAATCACCGTTCTGGAAATCCGGATCCTCGATCAGCGCCTGATGCAGCGGAATCGTGGTCTTCGGGCCGTGAATCACGAACTCTTCCAGCGCCCGGCGCAGACGCATCAGGCACTCATCGCGGTTGGCGCCATAAACGATCAGCTTGGCAATCAGCGAGTCATAGTAAGGCGGGATGCGATAACCGTCGTACAGCGCCGAATCGACCCGCACGTGCAGGCCGCCGGGCTGGTGGAAATCGGTGACGCGGCCCGGTGACGGTGCAAACGTCTTCGCATCTTCGGCGTTGATGCGGCATTCGATGGCGTGGCCTTCGAAATGGATCTCATCCTGCGTCACGCTCAGCGGCAGGCCGGCAGCGACACGGATCTGTTCGCGCACCAGATCGAGCCCGGTGATGGCTTCGGTGACGGGATGTTCGACCTGCAGGCGGGTGTTCATCTCGATGAAGAAGAATTCGCCGTTCTCCCACAGGAACTCGATGGTGCCGGCGCCGCGATACTTCAGCTTTGAAATCGCCTGGCGGACGACTTCACCCATGCGTGCGCGCTCGTCGGCATTGAGCGCCGGCGACGGGGCTTCTTCCAGCACCTTCTGGTGGCGGCGCTGCAACGAACAATCGCGCTCGCCCATGTGGACAGCGCCGCCCTGGCCATCGCCGAACACCTGGAATTCGATGTGGCGCGGTTCGGAAAGATATTTTTCGATATAGACGGTGTCGTCACCAAAGGCGGCCTTGGCTTCGCTTTTGGCCTGGCTCACCAGCGCCGGCAGGCTGGCCGCATCCGGGATGACCTTCATGCCGCGGCCACCACCACCGGAAGCAGCCTTCACCAGCACCGGGTAACCGATGATTTCGGCCACCGCCAATGCTTCTTCCATGGTTTCGATCGGGCCATCGCTGCCCGGCACCAGCGGCAGGCCGAGCAGGGCAGCGGTGCGCTTGGCTTCCACCTTGTCGCCCATCTTGCGGATATGTTCCGGATCGGGCCCGATCCAGGTGATGCGATGTTCCTGCACGATTTCGGCGAAACGCGCGTTTTCGGACAGGAAGCCGTAGCCGGGGTGGATGGCATCGGCCTGGGCGATTTCGGCGGCCGAAATGATCGCCGGAATGTTCAGATAGCTGTCCGTCGCCGACGGTGGGCCGATGCAGATCGCTTCATCAGCCAGCCGCACGTGCATGGCATCGGCATCGGCAGTGGAATGCACCGCCACGGTGCGGATGCCCATTTCGCGGCAGGCACGGTGGACGCGCAGCGCGATTTCGCCCCGGTTGGCGATCAGGACCTTCTTGAACATCGGCGCGGGCTTACTCAATGATCACCAGCGGCTGGTCATATTCCACCGGCTGCTCGCTGTTCACCAAAATGGCCTTGACCACGCCGCCCTTGGGCGCGGTGATCGGGTTCATCACCTTCATGGCTTCGATGATCAGCAGCGTCGCCCCGGCGGCGACGGTGGCACCTTCGGTGATGAAGGCCGGCGCACCCGGTTCCGGGGTCAGGTAAGCGGTGCCGACGATCGGCGATTTCACCAGGCCGGGGTGATTGCGAACATCATCGCCGCCGGTGGATGCAGCGGCGGCCGGAGCAGCAGCCGCGGGCGGCGGCGCGGGCCAGCCACCCGCCGGCGGCGCCGGGGCGTAGCTCGCAGGGCCGGCCGCCATGGAAACTGCAGCCGCAGTGCGGGCAACGCGGATCGTGCGTTCGCCGTCCTTCACTTCGATTTCGGTCAGATTGCTGGCGTCCAGCAGCTCGGCCAGTTCGCGCACCAGGCCGGTGTCGACGACGATTCCCTTGGTCTCAGACATTTTTGTCCCGTCTATTGCCCCAATGTAATCCCGGCTTACTGCCGCAAAGCCCCCGCCGCGTCCAGCGCCAGCCGATAGGATGCGGCACCAAAGCCGGAAATCGTGCCTTTCGCCGCACGCGCCACAAAGCTGGTGTGGCGAAATTCGTCGCGAGCGTGGGGGTTGGAAAGATGCACCTCGATCACCGGCACGCTGATCGCCTTGATGGCATCATGGATGGCGATCGACGTGTGGGTGAGCGCGCCGGCATTCAGGATCACCGCCAGCGCGCCGCGCGCGCCGGCCTCCTGCAGCCAATCGACAAGATGGCCTTCGTGATTGGACTGGCGGATATCGACGGCCAGCCCCAGCCCGGCCGCCTGCTCTTCAAGGCTGGCGGCGATATCGTCCATCGTGGCGTGGCCATAGATCTGCGGTTCCCGGCTGCCCAGCAGGTTGAGATTGGGCCCGTTCAGCACCATCACGAGAGGTTGGTCGGTCATCCCCCATCAAAACCACGAAGCGCGCCAATTGCCAAGGGCGGCTTGCCCCCCGCAGCTTATTGGGCAATGCTGCACGGCAACAAAGGGGGTGGGGTCGCAGCCCATGAAGATCATCATCGGCAATCGCAATTATTCCAGCTGGTCGCTGCGCGGCTGGCTGGCGGCCAAGCAATCGCTGCTGCCGTTCGAAACCGAACTGCGCGTGATGGATTCGCCCGACTGGATCAGCGGCGAGGCCAAGGCCGACATGCCGTCAGGCAAGGTGCCGGTGCTGTGGGACCATGGCGAGGCGATCTGGGATTCGATGGCGATCCTGATGTACCTTGCCGACAAGGCCGGGCACGATCGCTTCTGGCCGCGCGACATGCATGCGCGTGGTCTGGCCTATGCGATGTGCGCCGAAATGCATTCGGGCTTTGCCCCGCTGCGCAGCGCCTGCCCGATGGATCTGCAGCATCATTTCCCCCGCTTTGCCCCGTCCGACGCCGTGATGGCCGACGTGCGCCGCATCGAGGCCCTGTGGGAAGAAGCCCTCACCCGCTTTGGCGCCGAAACCGGCGAGCCCTGGCTGTTTGGCCGCTTCGGCGCGGCCGATATCATGTTCGCGCCCGTCTGCACCCGCATCGACAGCTATCACTTGCCGGTTGGCCCCACCGCGAGCGCCTACGTGACACGCGTGCTCGATCACCCCTTTGTGGCCGAATGGCGCGCCGAAGCGCTGCAGGAGGATTATCCCTTCACCCGCTACGACGTGCCCGGCGCCGTCAATATCTCTCAGGAGAAACGCCCATGAACCCCGCCAACATCGCCCGCGCCACGCTGGTGGCTGCCTTGCTGATGCTCGGCGCCGGGCCGCTGCATCGCTTTGGTGTCATCGGCTGGCAGGTCTCGCTCGGCCTGTTCGTCGGCGCGGCGCTGCTCGCCGGCATCGGCGCCTGCTGGTGCCTTTATCAACTGCTGCGGCGGCGCGGCGGCACCATCACCGTGATCGCGGCGGCGGCGGGCTTTGCGGCGGTGGCCGTGCCGGTCGCCGTTGTCGTCAACGCCGGGGACAAGCCGCCGATCAACGATATCAGCACCGATACCACCACGCCGCCGCCCTTCCAGGCCATCGATGCGACCTTGCGCGGCGCCGATGCCAGCCCCATCGATTACAACCCGGCCTTTGCCCCCGAACAGGCCCGCGCCTATCCCGAAGTGCGCCCGCTCGATCTGCCGCTCGAACCCGGCAAGGCGTTCGACGTGGCGCTGGCCGCCTGCGATCCGGGCTGGCAGATCATCCTGGCCGATCGCGCTGCCGGCCGTATCGAAGCGGTCGAGCGCAGCACCTGGTGGGGCTATAGCGACGATGTCGTGATCCGCCTGACCGCCACGCCCACCGGCACCCGCGTCGACATGCGGTCCAAGTCGCGGGTCGGCCAGAGCGATCTGGGTGCCAACGCCCAGCGCATCGCCGCCTATCTTGACCGGGTGGCGGCGGAAATGCGTAAAGCCGGGTAATGACCGCCCCTGATCCTGTCGCCCTCACCCAAGCCCTGATCCGCTGCCCCAGCGTCACCCCGGCCGACGAGGGGGCGCTGGACGTTCTGCAGCGGGCGCTGGCCAGCCTCGGCTTTACCTGCACGCGCCTGCCCTTCGGCCATCCGCCTGATGGCCCGGTGGACAATCTCTTTGCCACGCTGGCCGGCATGCCTGGCCCACATTTCGCCTTTGCCGGCCACAGCGACGTGGTGCCGGCCGGCGATCTCGCCGGCTGGAGCGAAGACCCGTTTGCCGCCGACGTGAAGGGCGGTTTCATCGTTGGCCGCGGCGCTGCCGACATGAAAGGCGCGCTCGCCGCCATGGTCGCCGCCACCGCCCGCCATCTGGCGCAGGGGCCACTGGTGGGCCGGCTCAGCTTTATCATCACCGGTGATGAAGAAGGCCCCGCCACCTTCGGCACGACGATGATGCTCGACTGGATGGCAGCGCAGGGGCTGGCGCCCGATCTTTGCCTGGTTGGCGAGCCGACATCGCAGCACAAGCTGGGCGACATGATGAAGATCGGCCGGCGCGGCAGCCTGAACGCCTGGATCACGGTGAACGGTGCGCAGGGCCATGTTGGTTATCCGCACATGGCCGACAATCCGATCACGCGGCTGGTCGCCATCCTCGCCGAACTGAAGGCGCGCGTGCTGGACGAAGGCAATGACTGGTTCCAGGCCTCCAACCTCGAAATCACCGACATGAGTGTCGGCAATCCCGCCACCAACCTGATCCCGGCCCAGGCCCGTGCGCGCTTGAACATCCGGTTCAACAACGAACACACGGGCGCTGCGCTGTCGGACTGGATCCGTGGCCTTGTCGCCGCCCACGCGCCGGCGTCGCACGTCGAGATCAAGATTTCCGGTGAAGCCTTCCTCACCGAACCCGGGCCATTGTCTTCACTGGTCAGCGCAGCCATCACCGAGGTGACCGGCCGCAGCCCCGAACTTTCCACCACAGGCGGCACGTCGGATGCCCGCTTCATCCGCCGCCTGTGCCCGGTCGTCGAATTCGGCCTGCCCGGCCAATCGATGCACAAGGTGGACGAACACGCCGCGGTGGCCGACATTGAGGGGCTGACGGCGATCTACGAAGCCGTGCTCGCGCGGGCGCTGGCCTAGAGCGCTTTTAGACCAAGTTGGAAAGCGCTCTAGCTGCGCTTCCACTCCTTGCGGGTCATGCCGACGAAGCGCTTGCCCAGGCCGGTACTGTTGCGGGCCAATATGTCGCGCAGCGTCTGGGTGCTCTCGATCAGCTTGATGCCGGCCTCGGTGAAGGCGAGCTTCTTGTTGTGCGGATTGCCCCACACATGCTCGCTCAGCAGCGGGTTGGTCAGCGCCTGGCTGAAGGCGTCCATGGCCACCATCGACGACACGAGTTCGGGCAACGGGCCGTTCTTTTCCACCCGTTCGGCAAACAGGCCGACATAATATTCGACATTGTTCACGTTGCCGTAGAGGCCCTCCAGCCGCTTCGCCAACGCCGTCAGCCGCGCCTGTTCCTGCGGATTGTCGCTGCTGCCAACGATGGCGGCGAAATTGCGCGCCGGTTCCATGCCCATGGCCGTGCGATAATCATTGTAGCTGGCAACATTGTTGAGCCGGGCCTGGTTGATGGCGCCCTTTTCGGCAAACATCATGAAGCTGGCGGCATTTTCCAGCCCCAGCATGGCGGTGCGATTGGCGGCGGTGTTGACGAAGCTTTCCGCCAGTCCGCTGGCCAGCAACAGGCCATTGTTGAGCAACAGCGAATTGCCGGGATGCGCCTTGTCACCCCAGGTGACATTTTCCATCACCAGCCCGTGCCAGCGATAGAGCAGGCTGAATTCCACCGTCATCCAGTTCGGCCGGTTCCACTTGGCGCGCCAGGCTACCTTGGGATCGGCCTGCAGCTTGAATTCGGTGGTGTTGATATGGTTGATATATTCCTCGACCACGATCTTGATGAACATCACGATGATGATGTTGCGCGCGGTTTCGAACAGCCGCTCATCGTCCCAGGCCGGATTGTCCCTGGCCAGCATCCCCGCCACCCGGTTGTGCTCGCGCAGGAACAGCGTGTTCATCATCGCGGTCTGCGGCACCGCGTTGACCCGGTCGCCGCCCACGGCAAACAGCGTGGCCTTGCCGGCCGGAGTCACATTCTTCAGGCCCAGCGGCAGATCAAGCCCGGCAAATTCGGGCTTCACATTGCCATCGGCGCCATAAAGGAACGGCGAAAACTCCTCGCCGTTCAGCATCTGGCTCTTCAGTCGTCCGCCCTGCCCGCTGCGCAGCGCCCGCGTCTGCACCTCGGTGCGGCCATAGAGCGGCGACAGGTCGATCTCGTGATTCGAGGTCGTGCGGCGACGGTCTTCCCTGGCGTCATCATTGTGCAGCATGGTGCGGATGAAGCCATCGGTGAGATATTGCGCGAAGGCCGGGAACAGCCCGGTCGATTTCGGGCACAGGCGCTGGTTGGTGCCGGGCAGCCGCGCAAACAGCGCCGTGACCTGATCGATCGGCGGTCGGCTGGTACCGCGCCCTTCCCCCGTGGGCGGCTTGGCCGGCAGCAGTCGCGCATTGTAGGTGCGGTCGGTCAGGCCCGACCAGCTGATATAATCATGCCTGGTGGACCAGGGGTGTGGCCGGTTCCGCGTGACATTCACTGTCCGGTCGATCACGAAGCGATTGACATCGTCGTCCAGATCAAAGGCTTCCAGCGCCTTGATCACGATTGACAATAAAGACATGGCCTTACCTCCCCACCAAAGGATACGACCCTGGCGGCTACGCTAACAGGTCAAGGGCGGCTTGTCATGCCGGTCCGTCGGCTTTTGGCTTGCCCGGCCTGGCGCGCCCGGCCGCACAAATGCCGCGCAGCGCCTGCCACTGCGCCGCATCCAGGGCCGGTGTCACCGAAGCGCTGGTAACCGCCGTCTTGAACAGGCGCGACCGGCTGCCGCTGTCGGGGTGGCTGGCCGTGAAATCAGCGAGGCGCGAGACACGGTCGGCCGCCTCCTCAAGCTGGGTCGGCGCCTTCTTTGCGGCCTGGCCCTTCTTGGCGGGCGCGCGCGCCGGGCGCTGCTGGCGCTGCTGCCGGTCAAAGAAATCGGCGGTTGGCGCGATGGCCAGATTGGCGCCGCGCAGCAGTGCGATCGCACCGTCGTCCGCCGCCGCTTCCGCCTCGCGCGATGAAGACAGCAGCAGCAGCGTATCGGCCCCGCCAGCAAGATTGCCGCCCAGCGACTGCAGCAGCAGCGACAGGCCGAGCTGGCGCACGATCGCCCGTTCGGAATCGCGGGCCCTGATGTGCGACAGTTCGTGGGCCAGCACGCCGGCGACTTCATCCGGGCTTTGCGCTTCGGCAATCAGCTTGTCGAACAGCACGACCTGGCCGCCCGGCAGCGCCATGGCGTTCACCACCGGCTGATCGATGATGGTCAGGCTGATCCTTTCCGCCGGCTGCGGCCCCTGCAGCCTGGCCATCAGGGCCTGGGCCGCAGCCGTGCCGGCAGGGGTCGCGCAGCTCGTGCCCAGCCCCTGCACCAGGCCGATGCCGATGGGTGCCATCACCGATCGCGGCAGCCGGTGCGCCACCGCGTTCAGGATCATGTTTCCCCCAAACCACAGCGCCAGGCCCAGCACCGCCACCCCGGTCACCGCCATGGCCACGCGCCGGCGATCATCACTGGTGAAGCTGCCGGCCACCACCATCCGTGCCCGCCAGTCGGCCGGCATGGGTTGCTCCAGCCGCACCAGCCAATCGGGCCGATTGGCGTGGCTGAGCGTCAGGCCATCCTTGCTGCAGCGCAGTTCATGCCAGGCCAGGAACTGATCGCTTTGCGCCTGGATCAGCTGCAGGCCGCCGCCAACCGCCCGCAGCATGACCTGGTGCGGGCGCGCGGTCTTCCCGTCAAACAGGCGGCCCTGCAGTGGCCGTTCCGGATTGATGGTCATGGCCACCCTGGCTCAGATGGCGCCGACATCAAGCGCATCGGCCAGCCCTTCCCCAAACAGCGGCGCTTCGATGCGGGTCTGCGCCAGCCGGTCCACATCCATGGCGCCATCGGCGGCAATGTGATTGACCATGAAGCGCCAGTGCCGCCACCCCAGCATGAGCGAGCCAATGCCCAGCGTGAACACCACCAGAGCCGCATTGCCCAGCCAGTAGCGCAGCCAGTCCCCGGCGGTGGCCGTGAACCGGAAGCGCAGCCCATCCAGCGACAGCCCGCCCACCAGCACCTGCCACTGGGCCGCGTAATAGCGCAACATGATGACCGCCAGCACCAGCAACCACCCCACATTGAGCGCCAGCACCTGCAGCACGACCGATGGCGGCGGCGACGGCATGGCGCTGCCGGTGAAGGAGACATGATCCCGCAGCAACCGCCATTCCGTCACCGCAACGCCGATCAGCACGATCAGCGCGATGCCCCAGCTGATCAGATACAGGCGCTGCAAGGGCCGCCAATCCGCCGCCGCCTCGAATTTCAGCGTGCCCATGCGCGCATCGGACCAGCGCGCATTGAACAGCCTGGCATTGGCATAAGGCGTCGCAAAGCCAAGCGTGATGATCTGCAGGCCAAACATCTTCACGCCCTGCCAGGCATAGAGCGCGGCCGAACCTGCCATGGCGCTGCGAATGCCGCTCCAGCGCGTCCGGCTGAGGCGGTAGCGCATCGCCCGCCAGATGGCGAACTGCACCAGCCACAACAGCACGGCATAGATCGACAATTGCGCGCCGAGCGCCAGCGCCGCCATGCCCATCCCCTTGGCCACCGCCGACACCATGGAGACAATCACCAATGGCAGGATGAGCACGAAGAAGGCCAATATGGCACCAATCAGCAATTCGGAACCCTTGCCCGTATATTCCAGCGGTTCCCCGCCCCAATGGGTGGCAGACCAGAGATGACGCCGTTCGCGCGTGCGCGCCCAGAAACGGTAAATGCCCAGCGTAACGATGGTCAGCAGCAAATTGCCAATGGCAAGGCCGAACCAGGAAGACCAGCCACTCGAAAAATCGGGACGATGTTCACCCGGTTCCGTGATCTGCAGCTCCACGCAATGCCTCCTGATTTCACCACACCGAAGATATTGCCGCCGCGTTCAACGCTGGCAAGCCGGCCAATATTGGAATTTTTCCAATCTGTACTTTATCGTGGCACGCTCTGGCCCTCGTTATAACGGGCCTCCAGAAACTTGCCTTGCACTCGCAGGCCATCGCGATCGCTTTCCGCAAGCGTGGCGGAAGCGCGGGCGAGTTCGGCTTCGACCGTCTTCAAGCCATCCATCACCGTGGCTTCGGGGGTGCGGCCATCATGTTCGACCAGCCCGGTACGCTGCAGCGGCGGGATGCGGGTATAGCGATCAACGAGTTCGGGCAGATGATTGCCCAGCAGGCGGCCAATATCCTGCGCCACCGGGTGATCGGCGGGCACGCGGGCCAGCTGCTTTTCCAGCGCCGCCAGCTGCACGGAAATCGCATCCAGCTGCGGTGCGGCCAAACGCGGCAACTGCTTGCGCTGGCGATCGAGGAAGGCCTCGGTGATGGCCGGCAGTTCGGCCGGCGGCGCCTTGTCGATATCGTCAGCGTCAGGCCCGCCCACCGGCAGCAACATGCCGGCAATGCCGGCCATCGGCAGCAGCAGCAGCGACAGCAGGAACAGGCCGATGCCCAGTCCGCCCGACATCCAGCCATAGACGGTGAGCGCCGCCAGCGTGGCGCCAAAGGTCATCATGCCGCGCGTCACCCGCGTGGCCATGTTGGCCTTGCGCTTTTCCCAGCGCCGGCTGCGCGCCATCTGCATGGCTTCGGCCCGCGCCAGGCGGCGGCGGCGGGCTTCGGCTTCGTCGAACGGTGCGCCTGTGGCCATATCAGGTAAGAGCGGTCAGACTGGACTGCGGCCCGGCGATCTGGGCTTCGGCCTGGCCCTGCGCGCGCGCCACATAAGCGCGGCTCTTCTCGACCTCGACCGACAGCGTGTCGACCGTGGTCTTCATGGCTTCCAGCGACTTCAGCTTGAAATTGTCGATGGCGTCCATCGTCTGATAGACATTCTGGAACGCGCGCTGCAGCGTTTCCACCGGGATGGTGGAGGCGGCCGCCTGTTCATGGATGGTGGCGGTGTTGGTCTTCAGCAACTCGCCGGTGGAATCGATGATGCCCGCCGTCGTGGCGTTCAACGAGGTGATCTGTTCCAGCACCAGTTTCTGGTTGGTCATGGCTTCGGCCACGGTCACCGCGGTGCGCAGCGCGCTCACCGTCGTCGTGCTGGCGCGGTCCACGCCCTTCATCAGCTCGATATTGTTCTTCTTGACGAGATCGAGCGCCAGATAGCCCTGCACCGAAACGGCCAGCTGGGTCAGCAGGTCCTGCGTGCGCTGGCGCACATAGAAGAGCGCATTCTCGCGGATCACCTTGGCCTTGGCCGGATCGACGACATCCAGTTCGGTCGCCCGCTCTTCCAGCTTGGCGTCCAGTACCTTGGACATGTGGACCATCTGTTCCAGCTTGCCCATCGCGTCCCACAGCTTGGTGCGCTCATCATCGACGGCGATATTGTCTTTCAGCAGCTCGTCCTTGCCGCTTTTCAGCGCGCCCAGGATGGCGTTGATGTTGCCCTGCGCGCTCTTGTAGCTGTCAAAATACGACCGCAACTTGTCGCCGCCAAACGGGATCAGACCAAATAATTTCTTGCGGCCCTGCAGCTTGCCATTCTTGCCGGGATCGAGATCCTCGACGATCTTGCGCAATTGCACCAGATCGGCACCGATGCCGGTTTCCTTGTTGATGGCGCGGGTCGGCCGATCGAGAAAGCGGTTGGACTGGGCGGCGGCGCGGGCGATTTCGGTGGCGCCCAGATTGGCCAGCGCATCGACCTTCTTGCCGAATTCCGGGCTGGACGCATCAATCGCCACCAGTTCGTCGATGAAGGCTTCCACCTTGGTTTCAAGCTGGGCCTTTTCCTGATCCTTCAGCGGCACCAGGCCAGCGGCCTTGGTCGGCGCGATGGCGCTCACCGCAACGGGGGCTTCCAGCTTGATGGCGACTTCTTCCGACATGCGTTTCCTCACCTGTTGACGCGCCAGCCTACCAGCAGCGGCGTCTGCTTGCTACTGTGTTAGGATTGCGACACGCTTTTGCAAGGGGCCGACGCGGAAAAACGCGGCTTATTCGGCCATCAACCCGGCGAGCGTGTCGTAATGCGTGCCAATGCCCTGCTCCAGCCCGCCGATCAGCAGATGATCGACCGCGCCGGATTTCAGCCCTTCATGGCCGAGCGCGGCAGCGCGGAAATCTTCCGAACCGAACACCGCGCCATCGAGCAGCGCCCAGCTTTTCGCCCAGTGCCGTTCCGCCTTTTCATCCTTCGGCGGCTCGGGGATCAGCATGAAATCCTCGACCCAGGTCTCGTCCACCCCGCGCGGCATCACCACCATGATGTTGATGTAATCCGGGCTGGCCACGATCACCGTGCCGGGGGTGAGATTATAGGTGAAGGTCATCGTGCGCCGCAGGTCGCGCATGTCATCCAGATCCATGCCCTCAAGCGCCGTCAGCCGCGCCACGGCGGAGCGTGAATGCGGGCCGATGCGATCGCCGGTGGTCACGCCATCCTGGAAGAAGGGCGCGATGCTGTTCGCGTGCAGGCGCAGCACATGATAACTCTCGGAAAAGGCGTCAATGATCAGCTTCCAGTTGGCCGCAACCTTGTGCGTGCGCCTTGCATAAAGATACTGATCGCCAAAACCGATGGCATCGAAATCGGCCGCCAATGGCCCGGCCGCCAGGCTGAAATCTGGCGCATTATCACAGTCCAGCCCGACCCAGATCAGCCCGCCCGCTTCCACGCTCGGCATCTCGACAAGATTGCGCGTGTTCTTGTCCAGCCCCGCGAACGTTTCGGCGCGCGGCAGGCCCTTCAGTCTGCCATCCGTGCCATAGCTCCAGGCGTGATAGGGGCAGACAAGCGCCGGTGATTTCACCAGTTCGCACCCTTCCACCAGCCGCGTGCCGCGATGCCGGCAGACGTTCATGAACACCCGCACGACACCCTTGCCGTCGCGCGCGATCAGCAGCGGCAGGCCAAAGCCATCATGCGGCACCGCCATGTTGGCCTGCGGCAGCAACGCCGACGGGGCGATCACCACAGGCAGGCGCTTGAACACCCGGTTCCATTCCCGGGCGAAATGATCGGGGCAGGTATAGGCGCTGGCCGGAATCTCCCGCATCACCCCGCTAGCCGGCTTGCCCGCCGCCGCCGGAATGCCGGCCGCCAGCGCCCGCTGGCCGGGCGTCGGGTGGCGCGGTTTGAAGGCGATATCCATGGCCGGATGGTGACTCCGTTCCGCGATCAACGAAAGCTAGTTTTTTGGATTTGCCCCCGCCTTCTCGTAATCGATTCCAAGCTGTTCCAGATACGACTTGTACTTCTTTGAATCGAAATAATATCTTTCCATCTGGGGGCGCATCTTCGCCATCAGATCGGCATTGAGGTGGATGGCCGGCTGATCCTCCGGGCCGAGTAGCGGCTGGTAACGCTCGGTCTTGAACTGCACCTCCTGCTGCCAGGCCTTGGCGCCCGCCACCAGTTCCGGAGTCGTCATCAGATCCAGGATCGTCATCGCCGCCACCTTGGCACCGGTCACCGCGCCCTTGTGGGCGATCGGCGTGGCCATTGCGGCCGCTGCCATCACGTTGTGATAGGAAATATTGGGAATGTTGGACGGATAGACCAGGGTGATGGTCGGCACCGTCCACATGATGTCGCCGATGTCATCGGAACCAGCGCCGCGATCGGGATTGGGATTGTCCGGCGACCACAGGTGCGGCCCATCGGTGGCCAGCGGCTTGTCCTTGCGGCCAAAGCCGGCCAGCACGGCGCGGGCGAAATTCCGATCGGCCTGGCTCCATTGCGGCAGGCCCACGGCCTTCATGTTGGCAAAGGCGGCTTCGGCGATCGGCTTGTTGCCATAGTTGGTGGCGGCATGGCCCAGCACGCGGCGCGTCACGCTGGTATCGGTCATCAGCGCGGCGCCCGCGGCGATGCGGTTGCCGGCGTCATACATGGTCTTCACCACCGGCAGGCTGAGATCGCGGAAATAATACCACACGCTCGCCTTGTCGGGCACGATGTTGGGCTGGTTGCCGCCGCCAGTGATCACATAATGGCTGCGCTGCGTGGGCGGCAGATGCTCGCGCTTCATGTTCCAGCCGTCGTTCATCAGCTCCACGGCATCCAGCGCGCTCTTGCCATCCCACGGGTTGCCGGCGGCGTGCGCGGTGAGCCCCTTGAACGTGTATTCCACGCTCAGTGACGCGGTATAGGCCAGCGGCCCCCAGGTGGTTTCCAGCCCGTCACCCACGTGCGCGAACAGATTGGCGTCGACATCCTTGAACATGCCGGCGCGCACATAATAGGCCTTGGTCGCCACCAGTTCCTCGGCCACACCCGGCCACAGCATGATGCGGCCCTTGATGCCGTTCTTCTGCATCACGTCCTTGGCCGCAATCGCCGCGACGATCATCATCGGCAGGCCGCTGTTGTGGCCTTCGCCATGGCCGGGCGCACCAGCCACCAGTGGCTTGTTCCCCGGCACACCCGGCGTCTGGGAGAGGCCCAGCAAGCCATCGATATCGCTGCCCAGCGCGATCATCGGCCCGCCTTCTCCCCAGGTCGCCGTGAACGCGGTGGGGATGCCCGCCACCCCACGCGTCACCGTGAAGCCATTCTTCTCAAGAATGCCGGTCAGATAGGCACTGGTCCGCACCTCCTGAAAGCCCGGTTCGGCAAAGCTGAACAGCTGGTCGATCATGTTGGCCAGTTCGCCGGCGCGCGCGTCGACAATGGCGGCGGCGGCGTCTTTCAGCGGCGCCGGCGCGGCGGCAAAGGCCGGTGCGGCAGACGCCAACAGGCTGGCGGCGAGCAATTTTCGGATCATGTCAGTCCCCCTTGATTGAGGGTGACGCTATCCGCCCTGCCCGCCGCCGTAAACCTCACCCTTTGCGGGCGGCAATCCAGTCATCCACGCGGCGTTCCATGATCGAAAGCGGCTGCGAACCCGACGCGATCAGCAGATCGTGGAAGCTCTTGATGTCGAACTTCGGCCCCAGCGCCTTCTCGGCCTTGGCGCGCACTTCCATGATCTTCAGCATGCCGATCTTGTAACCGGTGGCCTGGCCCGGCAGCGTGATGTAGCGGCGCACTTCCGAACGCGCCATTTCGGGTTCGGCGCGGCCGGTTTCATTGAGATACTTCACCGCTTCCTCTTCGGTCCAGCCGAGCGCGTGGATGCCCGTGTCTGTCACCAACCGGGCAGCGCGGAACAGTTCGGCGTTCAACCGCATGAAATCGGCGGCCACATCGGGGAAGGCGTTCATCTCGGCGCACATGCGCTCGGCATACAGGCCCCAACCCTCGCCGAAGGCGACATAGCCGGTGATGGCGCGGAACTTCGGCCCGCCCTTCTGCCGAACCTGGATATCGCCCTGCATGTTGTGGCCGGGCACGGCCTCGTGACACATCAGCGTATAAAGTTGCGCCGGGTCCTTCATGGTGCCCACCAGGTGCACGAAGGTGCGCGACGGGCGCTTGCCATCCGGGCTGGGGCCGCTGGCATGGGCGGCGCCGCCGGGCACTTCGCTGAAGGCCGGTTCGCGCACCACCTCGATGCCATAGGCCGGCAGCGTGCCGAACCAGGGGCCCAGCAGGCTGCGGACATGGCCAACGAAGCGATTGGCCTCCTTCAGATAGGCTTCGCGCGCGGCATCATCGTAGGGCTTGTCGGGGAACAGCTGCGCGCGCTGGGCGTAGAAGGCGTGACGGTCCTTCAGGCCCGCCTTTTGCGCCAGCGCGTCCTGTTCGGCCTCGATGCGCGCGACTTCCTTGCGGCCGATGGCGTGGATCTGATCGGCGGTCAGATCGGTCGTCGTGTTCAGCTTCAGCGCGGTGGCATAATAGGCCGCGCCGCCCGGCAGGGTGATGGCGCCCACCTTGCCGGAAGGCGCGGTGGCCAGCGCCCCCTTGGCCCAATCGATCACCCGGCCATAGGCGGGCTTCAGATCGGCAATGGCGGTGCGCGCCTCGGCCAGCAGCGCATCGGCTTCGGCGCGCGACATTGTGCCGGCGGCGACGAGCTTTTCCGTCTTGGCCTTCACATCAGCCCAAAGGGCGGCATCCTTGCCTTCACCAAAGGGCGCACCGCTGGTCAGCACCGTTGCGCCGGCGATGATGGATTCCACCTGGAATTTCGGCGCGCGCACACCGGCGGCTTCGCTGGCCTTGGTGCGGGCGATGGCCATGTCCAGCACGGCCGGCATGCCGCGCACGCGGGCGATATAGTTCTTCAGATCGTTCGCGTCGGCGATGGTGTGCGTGTTGATCAGGAAATCCGGCAACTGGCTGTGCGCCGAATAGAGCCGCGAATAAAAAGGCGGGCTGTAGACGCGGTTCTTGTTCTGCATCGCCGCGCGCTCGGCCTCCAGCGCCCAGATGTCATAGTTCACCTGGCCCTCGCCCGACAGCTTGGCGCGGTCGATCGTCGCCTTCATCCGCGCCGCGCTGGCCTGCCGCCACGCCACCTGGGCGTCCGCTGCGGCATCGCTGGTGTCGTTCCACTTGTCGCCGCCAGCCTTGATGCCCAACCGCGTCGCCAGTTGCGGCTGGCCCTTCACATATTCGGCAAATTCGCCATCCAGAAACGCCGTCAGCTTGGCGTCTTCGGCCTGGGCAACAGCGGCCACTGGCGCCTGCGCCAAGGCCGGCAAAACGGGCAGGGCCAGCGCTGCAAGCAGAACGGCGATGCGGGTGGTGAATTTCATTTGGGGGACCCTCCTCTTGGTTGCGCCGTGTCTAGAGGCCGGCAGCGGCGGCGGAAAGCGCAAATATTGACTCGCCTGCCCTCCGCGCGCCCAGTTGCCGCCATGGCCCGCAAGCCCGCCCTCCCCGCCGCCGATGCCTTGCGCGCGTTGGCCGACACGCAGCACTGCCTGATGCTGCGCGTCACGCCCAACGCCAGCGCCGATACGCTGACCATCGCCGATGGCATCGTGCAGTTGCGGGTGACGGCGACGCCCGAAGCCGGCAAGGCCAATGCCGCCGTGCTGGCGCTGCTGGCCAAAGCGCTGGGCGTGCCGAAATCATCGCTCGCCATCGTGCGCGGCGAAACCGGGCGGGACAAACGGGTGAAACTGCCGCCCATTGCGTAAACCGGTGGTCCTCGCCAAGGTGCCGGGCATGGCCTCCAACCGCTCCCTCACAGCCGCCATCCGTCCCTATTTCGAAGCCGGGCCGCTGGGCGCGCTGGCGCTCGGCATGGCATCGGGCACGCCCTATGCGATGATCGCCGCCACGCTCACCACGCGGCTGGCGGAAAGCGGCATCGAGAAGAAATCGGTGACGGCCTTCGGGCTGGCGCTGCTGGTCTACAGCTTCAAGCCGCTGTGGGCGCCGCTGATCGATCGGGTGCGCATTCCCGTGCTGGCCGCGCTCATCGGCCAGCGCCGGGCGTGGCTGGTCGTCTCCATCATCCTGGCCAGCGCCGCCATCACCTGGCTGGGTCTGCTCGATCCCACCGCCGATCTGGCGCTGTTTGCCGCTGCTGCCGTGGCCGTGGGTTTTGCCGGCGCCACGCTGGATATCGTCATCGACGCCATCCGCATTGAATGGCTGCGGGTGGACCAGATGGGCGCCGGCAGCGGCATGACGCAATATGGCTGGCGCATGGGCAGCTATCTCGCCGGCGCCGGCGCGCTGCTGCTGGCAGCGCAGGGCAGCTGGGCGCTGGCCTATGCCAGTGCCGTGCTGCTGTTTGCACCATCGCTGATCGCCGCTGCCCTGCTCGGCGAACCGCAACGCCCGCCGGCACCGCAATCGGGCAAGGGGCTGGCCGCGGCCATCAGGGACAGCATCATCGCGCCGCTGGCGGATTTTCTCACCAGGAAGGGCGCATGGATCGTGCTGGCCTTCGTGCTGGTCCACAAGATCGGCGACACTGTCTGCCAGCTTTCGGTGCGATTGTTCTACAACGATCTGGGCTTCACCAAGGAAGAAGTCGCCTTCTACGACGTCTCGCTCGGCCTGTTCGGCTATCTCGGCGGCGTCTTCCTCGGCGGCCTCATCTACAAGCGGATCGGGTTGGCCGCTTCGGTGTTCCTGTCGCTGATCCTGATGGGCGTCTCCAACGCCGCCTATGCCGGCCTCGCCCTCATCGGCCACGACGTGTGGGCACTGGCCGCCGTGCAGGGCTTTGAAAATCTCGCCAGCGGCATCGGTGGCGTCACGGTCGGGGCCTGGCTGGCGCTGCTGTGTGACCGGCGTTTCACGGCGACGCAGTTCGCGCTGCTGTCGTCGGCGGCTGCCATACTGGGCCGCGCCTTCTCCTCCGGCACCGCCGGCGCGCTGATCGAGGCGCTGGGCTATGTCGATTTCTACTGGCTCACCACGGCACTGGCGCTGCCCGGCGTGCTGATCTTCCTGTGGCTGTGGCGGGCCGGGCTGGTGGTGGCGGATGACACGGTTGAAACTGCAACCGGCGTGTAACGTCGTGGCAACCTGCCTGTCACGCTGCGGCCACGTGCCTGTCACACGCCTGCGTTATGGCCCACCAAACCAGTGGAGCCGATGATGACCCTTGCTCTTGCGCCACACCACTCCTTGGCCACCGAACTGCCGGCCGCCCTGCTCGCCCACGCCGCCCCCATCCACCGCGCCGGCCTGCTCGAAGTGCGGCTTGCCGCCAGCGAAGCCGAAATCGCCGCCGCGCAGGCGCTGCGCTATGCGATTTTCTATGACGAGATGGGCGCGCAGCCGACCCCGGCCATGGCCCGCGTGCGCCGCGACATCGATGCCTATGATCTGGTGTGCGATCATCTGCTGGTGATCGATCATGCCAATGCGCTGCGCCCGCGCGTGGTTGGCACCTATCGCCTGCTGCGCCAGGACGTGGCGATGGCGAATGGCGGCTTTTATTCGGCCGGCGAGTTCGACCTGTCCGCGCTGATCGCCCAATCGGCACCGGGCCGGCAATTGCTGGAACTCGGCCGCAGCTGCGTCGCGCCGGAATGGCGGACGAGCGCCACCATCTCGCTGCTGTGGCGCGGGATCGCCACCTATCTCGCCCAGCACGGCATCGGCCATCTGTTCGGCTGCGCCTCGCTGCATGGCGCCGATGAAACGCTGCACCTGGCCGAATTGTCGTGGCTGTATCACAACCATCTCGCGCCGCCCTCGCTACGGGCCAGCGCGCTGCCGCCGCACCGGGTGGAGATGAACCGGCTCGACGCCGCCGCCATTGATGGCCGCGCCGCGTCGCGCGCGCTGCCGCCGCTGCTGAAGGGCTATTTGCGGGTCGGAGCCATGGTGGGCGATGGCGGTTTTGTTGATCGCCAGTTCAACACGGTGGATGTGTTCGTGGTGATGCCGGTCGATCGCATCACCAGCCGCTATGCCGAACGCTTCGGCGCTGCGAACGATTGAGAGTTTCCCCGCCTGCCCGCCTGCGCTAGCCAAGGCGCATGCGCTGGCGCTTTCCCCTTCTGGCTGTGGCGGCCCTCGCCGGCATCGCTGCAGCTGATCCGGCCACCCCGCCGCCCGAAACCGCCATTCCCGCCGGCCCGGACGGTGACGCCATCCGGCGCGGGCTGGATATCATCACCAACACCCGCGCCGCCGCACCGCAATATGTCGGCAATGATCTGAGGTGCACCAATTGTCATCTCGATGCCGGGCGCACGGCCGGCGCCGCGCCATTGTGGGCTGCGTTCGGCAATTTCCCGGTGTGGCGCGACAAGAACCGCCGCATGAACAGCTTTGAAAAGCGCGTGCAGGATTGTTTCATCTATTCGATCAACGGCAAACCGCCGCCGCTGGGCGGCGAGGTGCTGCTGGCGGTGAGCGCCTATGCCGGTTGGCTGGCACAGAGCCAGCGCATTGGCGTGTCGCCACCGGGGCGCGGCTTCCCCGCCATCGCAGTACCGCCGCTGCCGCCCAATGATGCGCGCGGGCGTGCCGTGTTCACCGAAACCTGCGCCGCCTGTCACGGCGAAGACGGGCAGGGCCTGCGTGATGGCGACACCATCATCAACCCGCCGCTGTGGGGCAAGGCCAGCTACAACTGGGGCGCCGGCATGGCCCAGGTGGACAAGGCCGCCGCCTTCATTCGCGCCAACATGCCGGTGGGCAACGCCGGCACGCTTTCCGTGCAGCAGGCCTGGGATGTCGCCTGGTATATCGATGGCCAGACCCGCCCGCAGGACCCGCGCTTTGCCGGAAACCTGCCCGCCACCCGCGCCGAACACCACAATCGGCAATGGAGCCGCTATGCGACGCGCGTTGCCGGTGTCATGCTTGGCGATCCCGCCACCACCCCGCCGCATCACGTGCCGCCCGGCCATGATTTCTAGGAGCGCACCGCAATGACCACCCCGCTTCGCATCGATTTCGTCTCCGATGTCGTCTGCCCGTGGTGTGTGATCGGCCTCAAATCCCTCGAACAGGCGCTGGCCGAACTGGCGGACGAGGTCACGCCCGACTGGCATTTCCACCCGTTCGAACTCAACCCGCAGATGCCCCCCGAAGGTGAGAACAGCGCCGAGCATATCCAGCGCAAATATGGCCGCCCACCGGAAGAAGGCGCCGCCGCCCGCAGCCACATCAAGCAGATGGGCGAAAACCTCGGCTTCAGCTTCAAGGGCGGCCCGGATTCGATGATCTGGAACACCTTCGATTGCCACCGCCTGCTGCACTGGGCCGAAAAGGCCGGCCGCGCGCATGCGCTGAAAATGGCGCTGTTCACCGCCCATTTCAGCAACGCCGAACCGCTGAACGATGCGGAAACCCTGGTCCGCGCGGCCGCCAGCGTGGGCCTCGACGCCGCCGCTGCCCGCGAAGTGCTGGAGAGCGGCCGCTATGGCGACGAGGTCCGTGCGACCGAAGCCTGGTGGCGCGAGGAGCAGGATATCCACGCGGTGCCGGCCATCATCTTCAACGGCAAATACGCGATCATGGGTGGTCAGCCGCCAGCGACCTTCGTGAAGGTGATCCGGCGGATCGTGGCAGGAGACGTCTGAGGACCACCGCCCCGGATCATGTCCCGGGGTGATGTGGGCAGGGCCGCCGACAGACTCGCCGGCACAGCGATCAAGAGACGGTCAAATATTAACCAAATTTCAACTAATGTTGACATTCGGTTAGCACAATGACACCGTAAAGCCTCTGTTAAAGCACGGGGGAATAGTCATGATTCGCGCATTCGTATCCGCAGCTTCGGTTGCTGCCCTGCTCGCCGCCGTTCCGGCCGCGGCCATCACCTACAATATCAATGTCGGCAATTCGACGCTCGGCGCCGTCGGCTTCATCAAGACGGACGGCACCATCGGCACCATCAGCACCGCCAATATCGTCGACTGGAATTTCGCTCTGGCCGACAATGGCGTGAACTTCACGCTGAACGGCCCGGTCAACTCGCAAAGGGTGGTGCAAGGCGCCACCTTGACCGCGACGGCCAGCGGCCTGTTCTTCGATTTCAGCGGCTCCGGCCTCGCCCTGTTCCAGAACCCGAACATCGGCTCCAGCATCAACTTCATCTGCTTCGTTGGCAACGGCGTTTGCGGTGGTGCTGGCAATCGCATCAGCATCACCACCAGCACCTTTGGTGATGGCATTGCCCAGCGCGGCCTCCAGCAGATCGGCTTCGCCGGCGGCGTGGTTCCCGAACCGTCGAGCTGGGCCATGCTGATCGCTGGCTTCGGCCTGGTGGGCGCAGTTGCCCGCCGTCGCAAGGCAGTCGTCGCGGCCTGAGCGTCTCGGCGCCAGACCGGCGCTGCCAAACAAGATCGGGCGGGTGGGGCTTCACACCCCGCCCGCCTTTGTTTTTGGGCCGGGTTCCGCAGTCAACAAGCCCGGCCATGCTGGCGCAGGCCAGCATCTACTGTGTCGCGCGAAGCTCCCGTCAGATTCCTGGCACGGCAGTGGATGCTGGCCTTCGCCAGCATGACAGGCCTAAACAATGAAGGGCTAGCGCAAATCAAACGGGTGCAGGGACGAGTCCCTGCCCGCCGGAGGCCCCCTTCTACGGCGCGCTGCGCACCTCCAGCGGTAGCCCAAGCGCCTTCAGCTGCGGCTCTACCTTCGCCCGATCCCCCACCACGATCCACAGCAATTTATCCGTATCGAACAACTGCACCGCGCGATTGAGATCGGCCGTGGTCAGCGCGCCCAGGCGGCGGGCGGCGGTGACGTAATAATCGTCGGGCCGGCGGAGCAGCTGGTTGCGTTCCATCGCCGACACAAAGGCGCTGCCGCGTTCGAATTCGCCGGGCAGGGCCAGCACCGAATTGGCGATGCTGCGACCGCGTTCTTCATCGCTGATCGGCTTGGGTCCGCGGATGGCGGCGATATCGGCGATCATCGCCTTGATGCTGTCGGCGGTGCGGTCGGTCTGGACGGGCGCATAGATCAGGCTGGTCAGCGGCCCCTTGCCATCGGTCAGGCCGGCGAAGGCGCCATAGGCCCAGTTCTTTTCTTCGCGGATGTCCATGTTGATGCGGCTGGTAGACAGCCCGCCCAGCACATCGGCGGCGGCGCGTTCGGCGATCAGATCCTGGCTGCCGGTGATCGGCAGCAGCGTGCCGGCCAGGATCAGGCTTTGCGGGCTGTTGGGGCGATCCACCAGGATGATGCGCGCCGGCTGGGGGGCGGCGGGGGCGACATCGGCCACGGTGCCGGCGGCGACCGACGCATCGGCCTGCCACTGGCCGAATTCGGCATCGAGCAGCGGCTTCAGTTCGGCCGCGGTGATATCGCCAGCCACGAACAGAGTGGCGCGATCCGGGCGGATCCAGCGCTTGTGCCAGGCCACCAGTTCGTCGCGGGTGATGGCTTTCAGGCTGTCGGCGGTGCCAAGCCCGCTCGGCGGCGCGCCATAGGGATGGTTGGGGCCATAGAGGGCGGGGGACAGGATGCGCCGGGCGATGCCCACTGGAGAGCTGGCTTCCTGTTGCAGGGCGGTGAGCATCTGGCCGCGCACCCGCTCGATTTCGGCGGGCGGGAAATCAGGGCGTTGCACGACATTGGCAAACAGCTGCAGCGACGGGCCCAGATTGGATTTCAGCGCATCAAGGCTCAGCCGCGTGCGGTCCATGCCTGGCGACGCGCCGATGCCGGCGCCCAGCCGCTCGCGCAGCTCGGCAATCTGCGGGCCGCTCTGGCCGGCGGCGCCTTCGTCCATCAGGTTCAGCGCCAGCGACTGGATGCCCAGCCGGCTGCGCTCATCGGCTGCCATGCCGGCATCGACGCTGAGCAGCATCCGCACCAGTGGCACCGTGGTGCGGCGGGCGAGTTCGACTTTCAGGCCATTGGCCAGGGTGAAGCGCTCGATCGCCGGCCATTGCAGCAGCGGCGGCTGGCCCACCGCGGGTTCGGCCATGCGGGCCGGGCCCTTGGCTGGCGCGGCAACCGCAGCGACTTTCGGCGGCGGCGGCACGTCTTCGGCGGCCGGGCGCTCGCCCGGCAGCACGGTCTGCACATAGGCGCTGGCCGTCAGCCACGCCCGCGCGGCGGCCTGCACGTCGGCTGGTGCGGCGTTGGCATACCAGCCCAGTTCGATGCGATATTGTTCGGGATTGCCGGCATAGACGAGGCCTTCGGCCAGCGCCGCCGCCTTGCCGCCGCCACCGCCCACGGCTTCCAGCCCACGGATGGTGCTGGCGACATTGCGGGTCGCGACCCGGCTCACTTCATCGGCGCTCGGGCCGCTGGCGATGAAATCGGCCAGCGCCTGCTTCACGGCGGCTTCGACGGCCTCCGGCTTCACGCCGGGCGCCAGCGTCACCTCGATCTCGGCCAGGGAGACCTTCTCGAACGCCTGCACCCCGCCGCTCACCGCCACGGCCAGTTTCTTCGTGCGCACCAGTTCGTTGTACAGCCGCGAGGAGGCGCCGCCGGCCAGCACGGTCAGCGCCACATCGGTCAGCACGGCATCGCGGTCGTTGCGGCCCGGCACCGGCCAGTGCAGCGACACGCGCGGCGTCGGCACCTTGTCGTACAGGGTCTCGCGACGTTCCTGCGTCCAGCGCGGCACCGGGGCCGGCAGGCGCATCACGTCCGGTCCGCGCGCAATCGCGCCGAAATATTTTTCCACCAGCGGGCGCGCCGTGGCGGCATCGATATCGCCCGCCAGCACCAGCACCGCGTTGTTTGGCCCATAATTGGCGCGGAACCAGCTCTGCACATCGGCAAGGCTGGCGGCGTTGAGATCGGTCATCGAGCCGATGGCATCGTGGGCATAGGGGTGCCCATCGGGAAACAGCGCCTTCAGCGTGGCATAGCCAGTGAGGCCAAAGGGCGCGTTGTCACCCTCGCGCTTTTCGTTCTGCACCACGCCGCGCTGGGCATCGAGCTTGGCCTGCGTGACGGCGCCCAGCAGCCAGCCCATGCGATCGGATTCGAGGAACAGCGCCAGGTCGAGCGCCTGCGTCGGAACATTCTCGTAATAGTTGGTGCGGTCAAACCAGGTGGTGCCGTTGGCGTTGGTGGCGCCCACATCCTCCAGCTTCTTGAAGAACACGCCGTCGTTGTTCTCGCTGCCATAGAACATCAGATGTTCGAACAGATGGGCAAAGCCGGTCTTGCCCTTGGGCTCATCCTTGGAACCGATGTGATACCAGACACTGACCGCCACGATCGGCGCCTTGCGATCGGTGTGTACGATGACGCGCAAGCCGTTGGGCAGGGTGAATTGTTCGTAGGGCACGTTCACCTGGCGCACCAGCGCAGCGATGCTGGCCGGTTGGGCAGGCGCTTGCGCCAGCACCGGCTGCACCAACATGGTTGCAGCAGCCAAGGCCACCAGCAGCTTGCGGAAATTCATCACATCCTCACCATATCTTGCAGTTTGCACCGGCTTAGCCTGCCTGATACGCAACGCCAATGAACAAGCGCTTTCTCCCCCTCATCGCCGCCCTGCCGCTGATCGCCGCAGCCGCTCCCGCCCCAACCAAAGGCACTGGAGCCGATCCGCTGGCGGCCTCGTTCCGCGCCCATGTCGCCTTTCTGGCCGATGATCTTCTGGAAGGCCGCGGCATCGGCACGCCAGGCCACGAGATTGCCGCCAATTACATCGCCCAGCATTTCGCCCGCCTCGGCCTGCAACCGGCCGGCGACAACGGGACGTGGTTTCAGCGCGTGAACTTCGCCGAAAGCCGCTTCGCCAGCGAGCGCGAGACAGCGGTGATCGAAACCGCGGCGGGCAAGACGCTCACGCTCGAGAATGGTGTCGGCCTGGTGCTGGCGCCCGGTGACCTCGCCGGCCCGGAAAGCATCAGCGGCGAGATGGTGTTCGTGGGTTACGGCCTGCAGGACAAAAGCCAAGGCATCGATGATTTCGCCGGCATGGATCTGAAAGGCAAATATGCCGTGGTGCTGGCCGGCGCGCCCGACAGCATGAACAGCGAAGTCGCGGCGCACCTCGCCCGCACCTCCAAGGGCATCGCGGCGCTGCAGGCCGGCGCCGTTGGCCTCATCACCGTGCGCACCCTGAAGGAAGCGGCGCGTTTGCCGTGGGAAAAATTCTCAGCCCGCGCCCGCTTGCCGCGCCGGGTGCTGCTGGGCCCGGATGGCCAGGCGCTGGGCGATGGCGCCGGCCTGAAGGTGCGCGCCAGCATCGATGATGCCGCCGCCGCCGCCATCTTCGCCGGTTCCGCCATGAGCTTTGCCGACGTGCAGGCTGCTGCCGCCAAAGGCCCGTTGAAGGGCTTCCCGTTGCAGGGCCGCTTCAAGATCAACCGCGCCACCCGGCTGGAGCGTATTTCCAGCCCCAACGTGCTCGGTCTGCTGCCCGGCACCGACAAGACACTGGCCGCCGAAATCGTGGTGATTTCCGCCCACAGCGACCATGTGGGCGTGAAGGCCAATCCCAAGCCGGGTGAAGACCGCATCTTCAACGGCGCCATGGACAATGCCAGCGGCACCGCCACCATGATGGAGGCCGCCACGGCGCTGGTGAAGGCACCGCCGAAACGCTCCGTGCTGTTCTTTGCCACCACGGCGGAGGAATCGGGCCTGCTCGGCGCCGATTATTTCTCGCGCCAGCCAACCGTGGACATGCGCCGCATCGTGGCCGACGTGAACATCGACATGCCGATCCTCACCTGCGATTTCGGCGATGTCGTGGCCTTTGGCGGCGATCGTTCCACCATCGGCCCGGTGGTGGCCGCCGCTGCCAAGGCGATGAAACTGGGCCTGTCCCCCGATCCGCAGCCGGAAGAAGCGGTGTTCACCCGGTCGGATCATTATCCCTTCGTGCGCAAGGGCGTGCCCAGCGTGTTCCTGAAAACCGGCTGGACCGACACCAAGGGCGGCATGGCCTGCAAGGATGCCGAACGGACGTTCCGCCTCAACAGCTATCATGAAGTTTCCGACCAGCTTGATCTGCCGTTCGACTGGGCGGCGGCGGCGAAATGGACTCGGCTCAACACCGCGATCATCCGCAATCTCGCCAACGGCCGCACCGCGCCGCGCTGGTATGAAGGCGATTATTTCGGCACCGCATTCGCCCCGAATGCGCCAAAGGCGCCGGTAGTCAAACCACGCTGAGCCCTATTTCCCCAGCCGGGTGACATGCCCCATCTTGCGGCCGGGCCGAGCCTCGGCCTTGCCGTAAAGATGCACATGGGCCGTGGGTTCGGCCATCAGGCGCGGCCAGGCAGCGACATCGTCGCCAATCAGGTTGGTCATTTCGACCCGGCTTGAGGTCAAGGACGTCGGGCGCAACGGCAGGCCCACCACGGCGCGGATGTGATTTTCGAACTGGCTGGTGGCACTGCCCTCGATCGTCCAGTGGCCGCTGTTGTGCACGCGCGGCGCCATCTCGTTGAAGCGCGGGCCATCCTTGCAGGCGAAGAATTCGCAGGTCAGCACACCGACATGGCCGAGTTTTTCCGCCACGGTGCGGGCCAGCTGCACAGCTTCGCCGGCTTGCGCGCGCACCAGTGCCGGTGGCGGCAGCGTGGAGGTGGCGAGAATGCCGCCCTTGTGCAAATTCACCGGCACCGGCCAATCGACGATGCTGCCATCCTGCCCGCGGCACAGGATCACGCTATATTCATGGGCAAAATTCACGAAGCCTTCGAGGATCGCCGGCTGGCCGCCAATCGCCGCCCACGCCGCATCGGCATCGCCGGCCACCATCAGCCGCGCCTGGCCCTTGCCGTCATAGCCGAACCGCCGCGTCTTCAGGATCGCCGGCAGGCCCACATGGGCGATGGCCGCATCCAGCGCCTCGCGGCTGTCGACCTGCGCCCAAGTGGCGGTACGCCCGCCCAGCCATTCGACGAACTGTTTTTCCGCCATGCGGTCCTGCGCCACCTCAAGGCTGTGCGCGCCGGGATGCACGGGCACATGCGCCGCCAGCTGCCGCACCGCCTCGCGGTCGACATTTTCCCATTCCAGCGTGACGACATCCACCGCCGCGGCAAAGGCCTGCAGCGCTGCTGCATCACCATATTCGGCGCGCGTGGTGACAGCCGCGACCTCGCTGGCCGGCGTATCGGCTTCCGGTGCGAAGATATGGCAGCGATAGCCCAGCTCGGCTGCAGCCAGCGCCAGCATGCGGCCGAGCTGGCCGCCGCCAAGGATACCGATGGTCGATCCCGGCGCCAGCATCAGGGCAGATCGTCCGAGGGCGCCAGCGCCACCGCATCCGTTTGCGCCTGCCGCCACGCCGCCAGCCGCCCGGCCAGCGCCACGTCGTTCAGCGCCAGGATGGCCGCTGCCTGCAAGGCCGCGTTCACCGCGCCGGCCTTGCCGATGGCAAAGGTGCCCACCGGCACGCCGGCCGGCATCTGGACAATGGAAAGCAGGCTGTCGATGCCCTTCAGCGTGCGCGATTCCACCGGCACGCCCAGCACCGGCAGCGATGTCATGCTGGCTGCCATGCCGGGCAGATGCGCCGCGCCGCCGGCGCCAGCGATGATCACCTGCAGGCCCTTGGCGGCAGCGCCCCTGGCGTAATCGAAAAGGCGATCCGGGGTGCGGTGAGCGGAAACAATGCGGGCTTCATGGGGCACGCCCAGCGCCACGAGAATATCGGCGGCGTGCACCATCGTCTGCCAGTCAGACTGGCTGCCCATGATGATGCCAACCAGCGGCGCCGCTTCGCTTGCCATGGCCTTTTCGCCCTTCTCACCCGGAACCGGACCTGTGGAAAGCGCCACGCTTTAACCGCCAGCCCCAAATGGCGCAAAGAAAATCAGCCGGTCAGCGCTTGGCCGCCAACAGTGCGGATACGGCCGCTTCGATCACCCGTGCCGCTCCGGCATGATCCTGCCGCTGGCGATCGCGCAGCCGCCCATAGGCTTCGAGACTGAGCCACAGATCCAGTTGCTCAAACCACAGATCATCCGCCCGTAATTCTGCCCCCACCGCGGTTTCCAGCCGGACCCGCAGCATCAGCGTGAGCGCATCCAGGCCATGATCGAGCAGCGGTGAGCGCTGGCGATGCATGTCGGCAGCGCGGCGATAGGGCAGCACGGTTTCAAACATCTCCATGCGCCGGGCCATCGCCTCGCGCACCTGGCCTTGCCAATCGGTCGCTTCATAGGGCCGGGAAAGATGGGTGTAGCGCCGGCCGATGCGATCGATGACGGCGACATACAGCCCGTCCATATCGCCGAAATGGCGGAATACCGATCGCAGGCCCACGCCGGCGCGGGCGGCAATCACCTCGGCTCCGGGGATGCCCTGGTCTTCATCGACCAACTCGATCACGGCGTTGATGATGCGATCCCGGCTCGCCACCGAGCGCAGGCGCCGACCATCAATCTCCGCAGCTTCTGGCACGCTTCATGCCCCCGAATTAAATTGGCGGCCAGCCTGCCATTGCCGCCCGCACGATGCCACCTGCCAAATATTACCAAATGCCCTGCAACAGCGTCCAGCGCGCCCGGCAGAGACGAAAGCGCGACCGATTGAGCGCCCAGGTTCAGCGCGCAAAGCTGCGCCGCGCCAGCAACAGCGCCGCGATCATCACGGCTTCGATCATCATCGGCGGATAGGCGGTGGGTGCAGTGCCGTCCATGGCCAGCGAAACGCCGCGGCCGATGATGGCGATGGCGAGCAGCAGCAGCGGCACCAGCAGCGCGTTGCCATCCTTCTTCACTGCGCCGATCAGCGCGAAGGTGCCGCCGGTGATGAAAAAGCCGGGGAAATCGGCGCGCAGCGTCGCCAGACCCTGGCTGCCCAGCGGTGACAGGAAGAATTGCCCGGCCAATTGCGCCGGATTGAGCAGGAAACCCAGGCCGATGGCGATATTGAACGCACCGATCAATCCGATCACCACCCGCATCACGCCTGCCATTGCCCGTCCCTCCCGATGTAAGCGGGCACGCTAGCAGGACGCGCGCGCCGCGAAACCACTCCATTGTCACAAGGTCGGCTTGGGCTTAGCGTTCCATCCATGCGCCGTTTCCTGCTGCTCCTGCTGATCCTCGTCGTTGCCCTTGGCGGCCTGTGGTGGCAGCGCGCGCCGCTGGGCGAAGCATTGTATGGCCGCATGGCAGAGAGCCGCGCCGGGCGCAACGCGCTGGCCGGTTATGGCGATGGCCTCACCCTGATCTTCTGCGGCACCGGCTCTCCGGTGCCTGATCCGAACCGGGCCGAAGCGTGCCTGGCAGTCAAAGCCGGCGACACGCTGCTGCTGATCGATGGCGGCGATGGCGGCGTGCGCAAGCTCGCGGGGCTGGGCGTGGCGCTCGACGGGCTTGATGGGGTGCTGCTGACGCATCTGCACAGCGATCATATCGAAGGCCTGGCCCCGGCGCTGCTGCTGCGTTGGGCCGGCGGTGCCGCCACCAACCCGCTGCTGCTGATCGGCCCGCCCGGCACCAGCGACGTTGCCGCCGGTTACAATCTCATGCTGAAGGCCGATGCCACCTATCGCACCGCCCATCATGGCGAAGCCATCGTGCCCACCGGCGGCGGGCAATTTGCCGGGCGGGATCTGGGCCCCGGCGTGGTGTGGAATGCAGGTGGCCTGGTGATCACCGCCTTTGCCGTCAATCACGCACCGGTCGCCCCGGCCTATGGCTATCGCATCAGCTACAAGGGCCGCACCGTGGTGGTGAGCGGCGACACAGCGGCGACGCCTGCCATTGCGCAGGCAGCCAGAGGTGCCGACGTGCTGGTGCACGAAGCCCTGCAACCGCGCCTTGTCGCCGCCATCACCCGCGGGCTGGCCAATGCCAACCAGCCCCGCACCGCGCAGATCACCCGCGACATCCTCACCTATCACGCCACCCCCGAACAGGCCGCCACCGTCGCCGCGCAAGCGGGTGTGCAGATGCTGATGCTCACCCACATCGTGCCGCAGGTGCCGAACCGCTTCTTTGAAGCCGCTTTCCTGGGCGATGCGCCGGCACGGTTCAGCGGCCCCATCCGCATGGCGCGTGACGGCAGCGTGCTGCACCTGCCGGCCGGCAGCACAGCCATCGCCGAAGACACGCTGTAGCATGCACGATCACCCGCGCCGCGATCAGGCGATTGCCGCCGCGCTGGCGGGCCTTGCCGGCTATGTCGATGCTGTCGGCTTCATCGCCACCGGCGGCCTGTTCGTCAGCTTCATGAGCGGCAACAGCACGCGGCTGGGCATTGGCCTGGCGCAAGCGCGCGAGATCGCGGCGCTGGCCGGCAGCCTGCTGGCGGCGTTCGTGGCCGGGGTGACGCTGGCCACGTTGTTCGGCCGCCGGCTGAACAGCCACCGAAGGCGGGGGCAGTTGCTGCTGGTGGCGGCGCTGCTGGCCGGCGGCTTCGGGCTGGGCCAATCGGGCTTCACCTGGCCGGGGCTGCTGCTGGCGGCGATGGCGATGGGCGCGGAAAATTGCGTGTTTGAAGCCGGCGGCGACGTACGGATCAGCCTGACCTTCATGACCGGCAATCTGGTCAAGATCGGCCAGCGCATCGCCCTCGCCTTCGCCGGTGGGCCAGTGTTGGCCTTCCTGCCGTGGCTGCTGCTGTGGCTGGCGATGATCGGCGGCGCCGTGGCCGGGGCGCTGGCCTGGCCGCTGCTGGGGCTGGCCAATCTCGGCGTGGCGGCGGCGGTGGCGGCGGGGCTGGCCGTGCTGATTGATCTCTAACGCGCCTCCAGCCCCTTCTGCTTGAGCCGCCACACCAGCTGATCAAAGCGGTCCTGGCCGAAGAAGGGTTCGCCATCCAGCGCCATCAGCGGCACGCCATAATGGCCGGCGGCGCGCTGCGCCTCCTGATTGGTCTCGATGGCGGCCCGATAATGATCGGGATTTGCGGCAATGGCGGCATCCAGGGCGGCCAGATCAAGCCCGGCGCGGGCGGCAGCTTCAGCCAGATGGTCGCCTTCGTGCCAGTCATCGACGGTGCCCGACCAGATGGTGTGGGACACTTCGCGGATGAATGCCAGGCCGCGCCCGGCTTCGGTCGCCGCGATGCCAAGATGCGACAGGCGGTGGATGTGCGGCTGTTCCGGCGGATAGAGCCGGGTTGCCGGGTCCATGTACACCGGGTCGGGCTTGGGCCAGCGATAGGGCATGCCCAGATATTCCGCCTCCCGGTAGGTGTCCCGCATCAGGTAGAAGACCCACAGCGGATCGACCTTCTGAAAGAAATCCGCCTGCCGCACCGCGATCGGATAGACGATGCGCACGTTGCAGACGACGTCGTGCGCCGCCACCAGTTCCACCACGCGCGGCAGCAGCAGATAGGAATAGGGCGAGCGGAACGACCAGAAGAGGTCGAAATTGAGGCTCATTGTGGCGCTTTCGTGCGGATGTTCAATTGCCCGGCCAGCCCGGCATAGCGGTGGATCTCGATGGCCTGATATTCCGGCAGCGCCACCATCTGCAGCATGGCCTGCGGGCTGGGATAATAGGCCAGCGCGACGGCATCCCACAGCTCCTCGACATCGCCGAGGATGATGCCCGAGACCGGCCCGGAATAGACCACCCGGCCGCCGACCTTTTCAAGACAGGCCACCACGCCGGCGCCATAGCGATCATAGGCCTCACGGCCCGAAAGTTCGTGATCGCGGCCATCGGGATAGGTTGCCTTGTCCTTGAACTTCAGCAGGTTGACCATCACCATCGGGCCATGATCGGCATCGCTGAAAAAGGCCTGGGCCAGTTCCGGTCGCGGCGCGGTTTCGTTCTTCACCTGCATGGTTTCAACCCCGGTTGATGTGGTCAAGGATGATGCGCACCAGTTCTTCGGGGGCATCTTCCTGCAGGAAGTGCCCGCCGCCCTTCACGATGGTGTGCGGCTGGCCGTGTGCGCCCGGCACGCGTTCGATGAAGACCTTCTCGCCGCCGTGGGTCACCGCATCCCTGTCGGAAAAGCAGGTCACCACCGGTTTCCCGAAGCGGCTCAGCACCTCCCACGCCGCCTTGTTTTCGGCGACGCTGGCATGTTCGGGCGTGATCGGCACCAGGGTGGGGAACTGGCGGGCGCCTTCCTTGAACGTCTCGTCCGGGAAGGGCGCATCATAGGCCGCCACTTCGGCCGGCGTCAGATCGCGGGTGCAGCCACCGTTGACGATGAAGCCAACGGGGAAGGTCTCCACCTTCTGGCTGAATTCCAGCCACGCCTTGAAGCCTTCGGACCAGCCGGTGCCGATGGGAAGGCCGGTGTTGCCGATGACCAGCCGCGCAAACCGCTCCGGAAAGGCCGCCACCAACCGGAGGCCGATCAGCCCGCCCCAATCCTGGCAGAACAGGGTGATGTCGGTGAGGTCCAGCGCCGTCAGCCAGTCGCTCATCCATTCGACATGGCGTTCATAGGTGTAATCATTGCGGTCCGCTGGCTTGTCTGACTTGCCGAAGCCGATCAGATCGGGCGCGACAACACGATGCCCGGCGGCAACCAGCGGCGGCACGAACTTGCGATAGAGGTAGGACCAGCTCGGCTCACCATGCATCAACAGCACGGGCGCGGCTTCGCGATTGCCTTCATCAACATAGTGCAGGCGAAGCGGCGTGCCGGTCGCGCGGTCCGTCAGCGCCAGATAATGCGGGGCAAAGGGATAATCGGTGATGCCGGCAAAGGCTTCATCCGGCGTGCGCAACACCTGCATCAGTCATGTCCTTTCCATTGGCTTCGCGGCCCAGCGCCCGCGCGCCAAGCCAGAACAGCAACGCCGGCACCAGCCCGGCCCAGGCGGCGAAATAGAGCACCATGCGCACCGACTGGATGCCATATTCGGGCTTCAGCATGTCAGACAATGCACCGAACAGCAGCGGCCCCAGGCCCAGCCCGATCAGATTCTGCGCAAACACCATCCACGCTGCCGCCATCGCCCGCGTGTCGGGCCTGGCCAGCACCTGCGCCGCGCCATAGGCCGGGCCGTAATAGGCGCTGTTGGCCACGGTGGGCAGGATCAGCAGCGCAATCGCCAGCCGCCAATCATCGACCATATAGCCGGCAAAGAGCACTGGCGCTGCCAGCACCATCGCCCAGGCCGGCAGGGTGAGCATGTGACGGCGATCCCTGGATCCGAACTTGTCGGCCGCCCAGCCGCCGAGCCATGTGCCGACGATCCCGGCAATCCCCAATATCACGCCCACCCACAGCGCCGTCTGCCCCACCGACAATTTGTGCGTGCGCTGGAAATAGATCAGCACCCACACGCCCTTGCCATAGCTGAGGAACGCCACCAGCGACGCACCCGACAGCACCAGGCAATAGGCCGGCGAGGTTGCCAGCAGTTTGAGACTCGCCCACATCGAAAGCCGCGGTGGCGCATTGGCCGGCGCCGCCCGACCCAGGCGCGGGTCCTTCAGGAAAAACCACACGAACACCGCCAGCAACAGCCCGGGGATGCCCACCACCCAAAAGGCTTCGCGCCAACCCAGCGCTTCGGCCATGCCGCCGCCGATCAGCGTGCCCATCAGGCCGCCAATGGGGATGCCCAGCCCGAAAAAGGCAATGCCGCCGGCGCGCTTTTCGGGGGGCAGGCTGTCGGCAATCAGTGCGTGGGCAGTGGGCGTGCAGCCCGCCTCGCCAACGCCAACGCCGATGCGGGCGAGCAGCAATTGCCAGAAATTCTGCGCCACCCCGCACAGCGCCGTCATCACCGACCACACCGCCACGAACAGGGCGATCATCCGGCTGCGGTTGCTGCGGCCATTATCGGCCACCCGCGCGATCGGTACGCCCAGCGTGGCATAGAAGAGCGCAAAGGCCAGCCCGGTGAGCAGGCCGAGCTGGCTGTCAGACAGATGCAGATCGCGCGAGATCGGTTCGGCCAGGATGGCGACAATCTGCCGATCGATGAAGTTGAAGATATAGACGACCAACAGCGTCCACAGCAAAAGCCGTGGGTGCCGGGTGGCTGGCAAACCCTCCATCCCCATCTCCCCAGAATGCGGCCGATTTCCACCGCGTTTGGCGCAGCCTGCCTGCGCCGCTCTTGGCTGGCAAGCTGCTTGCATTAGAGAGGATGCAAAGGAGTCGCTGCCATGACCGCTTATCCCGTCCGCCCTGCCCTGTTCATCGATGGCCGCTGGCTGCATGGCGAAGGCCGCGCCACGCACCAGGTGGTCAATCCCGCCACCGGCGCCGTACTGGCCGAACTGCCGCTGGCCACTGCGGCCGATCTCGATGCCGCGCTGGATGCCGCCGCGCGGGGATATAAATTGTGGCGGACGACATCGGTGGATGAAAAGGCCGCCGTGCTGGCCGGCGCGGCCCGATTGCTGCGCGAACGCGTGGAGACCATCGCCACCACCGCCACGCTGGAACAGGGCAAGCCGCTGGCCGAAGCGAAGGGCGAACTCGCCTACACCGCCGCCCTGGTCGATTTCTACGCCGGCGAGGTGCGCCGCAACTATGGCCGCGTGCTGGCCCGCCCCACCGGGCAGCGCAGTCTGGTCATCCACGAACCGGTGGGGCCATCATTGGCGCTGTGCCCGTGGAACTTCCCCATCCTCAACCCGGCGCGCAAGCTCGCCCCTGCGCTGGCCGCCGGCTGTTCGATGATCGTCAAGCCGCCCGAAGAAGCGCCGGGCACGGCCATATTGGTACTGCAATGCTTCCTTGATGCCGGCCTGCCCGCCAGCGTCGCCTCGATGGTGTTCGGCGTGCCCGACACCGTCTCGCGCCACCTGATTGCCAGCCCGATCATCCGCAAGATCAGCTTCACCGGCTCGGTGCCGGTGGGCAAGCATCTGATGCGGCTGGCCGCCGATGGCGCCAAGCGCACCACCATGGAACTGGGCGGCCACGGCCCCGTCATCGTCTGGGATGATTGCGACCTCGAAAAGACCGTCACCATGGTTTCGGCGTTCAAGTGGCGCAACGCCGGGCAGGTCTGCGTCTCCCCCACCCGCCTCATCGTGCACGAAGCCATTGCCGACCGCTTCGCCGCTGCGCTGGCCGATCGCGCCAAGGCCCTCACCGTCGGCCCTGGCCTTGATGCGGCCACCCAGATGGGCCCGCTCGCCAACCCGCGCCGGCCGGTCGCCATGGAAGGCCTGATCGGTGATGCGCTGACCCAGGGCGCCATCCTGCTGGCCGGCGGCGAGCGTATCAGCGGTCCCGGCAATTTCTGGGCACCCACCATCCTGGCGGATGTGCCGCTTTCCGCCCGCCTGATGAACGAGGAGCCGTTCGGCCCGGTCGCCACCGTGCAGCGCGTCGCCACACTGGATGACGCCATCGCCGAAGCCAATCGCCTGCCGTTCGGCCTTGCCGCTTATCTGTTCACCGAAAATGCCCGCACCGCCAATCTCCTGTCTGACGCGGTGGAGGCCGGCATGATCGGTATCAACACGATGGGCATGAGCGCGGTTGATGCCCCCTTTGGTGGGGTGAAGGACAGCGGCCACGGCAGCGAGGACGGGCCGGAAGGCATGCGCGCCTTTCAAGTGGTGAAGGCCATCCACCAGCATTGATCTTGCCGCCAGCGCCGCACGCTGGCAGGGAGCCCGCATGACTGACGCCGAACTCGCCCGCCACCTCGCCCAAGCTGCCGGGCAAATGCTGCTGGACCTGCGCAGCGGCCCGGCGGAAGGGAAGGCGCTGGGTGCCGAAGGCGACCGCATCAGCAACGCCTTCCTTGTCGCCGAGTTGCGCCGGCTGCGGCCGGATGATGCGATCCTGTCGGAAGAAGAGGCCCCCGATCTCGCGCGGCTGCAATATCGCCGCGTCTGGCTGGTCGATCCATTGGACGGCACCCGCGAATATGGCGAGCGCCGCGATGATTGGGCCGTGCATGTCGCACTCAGCATCGATGGCCGCATTGCCGATGGCGCGGTCGCGCAGCCCGCCTTGAATCAGACCATCTGCACCCAGCACCCGCCCGCACTTCATGCCGAAGCCGCACCTTTACGCATCGTCGTCTCGCGCAGCCGCCCGGCCGCGTGTGCCGATGCGCTGGCCGCCCGCATCGGCTGCGAACTGGTGCCGATGGGCAGTGCCGGAGCCAAGACGCTGGCGGTGCTGCGCGGCGAGGCTGACGTCTATCTGCACCAGGGCGACATGCACGAATGGGACAGCGGCGCCCCCGCTGCCGTGGCGCAAGCCGCCGGCCTGTGGGTCAGCCGTGTCGATGGCAGCCCGCTGGTGTTCAACCAGCCGCGTCCACTCACACCGGACATCCTGATCTGCCACCAGGCCCGCGCGCCGGCGTTGCTGGCCGCTATCGCGCCGCTGCTGGGATGAACCACGCATGAGGGAAACAAGGCGATATCCCCAATTTGCCCGCCGCCGTGCGGTCGTCAAATTGCCATATTGGGCCTCTAGGGCCGGCGAGAGTTAGGAATTTGGCCCCCGAGATGCTTCGAAGCGATGCTGCCACTGCCCCGGCAGGCCCCGAAGGCCTGCCCGAAGGCTTGCCAACTGGCCTGCCCGCCCTGCCGCGCACCGAACGTGGCTGGACCTGGTGGGTTGGCACCGCCATCACGCTGGCCGTGCTGGTGGCGGCGCTGACGCAGCTTGCCCAGCTCGATCTGGCGCAGGTTGCCGCCGTTGTGCCGTCGTCGCCGGCCTTCTGGATCGTGTTTGCCCTGTCCTATTTCGCCGGCGTGCTGGGCGATTTCGTCATTTTCCGCCGCCTGTGGCAGATCCCGGCGGCTGGCTTCTTCGCCCTGCTGCGCAAGCTGATCGGCAACGAGCTGGTCACCGGCTATGTTGGCGATCTCTATTTCTACACCTGGGCGCGGCAGCGGACGGCCATGATCTCGGCGCCGTTCGGCGCGGTGAAGGATGTCGCCATCCTGTCGGCGATGGCCGCCAATGCCATCACCATGGTGCTGATGCTGCTGGCCTATCCGCTGCTCGATCAGCTGCGGCTGGGTATCGATACCACCGCCTTCTTCGGTTCGGTTGCGCTGATGCTGGTGATTTCGAGCGGCGTGCTGCTGTTCCGCAAGAAGCTCTTCAGCCTGCCGGCGCCCGATCTCTGGTATGTCACCGGCATCCAGACGGCGCGCGTGATCGCCACGCTGGTGCTTACCGGCCTGTGCTGGCACCTGGCGCTGCCGGCGGAATCGGTGGAATTGTGGGTGCTGCTCTCGGCGATGCGCATGTTGCTGTCGCGCCTGCCCTTCCTGCCCAACAAGGATGTGGTGTTCGCCGCACTGGCCGTGTTCATGATCGGGCAGGATGCGCAGGTTGGCGCGCTGATGGCGATGATGGCCAGCCTGCTGCTGGCCACGCATCTTGGTTTGGGGCTGCTGCTGGTGGGCGGAGAAGCCTTTGGATGGCGAAAGAAATGACGAAAATCCGGTTGGCGGCGCTGCTGGCGCTGGCCCCCTTCACCATCGCTTCTGCGGTGCTGGCCCAGGTCGAATCCAATCCCAATCTGGGCAAGGCCGAAGGCCAGTGCCGGGCGGGTGAGGCCGGCCCCGCCGTGCTGATCACCGCGGTTGGCCTGAAGGATCGGCGCGGCGTGCTGCGGGCCGAGCTCTATCCGGACAATGACAAGGATTTCCTGCAGGATGACAATATCCTGATCAACGAAGGCAAGACCTTCCGCCGCGTGGAAATGCCGGTGCCGGCATCCGGTGCCGTGACCTTGTGCATCCGCACGCCGGGCCCCGGGGCCTACACGCTGTCGCTGCTGCACGACCGCGATGCCAACCGCAAGTTCGGCCTGTCCACCGATGGCGTCGGCTTTCCGGGCAACCCGCGCCTGGGGCTGAGCAAGCCAAAGGCTGCGGCAGCACGCTTCCAGACCGGGCCGGGGCTGACGCCGATCAGCATCCGCCTGAATTACCGCAAGGGGCTGCTGAGTTTCGGCCCGCTGCGCGAACGCGATTGAGGCGGCAAGCGCAATCTGGTCTTGACCACGGGGCCGACCCGGCGGATTGACGGTGAATGCAGCCCGCAATGGCGCGGGTGAGGAGTGATTTCACCGCGATGCATCTCGTCGACATCTCGGCGCTCTATTCCCCGCAGGGCGGCGGCATCCGCACCTATACCCACCGCAAACTGGAAGTGGCGGAAAAGCACGGCGTGCGCCTGACCGTGGTGGTGCCCGGCGCGGAGGACAATGTGCGCGAAGTCGGCAAGGCGCGGCTGATCAGCATCAAGAGCCCGCGCTTCCCGCTCGACCGCAATTATTTCTATTTCGCCAGCGACCGGATCATCCACGCCGCGCTGGACGAGCATCAGCCTGATTTCATCGAATGTTCCTCGCCGTGGGGCAGTGCGGCGGCCGTCGCCGATTGGCCGGGCGCAGCGCCGCGCAGCCTGTTCATGCACGCCGAACCGCTGTCGGCCTGGGTCTATCGCTATCTCGATGGCTTCCTGCCGCGCCAGACGATCGATCGCAGCTTCGATTGGTTCTGGCGCTACCTGCGTCGGCTGGATGCCCGCTATGATCAGGTGATTTCGGCGGCGCCCAGCCTGTCGAAACGGCTGCGTGATGGTGGGCTGACCCATGTGGTCGATAACGCGCTGGGCGTGGACCCCGGTGTCTTCTCGCCCGCCAACCGCGATGAAGAACTGCGCGCCCGCCTGCTGGCCCAGTGCAGCCTGCCGCCCGAAGCCACGCTTCTGATCGGTGTGGGCCGCCACAGCCATGAAAAACAATGGCCGATGGTGATCGCCGGGGTGACCGCTGCCAGCTATGGCCGGCCCATGGGTCTGATCATCCTGGGCGATGGCCATGCCCGCGCCGCCGTGGTGCGCGCGGTGGGCGAAAATCCGCATATCCAGCTGATCGCGCCGGTGCGGGATCGCCCGGAATTCGCCCGCATCCTGGCCAGTGCCGACATGATGGTGCACGGCGCCCCGGCCGAAACCTTCGGCATCGCCTGCGCCGAAGCCCGGGCCAGCGGGCTGCCGCTGATCGTGCCCGACGAAGGCGCAGCGTACGACCAGCTGGAGCCCGGCCTGGGCCTGGCCTTCAAGTCGCTCGATGCCGCCAGTCTCGCCAGCACCATTGCCGAGGCCATTCCGCAACTGCCGGCGATGCGCAGCCGGGCCATTGCCGCGGCCCCATCGGCACGCACCATCGACGCCCATTTCGAAGCCCTGTTCAGCGGCTTTGCCGGCGTGCTGGAAGGCCGCCGCGCCGCCTGATCAGCGCGTGATGGCGTAATAGATCACGTAGAACCACGACAAAAGGCCATGGAAGATGGCCCACAGCAGGCTCTTGTGCAGGCTCCAGCTGATGGTGACGGCGAGCGCCGAGCCGAGGCCAATGCCGGTCCGCACCACTTCCCCACTGCGCAGGCGCTGTTCGGCCATGTCGTCTCTCCCGATCCTGAAGAAATAGTGACTTAGCGTTGCAATACAGTCAAGTTCCGAACTGCCGCCGCGCCGCGTTCAACCGTTCGGCCCCGGCATCCAGCACCGCGTCGGACTTGGCAAAGCACAGCCGGATGAACCGTGTCTGCGCCGCATTGGGCATGAAGGCGCAAAGCGGAATGGCCGCAACGCCGGCCTGGGCCACCGCCGCCTCACAGAAATCATGATCGCCAAGGCCAATGCCGGACGCGGCCAGATCGGCCATGAGGAAATAGCTGCCCGCTGTCGGCAGCAGCACCCAGCCACCGGTGGTGAGCGCGGCGGCCAGCCGGTCCCGCGCCACCACAAAGCGCGCGCGGCCGGCATCATACCAGGCGTCGGGCAGATCGAGCCCGGTGGCGACCGCCACCTGCAACGGCGGCGGCGTGGTGAAGGTAAGGAACTGGTGCACCTGCGCCACACGCTCGGCCAGTGCCGGCTCGGCCACCACCCAGCCGACCTTCCAGCCGGTCAGCGCCAGCAGTTTGCCAGCCGAACCGATCTTGATGGTGCGTTCGGGGGCCAGGCTGAAGGGCGAGATGTGCGGCGCGGCGCCGATGATCACTTCCTCCCACACTTCGTCGCTGATGATGGTGAGATCGTGCGCGCGGGCAAGACTGGCGATGGCGGCCAGCATCGCCGGGCTGGCAATGCCGCCGGTGGGATTGTGCGGCGTGTTGATCACCAGCGCGCGCGTCGCCGGCGTGATGGCCGCTGCAATGGCTTCGGCACTGGCCTGCCAATCCGGCGGCTGCAGATCGACCCACACCGGCTGCGCCCCGGCGCGGCGCACCAGCGGCGCATAGGCATCATAGGCCGGCGCAAACAGGATCACCTCGTCGCCGGTGCCGGCCACCGCCATGATGCTGGCCGCCAGCGCCTCGGTGGCGCCGGAGGTGACGATCACCTGCTCCGGCGTCACTGCCAGCCCCTGCCGGCGCCGGTAGAAATCCGCCACCGCGCGGCGCAGTTCGGGCAGGCCACGCATCGGCGGATATTGGTTGTATCCGGTGGTGATCGCCGTGGCGCCAGCTGCAAGCACTTCGGCGGGCCAGCCGAAATCCGGAAAGCCCTGGCCCAGGTTGATGGCGTCATGGGCGCGGGCCAGGCCCGACATATGTTCGAAAATGGTCGTGCCAGCCTGCATCCCCGTGTCTTGCCATGTCAGCGGGCGGGGTGCCAACCCTTCAGGCGGCGGGCCGCAACTGATAGCTGTGGCGCATGATGAACGGCAGATCTCGCGCACCATCAGCTTGCGGCCATTTTCCCCGCCCATGCCATCGGCAACCAATGTCACCGCGCCGCCCGGTTGACCGGCGCACGCCACAGCATCAGTGCCAGCACGAGTCCCTGCGCCGTGCCGACCAACAATGTGATGCTCAACACGCCGAATTCGATCACGTTCCAACCCTCCCACATTCGCGGCATTGCTGCCAGCCTGAGCGCGGGTTAGCTTTTGGCCATATTCACTTGGGGAACCACGCCATGAAGACGCGCATCACTGAATTGTTCGGCATTGAACATCCGGTCATCCAGGGCGGCATGCATTATGTCGGCTTTGCCGAAATGGCCGCCGCCGTCTCCAACGCCGGCGGGCTGGGCGTCATTACCGGCCTCACCCTGGGCACGTCGGAAAAGCTGGCCGCCGAAATTGCCCGCTGCCGTGAGATGACCGACAAGCCGTTCGGCGTGAACCTCACCTTCCTGCCCAGCGTGACGCCGCCCGATTATCCCGGCCTGATCAAATCGATCATCGAAGGCGGCGTGAAGGTGGTGGAAACCGCCGGCAACAACCCGGCGAAATGGCTGCCGGTGCTGAAGGAACATGGCATCAAGGTCATCCACAAATGCACCAGCGTGCGCCACAGCCTGAAGGCCGAAGCCATCGGTTGTGACGCCGTTTCGGTGGACGGTTTCGAATGCGGCGGCCACCCCGGCGAGGATGATGTCGGCAACTGGGTGCTGCTGCCGCGCGCCGCCGAGGAGCTGAAGATCCCCTTCGTGGCCAGCGGCGGTGTCGCCAACGGCAAGCAACTGGCCGCCGCCCTGTGCATGGGCGCCGATGGCGTCAACATGGGCACCCGCTTCATCGCCACCAAGGAAGCCCCTGTGCACCAGAATGTGAAGGACGCGCTGGTCGCCGCCACCGAACTTGATACCCGCCTGATCATGCGCCCGCTCAGGAACACCGAGCGCGTGCTCAACAACGCCGCTGTCGAGCGCCTGCTGGAAAAGGAGCGCACCAAGGGCGCCGACCTGAAGTTCGAAGACATCATCGCCGAAGTCGCCGGCGTCTATCCCAAGATCATGAAGGACGGCGACATGGATGCCGGCGGCTGGTCGTGCGGCCAGGTGGTGGGCCTGATCCACGATATCCCGACCTGCAAGCATCTGATCGAAACCATGGTGCGCGAGGCCGAAGAGATCATCCGCGGCCGGCTGCAGAAGCTGGTCGCATGAGCGACACCCCGATCCGCTATGATCTGGCCGACGGGGTGGCGACGATCACGCTGAACCGGCCAGACAAGTTGAACGCGCTCACGCCCGCCATGCTGACCGATTTCTTCGCGGCGGTGGCAAGGGCCGGCGCTGATCCCGAAGCCAGGGTGATCGTGGTCACCGGCGCCGGCCGCAGCTTCTGCGCCGGGCTTGATCTGGCCATCATCGGTGGCGGCGGCAGCGGCGATGTGAACCCGTTTCCCGACACCGCGCCGCAATGGGGTGACGACATCGGCCCGGCGCTGGCCCCCTATTACAGCGGCGGCTGGCCCGCCCTGATCACCTGCCGCAAGCCCACCATCGCGGCGGTGAATGGCCCGGCGTTCGGCTGGGGCTTCATCCTGTCGCTCCACTGCGACATCCGCTTCGCCAGCACCTCGGCCCTGTTCAACGCCACCTTCGCCCGCATCGGCGTGCCCGGCGAAAAGGGTTCGGCCTGGCTGCTGACACGGCACATCGGTCAGGCGAAGGCCATGGACCTGCTCTACACTGCCCGGCGGTTCGACGGCACGGAGGCCAAGGCGCTGGGGCTGGTGAACGACGTGTTCGACGACGAGGCGCTGCTGCCGCACGTGATGGACTATGCCCGCAGCATCGCCACCTTCAGCGCCCCGCGCAGCCTCGCAGCGATGAAGGCGCAAGTGTGGACGGCGCTGGACGAGGACTATGCGACTGGCTTTGCCGCTGCCGACAAGGAACAGCATCTGGCCACCGGCACCAACGACTTCCGCGAAGCCTTCAGCAGCTACCGCGAAAAGCGCGCTCCGCGTTACACCGGCAGTTAAACCAGCGCCTTCACCGCCAGATACAGCACCGATGGCGCCATCAGGCAGCCAAGGCCGGTGTAGAAGGTGGAGGTCATCGCGCCATAGGGCACCAGCCTGGGGTCGGTCGCCGCCAGCCCGCCGGTGACGCCGCTGGTCGTGCCCATCAGCCCGCCATAGATCATCGCACTGGCCGGATTGTCGAGGCCGATGCGGCGGGCGACCAGCGGCGTTGTCACCATCACCAGCACCGCCTTCACCAGCCCGGCGGCGATGCTGAGCGAGATGATGCTGGACGAGACGCCCAGTGACGCGCCGGTGACGGGGCCGACGATATAGGTGGCCGCGCCAGCGCCGATGGTGGCGATCTCGGCCGGATCGGTGATGCCGAAACCGATGGCGACTGCGGCCCCCACCGCGAACGACAGCACGACGCCGATCAGGATGGAAAGGGCGCCCACCAGCCCGGCGGCGCGCAGATCCGCCAGCCGCACGCCAAATGCCGTGGCGACAATGGCGAAATCGCGAAACATGTTGCCGCCCAGCACGCCGATACCAGCCAGCAGCGGCCAATCCGCCACGCCATTCGTGCCGCCGGTATCGGCACCCGCCCAGAAGGCCAGCAGCAACCCCAGCGCGATGGCGATGGCCGAACCATGCACCGTGCCCCGCGCGACATGGCGGGACAGAGCGTAGGCCACTGCCATGACCAGGCCCACGAAGACGAACGCGACCAGCAGGCCGTTGTCGCCAGCAAAATCAGCCAGCCGTGCCGTCATGATCGCACCATCAAGGCCTTTGGGCCCAGCGGCTGAGCACCGGCACCAGCGCAAACGCCGCCAGCACGGCCAGCGCGCCTGCCGTGATCGCCATCACCCCGCCTGAAACCGCCGCAAACACATTCTGCCTGGCCGCCATGGCAACGATGATCGGGATATAGAGCAGGCTCCAATATTGGACGCCGCTGCCCGTGGGCGAACCTGGCTCCAGCCGCCGCCCCGGCAGGTTGGTGAGGGTGATCAGCAGCAGCATGGCGATGCCAACCCCACCAACATTGGCCTCCAGGCCCATTGTGGCCCCGATCAGATCGCCAACGAACAGGCCAACCAGCGTGCAGGCGGCCAGCAGCGCCACGCCATAGATGGGCATCAGGCCGCCAATCCGGGCGGCCGCTGCCGCACCACGGCGCTCGCCGCCTGTTCATAGGCGTGCGCCAGTTTCAGGCAGGCCAGTTCCGCACCGCGTCGGCCGATGATCTGGATACCCGCCGGCAGGCCGTCCGCCGAGAAGCCCGCCGGCGCGGCGAGTGCGGGCAGCCCGGTCATCGTCACCAGGAAGGTGCCGAGCATCCATTCGTGATAGGTGCGCATGCGTTTCCCGGCCACTTCGGTGGGCCAATTCTGCGCCACCGGGAAGGGCAACAACTGCACCGCCGGCGCGATCAGGAAATCATGGCGCTCGAACAGGCGGTCCACTGCCCGGGTCCACGCGCTGCGCACGGCCGACGCATTCAACACCTGCGCGCCGGTGATGGTGCGGCTGTTGGCGATTTCCCAATGCGCCTGGCTGCCGATCAGGTCGCGCGTCGCCGGATCATCGGCCAGTCGCTGCAGGCCGGTGCCCGACATCCAGCTGCGCAGCACCAGCAGCGCCTGCCACACGGGCTCGATCTCATGATCCACTTGCGCCACATCGACCGTGCAACCGATGCTGCGGAACGCCGGCAGCGCCGCCTCGCAAATCCGCAGCACCTCGGGCTCATGCGGCACGCGCCCGCCCCAATCACCCAACCAGCCGATGCGCACGCCCTTCAAATCCGCATCGAGCGGCCCGGCAAAGGCCCGTGCATCAACATTGATCGATTGCAGCGACTGCGGGTGCTTGCCCGCCATCACCGACAGCACCAGGCCCAGATCGGCAACATGCCGCGCCATCGGGCCCGGCACGCCCATCCGGCCAATCCATTGCTCATTGCCTTCGGGCGGGATCACCCCGGTGCCGGTGCGAAAGCCGAACACATTGTTCCACGCCGCCGGGTTGCGCAGGCTGCCGCCGAAATCCGACCCGTCGGCGAGCGGCAGCATCCTGAGCGCCAGGCCCACGCCTGCGCCGCCACTGCTGCCGCCAGCCGATTTGCTGGGATCGAAACTGTTGCGGGTCGGGCCATAGACGCGGTTGATGGTGTGGGAGCCAAAGCCGAATTCGGGCGCGTTGGTCTTGCCGATGAAGATGGCGCCGGCGCGGCGCAGCCGCTGCACCATGATGCCTTCACAGGTGGGGATCCTGTCCTTGTTGACCAGCGAGCCGCCGGTCGAGCGGATGCCGATCACCTCCGCAAGGTCCTTCACCGCCCAGGGCAGGCCGAACAATGGCCCCGGCGTCTCGCCTGCGCCCAGCCGCGCATCCATCGCCCGCGCCTGCGCCAGCAATTGGTCACCATCCTGCAGCGCGACAATGGCATTGTGCGCCGGATTGTGCGCGCCAATCTGCGCCAGCACGGCGCGCATCACTTCTTCGGCACTGGCCTTGCGCGCCGCGATCAGCGCCGCCAGGTGGCGGCCCGGCATGGCCAGCAGCGGATCGAGCGGCTTGCGCGGCTGGGCGACCGCCGCCGGTGCCAGCGCAAGCGCGCCTGCCTGCGCCATGAATTGCCTGCGCGTGCTGTCAAACATCCCCATGCTGCCCCTCGCGCCACGGGCCCAACCGGGCCGCTGCTGCGGCACAGACTGTGCGCAGTTATGGGAGTGGGCGCAAGCGCTGCCCTTGCCTCAGCTTTTCGGGTCGAGCCGCAAGCGCAGTTCCTGCAACACGCCAGGGGCAGGCCCCGTCGCCGAAGGCAGCACGAAGCGCGCGCCCGTGGCTGTGGCTGCCACGCCGGCCTTCAGCACCATTTCTCCGCCGGCAAGGCTGAGGGAGCCCATCCGGCTGTTGAGGCTGCCGACGAACTTGTCCACCAGCTCGGCAAAGGCCTCGGCACCCACCGGCTGCGTGCCATCGGCGGCCGGCTTTTCGGCCAGTTCGGCAATGCGGGCCTCGGCCCGGGCCAACGCCCTGGCCGCGCGCGCCAGTTCCTCGTTCAGCCCGGATTCCCGGGCCCGCGCCGCGGCCAATTCCTTCACCGTGGCATCCATGGCCGCCAGCGCGTCCGCCAGGCTGGCGCGCAGGCCGGCGACCGAGGTTTCACTGGCCTGCCGCGCCGCCGCCAGATCCTTTTCCAGTGCGGCGAGGCGCGATTGATGTTCGGCGCGCACCTCGGTCAGGCTGCGGGCCACCAGCGCGACAATCGGATCGGCGGCCTTGCCCGTATCGGGCGTTGCGACGCCCTTGATCACCGCATCCAGCCGGTCGCGCAGCAGCATCACATCCGCCGCCGACATCAAGCCGGCGCTGGCCGGTGCCGAAGTGCGGTCGGAAAGCGGGACCACGGGCTTCACGGCGGGCTTGGCCGGCTCCCTGGCGGGTACGGCAGCGGGCGCTGCCGCTGTCACGGCCGGTTTGGCGGGCGCCGCTGCCGGTGCGGGCGTGGCAGCCACAGGCCTGGGTGCGGCAGCCGGTGCCGCGGGCGGCGCCTTGCCGGCAGCGGCAGGGCGGGCAGGCAACGGCTGGGCCGGCGCCTTCGTGGGCGGTCTGGTCGGCTTCCTGGCCATCACTTCAATCCATCGAGCAGGCGCACGGCCAATATTTCACCCTGGTCCGACAGCGCCCGGACCAACGTGCGATCGGCACTGATGGCGGTATAATCCAGGCGCACCTCCTTGCCGGCCGCCAGCACGGGCGACACGTCGGGCAGTTTCAGCATCTGCGCCTGCATCTCCGCCCGCGTGAGCGGCCGGCGGGGCGGCGCTGTGCCGCCCGATGGCGGCGAGGCGGACGTTGGACCGGGTGCGGGCGCAGCAGCGCCCAGTGGATCCGACATCGCCACAAAACGCATGGTCACCCGCGACAGCGCCTCGGCATTGACCGTGCCGGTGCGGGCCAGGGCAGCGTTGACGGCGGCGACCTGCAAGGCTTCGCCCCTGGTGCCTTCCACCGTCACCATCATGTCCATCGTCGCTTCGGCGATCGCCATGCGGGTCGGCGCTTGCGGCGCATTGCCGATCAGTCCCACCTGCGCGTCGCCCAGCGATGCGCCGGCGGCCCGCATCAATGCATCGAGATTGACGGTCGGCATCAGCCATCCTCCCGCGTGGTGCGCCGCTCCGGTTCGATGCGGATCGGCGATGGCACTGGCACCAGAACGGCGGTCAGGCGCGATGCCACCCTGGTTTCGCGGTTGAAGCGCCGATCGAGTTGCACTTCGCGCGTGGAGGCGAACAGGCCCAGCCGCTTCTGCTTGGTCTGCTCATTCTCGCTCTCGACGATGTGCACATCCATCGATACTTCGACCGTGGCTTCGCGGAACTGATAGAAGGTCGGCATGATGCCGATTTCCAGCAGCGAGACTGTCTGGGTTTCGGCCCTGCTGAACTTGATGTTGCCGTCGGCATCCACCGTCTCGATGATCGCGGGAACGATTTCGACCTGGGATTGGGCCAGTTCCAGCGCCATTTCCGCACTGGATCGATCCAATGCCAGCTGGGCATCGGCGATGCCTTCGGCGAGCATGCGCACGAGATCGCCAAAGCTGACGTTGGCCACTTCCGGCAGGGGTTGGGCGGGGGATACCAACGGGGCCCGAAAGCCGGGCACCCCCCGCTTGATCGGTGGGACCGCCATGGTTCGATCCCTCAGGGTGTCGGCGGCGTGGCGACGCGATTATCCACCGTCTTGATCTGCGGAAACAGCCGGGCTGGCGGCGGCACCGGCACCATGCGGGTGAGCAGCCGGCTGGTGCCACGCACTTCCTTGGAAAATTTGCGGTTGTGCGCCACATCGACCCGTACGCTGGCGCTCCACATCGCAAAGCCCACCTTGGCCTTGGTCCCCACCTTGATGCTGGTCTCGGTGTTGAGCGAAGTCTTGATGTCCATCGTCACTTCGATGGTGGCTTCGGCAAATTGGTAGAAGGTCGGGAACAGGCCGACCTGCATCAGCGACATTTCCACCGCCGGCGCCGTCACAAAGCTGACATTGCCATTGGCCGCGATGGTTTCGGTGATCTGCGGAATGATCTCGATCTTCTCTTCCGCCAGCGCCTTGGCGGTTTCGATGCTGTTGGTGTCCAGCGCGCGCTGCGCCTCGGCGATGCCCAGCGCCAGCTTCAGCACCATTTCCGGCAGGGGCACATCAAGTAGTTCTTGTCCGACACTTGCCATGATCACTGCTCCTTCACTGTCAAACGCGAATGCGTGCCGGGATCAGGGCCGGGCACCCACAAGTTTCTGAAAAGCTGCAAAACGCTGCGGATCGATCGAGATCGGGCCGGCCACCCGCACATCCTCATGCCGCTGCAACAGCGGCAGGTTCCGCAGATCGACGATGGCGACCACGCGATGGTTCGGCAGAGCCGCAACGGCGGTGCCGCCCACCATATTGATGGCGGCAAGCGGCGAACGGTGGCCAATGACGAGGCACATCGCACGACCTTCTGCGGCGGCCGAGACATCGGCACCAAAATGGTCAGCAAACTGATTGTGCAGTTGCGGCATGAAAATTCCCCACAACCGAAGTGTCCGTGATTCGCCAGTTGGAGTCAAGCAGTCGAGCTTGCAGTAACGGCGACAGCAGATGTGCTGCAGAATTCGGGACGTGTTGCGGGGATTCTTCGAGAAATTGGCACTGGGTCGCCAATATCTTCAACGTCGCTGCCTGTTAAGATTTTCATCACGCCACATTCAGGCCCGATTCCGCAACCAACTGTCACATTTGTGCAATTTTCGCGGCGGATCAGGTCGGGCGCGCTTGTGTCCTGGGTGAATCGAAGAATGCGCTCATCCTGAACCTGTCGAAGAGCGCACCTGTCCAAGCGCGTGCCGCGACAGGCGCGGCCCGGGCGGTTCAGTCTGGCTGCACATGCGCCCAGGCGCTGGCCTCAGCCAGCGCGCCGCTCACATCACCAGCGGGCCGTGTGCCAGTTTCGGCAGCACATGCCGGCTGAACAGATCAGCTTCACGGGCATGGGGGTAGCCGGAGAGGATGAAGGCTTCCATGCCGGCGGCCTGGTAGGCCTGCAGCTTGGCGACGATCTGATCGGGATCGCCGACCAGCGCGGCGCCGCAGCCCGACCGGGCACGGCCGATGCCGGTCCACAGATTGTCCTCGACATAGCCGTCCGACGCCTTGTCGCGCAGCTCGGCCTGGCGCTGGACGCCGACGGACTGGCTGTCGAGCGACTTGGCGCGGATGGCGTCACCGGTGGCGGCGTCGAGCTTGGACAGCAGGTGATCGGCGGCGTTCCGGGCCTCAGCCTCCGTCTCGCGCACGATGACGTGGACGCGGTAGCCGAACTTCAGCGTGCGGCCACGCTTGGCGGCGCGGGCGGTCATGTCGGCGACGACTTCCTTCACCTTGTCCATCGTGTCGGGCCACATCAGATAGACGTCAGCGGCTTCGGCGGCGGCCTCGCGCGCGTCTTCGGACAGGCCACCGAAATAGAGCGGCGGGCATTTGCCGGAAACGGTCTTCACATTGGGCGGCGGCAGCTGCAGCTTGTAGAACTCGCCCTGGTGGTCGAGCGCGTTGCCGTTGAGCAGGACTTTAAGAATCTTCATCACTTCGACCGTGCGATCATAGCGCGGCTTGGAAGCCAGCACTTCGCCCGGCATGTCAGACGAGATGATGTTGACGGTGAGGCGGCCACCCAGGATCTGGTCGAGCGTGGCGATCTGGCGAGCCAGCTGCGGCGGCCAGGTTTCACCGACGCGGATCGCCATCAGCAGGCGGATGCGCGTGGTGAGCGCAGCGATGGCGCCGGCAAACATCTGCGTGTCGATGCCGAGCTGATAGCCGGACGGCAGCAATATATTGTCGAACCCGCCCTTTTCGGCGGTCAGCACGATATTGCGGCAATGTTCCCAGCTGGAGCGCAGGCCCGGATCAGGCACGCCCAGAAACTCATAATCATCGTCGCACAGCGCGGAGAACCAGCTGATTTCGGGCCCACTCACGGCAAATTCTCCCCAAGCGATGCGACCAGGATGGCGTACCATTCCGCCCGCGTGAACGTCACCTTGAAAGCATCGGCCGCTTCGGCAATGCGGGCCGGGTTCTGGCTGCCCACGATCGGCGTGATGCCGGCCGGATGCGCCAGCACCCACGCATAGGCCGTGGCGGCGATGCTCACGCCGAACTTCTGCCCGTGGGCGGCAAGCGCCGCCTTGACGCGGATCAAGCGGTCATCCTCGGCTTGTCTGCGTCCCGGGCGCGGATCGCCATCGCCCAGCCGGCCCTGGCCCAGCGGCGACCAACCGAGCACGGCCTGACCCATTTCCATGGCGAGATCGAGCGTGCCGTCGAACAAGGGCGCCAACGCCAGCACCGAGAATTCCGGCTGCGTGGAAACCAGCGGCGCTTTCAGATGCGCCGCCAGCGCGCGCGTCTGCGCCGGGGTGAAGTTGGAGACGCCGACCGCGCCGATCTTGCCGGCCTGCACCTGCTCGTCGAGCGTGGCGGCGACATCGGCCCAGTGGGTAAGCATGTCGGGCCGGTGGATCTGCCACAGATCGATACGTTCGACGCCCAGCCGCGTGAGCGAGGCATCAATGGCGGAAACCAGATATTCGGGCGACGAGTCGTAGGGAACACCCATGCTGATGCCGCCCTTCGAGGCCAGCACGATCTGCCCGCGCAGGGCCGGGGCGGCCTTGAACACGCGGCCCAGCAGTGCTTCGGAAGCGCCGAACGGCTCGTCATTGTCGGGCCCGTAAATATCGGCCGTATCGAAGAAATTGATCCCTGCCGCCAGCGCCGCCTCGCAGCGGGCCTGGGCGGCGGCAACATCATCGCCGGCAAAGCGCCACATCCCCCAGGCCAACGGGCTCACCTGAAATTCGGACTTGCCCAGCGGGCGGCGATTGGGGCTAAGGGCTATCTGCGACATTTTGGTCTGATAGCGCGAGGAACTGGCAAATGGGAAGCACCGATACGATCCGCTGGGGCATTGTGGGCACCGGCATGATGGCGCTGGAACATGTCGCCAATATCCAGCTGCTGGGCGGCGGCAGCATCACGGCCATCGCCGATCCGGTGCCCGCCTGCCTCGATCGGGCGGAAAAGGCCATTGGGCACGCCGTGGCACGTTTTCCTGATGCAGCGGCGCTGGCGGCGTCGGGCCTGTGCGATGCGGTTGTCGTCGCCTCGCCCAATTTCACCCATCGCGCCGTGCTGGGGCCTCTGATGGACGCTGGCCTGCATATCCTGTGCGAAAAGCCGCTGGCGACGACGCTGGAAGACGCCAAGGCCGTGGCAGCTTCCGTGGCGGGCTATGACAAGACCTTCTGGACCGCGATGGAATATCGCTTCATGCCGCCGGTCAGCGAGTTCGTGTCGCACATCCACGCCGGCAAGGTCGGCACGCTGCAGATGCTCTCCATCCGCGAACATCGCTTTCCCTTCCTGGTGAAGGTGGGCGACTGGAACCGCTTCTCGGTCAACAGCGGCGGCACGATGGTCGAAAAATGCTGCCACTTCTTCGATCTGATGCGCCACATCGTGCAGGCCGAACCGGTGCGGGTCTATTGCAGCGGCGCGATGGACGTGAACCACAAGGATGAACGCTACGACGGCAAGACGCCCGACATCATCGACAACAGCTATACGGTGGTGGATTTCGCCAATGGCGTGCGCGCCATGCTCGATCTGTGCATGTTCGCCGATGGCGCCGAGCAGCAGGAAGAAATCCTCGCCACCGGCGACAAGGCGCGCCTGGACGTGCTGATCCCGGCTGGCGACATCATCCACAGCCCCCGCGTTGGCTTCATGAATCCCAAGCAGGCGACGCGCTGGCATGTCGAAACCCCGCCTGATGCGCTGGCCGCCGGGCAGCACCATGGTTCCACCTTCTTCCAGCACCGCCATTTTGCGGCGGCCGTGCGGGGCAACGGCCCGGTGATCGTGACCGCCGATGATGGCCTGCGCGCCGTCGCCATCGGCCTTGCCGCCGAAATTTCGGCAAAGGAACACCGCGCCGTGACCATGGCGGAACTTGGCCTGTAGCGCGCCGTTTCGAGTGTGACTCTGTTACCACAGCGTGGCCGGAACTGCACAAGAACGTTCCCAACCCAGATTGACCTCGGTCAAGAAAGCCTGTCTTGGCAATGCAACACGCCGCAGTGAAGCTGCGCGATGAAGCCGGCAATCGTCCGGTCAATTGAAGGGGAGTGACATGATCCGCAGCATCCTGATGAGCAGCGCCGCCTTGTTCGCCTTGGCCGCCGCACCGGCCCTGGCCCAGACCGTGGCCGAAGACAATGAATCAGTCGAAATCATCGTCACCGCGCAAAAGCGCAGTGAAAAGCTGCAGGACATTCCGCTCGCCGTGTCGGTGGTGGGTGGAGACCAGCTCGCCCGCCAGGGCGCGCTCAACCTTGAAAACGCCCAATATCTTGTGCCGTCGCTGAACTTCCGCAAGTCGGGCACCAGCATCAACCAGTCGCTCTATATTCGCGGCGTTGGCACGGCGACCTTCTCACTGGCCGGCGAACCGTCGATCTCCACCGTGCTTGATGGCGTCGTACTGGCCCGCGCCGGCGAAGCCTTCTCCGATCTGGTCGACATTGATCGCATCGAAGTGCTGCGCGGCCCGCAAGGCACGCTGTTCGGCAAGAACTCCTCGGCCGGCGTGGTCAACATCGTCTCCAAGCGCCCGGGCGATAAACTCGGTGGCTATGCCGAAGGCGGCTGGTTCTTTGGCAACGGCAATGAATATCGCGTGCGCGCCGGCGTTGACGTGCCGCTGAGCGACAACGTCCGCACCCGCCTGACCGCCTTCTACAGCAATTATGACGGCAACATCTTCAACGATGCTGCCGGCGTGAACCGCCGCGTCAACGGCTATGACCGTTACGGCGTGCGCGGCATCATCGAAGCCGACCTGACCGAGACAGTGAAGCTGACGGTGATCGCCGATTGGCGCAAGGCCAACGACGATTGCTGCGCCGAAGTGATCGGCACCACGCCCACCGGCGTGGCCGCACTGGCGCTGGCCGGCATCAATTTCCAGGGCGATGAAACCCGCACCGTGCGGCACAATCTCGTTACCCGCACTGAAGAAGAAAGCTATGGCATCTCGGCCCAGGTGGATGCCGAAGTCGGCACCCACACGTTGACCTGGATCAGCGCCTGGCGTCGCTATGACAACCGCGAAATCCGTGAAGGCGATTGGGTGGGCGGCGCCTTTGCCGGCCTGGCCCAGCTGCACGATGATGGTCCGCAAACCGGCACCACCTTCAGCCAGGAACTGCGGCTGACCTCGCCGGCTGATCAGGCCTTCACCTATGTGGCCGGCGCCTTCTTCAGCCGCGCCGTCACCGAACGCACCTTCAGCCGCTTTGTCACCCGCTGCGGCAACGCGCCGTCGCCGGTGGCGCTGGTCACCTGCGGTTCGCCCGGCTTCCCGGCCGAAAATGTCAGCGGCACCGCAACCTTCGGTTCGGCCTTCGACAACTATGCGCTGTTCGGCCAGGGCACCTATGCCTTCAACGACCGGCTCCGCGCCATTGTCGGCCTGCGCTTCACGGCGGATGAACTGTCGATCTTCCACAGCCGCGTCGCCTCGCCCAACATCGGCGGCCTGCCCGGCATTGCCCGCAACTTCGATCAGGGCGTTTATGACAGCTCGAACTTCGGGCAGAACAACGGCGATCCGACCCTCAGCAATGGCACGCCGTTCCGCGCCAAGACCAGCGCCACCAACCTGTCGGGCAAGCTGGGCCTGCAGTATGATTTCAGTGACGATGTGATGGCCTATGGTACCTACAGCCGCGGCTACAAGGGCCCGGCCTACAACACCTTCTTCAACCTCAACCCGACTGGCACCAACGTCATCGCGGCGGAAATCGCCGATTCCTATGAAATCGGCCTGAAGAACACGCTGTTCGGCGGCTCGCTGACGCTGAACCTCGCTGCCTTCTATGCGAAGTACAAGAATTTCCAGGCCAACAACCCGGATCTGGTGGCTGGCGTGGTGGTGACCCGCTTCACCAACGCTGGTGACGTGTCGACCCGCGGCGTTGAACTGGACTTCGTGTGGCGCCCGGCCAAGGATCTGAATTTCGTGGGCGGCCTTGCCTACACCGATGCGCAGGTTGATGCCTTCCGTGCACCGCCGGGCGCTGCCGTGATCCCGGCCGGCACCCCGCTGGGCTTTGCGCCCAAGTGGAAGGGCAGCCTGGGTATGGATTACCGCTATCGCACCGGCGGCGCAGTTGATTTCACCCTCGCCGGCAACGTCTCGACCCAGTCGAGCCAGCTGTCGTTGTTCGATGCCAGCCAGGCGATCCGCGATGCCGGCACGATCCGGCCCTACAGCCTGGTTGATCTGCAGTTCGGCCTGGTAGAAAAGGATGACAGGTTCCGCCTGACCTTCATCGTCAAGAACCTGTTTGATCAGAGCTTTGCGGCGCAGATCACCAATGGCGGCCCCGGTGGGGCGTTCCGTTACCTGATCCCACGTGAAGCGGATCGCTATTTCGGCATCACGGGCCGGGTGAATTTCTGAGCAGTGCGGCGCGTGGCTAACGCGCAGCGTTAGCCACCGACTCGCACAAGCACGGACGGCGAGCGAAAAGGGCGGCCCCTCAGGGCCGCCCTTTTTGACTCGTCCGACGGCGTGGCTCCGCCACGCACTGTCTTGCTCACTTCCTGCTCACCCCAAACGGACTCGGCGGCTCCGCCGCCGGCCGTGGCCAAAATGGCATTTTCGTGGGCGCCCTCGGCCGAGCTTGCGCTAGTCTGCGAATAGCTGCGCTATTCGCTCGCCGCGCTGCTCTCGATCTCGTCCATCGCCTCGTCGCTCAACCCGAAATGATGCCCCACTTCGTGCACCAGCACATGGGTCACCAGCAGTTCCAGCGTCTCGCCGCTTTCGGCCCACACATCGAGCATCGGCCGGCGATAGAGGAAGATCATGTCCGGCAGCGCGCCGGTCGGCACATCGCCCTTCATGCCGACATGCCGGCCCCAATAGAGGCCGAGCAGATCCCATTCCGTCTCGAGGTTCATTTCGGCCATCACCGTTTCGTCGGGGAAATCCTCGACCTTCAGAATGACGCTGGCGAGGTGGCGACGGAACTGGTCGGGCAAGCGCTCCACGGCGGCTTGTGCGAGGCGTTCGATATCGGCAAGGGAGGGGGCAAGCAACATGCAGCCACCATAGAGGGGAAGCCGGCCATGGTCGAGAAGCTGGATGAGACCGCCCGCGCCGCCCTGGGCCACCAGGTGCCGGGCTGGCAAGTGGACGGCGAACATCTGAAACGCAGCTTCCGATTCAAGGACTTCAGCGCGGCCTGGGGCTTCATGAACCGGGTGGCGCTGCTGGCCGAGGCACAGGATCATCACCCCGAATGGTTCAATGTGTACAACAAGGTGGAGATCGCACTGACCACGCATGATGCCGGCGGGCTTTCGGCGCGCGATGTGCGGCTGGCGAAGGCGATCAACGCGCTGCTGAGCCAGCGTCTCTTGCATCAGGACTGAGCCGCTCATGCCCAGAATCAACAAGGGCGGCACCTTGCGGCACCGCCCCCGTCAATCACAATCGCGGTGGATCAATCTTCCTGTTCGACCGTCGGCGCGCCGGGGCCGTTCTTCTTGATCGATTCGATGGCGTTCACCGCCGAGGCCTTCGACGAATAGCCCTGCGTGGAGAACATCACCTCGCTGTTGTACATAAAGCGCACGCGAAACTCGCCGGCCTTGTCCTTGTAGATTTCGAACTTGTGAGCCATTTGCGCTTCTCCTCCCCTTAATCGCTGCTGAAGCTATAACGCTGATTCCATGCCGTCAACCGGGTGGCAGCAGGCCATAGATCACACAGGCCTGGGCGGTGAGCGAATGGAGCGGCGGCTGCAGCGTCACCTGCACAGCCCCGGCCAGTTTCTCCAATCCCGGCGGCGGCGGCGCGGCCATCATCGCTGGTGCGGCATCGGCATGGCGCGCCATCGAACCCGACACCTGCACATCGGTGGCCGGGCTTTCGCCGGCATAGCTGGGCCAGCCGGCCAGCACCTGCGTCTGGCAGACGCCGCCCGATGGATCGATCAGCTTCACCATCCCAAGCCGGCTGCCGGCCGCCACCGTGGCGAGGCGGGCGCGGCGCGCGGCATCCTTCACGGCGGCTTCAAACAGCCAGGTCTTCAACTCGTTTTCCGGCTCCAGCTGGAAGGCAGGCGTGTCGATGGCCGATGGCCGGGCCGCCACGGCCAGGCGATAGGCGCGCTCCAGCAGCGCAGTGTCGCGCACTTCCACGCTGAGCACCGCCGTCACCTCATAAGCCTCGATCATGTCGGCGCGGCTATTTTCGACCAGCGTGCCATCCTTCTGGCGATACTGGTCATACAGCGGCCGGGTGGAAAGGCTGGTGGTCAGCCGCACCCGTTCCTTGCCGAGCGCGGCGAGCGCCGCATCGAGTTCCTTCGCCTTGACGGTCGCCGCGGTGGTGGCGCCGGCCGCGGTCTTCTCGACGGCGGAGAAGCGGGCGGCAAAATGGGCGCGATTGGCCGGCACTTCGGTGCGGACATGGCCCATCGATGCGATCACCGGGTCTTTCATCCACCACGGCGCCGGGATGAAGGGCTGGCCGATGCTGGCGGGCGGGGTCTGGGCAAAGGCGGGCGCCGCGATCAGAGCGGCGAGGAGGGCGGCGGGAAGCAGGGCGTGTTTCATGGGAACGACTTTGGGGCGCGATGTGTTGCGGGATGATGAATGAGCGGCCTCTGTCCTACAGGGGCAAGGCCTGTCATGCTGGCCACCGAGCCGGGGTTTTGACGTCGGGCCGGACGACTCGGTGAACATGTCTGAAAACGCCCATAATGCGGAAAAAGTGTCAAATCTGGCTGCGCTGTACCGAACAATTGGTTCTTTGAAAATTGAAGGGAAAAGGGCGCTGTTTGGGCGCGGCCGGCGGCAAGGCCGCCGAGTCCGCTTGAGGTGTCAGACAAAAGAAGAATGAGCGCGGCAAAGCCGCGCCGTCGGACGAGTCAAAAAGGGCGGGGAAGTGCCCCGCCCTTTTCGCTCGCCGTCCGATCTTGCCGGAGTCGGAAAATAGCGCTGCTATTTTCACGCCCGGCTGCGATTACCGCGGCGCCATCCGGATCCCGCCATCCAACCGCACATCCTCGCCGTTGAAATAGGAATTCCGGCACATCTCGACGGCCAGCGAGGCATATTCCTCCGGGCCGCCCAGACGCTTGGGGAACAGCACGGTGGCCGCCAGCGCCGCCTTCACATTGTCCGGCGCACCCTGCAGCAGCGGGGTGTTGAAGATGCCGGGCAGGATGGTGTTGACGCGAATGCCCTCGCTCGACAGGTCGCGGGCAATGGGGAGCGTCATGCCGACGACGCCGCCCTTCGACGCGGAGTAAGCCGCCTGGCCGATCTGGCCGTCTTCGGCAGCGACCGAAGCGGTGTTGACGATGGCGCCACGTTCGCCGTTTTCCATCGGCGGCAGGCTCATCATGCCAGCGGCCGACTTGGCGATGCAACGGAAGGTGCCGACCAGGTTGATCTGGATGATGCGATCAAAGGCATCCAGCGGGAAATGCTTGATGCTGCCGTCCTCCTTGGAACGGCTGGCGGTCTTGATGGCGTTGCCGGTGCCGGCGCAGTTGATCAGGATCCGCTCCTGTCCGATGGCGGCGCGGGCCTTGGCGAAACCGGCATCCACTGACGCATCATCGGTGACGTTGACGTTGCAGAACACGCCGCCGATTTCGGCCGCCATGGCTTCGCCCTTCTCGGCATTCATGTCGAAAATGGCGACCTTGACGCCATGGCTTGCCAGCAGCCGCGCCGTTGCAGCGCCAAGACCCGATGCACCGCCGGTAACGACCGCCGAACAACCTTCCAGATTCATGTGAACCTCCCCATGTGTGAAATGTGATGACCGCTTATGAGCAGCGCTGCCAGCGCCCGCAACCTTTCCAAACAATCAGCCCAATTTCTTCAGCTGCGCCTCGCGCCAGGCCAGATAGATGGTGGAACCAAGGATCAGCGCCCCGCCCGCCAGCGTGAGCGCATCATAAGTCTCGTCAAACAGCAGGATACCGGCTGCGGTGATCAGGCCAAAGCGGACGAAATCCAACGGCAGCACGGCAGAGGCTTCGGCCAGCGAGAAGGCCCGGGTGAGGGTGAGCTGGCCGATGGCGGCGGCCGCACCAATGCCGGCCAGCAGCGGCCACACCATCAGCGGCGGCGTTTGCCAGACGAACAGTGCGACAGCGAGGCTGGGGATCGTTGTCAGGATGAAGGTCCAAGCCGCCACCGCGCGGGCATCATCGACCCCCACCAGGCTGCGCATGGCCACGATCGAGTAACCGGTGGACACCGCCGAGATGATGCCGGCCGCGATGCCGGGGGTTAGCGGCAGCTGGCCGGGCCGCAGCACCAACAGCATGCCGACAAAGCCGACGGCCAGCGCCGCGATGCGCCGGGCGCGGATGCGCTCCCCCAACACCAGCACGGCCCCAAGCGTGCCGAACAGCGGTGCCGTGTAGTTGATGGCCAGCGTGGTGGCGAGCGGCGCGTTGGCCACTGCGTAGAAGGTGCCCATCGTGGCGATGAAGCCCGAGGTGGCGCGGCCGAGATGCACCTTCATCCGATCCAGCCGAATAAGGCCGGGGGAGCGCAGGATCATCGGCAGCAGGAAGAGCAGGCCGAGGAAATTCCGGAAGAAGACGATTTCGAAGCTGTGCAATTCGCGCGCGGCGAAGCGGATCATCACCCACATCGACGCGAACGCGCAGCAGGACAGGACGAACCAGAACGGGCCGGAGTTTTTCAGGCGCTGCACACCATCGCCGATACCCGCTTGGAAACGGGCTGAGAAGCCTCAGCCGTCGAGCAGGCGCGTGAGGGTGGCGACGTCGCTGTCGATCTCGCGATCGTCGGCACGCAGTTGCTCCACCCGCTTCACCGCGTGCATCACGGTGGTGTGATCGCGCTTGCCAAAGCGGCGGCCGATTTCCGGCAGCGAGCGCGGCGTCATCTTCTTTGCCAGATACATGGCGATCTGGCGCGGCCGGGCGACTTCGCGGGCCCGGCGTTCCGACAGGAGATCGGCAACCTTCAGGCCATAATAATCGGCCACCTTGCGCTGGATCTCGTCGATGGTGAGTTTCTTCTCGTGGGCCCGCAGCAGATCGGCCAGGGTTTCGCGGGTGAAGTCCAGGCTGATCGGCTTGTTCACCAGCAGCGCGAAGGCGGTGACGCGATTCAGCGCCCCTTCCAGTTCCCGCACATTGGCGGTGATCTTGCGGGCCAGGAACTCGATCACGTCGTCGGGCACATGGGCGCGGCTGCCCAGCGCCGCCACCTTGGCGTGCAGGATATTCAAGCGCAGCTCGTAATCGGCCGGGTTGATATCGGCGACCAGGCCCCACGCCATGCGCGACAGGATGCGTTCCTGAATGCCTTCGAGGTTTTGCGGCGAGCGGTCAGCGGTGATCACCAGACGCTTTCCGGCACCGATGATCTCGTTCATCGTGTGGAAAAATTCTTCCTGGGTCGATTCCTTGCCGGCGATGAACTGCACATCGTCGATCATCAACAGGTCGACCGAGCGCAGCCGTTGCTTGAAGCTGATCGTGTCCTTGGCGCGCATGGCGGCCATGAATTCGACCATGAATTTCTCGGCCGACAGATAGGCGACGCGGGCGCTGGGATGGTGGGCCAGATAGGCATTGCCAATGGCGTGCATCAGGTGGGTCTTGCCGAGGCCGGTGGTGCCATGCAGGAACAGCGGGTTGAAACCGGGCGCGCCGGGTTCCGCCATGGCCAGCGCCGCGTTGTAGGCCAGCTCGTTCGACTTGCCGACGATGAAATTGTCAAAGCTGTAGCGCGCATCGACCGGCAGCGGCTGGCTGACGGCAGGTGCTGCAACCTTGGCCACCGGCGCTGCCGCCATGGCCTGGCCCTGCTGCACGGTCACACGGCGGATCGATGGCTGATGCTGCGACCAGTGGCGACGCAGCAGATCGGCATAATTGCTGGTCACCCAATCCGCGGCAAAGGCCGACGGCGCGGCCAGGCGCAGCGTGTCACCATCGCAGCCGACCAGCACCAATGGCGCCAGCCAGGCTTCATAGCTGTGATCACCGGCATCCACCTTCAGGGCCGCGCGCACCCGGGTCCACACGTCGCGTTCAGTAGCGGAAAAATCGATCGGACCACCCTGCGGCACCGGCTGAAAACCGGAAGGCATAACTGATGCAACAGCCGTCGACACGCACCCCACCCTTCCGCCGACCCCGGCAATTGACCCAAACCCCCGCACCGAGGGTCGCTCTTCCTTGCGCACGCGATGCCAGCCGGCCGTTTTCAGCCGAACGCAGTAGCCCCTCCGCACCTCAACCAAGGCACAGCCGGCGTCGCTTGTTGCGTGATCGGGACGTTTGACGTTCAACACGCCGGCCGCCCCAAACCCACCGCCAAATAAGCAGGGCAGGCACAGGGCTGCAAGCGACCAATTTCCATCCACAGCCAAATAAAGCTGTTGACAGCCCATCTGGAGACTTACCGTGGAGGGCGTCGTAACACTCTGGATTTACGCACCGAATCATTGCTGACGGTCGAAGCGCTCGAAGGCCGGCGGCAGCTAAGCGCTTGGATTTTTTGTGTCAGTCCAATGACGCTTTGATGACGTTGCTGACATTGACGCTGTCATTTTGCAGCGCAGCAATTCACCCCTTCGTTGCAGCAAGAAGCGGCTTGTTCCCCTTTGGGTCCACTTATCGACCGACAACAAGGGCGAATCAGCCCCTGTGGCTGCGAATCACCGCTGCAGACAGCGAATCGGTCACGGCATGGCGCGACATCGGGAACGGCTGTTCGCAGCCCCAAACGAAAACGGAGCGCCGCCTGTCGGCAGCACTCCGTTTCAATTCGGCAAGTCGGCGCGCCATCGGCAGGCCGGAACAGCTCAGGCGGTAGCCAGGCCCTTCACGCGCGCTGCGAGGCGGCTGATCTTGCGCGACACGGTGTTCTTGTGGAGCACGCCCTTGGCAACGCCACGCATCATCTCCGGCTGGGCCGCCTTCAGCGCTTCGGCAGCAGCGGCGGCATCGCCGGCGGCAAGGCTCGATTCAACCTTCTTCACGAAGGTGCGAATGCGGCTGACGCGCGCCTTGTTGATCGCGGCACGTCGGTCGTTGCGGCGGATACGCTTTTCAGCCTGGGGCGTGTTGGCCATGATTTCCTGCAAGTCTGTTCAATGATGGACAGGCACAAGCCCTTGCGGGGCCGCGCCGGAAGGTGAGCGCCATAAGCGAGGCCTCGCCTGCGGTCAAGTCTTTCGGCGTGGACCTGCCTTTGGCTGGCATGCAGGACAGAAGAAACTGGAGCGGCCAGATTGGACAATGCGTTCGACAGGAGTGGCACACACCATGCAGCCACTCCCATCCCGGCCGTAGACAGCAAAATCCTTCTGGAAATAGCCGAGCGTGCCATCAGGGGCCGCGTGGTCGCGCAAGGTGGAGCCGCCCGCCGCGATCGCCTCTTCCAGAACGGCCGGGATGGCGCTCTGCAGCCGTTTCAGCTGCGCCGCCGTTACCTGCCCACCTGGCATTTCGGGGTGAATGCCGGCTCGGAACAAGGCTTCGCAAACATAGATATTGCCCAGGCCGGCAATCAATCGCTGATCGAGCAGGATCGCCTTGGCCGGCGCCAACCGGTCGCCAAAGATGCGTTTGAGGAGCGCGGGGCCATAATCGGGCCCGAGCGGTTCGGGGCCGATGCCGGCGAGCAGCGGGTGGGCCGCCGCGGCTTCTGTTGCGACCAGATCAAGGCTGCCGAACCGCCGCGCGTCGTTGAACGCCACCACGCGGCCATTGGCGGTTTCGAATACGACATGATCGTGCTTTTCCCGTTCGTCGGGATCAACCCGCATCCGACCCGACATGCCGAGGTGGATGATCAGCGTGTCGCCGCGATCGGTTTCCACCAGCCCATATTTGGCGCGCCGGCCCAGCCGCACGACGGTTGCTCCAGTGAGCCGCTGGCCCAGCGCTTCGGGCAGTGGCCGGCGCAAATCGGGGCGATGGGCGACAACACGGGTGAAGCGCTGGCCTTCCCACACCGGGGTCAGGCCACGCATCACGGTTTCGACTTCGGGCAATTCAGGCATCCCCGCGACATAGGCGGCGTTTGCATGGCCGCCAAGCCTCGGCTAAGCCGCGCCCACAAGAAGGACAGACGATGACCGACACCGTCAGCTTTGGCTATGAACAGGTTGCCCCCGAGGAAAAGACCCGCCGGGTGGGCGAAGTCTTCCGTTCGGTGGCCAAGCGCTATGACATCATGAACGATCTGATGTCGGCGGGCATGCACCGGCTGTGGAAGGATGATTTCGTCCGCCGCGTGAACCCGCGCCCTGGTGAGGATATTCTCGACATGGCCGGCGGCACCGGCGATATTGCTTTCCGCATTGAGAAATCCGGTGCCAACATCACCGTGGCCGACATCAACCCCGCCATGCTGGAAGTCGGCATGGAGCGCGCCGCCGAACAGGGGCTGACCAGCCTGATCTGGCGCGAGGAAAATGCCGAAACTCTGAGTTTTCCAAGCTTTAGCTTTGATGCCTACACGATTGCCTTTGGCATCCGGAACGTCACCGATATTCCCGCCGCCCTGAAGGAAGCCCACCGCGTGCTGCGCTTTGGCGGGCGTTTCTTCTGCCTCGAATTTTCCACGACGACCTGGCCGGGCTTTGCCGAAGTCTATGATGTCTATTCGGAAAAGCTGGTGCCGCGCATCGGCGAGATGGTGGCCAAGGATGGCGATTCCTATCGCTATCTGATCGAATCGATCCGCCGCTTTCCCACCATGCCGGACTTTGCCGCGATGATCAGCGCGGCTGGCTTCACCCAGGTGCGCTACACGCCGATCCTGGGCGGCGCGGTGGCCATCCATTCGGGATGGAAGGTCTGAGTTGATCGCCATCGTCCACCTGTGGCGGCTGTTGAAATGGGGCCGGCGGCTGGCGCGCAGTGGCGGTCTGCGTCCGTTTGAGGACCGGCGGCTGCCGTTTGCTGTACGCCTGCTGGCGAAAGTCGCGCGTTTCGGTACCGGCGCCCCCACAACCCCGGATTTCGCTGCCGGCTTGGCCGCCGTTGGCCCGGCCGCCATCAAATTGGGCCAGGCGCTCGCCACCCGCCCCGATCTGATCGGGCTGGAAGCCGCCACCGATCTGGCCCGCCTGCAGGACGCCGTGCCACCAGCCCCGTTCAGCCAGATCGAGCCTGTCCTGAACGCGGCCTATGGCGGTGACTGGAAAAGCCGCTTTACCAAAATCGACCCGGTGGCCGTCGCCGCTGCCTCCATCGCGCAAGTCCACAAGGGCGTCACCAGCGATGGCCGCACGGTCGCCATCAAGCTGCTGCGGCCCGGCATCGAGGCCGACGTGACAGCGGCGCTCGCCACCTATGAATGGGGCGCCGGCCATCTCGAAACGCTGGGCGGCGAATTTGCCCGGCTGCGGCCACGCGCCGTCATCGCCACCTTCAAAAGCTGGATCGAAGCCGAACTCGATCTGCGCCGCGAAGCCGCCAACGCCTCGGAACTGGGCGAAACGCTGGCGGGCGAACCCGATTTCGTCGTGCCCGGCGTGGACTGGCAACGCTCCACCCGCCGCATCCTGGTGATCGACTGGATCGACGGCGTGAAAGTGTCGGACCGGGCGGCGCTGGCGGCGCTGGATATCGATCGCGCCAGGCTGGGCCGCGTGCTGGTCAACGGCTTCCTCGCCCAGGCCATTGCCAAGGGCTTCTTCCACGCCGATCTGCACCAGGGCAATCTGTTCGTCATCCCGCCGGACGAGCGCTGCGATCATGCCCGCATCGGTGTCATCGATTTCGGCATCATGGGCCGCATCAACCGCCGCGCCCGCCTCTATCTGGCCGAAATCCTGCACGGCCTCGTCACCGGCAATTATGCTCGCGTCGCCGAAATCCATTTCGAGGCCGGCTATGTGCCGCCGCACCACAACCCGGCCGCCTTTGCCACCGCCCTGCGCGCCGTGGGCGAACCCATCCGCGGCCGCCAGGCGAAAGACATCGCCATCACCGATCTGCTCGAAGGCCTGTTCTCCATCACCCGCAGTTTCGACATGCCGGTGCAGCCGCACCTCTTGCTGCTGCAGAAAACCATGGTGATGGTGGAAGGCGTGGCGCTCACCATCGATCCGCATGTGAACATGTGGGAAGTGGCCGAGCCCTATGTGCGCGACTGGGTGCGCGACGAAATGGGACCGGAAGCCGTGATCGCCGATCGGCTGGTGCTCAATGCCCGCGCGCTCAGCCAGTTGCCGCGCATCTTCCGCCAGTGGATCGCCGAAAATCCCATGCCCGGCGCCGCGCCGCCGCAGCCGCCGCTGCCGCCGCTGCCGGAAAAGCGCGCGGGCGGCTGGTCCACGCCTTGGCTGCTGCTGGCGGCCGGGCTGGGGGCAGCGGCCGTCGTGCTGCTGGGGTAATTCCACCCCTCCCCGCTTGCACCCGCAGCCCGTTCGGCCTATGGCCGCGCCCATGAAAGTCACCGTCACCGTCACCCTGAAAAATGGCGTGCTCGACCCGCAGGGCCGGGCCATTGAATCGGCCCTGAAGGGGCTGGGTTTCGACGGGGTCGGCGACGTCCGCGCCGGCAAGATCATCGAGCTGGAACTGGCCGAAGGCACCTCCCGCGAAACCGTCGAAGCCATGGCCCGCCAGCTGCTCGCCAACACAGTGATCGAGAATTTCCGGATCGAAATGCCGTGAAGGCCGCGGTCATCGTCTTCCCCGGTTCCAACTGCGATCGGGATCTGGCCGATGCCATCACCAAGGTGACCGGCACCGCGCCCCAGATGGTTTGGCACGCCGAAACCACCCTGCCGGAAGGCCTTGATTTCATCGGCATCCCCGGCGGCTTTTCCTATGGCGATTATCTGCGCTCCGGCGCCATGGCCGCCCGCTCCCACGTCATGCAGGCCGTCGTCCAGGCCGCTGGCGAAGGCCGCACCGTGCTCGGCATCTGCAATGGCTTCCAGGTGCTCACCGAAACCGGCCTGCTGCCCGGCGCCCTGATGCGCAACGCCGGCTTGGGCTTCGTCTGCCGCGACGTGCGCCTCGAAGTCGCCAACAGCCAGTCCATCTTCACCAGCCGCTATGCGCAGGGCGAAACCGTCACCATCCCCGTCGCCCACCACGACGGCAATTATTTCGCCGACGAAGACACGCTGAACCGCCTTGAAGGCGAAGGCCGCGTCGCCTTCCGCTACGCCGAAGCAGTGAACGGCTCGGCCCGCGCCATCGCCGGCATCCTCAACGATGCCGGCAACGTGCTCGGCATGATGCCCCACCCGGAACGCCTGATCGAAGCCGCCCAGGGCGGCACCGATGGGCGGCGGCTGTTCGAGGCTGTGCAGGCGGCGCTGGGCTGAAGTTCAAGGAAGAGTGATACCTCCGGCGGGCAGGGGTGACCCCTGCACCCGTTTGATTTTGCGCGGCCTCAAACCATTTAGCCTGCGCCAGCATGACGCGCGATTATTGAGCAGGGCCGCCCGACAACAGACGGGTGCAGGGTCTGCGACCCTGCCCGCCGGAGGCACACTAATTTCTTGCCTCCCATTGCGCCCTCCCCCAACCTGCCAATGGGGAGGCAGCAACATGCACACGCGCCGACAATTGATCGCCATGGCCGCCGGCGCCGCATTGGTGCCGCGACGTCTCGCCGCCCAGCCCGTGCCCGATCAGCTGGTGCTGCTCGGCACCGGTGGCGGGCCGACTCCCAAGGCGCTCAGGGCGGCGCCGGCGATGGCATTGATGATTGGCGGGCAGTTGCACATCATTGATGCCGGCAATGGCGTGGCGCGGCAGGCGGCGTTGGCGGGGTTGCCGCTGAAGAACCTGGCGCATGTGTGGATCACGCATCTGCACAATGATCATGTGGCCGATGCCTTCACCCTGCCGTGGCTGGCGTGGAGTGGGGCGCTGACCACGCCGGTGACGGTGCATGGGCCCAGGGGCATGAAGCAGATGGCGCGGGATTGGCTGCGCTTTGCGCGGGTGGATATCGAGACGCGCATGGCCGATGAGGGCCGCCCGGATTTGCGCAAGATGATCAGCGTGGCCGAGGTGCAGCCGGGGGTGCAGCTGGATGCGGGTGGCCTGAAGGTGGCGGCGGCGCGGGTGGAGCATCCGCCGTTGTTCGACAGTTTCGCCTACCGGTTCGACTGGGCGGGCAAATCGGTGGTGTGGTCTGGCGACACGCGGCCGTGCCAGGCGTTGATCGATCTGGCGCAGGGGGCGGATTATCTGGTGCAGGAAGTGATGTATCTGCCGGCGATGGAGCGGTTGATCCAAGCCGAATCCAACGCGCCGAGCTTGCGCGCGCATCTGCTGGCCAGCCACACGCTGGCGGAGCAGGCCGGCGAGATTGCGGCGGCGGCCGGGGTAAAGACGCTGGTGCTCAGCCATTTCGTGCCGGGCGGCGATGCCAGCGTGACCGATGAAATGTGGCGCGATTCGGCCGCGCGGGCGTTTTCGGGATCAATCGTCGTTGGCCGCGATCTGATGCGCCTGGCGCTCTGAACGCCCTTGCGTTGGCAAAGTCCGCTGCACTGCTGAAAATCACCTCCGATTCAGTGGCATACCGCCGGCAAGTGCATCCATTCCGGCGTAACCGCTGCCGCCGAGAATCCAGAATATTTTGCAATATCAGATATTTGCATCTTAACGGCCAGGAAGCACATTCTCGATATCCATAGAAAATTAACTCTAAAGTTATTTTTTCGATTGAATGGGGCCCCAGCAAACGGTAGATATTGCGCTCGCAGTCACTCGATCGAGGCGCTGCGGGGGAGACTGCATCATGCCCATTCAGGCTTTTCATGGCGAAACCCTGCCCGGCTCGGCTCTGGCCCACAGCAACGCCATGCTGCCGGCAATGCCGCAGATTCACCCCAATATGCTGTTGACTGGGCTGGGCCGAATCGGCCTCGCCATCGTCACCGCGCCGCTCTGGCTGGCGATGGTGCTCTTTGCTGCCGTCATGCTGGTGGTGATGCTGGTCACCGAGCCGCTGTTGATGGCTGTTGATGCCGTGCGCCCGGGCCAACCCGTCCGCCGCTGGCGTACGCGCGTCCTGCGTTGAAACCCGGCTGAGAATCCCGGCTGATTGCAGCGCTAAACCCGTGTCTTGAACGGGGTGAAATCCGTGCCCGCGTCGAACACGTCCAGACCTTCCACAGCCTTGAACCACGCCACCACCCGATAGGTAACGGGCGTCAGCAGCGCTTCCCACAAGACTTTCAGCGCATAGTTGGTGGCCATCACGCTGAACACCAGCGCCGGTTCCCAGATGCCCCAGAACGCCAGCGGATAGAAGATCAGGCTGTCCACCCCCTGCCCCACCACGGTTGAACCGATGGTCCGCGTCCACAACATGCGGCCGCCGGTGAGCAATTTCAGCCTCGCCAGCACGAAGGCATTGGCCATTTCCCCCGCCCAGAAGGCGAGGATGGAGGCGAGGAAGATACGCGGCACCTGGCCGAATATCTCGGCCAGCGCCGCCTGGCCCTGCCACGTGGGATCTGGCGGCAGCGACACGACGACAAAGCTCATGGTGGCGGCAAACAACGACGCGGCAAAGCCGACCCACACAACCCGCCGGGCCCGGGCATAGCCATAGACTTCGGTGAGCACGTCGCCGAGCACATAGGACAGCGGGAAGAACAAGATGCCAGCGCCGAAGGTGACCGTGCCCCAGATCGGCACGTCGATCTGCGCCGGCTTGCTGGCGCCAATAAGGTTGGAGCAGATCAGGATGACGGCAAAGGCCGCCATGCAGAAATCATAATAGCGCAGCTGGCGACCGGCGAGCGCTTCGGCCGCGACGGCGCGCACGCCCGCCGGTTCATGGGCGGCGGCTTCGGCCAGAAGGTCTTGCGTTTCGCGATCGATCGACATGCGCTGCACCATACAGGCTGCGGTGGCAGACGGAAGGTGCCGGATGACGCAGCAATTTTGTTCTCTTTTTGTTCTCTTTGTGGTAGAGACTCTGCATGGCTGATTCGCTGCCCCAGTCGCCTCCGCTCCGTTGGCTCTATCTCGATCTCAACAGCTACTTCGCCAGCGTTGAGCAGCAGTTGAATCCGGCGCTGCGGGGCCGGCCGGTGGTGGTGGCGCCGGTGGCAACCGACAGCACCAGCGCGATCGCGGCGAGCTATGAGGCGAAGGCCTATGGCATCCGCACCGGCACCAGGATCTGGCAGGCGAAAGCCATGTGCCGCGATCTGGTCGTGGTGCCGGGCCGCCACGACGAATATGTGCGCTTTCACCATCAGGTGATCGCGGAAGTGAACCGGCACGTGCCGGTCACCAAGGTCTGCTCCATCGACGAAGTGGCATGCTGCCTGATGGACAATGAGAACAGCCCGGCTTCGGTCGCCGCCCTCGCAACGGCGATCAAGGCCGGGCTGGCCGCCAATGTAGGTGAATGCCTCACCGCCTCCATTGGCGTCGCTTCCAACCGGCTGCTGGCAAAGATGGCAGCCGACATGCAGAAGCCCGACGGGCTGACCATCCTGACCGAGGATGTGCGCCGCGCCCGGCTGGAGGCGCTTCAGCTGTCGGACATTCCCGGCGTGGGCCGCGCCATGGAAAAGCGGCTGGCGGCCGCCGGGCTGGTGACGATGGCGCAGCTATTTGCCATGAGCCCGGCTCAGGCCCGCCTGGCCTGGGGCAGCGTCTGGGGGGAGCGTTTGCACCGTCAGTTGCATGGCCATGAAGTGGCCGATCTCGATACCCAGCAGCACAGTATTGGCCACAGCCATGTGCTTGGTCCCGAAAAGCGGCCGCTGCCGGTGGCACGGCTGGTGGCGCGGCGGCTGGTGATGAAGGCCGGCACCCGCCTGCGCCGCGCCGAACGCCGGGCAGGCTGGCTGGGATTGATGGTGAAAGGCGAAACGCGCGGCAGCAAGTGGAAGGCCGGCCTGAAGCTGCCCCAGGTGATGGATTCGATCAGCCTGGTGGAAGCGATGGAGCGGCTGTGGGCCCGGATGGCAGCCGAGTTTCCGCACCGCCGCCTGCTGCAGGTGGGGGTGGTGCTGGCCGACCTGACGTCCGCCCATGCGGCGCAGGCCGATCTGTTCGATAATGATGCGCTGCTGTGCGCCCGCACCGATGGGCGCCGGCTGGCGCTCTCCCAGGCGATGGACCGGATGAACCAGCGCTTTGGCCGGGATGCCGTGACGCTGGGCCATCACGAAGGCGGCGCCACGCGGTCGCGCGGGCCGGCGATTGCTTTCACGCGAATCCCGGAATTGGCCGAATTCGACGAATGACGCACAAGGGGCCACAAACATGACCAAAAAAGTAAAATTTATATGAATTTTACGCTTGTCGACAGAACGCTTTCTCCCTAACTCACCCTAAGTGTTTGGAGTACAGGGGGTTTCTAATGTTGTATCGTATCATCGCCATGGCCGCCATGGCAACGTCTGTCGCCGCTCAGGCTCAGCATGTTCACACCATCACCTGCGGTCACCAATTTGTGGAAGACCAGGGCGTACTCACCGTTGGCTCGCTTGTCGCCAACGCAGCCAGCCAGTCGACGCCGCAAAAGATGACCTTCATCTTGAACGATCTGGGCGGCGTGGGTGCGGGCACCCAGGCGCGTGCAGGCTTTGAAATGGCCGCCAACATGTGGTCACGGGTGCTCAAGGACCCGATCACCATTCGCCTCGACGTGCGCTTTGCCGCTCTGGGTCCGAACATCCTGGGATCCACCGGTTCAACAACCAATACCGTGGACTATGCTGGTCTGCGCGGCCTGCTGGCTTCCGACGCGTCCTCCACTTGGGATGCCAAGGCTGTTGGCTCATTGCAGACCGGCCCGCTGTCGTTCGTGAGCAACGAACCGCCGACGACCGGCGCCATAGATGCGCGCTTGCGCTTCCTCGACAACAACAACAGCTTCGACAACAACAACATCCAGATCAACACCGCGCAGGTGAAGGCACTTGGCCTGAACCCGCTTTATAACGCCACCACCAATCCGCTTGGCCGCGACGGGTCGGTGTCGTTCAGCACATTGTTCAATTGGGACTTTGACCCGACTGACGGCATCACGCCGGGCACCATCGATTTCGTCGGCGTGGCCGCGCACGAAATCGGCCACGCGCTGGGCTTCCGTTCCGGGGTCGATCTGGCCGATGCCAATGCCTTGCCAAACCGGCAGGCGCCCAACGGCGCGCGCGGCCTGAACAACCTGGGCTGGGGCACGGTGCACGATCTGCAGCGCTATGGCAGCTTCGGCGGCCAGACGGCGCTGGACTGGTCGATCGGCGGCAACCCCTGCTTCTCGGTCAATGCCGGCAAGAGCTGCCTTGCGCTGCTGTCAACCGGTGCGTTCAATGGTGACGGCCGCCAGGCCAGCCACTGGAAGGACGATATCATCACCGGCAACCTGCCGCTGGGGATCATGGATCCGACCGCGACCGGCCCGGGTGGCACCCGCCCGTTCATGCAGATCTCGCGTTTCGATCTGATCGCGTTCGATACCATGGGCTATGATCTGGGTGTGCCGGAACCGTCGACGTGGGCGATGTTGATCGCCGGCTTCGGCCTCACAGGTGCCGCGATGCGTCGGCGCCGCCGCACGGTCGCTGCCTGAATCACCTGAAGTCCGACAATGGGCGCGGCTGCCGGCAACGGCGGCCGCGCTTGTTTTTTGCCGGCTCCTACACAGAAGTTGAATGACGCCTTGCTGCGTGCTGGTGGGCATCGAAGGCCGACGCGATCAGCCTGGCATAGGGCCAGCCATCAGGCGTGAGCGCCACGTGCCGGCCATGCAGCTGCACCAATCCGCGCGCGGCATGTTTGGCAAGGCTGGGCAGCGCATCGACCATCGGTTCCGGCACATCCACCCGGCCGTCACACAGCAGCCGGGCAATCATGTCACTGCGCTGGGCGTCATCGTCCGTCACCGCCACACCGCGCCCGCCGGCCAGACGCCCGCCATTCACCGCGGCTTCCCATTGGCCCAGATGTTTTTCGTTCTGGACGATCAGGCCGGGGAACTGGCTGATGGCGGTGGCACCCAGACCGATCAGCGCGACACCCGCCTGCGTGGCATAGCCCTGAAAGTTGCGGATCATCTCACCCGAAGCCGCAGCCTGCGCCAGGCTGTCGTGGGGCTTCGCAAAATGATCGAAGCCGATGGCGGCATAGCCGGCGGCGGTGAACAGCCGGTGCGCCACCGTGCTCATGGCAAAACGTGCCGCCAGGCCCGGCAGATCAAGATCGGAGATCATCCGCTGCCGCGCAATCGCCGATGGCATATGGGCATAGCCGAACACGGCGACGCGATCAGGCCGCAACAGCAACGCCTGTTCGATGGTCTCGGTGAGATCAACGACACTCTGGCCGGGCAGGCCGTACATCAGATCGAAATTGATGGCGCTGATACCGGCAGCCCGGAACTGCTCCACCGCGCTCATGATGGTATCGAAAGACTGCAGCCGGTTGATCAGTTTCTGCACGTGCGGCGCAAAGGTCTGCACGCCCAGGCTGATGCGATTGACGCCCGCCGCGGCCAGCACAGCGGCATCGCCGGGCTGGATGGCGCGCGGATCAAGCTCCATGGCGATTTCGCACATATCCGCCATATCGAAATGGCCGCGCAGCGCGGCGATGATGCGGGCCAGCACCGGTGCCGCCAGCGCATTGGGGCTGCCGCCGCCGAACTGCACGGAAATCACGCGGCCTTTCATCCGGCCGGACACCGTGGCGATTTCGGCCAGAAGCGCCTTTTCATAACGGCGCAGCCGATCGCCCGCCGCCACCCCGGTGTTGCAGCCGCAATACCAGCAGATCTGCCGGCAGAATGGCACATGGAGATAGAGCGATACCGGCGCGCCCGCAGGGATGGCGACCAGCGCTCGCGCCTGATCAGCCGCGCCAACGCCCTCGTGAAACTGCGCTGCCGTCGGGTAGCTGGTGTAGCGCGGCACCGGCAGCGCAGCGAGATCGGGATGGAAAGTGGCCATGGCGGGACTGTATGGCCGCGATGGCTGCGCCGGCGTTGATCTGGATCAAGTGCGTGGCTGCCTGCAGAGGAAAGAAGGCAGCCTCCGGCGGGCAGGGACTCGTCCCTGCGCCCGTCTGCTTTGAGGCGATTCCTCTCCCGAAAGCGCATGTCATGCTGGCGCAGGCCAGCATCCACGGTGGTGCCAGGGTTACAGCGGTTGCCCGAGACGCCATGATGGATGCTGGCCTGCGCCAGCATGACACGCACGTGGCGACAACAGGCCAACCCAACAAAAGCGTGCAGAGGCCTCACCCCTGCCCGCCGGAGGCCCCCTTCTCTGCCTCTTCAACCGCTCAATGCAGCTTCAGCTTCGGTCGCACCACCTGGTTCACATGGCCCATCACGATCAGGAACAGGCCTTTCAGCCAGCCGTGAATGGCGATCAGGTGCAGGCGGTAGAGCGAGGTATAGACGAACCGCGCCAGCCGGCCTTCGATGGCCATCTTGCCGCCAACCAGATTGCCCATCAGGCTGCCCACGGTGGAATAGCGCGCGAGATTCACGAGCGCGCCCTTGTCCTGATAGACGAAGGGTTTCAGCGGTTTGCCTTTCAGCGTGGCCTTGATGTTGGCAAACACCGTCTGCGCCATCTGGTGCGCGGCCTGGGCGCGCGGCGGAATCGGGCGCGCTTCCCCGGGCGGCGTGTAGCTGGCGCAATCACCGATGGCGAAGATGTGGTCGTCCAGCGTCGTCTGCAGCGTGTCGCGCACCAGCAACTGGTTGGTGCGGGTGGTTTCCAGCCCGCCAATGCCCGACAGGAAATCGGCACCCTTCACGCCGGCCGCCCACACCTTGATGTCGGCCGGGATGATGGTGCCATCCTTGACCGTGATCGCATCTGCGGTGGCGGCGGTGACCTGCGTGTTCGGCAGCACCTTCACACCCAGATTTTCCAGTTCGGCATGTGCGGCAGCCGCCAGTTTTTCCGGCAGCATCGGCAGGATGCGCGGCCCGGCTTCGAGCAGGGTGACCTGCAGGCGCAGGCGATCAAACACTTCAAGGCCATAGAAGCCCAGCGCATCGGCAGCGGAATAAAGCTCGGCCGCGAGTTCGACGCCGGTCGCACCGCCGCCAACGATCACCACTTTCACCGTGGCATCGCTGCCGGCATCGGCGACCATCGCGCGCGAAACGCGCAGGCACTGGTTGAGCAATTTGCGGCGGAAACGATCGGCATCGTTGCGGGTTTCCAGCGCGAGGCAATGATCCTTCACGCCCGGGATGCCGAAATCGTTGGAAATGCTGCCCACCGCCAGCACGAGGAAATCGTAGCGGATGCGGTGGCGGCCGATCACTTCGCTGCCATCTTCATCGATGATCGGCGCAATGACGATCTGCCTGGCCTCGCGGTCGATCGCTTCCAGCGCGCCATCGAAATAGCGATAGCCCCAGCGATAGGCGTGGCCGCGATAGCCAACTTCGTCCAGATTGGCATCAAGGCTGCCGGCGGCGACTTCGTGCAGCAGCGGCTTCCAGATATGGGTGGGGTTGCGATCGACCAGGATGATGTCGAAATCATCGCGCGGAAAATGCGCGCCCAGCCGGGTGACAAGCTCCAGCCCGCCGGCCCCGCCGCCAACGACGACGATCTGCGTTTTCTTTCCGTCTGCGCGCGTGCGTGGCATGGCCGCCCTTCAAGCTGTTGCACTGCCCCTTAGCCGCCTCGGACGATGAGCGGAAGCGGGCAAGCAACGCAATCGGTGGCGAAGTGCGGCCAGAGCGCGATGGCGCAGGCGCAACTCGCGGATTTGGCGATCGTCGATGATGTCGAGCGCGCCCGCGCCGCTGCTGTCCAGCGAAGTTGCGATGCGCGCGCGACAATTGTGCGCCCGCCACGCTTGACGGCGGCCAGATGGATGGCCTTGGGTGGCATGGCGTGAAGTCGGGTGGGGGATGTTGTGATGCTGATGGTGCTGCTGGGCCTGCTGCTGCTGTTTGCAGGCGGCAACGCCATCGTGATGGTGCGGGCAGCGATCGCGCAGCGGGCGTGGCCACGGGCCGAAGCGGCCGTGCTGGGCGCGGTGGTGAATTTCCTCGACACGCTGGGCATCGGTTCGATGGCGCCCACCATGGCCTGGTTCAAGTTCCGCAAGATGGTGCCCGATCAACTGATCCCGCACACGATGATTGCCGGCTTGACGTTGCCCACGGTGGTGGAAGGGCTGATCTTCCTGCAGCTGCTTGGCGTGTCGGTCGATCCGGTGCTGCTGATCGGCTGTATCCTGGCGCTGCTGGCCGGTGGCTGGTGCGGCATCCCGCTGGTGTCGCGCGCGCGGCTGTGGGTGGTGCAGGCGCTGGTGGCGGCGGCGCTGCTGCTGGCGGCCACCTTCTACATCCTCTCCAATCTCGATCTGATGCCACTGGGCGGCACGGCGAGCAGCCTGCCGCCGGGGCTGACGATCGTGGCCATCCTCATGAACTTCGGCTTTGGCGTGCTGCTCAATTTTGGCGTGGGCAATTATGCGCCCACGCTGGCGCTGCTCAGCCTGATGGGGCTGGATCCGCGCCTGTGCTTTCCGATCATGGCGGCCGGCGCCTCCTTCACCGGGGCGGTGATCGGCGGGCGCCAGATGCACGACGGCAAGATTGATCTGCGGATTGCCGGGGCCATGGTGCTGGCCGGCATCCCGGCGGTGCTGGTGGCGGCGCTGGTGGTCAAATCGTTGCCACTGGTGTCCCTGCGCTGGCTGGTGAGCGTGGTGATCATCTACACCGGGATCGTGATGCTGCGCGCGGCGGCGGCAAGCCGGCGGGCCGAACGCGAAAATGCAGCTGCTGGTGCATGACAAAGCCGCTGCCGCAGGCTATGCGCGCCGCTATGAGCATCACCCCCGACATCGTTGCCGCCCACGGTTTCACGCCAGAGGAATATGCCCGCGTGCTGGGCGCGATGGGGCGGGAACCCAACCTGCTGGAACTCGGTATTTTTTCGGTGATGTGGTCGGAGCATTGCTCCTACAAGTCCTCGCGCCTGCACCTCGCCAAGCTGCCGACCAAGGCACCCTGGGTGATTCAGGGGCCGGGCGAGAATGCCGGCGTGATCGACATCGGCGACGGCGACGCTGCCATCTTCAAGATGGAGAGCCACAATCACCCGAGCTATATCGAGCCCTATCAGGGCGCGGCCACCGGTGTGGGCGGCATCCTGCGCGACGTGTTCACCATGGGCGCGCGGCCCGTCGCCAACATGAACGCGCTGCGTTTCGGCGACATTGATGCCCCCAGGATGCGCCACCTGGTGAAGGGCGTCGTTGGCGGCATCGGCGGTTATGGCAATTGCGTCGGCGTGCCGACGGTGGGCGGCGAGACGATCTTCCACCCCAGCTACAACGGCAACATCATCGTCAACGCGATGACCGTGGGCCTGGCGAAGGCCGACAAGATTTTCTATTCGGCTGCCGCCGGTGTGGGCAATCCGGTCGTCTATGTCGGCTCCAAGACCGGGCGCGATGGCATCCACGGTGCCACCATGGCCAGCGCCGAGTTCGACGAGAACAGCGATGAAAAGCGCCCCACCGTGCAGGTTGGCGACCCGTTCACCGAAAAATTGCTGATCGAAGCCTGTCTGGAACTGATGGCATCGGATGCGATCGTCGCCATTCAGGACATGGGCGCCGCTGGCCTGACCAGCAGCAGCGTGGAAATGGCGTCGAAGGGCGGCGTGGGCATCCGTCTCGATCTGGACAAGGTGCCGTGCCGCGAGACCGGAATGACGCCCTATGAAATGATGCTGTCCGAATCCCAGGAACGGATGCTGATGGTGCTGAAGCCGGGCCGCGAGGATTTCGCAGCTGCGATCTTCCGCAAATGGGAACTGGATTTCGCCGTGATCGGCGAAGTGGTTGAAGGCGGCGATCTGATCATGACCTTCCACGGCGAGACCGTGGGCCGCATCCCGCTCGATCCGCTGGCCGATGCCGCGCCGAAATATGACCGGCCGCATGTGCCCACGCCCAAGCGCGCGCCGCTGGCCGATGTGCCGATGGGCACCGATATCGTCGGCGATCTGAAAACACTGCTGGGCAGCGCCGATCTCTGCTCGCGGCGGTGGATCTGGGAACAATATGACCACATGGTGGGCGCCGACACCGTGCAGCGCCCGGGCGGCGACGCCGCCGTGGTGCGGGTGCACGGCACGAAGAAGGCGCTGGCGATCGCCACCGATTGCACGCCGCGCTATTGCTTTGCCGATCCGCACGAGGGCGGCAAGCAGGCGGTGGCGGAGACCTGGCGCAACATCATCGCGGTGGGCGGCAAGCCGCTGGCCATCACCAACTGCCTGAACTTCGCCAGCCCGCAGAATCCGGTGATCATGGGGCAGCTGGTCGGCTGCATCGAAGGCATCGCCGAAGCCTGCCGGGCGCTGGATTACCCGGTCGTTTCGGGCAACGTCTCCCTCTACAACGAGAGCAGGGCAACGGGTGGTGGCAACGCCATCCTGCCGACGCCCGCGATTGGCGGCGTGGGCCTGCTGGCCGATTACGAGAAGCAGATGGATCTGGCCTTCAAGGCCGCGGGCGAGACGGTGATCCTGCTGTGCCACAGTGACGGCCATGTTGGCCAATCGCTGTGGCTGCGCGAAGTGCATGGCCGCGAGGATGGCCCGCCACCGCCGGTTGACCTGGCGGCCGAACGCCGGGCTGGTGAGCTGGTCAGTGCGCTGATTGCCGCCGGCATGGTGAGCGCCGTGCATGATGTGAGCGACGGCGGGGCCGCGGTCGCGCTCGCAGAAATGGCGCTGGCCAGCGGCATCGGCATGACGATGACCATCGTGCCGCAGATCGCCAACCCGGCAGCGACGCTGTTTGGCGAAGACCAGGGCCGCTATATCGTCAGCACCAGCGATGCCGCCGCGGTGATGGCGCAAGCGCGCAGCGCAGGCGTGAACCCGGTGCCGATCGGTGTGACCGGCGGCAGCGACCTGGTGTTCGATCTGCCCGGGCGTGGCGGCGAGCAGCGTGTGGCCCTGGCCGAACTGCGCACAATCCACGAAACGCGGCTGCCGGCGATGCTGAACGGCTGATTGCCGCGCTGCTGTAACAAGGCGATGGTCTGCTCGGGCATTCAGAAGCCGGCGCACGAATCATGGGCATGCGCGGGAAGCAGTGAGCCGCTCTTGCAATTCCGGTGGCCGGGGCCAGATTCTCATCTGTCGCGGCTCCCGGCCGCCGGAGTTTCCCCTGAATTGATCAACCATGCCTCTGCCCCTGTGTCGATTACTGGCCTGAGCCCGCGTGACCGCACCCGCGCCCGGATCGTGGCGCTGGAGCATGTGCTTGAGGGCCTGGTCAAAGTGCCGCTCATCGGGCGCCGGATCGGTCTTGATGCGATCATCGGACTGGCGCCCGGGCTCGGCGATGCCGCGACTGCCGCGCTTGGCCTCTATCTGATCTGGGAAGCCCGCAATCTCGGCGCGTCGCGCGGCACGTTGCTGCGCATGCTGGCCAATGTCGGCGTGGATACGGCGATCGGCAGCGTGCCGATTGCCGGCGACCTGTTCGACCTGTTCTTCCGGTCCAACAGCCGCAACCTGAAACTGGTCAAGCGGCTGCTCGACCAGCGCTGATCAGGCGAAATCCAGGCCGATATCGGCGGCCGGCGCACTCTGGGTGATGCGGCCAACGCTGATGAAGGTGACACCGGTTTCGGCAATGCCGCGGATCGTGTCGAGCCGGACACCGCCCGAGGCTTCGGTGGGCACCCGGCCGGCGATCAGGGCAACGGCCGCCTTCAGCGTGGGCACATCCATGTTGTCGAGCAGCAGGCGATCGGCTCCGGCAGCCAGCGCCGGTTCGATCTGATCGATGCGGTCCACTTCCACCACCACCCCCTGCAGGCCGGCGGCCTTGGCGGCGCGCACGGCCGGTTCCACGCCGCCCGCCACGGCGATGTGATTGTCCTTGATCATCACGCCATCATCCAGCCGCATGCGGTGGTTGGTGGCGCCGCCCATCCGCGTCGCATATTTTTCCAGCGCGCGCAGGCCCGGCAGGGTCTTGCGCGTGTCCAGCAGCACGGCGCCGGTGCCGGCGATGGCATCGACATATTGCCGCGTCATGGTGGCGATGCCGGTGAGATGCTGCACCGTGTTGAGCGCCGAGCGTTCGGCGGTGAGCAGGGCACGCGCATTGCCTTCGATGCGCATCAGATCGGTGCCGGCCGGCACCGCATCGCCATCGCTGGCGAGCAGGGTGATGGTGCAGCCCGGATCGAGCGCCCGGAAGAACGCGGCCGCCAGCGGCAGGCCCGCCACCACGATGGGGTCGCGGCTGTCCATCACTGCCGTCAGCCGTGCATTAGCCGGGATGACGGCAGCGGACGTGATGTCACCGCCCTGCCCCATATCCTCGGCCAGGGTAGCGGCGACAAAGGCTTCGATGTCGAACCCGTCAATCACCGCGCACCGGCACCGGCGAGACATTGCCGGCCATTTCCAGCATGCGATCAAGGCTGCGCTTGGCCTTCACCCGCACGTCTTCGTCCAACTCGATCTGCGGCTTCAGATCGCGCAGGGACAGATAGAGTTTCTGCATCGTGTTGAGCGCCATGTAGGGGCACATGTTGCAGCCACAGTTGCCGTCAGCACCCGGCGCGCCGATGAAATTCTTGTGCGGGGCCGCCTTCTGCATCTGGTGGATGATATTGGGCTCGGTCGCCACGATGATGGTGGGTTCGGGCGAATTCAGCGCATAGTTCAGGATGCCGCTGGTCGCGCCGACATAATGCGCCAGATCAAGGATCGCTGCCGGGCATTCGGGGTGAGCGAGCACCGGCGCGGCGGGATACTGGGCCTTCAGCTTGAGCAATTCGGTCACCGAGAATTTCTCGTGCACCATGCAGGTGCCATCCCACAACAGCATGTCGCGGCCGGTCTTGCGGTTGAGCCAGGCGCCCAGATGCTTGTCGGGCGCGAACAGGATCTTCTGATCGGCCGGCAGCTGGTTGATGATCTTTTCCGCCGACGAGGAGGTGACGATGATGTCGCTCTCCGCCTTCACCGCCGCCGAACAGTTGATGTAGGTGAGGCTGATGTGATCCGGGTGGGCGCGGCGGAATTTCGCGAAGGCTTCCGGCGGGCAGCTGTCTTCCAGGCTGCAGCCGGCCTTCAGATCGGGCAGCACCACGGTCTTCTGCGGGGAAAGGATCTTGGCCACTTCGGCCATGAACTTGACGCCACAGAAGGCGATCACATCGGCATCGGTTGCCGCGGCCTTCTTCGACAGATCAAGGCTGTCGCCGACATAATCGGCAATGTCCTGGATTTCCGGATCCTGATAATAATGCGCCAGGATGACGGCGTTGCGCTCCTTTTTCAGGCGCAGGATTTCGGCCTTCAGATCGATGGCCGGGCCGCTGCCGAGCGGGTTCAATCGCGCGTCCATCACGCCTCTCCTTGGGTCTGCCAGTGGTCCCCAGCGCGGATCACCTTGCCGCGCCGTTCCAGATCAATCAGATGCGCCAGCACGCTGCGGCCGGCGGCCGGGTGCAGGCGCTTGTCCACCATGGCATACATGGCCGCCACCATCTGCGGAATGCTGGTGAGGCCTTCGCCAATCGCGCGCAGCACCTGCGTTTCGCGCTGGCGGCGATGGCCAAGCAGATGCTTCACGAAACGCTGCGGATCGGTCACCGCCTCGCCGTGGGTGGGGTGATAGATAACATCATCACGGGCCATCAGCTTTTCGAGGCTCGCCATGTAATCGGCCATGTCGCCATCGGGCGGCGCGACCACGGTGGTGCTCCAGCCCATGACATGGTCACCCGTGAACAGCGCCTTCTCCTCGGCAAGGGCAAAGCACAGGTGATTGCTGGTGTGGCCGGGGGTGGCAACGGCGGTGAGCGTCCAGCCGGGGCCCGCCACGCTTTCGCCATCGGCAAGCACGCGATCGGGCGCGTAGGTCGCATCGAACCCGGCATCAGCACGCGGGCCATCGTCGCTCAATACCAGCGGCGCACAACCCACGATGCTGGCACCGGTGGCTGCCTTCAGCGCTGGCGCGGCGGGCGAATGATCCATGTGGGTGTGGGTGATGACGATGTGGCTCACCGTCTCGCCGGCCAGCGCATCGATCAGCGCGCGGATGTGCGCCGGATCATCCGGGCCGGGATCGATCACCGCGACCGTGCCTTGCCCCACGACGAATGTGCCCGTGCCGGTGAAGGTGAAGGGCGACGGATTCTTCGCCAGCAGCCGGCGCACCAGCAGCGAGCGTGGCTGCAGATGCCCATAGGCGGCGCTGTCAGGGTGGCTGGCGAGATCCATGTTTCCCATGTGGCAGCGCCGCCGCGCGATGTGAAGGGCGGATAAGCAACAACCCGGCTTGGCAAGGCCGCGCTGTTGCCGCATGCCACGTGGAAACGGGAGGAAATCATGCAATTCGACGTGGTCATCGTGGGCGGCGGGCATGGCGGCGCAGCACAGGCGGCGCAGTTGCGGCAGAAGGGCTTCACCGGCAGCCTGGCCATCATCACCGCCGAACCGGAACTGCCCTACGAACGCCCGCCGCTCTCCAAGGAATATCTGGCCGGCGAGAAGAGTTTCGAGCGCATGCTGCTGCGTCCACCGGCCTTCTGGGCGGAGCGCAGTGTCGAGGTGTTGACGGCCACGCGCGTCGCGGCGGTGGATGCAGCGGCGCACACGCTGGCAACGACGGCGGGAGAGATCGGCTATGGCCAATTGGTGTGGGCAGCGGGCGGTGACCCGCGCAAGCTGAACTGCCCCGGCCATGAACTGCCCGGCCTGCACGCCATCCGCACCCGCGCCGATGTCGATGCGCTGAAGGCCGATCTGCGCCCCGAATCACGGGTTCTGGTGGTGGGCGGCGGCTATATCGGGCTGGAATCCGCCGCGGTGCTGCGCAAGCTGGGCCATGAGGTGACCGTGATCGAGGCCATGGACCGCGTGCTGGCGAGGGTGGCCGGGCCGGAACTTTCCGCCTTTTATGAAGCCGAACATCGCGCCCACGGGGTGGAGATCGTGACTGGCGCCGGGCTGGCCAGTCTGGCCGCCGTCGGCGACGCCAGGCTTGCCACGCTGACGGACGGGCGGCAGATCGTGGCCGATGTGGTGATCGTCGGCATCGGCATCGTGCCCGCCGTGGAACCATTGCTGGCGGCCGGTGCGAGGGGCGGCGCTATTGGAAGTCCTGGGGGCGTCTGGGTGGATGATCACTGCCGCACCAGCCTGGCCGACGTGTTTGCGATCGGTGATTGCGCGTTGCACGCAAACGCCTTTGCCGGCGGCGCCGAAATCAGGCTGGAATCGGTGCAGAATGCGGCCGACATGGCCATCACGGTGGCCCGCGTCATCACTGGCGATCCCGCGCCCTATCACGCGGTGCCGTGGTTCTGGTCGAACCAATATGATCTGCGGCTGCAAACCATGGGCCTGAGCATCGGCCACGACCAGACGGTGCTGCGCGGCGATCCGGCCACGCACAGTTTCAGCCTGATTTATCTGAAGGCCGGCAAGGTGATTGCGCTGGACTGCGTCAACGCCGCGCGCGACTATGTGCAGGGCAAGGCCTTGGTGGAAAAGGGCGTTGCGGTGCCGACAGCAGCGCTGGCCGATACCGAAACGCTGCTGAAGACCTGGCATCCGACCTGAGGGGGAGACGGCAATGGCAATTTCGCGGCGGGGCTGGCTGGGGCTGGCCGGCGTGGCAAGCGCGGCAGCCGCTTCGCGGGCCAGTGCCATCACCATCCGCACCGCCGATCCGACGGGCTTTGCACCGGCGCCGGGCATTGCGCACCTGAAGTATAATGAAAATCCGTTGGGACCGCCGGCTTCGGCACTGCAGGCCATGGCTGATCTTGCCCGCCAGGCCTGGTATTATGCCGATGACGCCGAAGCGCGGCTGGCGGCGATGATCGGCAGCCGCCTTGGGGTGCCGGCCACGCAAATTGTGCTTGGCCACGGCAGTTCGGAAGTCATCACCAGTGCGGCGCTGGCGTGGGGCAAGCGCGGCACCATCCTGCTGCCGGCGCTGCAATTTGATGAGCCCTTGCTCTATCCGATGGCCCAGGGGCTGAACTATCGCCGGGTGGCGATGGCGCCAGATCTGGGCATTGATCTGGGCGCGCTGGCCCGCGCTGCCGCTGCTCCAGACGTGGCGATGGTGTATCTGTGCAATCCCAACAACCCGACCGGCATGATGCTGAAGGCAGCGGATCTGGTGGCGTTCGCCAAGGCGCTGCCGCCGCGCGTTACCCTGCTGGTGGATGAAGCCTATATGGAACTGGCCGACGATCCGTCGGGTTCGACCATGCTGCCGCTGGTCCGGGCCGGCGCCAATGTCATCGTCACCCGCACCTTTTCCAAATTGTTCGGCATGGCTGGCCTGCGCATCGGCTATGCTGTCGCCGCGCCCGCCAATGCCGCCGAACTGAAGCGACACCGCGTCACCATCAGCCTGAATGCGCCCGGCCTCGCCGCTGCCATCGCCGCCTGGGATGACAACGCTTTCCAGACACAGAGCCGCGCCGCCATCACGGCCGCACGCCGGGTGTTGCAGGCCGGTGTCGCCAGGGCCGGCACCATTGCCCTGCCCAGCCAGACCAATTTCCTGTTCGTGAAAGTGGCCGATGCCAACCGCTTTGCCACCGCCATGGCCCAACGCGGCATATTGGTGCGCGGCGCGTGGGGGCCGGCCTGGCCCGAATGGTCGCGCGTGTCGACCGGGCGCATGGCCGATGTCGAACGCTATGCCGCCGCGCTGCCGGAGTTGATCAAGGCCTGACCCGCCCTCCCCAAGCTGGCGGTTTGCGCGCGTCCGGCAAGGCGAGTAGCTTGAGCAAAATCTGATAGGGGATGGTGCGTGACCGAGGCGTTTGATTTCATCATCGTGGGTGCAGGTTCAGCCGGGTGCGCTCTGGCCAATCGCCTGTCGGCCGATCCCGGCACGCGGGTGGCACTGCTGGAAGCCGGCGGCAATGACAACAACATGCTGATCCAGATGCCGGCTGGCATCGCCCAGATCATCCCGCCGGAAAAGCCCAGCCCTTATGATTGGGGTTTCTGGACAGAGCCGCAGGCGCATCTGGGCGGCCGCCCGCTCTATTGGCCGCGTGGGCGGGCACTGGGCGGTTCGTCGTCAATCAACGGCATGGTCTATATCCGCGGCCACGCCAGCGATTATGACCGCTGGAGCCAATTGGGCCTGACCGGCTGGGGCTGGGCCGATGTGCTGCCCTATTTCCGCAAGGCCGAGGATTCGGAACGCGGCAGCGATGATTTCCATGGGAGCGGCGGCCCGCTGCACACCAGCCGCAAGGGCGCCCTGCCCAATCCGCTGAACGCGGCCTTTGTCGAATCGGCGGTGCAGGCCGGTTACAAGCGCACCGACGATTTCAACGGGCCGCAGTTTGAAGGCGTTGGCCAATATGACGCGACCATCAAGGATGGCGAGCGTTTCTCTGCCGCCAAGGCCTACCTGACGCCCGAAGTGCGCAAGCGGCCCAATCTGCAGATCATCACCGGCGTGCAGGCGCGGCGCGTACTGCTGGAAGGCAAGCGCGCGGTGGGCGTGGAATATGCACAGGGCGCGTCGGTGCAATCCGCGATGGGCCGGGAAATCATCCTGTGCGGCGGCGCCGTGAACAGCCCGCAATTGCTGATGCTGTCCGGCATTGGCCCGGCGGCGCATCTGCGGCAATTCGGCGTCGACGTGGTGGCCGACAGCCCGGATGTCGGCGGCAATCTGCAGGATCATCTGGATGTGATCGTGCAATGGCATTGCAGCCAGCCGGTGACGCTCAACAATAATTCGAAGTTCATCAACAAGATGATGGCGCTGGGCAAATGGGTGTTCACCCGCAGCGGCAACGGCGCCCATATGCCAACGCCGATGGGGGCGTTCCTCTCCACCCGCGAAGGCCTGGCCGCGCCCGATATCCAGATGCACTTCATGCCGGTGCGCGGCAATCCGCATGGCCGCGGCACGATGGATGGCCGGCATGGCTACCAGCTGCACGTCTGCCAACTGCGCCCGGAAAGCCGCGGCACCATCCGGCTGAAATCGGCAGACCCGCTGGCACCGCCGGCAATTGATCCGAATTATCTTTCGGCGCCAGAAGATGTCGAAACGCTGGTGCGCGGTGTCGAAATGGCACGCGAAATCGGCCGACAGTCAGCATTTGCGCCATATAATGATGGTGAAGCCTGGCCGGGCCGGGATGTGACCGACAGGACGGCGCTGTTGGAGAAGATGCGTGGTTGGGCTGAAACCATCTATCACCCGGTCGGCACCTGCCGGATGGGCGTGGATGAACACGCCGTGGTTGATGGCCAGTTGCGCGTGAACGGCGTCGAAGGCCTGCGCGTCATCGATGCCAGCGTGATGCCGTTCCTGGTGTCGGGCAACACCAACGCTCCGACCATCATGATCGCTGAAAAGGCCGCCGACATCATCGCGGCCCGCACCAGGCTGGAACGCAAGCTGGGGCTGGCGGCATGAGCAGCACGCCCTTCACCATCCCGGTGAACGAGGCCGAGTCCGCCTGGATCCGCGACCGTGTCGCGGCCTACCGCTGGTTTGAAGAGCCGCCGAACGCCGGCTGGCGGCACGGTGCCAACCGCGACTATCTGCAGCGCCTGCAGGCGCACTGGCTGAACAGCTACGATTGGGCCGGCACGGTGGCGCATCTCAATCGGTTGCCGCATGTGCGGGTGCCGGTGGGGGAAGACGGCGGCCAGCCCTTCCATCTCCACTGCGTGCATCTGCGCTCCAGCCGGCCCAATGCGCGGCCACTGCTGATTGCGCATGGCTGGCCGGGATCGATCCTGGAATTCGATGCGATCATGGAGCGCCTGGCCGAACCGGAAGATCCGGCGGCGCCCGCCTTCCATGTCGTGGCGCCATCGCTGCCCGGCTATGCCTGGTCGGACCGGCCTTCAGCACCGATCGGCCCGCGCGAGGTAGCCCGCCGCTATGATACGCTGATGGGCGCGCTGGGTTATGATCGCTTCCTCTATCAGGGCGGCGATTGGGGCTGCGTGATCGGCGGCTGGATGGGGCTTGATTCACGTCGGGTCGAAGCCATCCACCTCAACGGCTATGGCCTGCGCAGCGCCGACATGACACCGAAGACGGCGGATGAAATGGCCTGGATGCAAAAGGCGGTCGCCATGCGCGAAACCGAAACCGCCTATCTGCAACTGCAGGGCACCAAGCCGCAAAGCCTGGCCTTTGCCATGATGGATTCGCCGATGGGGGTGGCCGCCTGGTTTGCCGAAAAATTCGTCGGCTGGTCGGATGTGGCCGGCGACTATACCGATCCGCCGTTCACGATGGACCAGATGCTCACCAACATCATGATCTATCTGAGCACGCGCAGCTTTCTCACCGCGACCTGGATCTATCGTGGGCTGTTCCTGGAAGGCGGCTTTGCAATGCCGGCGGATCGGCGCGTCGAGGTGCCTGTTGGCGTGGCAGCCTTCCCGCGCGATCTGCTGGCCTTTCCGCCACGATCGATGGTGGAACGCGGCTATAATGTCGCCCACTGGACGACCATGCCGCGCGGCGGCCATTTCGCCAGCCTTGAGGAGCCCGAGCTGTTCCTGGCCGATCTCAGGGCCTTTGTCGCCGGCCTGTGAGCATGGCTGACCCGATTTGGGAAATTTCGCCGGGGCTGACCGCGTATCCCGAAGCGCTGGATCGCATGCAGTCGATCGCAGCCGGCATTCGCGCCGGCCGCGAATCGGAACGGATATGGCTGGGGGGG
>NZ_ANFY01000003.1:295000-620285 GCF_000331225.1 Sandarakinorhabdus sp. AAP62 | reverse complement strand
CACTGGCGGCGGCTTCGGCTTCGCGCAGGCGGGTGGCGGCCGCATCAGCGGCGGCGGCCGTGGCTTGGCGTTCGGCTTCCAGTTCGGCGGCCCTGCGGCGCGCGCGCAGACGGGCGGCGGCGGCATCCGTACGGCCACCGGCGTCCACCAATCCGTCCCAGCGCCACAATTTGCCATCGCGGCTCACCAGTCGCTGGCCCGGCTGCATGGCCGCCAGCAGCGCCGCATCCGGCACCGCATCGACAACGCCGATCTGCGCCAGCCGCCGCGCCAGTTCGGGCGGGGCCTGCACCTCGGCGGCCAACGGTCGAACGCCGGTGGGCAATGCCGGATCGGCCGTCGCACCCGCACCGGCAAAGCGGCGCGGCGCCGTCGAATCGGCAGGGCCAGCCTCCATATCCTCGCCCAGCGCCACTGCCAGCGCAGACTCGAAACCGGCGGCGACCACCAGCCGATCAGCCATGCGCGGGCCCTTGCCTTGATCGGCGGCAAGACGGCGAGCCAGCGCCTGGGCTTCGGCATCAAGGCTGGCCAGCGTGGCGCGCGCTGCAGCCAGCGCGGCGGCGGCCTCGCTGCGCGCCGTTTCGGTGGCCGGGCGCGCCGCTTCGGCTTCGGCGACAGCGGTTTCGCAGGCCGCCACATCGCCCTGGGCCTTGGCCACGGCCGCGCGCTGTGGTTCCAGATCAGGGGCTGGGGCCAGCCGTGCCAACCGGTCGGCCAGCGCCCTGGCTTCAGCCTCGGCGCGGGCGGCGCGGGCGGTGGCCGCGGCCGCTGCATCACTGGCGGCACGTGCAGCCGCCGCCGCCGTGGCATGGGCCGCCATTGCATCGGAAAGCGCCGCTTCGGCAGCAGCAGCTGTCGCTTCGGTAGCGGCCAGTTGCTGCGCAAGGGCTGGCTGGCCGGCAGACAGCGCCTGCAACCGCTCGGCCAGCGCCGCATTTTCGGCCGCCAGCCGTTGACCCGCCGCCGCCGCGTCATCGGCCAGCGCGGTTTCACGCATTGTATCCCGTTCGACACTGGCGATGCTGGCGGCCAGCGCGGCATCGCGGCGGGAAAGTTCCTGCGCTTCGGCCTCCAGCAGTGCGCGGCGCTGGCGCAGCGCCTGCGCGGCGGCGGCGGCTTCGGCTTCGGCCTGGCGCAGCGCCGGCAGCGCGGCATTGGCGTCGGCCGCTTCGGCAGTGAGTTGCGCGGCCAGCCGCGTGCGTTCGGCGGCCAGGGTTTCAGCGGCCACGGCGGCCTGGCGGGCGCGCTCACTCAGCGCAACGGCGGTGTGCCAGCGGGCGTGCAGCAAGGCTGCCTCGCCATGGCGGATCCGGTCCGACAGGCTGCGATAACGCTCGGCTGATTTGGCCTGCCTGCGCAGCGTGTTGGCCTGCGTCTCCAGCCCGCGGATGACATCATCCAGCCGCGTCACATTGGCTTCGGCGGCGCGCAGGCGAATCTCGGCCTCGCGGCGGCGCACGGCGAGGCCGGCAATGCCGGCGGCCTCTTCCAGCAACTGGCGGCGTTCGGCCGGCTTGGCAGCGATGATGGCGCTGATGCGGCCCTGGCCCACGATCGCGGGGCTGTGCGCGCCGGTGGCCGAATCGGCGAACAGCAGGCGCACATCCTGGGCGCGGGCATCGCGGCCGTTGAGGCGATAATCGGAACCGGCGCCGCGCTGGATGCGGCGCTGCACCTCGATCTCCTCGCCGGCGCTGCCGGCCAGATGCAGCGTCACCGTGGCGAACTCGCGCGCCGGGCGGGCGCTGGTGCCGGCAAAGATCACATCGTCCATGCCGCCTGATCGCATGGATTTCGGGCTGCCTTCGCCCATCACCCAGCGCAAGGCTTCCAGCAGATTGGACTTGCCGCAGCCGTTGGGGCCGACAACACCGGTCAACCCCGGTTCGATATGCAGATCGACCGGTTCAACGAAGGACTTGAAGCCCGCAAGGCGAAGGCTGCGAAATTCCAACGTTAGGGTCCAAACTCAGTCTGGAACGGGGTCGGCATGGGCCGGAGCGGCGATATGGCTAGGCGCGGGCGCGCAGGCGGGGCTTCGCCCCCCGGCAAGCGACTGCAACGACGCCATATCGCCGCTCCGGTCCACCCTTCGGGCGGTGGCTGGAAGCCCGATAGCGCGCTCGCTCGATTGCCAGATAGCGCCGCTATCTGGCTGCACTCGCTCACTTCTATCGGGCTTCCAGCCACCGTGACGACCCCGTTCCAGACTGAGTTTGGACCCTTACCGCAGCGCCGTCTGCAGCTTGGGTTCGAGATCCGCCCAGGTGTAGACGCCTTCCTGCACGGTGCCGTTGATGATGAAGCTGGGCGTGCCGGTAAGCTTCAGCTCGTTCACCGCCTGATTGCGCAGATCGTTGATGGCCTTCATCTGCGCCGGATCGGCCAGGCACTGATCGAACTTGGCGCGCGGGATGCCGCGCAGCTTCACATAATCGGCCAGGCCGCCCAGTTCGGCCATGCGGGCAATCGCCTGCTCTTCCGGCATCTTGCCCAGCGCTTCCTGATCGGCCTTGCCGATACGGCCGAAGGGCTCGGTCCAGCCGGCCTGATCGGCGAAGAAATTGTCGAGCAGGCCAAAGAACGGCCCGGCGCCCTGGCAGCGGGCCAGCACGGTGGCGGCAAAATCCGGACCGTTCAGCACGAAATTGCGGAATTCATAGGAGACATTGCCGCTGGCGATATATTTGGATTTCAGCGTGGCCGACGCGGCTTCGTGGAATTCGCGGCAGTGCGGGCAGGTGAGCGAGGCGAATTCGACCAGCTTCACGCGTGCATCGGGGTTGCCCATGCGGAAGCCGCCTTCCGGCGTGGCAGCGACAACATCCACCCAATTCTGGCCCGCTGGCGCGGCGACAGCGGGGGCGCTGGCGGTTTCACCGGCCGGCGCGGCCGTCTTGTCACCGCAGGCGGCAAGGGCAAAAGCGAGGGCGGAAACGGTGAGAAACTGGCGCATCATTACTTCCTTTGCGGTGCCGCCTTGATGGCAGCGTCAATCAGGGGTTCCAGCGCGGCCCAATCAAACACATCGGTCTGCATGCGGCCGTTGATGAGGAAACTGGGGGTGCCCTGCAGTTGGTGATTCTGCACGGCATCGGCACGGATGGCGAGTAGCCGTTCCATCGCGGGCTTGGCCGCGATGCAGGCATCATAGCGCGCGCGCGGCAAGCCGGCGGCGGCAGCGAATTCCGGCAGCTTGCCGGCGACGGCCATGGCCGGGCCCTGGGCGTCGGACGCCAGGCCCTGGATGCGGGCACGCTCGGCCTCCGGGATGGTCATGAACGGCGACACCAGCTCATCCTGCCGGGCATAGACGCGGTTGACGAAGGCCCAGGCTTGCGGCGCGGCCTGGCACTGCAGCAGCAGGCCAGCCATCAGATCGATGCCGTTCAGCGAGAAGGAGCGATATTCGTAACTCACCTGGCCCGCCGCCAGCCAGCGCCCCTTGATGACCGGCAGGCCCTCGGAATGGAAGGCGCGGCAGTGCGGGCAGGTGAGGCTGCCGAATTCGACCAGCTTCACCGGCGCATTGGGGTTGCCCAGCAGGATGCCGCCCTGCGGCGTGAGGGCAAGCCTGGTGGACCAATCAGCGACAGCCGCCCGCGCCGGCGCCCGCGCCGGCTGGGCCGCGATGGGAGCCGCCAGCAGGCCGGCGATCAGAAGTGCAGAAGCAAAGCGCATGGTTCTTCTCTAGCGTGGTGCAGCGGCAAGCGCCAAGCCCCCTCGGGAAGCGATGCGTATCAGCGGATCTTGGGCGGGCCCTCGCTGATGGTCAGCGCTTCGGCGAGCGATTGCAGCGTGGCGCGCAATTCCGGATCGGCGATGTCGCGCAAGGACGAGCGCGCGGTTTCCGGCAAGGGGCCGGGCTGTGGCGGCGGCGGGGTGGCTGCGGCCATGGTGGCAGCGCCCTGATCGATGCTGAGCCGGGCCACGGCGGCATAGCCCAGGATGCGATTGGTGCGTTCGATGATCTGCGGTTCGACATGGCGCAGCATCGGCGCCAGCGCGCCGGTGGCGGCGATGGTGAGCGTGCCGCCATCCTTCTGGCCGCGCGGGAATTTCAGCCGCGTCGGCTGGCAGTGGCGGGCATAGGTGGCGCCAACGATTTCGGCCCAGCGATCATTCAGCGCGCTATGGTTGAAGCCGAAGCGCTTGAAGGCCTGGCCGCCCACTTCGCCCACCAGTTCGGCAATCGGCTTGGCCCGGCCGCCCCTCACCCTTTCCTTGGGCGATTTGGGCAGCGCCGGCTGCGGCGGTTCACGGGGCGTTTTCGGCATGCGGCTTCCATGCCATAGACACGGTGTGACCGATAGCTGGCCCCATCAACTTCTCGACTGGTATCGCGCCCATGCAAGGGTGCTGCCGTGGCGTAATCCGCCAGGCAGAGCGCTGCCGACGGACCCCGATTGGCCGTACCGCGTGTGGCTGTCGGAAATCATGCTGCAGCAGACGACCGTGGAGGCGGTCACGCCCTATTTCCACGCTTTCACGGCACGCTGGCCCAATGTGGCGGCACTGGCAGCGGCAGACGATACCGAGGTGATGCAGGCCTGGGCTGGCCTTGGCTACTACGCCCGCGCCCGCAATCTGCTGGCCTGTGCTCGCGTCGTGGTGGAACGGCACGGCGGCCGCTTCCCCGGCCTTGAGCCCGAGCTGCGCGACCTGCCCGGCGTGGGCGATTATACGGCGGCGGCAGTGGCGGCGTTCGGTTTTGGCCGCGATGCCGTGGTGATCGATGGCAATGTCGAACGGGTGGTGAGCCGTCTGCATGCGATCAGCACCCCCCTGCCCGCCGCCCGCGCCGCGATCAGGGCCGCGCTGGCGCCGGTAGTGCCGCAGGGGCAGGCCGCTGATTTCGCCCAGGGAATGATGGATCTTGCCCGCCGCGTCTGCACGGTGCGAGGGCCGAACTGCCTGTTGTGCCCTCTGGCCAACAGCTGCGCCGCACGCCGCGCCGGCACGCCCGATGCCTTCCCGGTGAAGGCCGCCAGAAAAGCGCGACCAACCCGCACCGGCACGGCCTGGTGGATCGAGGCCGGCGGCCATGTGCTCACCATCCTGCGCCCGGCCAAGGGCCTGCTTGGCGGCATGCGGGCGCTGCCAAGTTGTGATTGGCGCGGGGAAGGCACGCCGCCGCTGGCTGGCGACTGGCAGAGCATCGGCATGGTGCGCCACGGCTTCACCCATTTTGAACTGGAACTTGTCGTGCAGGCGCTGCTGCTCGATCAGCGGCCCGATCTGGCCCTGCCCGGCGAGCAGTGGCTGGCGCTGGACACGGTGGAAGCCGCCGGCCTGCCCACGCTTTTTGCCAAGGCTGCCCGGCTGGGGCTTGCCGCCGCGCAAGAACGCGGGAAGATGGCGGCATGACGATGTTCCATGATGTGCCGGTCACCGGCTTTTCCGGCAACGAACTGGACCGCGCCGACGAGATCAGGCGCGACCCCGCCGCGCTGATCGCCATGCGCGCGCGGCCTGATGCGCGCTGGCTGGTGCTGGATGGCCTCAACCCAGTGGTCAGACCGGGCGACAATCCGACGATCCTGTGGGCCTATCGGTCCGATGTGCCGCACGATGCGCTGTCGATCTTTCTGGGCGTCGGCCCCGAAGGCCCGCGCTTTGCTGCCGCGGCGCCGTCTGATGAACTGATCAGTGATTTTGGCGGCAAGTTGCTGGATGCGCGTGCCGCAGGGGCCCTGCTGCCGGCGCGCGAAGCCGCCATCGTGGCGCAGGCGCGCTCCATCCTCGATTGGCATCAGCGCCACGGTTTCTGTGCGGTGTGTGGCGGCAAGACCGTGCTGGCCAAGGCCGGCTATGCCCGGCAATGCCAGGCCTGCAAGGCCGAACATTTCCCGCGCGTCGATCCGGTGGTGATCATGCTGGCGGTTAGGCAAGGTCACGCCCTGATCGGCCGCCAGCCGCGCTTTCCCAAGGGCTTCCTGTCGGCGCTGGCGGGTTTCGTCGAACCGGGTGAAAGCCTGGAGGAGGCCGTGCGCCGCGAATTGTGGGAAGAAGCCGGCATCAAGACGGGCCGCGTGCGCTATCTCGCCAGCCAGCCCTGGCCCTTCCCGTCCAGCCTGATGATCGCCGCCTTTGCCGAGGCGGAGGGGTTCGAGGTTCGGCTGGACGAGGATGAGCTGGAGGAAGTGCGCTGGGTGACCAAGGACGAAGTGCGCGCCGCGCTGGCCGGCACGGGGGACTTCCTGGCACCCCCACCGCTGGCGATTGCCCACACGCTGCTGAAGAGCTGGGTGGAGGAATAGGCCTCAGACGGCCACTGGCTGACACACCAACCTGGTCGCTTCTTCGGGCGGCATCGGCTTGCCGAACAGATAGCCCTGGACCTGCGTGCAGCCCAGTTCGCGGCACAATTCGAAGGCGGCGCGGGTTTCGGTGCCTTCCGCGGTGGTCTGCATGTCGAGGCTGGCGGCCAGCCGCACGATGGCCTGGATGATGGCACTGGCTTCATCGCCCATCGCCGTGGCGCGCTTCACGAAGCTGCGATCGATCTTGATGCGGCTGAAGCTGGCCTTCTGCAGCGTGCCCAGCGCCGAATAGCCAGTGCCGAAATCATCCAGCGCAAAGCTGACACCCAGCGCCGTCAGCCGCGCCAGTACATCGACGACGGCCGGCTTTTCGGCGAGGAACAGGCTTTCGGTGATCTCCAGTTCCAGCCGCTCCGGCGCCACCGCGTGGCGGGCCAGGGCGCGGGCGATCACGTCGGGCAGATCGGGTTCTTCCATCTGCACGGCCGAAAGGTTCACCGATACCTTGACATGCGCCGGCCAGCGCGTGGTCCAGGCCAGTGCCTCGTCAATCACCCAGGCGCCGATCGGCACGATCAGGCCGGTTTCCTCAGCCAGCGGGATGAAGTCCAGCGGCGAGACCACGCCCAGTTCGGGATGGTGCCAGCGCAGCAATGCTTCGAAACCGGTGATGCGTTCGTCGCCCGAATCCACCACCGGCTGAAACAGCAGCCGCAACTGATCGCGTTCCAGCGCAGCGGCCAGATCTGCTTCCAGCTTGCGGCGCTCGGCCGCGGCCGCCGCCATTTCCGGCGTGAAGCGGCAGGCGGCGCCGCGGCCCTGTTCCTTCACCCGGTACAAGGCCAGATCGGCGCATTTCAGCAGTTCTTCGGGCGTGGTTGCGTCAAAGGGGGCCAACGCCCAGCCCACCGACGCACCCACCACGGCCGAACCGGCATGGCCTTCGTCACCCAGCGGGAACGGCCGCGCCATGTCCCGCACGATGCGTTCGGCGAATTTCTGAACGCGATCGCCGCCGCCGTCGGGCAACACGATGGCAAATTCGTCGCCGCCCAGGCGCGCGATGGTGGCGCCGCCCTTCACATGCGCCTTCACCAGCGCCTGCAGCCGCTGCGCGACCTGGCGCAGCAACAGATCGCCGGCGCCATGGCCAAAGCAATCGTTCACCGCCTTGAAGCGGTCGAGATCGACAAACAGCAGCGCCGAAGGCTTGCCCGACAGGGTCGCCGTTTCCACCAGCTCGTCCAGCGATTCGCGGAACAGGCTGCGATTGGCCAGGCCGGTGAGCGGATCGAAGCGGGCCAGCTGCGCGATGCGTTCCTGGCTGCGCCGCACCTCGGTCACATCACGGCCCACGCCGCGAAAACCGGTGAAATTGCCGGCCGGATCCTGCTTGGGCGTGCCCGACAGCGCCCACCAGCGCAGATCACGGCCCAGCGGCACCGGCACCACCAGATCACGGAACGCCTCCCGCTCCCGGATGGCGTGAACCAGTGCGGCCGTGTTTGCACCGCCCTGCACCGGATCGAGCAGCGCCAGCAGCGGCTGCCCCAGCATGTCGGCGCGACGGCGGCGAGCAACATCGGCAAAGCGCACGGTAACATGGGTGAGGCAACCACGCGCATCCAGTTCCAGCAGCCAGTCCGAGCCGTTGGATTCATATTCGTTGAGCAGCAGGCGCACGACTTCGCCCTGTTCCTGCAGATCAGCCTCGCTCTTCAGCCGCGCCATGGTGTGATAGGTGGTGACCAGCGCCGACCGCAGCTTGATGGCGATGAAGCAGGCCAAGCCGAACCCGACCAGCGGATGGCTGAGCGGCGCACCGTCTGGCAGGGCCAGCACCATGCCGCCGCCAATGGCGAAGCACACCAGCAGCGCCGCCACCGGCATGGTGGCCGCCGCGTTGGTGACGCTGCCCATGAAGATCAGCGAGAACAACATGATCACCGTCTGGCTGTCGGCGGGAAGTTCGGGCACCAGGGCATTGAGCAATCCGGCCCAGAACAGCGCCAGCACCCCGATTTCGCAGGTGACGCGCAGATGTTCGTTCCGGCTGGCACGGCGCGGGCCAATGCTGGGCGGTCGGCGCACGATGCGCAGGCTCCACAGGCACACCAGCAGGCCAATGCCGCACAGCCAGGGCGCCAGCCGCATGAAATTCACGACCGTGCCGAAATTGGCCAGAACGGCAATCAGGTTTACGGCCAGCAGGGTGAGATTGAACGGGATGTTGCGGCTGAGCTGCTGCAGTTGCTGGCCGCGCACTTCGGCCCAGAACACATCATCGGCCTGATCCAGCCCCAGCACTTGCCGCCATCCCAGATCGCGCACCATCTGGACAGGCGGCTTCAGCATCGCGGTCATCGGTCATCCTTGTCGATCAGGCCACAAGGAGAGGAACGGCGGCGATGGCAGCGCATTGAATCGCCCGCATGAACAGCCCCGCATTGCAGCTTGGCAGCCGAGCCGTTGTTCCTTAATTGTTCACTGATGACCCTGCCCGCCTCCCCTGATTCCGCGCCGCCGTGGCTCGCCGGGCTGAACCCGCCCCAGCGCGAGGCGGTGACGACCACCGAAGGCCCGGTGCTGATCCTCGCCGGCGCCGGCACCGGCAAGACCAAGGCGCTCACCGCCCGGCTGGCGCATATCCTGTTCAATCGCCTCGCCTGGCCGTCGGAGGTGCTGGCCGTCACCTTCACCAACAAGGCGGCGCGCGAGATGCGCCACCGCACCGAAATGCTGCTGGGTCCGATGGCCGAAGGCCTGCCGTGGCTGGGCACATTTCACGCTCTGGCGGCCAAGATGCTGCGCCGTCATGCCGGGCTGGTGGGTTTGAATGCCCAGTTCACCATCCTCGATACCGATGATCAGCTGCGCCTGCTGAAGCAGGTGGTGGCCGAAGCCGGCCATGACGACAAGCGCTGGCCCGCCAAGCAGCTGGCCGGCCTGATCGACCGCTGGAAGAACAAGGGGCAATTGCCCGCCGACGTGCCGGCAGGCGAGAGTTTTGCCTATGCCGATGGCGCCAAGGGCGGTGGTGCGGCCATGTATGCGCGCTATCAGGAGCGGCTGGTGGCCCTGAACGCCTGCGATTTCGGCGATCTGCTGCTGCACATGCTGACCATTTTCCGCCAGCATCCCGATGTCGCCGCCGATTATCAGCGCCGCTTCAAATATCTGATGGTGGATGAATATCAGGACACCAACAGCGCCCAGTATCAATGGCTGAAGGCGCTGGTGGGGCCGGGGCGCAATCTCGCCTGTGTCGGCGATGATGATCAGTCGATCTACAGCTGGCGCGGTGCCGAAGTCGCCAACATCCTGCGCTTCGAACAGGATTTCCCCGGCGCCAGGATGATCCGGCTGGAACAGAATTACCGCTCCACCCCGCACATCCTCGCCGCCGCCAACGCGCTGATTGCCCATAATCGCGGCCGGCTCGGCAAGGCGCTGTTCACCGCCCACACCAGCGGCGAACGGGTGGAAGTGACCAGCGTGTGGGATGGGCCGGAGGAAGCGCGGCTGGTGGGCGACGAGGCCGAACGGCTGGGCCGCGAAGGCGCGTCGCTCAATGACATGGCGATATTGGTGCGCGCCCAGTTCCAGACCCGCCTGTTTGAAGACCGTTTCATCGCCATCGGCCTGCCCTATCGCATCGTCGGTGGTTTCCGTTTCTATGAACGCGCCGAGGTGCGGGACGCGCTGGCGTATCTGCGGCTGGTGCAGTCGCCCGATGATGCGCTGGCCTTTGAACGCATCATCAACGTGCCGAAACGCGGCCTCGGCGACAAGGCGATGGCGACCATGCATGCCGCCGCGCGGGGCCTGAAGCTGTCGCTGCCGCGCGCGGCGGCAGAGTTGGTGGACAGCAATGATCTTACCCCGGCCGCACGGCGGGCAGTGAAATCCTTCATGACCGATCTCGCCCGCTGGCGCGACATGGCCGGCACCATGGGGCATGCCGAACTGGCCGAAGTGGTGCTGGAAGAATCCGGCTATGTCGCCATGTGGCAGGCTGACAAGTCCACCGAAGCCGATGGCCGCATCGAGAATTTGAAGGAACTGGTGCGGGCGATGGGCGATTATCCCAGCCTGACCGCCTTTCTCGAACATGTCGCGCTGGTGATGGACAATGACGCCAATGCCGATGGCGAGAAGATCACCATCATGACGCTGCATGCCGCCAAGGGCCTGGAGTTTGATCATGTCTTCCTGCCCGGCTGGGAAGAAGGCGTGTTCCCCAGCCAGCGCTCCCTGGATGAAGGCGGCACCAATGCGCTGGAGGAGGAACGACGGCTGGCCTATGTCGGCATCACCCGCGCCCGGAAACGCGCCCATATCATCAACGCCGCCAACCGGCAGGTCTATGGCCAGTGGACGGCCGCCCTGCCCAGCCGCTTCATCGCCGAATTGCCCGAAAGCCATGTCGTCGCCCGCTCCACGATGAGCGGCGGCCCCAGCCTGTGGCGGGCAGCACTGGCAGGCGGCGACCCGTTCGCCCACATCAGCCGTGGCACCGGACGCGGGCCGGGGTGGGACCGGGCGGCGCAGGGAGGCGGCAGCTTTGCCAACCGATCAGAACGCGATTTCGGCCCGCGCAGCGCTGCCCCCCGGGAAGCGCGGGTCAGCGCCGTCTCGCTCAGCCCCAGCCCGTCGTTCCGCAAGGGCGCGCGCGTGTTTCACGCCAAGTTCGGCGAAGGCACCGTGTTCCATGTCGATGGCAACAAGCTGGAGATCGATTTCCCCGCCGCGGGACGCAAACGCGTGCTCGACAGTTTCGTGAGCCTCAAAGAGGCCTGATATCATGCCCGGTCAGCGCGCTCATCACTTCGCGGAAAATGCCGGGTGTCAGGAAAATCAGGCCCACGGCCGTCAGGGCCAGGCACTGCGGCATCTGCCAGTGCAGATATTCCTGCCCAAAGAAAAAAGTGCCGACCAGGATATAGCCGTTGAACCGCGCCACAAGTGACAGCACGATCGCGACCAGCCCCCATTGCCAATTCAGGCCCAGGCTCCAGCCCGCCCAGGCCAATATCATCATCATGACGCCAACGCCGCACAGGACGACGGCCATCACATAGCCGGGAAATTTGCGAAAACTCGACATTGGCACCGAAACTACCACCGTCAGCGATGATCGGCAAATTGGCTGCGCCGCGCAGATTTCCCGAATGGATGATTGCCGCTCGCGCCGGCGCTTTCTATGGAGGATGGGTGCCGTCCATCCCTGCGCCCTTGCTGATCGCCGATTATCGCGCCTTCTGGGTTTCGCGCTTTCTCGCCACCGTGGCCGGGCTGATGCTGGTAGTGGTCATCGGCTGGCAAGTGTACGACATCGCCCGCGAAACCATGAGCCGGGACGATGCGGCCTTCCTGCTCGGCATGATCGGGCTGGCGCAGTTCCTGCCCTTGTTTTGCCTGGCCCTCGTCGTCGGCGTCATCGCTGATCGGGTGGACCGGCGTTACATCGCCCGCGCCGCTGTTGCACTGGAAGTCGGCTGTGCCGGCGTGCTCGGCTGGCTGGCGCTTGTGGGCACCGTGCCGATGGTCTCGCTGTTCGTGGTGGCGGCGCTGTTGGGCGTGGCCCGCGCTTTTCAGGGGCCATCGATGGCCGCCCTCGCCCCCAATCTGGTGCCGCGCGAACTGCTGCCACAGGCCATCGCGCTGAACAGCATCAGCTGGCAGGCCGGCGCGGTGATCGGCCCGCCGCTGGGCGCCCTTCTCTATGCGGTGTCGCCGGCAACGCCCTATGTGGTGGCGGCGATCCTGTTCGCGCTGACCTTCGTCTGCCTGATGATCATCCGGCCGGTGCCGCGCCCGGCGCCCTCCACGCTGACGCCGTGGCGCAGCCTCGTCGAAGGCATCGCCTATGTCCGCCACAACAAGGTGCTGCTGGGCGCGATCAGCCTGGATCTGTTTGCCGTGCTGCTGGGCGGAGCGACGGCGATGCTGCCGGTTTATGCCCGCGACGTACTGCACGTTGGCGTCGAAGGGCTGGGGCCGCTCAGGGCCGCGCCGTCGGCCGGCGCCGTGCTGATGGCGGTGCTGCTCGCCAGCCGGCCGCTGCGTCGTCACGTCGGGCCGGTGATGTTCGGCTCGGTGGCGCTGTTCGGGCTGGCCACCATCGTCTTTGGCCTGTCGACATCATATCCGCTCAGCCTCGCTGCCCTGTTCGTGCTCGGCGCCGCCGATGCCATCAGCGTGTTCGTGCGCGGCAGCCTGATCCAGCTGCACACGCCCGATGACATGCGCGGGCGGGTCAGCAGCGTGTCGGGCCTGTTCATTTCGGCCAGCAACGAACTGGGTGAGCTCGAATCCGGCCTTGCCGCCCGCTATATCGGTGCCGTGCCGGGCGTGGTGATCGGCGGTGTGGGCGCCATCATCGTCACGCTTGTCTGGGCCTGGCGCTTTCCGCAACTGCGGCTGGCTGACCGCTTCGACCAGCAACGGCCCGGCTGAAATTCGGCCGTTGGCGCAGGCCGCGGCAGGGCCTAAAAGGAGTGCAAACAACCCGGGAAGGTGCCGCGATGAAGGCCAACAACATCCTTGAAACCATCGGTCGCACGCCGCATGTGCGCGTCGCCAAATTGTTCCCGAATGCCGAAGTGTGGATCAAGTCCGAACGCACCAACCCCGGCGGTTCGATCAAGGATCGCATCGCATTGGCCATGATCGAGGCCGCCGAAGCCGATGGCACGCTGAAGCCCGGCGGCATCATCGTTGAACCGACCAGCGGCAACACCGGCATTGGCCTTGCCATGGTCGCCGCCGTGAAGGGCTACAAGTTGATCCTGGTCATGCCCGAAAGCATGTCGATCGAGCGGCGGCGGCTGATGCTGGCCTATGGCGCCAGTTTCGATCTCACGCCGCGCGAAAAGGGCATGAACGGCGCCATCGCCCGCGCACTGGAAATCGTGTCCACCACGCCCAACAGCTGGATGCCGCAGCAATTCGAGAACCCGGCCAACATCGATGTGCATGTTCGCACGACATCGGAAGAGATTTACGCCGATTTCGCTGACAGCCCGCCTGATGCCATCATCACTGGCGTTGGCACCGGCGGGCACATCACCGGTGTCGCCAAGGTACTGAAGGCCCGCTGGCCCAAGCTGAAGGTTTTTGCCGTCGAACCCGCCGCCTCGCCGGTGATTTCCGGCGGCTCGCCCAGCCCGCACCCGATCCAGGGCATCGGCGCCGGCTTCATCCCGAAGAATCTGGATGTGGCGCTGCTCGACGGCGTGATCCAGGTGGACGCTGCCGACGCCAAGGCCTGGGCACTGCGCTCGGCCGCGGAAGAAGGCATGCTGGTCGGCATCTCGTCGGGTGCGACACTGGCCGCCATTGCACTGAAGCTGAAGGAAATGCCCGCCGGCGCCCGCATCGTCGGCTTCAACTACGACACCGGCGAGCGTTATCTGTCGGTGCCGGAATTCCTGCCAGGGGGTTGAGGCGCCGGCTGAAGCGCCACCACCACGATCTCGCCCTGCGTGCCCAGCCGCATCGGCACCACCGATGTGCCGATGCCGGCAGACACGATCATCTGCTGGCCGGATGCGTTGCGGAAGAGGCCGCGCAGATATTTGGCATCGGCCTTCTTGAACCGTGGCCAGCCAAATATCTGGATCTGGCCGCCGTGGGTGTGCCCGGCCAGCAGCAGGCCCACGTTGGGGGGTAACTGCGTGAACAGTCGCGGTTCGTGCACCAGCGCGATCAGCGGCTTGTCTGGCCGAGCGCGGGCGGCGGCAGAGCGCAGGCGCTGAAGGGGCAGATGGCCCATGATCAGATCATCACTGCCGACGATCTGGATGGGCCCGAGATCAACCAGATCACCGGCCAGCAGCTTGAGGCCGAAGCGGCGCATCACCCAGCGTATCCAGTAGGGATCATCATGGTTGCCCGGCACGCTCCACACGCCCAGCGGCGCCTTCAGCTTTGTCAGCGGGCGCAGCGCATCTTCCAGCCGCATTGGCGGGTCCCAGATCTTGCTGGCGTGGAAATCACCGGTGATCACCACCAGATCGGGATGCAATGCATTCACCTGATCCATGATGCGGTTCAATCGCACCTGCGGCATGTCCCAATTGCTGCCATGCATGTCAGACAGGTGGACGATGCGCAGCGGACGCTGCAACCCGGCCAGTTCGACATGCGTGTGCACCACCGCCGGATCGCGGATCGCACCCAGCCAGCCAGCCCAGCCGATCGCCGCGGCCAGGCCCAGTATCAACAGGGAAAAGCGCTTCAAACGCGGGCCTTGTTTTCCTTGTCCTCGGCCAGGAACGCCTTGAACGGGTTCAACTTCTCTGCCGGGGCGCCGCTCGCGACCCGCCTGATCTGCTGGTAATACCACGACTGTGCGGCAAAGCCGTTCAGCGTGCGCACCAGCTTGAAAGGTGATTTCGGACCGAGCCAGCCGGGCCCGATCGCCAGCCGTTCCTCGTCGCGCGGCAATTCCTCGATATGGCCTTCCAGCAGCTCGGTGACGCAGGTGGGATCGGCGCACAATGGCCGGCCAACGCCGACAAAGGCGATGCCACTGGCCAGCGCATCCTGCATCGCACCCAGGCTGCGGAAACCACCCGTCACCATCAACGGCGGCGTCCTGGCGGCCATCAGGGCCTTGGCCAGCTGCACGAAATAGGCCTCCCGCTGGCGGGTGGATTGCTGCTTCGGCTCCTCGCGCGGGGCGAGGCCGTCCATGTCCATCATCGCCGGCTGTTCGTAGGTGCCGCCCGACAATTCCAGGCAATCGACGCCCAGATCGGCCAGCCAGCCAGCAACGGTGAGGCAATCTTCGAAGGCAAAGCCGCCCTTCTGGAAATCGGCGCTGTTCAGCTTCACCGACACGGTGAAATCGGCGCCAACCGCGGCCCGCACCGCCTTCACCGCTTCAATCAGGAAACGCGCGCGGTTTTCAAGGCTGCCGCCCCATTCATCGCGGCGCAGATTGGCGAGCGGGGAGAGGAACTGGCTGATCAGATATCCATGTGCCGCGTGGATCTGCACGCCGGTGAAGCCGGCTTCGCGCGACACGACGGCGGCGTGCGCCCAGCGCGCGATCAGATCCTGGATTTCAATGCCGGTAAGCGGATGCGGCATGCCGAATTGCCCGCCCGGCAGCGCCAGCGGCACCGCCGACGGCGCGCGTGGATGTGGGTTGACGTTCTTCTGCGTCTGGCGGCCGGCGTGGCTGATCTGCACCCAGGCCTGGGTGTCGTTCTCGGTCGCCGCCGCCGCCCAGCGCGCCCAGGCCGCCTTGGCCTCATCGCTCAATGGCCCATCGACGATGACATTACCCGGCCGTTCCAGATGGCCGCGATCGATCTGCACATTGCCGGTGATGAGGAGGCCGCAGCCGCCATCCGCCCAGCGCCGATACAGGGTTTCATGGGCCGGGTTGGGCAGGCCATCACGAAACGCCAGCCCTTCCGTCATCGCCGCCTTGGCGATGCGATTGCGGAACTTCTGGCCGTTGGGCAGGCTGAAGGCGTCGTTCACGTCTGGCATGGTGGCACCCCTGTTTGCCGGCAAGGTGCCGTGGTGGCGGCAAGAGAGCAAGCCACCTTCTCCCCTCCCTGCTTGCAGGGAGGGGCCGGGGGAGGGTCCTGACCACCAGCACCACTGGTTGGCGCGTGGGGCCAGTCACCCTCCCCCAACCCCTCCCTTGAAAAAAGGGAGGGGGGCTTTCTTACGCTGCCTGCTTCGCCGCCATGGCGTAGAAGCTGTCACCGCGTGCCGCCATGTCGCGCAGCAGTTGCGGCGGCGCGAAGCGCTCGCCATGGCGCTGGGCCAGCCGGTCCAGCGTGGCGACGACATTGGCGATGCCCACCGTGTCCATGTGGCTGAACGGCCCGCCAGTGAAGGGCGCAAAGCCCCAGCCGAAGATGGCGCCCAGGTCGCCATCCTGCGGGGTTTCCAGCACGCCTTCGGCAAAGCAGCGCGCGCATTCGACGAGTTGGCGATAGAGCAGGCGCTCCTTCACATCGGCGGCGGAAGGCTGGTCAGCAGCAAGGCCACCGGCCACCGTTTCCACCAGTTCCGGCCACAGATATTTCTTGCCGCCTTCCGGATAGACATAGAAACCCTTGGCATTCTTGCGGCCCTGGCGACCAAGTTCATACATCCTGGTGATCACGCCATCCGCCGGGCCCGGCTTGTAGGCGTCACCCAGATCGGCGCGCGTCTGCTGGCCAACCTTGTAGCTGAGATCAAGGCCGACTTCGTCGTTCACCGCCAGCGGGCCAACGGGCATGCCCATCTGCTTGCCGACATTCTCGATCAGCGCCGGCGTGGTGCCTTCGCCCAGCAGCGCCAGGCCTTCCTGCACATAGGTGCCAAAGCAGCGCGAGGTGTAGAAACCGCGGCTGTCGTTCACCACGATCGGCGTCTTGCGGATGGCGGCGACATAATCCAGCGCCTTGGCGATGGCGGCGGGGCCGGTTTCCTTGCCGACGATGATTTCGACCAGCGGCATCTTTTCCACCGGCGAGAAGAAGTGGATGCCGATGAAATTTTCCGGCTTGCTCCACGCCTTGGCCAGGCCGGTGATCGGCAGGGTGGAGGTGTTGGAACCAAAGATCACATCGGGGCCGACCACGGCTTCGGTGGCCTTGGTGACATCGGCCTTGATCTCGCGGGTTTCGAACACCGCTTCGATGATCAGGTCGCAGCCGGCCAGATCGGCATAATCGGCGGTGGGGTGGATGCGATCAAGAATGACCTGCGCCTTGGCCGGATCCATGCGCTTCTTGGCGAGGCGATCGGCGGTGTATTGCTTGCCCTTCTCGGCGGCGGCCAGATCACGATCGAGCAGCACCACTTCGATGCCGGCCTGCGCCGTCACCATGGCAACGCCCGCGCCCATCAGGCCAGCGCCGAGCATGCCGATCTTCTTCGTCGGCATCGGCGCGATGCCCTTGGGACGACGCGCGCCCTTTTCGGCGGCCTGCTTGGAGACGAACAGGCTGCGGATCATGTTGCCGGCCTGCGGGTCGGCCACGACCTTGGCGAAATATTTGCTCTCGATGCGGATGGCGGTGTCCATCGGCACCTGGGTGCCTTCATACACGGCGCTCAGGATCGCCTTGGGCGCGTTCATGTTGTCACCGGCATTCACGTGCGTCATCGCCGTGCCACCCACGAAAATCTGCGCGAAATTGGGGTTGAGCGCCGTTGCCGGCCCGCCCGGCATCTTGAAATTCTTGGTATCCCACGGCTGCACGCCGCCATTGGGGTTGGCCTTCACCCACGCCTTTGCCGTGGCGATGATCTGATCGGCGGGCACCACGGCCTGCGCGACGCCAAAGCCAAGCGCTTCCTGCGGGCTCATGTTCTTGCCTTGCAGCAGGTACATCAGCGCTGGCTGGATGCCCATCAGGCGCGGCAGGCGCTGGGTGCCACCCGCGCCGGGGAACAGGCCGACCATGATTTCCGGCAGGCCGAGCGTGATCTTGGGATTGTCGGCAATCACGCGATAATGGCAGGCAAGGATGAATTCGAGCCCGCCGCCCAGCGCCAGGCCATTGACAGCCGCCGCCACCGGCTTGCCGCAGGTTTCGAGGTCGCGCAGCAGCTTGTTGAGGCCGAAGACGCCATCGAACAGCGCGGCCATCTTGCTCTTGCCTTCCGGCACACCGCCGCCGCCGAACAGCGCACCCATGCCCTTCAGATCTGCACCGGCCATGAAGCCGCTGGCCTTGCCACTGGTGAGCACGGCGCCCTTCACGGCGTCGTCGGTCTTCAGCCGCTCGATGGCGGCAGCGAGATCGGCCTGCACTTCGGGCGTGATGACATTCATCGACTGGCCGGGCACGTCCAGGCGCAAGAGGAGGATGCCGTCGGCATCGAGTTCGGTGTGGATGGCGGTGGTCATTGCTCGGTCCCTTCTTTCTTCTCCCCTCCCTGCAAGGGAGGGGTCGGGGGAGGGTGCGTGCCGCGAGGACACAGCTTGGTTTCAAATGGCGGTGCGGGCGGGGAGAACCCTCCCCCAGCCCCTCCCTGCGAGCAGGGAGGGGAGTTTTACAGGCGCTCGATGATGGTCCCGGTGCCCATGCCGGCACCGACGCACAGGTTCACCAGCGCGGTGCCCTTGCCGGTGCGTTCCAGCTCATCCAGCACCGTGCCCAGGATCATCGCGCCAGTGGCGCCCAGCGGATGGCCCATGGCGATGGCGCCGCCGTTCACGTTGATCTTGTCGTGCGGGATGTTCAGCGCCTGCATGTAGCGCAGCACGACGGACGCAAAGGCCTCGTTCAGCTCGAACAGGTCGATATCATCCTTGGTCATGCCGGCGCGCTGCAGCACCTTGGCGGCCACGAATTCCGGCCCGGTCAGCATGATCATCGGCTCGCTGCCGATAGAAGCCATGGCGCGGATGCGGGCGCGGGGCTTCAGGCCATATTTCTCGCCCATCGCCTTGTTGCCCACCAGGATGGCCGATGCGCCATCGACGATGCCGCTCGAGTTGCCGCCATGGTGGACATGGTCGATCTTCTCGATTTCCGGATAGCGCATCAGGGCGATGGCATCGAAACCGGGCATCTGTTCGCCCATCGCCTGGAAGGCCGGCGCGAGGCTGCCCAGCGACTGCATGTCGGTCTGCGGGCGCATATGCTCGTCATGGGCCAGCACGATCTCGCCGATCACGTCGCGCACCGGCACGATGCTGTTCTTGAAACGGCCTTCCGCCCAGGCGCGGGCAGCGCGGGCCTGCGACTCCATCGCATAGGCGTCCACATCGTGGCGGCTGAAGCCATATTTGGTGGCGATCAGATCGGCGCCGATGCCCTGCGGGGCGAAATAGGTCTTGTAGGCCACGGCCGGGTCCATCGCCCAGGCGGCGCCGTCGCTGCCCATCGGCACGCGGCTCATGCTTTCCACGCCGCCGCCGATGGCGAACATGGCTTCGCCCGACATCACCTTGGCCGCCGCCATGTTGGTGGCTTCCAGGCCCGAGGCGCAAAAGCGGTTGATCTGCACGCCCGCGGTGGTTTCGGCATAATCGGCGTTGAGCACGGCGACGCGCGCGATATCGCTGCCCTGCTCACCCACCGGGGAGACGCAGCCCAGCACCACATCGTCCACATCAGACGTGTCGATGCCGGTACGGTCGCGCACGGCCTGCAGCACCTGGGTTGCCAGCTGGATCGGCGTGATCTCGTGCAGCTTGCCGTCCTTGCGGCCCTTGCCGCGTGGGGTGCGGACGGCGTCGTAGATATAGGCTTCGGTCATTGTCGGGCCTTTCTTCTCTTACCCCCCTCCCTGCTTGCAGGGAGGGGTTGGGGGAGGGTTTGTGGGGTCGGAGATCGGCCGTGCGGCACGAACCTTCCCCCGGCCCCTCCCTGCTACGCAAGGAGGGGAGGAGTCGGTCAGAACATCTCGGCGGGCAGTGCCATCACGGTGTCGGCGCCAGCTTCCAGCTGGCCTTTCAGGCTCGCGGTTTCCGGCAGCACGCGGGCGGCAAAGAAGCGGGCGGTGGTGAGTTTGGCGTTGTGGAAATCGGGATCGGCCGTACCGGCATCGAGCGCAGCCAGCGATGCACCGGCCATCTTCAGCCACATATGGCCCAATGCGACATGGCCCATCATGCGCATGAAGGCGGTCGCCCCAGCCCCGGCATTATCCGGATTGGCCATGCCATTCTGCAGCAGCCACATCACCCCAGCCTGCACATCGCCCAGTGCCTTGGCCAGCGGCTGCGCGATGAAGGCCAGCCGCTCGTCGCTCGCCGCCGCGATGTCACCCGCCACCAGCCCCAGCCACGCCTGCGTGCCGCGCCCGCCCTTCGATCCCAGCTTGCGGCCGACCAGATCGAGCGCCTGGATGCCGTTGGTGCCTTCGTAGATCATGGCGATGCGGGCATCGCGCACGAACTGGTCCATGCCCCATTCGGCGATATAGCCATGGCCGCCCAGCACCTGCTGGCAATTGGTGGCGACCTCATAGCCGCGATCGGTGCCATAGCCCTTGATAACGGGGGTGAGCAGGCTGATCAGGTCGTCGGCCATCTCCCGCTCGGCGGCGTCGGGCGCCTTGCGCGACAGGTCTACCCGGATCGCGCCCCACAGCACCAGCGCGCGCATGCCCTCGGTATAGGCGCGCGCGTCCATCAGCATGCGGCGCACATCGGGGTGGACGATGATCGGATCGGCCTTGCCGTCGGGGTTCTTCGCACCGGTCAGGCTGCGGCCCTGCAGGCGGCCCTTGGCGTATTCGACGGCGTTCTGATAGGCGGCATCGGCCTGTGCCAGGCCCTGGATGCCCACCCCCAGCCGCGCCGCGTTCATCATGATGAACATGGCGGCCAGGCCCTTCATCTCCTCGCCCAGCATATAGCCGGTCGCGCCATCATAGTTCATCACGCAGGTGGCGTTGGCGTGGATACCCATCTTGTGTTCGATGGAACCGCACGTGACGGCGTTGCGCGCACCCAGCGAACCATCGTCATTCACGATATACTTCGGCACGATGAACAGGCTGATGCCCTTCACGCTGTCCGGCGCGCCCGGCGTCTTGGCCAGCACGAGGTGGATGATGTTTTCGGACAGGTCATGCTCGCCGGCCGAGATGAAGATCTTGGTGCCGGTGATGGCGTAACTGCCATCGGCGTTGGGCTCGGCGCGGGTGCGGATCAGGCCGAGATCGGTGCCGCAATGCGGCTCGGTCAGGTTCATGGTGCCGGTCCAGCGGCCCTGCACCATGTTGGGCAGCCACTTGGCCTTCTGCTCCGGCGAGCCCACCACCTCGATCGCCGCCTGCGCGCCTTCGGACAGGCCGGGATACATGCCGAACGCCATGTTGGACGCGGCGATATATTCCTGCAGCACCGCGCCGATCGTGTAGGGCAGGCCTTGGCCGCCGTGATGTTCGTCCGCAATCAGCCCGCCCCAGCCGCCGTCGCAGAACTGCTTGTAGGCATCACGGAACCCATCGGGCGCGGTCACGCTGCCATCGGGGTGGCGGGTGCAGCCCTGGCGATCACCGGGCAGATTGAGCGGCGCCAGCACTTCGCCGCAGAATTTGCCGCCCTCGTTCAGCACGGCCTCCACCAGATCGGGCGAGACGCTCTCGAAACCGGGCACGTGGGACTGGTTGTAGAGGCCGGCCACGGCCTCCAGCACGAACAGCGTGTCTTTCACCGGGGCGCGATAGCTGGGCATGGAATCAGGCTTTCATCGATTGTTCGACGATGTCGCAAAATTGTTGCAGCTCGTGGATGGTGGCGTCGATATCGGCGCGCTGCTCTTCCAGCAGGGCCACGCGGGCACGGCATTTTTCCAGCGTGACGCGCTTCTGCGTCAGCCGATGATCGCCCACGTCATACAGGTCGATCATCTCGCGGATTTCGGCGAGGCTGAAGCCGACATTCTTGGCGCGCAGGATCCACGCCAGCCGGGCGCGATCCCGCCGGGAATAGATGCGGTTCTGCCCTTGCCGTTCCGGCGTGATCAGGCCCTGGTCTTCATAGAAACGGATGGCGCGCGGCGTGATGTTGAAGGCCAGCGCCAATTCGGTGATCGAAAAATGGCTGGCATCTCCGGCGGCCGGCGGGGCCGGCGCGGTGGCAAAGGCGTGCAGCAGGGCTGCTGCCTCATCATCAGTGCGGGGCGCCTCAGCCGGGTTGCTCATGGCCGAAGGAGGTAGTTGACGTTTACGTTAAGGTCAAGTTGCGGGCATCGGGTAGAGCGGACTGTCTGATCTTGGGACAATCTGGTCATTTGATATCGCCGCACTGACGACGACCAATACGCAGTGGCTCAGGATGGAGCGCCGAGATAAGCTTCGGCATGGACCGATTTGCGCCAACCACGAGCGACTATGGCTTGCTTGCCTTGCCGCTGAAGCAGGTTGCATCCGCCTATGCCGCACTCTGGGCGAATGAGCCTGTAGTCACGCATAAGCTTGACCTTCAGGGCAACCAGGAAGAACTCTTCAGGCAACTGGAACCGCTGAGCATGGCGCTGGATCGAACCCTGCTTATTGCCAACGGCGACAACTGGACCAGCTATTTCGCCAACGGGTTGCTGGGATCGGATGTCTTCCTGCCGGTATCCCGCATGGCCGCAGCGTGCGGATGCACTGGGTTGCGCGTCGTCAGGTCGGCCGCTGCGACAATATTCGAGGCATATGAAAGCCCGGAGCGCGGCGGTAACCGAATAAACAGTCGCAGGTCCATCTATGCCGCACGCGATGGCAGTTGGAGATTCGGATCCTCGGGCGAGCCTTACGCGTTCGAAGACGTCTCCCGATACGACGCAAAGCGCATCAGGGATCGGTTCACACCCGAACATCTCGACGACCTTCTTGCGGGCCTGGGCGCGCCCTCGGGTCCACTTCCAGAGGACCGGCCCCTCACCGCAGTTTTGTTCGTTCGGGACTCGAGGGCGCCGCACCTAGCACGCTTCAGTTACGCGGAAGTGCAGGCCGGGATACCGTGGAAGAGGGGGTAGACGGTCACGCCAGCGCGGGCGCGGTGGCAAGACCATCCCGCAGCCTCGGGAACCAATCGTCAGTTCGAGAGGCTCGGCCGGATTGCTCACGAGCCAATGTGTCCTTGAGGTTCACTTCAACTGAAGGTTGGCGATGGCGCTGTTCGTGTGGCGGAAGACGCCAGCTTCGCTGCGTTTCGTAAGCGCCACAATCGCACCCGCCACCGCGTGGGCCGGCAGGCTGCCCAGGTCACGCGGCAGGGCGAGGTCCATCACCGGCGCGGCCCATTGCAGGAAGCGTTCCACCGGGCGGCGTTCGGCGCGGGGGCCGATGAGAAGGCCGGGCTGCATTATGTCGAGCCGGGCAAAGCCCATGGCCGCCAGCGCCGCCTCCACTTCGCCCTTGGTGCGCGGGTAGAGCAGGCTGGCCTTGGGGTTGGCGCCGACGCTGCTGACCAGGATGAAGTGGGTGACTCCGGCGGCTTTCGCGGCGCTGGCGAAGGCAAGCACGGCGTCATGATCGACGGCGCGGAAGGCGGCATCGCTGCCGGCCTTGGCCCGCGTCGTGCCGAGTGCGCAGACGCCGACTTGCGCCTCTGGCAAGGGCGGCAGATCGTCGAAATCGGCAACCACGCCCGGCCGGCCGATCGGGCGGCGCGTGATGGGGATGGCGTCCGGGCACAGGCCCAGTACAAGGCCACCGACGAGGCCAGACGCGCCGGCCAACAATAGCCTCACGGGCGAACCCACAATTGCTGCACGCCATTGAAGGCGGCGGAGATGTTGCGCTCGATCGGATCGCCGGTCAGCGCCAGGTTGGGGAAGCGCGCGAACAGGCGGGTGAGCGCGATTTCGGCTTCGGCGCGGGCGAGCGGCGCACCCAGGCAGAAATGCACACCGCCGCCAAAGGCAAAGTGCGTCTTGTCGGCCCGGTCGATGTCGAAGGTGAGCGGGTCCTTGTGCAGCGCCGGGTCCTGCCCGGCGGCCATCAGGAAGGTGGTTACCGCCTCCCCGGCCCGCACCGGGCAGCCGCCGATCTCGCGTGGCTCCAGCGGGATGCGCAGGGACTGTACCACCGGCGGATCGAGCCGCAGCGTTTCCTCGATGGCATCAGCGATGCGGGCCGGGTTGGCTTGCACCGTCGCCCGTTGTTCGGGGTGGCGCAGCAGGGCCAGCACGCAATTGCCGATCAGATCGGTGGTGGTGAGGTTGCCGGCGAGCAGCAGCAGGATGCACATGGTGACGATTTCCTGCGTCGTCAGCCGATCGCCGCCGTCTTCCGCCGCGATCAGCGCGCTGATCAGGTCATCACGCGGGGCCGTCCGGCGTTCACCGATCACGCGTTCGAAATAGGCGCTGATCTCGTCGGAATTGGCCTGCAGCGCGGCCAGAAATTCCGGCGAGCGAATGGGCGAGAACACGTTGGCCAACCCCTTGGACCAGCGCCGGAAATCGCCGCGATCAGCCACATCCACGCCCAACATGGCGGCAATCACCGTGATCGGCAGCGGCGAGGCGAAATCCTCGATCAGGTCGAACCTGTCCTGCTCCACAACGGCGTCGAGCAGTTCATCAGCCACGGCGACCACCTGCGGCTTTACCGCTTCGATGGCGCGGGCGTTGAAGGCGTGGGTGACCAGCCGGCGCAGGCGGCCGTGTTCGGGATCATCCAGCACCAGCATCGAACGCGGCGCCTCGCGGTCCTGCATCGTGGCGAGACGCTGCACGATCGTATCGGGCGCGGCATTGCGCTGATCGACCGACAGGCTGCGATCTTTCAGTGTGGCGGCAACATCGGCGGCGCGGGTAAGCAGCACGCGGCCGAGCACCTTGTCCTCATGCACCGGGTCCGCCTCGCGCAGGGCATCGAAGCGTTCGTGCGGGCGGTTGCGGAATATCTCGTCGAAGATGGTGACTTGCAGGCCAGTGGGGATGCTCATTCGCCGTCTCCGATCATCACCAGCCGGCCGCCATCGAGCCGGCGATAGAAGCAATCCTGCCGGCCGGTGTGGCAGGCCGGGCCGGCCGGTTCCACGCGCAGCAGCAGGCAATCCTGGTCGCAATCCACCCGGATTTCGACGACTCGCTGGATGGCGCCACTTGTGGCACCCTTATGCCATAATTCGCGGCGGCTGCGGCTCCAATAATGCGCTTCGCCAGTGGCCAGTGTCGCCGCCAGCGCATCGGCGTTCATGTGCGCCACCATCAGCACCGCGCCGGTGCCGGCATCCACCGCCACGGCCGTGAGCAGATCATCGGCACCCCATTTGGGTCGGAATTCCAGGGTTTCGTCCAGCGCATGGCTCATATGTGACACTTTCATCACAACACGGGGGGCGACAAAGCCCCGCCTCCACCCTATATGGCGCGGCATCTGCCGAATGACAAAGGCCGCACAATGGATTCGATGCTCACCACCGATCCGTGGGAAGATGACCATCTCCACGAAGAATGCGGCGTGTTTGCGGTATATGGCGCCGAGGGCGCCGCTGCGCTGGTGGCGCTGGGCCTGCACGCCCTGCAGCACCGTGGCCAGGAAGCCGCCGGCATCACCACCTTCGATGGCAAGGAATTCCACACCCACCGCGCCATGGGGCATGTGGCGGGCAATTTCGACAATGATGCGGTGATCGCCAAGCTGAAGGGCGAAATAGCCATCGGCCACAACCGCTATTCCACCACCGGCGAAACCGCGCTGAGGAACGTGCAGCCGCTGTTTGCCGAGCTGGCCTCGGGCGGCTTTGCGGTGGCGCACAACGGCAATATCTCCAACGCCACCACCCTGCGCCGCGAACTGGTGCGGCGCGGTTCGATCTTCCAGTCGACCAGCGATACCGAGGTGATCATCCACCTTGTTGCCACCTCGTCCTATCGTACCCTGCTCGATCGCTTCATCGATGCGCTGAAGCGTGTGGAAGGCGCCTACAGCCTGATCTGCCTCACCGCTGAAGGCATGCTGGCCTGCCGCGATCCGCTCGGCATCCGCCCGCTGGTGCTGGGCCGACTGGGGGACAGCTACATCCTCGCCTCCGAAACCGTCGGGCTCGACATGGTGGGCGCGACCTTCCTGCGCTCGGTGGAGCCGGGCGAGCTGATCATCATCACCGGCCGCGGCCTGCGTTCGATCCGGCCGTTCGCGCCGGTACGCGCCCGCCCGTGCATTTTCGAGCACGTCTATTTCAGCCGGCCCGATTCAATGATGGACGGCAGCAGCGTCTATGAAGTGCGCAAGCGCATCGGCGCCGAACTGGCCCGCGAAAATCCGGTGGACGCCGACATGGTGGTGCCCGTGCCGGACAGCGGCGTGCCGGGCGCCATCGGCTATGCGCAGCAAAGCGGCATCCCCTTCGAACTGGGCATCATCCGCAGCCACTATATCGGCCGGACGTTCATTCAGCCCGGCGATCAGATCCGCAACCTGGGCGTGAAACTGAAGCACAATGCCAACCGCGCGCTGATCGCCGGCAAGCGCATCGTGCTGATCGACGATTCGATCGTGCGCGGCACGACATCCGTGAAGATCGTGCAGATGCTGCGCGAGGCCGGCGCCGAGGAAGTGCATATGCGGATCGCCAGCCCGCCGACGCGGCACAGCTGTTTCTATGGCGTCGACACGCCGGAACGATCGAAGCTGCTGGCAGCGCAGATGGATGTCGAGCGGATGCGCGATTACATCAAGGTGGACAGCCTGTCCTTCCTCTCCATCGACGGCCTCTATCGCGCCGTGGGAGAGCCGGCCCGCGACGAGCACGCGCCGCAATATTGCGATGCCTGCTTCACTGGCGACTATCCCACCCGCCTGACCGATCAGGAAGAAGTGGAAGTGCCGGACCAGCTGAGCCTGCTGGCCGAGCGCGTCATCTGAGGCGCTTGCCCTGCCCGCCCCTGCCGCCTAAGGCCGCCGCATGACTGATATCACTGCCAAGAAACTCGCCCTCGTCACGGGTGCCAGCCGCGGCATTGGCGCGGCCACCGCCGAAATGCTGGCCCGCGAAGGCTGGCACGTGATCATCACCGGCCGCACCGAAGCCGGGCTGGCCGAGCTGGACGACCGCATCCACAAGGCTGGCGGCACAGCCACGATCGCGCCGTTTGACCTGACCGACGGCGACGCCATCGACCGGCTGGGCAATGCCATCGGCGCGCGCTGGGGCCGGCTGGATGCGCTGATCCTCAATGCGGCGCAGCTCGGCACTCTGGCGCCGGTGCCGCATCTTGATCTGAAGGAATGGGACAAGCTGATCGCGCTCAATCTCACCGCCAACATGCGGCTGATCCGGGCGCTCGATCCGTGGCTGCGCCAGTCGGCGGCCGGTCATGTCGTGGCCGTCACCTCGTCGGTGGCCGCCAGCCCACGCGCCTATTGGGGCGGCTATGCCGCGACCAAGGCGGCGCTGGAAAATCTGGTGCGCACCTATGGCGAGGAAGTGAAGAACGTCTCCGCCATCCGCACGCATATCGTCGATCCCGGTGCCACCCGCACCGTGATGCGCGCCCGCGCCTATCCGGGTGAAGATCCGGCCAAGCTGAAGCCGCCCGAAGACGCGGCGCGGCTGATCCTCGATCGGCTGGGCTGAATCACCTCTCCCCGCCGGGGAGAGGTGAATTCAGGCCGCCCGGCTGCTTCTGCGCAGCTTTTCCAGCTTCTTCAGCAGCATGTCACGCTTCAGCTTGCTGAGGTGATCGATGAACAGCACGCCGTTCAGATGGTCCATCTCGTGCTGCAGGCAGGTGGCGAGCAGGCCATCCAGCTCCTCGTCGTGCGCCCTGCCCTGCTCGTCGAGCCAGGTGACGCGGATGCGCGCCGGGCGCTGCACATCGGCATACATTTCCGGCACCGACAGGCAGCCTTCCTGATAGACCGACAGTTCGTCGGATTCCCAGGTGATCTCCGGGTTGATGAACACCCGCGGTTCCTTCACCCGCACAATCCTTTCGGGATCGGCGTCCTCTGGCGTATCATCCGCCTCGCGCTGCAGATCGATCACCAGGATGCGTTCCGCCACGCCGACCTGGATGGCGGCAAGGCCGATGCCGGGCGCGTCATACATGGTCTCGAACATGTCGGCGATCAGCGTGCGGTGCGCGTCGGTGACGGTTTCCACGGGCTTGCTGATCTGCTTCAGCCGCGCGTCGGGCGTCTCGATGATGGGAAGAATGGCCATGTCTGGCAGGTATGGCGCAGGCGTCGGGGCGTCAAGGGCCGTGCGGCACTGCCACCACTGCACGAGTCTTAGCTTTTCAGCGCCGCCCGGCACGGGCAGGGTGTGGCCCAGAGCATATTTGGGAGGACAATGATGAACCGACTGGCAGGCAAGGTGGCGCTGATCACCGGCGCGGCGCAAGGGCTGGGCGAGGCGATGGCCCGTCGCATGGTGGAAGAAGGCGCCCGCGTGGTGCTGACCGACATCAACGAGGCCGGCGTGAAGGCCGTGGCCGCCAGCATCGGTGATGCGGCCGTGGCCTGCCGCCACGATGTCACCAGCATGGATGACTGGGCCGCCGCCATCGCCTTTGCGGAAGAGAAGTTCGGCGGCTTCCAGGTGCTGGTCAACAATGCCGGCATCGCAGGCGGTTCGACCGTGGAAGCCACCGATTTCGAGACGTGGAAGCGCGTGCATTCGATCGATCTCGACAGCGTGTTCCTGGGCTGCAAGCTGTCGCTGCCCACCATGGCCCGCACCGTGCGCGAAACCGGGGTGCGCGGCAGCATCATCAATCTTTCCAGCATCGCCGGCGTGATCGCGGCGCACAATTCGGCCGCCTACAACAGCGCCAAGGCCGCCGTGCGCCACCTCACCAAGAGCGTCGCCCTGCATTGCGCCAAGCAGCAATATCGCATCACCTGCAACAGCATCCACCCGGTCTTCATCGACACGCCGATCCTGAAGGGCATCACCGATACGCTGGGCCGCGAGGCGGGCCTCGCCAAGCTGGGCCGGCAGATTCCGCTGGGTGCCGTGGGCGAGCCTGATGATATCGCCTGGGCCGCCGTCTATCTGGCCAGCGACGAAGCCAAGATGGTCACCGGCCACGGTCTTTACGTGGATGGCGGCATCAGCGCGATGTGATGGGCACTGGCACCAAGCGTGCCATATGAATTTGCGTTAACTGGCAATTCCCATCGCTTGCCGCCGCCGGAGAATTGCGACACGCAGTTCACCGGGTCTGGCAGGGGGGTGCCATGTTCAGTGCGGGGGATGATCAGAAACGCAATGTGCTGCCTGCAGTGCATTTTGTGCTGCCAGCAGCGCAGCTACGACCGCTGATCACCACCTATTATGGCGTCACCACCCCGGTAGCGCTGGAAGACCATCTTCACCCCGAGTGGGGCAATATCCGCTTCACCCTGCGCGGTGACTGGACGATGGAACGGCCCGGCTGCACCGACCCGACACCGCGCCACACCGCCCTGTTCGGGCCGACGGATCGCACGGGCATCGTGCGTTCGGCCGGACCGGGCAGCGTGGTCGGGGTGGGGCTGACGGCCCTGGGCTGGGCAGTGCTGGTGGATCGATCCGCGCATGATCATGCCAACCGCATGCACGAACTCACCGACATCTATGGTGCGCAGGCCGAAAGCCTGTGGGCGGCGCTGTGCGCCACCGATTGGGAAGGCTGCTGCGCCTTGTTGGATGCCTTTTTCAGCGAACGGGCCGCTGCCGCGCCGCCACCTGATCCGCTGATCGAACGCGTGCAGCAGGCACTGGTCAGCGGCAACATCGATACGGTGCCGGATTTTGCGGGCGGCCTGGCCATGACGGAGCGCACCCTGGCGCGGCTGTGCCACCGTGCCTTCGGCTTTTCCCCCAAGCAGTTGCTGCGCCGTCAGCGCTTCCTGCGCACACTGGCCCAGATCGGCGACCGGCTCGACCTGCCGCTTTCGACGCTGCTCGATGGCGGCTATTATGACCAGTCGCACTTCATCCGCGAGTTCAAGGCCTATATGGGCATGACCCCGCTGGCCTATTTCAACAGCCCGCGCCAGATGATGCGCCGCGCCGGCGCCGAACGGCTGCGCACCGCCGGCGCCCGGGTGCAGGGGCTGCACCAGCCGGGCTGATTCAGCGGCCCATCAGCCATTCGCCCAGCGTGCGCCCGAACGGCAGGGTGAACAGGCCGGCGATCAACAGGCTGCCGATCACCAGGCCGCGGATATTGCCTTCATGGCCGGCCCGATCATGCCGGCGCGCCTTCAGCACCGCCTGCGGCACCGAAATGGCCACGAACAGGCTGATGGCGTGGATGGGCGAAAAATCGCCGACGAACACGCCGCCCAGCTGCCGCGACCCGGCGTTGAAACACAGGGTGAGCAGCGCGTTGCCCAGCATCAGCGCCGCCCAGATGCGGCCCAGCAGGCGATGGCGCGGCGTGCCCTTGGGCCCCAGCAGCATCGGCACGGTTAGCCCCATGATGACGATCATGCTGGCAAGGTGGATCTGCACCAGCAGCGGCAGGCCCGGAAACTGGCTGGCACCACGCACGACCGCCGCCAGCACAACGGCGAGCAGCAGCGCCGTGGCAGCAGCCAGATTGCGATTGGACAAAATTGCCTGCATTGCGAACCCCTTGCCGGACAACCGGGTTTCGCCGGGCCGGCGCGGCGCTGCAAGCGGTTTTACGCTGCCGGCATTTTGCGATATGGGCCGCGCGATGATGAACGATGCCCCCCCGACGAACGACGATGTGGCGCTGCCGGCTGATATGATGCCCATCCCCGGCCCATCCGATCCGATGGTGCTGCCACGCAAGGCCGTGGCGCGCGCCGATGGCAAGCGCGCCCTGATCGGCCTTTCGAAAGAACAACTGCGCGCCGCGCTGGCCGAGATCGGCCTGCCGGCCAAGCAGGTCAACATGCGGGCGAGCCAGGTGTGGCACTGGCTCTATCACCGCGGCGTCACCGAGATTTCGGCGATGGCCAACATCGCCAAGGACACGCGCGCCCTGCTGGACGCGCATTTCGTTGTCGGCCGTCCGGAAGTGGTGACCGCGCAAGTGTCGAACGACGGCACCCGCAAATGGCTGCTGCGCTTTGGCGACGGCGAGGAAGCCGAATGCGTGTTCATTCCCGATGCCTGGCGCGGCACCTTGTGCGTGTCGAGCCAAGTCGGCTGCACGCTCAACTGCCGCTTCTGCCACACCGGGACGATGAAGCTGGTGCGTAACCTCACGGCCGCCGAAATCGTCGGCCAGGTCATGCTGGCGCGCGATGCGCTGGGCGAATGGCCGGGCGCCACGCCCGTGCCGATCACCCGCCCCACCACCAGCGATGCCGCCGACGATCTGGACGAGGATGACGTGCCGTGGATCCCCGGCGCCCACAATGCGGGCAGCAACTACACATCCGAAGGCCGCATGCTCACCAACATCGTGATGATGGGCATGGGCGAACCACTCTATAACTTCGACAATGTGCGGGATGCGTTGCAGATCGTCATGGACGGCGAAGGCCTGGGCCTGTCCAAGCGCCGCATCACGCTTTCCACCAGCGGCGTGGTGCCGATGATGGCCAAGGCTGGCAAGGAGATCGGCGTCAATCTCGCCGTGTCCCTGCACGCCGTCACCAAGGACATCCGCGACGAGATCGTGCCGATCAACAAGAAATACGGCATCGAACAATTGCTGCAGGCCTGCGCCGATTATCCCGGCGTCAACAACGCGCGGCGCATCACCTTTGAATATGTGATGCTGGCCGGCAAGAACGACAGCGACGAGGATGCCCACGAACTGGTGCGGCTGATCCGCAAATATCGCCTGCCGGCCAAGGTGAACCTGATCCCGTTCAACCCGTGGCCGGGCAGCCTCTATGAATGTTCATCGCCCGAACGCATCCGCGCCTTTTCCGATATCATCTTCAAGGCCGGCATCTCCGCCCCGGTGCGCACCCCGCGCGGGCGGGACATCATGGCGGCCTGTGGCCAGCTGAAATCAGCGTCGGAAAAGATCAGCCGCGCCGAACTGGACAAGCGGGCGGCGGAGAAGGAATTGGGCTGGGTGGATTGAACCCAGGCCAAGTTTTTTGAGAAGAATTGGCCTCCGGCGGGCAGGCCTGAGGCCTGCACCCGTTTGTTTTCTTGCCACCATTCGCCGCCTGGCGCGTGCCAGCGAGAGTGGGTCCAGGGCCTCAGGCCCTGGCCGCCGGAGGCCCCTCTCGCTTACGCCGCGCCGCCCGGCAGGCGCTGTTCCACGTCGCGCATATAATCCCGGCTCAGGGGCAGCGTGTCGCGTCGTTTGATCATCTGCACCTGCACATTCATGTGGCCGTCGTGCACAAAGGCGCACCAGGCCGAGGCCAGATAGAACATCCACATCCGATAAAAACGTTCGTCGTAGATGCCGGTGATCGCCGCTTCCTGTTCGGCGCAGCGGTCATACCAGGCTTTCAGCGTGTGGGCATAATGCAGGCGCAGCACCTCGATATCGCTGATCCACAACCACGCCCGCTCCACCGCCGGCACGATCTGCGACAGCGCCGGGGCATAGCCGCCGGGGAAGATATATTTGGCGGTCCACGGATCGGTCGCCCCCGGCCCGTCGGCGCGCGCGATCGTGTGCAGCAGGGCGACACCGTCGGGCTTCAGCAGGCGTTCGACGGTGTCGAAAAACTGCTGATAATGCGGCAGGCCGACATGTTCGAACATGCCGACCGAGACGATGCGATCAAACTGGCCGGTCACCTGGCGATAGTCGATCAGCTGATAATCGACCCCGGTTAGCCCCTGCCGCGCCGCTTCGGCCTTGGCATAGGCCAGTTGCTCTTCCGACAGGGTGACGCCCAGCACCTGCGCGCCCGACACCTTGTGCAGATAGCGCGCCAGCCCGCCCCAGCCGCAGCCGATATCGAGCACTTGGCTCCCCGGCTTCAGGTCCAGCTTGGCGGCGATATGGGCCAGCTTGGCTTCCTGCGCCGCTTCCAGCGTGGTGATGCCCGGTGCCCAATAGGCGCAGCTATATTGCCGGTGCGGATCAAGGAAGAGATCATAAAGCCGGTCATCCAGATCATAATGATGGGCGACATTGCGCTTTGACCGACGTTCGAAATTGATGCCATCCCACCACGCCGCCAGCCGCGCCTGTCGCCACAGCGAAAAGCGCACCGGATTGTCGCGCTGCCAGCGCAGATTGAAGATGATGAGATCGAGCAGCGCCAGGATATCGCCCTGCTCCACCAGCAGCCGGCCATCCATATAGGCCTCGCCCGCCCCCAGCGCCGGGTTCATCGCAATGGCCCGCGCGGTGGCAGCATCGGTCAGGCGCACCTGCACGGGGGGATGGCCGTCGCGTGGGCGGCCATAATGATGCGCCTTCCCGTCCGCCGCGATGACGATCAGTTCGCCATCGCGCACGACCCGGCGGAAGAATTTGTCCAACAACCACATGCACTCGCTCCCGAAACGGAAACAAGCCAAGAGGTCGCCCCCAACCACTTGCCGCCTGCTGCCGGTTCGCAGCAGCTCGGCGCGCGGTTACCCGCTGGCGCGCGCAACACTCACCCCCGCGACGCGCAGGCGTCAGCCGGAGCGCGCAACACTGACCATCGCTGGTCGCAGCAAGCGATCACGGATCGTCCAGCCACTGGCCAGTTCGGCCACCACACTGCCGGCGTCCATGTCACTTTCCACCTCCAGCATCGCCTGATGGCGATTGGGATCAAGCGGTTCGCCGGCGGTGATTTCAATACGGGCTATCCCTTGCCGGCCAAAGATCGCCAGCAATTCGCGCTCCGTCGCCTCGATACCGGCGCGCACATTGTCAAAGCCTTCGGCCGGCAGCGCGGCCACGGCACGGCGCAGATTTTCCGCCACCGCCAGCATGTCGCGGGCAAAGCCAGTGACGGCATATTGGGTGGCTTCGGCCTTGTCGCGCTCCAGCCGGCGGCGGGTGTTTTCCAGATCGGCCAGGGTACGCAGCACGCGATCCTTCAGCTCGGCGATTTCCTGATCCTTGGCAAGCAGCGCTTCGGCCAGATCAATCTCCGGCGTGTCCGGGGTTTCCGGGGCATCGGGCGTTTCGGGATTTTCGGTGTTTTCAGTCGTGTCGGTCATGATACCAGTCTGCTCAGGGTTCGGGCGGTGTAATCCACCATGGGGATGACGCGTGCATAGTTCAACCGCGTCGGCCCGATAACCCCCACAACGCCGATCACCTTGCCATCATTGCCGCGATAGGGGGCCGCAATGACGCTGGAGCCTGACAGCGAGAACAGGCGCGATTCCGCCCCGATGAAGATGCGCGCCGCCTCTGCCTCGCGGGCGCGGTCGAGCAGGCGGATGAGTTCGGCCTTGTCTTCCAGATCGTCGAGCAACTGCCGCACCCGCTCCAGATCCACCGCGTCTTCGACCAGATTGGCCTGACCACGCACGATCAGCACCGGCCGGGCGGCCGCATCGGACGACCAGGCCGCCAGCCCGGCGGCCACCGCCGTCTGCGTCAGCGTGTCCAGCATGGCGCGATCACGGGCGATTTCCAGCTCCATCCGCGCCATCGCTTCGGCCAGGGTAAGCCCGGCCAGCCGCGTGGTGATGTAATTGGCCGCCGCCTCGAGGCTGGCCGGCAGCACGCCCACCGGCAGATCGAGCAGGCGGTTTTCCACGCTGCCATCGGCGCCGACCAGCACCACCAGCGCGCGCGTGGGCGACAGCGGCACGAAACTGATCTGGCGGATAACCAGTTCGCGTGCCGGCACCAGCACCAGCCCGGCGCACTGCGACAGCCCCGACAGGGCAGCGGTGGTGCGGGTCAGCGCTTCTTCCATGGCCACGCCCGGCGCCAGCCCGGCTTCCAGCGCAACGCGTTCGTCCTGCGACGGTTCGGCGGCCTGCATCATGCCATCCACGAACATCCTCAGGCCCAGTTCCGTTGGCAGACGGCCGGCAGAGGTGTGCGGCGCGGCGAGCAGACCGAGTTCCTCCAGATCCTGCATCACGTTGCGGATCGAGGCCGGCGACAGACCCAGCCCACCACCCTTTGACAGCGTGCGGCTGCCCACCGGCGCGCCGGAGGTGAGATAGGCATCGACGATCTGCCGGAAGATCGCCCGCGCCCGGTCGTTCAGATCGGCCAAAGGCGGCGTTTGTTGCATGGCACCAATCTAAGGGTTGGGCCTGCGCGGCGCAATGGGCGCTTCCCTTCCGGGCCAGCACACAATAAGGCGCGGGGCAGCAGCAACAGGAAAGACAATATCATGCGCCCTTCAGGCCGCGCTCCCGATCAGATGCGCTCGATCGAAATGATCCCGGGCTTTTCCGCCCATGCCGAAGGCTCGTGCCTGGTGAAATTCGGCAACACCCATGTGCTGGTGACGGCGAGCGTCGAAGACCGGGTGCCGCCGTGGCTGCGCGGCGGCGGCAAGGGCTGGGTGACGGCCGAATATGGCATGCTGCCGCGCGCCACCCACACCCGCGGCCAACGCGAAGCCGCCAAGGGCAAGCAATCGGGCCGCACCCAGGAAATCCAGCGCCTGATTGGGCGCAGTTTGCGCGCCGTCACCGACCTGGTGGCGCTGGGCGAACGCCAGATCACGCTGGATTGCGACGTGATCCAGGCCGATGGCGGCACCCGCACCGCGGCCATTTCCGGCGCCTGGGTGGCGCTGCGCCTCGCGCTCGACACCATCCACGCGAAAACGCCGCTGGCCGCTGATCCGCTGACCACGCAGGTGGCGGCGATTTCCTGCGGCATCTACAATGGCACGCCGGTGCTTGATCTTGATTATATCGAGGACAGCGCCGCCGGCACCGACGCCAATTTCGTGCTGACCAACAGGGCCGGCATCGTCGAAGTGCAAGGCACAGCCGAAGGGGAGCCCTTCGACGAGGAGGCCCTGCTGCGCCTGCTGCGCCTCGCCCGCATCGGCTGCAATGAGGTGTTTGCGGCCCAGCTGAAGGCCGCCGGTCGGTGAGGCAGTTGTTGCCGGGCCGGCTGGTGCTGGCCACGCACAATCCGGGCAAGGTGGTGGAGCTGGCCGAGTTGCTGGCCCCGCACGGGCTGGATGTGGTGTCGGCCGGCAGCCTGGGCCTGCCCGAACCCGACGAGACGGAAACCAGCTTCATCGGCAACGCCCGGCTGAAGGCGCTGGCCGCCGCGACCGCCAGCGGCCTGCCGGCGATTGCCGACGACAGCGGCCTGTGCGTCGATGGCCTTGACGGGGCGCCCGGCATCTATTCGGCGCGCTGGGCTGGGCCGGGGAAGGATTTTGGCCACGCCATGGCCCGGGTGAACGACGAACTGGGCGAGCGAGCCCGCACCGCCCATTTCATCTGTGCGCTGTGCGTCGCCTGGCCCGATGGCCACACCGAGGTCGTCGAAGGCCGGGTGGACGGCACGCTGGTGTGGCCGCCGCGTGGGACCAATGGTTTCGGCTACGACCCGATGTTCCTGATGGACGGCAAGGCGCAGACCTATGGCGAGATGCCCCGGGCCGAGAAGGAAGCCGACAACCACCGGGCGCGGGCGTTCCGGTTGCTGGACGCGCTGCTGCCGTCGGCCGACTGATGCAGGACAGTCCGGTCGCGCTCTACGTCCACTGGCCGTTCTGCGTCACCAAATGCCCCTATTGCGATTTCAACAGCCACGTCCGCGAGCGGGTGGATCAAGACGCATGGGCCACGGCCCTCCTCACCGATCTCGCCTTTGAAGCCGGCCGCCTGCCCGGCCGCCGGCTGGCCAGCATCTTCTTTGGCGGCGGCACCCCCAGCCTGATGCCACCCGCCACCGTCGCAGCGATCATCGAAGCGGCCTGCCGGCACTGGACTCCGGAGCCCGATCTGGAAATCACGCTGGAAGCCAATCCGTCGAGCGTCGAGGCCGGCCGCTTTGTCGGGTTCGCCGGCGCCGGGGTAAATCGGCTGTCACTCGGCGTGCAGGCCCTTGATGATACGGCGCTGAAGCTGCTCGGCCGCCCGCACGATGTTGCCGCCGCGCTGGCGGCGCTCGATGTGGCGCAGGCGACGTTCGATCGGGTCAGCTTCGATCTCATCTACGACCGGCCAGGCATGACTCGCGAAAGCTGGCAGGCCGAACTGTCCCGCGCACTCGGTTTTGGCACCACGCACTTGTCGCTCTACCAGCTCACCATCGAACCCGGCACGCGCTTTGCCGCCCTCCACGCCCGCGGGCAGTTGGTGATGCCGGATGAAGACACCAGTGCCGACCTGTTCGCCATGACGCAGGCGATCACGGCGGCGGCGGGCATCCCCGCCTATGAAATCTCCAACCATGCCGCACCCGGCATGGAGAGCCGCCACAACCTCACCTATTGGCGCTATGGCGATTATGCCGGCATCGGCCCGGGTGCGCATGGTCGCCGCTTGGCGCAAGCGACGCTGCGGCGCAAGAAGCCGGAGCATTGGCTGGCGGGCGTCACCGAGAGCGGCCACGGCATGGACAGCGAAACTCCACTCAGCGTGGCCGAACGCACCACCGAAGCGTTGGTGATGGGGCTGCGGCTGGCCGAAGGGCTGGACGCGGCGCGCTTTGCCGCGCGCAGCGGCACGGCGCTGGCCGATGCGGTGAAACCCGATGCTGTCGCCCGACTGGTGGCACAGGGCCTGCTGATCAGCGACACGCGCGGCCTGCGCCTGACCGCCGCCGGCTGGCCACTGGCCAATGCCGTGCTGGCCGAGATCGCGCGTTAGCCCCGGCTTTCGCCGGGGTGACGGTCACCTGTTTCAGAATGCGGTGGGGGCCTGCGACACCACGCCGGTGCCCAGTTGGTCCACTTCCAGCGCCCGCTCCGCCACGCCCGATGGGGTAAAGCGGAACGCGCCATCGATGCCGGCAAAGCCATCGCGGGCCAGCAGCGCCGCGCGCGGGAAGGGCTGGCCCAGTGGCCAGCGCGCCGCCAGGCTGCTGGCCAGCAGCACCGCATCATAGCCCAGCGAGGCCAGCCGCGACGGGTTGGTGCCGTGCTTGGCCCGATAGCGCGCGGCGAGGCTGTTGAAGCGCGCATCGGACACGGTGGCATAAAGCGCGCCCTTCAGCGCCGGCACGCGCGCCAGCCCCGGCTCGTTGTTCCACAATTCGGTGCCCAATATCACCACCTGGCCCGGTGCCGCGCCATAGCGGGCCAGCGGCGTGAGGAAACGCGCGGCGGCCGCACCGGAATCGGCGATCATCAGTGCCTGGAACGGCACCGGTGCCAGCGCGCCTGCCACCCGCGCCACCGTGCCATCGGCGCGGATCTGCGGTTTGCCGCTGGCACGCACGCGGGCATCATAATTGGTCACCTGCGCGGCGGCTGCCGCCAGCTTGGTCGGATCGCGGGCATAGGCCACAACGGCGGTCGATCGCCCGCCCGCATCATTCACCGCCTTCACGAACGCCAGCTGCGCGCGCTGGCCATAGGCGCCCTGCGGTACCAGCGCGGCAAAACGCTCCACGCCGCGGCTGCGGGCATAGGAAATCACCCGGGCAATGGCCTGGCCGGGCTGGAAGCCCAACACGAACACATCGCCGCCGGCCGCCCCGGCATCGTTGGAGAAAGACAGGATCGGCACCGGCCGCCCGGCCACGGCCGCCGTCACCGCCGGCACGTCGCTGGCCAGCAGCGGCCCGAGGATCAGCCCGGCACCGGCGGCCATCGCCTTGGCGGCGGCTTCGCCCGCCCCCGGCGCGGTGTCATAGCTGATCAGCTGCACCTGCGGCTTGCCCAGATCGGCCATGGCCAGATTGGCGGCATTGGCGATGGATTCGCCCAGCGCCGCATTGGGTCCGGTGAGCGGCACCAGCAGCGCCACCTTGTTCAATCGGGCTTCGGGCAGCGGCGCCGGCTTGGGCGCCACAACCACCGGCGGCGGCGGCGGCGGCACCACGGGCGCGGCCTTCCTGGGGGTCGAACAGGCCGCGACCAGCACGCCAAGCCCGATCAACCCAGCGCGCAACACTTGCCAGCCGGGCTTAACCCCGCTCTTGATAGCCATGTGACCCAGCACCCTTCCTTCGATCCGGCCAGTTCACCCGCCGAACCACTTGCCGCCGGCCTATACATTGTGGCCACCCCGATCGGCAATCTCATGGATATCACCGCGCGCGCCCTGCTGGTGCTGGCCCGCGCCAGTCTGATCGCCTGTGAAGACACAAGGGTGACCGGCAAGCTGCTCGGCCATTTCGGCATCGTCACCAGGATGCTGCCCTATCATGATCACAATGCCGGCATGATGCGGCCCCGCCTGATTGCGCAGGCGCTGAACGAACCGGTTGCGCTGGTTTCCGATGCCGGCACGCCGCTGATTTCCGATCCCGGCTACAAGCTGGTCGCCGAGGCTCGCGCCGCCGGTGTGAACGTGGTGACGGCGCCCGGGCCATCGGCCGTGATCGCGGCGCTCTCCATTGCCGGCCTGCCCACCGATCGCTTCCTGTTCGCCGGCTTCCTGCCGGCCAGGGAAAAGGCCAAGGCCGACGTGATTGCCGAACTGGCAAACGTGCCGGCAACGCTCGCCTTCTACGAATCCGGCCCGCGCCTGGCAGCCACGCTGACGGCGCTTCGGGCCGGGTTGGGCGACCGGCCGGCCGCGGTGGGGCGCGAACTCACCAAGAAATTCGAGGAGATGATCAGCGGCACGCTGTCGGAACTGGCCGCGCGCTGGGCTGATGCGCCGCCCAAGGGCGAGATTGTCGTGCTGGTCGGCCCGCCGCTGCCGGCGCCGGCCGCCACGGCCGATGAGCTTGATTCGGCTTTGCGCGAAGCGTTGACAAGCCTGCGCGTAAAGGACGCCGCAAGGGCCGTCGCCGATCGGCTCGGCCTGCCCAGGGCGCAGGTCTATGCCCGCGCGCTGGCCCTGAAGGATGCGGCGCGCAATGGTTGAGGCCCGCCGCCACCGCAAGACCAACGAGCGGCGTGCCCGTGAAAGATGGGGCCGCCTGGCCGAACAGATCGCCGCCATCTGGTTGATCGCCAAGGGTTATCGCCTGCTCGGCCGGCGCCTGAAAACGCCTGGCGGCGAAATTGATCTGCTGCTGCGCCGCCGCGATGCGCTGGTGTTTGTGGAGGTAAAGGCGCGGCCCACTCTCGACACCGGCGTGGCGGCGCTGCATCTTGCGCAGGCGCGGCGCTGTCAGGCAGCGGCCCGCTGGCTGGCCACACGGTACGGCTGGCCGGGCGCGGTGCTCCGGCACGATGCCGTCGTGATCACGCCGTGGGCCCTGCCCCGGCACCTCATCGCCATCTGGCGGGAAGAAGACTGATGTTGCTGGCAACGATTGGCCTGATGGATGATGACGATATCGACCTGGTCGAAGCCGGCATCGCGCTGAGTCTGGCCGACAATCCCCGCGCTGATGCCGACAGGCTGCGCCGGCTGGTCACCGACTGGGCGGTGCGCCTGCAACGCGAGGCAGCACCGGCGGTGGCCAAGGCCCGCGCCCTGCACCTGGCCAGCCTGATCAGCGGCGAATCCGGGCTGACCGGCGACACGCGCGATTACGACAACCCCTTGAACGCCGATCTGGTGGCAGTCGCGGCGCGCGGCCTCGGCCTGCCGATCTCGCTGTCCATCCTCTATGTCGCGTTGGCGCGCCGGGTCGGCTGGCGGGCCGATGCGCTCGCCCTGCCGGGCCATGTGCTGGTGGCCGTGCACGGCGGCGGCGAATCGGCGCTGCTCGATCCGTTTGATCATGGCACCAGCGTCAGCCCCGCCCGCGCCGCCGATATCGCGGCCCAGGCCGGCGGCACGCCCCCGGCTGGCGGCTTTCCGGCGATGAGCAACCGCCAGATGCTGGTGCGCATGGTATCGAACCAGGCCAGCCGCGCGCGCCTGAACGGCGACACCAATCGGGCGCTGACCCTGTATGAACGGCTGACCAGCATCGCGCCCGATCAGGCTGGCCTGTGGTGGGAACGCGCCCGGCTCGAACAGCGCGTGGGCCGTTTGCCCGCCGCCCGCGCCAGCCTGACCGCCATGCTGGAAACCACGCACGAGCCGCTGGCCGTTGATCGCATCCGCACCCTGCTGGCAACGCTGGCCAGATCCGACAATTGAAAAGGCACAGGCCATGACCATGCGCATCGCGGTCCAGATGGACCCGATCGAAACCATCAACATCGGCGGCGATTCCACCTTCGCGCTGATGCTGGAAGCCCAGAAGCGCGGCGCCAGCCTGGTGCATTATCTGGCTGGCGACCTGTCGGCGGAAAATGGCCGGGTGCGCGCGAAAGCCCGACCCTTGAAGGTGATGAACCAGCCCGGCGCCCATTATGAATGGCTGGGCGAGCCCCGCACCGTCGACATTGGTGACGAGGCCGATGTGGTGCTGATGCGGCAGGATCCGCCGTTCGACATGGGCTATATCACCGCCACCCACCTCTTGGAGCAGGTGCAGGATCGGGTGCTGGTGGTCAACGATCCGGCCGAAGTGCGCAATGCGCCGGAAAAATTGTTCGTGTTGCGCTTCCCCGATCTGATGCCGCCGACACTGGTGACCAAGAGCCTGGAAGAAGCCATGGACTTTCGCGCCCGCCACGGCGCCATCGTGGTGAAGCCGCTCTATGGCAATGCCGGCACCGCGGTGTTCCTGATCGACAAGACCGACGGCAATCTGCCGGCGCTGGTCGAACTGTTCGGCAGCGTCTGGCGCGAACCGTTCATGGTGCAGGCCTTCCTGCCTTCCGTGGCGGAGGGCGACAAGCGCATCGTGCTGATCGATGGCGAACCGGCTGGCGGCATCAACCGGCTGCCGAAGAAGGGCGAAATCCGTTCCAACCTGGCCGCGGGCGGCAGCGCCCAGCCCACCGAACTGACGGCGCGGGAGCAGGAAATCTGTGCACGACTGGGGCCGGAACTGAAGAAGCGCGGTCTCATCTTTGTCGGCATCGACGTGATCGGCGGCTACCTCACCGAGATCAACGTCACCTCCCCCACCGGCATCCGCGCCATCGACCGGTTCAATGGCACCGACACGCCGGCGCGCATCTGGGATGCGATTCAGGCACGGCTCGACGCCCGCTGTTGACATTTCGATAATTGTCGAATATTTCGATATCTGTCGAAAGGATATCGGATGGATTCGCCGCACGCCATCGCCGCGCTTGCTGCACTGGCCCATGAACGTCGGCTCGCCGTGTTCCGCACGCTGGTCGTGGCCGGTGCGGACGGGCTGGCCGCCGGCCGGCTGGCGCAGGCGCTGGATGTGCCGCCCTCCAGCCTTTCGCATCATCTGGGGCTGCTGGAACAGGCCGGGCTGGTGCAGGTGCGCCGGGCTGGCCGCAGCCTCATCTATGCGGCGGATTTCGCCGCGATGCGGGCACTGATCGGTTTCCTGACCGAAGATTGCTGCCAGGGTCTTGCCCCCGAAGCCGCCTGCACAACCGGAGACTGCATATGAAGCGTTTGCACGTGCACGTGGGCGTGACCGATCTCGCCCAGTCCATTGCCTTCTACACCAATTTGTTCGGCACAGGGCCGACGCTGGTGAAGGAGGATTATGCCAAGTGGATGCTGGACGATCCGCGCGTCAATTTCGCCATCAGCCACGGCCATGCCGCGACCGGCATCGAACATCTCGGCATCCAGGCCGAAACGGCAGACGAACTGGCCGAAGTGACGGCCCGGCTGAACCAGGCCGATGCGCCGGTGCTGGCCGAGGGCGAGACCATCTGCTGCTATGCAAGGTCGGAAAAAAGCTGGACCACCGATCCGCAGGGCGTGGTGTGGGAAGCGTTCCACACCATGGAACAGGCCCGCACCTATGGCAGCAGCCCGATGCTGGACACATTGGCGGCGATGGCGCCGGCCCCTGCCAAGGGTGGCTGCTGCTAGAATCAATTGCGCTTTGATTGTGTCCCGAACCCGCTCATGCCGAGGCACTCGCCTCATTCGGTCGGTGCCTTGGCATCAGCGGTTCAGTCTGGATGCCGGGAAGGCTAGCCTTTCGGCTTGGCCGCCTTGCCCTTGGCTGGCGGGCCGTCCACCTGTTCCCAGCTGCCCAGCCCGCAGCCACCGAATGACACACCGCCCATGGTGAAATCCACCACCTGCACGATGTCACCCCGGCACTGGTTGCCGATCGGGCTGGTGTGCACCAGCGCCCGGCGCGGGCTGAGGCCGGGGCATTCCATCGTGTTGCGCCACCAGGTCCGGTCGCGCAGGCGGACATACCATTTGCGGTCGGGGCCGGCCTGGCTTTGCTGGATGTTGCGGGTCACGAGGCAATCGACCGGTTTGGACGCGGCCGGCGCACGTTCGGCGGCCACCGCCGGAAATGCCGCGACAAGCGCAGCGGCCAGGAATGCGGTTCTGATCATCTGGCCATGATGCCCGTCTGACGCTGTATCATCGCTGAACATGTCACCCTCAAGAAATCACCCTTTGAACACGTCCTTGGCGGCGCGGCGGCGGGCCAATTCGGCAACGCTGCCAGCGCGCACGAAGGGGTTGGTCGCCGCTTCCATGGCCAGGCTGAACGGCACGGTGGGGTCACCGCGTTCGCGCAGCCGGTCCACGGCCTCGGCGCGGCGCCGCAGCGCTTCATTGTCCGGCTCCACCGTCACGGCAAAGCGGGCGTTGGACTGGGTATATTCATGCGCGCAATACACCAGCGTGCGCGGCGGCAGCGCCATGAACTTGGCCAGCGCGCTGTGCATCTGTTCGGCCGTGCCTTCAAACAGCCGGCCGCAGCCCATGGCAAACAGCGTGTCGCCACAGAACAGCGCACCGTCAAAGGCATAGGCATTGTGGCCGGCCGTGTGCGCCGGGCAATCGATCACCCGACCCAGCTGGCTGCCGATCTGCACCGTGTCGCCTTCCACCACGGCGCGGCTGATGTGCGGGATCTTCGCCGCCTCGCCGGCCGGCCCGGTCACTTTCGCACCGGTGGCCGCCACGATATCGGCGTTGCCGCCCACATGATCGGGGTGCCAGTGGGTGTTCAGTATCTGGGTGATCTTCCAGCCGCGGCTGGTGGCGGCTTCCAGCACCGGGCCGGCCACGGCGGGATCGATCACCGCCGTCTCGCCGCTGGCCGCATCATGGGCGAGCCAGACATAATTGTCTGAAAGCACGGGCACGCCGACAATGTCGAGCATCCTACCAGTTCCCCACATTGGGCATCGAGGCCCAGGGCTCGGCCGGAGCCAGCGCTGCACCTGCCTGCAGCAATTCCACCGAAATCCCGTCCGGCGACTTCACAAAGGCCATGCGGCCATCACGCGGCGGCCGGTTGATGGTCACGCCGCCTTCCATCAGCCGCTGGCAACTGGCGTAGATATCATCGACGGCATAAGCGAGATGGCCGAAGTTGCGCCCGCCGCCATAGCCGGCCTCGTCCCAATTGTGGGTGAGTTCGACCTGGGCATCCTCGTCGCCGGGCACCGCCAGGAAGATGAGGGTGAAGCGCCCGGCCTCGTTGTCATAGCGGTGCAGTTCCTTCAGCCCGAGCAGTTCGAAGAAGCGCAGCGTTTCCGCCACATCCGACACGCGGATCATGGTGTGCAGATATTTCATTTCAGCGCGCGTCCTTCAAAGGCTTCGAACAGGGCGACCAGCTTATCCGGCACCGGCGTCGGCCGGCCGCGCGGTTCATCCACGTGCACCTGCACTTCGGTGCCGCTGGCGCGCAGATCCTCGCCATCGCCAACGTGCACTTCAAAGGCGAAGCCGAGCGAGGTGCGGCCAATCTTTTCACAGCGCACGCAAATGGCGATCGCTTCATCGAGCAGCACGGGCGCATGATAGACAACTTCGGCCTTCACCACGTGCAGTTCGGGTGCGCCCTGCAGATTGGGCGCCGGATAGAGGCCAACGGCGCGGAAATATTCGGTAATGCCGATATCGAAATATTCGAGATAGCGGCTGTTGAACACCACGGCCTGCGCGTCGACCTCGGCATAACGGGCGCGGGCGTTCCAGACGAATTTGAAATCAGATCGTGCCATCAGCGTGGTGTAGCAGGCAGCGCCCCGTCCGTCAGTGGTTTTTCCGCCAGTGTCTCCTTGGGAATGGCGGCATTCATGCGGCCCAGCGCGGCAGCCGCCGCCTGCCCGGCTGGCGTATCGGGCCCGTCGGCAGCAGCTGCTTCCCAGGCCTGGCGGGCCAGCGCCAGATCACCCTTGGCCGCTGCGATATTGCCAGCCTCCAGCTCGACATCGGCCGACTCCGGCGCCAGCGCAGCAGCCTTCAGCAGCGCCGCTTCGGCCCCGGCCACATCGCCTTGACGCCGGGCCAGCGTCGCCTTGAGCAGCCACGGCGTGAAAAACTCTGGCGACAGGCTGGTGGCGCGCGACAGATCGGCCATCGCCAGATCGGGCTTGCCCGCTGCCACCTGTGCTTCGGCGCGCAGATTGAGCAGATCGGCTTCGGCGCGCGGGCTCAATTCCGCGCCGCCGGGCCGGGCCAATGCCCGCGTCAGGAAACGCACTGCTTCGCCCGGTTGCTCGGCGATCAGCGCCGCCTCGGCCGCCTGCCGCCACAGCGCAATGGCCTGGCCGTCGCGCGCCGCCTCGCTGGCCTCGCCGGCGGCCGCATAGCTTTTCAGCGCCGCCTCGTGATGGCGGGCGTGCATCTGCGCCACGGCCAGGCAATGGCGCGGGGCGACGCCGCCACCTTCGATGCGCCAGGCATAGGCCATCTGCATGGCCCGCGCCGGATCCTTGCCGGCAATCTCAATGCAGGCGGCATAGCGGGTGGGATCGGATGGCGCGGCCAGCACAGGCACACACAGCAACAGGGACAGCACCAGGGCCTCTGGGGCCAGCGATTTCACAGCAGTTCCTCGATGGTGGCGATCAGCACGGCAATATCAGCCTCGCGGGAAAGCCGATGATCACCATCCTTGATGAGCCGCACCTGAACATCATTGCCCTTCAGCCGCGCTGCAATGTCGAGCGACAGTCGCCACGGCACCGCATCGTCCTGCTGGCCGTGCAGCAGCCGCACCGGCGCGCTGATGCCGATCTGGCCATCGAGCAGCAGATGATCGCGTGCATCATCGATCAGCGCCCGGCTGTAGCGATAGGGTTCGCCATAGTCCGACGGCCGGGTGAAATACCCCTGCTTGTCGAGCTGGCGCCGCTCGGCCTCACCCACTGTCAGCCCCCAAACGGTGAAATCCGGCGCCGCGGCGATGCCCACCAGCCCGGCCAGCCGATCCTTCAGCGCCCGGCCCGCCAGCAGCGCGATCCAGCCGCCCATCGACGAACCGACCAGCAGCAGCTTTCCCGTGGGCCAGACATGGTCGATCACCGCCAGCGCATCCGCCGTCCAGCGCCCGATGCTGCCGTCCAGGAAATCACCGCCGCTCGCCCCGCAGCCGGAATAATCCAGCCGCAACATCGCCTGCCCCCTGGCCCGCGCCCAGTCGCTCAGCGCCTCGGCCTTCGAACCGGTCATGTCGCTCATGTAACCGGGCAGGAACAGCAGCAGCGGGCCGGCGCCGGGCACGAACCGATAGGCCAGGGCCGCACCCTGGTGGTCGAGATGCTGCAGGCTGCTCATGCCAGCCAGGAACGCGGACGCGGATCGGTTCCGGGCCAGCCGATCGCCTTGGCCAGATCGGGCAGCGGCTGCGATCGCACCGCCATGTTGCCGCTGTCACGCACAGCCCACAACCCGGCGGCAATCACGCCCAGCAGGGCAAGCAGGATGATCGCCAGCCGCCGCAGCGGATTGGCCGGCGGCAGCAGCGGCAGATCATGCACCCAACTGCCCGGCGGCGGCACGGTATCGAAACGTATCTGCCAATCCTTGTTGTCGGTGCGGCGCAGGTTCAGCCCGTCATCGCGGCGCACGCGGGCGAGCGGGATGGCACTGATATCGGCCTCGACATTGATCACCAGCCGCTTTTCCAGCGCCGTCACCACCACAGCCTCGCGCCGGCCATCGCCGGTGAGCACACCGGAAAGCGGGCGGTTCTTGGCAGATCGACGGTTAAGCGGGGCGGGCGGGGTTGGCATCAGCTCTACCCTGCCAAGCGGCGGGCGATGCTGCAAGTCAATGCGGCACTGGCGCCGCTCACCAGCCGGCGGCCTGGCCGTCCTTGCGGTGATCGGAACCGGCGCGATAGACTGGTTTGCCGTCCTTGTCGGTCTCGATGCGGATTGCCTGATAGCCGCCCATGGGGCCGCTGCCGGGCGGGCCGACGCGGTGGCCCATCGCCTTCAGATCGGCGCCGACCAGGGCATCGAGCGCCGGCTCCAGCGTCAATCGGTCCGACACCTGGCCGTGGCGGAAGCGCGCCATGTCGGTCGCCATCTGCACATTGGCGCCCAGATCGAGCATGTTGACCAGCACCTGGCCATGGCCCTGCGCCTGCATGTCGCCGCCCATCAGCAGCAACGACAAGAGCGGCGCGCCATCCTTCAGCACGAAACCGGCGGCCAGCGTGTGATAGGGGCGCTTGCCCGGCGCGATGATGTTGGGGCTGGCCGGATCAAGGCTGAACTGCACGCCGCGATTGTGCAGGATCAGGCCAAAATCCTTCACCGTCAGCCCCGATCCCCACGGCGATGAAATGGAGTTGATCATCGCCACCACATTGCCAGCCGCATCGGCGGTGGCCAGCGCCACCGTGTCGCCGGTGCGATCGGCCGGGCCGGGCCGGGTGATGGCGGCGCGCGCCGGATCGACGCGGCTGCACAGCGAAGCGGCATAGGCTTTCGAAGTCAGCCGCTCCACCGGCACCGTGACGAACTTGGGATCGCCGTTCCACGCCGCGAGATCGGCATAGGCCAGTTTCTTGGCCTCGACGAGATAATGCCAGAAGCGCGGGGATCGCGGGCCCAGACTGGCCAGCGTCTGCCCCGGCGACCACACCGGCACACAGGCTTCAAGGATGTTGAGCATTTCCAGCGCGCCCCAGCTTTGCGCGGGCGGCGGCAGTTCATAGACATCATGGCCGCGATAGCGTGTGTGGACCAGATCGACCCACTCCCCCTTGTAGCCGGCCAGATCGGCCGCAATCATGGTGCCGCCCAACGCCTGCGATTTGGCCAGGATCGCGCGGGCAATGTCGCCCTTGTAGAAGCCATCCGGGCCTTGGCTGCGCAACAACGCGAAGGCGCGGGCAAGGCCAGGATTGCGGAATATCTCGCCCACCGCCGGACCCTTGCCGCCGGGCGTCCACACCGCCAGCGTGTCGGGATCATGATCGGTGCAGCAGGCCTTGATCGGCAGCGCGCGCGGCAGCGTCGCCCACTCATCGGCAATGCGCGGGCTCACCGGAAAACCGTCGCGGGCATAAGTTTCCGCATCGGCCAGCACCTCGGCAAAGCCCATGCTGCCAAAACGTTTCAGCGCTGCATCCCAGCCCCACACCGCGCCCGGCACGGTGACCGTGAGGATGCCGCCCGTTGGCATGCCCGAACCCAGCGTCCAGTTCTTCGGGTCCTTGCCATAGCCCAGTTCGGCAAAGCGTTGCGGCGTCGCCCCGGTGGGGGCCGGGCCAGCAGCAGCCAGCGCGTTTAATTTCTTCGACTTGGCATCCCAGACGATCATGAACAGATCGCTGGCAATGCCGGTGCTGAACGGTTCGACCACGCCCAGCACTGCCGCCGTCGCCACCGCCGCATCCACCGCATTGCCGCCGCGGCGCAATATGGCCAGCCCGGCCTGGGTGGCGAGCGGCTGGCTGGAGGTGACCATGCCGTTGCGCGCAATCACTTCGGCCCGGCTTTGCGCCGCCCAGCCTTCGGTGCGCCCGCCGGCCACGGCGGCGCAGGCCGGCTGCGGGCAGCGTGCCTCTTGCGCTGCCGCTGGCCATGCCAGCCCAGCGAGCAGGCCCAATCCGATAATCCGCCGCATCATCTCACTTCACCCCCGCATGGCCGCTTGGATCTCGGCGATACTGCGCGGGATGCCGGCCGACATCCGCTCCGATCCCGTTGCCGTCACCAGATATTGATCCTCGATGCGGATGCCCTGGTTGGCCGAATGGGCGTACAGCCCCGGCTCGATGGTGATCACCGCGCCGGCCGGGATGGGTTTCGATCGGTCGAACGGATCATGCACGTCCAGCCCGACATAATGACCAAGGCCGTGATAGAATTCATCGATGCGGCCGGCTCTGCGGAACACCTCCTTGGCGGCGTCTTCCAGCGCGTCATAGGCCACCCCGGCCTTCAGTTTCGCTTCGGCTGCGGCCTGGGCGGCCAGCACCAGTTCGTAATCCTTGCGCTGGGCGGCGCTGAAGCGGCCATTGGCGGGAAAGGTGCGGGTGACATCGCAGGCATAATGGCCCACCGACGCCGCCGCATCGATCAGCACCAGATCGCCATCGCGGATCGGCCCGGTTTCGGTGATGTAATGCAGCGATGCGGCGTTGCGCCCGGCCGCCACGATGCTGTTGTAGGCAAGGCCGGTGCCGCCGGCATTGGCAAAGCCCTCTTCCAGCACCCGGCGCAACTGGCGTTCGCTCATGCCGGGCTTCACGCTGCGCATCGCCGCAATATGGCCGGCGCGGGTGGCGGCCATTGCCTTGTGCATCAGCTCCAGCTCGCGCGGTTCCTTCACGCTGCGCAGGGCCGTCAACAGGCCCGATTGATCGCGAATGCTGGTGCCCGGCACCCGCGCCGCGATCTTGTGATACAGTTCCAGCGTTTCGGGGATCGGCGCATTGGCCGAAACCACCGGCCCCAGGAAATGCAGTTCCTTGTGGCGGGTGGCCAGCTGCGTCACCAGCCCGCCCAGCCGCGTGCTGCGCTGCACGCGCTGGATGCCGGTGCGCTGCTCGATCAGGGAACCCAGCGGCAGGCGCTCCGCCGTCACCCGCTCCACCTCGACATCGCGCGCGGGCAGGAACAGCCATTCTTTCACCGTCGCCTCAGCCGGCGCCAGTACCAGGATGGCGCCGGGTTCATCCATGATGCCGGTCAGCCAGGCGAAATCGCCGTTCTGCGTGAACGGGGCCAGCAGCGTGTTGTCGGGCGCGTCGAACGCGGTGGCGCCGTGGATCACCGCCAGCCCGCCCTTCAGCTCCGCCATCAGCCGGGCGCGGCGGGCGCGATAAATGTCGGGCGCGAACGGGCTGGTGCCCAATGGCGTGCCATAGCCAGGCCCGGGCAGCAGCTGCGCCCGCGCGCCCGCTGCCAGCGTGACGGCCGCCGCCCCTGCCAGAAACTGCCTGCGCCCAACCATCATCGCAATCGCCCCCAATCTGCTTGGGCGAAAGGCTGGCAGATGATTGCGATGCCGTCTACCGGCTTCAGTCCAAGTATCGGGTGGCGAAAGCGCGGATTTTTGATTAGGCACGGCCCGCCGCCACAGTTTGGCGGCGCCAGCAATTTTCAAAGGCCACCATGTCCGACCTCATCACCCTCACGCTCCCCGATGGCTCGCAGCGCAGTGTCGCGCGCGGCACCACCGGCGCCGACGTGGCGGCGAGCATCGGGCCCGGCCTGGCCAAGGCGGCGCTGGCAGCCAGAGTGGATGGCGAGATCGTCGATCTGTCGCGCCCCATCACCCAGGATGCCGCGCTGGCGCTGGTGACGGTTAAGGACGAAGCCGACGCGCTGGAACTGGCCCGCCACGATTTCGCACACGTGCTGGCCGAAGCTGTGCAGGGCCTGTTTCCCGGCACGCAGATCACCTTTGGCCCGTCAACGGACGATGGCTTCTACTATGATTTCGCCCCCGCCCCTGGCCGCGGCCCGTTCACCGAAGATGACCTGCCGGCCATCGAAGAGGCGATGCGCGCCATCATCCGCGCCGACAAGCCGCTGCGCCGCGAAGTGTGGAGCCGCGCGCAACTGATCAGCCGCTGGAAGCAGCAGGGCGAAAGCTTCAAGGCCGAATGGGCCGCCGAACTGCCGGGCGATGAAGACCTCACTGTCTATTGGTCTGGCGATGACTGGCTCGACATGTGCCGCGGGCCGCATTTGCCCTCCACCGGCAAGCTGGACCCGCAGGCCTTCAAGCTGACGCGGGTTTCGGGGGCCTATTGGCGCGGCGACCAGAAGAACGCCATGCTCAGCCGCATCTATGGCACCGCCTGGCTGAACAAGAAGCAGCTCGACGCCCATCTGCTGCGGCTGGAGGAAGCCGCCAAGCGCGATCACCGCAAGCTGGGCCGCGAGATGGACCTGTTCCACCTGCAGGAAGAAGCCCATGGCAGCGTGTTCTGGCACCCGCGCGGCTTCATCATCTACCGCGAACTGGAAGCCTATATGCGCCGCCGGCTCGATCCGGCCGGATACCAGGAGGTGAAGACCCCGCAGATCATGGACGCGCGCCAGTGGGAGCAATCCGGCCACTGGGGCAAATATCGCGAGAACATGTTCGTCATCCCCGACGAGGTGCCCAACACCGAGGATGAAGGCCCGGTCGTTTCCAACGACGCGCAGTGGATGGCCTTGAAGCCGATGAACTGCCCGGCGCACGTGCTGATCTTCCGCCAGGGCATCAAATCCTACCGCGATCTGCCGCTGCGCATGGCCGAAATGGGCTGCTGCCACCGCAACGAGCCGCACGGCGCCCTGCACGGCCTGATGCGGGTGCGCCAGTTCACGCAGGACGATGGCCATATCTTCTGCCGCCAGGATCAGATCGTCGCCGAAATCGCGGCGTTCTGCGATCTGCTCGACGTGGTCTACAAGGATCTGGGCGGGTTCAGCTATGCCATCAAGCTGGCGCTGCGCCCCGAAAAGCGTTTCGGCAGCGATGCGATGTGGGACTGGTCCGAACAGTCGATGCGCGATGCCGTGAAGGCCACGGGCCGCGACAACGCCGATTGGGGCTGGGAAGAACTGCCCGGCGAAGGCGCCTTCTATGCGCCCAAGCTGGAATTCCACCTGACCGACGCCATCGGCCGCACCTGGCAGGTCGGCACCATCCAGACCGATACGGTGCTGCCGGAACGGCTCGACGCGTCCTACGTGGGCGAAGACGGCAACCGTCACCGGCCAGTGATGCTGCACCGGGCGATCCTGGGCAGCTATGAACGCTTCATCGGCATATTGATCGAGCATTTCGCCGGCTGGTTCCCCACCTGGCTGGCGCCGTGCCAGGCCGTGGTGGCGACCATCGTTTCGGATGCGGATGACTATGCCGCCACCGTGGCCGACACGCTGCGCAAGGCCGGCATCCGGGTCGAAACCGATCTGCGCAACGAGAAGATCAACCTGAAGGTGCGTGAGCACAGCCTGCAGAAGGCGCCCTACATGCTGGTGCTGGGCCGGCGTGAGGCGGAAGAAGGCACGGTGGCATTGCGCAACCTGAAGGGCGGCGAGCAGAAAGTGATGCCGCTGGCCGAGGCCGTGGCGCTGATTGCCGCCGACGCGCTGCCGCCCGATCTGAAGTGACCCTCACCTCTCCCCGCCGGGGAGAGGTCGAGAGACGAGCGAAGCGAGGCCCGGGAGAGGGGTGGCGCACCCGGCAACGGTTTTCCATCCCGATCCGACCCCTCTCCCGCCGCGCTGCGCGCGAGTCGACCTCTCCCCGGCGGGGAGAGGTGATTTCCCCTGCGCCAATTGGGCCATTGGCGTTGGCGGGCAGCAGGGGATATGGGAGCGTTCAGCCGTAGTGGCTTGAAATGGGGAGACCGATGATGATGCGTGCCGTTTTTGCTGCCGTTCTGGCCACTGCCGTGATCCTGCCGAGCGCCGCGTTTGCCGGCCCGATCGAGGATCGCAAGGCGATCATGAAGGGCAATGGCCGCGACACCAAGATGGCCGCCGACATGCTGAAGGGCGCCGTGCCGTTCGATGCTGCTGCTGCCAACAAGATCCTTGCCAACTATGCCGCCGCCGCCAAGGCCTTCCCGGCGCATTTCCCGGCCAACAGCAAGACGGGCGGCGAGACCGAGGCTTCCTCGGCGATCTGGGCAATGCCGGCCGACTGGAAGATCGCCACCGACAAGTTCCAGAAGGACACGGTGGCAGCCGTTGCCCTGAAGCCCGGCGACGCTGCCAGCTTTGGCAAGGCGTTCGGCATGGTCACCGCCAACTGCAAGAGCTGCCACGAAGGCTTCCGCATCAAGAAGGGTTGAGATGCGGCTGTTGGCGGGTCTGGCCGGGCTGGCTGCCGTTGCTGCGGCGGCCGGCTGGCTGTTGACCGCGCCGGTTCGGCTTGATGAAAATGCCGTCGCTCAAGGCCCGGGCGATGCGCTGCGTGGCGCGCGCATCTTTCATGTTGGCGGGTGCGCCTCCTGCCACGCGGCCAAGGGCGCCAAGGGTGATGACCGGCTGAAACTGGGCGGCGGCGCGGTGCTGGCAACGCCGTTCGGCGATTTCCAGCCGCCCAATATCTCGCCGGGGGCCGATGGCATCGGCGGCTGGAGCCTGGCTGATTTCGACAATGCCATGCGCCGCGGCGTCAGCCCGGATGGCCGGCATTATTATCCGGCCTTCCCCTACACCAGCTATGCCCGGATGACGCCCGGCGACATTGCCGACCTGTTCGCCTTTCTGAAGACGCTGCCCGCCGTGGCCGGCCAGCCGGCACCGGGCGCCATCGCCTTTCCGTACAATATCCGGCGCGGCATCGGCCTGTGGAAGCATCTCTATCTCGATGCGGCGCCGGTGGTGACGCTGCCGGCCAGCGCGCCCGCCGCGGCCCGCGCCGGCCAGTATCTGGTGGAAGGCCCCGGCCACTGCAGCGAATGCCACACGCCGCGCGATGGCTTTGGCGGGCCTGATCGCGCCCGCTGGCTGCACGGTGGCCCCGATGCGGAAGGGAAAGGCAAGGTGCCCGGCCTCACGCCGACCCAGCTGAAATGGAGTGCGTCCGAGATCGCCGACTATCTGAAAACCGGCTTCACGCCCGATTATGACAGTGTGGGCGGCTCGATGGTGGAGGTACAGGCCAACATGGCCGAACTGTCCGATCAGGATCGCGCCGCCATCGCCGCCTATCTGATGGCCGTGACACCATGACATGCTGACAAATTTGGTCGCTGCTCAAATTAACGCGCAACTGCCCTTGGCCAGCGGCTGTCTTGTCTCTATATGGCACCTCTGAGAGGGCGTTGGCGCGTCTGCGGGCGCACCATATTGAAGGAATGAAGTGAATGCAGACGTCTGGCCCGGGGGTTCCCTGCCGTCGCCCGTCCCGCCCGCTGGTCGCCGCCCTGCTGGGCGCGTCGCTGCTCGGCCTGTCGCCGGTATCGGCCGAAACGCTGCAGGGGGCGCTGGCCAAGGCCTATCAGACCAACCCGACGCTGAACGCCGCCCGCGCCAACCAGATGGCGACCGATGAGAATGTGCCGATCCAGCGCGCCGCCGGCCTGCCGTCGGCCCAGATCAATTCCACCTTCAACGAAAACGTGCTGATCCCCGGCGGCCAGTTCATCATCATCCCGCGATCCATGCAGACCCAGGGCCAGCTCACCGTGCCGATCTATCAGGGCGGTCTGGTGAAGAACGGCATCAAGGCCGCCGATGCCCGTGTTGCCGCCGGCGAGGAAACGCTGCGCGCGACCGAAGCCAGCGTGTTCAGCCAGGTCGTCGCCGCCTACAATGATGTGCTGCGCGATACCCAGATCGTCGAACTCAACCGCAACAACGTGAAGAATCTGGAAGTGAACCTGCGTGCCACGCAGGATCGGTTTGAAGTGGGTGATCTGACCCGTACCGACGTCGCCCAATCGGAAGCGCGCCTGAGCCAGGCCAAGGCCGATCTGCGCAACGCCGAGGCCAATCTGATCGGTTCCAAGGAACGCTATATCCAGCAGGTGGGTGATGTGCCGGCCGATCTGTCGTCGCCGCCGCCGCTGCCGGGCCTGCCCGCCGATGTGGCCGAGGCGGTGGAAATTGCCATCAAGGAAAATCCCGATATCGCCGCTGCGACCAGGAACAGCGAAGCGTCTGGTTTTGACGTGAAGGCCGCCCGCGCAGGACGGCTGCCGACATTGAGCGGCTTTGGCACCGTCAACCGCAACGACAATTTCGGCGGCGCCATCGTGCCGCCCGGCTTCCCGGCGCAGCCATCATCGCAAACATCTGCCGTGATCGGCGGGCGTCTGGCGCTGCCGCTTTACCAGGGCGGCCGGCCTTCGGCGCAGATCCGCCAGAGCCAGGCGCGCCGCACCGCCGCGATGGAAAACCAGATCGGCACCGAACGCGCCGTGATCCAGCAGGTGCGTGCCGCCTTCGCCAGCTGGCGCGCCAGCCTTGATGTGATCAAGTCCGCCGAAGCCGCAATTGCCGCCAACAGCCTCTCCCTTGAAGGCGTGCGCGCCGAAAATGGCGTCGGCAACCGCACCATCATCGAAGTGCTGAATGCCGAACAGGAACTGATCAACAGCCGCGTGCAGCTCGCCACGGCACGACGCAATGCCTATGTTGCCGGCTTCACCCTGCTTGCTGCCATGGGCAATGCCGAAGCGCGCGATCTCGATCTGCAGGGCATCACGCTCTACAATCCCAAGGACAATTATCGCCGAGCCAAGGGCCAGTTCCTCGATTGGACCGGCCGCGATGCGCCGATGATCCGCTCCACCCGCACGGTGACGACACCGGCGCAGGAAGCGGCCCTCACCGTGGGCGATCAGGACACGTCGGCAGCCGCGCCGCAGTAAGCGCCGGGCCTTACGGGGCCAGCCGCGGCTTCAGCCAATCCACCCAGCGCCGCCACACGTCACGGCCACGGATCGGATCGGCCGGGCTGTGGCCCGGCACCGGAAAGGCGACGAACTTCACCTCCACCTTGTTGTCCGACAGGGCGCGATACAGTTTGTAGGCCTGCGGGATCGTCACCCGCCAGTCGCCGACATCGGCCATGATCAGCGTCGGCGCCCGCGCCTTCCACGCCTGGAAGATCGGCGACTGGCGGCTGTAGCTGGCCATATTGTCGCCCACGAACGGGGACGGGCCATATTGTGCGGCGCGCTGCCGGTTGCTGTCGGCGGTGGAATATTGATCGAGGATATCGGTGACGGGTGCGCCGGCCACCGCGGCCTTCCACGCCTGCGGATAGGCGCCGATCAGCCAGCTGGTCATCATCCCACCGTACGACCAGCCGGTCACGGCCATGCGCGTCTCATCGATCAGGCCGCGCCGTTTCAGTTCGGCAACGCCGGCCATGATATCGCGGCCTGGCCCGGCGGTGGCATCGCGAATGATCGCCTGCTGGAACCTGTAACCCCGATTGTTGCTGCCGCGATAATTGGGTTCCAGCACGATCCAGCCCTGCGCCGCGAGGATCTGCGACGAGGTGGTGAACGTGTGCTTCGACGCCGACACGGGCCCGCCGTGGATATAGAGCACCAGCGGCCGCTTCTCGCCGGGCTTGTAGTCAGGCGGATAGGTGATGACGCCATCGGCGGTATAGCCTTCGCTTTTCCACGTCAGCGTTTCCTGGCGGCCCAGCGTCATGCCATCGGTGGCCGTCTGCAGATTGGTCAGCGCTGCCGGTTTGTCACCGGGGGCGGGCAGCACGAACAATTCGGGCGGACGGGTGGGCGACGACGCCGTGAACGCGATCGCCCCGGTGCTGCCGATATCCACACTGGCCGGATCAAGATCGCCCAGATCCAGCCTTGTCGCCTTGCCGTCCCGGGCCAGCCACAGGCCGGACCGGGTGCCATCGGTACCGCTCAGCAGCACGGTCTGGCTGTCAGCCAGCCAGCCGACAAGCTCCACCGCGACATCCAGATTCGGCGCGGCATCGCGCGGCGGGCCGCCGGCGACGGGCGCAATCATCACCCGCGACTGGTGTGCCGGCACGCCATCGCGCGCCGTGCCATAGGCAAGGCTGCGGCCATCGGGCGACAGCACCGGCACGCGCACGCTGGTTGGTGTGGGCAGCAGCGGCTGTACGCTGCCGGTCGCCACCTCCACCCGGATCAGGCGGCTGCTGTCGGCATCGCCAGTGGCCGGCGTATCGGCCTGCACCGTGATGATGGCGGTGCCATCGGGCGTCCAGTTCAGCTGCGAAGGCGCGCCGGTGGGCGGCAGACCCAGCGGCAGCGATCGCGGCCCACTGGTCAGCCGCCGCGTGGCACCGTCAGCCACGGCGACCGTCCAGATATGGATGGGCTTGCGCGCTGCCCGGTCGAGGTAGCTGTGATTGCCCACTTCGAACGCGTCTTCAAAACGGGCTTCGCCGAATTTTTCCGGTTCCTCATCGGCGGCCGCGAAGGCCAGTGCCGCGCCATCGGGGCGCCAGGCGAGATGGGTCACACCGGTCTTGGCTGCCGTCAACACCCGCGCATCACCGCCGTCCATCGACAGGATATGCACTTGCGCCTTGCCGCCGGCATCCTGGGCCAGAAAGGCGATGCTGCGGCCATCGGGCGACCAGCGCGCGCTGCTCACGCCCTGGCGGCCCTGGGTCAGCACGCGGCTGGCCTTGGTGGCGACATCGATCAGCGTCAGTTCGCCTTCCCAGCGATTATCCTTCAGATTGGCGCGGGCAATCACGCTCAGCACCGCCTTGCCATCGGGCGACAATTGCGGATCGCCGATGCGCACCAGCCTGGGCAGATCGTCGGCTGAAAAACGCCGCTCCTGCGCCAGGGACGGGATGGCCATTGCCAACGCCATTGCCACCATCGCGCCCCGGGTGATCGTGCGCCGCTTCTCCGTCAACATGTTCATGTCCAGCCCCCGAAATGCGCGTCTTGCTGCATTTTCGGGCCAAGCCTACCAGCCAGCCCCGGCTTGCACAATGTGGCCGCCCCGCCGCCGCTGGCCATGTGACACGCAAGTGCATGCTGGTGCTGCAAGCACCGGATTCCCCCGGTCCAGACGGAATATCTCAGGCCACCGGCACGGTGCGCAGCTGCCGGCTCAGCCGGCCCGAACAAGCGTGCCCGCACCCTTGCGCGTGAAGATCTCCAGCAGCAATGCGTGCGGCACCCGGCCATCCAGGATGACGGCGGCATCCACGCCGGCGGCCACCGCGTCAACGCAGGTTTCCAACTTTGGGATCATGCCGCCGGTGATGGTGCCATCGGCGATCAGTCCGGCGATGGCTGCCGGGGTGAGATCGGTCATCAGCGTGCCATCCTTGCCCAGCACACCGGCCACATCGGTCAGCAGGAACAGGCGGGCGGCGTTCAGCGCGCCGGCAATGGCGCCGGCCATCGTATCGGCGTTGATATTGTAGGTGTGGCCATCGGCACCCACTGCCACCGGCGCGATCACCGGCACGATGCCGGCGGCGGTCAGCGTGTCGATGATGCTGCGGTCAACGCTGGCCGGCTCACCCACGAAGCCCAGATCGACCACCTGCTCGATCAGGCTATCCGGATCCTTGGTGGTGCGTTCCACCTTGGTGGCGGTCACCAGGCGCGCGTCCTTGCCGCTGATGCCCACCGCCTTGCCGCCAGCCTGGGCGATATGGGCGACGATTTCCTTGTTGATGCTGCCGGCCAGCACCATTTCCGCCACTTCCGCCGTGGCGGCATCGGTCACGCGCAGGCCATCGACAAAGCGGCTTTCGATGCCCAGCCGTTTCAGCAGCGAACCGATCTGCGGCCCGCCGCCGTGCACCACCACGGGATTGATGCCCACCGCCTTCAGCAGCACGATATCCTCGGCAAAATCGCGCGCCCGTTCGGCATCGCCCATGGCGTGGCCACCATATTTCACCACGAAGGTCTTGCCGGCATAGCGCTGCAGATAGGGCAGTGCCTCGATCAGCGTTTCCGTCTTGGCCAGCATGTCGGGGTGGGGGGCGTGTGCGCTCATGAAATCCGCCTTATTGGGGATGTGCGGGCAATTCCAGCACCATCTTTCCGCCCACCGACACCGCCGCCCACTGCGCGCTCACTTCGGCCATGCGCGACCGGATGGCGGTGAGCAGTGCGCCGGTGATCGGCAACGGCGTGTCGCCTCTGTCCTCGCAGGTAACGGCATAGAGGGCGATGAACGCGTCATCGGGAAGCACCGTTTGGCTCCAGCCCTCGCCCTGGAACATCTCGACCAGCCGCTCGACACTTTCGGCCGAAGATATGCCCAAGGCCGCACGCTGCCCGCTGTCGCCGCCACGCGCAATCAGGCGCAGGAAGCCCGCCGCAGCAACCTCGGCTTCCACCGCCCAATGCACCATATCGTGCGGGATGATGCCCTGCTTCGGGCAATCGATGGCTGCGCGCGGGCCATCGCCGGCAACGATGTCCAGCCGGTCATATTTGCCGGCGCCCTTGGTGAAGGTCAGCTTCACCGGGTCGGCACGGGCTCCGCGCCCGTGTAGTCATAAAAACCGCGCCCGGATTTGCGGCCATACCAGCCAGCTTCGACATAGCGAACCAGCAGCGGCGCCGGGCGATATTTCGGATCGCCGGTGCCATCCTGCATCACCTTCATGATGCTGAGCAGCGTATCGAGCCCGACGAAATCCGCCAGCGTCAGTGGCCCCATCGGATGGTTGGCGCCCAGTTTCAGGCCGGTATCGATATCCACCACGCTGCCAACGCCATCCCCCAGCGCGAAAATGGCTTCGTTGAGCATCGGGCAGAGCACGCGGTTGACGATGAAGGCCGGCGCGTCACCGGCCAGGATCGCCGTCTTGCCCAGCTTGGCGGCAAAGCCCTGCATGGCCGCCGTGGTGGCGGCAGAGGTGGCGAGGCCGGGAATGATCTCCACCAGCGCCATCAGCGGCACCGGATTGAAGAAATGCAGCCCGCAGAAGCGATCCGCCCGCCCCGTGGCCGCCGCCAGCCGGGTGATGGAGATGGAGCTGGTGTTGCTGGCCAGCAGCGCCTCGGGCTTCAGTATATCGCGCAGGCCCGCGAAGATCTGGCCCTTGATGGCTTCATTCTCAGTCGCCGCCTCGATCACCAGATCGGCCGTGGCGAAAGCAGCGCTGCCGGTGGTGAGGCTGATCCGGGCCAGTGCCGCGTCGGCCTCTCCCTGCGTCAGCACGCCCTTGCTCACCTGCCGGGCCATGTTCTTCGCGATCGTCGCCTTGGCCGCTTCACAGCGTTCCATCGCCACGTCCGAGAGGATCACATGATAGCCGGCCTGCGCCGCCACATGGGCAATGCCATTGCCCATCAGGCCTGCGCCAATCACCCCAATGGTCTGCATGTCGATCTCCCTCAATGCGTGGGAGATGCCATAGCGGCTGTCGCGGCTCCGGCAAATGCCGAAGCCGCGAAAAGTTCAGGCCGCAACCGTGGCGCGGCGACGGCGGGCAGCCGCACCGACAAGGCCAAAACCGGCAATCAGCATGGCCCAGCTCGCCGGTTCCGGCACGCCGATCAACGAGGCATCAAACAGGGCAACATCAGCCCCGGTGACGGCAAAGCTGTAGAGCCGCGACGGCACCAGCGCCTGGCCATTGGGGCAGGCCGCGCCCAGCGCCACCTGCGTGGCGGCCAGACCGCCGCCGAAGCAGACATCAAACTGTTCGTTGCTGCCGTTCTGCGTCACCGAAAAATCATTGTCGGTGGCCAGCAGCAGCGCAAAGCCGCCACCCGCCAGCCGCGGGCCGATGGCAAGGCCCTCCAACTTTTCCGGCAACACTTCGCCAGCCGCCGTCAGCGCGGCCTGCACATCAAGGAACAGCAATTTGCTCACTGGCGTCACACCGCCGGGCAGGCTGTTGCTGCCGGCAAAGCTGATGGCCGAAACGTCGGTCGCGCCCGCCAGATCGATGAGATAGACGCGCTTGCTGCCCACGTCGCCATTGGAGCTCAGCAGATTGTCCGGCCCTTCGCCGCGATTGTCCCGCTCGATCACCAGGAAGCTGGTGCCACCGATCCAGGTGATCGACGACACGCCGATGCTGCGGCCCTGATTGGTCGCGGTGAAATCCGTCGTGGTGCGGGCATTGATATCGGCGATGCTTTCCAGCTGATAGGCGAACTGGCCGGTCGATTGGCCGGTGGCAACGTCGAACTGCACGATGCGCAGATTCTGGCTGCGGCGGCCATCGTTGTTGGAACCTTCGTTGACCAGCGGATCCTGCAATATGGCCCAGGCCGTCTTGCCGTCGCCGGAAATGGTCAGGCCTTCATAGCCGCGATTGTCCTGCCGGCCCGAGGTGATGGTGGGCCGGCCATTGGCGAAATCGGGGCTGCCATTGGCCAGCGGCACCACATTGGCCGGCTGGGTGAAGGCACGGATGAAAACGCCCCTGTTGTTGGTTTCATAAACCGACGGGCCATATTCATCGGCCACCAGGAAATTGCCATTGGGCAGGCGCACAATGCCTTCGGAATCCAGCGCCGCGCCAAGCACGCCGGCGCCGCCGGGCAGCCGGCTGGGGTTGAGGCCGCTGAACACCTGGCCATTGGCCTGGCGGAACTCCGTGGTATCGACCACGCGGAAATTGCTGATGGCGCCATTGGCCGCCGTATCCACCTTGAAGGTTTCGATGCGCGGCGCCCAATCGATGGTGCCGCCGCCGGGGCCGCGATCGCTGATGCCATAAAACACGCGCCGGCTGGGATCATAGACCATGTCCGAACCAAAGCTGAGGCGATTGAGGTTGGGGCCGACACCCAGCTTCGACAAGTCGGTGGCATCGCCAGCCACTTCGATCTTGCCGGCGAAGGTGACGGCCGCAGAAGCGGGCACCGCGGCCAGCAGGGCAGCGGCAAGAAGCAGATGGCGCATAGAAATTCCCCCCGTGATGAACAGAAAAATGGTTAACCATCACCTGTGAATGTTGGATGACGCTTGCATGTCAAATTCATGTCAGCGCGCCAGCAAGCCTGCTGGCCGGCTTGACCTTCACCGGTTCTTGGCCGACAGCGCGGCCATGCAGAGACTGAATGGCAAGACCGCCCTGATCACCGGCGCCGCGCGCGGGATCGGCGAAGCCATCGCCCGCCGCTTTGCCGCTGAAGGCGCAATGGTGTGGGTAACCGATATCGACCCTGCTGGCGCGGCCGTGGCCGACAGCATCGGCGGACGCTTCGCCCGGCTCGACGTGCGCGACGAGGCGGCGTGGGCGCAGGTGATGGATGATGTCGGCGCGCTCGATATCCTGGTCAACAACGCCGGCATCACCGGTTTCGAAGGCACGCCAGCCGCGCATGATCCGGAGCATGCCAGCCTGGCCGATTGGCGCGCGGTGCATGCGGTCAATCTGGATGGCACCTTTCTCGGCTGCCGCGCCGCGATCCGCGCGATGCGACCGGCCGGCACGGGCAGCATCATCAACATCTCTTCACGCTCCGGCATTGTCGGCATCCCGGCAGCGGCGGCCTATGCCGCGTCGAAGGCGGCGGTGAGGAACCATACGAAATCGGTGGCACTGTGGTGTGCGCAGAACGGCCTCGCGATCCGCTGCAACTCCATCCACCCGGCGGCGATCATGACGCCGATGTGGGAACCGATGCTGGGCACGACCCCGGCAGCACGCGAAGCGGCCATCAGGGCGTTCGTTGCCGATACACCGCTCAAACGCTTTGGCACGGCCGACGAAGTGGCCGCCATGGCTGCCTATCTTGCTGCCGATGAAAGCGCCTATGTGACGGGCAGCGAATTCCATATCGATGGTGGCATCCTGGCCGGATCGGCCGCCTCGCCGGAATGATCCGGCTTCAGCCCTGTCGAATTGACAGGGTATAGTGCCGGAATCATGCTTTGCGTCAGTTCACGTTGCGCTCGCGCCCGGCCCAATAGGGCTCGCGCAGGTCCTTTTTCAGGATCTTGCCGCTGGGATTGCGCGGCAGGGCGTCGATGAAGTCCACCGATTTGGGCACCTTGTAGCCGGCGATCCGCTCCCGGGCGAAGGCGATCAGCGCGTCGGCCGTCACCTCGCCCTTCTTCACGACGATGGCCTTCACCGCTTCGCCCCACTTGTCATCCGGCACGCCGATCACGGCGCAATCGGCCACGGCGGGATGTTCGTGCAGGGCATTTTCGACTTCGGCCGGATAGATATTCTCCGCGCCCGAAACGATCATGTCCTTCACGCGGTCGTGGATATAGAGATAGCCATCGGCATCGAGATAGCCGGCATCGCCGCTGTGATACCAGCCGTCGATCAGCACCTTGGCGGTGGCCTCCGGCTTGTTGTGATAACCGGTCATGTTGCCGGGCGAACTGATGAGGATCTCCCCCACCTCGCCCGCCGGCAGATCATTGCCATGGCCGTCGATGATGCGGATCCGATCGCCGGGATAAGGCTTGCCACAGCTGCGCATGCGCTCGTTTCCGGCCGGATCATGATCTTCGGGTGGCAGCCAGGTGACGCTGGCCGACGTTTCGGTGGCGCCATAGACCTGCACGAACAGGGCGCGCGGAAAGGCCAGGATCGACCGCCGCAGCACATCCAGCGGGATCGGCGAGGCGCCGTAATACAGCTCGCGCACACAGCTCAGATCGGCCGGAACCGTTTCCAGATACTGGCTGATCGCCAGCATCACCGCCGGCACCAGCACCAGGCGGGTGATGCGCTGTTCGATGATGCTGTTGACGATCAGGGCGATCTCCGGGCGCGGCAGGATCACCGAAGGCGCGCCATGCGCCAGACCCATCAGCAGCCACAACGATCCACTGACATGAAACACCGGCATCGCCACCAGCGAGACATCGTCCGCCTGCCAGGGGCCCAGGGCCGTGCCTTCCAGCCGGTCCGGCTTGGCGACGGCCGCCAGCAATTGCCGGTGCGACAGCAGCGCGCCCTTGGGAAAGCCGGTGGTGCCACTGGTATACATCTGGATCGCGATGTCGTCGGGCTGGGCGGCAATCGCCGCCAGGTCGGGCGCGTGGCCGGTCACATGGTCGGCAAAGCGCGGCCGGCCATCATGCGGCGCATCGAGCAGCAGCACGGTACTCAGCCCGGTTGCGGTCTGGGCCTCCACCACCAATGGCAGGAACGCCGTCTCCGTCACCAGCACATTGATGCCGGCATCGCCCAGCACATAGGCGATTTCCCGCGCCACCAGCCGGGCATTGATCGCCACCATCACTGCGCCCATCCGGAAACAGGCGCACATCAGCGTGGCGAACTCCGGGTGATTGAGCGCCAGCCAGCCGACCCGATCACCCTTCTGCACACCCAGCGACTTGAGCGCCGTCACCGCCCGCCGTTCGCGATCATGCAGTGCGGCAAAGCTCCAGTCGACACCTTCGGCACGGATAGCGGCCTTGTCGGGCGTGGTCGCAGCAAAATGCGCCGTGATATCGGCAAGCGTATTGAACATGGCGTTCCCCTCTTCCCCGGCGGCGATACTGCCAAACAGGCGCGCAATTTGCCACCCGCCATTGCGGGAAGCGGTTACGGTCTGTATGGGCCACGGCCATGGAAAACACCCTCGTCGCCTTCGTGAACATCTTCACCATGACCACCGAAGTGGTGATCTGGGGTCTGATCGTGTGGGCGATCTCCAGCTGGCTGGTCGCCTTCAACGTGGTCAACACCCGCAACCGCTTTGTCAGCGGCGTGCTGGATGCGCTGGACCGCATCTATGGCCCGATGGTGCGCCCGATCCGTCGCATCCTGCCGGATTTCGGCGGCATTGATCTGTCGCCGCTGGTGCTGTGGCTGCTGCTGCGTGGCCTGCAGATGCTGGTGCCGGCGCTGGTGCTGGATTCGACAAGGCTGCTGCAATGACTGCCGTCCTGATTGACGGCAAGGCCCGCGCTGCGGCCCTGCGCGCCGAAGTGGCAGCTGGCGTCGCTGCGTTTGTTGCCACGCATGGCCGTGCACCGGGGCTCACCGTCGTGCTGGTTGGCGATGATCCGGCCAGCGCCGTCTATGTCGGTTCCAAGGGCAAGGCCACGCGCGAAGCCGGCATGATCTCGGGCGAACACCGCCTGCCGGCCGATACCAGCGAGGCCGATCTGCTGGCCTTGATCGCCAGCCTCAACGCAGATCCGGCGGTGGACGGCATCCTCGTCCAGATGCCGCTGCCGAAACATATCGACAGTGACCGCGTGATCGCCGCCATCGATCCGGCCAAGGATGTCGATGGCCTGCACCCGATCAACACCGGCCTGCTGGTGAGTGGCCGCGACGGGCTGGTGCCATGCACGCCGTCGGGCTGCATGCTGCTGATCAGGGAAGCATTTGGAGGCAGCACGGGGGGCAACATCGCCGGCGCCGAAGCCGTGGTGATCGGCCGCTCCATCCTGGTGGGCAAGCCGATGGCGGCGCTGCTCACCAATGCCAGCGCCACCGTCACCCTTGCCCACAGCCGCACCCGCGATCTGGCCGGCCATGTGGCGCGTGCCGATATCGTCGTGGCGGCCGTGGGCATCCCCTTCATGGTGAAGGGCGAATGGATCAAGCCCGGTGCCTGCGTGATCGATGTCGGCATCAACCGCATCGCCCTGCCTGAAGGCAAGACGCGCCTTGTGGGCGATGTCGATTTCGATGGCGCCGTGGGCCGCGCCGGCTGGATCACCCCCGTGCCCGGCGGCGTCGGCCCGATGACCATTGCCTGCCTGCTCGCCAACACGTTGAAGGCGGCGCGCGCCAGGGCCCTGGGATGAACGGCCTGGCGCTCGACGGACCGCTGGTCCAGCTGTTCATCTCCTCGTTCGTCACCTTGTTCGTGGTGATCGATCCGCCGGGCTGCGTGCCGATCTTTTCCAGCCTCACCGCCGGCACCACGCCCAGGCACCGGTTCGACATGGCCATCCGCTCCAGCCTGATTGCGGCCGGCGTGCTGATTGCCTTTGCACTCGGCGGCGAGGCCTTCCTGTCCGCGCTGGGCATCACGCTGCCCGCCTTCAAGATCGCCGGCGGCCTGATGGTGTTCGTGATCGCCATCGACATGGTGTTCGAAAAGCGCACCCAACGCCGCGAAAACCGCGCCGAAGGGGTGAAATCCGCGGCCGATGCGGCCGGCAAGCCGCTGGAACAGGAAGATATCTCGGTATTCCCGATGGCCATCCCGATGCTGGCCGGCCCCGGCTCGATCGCGTCGGTGATGCTGCTGTCGGCGCGCACCGGGGGCGATGTGGCAGAGGAAGCCGTGGTGCTGGGCGCGCTGGTCGCGGTGCTGGTGCTGACCCTGCTCTGCCTGCTGGCCGCCGGGCCGATCATGAAGCTGATGGGCGCCAAGTTCGAGGGCGCGCTCACCCGTTTGCTGGGCGTCGTGCTGGCGGCGCTGGCGGCCCAGTTCGTCATCGACGGCATCAAGCAGAGCTTTGGGCTGTAACAGCCGGGATTGCTCGACAGGTCAAACCGCGCGGGCCAGACTGCCTCCTGCAACCACAGGAGACTCAACCATGAACTCAGCCCTCATCATCGGTGCCTCGCGCGGCATCGGCCTTGGCCTCACCCAGGAACTGATCAGCCGCGGTTGGGACGTGGTGGCCACCCAGCGCAGCCCCTCTCCGGCGCTGGCCGCCACCGGTGCCCAGGTGGCGAATGTGGACATTGACGACAGCGACACGGTGGCTGCCCTGGCCGCCAGCCTGGCTGGCCGCACCTTCGATCATGTGCTGATCAACGCCGGCATCACCGGTGGCCGCGCCGATACCGCCAGCACGGTGAGCCGCGAGGCCATGGCGCAACTGTTCTGGACCAACGCCATCGCCCCGATCCGCGCCGGCCGCATCCTGCTGCCCCTGGTGAAGGAGGGCGGCTCGATCGGCTTCATGAGCTCGATCCTGGGATCGGTGGGCGGCCGCCAGAGCGCCTGGGCCGAACTCTACAGTGCGTCGAAAGCCGCCCTCAACAGCCTGACGCGCGGCTTTGCCGTGCAGGATGTCGGCAACCGCGCCATCGCCGTGCTCACCCTGCACCCCGGCTGGGTGAAGACCGACATGGGCGGCCCCGATGCCGATATCGATGTGGCGACCAGCGTGAAGGGCCTTGCCGATGTGATCGCCGCTGCACGCCCGCCGGGCCAGCGCTATGTCGATTACAGCGGCGCCACCATCCCCTGGTAGGCCCGAAACAAAAAGGGCGCCGCTCCCCGGGGGAGCGGCGCCCGTTTTCTGTCAGTCGCGGCCGGAGGCTCCGGCCGCTGCCGGATCAGGCAGCCACACTGCCGCGGCGACGGCGAGCCGCAAGGCCGACCATGCCGAAGCCGGTGAGCAGCATGAACCAGGTGGCCGGTTCCGGCACCGCGCTGTCGACCAGGATATTGTCGAGGATCGGGCCAGCCGAATCGTTCGGGCCACCAGCGCCGAAGGTCAGCAGCAGCGAACCAGCGCCCGTCGACACGAACGACAGGGCATAGGTCACGAACGGACGGTTGCGCACCAGCGATTCCGTGTAGGTGCCCATGCTGGTGATGTTCGAACCGATGGTGCCATAGCTGCCCTGGAAGCCGGAGATCAGCGTGAACGCAGCGATATTTTCCGGATTGGTGAAGCCCAGGGCGAAGTTGAAGATATCGGGCGGCGTGTTGGCGCGCGGGTTGCCGCTCAGATCAAAGGTCACCGTGATCAGGCGACCAGCCTGGAAGTTGATCGGATTGGACGTGACCGAACCGACGTTCGGCGAACCGACGAGATCGAGGCAACGACCAGCGGCACCAGCGCACAGCACACCGGCAGTCCCGTTGGGGATCAGGTCAACTGCGCCCGAAACAGTGAAGCCCGGCACGTTGGTGGTGTTGTTTGCCTTCGGTGCCGAATCGAAATTCTGGCTGAAGATGGTCACGGCAGATGCCGGCATGGCCAAAACAGCGGCCGCGGCAAGAGCAGCAAGAATACGCATTGAAATCTCCCTCTGGTTTGCCGCCTCCCCTGCAAGCAGCGTGCCAAGATGGGTTTTTCGCTATTCATGCTGATTTATCAGGCAGTTGATGGGAGCGGATCGAATCCAACATCCAAAATGGATGTAAAGAACGCCGACACGCCAGATGCCGCACAGCAGCATCCGGGTCCAACAGGGCAGAGCCTGACGGCGCTAGAGATGACAGTCTGATGACGCGACTCGGCGTCAACCATCACCACAAGTAAACATATCTTAAGTCTTCTGACGCGACCATTAGAAAATGGTTAACATCTGGCCAGAGACGCATTTTTTGCCGTCATTGCGGGCCAGCGCACGCCTTGTGTAAAATTTTCCGACACCGCAATGGCATCGCCGGCCACATGGTGGCGGCCGGCGGCGTGGAGATGGAAACAGGGTTGTGGCGTCGCGCAACAGGCGATCAGGCCAGGACCGCGCGGCGGCGGCTGACCGTACCAACCAGGCCAGAACCGGCAATCAGCATTGCCCAGCTCACCGGCTCCGGCCCCTGGCTGACCAGAACATTGCCTTCCTGGGCTCAATGAGATCAGCGCTGCCACTGCCGAAAATCAGGATTCCGGCAATTTGGGCGAGAAGGCGTTAACGGCCGTCGCGCCGCCCCAGCAGGCGCAGCCGCAGTGCGTTCAGCCGGATGAAGCCCGCCGCATCGCGCTGATCATAGGCGCCGCGATCATCCTCAAATGTGACGATGCCGGCGGAGTACAGGCTATAAGGCGATTTGCGCCCCACCACGCCCACATTGCCCTTGTACAGCTTCAGCCGCACCGTGCCGGTGACCTTGGCCTGGCTGTGATCGATGGCCGCCTGCAGCATCTCGCGCTCGGGTGAGAACCAGAAGCCGTTGTAGAGCAATTCCGCATATTTCGGCATCAGCTCATCCTTCAGATGCGCCGCGCCGCGATCCAGCGTGATCTGCTCGATGCCGCGATGCGCGATGTGCAGGATGGTGCCGCCCGGCGTTTCATACATGCCGCGCGACTTCATGCCGACAAAGCGGTTCTCCAGCAGATCGAGCCGGCCGATGCCGTGGCGCTTGCCCAGTTCATTCAGATTCGCCAGCAGCGCCGCCGGGCTCAGCCCCTCGCCATTCACCGCCACCGCGTCGCCGCTTTGGAAATCGATGGTGATATATTCCGGCGTGTCCGGCGCCTCTTCCGGGTGATCGGTGCGGCTGTAGACATAATCCGGCACTTCTTCCCACGGATCTTCCAGCACCTTGCCTTCGCTGGAGGTGTGCAACAGGTTGGCGTCGGTCGAAAACGGGCTCTCGCCGCGCTTGTCCTTCGACACCGGGATCTGGTGCTGTTCGGCAAAGGCAATCAGCGCCTCGCGGCTGTTCAGGCTCCACTCCCGCCACGGCGCGATGATGCGGATATCGGGGCTGAGCGCATAATAGCCCAGCTCGAAGCGCACCTGGTCATTGCCCTTGCCGGTGGCACCGTGGGAGACGGCATCGGCGCCGGTCAGCTTGGCAATCTCGATCTGGCGCTTGGCGATCAACGGCCGGGCGATCGAGGTGCCGAGCAGATAAAGCCCTTCATACAGCGCATTGGCGCGCATCATCGGGAACACATAATCGCGCACGAACTCTTCGCGCAGATCGTCGATGAAGATATTCTCCGGCTTGATGCCGAGCAGCAGCGCCTTGGCCCGCGCCGGCTCCAGCTCCTCACCCTGGCCCAGATCGGCCGTGAAGGTGACAACCTCGCAGTTATACTCGGTCTGCAGCCACTTCAGGATCACGCTCGTATCGAGCCCGCCCGAATAGGCCAGCACCACCTTCTTGACCGAATCAGCCATGATCATTCCTTCCAATTGTGGATGCGCGCCTATTTGCTAAGCTGCCGACATGCAAGCCGGGGGATCCACCATGGCCGATACACCGAAAACATTGCCCACCACCGCCAGCGTGCCCGCCTTCCTCGCCGCCCTCGAACCCAGCCGCCGCCGCGACGAAGCCCAGACCATCTGTGCCCTCCTTGAACAAGTCGCCGGCTGCCCACCCGTGCTCTGGGGCAGCAACATCATCGGCTATGGCCAATATGACTATAAATACGCCAGCGGCCGCACCGGCACCTGGCCCCGCCTCGCCTTCTCCCCGCGCAAGGCCCAACATGTCATTTACCTGATGGACGGCTTCACCGGCCAGGCCGACCTGCTGGCGGGGCTGGGCAAGGCAACGACCGGCGTCTCGTGCCTTTATGTGAAGAAACTCGCCGATATCGACATGAACGTGCTGGCCGAAATGGCGCGCCGGTCGTGGGCGATGATGGCGGAGCGCTATCCGGGGTAAGAGAAAAAAGGGCTCCGCCCCGGATCAAGTTCGGCGTGACGTGGGCAGGGGCTGAGCCCCTGCACCCGGTCGTTTTCATGCCCCCCAGATCAACAGGCACCCCATCATGCAGGTGCAGGCCTTCATGAATCGGTCAGCCGGCACACTTCTGCGACGGCGATGGTCCACGCGGCATGGCGGATGCTGGCCTACGCCAGCATGGCGGGGCCACATAGGCCAAGTGCTGCCCGAAATCGAAAGTGGGTGCAGTGGCTCAGCCCCTGCCCGCCGGAGGCGGCCTTATTTCTGTCTACGAATGAAGTCCCTCAAGTCAGACGACAATTTCTTCCGGTCCGCATCGCGCACATACATCATGTGGCCGGCGTCATAATAATGGAATTCGGTGCGGCCTTCGGGCCAGCCGGGGCGGTTCATGCTATATTCGGCGAAGTGGAAGGGGGTGGCGAAATCGTACCAGCCCTGGCCAACCCAGACCTTGGTGCGGCTGTTCTCCCGCAGGGTGCGAGCGAGGCCGGGGGCGACGTTGACGTAGCTGTCCCGCCCGTTGCCGAGGCGCCAATCCCACGGGCCGACGCCGCCGATGGAGACGTAGGAGCGATCCGTCTTGTAGCCGAGATCGCCGCGCAAGTAAGCGTTCACGGCCGCCGGGTAGGAGGCATCGATGCCGTAGAAGCTGGGGTCATTATCGGGCCCTTCACCGGCGTTGTCGTAATCCTTGCCGGTGTAGCGGGCATCGAGGCGGCCGATGGTGAGGCCGCGGTCGCGCAGCAGTTCCTTGTAGAAGCGGCCGGGCGTGACGCGCAGATTGGCCTGTTCAAGATAGGTTTCGGACAGGCCGGTGAAGCGGGCCAGTTCCTTGCGGATGGCGGCGCGTTCCACAGGTGCCAGGCTGTTCCCCTTGATCAGCGCGGTGATGTAGGGGCCGCTGGCAAAGGCGCGGGCTTCGGCGGCCCAGGTTTCGACGTTGGCGGGCTTGTTCGGGATCTTGTCGTGATACCAGGCCGCCGCCGCATAGCTGGGCAGCAGGCCCATGTACTGCATTTCATTGCCCTCATCCTCGGCCTCCAGACCGAAATCGAGGATGGCGGAAATGAGGATGACGCCGTTCAGCGCGACATCGTTGAAGCCGCGGTTGAGTTCGTGGGCAACAGCGGCGGAGCGTGTGGTGCCATAGGATTCGCCGCCCAGGAACTTGGGGGCGTTCCAGCGGTTATGCTCATTCAGCCAGAGGCGGATGAACTCGGCCACGGATCTGGCGTCGCTGCGCACCCCCCAGAATTCCTTGGGATCGGTCTTGCCGAGCGCGTGGCTCCAGCCGGTGCCGACCGGATCGATGAACACCAGATCGGCGACATCGAGCAGCGACTCCGGGTTGTCGCTGATGTCATAGGGCGGGGCGCCATCGTCCTTGGCGTCGGGGATGTTGACCCGCTTGGGGCCAAAGGCGCCCATGTGCAGCCACAGGCTGCCCGAGCCCGGCCCGCCGTTGAACAGGAAGAACACCGGGCGGTTCGGCTCGGGATTGTCCTTCAGATAGGTGGTGGCGAAGATGGCGGCGGTGGGCTTGCCGTCCTTGTCCTTCAGGAAGGTTTCGCCGGCAATGGCGGTGTAGTTCATCTTCACCCCGCCGAAGGTGCCGCTGCGCTTGGCGACGACGCGGTTGGGGGTGCCAGGGGTCTGCGATGCGGCCTCGGCGGCCTTTTCGGCGGGCTTGTCGGTGGTTTGCGCGAAAGCCGGAACGGCCAGCGCAGCAGCCAGCGCGATGAGCGAAACGAAACGAGCCATGAACTTCTCCCCTTGGTGCCGACCGGGATAGCCGGCGAACCGGGGGAGTTCAATCAGAAGGCGTCGTTCGGCGTTGCCCAGGCAATCGGCGGCGGTGTCACCAGTGGTGCGCGTGGGGCTTCGGGCTGCGGCTCCGGGGTGGCGGCGGCGGGCGCGGACTTGGCCAATTGGCCCACACCCCACGCGCCGACAGCCATGGCGGCCAGGCCCAGTGGCGAGACGCGGCGCAGCACGAACGGCAGCGCGACGGCGGCGACATTGCCGATGGGGCCGAGATGCGAGCCCGAAACGCGCGCGGCAATCTGGCGGCTGGCGGCAGCAGCGACGGCGCGGACGGCAAGGCGGGCAAGCGGATTGGCCATGGGACAGGCTCCTCGAGTCGATTTGGCCCTTATAGCACGGACAGCGCTTGATGTTGCAGCGCACAAGCCTCGCGCCCTGCTGCCGGCCGCGCTATGAGGTCGGCATGTCGCGTGATGCCCTGTCCCCTGCCGACGCGCTGCTGCGCCTGTGGATGCTGGCCGCGGTCGCCCTGGCCGGTCTCTATCTGTGGCTGGCCTGGCGGATGCGGGATTGGCCCGGCGATGGTCCGGCACCGCAGCCGCTCTCCACCGTGGCCGTCGCCGAGTTCATGGCCTTGTTCATCTTCGTGCCCGCCGCCATCGTGGTGGTGATGCGCTGGCGGGCGACGCGGGATCGGCCGCTGGCCGGGCTGGGGTTGCTTTATGGGTTGGCGTCGGCAGCCTCGGTTGCAGCGTGGGCGCAGGCCGATACCGCCGGCATGGTGCAGGCCCTGTTCGTCTGCGACGCTGCCATTGCGCTGACGGGCGTGCCGGTCGCGCTCAGGGCGCTTCGGCTGGGTTGATCTTCGCCGCGCTGGTCGCGCCCGACAGCGTGTCCACCGCCGTCACCCATGTGGCATCAGCGGGCACGGCGGCGGCAAAACGCCCGGTCTGCCCGGCCCATTTCAACGGCACGGCGCTGCCGCCGACCGCCGATCCTACCCACGCCTTCACCTCGAAACGCTTCTCATCCCACAGCGTGCCCGGCGCGATCGGGCAGCCGCACAGCATCGACACATCGGCCACCACCTGCCCGCCATCACGCCGCGCCGTCAGCGCCAGGCCGGGCAGTTCCACCACCCAGCCATCACCCACCACCGGTTGACCAGGGATCAGCCAATACGAAGACAGCACCGATACGATGGTGCCCGCCGGCTTGAGCGGGCCTCGCACCATCACGTTCACCCGGCGTGGCTCTGCGATGTCGATCACGGCAGAAAAGCCGGCCGATTGCGCGTCGGCCACGGGGGTGCCGCGCGGGTTGCCGTTCATGATCCTTGCCGTATCGCCGGTGCCGCCTTCGATGCGGCCATGCGCCAGGGGCGTGCCGGTGGCCGCATCGCTCACCACCACGTCCACCCCGCCCATGCCGGTGCCGATGAACTTGGCGCCCTGGCTCAGCACCCGCACCGTCACCGGCGTCGGCACGGCCAGTGCCGGCGCCGCCGCGAACAGGGCAGCAATCAGGATCAGGCGGTTCATGGCTTCTCTCCCATCAGGCGGGCGGCAGCGGCCCGCATTTCGGCATCGCGGTGGCCCAGGCGCTCGGCGGTGAAGGCCCGCATCTGAGCGATGATCTCGGGCCGGGCGGTGGCCGGCGTACCGCCGGGCCGGCTTTCGGGATCATATTCCAGACCAAGCCGCAAACTGGCCGCGACGTCGGGCCCATGCAGATGTTCCAGCACCCGGAAGGCGAAATCGATGCCGCTGGTGACGCCGCCGGCACTGATGATGTTGCCATCGAAAACCGTGCGTTCCTGCACCCATTCGGCCCCGAACAGCGGCAGATAATCGCCCCAGGCCCAGTGGCAGCCCGCCTTGCGGCCTTTCAGCAAGCCGGCAGCGGCGAGGATCAGCGAGCCGGTGCAGACACTGGTGATCCAGGCGCACCCCGGCGCCTGGGCGCGCAGCCAGCCCAGGATCTCGTCATCATTCATGGCGGCCGAACAGCCAAAGCCGCCCGGCACGCATATGAAATCAAACTGCCCGGCTTCGGCCAGTGTCATGGTCGGCATCAGCGCCAGCCGGCAATCGCTCATCACCGGCTCCATGGTCTTGGCGACATATTCCACCGTCGCGCCGGGCATGCGGCTGAGCACCTGGGCCGGGCCCGTCATGTCGAGCTGGGTAAGCTGATCATAGAGCAGGAAGGCAATGCGCATGGGCTGTCCCTTTGCTTCGGTTGGTTCGGGATGGCCCGGCATAGCGCGCGGCAGGCGTCGCCGCCAGCCTGCCACTTCCACCGATGCCGCATTGCAGCACGAGGCCGCCTATGCTAGTGCGCCGCCCCTCTGCAACGGTCGGGCATCTTTCATGTCGAACCAGGGTGAGTCGGCCGCTTTGTCCGCTCATGCCGATCATCACGGGCACCAACAGTCGCTGTGGAAACTGGCGCTTGGCGCCGTTGGCGTGGTGTTTGGCGATATCGGCACGAGCCCGCTTTATGCGTTCAAGGAAACCTTTGCGGGCCACCACCCGCTCGGCCTGTCCACGGTCAGCATCTTCGGCGTCATCTCGCTGATGTTCTGGACCATGATGCTGGTGGTGACGCTGAAATATGTCTCCGTCATCATGCGGGCCGACAATCGTGGCGAAGGCGGATCGCTGGCCCTGATCGCGCTGATCTCACGCCTGTCGCCCGGCGACACACGCTCGGCGCAGCTGGTGCTGCTGGGCGTGATGGCCACGGCGCTGTTCTTTGGCGATGCCATCATCACGCCGGCCATGTCGGTGCTGTCGGCGGTGGAAGGCATCACGGTCGTTGAAGCACGGATGCAGCCGCTGGTGGTGCCCATTGCCATCGGCATCCTGCTCGCGCTGTTCCTGTTCCAGAGCCGCGGCACGGCCAAGGTGGGCGCCATCTTCGGGCCCATCGTGCTCATCTATTTCGCCACGCTGGCGGTGCTGGGCATCACCAACATCATGGCCAATCCCACCATCCTGTGGGCACTGAACCCCTGGTATGCGGTGCAGTTCGTGGCAGCCATGCCGGGTGCGGCGTTCCTGGCGCTGGGCAGTGTCGTGCTGGTGGTGACCGGGGCCGAGGCGCTCTATGCCGACATGGGCCATTTCGGCCGCAACCCCATTCGCCTCGCCTGGTTCGCGCTCGTGCTGCCGGCGCTGATGATCAACTATCTCGGGCAGGGTGCGCTGCTCACCGCTCATCCCGAAGCCGTGGCCAATCCCTTCTTCCTGATGGCGCCGGAATGGGCGCGGCTGCCGCTGGTGGTGCTGGCGACGCTGGCCACCATCATCGCCAGCCAGGCCGTCATCTCGGGCGCCTTCTCGGTCACGCAGCAGGCAATCCAGCTCGGCTTCCTGCCGCGCATGAAGATCGTCCACACATCTGCCTCCGCCTTCGGCCAGATCTACATCCCGGCGGTGAACTGGACCCTGCTGGTACTGGTGATGTTCCTGGTGCTGGCCTTCCAGTCCTCCTCCAACCTGGCGGCCGCCTATGGCATCGCGGTCACCGGCACGATGCTGATCGATACGCTGCTGGTCGGCGTGCTGGTGCTGACGATCTGGCGCTGGCCGGCGTGGTGGGCGGCACCGTTGCTGGCGATCTTCCTGGTCGTCGATTTCGCCTATTTTGCCTCCAACCTGACCAAGGTGCCCGATGGCGGCTGGTTCCCGCTGGTCATCGGTATCATTGGCTTCACCGGCCTCACCACCTGGTCACGCGGGCGCAAGCTGATGCAGGAACGGCTGCGCGATTCCTCGATGCCGATGGAGGTGTTCATCAAGTCGGCTGCCTCGGCGGCCACCCGCGTGCCGGGCACGGCGGTGTTCATGACCACCTCGCCGGTGGGCGTGCCGCAGGCGCTGCTGCATAATCTCAAGCACAACAAGGTGCTGCACGAACGCATCATGATCCTGACAGTGGTGATCGACGAAGTGCCCTATGTGTCCGACGAGGATCGGATCGGCGTGAAGGATCTTTCCGGCGGCTTCTACCGCATCCTCATCCGCTATGGCTTCATGCAGGAAATCGACATTCCCGCCGTGCTGAAGAAGGTCGAAAACTGCGGGCCCAAGCTGAAGATGATGGAAACCAGCTTCTTCCTCTCCCGCCAGACGCTGCTGGCCAGCGACAAGCCCGGCATGGCGCTGTGGCGCGAGCATCTGTTCAGCTGGATGATGCGCAACGCCGAAAGCGCCATGGACTTCTTCAAGCTGCCCACCAACCGCGTGGTGGAACTGGGCAGCCAGGTCGAAATTTAGGCGTCCGGCAAGCGGGTGATGGCGCTGCCATACCAGGCGGCCACAGCTGACAAATGGTCGGCCGCGCTGTCCCGGGCGACGCTTTTCAGGATCTCAGCCAGCGATACCGACTTCAGGGCGGTGCGCCAGGCCTGTTCGGCACCGGCAAAGGCCGCTGCAATCGGGCAGGCCCGCACGCAATCGCGGCGCGGGATGGCACAGGGGCCATTCTGGCGAATTTCGGTGCAGCGAAAGGCGGGTTCCGGCCCGTCAATTGCCGCAACGACATCCCAGAGCGAAATCGCCTCGGGCGCCCGCGCCAGCCGATAGCCACCGGTGCGACCGGGCCGGGTCGACACCAGCCCGGCGCGGCTCAGCGCCTGCAACTGCTTGGCCATATAGGCCAGCGGCACCCCGTGGAATTCGGCCAGCGCCGCCAGGCTGAGGCCATGGCCCGGTGGCAGCGGCGCCAGCATCGCGCAGGCGTGCACCGCCCATTCCACACCCTTGCTCATCCGCATCGGCAATGACCCGTCTCGACTCAAACTCGGATATTCGATATCCGGATTGAAATTGCAAGGAGCGACTCGATGTCCGTCCGCCTGCACCGCGTCACCGGCCTGGCCCTGCTGTTGTTCATCACCAGCCACCTGGCCGTGCATCTGGTGGCGTTGCACAGCCCCGAAGCGCATGGCGCGGCCCTGGCCATGGTGCGCAAGGCCTATCGCCCGGCGCTGGTCGAACCGCTGCTGGTCGCGGCCTTTGCAATGCAGATCGGCATCGGGCTGCGACTGGCCTGGCGGCGCTGGCGCTCGGGCACGGGCGGCACCATGGCGCGCTGGCAGCTGGCAAGCGGGCTTTATCTGGCGCTGTTCCTTGTCAATCATATCGGCGCGGCGCTGGCGACCCGCCTTGCTTTCGGGTTGGACACCAATTTCCACTGGGCGGCCGCCACGCTGCTGCATCCGGTCACGCGGTGGACCTTCTATCCCTATTACGCTGCCGCCGTGATGGCATTGTTTGTCCATCTTGCCGCCGCCCTGCACTTTCACGGCCGCGGGGTGGTGGTGGTCAGGCTGGTGGTGACGGGCGGCATGATGGTCACCGCTGCCATCCTGCTGGCCTTTGGCGGCTGGCTCTATCCGCTGGCGTTGCTGCCGGCCAATCGGGCCTATCTCGACGGGTTGCTCGCCATGTTCGGCCTGTGAAAACACCCCTCCCGGTTGCGGGAGGGGTCTGCCGTGGCGAGAAGCGCCTATGCTGTGCGCAACCAAGGAGAATCTCCATCATGACGACATCCCGTGAAATCAGCCTTGCCAGCCGCCCTGTTGGCATGCCCGCCGCCGAAAATTTTGCGGTCGCCAGCAAGGACGTGCCGGCCCCCGGCCCCGGTGAAGTGCTGGTGCAGAACAAGTTCATGTCCGTCGATCCCTACATGCGCGGCCGCATGTATGACCGGCCGAGCTATGTACCGCCGTTCCAGATCGGCGAAGCGCTGCAGGGCGGCGCGGTGGGTGTCGTGGTGGAAAGCAACGCCGAAGGCCTGAAGAAGGGCGACATCGTCTCCTCCATGTTCGGCTGGCGCGAAGCCTTCGTGGCGCCCGCAGCGGCACTTGAAAAGCTTGATGTGCCGGGTGGCATTCCGATGGAAAGCTTCCTCGGCGTGCTCGGCATGCCCGGCCTCACCGCCTGGGCCGGCCTGACGCAGATCGGCAAGCCCAAGCCCGGCGACGTGGTGTTCGTCTCCGGCGCCGCCGGCGCTGTCGGCAGCATCGTTGCCCAGGTCGCCAAGCTGAAGGGCTGCACCGTCATCGCCAGCGCCGGCAGCGACGACAAGTGCGAATGGCTGAAAAGCCTCGGCATCGATTCCGTCATCAACTATCGCACTTGCGGCAATCTGCTGGCCGCCGTGCAGGCCGCCGCGCCGAAGGGCATCGACATTTACTTCGACAATGTCGGCGGCGAGCATCTGGAAGTCGCCATCGAAACCGCCCGCCCGTTCGCCCGGCTGATCGAATGCGGCATGATTTCCGCCTATAACGACACCGAGCCGACCCCGGGCCCGCGCAACATCATCCAGGTGGTGGGCAAGTCGCTCACCATGCGCGGTTTCATCGTCATCGAGTTCGCCGGCCTGCGCGGCGATTTCCTGGCCGAGATGGGGCCCTGGATTCGCGCCGGCAAGCTGAAGTGGCAGGAAACCGTGCTGGAAGGCATCGAAAAGGCGCCGGAAGCCTTCATCGGCCTGTTTGAAGGCAAGAACACCGGCAAGATGCTGGTGAAGCTGTAAGTCAGCTTCTCCCCTCCCTGCTTGCAGGGAGGGGTCGGGGGAGGGTTCTTGCCGCAAGCCGTAACTTGGCCGCGCATGCCGAAGCTCGCTGCGCTCGCACCCTCCCCCAGCCCCTCCCTTGCAGGGAGGGGAGGCTCAGCCCACCGGCCGCCTTGCATTGAGCGCCAGCGCCAATGTGCCTTCGTCCAGCCAGTCCAGCTCGCCGCCCATCGGCAGGCCCTGCGCCAGCTGGCTCACCTTGACGCCGGTGGAGGCCAGCGCCTCGGCGACATAGTGCATGGTCGCCTGCCCCTCCATGGTGGCGGACAGGGCGAGAACCACTTCCTTCACGACGCCGTCACCGGCCCGCGCGACGAGTGAGGGGATGGCCAGATCCTCCGGCCCCACCCCGTCCAGCGCCGACAAGCGCCCGCCCAGCACGTGATAGCGCCCCGAAAACAGGTGCCGGCCATCCAGTGCCCACAGATCGGCGACATCGGCCACCACGCACAGCAACGCCGGATCACGGCGCGGATCGCGGCAGATGGCGCAGGGATCGCTGGTTTCAACGTTGCCGCACACCCCGCACACCACCAGATTGGCCGCCACCGCCTGCAACGCTTCGAGCAACGGATGCAGCGCCACTTCGCGCCGCTTGATCAGGTGCAGCACCGCGCGCCGCGCCGAGCGCGGGCCCAGGCCCGGCAGACGCGCCAGCGCATTGGTGAGGGCATCAATTTCGGGCGAAGCCATGGCCCCTTATGGTGACAGATTTTTACCGGCGCAACCGGTCTGGATTTTGACACGAATTCCCCGTTGGCAGGCTTTTCGCGCTGCACCAACTGGGCTAGACCGTGCGACAACTTGTCAAAACACATACTTGAGGAGGGCGCCATGACCGCCATCGGCCAGGACAGTCTGAACACTCGCCGCACGCTCAATGCCGGCGGCAAGGAATATGCCTACTACAGCCTGGAGGCTGCCGCTGCCGTATTGGGTGACGTGTCGCGCCTGCCCTATTCGATGAAGGTGCTGCTCGAAAATCTGCTGCGTTTTGAAGACGGCAGCACCGTGACCCGCGCCGATGTGCAGGCCGTCGTCGATTGGCAGGCCACCCGCACGTCCAACCATGAAATCAACTATCGCCCGGCGCGCGTGCTGATGCAGGATTTCACCGGCGTGCCCTGCGTGGTCGATCTGGCGGCCATGCGCGATGCGATCACCAAGCTGGGCGGTGATCCGATGAAGATCAACCCGCTGGTGCCGGTCGATCTGGTGATTGATCACAGCGTGATGGTCGATGAATTCGGCAACCCCAAGGCCTTTGAAGACAATATGGCGCTGGAATATGCCCGCAACCTCGAACGTTACGAGTTCCTGCGCTGGGGCGCCGGCGCGCTGAAGAATTTCCGCGCGGTGCCGCCCGGCACCGGCATCTGCCACCAGGTGAACCTCGAATATCTGGCCAAGACAGTCTGGAGCAGCGCCGACACGTCTGGCGCCATGGTCGCCTATCCCGATACCTGCGTGGGCACCGACAGCCACACCACCATGATCAACGGCCTTGGCGTGCTGGGCTGGGGCGTGGGCGGCATCGAAGCCGAAGCCGCCATGCTCGGCCAGCCGGTCTCCATGCTGATCCCCGAAGTCGTCGGCTTCAAGCTGACCGGCAATCTGGCCGAAGGCGTGACCGCCACCGATCTGGTGCTCACCGCCACCCAGATGCTGCGCAAGAAGGGCGTCGTTGGCCGCTTCGTCGAATATTATGGCCCCGGCCTTGATGCGCTCACGCTCGCCGATCGCGCCACGCTGGCCAACATGGCACCGGAATATGGCGCCACCTGCGGCTTCTTCCCGGTCGATAGCAAGACCATCGATTATCTGGTGCTGTCCGGCCGCGATGCCGAAACCGTGGCGCTGGTCGAAGCCTATGCCAAGGCACAAGGCCTGTGGCGCGAAGCCGATACGCCCGATCCCGTCTTCACCGACACGCTGGAGCTTGATCTGGGCACCGTCATGCCCAGCCTCGCCGGCCCGCGCCGCCCGCAGGACAAGGTGCTGCTGTCCGATGCCAAGCCGGCTTACGAAAAGGAACTGGCCGGCGGTTACGGCAAGGCCGAAAAGATGGGCCAGCGGGTGGCGGTTGCGGGCGCCAATTACGACATCGGCCATGGCGACGTGGTGATCGCCGCCATCACCAGCTGCACCAACACCTCCAATCCCAGCGTCCTGGTCGCCGCCGGTCTCGTTGCCCGCAAGGCGCGCGCGCTTGGCCTGAAGAACCAGCCCTGGGTGAAGACCAGCTTTGCCCCCGGATCGAAGGTCGTTACCGATTATTTCGACAAGTCGGGCCTGTCGGCGGACATGGACGCGCTGGGCTTCAACCTGGTCGGCTATGGCTGCACCACCTGCATCGGCAACTCCGGCCCGCTGCCGGAACCGATTTCGGAAGCGATCAACGGCAATGACATCGTTGCCTGCTCCGTCTTGTCGGGCAACCGCAACTTCGAAGGCCGCGTGTCGCCGGACGTGAAGGCCAATTATCTGGCTTCGCCGCCGCTGGTCGTCGCCTATGCGCTGGCCGGCACGATGCGCAAGGATCTGACCAAGGAGCCCATTGGTGAAGGCAGCAACGGCCCCGTCTATCTGAAGGACATCTGGCCGACCAACGCCGAAGTCGCCGGCATGGTGATGGCCAACGTGACGCCCGAGATGTTTGCCGCCCGCTATGCCAATGTATTCGACGGCGATGAGCGCTGGCAGGCGATCAAGGTTGAAGGCGGCGCCACCTATCGCTGGAACCCGTCGTCCACCTATGTGCAGAACCCGCCCTATTTCGACGGCATGACGATGACGCCGGCCCCGGTGGCCGACATCATCGCCGCCCGCGCGCTCGCGGTGTTTGGCGACAGCATCACCACCGATCACATCAGCCCGGCCGGCAGCATCAAGGAATCGAGCCCGGCGGGCCGTTATCTGACCGAACGGCAGGTGACCAAGGCCGAGTTCAACAGCTATGGCGCCCGCCGCGGCAACCATGAGGTGATGATGCGCGGCACCTTCGCCAATATCCGCATCAGGAACGAAATGGTGCCGGGCGTCGAAGGCGGCGTCACCCGCCACATTCCGTCGGGCCAGCAGCTCGCCATCTACGACGCCGCCATGGCCTACAAGGCGGACGGCACGCCGCTGGTCGTCGTTGCCGGCAAGGAATATGGCACCGGCTCCAGCCGCGACTGGGCGGCCAAGGGCACCACGCTGCTTGGCGTGCGCGCCGTCATCGCCGAAAGCTTCGAGCGTATCCACCGTTCCAACCTGGTCGGCATGGGCGTGCTGGCGCTGGAATTCGCCGCCGGCACCGACCGCAAGAGCATCGGGCTGACCGGTGAGGAAGTGTTCGAAATCACCGGCCTTGCCGATCTGAAGCCGCGCCAGCTGCTCACCGTGGCCTTCACCCGGCCGGATGGTTCGACCGGCAGCTTTGAAACCCTGTGCCGGATCGATACCGAGCAGGAGCTGGCCTATTATTACGCCGGCGGCATCCTGCCCTACGTGCTGCGCAACCTCGCATCTGCATGACCTGGCAAAGCCTCGCGGTTGAGGCGGCGGGCTGGACGGGAGCGGTGCTGGTGCTGGTCGGCTTCGTGCTGGCCAGCAACGGCCGCATCCAGGCGCGATCACGCACCTTCCAATGGCTGAACCTGCTCGGCGCGGCGGGCTTTGTGGTCAATTCCGCCTGGCACGGCGCGATTCCATCGATGGTGCTCAACATCATCTGGTGCGGCATGGCGCTGTTCACCCTGTGGCGACTGCGCTGAAAACGCGCACCGCCGAACCTTAAGACAAGATGAATTTTTTGTTGATAAGAGCATAATGCTCTCTTAGGGTTCCGCATCCGCGCCCTGTTGGCGCTGATTCTTGAGGGGTATTTTCAGATGCGTATGCAGGTTTCCGCCATCGCCTTGGCGATGGCCGTTGCGTCTCCAGCGCTTGCCATCGAAGCGTTCGAAGCCGCGCCCAATCCCGCCGCCATTTCAGCCCAGGCCGTTGCGCAATTGAGCGCTGTGCAGCCGGTCAAACTGGCCAGTGGCTCGAAGAATGGCCTGAGCTGGACGGCTGTCAGCCGTGTGATCGGTCAGACCGCGACTTCGGATGTCCTGCCGGGCGTGCCGAACAATAGCATTGGCGGTGGCAACCCGATCTACAAGCCGTCCGCCAACAAGAGCGGCACGGTCGCCCTGATCATGGAATATGCCAATGGCAGCGCGTTCATCTGCTCGGGCAGCTTGCTGGCCGATGGTCGCTCGATCGCGACGGCGGCCCACTGCGTCAGCGACGGTGCCGGCACCGCCAACCCGGTGAAAACCACGGTCCACTTCTTCAATGGCAATGCCGACGAGCGGTCCGTCGGCGCTGGCAACACCAGCGAAACCCGCAGCGTCACCGCCTATTACGTTCACCCGGAATATACCGGCGAAGTGATCGATCAGAACGACATCGCCATCCTGCGCATCAACCGCGACGCGCCGGCATCGGCGCAGCGTTATGATCTCTACACCAATGGCGATCTGACCGGCACGGAATTCAACGTGGCCGGCTATGGCACGCGTTCGACCACGGGCGGCGCCAACGGCACCACCGCGCCTTTCGGTGCCCGCACTGGCTGGCTGCGCGAAGGTGACAATCGCTATGAGTATGCTTGGGGTAACAGCGCCTTGGGCGGGTTCTTTACCGATCGCGACGGCACCGGCGAAGGCTTTTTCGGCTTTGCGGACTATGAATCGAGCTTTGTGTCCGATTTCGACAACGGCCTCGCAGCTCAGGATCAGGCATTCCGGATCTGCCTCGCAGTTGGTGGCGGTGCTGCCTGTGCGCAGTTCCAGAACGTCGGTCTTGGCGCACGTGAAGTCGGCATTGCTGGCGGCGATTCGGGCGGCCCGGGCTTCGTCGATGGCAAGCTCGCCTCGATCAACAGCTACGGTCTGACCTTCGGCGCCAACTTTGGCGACTTTGGCGGCGGTCTGAATTCAGGTTGGGGTGAATATTCGGGCTACGTCCCGATCTACATCCACACCGATTTCATCGCGTCCACCGCTGTGCCGGAACCGGCCAGCTGGGCGTTGCTGATCATGGGCTTTGGCCTGACCGGTGCTGCCGCCCGTCGCCGTCGCGGCTCGGCTGTCGCCGCCTGACACCAGGCTATCGGCTGAAAGGGCCGGCTCCGGATGATCCGGAGCCGGCCTTTTTCATGCCCGTTCGAGCAGGCTGCCCCTGATCCGGCCCCAGTGCACTTGTGGCCAACCGCGTTCCGCCGCAAACGCCGCCAGCCTGGCCGATGGATTGGCGCACAGCACCGTGCCGCCGCTGGCCAGCGCCAGTTCAAAACAGGGCAGATCACTGTGGTGGTCGCTGGTGAAATGCACCACCGCGCCAGCCAGCCCTTCACCCGCCAGCCAGCGTTCAAGCGCCGCTCGTTTGGCGGCGCCATAACAATTGGCACCATCCAGCGCGTGGGTGACGAAGCCGCCATCCCGCACCGCCTCCGTTGCCACGACATCGGCCACACCAAACCGCTCCGCAATGGCGCGCACATAAAAACCATGGCTGGCCGAAGCGATCACCACCCGCCGCCCAGCCACGGCATCGGCGGCGATGGCAGCCCGCGCCGGGGCCAGCGCATGATCGGCCACAAAATCAAAGGCAAAGGCGTCGGCCACGGCCAGCAGCCGTTGTTCTGCCACCCGCGGGCCGATCAGCCAGCGGTGTGACCAGCGCTTGATCTGCCCGCGCGACAGCCAGCCCAGGCCATAGGCAACGCCGCCCAGCGCCACCATCGGCAGCAGCAGCACCCGCCACGGCGCTTCATGCGCCAGCCAGAACCGGATGAAATGCGCCCAGCTGCCCGTATCGGTCAGCGTGCGGTCCAGATCATAAACCGCGATTTCGGTGGGTGTGGAGGTCATTGTTCCCCTTGGCATTTGCTCCCGCATAGCCCAGTTTGCCCGGCATGGGCAGCAGCATCAGCTGGCAGGATACAGGCGACGGCGGCGCGCGCGTCGTGCTGTCTGGCCGGCTGACCATCGATGATGTCGCCACGTTGACCGATGCGCTGGCCACGGTGCCGCCGCGCGCGCCGGGGCTGACAGTGGATCTTTCGGCCGCAGCCGCCATTGATACCGCCGGCGCCTGGGCGATCAACAGCCTGATCAACCGCTGGCATGATGCTGGCCACCTGGCCGAAGTGCAGGGTGCCGCCCCCGATATCGATCGGCTGATCCGCGCCCTTACCGTGCCGCCGCCACCCGTGAAGCGCCGGCCCGATGTGGGGAACCCGGTGCTGGCCCGGCTGGAGCAGATCGGCCGGGCCGTGGTGCGCCAGGCCGATAATGCCGGCGGCTTCCTCGCTTTCCTGGGCCAGACACTGGTGGTGCTGGCCATGACGCTGATCGGCCGCCGCCGCCTGCGCTGGCATGCCGTGGTGCACCAGGGCGAAGCCATCGGCATCAACGCGCTGGGCATCATCGGGCTGCTGCTGTTCCTGGTCGGGCTTGTCGTGGCGCAACAGGGCGCCGTGCAGCTGCGCCAGTTCGGGGCCGAGGTGTTCACCGTCAACCTGATCGGCAGAGCCACCACCCGCGAACTGGGCATCCTGCTCACGGCCATCATGGTCGCGGGCCGCTCCGGCTCGGCCTTTGCCGCCCAGATCGGATCGATGAAGCTCAACCAGGAGATCGATGCACTGCGCACCATCGGCCTTGATCCGATCGAGGTGCTGGTGGTGCCGCGCGTCATCGCCTGCTCGCTGATGCTGCTCGGCCTCGCCTTCTATGGCGGGCTGTGCGCGCTGGTGGCCGGCGGCCTGTTTGCGTGGAGCGAACTGGCGATGCCGCCGGCGGCCTATATCACCCGCCTGCAGGAAGTGATCCTGGTCTCCGATTTCGCCATCGGCATGATCAAGGCGCCGGTGTTTGGCTTCATCATCGCCATCATGGGCTGTTTCCACGGCTTCCAGGTGACGGGCAACGCCGAATCGGTGGGCAGCCGCACCACCCAGGCGGTGGTGGAGGCGATCTTCGTCGTCATCGTCTTCGATGCCTTCTTCGCCTTCTTCTTCAGCGCGCTGGGTTACAACTGATGGCTGCGCTCTCCGCCACCCTGGCTGATGGTGCCGATGTCGCGGTGCGCGTGCGGGGGCTGGTTACCGGTTTTGGCGATCACATCCTGCACGATCATCTCGATCTGGATGTGGCGCGCGGCGAGATCCTGGGCCTCGTCGGCGGCTCGGGCAGCGGCAAATCGGTGCTGATGCGTACCATCATCGGGCTCAATCCGGCGCGGGCCGGCAGCGTGTCCATCTTTGGGCAGGATGCGCTCGCCGCCGACGCTGCGGCCCAGCGTGCCCTGCGCCGGCAATGGGGCGTGCTGTTCCAGGAAGGCGCGCTGTTTTCCGGCCTGACCGTGGCAGAGAATATCGAAGTGCCCATGCGCGAATTTCTTGCGCTGCCCGATGCGGTGATGGATGGGCTGGCCGCCGCCCGCCTGCGCCAGGTTGGCCTGCCGGCAGACAGCTGCACCAAATTCCCCTCCGAACTGTCGGGCGGCATGAAGAAGCGGGCAGGCCTTGCCCGCGCCCTGGCGCTCGATCCGCCGCTGCTGTTCCTCGATGAACCAACGGCCGGGCTCGATCCGATTTCGGCGGCGGCTTTTGACAATCTGATCAAGCTGCTGAAAGACACGTTGGGGCTCACGCTGTTCCTGATCACCCACGATCTCGATACGCTGATCGCGATCTGTGATCGGGTGGCGGTGCTGGGGGAAGGCAAGGTGCTGGCCTGTGGCACCGTGGATGAGTTGCGCGGATTTGATCATCCGTGGGTGCAGGAATATTTCGGCGGACCCCGCGGGCGCGCCGCCACCGGAGAAGCCGCCTGATGGAAAACCGCAGCAACTATGTGATCGTGGGCAGCATCGCGCTGGCGATGGTGATCGGCATCTTCGTGATGGTGCTGTGGCTGGCGCGCTTTTCGGGCGGCGACAGCAAGATCTACGACATCTATTTCAAGCAATCGATCACCGGCCTGGCGCTGGGATCGCCGGTGCAGTTCAACGGCGTCACGGTTGGCAAGATCACCCAGATTCGCCTGCTGCCGGAACGGCCCGAATATGTGCGCGTGCGCATCAACATCGATGGCGATGTGCCAGTGCTGGAAGGCACCACCGCCGGGGTGGAAGGCGTGGGCTTCACCGGCGTGTCGCAGATTCAGCTGGCCGGGGCCATGCAGGGCGGCAAGGAAATCACCGCACCCGGCCCCGATGGCGCCCCGGTGATCCCGCCGCGTACCGGCGGCCTCAACGATCTGCTCGCCACCGCGCCGGAAGTGCTGTCGAACGTCTCACTGCTCACCAAGCGGCTGAACGATGTGCTGAAGGATGAAAATCGCGAGGCACTGTCGGGGATCCTGAAGAACACCGATGTCGCCACTGCCGCATTGGCCAAGGGCGCGCCCGATCTGGCCGCAGCACTGGCTGAAGCGCGCACCACCATGACGGCGGCCACCGCCACCCTGCAACGCATCGAGGCGCTGGCCGGTTCAGGGCAAACGCTGGTGGATTCCGATCTGCGCCCGCTCGCGGCCGAACTGCGACGCACCGTGACCAGCGCCAATGCGACGCTGGCCAAGGTGGATGCCCTGGCCGGCAGCGCCCAGCCGGGGGTGGAGATGCTGGCCAACCAGACCATTCCGGAAACCACCCAGCTGATCCGCGAACTGCGGGAAACCACGTCGCGGCTGGGGGCGATTGCCGCGAAACTGGATGAAGACCCGGCTGGCGCCCTGATCGGCGGCCGCCGCCTGCCCGAATATCAACCGCCCCGGGAGAACCAGCAATGACGATCCGCCTGGCTTCGATCATCGCGGCCCTGGCGCTGGCCGGCTGCGGCCCGCTGGTGCAGGTGGGCGGCAACGCGCCCGCCCCCGATGCGCTGCTGGTGCTGCGCGCCGATGCGCCGCCGCCGCAATGGGCGGGGCCCACGGCAGTGGGGGACACGCTGGCCGTGGCCGTGCCCGATGTGCCGGCCGAATTGCAGACGCTGCGCCTGCCGGTGCAATTGACCAGTGCCACCGTGCAATATCTGGCTGGTGCCAGCTGGGCGGAGCAACCCAATCGCCAGTTCCAGCGTCTGCTCGCCGATACGCTGGCCGGGGCCGGCGTGGCGGTGCTCGATACACGCAGCGGCAGCATCGCACCCGCCCGCGCGCTCACGGGCCATCTGCGCGAATTCGGCCTGGATGTGCGCGGCGCCCCGGTGGTGCGCGTGCGTTATGACGCGCAATTGGCCGGGCCGCGCGGGGCCGGCACCGTGGCGCTGCGCAGCTTCGTGGCCGAAGAGAAAGTGACGAGCCAGCAGCCCGCGGTGGTCGCCGCCGCCCTCAACCGTGCCGCCAACCGGCTGGCCGGCGAAGTGGCGGCCTGGGTGAAGGGGTAGACGGGCGCATCGCTGTCCTACACCGGCAAAGCCTGTCATCATGGCGGAGTCCGGCATGTTGGCGCCGCCGGTGTGGACATGAATTGGCAAAGACAAAACCCGCGAGATGCGGAAAAAGCGTCAAATCCGGACGGGATGTGCGGGCCGGCTTCCCCACCCAAATAAACGGTTGCCCGCTGCCATGTCCGCCCTAAAACTGCCGCCAAACACGCCTTGGGAGTTTCCGTCATGCCCGCCAAAACGCCTTATGTCCGCCCCGATGTTGCCAATCTGCTGGCCATGATGGCCGCCAATCCGGGCCCGTCATTCACCGAAATGAGCCCCGCCGAAGGTCGCGCCATGTATCAGGGCATGGGCCAGATGCTGGAACTGCCGCGCGGCGAGATCGGCAGCACGGATCTGGTGCTGCCCGGCGGCATCAAGGCCCGGCTCTACACGCCGGCAGCGCTCGAAGATGGCACGGTTGTCGCCTATTATCATGGCGGCGGCTGGGTGATTGGCGATCTCGACACGCATGATCCGCTCTGTGCCGAAATTGCCCGGCAACTGTCTCGCCGCGTGTTGGCGGTGGATTATCGCCTGGCCCCGGAAGCCCGGTTCCCGGCCGCAGCCGAAGACTGCCTGGCCGCCACGCGCTGGCTGGCAGGTTCGCCCGCTGAAGTGGGCAGCGCCGTCACCGGCATCATCCCGGCCGGTGACAGCGCCGGCGGGCACATGGCGGCGCTCGTCACCCGCGAGCTGCACGGGGCTTTGCCGGTGCCGATCGTGGCGCAATGGCTGATCTATCCGGTGACCGACATGACCGCCGCCGAAGGTTCGATGGTGGAACTGGGCGACGGCTATGTGCTGACCAAGGCCACCATGGACTGGTTCATCGCCGCCTATATGGGCGACGCGACCGACAAGTTGCTCCACCCCTGGGCCAGCCCGCTGCACGCCGAAACGCTGGATGGCCTGCCGCCGGCGATGCTGCTCACCTGCGGGCTCGATCCGCTGCGCGATCAGGGCCGGGCCTATGCCGGCCGGCTGATCGAACATGGCGTGCGCACGATCTTCCGCGAAGCCGCCGGGCAGATCCACGGCTGCTTCACGATGCGGCAGGGCATCCCGTCCGCGCAGGATGATCTGGCAGGCTGCATCGCGGACTTGAAACTGCTGCTGGCATGACGCCGCCTTCCGCCATCCCGCGCGAACATCCTTCCGGCCTGCCCTATCGCCCCTGCGTGGGCGTGATGCTGGTCAATCCGGCGGGACTGGTCTTCACCGGCCAGCGCCTCGATCAGATGGTGGAGGCCTGGCAGATGCCGCAAGGCGGGATCGATCCGGGCGAAGACCCGTATGAAACCGCGCTGCGCGAATTGTGGGAGGAAACCGGCGTCGATCCGGCGCTGACGTCCTTGCTCGGCGAAACGCCGGAGTGGCATTATTACGACCTGCCCGACGATCTGATCGGCCGCATCTGGAAGGGCAGATATGCCGGCCAGCGCCAGAAATGGTATGCGCTGCGCTTCCACGGCACCGATGCTGACGTGAACATCGCGACGGATCACCCCGAGTTCCGCCATTGGCGCTGGAGCCCGGTCGACACGCTGGTGGAGATGGCGGCGCCGTTCAAGCGGGAGCTTTATGCGGATGTGATCGGGGTGCTCGCGCCCTATCTCTGAGCCTGCCAGTCGATCGGGGCCACCTTCGGCACCAGCACAGCCAGGCTGATGCAGGCGATCAGCGGCCCGGCCGCCGCAAGCGCGAAGGCCCAGCCATAGCTGCCGGTGGCATCAATGATTGCACCGGTTATGATCGGATTGGCGACGCCCGCCAGATTGCCGAAGCCGTTCTGCACGCCCACCCATTTGCCGGCGGCCAATGGCCCGGCAAACACCTGCGCCATCATGTTGACGCACACATGCTGCAAACCAAAGCCAAGACCAGCCAACACCAGCCCGGCAATCAACCCGGTCTGACTGTTTGACGCCCCGATCAGGGCAACCCCGCCCGTCGCCGCCAAGGCGCCCGCCATCGCCGCCGCCCGCCGCAACCGCTCCTGCGGCTGCCCACGCGCTACCAGCCGATCATTCACCAGCCCGACCAGCAGCGCCGCCACCGCCTGCGCGACGAACACGATACTGCCCAGCCACGCCATGTCGGCCAGCGAATAATGGCGCACGTCCACCAGCCACAGCGGCAACCAGGTGACGAGGAAGTAGAGCGCAAAGCCAAAGCATATCTGCACCAGTGACAGGCTGAGCGCCGGGCGATTGGCCAGAACATGCCAGTACCCCGGCCCGGCCGCTGCCCGCTCCATCGCAGCTGGACCAGGCAAACGCCGGATCAGCATCAGCCACGGCACCAGCCAGATCAAGGTAAGCAGGCCCATCGCACCAAAAAGCCAACGCCAGCCGAGACTGGCCAGCAACAGCCCGCCCGCCAATGTGCCCAGCGCCGGCCCCAGCGCCAGCCCGATCGACAGGGCACTATTGGCCGCACCCCGCCGCGCGTCGTCGACCTGATCAACGATCAGCTTGAAGGCCGCTGGAAACGCCACCGCTTCGCCCAGTCCGAGCAGCAGCCGCAACGCCACCAGCGTCACCAAACCGCCAACCAGACCGGTGAGCGCGGTTGCCACGCCCCACAGCGCCAGCCCCGCCGCCAGCAGCCAAGCGGCATTGACCCGGCCCACCAGCCATCCCATCAGCACCTGGCCGGGCGCATAGACCCAGAAGAACGCCGAAGCCGCCACGCCGAACTGTGTCGCCGTCAGTCCCAGATCAGCCTTCATCCGGGGTGCCGCAATCCCCAGCGTGCCACGATCAACATAGTTGATGAACACGGCCAGCCCCAGCAGCCAGATCAGCACGCTGATTGTCCCGGCCGACGCGCGCGGCTGCACCCCCGATTGTGCCATTGCTGCCCCCTTGCCGTGGCAGCGTGGGGACAGGCTGGCGGCGAGTCAAGCAAAGGCCGCCGCAGTTGTGCGGGGGCTGCGGGTGCGATAGACTTGCCTACAACAGGGGAGAATTGCCATGGCGGGGCTTGAAGGCGGATGCCTGTGCGGCGCGGTGCGCTACAGCGTGGCGGTGGAGCCGGTGATGCAGGCGGTGTGCCATTGCAGGAATTGCCAGCGCCAGGCCGGCAGTGGCTGGTCGATGATCATGGGCGTGCCGGCAGCGGCGCTGGCCATCACCGGCGAGGTGAAGACTTACGAGGATCACGGCGAGTCCGGCGGTGACGTGCTGCGGCAATTCTGCCCCAACTGCGGCTCACCGCTGTTCAGCCGGGTCTCGGCGGCGCCCGATCTCGTCTTCATCAAGGCCGGCACGCTGGATGATACCAGCCAGTTCACGCCGCAGATGCAGTTCTGGACCGACAGCAAGCAGCATTGGGTCGATATCGCCGGCGTACCGGGATTCGCCCGCAATCCGGGCTAGATCAGGCCGGCCAACGGGCTCGACGGATCGGCGTAGCGGCGCTTGCCCATGCGGCCGGCGCGGTAGGCGAGGCGGCCGGATTCCACCGCCAGCTTCATGGCGCGGGCCATCAGGATCGGGTCTTTCGCTTCGGCGATGGCGGTGTTCATCAGCACGCCGGCGCAGCCCAGTTCCATCGCCACCGCTGCATCCGACGCGGTGCCGACCCCGGCATCAACCAGCACGGGCACCTTGGCATTCTCGATGATCAGCCGCAGGTTGACCGGGTTCTGGATGCCAAGGCCCGATCCGATCAGGCTGCCCAGCGGCATGATGGCGGCGGCACCCAGCTCTTCCAGCTTCTTCGCGGCGATGGGATCATCGGCGCAATAGACCATGACGTCGAAGCCATCCTTCACGAGAATGTCGGTTGCCCGCAGCGTTTCCGCCATGTCCGGATAGAGGGTGCGCGCTTCGCCGAGCACTTCCAGCTTCACCAGATTCCAGCCACCCGCCTCGCGCGCCAGCCGCAGGGTGCGGATCGCATCGTCAGCGGTGAAGCAGCCGGCGGTGTTGGGCAGATAGGTGAAGCGCGCAGGGTCCAGGAAGTCCGTCAGCATCGGCTGGCTGCGGTCCATCACGTTGACGCGCCGCACCGCGACTGTGACGATCTCGGCCCCGCTGGCCTCGGCCGCGGCGGCGTTCTGGGCATAATCCCTGTATTTGCCGGTGCCGACAATCAGCCGTGAGGTGAAGCGGCGGCCGGCGACTTCCCACGTGTCATCGTCCTGCCCGCCACCAACAAAATGCACGATCTCAAGCGTGTCGCCTTCGGCCAGCACCACATCGGCAAAGGTCGAGCGCGGCACGATGGCGAGGTTGCGCTCCACCGCCACCTTTGCCACCGGCAGTTCCAGTTGTGCCAGCAGATCGGCAAGGCTGGCGCCTTCGGCAATGCGGCGCGGTTCGCCATTCAGGGTGATGGTCAGTTCCGTCATCGTCATCGTCATTGGCCAGTGGCCGCCGCCAGCACGGCGGCGCGCAGTTCGGGGATGCCGACGCCCTTTTCCGAACTGGTGGCGATCACTTCGGGATAGGCGGCGGGGTGGATGCGGGCGGCGGCGCTTGTCGTTTCCAGCACCTTGGCCAGCTCGGTCGGCTTGATCTTGTCGCCCTTGGTCAGCACCACCTGGAAACTCACGGCGGCCTTGTCGAGCAGGCTCATGATCTCGCGGTCCACTGGCTTGATGCCGTGGCGGCAATCGATCAGCACCAGCACGCGGCGCAGCACCTGGCGGCCGCGCAGATAGTCCTGGATCAGATGCTTCCACTGCCGCACCACGTCCTTGGGCGCCTCGGCAAAGCCATAGCCGGGCATGTCGATGATACGGAACAGCGTCGGCTCACCCACTTCGAACACGTTCAATTCCTGCGTGCGCCCCGGCGTGACCGAGGCCCGCGCCAGGCCATTGCGGCCGGTGATGGCGTTCAAGAGCGACGACTTGCCCACGTTGGAGCGACCGGCCACGGCCACTTCCGGCACGTCCGGCGCCGGCAGGAACTTCAGTTCCGGCGCCGACAGCAGGAAACTCACCGGCCCCGAAAAACGCTTGCGCGCGGCCTCGATCAGTTCGGCTTTTGCCGCTTCATCCGTCACTTGCGGCGGCGTCCTGCACTCGGCTTCGGCGCACCCGGTTTCGGGCCAGCGGGCTTGGGCGCGGGCTTGGGCGGGTTCGGCTTCACATCGATCACCGCGGCTGAAGGCGGCGTTGCCGGGGCCGGATATTTGCGATTCATGTAAAGCTGCTGCCCAATCGAAACCAGGTTGTTGATCGTCCAATAGAGCTGCAGGCCGGCCGCGAACGGCGCCATGAAGAACATGAACAGCCACGGCATCAGCGCAAACACCTGCTGCTGCACCGGGTCCATCTGCGCGGGGGAAAGCTTCTGCTGCAGCCACATGGTGACGCCGAGCAGGATTGGCAGCACGCCCAGCGCGATCATCGCCGGCGGCTGCCAGGCAATCAGGCCGAACAGGTTCAGGGGCGTCAGCGGATCGGGCGCGGACAGATCGGTGAGCCACAGCACGAACGGCTGGTGGCGCATCTCGATCGAGATCAGCAGCGTCTTGTAGAGCGCATAGAAGATCGGGATCTGCAGCAGGATCGGCAAGCAGCCGGCGAGCGGATTGACCTTCTCGTTCTTGTAGATGGCCATGATTTCCTGCTGCGCGCGCAGCTTGTCGTCGCCATATTTTTCCTGGATCGCCTTCATGCGCGGGCCGATCAGGCGCATCTTGGCCATCGATTCATATTGCTTGTTGGCAATCGGGAACATGATGGCGCGCACGATCAGCGTCAGCCCGATGATGGCGATGCCGAAATTGCCAGTGAACTTGAACAGGAAATCCAGCAGATAGAAGATCGGCTTGGCGATCACTTCGAACCAGCCCCAGCTCACCGACTTGTCGAGGCGCGGGATGCCGGCTTCGGTGTAGCGGTCGATCAGATCGACTTCCTTGGCGCCGGCAAACAATTTGGCGGTGCTGGTCACGCTGCCGCCCGCCGGCACGGTCACGGCCCCGGCCAGCCAATCGGCCTGATACTGGCCGGCGGCATATTGGAAGGTGGCATCAATCTTCGCCTTCTGGTCGGGCACCGAGGCAGCCAGCCAATATTTCTCGGTCAGGCCAAGCCAGCCACCGGTGGAGGTGAAGCGCTGCGGGCCATCCTCGCGCAGCTTCTCGAACTCCAGGTCACTGTCCTTCAGCGTGTCCTGCAACACACCCACCGGGCCGACATGGACATTGGTTTCAGCCGCAGCGGCTTCACCGCGGCGCGAAACAAGGCCGAACGGCTGCAGCACCACCGGCGCGGCGCCGGGGTTGCTGATGCTCTGCTCAACGGTGAACAGGAAATCCTTGTCCACGCTGATCTTCTGGCGGAACACGAGGCCCTGCGGCGAGGTCCAGCTCAGCGTCACCGGGGCCGATGTCGTCAGTGTCGTGCGGTCAGCCGTCCATACGGCGGTAGCTGGCGGCGCGACGGCACCCACCCAGCCGAACTGGGCAAATTGCGCGTCGGCGGTGCGGCTCGGCGAGAACAGGCGCACGGGCGGCGATGTCTTGTCGTTGGTCTGGCGATAGCTGGGCAGCACCAGATCGTCGAACCGCGCGCCGGTGAGATTGATCGAGCCCTTCAGGCGCGGCGTGTCGATGGCCACGCGCGGACCAGCGGCCAGCGCCGCCTCCCGCCCGATCACCGCACCCGGGCCGGCGATCGCCGGAGCCGATCCAGCCGCAGCCGGCGCTGCCGCGCTGGTGGCGGCAACGCCGGGCCTGGGCTGTTCTGCGGGGAAGAATCGATCGGCCACGAAGGTCCAGCCGATCAGCACGAACGCCGAAAGCACGACGGCCAGAACGATATTCTTCACGTCGGGCGATTGATTGTCCTGGGGAGGCACGCGTGTCTCTCTGGCTGGAAGGGCAGGATTCGGTTGGGATCGCGGCTGCTATAGCCGGTGAGGGTCTGGGATCAACTAATCCATGGGCCGTCACGAAGCAAGGAAGGCCGCTAGAAGTGAGTGAGTGCGGGCTGATAGCAACGCTATCAGCCAATCGAACGAGCGCGCTAGCGGCCTTCCTTGCTTCGCCCGAAGGGTGGCTCGGAGGGGCAATATGGCGTCGTTGCAGTCGCTTGCCGGGGGGCGAAGCCCCGCCAGCGCGACCGCGCCTAGCCATATTGCCCCTCCGGGCCATGCCGGCCCATGGATTAGTTGATCCCAGACCCTATGGCACCGGGTCATAGCCCGAACCCCCCCAGGGGTGGCAGCGGGCAATGCGGCGAACGGCAAGATCAAGACCCTTCACAGGCCCATGGCGTTCGATGGCGGTGATGGCATAGGCCGAACAGCTGGGCGAAAAGCGGCAAGTGGGCGGCAGGACGGCCGAAAATGTCACCTGCCACAGGCGGATCGGCCAGATCAGCAGGGTTTTCATGTCCGGTCCGTCTCCTTGGGCTTGGGCGGGAGATGGGCCTTGGCGAGCGCCTTTTCCAGATCAGCGCGCAACACGGCGAAATCGCGGGTCAGGCCGGCCTCCCGCCCGATCAGCACATGATCGGCGCCGCTGTGGCCGTAGGCGGGCAGGGTAAGCAACACAATCTCGCGCAGGCGGCGCTTCAGCCGGTTGCGGATCACGCTGTTGCCGATCTTCTTGGTGACGGTATAGCCGGCCCGCATCGTGTCGCTGCCGTCATCGCGCTGCCGAACAAGCAGCACAAAGCCGGCGGATGCGACCCGCCGGCCCTGATTTGCAGCCAGGAAATCCCGTCGCTGCCGGATGGTCTCCGGCGCGCGCATCAGCGTCAGGCCGAAAGCTTCTTGCGGCCGCGGGCGCGACGGGCGCGGATGACATTGCGGCCGCCAACAGTGGCCATGCGCGCGCGGAAGCCGTGACGGCGGGCGCGGACGAGCTTGGACGGCTGATAAGTGCGCTTCATGGGAAACAGTCCTGAAAACAGATTCGAGTTGGCCGCAGTTGCCTGCGTCCGGAAAGAGTGGTGCCGATAATGGGCTCTGGCGGCAGAGTCAACGCACTTGTCACTGGACAAGCGGCTTGTGCGTGGCAATGGGCGAAGCCATGGAACGCTCACCGCTCGCCCTGCCCTTCCCCGCCCTTGCCCCCATCGCCGGGGTGCGCATCGGCACGGCCAGCGTCGCCTACAAGAAATGGACGCGCGATTGCGTCACGCTGGTGGAACTGGCCCCAGGCACGGTGGTGGCAGGGGTGACGACGCAATCGAAATGTCCGTCGCCCGAAGTGGAACTGTGCCGGGCGAAACTGCCGCAGGGCAAGGCGCGCGGGCTGATCGTCAACGCCGGCAACAGCAATGCCTTCACCGGCATGAGCGGCCGGGAGGCGGCCCAGGCGCAGGCGACGCGGGTTGCCGAAGTGCTGGGCTGTGATGCAGCCGAGGTGTTCAGCGCCTCCACCGGCGTGATCGGCGTGCCGCTGCCGGTCGATCTGGCGTTGTCGGGCGTGACCCAAGCGCATGCGGCGCTGGGCACGGCCGACTGGCTGGCGGCGACCAACGCCATCGGCACGACCGACACCTTCCCCAAGGCCGCCACGGCCAGCGCCATCGTCGCCGGCCGCCAAGTGACCATCGTGGGGATCGTGAAGGGTAGCGGCATGATCATGCCCGACATGGCGACCATGCTGGGCTTCATCTTTTCGGATGCCGCCGTCACGCCAGCGCTGTGGCAGCAGATGCTGCACGCCGCCGTGGGGCCGACGTTCAACAGCATCACCGTGGACAGCGACACCAGCACATCCGACACGGTGCTGGCCTTCGCCACCGGTGCCGCCGGCCATCCCGTGCTCATCAGCATGGACAATGCGGGCGCCGACGCGCTCGCCGCCGCGCTGGCCGATGTGTGCCGGCAACTTGCGATCCTCGTGGTGCGCGATGGCGAAGGCGCGCAGAAATTGATCGAAGTGAACGTGGCCGGCGCGGTGGACGATGTTTCGGCCAAGCGCGTCGCCATGAGCATCGCCAATTCGCCGCTGCTGAAAACCGCGATTGCCGGCGGGGATGCCAATTGGGGCCGGGTTGTGATGGCGGTGGGCAAGGCCGGCGAACCGGCCGAACGCGATCTCCTGAGCATCCGTTTCGGCGACACGCTGGTGGCCAATCAGGGCATGGTCGTCCCCGGCTATGATGAGGCCCCGGTGGCGGCGCACCTCGCGGGGCAAGAGGTGCGCCTCACCGTTGACCTGGGCCTTGGTTCTGGCCGCGCCCGCGTGTGGACCTGCGATCTCACCCACGGCTACATCAGCATCAATGCGGATTATCGCAGCTGAACGCTGCGGGGGCAGATTATCGCAGCTGATGCAGCCGCAGCTCCAGCCGGTGCAGCTCGCGCAGCACCCGGTTGGCTTGCATCATCGGGTTCATCGACAATTTCACGATCAGCGACAGCAGCAGCAAGGTCGCCGCCGGCAAGCCCCAGTGCAGGGCGCTGAGCACATCGGTGGCGGCAAAAAATTGCCAGCCGGCCCACACCGAGGCGAGGAAGGCCGCCGCCTGCACCAGCATCAGCAGCCAGTTCACCCAGCTGCCCGGCCCGGAAAACAGGCCCAGCGCCTCGCCGATGAAGCCCGGTTCCGGGCCCATGCGGGCCAGCAAGGCGCGTTCTTCGGCGGCCACCGCCGCATCAATGTCGTTCTCGGTCATGTGTCGTCTCCTTCCAATATGGCCCGCAGCTTGCGGCGGGCGTGAAACAGCCTGGTCTTCACCGTGCCGACCGGCACCGCCAGCGCCACGGCCACTTCCGCCACCGAAAGCTGATCGAAATGATGCAGCGCGATGGCCGCGCGTTGTTCGGGCGGCAAGCTGCGGATGGCGGCGTGCAGGCCTGCATGGTCACCGGCCGGCGCGGCATCGGGTGGCAGTTGCGGTTCCGCTGCCAGCGCGGCGGCCAGCGCGCGGCCCCGCTGGTTGTGGCGGATGCTGCCGGCACAACGGCGGGTAACGATGCGATAGGCCCAGGCCGGAAAGGCGTGCGCATCATCCAGCCGCGGCAGCCCGCGCACGATATCGATCCAGCCGGCCTGCACGGCATCGCGCGCTGCCTCGCCATCGCCGAGCAGGCGCATCGCATGGGCCAGCAGCCGGCGCTGCCAGCGGGCAGCCAACAGCGCCAGTGCGCGCCTGTCGCCACAACGGGCATCGGCCACCAGGCAGGCTTCGATCAGGCGGTCTTGCGGGTTCATCGTGGCATAGGTGGCCACGACAGCGCGATTGGTTCAATCGCCGATGCAATATTCCAAGCGCCCTCCCGTTTTGGGGGATGGCGCGGCCGCGCGAAAGGCCGATCATCCCCAGCATGATCCCGATCCTCTACCATTATGACATCTCGCCCTATGCCGAACTGGTGCGCACCGGTTTTGGCGCCAAGGGGCTGACCTGGGGCAGCGTGATGGTATCGAGTATCCTGCCCAAACCCGACCAGACGCGGTTGACCGGTGGTTATTGCCGGACGCCGGTGGTGCAGATCGGGGCCGACATCTATTGCGACACGCTCGCCATCATGCCGGCACTCGAAGCCCTGGGCGGGCACACGCTTTATCCGGCGCCCCTGGGCCAGATGCATCGCATGGCAGCAAGCTGGGCCAACGGCCCGCAGTTCACCGCGCATGTGATTGCCGGCTTCAGCGCCATACCGCCTGAATCGTTTGACGAGAATTTCGTCAAGGATCGCCAGGCGCGCTTTGGCCTGAACCTGGCCAGCCTTACGGCAGCCGGGCCCCATTACCTGGGCCAGGCGCTGGCCTGCGCCGACCTGCTGTCACATATGCTTGCCGACGGCCGCGCCTTCATGGGCGGCGATGCGCCCGGCGCCGGCGATCTGGCACACTACAGCAATATCTGGATGGTGAAGAAGAATCCGGGCTCAGCCGCCGTTGCCGACCAGTTGCTGGCGCTGCCGCACGTGGCTGACTGGTATGCGCGGGTGGCTGGCATCGGCCATGGCGACAGGCGCGAGATGACCGGTGCCGAGGCGATGGCGGAGGCCCGTGCCGCCACGCCGATACCGGTCGTGGGCACTGTGGCCGCGCCTTATGTGGCCGGGATGATGGCGGCTGTCAGCCAGCCCGAAACGAAGGACCCGCCCACCATCGGGCGGCTGCTGCGCTGTGATGCCGGCGGCATCACCCTCGCACGCGAAGTGGACGGTGAGCCCGGGTTCACCGTCCCCAAGTTCACCGTGCACGTGCATTTTCCGCGATTGGGGCAGGTGGTGGCGCCGGCCTAGGCCAGCGCGCTCGTCAGCCCCTGCGTTGGCCTCAAGCCAGCGCGCCCGTCAACCACGCCTTCAGTTCACCCTTGGGCCGCGCGCCGACCATGGTGGCCGCCGGTTGCCCGCCCTTGAACAGGATCATGGTGGGGATCGACATCACGCCATAACGGCCGGGTGCGTCCGGGTTCTCGTCGATATTGACCTTGACGATCTCCACCCCGTCCAGCTCGTTGTTCAGCTCTTCCAGCGCCGGGGCGATCATGCGGCAGGGGCCGCACCATTCGGCCCAGAAATCGACCAGCACCGGCTTGTCGGCACTGATCACATCGGCATGGAAGCTGGCATCGGTCACGGCTTTGGTCATCGGAAGACTCCGCAGATAAGGTTCACATCGGATAGATAGGCGCTGGCCCGTCCGGCTGCAATGCGGCTGATGGCTGCCATGCGCTGAGCACATCGCCCGGCACCTCGATCAGGCGCGGTCCCGCCGTGTAGAGCAGCCCGGCCCGCACCGTGCGGCCCGGAAACACGCGGGCCAAGGCAGCGGCATAGGCGCCCATCTGCGCCAGGTGTGACGGCGGCACCATATCAAGCCCGGCCGGCACGCGGCTGCCGGTCTTGAAATCCACGGCCAGCACCTCGGTCTCGCTCACCAGCAGCCGATCAATGCTGCCGGCGATCACCGTTTCGCCCAGCACGGCGGCCACCGGTGCTTCGGTGAGTGCGCCGGCGGCAAACACGGCCGCAAATTCCGGATCATCGAGCACGGCCAGCACCGTCGCCGCCAGTTCCTCTGCTTCCAGATCGGGCACGTTCAACGCGCACCATTGCAGCGCCACCTCGCGGCGAACGTCGATGGCAAGCCCCGGCAGGGTTTCGAACAGCCGATGCAGCGCCGTCCCGCGCCGCGCCGCCGCCAGCCGCGCCGCATCGGGCGGCGGATCGGCCACCGTGTCCGGCCCCAGGCTGGATGGGGCCAGCGGGCGCGGCGGGCGGGCTTCGGCCGGGGCCTGACGCAGCCACCAGCGATCGGTAGGCAGCAACGTGGCATCGGGTTTCACGTCGGCCTCGCGCAGCACCGTCGGCGGGCCGGAACGGAACAGCCGCACCGGTTGCGGCCAATGCGGATTGTCCACCGCCTCCAGATCGGTCAGCGCCCCCTCAACCAGCTGGTACCAGCTTTCGGGATGCACATCCCATTTCTTGCCGGGCTTGGTGGCGCCGCCGATGCACAACACTTCCTCGGCCCGCGTCAGCGCCACATAGAGCAGCCGGCGATGCTCGCGCGCGGCCCTGGCGGCACGATCGGTTTCGGCAGCGGCCAGGAAGGCCGGCGGCGCCACCAGCTTGGTCGGAACCCACAACGGCAGTTCCGGGCCGTTGCCCAGTGCCAGCAGCAGCGCGCCCTTCTCGGGCGGCGGCACATGGCAGGCATCGGCCATGATCACGATCGGCGCCTGCAGGCCCTTGGCACCATGCACCGTCATCAACCGCACCGCATCGATGGCGGCTTCGGGATCGCGCTTCACCTCCAGATCCTCGGCCGCCATCCAGGCCACGAACGCCTGCAAGCTGGCTGCGCCCGCCGCTTCGCAGGCCAGCGCCTGATCGAGCACGGTATCGATGGCATCACGGGCTTCCTCACCCAGCCGCGCCAGCAGCTTGCGGCGACCAGCGAGCGGCCCGGACAGGATGGTTTCCAGGAAACGATAGGGCGACACGTCCGCCGCCAGCCGCAACACCTCGGCCAGCACGGCGCGCGGCGCCGCCACGGCGGGATCGTCGCTGGCGAGCACTGCCGCCCACAGGCTGCCCGGCCGTCCGGCGGCGATCCCGGTGAGCTGATCATGATCAAGGCCGCAGAAGGGCGAGACCAGCAGCGCCGCCAGCGTGAGATCATCATCGGGCTGACAGGCGAACTGCACCAACGCCAGCAGATCGGCCACGGCCAGCGGCTCGGCCAAGTTCAGCCGGTCAGCGCCGGCCACCGGCACGCCGGCTTCGTGCAGCGCCGTCACCAGCGCGTTCATCAGCCCGCTGCGCTTGCGCACCAGCACCAAGATGTCTTGCGCGGCTGCCCGCCGGCCACTGGCGGGCAGGATCAGCGCGGTTTCCGGCGCCAGCCAGCCCGCGACAGTCGCGGCGATATGGCGCGCCATGGCGATATGCTGTGCCAGTGGCGGGGAATCATCTTCTGCAGCATCGTCGTCGTCCTCGTCCGCAGTGCTGCCGGCATCGGGCAGCAATGGCGGCCACAGCATCACCAGCCCGGCACCCTGCTTGTGGGCGACATGCGGCTCCACCCCCTGCGGATCGAACATCTCGGGGCCAACATGGCCAATCACCTGGTCCACCACGTCAAGAATGGCCGGCACCGATCGGAAATTCACGGTGAGCGGCAGTTCCTTCCAGCGGTCCGGTTCCGCCTCGCAGAGCTGGAAAAACACCTCGCGCATGTCGGCATAGATCAGTGGATCAGCACCCTGAAAGCCCATGATGGACTGTTTGAAATCGCCGACCACGAAAAGGCTACGGAACTGGTCACGCTGGCCCAGCCCCGAGAAATATTCCTCCACCAGCGCCCGGATCACCTGCCATTGCAGCAGGTTGGTATCCTGCGCTTCATCAACCAGCACATGATCGATGCGGCTGTCGAGCTTGAAGCGCACCCAATCGGCGGCGCCCGGCTCACCCAGCAGGCGCGCGGCGGCGGCGATCATGTCGTCATAATCGATCACCCCGGCGCGGTGTTTGGCCGCGCGCCAATCCTGCGCCAGCCGCACCGCCACGCGCAGGTGGCGGCCGGCGAAGGCCAGGATCTGCCAGCGTTCGAGATCGGCGCGCAGGCTGAGCAGCTGCGCCTGAAGTTCGGCGCAGAAGGGCCGCCAGTCGGGATTCTCGGCATCAAGGTCCTTCAAAACCAGCGTAGTGAGTAGCAGGGGCTCGTTCTTGGTGGAAAAGAACAGCCGCCACAGCTGATCCCAAAGCGCCGGCTTGTTGCTCGCCATGAGAAAAGCAACCAGATTCCCTGCCAGCTTTTGCGATGTGGCTTTGTCCTGCCGGCCGAGTGCCTGCGCGAACTGCTGCAATTTCAGCAATGGCAGCGCCGCTATCCCCGCTGCCAGCGTCGCCGCCTCACTGTCACCATCGGCCAGGCCCAGCGCACGGCGCAGCAGCGGCTCCACACCCTCTACGCGCAATTCCGCCAGCGCAGCGCCGTGGCGGGCCAGCGTCTTCATGATCGCTTGCAGCCGGGCCTCGCCACCATCGATGGCGATCTCCGCCACATCGGCCAGAAACCTGGGGTTGGACGTATCGGTGAGCGCATCGGTCAGCACACGGCGGCGCAGCAGCGCGGCGGCGCGGTCATCGAGCGTCTGGAACCCCGGCGTGATGCCGGCCTCCACCGGAAAGCTGGCGATCAGCCCTTGCGCGAAACTGTGGATGGTCTGGATGGCAAGGCCGGCGGGCGCTTCCAGCACGGCGGCAAACAGCCCGCGCGCAGTGGCGCAGGTTTCGGCATCGGTCGCCGCCCCGATGGCCTTCAGGTCATGGGCCAGTTCGGCGTCGGTGCAGCCCGCCCACCACGCCAGCCGCGCCATCACCCGGTTCTGCATTTCGGCGGCGGCCAGCTTGGTGAAGGTCAGGCACAATATCGCATCGGGCCGCGCGCCGGTCAGCAACAGCCGCAGCACGCGCGCGCTCAAGACCTGCGTCTTGCCGGTCCCGGCCGAAGCCGCCACCCAGGCATGCACCTGCGGATCGGCCGCATCCGCCTGCGCCGGCTTCAGCGGTTCCAGCGCCCTGGTGCGTTCACGGTTCATGGCACCGCTCACGAGACGCGCTCCCGCCGGTTGATCCACTCGGCAACGCGCGCCAGATGATCGAAATCACCCCAGGCCCATTGCGGCTGCAGCTTGGCCGGAAACGGTGTCTGCGACAGCAGATATTGCGCCACCAATTGTTCGGCCCGGATCAGCGCCCGTGTCACATGATCGGGCACATCGGCGCCCTTGCCGAGCGGGGTGTGGCGCTTGCCCTGATCCTTGCGTCCGCCCTTCAGCTGCCAATATTCGATTGAACCGGCTGTCCCGCCCGGCACCGGCTGGCCATCGCGGCTCAAGCCGCCAGCCGCGGCGATCGCCAGCCCCAGCGCCAGCTGGTTCGCCTCCAGCGCCTTCACACGCGTGCCGGAAGGCACGCCACCCGTCTTGTAATCGATCACCCGCAGATTGCCCTCGGCATCACGGTCGAGCCGGTCGATGCGGCCGCTCAGCATCACGCCGCCAGCCAGTTCCAGCTCGCCCTTCACTTCGGCCAGCATCTGCGTCCAGCCGGCGTCTTCCTCGGTCAATATTTCCTGGCCCGCCCATTCCAGCGCCCGCTGGATGCGCGGCACCCAGGCGGCAGCGAGCAGCGGGAAATGCGAGGTGGCGCTGCCCAGCACCTCGGCGGTGATCTGCTGCAGCTGCGCCAGGCTGCCGTGGCGGGCGGCCACCCATTTGTCGAGCACGTCGTGGGCCAGGTTGCCGCGCATCATCGCGGTCGGGTCCTGATCGAGCGGGTCGAGCTTGCGCAGCTTCAATATATGCTTGGCGTGGAAGGCAAAGGGATCGGCGATCAGCGTGTCGATCTCGGTGATGCTGATGCGGCGCGGGCGCAGCTTCAGTGCCGGGTTGGGCCGCGGCTGTGGTGCCGGCTTGGGGCCTTCCGTGGCACCATCCAGCGCGCGGGCAATCCGGATCAGCTCATCCCGGCGCGGCAGCAGATCGGCGCCGGCGCGCTCAAATTGCGCCACCAGCCGCAGCCACAGCCGCGAGGCAACTTGTGGCCCGCTGGCATCGCGCCGCGCCCGCGTGATCAGCACGCGCCTCGCGCTGGCAGCCCGCAGGAAATCCTGCGCGGCCAACCCTTGCGCCCGCGCCGTACCGGGCAGGCCCAGGGCGCGGCGGATGGCCGGGGCCAGCCACGGATCAGGCGAGGGGCGGCCAGGCCAGGTCGCTTCGTTGAGGCCGGCCAGCACCAGCGTGTCGGCGCGGGTCAACTGCGCTTCGACCGGGCCCAATATGGCAAGGCGCGGATGGCCCTGCCCCGGCACGCGCACGCTGCTGCCGGCCATCAGCGTGGCCAGCAGTGCCGGGGCTTCATCGGGGCGCAGGCTACCGAACAGCGCACCATGCGTTTCAATTTCGGCCACCAGGGCCGCCAGTTGCCGGCCATCGGGGCCAGCCCAGGCGCCATCGCCGGCCAGCGCCGTCAGCGCATCGCGCAGCGCCTGCATCAATTCGGGCAGGGTGATGGCGGTCGACAACCGCAGCCGGTCCAGTGGCTCCAGCGCCGGGGCGAGATCGTGCCACCAGCCCATCAACCGGGCAGCAAAGCGATCGTGACGCCCATCCTGTTCGTGCAGCCAGCGATCAAGGCCAGCACCGGCGCCATCAAGGCCGGGTGCCGGCCGCACGCCGCGCAAGGCGATATCGGCCAGGCGCACATCAGCGCTGAACACCTCGTCCTCGGGCCGCACCAGACCATGTTTCAGCACGGCGAGCAGCCGCGCCGGGGCGAATTCCTCGGCCATCGCCTCCACCAGTGCCAGCGCCAGCGCACCCGGCGGGGTGAGCAGCAAGGGCTGGCCGGCCGATGAATCGATGGCGATGCCCCAGCGCCGGCAATGCGCCGCCACGCGCCGGGCGAGCAGCGGATCGGGGGTGATCAGTGCGGCGCGCTCATTCGGCCGCTCCAGCGCCTCGCGCAGCGCCAGCGCCACCACCTGGGCTTCCTCGGCCGCGGTGGCGCACTCGGCCAGTGCCAGTCCATCGAAGGCAGCGGGCGGCGGTGGCGGCGGGGTCGTCGCGGCCGCCGCCGGGGCCAGTGCCGCCAGCAGCGCGGCGGCGCGTGCGGGCGGGCCATCCAGCTTGCCGCCGCTGGCGGGCCACGCCTGCACGTCCGCACGCTCCAGCCCAATCGCGGCCAGCAGCTTCTTCAGCGCCCATTGCGGGTGGCCCGGATCATCGCGGCCACCTTCGGCGCTGCTGATCGGGATCGCCGCCCAGCGCGCCATGCCCGCTTCAGACAGGTCATCATCAAGGCCGGGCAGCACCACCAGGCCCTGCGGCAAGCGCAGCACCGCATCCAGCAGCCGCACCAGCGCCGGGGTGGGATTGGCGAGGCCCGCCGCCACCACCAGGCCGATGGGCGGCGTCGTCTGCCAGCGCGCGATGGTGGCATCGATCAGCGCGGCGAGGCGCGTGGCGCCTTCCGTGCCACCATGGCCCGTCCGCGCTTCCGGCCAGACGGCGATGATGAGTTCCAGAAAGGCCAGCGTCTTCTGCCAGTGATCGGCCAGATCCTGGCCATCGGCGGCGGCGCGCAGGGCCTCGGGCTCGATTTCCTCGGCCAGCAGCGCATCCAGCACTTCGCCCAGCGCATCGCCCAGCCGCAGCCGCTCCACCGCCGATCGGTCGCTGCCGGGCAGGCTGCCCGCCAGCCGCGCCAGCTCCAGCCGGCGCAGCAGCGGCGCCACGGCGGGCAGCAGCACCTCCGCACCGGCCGCCAGCCGATCGAAACCGCCGTCATCCAGATCGCCCACCGGCACCATGCGCGGCAGCAGCAGGCCACCACCGGACGCCGGTTCCGGCAATTGCCGCACAAAGGCCTCGGTGAGCGCCGTCACCGCGCGGCGGTTGGGCAGCAGCACCAGGGCCCGCGCCAGCGCCAGCGGATCGCCCGCCGTGCGCGCCAGCAGCCCGGCCGCCAGCGCATCGGCAAAGGCGACATGCAACGCGATGTTGAACACCGGTGGGCGCAGGGGTGGGCGTGTTGATGGGCTGGTCACGGTTCCAGCATAGGGCCAGTTGCAGCACCCGCCAGCCCCTGATTGGGGATATCGCCGGCCGTGCGAACGCGGCGCAGCGCTGCCGGCCAGCGCTCTGGCTGCCGGGAAGCGGAATCAAGGCGGCGGGTGCGTGGGCCACCCGCCGCCGCCCCGCCTGGGCGGGATTCAGTTCAGGCTGCCGCGCTGCGTTGATATCGGGCGCGAACCCGATCGACCGTGCGCAGGCCATCGGCCGCCAGCGCCAGCATCGCGCGATAGGATTCAGGCGAAATGCCCAGGAAACTGCGGCGGCCATCGCGCTGGCAGGGCCGGCGCACGATCAGGCCGGCCTTGGTCATGCTGTTGATCCAGCGCAGCGCGGTGGTGCTGGGCACATCCGCTGCAATGCACAGGCTGGTGACCGAGGTTTCGCGGCGCCAGTAATGCGCTACCGCCAGATCGAGCAGGATATCCCACGCCGGTTCGCCCAGGGACAGATCGGACAGATGGCGGGCGCGCAGCCGGCGAATGCGGAACTGGCCTTCAAGGAAGGCGATGCAATCTCCTTCGGCAACATCCGTGCTGCTGGCTTGCGGCTGGCCCACCAGCTTGTCGGCCAGCGCGGCGAGGCCCTGGGCCATGTCGGCAACCTGACGGGCGATGGCGGCCGCTGGCTCGCCGCTGCCGGCCAGCGCCTGCAGCGCCGCCAGATCCAGATTGGCAAGATCGGCCGCCGGGCGCCCGCCGCCCTGAGGTGCCTGGCCGGCAGGGGCAGGCGATGGTGGGGCAGCAGCCTGGGGGAAGCCGGGCCCCAGCCGATCCGTTTGCCGCCGTTCCGGCAGGCGCGGTTCGGGCAGGTCTCGTTCATCCTGGATTGGCACGGCATGGGCCCCTTTGGCCGCATTGGCCTGCTCCATCCCGGTGTCGAGACCCGTATCAAACCCTGTCTCATACCCCGGCGTGGCAGCACGCGTCGACAGGCTCCCCGCCGCAGAGCGACCCGAGCCAATCACGCCTGACTCGCCGAAATCGCGGGAAAATCCCGTGTCGTATCCGACGTCTATCATCGAACTCACGCCCCCGTTGCTTGCGAGCAGACTATGGCTCGCAAGCAATGGCCTCTAACATTTGCTCCACTCTGGTGATGCACAGGGGCTGGTCCATTATGGACAGTCCTGCCCGGGAAATAAGTTCATTAAGGTTTAATTCTGGCGACCATGCCACGATTGGCCCGCGTTCGCCGGCGCCGGCGGGCAACATGGCCAGGCACAGCTGCACTGGCGGACACACGGACTGACCGGACGGGAAGCTTTCCACCTGCCAGCCCAGGATTTCGGCCAGCATCGTCACCGGTTCGGCCAGCCCGGGCGGCAATCCGAACAGCGCCAGCCGATGCATCGCCGGCGGCACGCCGAACCCGGCCTGCGGTACGTCCAACCCGGCCTGCAACGCCGGGCCCGACCTGGCCGGCATGGTGGCAAGGCTTTCCGGTGCAGCCCACGGCCAACCGCCGCCCTGTGCCCAATCCTGACTGAATTCCCGCTGCGCAACACTCACTGGCCACCACTCCATCCGCCCGACGCTGCCGCGCCACACCGCCGATAACGGCGGCTGGGCGATCGGCTTGCAGCGGCCAATGGGCGGAAAAATGGTTAGCGGCGCCAGCCCCGGCGACGGCGCTGCGGGCAAGGCCGGCCGCACTCATCCGGCCAGCGTGAACAGATCTTCCAGCGCCAGCAGTGCGACGGGCAGCACCAGCCGATCAAGACCCAACCGCGCCAGTTGCGCCGCCAGCTCGGCATCTGCAGCTTCGACACAGATCATGTTGCCAGCCTGCCGCAACAACAGCCGAGGTGCGGCCGCACCTTGGACCGAACCTCGGGCCAAACGCCGTTCGGCCTGCCTTTCGCATCCCGGATCATGCGGTGCCCAATGGTCGTGCAGGCCAGGGCCATCGCCCCAACCGCGACTGCCCAAGCCGTCCTGCATCGTCATAATGCCATCCCAATCGACCACGGGCCAAGGCACCGCCGGATCAACGGCGGCAAAACTCTCTGGCAACCGGCCATCCCGGCGGCGACCTTCGCCATGGCCACCGGGCGGATCGACATCCCACCCCAGAATGTCTGCCAATAACCCGATGATTTCAGCCTCTTCAGATCGCAATCCGGTCAAACGGATACGACGATTGGTGCATACGTCGGCCCTCTCCGACGACGCCGGCAACAATATCTCCACAGCAATTCCCCAACTCAGACCCTCGCACCGCCGTGGTTAACCGATTGGTAACAGCCGGCAAGGTGCAACTTGATCCATTTTGGTTGCGATCGGCGACTTACCGTGGCGAAAGGGCTGCACACTCGACACGGGGTCGGCAATTTGCTTCCATACCGGTCCACACAAACATCAATCTGGGGAGAACGCGCATGTTCAGCCATATCATGCTGGGCGCCAACGACATCGCAGCGTCCAAGGCCTTTTACGATGCCACCTTCGCCGCCATGGGCATCGCGCCGGGCAATACCGACCCCAAGGGCCGGGTGTGGTGGATGACCCCCACCGGCCGGTTTGCTATTTCCCCGCCGATTGACGGACAGCCCGCCACGTGTGGCAACGGCAGCACCATCGGCTTCGCCGTGGCCAGTCCGGAAATGGCCGATGCCTGGCATGCCGCTGGCGTCGCCAATGGTGGCACCACCTGCGAAGATCCACCCGGCTTGCGCCAGGGCGCGATGGGGGCACTTTATCTGGCCTATCTGCGTGATCCGTCGGGCAACAAATTGTGCGTCATGCACCGGATGGCCGCGTGATGCGCGCCCTCACCCTGCTGGGAGCAGTGCTGTTGCTGGCCGCGCCGGCGACAGCGCAACTGGTCAAGGACAAGCCGTCACTCACGCTGGCTGGCGCCCGCATCATCACCGATGCCGCCCAGGCCGAGGCCGACAAGCGCGGCCTGAAGGTGACCATCGTGGTGGTCGATCCCGCCGGCGTGCCGATCGCGCTGCGCCGCATGGACGATGCGTCGCTGGCCGGCCCCGACATCGCCACCGGCAAGGCGCAGACCGCGGCGAAGTTCGGCAACCCCACAGCCGTCTTTGAACAGCGGCTGCAGAAGGAAGGCCAGCTGCGCTATCTCACTTTTCCGGTGGCGATGGTCGCTTCCGAAGGCGGGGTTCCCATCAAGCGCGATGGCAAGACCGTGGGCGCGGTGGGCGTTTCGGGCGCCACCAGCCAGGAAGACGGCCTGATCGCCGCTGCCGGGGTGGCGGCGCTGGAAGCGGCACTGGCGGCAAGGAAGTAGCCCGCCTTGTTGGCTGAATCCGGCCGGCCCACCTGCGCCCTCTTGCCGCTGGTGGGCCGGCCGCGCTATTGAGGCGCACAACACAACACAGGAGAGACTGCCATACCACCGCCCCCACGCCGCATGATGAACACGCCCGCGCCGATGACCGGCCCGCGTTATGATGAATTCATCAATGTTCCCAAGGTCCGTGTCATCGATCAGGACGGGGAAAATCTGGGTGTGCTCTACACCCGCGAAGCCATCGCCATCGCAGCAGAGGCCGGGCTCAATCTGGTGGAAGTCTCCCCTGGCGCCGATCCGCCGGTGTGCAAGATCCTCGATGTCGGCAAGTTCAAGTACGAGGCCCAGAAAAAGGCCGCTGCCGCCCGCAAGAACCAGAAGACGCAGGAGATCAAGGAGATCAAGATGCGTCCCAACATCGACGAGCATGATTATCAGACCAAGATGAAGGCCATCCATCGCTTCCTGGAAGAAGGCGACAAGGTGAAGCTCACCCTGCGCTTCCGTGGTCGCGAACTTTCGCATGGCGAGCTGGGCCTGAAGCTGCTGGAGCGCGTGCGCGACGAGACCGCCGAACTCGCCAAGGTGGAGCAATTGCCCCGCCTGGAAGGCCGCCAGATGCTGATGGTGATCGCACCGAAGTAAAGCAGCGCGGAGACTTCATGCCGATCGAAGCGCTGAACCACGTCCAACTGGCCATGCCACCCGGCCAGGAGGGCGCGGCTCGGCGCTTTTATGCTGGGCTGCTGGGCATACCGGAAGTGCCGAAGCCTCCAGCGCTGGCCGCGCGCGGCGGCTGCTGGTTCGAGCGCGGCGAGCTGAAAGTCCATCTCGGCGTCGAAGCCGATTTCCGGCCGGCCAGGAAGGCTCATCCGGCCTTCACGGTCAGCAATCTCGCGGGCCTTGTGCAGCAACTGGTGGCCGCAGGCATTGCGGTGGACCGGGATGAGCCGCTGGCCGGTTTCGATCGCTGCTATGTGTCAGACCCGTTTGGCAATCGTATTGAACTGATGGAGCCGCTTTGACACGGCGCGCGCTGCCCAATTGCCTTTACCGCTTCACCCCGCTAACTCGCCGCCCATGTCATTCTTTGCCCCCGCCCTCGAAGGCACCAAGCCCGAACAATATGCGCAGTTCGCCGAGCAGCTCCGCCTGCTGATCGGTGATGAGCGCGACTTCACTGCCAACATGGCCAATATGGCGGCGTTGCTGTTCCACCAGCTCCCCGATCTCAACTGGGCCGGTTTTTACCTGATGAAGGAGGGCGAGCTGGTGCTCGGCCCGTTCCAGGGCAAGCCGGCCTGCATCCGCATCCCGCTGGGTCGCGGCGTGTGCGGCACGGCGGCGGCGACCCGCGAAACCCAGCTCGTGCCCGATGTCCACGCCTTTCCCGGCCATATCGCCTGTGATGCCGACAGCCGCTCCGAAATCGTGGTGCCGCTGATCAAGGATGGTGTGATCATCGGCGTGCTCGATCTCGACAGCCCGAAACCCGGCCGCTTCGATGAAGACGACCGGGCCGGGCTGGAATCCGCAGCGGGGCTCTTGCTGGGGGCCAGCCTGATGGTCTGATCCGGCGCCGCCCGGCCTGAGAGGGGCTGGACCGGGCCGCAGCGGGCTCAGATCATTTCTCCATCTTCACGATCACTTCGGTGCGTTGATTGGCCATCGCTGCATCGATGCCCTTCAACGCGGCGGCGCGCTGTTCGGCCGAAAGATCGCGGGACTTCTCGATGGCGGCGCGGGCCGAGGCCATGGCCGCCTGCAGCTTCTTCTGCATTTCCATGCCGCAGGTGGCGAGCTGATCGAAATCAGCGTCGGCGGGCAGCTTCACGCCCTCGCCTTCGCAGCGGGCGCGCATGCGGGCCTTCACTTCGGCGATGCGGGTTTCGGCCATCTTGCCCGCCATCGCGGCGTGCTTGCCGGCCATCTCAGCCATTTCCTGGTGACGGATCATCACCATCTTCTTGCCTTCGGCGGTCTCCATCACTTTCACCATGTCGCCGGGACCACCGCCATGCATCATCATCACGTGCGGCCCGTCGCCCTTGCTGTCGTCGGTGATGACCTTGCCATCCTTCATGATGATGGTGCGCACGATCTTCTGGCCAGGCTTGGCGTCCTTGCCATCGGCATGGTGCTTGAACACCATCACCCTGGGCGCGTCGGGCGCACTGGGCGGCGCTGGTGCCGCCGGCGGCGAAACCGGAGCCGGCGGTGACACCGGCGCGGGCGGCGAGACGGGCGACGGCGGGGCGGGCGGGGCCGGCGGCGCGGGCTGTGCACCCGAAGCAGTGGCGATCAGGCCGCCGGCAGCAAGACCCGTAACGGCCAACAGGCCAAAGGCACGGCCAAAGCGGCCCGGCTTGCGATCCTTCATCATGGCAAAACGTTCCTTCAACTGGCTCTTGTGGTTCATGGCGCAGGCGGCGACCGGGGTGGCGACGCAGGCGGATTTCAACACGGCCCGGCCATAGGTGGCGCGGGTTTCACCATCGCTGCCGGCCAGCACGCTGGCATCGCAGGCAAGTTCCTGATCGGCGCGAAAGGCGCGCCAGGCGGCATGGGCAATCGGGTTCCACCAATGCGCCGCCAGCACCACCAGGCCAGCCAGATTGGCCGCGAGGTCAAGCCGATCATGGTGGGCCCCTTCGTGCAGCAGCGCCATGCGGCGCTCGGCCGGCGAATAGCGGCTGAGGAAATCGGCCGGCAGCAGGATGCGGCGGTGGATGATGCCGGCCGCCATCGGCCCGGGCACATGGCTGGAAACGATCACGTCCACCCCGCCCTGGCGGGTGAGCAATTCACCGTCGCGCACCGCCTGCCCGACAAAACGCATATGCCGCGTCCACTGGATGGCGAGGAACAGGACTGCGCCCAGCGCCCACGCTCCGAGCAGCAGCACCGGCCAATCCGGCACCAGGCTCACCTCTGGCCCGATCTGCACCGTCGCCGCCGGCAACGGCTGCGCCTGGAGCGCGGCGGAAGCCGGGTCCATCAGGGCCAGCGTCATGTCGCCATCGGTCCTGGCCTGCGCCACGGGCACATAAAGCGGCCGCCAGCCCGGAATGGCGGGCAACATCATGCGCAAGGCCGGCAGCGCCCACAGCGCATAGGCCATGTGGGCACCCCACAGCCGGGCGACGGGCTTGCGCACCGCCAGTACCAGCAGCATCAGCAGCGTGGCGCCGATCAGCGCCTCCACCAGCCAGGCAGATGTCAGCATCTCGCTCATTGCTTCAGCTCCCGGATCAGGGCTTCGAGTTCGGCAATATCGGCAGACGAAAGCTCGCCGCGTTCCGCGAGGTGGGCGACCAGCGGCGCCGGGCGGCCACCGAACAGGCGATCGACCAGGCGGCGGGATTCACCCGCGGCAATGGCGGCGCGATCAACGGCGGGGGCATAGAGATAGCGGCGGCCATCCTCGGTGGTGGCCAATGCGCCCTTGGCGGCGAGACGGGAGAGCAGGGTCTTGACCGTGGTCAGGCTCCAGCCCGTCGCCTCCAGCCGCGCGGCAACATCCTGCGCGGTGAGCGGGCTGTCACGCCACAGCACCTCCATCACCTGGAATTCGGCTTCGCTGATCCGTTCGGCCATTGCCTCGTCCCGATTCGATTACATCTGTCGTCAATGTATCGATTACGCCTGTAGTCGTCAAGCAGTGTTGTGCGGGGGTGGGACACTCCTGCGCGCGCGCAGCTTGCTGGCCGATGAATGGCCTGATTGCTTGACTTGCCCGCCACGGCGATGGCAAGCGGACGCCGGCGCCGGCGGGTATGATGTAATGGTAGCCTGTCAGCTTCCCAAGCTGAACGCGCGGGTTCGATTCCCGCTACCCGCTCCATCGCAGCCGGGCGAGCGCGCGTGCCGCGCGCCGACTCCGGCAAGATCGGCCGGCGACCAAAAAAGGCGACCCTCAGGTCGCCTTTTTCGTGAGTCGTCCGACGGCGTGGCTCCGCCACGCTCTTCCTTACTTTCTTCCTTCGTCACCCCAGGCAGACTCGGCGGCTTTGCCGCCGGCTGCCGCCACGCGCATAATCCCCCTCACCCCGGGCCGCCCTGCGGGCGTCTCTCGCCCTCTCCCACAAGGGGAGAGGGGTTACTCCGCCGCTTCCCCCAGCGGCGGCAGATTGTGGCCCAGCAGGCGCAGCAACTCGGCCGCCGCTTCCACGATATTCGTCCCCGGCCCGAAGATCGCCACCGTGCCGGCCTTTTGCAGGAAATCATAATCCTGCGCCGGGATCACCCCGCCAGCGATCACCTTGATATCCGGGCGCCCGGCCTGCTTCAGTTCGTTGATCAGCGCCGGCACCAACGTCTTGTGGCCCGCCGCCAGTGATGAAGAGGCGACCAGATCCACGTCGAGCTTCAGGGCCAACTCGCGCGCTTCCTCCGGCGTCTGGAACAAGGGCCCGACCGTCGCATCAAAGCCCAGATCGGCCAGCGCCGTGCCCACCACCTTGGCGCCGCGATCATGCCCGTCCTGGCCCATCTTCACGATCAGCACGCGCGGCTTGCGCCCCGTCCGGCGCTCGAAGGCTTCCACCCCTTCGGCGACGCGCACATAGGCCGGATCGGCCTTGTAGGCATCGGCATAGACGCCTTTCACCATCTTCACGACCGCGGCGTGGCGGCCGAACACGTCTTCCATGGCGGCCGAAATCTCGCCCAGGGTGCAGCGGGCGCGTGCCGCTTCGATGGCCAGTGCCAGCAAATTCTCGCTGCCGCGCGCGCCCTGGTGCAGTGCTTCCAGTGCCGCCTGCACCCGGGCCGGATCACGCGACGCCTTCATGGCCTCGATGCGGGTGATCTGGCTGGCGCGCACCGCCACATTGTCCACATCGAGCACCGGCACTTCGTCCACATTGGCCGGCTTGTACTTGTTGACGCCCACAATGACGGTTTCGCCCATGTCGATGCCGGCCTGCTTGGCGGCGGCGGCGGCTTCGATCTCCAGCTTGGGCATGCCGGTTTCAACCGCCTTGGTCATGCCGCCCTGGGCTTCGATCTTGTCGATGATGGCCTGCGCGCCATCCACCAGCTGCCTGGTCAGCGCCTCGACATAATAGCTGCCGCCCAGCGGATCGACGACCTTGGTGATGCCGGTTTCTTCCTGCAGCACGATCTGCGTGTTGCGGGCGATGCGGGCGGAAAAATCGGTGGGCAGCGCGATGGCTTCATCCAGCGCGTTGGTGTGCAGCGACTGGGTGCCGCCCAGCGCGGCGGCCAGCGCCTCGATCGTGGTGCGGATGACGTTGTTGTACGGGTCCTGCTCCTGCAGGGACACGCCGGACGTCTGGCAATGGGTGCGCAGCATCAGGCTGCGCGGATCCTTGGCGCCGAAATTGGCCATGATGCGCGCCCACAGCGTGCGGGCGGCACGCAGCTTGGCGACTTCCATGAAGAAGTTCATGCCGATACCGAAGAAGAAGCTCAGCCGACCGGCAAATTCATCGACATCCAGCCCCTGTTTCTGGGCGGCGCGGACATATTCCATGCCATCGGCCAGCGTGAAGGCCAGTTCCTGCAGCGCTGTCGCCCCGGCTTCGTGCATATGGTAGCCGGAGATCGAAATGCTGTTGAATTTCGGCATGTTGCGGGCGGTGTGGGCGATGATGTCGGCCACGATCCGCATCGACGGTTCGGGGGGGTAGATATAGGTGTTGCGGACCATGAACTCCTTCAGGATGTCGTTCTGGATGGTGCCATCCAGTTTCGCCTGAGGGACGCCCGATTCTTCCGCCGCCACGATGTAGAAGGCCAGGCACGGGATCACCGCGCCGTTCATTGTCATCGAGACGGACATCTGGTCGAGCGGAATGCCGTCGAACAGGATCTTCATGTCCTCCACGGAATCGATGGCGACACCGGCCTTGCCGACATCGCCCGACACGCGCGGGTGATCGGAATCATAACCGCGGTGCGTTGCCAGATCGAAGGCGACCGAAAGCCCCTTCTGCCCGGCTGCGAGGTTGCGGCGATAGAAGGCGTTCGATTCCTCCGCCGTGGAGAAACCGGCATATTGGCGCACCGTCCACGGCCGCCCGGCATACATGGAGGCGCGCACCCCGCGCGTGAACGGCGCGAAACCGGGCAGGCCCGGGTCCCAGCCCGCCGTGTCTGCTTCGGTATAGAGCGGCTTGACGGTGAAGCCTTCCGGGGTGTGCCAGTCCAGCGACTGCCCCTTCACTTCCTTGGCGGCCATCGCGGCCCACTGCTCTACCCCAGGACTATTTGGCGCCTTGGTCATGCTCATCCCTCCGTCGCGGCTTCCAAGCCACTTGGGACGGCCCGCGTCAACCAGCGCGACAAATAGGCCGCTATTCGGCCGCCTCCGCCCCGACCTCCACCAAAGTCTCCACCTTGGGGCTGGCCGTCGCGGCAATCGCCAGCAGGCGCTTCTCGATCGCCTTCAGCCGCACCGGGTTGTCGATCTTGGCACCGGTCAGATCGGTCACGTAAAATGTATCGGTGGCCTTCTCGCCATAGGTGGCGATGTGGGCACTGTGGATGGTGAGCTTCTGCTGGAACAGGCCATTGGTGAGCGCATAGAGCAGGGCCGGCCGGTCGGACGCATTCACTTCGATCACCGTGTAGCGGTTGCTGGCCTTGTTATCGATCAGCACGCGCGGTTCGACGCGGAACAGTTCGGCCTTGCGGCGGGCGAGCGGCCGGGCGGCGAGCTTGTCAGCCAGGCGCACGCGGCCTTCCAGCACGTCGGCAATGCTGCGTTTCAGCCGGGCCAATTGCGCCGGTTCGGCAAAGGGCCGGCCCAAGGGATCAAGGACGACGAAATTGTCGACCGCCATGCCATCGCGGGTGGTGTGGATGCGGGCATCGAAGATATTGCCGCCAGCCAGGCTGATGGCGCCGGCGATGCGATAGAACAGGCCGGGGTGATCGGTGGCGTAGATGGTGACCAGCGTGGTGCCGCGATTGGGGTCGGGCGTGCAGCCAACGGCCAGGGGGGCGTCACCCGCGCCATCGACCAGCGCGGCGTTGGCGCTGAGTACATCCGGGGCTTCGGCCACCCAGTAACTGTCGGCAAAGCGCCGGGCGTAGGCGGCAAAGCGCTGCTCGGGCCAACCCAGCGCAGTGCGCAGCCCAGCCTGCTTGGCGGCGATGCGCTCGGCGCGGCCGGTCTGCTTGTGGCCCAGGCGCAGCACTTCCTCGGCCGTTTCATACAGCTCGCGCAGCAACTGCGCCTTCCAGCCATTCCACACGCCGGGGCCAACGGCGCGGATATCGACCACGGTCAGGATCAGCAGCAGGCGCAGCCGTTCCGGGCTGGCGACGGCTTCGGCAAAATCGAGGATGGTCTTGAAATCGGACAGGTCGCGCTTGAAGGCGGTGCGGCTCATCAGCAGGTGATGTTCCACCAGCCAGGCGACGGTTTCGGTCTCTTCCTTGTTCAGCCCCAGCCGCGGGCACAGGCGGCGGGCGATGTCGGCGCCCAGCAGGCTGTGATCGCCGCCGCGCCCCTTGGCGATATCGTGCAACAGCACCGCGACATGCAGCACGCGCCGGTTGATGAGCTGGTGGATGATCGCGCACGACAGGCTGTGTTCGGCTTTCAGATCGCCATTCTCGATGCGGGCGACCAGGCCGATGGCGCGGATCGTATGCTCGTCCACCGTGTAGTGATGGTACATGTCATACTGCATCTGCGCCACGACGCGGCCGAAATCCGGCACGAAGCGGCCGAATATCCCGGCCTCGTTCATCCACCGGAGCACGGTTTCAGGATCGCGCGGGGAGGTGAGCACGTCCAGGAACAGGGCATTGGCGGTCTTGTCGCGGCGCACGCGCTCGTCGATCAACTGGGCATCGCGGGCGGCGACGCGCATGGCGAGCGGGTGGATGGCGAGGCCCTGGCTGTCGGCCAGCGCGAAGATTTCCAGCAGCCGCACCGGATCGGCCTGGAAGAAATCATCGGACGGCACGCCGATCTGGCCGCGGCGCAGGGTAAAGCCCTTCAGCCGGTTCGGCCGGCGGGTGAGCGTGGGCAGCCAGGCCAGGCGCGCCGTCGATTCATCCAGGTGCGCAAGGAACAGCCCGGTGAGATCGCCCACCGATTTCGCCATCAGGAAATAATGGCGCATGAAACGTTCCACCGCGCTCATGCTGTCGCGGTTGGCATAGCGCAGCCGGGCGGCCAGCTCGCGCTGCACATCGAAGGTCAGCCGCTCCTCGGCGCGGCCGGTGACATGGTGCAGCATGATGCGCACCGACCACAGGAAGCTTTCGGCGCGGCGGAACTGGCGCAGCTCGTCCGCCGTCAGCAGGCCCTTGTCGACCAGTTCGGCAACACTGTTCACCTGGTGCAGATATTTGCCGATCCAGAACAGCGCGTGCAGATCGCGGAGGCCGCCCTTGCCTTCCTTCAGATTGGGTTCGACGACGTAACGGCTGTCGCCCATGCGCTGGTGGCGGGCCTCGCGCTCGGCCAGTTTTTCGGCCACGAACGCCCGCGCCGTGCCTGCCACCACTTCCTTGCGGAAGCGCGCATTGGCTTCGTCATAAAGTTTCTGATCGCCCCACACGAAGCGCGATTCAAGGAAGGCGGTGCGCACCGTCATGTCGGAACGGCCGATCCGCACCACGTCATCAAGGCTGCGCGTGGCATTGCCCACCTTCAGGCCCAGATCCCACAGCAGATAGAGCAGGGTTTCGATGACCTGCTCGCCCCACGGCGTCTGTTTCCATGGCGTCACGAAAACGATGTCCACATCGCTGTGCGGCGCCATCTGGCCGCGGCCGTAACCGCCCACCGCCACCAGCGCCAGCCGTTCGGACTGGGTGGGATTGGCCAGCGGATACAGGTGGCTCACCACCGTGTCGCAGGCCAGGCGGAGCAGCTGATCCGTCAGGAAACTCTGCGCGGTGGCAAGTTCGAGGCCGCGGCCGGGGTGGGCCTCCAGCCGCAGGGCGATTTCGGTGCGGCCGGCAATCAGCGCGCCGCACAGCGTATCGGCGAGCAGGCGACGACGTTCGGCAAAACTCTCGCAGCGCGCCAGCCCGCTGGCCAAGCCATCGGCCAGAGCCCGGCGATCGATGATCGCGCGGCGATTGTGGATGGCATCAAGCCTCAACATTGCAGTGCAGCATAGAACGTGCCGCGGCGATTGGCCATGGCCTCATCCCCACAGCGCGGCTTCCGGCGGATAGACGTCGCTGCCCTCGAAGCGCAGGCCGTGCGGCCGATCCTCGATCAGCAACGGGCCATCCAGATCGGCAAAACTGCCCTGCATGGCGACCAGGAACGCCGGCGCGATGGCCAGGCTGGTGCACAACATGCAGCCGGTCATCACGCCCAGCCCGCGCGTGGCGGCAGCATGGCGCAGGGCCAGCGCCTCGGTCAGGCCGCCGGCCTTGTCCAGCTTGATGTTGATGAAGCGATAGCGGCCCACAATGGCCTCAAGGCTGGCGCGGTCGTGACAGCTCTCATCGGCGGCCAGCGGCACGGCGCATCTGAGCCCATCCAGTTCGGCATCGCGGCCGGCAGGCACCGGTTGTTCGACCAGTTCGACGCCCAGTGGTGCCAGCCGGGCCAGCGTGCGCTCGATATCGGTGCCGGCCCAGCCTTCATTGGCATCGACGATCAGGCGGGCATCAGGCGCGGCGCGATGCACGGCCACCATGCGCTCGACATCGGCATCAGGTCCGCCGTCGCCGCCCAGTTTCACCTTCAGCAGTTCGCGGCCGCGCACCAGCGCCGCCGCAGCGGCCATGGCGGCGGGGTCGCCCAGGCTGATGGTATAGGCCGTCAGCATCGGCTGCGGCAGCGGCAGGCCCAGCCTCTGCCAGACGCGGGTGCCCGATTGCCTGGCCTCCAGATCCCACAGCGCGCAATCGAGCGCATTGCGGGCGGCACCCGCCGGCAGCAGGCCGAGCAGATCCGCGCGGGTGGCGCCAGCCGCCACGGCATCGGCCACATTGTGTAAAGCTGCCAGCGCCTGTTCGGCGCTGTCCCCCTTGTAATAGATGGCGGTGCCTTCGCCGCGCCCGCCGTGCGTGCCATCGCCAACTTCGGCCACCACCACATCCACATGGGTCTTGGCACCGCGCGAAATGGTGAAGGCCCCGCGCACGGGAAAGCGTTCGATGCGGGCAGCCAGGGTGCGAGCCATGGCGCTGCCCTGCCCCAAGCCGCGCCAGGCTGCAACTGTTGGCCGCAACAGGCTTTGCGCTCCCGGCTTTTCAAGGCACACTGACGCGATGCGTGATGAGGAATCAGTCGAGCTGGACCCGGTCGCCACCGTCTCGCGCATCACCGCGCTCGAAATGCTGGTGCGCCAGATCATGATCGTGCAGCTGCGCATCCTCGACAAGATGGGCGAGATCAAGCTCGATCCCGAGTATGTGCAGACCATCCACAAGGCCTATGCCGAAAAGGTGGATGAAAGCCCGATCATCGAAAGCGCCAGCCCGGACGTGAATTACGAATTCAAGATGATGGTGCTGCACAATCTGGAACGCTTCTTCGACGACCTCGAACGCCACGTGAAGGACAATCCGACCGCCTGAATCCGGCTGCGGCATGTGACAGGGCGCAGGCCAAAGCCATTGACCGCTGCGGCCGTGATGGCATCTTGCCGGTACAAGGCCAAAAATGGTCAACAGGGGAGGAATTGATGCGGCGCACGTTGATGGTGGCAGCCCTGTTGCTGGGCAGTGCCGGCCTGCTCGCCGGCTGCGACGCGCTGAAGCCGAAACAGACCGCCAAGAGCACGGCAGCGGTGAAGGAAAGCGAGTTCCCGGAACGGCCGCTGTGGGGTGACACCCATCTCCATACCGCCAACTCGGTCGATGCCTTCGGCTTTGGCGTGCGGCTGGGGCCGGAAGAGGCGCTGCGCTTTGCCCGCGGCGAGGAAGTGACCGCCACCACCGGGATGAAGGCGAAACTGTCGCGCCCGCTGAATTTCCTGGTGGTGACCGATCACGCTGAAGGCCTGGGCGCCACCAAGGCGCTCGCCGATGCACCGCGCCTGCTGATCACCGATGCCACCATGCGACGCTGGCACGACATGATGAACGACGGCCCGGCCGGATCGCAGCGAGCCATGGCCGAAATCCTCGACGCGCGCGGCCGCAATGCCTTGCCCGAAGCCATGCTGAACCAGGACGGCACGGCCGATCGCACCAAGAAAGTGTGGAACGCCAACGTCGACGCGGTTGAACGCTACAATGAGCCCGGCAAATTCACCGCCTTCCACGGCTTTGAATATACGTTGATGCAGGGCGGCAACAATCTGCACCGCAACATCATCTTCCGCGATGATGAAGACAAGGTGCGCACCGTGGTACCGATCGATCCCACCTACAAGGCGACGCCGGACGAGATCTGGAATTACATGGACGCCTATGAGAAGGCGACCGGGGGCCGGGTGCTGTCGATCCCGCACAACAGCAATCTTTCCAACGGCCTGATGTTCGAGCTGACCCAGCCCGGCGGCGGCCCGATGACGGCGGACTATGCCCGGCGGCGCGCCCGGCTGGAGCCGGTGGTGGAGATCACCCAGATCAAGGGCGACAGCGAAGCCCACCCCTTCCTGTCACCCAACGATGAATTTTCCGGCTATGGCGTCGCCGGCTGGGAGATGAACAATCTCCTCTCCAACCAGCCCAAGGTGCCGGCGATGTATGCCGGCGAATATGTGCGCGAGGCGTTGAAGCGCGGCCTGGCGCTGGAAGCGCAGACGGGGGTGAACCCCTACAAGTTCGGCCTGATCGGTTCGACCGACAGCCACACCGCGCTGGCCACCGCCGATGAAGACCAGTTCTTCGGCAAGCACAGCGGCACCGAACCGAGCCCGACCCGGGCCACGGCGCCGCAGAACCTCGGCACTCGCAAGGGCCGTTTCGGCTGGCATTATCTGGCCAGTGGCTATGCCGCCGTGTGGGCCAAGGCCAACACCCGCGCTGCCATCTTCGATGCGATGACCCGGCGCGAAGTCTATGCCAGCACCGGTCCGCGCATGACGGTCAGGGTGTTCGCCGGCTGGGATTTCACGCCCGATGATCTGAAGGGCGACTGGGTGCGCGCCGGCTATGCGCGCGGTGTTCCGATGGGGGGCGAACTGAAGGCCGGCAAAGGCGCGCCGCGCCTGCTGATTTCAGCCCTGAAAGATCCGGAAGGCGCCAATCTCGATCGCGTGCAGGTTGTGAAGGGCTGGATCGACAAGACCGGCAAGACGCACGAGCAGGTGTTCGACGTGGCGTGGAGCGGTGACCGCAAGCCCGTCGCCGGCAAGCTGCCAGCGGTGGGCGACACGGTTGATGTCGCCACGGCCACCTACAAGAACAATATCGGGGCGGCGTCACTAGCGACGGTCTGGACCGATCCCGCCTTCGATCCCGCCATCAGCAGCTTCTACTATCTGCGCGTGCTGGAAATCCCGACTCCCAGCTGGCCGGCCCATGATGCCGTGCGCTACAAGCTGAAACTGCCGCCGGAAGTGAGGGTGAAGAGCCAGGAACGGGCTTATACTTCGCCTATCTGGTACACGCCGGCAAAAGGCTGACGCATGAGGCAACTGGCAGCCGCCGCGCTGCGCGAGCCGCTGGTGCATTTCCTGGTGGCGGGCGCCGCGCTGTTCATCGCCCTGTCCGGCCGCGCGCCCGACGTTGGTGAACGGCGCATCGTGGTTGATGAGCCGGTGGTGGCCGCCCTCGTCAATCACCATGTCCGCGCCTTTCGTCGGCCGCCCACGGCGCAGGAGCTCGACGATCTGATCCGCGATCATGTGCGCAGCGAAGTCTATTATCGCGAGGCGCTGCGGCTTGGCCTCGATGCCGATGACGAGGTGATCAAGAAGCGGCTGCGCAACAAGATGCTGGCCATCGCCGGTGCCGAGGCCGAAGCCGCGCGGCCCAGCGATGCCGAACTGCAGGCGCTGCTCGACAAGGATCCGGCCCGCTATGCTGCGCCGCCGCGATACAGCCTGGAACAACTCTATCTGGGCGATGACACACCGGCCGTGCGGGCAGCAGCAGCGGCCAGCCTGCAAGGGCTGAAGCCCGGCGCACGGCCCGGCATCGCGGTGGCCGCACTGCCGCTGGCGGCACGGTTTGACCAGGCCAGTCAGACCGACCTTGCGGCGCAGTTGGGCGATGATTTCGCCGCAGCGCTGGCCGCGCTGCCCGTCGGCAGCTGGAGCGGCCCCGTCGTCTCCGGCTTCGGTCTCCACCTCGTGCGGATCGAACAGCGCCTGCCGTCACCGCCGCCGCGCCTCGCCGATGTGCGCCAGCGGCTGGAGAATGACTGGCGCAGCGCCGCTGTGCGCAAGGCGCAGGACGCGCATCTCCAAGCGCTGCTCGACGGCTATGACGTGACGATCAAGCGGCCATCATGATCGCCCTGCTGCGCCTGCTGCTGCTGATGCTGCTGGCCGTTTCGGCCAAGGCCGACGAACTGCGCCCCGGCTATCTCGAACTGACGCAGCAAAGCGCGCAGCAGTGGGCCATCATCTGGAAAGCCCCGGTGCTCGGCGGGCTGGCCGCCAGCGCCACGCCGCTGCTGCCGCCCTATTGCCAGGTGACGATGGAGCGGCCCAATCTGTCGCTGGGCGCGCTGGTGGCGGCCGGGCGCGCGCGGTGCACCAGATCGCTCGACGGCGCGACTGTCGGCCTTTCGGGGTTGGAACCCGGCGACACCGATACGCTGCTGCGCATCGCGCCGTTGAGCCGGCCGGTGCAGACGGCGCGGCTGCTGCCCGGCCAGGCCACGACCATGGTCGCCGCCGAACCCGATGGCTGGCAGGTGGCGCGCACCTATTTCGGCATTGGCGTCGAACATATCATCGGCGGCTTCGATCACCTGCTGTTCGTCGTCGCGCTGGTGCTGCTGCTGCAACGCGGCTGGCCGGTGGTGGCGGCGGCGACGGCCTTCACCATCGCCCATTCGCTTACGCTCGCCGGCACCACACTGGGCTTGATCGGTCTGCCGCAGGCGCCGGTCGAGGCGGTAATCGCACTCTCCATCCTCTTCCTCGCGGTCGAGATCGTGAAGGCACAGCCGGGGCACGACAGATCCTTGGCCCGCCTTTCAGAACGGCTGCCCTGGCTGGTCGCCTTCCTGTTCGGCCTGCTGCACGGCTTCGGCTTTGCCGGTGCGCTGCGCGAGATCGGCCTGCCTGCAACCGATGTGCCGGTGGCGCTGCTCACCTTCAATCTGGGCGTGGAAGCCGGCCAGCTGGCCATCATCGCGGTTGTCGCGGCCGTGCTGGCGGGCCTGCGCCGCCTGTCACCGGTCGCACTGCGCCCGGCAGTGCTGGCCAGCGCCTATGGCATCGGCAGCATCGCCAGCTTCTGGTTCATCGAACGTGTCTGGACCTGACGTATGAGCATCACCGCCCGCATCAGCCCCTTCGGCACCAACGCCCGCGGCGAAACCGTCGATTGCATCACGCTGGCCAATGGCCACATGCAGGTGGACATCCTCACCCGTGGCAGTGCGCTTGCCGCCATCCGCGTACCCGACCGCACCGGCACGCTGGCCAATGTCGTGCTCACCCGCGGCGATTTTGCCGGCTGGGATCGCGGCGGTTCGTTCAACGCGCTGGTGGGCCGCTATGCCGGGCGCATTTCAGGTGGCGGTTTCAGCATCGACGGCCAGTTTCATCCGCTCACCGCCGATCCCGAAACCGGCATCACCATTCACGGCGGTCGCGGCGGCGGCTGGGGCACCAAGCTGTGGAGGGCCGAACCCTTTGAAACGACCGACCATGCCGGCGTGACCCTCGCCCTCAACAGCCCGGATGGCGACAATGGCTTCCCCGGCGCCATCGACATGGCCGCCACCTGGACGCTGGACAGCGCCAATTGCCTGCGCCTCGATTGGCAGGCGCGCAGCAGCCGGGCGACGCACATCAATGTCTGCAGCCACCCCTATTTCAACCTGGCCGGCGCCGGCGCAGGCACCATCGACGCGCATCTGCTGCAGCTGTTCGCCAGCCGCTATACCCCGCTTGATGATCGCATGATCCCCACCGGCGCCATCGCCGATGTGGCCGGCACACCGCTGGATTTCCGCCTGGCCCGCCCCATTGGCCCGGCGCTGCGCAGCGATCATCCGCAGATTCGGCTGGCGCGCGGGCTGGATCACAATCTGGTGATCGATGGCACGGCCGGCGAACTTCGGCCCGCCGCCATCTTGCGCGATCCGGCGTCGGGCCGACGCCTGACGATCAGCACCACCGAACCCGGCATCCAGGTGTACAGCAGCAATTTCCTCGATGGCGGCGTTGCCGGCGGCGACGGCAGCTTGCTGCGGCAAGGCGACGGCCTGGCGCTGGAAACCCAGCATTTTCCCGACAGCCCGAACCAGCCGGGCTTCCCGTCCACGCTGCTGCGTCCGGGCGAGACGCGGCGATCGAGCAGCGTTTACGCGTTCGATGGGGTGGATTGAGCCCGCAGCAACGGCTGTTCTGGAAAATCACTGGAGGCCCGACCGGGAATCGAACCGCGCCTGATCGGCTTGGCGATCTGGCCACCAAAATGACCCGGGTTCGGATAGCACGTATGAAATCACTGGAGGCCCGACCGGGAATCGAACCGCGCCTGATCGGCTTGGCGATCTGGCCACCAAAATGACCCGGGTTCGATTGGCACGTATGAAATCACTGGAGGCCCGACCGGGAATCGAACCCGGGTTCACGGATTTGCAGTCCGGTACGTCACCACTCCGCCATCGGGCCTCGACGGTGGAGCGCTGCCCTAGCAAGGCAAGCGCGCGCCGGCAATGACTAACTTGGGCCCGGCCATGCCCGCCCGTTTCCCATGATGCGCTGCAATAAGCTGATTGCGCCCGCGCCCGACGCAGGGCAAAAGCCCATCCCATGATGACGACCACTTCCGAAACCCAGCGCCAGACCATGGTCGACAGCCAGCTGAAGACCGTTGGCGTCACCGATGCCGCCGTGCTGGCCGCCTTTGCCGCCACCCCGCGCGAGCCGTTTCTGCCGGCCAGCCTGGCCGGGCTGGCCCACGCCGATGCTGCCCACCAGATCGCGCCTGGACGCTATCTGCTCGCCCCGCTCACCCTGGCGCTGCTGCTGCAGCACGCCGCCGTGCAGCCGGGCCAGCACGTGCTGGTCGTGGGCAGTGCCTCGGGCTATTCGGCGGCGATCCTCTCCCGCATGGGCGCCGTGGTCACCGCTCTGGACAGCGATGACACGCTGATCGCCATGGCCCGGGCCGCCGGCATCACCAGCGTCGCCGGCCCGCTCGCTGCGGGCTGGCCGGCGGGTGCGCCCTATGATCTTATCCTGTTCGAAGGCGCCATTGCCACCATACCGCCGGCCATGGCGAGGCAGCTGGCGCCAACCGGACAGATCGCGGCCGTGCTGCGCCAGGCCGGCGTGGGCCGCGCCTATGTTGGCCCACTCACCACGCCACAATCTGGAGACGCCCGCCCGGCCGGTCTGCCCTTCATGGAATTGGCCGCGCCCGATCTGCCGGGCTTTGCGCCGGTACATGCCTTCGCCTTCTGATGCGCGATTTCGGCGGCAAATCCCCACAGGGGGAGTGGCGCTTTTCTTCATCATGTCGTAACTGTTTGGCATGAGCGAAGCGCCGCCTGCCCTAGACGTCATTCTGGCCTCCATCCGCGCCCGCGTGATGGAGCCAGCGGCTGAAGGTGAAGACGAATCACCGCCGCCGCCCCCGGCCATGACGGCCGCGCCGTCGCCCGTTTCCCTCGCCCATGTCACCTTGCCGCCGTCGAGCACGGGCATGACTCTCGATGAGCTGATGCGATCGATGCTGGCGCCGCAAATCCAGGCCTGGCTGAATGCCAACATGCCGGAAATCGTCGAGAAACTGGCGCGCGAGGAAATCAAGCGGCTGACCGGCAAGCTGTAGGGCTTTCCCCGTTGCCGGCCAGCGGCTATGCGCCGTGGCATGATCGACAAGATTTTCGACCCGGCCAGTTTCGAGCAGACGATTTACGCGCGTTGGGAGCGTGAAGGCGCCTTCCGCCCGGCGCGCCCCGATGCGCAGCCCTTCACCATCGTCATTCCGCCGCCGAACGTGACGGGCAGCCTGCACATCGGCCACGCGCTCGATAACACGCTGCAGGATCTGCTGATCCGCTGGCACCGGCTGAATGGCCGCGACGCGCGCTGGGTGGTGGGCACCGATCATGCCGGCATCGCCACGCAGATGGTGGTGGAACGCCAGCTGGCCGAGACGCAGCAGCCCGGCCGCACCGCCATGGGCCGCGAAGCGTTCGAGGCCAAGGTGTGGGAATGGAAGGCCGAAAGCGGCGGCACCATCACCCGCCAGCTGCGCCGCCTGGGCGCCAGCTGCGACTGGTCGAACGAACGCTTCACCATGGACGACGGCTTCAACAAGGCCGTTCTGAAGGTGTTCGTGGAGCTTTACCGCCAGGGCCTGCTGTACCGCGACAAGCGGCTGGTGAACTGGGACCCGAAGCTGAAGACCGCGATTTCCGATCTGGAAGTGGAAACCCGCGAGGTCGCCGGCAGCTTCACCCATATCCGCTATCCGCTGGCCGATGGCGCGCGGCTGGACAGTGGCGCCGATCACATCATCGTTGCCACCACCCGCCCCGAAACCATGCTGGGCGATACCGCTGTGGCGGTGGGTGCCGATGATCCGCGCTATGCGTCCGTTATCGGCAAGCATGTGCTGCTGCCGATCACCGGCCGCCGCATTCCGATCATTGCCGATGAACATGCCGATCCGGAACTGGGTTCGGGCGCGGTGAAGATCACGCCGGCGCATGATTTCAACGACTGGCAGGTGTATGAGCGCAACAAGGACATCGGCTGGATCAACATCCTCGACGCCGAAGCCCGCATCTGCGCCGCCGACGGCGTGCCCGCCGAGTATGTGGGCCTTGCCCGCGAAGAGGCGCGCAAGAAGGTCGTCGCCGATCTCGAAGCCCTCGACCTGATCGAGCGCATCGAGCAGAAGACCATCCAGATGCCCTATGGCGATCGCTCCGGCGTGGTGATCGAACCGTGGCTGACCGACCAATGGTATGTGAACGCCGCCGAACTGGCGAAGGATGCGCTTTGCGCCGTGCACGACGGCCGCACCCAGTTCGTGCCGAAGACGTGGGAAAAGACCTATTTCAACTGGATGGAGAATATCCAGCCCTGGTGCGTGAGCCGCCAATTGTGGTGGGGGCACCGGATTCCGGCCTGGTATGGCCCGAATGGCGAATGTTTCGTGGCGGAGACCGAAGCCGAGGCACAGGCCCAGGCCGGCGACCTGCCCCTGACCCGCGATTCCGATGTGCTCGACACCTGGTTCTCCTCCGCCCTTTGGCCGTTCGGCACGCTGGGCTGGCCGGAGCAGACGCCGGACCTTGCCCGCCACTATCCCGGCGACGTGCTGGTCACCGGTTTCGACATCATCTTCTTCTGGGTGGCCCGCATGATGATGCAGGGGCTGCACTTCATGGACGATGTGCCGTTCCGCACCGTCTATTGCCATGGCCTGGTGCGCGACGCCAAGGGGCAGAAGATGAGCAAATCCAAGGGGAACACCGTCGATCCCCTCGGCCTCATCGACAAATATGGCGCCGACGCGCTGCGTTTCACGCTGACCGCGATGGAAACGCAGGGGCGCGACATCAAGCTCAGCGAAAGCCGCATCGAAGGCTATCGCAACTTCGCCACCAAGCTGTGGAACGCGGCGCGCTTTGCCCAATCCAATGGCATCGGCGGCAGTGCCTCGCCGCTGCCGCCCGCCGCCAGCCAGCCGGTCAACCGCTGGATCATCGGCGAAGTGCGGGCGACCGCGAAGGCGCTGGAACAGGCCATCGCCGATTATCGTTTCGATGCCTATGCCGATGCCATCTACAAGCTGGTGTGGAGCCGCTTCTGCGACTGGTATCTGGAACTGATCAAGCCGCTGCTGGCCGAAGGGGCGGACGCCGAAGTGGCCGCCGAAACCCGCAGCGTGGCCGGCTGGGCGCTCGATCAGATCTTGGTGATGCTCCACCCGGTGATGCCGTTCCTCACCGAGGAATTGTGGCACCAGCTCAGCCTTCGCGATGACCTGATCCTCGCCCAATGGGTGAAGACGGATGCCCTGCCCGAAGACGCCGCCGCCAGCGCCGATATCGACTGGCTGATCGGCCTGATCTCCGAAGTCCGCTCGGCCCGCACCGAAGTGAACGTGCCGCCGTCGGCCAAGCTGGCCTATGCCGTGGAGGGCGCCACGCCCGCCACGCAGGCGCGCCTTGCCGCCAACGCCGCCGCCATCGAGCGCCTGGCCCGCATCATCCCCGGCGACGCCGCCGAGGGTGGCCGACTGGCCGTGGTGCATGGCGAGGCGACCTTCCTGATCCCGCTGGGCGACGTGATCGACCTGGCCGCTGAAAAGGCCCGGCTCGACAAGGCGCTGGCCGCCGCCGCCAAGGAACGCGATGTGCTGGCCGGGCGGCTGGGCAATCCCGGCTTCACGGAGAAGGCCAAGCCGGAAGCGGTGGAAAAGGCGCGCGAAGACCACGCTGCCCGCGCGGCGGAGGCGGAGCGGTTGCAGGCGGCGCTGGCGCGGTTGGGGTAAGACCAACCGCGCTCGCACCCTCCCCCGGCCCCTCCCTTGCAGGGAGGGGAGCAGAACAGTCTCCCCTCCCTGCCAGGGAGGGGCCGGGGGAGGGTCGTCGCCGCCAGCGCCACCCTTGGCAACAATCCCCAACCTGCTAGCCTTCCCCCCAACACAAAGGGGGAATCCATCATGCTTGCCCGCACCATCGCACTCGCCCTGGCTCTCGCCACACCGGCACTGGCCCAGCCCGCACCGCCCACCGCCGCCATCGCCGAGAACCCCGATGTGCAGGCGGCGGAGCGCCTGTTCAGCGCCTGGCTGGAAGGCCAGATCGCCTATCGCGGCTTGCCCGGCGTGGCGGTGGGCGTCGTGCAGGATCAGCAGCTCGTGTGGTCCAAGGGCTTCGGCTTTGCCGACATTGCGGCCAGGAAGCCGATGACGGCGGACACGCGTTTCCGCATCGCGTCGAACTCCAAGATCTTCGCCGCCATCACCATTTTGCAGCTGCGCGAACAGGGCAAGCTCCGCCTCGATGATCCGGTGCAGAAGCACCTGCCCTGGTTCACCATGAAGCCCGCCGGCCCCGACGACGGCCCGATCACCATCGAGCAATTGCTCTCCCACTCCTCCGGCCTGCAGCGCGAGGCGGCCGATCACTGGTCCAGCTTCAATTTCCCCACCGAAGCCGAATTGCAGAAACTCATGGCCGGGCGCCAGGCCGCCTTCCCGCCGCAGACGCGCTGGAAATATTCCAACCTCGCCTTTGCCATCGCCGGGCTGGTGGTGGAAAAGATCAGCGGCCAGCGCTGGGCCGATTATGTGACCGCCAACATCACGACGCCGATGGGCATGACCGCGACCAGCATCGACAAGCCCGATCCCGGCCTTGCCACCCCTTATGCCGCCCGCACGCCCGACGGCACGCGCCGGGTGCTGCCGTTCGTCGATGCGCACGGCATGGCGGCGGCCACCGGCATGACCAGCAATGTCAATGATCTGTCGAAGTTCATCTCGGCCTGGTTCCGCCGCGCGCCCAGGGCCGGCGGCAGCAATGTGCTTTCTGCCGGTTCATGGCGCGAGGCACTGAGGGTGCGCAGCGTCGACGAGGATTGGGAAAGCGGCTCCGGCCTCGGTTTCGACATCGAACGCTTCAAGGGCAAGACCTATGCCGGCCACGGCGGCGGCTATCCCGGCAACACCACAATGACGATGGCGCAGATCGACGACAAGGTGGGCGTGATCGTGCTGACCAACACCAATGATTCGAACCCCGGCGACATCGCCAACCAGCTGATGGCCACCGTGGGCGAAGCGGTGGTGAAGGCCGCCAATGCCAAGGCGACCACCGCCTGGGATCCGGCCTGGGCGCGCTTTGCCGGCCGCTACATCGGCGCCAGCGACAATGTCACCCAGGTGGTGCTGCTCAACAATCAACTGGCGCTGTTGCCGGTCGCCGGCCGCACCGCCGAAACCCGCGTGCTGCTGGAACCCATCGGCAATGGCCGTTTCCGCCTCACCGCCCCCACCGGCGGCGGCGCGATCGGCGAAACCGTGTGGTTCGAGGAAAAGGATGGCAAGGTGACCCGGATGTATGTGGGCGATGGCTGGAGCACCCGCATTGAAGGGTGGTGACACCGCGCCCCCTTCCCTCGCTGCCGCCATCTGACTAGAAGGCACCGGTGCACCGTTACGCAAATCCGACGCGATTCCTGAAGATCGCCCGTGTCGTCACGCCGATCGTGGCGCTGCTTGGCCTGGCGCTGACAGCGGCCGGCCTGTGGATCGGCCTGTTCGCCAGCCCGCCGGATTACCAGCAGGGCGAAAGCGTGCGCATCATGTATGTGCATGTGCCCGCCGCCTGGCTGGGTGCGGGCGGTTACATGAGCCTGGCCATCGCATCGGCCACTGCGCTGATCTGGCGCCACCCGCTGGCCACCATCGCCGCGCGCGCCATCGCGCCAGCCGGCGCCGCCTTCACTGCCATCTGCCTGATTTCGGGCTCGCTGTGGGGCAAGCCGACCTGGGGCACCTATTGGGTATGGGATGCGCGGCTCACTTCCATGCTGGTGCTGCTGTTCCTCTATCTCGGCTATCTCGCGCTCAGTGCCAGCGAGGCGGAAAAGGGCGGCGAGGCCCGCGCTTCCTCCATTCTCGCGCTTGTCGGCGTCATCAACCTGCCGATCATCAAATATTCGGTGGAATGGTGGAACACGCTGCACCAGGGCAGCAGCATTTCGGTGGTCAACGCCTCGTCGAAGATCGCGCCCGAACTGCTGACACCGCTGCTGCTGTCGGTGGCGGGCTTCTCCTTCCTGTTCGCCGCCATCGTCTTGATGCGGATGCGGGCGATGCTGGCGCAGAGCCGAGTGGACGCGCGCAGCCGGCGCATGGCGGAGGCTTTGGCATGAGGATTGGGGCATGAACGGCGTTGTGACCCGCCCCGATCTGTGGGCCAATTTCATCTGGCCGGCCTATGCCATCACGCTGGTCGGGCTTGTTGGCCTGCTGGCGTGGGCCTACATCTCGATGCGCAGCGCCGAGAAAAGGGCTGATGAGGTGAAGCGCAAATGAAGGCCAAACATCAACGCCTGTGGCTGGTGGTCGGCGCGCTCACCGCGCTCGGCGGCGCCGGCGTGCTGGCGTTTTCGACGCTGGGCGAGAAGGCGACCTATTTCTATGCCCCGTCCGATCTTGCCACAGGACCGGCCCCCACCGACGCCATCCGCTTGGGCGGCATGGTCGAAAAGGGCTCGATCCAGCGCGACGGCGAGACCATTCGTTTCGTGGTGACCGACATGGCGAAAACCGTGCCCGTCACCTACACCGGCATCCTCCCCGATCTGTTCCGCGAAGGCCAGGGCGTGATCGCCGAAGGCAGGATCGATCCCGCCACCGGCACCTTCACCGCCGAGACCATCCTGGCCAAGCATGACGAGAAATACATGCCGCCCGAAGTGGCCGGTGCCATGAAGAAGACCGGCGCGGTGACCGCCGGCAACTGATGGCACGTGCTGTTTCGCCGCTCTGGGGCGGCCTGCTTACCACCCTTGCCCTGTGCCTTGCCGCGCCGCTGTCGCTTGATCTGGGGCCTGTTCCCATCACCCTGCAATCGCTGATCGTCTGCCTGGCCGGCGCGCTGGCAGGTGGCGCGGGTGTGATCGGCGTGCTCGGCTGGTTGCTGCTGGCGGCGCTGGGCCTGCCGGTGCTTTCGGGCATGAAGGGCGGCTTGCTGGCGATGGGCGGTTTCAGCGCCGGCTTCATCGTGGCGCTGCCGCTCGCCGCACGGCTGGCGATGCGTTGGCAGACTGGCTGGAACTGGCGCCAGACGCTGGTGCTTATGCTGGCCGCCCACGCGCTGCTGCTGGCCTTGGGCGGGGCGTTCATCACCCTGCGCGGCGGCGATGTCGCGGCGCTGGCAGTGTTGTTGCCGGGCGCAGGCGTGAAGGCGGTGGTGGCGACGTTTGTGCTTGGCGTGGTTGGGCGGCGGGGAAAACGCGCAAACTGACTGCAAGCCAAAACCCGCTCATGCCGAGCTTGTCGCAAAGGCAGCATCAATCGTGGCTCGGCACCCGCGTCGTCGCCCACGCCTCGCCCATGTCCTCCAGCACCAGCTCGATCACCTCCACCCGCGCGCGGATGGCAATGCCAGCGGCACAGGTGATCACCAGCCAGTCGCCGTCCTGTGCCAGCGAGAGGATCACGGTCACCGCTTCAGGATCATTCGGCCAGCCGGCGCGCTGCACCGCGTCCACCGTCTCCACCCGCAGCGCACAGCGGATACGCGACGGTGCCGCCACTTCGCGGCGATAGCGGTTGATCAACAGCGCCAGCCGCCGCGCCTTGCGGTCATAGCCAATATCGGCCAGCCGCAGCGTCGCATCCTGCAGCAGCGCCGAGAAAGTCTCGATATCACCCGGTTCCTGGCCCAGCAGGGCGAGCTTAGCCATCCCCGACCCGCTCGATATCCGCGCCCACGGCCTGAAGCTTCTCTTCCAGCCGCTCATAGCCGCGATCGAGATGATAGACGCGGCTGACCGTGGTTTCGCCTTCCGCCGCCAGCCCGGCCAGCACCAGGCTCATCGAAGCGCGCAGATCGGTCGCCATCACTTCGGCGCCGTTCAGTTTCGGCACGCCGCGCACGATGGCGCTGCGGCCGCGCACGGTGATATCCGCCCCCATGCGCGCCAGTTCCGGCACGTGCATGAAACGGTTTTCAAAGATCGTCTCGGTCAGCAGCGACGCGCCATCGGCCACGGTGAGCATCGCCATGAACTGCGCCTGCATGTCGGTGGCAAAGCCCGGATAGGGCGCGGTCGAAACATTGATGCCTTTCATTTCGCCATGGCGGCGCACGATGATGCCGTCCGGCGTCTCTTGGGTTTCCACGCCTGCTTCGTGCAGCATGTCCAGCGTCACGCCCAGATCCTCGGCCGACGCGCCGACCAGTTCGACCTCGCCGCCGGCAATGGCGGCCGCGCAGGCATAGGAGCCGGCCTCGATGCGATCAGGCATCACGGCATAGGTGGCGCCGTGCAGTTCCTTCACGCCGGTGATGGTCAGCTTCTCGGTGCCTATCCCGGCGATCCTGGCGCCCATGGCAACCAGGCAGTTGCACAGATCGACAATCTCCGGCTCGCGCGCGACATTTTCCAGCACGGAGGTGCCCTTGCACAGCACCGCCGTCATCACGGCGTTTTCGGTCGCGCCCACCGAAACGATCGGGAACACGTAGCGCCCGCCCGGCAGCCCGCCCATGGGGGCCGTCGCCTTCACATAGCCAGATGCCAGTTCGATATTGGCGCCCAGATGCTCCAGCGCCTTCAGGTGAAGATCGATCGGGCGGTTGCCGATGGCGCAGCCACCGGGCAGCGACACGGTGGCTTCGCCAGCACGGGCCAGCAGCGGACCGAGGACGAGGATGGAGGCGCGCATCTTGCGCACGATGTCGTAGGGGGCGAGCGTCGAGGTGATGCGGTTGGCCCGCACCGTCATCACGCGGCCGAATTCATCGGGGCTGGTGCCTTCGATGGTGGTCGAAAGGCCGTGATTGTTGAGCAGGTGGCCGAACGTATCGATATCAGCGAGCCGCGGCAGGTTCCTGAGCGTCAACGGCTCATCGGTGAGCAGCGCGCACGGCATAAGCGTAAGCGCAGCGTTCTTGGCACCGGAAATCTGGATGCGGCCCTTGAGGCGGCGGCCACCGCGGATGACGATCTTGTCCATACGCCGGGTTTAGCGTGGTTGCGCGGGTTGCGCCACTGGCCGCCGCAGGGAAAACGTATAAACGGCAAGGCCCGCCCAGATGCAGCAGAACGCCGCCAGCCGCGCCGGATCCAGCACCTCGCCGAACAACAGCACCGCCTCCAGCAGCACCATGGTGGGCGCCACATATTGCATCAGGCCAAGGGTGGAGAGCGGCAGCCGCCGCGCCGCAAAACCGAACAGCAGCAGCGGCACCGCGGTGGCCAGCCCGCCCAGCGCCAGCGTGGCGGTCGTCATCAGTGGCCAGCCGGCAAAGCCGTTTGGGGTCTGGACAATCCACAGCGTGGCCAGCGGCGCCAGCAGCAACGTTTCCACAAACAGGCCGGTCGCCGTATCCACCGCAGCCTGCTTGCGGATCAGGCCATAGACACCGAACGACAGCGCCAGCGCGAGGCTGACCAGCGGCAGTGAACCCCGCTCGATGGTGAGCACCGCCACCCCCAGTGCGGCGAGGCCGACCGCGACCCACTGCAGCCGCCCCAGCCGTTCCCCCAGCAGCAGCACGCCAAACAGCACCGACACCAGCGGATTGATGAAATAGCCCAGCGAGGTATCGATGGCGTGGCCGGCCAGGATCGCCCAGGTATAGACGCCCCAGTTGATGGTGATGCACACCGCCGATGCCAGCAGCATCAGCAGCAGGCGCGGCTGGCGCAGCGCGGCGCGCACATGGCCCCAGCCCTTCAGCCCGGAAATCAGCAACACCACCACCAGCACCGTCCACAGGATGCGGTGCGCCAGCACATCGGCCGCCGGCACGCCCTGCAGCAGCCGCAGATAAAACGGCAGCACGCCCCAGATCAGATAGGCGCCCATGCCGGCAAAGAAGCCAAGGCGGGCTTCGGAAGAAGGTGTTGCGCTCACCGGGCGGCGTTAGCCGGCATTGACGGAGCGCGCCACCCCTTACAGCCTGGGCAGGGTCACGCCGCGCTGGCCCATATATTTGCCGGCGCGGTCGGCATAGCTGACCTCGCAGGGCTCATTGCCCTTCAGGAACAGGAACTGGCAGGCGCCTTCATTGGCATAGATGCGCGCCGGCAGTGGCGTGGTGTTGGAAAATTCCAGGGTGACATGCCCTTCCCAGCCGGGCTCCAGCGGGGTGACATTCACGATGATGCCGCAGCGGGCATAGGTGCTCTTGCCCAGGCAGATCACCAGCACATCGCGCGGAATGCGGAAATATTCGACCGTGCGGGCCAGCGCGAAGCTGTTGGGCGGGATCACGCACACGTCCGTCTTGCGATCGACGAAGCTGTTGGCCTGGAAATCCTTGGGATCGACGATGGCGGAATCGACATTGGTGAAGATCTTGAACTCGTCGGCCACACGCGCGTCATAGCCATAGCTCGACAGGCCATAGCTGATGCACCCCCCGCGCGTCTGCCGCTCCACGAACGGTTCGATCATGCCTTCATTGAGGGCAGTTTCGCGGATCCAGCGGTCGGACAGGACGGACATCAGTGGCCTTTGATATGGAGGACGCAGATCAGGGTGAACAGCCGGCGCGCGGTGTCGAAATCGACAATGGCGCGCGGTTCCAGCCGTTCCTTCAGCAGTTCGGCGGCATCGTTGTGGATGCCGCGCCGCGCCATGTCGATGGTTTCGATCTGGCCGGGGCTGGCGTTGCGGATGGCCTGGAAATAGCTGTCGCAGATGGCGAAATATTCGCGGATGGTGCGGCGGAACGGGCTCAATGCCACCTGGAAGGCATCGACCTGCCGGTCCTCCGTGTCGCTCACTGTCACGTCCAGCCGGCCATCTTCCACGCCCAGCAGCAATTTATAGGGCCCGTGCTGGCCGGCATCGGCCGCGGCGATGGGCTTGAACTCATTGCCTTCCAGCAGATCGAAGATGGCGACGCGGCGTTCCTGTTCGATATCGGCGTTGCGCCACAGGATGGTGCGTTCATCCAGCTTGATGTCGATCAGGCGGTAATCAGCGCTCATTTCGACACCGCCGGGAATCCGTTCACCAGCCTGGCCAGCCCATCGCGCACCGGCTGCAGTCCATCATCCTGCGTCTTGCCCAGCCGCACCACCACCAGCCGCCTGGACGGCACCATGATCACATATTGGCCAAGATGGCCGATCGCAGCATAGGCATCAGCCGGGCCAGCCCGCCAGAACAAGTCTTGATCCGTGCCATCAAACGGCTTCACATTCAGCCAGAATTGCCCGCCATAACCGGCGTTTGTCGGCGAGGGCGTCCGCACGAAGCGCACCCAATCCGGCCGCACCACCTGTACCCCGGCCACCACGCCGCCATCGAGATAAAGCTGCCCAAACGCCGCCCAGTCGCGCGCCGTCGCGTGGCACAGCGAACCGCCATACAGATTGCCGGCCGGATCAAATTCACACAGCAACGACGCCATCCCCGCCGGCTTGGCCAGCCGATCATTGATGAAGGCCCGCACAGCGCGCTTGCGCGCCTCCGGCTTGGCGCCCGGCGCAATCGCGTCGGCAACGATCCGCGCCAGGATGTGGGTGGTGAGCGTATTATATTCAAAGCGCGTACCCGGCGGCACTGCGGCCGGCTCGGCCACCGCCGCCTTGTAGATATCGGCCGAGGTGTCGGCGAACAGCGCCCGGTTGGTGTCGGATTTCTCGGGCGCCGGCCCGACTTCGACGTGCTTCACGCCCGACGCCATGTGCAGCAACTGGCGCAACGTGATCTTCGCCCGCGCATCCTTCCGCCATTCCGGCACCGGTGCCGGCGTATCCAGTTCCAGCCTGCCATCGGCAACGAGGAAACCGATCAGCGTCGACGTGATGGATTTCGCCATCGACCAGCTGATCAACCGCGTGCCGGGGCCATAGCCGGGGGCATAACGTTCATAGATCGGCTTGCCATCCTTCAGCACGATCAGGGCGCGGGTTTCCCCCAGGGCCGGGGTGGTGAAGAAGGCATCGGCAGCCGGCAGCGCCGACGCCGGCACCGCAGCCGGAATCGCCGCCGTCGCACGCGCCGGTTGCGCCGCAGCGCCGCCTGCAGCGAGCAACAGGCTTGCGGCTGCCGCGATGTTTCTCCACCTTGTCATCAATTTCACGCTAAAGGCCCTGCCCCCATGCTGGCAAGTGACACATCAGCCCCCGTCCCGCCCGCTGCGGCACCCCGTCGCCGCAAATGGCTGATCTGGGGCCCGGTGCTGCTGCTCTGCCTGTTGGCCGGGGCCTGGCTGGGCCTGCGCTATTCCACCACCGGCCGGCAGGCGGGGCTTGCCGTCGGCTATGTCGCCCATGTCACCTGCTCGTGCCGCTATGTCGGCGGCCGCGACATGGCCAGTTGCGACACCGATCGCGAGCCGGGCACCGAAATCGTGACGGTGGAAGACAATCCCGAAGCGCGCACCATTACCGCCCGCGTGTCCTTGCTCGCCAAGCGCACGGCGCGTTTCGATCCGGAATATGGCTGCACGCTCGATCCGCCCTGAAGCTTACAGCCAGCCCCGCCAGCGGAAGATCGCATAGGGCAGCACGGCCACCGCCAGCATGATGCCCAGCGCCATCGGATAGCCCAGCATCCAGCCCAGTTCGGGCATATGATCAAAGTTCATGCCATAAACGCCAGCCACCAGCGTGGGCGGCAGAAACACGATGCTGGCCACCGAGAAAATCTTCTGCACCGCCGTCTGCTCGATGGAGATCAGGCCCAGCGTTGCATCGAGCAGGAAAGTGAGATTGCTGCCGATGAAACTGGCCTGATCAGCAAGACTGGCGAGATCGCGCACCTGCGTCTTGATCTGGGCAGCCAGGCCCGCATCCTTCGGCGCGGCGAACTGCAGGAACGACAGCGCCCGGGTCAGCGACACCACCGATTCGCGCGCCTTGCTCAGCCCGTCCTGCGCCGCACCCAGCCGGGTGAGCAGCGCCTGCAACGCCAGGTTCGATCGCCGCTGCTGGCGGCCACGGGCACCAGCCTCGGCCCGCCGAAAGGCCGCGCGGCTGATCTGGTCCACTTCACGGCCAACATGTTCCAGCCCGTCGGCCAGCCGATCGACAATCGCATCGATCAGCCCCATCAGCGCCATGCCGGGGCTGGCACACTGGCCCGGCATGCGCTGCAACTGCGCCGCATAGCGATCAAAGCTCCTGATCTCGGCATAGCGCACCGTCACCAGGTGATGCCGGCCCAGCACAAAGCTGACCGGCACCGTTTCCGGCGTTTCGGTGATCAGGCCCGTGGCCAGCGTTGCCGTCATCACGATGGCGCCATTGTCGATATACAGCCGACTGGAGGTCTCGATCTCGGCCATGTCGTCGGCGGTCGGAACGCCAAAGCCCAGCGTCTGCTCGACCAGCTGTTCCTCCGCCGGTGTCGGGTTGCGCAGGTCGATCCACACCGCCTCGGCCGGCAACTGGTCGCCGGCATTGATCATCTGGTGGCCGGTGGCGGAATAGATGGTCAGCATCGCCCTCATCATGGCGACATTTAAAATCTTTGCCACCCCCGGCGCGCGTGTAACCTGCCGGCATTCCCGCCCGAATCACCTTGGGAAACTATGTCCGAAGCATCCCCTTCTGCCGATCCATCGGCACCCGCACCGCCTGCCGCCGCGCCGCGCCCGATGGCCCGCCGCGTGCTGCGCCATCGCCTCATGGTGCGCCTTACCCACTGGACCAACGCGCTGGCCATCATCATCCTGCTGATGACCGGGCTCAACATCTTCGGCGCCCACCCGCGGCTCTATTGGGGCAATGCCGGCTCGGTGGACCAGCGCGAGCGGGTCTGGCTGGAAACCGGTGCCTCGCCGCCATGGCGCAACCCCAACGGCTGGATCGAGATCGCCGGCACGCGTTTCGATACCACCGGCGTCATCGGCGTCTCAAGAACGCCGACGGGCGGCATCAACTTCGTCGCCTTCCCGCACTGGGCCACGCTGCCCGCCATGCGCGACCTCGCCACGGCGCGCACCTGGCATTTCTTCGCCGCGTGGGTGCTGATCCTCAATGGCCTGGCCTGGTTGCTGCACGGCTTCATCTCCGGCCGGCTGTGGCGCGAGATCCTGCCCAGCCGCCGCCAGCTGGCGCCTGCCCACCTGTGGCACGACATCGTCGAACACGCGAAATTGAACTTCCCCAAGGGCGAAGCCGCCCTCTCCTACGAAGTACTGCAACGCCTCGCCTATGCCGGCGTCGCGCTGGTGCTGATCCCCATCGTCATCCTTACCGGCCTCGCCATGTCACCCGGCATGGACGCCGCCTGGCCGTTCCTCGATCAATTGTGGGGCGGCCGCCAATCCGCCCGCTCGGCGCACTTTCTCGCCATGAGCGGCATCGCCGGCTTCCTCGTCCTTCACCTCGTGCTCGTCGTCCTCTCCGGCCCCATCCGCCAGATTGGCGCCATGATCACCGGCCGCATGACCATCGCAGGCGACAAATGATGCTTCACCGCCGCCACCTGCTCACCGCCGCCCCCGCCAGCCTGGTTCTCACCGGCTGCGACGCCCTCACCCGCAATCCCACCGCCAAGGCCATTGTCGAATCCGGCGAACAGGCGACCTATCGCTGGCAACGCCTTGTTGGCCGCGACGGCCTCGCCCGCGAATTCGCCGCGTCCGACATTTCGCCGGTGTTCAAGGTCAATGGCACCCACGAACCCACCAACCCCGAATGGCAAGCGCTTTCCACCGGCGGCTTCGCCGATTGGCGCCTGAAGGTGACCGGGCTGGTCGGGCGCGAACTCGCGCTCACTCTCCCGCAGCTGCGCGCCCTGCCCCAACGCACCCAGATCACCCGCCACGATTGCGTCGAAGGCTGGAGCGCCATCGGCCAATGGACCGGGCCGCAGCTGGCCCATGTCCTGAAGGCCGCCGGCCTGCGGGACGGAGCCCGCTACATCGTCTTCCTGTGCGCCGATGATTATGGCGGCGAGGCCTCCAAGGGCGGCCTGCAGTCATCAAGCCGCTATTACGAGAGCATCGACCTTGTCGACGCCTTCCACCCACAGACGATCCTGGCCCACAGCCTCAACAACCAGCCGCTCTCCACCGGCAACGGCGCTCCCCTGCGCCTGCGCGTCGAACGCCAGCTGGGCTACAAGCAGGCCAAATATCTGATGCAGATCGTGGTCGCCGACAGCCTGGCCCCGTTCGGCGGCGGCAAGGGCGGTTACTGGCCGGACCGCGGATATGAGTGGTACGCAGGGACATGAGGATCCAGAAAAAACGGGCCTCCGGCGGGCAGGGTCGCAGACCTGCGCACCCGTTTGTTTCCAGAAGGCGCTTTCCTGCAGCCTTTGGGTGGCTAGCGGTCGTCCCACTGAACCGCACGCATCAGTTCCCTGACGGTGCTGTCTCCTGTCCATAGGGCAGCGGCCCAACCACACTCTCTCGCCGCCTCAACATTCGCGATCTTGTCGTCGATGAAGAAAATGGCTTCGGGTTTGATGCGCGCAGCGGCTTCAACAGCACGGTAGAAAGCATGATCGGGCTTGGAACAGCCAAGGGAGGCAGCGTAATGCATGCCATCGAAGCTGTCTCTCAGCGCCAGACGATCCCAAAGATATGCGGCACGTTCATGTTCCTGGACTGTGGCCAGATGGAGCTCGAAGCCCGCCTTTCGCAGCAGCTGAAGTTCCGCGAGCAAAGATTCGTCGATGTGCGCGTCGTTGCTGAACCAATATTCAATGAGGGCTGCCGGAGAGACCGAGGGTGCAAATTCGGCGAGAGCAATTGCCAGGCGATCACGAAGAGCGGCGCGCCCGTGCACGACATCAGCCCAATGGCGACGGAAAAATCCGTCTTGCAGTGAGGCAAGCGGAATGCCGAGGTCGTTCTCGAGATTGACAGACCAGCCACCTGCATCCGGGTGGGTGACGAGCACGCCGTCGACATCAACCATGATCGCCTTGCGTCTCATTCCTCCACCCTTACCCTTTCCTCGGGATGGCCCGCGAGTCCGCCAAGGGTCGCTAGCAGACGCATGCACAGCAAACGCACCGCAAAACGAACGGGTGCGCAGGTCTGCGACCCTGCCCGCCGAAGGCCTCCTTCTCTACCCTGAAACCACATGCCCGCCGGCCTGTCCTACACAGCCAAAGCCTGTCATCATGGCGCTGCCCGGCGTTTGGCTGCCGAGCCGGCAATGGCGGTTCAGCAAGACTGAAACCTACAAGATGCGTCAAAACTGTCAAAAGTGAAGGAGGTCGTGATTCGAAAAACGGCCTTGTGATGGACCCTGGTTCGCTCCGCTCACGCTGGCGGGATTTCGCCCAGCGCCGCCGGATCGGGCGCGGTGCTCAGGTCGAGCGCGCCGCGGATGATAATGTCAGCGCCGGTCATCATGTCGCCGCTGATCACTTGCAGATCGAGCCGTTCGAGGTCGCGGCGGCGGTATTCGGCTTCGATGGCGTCGATCATGGTTTCGGGGGTGCCAAGCGCGGCGAGCACGTTGCGGCCCATGGCGACGGCGCTTTCCAGCGTTTCGCGGGTCACCTGGTCCAGCCCGGCCTGGCGCAGGGCGATGCTGTGGGTGCGATCATAGGCGCGGGCGATGATCGGCAGATCGGGCCATTCGGCCATGATCGGGGCGAGCACGGGTTTCGGGTCCCACTGGCCATCGATGGCGAAGACGAGGGCGCTGGCGCTGGCGATACCGGCGTTGCGCAATATGTCCAGCCTTGTGCCGTCACCCCAGAACACGGTGTTGCCAAAGCGGGCGGTGATGTCGATCAATTCGGCGTCCATATCGATGGCGGTGATGCCGACGCCGCGGGCACGCAGCATCTGGGCGATGACCTGGCCGACCCGGCCGCTGCCGACCAGCACGACATGGCCGCCATGATCGGCGGTGCCGGCACTTTCGGGGCCGTCGCGTCGGCCGGCGTCGCTGGCGGGTTCCAGCCAGCGGGTGGCAAGGCGGAACAGCAGCGGGGTAAGCGCCATGGAGCAGGTGACGACCGCCCCGAACATTTGCGCCGCCGAATGGCTGATCAGCAGGCCGCGTTCGGCTTCGGCGAACAGCACGAAGCCGAATTCGCCACCCTGGGCCAGCAGCAGCCCCATCTGCACGGCACGGCGCCAATCGGTGCCGAAGCTGCGGGCAAGGGCGGCGATGCTGGCGGTTTTCACGGCCATCACGCCAACAACGAGGGCGAGCACCAGACCCCAGTTGGCGACGACGACCGAAAGATCGAGGCTCATGCCGATGGCGATGAAGAACAGGCCGAGCATGAGGCCGCGGAAAGGTTCGATGTCGGTCTCCAGCGCGTGGCGATAGGGCGATTCGGCCAGCATGACGCCGGCGACGAACGCGCCCAGCGCCATGGAAAGGCCCAGCGACGCCATCAGCAGCGCGCTGCCCAGAACGGAGAGCAGGGCGGCGGCAACGAAGGCTTCCCGGGCGCCCAGCGTGCCGATGATGCGGAACAGGCGCGGCAGCACAAATCGGCCAACGGCGACGAGGAATGCCAGCGCGCCGACCGTCTTGGCGACCATCACCCAGCCCGGTTCCGGATTGGCGACGGGGGCACGGGACAGGGCGCCGACCACGGTCAAGAGCGGGACGATGGCCAGATCCTGGAACAGCAGCATCGAAAAGCTGCGTTCGCCAAAGGCGGTGGCAGCCATGTGGCGTTCGTTGAGCAATTGCATCACCAGCGCCGTGGACGACAGGCCGAGCGGCAGGCCGACGACCAGCGCGGCTTCCCAGGTGAAACTGGTGAGCAGCAGCAGCAGCCCGGTGAGGCCAAGCCCGCACAGCAGCACTTGGGCCAGCCCGAGCCCGAAGATATCGCGCCGCAGCGCCCACAGCCGCGAGGGTTGCAGTTCGAGGCCTATGACAAACAGCAGCAGCACGATGCCGAATTCGGCGAATTGCAGCGTCTGTTCGGCATTGCCGACCAGCCCCGAAACCGATGGCCCGATCAGGATGCCGGCAGCGAGATAGCCGAGCACGGCCCCCAGCTTGAAGCGCACGAACAACGGCACCAGCACGACGACGGCCGCCAGATAGACCACGGCATCGCGCAGCAGGGTCGAGCCATGCTCCATCAGGCGGCCACCTGCCCGGCCTCGGCCAACGCGGCCAGCACCGCATCCAGTGGCAGCAGGATGGATGGGTGACGGGCGCGGTGGGCGCGAGCTGGGGCAAACATCGCCCAACCGTCGGGCGCGGTTTCGCTGTGGCCGGCAAGGAAATCGGCCAGCTGGCCGCGGATGGCACAGACCGTTTCGGCACGATGGCCGTCTGCGCGTTCCCGCACAACGGCGGCACTGGCCTGGCCCAGGGTGCAGGCCTTGGTCGCATCCAGCCCCAGCGCGGCAATGCGGCCATCGGCGGTGAGGTCCACATCGGCGATGATCTTGCTGCCGCACACCGGCGACACCCGCGTCGCGCTGGCCATGGGAGCCGCCAGTCGATGGGCGGTTTCGCCCACCAGCTTCAGGCGCAGGATCGCCGCGTTGTAGAGCGTGTCGGACATGTCTGCTTCTTACCCGTCCGAGCCCGGTTGTGGATAGGCAGGATTATGCCGCCGGCGCCGGGTCAGGCGCGCCGCCAGCTGGTTCCGCCCGGCCCATCTTCCAGCACGATGCCTTCAGCGGTCAACGCGTCCCGCAGGCGGTCGGATTCCGCCCAGTTCTTGGCTTTGCGCGCCGCCAATCGATCCGCCACCAACGCGTTGATGCGGGCAGCGTCCGGGTCTTCGCCGCCACCGCGCATGTCGGCGGCATTGCGGCTGCGTTCGGCCCCCAGCGATGGCAGGCCCAGGAACGCCAGCGCACCCAGCAGCACCTCGCGATCCTGCTCTATGCCGGCGATGGCGGCCAGGGCGGCGGGCGTGTTCAGATCATCGGCCAGCGCCTCCACCACGGCGGGCGGCGGCGGCGGGCGTACGCCCTTGGGCACATCGCCCAGTTTGCGCAGCCACTTGTCCAGCCGCCCGCGCATCTGGCCGAGCAGCGCTTCGTCCCACGTCAGCGGTTGGCGATAGTGCGCCGAAAGCAGGCCAAGGCGAAGCTCATCGCCCGTCCAGCCCGCCTCGATCAGTTCGCCCACGCTCAGCACATTGCCGAGCGACTTGGACATCTTCTCGCCGCCGCCGAAATTCAGGAAGCCGTTATGCATCCAGATATTGGCGAGCGGTGCGCCATCATGGGCGCAGGCGCTCTGAGCGCATTCATTCTCATGGTGCGGGAAGGTGAGATCGATGCCGCCGCCATGAATGTCGATGGTTTGCCCCAGGCTTTCGGCAATCATTGCCGAGCATTCGATATGCCAGCCCGGCCGGCCGCGGCCCCAGGGCGATGGCCAGCCGGCCTGGTCCTTGGCCGAAGGTTTCCACAGCACGAAATCGGCGGGGTTCTTCTTGTAAGGCGCCACTTCCACACGGGCGCCGGCGATCATCTCGTCCAGCGGCCGGCGCGACAGGCTGCCGTAATCGCCATGGCTCGACACATCGAACAGTACATGGCCTTGCGCAGCATAGGCATGGCCCTTGGCGATCAGCAGCGCGATCATGTCGACCATCGCCGGGATGCTGGTGGTGGCGTGCGGGTGCAGATCGGGCCGTTCCACACCCAGGGTGGTTGCGTCTTCCAGGTAGAGCGTCTCGTAGCGTTCGGTGATCACGTCGATGCTCACGCCCTCGGCACGGGCCTTGTCCATGATCTTGTCGTCGATATCGGTGATGTTGCGGGCGTAAATCACCTTGTCTGGGCCATAGTGGTGACGGAGCAGGCGTTGCAGCACGTCGAACACCACGGCCGGGCGGAAATTGCCGATATGGGCGCGGCCGTAGACGGTGGGGCCGCAGACATACATCGTCACCCGATCAGGGTTGATCGGCGCAAGCAGCTGCTTGGCGCGGGTGGCAGTGTTGTAGAGGCGGATCATTAGATGGTCGTTCCGGGGCTGGTCTTTTCCTGTTCGTCGAGCAGCTGATCGAGGGAGCCGCGGTCCTGCTTGCCGTAGCCACCCTCCTTCTCGTCGTCGCTGCCAAAGCCCGGCAGGCCGGCATGAGGGTCGCGCTCAGGGTTGATCAGCTTCTGCTGCTGGTTCCAGGCATCGCCGACATAAGACACCATGGCACTGGCCACCAGGGCCAGCGTTGGCGTCGTCCTGGCCTTTGCCAGCCAGTCGGGGCGCTTGTCATCGCCCGGCACGATCTTCAGGCCAAGCGTGATGAGCAGGAAAATCAGGCTGGCAGCAAGAAAGCCCTTCACCAGGCCAAAACCCAGCCCGAGCAGGCGATCGACCGGGCCGATGACGCTGCCCTTGGCGCTCGACGAAAGGAAGCTGCCGACCAGCTTGACCAGCAGCACCGCCAGCAGAAACGGGCCAAGCACGGCCGCCACGGTCGCGATCAGGTCGCTGCCGCTGGCGGTTTCGAAAATCGCCCGTGCCGGCGTGTAGAACAGACGCACGGCGACAAAGCCCGCCACCCAGGCGGCAAGGCTGGCCACCTCGGCGATGAAACCGCGCATCAGGCCAAAGGCTGCCGTGCCGCCCACGATGAGCACCACCATCCAGTCAAAGCCGGCAAGCTGCGTTAGATAATCCATACAGCAGCGCCTAACCGATTTGAGAGCGCGGAAAAAGCCTAATCCGGCCGGCCAAGATGATCGACCAGGCCATTCATGGTGCGAAAGCCGCTGACCAGCATCGGCCCGCCGCCGCCCCCTCTTTCTCCACCCGTGCCATCGGGCACGAAGGCCCGGCCAAAGCCCAGCTTTGCCGCCTCTTTCAGGCGCAGGCTGGCAAGACCCGCCGCCCGCAATTCGCCCGACAGCGCCACTTCGCCAAAAGCCACCGCGTCGGCCGGCAAGGGGCGATCAGTAAGCGCGGACACCAGCGCGCAGGCCACCGCCAGATCGGCGGCCGGATCGGCAATCCTCAGGCCGCCCGCGACGTTCAGATAGACTTCATGACCACCAAACGCCAAGCCGCAGCGCGCTTCCAGCACGGCCAGCAGCATCGCCAGCCGGCCCGAATCCCAGCCCACCACCGCCCGGCGCGGCGTCGCACCCGATGGCACCCGTACCACCAGCGCCTGGATTTCGCACAGCACCGGCCGCGTGCCCTCCAGTGCCGGGAACACCACTGCGCCGGTCACGCTCGCTCCTTCGGCGCGGCTGGTCAGGAACAGGCTCGACGGGTTGGCGACTTCTTCCAGGCCATCGGCACCCATGGCAAACACGCCAATCTCGTCGGTGCCGCCAAAGCGGTTCTTCACCGCGCGCAGGATGCGATACTGGTGGCTGCGCTCGCCTTCGAAATAGAGCACGGTATCGACCATATGTTCGAGCACGCGCGGCCCGGCGAGCTGCCCGTCCTTGGTGACATGGCCGACCAGGATCAGCGCCGCGCCCGACAATTTGGCATAGCGGATCAGTTCCTGCGCCGATGCCCGCACCTGGGAAACCGTACCCGGCGCCCCTTCCAGCGTGTCGCTGTGCATGGTCTGGATGGAATCGATCACCAGCAGGCCGGGCGGCGCCTTCAGCCCAGTCAGCGTTGTCAGTATATCCCGCACATTGGTCTCGGCGGCCAGTGCCACATCGGCCTTGGCCAGCCCCAGCCGGCGGGCGCGAAGGCGCACCTGATCGGCCGCTTCCTCACCCGACACATAAGCGACACTCGCCCCGGTACGCGCCATCTTGCCTGCTGCCTGCAACAGCAAGGTGGACTTGCCGATCCCCGGATCACCGCCGATCAACGTCACACTGCCCGGCACCAGCCCGCCACCAAGCGCGCGGTCCAGCTCGTTGATCCCGGTCGACAGCCGCTCCGGCAGCGCCACATCATCTGCGAGGCTCTCCATCGCGATGCGTCGGCCGCCAGCCTGCAACGACTGCTTGGCGGCAAAGGGCGTGAACACCGGGGCGGCTTCTTCCACCAGCGTGTTCCACTCCTTGCAGTCCGCGCACTGCCCGGCCCAGCGGGGCGCGACCGCCCCGCAGGCCTGGCACACATAGCGCGTCTTGCCCTTCGCCATCATCATTCCTTTAGAACAGAAGGGAAACATTAGACGGGCGGAGCGGCTCTTGCAAGCGGCGGGCCGCGACGTGCCAGTTGCCGCAATGCGCACCATGATCCTCACCTGCCTTCCCACTCTCCTCGTTGCCACCGCCGCTCGGGCGATCGCTCAGACCGCCCAACCCATCCTGAAAGCCGGCGGCCATGACGCCCAGCCGATGCCCTCCTCCACCTACAGCAACGTCCCGATCAGCATGGGGCTGCCGGCCATCCTTCCTGCGCCTGCATCGTAACCCGCCTTCTCCTCCAGCCGAATTCTCTCACTCTTGCCGGGGCTTGCTGCGTCGGCCAGACTGCTCTCGGAAAGGAGGCCCCATGCAGACGAAGGAGCTGCGCCTCGCATTGGTCTGTTACGGCGGGGTGAGCCTGGCGGTCTACATGCATGGCCTCACCAAGGAGGTGTGGAAGCTGTCGCGCGCCTCGATGCGGCGGCACAGCCCACCGGATCTGCCGCCGGCCCGGGACAGCGAGATCGTCTATCACGCCCTTCTCGACAGCCTGCCCGGCCTTGATCTCAGGGTGATGTGCGACATCGTTGCGGGAGCCTCGGCGGGCGGCATCAATGGCGTGCTGCTTTCCCGGGCGCTGGTGGAGGGCCATGACCTGGATGCCATCCGCAGCTTGTGGCTGGACGGGGCAGACAGCGACGTGCTGCTCGACAAGGCGGCGGCGTCGCGGCCGCTGTCGAAACTGTGGGCGATCCCGCTGGTCTGGTGGGTGCGCCGGCGCGGCCTGGAGGATGAGGACAAGGCGGAAGTTGCCGCCCATGGCGAGGTGAAGCGCAAGCTGTCCCGCTTCATGCGCAGCCGCTGGTTCAAGCCGCCGTTTTCCGGCGCGGCCTTCTCGGGCCTGCTGGCCGATGCCTTTGCCGCCATGGAAAAGGGCGAGCGCACACCACCGCTGGTGCCGCGGTTGCACCCGTTCGATCTGTTCGTGACGGTGACCGATTATCACGGTGCTCCCCAGCGGCTGCGGTTGAACACGCCCGAAGAAGTGACCGAACCCGAACACCGGTTGGTGATTGGCTTCACCTGCCCAGGCGACGGGGCGGAACGGCACATGGGACCAACGCCGGATCTGGTGTTTGCGGCGCGCGCCACGGCGAGTTTTCCCGGCGCCTTCCCGCCTGCCCGGATTTCCGAGATCGACGACCTGCTCAAGGGCCGCGGCGAGGACTGGCCTGGCCGGCAGGCCTTCATCGATCGGGTGCTGCCCGGCCGCCTGCAACCGGAGAGCGTTGACCTCATCGACGGCGCCGTGCTCGACAACCGCCCCTTCGGCCCGGCGCTGGCCGCCCTGGGCAAGCGGCCGGCGCATCGTGAAGTGGACCGGCGCTTTGTCTATCTCGATCCCAAGCCGGGGATGCACGACGATGGCGCGGTGACCGGCCAGCCACCGGGCTTCTTCGGCACCATATTGCGCTCCCTCGCCGATATTCCGCGCCAGCAGCCGATCCGCGACAGCTTGGGGCAAATCGAGGCGATTTCGACCCGCTCGCGCCGGCTGCGCCATATCGTGATCGGCATGATGCCGCAGGTGGATATCGCCATCGATGCCGCCATCGGCATGCGCCTGCTGCTGTTTTCGCCCTCGCTTGATCGGCTGGCCACCTGGCGCAGCCGCATGAACAGCGAGGCGGCCAAGGCGACCGGCTTTGCCTATGGCGCCTACGGCCGGCTGAAATTCGCCATGGTCACCGAACGGCTGGCCGAGCGCTTGGCCGCGCTGGGCGGGCAGGAGGTCGGCGCAGTGCGCGCCAGCCTGTGGCGGCATCTGAATGCGGCAGGCACCAACAAGCCGGAAGGCGCACTGGGCAAGGCGGGGGCGGGGTCACCCTATGTCTTGTTCCTGCGCAATTTCGATGTCGATTTCCGCATCCGCCGCCTGCGCTTCCTGATCCGCCGGGTGAACATGGAACTGGCCGGAGCCGACGAAGCGACCGCAGCGATCCTCGGCAAGATCAAGGCCGGGCTCTACGCCATTCTTGCGCCGCACCTGATGTGCTGGCCCGGCCACCTGCCAGCCGCCGGCAATGCCATCGCCGATCCCGCCAGCGCCCTCGCCGCCATGGCCACCGCCCTCGACCTGAAGGGCCTTGATGGCCGCAGCGATGCCGAACTGGTGGCACTGCTGGCCAGCGGGCTGCCGCGCCGGCTGCGGCGGGATCTGGTGGCGGCCTATCTGGGCTTCCCCTTCTTCGACATCGCCATCCTGCCGCTGATCGCCGATGGCAACATCGACGAGCTGGACGAGATCAAGGTCGATCGCATCAGCCCGGAAGACTGCTCAGCCCTCACCGCGGTGGGCGGCCATCGGTTGAAAGGCGCGCTGTTCAACGCCTTCGGTGCCTTCTTCAGCCGCGCCTATCGCGAGCATGATTATCTGTGGGGCCGCCTGCACGGGGCCGAGCGGCTCATCGATCTGGTCGTCTCCTCCCTTCCCGCCAAGGCCCGGCCCGATGCGGCCACCCTCGGCGAAATCCGCCGCGCCGCTTTCCGCGCCATCGTGACGGCAGAGCGGGCATATCTTGTCGACATTCCAGACACGATCGCCGCGCTCGACGCCGCGCTGGCCGAATAGTCACTCCGCCGGCTGGGTTTTCGTGGCCGGCCGGTACTGTCGCAGATAATGAATGATGATCGCCATGCCGAACATCGTCGGAATCGCCCAGATCGCCGGGTTGAAGGCATGGGTGGGAAACATCTCGATCAACCCGACCGACAGGAACGCCGTGTAGGCCGCAATCCCGGTCGCCACCATCGCCTTGAAATGTTCGGGAATATAGGCGCGCGGGGACGCCGGCGTGCTGAAGATGTAGCGGAAATAGGTGGTGCTGGTGCCAAAGCCGAGCAGCGCCACCATCACCATCAATATCGGTTCCATCACCGGGCCGTTGCGGTTCAGCAGATAAGCCCCGTGCACCAGGCAGATCCCCGCCGCCAGCATGGTGCCGCCCTGCACCGCCAGCATCGACCAATGGCGATTGTGCGCATGGTCCCGACGGTTGCTGACCATCACCAGCCCATAACGCGTCATCGAAATCGCCAGCAGCCCGAGATAGACCATCATCGTGCCGAACATGCCGCGATAGAGCACGGCGTCGGTCAACTGCGGATGCATCGCCAGCGGCCACACCAGCGACAGCGCCCCCATCCCCAGCGCCTGCGCCGCCGCCGTATAAATGGCGGCCGAAAACACGAACCCCCAGCGCCGATGCGCCGGCCCGCCCTTGCGGGTGAGCACCGCCCCCCAGAAACTGGTGAGCGCCACCACGCCGGCGCCGACGTGAATGGCCAGGAAGATGGTGAACAGCCAGGGCATGGGTTGGTTCAGTCAGTGCCTTGCGGATGCTGCCTTCCCTTGGCCACATCGGCGGCCCAAGGGCAAGGGCATCCTCGCCACTTCAACCTTCATTGCCCACGCCATACTGCTTGTGCAGCGCCATCAGCTCCTTGCGCAGCGCATCCCGGCCATTTGACAGTTTTTCCGCATCTGGCGGGTTGTAAGCGTTCTGAGCGGCCGCTGTCCGGCGATCCAGTCCGCGCAACACCACCGCCCGCTCCAACGCCGCGTGGCTGCTGCGGCGATCCTCCAACCGCTTCAGAAAAAACAACAACAGCCGCGCATCACACGGCCGCCGCCGCACCGCAACGGTCTCGCCATCCCGCTCGATCACCTCCTCCTCCCCATCCACCAGCCGGTCCATCGCCAGCGCCTCGATGAACGCACCAGAATCGGCCAACGCGGCATCCCAGCGTCGCCTGAATTCGACGGCGTGATCCTGCCGGCGCAACCAATACGCCGATTGCCGCGTCATCCCCACGGCGCGCGCCGCCGCCGCCACACTGCCGACATCGGCAAGGTGATCAAGAAAGTGCTGCTGTCGCTCAGGCGTCCAGCCGTTGTGCTGCGGACGGAGGGCAGGCGGTTTGGGGGGCTTGGGGCTGTTCATAAAGGTTAATATAACCGATGAACGTGGTTGTAGGACAGATTGAGGCAGAGAAAGTGAGGCCTCCGGCGGGCAGGGTCGCGGACCCTGCACCCGATTGTTTTCGGGCGGCGCTCTTCCCCAAACGAGCACCGTCGCCCCGGACTTGATCCGAGGCGACGGTGCTGGTGGTGCTTGTGCCATATGAACCCCTCGCTTGTCATGCTGGCGCAGGCCAGCATCCATTTTGCCGGCGAGGATTTCGGGCAGTGGATTGCCCTCGATCAACGGTGGATGCTGGCCTGCGCCAGCATGACGGGTGCTTGGGAGGCTGGCGCGCTCCAAGACAAACGGGTGCAGGAGTCACCCCTGCCCGCCGGAGGCGCTTCTGGCTTTTCCTTGCTCTGGCCTGTGGCATGATCCCGCCATGACCGCCCTCGCCCTTGGCCTGCGCTACTTCACTGGTGTGTTTGCTGTCGGGTTTCTGCTCGGCACCATCCGCACGCTCTGGCTGGCGCCGGCGATGGGTGATCTGGCGGCGGTAGCGGTAGAATTGCCGGTGATGATCGCTGCTTCCTGGTGGTGGTGCAGGCGGTTGCTGGCGGGGCAGACGCTGGCGATGGCGGAGCGGGCCGTGATGGGCGGTTCGGCCTTCTTGTTGCTGATGCTGGCGGAGTTCGGGCTGGCGATGGCGTTCGGGCGGACGCCGGGGGTTTACTGGGCGTCGTTCTTCACCCCGGCGGGGCTGCTGGGGTTGGCCGGGCAGCTGGGGTTTGCGGCCTTGCCCCTCTTCATAAAGCCCGCCCGCCGCTAATGCTGCCTTGCAACATCGGCAGCCCCATGCTAGCCGCGCCCCGCACACGGTGGACCATGTTCATCGCGCCTTTTGTCATATCCGATTCAAAACGGGGCTGAAGCCTTGGACGCACAAATTTCATCCAGCGTGGCCACCGGCCTTTCCGGGCGCTATGCCCGCGCCTTGTTCGCATTGGCGGTTGAGGGGAAGGCGCTTGCTGCCGTTGAGGCCAGCCTGGCGACGCTGACCGAGGCGCTGGCCGAATCGGCTGATCTGACCGCGCTGACGTCGTCGCCGCTGGTTGGTCGCGGGGCGGCGGGTGCTGCTGTTGCGGGTGTGGCCGATGGGCTGGGCCTTGATGGCCTGACCAAGAATTTCCTCGGCGTGCTGGCCGCCAATCGCCGGCTAGCCTTGTTGCCGGCAGTGATCCGCGATTTTGCCGCGCTGAACGCTGCCCGCAAGGGTGAAGTGACCGCCACCGTAACGGCCGCCCACAAGTTGACCGCGGCGCAGCAGAAGGCGCTGGGCGCCAAGTTGAAGGCCGGCATCGGCCGCGATGTGGCGCTGACCGTGAACGTTGATCCGTCCATCCTGGGCGGCCTGATGGTGCGCGTTGGCAGCCGCCTGATTGATTCGTCATTGAAGACCCGGCTCGACATGCTCGGCCAGGCACTCAAAGCTTAAAAGAGGACCACCCAGATGGACATCAATGCCGCTGAAATCTCGCGGATCATCAAGGATCAGATCGCCAATTTCGGCACCGAAGCGCAGGTTTCGGAAGTCGGGCAGGTGCTCAGTGTGGGCGACGGTATCGCCCGCGTGCATGGTCTCGATAATGTGCAGGCCGGTGAAATGGTCGAGTTCCCGGGCGGTATCAAGGGCATGGCCCTGAACCTGGAAGCCGATAACGTTGGTATCGTGATCTTCGGTTCCGATAGCGCCATCAAGGAAGGCGACACCGTCAAGCGCACCGGCACCATCGTCGACGTGCCGGTGGGCAAGGGCCTGCTGGGCCGCGTTGTGGATGGCCTGGGCAACCCGATCGACGGCAAGGGCCCGCTGGTGGACGTGACCCGCATGCGCGTGGAAGTGAAGGCGCCGGGCATCATCCCGCGCAAGTCCGTCCACGAACCGATGCAGACCGGCCTGAAGGCGCTCGACGCGCTGGTGCCGGTTGGCCGCGGCCAGCGCGAACTGATCATCGGTGACCGTCAGACCGGCAAGACCGCTGTCGCCATCGACACCTTCATCAACCAGAAGGGCGTGAACGCCGGCACGGACGAGAGCAAGAAGCTCTATTGCATCTATGTCGCCGTCGGCCAGAAGCGTTCGACCGTGGCGCAGATCGTGCGCGCGCTGGAAGAGAACGGCGCGATGGAATATTCGATCGTGGTCGCCGCCACCGCTTCGGAACCGGCCCCGCTGCAGTTCCTGGCGCCCTATACCGGCTGCACCATGGGCGAATATTTCCGCGACAACGGCATGCACGCCGTGATCGTGTATGACGATCTTTCCAAGCAGGCCGTGGCCTATCGCCAGATGTCGCTGCTGCTGCGTCGTCCGCCGGGCCGCGAAGCCTATCCGGGTGACGTGTTCTATCTGCACAGCCGCCTGCTGGAACGCGCCGCCAAGATGAACGACGCCAACGGCAATGGCTCGCTGACCGCGCTGCCGATCATCGAGACGCAGGCGGGTGACGTGTCGGCCTACATCCCGACCAACGTGATCTCGATCACCGACGGCCAGATCTTCCTGGAAACCGAATTGTTCTACCAGGGCATCCGCCCGGCCATCAACGTCGGCCTGTCGGTGTCGCGCGTCGGTTCCGCCGCGCAGACCAAGGCGATGAAGAAGGTTGCCGGCTCGATCAAGCTGGAGCTGGCCCAGTATCGCGAAATGGCGGCGTTCGCGCAGTTCGGTTCGGATCTCGATGCCTCCACGCAAAAGCTGCTGAACCGCGGCAAGCGCCTGACCGAGCTGCTGAAGCAGGGCCAGTATCAGCCGATGCCGTTCGAAGACCAGGTCGTCTCGATCTTTGCCGGCGTGAATGGCTTCCTGGATGGCATTGATGCGACCGCCGTCACCCGCTTCGAAGCCGCGCTGCTCAGCCACGTGAAATCGGCCCATGCCGATGTGCTGGCCGACATCCGCGACAAGAAGGATCTTTCGGCTGACACCACCGCCAAGCTGAAGGACGTCATCGGCGCCTTCGTGAAGACCTTCGCTTAAAGTGCAATCTGTCGCCGGGGTCCCAAGCCCCGGAGACGATGAGAGAAGCAGATGCCCAGTCTCAAGTCTCTGAAAATGCGCATCACTTCGGTGAAGTCGACGCAGAAGATCACCAAGGCCATGAAGATGGTTGCGGCGGCGAAGCTGCGCCGGGCGCAGGAAGCCGCCGAAGCCGCCCGCCCCTATTCGGTGCGGATGGCGGCGGTGATGGCGTCGCTGGCCAGCCGCGTGACGGTGGGCCCGGAAAGCCCGCGCCTGCTCGCCGGCACCGGCAAGGATCAGGTTCACCTGCTGGTGGTCTGCTCGTCGGAGCGTGGTCTGGCCGGTGGTTTCAACAGCAACATCGCCAAGCTGGCGCGCCGCACGCTGGATGAACTGCTGGGGCAGGGCAAGACGGTCAAGCTGATGTTCGTCGGCAAGAAGGCGCGCGCGCCGTTCGCCCGCACGCACAAGGATCTGATCGTCGGCACCGTCGACATGGCTCACATCAAGAACGTGGGCTTTGCCGATGCCAAGGCCGTGGCCGATGACGTGGTCGCCCGCTTCGAAGCCGGCGAATTCGACGTCGCCCACCTGTTCTTCTCCACCTTCAAGTCGGCGCTGACCCAGGAGCCGACCCGACTGCAGATCATCCCGGCCGCCCTGCCCGCTGGCGGCACTGCCGGTGCCGATGCCTCGGTGGAATATGAGCCGGACGAGGAATCGATCCTCGCTGATCTGCTGCCGAAGAACCTCGCCGTGCAGGTGTTCCGCGCCCTGCTGGAAAATGCCGCGTCCGAACAGGGCAGCCGCATGACCGCCATGGACAGCGCCACCCGCAACGCCGGCGACATGATCAACAAGCTTTCCATCACCTACAACCGCACGAGACAGGCCGCGATCACCAAGGAATTGATCGAGATCATCTCGGGCGCCGAAGCCCTTTAAGGAGCACGCCACATGGCCAATACCACCAACAATGTCGGCCGCATCAGCCAGGTCATCGGCGCCGTTGTCGACGTGACCTTCGACGGCGAACTGCCGGCGATTCTGTCCGCCCTCGAAACCACCGTGAACGGCAACCGCCTCGTGCTGGAAGTTGCGCAGCACCTGGGTGAAAGCGCCGTGCGCTGCATCGCCATGGACGCCACCGACGGCATGGTGCGCGGCCAGGAAGTGACCGACACCGGCAGCCAGATCCGCGTGCCGGTTGGCCCGGCCACGCTGGGCCGCATCATGAACGTCATCGGTGAGCCGATCGACGAGCGTGGCCCGATCGATCAGACCAACACCGCCCCCATCCACGCCAAGGCCCCGGAATTCGTCGATCAGTCGACCGAATCGAGCATCCTGGTCACCGGCATCAAGGTCATCGATCTGCTCGCCCCCTACGCCAAGGGCGGCAAGATCGGCCTGTTCGGCGGCGCCGGCGTCGGCAAGACCGTGCTGATTCAGGAACTGATCAACAACATCGCCAAGGGCCACGGCGGCACCTCGGTGTTCGCCGGCGTGGGTGAGCGCACCCGCGAAGGCAATGATCTCTATCACGAATTCCTCGAAGCCGGCGTCATCGCGTCGGACGCCGATGGCAATGCCATCTCCGAAGGTTCGAAGGTCGCGCTGGTCTATGGCCAGATGAACGAGCCGCCCGGCGCCCGCGCCCGCGTCGCCCTGTCGGGCCTGACGATTGCGGAATATTTCCGCGACGTCGAAGGCCAGGACGTGCTGTTCTTCGTCGATAACATCTTCCGCTTCACCCAGGCCGGTTCCGAAGTGTCCGCTCTGCTGGGCCGCATCCCGTCGGCGGTGGGCTACCAGCCGACGCTGGCCACCGACATGGGCGCGCTGCAGGAACGCATCACCTCGACCAACAAGGGCTCGATCACCTCTGTGCAGGCCATCTACGTGCCCGCCGACGATTTGACCGATCCGGCCCCGGCCGCGTCGTTCGCCCACCTGGATGCCACCACCGTGCTGAGCCGCGCGATCTCGGAAATGGGCATCTACCCGGCCGTCGATCCGCTGGATTCGACCAGCCGCGTGCTCGCCCCGCGCGTGGTGGGCGAAGAGCATTATGCCGTCGCCCGTTCGGTTCAGGAAGTGCTGCAGAAGTACAAGAGCCTGCAGGACATCATCGCCATTCTGGGCATGGATGAACTGAGCGAAGAGGACAAGCTGGTCGTGTCGCGCGCCCGCAAGATCCAGCGCTTCCTCAGCCAGCCGTTCCACGTCGCCGAAATCTTCACCGGTTCGCCGGGCGTGTTCGTGCAGGTGGAAGACACGATCAAGGGCTTCAAGGCGATCGTGGCCGGTGAATATGATCATCTGCCGGAAAACGCCTTCTACATGGTCGGCACCATCGAAGACGCCGTCGCCAAGGCCGCCAAGCTGGCGGCTGACGCGGCCTGATCCAACACCCCTCTCCCAGTGGGAGGGGAAAGGAACCGAACATGGCTGAACTGCTCGATTTCGAACTCGTCTCGCCGGAACGCCGCCTGGCCAAGGCCAGGGTCGCCATGGTTGTGGTGCCCGGCGTGGAAGGCGATTTTGGTGTGCTGCCCGGCCACGCGCCGATGATGTCCACCATCCGCCCCGGCGCGATTGCCATCCATGAAGCCGATGGTGGCCCGGCCACGCAGCGTTTCTTCATCGACGGCGGCTTTGCCGAAGTGACGGAAATCGGCCTGACGATATTGGCCGAAAGGGCCACCCCGGTGGCCGATATCGACGTGGCGGCCGTCGCCACCCAGCTTGCTGCCGCGCGCACCGCTGGCGACGATGCCGCCATTGCCCGCCTGGAAGCCATGCAGGCTGCTGCCACCAACTGAACCGGCGATCACCGCAGCAATACGCGCCCCGCGCCGGCTTGCCCGACGCGGGGCGTTGTCATTAAGGGGGCAGCAAGCCGCGGCACCGCACAGCAGCCATGCGATTGTCGGTTCCCTGTCCCGGCGAAAGCGCCTAATCTGATGGGGAAATCTGCGGAGCCGATCGACGATGCGCCTGTTCACCCTTGTTGCCTCCCTTGGCGCGCTGACCCTGACCGCCGTGCTGCCGGCTTCCGCCCAGCCCGCACCGGCAAATCCGACGACGGCCCCGCCGCGGCCAACCATGCTGAAACCGGCCGATCTGCCCACTGGCGACGGCAGCCAGCCGCGCCAACGCTTCGTCACGGTGTTTGACAACGAGGCCTGCCCCAAGCCCAGTTCGGTTGACGAAGTGGTGGTGTGCGCCCGGCTGCCCGGATCGGAAGTGTTTCGCATCCCGGAACCGCTGCGCAAGGCGCAGAACCGGCAGAGCGTGCTGACCCAGAATCGCGCCTTGCTGCTGGGTGATGGCGGTGGCGGCGCGGGCAACAGCATCGGCAGCTGCAGCGCCATTGGACCGGCCGGCTTTACCGGTTGTGATCGCAAGCAGATCGATGCCTGGGCCCAGGATCGCACCAACCGCATGGGCTATAACGAGCCGACTCCGCGCGACTGATTTCAGGCTTTGACAGGAAGACGGCAGAACTGCCTCCGGCGGCCTGGGCCTGAGGCCCTGGACCCACCCTCATTGGCGCGCGCCATGTGACGAAATTCGGCATGGTAGACGTGAAATCAAATGGGTGCAGGCCTCAGGCCTGCCTACGTCACCCCGGACCCGATCCGGGGCGGAGGCCGATTTTCCTGCTTCTTCAGGGTGTGCCAGGCTTGTGCGGGGTCGCGCAAGGTCAGCCGGCCCAGCTCGGGGAAGGTCTCAGCGGCGGCGCTGTGCCCGTTCGGGCGTCATGCCCGGCTTGTGCGACGCACGCCACTTGTCGAGCAACACCGGCATCAGCCCAATGGCCACCGCCAACAGCGCAATATAGACCGTCATAGAAGCCCCCCTCTTGGCCAGTCAGAAGGGAAGGTTAACCCAGATTTACCGAAATGCAAGAGGGGCGCCCCGGCCCGCCGGAGCGCCCCCCCTGTGATCGGTCAGGGGCGATCAGCGCACCGGCTTGACCGTTGGCGCCACATCGGGCTTGGCCGGATCGAAGCGCACCCGCACCGTTTCGCCACTGCTGCCGGGGAAATTGGTGAACATGGCCGTGACCAGGTTTGGCACCAGCCGGGTGAGATTATTGCTGTTGCTCACGGTTTCGGCGCGGCCTTCGAACACGCTCTGCTTGTCGGCATTGCGGTTGATGCGCATGGCCACGACCGTGTTGTAGTTGGTGACGCTGTAGACATCATTGTTCCAGCCGCCGCCCCAGCCGCCCCAGCCACCGCCAAAGCCGCCGCCCCAGCCGCCCCAGCCCCAGCCGCGGCCCCAATAGGGCCCCCAGCCAAGGCCCGGACCCCAGCCACCCCAGCCAAGGCCAGGCCGGCTCTGCACCTTCTCGCGCGGGGCGGAGACATTGTAATCCAGCTGCACGGTCAGCGACGCGGCATCGGCGCTGGCGGCTTCCTGATAGCCGGCGGCAATCAGTTTCTGGCGCACCAGATTGGCATAGGTGGCAAATTCCAGGCCGCCGGCATTTTCCTTGTCGCGCGGTTCGATCACGAAGCTGGTGCCCGAAGGCGGCGGCAGCTGCTGGAACCGCGCGACCCGCGCTTCAAATGGCGCTGCACAGGCCGACAGCGCCAAAGCCGTTGCCAGTGGCAACAACAGCTGCGTCTTCGGGCTCAACTTGGTCATTTGCTGCTGCTCCACATGACATTCCTGCAATGTTGCTCGATGTAGCGAAAGTCGTCTGACTGCCACATGAATGGCACGGTTCGTCGCCAATGCAAACCGGCGCTCTTGATGATTTTGCCATCCGTGCCGCGCGGCGCTTGCCAGGCGAACCCCATGTGCTTATTGCTCTTAATTCGCAATAGCTGTTTGGGCGCTGCCTGCCATTATTCAACCGCTGCTCCTGGTCTGAGCCCGTGCCGCTGCGCGCTGCCTTGCTTGTGCTGCACCGGTGGGCCGGCCTGTCGATGGCGCTGTTCCTGATCATCGCCGGGTTGACCGGTGCCGCGCTGGCCTGGCGCGAACCGCTGGAGGCGCTGCTGGCGCCGGGATTTCACACTGCGCCGGGCGTGGGCGCGCCGCTCGATCCCCTGCTGCTGCGGGAAAGGGCTGAGGCACGCACCGGCCTGCCGGTGGATTTCCTGCCGCTGGTGGTCGAGCCCGGCAAGGCCATCGTGCTGGGCGTGGACGGCGCGGATTTCGACGAGATCGCGCTCGATCCCGTCACCGGCACCGAACTGGGCCGCCGGCAATGGGGCGATATCAGCGAAGGCCGCATCAACCTGATGCCCTTCCTCTATCGCCTGCATTACAGCGTGGCTGCGGGCGATGCCGGCGCCACCCTGATGGGCATCGTGGCGCTGGTGTGGACGCTGGATTGTTTCGTCGGCCTGGCCCTCACCCTGCCGCGTGGCCGGCAGCGCTGGTGGCCCCGCTGGCGCAAGGCCTGGCAGATTTCGGCCGCCAGCCAGCCACGCCTTGTCTATGACAGTCATCGCGCGTCGGGCCTGTGGCTGTGGCCGATCCTGCTGGGCTTTGCCTGGTCATCAGTGGGCTTCAACCTGCCCCAGGCCTTTTCTCCGCTGATGACTGCTGCCGTGGGACCGGCAATCGCGCCGCCAACCCGTCCGCCCATCACCGGCCCGGTGGACTGGGCGGCGGCCCGCGCGCAGGGGCAGGCGGCGCTGGCGCGGATGGCGGCGCGCGAAGGCATCAGCGCGGCAAGGGCGGAATGGCTGCGGCTGAACCGCGACGACGGCCAGTGGATCATCGGCTTTCGTTCCAGCCGCGATCTGGCCACCGCCTATCCCGGCGGCCGCCTGTATCTGGACAGCGCCGGCCGCGAACTCGCCGTGCGCCTGCCCACCGGCCAGAGCCGGCGCCAGACGCTGGAAAGTTGGCTGTATGGCCTGCACATGGGCGGCGTGCTGGGGCCGCTGTGGCGGGCGGCGCTGGTGCCGATCGGGCTGGGCATCGCCGCGCTGTCGTTCGCCGGGGTGCTGATCTGGTGGCGCAAGCGGCGGGCCATCCGTGCCCGGCCGGCCCGGCCGCAATCGCTGCCGCCGCGCAACCGGGTGGGCGTCAGCGCGTAAAGCCCACCGCGCGGTGGACTTCGGCCAGCACCGGCTCGGCGATGGCGCGGGCCCGTTCGGCGCCGCGGGCGCAGATGGCTTCGATGGCGACGTCATCATCTTTCAGGGCGTTGAAGCGCGCGGTGATGGGCGCGAGTTTCGCCACCATCACGTCGGCCAGCGCCGGCTTGAAGGCGCCGAAGCCCTTGCCGCCGAAATCGGCGAGCACCTGGGCGACCGTGGTATCGGTGAGCGCGGCCATCAGGTTGACGAGGTTGGCCGCTTCCGGGCGCCCGGCCAGGCCAGCGGCTTCGGAGGGCAGCAGATCGGCATCCGACTTGGCGCGCTTCACCTTGGCGGCGATGGTATCGGCATCGTCGGTGAGGTTGATGCGGCTCTGATCGGAAGGATCGCTCTTCGACATCTTGGCGCTGCCATCGCGCAGGCTCATCACCCGGGTGGCCGGGCCTTCGATCACCGGTTCGGGCGGCGGGAACAGATCGACGCCCATGTCGGTGTTGAACTTGATGGCGATATCCCGCGCCAGTTCGAGATGCTGTTTCTGATCCTCGCCCACCGGCACGTGGGTGGCCTTGTAGGCCAGGATGTCGGCCGCCTGCAGCACCGGGTAGGTGTAGAGGCCAACCGACGCGCCCTCGCGGTCCTTGCCGCTCTTTTCCTTGAACTGGGTCATGCGATTGAGCCAGCCCATCCGCGCCGTGCACATCAGCACCCAGGCCAGCTCGGCATGGACGCGCACGCGGCTTTGCGGGAACAGGATGCAGCGTTCGGGATCGAGGCCGGCGGCGATCAGCGCCGCCACCATCTCGTGGATGCCACGCCGCAGGGTGGCCGGATCCTGCGCCACGGTGATGGCGTGCAGATCGACGACGCTGAAGATGCACTCGGCCTCGTCCTGCATGCGCACCCAGTTGCGGATGGCGCCGAGATAATTGCCGAGATGCAGATTGCCGGTGGGCTGGATGCCCGAAAAAACCCGTTTCATGTCGATTTCCGTCTTACCTGTGCGAGCAGGCCCTTGAGGGTGAACAGGCCCAGCAGTCGCGCCGCTGCCAGATAGGCCATAGCGCCACCGCCAATCAACAGGGCAAGCGCGACGGCCTCCGCCGCAAAGCCGCGCGCTGCCAGTGGTGCCAGCAACGGCATGGCGCCGAACAGCAGGGCTACCATCGCAGAAGTGGCCAGCAACAGGCGCGGCAGCAGGCGGCGGGCGCGATCATCCAGGCGGAAATGCCCGCGCGTCCGCAGCAGCCACCACAGCGCCAGCGCATTGACCCAGGCCGAAATCGCCGTGCCGACAGCGATGCCGACATGGCCGAGCGGCCACACCAGGATGAGATTGGCGACGAGATTGACCAGCATCGCCGCCAGCGCCACGCGCACCGGGGTGCTGGTGTCGCTGCGCGCGTGGAAGCCGGGGGTGAGCACCTTGATCAGCACATAGGCCGGCAAACCCAGCGCAAAGCCGGACAGGGCCGCCGCTGTGGCGCGCGTGTCGGCTGCGGTGAATTCGCCGTGCTGGAACAGCAGCGCCACGATCGGCTGCGCCGCTACCACCAGCCCGGCCGCAGCAGGCAGGGTGAGGATCAGCACCAGCTCCATGGCGCGGTTCTGCTGGGCGATGGCGCCGGGCCCATCATCGGCGCCGATCAGCCGCGACATTGCCGGCAGCAGCGCGGTGCCAACGCCGATGCCGATGATGCCCAGTGGCAGCTGATTGAGCCGATCGGCGAAATAGAGCCAGCTGACGGCGCCATCGCCCAGGAAGCGCGCGGCGAGCGCGGTGGAGATGAGCAGGTTGATCTGCACCGCGCCGGCACCAAGGGCGGCCGGAACGATCAGCTTGAGCAGGGTCTTCACCTGCGGGGTGAGGCGGGGCAGCCGCAGCTTGAGGTTGATCCCGGCGCGGGCGCAGGACCACAGCAGCCAGACCAATTGGGCAATGCCGCCCAGGGTGACGCACAGCGCCTGGATGCGCGCCGCCGCCACATCGTCGCCGCTGCCGGACCACAATAGCCCGGCGATCAGCACGATGTTGAGCAGGATGGGTGCGGCCGCATTGACCGCGAACCGCCCGACCGAATTCAAGAGGCCGCCCAGCAGCGAGGTGAGGCTGATCAGCATCAGATAGGGGAAGGTGAGCCGGGTGAAATCCACCGTGAGCGCGAATTTTTCGGGCGCGGCATCGGGAAAGCCACCGGTGAGGCCCCACACCACCGGTACGGCCGCAGCCACCATCACGACGGTGAACGCCAGCAGGATCGGCAGCAGCACCGCCAGCACATCCTCGGCAAAACGCGTGGCGCCGTCGAGGCGGCCGCCATCGGCACCCACCTGCCGGTTGAACATCGGCACGAAGGCTGACGCAAAAGCGCCTTCGGCGAACAGCGCACGGAACAGATTGGGCAGGCGCTGGGCGATCAGGAAAGCGTCTGCCGCCATGCCAGCGCCCATCAGCGACGCCTGCAACACATCGCGGGCAAAGCCACCGATGCGGGAAAGCAGGGTCAGACTGCCGATGGTGGCGGTGGCGCGGACGAGGTTCATTGCGGGTTTGGATTAGGGCCTGAGCCGGAAAGTGCAAGGCGGGAAGGCGACTGTTCTCCCCTCCCTGGAAGGGAGGGGTCGGGGGAGGGTCCGCCCAGAACGAGCCGAGCGCAGACCTGCTGCACAGTCGCGCAGGTTGCAGAGATGGCCGATCTTGCCGCTGCGCACCCTCCCCCAGCCCCTCCCTGCAAGCAGGGAGGGGAGCTATTTGGCGGCTGCCCCAAAACGAAAACGGGCGACCCGAAGGCCGCCCGTCTTGTCGTTTGTGATGCTCGCTTACGCGTTGCCGACCTGGCCCTGCTGGGACATGTACAGCGCACCAAAATCGATCGGATCGAGCATGAGCGGCGGGAAGCCGCCGTCGCGCACGGCGTCCGCGATGATGCGGCGGGCAAACGGGAACAGGATGCGCGGGCCTTCGATGATGCAGAAGGGCTCGATGGCTTCTTCCGGCACATTCTTCAGGCCGAACAGGCCGGCATAGAGCAGCTCGACCATGAAGGCAGCGCCGGCATCGACTTCGGCCTTGGCGCTGATCTTCAGTTCGACTTCATACACGTCATCGGCGGCCTTGCGGGCGTTCACACCCACATTGACGTCGATGCGCGGCTGGCCCTGCACCTGCAGGCTGTTCGGCGCGTTCGGGTTCTCGAAGCTGAGATCCTTCACATATTGGGTGATGATCGCCACCTGCGGCATCGGTTCATCACCAAAGCCGTTTTCGGGGGACGCGCCCAGATCGATCTCGTCAGCCATGATGGCGATCCTTCCGGTTAAGGCTTATTCGTCGTCGCCAAAGGTTTCGACCGGGCCCGAATCCTGGCCCTTGGCATCCACGTCACGATCGACGAACTCGATGATCGCCATGGCAGTGGCGTCGGAACGGCGGAAGCCGGCCTTGACGACGCGGGTGTAGCCACCCTGGCGGTCGGCATAGCGGGCAGCCAGCACGTCGAACAGCTTGGCCAGCTGGGCATCGTCACCCAGACGGGCATCGGCGAGGCGGCGGTTCGAGAGGCCACCGGTCTTGGCCAGCGTCACCAGCTTTTCGACATAGGGACGCAGTTCCTTGGCCTTGGGCAAGGTGGTCTTGATCTGCTCGTGCTTGATCAGGGCGGCAGCCATGTTGCGCAGCATCGCGATGCGATGGCTGCTGGTGCGGCCGAGTTTGCGGTGGGCAACGCCGTGGCGCATGATGTCTCACTCCGTTCGTATCAGGGCCGTGCGAGGTACCCTGAGCCAGGCTGATGATGGGGTCAGCCCTTTTCCCCTTTGCCTTGATAGGCAGTGCGGGTCGCGGCAAAGCCGCGCCCATGACGTCGAACGGGTTGCCGTTGGCGGCTGAGGCCGCCGCCGGCACCCGCCGGCCGGACTGCGCCGAGTCTGTGGCTAACGCTGCGCGTTAGCCACAGCCAGCTTGTCAGAACTCCTGCTCGAGCTTCTTCGCCATCTCTTCGATGTTTTCCGGCGGCCAACCGGCAATTTCCATGCCGAGGCGCAGGCCCATCTGGGACAGCACTTCCTTGATCTCGTTCAATGACTTGCGGCCGAAGTTCGGGGTGCGCAGCATCTCGCTCTCGGTCTTCTGCACCAGATCGCCGATGTAGATGATGTTGTCGTTCTTCAGGCAGTTGGCCGAACGCACCGACAGTTCCAGCTCGTCCACCTTCTTGAGCAGGTAACGGTTGATGCTGGCGCTGTCGTCCACTTCCACCACGCCGGTGCTGGTGGTGTGGGCCACAGGCGCGGCCACGGCGGCATCCTCGAAATTCACGAAGAGCTGCAACTGGTCCTGCAGGATCTTGGCGCCATAGGCCAGCGCGTCTTCCGGGGTCAGGCTGCCATCGGTTTCCACCGAGATGGTCAGCTTGTCATAGTCCAGTTCCTGGCCCACGCGGGTCGGATCGACCTTGTAGCTGACCTGGCGCACCGGCGAGTAGAGCGCATCGACCGGCACCAGGCCAATCGGCGCATCGGCCGGGCGGTTGGCGCTGGCCGGCACATAGCCCTTGCCGGTTTCCACCGTCAGTTCCATGTTCAGCGTGGCGCCTTCGTCCAGCGTGCAGATCACCAGATCCTTGTTCATCACTTCCATGTCGCCGGTAACGGCGATCTGGCCAGCGGTGACCGGGCCGGGGCCGGTGGCGTTCAGATAGACGCGCTTGGCCTGATCACCGGCCATGCGGATCGACACCTGCTTGATGTTCAGCACGATGTCGGTCACGTCTTCACGCACGCCAGCCAGGCTGGAGAATTCGTGCAGCACGCCGTCGGTCTTGATGGCAGTGACGGCCGCGCCCTGCAGCGACGACAGCAGCACCCGGCGAAGGGCATTGCCCAGCGTCAGGCCAAAGCCACGCTCCAGCGGTTCGGCGATGAAAGACGCCTTCTGCTTGCCGTCACCGCTGGGGCGCTGCTCCAGACGGTTGGGCTTCTTGAGTTCGGTCCAGTTCTTGGCGATGACTGCCACGGTTTTCACCTCGGTCTTGGGCGGAACAGGTCGTCACCTGCTCGTCCCGTTGGTCCATGGATTAGGAACGCTGGGCGCCGCAACGGAGCCCGGCGCCAGGCAGACGGTCAGACGCGGCGGCGCTTGGGGGGGCGCACGCCATTGTGCGGGATCGGCGTCACGTCGCGGATGGCGGTGATGACGAAACCCACGGCCTGCAAGGCACGCAGCGCCGATTCACGACCCGAACCCGGGCCGCGCACTTCGACTTCCAGCGTGCGCACACCGTGTTCGGCGGCCTTCTTGCCGGCGTCTTCGGCAGCCATCTGCGCCGCGAACGGCGTCGATTTGCGGCTGCCCTTGAAACCCATGGTCCCCGCCGACGACCAGGCAATGGCATTGCCCTGCGCGTCGGTGATGGTGATCATGGTATTGTTGAAGCTGGCGTTGACATGGGCAACACCGCTGGTGATGTTCTTGCGCTCCCTGCGCTTGATGCGAGCAACTTCGCGAGCCATTTCGAGTATCCTTGCCTTGTATGAAGAAGAAGATGAGCAGCGGTGACGCGCTTACTTCTTCTTGCCGGCGATCGGCTTGGCCTTGCCCTTGCGGGTGCGGGCGTTGGTGTGGGTGCGCTGGCCGCGCACGGGGAGCCCCTTGCGGTGACGCAGGCCGCGATAGCAGGCCAGGTCCATCAGGCGCTTGATGTTCATCGCGTTCTGGCGACGAAGATCACCTTCCACGGTGAGTTCACGGTCGATCTTTTCACGGATCAACAGGATCTCGGCGTCGGTCAGTTCCTGCACGCGACGTTCGCGCGGGAAGCCGAGTTCGGCGGCCAGCCGCGTGGCGGTGGTGCGGCCGATGCCGTGGATATAGGTGAGCGCAATTTCAACGCGCTTGTTGGTCGGGATGTTCACACCCGCAATACGTGCCACAGTCGTTTTCCTTTCATGCTCCACGGCGACCCTGGGCAGATGTCGCCATCTCAAAGCAATATGCCGACCACCCGTGCGGGCCGCCGGTTCCTGATCCGATGAAACGGAAGTGGGCGGGTTAGACGCGAGTCGCTGGAAAGTCAAGCCGACGGCGGCGCGCGATCAACCGCCGGATCAACCCTTGTCGACAATCTTGTCGATGGCTGCGGCAACAGCATCCATATCGGCCATGCCGTCCACACGCGCAACAATGCCACGGCCTTCATAATGCGGAATGATCGGCGCGGTCTTGGCGCGATATTCCATCATGCGCTGGCGCACGGTATCGGCATTGTCGTCGGCACGGCGCTTGAAATTGCTGGCACCGCACACGTCGCACACGCCCTCAACCCGGGGCTGCTTGTAGCGATCATGATAGCCTTCGCCGCAGCTGCCGCAGGTGAAACGGCCGGTGATGCGATCGACCAGCGCCTCTTCGTCGACCACCAGCTCGATCACATGATCCAGCATCAGGCCCTTTTCGGCGAGCATGGCATCGAGCGAATCTGCCTGCACATCGGTGCGCGGATAGCCATCAAGGATGAAGCCGGCACGGGCGTCGGGCTGGTCCAGCCGTTCCGAAAGGATGCCGGACACGATCTCGTCGGAAACCAGCCCGCCGGATTCCATCACTGCCTTGGCGGCCAGGCCGACCGGCGTGGCCGCCGCCACGGCCGCGCGCAGCATGTCACCCGTCGACAGCTGGACCATGCCGCGCTCCTTCACGAGGCGGCTGGCCTGGGTGCCCTTGCCCGCTCCCGGCGGGCCCAGCAGGATCAGATTCAACGACGATTCCCCCGAAGTTTGGACTTCTTGATGAGTCCCTCGTACTGATGCGCCAGCAGATGGCTCTGGATCTGCGCAACCGTATCCATTGTGACATTGACGACGATCAGAAGGCTAGTCCCCCCAAAATAGAAGGGTACCTTCAATTCGCTGATCAGGAATTCCGGCAGCAGGCAGATGAGCGTCAGATAGGCCGCACCGATCACGGTCAGCCGGGTCAGCACGAAATCGAGATATTCCGATGTGCGCTGGCCGGGGCGAATGCCGGGCACGAAGCCGCCGTACTTCTTGAGATTCTCGGCCGTCTCGTCCGGGTTGAACACCACGGCGGTGTAGAAGAAGCTGAAGAAGATGATGCCGGCGGCATAGAGGAACATGTAGAGCGGCGCGCCGTGCTGCAGCGCCGTTGTCACCGTGGTCATCCATTCCGGCATGGTGCCCTGCTGGCTGAAGAACTGCGCCACGGTGAGCGGCATCAGCAGCAGCGAGCTGGCAAAGATCGGCGGGATCACGCCCGAGGTGTTGATCTTCAGCGGCAAGAAACTGCTGTCCCCCTGGAACATGCGGTTGCCCATCTGGCGCTTGGGATACTGGATCAGGATCTTCCTTTGCGCGCGCTCCATCAGGCAGATGAAGGCGATGGTGCCCAGCGCCACCACGGCGACCAGCAGCACGAAGCCGGCCGACAGCGCGCCGGTGCGGCCCTGTTCGAACAGCGTGCCCAGTGCCGAGGGCAGCTGCGCCACGATGCCGGCCATGATGATCAGCGAGATGCCGTTGCCGATACCGCGGCTGGTGATCTGCTCACCCAGCCACATCAGGAACATGGTGCCGCCCAGCAGCGAGATCACGGTGGAAATGCGGAAGAACCAGCCCGGATCGATCACGGCGGAAACGCCCTGGCCGGCGCCCCAGCCTTCCAGGCCAACGGCGATGCCATAGCCCTGGATGATGGTGAGGAACACGGTGCCGAAGCGGGTGTATTGGTTCAGCGTCTTGCGACCGGCTTCGCCTTCCTTCTTCAGCGCCATGAAACTGGGGATGAGGGAGGTGAGCAGCTGCACCACGATCGAGGCGGTGATGTAGGGGGTGACGCCCAGCGCAATCAGGCTCATGCGTTCCAGCGCGCCGCCGGAGAACATGTTGAAGAAATCCAGCACGCCGCCGCGGGTCTGATCGAACAGGCTGGACAGCGCCAACGGATCGATGCCGGGCAGCGGCACGAACGAGATGAGACGGAACACCACCAGCGCACCGAGCGTGAACCAGATGCGGCTCTTCAGCTCGGTGGCCTTGGAGAAGTTGGCGAACGACAGGTTCGAAGCCATTTGTTCGGCGGCAGACGCCATGAAACCCTACCCTGCTCTGCTGGTCTGAAACGGCGAAGCGCCGCGTGTCATCCCCATGTAGGCGACACGCGGCGCAATTGCCATGGGGTCGTTTGACCCGGTTGCTTCTTTACTTGGCGGCCTTGGCAGCACGGGCAGCGGCACGGGCGGCCTTCTGCTCGTCCTTGCTCAGCGGCGCCGGAGCCGGGGCCGGCAGTTCGATCGAACCACCAGCAGCTTCCACCGCAGCCTTGGCGGTGGCCGAGGCACCGGCGAGCTTCAGCGTCACCTTGGCGGTGAGCGCACCAACGCCGAGCAGGCGCACGCCATCACGCGCGGTGGTCAACACCTTGGCGGCGACCAGCGCATCGGCGTCGATCAGCGTCTTGGCATCCAGCTTGCCGGCATCGATGGCGGCCTGCAGCGTGCCGAGGTTGATGACGGCATAATCCTTGCGGAAGATGTTGTTGAAGCCGCGCTTCGGAATGCGCATGTGCAGCGGCATCTGGCCGCCTTCGAAGCCGTTGATCGAGACACCCGAACGGCTGGTCTGGCCCTTCTGGCCGCGACCGGCGGTCTTGCCGACACCGGAACCGATGCCACGGCCGACGCGCACGCGCTTCTTGCGGGCACCGGGATTGTCGTGGAGGTCGTTGAGCTTGGTGGTCATGATTTGCACTCGCTTTCGCTTACGCGCTGGTTGTTGAGCCTGAAATGGCCGGGCACCCCAGGATGAACCTGCGGTGCCCGGCATTTGTTCGTGCCCGGCCGGGGCCGGGCAAAGGGGTCACGCGACCTCTTCAACCTTCAGAAGATGCGCCACCTTCTTGATCATGCCCCGGATTTCCGGCGTATCGACATGCTCGCGGCTGCGGTTCATCTTGTTGAGGCCGAGACCGATCAGGTTCTTTTCCTGGATCGGGGTGCGGCGGATCGGCGAACCGATCTGGGTGACTTTGACTTTGGCCATCATGCCTCTCCTCACGCCACCGCTTCGGCGTCGGCTTCGGCCTGCTTGGCCGAAACGTCGCCGCGGCGCGACAGCAGATCCACAACCTTCTTGCCGCGACGCTGGGCGACGCTCTTCGGGCTGACCTGGCCAACCAGGGCCGCGAAGGTGGCACGGATCATGTTGTAGGGGTTGTTGGTGCCCACCGACTTGGTGACCACGTCGGCAACGCCCAGCGATTCGAACACGGCGCGCATCGGACCACCGGCGATGATGCCGGTGCCCTGCGTGGCGGAACGCACATAGACCTTGCCGGCACCGAAATGGCCGTAGCCATCATGGTGCAGGGTGCGGCCATCGCGCAGCGGCACGCGCACCATCGCCTTCTTGGCGGCGGCGGTGGCCTTGGCGATGGCTTCCGGCACTTCGCGGGCCTTGCCATGGCCGAAGCCAACGCGGCCCTTGCCGTCACCCACCACGACCAGGGCTGCAAAGCCGAAGCGCTTGCCGCCCTTCACGGTCTTGGAGACGCGGTTGATGTGGACGAGCTTTTCGATCAGCTCTTCGCCAGCGGGTTCGCCGCTGTTGTTGTCACGGCCACGCTTGTTGCGGTCACCGTCACGACGGTTACCACCGGGGCCGCCACGACGATCACCGCCGGGGCCACCACGACCACGGCCACGGCCGCGGCCTTCGCCTTCCGGCGCTGCGCCGGTCACTTCGATTTCATCGCTCATCTTAGAACTCCAGTCCGCCTTCGCGGGCGCCCTCAGCCAGCGCTTTCACGCGGCCATGGAAGAGGAAACCGCCACGGTCGAACACCACGGCCGAAACGCCGGCCGCCTTGGCCCGCTCGGCCAGGCGCTTGCCAACGGCCGACGCAGCGTCGGTGGTGGCGCCGGTCGAAGCCCGCACGTCCTTCTCCAGGGTGGAGGCCGACGCCAGCGTGACACCGTTGGTGTCGTCGATGATCTGGGCATAGATATGTTGCGACGAACGATGCACCGACAGGCGCGGACGACCGCCGCTCTTGAGGCGCAGGGCCGTGCGCACGCGGCGCCGACGCTGTTCGAAATGGGTGAGCTTGCTCATTTCTTCTTCCCTTCCTTCCGGAAGATGAACTCGCCGCGGTACTTGATGCCCTTGCCCTTGTAGGGCTCCGGCTTGCGCCAGCGGCGGATTTCGGCGGCAACCTGGCCAACGCGCTGCTTGTCGGCGCCGGTGATTTCCACCGTTGTCGGATCAGGCGTCTTGATGGTGATGCCGGCCGGAATGGCGAAATCGACATCGTGGCTGTAGCCGAGCTGCAACTTGAGGTTGCTGCCCTGCACCGAGGCACGATAGCCGACGCCGGTGATTTCCAGCACCTTGGTGAAGCCATCCGACACGCCGGTGACGAGGTTGTTCACCATCGTGCGCTGCATGCCCCAGAAGGCACGGGCGCGCTTGGTCTCGTTGGCCGGCAGCACCGCGATCTGGGCACCATCGATGGTGTAGCTGATGTCGTCCACCAGCGGCATGGACATCTCGCCCTTGGGACCCTTCACGACCAGGATGCGGTCGTTGATGGTGGCGGTGACACCGGCCGGAACGGCGACGGGTTTCTTTCCGATGCGCGACATGGTCAGAACACCTGGCAGAGGATTTCGCCGCCAACATTCTTTTCGCGCGCTTCCGCGTCGGAAAGAACGCCCTGGGGCGTCGAAACGATGGTGATACCCAGGCCGTTGCGAATGCGCGGCAGCTCGGTGGCGCCGCTGTAAACGCGGCGGCCGGGCTTCGACACGCGGGCCAGGTGCTGGATGGCGGGGCGACCTTCGAAATATTTCAGGTCGATCCGCAGGTTCTCGTGACTGCCATCGAGCACCGGGGCATAGCCACGGATATAGCCTTCACGCTGCAGAACATCCAGAACGCGGGCGCGCAGCCTGGAAGCGGGGGTGACGATCGAATCCTTGCGGGCCTGCTGGCCGTTCCGGATCCGGGTGAGCATATCGCCCAAGGGATCAGACATCGACATCGGGCTATCCTTACCAGCTCGACTTGGTCACACCGGGAATCAGGCCCTTGTTGGCCAGTTCCCGCAGCATGACGCGCGAAAGCTTGAACTTGCGGTAATAGGCGCGCGGACGGCCGGTCAGCTCGCAGCGGTTGCGCACCCGGGTCGGGTTCGCGTTGCGCGGCAGCTCGGCCATCTTCAGGCGGGCCATCAGACGTTCCTCATCGGAACGGCCTTCATCATTGGCGATCGCCTTGAGCACGGCATATTTGCCGGCGTACTTCACAACCAGCGCCTTGCGACGCTCGTTCTTGTTGATCATCGAAAGCTTCGCCATGGTTCAGGCCGCCTTCTTTTCGAGGGTGTAACCAATGAACGGGAAGCCGAACAGCGCCAGCAGCGCGCGGGCTTCCTCATCGGTCTTGGCCGTGGTGGCCACGATGATGTCCATGCCGCGAATCTGGTCGATCCGGTCATAGTTGATTTCCGGGAAGATCAGCTGTTCCTTGATGCCGGTGGCATAGTTGCCACGGCCATCGAACGACTTGGCGGAAAGGCCACGGAAATCCTTCACGCGCGGCAGCGCGATGGTGACGAAGCGATCAAGGAATTCATACATGCGCTCGCGGCGCAGCGTGACCTTGCAGCCGATCGGCATGCCTTCACGCAGCTTGAACTGCGCGACCGACTTCTTGGCTCTACAGATCACCGGCTTCTGGCCAGCGATCAGGGCCATTTCACCGGCAGCCTGTTCGACCTTCTTCTTGTCCTGGGTGGCTTCACCGACGCCCATGTTGAGCACGATCTTCTCGATCTTCGGCACTTCCATCAGATTCTTGTAGCCGAACAGTTCCACCATCTTCGGGCGGATCGTTTCGGCATACAGGACCTGCATGCGGGGGTTGAGCTTCTCAGCCATTGATCACGGCTCCCGACTTCTTGGCGACGCGCACCTTCTTGCCATCCACCACGGCAAAGCCCACGCGGGTCGGCTGGCCAGTGGTCGGATCCTTCAGCGCCACCTTCGAAACGGCCATCGGCGCTTCCACGCGTTCGATACCGCCATTCGGGTTGGCCTGGTTCGGCTTGTTGTGACGGGTGATCAGATTCACACCGGCCACCACCACCTTGCCGTCGCGCGGCAGGTTGCGGGTCACGGTGCCTTCCTTGCCCTTGTCCTTGCCGGACAGGACAATCACGGTGTCACCCTTCTTGATCTTGGCAGCGCTCATCACAGCACCTCGGGGGCAAGGCTGATGATCTTCATGTGACCCGTGGCGCGCAGTTCACGCACCACCGGCCCGAAGATGCGGGTGCCGATCGGCTCTTCATTCTTGTTGATCAGCACGGCAGCATTGCTGTCGAAGCGGATCACCGAGCCGTCGGGACGACGGATATCCTTGGCGGTGCGCACCACGACAGCGCGGTGCACATCACCCTTCTTCACCTTGCCCTTGGGCTGCGCTTCCTTCACCGACACCACGATGATGTCGCCGACGCCGGCAAACCGACGCTTGGAGCCGCCCAGGACCTTGATGCACATCACCCGCTTGGCGCCACTGTTGTCCGCCACGTCGAGGTTCGTCTGCATCTGGATCATGCGTTCGATCCTTCCATCAAGTCTGCCGATTCCGACCGGCAGACGGTTCAAAACTCAGCCGGAAAAGGTCAGCCGACCTTTTCGAGCACTTTCCCGAAAAGGTCGGTTTACCCGACCTTTTCCAATACCTTCCACGTCTTCAGCTTGGACAGCGGCGCACATTCCTCGATGCGCACCGTGTCACCGGCCTTGATCACATTGCCCTCGTCGTGGGCGTGATACTTCTTCGAACGACGGATGATCTTGCCGTACACCGGGTGAGCGACCTTGCGCTCCACCAGCACGACGACCGTCTTGTCGCCCTTGTCGGACACCACGGTGCCCTGCAATACGCGCTTCGGCATGTCTCAGGCTCCCGGCTGCGCGGCGGCCTTGCGGGCCGATTGCAGCGTCTTGATGCGGGCGATCGTGCGGCGCACGATGCGCACACGGCCGGGGCTCTCCAGCTGGCCGGTGGCCGCCTGGAACCGCAGGTTGAACTGTTCCCGCTTCAGCTCCGAGAGCTGGTTGGCGAGTTGATCGTCGGTCGAAACCTTCAGATCGGCAAAAATCTTGTCGGCCATTGTCTTAGTCCTGTGTGGTCGGTTCGCCGAGGCGGACCACCATCTTGGTCTTGATCGGCAGCTTGGCGGCCGCACGCTCGAAAGCGCCGGCAGCAACGTCGTACGGCACGCCGTCGAGTTCGAACATGATACGGCCGGGCTTGACGCGGGCCACCCAATATTCCGGCGAACCCTTGCCCGAGCCCATGCGGACTTCAGCAGGCTTGGACGATACCGGCAGATCGGGGAAAATCCGGATCCACAAACGGCCCTGACGCTTCATGTGACGCGAAATGGCGCGACGAGCCGCTTCGATCTGGCGGGCGGTGATCCGCTCCGGCTCCATGGCCTTCAGGCCGAAGGCGCCGAAGTTCAGCGCCGAACCACCCTTGGCATCGCCATGGATGCGGCCCTTGAACGCCTTGCGGAACTTGGTGCGCTTTGGTGACAGCATTTCTTTCTACTCCTCAGCGCGCCGGACGGACGCCAGAGGTCTGGGCTTCCATCATCAGGCGATCCTGGGCCATCGGGTCGTGGCCAAGGATTTCGCCCTTGAAGATCCAGACCTTCACGCCGCACACGCCATAGGCAGTGTGGGCCTGATGTTCGGCATAATCGACATTGCCGCGCAGGGTGTGCAGCGGCACACGGCCTTCACGATACCATTCGGTGCGGGCGATTTCCGCGCCACCCAAACGGCCCGAGCAGGTGATCTTGATGCCTTCGGCGCCCAGGCGCAGGGCCGACTGCACCGCGCGCTTCATGGCGCGGCGGAAGGCGATGCGGCGCTCCAGCTGATCGCACACACCGGCGGCCACCAGCTTGGCATCGATTTCCGGCTTGCGGATTTCAACGATGTTCAGGCTCACGTCGCTGCGGGTCATCTGGGCGATCTGCTTGCGCAGCTTCTCGATGTCCGCACCCTTCTTGCCGATGATCACGCCGGGGCGCGCGGCAAAGATGGACACGCGGCACAGCTTGGCCGGGCGCTCGATCACCACCTTGGAGATGGCGGCCTGGGCGTGGTTCTTCAGGATGAACTCGCGGATGCGAAGATCTTCCAGCAGCAGATTGCCGTAATCGTCGCCCTTGGCGAACCAGCGGCTGTCCCAGGTGCGGTTGATCTGCAGGCGCAGACCGATGGGGGACGTCTTGTGACCCATTAGTTTGCTCCCTCTTCATCGGCTTCGCGGACGACGACGCGCAGGCGGCTGAACGGCTTGGTGATGGCAGAGGCACGGCCACGCGCACGCGGCGTGAAGCGCTTCATGGTGATCGCCTTGCCAACGCTGGCTTCCTTGACGATCAGCGCATCGACATCGAGATTGTGGTTGTTCTCGGCGTTGGCGACGGCCGAAGCCAGCACCTTGCGCACATCAACCGCCATCGCCTTGCGGCTGAACTGCAGGATGTTGAGCGCGTCCGAAGCCTTGCGGCCGCGGATCAGACCAGCCACCAGGTTCAGCTTGTAGGCCGAGCCGCGGATGGTGGTGGCAACAGCCAGCGCCTCGCGGTCGCCGACCTTGCGGGGGGATTTGGGCTTGGACATCAGCGCTTGCCCTTCTTGTCAGCGGCGTGGCCGGGGAAGAAGCGCGTCGGCGCGAATTCGCCCAGCTTCATGCCCACCATGTCTTCGTTGACGGTGACGGGGATGTGCTTCTTGCCATTGTAAACGTTGAAGGTGAGGCCAACGAACTGCGGCAGGATGGTGGAACGGCGCGACCAGGTCTTGATCGGCGCACGCGCACCGGAGCCCTGTGCGGCTTCGGCCTTCTTCAGCAGCGAGAGATCCACGAAGGGACCCTTCCAGACGGAGCGGCTCATGCGCGCTTACCTCTTCTTCTTGGCGTGGCGCGAACGGATGATCATGTGATCCGTCGCCTTGTTCGAACGGGTCTTCATGCCCTTGGTCGGCTTGCCCCACGGGGTGACCGGGTGACGGCCGCCCGAGGTGCGGCCTTCACCACCGCCGTGCGGGTGGTCGACCGGGTTCTTGGCAACGCCGCGGGTGAGCGGACGATAGCCGAGCCAGCGGTTGCGGCCGGCCTTGCCGAGGTTCTGGTTGCTGTTGTCCGGGTTGGACACGGCGCCCACGGTGGCCATGCACTCGGCGCGGACATAACGCTGCTCGCCCGAGTTCAGGCGCACCATCACCATGCCCTTGTCGCGGCCCACGACCTGCACGAAGGTGCCGGCGGCGCGGGCCATCTGGCCGCCCTTGCCGGGCTTCAGCTCGACGTTGTGGACAATGGTGCCAACCGGCATCTGGCCGATTTCCATCGCATTGCCCGGCTTCACGTCGACCTTCTTGCCGGCGATCACGCTGTCACCAACGTTCAGGCGCTGCGGGGCGATGATATAGGCCTGGGTGCCTTCCTTGTCGGCGTACTTCACCAGCGCGATGAAGGCCGAACGGTTGGGGTCATATTCCATCCGTTCGACAGTGGCCGGCACGTCCCACAGACGGCGCTTGAAATCGACGATCCGATACAGGCGCTTGTGACCGCCGCCAATGCCGCGCGCGGTGGCGTGGCCCTTGTTGTTGCGGCCGCCGGTCTTCTTCAGACCTTCGGTGAGCGTCTTGAGCGGACGACCCTTGTGCAGGGCCGAGCGGTCGATCAGCACCAGGCCGCGCTGGCCGGGGCTGGTCGGGTTGAATTTCTTGAGTGCCATGGTTCTGTCCCTGCCCTCAGATGCTGGTGGTCACGTCGATGCGGTCGCCATCGGCAACCGTCACCACGGCCTTCTTCACATCAGACCGGCGATATTCCTGGCCGCGCCAGCGCTTGGTCTTGCCCTTGGCGACCATGGTGTTCACGGCCAGCACCTTCACGCCATAGAGCGCTTCGATGGCGGCCTTGATCTGCGGCTTGGTGCTGTCCTTGGCGACCTGGAAGACGACCTGGTTATATTCCGACACCAGCGTGGACTTCTCGGTGATCACCGGCTTCACGACAACGTCGTAGTGCTTGAGATCGATGTTAGCCATTGACCCGGGCCTCCAGAGCCGAAACGGCAGCGCGGGTCAGGACCAGCGTGTCGTGCTTGAGAATGTCATAGACGTTGGCGCCGATGGCCGGCAGCACATCGATGTGCGGCACGTTGGCCGACGCGCGGGCAAAGCCGACATCAACCGCAGCGCCATCGATGAACAGGCCGGACGTGATGCCGAGCGCGCCCATCGAAGCGAGGAACGCCTTAGTCTTGGCTTCGCCAAGGTTCAGGTCTTCCACGACGATCAGCTTGCCTTCCTGGGCCTTCACCGACAGCGCGGTGGCCAGGCCAAGACGGCGGATCTTCTTGTTCAGCGACGGATCGAAATCACGCACGCGCGGGCCATGGGCCTTGCCGCCGCCGATGAACTGCGGCGCGGCGCGGTTGCCGTGACGGGCACGACCGCCGCCCTTCTGGTTGCCCAGCTTCTTGCCAGTGCGGGCGACTTCGCTGCGCTCACGCGCCTTGCGGGCGGTGCCGCGACGCTTTTCCAGCTGCCAGGTCACAACGCGGTGCAGGATATCGAGGCGCGGTTCCTTGCCGAACACGGCGTCCGACAGTTCCAGCTCGCCGGCGTCAGCCGCGGTCAGGGTCTTCACCTGAATCTTCATGATCAGGCCTCCGTGGTTTCGTCAGCGGCCGGGGCGGCATCAACCGCTTCGGTCACGACGTTGGTGTTGGCAGCCACCTTGAGAGCGGCCGGATAGGGGGCGTCGGCGTTGCGGGCCACCTTGACGGCGTCCTTGACGAGCAGCCAGCCGCCCTTCGAGCCGGGCACCGAGCCCATCACGAAGATCAGGCCGCGCTCGACGTCGGTCGACACGACTTCCAGATTTTGCTGGGTGCGCTGCTTGGCGCCCATGTGGCCGGCCATCTTCTTGCCCTTGAACACCTTGCCCGGATCCTGGCGCTGGCCAGTGGAACCGTGCGAACGGTGCGAGACCGAGACGCCGTGGGTGGCGCGCAGACCGCCGAAGTTCCAGCGCTTCATGACGCCGGCAAAGCCCTTGCCCTGGGTGATGCCGGTGACATCAACCATCTGGCCGGGGACAAAATGATCCGCGGAAATGGTGGCGCCGGGTTCCAGCACGGCGTCAGCCGCCACGCGGAATTCCGCCACCTTGGCCTTGGGCTCCACTTCGGCCTTGCCGAAATGACCGCGCTCGGGCTTCGTGGTGTTCTTGGCCTTCTTCGCGCCAGCGCCAAGCTGGACAGCGGTGTAGCCGTCGGTCTCGTCGGTCTTCACCGCGACGACCTGGTTGTTCTCGAGGGCAAGGACGGTCACCGGAACGTGCCGGCCGTCATCGCGGAAAATCCGCGTCATCCCCATTTTCTTCGCGATCACGCCTGTGCGCATGATCTGTTCCTTTCATCAGAGGCCCCATCCGGTGTTCCCGGGGGAGGGGCGTGACCCTTCCAAAGTCGCTCCGCGTATTTGGTCGGGACGGTTACTTGCCGAGCTTGATTTCCACGTCCACGCCGGCGGCCAGATCGAGCTTCATCAGCGCGTCCACCGTCTGCGGGGTCGGGTCAACAATGTCGAGAAGACGCTTGTAGGTGCGCACCTCGAACTGTTCACGGCTCTTCTTGTCGACGTGCGGCGAGCGGTTCACGGTGAACTTCTCGAAGCGCGTCGGCAGCGGAATCGGGCCACGGATGGCCGCACCAGTCCGCTTGGCGGTGTCGGCGATCTCACCGGTGGCCAGATCGAGCACACGATGGTCAAAAGCCTTCAGGCGAATGCGGATGTTCTGAGCGTCCATGGCACCAATCTTGTTCTGCAGCCAAAATATTGGCAGCGTTCATTCAAAAAAAGCGGACCGGTTCATCCCCAAACCAAGGTCGGGGTTGCACCGGCCGCTTCGAAATTCCTGCCCCTGGGTCTTCACGCCGCGGGGCCCGGCTTTTTCATCTGCGCGGTGTTTCCACGCGCGGACGAATCAGGGCCGCTCCCCTAGGGAAGCGGCCCTTTACACTCACTTGATGATGGTTGCAACCACGCCGGCGCCGACGGTACGGCCGCCTTCGCGAATGGCGAAGCGCAGGCCCTGGTCCATGGCGATCGGAGCGATCAGCTTGACGGTCAGCTGCACGTTGTCACCCGGCATCACCATTTCGGTGCCAGCCGGCAGCTCAACGGTGCCGGTGACGTCGGTGGTGCGGAAGTAGAACTGCGGGCGGTAGTTGGCGAAGAACGGCGTGTGACGGCCACCTTCGTCCTTCGACAGCACATAGACTTCGGCGGTGAACTCGGTGTGCGGCTTGATCGAGCCGGGCTTGCACAGCACCTGGCCGCGCTCCACGTCTTCACGGCCCACACCGCGCAGCAGGGCACCGATGTTATCGCCAGCCTGGCCCTGATCGAGCAGCTTGCGGAACATTTCGACGCCGGTGCAGACGGTCTTGCGGGTGTCGTGGATACCGACGATCTCGATTTCCTCGCCAACCTTGACGACGCCCGATTCCACGCGGCCGGTGACCACGGTGCCGCGGCCCGAGATCGAGAACACGTCTTCGATCGGCATCAGGAACGGCTTGTCCAGCGGACGCTCCGGCTGCGGGATATAATCGTCAACAGCGGCCATCAGCGCCAGGATGGCTTCACGGCCCAGCTTGTCGTTGGTGCCGTTCAGGGCGCACACGGCCGAACCACGGATGATCGGAATGTTGTCGCCATCGAAATCGCGCTTGGACAGTTCTTCACGGATTTCCATTTCGACCAGCTCGAGGATTTCCTCGTCGTCAACCAGGTCGCACTTGTTCATGAACACGACCATCGACGGCACGCCGACCTGCTTGGCGAGCAGGATGTGCTCCTTGGTCTGCGGCATCGGGCCATCGGTGGCCGACACGACCAGGATGGCGCCGTCCATCTGCGCGGCACCGGTGATCATGTTCTTCACATAATCGGCGTGGCCGGGGCAATCGACGTGGGCATAGTGGCGGTTGGTGGTTTCATACTCGACGTGGGCGGTCGAGATGGTGATGCCGCGCTCACGCTCTTCCGGGGCCTTGTCGATGTTGTCGTACGACGTGAAGGTGGCGCCACCGGTTTCAGCCAGCACCTTGGTGATGGCGGCAGTCAGCGAGGTCTTGCCATGGTCGACGTGACCGATGGTCCCGATGTTGCAGTGCGGCTTGTTCCGCTCGAATTTTGCTTTGGCCATGGCCTTGAACCTTCTTCCTTGCTCAACGTGTGAGGCGTTCAACGATTTTGGCGGGTCCACAACGGAACCGCCCTGGCGGTGGTGTCAGCGGAGAACCGGCCGAATCATCGTGCCCAGAGGCGCGCTGACTAGCCGGGTTTCGCGAAAAATCAAGCCAGCTTGAGCTTGATTTCCTCAGCCACGTTCGACGGCACTTCGTCATAGTGGCTGAACTGCATCGTGTACTGGGCGCGGCCCTGCGACATGGAGCGCAGGTTGTTCACGTAACCGAACATGTTGGCCAGCGGCACCATGGCATCGATCACCTGGGCATTGCCGCGGGTATCGGTGCCCTGGATCTGGCCACGGCGGCTGTTCAGATCGCCGATCACGTCACCCAGATAATCTTCCGGCGTCACCACCTCGACCTTCATGATCGGTTCGAGGATCTTGATGCCGGCCTTGTCGGCAGCTTCGCGCATGGCGCCGCGACCGGTGATTTCAAAGGCCAGGGCCGAGGAGTCGACGTCGTGATAGGCGCCGTCATACAGGGTGGCCTTGAAGTCGATCAGCGGGAAGCCGATCAGGTGGCCCGACGACGCGACTTCACGGATGCCCTTTTCGACAGCCGGGATATATTCGCGCGGCACGTTGCCGCCCTTCACTTCATCGATGAACAGCACGCCCGAACCGCGCTCGCCCGGCTCGACCGTCATCTTGACGCGACCGAACTGGCCGGAGCCGCCCGACTGCTTCTTGTGGGTGTAATCGACATCGACCTTGCGGGCGAGCGATTCACGATAGGCCACCTGCGGTGCACCGACATTGGCTTCCACCTTGAACTCGCGCTTCATGCGATCGACGAGGATTTCCAGGTGGAGTTCGCCCATGCCCTTGATGATGGTCTGGCCGCTTTCGTTATCAGACGACACACGGAACGACGGATCTTCCTGGGCCAGGCGGTTGAGGGCGATGCCCATCTTTTCCTGGTCAGCCTTGGTCTTGGGTTCCACGGCGACTTCGATGACGGGATCGGGGAATTCCATGCGCTCCAGGATCACCGGCTTCAGCGTCGAGCACAGCGTGTCACCGGTGGTGACATCCTTCAGACCCACGAGGGCGACGATGTCGCCGGCCATGGCTTCCTTGATGTCTTCGCGGTTGTTGGCGTGCATCAGCAGCATGCGGCCAATCTTCTCGCGCTTGTCCTTCACGCTGTTCAGCACGGTCGAGGCGGCTTCCAGCTTGCCCGAATAGATGCGGGCAAAGGTGAGCGTGCCGACGAACGGATCGGTCATGATCTTGAAGGCCAGCGCCGCAAACGGCTCGTCATCGGAGGCCTCGCGGGTCTCTTCGACGTCCTTCAGGTTGATGCCAACCACCGGCGGAATGTCGAGCGGGCTCGGCAGATAATCGACAACGGCGTCGAGCAGCGGCTGCACGCCCTTGTTCTTGAACGCCGAACCGCACAGCACCGGCACGAAATCGAAGTTCAGCGTGCCCTTGCGGATCAGCTTCTTCAGCGTGGCGACGTCGGGCTCATTGCCCTCCAGATAGGCTTCCATGACGTCGTCGTCCTGCTCGACGGCCATTTCGATCAGCTCGGAACGGGCAGCGGCAGCGGCATCGGCCATGTCGGCCGGAATGTCCTTGTATTCGAACTTGGCGCCCAGGCTTTCTTCCAGCCAGACAATGGCGCGGTTCTCGACCAGATCGACAAGGCCGACGAAATCGCTCTCGAGGCCGATCGGCAGATACAGCACGGCCGGGCGGGCACCCAGGCGATCCTTGATCATCTGCACGCAGCGATCGAAATTGGCACCGGTGCGGTCAAGCTTGTTGACGAAGCACATGCGCGGCACCTTGTACTTGTCTGCCTGGCGCCACACGGTTTCGGACTGCGGCTCCACGCCGGCCACGCCGTCGAAGCAGGCCACGGCACCATCGAGCACGCGCAGCGAACGTTCGACTTCGATGGTGAAGTCCACGTGTCCGGGGGTGTCGATGATGTTGATGCGATGCTCTTCACCCTTGCCGTCCTGGGCGCGCCAGAAGCACGTGGTGGCGGCCGACGTGATGGTGATACCGCGCTCCTGCTCCTGCTCCATCCAGTCCATGGTGGCGGTGCCTTCGTGCACTTCGCCAATCTTGTAGGACTTGCCGGTGTAATAGAGGATGCGCTCGGTCGTGGTCGTCTTGCCGGCATCGATGTGGGCCATGATGCCGATGTTGCGATAACGCTCAAGCGGGTGGGAGCGGGGCATGGGGAAGAGCCTCAGGCTTGGGGGAAAGGGATGGGCCGGCACCGCGAACGGCGCCGGCCGCACTGATTACCAGCGGTAGTGCGAGAAGGCGCGGTTGGCTTCCGCCATCCGGTGCGTGTCTTCACGCTTCTTGACGGCCGAACCGCGGTTGGCGGCGGCGTCCATCAGCTCGGCCGACAGCCGGGCGGCCATCGTGTGCTCGGCGCGCTTGCGGGCGGCCGAGATGATCCAGCGGATGGCCAGCGCCTGGCCACGTTCCGGACGGACTTCCACCGGCACCTGGTAAGTGGCACCGCCGACGCGGCGGCTGCGCACTTCGATGCCCGGGCGCACGTTGGCAAGCGCATCGTGGAACACGCCCAGCGGTTCACGGCGGCTCTTGGCCTCGATCACTTCGAGAGCGGAATAGACGATCGATTCAGCGACCGACTTCTTGCCCTGCAGCATGACGAGGTTCATGAATTTGGAAAGCACCTGATCGCCGAACTTGGGATCCGGCAGGATGACGCGCTTTTCGGGGCGACGACGACGTGACATATCTATATCCCCCTTACTTCGGACGCTTGGCGCCGTACTTCGAACGGCTCTGCTTGCGGTTCTTCACACCCTGCGTGTCGAGCACACCGCGAACGATGTGATAGCGCACGCCGGGAAGATCCTTCACGCGGCCGCCGCGAATCAGCACGACCGAGTGTTCCTGCAGGTTGTGGCCTTCACCCGGGATGTAGCCGATGACTTCAAAGCCATTGGTCAGACGGATCTTGGCCACCTTGCGGAGCGCCGAGTTCGGCTTCTTGGGGGTGGTGGTGTAAACGCGGGTGCAAACGCCACGCTTCTGCGGGTTGGCCTCCATGGCCGGCACCTTGTTGCGCGCCTTTTGCGGCGTGCGACCCTTGCGGATCAACTGGTTGATCGTTGGCATCGTCTCTCTTCTCGCTTCGGCAAATGGCCACCATGGCCAGACGCCTACTCCAGACCTGCCCCGTTGATGTTCCCATCACATAAGCGCGAAAAGGCCTCCCGAAACCGGAAGGCTTGTTCACGCACGGTGCCGTCTGTCGTATCCCCCGCCCAGCGTTGCCGCCGTTCAGGGATGCGCGCCTTTAGACGAGGCGGCCGGAGAGGTCAACATCGCTGGCTTGCACTGTGGGGGCCGAGGCGTAAGCTTTGCTGCCGCTGGGGGAGACAGATGATGGCCTATGACAATTATACGCTGCTGCAGGTCCGGCGGGATGGCCCGCTGATCACGGCGGTGATCAACAATCCGCCGATCAACATCATCACCATGGCGCTGTTCGGGGAGCTGGCGCAGCTGGCAGCCGAACTGGAGGCCGACCCGTCGGTGCTGGTGTTCGTGCTGAAGAGCGCGGACCCGGATTTCTTCCTCGCCCATTTCGATGTCGAAGCGCTGATCGCCATGGCCGATGCGCCGGCGCCGCCCACCGAGGCGGCCAATGCCTATCATGAAATGTGCCACCGTTTCCGCACCATGGACAAGGTGACGATCGCGCAGATCGAAGGCCGGGTCGGCGGCGGCGGCGCCGAACTGTCGATGAATTTCGACATGCGCTTCGGCGTCATCGGCAAGACCATCATCAACCAGATGGAAGTGCCGATCGGCATATTGCCCGGCGGTACCGGCACCCAGAATCTGCCGCGCCTCGTCGGCCGCGCGCGGGCGATGGAGATCATATTGGGCGGCATCGACGTGGATGCCGAAACAGCGGAACGCTGGGGCTGGCTCAACCGCGCCCTGCCCGCCGATGCCATCGACGCGCATGTGGACGCACTGGCCCGCCGCATCGCCAGCTTCCCGGCAGCGGCGGTGCGGCTGGCCAAGCAATCGGTGGACAGCGCGACGCTGCCGATCGCGGAAGGCTGCGAGCGCGAAGCCGCCCTGTTCCAGACCCTGCTGTTCAGCGACCCGGCCCGCGCCGCCATGCGCCGCTTCCTGGCACTGGGCGGGCAGACGCGGGAAGGCGAACGGCGGGTGGCGGAGATCAGCGCGGCAGTGGCGGGCGCCTGAGGCTTCAGCCCCGTGCCGGATCGTGAAACGGCTTGCAGCCGGCAATGGTGACACGTTCCATCACGCGGCGGGCGGGGAAATAATCGCTGGCGGCGAAATGCTGGGTGGCGCGATTGTCCCAGAAGGCGATGCTGCCCGGCTGCCAGCGGAAACGGCACTGGCGTTCGGGGTTCGATGCCGTGGCATAGAAATGCGCCAGCAGACGCTCGCTCTCCAGCGGGCTGAGGCCCTCGATATGGCTGGTGAAGCCGCCATTGACGAACAGGGTGGGCGCGCCGGTTTCGGGGTGGGTGCGCACCACCGGGTGGCGCTGCGGCGGATATTTGGCGTGCAGTTCCTCCGCCGCCTTGCCCAGCCGTTTGGCAAACACCCGCGCGATATCATGCACGGCGGTCAGGCTGCGGGCGATGCGCTGCATTTCCGGGCTCAGCGACAGGAAGGCCAGGTGCATGTCCGCAAACAGCGTGTCGCCGCCTACTTCCGGCACTTCGATGGCGCGCAGGATCGAGCCCAATGACGGCCGTTCCCGCCAGGTCACGTCGCTGTGCCAGTTGTTTTCACTACCGCGGCTGTCCGGCCCGTGGGCGATGCGCAGGATTTCGGGGTTGGGCTGATCCTTGGGCGTGGCTGGGTGGATTTCCAGATCGCCGAAGTGGCGGGCGAAGGCGATATGCTGGGCCGCGGTGATATGTTGATCGCGGAAGAAGATCACCTTGTGGGTGAGCAGCGCCGCCCGGATTGCCGGGATATGATCGGCGATATGCGGCGCGGCCAGATCGATGCCGTAAATCTCGGCACCGATGGCCGGTGTCAACGGCCTGATATCCAGCGTGCTCGTCGTCATTGCCGTCGCCATAACTTCCCCCCTCGCCGCGCGGGCCGATCGGGTAAAGTATCAATCCGCCACGGCGCCCCATCAAGCAGCAATTTGATCAGGACGCGCAGGCCATCGCTCAGCCCCGGAAACTGGACGCTGACTTCGGCACCGCGGCGCGCTAAACTATGACCAAACGGGGGAACGACAATGCTGATCCGCAAAGCCGAACGTGTGGTGCGCAGCTGGCACGCAGACAGCCGTGTCTGGGATCGGCTGGAGGCGCGGCCCGGGGATATCATCGTGTGCACCGCGCCCAAATGCGGCACCACCTGGACCCAGCGCATCGTTTCCATGCTGATGCTGCAATCGGCAGCTCCAGCGCCGGTGATGCAGATGCATCCCTGGCTCGATGCCTTCTTCATCCCTCACGATATCGTCATCCCGATGCTGAACGAGGCACCGGGTCGGCGGATGCTGAAAACCCATCTGCCGTTCGATGCGATGCCGTTCCACGACGATACGCTCTATATCCACGTCGCGCGGGATCCGCGTGATGCCTGCATGTCGTATCACAATCATACCAACGGCTTTTCCGATCACGCATTGAGTCTGATGGATGCACAGGGGCTGGCCATAACGGAAATCGCCGCCCCCTACCCGCGTCCGCTGGCGGATCCACATGATTTCTTCCGGCGCTGGCTGCGCGATCCGGCCTTTGCGCCGTTCGATGATTGGACCTGTGCCGAATATTTCGAGCTGCAGCGCAGCTACTGGGCGGTGCGCAGCCAGCCCAACGTGCTGATGGTGCACTACAATGATCTGAAGGCTGATCTGGATGGTGAAATGCGGCGCATCGCGGCCTTCATGGGGGTGGAAACGCCGCCGGCGCTGTGGCCCGATCTTGTCGATGCCGCGAGCTTTGCCTCGATGCAGCGCGATGGCGATGCGATTCTGGGCATGGCGGCGCAAAGCTGGAAGGAAGGCAGCAAGACCTTCCTGCACAAGGGCACCAATGATCGCTGGCGCGGGCTGCTGACCGAGGCCGATCTTGCCGATTATGACGCTGCCGCCAACGCCGGCATGACGCCCGCCATGCGCGCCTGGGTGGAAGGTGGCACCCGCCTGGCCGGCGATCCGAGAACGCTGGCGGACTGAGCGGCACGGCCGGAAGACACAGGAAAATTGGCCTCCGGCGGGCAGGCCTGAGGCCTGCACCCTTTTGCTTGTCCGTCCTAGAAACCCAACTTTCGTCGTGGGGCGCGCGCCAACGAAAGCGGGTCCAGGGGCTCAGCCCCTGGCCGCCGGAGGCCCGCTTCCTGTTCAGTTCAGGTCATGCAGCCGCGTTACAGCGCGGCGCTGCTGGCTTGGCGCGTTACAGCGCGGCGCTGCTGGCTTGGCGCGTTACAGCGCGCCATGGCAATGCTTGAACTTCCTGCCCGAACCGCACGGGCATTCGGCATTGCGGCTCACCGTGGCGCGCCATTCCTCGAGGTCTTCCGGATCGACGTCGATCATCTCGGCAGCGCTCTGGGCGGCGGCGAGCATGCCGGCGGGCAGAGCCGAGCCGAAGGCGTCAAAATTCAGCGTCGGGCCGGCTTCATTCTGGCCGGTGGCGGGATCGATGTGGGTGGTGATGAACGACGGCAATTCCGGGGCGGGTTCATCCGCCTGCAGCGCGAACTGGGCATTGGCCAGCATGCGCGTCACGTCTTCGCGCACGTTCTGCAACATGCGTTCGAACAGGGCAAAGGCTTCGCGCTTGTACTCGTTGATCGGCGTCTTCTGGGCATAGGCGCGCAGGTGGATGACCGAACGCAGCGAATCCAGCGTGGCCAGATGTTCCTTCCAGTGATGGTCGAGCGCCTGCAGCAGGAAGCTCTTTTCGATGCTGATCCAGGTTTCGGCCGGCAGTTCGGCGGCCTTGGCAGCCACCAGTGCATCGGATTGTTCGATCAGGCGATCGACGATGATTTCCGGATCAATGCCTTCTTCCCTGGCCCAGGCCGAAACATCCACCGAAAGGCCCAGCGTGCCGGTCACATCTTCCTGCAGTCCGGCCACATCCCATTGTTCGGGATAGCTGCCGAGCGGGCAGCGGGTGGCGACAATGGCGTTCACCGTTTCGTGACGCATGTCGATCACGACATCGCCCACGGTTTCCGAATCCATCACGTCGGCGCGCTGTTCATAGACGACCTTGCGCTGGTCGTTCATCACGTCGTCATATTGCAGCAGCTGCTTGCGCACGTCGTAGTTGCGGGCTTCCACCTTCTTCTGGGCGGTTTCGATGGCTTTCGAAATCCACGGGTGGATGATGGCCTCGCCCTCTTCCAGGCCGCTGTTCATCAGGCGGGTCAACATGTTCTGCTGGCCGAAGATGCGCAGCAGATCATCATCGAGGCTGAGGTAGAAACGTGACAGGCCGGGATCGCCCTGGCGGCCGGAGCGGCCGCGCAGCTGATTGTCGATGCGGCGGCTTTCGTGACGCTCGGTGCCCAGCACGAACAGGCCGCCATTGGCCTTCACCTGTTCGCGTTCAGCCAGCACTTCGGCCTTGATCTTCGCTTCGGCCGCCGCGCGCTCCGGGCCTTCGGGCATGCCGGCCAGTTCGCGCGCGATGCGGGCTTCCTCGTTGCCGCCCAGCTTGATGTCGGTGCCGCGGCCGGCCATGTTGGTGGCGATGGTGACGGCGCCGATGCGCCCCGCGTCTTCCACGATCACGGCTTCCTGCTCGTGATAGCGGGCGTTCAGCACCACGTGCTTGACGCCTTCGCCCTTCAGGAAATCCGACAGCATCTCGCTCTTTTCGATCGAGACGGTGCCGACCAGCACCGGCTGGCCACGCTCCTGGGCGCCGCGGATGGCCTTGACGATGGCCTTGAACTTGTCTTCGGCGTTCTTGTAGAATTCATCATCCACGTCGGTGCGCTGCACCGGCACGTTGGTGGGGATTTCGACCACGTTCAACTTGTAGATGTCGAAGAATTCCGCCGCTTCGGTCGCGGCGGTGCCGGTCATGCCGCCCAGCTTGGGATACATGCGGAAATAATTCTGGAAGGTGATGCTGGCCAGCGTCTGGTTTTCGGGCTGGATGGTCACGCCTTCCTTGGCTTCCACCGCCTGGTGCAGGCCTTCGGACCAGCGGCGGCCATCCATCATGCGGCCGGTGAATTCGTCGATGATGATCACCTTGTCGTCGCGCACGATATAATCGGTGTCGCGGCGGAAGATGATGATCGCGCGCAGCGCCTGGTTCAGGTGGTGAACAACCTGCGTGTTTTCAAAGTCGTAGAGATTTTCGCCTTCCAGCAGCCCGGCGGCGCTGAGCATGCGCTCCACCTTCTCGGTGCCGGCTTCGGTGAGGATGACGGACTTCTGCTTCTCGTCGACCTCGACATCCTCGCGCACCAGTTCCTTCACCACGGCGTTGACCTGGGTGTAGAGCTGCGACTTGTCGTCGGTGGGGCCGGAGATGATCAGCGGCGTGCGGGCTTCATCGACCAGCACGCTATCGACTTCATCGACCACGGCGAAATTGAACGGCCGCTGCACCATCTGCTCACGCGCATATTTCATGTTGTCGCGCAGATAATCGAAACCGAATTCATTGTTGGTGCCGTAGGTGATGTCGCACGCATAGGCTTGGCGCCGCGTCTGATCATCGAGGTTGGGCACGATCACGCCGACGGAAAGGCCCAGGAAGCGATAGATCTGGCCCATCCACTGCGCATCGCGGCTGGCGAGATAATCGTTAACCGTCACCACGTGCACGCCCTTGCCGCTGAGCGCGTTCAGATACACCGCCAGCGTCGCCACCAGCGTCTTGCCTTCGCCGGTGCGCATTTCGGCGATCTCACCGCGATGCAGCACGATGCCGCCGATCATCTGCACATCGAAATGCCGCATGCCCAGCACGCGCTTCGACGCTTCGCGCACGGTGGCAAAGGCTTCGGGCATGATGTCGTCAAGCGACTTGCCGGCTTCAAGCTCGGCCTTCAGCTTGGGCGTCTGCGCCTGCAATTGGTCATCGGTCAGCGCGCTGATCTGGCCTTCCAGATCGGCGATGCGCTTGATGATCGGCCGCAGCGATTTCAGATAGCGATCATTCGACGACCCGAAAATCGCCTTCGCGACCTTGTTCAACCCGAGCATGAAAATCCTGACTTGCAAGTACGCACGTGACAGGCAGGCCCGTCACACCGGTGGCATGGTGGGCGATGTAGGGTCAGCGACCGGGTTCGTCAATGAAGCCGGGGCGTCCTGCATCCGCTGGGCGCGCCGCTTGTCGCGCCGCAGACCGAAGTCCACCGCCCGGCGCACCTTGGGGTAACTTCGTGTGTACATCAGATAATGCCGGCGCGCCCAACGCGAGTTGCGGAACACCAGGGCCACCCCGGCGCCAAAGATGACAATGCCGATCGGCGCCGGCGACAGCAGCCCGACGATACCGGCAGCCGCCATCAGCAGGAGCCCCAGCAGAATCTGGAACACCCGGAACGGTTCGGAACGAACCAGCAGGTCAAGAAAGCCCGGACGACTCACGATATCCCCCCGATACGGCCCGGCTGTGGCAATCATAAGGCGGCAATTGCACCGCAGGGCAGAAGACTCTACGAATTCCCATCAGGGTCAGATGCTTCCTTTCTTTTGGGGAAAAGGTTGATGGTGGCCCATGTCGGCACGGTGGCGTTTCTGGGGCTGGAAGCCCGCAGCGTTGATGTCCAGGTGCAGATATCTGCTGGCCCGGTGACATTTGTGACCGTGGGCCTGCCCGACAAGGCGGTGAAGGAAAGCCGCGAGCGGGTGGCCGCCGCGCTGCATGCCATCGGCCTGTCGCTGCCGCCGCGGCGCGTCGTCGTCAATCTGTCGCCGGCCGATCTGCCCAAGGAAGGATCGCATTATGATCTGCCAATCGCGCTGGGACTGCTCAGCGCGATGGGGGTGATCCCGCAGGATGCGCTCGATGAATTTGTCGCCGTTGGAGAACTTGGCCTGGATGGTGCAATTCAGACGGTGCCCGGCGTGCTGCTCGCCGCCCTGCACGCCGGTGCCCACGAACTCGGGCTGATCTGCCCGGCAGCGCAAGGGCCCGAAGCCGCCTGGGCCGGTGAGGTGAATGTGCTGGCCGCCCCCGATCTGCTGGCGCTGATCAACCATCTGAAGGGCCAGATCATCCTGCCCGCCCCGCAGCGCGCCGAAGCCGAACAGCGGCGCAGTGGCCCGGATTTTGCCAGCATCAAGGGCCAGGAAACCCCCAAGCGCGTCGCCGAAATCGCGGCGGCCGGCGGCCATAATCTGCTGATGTCAGGCCCGCCCGGTTCCGGCAAATCGCTGATCGCCGCCGCCCTGGCCGGCATATTGCCCGATCTCACCCCGGCCGAAGCGCTGGAAGTCTCGATGGTCGCCTCCATCGCTGGCGAGCTGGACGGCGGCAAGCTGAAGCGCACGCGGCCCTTCCGTTCGCCCCATCATTCGGCCTCGATGGCGGCATTGGTCGGCGGCGGCATGAAGGCGCGGCCCGGCGAAGTCAGCCTCGCGCATCTGGGTGTGCTGTTCCTCGATGAGCTGCCGGAATATCAGCGCGGCGTGCTCGATTCGCTGCGCCAGCCGCTGGAAACCGGGCAGGTGCAGGTGGCGCGGGCCGCCGCCCATGTCACCTATCCGGCCCGCGTGCAGCTGGTGGCGGCGATGAACCCGTGCCGCTGCGGCTATCTTTCCGATCCGGCCCAGGCCTGCGCGCGGGCGCCGCGCTGCGCCGCCGATTATCAGAGCAAATTGTCCGGGCCGCTGCTCGACCGCATCGATCTGCATGTCGAGGTGCCGGCGCTGTCGGCCGCCGATCTCACCTTGCCGCCGCCGGCCGAGAACAGCGCGCAGGTCGCCGCCCGCGTCGCCGCCGCCCGCGCCCGCCAGACGGCGCGCTATGCCGGCACGGCCACCCGCACCAATGCCGAAGCCGACGGCGAAGCGCTCACCGCCCACGCCACCCCGGATGCCGAGGGCCAGCGCCTGCTGACGCAAGCCGCCGACACGCTGCGGCTTTCCGCGCGCGGCTATGCCCGCGTGCTGCGGGTATCGCGAACGATTGCGGATCTGGCCGGCAGCGACGGCGTGGCGCGTATTCACGTGGCAGAGGCGCTCAGCTATCGTCGCCGTCCACCGGTGAATTGATGGCACAATCCCCCCTCCACTGGATGATGATGCCGCTGCAGCGCTGCCTCGATTTCCGGGGCCGCTCCCGCCGGGCCGAATTTTGGTGGTTCACCCTGTTCTGGGCCGTGATCGCCGGCACCGCCGCAGCGATCGACGTGTTGCTGCTCGGCGCCGATCTGCTGACCGACATCTTCAAGGGCCGGCTGCTGCTGGCGGCGATGCTGCTGTTCTTCGTACCGCATCTCGCCGTCAGCGTGCGCCGCCTGCATGATCAGGGCATGAGCGGCTGGTGGTATCTGGTCACCCTGCTGCCCACTGCCGGCACGCTGATCAACATCTGGTGGATGAGCCGGCCCGGCACTCCCGGTGACAACCGCTTTGGCCCAGACCCGCTGCCGGCACCTGAGAATCCGACACTTTATTTCTGAGCTGCCGGTTCCGCCACGGCCTCGCCGGCATCCCATTTCGCGATCACGGCGGTGGCCACCGCATTGCCGATCACGTTCGTCGCGCTGCGGCCCATGTCGAGGAAATGATCGACGGCAAGAATCAGCAGCAGGCCGGCTTCGGGGATGTTGAAATAGGGCAGCGTCGCGGCGATCACCACGAGGCTGGCGCGCGGCACGCCGGCGATGCCCTTCGAGGTGATCATCAGCAGGCCGAGCATGGCGATTTCCTGGCCCAGCGACAGATCGATGCCATAGGCCTGGGCGATGAAGATGCTGGCAAAGGCGCAGTACATCATCGAGCCATCGAGATTGAAGCTGTAGCCCAGCGGCAGCACGAACGAGGCGATGCGGCCCGGCACGCCATAACGCTCCAGCGAGGCGAGCAGCTTGGGGTAGGCGGCTTCCGATGATGCAGTGGCAAAGGTGATCAGGAACGGCTCGCGGATTTCGGGGATCAGGCGGCGCACTTCGCCAAAGCCGAGCACGAAACTGCCGGCGCCGAGCAGGAACAGCCACAGCACCGCCAGCGCCAGGTAGAAACCGCCGACGAACTTGCCAAAGGTGACGAGGATGCCCAGCCCTTCGACGGCAATCGACGAGGCGATGGCGGCAAACACGGCGAACGGCGCCACTTTCATCACATAGCCGGTGATCACCAGCATCATGTGCATGATGGCATCCAGCCCGTCGTTGATGACCTTGGCCTTCTCACCCATCTGGATCAGCGCGACGCCGGCAAACAGGCTGAACACCACGATCTGCAGCACTTCGTTGGTGGCCATCGCCTCGATGATGGACTTGGGGAAGATGTGGCCGATGAACTCCTTCAGGTTGAAGGCCTTGTTGACCACGCCCGAGGCGGTACCGGCATCGGGCAGCGGCAGGCCCACCCCCACGCCGGGGGCGAGCAGATTGACCATCAATATGCCCAGCCCGAGGCTGAACACGGAGGCGGCAATGAACCAGGCCAGCGTGCGCACGAAGGTGCGGCCCACCGCCCCGCCCGAACCCATGTGGGCGATGCCCACCGTCAGCGTCGCCAGCACCAACGGCGCGATGATCATCTTGATCAGCCGCAGGAACACATCGGTGATGATCGACAGATAACCGGCGATTTCCCTGGCCTGATCTGCGGCCACGCTGGCATTGATCGCCCAGCCAACGCCAAGCCCGGCCACAAGGCCGATCAGGATCCAGCGGGTGAGCGAGTTGGTGGGCTTCATGGCCATCTGACTTCGGGCAGCGCCAAAGCGCCGTCAAGCCGGAAACCGCCGGGCTTGCAGACAAGCGATGCCCGGGTGCAGTCTGCGGCGCATGATCCGCACGCTTGCCGCCATCCTCGCCCTGTCCTGCTCGGCCTTGCCGGCCCATGCCGCCCCCGGCGACACCGCCGAAGCGAAGCGCCTGTTGATGGACAGTGTGGGCATCGCCAGCGTCAAGGGCCGCGGCCAGACGCCGGCGCTGGCACGTTTCTATCGCGACTGGCTGGTGAAGGCGGGATTCAACGCCGCCGACATCCAGATCGACGAACTGGCCGGCACCGCCAATTTCCACATGGTCTGGCGGGCCGCCAAGGCAAAGGCCAGGCCCATGGCGCTGACCGGGCATCTGGACGTGGTGGAAGCCAATCCGGCGGATTGGGAACGTCCGCCCTTCACCGCCATCGCCGAGCAGGGCTATATCTTTGGCCGCGGCGTGCAGGACAACAAGTTCGATGTTGCCGTGCTGATCGCGACGCTGGCGCAGCTGAAGGCCAGCGGCTTCAAGCCCCGTCGCGATATCCACCTGTTCCTGTCGGGCGACGAGGAAACCGACGGCATCGCCAGCGCCGCGCAGGCCAAACAGGCCAAGGCATTCGATATCGAATTCATGCTGAACAGCGACGGCGGCGGCGGCGGGCTGGATGCAGACGGCAAGCCCTATTTCTATCGGTTGCAGGCAGCAGAGAAAAGCTACGCCGATTTCCAGATGACCATCACCGATCCGGGCGGCCACAGCTCCACGCCGACCGGCAGCAATGCCATCGCCCGCATCGGCCTGGTGGCGGCGCGCATCGCCGGGCACCGCTGGAAGGCGGAAGTGAACGACATCACCCGGGCCTCCCTGGCCGAAGCCGCCCGCCAGCGCAGCGACGCGCTGGGCCAGGCCATGGCGCGCTTTGCCGCCAACCCGGCCGATGCCGATGCCATCGCCGTGCTGCGCGCCAATCCCGGCACCATCGGCCAGATCGGCACCACCTGCGTGCCCACCATGATCAACGGCGGCCACGCGCCCAACGCCTTGCCGCAGCGGGTCACCCTCACGGTCAACTGCCGCATCTTCCCCGGCACCAGCATCGCTGCGGTGCAAACGGAACTGGCCCGCATCGCCGAAGATCCGGGCGTGACCTTTGCGACGGGTGTCGATTGGCCGGTCACGCCGGCATCGCCACTGCGCCCCGACGTGACGGCCGCGGTACAGGCCGCGGTTTCGGCACGCGCCCCCGGCCTGAACGCCACCCCCGGCATGGACGCCGGCGCCACCGACAGCGTGTTCTGGCGGGCGCTGGGCATCCCGTCCTACGGCGTTTCCGGCCTGTTCATGCGCCAGGCCGACAGCTTCGCCCACGGTCTGAACGAACGCGTGCCGGAAAGCGCCATTGCGCCGGCCTTGCGGCATTGGGACATCATCCTGCGCCGCCTCGCCGGATAGGCTGAATTCAGTTCCTGCCGATCGCACAACCGGCTGCCCGCCGGGCCGCCTGCGCGCGCCTGTCGGAGACCAAGAATCACGAATCAAAAACATTTCCTAAACAGAGTCGAAGATTCGATTCACAAAGACTATTTTCAGTAAAGAATGGTAAACAATCCTATAATAAATCAATCAGTTACGAATCGGATCGAATAATGATAAAGACGTGCCCTTCGATTACTTCTCGTTAAGAAGGTTGCGTTTCGATGTTGGGCCGTAGGGGGCTGGGCCTGGCCAAGGATCAGGCCGGTAGTTTGTCAACGCTGACGGCATTGATGATGCCGGCGTTGATGGCGGCTGCCGGCGTGACCAGCGACACGATTCACTGGACATTGATGCAGCGCGTCATGCAGCGCCAGGCGGAAACGGCGGCCCTGGCCGGTGCCCAGGCCCTGGCCGACAATCGTGCCGTGGTCGAAACGGTGCAGGCCGAACTGGCCGGTGCCGGCAAGCCGGTTCTGGCCAACGCGCCGATCATCGAACTCGGGCCGTCGTCCGGCCCCTATGCCGGCGATCCGCTGGTGGTGCGGGTGCGCCTTTCGGGCATGGCCCGCCTGCCTTTTGCCAGCCTGTTCCGCCCGGCCGGCGTGCCGATCCAGGTCGAAGCCACCGCCGGCCTGATCGAGGAACGGGCGGCAGACGCCATTGCATGCGATGGCTGCATCGGGGGCTGAGGCGGCCTGCGTGTTGGCAAGATACTTACGGCCGACTCATGATTATTAACAGTTCAATGACGCATTGCCCGAATCAAGGTTCAGGGATGCGTAACCATTGGCGCAGCAATGCCGTGCACCCAGGCGTTTCCATCAACAAATTGGTAGCAATCTTGTACGGAAATCGTTGGGTTTACCTTGATGCATTGCAATGCAGGGATAATAATTGACGCGCTTAACGCAAAATTGACTCGTGTTCTGATAGGGAGACCATCCAGTGGTGCCAGTTTCGTGGCGTAACAACAGGGCGTGAATGTAATGGGCGGCTTTTCAGTGCGCCGGCTGCAGGCAAGCCGGCGGGGCAATATCGCAAGTCTGACGGCGCTGATGATGCCGATTCTGATCGGCACGGCCGGCCTTGCCAGCGACACGATCCAGTGGACGCTCACCAAGCGCATGATGCAGCGCGCCGCCGATTCGGGCGCAATCGCCGGCGCCTATGCGTTGAGCCAGGCCGCCGACAGCGACAGTGAAGCCGTGCATCAGGCTGCCCTCGGCGACATCGGTCGCAATGGCGGCTTTGTCATGAACATCAATCCGGTGATCAACAGCCCGGCCACATCCGGCAGTTTCCGCGACGCGTCGGCGGCGGTGGAAGTCATCCTCGCCACCGATCTGCAACTGCCCTTCACCGGTTTCATCATGGACGGCCCGGTGCGCATCAGCGCCCGCGCCGTGGCCGAAATCGTGGGCAATGGCGATTATTGCGTGCTGGCCCTGGAACACACCGATACGCCCGGCATCCCGATCGGCGGCAGTGCCACGGTCGACCTTGGCTGCGGCATGATGAGCAATGCACCCAGCACCACCAGCATCATCGCCAATGGCGCCAGCTTTGTGAGAGCCAGCCCGGTGGCGGCTGTGGGCAATGTGCCCCCCGGCAACTATGCCAGCGGCACCGTGCGCCAGGAATATGCCCTGCCGCTGCGCGATCCCTATCGCAACCTGCCCGATCCGCCCAACATCAGCAGCAGCAACAACGACATCAGGGTGCAGCCGAACCGGACGAACAACAGCATCGGCCCGGGCACTTACCGCGATATCGACATCAGCGGCACGGCCACATTCGGCCCCGGCGTCTACTATGTCACGGGCAGCATGAATTTCGGCAGCCAATCGAACGTGACCACCAATGGTGCGGTGTTCATCCTCACCGCCACCAACGCCGCCAGCAACACCAGCAACATCGCCACGGTCAACATGAACGGCGGCGCCCGGATCAACATGACGGCGCCCAGCAGCGGCACCTATTCCGGCATCCTGTTCTATCAGGATCGCCGCGCCAGCAACATGGCCACCAACATCATCAACGGCAACAGCACAAGCCTGCTGCAAGGCGCGCTCTATTTTCCGCGCCAGGAACTGCAGATGAACGGCACCAGCGGCATGAACACCCGCTGCGTCCAGATCGTCGCCCGCCGGGTCGATTGGCGCGGCAACAACAGTATCCAGAACGTCTGCCCGGCCAACAGCGGGGCCAACTCGTTCAGCGGTACCCAGATCAAGCTGGTGGCATGATGCAGATCCGGACTGTTCTGGCATTGCTGCCCGGCTGCCGCAGTGGCGCAGCCGGTGCCGAAATGGCCCTGATTGCGCCCGTGCTGGCCGGCCTGCTGTTCGTTGGCATGGATCTTGGCCTGGCCTTTTCGCAGAAGCAGTCGCTGGAACAGGCCGCCCAGCGCGGCATCGAACTGGCGCTGGCGCCCGGCACCATCGGCACCGGCGACTTCTCGCACCTTGGCCCCGAAGTGCGCGCCGCCTATGGCCGGCCGGTGACATCGCTCACCGTCGACAATTGGCTGGAATGCAATGGCGTCCGTCAGCAGAACTGGAACAGTTTCTGCCCGGCCGGACAGACCTTTGCCCGATATGTTTCGGTTGAGGTCCAGGCCGTATATGTGCCGCAATACAGCTTTGGCGGCATCATTTCGGGCAGCGGCCGCAACGGTGGCTTTGTGTTGACCGGTGATGCGTCCGTGAGGCTGCAATGATCCAGACCCTGCTTCGCCTGGCGCGCAATCGCCGCGGCGCCACGGCCGCCGAATTCTCCATGGTACTGCCGCTGTTCATGATGTTCATCATGGCCTTCATCGGCATCGGATCGGTATTCTGGGCCAATGCCGGCCTGCGTCATGGTGTTGGCGAAGGCGCCCGGGTTGCCACCCTGTTTCCGCGCCGCAGCGCCGGCGAGATCAGCACGGCCATCGTCCGCAACAGCTTCGGCCTTGGCGGCGTGATGACCGCCCCAACCATCACGCCGGGAACGGCCAATGGCCAGGATTTCGTGGACATTACCGTGACGATCAATCCGCAGTTTGATCTGTTCTTCATCGAGGTGGAACCGATCAGGCTGACCGAAACGCGCCGGGTCTACCGCCCAGTCTGAATTCAATCCGCGCGTTGTCTGATTTGCGCGGTCAATCCGCGCGTTGTTTGATCTGCGCGGTCAATCCGCGCGGGGATGGGCCGCCGCCCACGCATCGAGCAGCTGCGCCGCATCGACCTTGGTGTAGATCTGCGTGGACGACAGGCTGGCGTGGCCCAGCAGTTCCTGCAACTGCCGCAGATCGGCCCCACGCGCCAGCAGATGGGTGGCAAAACTGTGCCGCAGCGCGTGCGGCGTGGCACTGGCGGCCAGGCCCATGGCGGCGCGGGCGGCCTGCACCGCCCGGCGCACCGTGCCGGGATCGAGCGCACCGCCCTTTACCCCGCGAAACAAGGGACCATTGCCCACCAGATCGAATGGGCATTGTGCGACATAATCCATGATCGCCGCCCGCACCTGCGGCAGCAGCGGCACAGCCCGCGTTTTCGCGCGCTTGCCGGTCACCGCGATCACCGCGCCCAGCGGCAGGGCGGCGCCGGTGAGCGACAGCGCCTCGCCGATACGCAGGCCCGCCCCATAAAGCAGCAGCAGCACCGCCGTGTCACGCGCCGCCAGCCACGGCTGCGTCGCCGCATCACCCACCACGTCCACCAGTTGCCGCACATCGGCCGGCGTGACCGCGCGCGGCAGGCGGCGTGGCTGTTTCGGGGCCTTCAGCGCGGCAATGGCATCGCAGGCCAGGCCCTCGTTGCGCCGCGCCCAGGCAAAGAAGCCCTTCAGCGCCGACACGTCGCGCGCCAGGGACGGTGCCGCCAGGCCTTCGCCGCGGCGCAAGGCCAGGAAGGCGCGCAGATCGGCGCCAGACAGCGCCGCCAGCCGGCCGCCGGTCACCAGTCCGCCCAGATGCGTGGACAGGAAATCGTCGAAGCGTTCCAGCGTCAGGCCATAGGCCCGCAGCGTGTGGACAGACAGGCGACGCTGATCGCCGGAATAGGCGAGGAAGCGGGCAATGAGCCCAGCCAGAGGCTCGGCCGCAGCGCTCAGAGGATGCTTTGCCCCGTCTTGGCCCAATCGGCGTCGAACGCGGCCAGGCCCTTGTCGGTGAGGGCGTGGGCGGCGAGCGCGCGGATCACCGCCGGCGGCATGGTGGCAACATCGGCGCCGATGCGGGCCGCAGCCAGCACATGCACCGGGCTGCGCACACTGGCGACGAGGATTTCGGTCTTGAAATCATAATTGTCGTAGATGGTGCGGATATCCTGGATCAGCTCCATCCCGTCATGGCCGATATCATCGAGCCGGCCGACGAACGGCGAAATATAGGTCGCACCAGCCTTGGCCGCCAGCAGCGCCTGATTGGCCGAGAAGCACAGGGTGACATTGGTCTTCACGCCTTCGGCGGTCAGCGCCTTGCAGGTCTTCAGGCCATCAAGGGTGAGCGGCAGCTTGATGCAGATATTGGGCGCCAGCGCGCGCAGCACGGCGGCTTCCTTCAGCATGGTGGCATGATCGGGCGCGACAACCTCGGCCGATACCGGGCCATCGACCAGCCCGCAGATTTCCTTCACCACTTCCAGAAAATTGCGGCCCGACTTGGCAATCAGGCTGGGATTGGTGGTGACGCCATCGAGCAGGCCAGTGGCGGCCAGATCGGCGATTTCGGCAACATCGGCGGTATCGGCAAAGAATTTCATGGCGGCAGCCCCGCATTTGAAGGGAGGATTCGCCGCTGCTTTAACCGATGCCGGCGGGCATTCCTACCATCGCTTTTGGTCCCGCAAGCCGCTTCTGTCCTACTCTGTCGCTCTATGGTAGCTTTCTCCTCAGGGTCGAACGCAATTTTCATCGGGGGACTTCCGATATGACGACGCTCGAGCTCCAGAAAGCCTTGAAAGCCAAGGGCTTTGACCCCGGCGCCATCGATGGCGCCATGGGCCGCGACACCATTGCCGCCATCCGCGCCTTCCAGGCCGCCAACGGCCTGGAGGTCGACGGCATTGCCGGCAAGGACACGCGCGCCAAGCTTGCCACCACCGAAGTGAAGACCGCGGCTGACCCGATCCACAGCCTTTCGATGCCCTGGTTCATCGAAGCCCAACGCGCCATCGGCATCAAGGAAGACACTGGCCCCGGCTCCAACCCGCTGATCATCGGATGGGCGCGGCGGCTGCGCATCGATTATGCCAAGGACGAAATCGCCTGGTGCGGGCTCTTTGTGGCCCATTGCATCGGCCTTACCCTGCCCGGCGAAGTGCTGACCTCCAACCCGCTCGGCGCCCGCACCTGGACCAAGTTCGGCGTGCCCTGCCCGGTGCCCCAACCCGGCGCCGTGATGACCTTCTGGCGCGGCAGCCGCGATGGCTGGCAGGGCCATGTCGGCTTCTATGTCGGCGAAGATGCCTCGGCCTATCATATCCTGGGCGGCAACCAGGCCGATGCGGTGAACGTGAAACGCTTCGCCCGCGACCGCTTCCTCATCGCACGCTGGCCGAAAACCGCGCCGCCTCCCACCGGCGGCCCGCGCATCTTGCGGGCGGACGGCAGCTTTTCCAACAACGAGCAGTGAAGAAGCAAGCGGTGGCCTCCGGCGGGCAGGCCTGAGGCCTGCACCCGTTTGCTTTTTCGTCCACGGGTCCGATCGTCGTCCTAGTGGCGGCTCCAACGAAAGTGGGTCCAGGGCCTCAGGCCCTGGCCGCCGGAGGCCCTCTGTCTTCCTGGCGTCTATGGTCTACGCCCCGGCCAGTTGCTTCTTCAATTCCGTCTTCAATATCTTGCCATTGGCGTTGCGCGGCAGTGGTTCGCGGCTGAAATGCACCGCCACCGGCACCTTGAACGCCGCTTGCCGCGCCGCCACGAAGGCGCGCAGGTCGGCTTCGCTCACCTCTTCGCCGTCCTTCAAGGTGACGAAGGCCACCGGCTCCTCGCCCAGCGTCTTGTGCGGGCGGCCCACCAGAGCCGCATCCATCACCGCCGGATGCTCGTACAGGGCGTTTTCGACTTCGACACAGTAGATATTCTCGCCGCCACGGATCAGCATGTCCTTGGCGCGGTCGATGATGAAGCAGAAGCCTTCCTCGTCGATGCGGGCAAGATCGCCGGTGCGCACCCAGCCATCGATGAAGGTGGCGGCGGTGGCTTCGGGCTTGTTCCAGTAGAGCTTCACCACGTTGGGGCCATAGCCATAAAGCTCACCCACTTCGTTCGGCCCCAGCACCTTGCCATCGGCATCGCGCACCTCAAGATCGCACACCGGCACCGGCGGCCCGCAGCTGTCGGGCCGATGCTCATAATCCTCGGCCATGTGGTGGGTGAAGGTGGCGCTGGTTTCGGTCATGCCCCAGCCATTGCCGGGCTTGGCCTTGAACTGGCTGCCGATCTGGCGGACCAGCTCGGGCGCCGAGGGCGCGCCGCCGTAGGAGACGGTTTCAAGGCTCGACAGATCATATTTGTGGCGATCGGGATGCTCCAGTATCTGCCAGGCAATGGTCGGCACGCCGCCGGCGCTATTGCAGCGTTCGCGTTCGATCAGGGTCATGGCCTCGACCACGTCCCACTTCTTCATCAGCACCAGCTTCACCCCGGCAACGAGGGATGGATTGAGCACGGCATGGCAGCCGGTGGCGTGGAAGAAGGGTACGCTGAGCAGTGTGGCCTTCTGCGGGGCATCGGGATCGGCGGCCGGTGGCTGCTCGCCACGGCGCAGGAAGCTGCGGGCCTGGCTGCAGGCGCTGGCCATGATGTTGGAACAGATGTTGCGATGGGTGCCCAGCGCACCCTTGGGTTTGCCGGTGGTGCCGCTGGTATAGAAGATGGTGGCGTCATCTTCGGGCTGCAGGCTGAGCGCTGCTTCCGGGATGGCGCGGTCCTTCAGCGAGGCCCAGTCCATCGGCCAGCCGATCACTTCCTCCAGCCGGCGCGCGCGCGGATCGCCCAGCTCCATCTCGCTGGCGCGGGTCACATAGATGGTTTCGAGATCGGGGCAATTGGGCAGATGTTCGGCGATGCGGTTGTAGCGTTCGGCATCGATCAGCAGGATCCTGGTGCCGCTGTCGGTCAGCCCATATTCCAGCTCGCCGCCGGTCCACCAGGCGTTGAGCGGCGTCACGATCGCCCCGCACAGCGTGGCGGCATAGAAGGCCACCGGCCATTCCGGAATATTGCGCATCACCACCGCCACGCGGTCGCCCTTGGTCAGGCCATCCGCCTTCAGCCGCTCCGCCAGCGCCAGCGTGGCGCGGGCAAAGGCCTCGAACGTCACCCGCTCTTCATCCAGCACCAAGAAGACCTTGTCGCCATGGGCGCGGCCGGCGGCGAAGCAATGGGCAAGCGACGGCGGCGCGTTCTTCCAGGCGCGCGTGGGCCGGCCCTGGATGGACACCGTCTCCATTTCCAGCGGCTGCCCGGGCGCGGTCAGCTGCGCGTGGGCTTCAGCAATCGACATGGCAGGCCAGTTGCTCATTGATCCATTTCCCCAAGACAGTCTTCGTTGCCGTCACGATGCCGCAAAGCGCAGCGCCCCGCCAGTCTGTCAGAACGGCGCGGTTCCCCTTGAATGTGGGCGGCTTGGCGGCGGCGCTGAACCGGCCTAGGCTGCACCCAAACATGTTGGGAGAATGATCATGGCCACTGTTGCCAAGACTGCCGAATGGGATGCCCGCGATGCCGCCGCGATGAAGGCCGTGCTGGAAGCGCAGCGTGCCAGCTTCACGGCCGAACTGCCCGTCACCGCCGCCACCCGCCGCGACCGGCTCAATCGCGCGCTGGATGTGGTGCTGGCCAACAAGGATCGTTTTGCCGCCGCGATGAGCGAGGATTTCGGTCACCGCTCGACCGAACTCAGCCTGGTCACCGACATCATGGCGTCGATCAAGCCGCTCAAGCATGCGCTGAAGCATCTCGATGCCTGGATGAAGCCGGAAAAGCGCAAGCTGGATTTCCCCATGGGCCTGCTTGGTGCGAAAGCGCGGGTGGAATGGCAGCCCAAGGGCGTCGTCGGCATCCTGAGCCCGTGGAATTTCCCGGTGAACCTCACCTTCGCGCCGCTGGCCGGTGTGCTGGCGGCCGGCAACCGGGCGATGATCAAGCCGTCGGAATATACGCCGGTCACTTCGGCGCTGATGAAGGAAGTGCTGGAAGCGGCGTTCGACCGGACCGAAATCGCGGTGATCACCGGTGGGCCGGAAGTGGGCAAGGCGTTCACCGAACTGCCCTTCGATCACATCATCTTCACTGGCGCGACCAGCGTGGCCCGCCACGTGATGGCGGCGGCCGCGAAGAATCTGGTGCCGCTGACGCTCGAACTCGGCGGCAAATCGCCCACCATCATCTCGCGCTCTGCCGATGTGGCGGCGGCCACGGAACGGGTGGCGATGGGCAAGCTGATGAACGCCGGCCAGATCTGCCTGGCGCCGGACTATCTGCTGGTGCCCGAAGAGAAGGAAGGCGAGATCGTCGAAGGCCTGAAGGCTGCGACGGCGAAAATGTACCCCACCATGCTGGCCAACCCGGATTACACCAGTGTGCTGGGTGCCCGCCACCGGGAGCGGCTGGAAGCCCATGTGGAAGACGCCCGCGCCAAGGGTGCGGACGTGGTGGTGGTCAATCCGGCCAATGAGGATTTTTCCAAGCAGAACACCAACAAGATGCCGCTGCACATCATCCGCGGCGCCACCGACGAGATGACGGTGATGCAGGAGGAAATCTTCGGCCCGCTGCTGCCCGTGCGCACCTACAAGGCAGTGGACGGCGCCATCGACGAAATCAACCGCCGCGACCGGCCGCTGGGCCTCTACTGGTTCGGCCAGGACGAACTGGAAAAGCGCCGCGTGCTCGATCGGACGATTTCGGGCGGCGTGACCGTGAACGACGTGATCTTCCACGTTTCGGCGGAAGACCTGCCGTTCGGCGGCATCGGCCCGGCCGGCATGGGGAATTATCACGGCCATGATGGCTTCAAGGAATTCAGCCATCCCAAGGCCGTCTACAGCCAGCCCAAGATTGATCTGGCGGGCCTCGCCGGCTTCAAGCCGCCCTATGGCGAGAAGACCGCCAAGGCGCTGGCGCGTGAACTGAAGAAGTGAAACGCGACGGCCAGTGCCTTTGCGGCGCTGTCCGCGTGGCGCTGGCGCGCGAGCCGCAAGCCGTCAACATGTGCCACTGCGCCGATTGCCAGCGCCGCACCGGCGCGCCGTTCGGCATGGCGCTTTGGTTGATGGAAGCCGATGTGACGATCAGCGGGGAGACCCGGCCATTCGTGCATCTCAGCGACAAGGGCCGCGAACTGACCAATCGTTTCTGCCCCAATTGCGGCAGCACCATCTGCTTCACCGCCGCGCTCAATCCCGGCCTGATCGCCATTCCCGCCGGCCTGTTCGCCGATCCCGACACGCCGCCACCGCTGCGCAGCGTGTTTGAAGAACGCCGGCATCCCTGGGTCGCGGTACCCGAAGGCGCCACGCGCTTGCCGCGCGGGCGCGACGGTTAGGCCGCCGGCCGGGTCGCTTCAAACGCCGGGGTGGCCAGCAGCCGATCCGCCAGTTCCACCAGCGCAGGATTGTGGCCGCGCCAATCGAGATCGGGGAAGCGGAAGCTGAGATAATCGCAGGCAACCGCGATGCAGATGTCGCCAAAGCCGCTGCCGCCCACCCGCGTGTTCATCACCGCCAGCGCGCGTTCGATGGCACGATATTGCCGGTCCACCCACGGGCCACTGGTGATGCCCTGCGCCATGTTGAACCTGAGGATGATCGCGGCATCGAGCACGCCATCGGCCAGCGCCTCGGTGGTGCGCGCCTGCCAATGATAATGACCGCTCTGCGCCATCAGCTTCTGCCCCGGTACGCTGGCCAGCAGAAAGGCGGCGATCACCGGTGAATCGATGATGGCGCTGCCGCCCATACTGCCATCGTCCAGCACCAGCGCCGGCACCTTGCCAAGCGGATTGGCGCTGAGCAGGGCGGCCGGATCGGTCATCGGCGCGGTGTCTTCCACCGGCAGTGCGAGGCCCAGTTCATGGGCGATGATCCGCAGCTTGCGGGCGTAGGGCGATGTTGGGGAGGCGAGGAGTTTCATGGTTTCACCGTCAATTGTTAGATCAGGAAAGGCTCCACCTGGCTCCACACCGGGCTGCCGGGCGCGATGACCTCGAAATGGCCAGTGCCGCCAAGGACGAGCGCGCTGGCCGTATCCTTGCCCTTGCGCGCCTCGGTCACCCACTTGGCAGTGGCCGTGGGGGACAGGAACAGGCTGGCGGAGACGAGGCCGGATTTCACGCCCAGCGGCAGTTGCTTCTGCGGGCTGCCTTCGGCCCAGCGCCTGGGCTGAGCGGCGGGACGGCCACCAAACATCGCCGTGCCAGCGGGCACGCCGCAGCCCTTTTCGAATGTCTCGATCTCGGCACCCGGATCGCCTGGCCCATCAATGGCCACCACCGCGCCGATCTTCAGCGGATCGGGCGAGGCAATCTCGCTGTCCTTCGGCAATTTGTGCCGGCTCGCCACCCACAGGGCCGCATGCGCGCCGGCGCTATGGCCGGTCACCGCCACGCGGTTCAAATCGACCGGATGGCGCTTGGCGAGCTCACGCAGATGGTCCGTCGCGGCGGCCCAGTCGTGGAAGGTGCCGGGCCAGCCAGCGCCGGGATCGCCGCTGTACTTGCCATCTGGTCCCGTCTCGCCGGCCTGGCGATATTCGATGTTCCAGGTGGCAAAGCCCTTTTCCGTCAACCGGCTGGCCAGCGCGGCGGTGTTCTGGCGGGTGGCAAAGCCCTTCCACCAGCAACCGCCGTGGATGACGATCACCACCGGGTGCGGGCCGGGACCCGCCGGCAGGCGCAAATCGCCGACCTGGGCCGGTTCCTTGCCATAGGCCTCGGTCAACGTAGGCGGCGAGGACGGCAATTTATCGACATCCGCCGGCCGCATCCGCTGTGCCAGCGCCGGCGTGGTCGCCAGCAGGGCCAGGGCCAGCAGCGCCGGCTTCACCTGATCACCGCCGTCGCCGCATTCAGGCGATCCGCATAATCGTTCAGCGCCCTGGCAGCGATCCCGGCTTCACGGTTGGCGTCGTCAAAGCGGCGTTCCTCCACGGCTTCGCGCAGGCCCGGCAGGGTCTTGGCGCCATAGCCGGTGAAGCGGCCCGGCGCGTAGAGGATATTCCTGAACCACGGCCGGAACGGCAAACCCGAAGGGCTGAGCAGTGCCTGGTCGATGCCCTTCAGCCGGGCGTTGAGCGCGGCCTTCTGCGAGTCGGTCAGTGCAGCGCCGTTGGCCGAAATGGCCCCGTCAAACGCCCTTGCCGCCGCTTCCAGCCGGGTGATGGCATTGTCCAGCGCGGCCAGTTCGATCTGCGGCGTCGGCGGCTTGGCCAGCGGCGGACCCAGCGGATCGCGCGGGTCCGAACCGAGGCGATAGATCTCGGCAGACAAGCCGGCGCGCTTGTCATCCTCGCGGCGGCGCGTGTCGATCAGCGTGCGGATCTCGCTCAGATAGGACCGCGCCGCGCCGGCCAGCGGGCCAAAGCGCAGCGGCAGCACATCGGCATCGGCGAGGCGCAGCACCATGCGCCCCGCCACCTTGGCCAGCGCCGCGCCATAGGCCAGGCCCGGATCATCCCAGCGCACGAAATGATCATAGCTGTCGTAGATCGAATGGTAGGAACCGGCGCTCTCGCCTTCGCCGCCAAAGCCCAGGTTCAGGCTGGGCACCCCGGCATGGTGGATGAAGGCGGTATAGTCGCTGCCCGAACCCAGGGGCCCCAGCGGCTGGTCGCCGCCCAGTTCGGCCGCGGCCAGTGCCTGCTGATCGCCGCGCAGTCCGTCAAACGCCTTGGCCCGCACGCCGGCGCGCCAGCGATCCGCCACCGATGCGCCGGTCTGCGGGTCCTTCACTTCGGCGGCGACGCGGCCGGCCAGCGACTGGAACTGCTGGCTGCCATCCACGCCCAGGAAACCGCGGCCATTGCCATCGGTGTTGATGTAGATGACCGCCTTCTGCTTCAACTCGGCCAGATTTTCCTCCACCCACTCGGTGGAGCCGAGCAGGCCCGGCTCCTCGCCGTCCCAGCTGGCATAGACGATGCTGCGCTTGGGCCGCCAACCGGCCTTCCACAATGCCCCCAGCCCCTTGGCTTCGCTGAGCATGGCGATTTCGCCCGACAGCGGATCGGCGGCACCGAACACCCAGCCATCATAGTGATTGCCGCGCACCACCCATTCATCCTTCATGGCAGAGCCGGGCAAGGTGGCGATGACATTGCTGATCATCTTGGGCGTCCAGTCCGACTTGACGGCCAGATGCACCTTCACATCGTCGCTGCCGCCAAAGCGATAGTGGAACGGCAGGCCGCCGCGCCATTCGTTCGGCACTGGCGCGCCCTTCAGCCGCGACAGGATCTCGGTCGCATCGGCATAGGAGATCGGCAGGGTCGGGATCTTCAGCACCGTCGGCGCCGTCTCGCGCGTCAGCCGCCTGGCATCCCTGGTGGCGCCCACGCCGGGGGTGAGCGGATCGCCGGGATAGGTGATCATGTCGAGCACGCTGCCGCGCTGCACACCTGCGGGCGGACGGCCGCCGCCATTGGGATAGCTGTCGGCGCTGCCATAACCATCCTGCTGCGGATCGGAGTAGATCAGGCAGCCGATGGCACCCTGCTCCTGCGCCAGCTTGGGTTTCAGCCCGCGCCAGCCGCCGCCATAGCGGGCAATGACGATCTTGCCCTTCACCGAAATGCCGCGCCGGGCCAGCGCTTCATAGTCGCCGGGCAGGCCATAGTTCACATAGACGACCGGCGCGGTCACATCGCCATCACCCTGATAGGCCACATAGGGCGGCAGCGCCCCGGCGAGATTGTTCGACGTCGCGTCTTCCGGGATGCCCGGCTCCTGCCCGCCCAGCGTCTTCGTCACCGGGCCAACCAGTTCCAGCACGGTCGAAATCGGCGTGGGATAGAGCACCTGGTAATCGGCGCGCTTTACCTGCCAGCCCCATTCGCGGAACAATTTCTCGATGCGCGCCGCATTGGCCTGGTTGTGCGGGCTGCCCAGATGATTGGGCCCGGCGGTCATGGTCTTCAGCCAGCCCATCTGTTCGTCAGCGCTCACCTGGGCATCGAGCATGGCGGCCTTTTCCGCCTCCCCCATCGGCTGGGCGTTGCTTGTAGCGCTCATTTGCTGAGCGGAAACCGCGGTGCCAAGCAGCAGACCAGCCAGAATCAATGTTCGCATCTTCGTCCCCCAAATTGTTGCAGACAGGTCTATCCAGCCGGCGGGGCGGTGACGAGGGGGAAAAACAACGCTACACCCAGCCTCATGCCCGGACCCCTTTCAGACATCACCATCATAGACCTTTCGCGCGTGCTGGCAGGCCCCTATGCCACCATGGTGCTGGCCGATCTGGGCGCGCGGGTGATCAAGGTGGAAAACCCGAAGGGCGGCGACGATGCCCGCGCCTATGGCCCGTTCATCCGTGGCCACAGCGCCTATTTCGCCAGCATCAACCGCGGCAAGCAATCCATCGCGCTCGATCTGAAATCCGCCGAAGACCGGCTGCTGTTCGAAGCGCTGCTGGAGCGCGCCGACGTGCTGGTGGACAATTATCGCCCCGGCGTGATGGCCAGGCTGGGCTATGGCTGGGAAGGGCTGGCCGCGCGCTACCCGCGCCTGATCCACGCCGCCACCAGTGGTTTCGGCCAGACCGGGCCCGACAGCCAGAAGGCCGCTTACGACATGGTGGTGCAGGCGATGGGCGGCATCATGAGCGTGACCGGCCACCCCGGCGGCCCGCCGACCCGTGTTGGCACCAGTGTGGGCGACATCACAGCGGGCCTGTTCACCGTGATCGGCATCCTCACCGCCCTGCACGACCGCGACCGCACCGGAAAGGGCCAGTTCGTCGATGTCGCCATGCTCGATGGCCAGATCGCCATCCTGGAAAACGCCATCGCCCGCTATGCCGCCACCGGGGAATCGCCGGGGCCGCTGGGCGCGCGCCACCCCAGCATCACGCCGTTTGCCGCCTATCAATGCGCCGATGCGCCGATCGTGATTGCGGCGGGCAATGATCAATTGTTCGTCGCCCTGTGCAAGGCGCTTGGCCTGCCGGCCAACGATCCGCGCTTTGCCAGCAACGACGCCCGCACCGCCCATGCCGAGACACTGTCGGCCGTGCTGGAAGGCGTGCTGCTGACCCAGCCCGTCGCCCATTGGCTGCCACGGCTGGAGGCCGCCGGCGTGCCGTGCGGGCCCCTGAACAATATCGGCCAGGCGCTGGCCAACCCGCAGGTGAAGGCACGCAACATGGTGGTGCACACCGCCCTGCCCGACGGTACGCCGCTGATTGCCGCCGGCAATCCGATCAAATTGTCGGCCCACGCCGATTCCGACACGCGCGCACCGGCCCCCGCGCTTGATGCCGATCGCGCCGCCATCCTGAAGGAGTTGGGGCTTTGAGCCTGTCTGATCTCGCCCTCGCCGAACTGCTCGCCGAAGCCGCCGGCCAAGCCATAAGGCCGTGGTTTCGCCGGCCGTTCCTGGTCGAGACCAAGGAGGATTTCTCCCCCGTCACCATCGCCGATCGCGAGGCCGAAGCCGCCATCCGCCGCCTGCTCGAACAATATCGCCCCGATGATGGCGTGATCGGGGAGGAATATGGCGACGACCGCCCCGATGCGGAACGTGTGTGGGTGCTCGATCCCATCGACGGCACGCGGGCGTTCGTGGCCGGGCGGCCACTGTTCGGCACGCTGATCGGCCTGATGGAAGCCGGCAAGCCGGTGCTGGGCATCATCGATCAATGCATCATCGGCGACCGCTGGATCGCCGGGCCAGACCAGCCGACGATGCTGAACGGCCAGCGCGTGCACGTTCGCCACTGTGCCGACCTCGCCCACGCCCGCATCGGCACCACCAGCCCGCACGCCTTTGATGCGGCGGATTTCGCCTGTTTCGATCGCGTTCGCGTGGCGGCGCACGACACGCTCTATGGCGGTGATTGCCACAATTATGGCCTGGTCGCCGCCGGCCATCTCGATGCCGTGGTCGAAGCCGGGCTGAAACTGCATGATTGGGCTGCGCTGGTGCCCATCGTCACCGGCGCAGGCGGCGTGATGACCGATTGGCAAGGCCAGCCGCTCAGCACAGCCAGCCGCGGCGCGGTGATCGCCGCCGGTGATCCGGCCCTTGCCGTCGCCATCGCGCAAACACTGGCCGGCTGATCCCGGCTGCGACGATGCGGCCGGCCTGGGCGGGGCGGGATTGCACTGGCAACAGGGCCGGGCCCTGCTAACGTGCGCCCATGTTCCGCACCCTGTGGCTCATCATCGGGCTGACCAGCCTGGCGCTCGGCATTGCCGGCGTCGTGCTGCCGTTACTGCCCACAACGCCGTTCGTGCTGCTCAGCGCCTATTGCTTTGCCCGCTCGTCCCCACGCCTCCACGATTGGCTGCTGGGCCACAGGCTGTTCGGGCCCCTGATCCGCAACTGGGAACAGCATCGCGCCATCTCGCCGCGCGCCAAGCTGCTGGCGGTGCTGTCGATGGCGGCGGTGGTGGGGATTTCCGTGGCAGTTGGCGCGCCGCAGCGGGTGATCATCATCCAGGCGGTGATCCTGCCGATCACCTGCCTGTTCATCATCACCCGCCCGAACGGGCCAACTATTTCGTAAGACCCGTCCAGTAACCGGCGAACGCCCACAGATCGGCCGCTTCCGCGATGATCTTGTCGGTCGGCTTGCCGCTGCCATGGCCGGCGCGCGTCTCGATGCGGATCAGGTGCGGCTTGTCGCCGATCGGGGCGGCCTGCAGGGCGGCGGCATATTTGAAGCTGTGGCCCGGCACGACGCGATCATCCGTATCGGCCGTCGTCACCAGGATGGCCGGGTAATCCTTTCCGCCCTTCACGTTGTGATAGGGGCTGTAACCGAGATTGTAACGGAACATCTCCGGCTTGGTCATGTCGCCATAATCATCCATCCAGTAGCGGCCCGCAGTCCAGTTGGCATAGCGCAACATGTCCATCACGCCCACGGCCGGCAATGCGGCGGCAAACAGATCGGGCCGCTGATTGGTGACGGCGCCAACCAGCAAACCGCCGTTGGAGCCACCCTGGATGGCGAGCTTGCCCTTGGCTGTAAGGCCGCGCGCGATCAGCGCTTCGCCGGCCGCGATGAAATCGTCGAACACATTCTGCTTGTTGAGCAGCCGGCCGCCATCATGCCAGGCCGCGCCATATTCGCCGCCGCCGCGGATATTGGCCAGCGCGAACACGCCGCCCATTTCCATCCACACCAGCCGCGACACGCTGAACCCTGGCGTGCTGCTGACGTTGAAGCCGCCATAGCCATAAAGCAGCGCCGGATGCGGCTTCGACATGTCCAGATCCTTGCGGTGCGCGACGAACATCGGAACCTTCGTGCCGTCCTTCGACGGGTAGAAGACCTGGCTCACCGTGTAATCGGCCGGGTTGAACGCCACCTTGGCCTCGCGCACCACCGTGGCACTGTTGCTGTTCGCATCATAGCGCCAGATCGATCCCGGCGTCGCGAAGCTGGAGAAGCCGAAGTAGGTCGTGCCATCGTCGGACGCGTCAAAGCCCGTCGCCGTGCCGATGCCGGGCAGCGGCACCGTGCCGGCCGGCTTGCCATCGGTTTCATAGAGCTGCACCACCGACCTGGCGTCTTCCAGCGTCTGCACCACCAGCCGCTTGCCGACCAGCGCGCCGCCGGTCATCGTCGCCTTGCCTTCCGCCACCAGCGTGCTGATCTTGCCGGTCGCGCCATCCACCGCCACCAGCTGATAGCGCGGCGCCTGCCAGTTGGTGACAAACCACAAGGTGCCACCGCTGGCACCGGCAAACAGCCATTCCTTGTCCAGCGCGGTCACCAGCGGGCGCGGCGTCTCGCCCTTGGACAGATCGGCGATGAAGATGCCGTTGCCGCCCGAGCCTTCAAAGCTCGACACCACCATCCAGCGGCCATCCTCGCTCAGCGTGGCGTGGTGGCCCAGCCTGGGCTTGTCGGGCGTGGCAAAGAACTTGCGGTCGGCGCTCTGCGGCGTGCCGACCTTGTGCAGCCAGATCGCCTCGTTCTGCGTTTCGGACTGGTATTTCTGCCCCGCCGGCGGTGCCGGAAAGCGCGAATAATAGAAGCCGCTGCCATCGGGCAGCCAGGCCACCTCGCCCGTGTACTTGGCGCCTTCCAGGCTGTCGGCCAGATCGGCGCCGGTGGCAACATCACGCACCTTGATGGTGCGCCAATCGGTGCCGCCATCCTGCACGGCATAGGCGAGATGCTTGCCGTCCTTCGAAGGCGTCCATTCCGCCAGGGCGGTGGCGCCATCCCTGGCCCAGGGATTGGGATCGATCAGCACCTTGGGTTCGGCGCCTTCTGCCTGCACATACAGCACCGACTGGTTCTGCAGGCCGGAGTTGCGGGCAAAGAATTGCAGGCCGCCGCTCACCTTCGGAATCCCGAAGCGCTCATAGTCATACAGTGCCGTCAGCCGATCACGGATGGCCTCCCGCTTGGGCAGGCCGGCGAGATAGGCCATCGTCACCTTGTTCTGCGCTTCCACCCACTTGGCGACATTGGCATCGGTGCGCACATCGGCTTCCAGCCAGCGGTAGGGGTCGGGCACGGAAATGCCGTGGCGCGCTTCCACCTCGAAACCCCTTTGGGTTGCGGGATAGGCGATCGGGGCGGCAACAACGGGGGCAGCAGTGGACATCATCATCACAATCGCAAGAGGCAAGCGCACGGCCGGTTTCTCCCATCTGGGCAATGGCGTTCACCATGGCCGCTTGCGCCGGGCATTTCCAGCCTTTGCGACAATCCGGCCGCCTGCGACATCATATAAAGCTATCTTTATACTTGCATGCGAAGGCCATCGCCGATAGGGGAGCGCGAACTTCAGCTCTCATCGACAGGAATCGCACCATGGCCGATCATGCCATCAAGGACATCAGCCTCGCCGAATTCGGCCGCCGCGAAATCGCCATCGCCGAAACCGAAATGCCCGGCCTGATGGCTCTGCGCGCCGAATTCGGCGCGGCCCAGCCGCTGAAGGGCGCGCGCATCACCGGCTCGCTGCACATGACGATCCAGACCGCGGTGCTGATGGAAACGCTGGTGGCGCTGGGTGCGGAGCTGCGCTGGGCCACCTGCAACATCTTTTCCACCCAGGATCATGCTGCCGCCGCCATGGCCGCTGCCGGCATCCCGACCTATGCCATCAAGGGCGAGAGCCTGGCCGATTACTGGGATTATGTCGGCCGCATCTTCGATTGGGGCGATGTGACGTCGAACATCATCCTCGATGATGGCGGCGATGCCACCATGTTCGCGCTGTGGGGCGCCCGCCTCGAAGCCGGCGAAACCATGGGCGAGCCGGAGAACGAGGAAGAAGTCGAATTCCAGCGTGCACTGAAGGCCTTCGTCAAGGCCCGCCCCGGTTACCTGACCGAGACGGTGAAGAATCTGAAGGGCGTTTCGGAAGAAACCACCACGGGTGTGCACCGTCTTTATGAACTGGCCAAGCAGGGCCGGCTGCCGTTCCCGGCGATCAACGTCAATGACAGCGTCACCAAGTCGAAGTTCGACAATCTCTACGGCTGCAAGGAATCGCTGGTCGACGCCATCCGCCGCGCCACCGACGTGATGCTGGCCGGCAAGGTCGCCGTCGTCGCCGGCTTCGGCGATGTCGGCAAGGGCTCGGCGCATTCGCTGCGCAACGGCGGCGCCCGCGTGATGGTGACCGAAATCGATCCGATCTGCGCCCTGCAGGCCGCCATGGAGGGCTTTGAAGTCGTCACCATGGAAGACGCCGTGAAGCGTGCGGACATTTTCGTGACCGCCACCGGCAACATGGACGTGATCACCGCCGAGCACATGAAGGCGATGCGCCCCAACAGCATCGTCTGCAACATCGGCCATTTCGACAGCGAGATCCAGATCGCCGCCCTGTCCAACTACAAGTGGACCGAAGTGAAGCCGGGCACCGACATTGTCGAGTTCCCCGATGGCAACCAGATCATCGTGCTGGCCAAGGGCCGCCTGGTGAACCTGGGCTGCGCCACCGGCCACCCCAGCTTTGTGATGTCGGCCAGCTTCACCAACCAGGTGCTGGCCCAGATCGAACTGTGGACCAAGAGTGAGAATTACGAAAACCGCGTCTATGTGCTGCCCAAGCACCTGGATGAAAAGGTCGCCCGCCTGCACCTCGAAAAGCTGGGCGTGAAGCTCACCGCCCTGTCGCCAAAGCAGGCCAGCTATATCGGCGTCGGCGAAACCGGCCCGTTCAAGCCCGATCATTATCGCTATTGATGCTGGCCGCCACGTCGGCACGCCATGGTGGGGGCGGTGATGGGGGAATGTCCCCGTCACCGCCCCTGTCGTTTCGGGCAACGGCGGATGCGGCGCGGTGCAAGCGGCACATCATCCTGCGCATTTTGGCGCTGGACTCAGGCCAAGTCGCTGGCCAAGAGCGGAATATGACAGTTGCAAGCATCGCGGGCCGGATGGTGGCCATGGCCAGCACGTGGCTGTTGGCAGTGCCAGCCCTGGCCGCGCAACCTGCGCCGCCCAACGATAGCACGCCGCCGCCTGCCGAACTGCCTGCAGGCGACGAACCCGATACCGCCGCGCCCATCGTCGCCGCCACCGGCAGCCGATCGGCGGAAAATGCCGTGCGCCAGGCCGGCGACGCCTTTGGCACCTCGATCGGCCGCGAAGTCTCCGGCCTCTACAGCCGCGAGCGCGTGCGTGGCTTCTCGCCGGTCGCGGCCGGCAACGTCCGCATCGACGGGCTCTATTTCGATCCCATTGTCACGCCGTCCAGCCGGCTGGTGCGCGCCACCACCATCCGCGTCGGCCCGTCTGCGCTGGGCAGCCCGTTTCCCGCCCCCACCGGCATCGTCGATCTGGGCCTGCGCCGCCCGGGGCAGGAAGCCGCCGCCAGCGTGCTGATCGGCTACAACACGTGGCACACGCCCACCGCGGAATTCGATGCCACGCTGCCGCTCGGCTCCACGCTCAGCGTTGGCTTTGGCGCTGGCATGGTGCTGGAAAACGGCCAGAACAAGACCCGCGATCACAGCTATGAAGGCGCCTTCATCGCCGAATGGAAGCCCTCGGCCCGATTCAGCCTGCTGCCGTTCATCAACGTGCGCCACACGCTGATCGACGATCATGGCCCGCTTTCGGTGCCACAGGGCAATTTCCTGCCGCCGCGCCTGCCGCGCCGCCAGTTCTTCGGGCCATGGTGGTCGCGCGGCGGCGACGTCGAACTCAACGCCGGTGTGATCACCGACTGGACGATCAGCGACGGCTGGCTGCTGCGCGCCGGCCTGTTCCGGTCGCAGCGGGTGATCGATGGGCAATTTGCCAATGTGGTGCGCATCAGCTCCCCCGATGGCACCGGCAATCAACGCATCACCGGCGATCCCACGCTCTACAACGGCGCCACCAGCGGTGAAGTGCGGCTGACCAGTCGCATCGCCGAGGGCCCACGCCTGCACCAGGTGCATGTCACGCTGCGCGGTCGCCAGACCTATCGCCGCTTCGATGGCTCCGGCGTGGTCGATCTGGGGACCGTCAACATCCTGACGCGGGCGCCCGACGTGCCGCCGCCGGTGCTCAATTTCGGCCCGCAACAGGAAGACAATGTGCGGCAGTGGACCGGCGGCATCGCCTATGAAGGCCGCTGGGCCGGCGTCGGCGAATTGTCGGTGGGCGTGCAGAAGAGCGATTACAGCAAGCGCATCGGCTTCCCCGGCGCCATCAATGGCATCGATGCCAGTCCGTGGCTCTACAATGTCACCACCGCCGTGCAGATCAGTGACGATATCAGCCTTTATGGCGGCGCCGTCACCGGGCTGGAGGAATCCGGCGTCGCGCCCAATTTCGCCTCCAACCGCAACGAAGCGCTGCCGGCGATCCAGACCAGCCAGATCGATGCCGGTGTGCGTGTCAATCTGGGCGGCGGCATGCGGCTGGTGGCCGGCCTGTTCGAGGTGTCGAAGCCCTATTTCAATCTCGATGCCAATGGCCGCTTCGATGTGCTGGGCGATGTGATCAACCGCGGCGTGGAAGCCAGCATCGCCGGGCCGATCACCCCTGAACTGTCACTGGTGGCGGGTGCCAGCCTGCTGCGCCCGCGCGTGACCGGTGATGCCGTCACGCGCGGCCTGGTCGGCCGGCTGCCGGTGGGGGCGATTTCGGAACGCGTCGAACTTTCTGCCGATTGGCGCCCGGATTTCGCGCCCGGCCTGTCGCTGGACATGCGCCTTTCCTATCGTTCGCCGGAAGTCGCCACGGTCAACAACCTGGTTCGCGTGCCCACCCGCACGTTGATCGATCTGGGCGGCCGCTACCGTTTCAAGCTGGCCGGCAACGAGGCGGTGTTGCGTGTGCAGGCCACCAACCTGTTCAGCCAACAGGGCTATGAACTGCGCGGCGCCAATGCCTATACGGTGCTGCCCGGCCGGGTGACCCAGGCCTATCTCACCGTCGATTTCTAGAGGGCACGGCGCTTTTCTGGCTGCCAGCCCTTGCGATTGGTGGGCAAAGCGGCAAACGCAGAATATATGTCTGCCCTGCTGTCCTCTCTGGCCGCTGCGCTGCTGCTGGCGCAACCAGCGCCCAACGACAGCGTGCCGCCGCTCCGCGCCACGCCGCCCGCCGACGAGCCCGATCTGTCGCCGCCGGCCGCACCCGTGGCCGCCACCGGCAGCCGCTCCGACGAAAACGCCGTGCGCCAATCCGGCGATGCCTTTGGCAGCACGGTGGGCCGCGAGGTGATCGGCATCTACAACCAGATGAACGTGCGCGGCTTCTCACCGATCGCCGCCGGCAATGTGCGCATCGATGGCCTCTACTTCGATCCGGTGGTGCCACCATCCACGCGCATCAGCCGCACCACCACCATAAGGGTGGGCCTGTCGGCGCTGGGCAGCCCGTTCCCCGCACCCACCGGCCTCGTCGATTTCGGTTTCCGCCGGCCGGGAGACGACGCCGCGGCCAGCCTGCTGCTGGCCGCCGATGCCTGGGGCACGCTGAATGCCGAAGTGGATGCGGCATTGCCGGCCAGCGAAAGCTTGAGCCTTGGGCTGGGCGCATCGCTGCGGCTGGAAAACGGCCTTGATCAGACAAGGGAAGACAGCCTTGGTGGCACGCTGATCGCACGCTCGACCCCGGCGCCCGGCCTCACCCTGATCCCCTTTGTCAACGTGCTGCGCCAGACGCTGGATGATCACCGCCTCACCTTTCAGACCGCGTCCGAGTTCCTGCCACCACTGTTGCCGCGCCGCCAGCGTTTCGGGCCGGATTGGGTGGCCGGCCAGGGGCTCGACATCAACACCGGCCTGGCTGCGGATTGGCAGATCGCCCCGCAATGGCAGCTGCGCGCCGGCCTCTTCCGCTCTTCGCGCGTGCGCGATCGCCAGATGACCAACCTGGTGCGCAATCTCCAGCCCGATCGCACCGGCACGCAGCGGGTGATCGCCGATCCGCGCCTGAATTTTGCCGCCGTCAGCGGTGAAGTGCGCCTGACCCGCCAGATCGACGAAGGCCCGCGCCGGCACCAGATTCATCTCGCGGTGCGCGGCCGCAGCGGCGATCGCCGTTTTGGCGGCAGCGACACGCTGGAACTGGGCCCGGTGCAGATCGATACACCCAGCCGCGTGCCGGAACCCGCCTTTCGCTTCACCGCACAGCAGTTTGATGATGTGAAACAGATCACCGGCGGCATCGGCTATGAAGGCCGCTGGCTGGGCGTGGGCGAACTCGCCGCCGGCCTGCAATGGACCGACTATAAAAAGCGCATCGATCTGCCGGGTGGCGGCGTGCAGGCCACCGATGATCGGTTGCTGCTCTACAACATCACCGTTGCCGCCAACATCACCCCGGCGCTGGTCGTCTATGCCGGCACGGTCAATGGCCTGGAGGAAAGCGGCGTTGCCCCCGGCAATGCTGCCAACCGCAACGAGGCGCTGCCCGCCATCCGCACCCGCCAGATCGATGCCGGGCTGCGGCTGGCGCTCACCGATCAGATCAAGCTGGTGGCCGGCGTGTTCGACATCACCAAGCCCTATTTCAACCTTGATGCCAATGGCCGCTTCGATGTGCTGGGCGATGTGTCCAATCGCGGTATCGAAGCCAGTGTCGCCGGGCCGCTGACGCCCACGCTCAGCGTCGTCGCCGGCGGCGTCTGGCTGTGGCCCAAGGTGACCGCCCCCGGCGCCGCACCGGGACTCATCGGCGAACGGCCGGTGGGCGCCATCAGCCAGCGTGTCGAATTCAGCGCCGATTGGCGGCCACCCTTCGCGCCCGGCTTCTCCTTCGATACCCGCATCGCCTATCGCAGTTCGGAAACCGCCACGGTGAGCAACAGCGTCGCCATCCCGGCCCGCACCATCGTCGATCTTGGCGGCCGCTATCGCTTCAAGCTGGCCGGCAACAACGCCCTGCTGCGCGTGCAGGTGACGAACCTGTTCGACGTGGAAGGCTATGATCTGCGCGGCGCCGGCGCCTATGGCCCCATTCCCGGTCGGCTGGCCCAGGCCTATGTCACCATCGATTTCTGAGCTGACCCTGGCCAGCGAGGCCGACACGCAGGCGGTTGCCGCGCAGCTCGCGGCCGTGCTGCGCCCCGGCGACGTGGTGGCGCTTTCGGGCGATCTGGGCGCCGGCAAATCCACCTTCGCCCGCGGGCTGCTGCAGGCGCTGGGCTGGGCCGGCGAGGTGCCATCGCCCACCTTCACGCTGGTGCAGCCCTATGATGATCTGCCGGTGCCGGTCTGGCATGTCGATCTCTACCGGCTGGACGATCCAGCAGAGGCCGACGCTCTGGGCCTGTTCGAAACCGATGCGGCCCTGCTGATCGAGTGGCCGGAACGATTGGGACACCGATTGCCACCCGATGCCCTCCGTCTGGCATTTTCCGGCAGCGGCGACGCACCACGCCGCTTGACTTGGGACACGCCCCCGGCTTGGGAAGACCGGTGGCCACCTCCCTCTCCCAGATGATTCCGCCGCCCGGCACGGGCGCCTTCCTCAACGCCCATGGCTGGGGCGGCGCCGCCGTACGGCCGCTGGCCGGGGACGCCAGTTTCCGCCGCTATTTCCGGGTGGAACTGCAGGGCCGCACGGCCGTGCTGATGGATGCGCCGCCCGACAAGGAGGATTCGCGCCCCTTCCTCGCCATCGGCAAGCATCTGCATAATCTGGGCTTTTCTGCCCCGCAGCCGCTGGCCACCGATCTCGATCAGGGCCTGGTGCTGCTGGAAGATTATGGCGATGGCCGCGTGAATCCGGTGCTGGCCGAAGATGCCAGCGCCGAGCATGAAATCTACGCCGCCGCCGTCGATATCCTCGCCGAATTGCACAAGCACCCGCCGGCTGACGTGCCGCCTTACACCGAGGCCGAGTATCTGCGCGAAGCCCGGCTGTTCCCCGATTGGTATCTGCCCGCCGTCGGCCTGGCCGAAGCACCCGGTTACGATGCAGCCTGGGCGCCGCTGTGGCCCGCGCTGTTCACCCACCCACCCGTGCTGGTGCTGCGCGATTATCACGCCGATAATCTGATGCTGCTCGATCGCCCGGGCCTCAAGCGCCTGGGTCTGCTCGACTATCAGGACGCGCTGGCCGGCCACCCGGCCTATGATCTCGCCAGCCTGCTGCAGGATATCCGCCGCGTCGTGTCGCCCGAACTGGAAGCCGCAATGCTGGAGCGCTACATCGCGGCCCGGCCAGATCTGGATGAAGCGGCCTTCCGCACCGCCTATGCCATTCTGGCGGCCCAACGGAACATCAAGATTTTGGGCGTCTTCACCCGCCTCTATGTCCGCGACGGCAAGCCGGCCTACCCCAAGTTCCACCCTCGCCTGTGGGAACTGGTGAACGCCGATCTGCAGCATCCGGTGTTGGCCCCGGTAAAGGCCTGGTTCGACGCCCATGTGCCGGCCAGCGCCCGCCACGGCGTAACGGTGCCGGCATGAGCAAGGCCCCGCTGTCCCTGAAACCGCATATCGATTGCGTGCTGCCGCACAGCGCCATGGTGATGGCCGCTGGCTTGGGCAAGCGCATGCGCCCATTGACCGCCACGCGGCCCAAGCCGCTGATCGAGGTGGCCGGCAAGAGCCTGCTCGATCGCGCGCTGGACGGCGTCGCCGCTGCCGGCATCGACCACGCCGTGGTCAACGCCCACTATTTTGCCGATCAGATCGAAGCCACCGTACGCGCCCGCAAGGCCCCGGCCCGCATCGATGTTTCCGATGAACGCGGCCTGCTGCTGGAAACCGGCGGCGGCATCACCAAGGCGCTGCCGCTGCTGAAGGGCGAGGCCTTCTATACCATCAACGCCGACAATATGTGGATCGACGGCCCGGTCGACACGCTGCGCCTGCTCGCCCAGCGCTGGGACGCCACCCAGATGGACGCCCTCCTCCTCCTCGTCCCCCTCGCCCGCGCCCACGGCTATGAAGGCCGCGGCGATTTCCACATGGATGGCCTCGGCCGCCTCACCCCCCGCGCCGGCCTCAAGGTCGCCCCCTTCGTCTATTCCGGCGTACAGATCATCAGCCGCGCGCTGTTCGACGGCGAACCGGTGGAACCCTTCACCATGTGGCGCGCCTGGAACAAGGCACTGGAATCCGGCCGCATGTTCGGCATCAGCCACCCCGGCCTGTGGTTCCACGTCGGCACCCCGGCCAGCATCGGCGAGACGGAAGCGCTGCTGCAGGAAGTCTGAAGCTCAGGGCCTTGCCGGCACATAGTCGATGGTCTGGGTGGACACGGCGCTGGCCCGTACCGTGGCCGGCGCCATCTCGATCTTCTTCAGCTCGTTGGTCTCGTGCATCATGGTCTGGTCGGTCAGGTGGGGGTTGCCCTGGCCCTGCGGGTCGATGAACTGGCTTTGCCCGCCGGCATCGACTACGGAATAGAGCGCAGGCTTGCCGGGCACGATCTCCATCAGCCCCACCCAGCCTTCACCGCCATTGTGCGGCGCCATCACCGGCCCCAGCTTCAATTGTGCCGAAAGGCGAGCGGGATCCGGCGCATCGGGCAGGGCCGGCCGGTCAGACTGGCGCGCAGCCGGATCATAATATTTCCAGAAGTGCGGGAGCTTCCAGTCCGCCAGCGGCCGGCCGGGGAACTGGGGGCGCAGTTGCTCGACCGTGGCCTTGATCGTGTCGGCCACCAGCCCTGTGCGGTCGCGGCCCGCAAACCAGTCGAACGTGAGCGGCGTGGCGGCCTGCTCGCCTTGCAGCGCCCGCAGCAACAGGCTGGTCTGATAACGCAGGTAGCGGCCATCATCGATGCGGGTCCACCAGTCGCCGATGCCCGGCTCGAACAGCTGGCGCGGCGCCACCGTCAGCCAGCGCCGGAACAGGGTGAGGCCGGCATTGTCATAGCGCAGGTCGCCATCGCGATCCTCGTGCAGGCCGTTGTACGACAGCATCAGCGCCGCGGCTTCGCGCACCTCGGGGTCACTGCTGCTGGCCATCGCGGCACGGAAATAGGGGGCGAACAGCGCCGGATCGGTCTGCGTGCGGTCACGCGCGCCCATGGCGTGGAAAATGGTCTCGTTGAAGGCGCGCATGTCGAGCAGGGTGAGGTCCCGCCGCTTGGCGACCAGTCCGGTGCCGGCCCAGGTGCGGAAGGCCAGGCCGATGCGGGCCTCGGTGCCTTCCGGGCTCCAGCCCGTCGCCTTGCTGTTCCAGGCATGGAAATAGCCCTGGGCCGGGTTCACCATGTGCGGCTGTTCAGCCGGGGCCAGGAAGCCCTGCCATTCATGATCGCCGGTGCCGGGGATCGGCAGGCGCGGATCGCTGCCGGGGGCCAGGATGGGCAGGCGGCCGGCTTCCCAAAAGGCGATCTGGCCATCCTCGCCGCCATAGCAGATGCCCAGGTTCCAGCCCATGCGGCTGACGCCCTTGCTGGCAAACTCTTCAAGGCTGCGGGCGCGGCCCATCTCGATGATGCCCACCCAATTGTCGATCTCGTGGCCGCGCATGCCGATGGCGTGGGAGAAGGCGACATTGGCGCCCGGTTCCCAGGCAATCACCGGGCCGTGCACGGTGCGCGCCACCAAATGCTGCACCGGCGCCGCGCCCTTCACCAGGATGGTTTCGCTGCGCTGCTCCATGGCGCGCCAGCGGCCCTTGAACCAATATTGATAGCGGTTCTTCGGGTTCAGCCGCTCGGCAAAGACGCTGTTGGCCTGCGCCACGCCCGAGGTGAGCAGCCAGCCATGCTGCACGCCGCGTCCCATGAACGGCGGGCCATAGCCATTGAAGCTGAAACCGGCCTGATCGAGACCACCGCCATGCAGGTGGATTTCGGGGCCATCGGCAGTCGCTTCCAGCATCAGCACCCGGCCATTGGCCGAACGCGACGGGCCGACCACAAGGCAGCGACTGGCCCCTTCCTGGGGTGTCGCCCCAGGCCGACGGACGGCGGGCAATATCCCGGTCATGTCCACGCTGCCGGCGCGCACGGCCAGCGGGTTCCCCTGCGGCAGCGGCCGGGCCGGGGCGCGATCCTCGCCGGCCGGGATTACCGTGGGCGAACCGGCGTCGGAGAGCGGCACAACGTCATCGAAAATGCGCCGCGCCGCCGCCGGGCCATGGCGACGCACCAGCATGTTCAGGAAGGCCAGATTCTGGATCTCGTGGCTGTAGCGCCCACCCGGCACCGAGGCGATGTAGCCAAGATAGTCAATCAGCGTCCACGGCGTCGGCTTGATTCCCCAGCGCTGAAACTCCAGCGGCGTCTTGTGGTCGGGATCAGCCGCCACCTCGGCCACAGCGCGGTTGATGCCATCCACGAAGGCCTGCATCATCGCCTGATGTTCGGCCGGAATGGCGTGGTACATGCGCATCAGTTCGGCATCGGGCAGGCGGCGATCACGCGCCGTCCGGTCACCGGCAACCGCCGACGGCCCCAGTATCTCCGCCCGCCGCCCCGCCGCCGCCCGGCGCTGCAACTCCATCGCCGCCAACCGGTCCTGCGCCAGCGCATAGCCAGCACCATACATCACCGCCGCCGACGTCTCGGCAAACACATGCGGCACGCCCATGGCATCGCGGTGGATGGTGACCGGCTCGGCGTGGGCAACTGCAGACACAAGCGCCAGGGCCAGAAGCCCGACCTTGCCTGCCCGCCAGCCTGTGCGCCTCATGTTGCCCCCAGCCATTTTTCAAGGGCCATCATGCCCCCCCGGGGCGGTTTGCGCCAGTGCACAACCAGTAGGGCCGCCGCTCTGCCGAGCGACGGCCCTTCTGTTTCGCAGCAGGAGCTGTTTACAGCTTGCCGGTCAGTTCCGGCACCAGCGTGAACAGGTCGCCCACCAGGCCGACGTCGGCGACCTGGAAGATCGGGGCTTCTTCATCCTTGTTGATGGCGACGATGATCTTCGAATCCTTCATGCCGGCGAGGTGCTGGATGGCGCCGGAGATGCCCACCGCGACATAGAGTTCGGGGGCGACGATCTTGCCGGTCTGGCCGACCTGGTAGTCGTTCGGCGCGTAGCCGGCGTCCACGGCGGCGCGGCTGGCGCCGACGGCGGCGCCGAGCTTGTCGGCGAGCGGATCGATATATTCGTGGAACTTGTCCGACGAGCCCAGCGCGCGGCCGCCCGACACGATGATCTTGGCGGCGGTGAGTTCGGGGCGGGCGGACTTGGTGAGTTCGGCGCCGACGAAGCTGGACGTGCCGGCCGAACCGGCGCCGCTGACGGCTTCAACGCTGGCGCTGCCGCCCGAGGTCGCGGCCTTGGCAAAGGCGGTGCCGCGCACGGTGATCACCTTCTTGGCGTCCGACGACTTCACGGTGGCGATGGCGTTGCCGGCGTAGATCGGGCGGGTGAAGGTGTCCGGGCTCTCGACGGACAGGATCTCGCTGATCTGCGCCACGTCGAGCGCGGCGGCGACGCGCGGGGCGATGTTCTTGCCGCGGCTGGTGGCGGGGGCCACGAACGCGTCGTAACCGGCCATCAGGCCAGCGACCAGCGGGGCGACGTTTTCCGGCAGGGCGGCCGCAAGGGACGCATCGTCGGCCAGCAGCACCTTGGCCACACCGGCCACCTTGGCGGCGGCATCGGCGACGGCGGCGCAGCCGGCACCGGCGACGAGCACGTGCACATCGCCGCCGAGTTGGCCGGCCGCGGTGACGGCGGCCAGGGTGGCGTCCTTCAGTTCGGCATTGTCGTGTTCGGCGAGGACCAGCGTGCTCATGCGACGGCTCCCATTTCCTTCAGCTTCGCGACCAGTTCATCGACCGACTTCACCTTGATGCCGGCCTGGCGCTTGGCCGGCTCCGTCACCTTCAGGGTGGTGAGGCGCGGGGTCATGTCCACGCCGTAATCGGCCGGGGTCTTGTTGGCGATCGGCTTGCTCTTGGCCTTCATGATGTTCGGCAGCGAGGCATAGCGCGGTTCGTTCAGACGCAGATCGGTGGTCACGATGGCCGGCAGCTTCAGCGCGACGGTTTCAAGGCCGCCGTCGATTTCGCGGGTGACGTTCACCGTGTCGCCCTGTGGATCGACCTTGGAGGCAAAGGTGCCCTGCGCCCAGCCCAGCAGCCCGGCGAGCATCTGGCCGGTCTGGTTGGCGTCGTCATCAATGGCCTGCTTGCCCAGGATGACCAGGCCGGGGGCCTCTTCGGCCACGATCTTGGCCAGCACCTTGGCGACGGCCAGCGATTCGGTGGTCACGTCGGTCTGCACCAGGATGCCGCGATCGGCGCCCATGGCGAGTGCCGTGCGCAGCGTTTCGGTGCACTGCTGCACGCCGATGGAAACGACCACGACCTCGGTGGCGATGCCCTTTTCCTTCAGGCGGATCGCCTCTTCGACAGCGATTTCGTCGAAGGGGTTCATGCTCATCTTGATGTTGGCGAGTTCGACGCCGCTGTTATCCGACTTCACCCGCACCTTGACGTTATAGTCGACCACCCGTTTGACGGGGACAAGCACCTTCATGGCCAGCCTTTCCCAAGCTTGGTTATGCATCGCACTTGGCCGATGCTGCGGGCAGGGTCAAGGCCCAAGTTTACGTTAACGTCAACCTGTCGCGGCAGCCTCGCAAAAAACATCGGCCCGGCGCTGCTGCCAGCGCCGGGCCGATGCCCGTTTCACTGCGGTTTCAGGCCGAAATCAGGCCGACACCACCGACACGCGGCGGCGACGCGCCACGCCGCCGACCAGACCGAAGCCAGCGATCAGCATCGCCCAGCTCGCCGGTTCCGGCACGGCGCCGGTACGCTGCAGCTGGGTATCGGCAACGAACGTGCCCAGGTTGAAGGCGTTGTTCACCGCGCGGCCGTTGTCGAACTCGAAGTGGATGCCGCCATAGATGCGGCTGATGCCAGCTTCATCGGCAGCACCGCGCAAGGACGTGAAGCAACGATTGCCCACAACGCCCGAGGCCGGATCGGCCGGGGTGCAGAAAGAAACATTGTTGCCGAAAATGCTGGTCAGTGCGCCGGCCGCGCCGCCGGAGAAGCTGCTGTGGCCCGACACATAAGTGGGGAAGTTCGGGGTGGACAGGAACGGCGTCCAGCCCGGTTCGCCGTCCACACCGCACACGGCGAGCGTGCAGGTGTTGATGGCAGTGACCGGCCGGAACAGATCATATTGATATTTGTCCTGCCAGGCGGTGATGCCGGCATCAGCGACCGACAGGCCGACCAGCGACGACACGCGAGCGGCTTCCAGCGTGGAAAGGCCGCCGATCAAGCCATTGGTGATGTCGATCCAGTGGCCAGGCGGGGTGAAGGTGCCGCCGCCATCGGCCCAGAACTGGGCAATCAGCTGTTGTTCGGCGGTGCCGCAGGTGGAGCAGCCCAGCGCCTTCACTTCATTAAAGTCGGCGATGAACTCGGCGCTGCCCAGGGCGGGCGGCGCGCCGTTACCGAACTGGCTGCTGCTGGTGGCGGCAAAGGTGGTGACAGCGCCCCAACCCGGCAATACTGGCTGACCCGGCTGCACCGGCTGAAAATCGCCCGGATCCGTCCCCGGCGTGTAGGGCGACTGGGCGACCGACGCCCCATCGTTGGCACGGGCGTTGAAGAAATTGTTGGCGATGGTGCTGCCCACGGCCAAGCTGTTGGCGCGGATGGTGGCATTGACCGGCAGCGCACTCAGGCGCGTGTTCATGGTGGTCAGCAGCGACGGGGCCAGCGCCGGGAACAGATTGGCCATCATCGTGTAGCCAGCCGAGATCGCCAGCGCGTCCTTGGACACGCCCGAAACCGCCGGGCCATTATAGCTGTAGCCGTCGTAGCCCATATGCGAGCCGGCATTGACGGCATCGAAGGTGGCAGTGGTGACCATGGCGATGGCGCGGGCCGCACGCGGCGGCGGGCCGGCGGCACCAGCGCGAATGCTGTTCAGCAGCGTGGTGTTGACATCCTGGACGGCGGCGCTGGCGTGCGCGACATTCGGCAGTGCCAAAGCGGCAACGGCACCAAAAACAGCCGCAGCCTTGAAGCCACGGTTCATCATGCGAGACATGGAATAATCCCCCGGAGACAGACGGTGGACACCCCCACGGCGCCCACTCACCCCAGCCATAAACCGCAATGGTTAAGAAATGAAGTCAATTTGACTTCAAATCTGGACATCTTCGAAATTTTGTCAGTCTCAGCGGCTGGCGCCCGGAACCCAGAGCACATCGCCGGCACTGGCATTTTCGATTCGGGCCAGCACAAACAAAAGATCGGAAAGCCGATTCAAATATTGGCGCGCGAATGCCGAAATCTCGTTGCCAGCAGCAACCGCATCGCGTTCGGCCCGGCGCGTTATGGTTCGGGCCAGGTGCAAATGGGTGGCCGCTGCAGTGCCCGCCGGGAGAATAAAACTTGTGAGCGGCGCCAATTGATCGTTCACAGCATCAATCTGCATTTCCAGCCAGTCCACTTGCGCCGGAATGATGCGCAATGCGCCATCAATGCCATCGGGCGTGGCCACATCGGCACCAAGATCGAACAGATCATTCTGGATGCGGGACAAGAGGGCATCGGTGGCCGGGCTGGCAGAAAGCCGGGCGAGGCCGATGGCAGCATTGGCTTCATCAACGCTGCCCATCACCACCGGGCGGTGGCTGGCCTTGGAAACGCGGCTGCCATCCACCAGGCCGGTGGAACCATCATCGCCGGTGCGCGTATAGATGCGGTTCAGCCGAACCATGACCGGTTCACCCCGGCCGGTTGATCAGGAACAGGATGACGATGAAGAAGATCGCCAGCCCCTGCAGGGCGACGCGCAGGCTCATCATCCGGTTGGACTGTTCGCCCGTCACATCCTGGCCGCGCGCCATGATGATGATGCCGCGCGCCAGTACGGCCAGCGTGGCAACCGCCGAAGCGACCATGAAGATGATGAGCGTGGCTTGCATGGCGAAGGGTCTATCACCCTTTGCAGCGCAGAACAGGGGGGTGCGGCAGCAAGGCCCATTTCGGGGCCTGCTGCCGCCCGCGTGTGGCGGTTCAGGCCGCGGCCAGCGCGCGCCGGCGGCGCAGGGTGGCTCCGGTCAGGCCAAAACCGATGATCAGCATGGCCCAGCTCGACGGCTCCGGCACGCCGGTGATTTCTTCCACGAAGAATTGCAGGTTGGTCACGGAAATGCTGTGCACCGGCAGCGCGGCAATCTGGGTCTGCGCGGTCGGGTTGCCGCGACGGAACTGCATGCTCATGAACGGATTGGTGCCGCCGGGATTGAGCAGGAACGACGGGAAATCCGGGCGCTGCGTCACGTCGGTGACGAGGGTGGGCAGATTGTTGATATCGCCCACACGGGTCCGGCCAAAGGCCAGGCTGTTGAGGAAGATATCGCCTGGCAGGCCAAGAATGTCATAAGTGGTGGTCAGGAAGCCGGGAACGCGGGCGCTGCTGCTGATGGTGGCCTGATCCAGCCGACCATTGGGATTGCTTGGGCCAGCGCCGCCGTTATCGACCAGGAAGATGTTGCCAAAATCATTGCCGTTGCGCACCAGCGCCACGCCACCGATGCCGATTGCGCCCTGCTGCACCGAACCAGTCCACAGACCGGTCGTGCCAAAGCCGCCAGCCGGGCTGCCCGGGGTGAAGGTGGCGAGCGACGAATCAACTTCGAAGGCGGCAAACACCGCCGCGCCGCCGAGTGCGGCCACTTCCGCGATCGGCGTGCTACCCGGCGCACCAGCAAAGGCAAAGGCCGTACCCTGAACGGTGATCAGATATTTGGCGGCGCTGACAGGCGCCGACATCGTGACTGCGAGCAGTGCAGCACACGCAAAAGCAGAACGCATTGGAAACCCTCCCCCAATCAGGTTCTTATGAGACCCGTTCTGCCTGCCTAGGAGAGCGTCAAAGGCACGTCAATATAGTGTTTGTTCATCAAAGTGGAACATCGCCAGCAGCTGCTCGCCCAGTCTCGCCGGGTCGACGCCGGCTTCGCGCAAGGCCCGCAGCGTCTCGCCCCCAACAGCCTTGGCGTCGCGTTTGGCGAGGCGCTTGCCATCGCTGCCCAGCACCAGCGGATGGTGGTGATAGCGCGGTTCGGGCAGGCCGAGCAGGGCCTGCAGCAGGCGCTGGCCGTGGGTCGCCTCGAAAAGATCGACTCCGCGCACCACGTCGGTGACGCCCTGTGCCGCGTCATCCACCACCACCGCCAGTGTGTAGGCGGTGCCGATATCGCGGCGGGCAATGACGAAATCGCCGCCGGGTTGGACCGCTTGCAGCCCGGCCCAGTGATCGTGCCAGGTCAAGGGCCCGGTGACGGACAGAGCGGCCGCCACGTCCAGCCGCCACGCCGGCGTTTCCGTGGCCAGCCGGCGGGCGCGTTCCTCGGGCGCGAGATGGCGGCAGGTGCCGGGATAGACCGGCCCCTCCGGGCCATGCGGCGCGCTGGCGGCGGCGGCAATATCAGCACGCCTGCAGAAACAGGGATAGGCGACACCGATGGCCACCAGCCGATCAAGCGCCGCGCGATACACCGGGCTACGTTCACTCTGCCGCCACACCGGGCCATCCCAGTCCAGGCCCAGCCAGGCCAGATCTTCGAGGATGGAAGCCTCATGTTCCGGGCGGCAACGGGTGACATCGATATCCTCGATGCGCAGGATGAAGCGCCCGCCGCTGCGCCGCGCCAGGCGCCACGCCAGCAGCGCCGAAAGCGCGTGGCCGCGGTGCAGCAGGCCAGTGGGTGACGGCGCAAAGCGGGTGGTGAGAGCCAACTTATCCACGTTATCCACAACGAAATCCGGTAGTGTCATTGGCCTGACATACAATCCGTTGTAAAGACTGGGTCATCACGGAACGGCCGCGCTGGCGGCCCTGGGGACGCAGCCCATCGGCTGCAGCTCTTGTGCGACTGGGCCCGTGTCAGGCGTTGCCGCCCCGAGACCTGGGGAGGGCCCAATGCTGACGGCAGAATTGCTGGAACAGAAGTTCGTCACCGAACGGGCGCTGGTTTCGCCCGAGGCCTGCCCGGCGCTGGTATTGAACGCCGATTACACCCCGCTGTCATACTATCCCCTGTCGCTTTGGCCGTGGCAGACGGCGATCAAGGCCGCCTTTCTGGAACGGGTGGACATCATCGCCGAGTATGACCGCGAGATTGCCTCGCCGTCCTGCCGGATGAAATTGCCGTCGGTGATCGCGCTCAGGCAATATGTGCGGCCAGCCAGCCACCCGGCCTTCACGCGTTTCAACCTGTTCCTGCGCGATCGCTTCACCTGCCAATATTGCAGCGTGCCCGGCGGCGAACTTACCTTCGATCATGTCATCCCGCGCGCCTATGGCGGCCGCACGACGTGGGAGAATGTCACCACGGCCTGCGCGCCGTGCAACCTGAAAAAGGGCGGCCGCACCCCGGCCGAAGCCCATATGCACCTGCTGTCACGTCCCACCCAGCCGACCACCCACGAACTCCAGGCCCACGGCCGCGCCTTCCCGCCGCATTACTGCCACGAAACCTGGCGCGATTATCTCTATTGGGATGTGGAACTGCTGGCTTGATTAGCCCGCCTTGGGTAGCAGCCCTCGGATGAGCGCCTGCGCGCGCGGATCGCCGATTGTTGACAGCGCGCCTTCCACGCCGCCCATTTCGGCCAGGCGGGCCGCCGTGGCCGCAGCGGCGGCGGCGTCGCCCGACAGCGCCTGCGCCAGGCACAATGCGCCCAGCGTGGGCGGATAAGTCGGGATATGCTGGGCCGCTTCGTCCAGCAGCGGCAGGGCTTCGGCGGCCCTGTCGAGGCCAAGCAGGCACAGCGCCATGCCGGTATAATTGTAAGGCCGCACCGCCGAGCGCGGATTGAGGCGCAGCGCCAGCTGGAAACGTTCCAGTCCGCGCGCCGCCTGGCCGTTGGCAATATCGACCCAGCCGCCCCAGAACAGCACCGAAGCCGCTGTCGGCTGCAGCTCCAGCGCCCGATTGATCATCCGGTCTGCCGCCGCCAGGTCGCCGCCCAGGCGCAGCTGCACGCCGGCGGCATAGCCCAGCACGAACGGATCATCGCCGCCATGGCGCAGTGCCACATCATAATAGCGTTGCGCTGCCGCCCGGTGCGACGCCGGATCGGCGGACCAGCCGGAACCGGCAATCATCGCGTGGCAGAAGGCCGCCAGCGCTGCGGCCCAGGCATTGGTCGGCTCCAGCGCCAGCAATTGCGCTGTCAGTTCGGCCGCTTCCAGCACGGGTTCGCGCTGCCACTGCCGGAACAGCGCGTTGGCCCGCCAGAACAGTTGATAGCGATCGTCGGGCACCAGCGGCGCGGCCAGCGCCCGCTGCCGTTCGTTGATCTCCACCCGTGAATCGATCAACGGCGCGATGGTGACGGCGATATGATCCTGCAGGCCGAACACATCGCTGATCGGCCCTTCAAAACTCTGCGTCAGCAATTGCCGATTGCCCGGCCCGTCGAGCAACCGCAGGCTCACCCGCAGCTTGTCGCCGTCAGCGCGCACACTGCCTTCCACCAGGTAGCGCACGCCCAGCTGGTGGCTCAGCGCCAGTCGGTTGCCGGCGAGCGGCGGACCCTCGCCGGAACCGGCCCCCACGACGGACAGGGTCGAACAGCGGGACAAGGCGCCCGACACTTCTTCGGCAACGCCATCAGCGACGGACCGCAGATCGCCCGACGGTGACAGATCGGCAATTGGCAGCACGGCGATCGACGGCTGCACCGGCTGCTGCGGCGAGGCGGCGCCAATCACCCGGGCCACGGCCGACGGCTGGCCCGGTGCCGGTGGCACTGGCCGGCCCGTCGGTTCCAGTGCCTGGCGCTGTTCGCGCAGCCAATCCTCGAACCCGTCTTCCCCGGACAGATCCATGCCCTCCAGAAACTCGCCGGGGCCACCGCCATGCCGCGCGTCCACATCCAGCCGGGCCAGATCGATCCACGCCCGCTGATAATCGGCCTGCAGCAGTGGCGCGGCGCTGCCGCCATTCACCGTCAGACGCAGATTGGCCAGTTCGCGGCGCAGACTGGCCTGGGCCTGCACGGCCGGCCGGCTGCCCCACAGCCGGTCCTGCAGCCAGCCACGGGTGCGCTCGCCATCCGGCGCCATCGCCAGCATGGCGATCAGCGCCCGGCCCTTGCGGCTGCTGACTTCGATGCGCGCGCCATCAGGCCCGCTCAGCCGAAACGGCCCGACCAATCGCAGACGATAGATATTCCCCCCGGATGACGGCATCCACAGCACCCCCGCCGCCCAGCTAAACCCTTGATGCCTCTTGGATCAAGCACGGATTTCTCGCTCCGCTCACGCCGGTTTCACCGGGTGGCAACGCTCATTCGGCCCGCACACAGGGGGTCGCATCAGGCATGATCAGCCCAGAGCACGGACGCAGGGCAACGCGGCCGGGTGCGGCGATTCAACCGCTCGTCACATCACCGCAGTCGAGAAAGTCGGCGCGCCTGCCACAGCGGCATCGGTCATGGGACGGCCGCCGAAGAGGAAGGGATAGTGATATTCTCGCACGGCACGGTGAAAGCCACGGGTGCGCGCCTTGAACCGCAGATCAGCCCCGACATCGCTGCCGGCAAGCGTCTGCATGGCCTGCGCCACCTTTACCGGCGGCAGCAACCAGCCGAGCCGCTGCGCCCAGGCCTCCCGGTAGGCAATGCCGGCATCGCGCGCAGCGCTGTCGGCGGCCACGGCGGCGTCTCCCAGTTGCTGGAAAGCGAAATACCATTTCCATTCAAAAGCGGTGCCAGTGGCAGCCTGGGCACGATAGGCCGGATAAAGCGCCACGAAGCGCGCCATGGTGTCGGCCTTGGGTCGGTCCCAGCCGGCGTGGACCTCCTCGCGGTTTTCGCGCGCGATGGCGGCGGCATTGGGCAGCGGCACGGCAGCATTGATGGCCAGATGGGCAGCGGCCGGCACCACCAGCGTGATGGCGAACCACAGCCCGGCCAGCACGGCGGCCTGGGTCGCCGACGCCGCCTGCACCCGTGCGACAACCAGCGTGACGATCATCCAGAAGCCCAGGCTGGCCAGCACCAGCGCCGCCGCCGCGCCCAGACGCAGCGGCGCCGTGCCCTCGACCAATCCACCCACGGCCAGCGGCACCAACAGCGCCAGCGCCACCCCACCGGCGCGCAGCACGGCCCGCGGGCTCCACAGCCGCTGCCGGGCGCGCGGCAGGCTGTCGAGCGCCGCCAGCCGACCCGCCTCGCGCTCGCCGGACCACAGGTCGTGCAGCAGCGCGATCAGCAGCAGCGGCGCCAGATAGAGGGTGACGAAGGCGAAATCGAAGCGGCCGGCCAGCAGCAGTTCGGGATTGGCGGCCTCGTTGTCATTGATCTGGCCTTCCAGCGCCAGAATACGAATGCGCATCACCGCCGGCACCGCATCGCCGCGCGTGGGCGCCAGAAACGCCAGATCGCCGGGGGCACGCCACACCGGATAATTGCGATAATAGCCGAACTCGCCGGCATCCCCCTTGGCAAAGGCGGCGATGCTTTGGGTTTCGCGGGCCTCCAGCGCCACCACCCGGGCAATATCGGCGCGGGTGGCCGCAACATCGGCAAGGCCGAGCGCGACAGCGACGCTGGCCAGCGCCGCCAGCACGATCAGCCCCAGCCGGGCCGGACCGGCCAGCAGCCGCCATTCGCGCAGCAGGCCTGCGATCATGGCTGTTCCTGCCGGCCAGTGCGGACCAGCTGCCACGACAGCAGCCCGGCCCACAGCAGCATGGCCGCCAGCCCCGGCAGCATCCCGGCCATCCGATCGGCCATCGTTGGCCCATCATGATGGAACGGCTTCTGATCCGCCCAGAAGCGCGCCGAAATACGGCTCTGACGCTCGGCAATCGGATCCTTGTTGCGGGCCGCATCGTCGGCGCCGCGCACCTGGTATGTGTGCAGGCCATTCAGCGACTGGATCAAGCGATAGCGATGCGCTTCGGCGGCATCGAGGAAAGCAAGATGGCTGGCCAGATCGGTGGCCGCGCCGGCCATGCTGGCCTGGGCAAAGCCGATCGCCGGGCTGATCACGCCCACCAGCGCCAGCAGGCGATGCTGCTGCATCTGCACGGCGGCCGTGTCGGCGGCGTGGCGGGCGAACAGCTGGCTGGTCAGCCGCTCGCCTTCGGCCGACAGGGCGCCGCGATAGTTGAACGGCAGATCCTCGACGCGGGAGACGCCATATTTTTTGAGCAGCCCGGCCTTGAAGGCGGCGAAATGCGGATCATTGGGGTTGTGGCTGTCGCCCAGCGCGCGCAGTTCCTGATGGATAATCAGGTCGGTCTCCGCCTTGGTGGGCAACGGATGCGCCAACGCCGCGACGCCGGCCGCCGCGCGCGGCACCAGCACCACCAGCACCGCCCAGGCCAGCACCAGCGCCATCAGCGCCGATTGCGCCGAACGGGCGCGGGCCGAAACCAGCGTGATGCCCAGCACCCACAGGCCCAGCCACAGCAGCGCCGCCACCGCCATCAGCGCCGCGATGCCGGCTTCGGCAGGCGATTGCGCTGCCGCCCAGGCCAGCGCCGCCAACGCCGGCAGCGCGGCCACGCCGGCGACCGCGGCCAGTGCCAGCGCCTTGCCGGCAATCAGTTCACCCGCGTTCGCGCCGTGGGTCAGCTGCAGCGTGAACAGCCCGGCCTGCCGTTCGGCAACGATCATGGCGAAGCCGACAAACACCAGCAACAGCGGCACCAGCACGCGAAGCACAAAGGCCGGGGTGAGCTGGCCAAAGCGGATAAGCCCTGAGGATTCGCGCGCCGCGCCCAGCGTGGTGGCATTCTGGCGATGGCCTTCCAGATAGATCAACGACCCGGCAAAGGCATCAACCCCGGGATCGAACGCCGCCAGCGCACCAAGCGGGCGCAGCGCATAGGTGCCATAATGCACCATGCGATGCGGGTGGCGATCGGGCTGATTGGCAAATTCGGTGTTGGCTGCCGTCTGCGCCGTTTCGCGATCCGCCGCCATGCGGCTGGCCTGCGTGGCACCCGTGATGGCAGCAATGCCCGACAGCATGGCCAGCAACACCAGCGCCACAACAGCAAGGCGCGAACGCAGCAACAGCCGCAGCTGTGCCGCCGATATGGCGCGCACCCGCCTCATGCCGCGACAAACCCATCGTGCAGCGCGTTGAGATCAAAGCGCGGTGCACTGTCTGCCGCCGTCCATTCCTGCGCCAGCCGTCCCCCGGCCAACAGGCCAATGCGCCCCGCCACGTCCGCAGCACCAAACAGATCATGCGTGACCATCAGCACCGCAACGCCCCGCGCCGCCACCGCGCCCACCAGCGCATGGAAATCGCGCGTGGCCGCCGGATCAAGGCCCGAGGTGGGTTCATCCAGCAACAGCAATGGCGTGCGCCGGAGCAGCGCTAGGGCAATGGCGGTTTTCTGGCGCATGCCCTTGGAAAAGCCGCTCACCGGCCGGTCCCACGCGCCGGCGTCGAGCTTCACTGCGGCAAAGGCCTGTTCGGTCTCGGCTCGGTCACGCGGGCTGCCGGCCAGCTCCAGGAAATAGCCGACATTCTCCCGCGCGGTGAACGCCGGGTAGAGCGCGACGTTTTCCGGCAGATAGGCGGTGGCAGCGCGCACGTCATCCGGTGCAACAGCAGGGTCCTGGCCAGCCACCTGGATGTTGCCACCACTGCGTGGCAGCAGGCCCAGGGTGGCAAACAATGTGGTGGACTTGCCGGCGCCATTGCCGCCGAGCAGCGCATAGACCTCCCCGGGCGCCAGCGTCAGCGTCAGGCCATCGACGATGCGGCGGCCGCCCCGCTCCACTACCAGGCCGTCGATGGCCAGCGTCGCGGTCATCAGAACTTGTACCGCACAGAGGCGGTCGCCGCGCGCGGCTGGCCGGGCTGCACCCACAGCTGGGCAAAGCTGTTGGTGTAATAGGTGGCGTTGAACAGATTGCTGACTTCAGCGAACAGCTCGATCCGCTCCGTGATGTCGGCGCGGACGAACAGTCGGGCCAGCGTGTAGGCCGGCAGGAAGAACATGGTCGCGGTCTCCCCCAGCCGCCCGCCGGTGTGCTGCACGCCGCCGCCCAGCGTCAGCTTCAGATCATCGGTCAGCTGGAAGCCCTTGGCCGCCTGCACGTTGAACTGGTGGCGGGGGATGTTGATCAGCCGATCGCCGACGCGGATGTTCAGGCTGAAATTGGGATCAAGCACGGCGGCGCGCGCGGTGGCGTCGACAAAGGCATAGCTGAGCAGCAGATCAATATCGCCGGGCAGCTTGCCGTTCAGATCCACCTCAAGCCCGCGGCTGCGCGCCCGGCCGATCGGCACCGAGAAACCGGGGTTGGCCGGATCGGCGGCCAGCACATTGTCCTTCGTCAGATTGAAAATCGCGACGGTGCCGGTCAGCTTGCCATCGAGCAGATTGAGCTTGGCGCCCACTTCGGCCGAACGGCTGGTTTCCGGATCGAAGATGCGGCCCGCCACATCGGCACCGATATTGGCGCGGAAACCTTCGCCATAAGCGGCATAGAGCGACAGCAACTTGCTGGCCTCGTAAACAATGCCGGCCTGCGGTGAGAAGCGGCTGAAATCGCGGGCGCTGGCCACACCGTTGGCGCGGTTGAGCGTGGTCAGGCGAATGTCATCATAACGCCCACCCAGCCGCACCTGCACGCCGCCGCCCAGATCGATCTGATCCTGCACATACAGGCCGAACGCTTCCTGGGTGTCGAGACGGTTGGTCTGCGGGCCGGGCGTGGGCAGCGGGAAACGGCCATAGACCGGATTGAAAATGTCGATGTCGTTCGATTGCTGCGCCGTGGTTGTCGCCCCGATCACGGCCGGGCGGGCACGCAGGAACAACTGGCTGTTCTCGAAATTGTCGTAATCGGCGCCGAACAGGATGCGGTGCTTCAGGCCGCCGGTTTCAAAACGGCCCTGCACTTCGCCGCGCAGCACCTGATGTTCGGCATCATAATCGCGGAACCGGCGCTGGCGCGACAGCGAACGGCCATCGCGGCCCAACCGCTGCCGGCTGCCGGCCAGTTCGGCCTCGGTGGAAAAGCCGGTGAGGCGGGTATCGCGGTGCTGGCCGCCGATCAGGATCGACCAGTTGCTGTTGAATTCGTGGCTCAACTGCAGCTGGTGGCCGGTCACGTCGGCATCCAGCGGGCCATCGCCGGGTTCACCCAGGAACGTGCGGCGGTCCATCGCGCCCAGTTGGCCATTGATGGCGACCACCCCGCGATCAAACTGCGCTTCGGCGCGCGTCAACTCCAGCTCATAGGTCAGCGCTGTCTTCTCACCCAGCTTGACCAGCACCGATGGCGTGAAGCCCCAACGCTCGGAACGCGTGCCGCGGAAGCTGCCGGCATCCTCGTAAAAGCCGATCAGGCGCACCGCCGCCACGTCGCCCAGCGCCAGATTGAAGTCTCCATCCAGCCGCTGCCGATCCCAGCTGCCGGCCTGAACCCCGATCGTGCCCCGCGTATCGAAATCGGCCTTCTTGGTGACGATGTTGATCACCCCGCCCGGCTCGCCGCGGCCATAGAGCGCCGCCTGCGGGCCTTTCAGCACCTCGATCTTCTCGATGCCCGAAACATCGCGCACGCCGCCAAAGCCGCGCCCGTTGTTGTAACCGTTGACGAGATAGCCAGACGGCAGATTTTCATCCCCGGCAAAACCGCGCACGGCAAAGGCATCCCACAGCCCGCCAAAATTATTCTGCCGCGCGATCGAGGCATTGAGATCAAGCGCATCGGTGAGGCGCAGGATATTGTTGTTGTTCAGCCAGGTCTGGTCGATCGTCGTGATCGCCGCCGGGGTTTCCTGCACCGTAAAGTCCCCGCGATAGGGCTGACGAGCCGCCGTGACGGTGATTTCGGTATCAGCTTCGGCGGCCATCACAGGCATGGCGGCGGACGTCAGCAGAACAAGCAGCAGGCTTCGCATCGTTTTGAATCCCCTTGCACCGCGCCCGGCGGCACGCTGAATTGCGCCGTGTCTGATACAGAATATCATGACGAGTGCAAGCGGGAGTTTGTGCGCTTTCGGCGGGGGTATCCGGCGGAAAGTGGCGGAGAGGGTGGGATTCGAACCCACGGTACCCGTAAAGGCACAACGGTTTTCGAGACCGTCCCGATCGACCACTCCGGCACCTCTCCGCGAAGTGCGCCGGACACGGGACAAGCCGGTATCCGGGTCGAGGGGCGGCCTATAGCGGAGGGGGCGTGGCCTGCCAAGCCCGGCTTTGCGGCAATTTGCACGGGGCGGCGCGACATCGCCCCCTTCACGCCGGCGCGCGAACACCTATATTGCAAAAGAATGACGCCAAGCCGTCATCATGACTGCAAGGAAAAGCCGATCACAGCCATGCCGCCCGAGTGGAAACCGATGATTGCCCGCCCCGCTCCCGATGCCCAGGGTGAAGCGCCGACCCCGGCAACCTTCACCATAGGCGACGTCGTGCGGCACCGGGTGTTCCCGTTTCGCGGCGTGATCTTCGATGTCGATCCGGTGTTCAACAATACCGAGGAATGGTGGCTGTCCATCCCGGAATCGATCCGGCCGCACAAGAACCAGCCCTTTTATCATCTGTTCGCCGAGAATGAGGAATCGGCGTACGTCGCCTATGTCAGCCAGCAGAATCTGCTGCCTGATGGCGATGGCGACGGGATTGGCCATCCGGGCGTGACGCAGATGTTTTCCGGCCGGGTTGGTGGCCGCTATCAGTTGCGCAACCAGATCCGGAACTAGACTCGATTCTATCAGAATGGCGCCGCTCATGCCGAGCTTGTCGAGGCACCGACCGAGCGTGGTGCGTGCCTCGACAAGCTCGGCATGAGCGGATCAGTCCTGTGGGAGTGGAGACTAGATTCGCTTGGCGACGGCGATCGCGGTGCGGCAGCCGGCGCGGATGATGGCCTCCATCACCGGAAAGGCGCTGCCGCCAGTGTGGACAGCCGCGGCCTCGCGGTGCTCCACCTCGTCGGCGCGATAATCATCGATCATCGCTTTCAGTTCCGGATCGCTGCCATCGCTCAGCGCTTCCGTCTGCTCGCCATAATGTTCGTCGATCACGGTTTCGACCGCTTCGGTGCAGGCCATCGCCGCCTTGGGGCCGAGCAGCGCAGTGCCCGCCCCCAGCGCAAAGCCCGCAACGTGCCAGAACGGGCCGAACAGCGTGGGCCGCACATCGCGACGGGCCAGAATCGCGTTCATGCCATCAAGATGCCGCTGCTCCTGCGCTGCCATGTGGCGGATTTCGCCGGCCATCTTGTGGCGGCCACCCATCACCGCCAGTTGCCCGGCATAGATGCGCGCTGCGCCGGTTTCGCCAGCCTGATCAACGCGGATCATGGCGCGCGTGTCGTGGTGGCGATCGCCAGGCAGGCGACGACGGGACATCAGCGGAAGGTCTTGGGGGGTTTCAGCATCAGCCATGTGGCAGCTCCAACCAACAGGAACGAGATGACGAAATTCCATCCTGCCATGGAAATTCCGAACATCTGCCATGGTATGGCGTCGCACCGCACCAGCGGCTGCGCCAGTATGTCGGCCATCATCGCACGGGCATCACCGGCCACCGGTGGCGCCGTACAGCGGGTGAGGCCCTGCCACCATTTCTGTTCCACCCCGGCGTGATACAAGGCGATGCCGGCGTTGCTGGCGAGGCCGAGGATGGCCACCCAGGCCGTGGCTGCCACGGCCGCGCCCATCGCAGGCTGGCGGCGCGCCACCATGCCCAGCGCCAGCGCGTCGGCGGCAAAGAAGGCTGTCGCCATCAGCGCCCAGCGCTGCCACCAGCACATTTCACACGGGACCAGCCCGCCAACATGTTCAAAGCCGAAGGCGCCGGCCAGCAGCGCCAGGCTGCCCGCCAGCACCAGCACCGGCGCCTTAGAAGGCATATTTCACCACCACGAAACCGCCGACAAACAGGGCCGTAGCCGTCACCGCCAGCGCGTTGAAATAGCGATCAATGAGCTCCTGCGCCTGCGCGCCGAAGCGCCGCAGTACCAAAGCCACCAGGAAAAAGCGCCCGCCGCGCCCCAGGATGGAGGCCGCGATCAGCACCGGGATCGACAGCGACACCGAACCCGCCGCGATGGTCGCCACCTTGTAGGGGATGGGCAGGAAAGCAAAGGCCAGCATCCACAGGAAGCCATTGGCCTTGATGTCGGCGGCAAAGGCCACGAACTTGTCTTCATAGCCATAAAGACTGAGCAGCGGCACGCCGATCGTCTGATAGAGCACGGCGCCGATCAGATAGCCGAGCAGAGCGCCGGCCACCGAAGCCACCGTGGAAACCGCGGCATAGCGCAGCGAGCGTTCCGGCCGCGCGATCGACATCGGGATCTGCATGACATCGGGCGGCACCGGGAAGAAGCTGCTGTCCGCAAAGCTGATGCCCATCAGCCAGCGTTCCGCACCGGGGCCAGCGGCCTTGGCGAGAGTCCAGTCATACAGGCGGCGCAGCACGGGCGGCGAAATCCTTCGCGGATGAACGATGCTTCAGGGCTTAGCCGGCGTGTGTGACAGGTGCAATCACCGCGAGGCGGTGCGCGCAGCAGCAGCCCCGGCCGCCACCTGAACCGCCGGCGGCGCGGGCGGCGCCAGGCGATTCAAGAGCCGGATGGCATAATCCTGCTGATAATCCAGCACGCCCTTGGCTTTCAGATCCTCGGCCTTGGCGAGGAAACGCGGATCGGCCACGCTGTCCTGCTCGACCAGCTTGGCGGTGGAATCCTTGATCTCGTTGATCAGATGCTTCTTCAGATCGGCCTCGCGCAGCGGCTTGCGATCCGCCACGCGCGGATCGGAAAGCTGCGGCACCTGGATATCGGGTTCGATGCCGTTTTCCTGCACGCTGCGGCCCGACGGGGTGAAATATCGCGCCGTTGTCAGCCGCAGGGCGGTTTCGGCCGAGAGCGGATAGACGGTCTGCACGCTGCCCTTGCCGAAGCTGCGCTGACCCAGCACGATGGCGCGGCGATGATCCTGCAACGCACCGGCTACGATTTCGGCGGCCGAGGCCGTTCCTTCATCAACCAGCACCACCACCGGCTTGCCGTCGGTCACGTCGCCGGCCTTGGCGAAATAGCGATCAACATCATTCTTGGCGCGGCGGCGTTCGGACACGACTTCGCCGGCATCGAGGAACACGTCCGACACCTTGATGGCTTCATCGAGCAGGCCACCCGGATTGGAACGCAGATCGATGACATAGCCGACCACCCCGGCGCCGAGCTTGGCCTTGACGCCTTCCACCGCTTCACGCGTGGCTTCGCCGGTCTTGCTGTTGAAGGTGGAAATGCGGATCAGGCCGATATTGCCACGGGTCTCCCAGCGCACCGGCTTGATCACCACCACTTCGCGGGTAAGCTTGAATTCCAGCGGCTTGGGTTCACCCTGGCGCACGACGGTGAGCTTGATCGTGGTGCCGGCGGGGCCGCGCATCTTGTCGACCGCTTCGTTGAGCGTGCCGCCATAGATCAGCTCGTCATCCAGGTGGGTGACATAATCGCCGGCCTTGATGCCGGCCTTGGCAGCGGGCGTGCCATCGGTGGGGGTGACCACCTTCACCGCGCCATCTTCCGATGTGACCGTGAGGCCGAGGCCGCTATATTCGCCGTCGGTCGTCTGTTTCAGATTGGCATAGTCGCGGCCATCCAGATAGCCGGAGTGCGGATCGAGGCTGGCCAGCATGCCATTGATGGCGCCGCGGATCAGCGTCTTGTCGTCAACCTTGTCCACATATGTCACGCGCACCCGCTCGAACACGTCCATCAGCGCGTCGAGTTCCTTGTAGGTATCGGTTTCGGCAGCGGCCTGCACGGCGGCATAGCCCGGCACCAGCACCAGGGCGGCCAGCGGCAGGGCGATCTTCCAGCTCTGTTTCAGGCTCATCGGGCAGCAGACTCACGGCAAATAAGGGCAGAGGATAGCAGATGTGGGAAAGCTTGCTACTCCCTGCGGCCTTTCAAACCAGTGAACGGCCTTTCACTCCCGATGATAGGGGTGGCCATCCAGGATGGAATTGGCGCGATACAGCTGTTCGGCCAGCATGGCGCGCACCAGCATGTGCGGCCAGGTGGCATGGCCAAAGCCCAGCAGCAGATCAGCCTTGTCGCGGGTGGCGGCATCATGGCCGTCGGCGGCGCCGATCAGGAAACGCACTTCCCGCACGCCATCATCGCGCCAGCGGGCAAGCTGTGCTGCCAGATCGGTGGACGGCAGATCGCGGCCACGTTCGTCCAGCGCGACGGTGCGGCCAGGGCCGAGATGAATGCCGAACAGCGGCCACGGCGACGTGTCGCCAATCTCGGTCACCACCAGCCGGCCGCGCAGGCGGGTGGCATAACGTTCCACCAGCTCGGCTTCCGGTGATTGGCCAATGCGGCCGCGCGCGATGATGTGCAGCTTCACCGCTCAGCGCGGAGTCGCAACCGCGGGACCGGTGACGGGGGCAAAGGCCGGCGACGGGTTCGGCGCGTCATCCAACCCCCACATCTTCTCCAGATTGTAGAAGGCGCGCACATCGGGCCGGAACAGATGGACAATGATATCACCGCAATCGATCAGCACCCAATCGGCGGCCGGCAGGCCCTGCACGCGGGCGCTGCGGCGGAAATCGCTCTTCATCTTGTCGGCGATCTTCATCGCCATCGATGCAACCTGGCGGCCGCTGCGGCCGCTGGCGATCACCATGAAATCGGCGATGCTGGTCTTGCCGGCGAGCGGGATGGAAACGGGATCCACGGCCTGATCATCATCCAGGCTCTTCATGATCATGGCGTGGAGTTCGTCCACGCGGTCAGTCTTGGTCAAACGAACGTGCCTTTTCATCAAATCGGGCATCTGTGGCCCAGCCGGGATCGGCGCTGCGGATCTCTGTAGCCGATTCCGGCCGCAAACGGGAGTGCAAGCTGATTATCGCCGGCAGCACGGCCTGCGTCCAGCGTGAAGGCGCTGCGGGCGACCAGCCGGACCAGCTGAGCGCCGGGGCGCCAAGCAGCGAAACGCCGGGGCGCGGCACGACGGCGAGCGGTACGGCACGCAGGAAATGCCGCCAGCGCCGCCAGCGGTGCAGTTCGGCCACGATGTCACTGCCGGCCAGCCAGACGAACTGGTGCTGTGGAAACCGACGCTGCAAGGCCGCCACCGTGTCGACGGCAAAGCGCGTGCCAAGCTGTTCTTCCAGCGCGGTGACCTTGATGCGCGGGTGGCGGGCGACCGCCTTCGCGCGTGCCACCCGCATGGCCAGCGGCGCCATTCCATCCTGCGATTTCAACGGGTTGAGCGGCGAAACCAGCCACCAGACGGCGTCGAGCTGCAATTGCTGCAACGCCACCAGGCTGATATGCCGATGCGCACCGTGCGCCGGATTGAAGCTGCCGCCCAGCAGGCCGATACGGGCCATCAGGGCCGAACCTGGCCCGACCCACGCACGATGGTCTTGAAGATGGTCAAGCCCTCCAGCGCTACCGGGCCGCGCGCGTGCAGGCGGCCCGTGGCGATGCCGATTTCGGCGCCGAAGCCGAATTCGCCGCCATCGGCATATTGGGTGGAAGCATTGTGCAGCACGATCGCCGAATCGACCCGGGCCAGGAAGCGCTCGGCCACGGCCTGATCTTCGGTCACGATCGAATCGGTGTGCTGGCTGCCATGGGCGGCGATATGGGCGATGGCGCCATCGACGCCGGCCACCTCGGCAACGCTGGCGATGGCGTCGAGATATTCGGTGTCCCAGTCCTCGGCCGCAGCCGGCTTCACGCGGGCATCGAGCGTCTGCACCGCTGCATCGCCGCGCACTTCGCAGGGCCCCTCCAGCAGGGCGGTGACCAGCAGATGCTTCAGGCTTTCTGGCGCTGCCGCATCGATCAGCAGCGTCTCCATCGATCCGCACACCGCCGTGCGCCGCAACTTCGAATTGATCACGATGGCCACCGCCTTGTCGGCATCGGCGCTGGCATCGACATAGACATGATTGATGCCATCAAGGTGCGCCAGCACCGGCACGCGCGCCTCCTGCTGAACCCGCGCCACCAGCCCCTTGCCGCCGCGCGGGATTATCACATCGATCAGGCCATGCGCGCCGAGCATTTCGCCCACCAGCGCCCGGTCCCCAGCCGGCACCATCTGCACCGCCGCTGCCGGCAGGCCCGCCTCGCGCAACCCGTGCGCCATGCAATCGAGCAGTAAGGCGTTGGACCGCGCCGCCTCCGAACCACCGCGCAGCAGGCAGGCGTTGCCCGCCATCAGGCACAGGGCCGCCGCATCCGCGGTGACGCCCGGCCGGCTTTCATAGATGATGCCGATCACGCCCAGCGGCACGCGGACGCGCTCGAACTGCAGGCCATTGGGCTGCGACCAGCGCGCAATCACCTGGCCCACCGGATCGGCCAGCCCGGCGACGGTGTCGAGCCCGGCGGCGATGCCCTCGATACGGCCGGGATCCAGTGCCAACCGGTCCACCAGCGCGGCCGACAGGCCGGCGGCGGCGAGCACATCGGCCGCATTGGCCGCCAGCAGCTCATCGCGGCGGGCGCGGATGGCCGCAGCTGCGGCACGAACCGCCTGCGCCTTCTGCGCGGTGGGGGCAGCGGCCAGCGCCGGCAGGGCAGCCCGGGCAGAACGGGCCATATCGTTGATCATAGCATCACCAGATGATCGGCGTGGACGAGAGCAGCGCGCGGTGCATAGCCCAGGATGGCGCCTTGGGCTTCGTTGCGCAGGCCAAGGATGGCGCGGGCATCATCGGCGTCATAGCCGGCCAGGCCGCGACCAAGCAGTTCGCCGGCCGGGCCCATGATGGCCACCACGTCACCGCGCCGGAACTTGCCGTCAACCCGTCGCACGCCCGCCGCCAGCAACGAGGCACCGCGCTTCAGGGCTGCTGCTGCGCCGGCATCCACCACCAGCGTGCCGGCCACGGTGATGCGCCCAGCCAGCCAGGCCTTGCGGCCCTTGGCGGCACGCGGCGGCAGGAACAATGTGCCTCCGCCGGCCGCTGCAAAATGGGTGAGCGGGCGATCGACGCGGCCATCGCAAATGGCGAGCGAGATGCCCGCTGCGCCTGCCATGCGCGCCGCCAGCAGCTTTGCCGCCATGCCGCCCGAGCCCATGCCCGATCGCGTTTCGCCGGTGGCCATCGCCATGATGTCGGGGGTGAGCGCCTTGACGACTGACAGGCGTTGCGCAGTGGGATCGGTGGCCGGATTGGCAGTGTAGAGGCCATCGACGTCGGACAGCAGGATCACCCCGCTGGCGCCCGCCGCCTGCGCCGCGCGCGCCGCCAGCCGGTCATTGTCGCCAAAGCGGATCTCGGTGGTGGCCACCGTGTCATTCTCGTTCAGCACCGGCACCGCGCCCAGATCAGCCAGGCGGGCGATGGTCGCCGCCACGTTCAGATAGCGGCGCCGGTCTTCCAGGTCGCCCAGCGTCAGCAGCACCTGCGCCGCCGTCAGGCCCCGGGCGGCCAACAGTCTCTCCCACACCCCGGCCAGTGCCACCTGGCCCACGGCGGCGGCGGCCTGCGCGTCTTCCAGGCTGGCGCGGCCGCCCTTTTCGAGGCCCAGCCGGCGCGCGCCAAGCGCAATGGCGCCAGACGAGACGATGACCACCTGCTGGCCCTGTTGGCGGCGCTCGGCGATGTCGGCGACCACGCCAGCCAGCCAGTCGGTCCGCACGCTGCCCGCGCCGTCCACCAGCAGCGACGATCCGATCTTCACCACCAGCCGCGGGCAGGTGGCGGGATCGAAGACAGCGGCGGGGAAGGAAACCGCAGTCATCATGCCAACCAGATCATGCTGGCGAAGGCCGGCATCCATCGCGGCGCCAGCTGCGACAGCGGGCGCCCACGGAACAGCCGTGGATGCCGGCCTTCGCCAGCATGACAGATGATGGCTGCGAGGCTTAAAGCGGTGACCACGTCTTTTCCTGCGCCAGCTTCATCGCCTGCGCGCGGCCGGCCATTTCCATCAACTTGTCGAGCACCGGTTCGACGCCTTGCCTGGTGGCGGCGCTGATCGTGTAGACATGGGCACCGCTCGCCTGTTCCAGCGCGCGCTTCTTGGCGGCCAGCGCCTGCGGCGTGACCAGATCGACCTTGGACAGGGCGAGGATTTCCGGCTTGGCGTCGAGCCCGCCGCCATAGGCCGCCAGCTCCTCGCGCACCACGCGCCATTGATCCACCGGGCCGGGCTGGCTGGCATCGACCAGATGCAGCAACACCCGGCAACGCTCGATATGGCCAAGGAAGCGATCGCCGATGCCCACGCCGTCGGCGGCGCCGGCGATCAGGCCGGGAATATCGGCCATCACCAGTTCCTGGCCCTTGTGGGCGACAACGCCCAGCTGCGGCTTCAGCGTCGTGAAGGCATAATTGCCGACCTTGGCCTTGGTGTTGGAAATGGCGTTGATCAGACTGGACTTGCCGGCATTGGGCTGCCCGACCAGGCCGACATCGGCCAGCAGCTTCAGCCGCAGCCAGATCCACATCTCCCTGCCAGGAAAGCCGGCCTGGAACTGGCGCGGGGCGCGGTTGGTGCTGGTCTTGTAATGATCATTGCCCTTGCCGCCGTCGCCGCCCTTCAACAGGATGGCGCGCTGGCCGACGCGGGTCATGTCGACGATCAGCGTGCGTTCGTCATCATCGGCCAGGATCTGCGTGCCCACCGGCACCTTGATCAGCAGGTCATCACCACCCGGGCCGGTGCGATTGCGGCCCATGCCATGGGCACCGCGCCTGGCCTTGAAATGCTGGGTGTAGCGAAAATCGATCAGCGTGTTGAGGCCGTCGACACATTCGAAGATGATGTCCCCGCCCTTGCCGCCGTCGCCGCCATCGGGGCCGCCATATTCCACGAACTTCTCGCGCCGGAACGACACGGCCCCATCACCCCCGGCACCGGAGGCAACGAAAATCTTGGCCTGGTCGAGAAAATGCATGGGGGGCCTTCAAAAGCAAAAGGGGAGCCGGTTGCCCAGCTCCCCTTTTTTCAAATCAAGCGGAAAGAGCCGGGCTTATTCAGCCGCGAGCGGTTCCGCCACCGGGTTGACCGACACATATTTGCGGCCGAGCTTGCCGGTGTGGAATTCCACGGTGCCGGTGGCCAGCGCATAGAGCGTGTGATCCTTGCCAACACCGACGTTGCGGCCGGCATGCGTGGGGGTGCCACGCTGGCGGATGATGATGGTGCCGGCATTGACGGCCTGGCCGCCAAAACGCTTCACGCCAAGGCGCTTGCTTTCCGAATCACGGCCGTTCCGGGACGAGCCGCCTGCTTTCTTGTGAGCCATGGTGGGGCGCTCCTCTTACGCGACTGCGGTGATCTTGAGCACCGTCAGCTGCTGACGGTGGCCATTGCGGCGGCGATAATTGTGGCGACGCTTCTTCTTGAAGATGATCACCTTGTCACCCTTGGTCTGGGCGACGATTTCGGCCTGCACGGTGCCACCCATGGTGAGCGCGGCGCCTTCGCCGGTCATCAGGGTTTCCAGGGTCACGGCAGTGCCGGCTTCCCCTTCGATCTTTTCGACGATGATCTTGTCACCGTCTGCGACCCGGTATTGCTTGCCGCCGGTGCGCACCACTGCGAACATGGTTGGAGCCTTGAAATAAGAGTTTCAAATATGCCGCGGCGCCAGAATCAGGTGATCCCGGCCCCGAACGAAGGCGCGGCACTAGAGGATGGCCCAAATCTTGTCAACGCTGCTGATGCAGTTGGGGATACTGGGCCGGCACCCCTTTTGTCGTGACCCATGTTCGTGCACAAGAGCAGGCAGTGACGCGCCGCCGCCTCCTGCTCATCTTAGCTGCCTTCGTGGCGGGCGGAGGCGCCATGCTCAGCCTCTATGATCCGGCCATCGATGCGCAGACGGCGGCCGCGCTCGCCGATCGGCTGGCGCTGCAGTATCATCGCCAGTCGGGCAATCCGCGCGCAGCCTTTGCCGCCCGGGAAGGCCGGCAATGGGCCGATGGCTGGGAATTCCGCTGGCGCTATCGCCCCTGCCCGGATTTCGCCTCGCTGCGGGTGTGGATCAGCCGCAATGGCCGCCGGGCCAGCTATGCCGAATTTCCCGATTGCGCACCGGTGACCGGCCTGCAGGCCGAACCGCGCAAGGCCTGACCCTTCGCCAACACAAAAAGGGCCGGCCCGCGATGGCGGACCGGCCCCTCTTGCTGGAGTGCCGCCGGATTACAGCGTCAGGCCGTTGCCCTGGGTGATCATGCAATAGAGCATCGGGAACGACAGGATGAAGTTGGTGCGGCTGAACATCATCGCCGTCTTGGCCGCAGCGGCCTTCTGTTCGGCAGTGCCGTCCACCAGGCCCAGCGCCACCTTCTGGTTCGGCCAGATCACGAACCACACGAACGCCGCCATGATCAGGCCCAGCCACATGCCGGTGCCGATGACGATGTAGGGCGACTGGAAAGTGAGCGCTTCAACGAGGTAACGATTGTGGGCCGCAATCGCCAGGCCGACGATCACCGTCAGCAGGGCGGCGTGGCGGAAGAACAGCAGCGCCTTGGGGGCGATATATTTGCTCACGCCCGGCTTCAGTTCGGCCGGCACGCTCGGCATGGTCGGGATCTGCACGAAGTTGAAATAATAGAGCAGGCCGATCCACAAAATGCCGGCCCAGGTGTGCAGGAAGCGCAGGAAGCCGTTGCCGAAGGCATAGAGATCACCGCCGACATAGGACATGTGATAGCCGCCGATCACGGCGAGCAGCGCGACGACGCCGATGATCAGCGCCTGCGTGAGATTGCCAAGGATATTTGCCATGGTGTTCAGCCCCGAAAATGAATGACGCACTGCCTATAGGCGAGTGAACCGGTCTTGTTAAGGGCCGACGGCTGGTCGACGCGCAGCCTCTATTTCTCCTTGCTGCAAGGCCGCCATCGGCGTATAGCGCCACCCATACCTGCATGGTTGATCGATTGCAGGCTGCGCGGCTCCGCTGCGCAGCGCTCGAACCGCTTGGCCATGTCGGAACCGTCCTTTTCCTGCCGGAGTTGCCGCGTCTTGGCCCAGACTGATCTCGATGCCCGCCTGACGGCCATCATTGCGCCCGTGGTGGCCGCGATGGGGCTGGATCTGGTGCGCGTCATGCTGTCTGGCCAGCCCGGCAGCCTCACCCTGCAGGTGATGGCCGAAGATCCGGCCACCGGCCAGCTCACCATCGATCAGTGCGCCCGGCTGTCGCGCGCGCTCGATCAGCCGCTGGATGAAGCCGATCCGATCAGCAGCGAATATCATCTGGAAGTCTCCTCCCCCGGCATCGACCGGCCACTGACCCGCCCCGGCGACTGGGTGCGCTGGGTGGGCCATGAAGCCAAGATGGCGCTGGAGCCCAAGGTGGATGATCGCGCCCGCGCCACCGGCACCATTGCCGGGCTGGATGGCGATGTCGTGCTGCTCACCACCAAGGTTGGCGCCGAATTGCGGCTGCCGCTGGCCAATATCAAACAGGCCAAGCTGGTGCTGACCGACCGGCTGATCGCCGAATCGAAACCGCTGGATCCCACCGGCGCCGACGAGATCATCGAAAGCAGCGCTGCTGCCGACAATGACAATGACACCCCCGACACCGAATTTTCGGAGGATTGAGATGGCCACTGCGACTGCCCTCACTGCCAACCGCGCCGAACTGCTGGCCATTGCCGATGCCGTTGCCCGCGAGAAATCGATCGATCGCGGCATCGTGATCGAGGCGATGGAAGACGCCATCCAGCGCGCCGCCCGTGCCCGCTATGGCGCCGAGAATGACATTCGCGCCAAGATCGATCCCAAGTCCGGTGAAACCCGCCTGTGGCGCGTGCTCGAAGTGGTCGAGGAACCGGAAGATTTCTTCAAGCAGATCAGCCTGAAGGATGCGCTGAAGAAGGACAAGGCTGCCGAACTGGGCAGCTATGTCGTCGATCCGTTGCCGCCGGTGGAATTCGGCCGCATCGCGGCGCAAGGCGCCAAGCAGGTGATCGTGCAGAAGGTGCGCGATGCCGAGCGTGAGCGCCAGTATGAGGAATTCAAGGACCGCCAGGGCGAGATCATCACCGGCGTCGTCAAGCGCGCCGAGTTCGGCCATGTGGTCGTCGATCTGGGCAAGGCCGAAGGCGTCATCCGCCGCGACCAGCAGATCCCGCGCGAAGTGCTGAAGCCGGGCGATCGCGTGCGCAGCCTGATCCTTTCGGTCCGCCGTGAACCGCGCGGGCCCCAGATTTTCCTGTCCCGCGCCCACGGCGATTACATGAAGAAGCTGTTTGCCCAGGAAGTGCCGGAAATCTATGACGGCATCATCGAGATCATGGCCGTGGCCCGCGATCCGGGCAGCCGCGCCAAGATCGGCGTGATCAGCCGCGACGGCTCGATCGATCCGGTCGGCGCCTGCGTCGGCATGAAGGGCAGCCGCGTGCAGGCCGTCGTGCAGGAACTGCAGGGCGAAAAGATCGACATCATCCCCTGGTCGCCTGACACTGCCACCTTCGTCGTCAACGCGCTGCAGCCGGCGGAAGTGTCCAAGGTCGTGCTCGATGAAGAAGAAGGCCGCATCGACGTGGTGGTGCCCGACGATCAGCTTTCCCTCGCCATCGGCCGCCGCGGCCAGAACGTCCGCCTGGCCAGTGCGCTGACCGGCAAGCAGATCGACATCATGACCGAAGCCGACGAAAGCGAGCGCCGGCAGAAGGAATTCGTCGAGAAGTCCGAAATGTTCCAGAACGAGCTGGACGTTGATGAGACGCTGGCCCAGTTGCTGGTCGCCGAAGGCTTCTCCGAGCTGGAAGAAGTGGCCTATGTCGATCTGGCCGAAGTCGCCAGCATCGAAGGCTTTGACGATGATCTGGCCACCGAACTGCAGAGCCGCGCCGTCGAAGCGCTGGAACGCCGCGAAGCCACCGCCCGCGAAGAGCGCCGCGGCCTGGGTGTCAGCGACGATCTGGCGGCCATCGACGGACTGACCGAGGCCATGCTGGTCGTGCTGGGCAAGAAGGGCATCAAGACCCTCGACGATCTGGGTGATCTGGCTACCGATGAATTGGTTGGCCGCAGCGGGATCCTGAAGGATTCGGGACTTTCGGAAGATGATGGCAACCGCATCATCATGGCCGCCCGCGCGCACTGGTTCGCTGATGAGGAGGACGCATCAGCGGATGGAAACCAATGATCGCCTGACTCCGGCATCTCCGGACAACCGCCAGGGCAGCGCGGAGGGTGAAACCGAGCGGCGCTGCATCCTGTCGGGCGAGTCTGCTCCGCGCACTGGCCTGATCCGGCTGGCGCTGGGGCCGGACGGCCAGGTTGCGGCCGACTGGTCGGAACGGCTGCCCGGCAGAGGCGCGTGGATCACGGCAGATCGCGCCCTGTTTGATTCGGTGGCGGCGAAAGGCCGCTTGCGCGGCGCGCTGGCACGGGCGTTCAAGGCCAACAATTTCACCCTGCCCGATGATCTGGCCGATCGTATCGCGACCAGCCTGGCCCAGCGCCTGCTGAACCGGCTCGGCCTTGAAAAACGCTCGGGCACGCTGCTGCTCGGCGGTGACCGGGTGCGCGAGGCGCTGGCCAAGGGCAAGGTTTTTGCCGTGCTGCACGCCGCCGATGCCAGGCCCGACGGCAGCGACCGCATAGACGGCATGGCCCGTGCCGTGGGGACAAGCCTGGGCGAGGATATTCCGCACCGCCGGGTGCCAATGGCGCGCGATGCGCTGTCGGCGGCGCTGGGGCGGGAGAATGTGGTGCATATGGCGCTGGTGGATGAAGGCGCTGCCACCCGCGTGCTGGCCGATCTTGATCGGCTGGCGGGATTTCATGGCGACAAATCGGTAGAGGAAGCGGCGGTAGGTGCAACAGAGGTTGCCCTCGACGCCCGCGAAAGGCATTAGGCGGCGGATTATGAGTGACGACAACAAACCCAAGCTTGGCACCCGTGCCCCCCTCGGCCTGAACAAGTCCGTCCCGGTGGGCCAGGTAAAGCAGCAATTCAGCCACGGCCGTTCAAAGCAGGTCGTGGTGGAGGTGAAGCGCGCCCGCGTGCTGCACCGTCCCGGCGATCCCGCCCCAGCGCCTGAGCCGGCCCCGGCACCCGTTCCCGCTGCTGCAGCCCCTGCGCCGGCCCCGGCACCGCGCCCGGCGCCGCCGGCACCAACACCGGCTGCGCCCGTCGCCGCCGCACCCGCCGTACCGGTGGAACCGCCGGCACCGCGTCCGCAAATGCCGCCGCCGGTGATGTTCCGCCCGGTCGAACGCGCGCCGGCACCGCCAAAACCGGAAGCCAAGGCGGCGGAACCGGCTGCGCCCGCACCCGAAACCAAGGTCGAACCGACCCCGGCCCCGGAAGCCAAGTCTGCCCCGCGTGCCCCGACGCCTGCGGCGGCCCGTCCGGCCGCGCCGCGTGCCGCAGCACCGCAGCCGCCGCGCGGCCGCATGACCCCTTCCGAACTGGCCGCCATGTACCAGCGCCAGGCCGAGGAAGAACGTCTGCGCCTGCTGGAAGAAGTCCGCATCCGCGAGGATCAGGAACGCGCCGCCCGCGAAGAGGAAGAGCGTCGTCGCATCGAGGAGAAAAGGCTGCGCGAGGAAGAACTCGCCACCCGTCCCGATCCGGTGCCGGAAGCCGGCCCCGGTGGCGGTCTGGTGCTGCCCACCGACGTGGTGGACGATGATGACGACAGCATGCGCGTGCGCATCATTCCGGGCCGCAAGCCGGAAGCGCCGAAGTCGCCGCGCCTCAAGGTCGCTGATGATCGCCGCAAGTCGGGCAAGCTCACCGTCACCCGCGCGCTGGATGATGAAGGCAACACCCGCGTGCGCAGTCTCGCCGCGCTGCGCCGGGCCCGCGAAAAGGAACGCGGCCGCCTGGGCAGTCAGGCCAAGCAGGTCCGCGATGTGACCGTGCCCGACATGATCACCGTGCAGGAACTGGCCAACCGCATGGCCGAACGCACCAGCAATGTCGTGCGCCTGCTCGCCCGCCTCGGCGTGCCGTCGGCCGCAGTGGATGAGATCGATCAGGACACCGCCGAACTGGTGCTGACCGAATTCGGCCACAACATCATCCGCGTGTCGGAAAGCGATGTTGAAAAGGGCATGGTCGGGGAAGTCGACATTGACGAGGATCTCAGCCCACGTCCGCCGGTCGTCACCATCATGGGCCATGTCGATCACGGCAAGACCAGCCTGCTCGATTCCCTGCGCGGCACCAACGTCGTGAAGGGTGAAGCCGGCGGCATCACCCAGCATATCGGCGCCTATCAGGTGACGACGAAGGACAAGCAGAAGATCACCTTCCTCGACACGCCGGGCCACGAGGCCTTCACCTCGATGCGCGCGCGCGGTGCCAGCATCACCGATATCGTGGTGCTGGTGGTGGCGTGGGACGATGGCATCATGCCACAGACCATCGAAGCCATTCAGCACACCAAGGCGGCCGGCGTGCCGATGATCGTCGCCATCAACAAGATGGACAAGCCCGGCGCCGACGCGCAGCGCATCCGCACCGCCCTCCTGCAGCAGGATGTGCAGGTCGAGGAAATGGGCGGCGACGTGATGGACGTGGAAATCTCCGCCATCAAGAAGACCGGCCTCGATGAGCTGCTCGAGAAGATCCTGCTGCTCGCCGAAGTTTCCGAACTGAAGGCCAACCCGGATCGCCCGGCCGAAGGCACGGTTATCGAGGCCAAGCTCGACAAGGGCAAGGGTCCGCTTGCCACCGTGCTGGTGCGGCGCGGCACCCTCAAGCGCGGCGACATCTTTGTCATGGGCCAGGAATGGGGCCGCGTGCGCGCCATGGTCGACGACAAGGGCGAAACCGTGAAGGAAGCCGGTCCGTCGACCGCGGTCGAAGTGCTGGGCCTGGGCGGCGTGCCGCAGGCCGGCGATGTCGTGACCGTGGTGGAAAACGAAGCCCGCGCCCGCGAAGTCGCCGATTATCGTGCCGGCCTTGCCACCGCCAAGCGCACCGCCGGCAACGGCCCGGCCAATCTGGAAGACATGTTCTCGGTGCTGCGCGCCAAGAAGGTCCAGGAATTCCCGCTGGTCATCAAGGCCGATACGCAAGGTTCGGCCGAAGCCATCGCCGGTGCGGTGTCGAAGGTTGGCAACGATCTGATCCGTGCCAAGGTGCTGCTGGCCAGCACTGGCGGCATCACCGAAAGTGATGTCACCCTGGCCAAGGCTTCGGGCGCGCCGGTGATCGGCTTCAATGTGCGTGCCAATGCCAAGGCCCGCGAAATCGCCCAGCGCGATGGCGTGGCGCTGAAATATTATGACGTGATCTATGATCTGATCGACGACGTGAAGGCCGGCATGGCGGGCCAGCTCGGCCCCGAAGCGTTCGAAACGGTCGTGGGCCGCGCCCAGGTGCTGGAAGTCTTCCAGGCCGGCAAGGTCGGCAAGGCGGCGGGTCTGCGCGTCACCGAAGGCTATATCAAGAAGGCGCTGCGTGCCCGCGTCATGCGCGACGATGTCATCATCTACACCGGCTCCATCGCCTCGCTGCGTCGCTTCAAGGACGATGTGGCCGAAGTGAAGGCCGGCCTGGAATGCGGCATCACGCTGGCGGATTCGTCGGACGTGAAGGCCGGGGACATCATCGAAACCTACGAAGTGGAAATGAAGGAACGTAATCTTTAACGATTGCGCCCTGGGGGGCAGGCCTGCCTGCCCCCGCCACACCCGCCCTTGATGGGGGAGGAGAATCGTCATGGTCCGTTCCACACCCGACGCCCAGGGTCGCCCGATCCGCTTGCAGCGCATCGGTGAACAGGTGCGCCACGCGCTCGCCGAAATCATCGCACGCGGCGATCTGCGCGACGAGATCATCACCCGCACCATCATTTCCGTGTCCGAAGTGCGGGTGACGCCCGATCTGCGCCATGCCACCGTGTTCGTGAAAGCCTCCAACGGCGACGATGAAGCCGTGATCAAGGCGCTGGGCCAGCATCGCGGCTGGCTGCGCGGCGAAGTCGCCAAGCGGCTGGCAACGAAATACACGCCCGATCTCAGCTTCCGCCGCGACGACAGCTATGACGCTGGCGCCCGCATCGACGAAGTGCTGCGCCGCCCGGAAATCGCCCGTGATCTGCCGCCGGCTGAAAAGCCCGGCGCCCGGCCGTGGAAGAGCCTGGCCGACAGCCTGGATGATGATGACGGCGACGACTGAGCCGGCTGCAATCAACGGCTGGATCGTCCTCGACAAGCCACTGGCCCTGTCCAGCGCGCAGGGCGTGGCCGCCGTGAAGCGCATCCTGCGCACGAACGGCCTGCCCGTCCCGCGCATCGGCCACGGCGGTACGCTCGATCCGCTCGCCACCGGCGTGTTGCCGATTGCGCTGGGCGAAGCGACCAAGCTCGCCGGCCGCATGCTCGATGCTGCCAAGGGCTATGATTTCACGGTGCAGTTCGGCACGCAGACCAGCACGCTCGATGCGGAAGGCGCGGTGGTGGCGACCAGCGACGTGCGGCCCACGCAAGAGCAGATCACGGCCATCCTTCCCGGCTTTACCGGGGCACAGGATCAGGTGCCGCCGGCCTATTCGGCGCTGAAGGTGGACGGCAAGCGCGCCTATGCGCTGGCGCGTGCCGGCGAGGAGGTGGTGCTGGCCACCCGCCGCATCACCGTGCACAATATTGAACTTGTCGCCACCACGGCCGACAGCGCCACCTTCTCCACCCTCGTCTCCAAGGGCAGCTATATCCGCAGCCTCGCGCGCGACATCGCGATCGCGATCGGCAGCGTCGGCCATGTGACCATGCTGCGCCGCACCCGTTCCGGCCCGTTCACCCTGGATCAGGCGATATCGCTGGACAAACTGGCCGAACTGGTGCAGGGCGCTCGCCTTGAACAGGCACTCTTGCCATTGATGGCAGGGCTGGACGACATCCCGGCTCTATCCATCTCGCCCGACGAGGCGGCGGCGCTCCAACAGGGGCGCAGGCTTTTCGGGCACCCAGCCAGCAACGGCACCCATCTCGCGGTCCACGGCTCTGTTCCCGTGGCGCTGGTCGAGGCCCAATCGGGCGAGGTGCGGGTGCTGCGCGGGTTCAACCTTATCTGAAGGAGTAACACGATGTCGGTGACCGCCGAGAAGAAAGCCGAAATCATCAGCGGCAATGCCCGCGCTGCCAACGACACCGGTTCGCCGGAAGTCCAGGTCGCCATCCTGTCGGAGCGCATTGCCAACCTGACCGAGCATTTCAAGACTCATGCCAAGGATAATCACAGCCGTCGTGGCCTGCTGGTTCTGGTGAACAAGCGCCGTTCGCTGCTGGATTATCTGAAGAAGAAGGATGCAGCGCGCTATACCGCGCTGATCACCAAGCTGGGCCTGCGCAAGTAAGGTTCAGCCCCCCGGACGGCCCCCAAGCGGGGCCGTTCGTTTATCCGGCCCGCAGCGAATGAGCGTTGCGGGAACCGGCGCCGCCACAAGGGGCGGCAACCAAAGCTGTGGCGACCGGCAATAGGGCCTGTTCGTCAGGGAAAGATGAAAATGTTCACCATCCACAAAGAAGAAATCAACTGGGGCGGCCGCACGCTGACCCTGGAAACCGGCCGCGTTGCCCGTCAGGCCGATGCCGCCGTGATGGCCACGCTGGGCGAAACCGTTGTCCTGTGCGCCGTCACCGCCGCCAAGAGTGTGAAGGAGGGCCAGGATTTCTTCCCGCTCACCGTCCACTACCAGGAAAAATATTCCGCTGCCGGCCGTATCCCCGGCGGCTTCTTCAAGCGCGAACGCGGCGCCACCGAGCATGAGACGCTCACCAGCCGCTTGATCGATCGTCCGGTCCGCCCGCTGTTCCCCGAAGGTTTCTACAACGAAATCAACGTGATCGCTCAGGTGCTGAGCTATGACGGCGAAGCCGAAGCCGATGTGCTGGCCATGGTCGCCGCGTCTGCCGCGCTCACCCTGTCGGGCGTGCCGTTCCTCGGGCCCATTGCCGGTGCCCGCGTTGGCTATGTCGACGGCGAATATATCCTGAACCCGACGAAGGCGCAGGTGAAGGAAGGCAGCCTCGATCTCGTCGTCGCCGGCACCGCCGATGCCGTGATGATGGTCGAATCCGAAGCCAAGGAGCTTTCGGAAGAGGAAATGCTGAACGGTGTGATGTTCGCCCACCGCAGCATCCAGCCGGTGATCGATGCCATCATCCGCCTTGCCGAAAAGGCCGCCAAGGATCCTTGGGACATGGCCATCACCGACGACAAGGCGATGCTGACCAAGCTGAAGAAGGAAATCGGCAAGGATATCGACGCCGCCTACCGCCTGTCCGGCAAGTCGGCCCGCCAGGCCGCGCTGGCTGCCGCCAAGGACAAGGCCAAGGCCGTGTTCGCCGATGGCACCCCGCAGGAGCAGATGAAGGCCATCAAGCTGTTCAAGAAGCTTGAAGCCGACATCGTGCGTGGCGCCATCCTGAAGGAAGGCCGCCGCATCGATGGCCGCGACACCAGGACGGTGCGTCCGATCGAAGCGATGGTGGGTTTCCTGCCGCGCACCCATGGTTCGGCGCTGTTCACCCGCGGCGAAACCCAGTCCATCGTCACCACCACGCTCGGCACCGCCGATGCGGAACAGATGATCGATGGCCTGGAAGGCCTGCGCTACGAACGCTTCATGCTGCACTATAACTTCCCCCCCTATTCGGTGGGTGAAGTCGGCCGCTTCGGCGCGCCGGGGCGCCGCGAGATCGGCCATGGCAAGCTGGCGTGGCGCGCGCTGCACCCGCTGCTGCCGACCAAGGAAGAGTTCCCCTACACGATCCGCGTGCTGTCCGACATCACCGAGTCCAACGGCTCGTCGTCGATGGCCACGGTCTGCGGTGGTTCGCTGGCCCTCATGGACGCCGGTGTGCCGCTGAAGCGCCCGTGCGCCGGCATCGCCATGGGCCTGATCCTGGAAGGCAAGGATTTCGCCGTGATCAGCGACATCCTGGGTGACGAAGATCACCTGGGTGACATGGACTTCAAGGTGGCCGGCACGTCCGATGGCGTCACCTCGCTGCAGATGGACATCAAGGTCGCCGGCATCACCGAGGAAATCATGCGCGTCGCCCTGGCCCAGGCCAAGGAAGGCCGTGCCCACATCCTCGGCGAAATGGCCAAGGCGCTGGACAGCACCCGCGAAGGTCTGTCGGCGCATGCCCCGCGCATCGAGACGATGCAGGTCGCCAAGGACAAGATCCGCGACATCATCGGCACCGGCGGCAAGGTGATCCGCGAGATCGTCGCCACCACCGGCGCCAAGGTCGACATCGAAGACGATGGCACCGTGAAGATCAGCAGCTCCGATCCGGCTCAGATCGAGGCCGCCCGCAACTGGATCATCGGCATCGTTGCCGAACCGGAAGTCGGCAAGATCTACACCGGCAAGGTGGTGAACCTCGCTGATTTCGGCGCCTTCGTGAACTTCCTTGGTCCCAAGGACGGCCTCGTCCACATCTCGGAAATCAAGAACGAGCGTGTGGCCAATGTCCGTGACGTGCTGAGCGAAGGCCAGGAAGTGAAGATCAAGGTGCTGGGCGTCGATGATCGCGGCAAGGTGAAGCTGTCGATGCGTCTGGTCGATCAGGAAACCGGCGAAGAACTGCCCGATACGCGCCCGCCGCGTGAAGGTGGCGACGATCGTCCGCCGCGTGGCGACCGTGGTCCGCGTCGTGACGGTGATCGTGGTGGCCGTGGTGACCGTGGCCCCCGCCGCGACGGCGACCGTGACCGCGGCCCCCGCCGTGACGACCGCGCCCCGCGCGGCGATCGCGATGGCGACAAGGGTGGCGACACCGGCGGTCTGCCGAGTTTCCTGACCGGCAACGACGACTAAGTCGGCCGGCCAACTGGCCAAACGAAAGGGGGCCGCGCTTCGGAAACGAAGCGCGGCCCTTTTTCCATCTTCAGTTGCTGGCCGGCCTTTTACGGCCGCCGCATGAGACCAGACCTCAAACCGGATCGATGATCGGCGTCTTCATGGGCAATTGCTCAAAAATCTCCAGAGGGCTGATTCTTCCCGCCAGACCCTTGCCCGGCCGCACGATCGTCCTGATCTCGAAATGCAGCTGCAGATCTGCGCCGGTCATGCCGCGCGCATTGCCACTGTCACCGGTCAACCCCAACTGCTGCCCCTTCGAGACAACAGCGCCTTGCGTCACATCAATGCGATTGAGGTGGGCGAATGCGGCAAATAATGTGCCCGAGTTCCATTCGAAACTGTGCACGACCAGCAGACCATAGCCCTGGACGCCGCCGTCTCCGGCAAATTCGATCCTGCCATCTGCGATGGCAAAACACGGCGTGCCAATTGGTGCGAAAAAGTCCCAACCCTGGTGATTGCGCGGGCTGCCATCAGCATCACGCCTGACCGGGCCAAAGGTGTTCGAAGAACTGCCTCGTCTGATCACATTGGAAACGAGCGGCCAGCGTATCATGGGCAATCCTTCACCCGAGCTTCGTGGAATCACCGTTCACAGTTTATGCCACGGCAATGCCGAGTCCAGTTGCATTTGCAGCAGCTGTGCCCGCAGCCTTTTCGTGTGGGACTGTCTGCATTCGCGGCTGCCAACATGCGCAAACAGCCGGCAAAGCATCCCCGATCAGAAGCGGAAGCGCAGCCCGACGATGCCCGCCGTCGTATCCCCGAACGGGAAACTCACCGTCTGGATCACGCTCAGGTCGATCGCCACGGCCTTCGTGGCGTTGAACGACAGGCTGGCGCCGAGCTCGCCCCAGGTGCCGGACTGGTTGGGATTGTCGGCAAAGCGCGGGGTGTTGGCGCCGGTGCGGCCGGCAAACCCGATCTGGCCAACCGCAGCGATATTGCTGGCGGTGCTGATCGCGCCCGAAAGGCCGATGCTGCCGGCATCGTTGGCAAACAAGTGGGTGAGGTTCACGCCAGCCGTGCCGGTGACGCCGTCGCTCGATTGGCGCTGGCTGCTGATCGGGCGGCCGGTCGGGCCGGTCAGCGCGATGGCAAAATCGATCTTGTTGTAATCCACGCCCACGAACGGCGACAGGAACAATTGTTCACCCAGGGTGATATCGTAGCTGATGCCACCGCCGATGGCGAAGATGCTGCCCGAACGGTCCACGGCGATGGGCTGGCCGGCCTGCGTGCGCAAGTTGGCGGCATCGAAAGAGCGCGAGCCGGCCGAGACATAGGCATCAAGGCCGAGATTGCCCACATAGGTGCCGGCGGAAAGCGTGCCGATCCACGTATCGGCCGGGATGGTGGCGCCGCGCGCATCGCCGCTGCCGACATAAGTGCCTTCCAGTTTGACCCAGCCGCTGCCGAAATCGCGGCGGATGCCCAGCGATCCGAACGGCTGATCGGCCTGCGCCTGCACGGCGGTGATGCCGCCGCTGGCCGACAGCGTCCAGCCTGGCGTGTCGGTTTCCTGGGCGCTGGCTGCGCCGGCAAAGGCCAACGCCACACACGCAACCGGCAAGATGAACTTCATGTCTGCTCCCCCAAAAATACGGCTATTTGGTTGTTCAACGCCGGTGCCGGCAAATTCCTTCGCGGCGGCGCAGAATTTTTTTGCTGGCGCGAAGGAATGCGCGCGGCCATCCGTTGAATCCGTCAGCAGGAGACGCGGATGTTGATGGAGCGGCTGGACGATTCCGGCCACAGCTCGGACGACCGGTTGATGGCGGCCAGTGCCAGCGGTGCGGCCGACAGCTTTCGCCTGCTTGTTGATCGCCACAGCCCATCGGCGTGGCGATTGGCATGGCGACTGACCGGCGACGCCGGCGAAGCGGAGGATCTGGTGCAGGAAGGCTTTGCCCGCTTGTGGCGACAGGCGCCGCGCTGGCAGGCGGGCCAGAGCGGTGTGGGCGCATTTCTGCAGCGGGTGATCACCAATCTGGCCATTGATCGCAGCCGCCGCCAACGCCCGCAATTGATGGACGAATTGCCCGACCGCGCCGATCCGGCGCCGCTGGCCGATGCGTTGCTGGCCGAGGCCGATCTGGCCAGCCGGATCCAGGCCTGTCTCGCCAGCTTGCCGGAGCGGCAGCGCGCCGCGATCGTGCTCACCTATTGGGAAGGATTGACCGGGCCGATGGCCGCCGAACTGCTGGAGCTGAGCCCCAAGGCCTTTGAATCGCTGCTGATCCGCGCGCGGACCGCGCTGAAGTCGGTGCTGGCCGCTGCCGGTATTTCAGCCAGCCTGCTGCCGGAGACCAGCGCATGAGCCCTGCCATCACCCCCGCCATTAGCGATGCGGATCTGGCCCGGCTGCTGGGCGCGGGCGATGCTGCGCCAGCCATGCCGGCGGGTCTGGCCGATCGCATCATGGCGGCCATGCCCGCGGCCACCAGCGTGCCGCCCTTGCCGCCGATCACCGCACCGCGCCGACGACCGGTGCGCTGGCTGCGCGGCGGTGTCGCCGTGGTGGCCGGCCTGGGCCTCGCCACTGCCGTCGCCGCCGGGCTGGCGCGCACGCCGCTGTTTGCGCCATTGCTGGCCCCGGCCATGGAACGCCTGGCCGAAGTGACCGGCCTGCCGGCGCTGGCGCCGCGCCCGCCGCGACGGGCGACACCGGCCCCGGTAGCGGCGCCGATGTTGCCGGCAGCCGCGGCACCACAGGCCCGCATCACCACCGGCCTGCCGACGCCCGCCCCGCAACTGCCCGCCAGCCTGCCCTCACCGCCACTGGTGGATGCACCGCGTGCCGGGCTGCCGGACCGCGTGCAACTGCCCGACCGGCCCCAGATCGACCGGCCCCGGATCGACCGTCTGCCGCGTGACCGGCGGCCATTGGCGGCCGCGCCGGCCCGCAGCGAAAGCCCGCGTGCAGCGCCTGACCTTCGGCAGGCTGATCGCCCTGTTGCCGAACGTGCGGCCATCGAGCGGATTGCGCCAGAGCGTCCGCCCGCCGAGCGCCCGTCAGCGGAGGGACCAGCGGCCGAACGGCTGCAGACCGAGCGCCCACCGCGCGAGCGGCCAGCCGCCGACGGCCTGCCCTTGCCAGACGCCGTGACCGAACAGGTGTCAGCGCGCACTGCCGCGCCGGTGGCGCCCGATGGCCCGGCACCAGACGGCGCCGCTGCTGTGGGCGTCGATGCCGCCCGCCCTGAAGCCGCCGCTGTCAGCGCCGAGATCAAGGCGTTGCGCGAGGCCCGCAGTGCCGGCACGCTGACCGCGGCGCAGGCTCAGCGCTTGCGCTCCCTGCAGCAATTGCGCGCTGCGCGTGCGGCCCGAAACACGATAGCGCGCAACCGCCGATAAGCGCCGCGAAGGATTCCACCAGCACCGTGCGTTGAAGGGGGTGTGGACGGCAAACGCCGCCCCGCCAATTTCAAGGGAGAGTTCACCATGCGTATCTTGAATATCGTTTCCGCTCTGGCCCTGATCGCCGCCGCCCCAGCCTTTGCGCAAACCGCAACCCCTGCCCCGTCAGGCACCAGCACCCGCAATTTCGATAATGCGCGCGCGTCGGGCACCACCACCATAACCCGCGATCGCGACGCCGGCACCTTCAGCCGCGACACCAGCGTGACCCGCAAGAGCGACGGCGCCACCATGACCAGCAGCACCGATCGCACCCGCACCGAGAACGGCTTTGCCGTTGAACAGAGCCGGACCGGTTTTGACGGCAGCACAAGCGGCCGCACCTATGAACGCACCCGCACCGATACGGGCTTCACGGAAAGCGGCACCATCACCCGCCGCGACGGCAGCACCTACAATCTGAATGGCAGCCTGGTGCGCGGCGAGGGCAGCGCCACCCGCGATCGCGCCATTACGGATGCCAATGGCGCCACCGTGGCCAGCCGCAATGTGCAAGCCAGCCGCGCCAACGGCCAGGTGACCCGCAATGTCACCGCCACCGGCCCGCAACGCTTGCTGCGCGCCGGCGGCCCGCGCGGCGCTGGCCCACGCGGCGCAGCGCGCGGTCGTCGCGGCTGATCATCAGCGGCCGGGCACGAGAAGGGCCGGGCGTCATGCCCGGCCCTTTTCATTTCTTGCGCGGTGGTCGCTTGGGTTCGTCTGTCGCCCCGCGTGACCGGCGCTCACCGCGGCGATTGCCGCTCGTTGCGCTGGAGAGGCGGCGCTTCTTCAGCGGCGGCGGCGGCGGTTCCACGATTTCGATGTCACCCAGCTGCAGGTCAAAACCCAGCATTTGCCAGCTTTCGGCCATGTGCGGCGGCAGTTCGGCCTTCACGTCCAACGTGCCGCCGCCAGGCGTGGCAATCACCAGCCGGCGGCTGTGCAGGTGCAGTTTGCGGCTGATCCCGCCGGTCAGATAAGATTCCTTGCCGCCATATTTGCCATCGCCCACCAGGCTGTGGCCAATGGCGGCGGCGTGCACGCGGATCTGATGGGTGCGCCCGGTCAAGGGCAGGAACTCTACCCAGGCCGCCCGGCCCGCCGCGCGTTCGATCACGCGATAGCGGGTCTTGGCCTTCAACCCGGCTTCGGTATCCACTTGCATCTTCTCGCCGCCGGTGCCGGGCTGCTTGCCGATCGGCGCATCGATGGTGCCGGCCGCGATCTTGGGCACGCCAACGGTAAGCGCCCAGTAGGATTTCCGTGCCTCGCGGCCGGCGAATTCCTTGCTGAAGAAGGCCGCCGCCTTGGCATTGCGCGCCAGCAGGAGGACGCCGGATGTGTCCTTGTCCAGCCGGTGCACCAGCCGCGGCCGCGACGGCGCATCAAACTGCAGCGCATCCAGCATGGCATCCACGCTGGTTGGCTGCTTGGTGCCGCCCTGCGTCGCCAGGCCCGGCGGCTTGTTGATCACGATGGCGTGCGCATCCATGTGCAGCACCATGGCGCGCATATACTCGATCTGCGCTTCGCTCAGCGGTTCGCGCGGTTTTTCGGTGGGCCTCGTCGCCACCGGCACCGGCAATTCCTCCGGCCAGGTCAGCGTTTGCCCGGCGGCAATCCGATCGCCGGGGCCGGCCTTGGCGCCATCCAGCCGCACCACGCCCGATTTGGACCAGCGCGACACGATGTTGAAACTGATGTCTTTGGTGTGGCGCTGGAACCAGCGGTCCAGCCGGATGCCGTCGTCATCCTCTGCTATGGTGGCAGTCGGCATCAGGCCATTCCTCGCATCAGCCACACGCCGGCCAGCACGGCCAGCACAGAGCCGGCCACACTGGACACGGCATAGGCGGCCGCCAGCGCGATTTCGGCGCGGGTGATCATGTTGTAGATTTCCAGGCTGAACGCCGAGAAGGTGGTGAAGCCGCCAAGCACGCCAACGCCAAGCAGCAGGCGCAGCTCCTCGGCCCCGCTGCTCATCCGCGCCAGCCAGCCGGCCAGCAGGCCCATCAGGAAGCCGCCGATGATGTTGACCGCAAACGTCCCGAACGGAAAGCCCGGGCCCAGCACGGCAATCGCCCAGCGGCCAACGCCATAGCGCAGCGCCGTGCCGATCCCGCCGCCAAGGGCAACCAGCAGCAGATGGGGCATGGTGGGGTTCATCGCCATCCCCTTAGCGGCATCGGCCCGATATTGCCAACGCCGCCGCACGGGCGCAGCATGGCGCCGGATTGATCGGGGGGATTCAGCATGACCAAGCCGCGTACACTTGCCCATGTCGTCTATCAGACACGCCAATATGATCGCATGATCCGCTGGTACGAAACCGTCTTCCAGGCCCATGTCGTGCACCGCGATCCGGCATTGGCCTTCCTGACGTTCGATGAAGAGCATCACCGTTTTGCCTTCGCCAATCTGGAGCTGATGCGGCCCGGCGCTGCCGATGCCGGATCGCGCGGCGAGATCGGGGTCAACCATGTCGCCTGGACCTTTGCCAGCGCCCACGACCTGCTTGCGACCTACAAGCGGCTGAAAGCGGAAGGCATCCTGCCTTACTGGCCGGTCCATCACGGGCCCACATTGTCGCTCTATTATGCCGATCCCGATGGCAACCGCATGGAATTCCAGGCCGACGCGCTGACGGTGGCAGAGGCCAACGCCTTCATGGCCGGCCCGGCGATGGCGGCCAATCCGGTGGGCGTGATCTGGGATCCGGATGCGCTGCTGGCCCGAGCCGAGGCTGGCGCCAACGAAGCCGAACTGCTGGTGATGCCCGATGGCCCGCCGTCGCCCATCCCGGCCACGCACGGCCTCTAGACGATTCCGAACGTCCAGCCTTCCATGGTCGCAATCGCCGGGGTGAGCGCCGCCGGCTGCCACCAGTGCGCCTGAGGAGCGATGGCGCGCAGGCCGGCCGCCGTGATGATGGCATCGCCAACATGATCGGCGAAATGGCCCGGGAAAACGGCGGGCATGGGCTGACTGCCGTGACGAGACAGCGCGGCATTGAGGCTCTCCAGGTCACGCAGCTTGCCGCGAAAGCCGCCGAGCCGCGCAAAGGCCTGCGCGTAGATTTCGAGGATGACCGGGCCTGAGGCGGGTAATGGATCGAAGGGCCACACCGGCCATTGCAACTGATGCAGCAGCCGCATCGCGGCGAGCGTTGCCTTGCCCACCTGGGACGCGCCAAGCAGCACGAAATTGGAGGTCGGCACGCCTAGTCCGCTCGCCTTGTAGACCTGTTCCGTTACCCGCAAATGCGCGCGCAGGTGGCGCGGGCCGTCATCCTTGCCCAACCAGAAGGAGTCGCGCCGATGCGGGATAAAGCCATGGCCGCCCAGATCGGCCTCGGCCACACACACCGCCTCCACCTCGGCCCACAGGTCGCGCGCGGGCTGGTCGAACGGCGGCACCGCGGCAAAGCCGAAGCCGGCATCCATGCCGACCAGCACATCACCGGAAAGCCCGCCCAACCAGTCGAGCACGCCGCCGCGTGACCACACGCCCGACGGCGGCAGCACCAGTTCGGGCGCCGCATCGCCGGCTTCGCACAGTGCGACCTGCACCGAAGGATGCTTCACCCCCTTCGCGCCCGACCAGTCGATGCCGACGAAGCGGCTGAACCTCACAAACCGCGCGCCTTGCGCTGGGCGGCGGAGGCGTGGCCGGCCCAGGCCCGCTCCACCAGCACGGCGATGCGGTCCGGATCAGCCGTGGCCAGCCGGGCCAGCACGGCGGGCCAGCCGACATAATGCGGGGTCTGGTAGAAACAGGCGGGATCGGTGGCGATCAGCATCTCGACCTCGTCCAGCCCGGCGCGCAGCACGATATGATCGGGTTCCTTGCCGATGACCACGAACATCTTGCCGCGCACCAGCACCGCATCGCGGCCATAGCTGGTCCCGCGTGTGGCACCGGGCAGCGCCAGCGCCAATGCCAGCACATCATCCCAGGTCATGCGCCGCCCTTCAGGGCCGCCCGCCGCCGCGCCCATTCGGCCAGGCGCTCGGCGATGCGGGCTTCGGTGCCGCGTGGGCTGGGCGTGTAGAGCGATTGCGCCGCCATGCCGTCAGGCCAGTAATCCTGACCGGAAAAGCCATCGGGCGCGTCATGGTCATAGGCATAGCCCTGGCCATAACCCAGTTCCTTCATCAGCTTTGTCGGGGCGTTGAGGATGTGGGCCGGCGGGGTGAGCGAGCCGGTGCTGGCCGCCAGCTTCTTGGCGGCTTTCTCTGCCACATAGGCGGCATTGGATTTGGGCGCGGTGGCGAGATAGAGGCAGGCGTGGACGATGGCCAGTTCGCCTTCCGGGCTGCCGAGAAAATCATAGGCATCCTTGGCATCGAGGCAGACGCGCAGCGCATTGCTGTCAGCCAAGCCGATATCCTCGCTGGCAAAGCGCACCAAGCGGCGCAGCAGGTAGAGCGGCTCCTCGCCGGCCACCAGCATGCGCGCCAGCCAGTAGAGGGCGGCATCGGGATCGGAGCCGCGCAAGCTTTTGTGCAGCGCCGAAATCAGCCCGTAATGGCCCTCGCGGTCCTTGTCATAGACCGGCATGCGCCGATGCAGGAAGGCAGCGAGATCGGCCGGTGCCATCGGCTCCACCGCGCCCAACGCAAACAGGCTTTCGGCCTGGCCGAGCAGGAAGCGGCCATCGCCATCGGCCGACGCGATCAGCGCGGCGCGGGCGTCGTCCGTCACCGGCAGCACAGTACCCACATGGGCTTCGGCTCGAAGGAGCAGATCGGCCAACGCCGCTTCGTCCAGCCGCCGCACGATCAGCACGCGGGCGCGGGAGAGGATGGCGGCGTTCAGCTCGAAACTCGGATTCTCCGTGGTGGCACCGACCAGCGTGATCGTGCCATCCTCCATCGGCCCCAGGAACCCATCCTGCTGGGCGCGGTTGAAGCGGTGGATTTCATCAACGAACAACAGTGTGCGCTGGCCCGCCCGTGCCGCCTCGCGCGCCTCGGCAAACAGCTTCTTCAAATCAGCCACGCCGGCAAACACGGCGGAAATGGCGACAAAGCGCATGCCGCAGGAAGCGGCAAGCAGCCGCGCAATGGTGGTCTTGCCGGTTCCCGGCGGCCCCCAGAAGATCAGGCTGGACAGGCTGCCGGCGGCCACCATGCGGGTGATGGCGCCATCGGTGCCGGTAAGATGATCCTGACCCACCACTTCGGCAAGGGTGCGCGGACGCAGCTGTTCAGCCAGCGGCGCTCCGGCCGGCGTCACGGAGTCTTCAGCGGCGGGGAACAGATCGGCCATAATTGCTTGTCACGCCTGCTTGTCGCGCCGAAGCGGCCGGTCATGCAAGCTCAGCTCTTGTACCAGGCCTCGACCGTGCCCGACAGCTTGATGGTGAGCGGGTTGCCCTTGCGATCCAGGCTCTTGCCAGCGGCGACGCGGATCCAGCCTTCGGAAATGCAATATTCCTCGACATTGGTGCGCTCGACACCGTTGTAGCGGATGCCCACGCCGCGGCGCAGCAGATCCCAATCATGAAATTCGCTGCGCGGGTTCACACTCAGGCGATCCGGCGGCGTGTCAGTGATCGCGGCAGGCGCTTCCGGGGCGGTTTCGGGCGTGTCAGTCATGGGCGGGTTCCATAGGCGCAAGCGGGCCGGCGGGCAAGAAAAAGGGGCCGCAACCTTGCAGTTGCGACCCCGTTTTTCAGTGCATCAGGACGATCAGGCTTCTTCGGCCGGCGCTTCGTCCATCGGCAGGGTGCCGGGTTCGGCGTTCGGATCAAAGGCTTCAGTGAAGCCCGCTTCCTCGCGCTCGGCAGTGGCAGCAATGTCCACACCCTTGGCCTGCAACTCGGCTTCTTCGGCCGAACGAGCGATGTTGACCTTGACCATCACCACGACTTCCGGGTGCAGCGCGACCTTCACGTCGTGCACGCCCAGGGTCTTGATCGGCTTGTCGAGCACGATCTGGTTCTTGTGGGCCTTGTGGCCACCGTTGGTCAGCGCTTCGGCCAGATCGCGGGCCGCGACCGAACCATAAAGCTGGCCGGTGCCCGAGGCGGCGCGGATCATCACCACGCTGGCGCCTTCGAGATCACGCGATTCGGCGCGGGCGATGTCGCGGCGCTTGGCGTTGTCGGCCTCGATGCGGGCGCGATCGGCTTCGAACTTGGCCTTGTTGGCTTCGGTCGCGCGCAGCGCCTTGCCGCGCGGCAGCAGGAAGTTGCGGGCGAAACCCGGCTTCACATTGACGACATCGCCAATGGTGCCAAGCTTTTCGACGCGTTCAAGCAGGATGACATGCATGGCTTGCGCTCCTCACTTCACCAGATAGGGCAGCAGGCCCAGGTGGCGGGCGCGCTTGATGGCCTTGGCCAGTTCGCGCTGCTTCTTGGCCGAAACCGCGGTGATGCGGGCCGGAACGATCTTGCCACGTTCAGAAACGAAGCCCTGCAACAGGCGCACGTCCTTGTAATCGATGGCGGGGGCATTCGGACCCGCGAAGGGGCACGACTTGCGGCGGCGGAAAAACGGACGTCCCATCTGATCCCTCCCTTAAGCGCGCGGTTCGCGGCGCGGGCGTTCGCCGCGGCCTTCACCGCGCGGGGCGCCATCACGATCACCACGGCCTTCACGGCCTTCACGACCGCCTTCGCGGCCACCTTCACGGTCACCGCCACGGCGGGTCATCGCCGACGGTTCACCCGACAGCGCATCAACACGGATGGTCATGGAACGGATGATATCTTCGTTGAGGCCAACCTGGCGCTCCATTTCGGCCACGGCCGCAGCCGGAGCGTCGATGTTGAGCATCACATAATGGGCCTTGCGGTTCTTGGCGATGCGATAGGCCAGCGTGCGCAGGCCCCAATATTCGCTGCTCGCAACCTGGCCCTTGCCTTCGGCCAGAACCTTGGTGAAGCCTTCCGTCAGCGTCTCAACCTGCGCAGTCGTCAGGTCCTGACGCGCCAGGAAGACATGCTCGTAAAACGGCATTTCTCTCTCCTCGTGCCGATCGTTGACGGGGCCCAATGCCCACGCCCCTCCGGCTGGCGTCTTTTCCCCGCGCAGGGCGAGCCCGGCACGAAGAAGCGGCGCGTATGGCGCAAGCACCCACCGATTGCAAGCGATTCCCCGGTGTGAGACAAGCGCCGCCATGGCCCTTCCCCTCATCGTTGTCGGCGGCGTCGCCGGTTGCGGCAAGACTACGCTGGCCGCCGCACTGGCCGATACGCTCGGCGTGGCGTTTCGCGACGGCGATGATCTGCACCCGCCGGCCAACAAGACGAAGATGGCCGCCGGGCAGCCGCTCACCGATGAAGACCGCGCGCCGTGGCTGGCGGCCTGCGCGGCACAACTGGCGGAGTGGGGCGATGCCGGCGGTGTCATCAGCGCTTCGGCCCTGAAACGCGCCTACCGCGACACGCTCTACGCCGCCCACCCAAGCGTGCGCTATGTGCTGATCCACATCACGCCCGAACTCGCCACCGCCCGCGCCGCACAGCGGCCCGATCATTTCTGGCCGGCCAGCCTGACGGCCAGCCAGTTCGCGATATTGGAAGTGCCCGGTCCAGACGAACCGGCGCTCAGCGTCGAGGCCGATTGGCCCACCGCGCGGCAAGTTGCAGCGGTCGTATCAGCTTTGGCTGATTTAGGAGGTTAGCGCCTCCGGCGGGCAGGGGCTGAGCCCCTGCACCCACTTTCGTTTTTGGGCGGCCCATACTCTACAATTCGTCGTCATGCTGGCGCAGGCCAGCATCCACCGTTGCGCAAGGTTCTGCCGCAGCCGCACGGGCGCTGCGTGGCAAGCTGGATGCTGGCCTGCGCCAGCATGACGGGCGATTTTTGGGAATGGGTCACCCAAAAACCAACGGGTACAGGGACTGCGTACCTGCCCGCCGGAGGCCCCTCGTCCTTCTTCAGCCCAGCCGTTCGCGCACCAGGGCGATCAGGGCCGGCAGATCGGCGATGTCGTCGAAATCCACCACGCTCACCAGCTGCTTCATCCCGCCTGTATCGGCCACAGCGATCAGCGGCAGCGGCCAATCGGCCTGCGCCGGATAGGCCATGCGGAAATCGGGGCGGTGGTGAAAGATCAATTCCATGCCCAGCCCGACCAGAAACCGCCGCCACTCGCCCTTCATGCCAATCAGCCCATAGGTGAGCGCGCACAGCTTGCAGGGGTAGGTGGCGGGCGCGAACAGCTTGTGGATGCTGTCCATCGCGCCCGCCAGCAGACCGGCATTGGCGTTGTAGACGATGATCAGCTGCCGGCTCACCCCGCCGCGCTGAGCGCCGACTTGCCGCGCTTCACGATCAATTTGTTGAGCGCGTTCACATAGGCCCGTGCTGAGGCGACCAGCGTATCGGTGTGGGCGCCGGTGCCGCGCACGGTGCGGCCATGTTCGGCCAGCACCACGCTCACTTCGGCCTGGGCGTCGGTGCCGGCGGTGACGGCGTGGACCTGATAGAGGTTCAGCACGGCATCATCGTGCGGCACCAGCTTGCGGATGGCATTGAACAGCGCATCGACCGGGCCATTGCCGCGGGTCGCCGCCGTCACTTCCTCGCCGTCGATGCTGAGCGTCAGGATCGCCCGCTGCGGCCCATTGCTGCCGCAATAGACCTCGACCTCGGTCACCTGGATGCGGTCGTGCCCGCGCAGCACTTCATCGTCGACCAGCGCGACGATATCCTCGTCGAACACCTGCTTCTTGGCGTCGGCCAGATCCTTGAAGCGCTTGAAGGCATCGCCGAACTCGTTGTCCGACAGATCATAGCCCATTTCCGCCAACTTTGACCGGAAGGCGGCGCGGCCCGAATGCTTGCCCAGCACGAGGTTGGTCGCACCCTGGCCAACGCTGTCGGGCGTCATGATCTCGTAGGTGGACGAATCCTTCAGCATGCCATCCTGGTGGATGCCGCTTTCATGCGCGAAGGCGTTGGCGCCCACGATCGCCTTGTTGGCCTGCACCGCCATGCCGGTCACGCCGCTGACCAGCCGGCTGGCGCGGGTGATTTCGGTGGAGACGATGCGGGTTTCGTAGGGCATCACGTCGTGGCGCACCTTCAGCGCCATGGCGATTTCCTCGATGGCGGCATTGCCGGCGCGTTCGCCGATGCCGTTGATCGTGGCTTCCACCTGGCGGGCGCCGGCCATGATCGCCGAGAGCGTGTTGGCAACGGCGAGGCCCAGATCATTGTGGCAATGGGTGGAGAAGATCGCCTGGTCCGCATTGGGCACGCGGGTGATGACGTCCTTGAACATGGCGCCATAGGTTTCGGGCGTCGCATAGCCCACCGTGTCGGGCAGGTTGATGGTGCTGGCGCCCGAAAGAATCGCCGTTTCCACCGCCCGGCACAGGAAATCCGGATCGGAACGGGTGGCGTCCTCGGCCGACCATTCGACATCGCCGCACAGGTTGCGTGCCAGGCTCACCGATTGCCGGATCGCCTCCAGCACCTCTTCCGGCGACTTGTTCAGCTTCACCTTCATGTGCAGCGGCGATGTCGCGATGAAGGTATGGATGCGCGGCTGCCTGGCGCCTTTCAGCGCGGCCCACGCCCGTTCGATATCGGCGGCGCTGGCGCGGGCCAGGCTGGCGACAATGGCGGTGTCGCACAGATTGGCGACGGCCTGCACGGCTTCGAAATCGCCTTCACTGGCGATGGCAAACCCGGCTTCGATGATATCAACGCCCAACGCTTCCAATTGCGCTGCGACTTTCAGTTTTTCCTCGAGATTCATCGAGCAGCCGGGGGATTGTTCTCCGTCGCGCAAGGTGGTGTCGAAAATGCGGATATGGTTGGTCATGGCACTGCCTGTCTGAATGCTTTGGTTGCAGTTGTCAGGTTCATCCCCTCAAGGCGCGCGGCCGAGGGACAATGCCCAGCAGCCAGCGTCACGCCCGAGGGCGTGTAAGTCGCAGACGCAGAAGGGCCGATTGGAAAGCCATAGGCAGCTAATGCCACGAAAGCGCCCGCCGGCGCAAGATGCCGCCTTGCTCTTGCCGCCATTGCGGGCATGAAGGCGGCATGGAAACCATCTTCTCTGCCGATACGGTCGGTTCGGCCATCCAGAGCGCGCTGGCACCCGTGTTCCTGCTCACCGCCATCGCCGGGATGCTCAACGTGATGGTGCAGCGCCTGTCGCGCGTTGTGGATCGCGCCCGCCACCTGGAAGCCCACATGGCCGAATATCCCGAACAGCGCCGCCGCATCGCCCTGGACGATCTCGCCGTGCTCGCCGGGCGGATGACAGCGGCCAACTGGGCGATTGCGCTGTGCATCCTGGCGGCCTTGCTGGTGTGCTGCGTCATCGTTCTGCTGTTTGTCGAACAACTCGCCGGCTTTCGCCTCAACGCTGCCATCGCGTGGCTGTTCATCGCTGCGACCCTGCTGCTGACCGGCGGGCTGAGCCTGTTCCTGTGGGAAGTGCAGCTGGCCCTGCGCAGCGTGCGGGTGCGGGCGGCGGCGATGATCAGCGAGCGGGGCCCGGCGAGTGAATAGCAGAGAAAGAAAGGGCGTCGCGGCCAAGCCGCGCCGTCGGACGAGTCAAAAAGGGCGGCCTGTTGGGGCCGCCCTTTTCGCTCGCCGTCCGATCTTGCCGGAGTCGGCGCGCGGCACGCGCGCTCGGGCGGCTGCGATTAATTGCGGGCCTTGTCCACCAGCTGGTTCTTCGCGATCCACGGCATCATCGCCCGCAACCGCGAACCGACTTCCTCGATCGGGTGCGCCTTGGCGGCGATGCGGCTGGCCTTCAGCTCCGGCTGGCCGGCGCGGTTGTCGAGGATGAAGTTCTTCACGAACCGGCCGCCCTGGATATCAGCCAGCACGCGCTTCATTTCGGCCTTGGTTTCCGGCGTGATGATGCGCGGGCCGGTGGTGATATCGCCATATTCGGCGGTGTTGCTGATCGAATAGCGCATGTTGGCGATGCCGCCTTCATACATCAGGTCAACGATCAGCTTCACTTCGTGCAGGCACTCGAAATAGGCCATTTCCGGCGCGTAACCGGCCTCGACCAGCGTTTCGAAGCCGGCCTGGATCAGGTGGGTGAGGCCGCCGCACAGCACGGCCTGTTCGCCGAACAGATCGGTTTCGCACTCTTCCTTGAAGCTGGTCTGGATCACGCCCGACCGGCCACCGCCGATGGCCGAGGCGTAGCTCAGCGCCACATCATGCGCGTTGCCGCTGGCATCCTGGTGGATGGCGATCAGGCAGGGCACGCCGCCGCCCTTCTGATATTCGCTGCGCACCGTGTGGCCGGGGCCCTTGGGCGCGATCATGAACACGTCGATATCGGCGCGCGGCTCGATCAGCTGGAAATGCACGTTGAGACCGTGCGCGAAGGCCAGCGCCGCGCCCGGCTTCATGTTGGGGCCGAGATCTTCGGCATAGATGGCGGCCTGATGCTCATCGGGTGCCAGCACCATGATCACATCGGCCCAGGCTGCAGCTTCGGCATTGCTCAGCACCTTGAAGCCGGCGCCTTCCGCCTTCTTCGCGGTAGCCGAACCGGCGCGCAGCGCGATGGCCACTTCGCTCACGCCGGAATCGCGCAGATTCTGCGCATGGGCATGGCCCTGGCTGCCATAGCCGACGATGGCGACTTTTTTGCCCTTGATCAGGCCGACATCGGCATCGGCATCATAATAAACGCGCATTGGAGTTCCTTCTTCTCATTCCTGCTCCCCTCCCTTGCAAAGGGAGGGGCTGGGGGAGGGTCTGCGCCGCCAGGCCCGACCTTCCGGGTTCGGTGGGGAAAGGGCTCGGCTTTGCCTCGCACCCTCCCCCGGCCCCTCCCTTGCAGGGAGGGGAGATTTGCTAGACCGCCTCCGCCCCGCGGGCGATGGCCACAACGCCGGTGCGGGCAACCTCGACCAGGCCAACCTCCCGCATCAACGTGATGAACTGGTTCACTTTCTCGGACGAACCGGACACTTCGAACACGAAACTGGCCGTGCTGGTGTCCACCGGCCGGGCGCGGAAAATGTCGGCCAGGCGCAGCGCCTCGACGCGCTTGTCCCCGGTGCCGGCCACCTTCACCAGCGCCATCTCGCGCTCCACGTGCGGGCCCCAATCGGTGAGGTCCACCACCTTGTGCACCGGCACCAGCCGATCAAGTTGCGCCATGATCTGGTCAATCACCGGCGGCGGGCCGTTGGTGACCACGGTGATGCGGGACACGGCGTGATCGTCGGAGACGTCGGCAACGGTCAGGCTCTCGATATTATAGCCGCGCGCCGAGAACAGGCCGACAATGCGGGCCAGCACACCGGCCTCGTTATCAACCAGGATCGACAGCGTGTGTCGTTCGGAGGGGAGATGTTTCATGTTCTCACCTCTCCCCGCCGGGGAGAGGTCGACTCGCGCGCCAGCGCGGCGGGAGAGGGGCCGCGCCCATCACCACATGTGCCACCCCTCTCCCGGGCCGGCTTCGCCGTCTCTCGACCTCTCCCCGACGGGGAGAGGTGATGTTCATGTGTCCCATCATCACACCAGCGCCTTTGCATCGTCATCCGCCTCGCCGCGCTCATCAGCGGCCGACAGGATCATATCGGTGTGCGCCGCGCCCGACGGGATCATCGGGAAGCAGTTGGCGAGTTTCGCCACCCGGCAATCCACCACCACCGGGCCGGGGTGATCGATCATCGCCTGAATGCCAGCATCCAGATCATCCGGCCCGTCGATGGTGATGCCCTTCCAGCCATAGGCTTCCGCCAGCTTCACGAAATCGGGCAGGCTGTCGGAGTAGCTTTCGCTATACCGCCCGCCGTGGTTCAGCTCCTGCCACTGGCGCACCATGCCCATATATTCGTTGTTGATGATGAAGATCTTCACCGGCAGGCGATATTGCGTCGCCGTGCCGAGTTCCTGGATGTTCATCTGGATGCTGGCTTCACCGGCGATATCGATCACCAGCGCGCCCGGAAATGCCAGCTGCGCACCGATCGCCGCCGGCAAGCCATAACCCATGGTGCCGAGCCCCCCCGAGGTCAGCCACTTGTTCGGCTCATGGAAGCCGAAATGCTGCGCCGCCCACATCTGGTGCTGGCCAACTTCCGTGGAGATGATCGGCTTTTTCGCCCTGGTCATCTCATACAAGCGCTGAATGGCCTTCTGCGGCAGCAGCGCCTCACCCTTCTGTTCGAAGCCGAAGCTGTTGCGCGCGCGCCAGCCCTTGATCTGTTCCCACCACGGCTTCTGATCGGCCGCCCGGTGCCCGCGCGCGCGCCACACCTTCAGCATGTCTTCCATCACGCTGCCAACATCGCCCTGGATGGCCAGATCAACCCGCACCGTCTTGTTGAAGCTGGAGCGATCGATATCGACATGGATCTTGCGGCTGTTGGGGCTGAACGCATCCAGCCGGCCGGTCACGCGATCATCGAACCGCGCGCCAAGGCAGACCATCAGGTCGCACTTGTTCATCGCCATATTGGCTTCGTAACTGCCGTGCATGCCCAGCATGCCGAGGAACTGCGGGTGATCATCGGGCAGCGAGCCCAGGCCCATCAGCGTGCTCGTCACCGGCGCGCCACAGGCCTTGGCCAGCTCGCGCAGCAACTGGCTCGCCACCGGGCCGGAGTTGATCACGCCGCCACCAGTGTAGAGAATCGGTCGCTCTGCCGCTGCCAGCATCTCCACGGCGGCCTCGATGGCAGTCAGATCGCCCTTCACCTGCGGCTTGTAGGTCTTGTGGCTGATCACGCCGGGCTTGGCATAGCCGGCCCTCATGATCTGCACGTCCTTGGGGATATCGATCACCACCGGACCGGGCCGACCGGAGCGGGCGATATAGAAGGCCTCGTGCAGGACGGGGCCGAGCTTCGCCGTCTCCTTCACCAGATAATTATGCTTGGAACAGTGGCGGGTGATGCCCACCGTGTCGCATTCCTGGAAGGCATCGGTGCCAATGAGATGCGTCGGCACCTGGCCGGTGAGGACCACCAGCGGAATCGAATCCATCAGCGCATCGGTGATGCCAGTGACGGCGTTGGTGGCGCCGGGGCCGGAGGTGACCAGCACGACGCCGACCTTGCCCGAAGCGCGCGCATAGCCTTCGGCGGCATGCACGGCGGCCTGTTCATGGCGCACGAGGATGTGGCGGATGCGGCTCTGCTTGAACAGCGCATCATAAATCGGCAGCACGGCGCCGCCGGGGTAGCCAAACACCACCTCCACACCCAGATCGGTGAGGGCCTGCACAACGATGTCGGCGCCGGTCATTTCCGTGCCCATGATCTCTATCCCACGCAAAATCGGCCGCGATGCAGCGGCGGACTGCTGTTATGGGAAGGAAAATGGCAGGTCAACCGCTATTTGCGTAATTAAAATACCGAATGGGGCGATTTTCGGTAATTCTCTGATGGGTGGGTCGTGCCCGGGGAGCAAAAAGGGCCAACGGCTGGTGCGGCTGGCCTCGGCGAAGAAGGGGGATGAATGCCGTGTGGGCCGGGATCAGGCGGAATCGGCCCGCAGATCAACAACCCACCTGCGGCAGCGCGGAACGGCGGCGGCCGAACACCAGGCCCAGCACAAGCAGCCCGGCCAGGCCCGCCACGATCTGGCCGGGGCTCATGGCGCTATCGTCTGCAACCGGCGCTGCGGCGGCGGGCTGGCAATCGGCGGTGTCGGGGGCGCAGGTCACGGCCAGCGGCCGCGGCTGGACCATGCTGGTTGCTGCCGCCGGTTGGACGAACAGTAGAGCCAAGGTCAGAACCACAAACGGCTTCAAAACACATCCCCCAAGCGCCTGATACAAACTCTAGATCGCACTGCAGCATGACGATGCCATGACATTCCGCGCCGTCTAATGGGCGAAATGCCCACTATGCGTTACAGGGAGATACGAATTGCGGTAGGCCGAGGTTGCGGTACGTCGAACGCGCCGGAGCGACCGGATCAACCCGGGCCGACGCGTTGCCAATCGGGGAATTGATTGCGCGCCCAGGTCTGCTGACGCTTCTGATATTGGCTTGTGGCGTGCAAGGCCTGGGCCATGGCCGCATCAAGATCGATCGCGCCGGCCATATGCGCCGCCAGCTGCGGCACCGCCAGCGCCTTCATCACCGGCACATCGGCGGGCAGGCCCAGCGCCAGCAGCGCCGCCACCTCGTCCAGCGCGCCGGCGGCCAGCATCGCCTGCAGACGGGTCGCGGCCCGCGCATTCAGCTCGGCCCGGGGCCGATCGACAATAACGCCCTGCACCGCTGTCGGCCCCAGCCCGCCATCGCGCCGCTGTTGCCAATCGGCCAGCGGGCGACCGGTCGATCGCACCACCTCCAGCGCCCGCAGCGTGCGCTGGCGATCGGCTGGCATCAGGCGGGCGGCGGCGGCGGGGTCCTCACGCTCCAGCGCGGCGCGGGCAGCGGCGGCGTCGAGCATCCGGACCGCTGCCCGCACATCGTCCGCGATGGCCGGCACCGGCGCCAGGCCATGCACCAGCGCCGTGAGATACATGCCGGTGCCGCCCACGATGATCGGCTGCCGCCCCGCCGCCTGCGCGGCAGCGACCTCCGCCTTGGCCAGATCGACCCAGCGCGCCACCGTGCACACATCATCGCCGGCCAGCGCGCCATAAAGTCGGTGCGGCACTGCGGCTTCCTCGACCGGCGACGGCCGCGCGCTGACGATGGCGAGATCGCGATACATCTGGCTGGCATCGGCGTTGATGATCACGCCATTCGCTTGGCGAGCCAGTTCCAGCGCCAGCGCAGACTTGCCCCCGGCGGTTGGCCCTGTCAGGACGGTGATCCGTTCCGGATCGAGGTTTATGGCAGACGCGCTCATCATCACCCTGGTTGCCGAAGGGGCCTTGTCGCCCGGCGATGCTTCGGCTGCAAGCGACGTCGTGCGCGGCATCGGTGCCGAAATCGTCGCGCAAAGCTGGCTGGAAGCCGGTGACGCCTTCGACATCCTGGCACGCGGCGACGGCCCCGCCATCCGCGCCGCGCTGGAAGACGCGCTGCCCGCCATGGACGTTGTGGTCCAATCCGGCAGTTCCCCGCGCCGCAAGCGGCTGATCGTGGCCGACATGGATTCGACCATGATCGCCTGCGAATGCATCGACGAACTGGCCGACTATGCTGGCCTGAAGGTCGAAGTGGCCGCCATCACCGAGGCCGCCATGCGCGGCGAACTGGATTTTGCCGGCGCCTTGAAGGCCCGGGTCGCCCTGCTGAAGGGTCTGCCCGTCGCCACGCTCGACCAGTGCCGCGAAGAGCGGGTGCGACTGAACCCCGGCGCCCGCCAGTTGGTGCAGACGATGGCAGCCAATGGCGCGCGATCCTTGCTGGTGTCGGGCGGCTTCATGCCCTTTGCCGTGCCGGTGGCACGCGAAATCGGTTTTGCCCGCGTGCTGGCCAACCGGCTTGACGTGGAAGGCGACGTGCTGGCCGGAACCGTGCCCGAACCCATCGTCGATGCCGCCGCAAAAAAGGCGCTGCTCGAAGCCGACGGTACGCCGATGAGCGCCGCGCTGGCCGTGGGCGACGGCGCCAACGACATTCCGATGCTCCAGGCGGCGATAGCCGGTGGCGGACTGGGCATTGCCTATCATGCCAAGCCCAAGGCCGCCGCGGCGGCCCAGGCCCATGTTCGCCACGGCGATCTTACCGTTCTGTTGCGGGCACAGGGCTATATCAGGGCCGACTGGGTGGGCTGATCCACATGGCAGCCATGCACGGCGTCGGCTTGGCAGCACGGGCACACAGGTTACACTCCCGGACCTATCGGGAGACCTGCCATGTCCAGCTTCACCCTCACCCCCATCGGCCATGTCGCAGGCGGCCGCCGCGAAGCGGTTGATGATGACTGGGGCAATAGCCGGGCCAGCATCAATCTTGATCCGGCGCGCTTTACCGCCGAAGCGCTGATCGGCCTGGACCAGTTCAGCCATGCCGAAGTGATCTTCCTGTTCGATCAGGTGGGCGACGATCAGATCACCACCGGCGCCCGCCATCCGCGTGGCAACCCCGATTGGCCGAAAGTGGGCATCTTCGCGCAACGCGGGAGGAACCGGCCCAACCGGCTGGGGGTCAGCATCTGCCGGATCGTGGCTGTCGATGGCCTGGAACTGGCGGTGGAAGGGCTTGACGCCATCGACGGCACGCCAGTGCTCGACATAAAGCCGGTGATGGCCGGTTTCCAGCCGCGCGGGGAGGTGCGCGAGCCCGATTGGGCCCGCGCCATCATGGCCGATTACTGGTGAAACAACTTTGAGGTCAGCCAGGTGCCCGCTGCCGCCGTGCCGCCGGTGAGCACCGTGCCCCAGATGAGATCGAGCACGGTCACCTTCAGGCTCCACACTTTCAGCGTGGCATAGTTGGTGAGATCGTAGGTGGCATAGCAGATGAAGCCGAGCACGGCGCCCTGCAGCGCCGCGCGGGCCACGCCTTCGCTCAAGCCCGGCCACACCGCGAAATAGACAATGCCGCCGATATAGATGGCATAGAAGATCATCGCCGGAGTGAGGCGGAAGCCATTCTCCATCATCACTTCGCCAATTTCCGGTTTGTACAGGCGCGGCGCCATGTTGATCAGCCACACCGCATCAATGGCGGCAAAGGCAACAAGTGTAAGGCCGTAGGCGGCGAGCATCTTGATCATGGGGCCCGCCTTAGCCGCGCAGCGCCAAATTGACACCCCATTTGACAGCATCCCCCCGCATCCGCGATGCTGTGTCACAACCAGGTCAGAATCTGGCAAAGGTCAGCCGGGCAGGACTGGCCAAACATGGGGAGCGCCATGCAGGGCGGGACAAAGAGTGGGCTGTCACGGCTGCTGGAATGGCTGCTGGTGCGTTTCTATTACGCCATGGGCTGGAAATCGATCGCGATCCGGCCGATTCCGAAAAAGGCGATCATTATCGCGGCGCCGCACACATCGAACTGGGATTTCGTCTATTATATCGGCCTCACCCGCGATCTCGGCATCGAAACCAGCTTCATGGCCAAACGGCAATTGTTCCGCTGGCCGTTGGGCAAGTTCATGCGCGAAATGGGCGGCGTGGAAGTGAACCGCGAAAAGGGCGGCAACTATGTCCAGGCCATGATCGACGAGTTCAATCGCCGCGATGAATTCCTGCTCACCATCGCACCGGAGGGCACCCGCAAATCGGTGGGGCAATGGAAAACCGGTTTCTATCACATCGCGGTAGGCGCCCAGGTGCCACTGATCGTCGGCATGATGGATTATGCCAAAAAAACCGGCGGGCTGGCGCTGGCCTTCATGCCCACCGGTGATTATGCCGCCGACATGGCGCGGGTGGAGGAGTTCTATCAATCCACGACGCCCAAACACCCGGACAAGGCGATGAAATCCATCCTGTCCGCCAATGTGCAACCTTTTGACAAAGCGGCCTGATCCTCCCCTATGCTGACCAATCTCGCGATTACCCTTGCCGCCGTTATCGGGCTGATGGCCCTGTGCTGGCGCTATGCCGTGTCCATCCGCGATGTTTCCTTCATCGATGCCATCTGGGCTTATGGCATGGTGTTTGCCGTGGCCGTTGCCGCGCTGCTGAACGGCGGCGTGGCTGGGCCGGCTGGCTGGGCGCTGGTCGTGCTGGTCGGCCTGTGGGGGCTGCGGCTGGGCACACACCTGATCACCCGCTGGCGCCGGCTGGGCCGCGATCCGCGCTATGAACGCATCATCGGCCATGCCGTGGAAAAACAGGGCATGAGCTTTGCCAAGGCGGCCTGGTTCCGCGCGTTCGGCATGCAGGGGCCGCTGCTGTGGGGTGTGTCGCTGCCCGCCCAGGCCGGCGTGCTCGCCGATAACGGCGCGGCGCTGCCGCTGTGGGGCGTCGCCGGGGCCGCCCTCGCGCTGATCGGCATCGCCTTTGAAAGCATCGGCGACGCACAACTGGAAGCCTTCCGCGCCGATCCCGCCAACAAGGGCAAGGTGATGGATACCGGGCTTTGGCGCTACACCCGCCACCCCAATTATTTCGGCGATTTCACCGCCTGGTGGGGCATCTTCATCGTCGGCATCGCCGCCGGTGCGCCGTGGTGGACAGTGGTGGGCCCATTGTTCCTCAGCTTCACCCTCACCCGCTGGTCCGGCGCGCCGATGCTGGAGCACAGCCTGAAGAAGCACCGGCCGGGTTATGAAGACTATATCCGCCGCACCTCGGGCTTCTTCCCGCTGCCGCCCAAACGCGGCTAGGGCTGGGCCTGCGCCCGCTCAAACAGCCACACGCGCACCGCGCTCGACAGGTTGGTGGTGCGCGCTTCGTCGATTTCGGCGACCAGCGCCGCTAACGACTTGCCCTCGGCCGAAGCCGCCTCGCTGAGCGCCTGCCAGAAGATCGGTTCCAGGGTCAGGCTGGTCGAATGGCCCTGGATGGTGAGGCTGTATTTCTTCGGGCTCATGTCACTTCAGCGAGCAGGTCCGCGGCAAAGCCGCGGACTCGTCGGACGGGTTCGCCGCGCAGAAGCGCGCGGCGCCCCGCCGACCGCGCTTGCGCCTGTCGGCGCGCGGCCCGCGCGCCAGAAACAGGCAATTTGGGCGCTGCGCGTCAATACATATGCTGCCCGCCGTTGACCGACATGGTGGAGCCCGTGATGAACCCTGCATCCTCGCTCACCAGGAAGGCGACGGCCCGCGCGATCTCGCTGGCCTGGCCCAGCCGGCCGACCGGAATCTTGGCCACGATCTTGGCCAGCACATCCGGCGGCACGGCGGCGACCATGTCGGTATCGATATAGCCGGGCGCAATCGCGTTGGCAGTGATGCCGAACTTGGCGCCTTCCTGCGCCAGCGCCTTGGTGAAGCCGTGGATGCCCGATTTGGCGGCGGCATAATTCACCTGGCCATATTGCCCGGCCTGGCCGTTGATGCTGCCGATCTGCACGAACCGGCCAAACCCGCGCTCCTTCATGCCCGCAAATGTGGCCTTGGCCATGTTGAAGCAGCCGCCCAGATTGACGCGGATCACCTCGTCCCACGCGTCCCAGCTCATCTTCATCAAGGTGCCGTCACGGGTGATGCCGGCGTTGTTGACCACCACATCGATGGGGCCCAGCTCGGCCGCCACCTGCGCGCAACCCTGAAGGCAGGCCTCGTGATCGGCGACATTCCACTTGTAGCTCTTGATGCCGGTCTTTTCGGTGAAGGCGCGGGCCTTGTCATCGCTGCCGCCATAATTGGCCGCCACCGTCATTCCCATGTCGCGCAGGGCGATGCTGATCGCTTCACCAATGCCGCGCGTACCGCCGGTGACCACTGCTACCCTTGCCATATGCCGCCCATCCCTTCTTCCCAAGTTGCCTTCTGCCTGCCTATTCCCTGACAGGCTTGGCCCGCATCTTGGGCCGGATTTGTGACAGGTTCAACCGGCGTTTATCCCTTTGTTCAGAGCCACCCGGCCAATTCGCGGCGCATGATGGCTTCCAGCATGGCCATTCCGGTGTCACTGTCGTTCAGGCAGGGAATATAGGCAAAATTCTTGCCGCCAGCCTCGATGAATTCATCCCGGCCTTCCATCGCCACTTCTTCCAGTGTTTCGAGGCAATCAGCAGCAAAGCCCGGGCAGACGACGGCAATCTTTTCCACGCCCTGTTTCGGCAGGCTGAGCAGCGTGTCGTCGGTATAGGGTTTCAGCCATTCGGCGCGGCCAAAGCGCGACTGGAAGGTCACCTTCACTGGCCGGCCCAGCGCTTCCTGCAGCAGGCGCCCGGTCTTCAGGCACTGGCAATGATAGGGATCGCCCGCCTCCAGCGTGCGCAGCGGCATGCCATGGAAACTGGTGACGATCAGATCGGGTTCGAAATCCAGCCCGGCCACACCCTCGCGGATCGATTGCGCGAGGCCCGCGATGTGATCGGGATTATCGAAATAGGGCGCCATGGTGCGCAAGGCCGGCTGCCAGCGCATCGCCATCAGCGCACGGGCGGCATCATCGACAACGGTCGCATTGGTGGCAGCGGAATATTGCGGATACATCGGCGCCAGCAGGATGCGGTCACAACCGGCCTTCTGCAGCGCCGCCAGCCGATCGGCGATGGTGCGCGTGCCATAGCGCATGGCCCAATCCACCATCACGGCATGGCCCAGCCGTGCCTGCATCGCTTCGGCCTGGCGGCGGGTATGAACGGTAATCGGCGAGCCTTCGTCCATCCACACCTTGGCATAGTTGGCGGCCGTGGTGCGCGGGCGGATATTGAGGATGAGCAGGTTCAGGATTGGCTGCCACAGGATCTGCGGGATCTCGATCACCCGACTGTCGGACAGGAATTCGCGCAGGAAACGCTTCACCGCCGGCACATCTGGCGCATCGGGCGAGCCCAGATTGACCATCAAAACGCCAACCCGCCCGGCCCGCACCGGCGGGTGATCGGTGGGCAGGGCCAACGGCGGCAGGACCAGCGGTGCCGTCATGCGGAAAAGAAGGGCAGGTTGCGCCAACGCTTGCCCGTGGCGGCAAACAGCGCATTGGCCACCGCCGGCGCGATCGGCGGCGTGCCGGGTTCGCCAATGCCGCCGGGATCAGCATCAGACGCGATGATGCGCGTTTCGATTTCGGGGCAATCGGCCATGGTGACAAGCGGATAGGCGTGAAAATTGCTCTGCGCCACCGCGCCCTGTGCAAAATCGATGCGGCCAAAAAGCGCGGCAGACAGGCCATAGATGATGCCGCCTTCGATCTGCGCCACCACCGTATCGGGGTTGATCACCCGCCCGCAATCGACCGCCGCCCATACCCGGGTGACGCGCGGGCGTTGACCCGGCACGGCTTCCACCTCGGCAATCTGGGCGACGATGCTGCCGAAACTTTCGACCAGCGCCAGGCCGCGGCCAACCACAGGATCGGTAGGGCTGTCGCTGCCGCCATCGTCGCGGCCCAGCGGCCCGCCCATTTCCATCACCGCCTGCAACACGGCAGCATGGCGCGGCTTGTCCTTCAGCATGGTGAGGCGGAAGCTGGCGGGATCAACGGCGGCGGCGATCGCCAGTTCATCCACGAAGGATTCGACGATGAAGCCAGTGAAACTGTGGCCAACACTGCGCCAGAAACCCAGCGGCGCGGTGCAATCGGCCAGGCAATGCTGCACGCGCATGTTGGGAATGGCATAGGGCAGTTCCACCGCGCCTTCGATGGCGCCGGCACCCGCCGATGGCCCGCCAGCGATGCGGCCGATGTTGCGCCCGGCAAAGGCCGCCCCCACGTCGGGCACGGCGATGGCAGTGTTCCAGCCCTGGATGCCGGCCGGCGTTGCCTTGCCATGCAGGCGCGCTGCGGCGGCCGGGCGATACATGTCGTGGCCGAAATCCTCTTCGCGGCTCCAGATCAGCTGCACCGGCCGGCCCACGGCGCGGGCGATCAGCGCAGCCTGGGCGCAGGCATCGCCTTCCACCTTGCGGCCGAAACCACCGCCAATCAGCGTCGGGTGAATGATCACATCATCACTGCCCAGCGCCCGCGCCACGGCGCGTGCGGCCAGGCTGGCACTCTGCGTGGGCGCCCAGATCTCGGCACGGTCGTCCACCACGCGCGCCGTCGCCGTCATCGGTTCGAGGCAGGCATGGGCGAGGAAGGGCAGACTATATTCAACGGTGAGGACGCCGGACTTCAGCACGGCGCCGACATCACCTTCGTCGCGCACCACTTCGCCCACCCTTCCGGTTGGCCCAAAGGGTTTTCCATCGGCGGCCAGCGCCCCGCGGACGGCGGCAATCTGCCAGGGGCCAGGCGCCTCGTCCTTGCCCTGCTGCCATTTGATCGGCAGCGCCGTGACGGCCTTGTGTGCGGCAAACCAATTGTCGGCCACGCAGGCGACGAAGCTTTCTTCTTCCACCAGACGAACGCCAGGGGGCAGCACCACTTTGCCCAGCGGCGCCGGCCTAGACCCGAGCGGCCCCTGCGCGATGGCGGCAAAGCCCATGTTGGGCAGCCGCACATCGATGCCGAAGCGCGCCGAGCCATCAACCTTGGCAGGAATGTCGAGCCGCAGCACTGGCTGGCCGGCGAGCCGGCGCTCGCTGCGCAGCGTCGGCTCCACCGGCGCGTCATTGGGGTCGATATCGGCCATCAGTTCGTGGAAGGCCAGCCGGTTGGCCTTGTAGATGACAAAACCGCCGGCCGTATCGACTTCGGTCCACTCCACCTGCCAGCGCCGGGCGGCAGCCTTCACCAGCATTTCGCGGGCAGCAGCGCCAGCGGCCCGCAGCGGCATTTCCCAGGCGCGCACGCTGTTGGAACCGCCGGTGATCTGGAAATCGAGGAAGCGCGCCACGCGCCGGCCGGCGCCCAGGATGAGGCTGCGCAGCGGCTCGGATTGGCGCGCCGCCGATGCCGCCGTCAATCCGGGATTGGCATAATCCGGGCCCAGCGGCGCCGGTTCCACCCCCACCGTCTGCCAATCGGCGCCCAGTTCATCGGCAATGATCTGCGCCAGTGCCGACCAGATGCCCTGGCCCATTTCGGCTTGCGCCACCGCCACGGTGATGCGGCCATCGGGGCCAATCTTCAGATAGGCATTGATCAGCGATTCGCCGGGGGCCGCCGCCCAGTTCAGCCGGGTCGCGCGCGGCCACACGGCCCAGCCGATGGCCAGACCAGAGCCAGCCACCGCCGCAATCAGCAGATTGCGACGGGTCAGGCCAGCGCGGACCCGCTGGCCCGCCGAGCTGGTGGGTTTCAGGCTCAGGCCAGTTGCCCCAGCAGATGTTCGGCCGACGACACGCCAAAGGCGCCAGGCGGTTCGATGTTGAGCTCGGCGACCTTGCCGTCCCGCACGATCATCGAGAAACGCTGGCCACGAATGCCCATGCCATAGGCGCTGCCATCAAAAGTGAGGCCCAGCGCTTTCGAGAAATCGCCATTGCCATCGGCGATCATCGTCACCTTGCCTGTGGCGTTGGCCGATTTGCCCCAGGCCGCCATCACGAAGGCATCGTTGACCGACACGCAGACGACCTCATCAACGCCGTTGCGCAGAAAGGTTTCGGCATGTTCGACATAGCCAGGCAGGTGGCGGGCCGAGCAGGTGGGCGTGAAGGCGCCGGGCACCGAGAACAACGCCACGGTGCGGCCGCCGAACAGTTCGGCCGTCGTCACCGGCGCCGGGCCATCGGCGGTTGCCTTCACAAGGGTCATTGTCGGAATCGAATCACCAACCTTGATCGACATGTTCATTCTCCCAGGGGCATATCTGCCCGGCTTTCCTAGCCTTGGCCCCAACCCGCGTCCAGCGCGCGTGCCAGTCTCGCTTGTATTTGCTCTGAACCGCGCATGCCGAGCTTGTCTCGCGTCCACCGCGCTTGTGACGTTGTCCCGCGCCAGGCGCCGGCCTATGGTGGCTGGCGTGGAAACCGCGCCATTTCTTTCCGGCCAATTGCTGCTGTCGATGCCTGGCATCGGCGATGACCGGTTTGATCGCACGGTCATCGCCATGTGCCTGCATGATGAAGGCGGCGCGCTGGGCCTGGTGATCAACCGGCCGCACCCGGATCTGCGCCTGCATGATCTGTTGCAACAGCTCGACATCGATCCCGGTGTGGTGCCCGATGCCCCGGTGCTGGAAGGCGGCCCGGTCGAACCCGGCCACGGATTTGTGCTGCATGAGGCCGATTATGCCGCATCCGGCACGATCAGGGTGGGCAATGCCTGGGCCTTCACCTCCACACTTGATGTGCTGCAGGCGATCGCCCGCGGCGACGGGCCGAAACGCTGGCACATGGTGCTGGGCTATGCCGGCTGGGGCGCCGGCCAGCTCGACATGGAAATGCGCCAGCACGGTTGGCACCTCGCGCCGGGTGACGCCACCACCGTTTGGGACACACCGATCGACAAGCGCTGGGAACGCGCCTTTGCCCTGACCGGGGTGGCCGTGGCGAACCTGTCGGCAACGCCGGGACGGGCCTGAACCATCACACGCCGCGCCGTAACGCGGCTCACCCCATCACAAACGCGTTCAGCTTGTTGCCGTCCGGATCACGGAAATAGCCGGCGTAAAAGCCCGAGTCGCCACGCGGGCCGGGCGGGCCTTCATCGGTGCCGCCATGTGCCAGCGCGATGGCGTAAAGCCGGTCCACCTGGGCCTGATCCTTGGCTTCGAACGCCACCATCACGCCGTTGCCAACACTGGCTGCATGTCCATCGAACGGCTTGGTGGCGGCAATGCCGGCCGCGCCGCCCGGCGTGCCCCAGGCAATGAAGCCATCAAATTCCATCATGCGACCCACACCCATTTCGGCCGCGACGGCATCATAGAATTTCGCCGCCCGCGCCAGATCATTGGTACCCACGGTGACATAACCGATCATCTGCCGTTCTCCCTTTGCAATGCCTGAACATAACAAGAACATTCTTGAGTCGCAAGCGGCGCGCGCCAACGGGCGTCGTTCAACGGCCAAGTGTCGGAAATTCTTACACTTGCCGCCCGTAATGACAGACGTGCCCATTGATAAGGCAGGATTTTCAGGCGTGGCACGAAAATTGCATCACATTCTCCACCATTATGGTGTATTTCCAGGGGGTTAACAATGCGTTTCGTTTTTGCAGCTGCGGCAGCCATCGCTGCCTTCGCCACCCCGGCCTCGGCCGCTTTCATTGATGCGCCGGTGCCGACCAATGCCTATGTCACCTTCGGCGGCCTTGATTGGGCCTGGGCCAGCCCCTGCGATCCGTTCGCGCCCGGCAGCTGTGGCCCGATCGACCTGTCGTTCCAGTCCACCCAGGGCTGGCGCATCGCCACCACTGCCGATTTCCTCAACACCGGCTTCACGGCTTCGCTCTTCAGCTTCACCGGCGCCAACGTGCCCGCCGGTGGCACCGAAGCCGTCACTGGCGCCACCTTCTTGGGCGGTAACCCGGCGGCCACCGCCTGCGCCACGCCGTGGTTTTCCAACACGTTCCGCCACTGCGATTTCGGCGATGGTGCCTCGGGCATCATCTGGAACTTCCCAGGCAACACCAGCCAGGGCAGCTGCTGCAGCGAAACCTTCGTGGTGCGCGACGCCAACCCTACGGCCGTGCCGGAACCGCGCAGCTGGGCGATGCTGATCGCCGGCTTTGGCCTGGTGGGCGCCATCCAGCGCCGCCGCAAGGCCGCTGTCGCCGCCTGATCCCGAGAGGGCCGAATGAAGGCGCCGGTTGCAGGGGTTGCCCTGTGGCCGGCGCTTCGTTATAGCGCGCCCTTCGCATGAACCGAACGGCCTGGCTGAAGGGCTGCCATGGCCGTTTTTGATGCGTCTTTAAAAGGAGACCGAAATGCCCAAGATGAAGACCAAGAGCGGGGTCAAGAAGCGCTTCAAGATCACCGCCACCGGCAAGGTGAAGCATGGTGTGGCCGGCAAGCGCCACCGCCTGATCAGCCACAACGCCAAATATATCCGTCAGAATCGCGGCACCGATGTGCTGGCCAAGTCCGATACCGCCCGGGTGCATGCCTGGGCGCCGTACGGCCTGAAGTAAGGGAGGACACCCATGCGTATCAAACGTGGTGTAACCACCCGCGCCAAGCACAAGCGCATTCTCGACGCCGCCAAGGGTTTCTACGGCCGCCGCAAGAACACCATCCGCATTGCCAAGCAGGCGGTGGAGAAGGCCGGCCAGTACGCCTATCGCGACCGCAAGGTGAACAAGCGCAATTTCCGCGCCCTGTGGATCCAGCGCATCAACGCCGCCGTGCGTGAAGAAGGCCTGACCTACTCGCAGTTCATGAACGGCGTGAAGATCGTTGGCCTGCAGATCGACCGCAAGGTGATGGCCGATCTGGCCATGAACCAGCCGGAAAGCTTCACCGCCATCATCGGCCAGGTGAAGGCCGCTCTTGAGGCGAAGGCCGCGTAACAGCGCCTGCGAAAAGCATCAGAATGGAAGGGGGCGCTCCGGCATTGTCCGGGGCGCCTTTTTCTTTTCAGAATCAACCGAATGTTAAGGCTAATCGCCTAATAACCATCGCTGGCGAGCCCGGCATTGGCGCCCGGTTCACGCCAATTCGGGGGTTGATTCATGTCGTTCGCCAATCGTCTGCTTCCACTGGCGGTGTTCGCTGCCAGCCTCGCTGCACCTGCCGCCGCGATCACCTTGTCGACACCGCTGGCTGGCGGCAACGGCCAGGCCGGCATCATGTTCGATCTGGTCGCCGGCAGCCAGGCGCTCACCATCACGGGTGGCGCGATCAGCCTGGATTTCGGGACCCATTCAGTCCAAATCTTCACCCGCCCGGGCACCGTGGTCGGCAACCTCACGCCAACCGGATGGACACTGATCGGCACGGCCGCCGGCCTGATCGGAAATGACATCGGAACGCAGACGTTCCTTGATTTTCCTGATTTCACCATGGCGGCCGGCTCCACCACCGGCATCTATTTCAACGCGGTGTCGGGCTCGCCGGTGAATTACACCAATGGCAGCGTGGTTGGCGGCATTGTGGCATCCGATGCCAATCTGTCGATCCTGTCGGGCTTTGGCCGCGGCAGCAATTTCGGCAGCGACTTCTCGCCGCGCAACTTCAACGGCAGCATCGTCTACACGCTGGGCACCGGTGCCGTGCCGGAACCGGCGAGCTGGGCGCTGCTGATTGCCGGTTTCGGCCTGACCGGCGCTGTCGCCCGTCGTCGCCGCGCCGCCGTTTCGGCCTGATCCTGTTTTTACCTGTTGCGTAACGCCGGGTGCAGCGATGCACCCGGCGTTTTCTTTGGCGGCCACGGGTCTTGCGTCGGCCAAGGGGCTGGCCTAACCGCTGCATCCCATGAGCACCGACAATCTGCAAGCCGAAACCCTGGCCGCCATCGCCGCCGCCGCGACGCCCGACGCGCTGGAGGCTGTGCGGGTGGCCGCCATGGGCAAGCAGGGCAGCATCACCGCCCTGCTGAAGACGCTGGGCGGCATGAGCCCGGACGAACGCGCCGTGGCCGGCCCGGCCTTCAACGGCCTGCGTGAAACCGTGACGGCAGCACTGGCCGCGAAGAAAGCGGCGCTGGACGAAGCAGCGCTCAACGCGAAGCTGGCGGCAGAACAGCAGGACATGACCCTGCCCGTCGCGCTGCCCGCCACCGGCAGCATCCATCCGGTTTCCCAGGTGATGGACGAGCTGGCCGAGATCTTCGCCGATCTGGGTTTCGCGGTCGCCAGTGGCCCGGAGATCGAGGACGACTGGCACAATTTCAGCGCGCTCAACATCCCGGAAAGCCATCCGGCCCGCGCCATGCACGACACCTTCTACATCGACGGTCAGCCGCATCTGGTGCTGCGCACCCACACCTCGCCGGTGCAGATCCGCACGATGATGAGCCAGAAGCCGCCGATCCGCATCATCGCGCCGGGCCGCGTCTACCGCAGCGATTCGGATGCCACCCACACGCCGATGTTCCACCAGATCGAAGGGCTGGTGATCGACAAGGGCATCACGCTGGCGCATCTGCGCTGGACGCTGGAAACCTTCATCAAGGCCTTCTTCGAGGTGGACGACGTCGTGCTGCGCTTCCGCCCGTCCTACTTCCCCTTCACCGAACCGTCGGTGGAAGTGGACGTGGGCTACTCAGCCAAGACGGGCAAGCCGGCCGGCGCCGGTCAGGTCGATAAATGGCTGGAAGTGCTGGGCAGCGGCATGGTGCATCCGCGCGTGATCGAAGCCTGCGGGCTTGATCCGAATGAATGGCAGGGCTTTGCCTTCGGCACCGGGGTCGATCGGCTTGCCATGCTGAAATATGGCCTCACCGATCTGCGCGCCTTCTTTGATGGCGACATCAAGTGGCTGAAGCACAACGGCTTCTCCGCCTTTGACCTGCCCTCCATTTCTGCTGGAGCCGTCTCGTGAAGTTCTCCCTGTCCTGGCTCAAGGACCATCTCGACACCAACGCCAGCGTCGATGAGATCGCCGCCGCGCTGACCGGCTGCGGCCTCGAAGTCGAAGGCATCGAGAACCCGGCGGAAGCGCTGGGCGCCTTCACCATCGCTCACGTGCTGACCGCCGATCGTCACCCGCAGGCCGACAAGTTGCAGGTGTTGAGCGTCGATACCGGCAGCGGCGAGCCCTGCCAAGTGGTGTGCGGCGCCCCCAATGCGCGGGCCGGCATGAAGGGCGTGTTCGGCGCGCCCGGCACCTATGTGCCCGGCAGCGGCATCACGCTGAAAGTGGCCGCCATCCGCGGTGTCGAATCGAAGGGCATGATGTGCTCGATGCGCGAGCTCGAACTGTCGGACGAGCATGACGGCATCATCGCTCTGCCAGACGATGCACCGGTGGGCGCGCGCTATGTCGATTGGGCTGGCCTCAATGATCCGGTGTTCGATATCGCCATCACGCCGAATCGGCAGGAATGCCTGGGCGTGCTCGGCATCGCCCGCGATCTGGCGGCGGCGGGCGTTGGCACGCTGAAGGCCCGCACGATTGCGCCGGTCGTGGGCTCGTTCCCGATGCCGCGCCCGATCACCATCGAGGATGCCGAAGGCTGCCCGGCCTTCGCCGGCCGCGTCGTGCGCGGCGTGACCAACGGCGCCTCGCCGGACTGGTTGCAGCGCCGCCTGCGGGCCGTCGGCCTGCGGCCGATCTCGGCGCTGGTCGATATCACCAACTTCCTGAGCATCGACTCCGGCCGTCCACTGCACGTTTATGACGTCGCCAAGTTGAACGGCGGCCTCACCGCGCGCCGTGCCCGCGCTGGCGAAAGCGTGCTGGCGCTGAACGGCAAGACCTATGCGCTCGACGAGACGATGACGGTCATCGCCGACGATGCCGAAGTGCACGACATCGGCGGCATCATGGGCGGCGAGCATTCGGGCTGCTCCGAGACCACCACCGACGTGCTGATCGAAGCGGCGTACTTCACCCCGGAACGCATCGGCACCACAGGCCGCGCGCTCGGCATCAACAGCGACGCGCGCGCCCGCTTCGAGCGCGGCGTTGATCCGCAGTTCGTCGTCCCCGGCCTCGAGCTCGCCACGCAGATGGTGCTCGATCTGTGCGGTGGCGAGGCTTCGGAAATGGTTGTCGCCGGCCAGATCCCCGACACCAGCCGCTCCATCGCCTATCGCCCGTCACGCGTGCTCGGCCTCGCCGGGCTGGATGTCGCCGAAGACGAGCAGGCCGATATACTCGCCCGCTTGGGCTTCGGCGTCACCAAGGGTGATGTCTGGCAAGTTTCCGTGCCGTCCTGGCGGCGCGATGTCGATGGCGAGGCCGATCTCGTTGAGGAAGTCGTGCGCATCCACGGGCTCGACAAGGTGCCGGCCACACCGCTGCCGCGCGCCGAAGGCGTTGCCGCTCCGACCGCGACGCCATTGCAGCGCACCCAGCGCCGCCTGCGCCGCGTGGCTGCAAGCCGCGGCCTGGATGAAGCCATCACCTGGAGCTTCCTGCCGCCAGCCGATGCCGATGCCTTCGGCGGCGCGGCATTCAACCTTGCCAACCCGATCTCGGCCGACATGGCCGCCATGCGCCCCAGCCTGCTGCCCGGGCTGCTGTCAGCAGCCGCCCGCAACATGGATCGCGGCGCAGCCTCCGTGCGCCTGTTCGAACTCGGCCAGCGCTACCTCGCCGACGCCGAACGCCCGACCGCCGCCATATTGCTGGCCGGCGAAGCGCGCGGGCGCGATTGGCGTTCCGGCCCGGCAACAAAGCCCGATGCCTATGACGCCAAGGCCGAAGCGCTGGCCGCATTGGCCGCGCTGGGCGCGCCCGTGCAGCGCCTGCAGGTCGCCGCGCCGGCGGACGGCTGGTGGCATCCCGGCCGCGCTGGCCGGCTGGTGCTGGGCAAGGTGGCGCTCGCCGATTTCGGCATCATCCACCCCCGCACCTCGGCGCAGTTCGACGTGAAGGGACCGGTGGCCGCCGTCGAACTCTATCTCGATGCGCTGCCGCCGCGCAGCCGCAAGCGCGAGGCCTGGGCGCCCAGCCCGCTACTGCCGCTCAGCCGTGATTTCGCCTTCGTGGTTGATGAAAGCCTGCCCGCCGACAGCCTGCTGCGCGCCGTGGCCGGGGCGGACAAGGCGCTGATCACCGGCGTCCGCCTGTTCGATCGCTACAGCGGCCCCGGCATCGAACCGGGCAAGCTCAGCCTGGCCGTCGAAGTCACGCTGCAGCCAACGACGGTCACGCTCACCGAAACCGAGATCGAAGCGGTATCGGCCAAGGTCATCGCGGCGGCCGCCAAGCTGGGGGCCGCGCTGCGCGGTTGATTGCAGGCCTGCCCGCCATCACGTATGAGAGGGCGTGCGGGCACCCTGGCCCCGCGTAATGTGCCCGGAGCCAATGGCCCCCTTCCCCTGGCTGGACGCCTGCATCATCGCCGGCCTGATCCTGCTCAATGGCTTTTTTGCCATGTCGGAACTTGCCATCGTCTCGGCCCGGCGGCCCCGGCTGCGTGGGTTGGCCGAACGCGGCTCATCGGGCGCGAAAATCGCGTTGACGCTGGCCGAGGATTCCAGCCGTTTCCTGTCGGGCGTGCAGATCGGCATCACCTTGGTGGGTATCATCAACGGCGCCTATTCCGGTGCCACCCTGGCGCGGCCGGTGGGGGATCGGCTGGTGCTGTGGTTTGGCCTGCCGGCGCACCTGGCCGAAGAAACCGGCTTTGCCGTGGTGATCGTGATCGCCACCTATCTCTCGCTGATCGTCGGCGAACTCGTGCCCAAGCAGTTCGCGCTGCGCAGCCCCGAAGCCATTGCCGTGCGGGTGGCGCCCATCATGGCGCTGTTCGCGCGGATCACCACGCCGTTCGTCTGGCTGCTCGACCGGTCGAGCCGCTTCGTCTTCCGCCTGCTCGGCCAGAGCCGCGAGGGCGACCAGACGGTGACCGAAGAGGAACTGCGATCGGTGGTGGCCGAAGCCACCACGGCCGGCGTGATCGAGGCGCAAGAGAGCGACATGATCGCCGGCATCATGCGTCTGGCCGATCGGCGGGTGCGCGGCGTGATGACCCCGCGCGGCGAAGTGGAATGGATCGACGCCGATGCGGATGAAGCCGTGGTGCGGGCGCGTCTCGCGGCCACCCCGCACAGCCGCATCCTGGTGGCGCGCGGCGGCGTGGACGATATCATCGGGGTGCTGCAGGCGCGCGACGTGGTGCAGGCGCTGATCGAAGGCAAGCCGCTTGATCTGGCGGCGCTGGCACGGGCCGCCCCGGTGCTGCCGGATGTGATCGACGCCGTGGAAGCGCTCAATGCGCTGCGCGATGCCGATATCCCGATGGCGCTGGTGCATGATGAATATGGCCATTTCGAAGGCATCGTGACCCCCTCCGATGTGCTGTCGGCCATTGCCGGCGCCTTCCGCAGCGATGTCGATAATCATGATGATCCGCCCGCGGTTGAACGTGACGACGGCAGCTGGCTGATATCGGGCGCGCTGCCGGTGGATGAACTGGCGCACAGGCTGGGCGTGCCGCTGCCCGATGATCGCGATTATGAAACGGTGGCCGGCCTGGCGCTGGAACAATTGCGCCACCTGCCGCAGACCGGCGAGCGGTTCCGCGTGGGGCCATGGCAGTTCGAGGTGATCGACATGGATGGCCGCAAGATCGACAAGCTGCTGGCCAACCGCATCGGTGATGGTGGAGCATCGCTGCCATGAGGCGCTTGCCGCTGATCCTCGCGCCGATGTTGCTGGCCGCCAGCCCGCCGCAACCCAGGAAGATTGCCATCCCGGTCGAGGATTATCCCGAAGCGGCCGCCAGCGTGGGCGCGGAAGGCGATGTGGGCCTGGATCTGGCCATCGATGCCAAGGGCGTGGTGACCGGCTGCACCGTCACCGCCGGCGCCGATCTGCCGGCCGGGCTGGCGGGCGACAGCTGCCGCATCGTGCAAAAGAACTGGCGCTTCACGCCGGCGCTGGATGATGCCGGCAAGAAGACCATCGGCCGCGCTTCGTTCACCATCGCCTGGCGCATCATCCGGCGCTGCCCGCCCACCAGCCCGACAACAGTCTGCGTGTTCCTCTAAAACCGGCTCACGCGCCCGCATCACAATTTTCAGGCGGCATGCCATCAAGCGCCAGCGCATAGATGAAGGCAGGCACATCGCCCGCCAGCGTGCTGGCCATCACCAGGGTGCGGCAATAGTTTGGCCCTTCAAAGGCATCGAGCCGGGCCCAGTGCTGCGGCAGATCGGCGGACGTGAAAATGTGAACCGCCACATTGGCACCGTCATCATCGAGCAGCATCCCCGGATAGCCCAGCGCCGCGCCCCACCCCTTGTCGATCAGCACGCCGCGTACCCAGCCGTGGCTCCACGATCCGGCAAGGCCGGCAAGCTGGTGATGATTGGATCGACCTGGCGCCAGCGAGCCATAAACGGCCAGCACAGAATCGGGCTGCGTTGCAGGCGCGGCAGACCGGGCCACGCCGGTTCAGCCCTGCTTCTTCTCGGTGCCGGCATAGGGCGGCACTGATGGCGCGACCGGATCCAGATTGACCCACAGCGCCAGCCCAGCTGCCAGCAGCACGGCGGCGGCGCCCGCCAGCAGTGCCGGCCGGCGGTTGCCAAGACTGCCCGGGCCATCGGGCAGCATCGGCGCGAGCAGCGCCAGCACCGGGATCAGCAGCGGCACCGTGGCAAAGGGCATGGGCGCGCCGATGCCGAGGAAGGCAAAGTGGAACAATTCCGCCCCCAGCGCGAGGCCGGGAATGGCGAGCAGCGCCGCCGGGGCCACTTGGGCCATGCCCGTGGTGCCGGGCCGCGCGCCCAGCACGGCCGCGATGGCCGCCAGCAGCGCCGGCCAGGCCAGCACCGGCCCGGCACCGGGTAGCACGATCTGCGCGACCAACGCGCCAGCAAAGCACAGCGCGGCCCACGTGAGCCAGCGATCCCACAGGCTGCCGGCCGGCGCGGCAGCGAGGAACAGCAGCACCGCCAGCGCTGCCAGCGCCGCCACCATCTCCAGCCGCGGCAGGGCGGCGAGCCGATCATAATATTCGCCGCCGACACTGCCCGAAAGCAGATTGAGGCCGAACATCAACAGCCCCGCGATGATCAGCGCCAGCACGGCCTGGCCCAGCGCCATCAACATGCCGCCCAATGACCATTCTGCCCGCCGCCAGAGCGCCGCGATCACCAGCAGGCCGGCAATGGCCGCCAGCAGCCCCCAGCCGGTGGCCGGGGAATAGGCGATGATGCCGATCAGCGGCGCACTGGCGAACACGGCGTTTTCGCTGCGGGCGGGCAATGCCGGCGCGGTCACGAGATCGCGGGTAATGGCCAGCACGCTGTCCCCCAGGTGCTGAAGCGCGCCCTGATCAAGCCGGTCCGGTGTCATCAACGGGCTGTGATAGCCCCAGGCATCGCCGATGAAGGCAAAATTCAGCCCCGCAATGCCGCGGTCTTTCACGGGTGTGAAATCCGTATCATTGGGCAGGCTTTCATAAAGAGTCACCGCCAGGCTGCTGGCCGAAGCACCCGGCGTCACATCGGCAAGGCGGCGGACGAGATCGCCGTTCTGCGGCCCGGTCTGGAACATCATCGCCCGACCGCCGCCGCCGCGCGCTTCCAGATTGATCAACACGCCGGTGCGGGCCGCGATGGGATCTTCATTATCGCGATAGATGGCGCGTGCGCCGACCAGGCCCAATTCCTCGGCATCGGTGAAGATCAGCACCAGATCGCGGCGCTGCCGGGCCTGCGGGATGGCACGGGCGATTTCCAGCGCCGCCGCAACGCCGGCAATATCATCGGCGGCACCCGGTGATGCCCACACCGAATCATGATGCGCCAACAACGCCACCGCTGGCAAGGCGGCGTCTCCGCCACGGCGGATGGCGACCAGGCTGATCGCGGGCTGGCTGGGATCGCCGCCCCATTTCGCCAGCCGCTGCGCCGGTTTGCCGTTCAGCGGCGTGACCACGCGGCGCGTGGTGAAGCCCAATGTGGCCAGCCGGCGTTCCATATGGGCGATGCCAGCCAGATTGGCCTGTGTACCGGTGGGGTGCGGCTCACGGGCCAGCACCCGCACATCGACCATGGCACGGCCGGCGCTGAACTGATCGGCTGGCGCACTGGCATCAACCGGCGTTGGCGTCTGGATTGTCCACCAGCCGAGCAGCAGCCCGGCGGCAAGGGTGAGCAGGAAAAGCGGCCAGCGGTTCATCGCCGGCCTGCCAACGGCAACGAATACCGACCCAGCCAGGTGATGGCGAGGCAAACCAGCAATAATGCAATGGCCAGCGCCGGGCTGCCACCCAATATGGTGAGATGCGCTGCCGTCGCGCCAACCATGACCATGGCCAGCATCGCCGCGCTGACGGGCGCGAAGCGCGGCACCAGCAGCGCCAGCCCGCCGCCCACCTCCAGCGCGCCGGTGAGCAGGCGGAACCATTGCCCAATGCCCACCTTTGCAAACACCGCCACCATTTGCGGATCAGCCATCAGTTTCCTGGAACCGGCGATCAGGAAGACGGCAGCCGCAGCGATCTGCAGGCCCCACGAAAGGCCCGTGTTCAATCTGGTCACTTCGCCCCCAGCTTCTGGGCCTGGGCCCAGGCCAGATCGGCCAGCGTTTCGAAACCTTCGGCGCTCTTCTTCGCATGGGCCGAAGTGGCCGTGCCGCGGATCACGCGGCCCTTGATGCCGTGGATGATGCCGGCCAGGCGGAACATGTTGTAGGCGACATAGAAATCAATGTCGGGAATCCCGTCGCGGCCGGTGCGGCGGCAATAGGCGTCGATATATTCCTGCTCGGATGGCAGGCCCATCGCTTCCAGATCATTGCCCACCAGCCCCGTCGTGGTGCTGGGCGGCATGCGGTACATCATCAGGTGGTAGGAAAAATCCGCCAGCGGATGGCCCAGCGTCGAGAGTTCCCAGTCCAGTACCGCCAGCACGCGGGGTTCGGTTGGATGAAAGATCATGTTGTCACAACGATAATCGCCGTGAACAATGCTCACCTCGTCGCCGGGCGGGATGTTGGCGGGCAGCCATTCCACCAATTTGTCCATCGCCGGATAGCGGCCCGCATCGACGTCTTCCAGATATTGCTTGGACCAGCGCCCGATCTGGCGGGCGAAATAATTGCCAGGCTTGCCGAAATCGCCAAGGCCAGCCGCCACGGGATCGATCATGTGCAGATCGGCCATGGTCTTGTTCATGGCGTCGAAATAGGCGCGGCGCTCTTCCCTGGGCACCGACGGGAAGGTCGTGTCCCAGATCACCCGGCCGTCGACACAGTCCATGATGTAGAACCAGGTGCCGATCACGTCATTGTCCTGGCACAGGCCAAAGGTGCGCGCGACCGGGAAACCCTGCGCATAGAGCGCGGTGATCACCTTGTATTCGCGGTCCACGGCGTGGGCGGACGGCAGCAACTGGCCCGGCGGCTTCCTGCGCAGCACATAATTCTGGCAGGGCGTGATCAGCTTATAAGTCGGGTTGGATTGCCCGCCCTTGAACTGCTCGATGGTCAGCGGGCCGGCATAGCCTTCGACATTGGCCTGCATCCACGCGCCAAGCCGGCTGGCGTCGATCTCCTGGCCGGGACGCACCGCGCTGGTGCCCGAAAATTGTTCTTGCCGATCGCTCACGTGCGCCTCTCCCCAAAACCCCGGCGCTGGCGGAAATCAGGCGGTTTTGCCGATATCCCGCCGGAAATGGCCGCCGTGCCACTTGATCTTGCGAATAGCTGCATACGCCAGCGCGCGCGCCTCGGAAATATCATGGCCCAGCGCCGTGATATTGAGCACACGGCCGCCGGCCGCGACCAGCCTTCCATCCTCGCTGCGCCGCGTGCCGGCGTGGAACACGTGGCAGCCCAGCGCTTCGGCGGCCGACAGGCCATCGATCACCGTGCCGGCCACCGGCCGCCACGGATAGCCCTTGGCCGCCATCACCACCGTCACCGCTGCATCCCTGCTCCATGTCGGATCGACAGCGGCGAGGCTGCCGGTGGCGGCGGCCCACATCAGTTCGACGGCGTCAGACTCCAGCCGCAACATCAGCACCTGCGCTTCGGGATCACCCAGCCGCACGTTGTATTCGATCAGCATCGGGCCATCGGCGGTGAGCATCAGCCCGGCATAAAGAAAGCCCTGAAACGGCGTGCCGCGCGCCTTCATGGCGGCCAGCGTTGGCAGCACGATGCGCTCCATCGCCTGGGCTTGCAGTTCCGGCGTCAGCCGCGGGCTGGGCGAAATCGCGCCCATGCCGCCGGTGTTCGGCCCTTCATCGCCATCGCGCAGCCGCTTGTGATCCTGCGCGGTGGGCAGCACCCGCACGGTTTCGCCATCGGTGAGGATGAACAGGCTGGCTTCCGGCCCTTCCAGACATTGCTCCACCACCACCGGGCCATGGATTTCGGCCAGCGCGGCCAGGCCTTCCTCGTTGGTTTCGGCCACTGTCACGCCCTTGCCGCCAGCGAGGCCATCGGCCTTCACCACCACGGGGAGCGGGTGCACGGCGACATAATGATGGGCATCGGCTGCGCTGGCAAAGCGCCGAAACCGCGCCGTGGGAATATCGTATTCCGCGCACAGATCCTTGGTGAAACCCTTGGAGGCTTCCAGTTCCGCCGCTGCCGCCGAAGGCCCAACCACGGGCACGCCCACGTCGCGCAGCGCATCGGCAACACCGGCCACCAGCGGCGCTTCCGGGCCGACGACGACCAGCGCGATGCCATTGGCCGCCACGAAATCGACCACGGCCTTGGGGTTGTTCGCATCGAGCGCCACGCACTGCGCCACTTCGGCAATGCCGGCATTGCCCGGCGCGCACAGCAGCCGGCCACAGCGCGGCGACTGTTTCAATTTCCAGCACAGGGCATGCTCGCGGCCGCCGCCGCCCAGCACAAGGATATCAACAGATTCGTAGGCTGCGCTCATGGTCCCTTCCCTATCATGCCAAAATGTCGCGGCAAGGCAGTTTCCCGCTGGCCATCCAGGGTTTAAGGAATAACGCGTGAACGAACCGGTCAACAACACGCCCGAATATTCGGTCAGCGAAATCGCCAGCGCCCTGAAGCGCACGGTAGAGACCGCCTTTGGCCAGGTGCGCGTACGCGGCGAGCTTTCGGGCTTCCGCCGTCAATCCAGCGGCCACTGGTATGGCAGCCTGAAGGACGAGCGCGCCCTGATCGATCTCGCCATGTGGCGCGGGCCTGCGGCGAGCCTCTCGTTCCGGCCCGAAGATGGCCTGGAAGTGATCGTCACCGGCAAGCTCACCACCTATCCTGGCCGTTCCAAATATCAGTTGATCGTGGAAAGCATGGAGCCGGCCGGCGTCGGCGCGCTGCTCGCCCAGATCGAGGCGCGGCGGCTGAAGCTGCAAGCCGAAGGCCTGTTCGATCCGGCGCGCAAGAAACAGCTGCCGTGGCTGCCCGGGACCATCGGCGTCGTCACCAGCCCGACTGGCGCCGTGATCCGCGACATTCTCCACCGCCTCGCCGATCGCTTCCCGCGCCGCGTGCTGGTGTGGCCAGTGGCGGTGCAGGGCGAAGGATCGGCCGCGCAGGTTGCGAATGCCATCGCCGGCTTCAACGCCATAGCGCCGGGCGGGCCAATTCCGCGCCCCGATCTCATCATCGTCGCGCGCGGCGGCGGCTCCATCGAGGATCTGGCGGCGTTCAACGAGGAAAATGTCGTGCGCGCCGCCGCCGCCAGCCAGATCCCGCTGATCAGCGCCGTCGGGCACGAGACGGACACGACCCTGATCGATTTTGCCTCGGACTGGCGCGCCCCCACCCCGACGGCAGCCGCCGAACGCGCCGTACCGGTGCGCGCCGAACTCACCGCATCGCTGGCCATGCTGGCCGGCCGGCTGGACGATGCCGTGGTGCGCGGCTGGAAATTGCGCCGCGAACGCAGCATCGGCCTGGCCCGCCGGCTGCCGCAACCGCGCAACCTGATCGGCATGGCGGCGCAGCGCATTGACGATCTTGCCGAACGCCTGCCCAATGCGCTGAGCGCCCGCACTGCGCAGATCAGCCTGCGGCTGACCACCGCCAGCGCGCGCCTGCGCCCCGAGTTGCTGACCGTGCGAGCGACACGCAGCGCCGAACGCCTGGCCAGTGCATCGGCGCGACTGGTCCCGGCCCTGGCCCGGCCGCTGAACGCCGACAGCCAGAAGCTCGCCCGCATCGGCGCCGGGCTGCGGCCGTTCCTGATCGAATCGCGGCTGGCCGCAGCGTCGGCCCGGCTTGGCCAGGCTGGGCGCATGCTCGCCAGCCTTGGGCCCGAACAGGTGCTCAGCCGCGGTTATGCCCTTGTCATCGGCCCTGATGGCCATGTCGTGGCCAGCGCCAGCGCTGCTGCCGCACATGCAAGCTTGACGATCCGCTTTGGCGATGGCGAAACGCCAGTCTTCACCAAACCCGCGTCTCCGCAGGGGAGTTTGTTCTGATGCTCGATCGTTTCGGCCGACCGGCCAGGCTCCTGTATGAATCCGGCAGCTATCGCATCCTCGAAGCGGGCGATCATGTGCTGTGCGCGGTTACCGGCCAGCGCATCAATCTGGCCGCCCTGCGCTACTGGAGCCACGAACTGCAGGAAGCCTATTTCAGCGCCGATGTCGCCACGGCGCGCTATGCCGAGATGCGCGCCAGGGGCCAGTTCCCGGCGTGATGCGCTTCCTGGGCCCAAGATATTTTCTTTGGCCGGTGCTCGTGGCCGGCGCGGCGATGACGGTGGCTGCGGCGCCAGTCCCACTGGTGATCGCCCAGCCGCTCACCGCTGTGCAGGGCCAGTTGCTGATCACCGCCCTGCCCGCCGGCAGCCGCGAACTTCGCCTGGATGGCCAGCCGGTGCACCTCGATGCCGATGGCCGCTTCATGCTGGGCGTCGATCGTGATTTTGCCGGCACCAAGCGCCTCGAATGGGTGACGAAGGATGGCCGCAGCGCCCACCGTGATCTGGTGGTGACCGGCCGCGAATGGGTGATCGATCGCCTGCCCGCCCGCCTGAACCCGCCTGCCGATCCCAACGCACCGCGCAACCTGGAATATGAGGCCCGCCGCGAAGCGGAGGTTGCGCGGGTGAAGGCCGCCCGCGCCTCACTGTCGCCATGGCCATTTTGGCGAGCGCCGTTCCAGTGGCCCGCCGTGGGCCGCATCTCCACCCACTTCGGCGCCCAGCGCGTCTATGGCGACGTGCCCGCCAATTATCACAGCGGCATGGATATCGCCGCCCCGCACGGCACGCCGGTGAAGGCGCCCATCCCCGGCGTGGTGCGGCTGGCGGCCGGGCCATTCATGCTGGAAGGCAATCTGATCATCATCGATCACGGCCGCGGGCTGTTCTCGGCAATGATGCATCTTTCCAGGCTGGAGGTGAAATCCGGCGACATCGTGGCCCAGGGCCAGGTGATCGGCCGTATCGGTTCCACCGGCCGTTCCACGGGCCCGCATTTGCACTGGGGCATGACCTGGCACGGCGTGCGTGTCGATCCCGAAGCGCTGCTGCCCCCAATGCCGAAAGACCAGACCTGATGACCGACCGCCCCGCTCTGTTTGCGCTCAACCGGGCGCTGGATCGCCCGGCGATCCGCGCGGCGCTGGCCGAAAACCGGCTGGTGCAGGTCGAGAATTTTCTGGAGGCCCAATCAGCCGAAACCCTGTGGCAGGTGCTGCAGCAGCAGACTCCGTTCGGCCTGGCCTGGGCCGGCGATGGCCAGCCACATGGCCAGCATGTCCGCGCCGAACAGATTCCGGCCCTGAGCGCCGAGCAGAAGATGGCCATGGGCAATGCTGCGGCCAATGCTGCGGCTGCCGGGCGCTTTGCCTTCCTTTATGCGCAATATCCGCTGGTCGAAGCCTATGTGCAGAAATGGCACCCCGGCCACCCGCTTTATGGCCTGCTGGAAGAAGTGAACGCCGCGCCGGTCCTCGATTTTGCCCGCGACGTCTCTGGCCATGCCGATATCATCAAGGCCGACGGACAGGCGACCCTTTATGCGGGCGGGCATTTCCTGACCGATCACGACGATCTGGTCGAAGTGGAGGGCCGGCGGCTGGCCTATGTGCTCAACCTGGCCAAGGACTGGAAGCCGGATTGGGGCGGCTATCTGAATTTCATGGATGCCAAGGGCAATATCGTCGCCGGCTTCATGCCGCGCTTCAACACCATGAACCTGTTCCTGGTGCCGTTGCGGCACAATGTCAGCCTGGTGCCGTCCTTTGCGCCGGTGGGGCGCTTTGCCATCACGGGCTGGTTCCGCAACCGCTGATGCTCACCCTGGCCAACAACATCGATGTTGCGGCAGCCAACGCCGCCTTTGCCCGCGATGGCCATGTGCGGCTGCAGCCGTTCCTGGCAGAAGCGGCGGCCATCGCCTGCCTGGCCGAAATGAAGCGCCGCAGCGACTGGGTGCAGGTGATCAACAGCGGCGACAAGGTGTTCGAACTGTCCCGCGAGACCCGCGCCGCGATGACGGCCACGCAGCGTGACGGGCTTGAACAGGCCGTGCTGGCCGGCGCGCAGACCGGGTTCCAATACCGCTATGAAGCGCTGCGCCTGCCCGATGGCACCGCGCCGCCACCCGCCGGCGACAGCCTCATTGCCGGCTGGCCGGCGTTCCTGTCGGGCGCGGAAGTGCGCGGCCTGCTGCAGGCCATCACTGGTGCGGCCGATATCGCCTTTGCCGATGGCCAGGCCACGGCCTATGGCCCCGGCGATTTCCTGACCGGCCATGATGATGCCGTCTCAGGCAAGCACCGCCGCGCCGCCTATGTGTTCAGCCTCAATCCACTGTGGCGGGTGGAATGGGGTGGGCTGCTGCTGTTCCATGCCGATGGCAACCGGGTGCACGGCGTAGCGCCGGATTTCAACAGCCTGGATATCTTTGCCGTGCCGCAGATGCACAGCGTGTCGATGGTGACAGGCTCCGTGCCCAACCGGCGCTATTCGATCACCGGCTGGCTGCGCGCCAACGGCTGAGTCATTCGTTCAGGCGGCGGACGCGGACGGCAATCTGGCCATCGACATTGGCAAGAAACGTGCCCGCGGCCGCCCGGCGGATACGAATTTTCATGCCGGCACGCGGGTCGCGCGGGAAGATGCGGCCATCGGTCTGCACCCACACGCTGTCGTCATCCAGCACAAAACGCCAATTGCCGTTGGCACCGGGCCGGGCGCTTTTCACGACCGCTTCGATTTCCTTCAGAGCGCCAGTTTCGTCGCTCGACTCCTTGTCGCCATCATCCTTGCCGCCGCCAAACAGGTTGAGATTGGGCAGCGCGATGCCAAACAGGCCGCGCCGGGCCTTCTTCACTTCTTCGCGGTCGGCCACCACCACATCACGCTTTTCCACCGCAGCAGCCAATGCGGCCACGCCGGCATCAAGACAGGCCAGCCGCGCGGCGGAATCAGTGAGGGCGCGGCAATCGAGCAGTTTCTGCACCACCGCCGGCGGGGCATTCTTCGGCTTGTCAGCCGCCAGCGCCGGTGCGGCGATCAACAGGGCGGCAGTGGCAGCAATGCGCATGGGCTGAACCTCTCGTAGGCGTCTGCGGTACTGGATACGCCATCACCGCGCTCAGGCCAACATTTGCGATGGAAGCAGGAAAAGGCGGCTTCTGGCGGCCGGGGCCTGATCCGGGGCGGATACCCCCCTTTCCTGTTCCTCCACTCCCAACCGGCTTGCCGTCGGCCCGTCGGCAGGCCATGAACAGGCTAGGGAGGCACCATGATCAAACAGTTCGTTTCCACGCTGGCGCTGATTCTGGCCGTCAGCGGCCACGCCCAGCCGGCCGCGCTCACGCCGACGATGCAGCCCGATATCGGCGCAAAATATGATGCGGTCACCCCGGATGCCGATTATGTACGCCGCGAGATCATGATCCCGATGCGCGACGGGGTGAAATTGTTCACCGTCGTGGTGATGAAGAAGGGCACCAGCGGCGGGCCGATCCTGCTGACCCGCACACCCTACAGCGCGGCCCGGGCAACGTCGCGCAATGTCAGCCTGCAGATCAGCGAAATCCTGCCCGTGGCCGACAAGAAGCTGGTGGAGGATGGCTATATCCGCGTCTATCAGGACGTACGCGGCATCCACAAATCCGAAGGCGATTATGTGATGACGCGTCCCCTGCGCGGGCCGCTGAATGGCACCGCCACCGATCACAGCACCGATGCCTATGACACGATCGACTGGCTGGTGAAGAATGTGCCGGAAACCAATGGCCGGGTGGCCATCACCGGTTCGTCCTACCCCGGTTTCACCAGCCTGATGGCGCTGATCGATCCGCACCCGGCCTTGAAAGCTGCCGTGCCGATGTCCCCCATGGTCGATGGCTGGGTGGGCGATGACTGGTTCCACAACGGCGCCTTCCGCCAGGGCTTTCTCGATTATTTCGTCGGCCAGACCGGCTCCAAATCCGCCGATACCGATGTCGCAATGGGCCGGCGGGACTATTATGCCGAGTTTCTCGCGGCAGGCTCGGCAGGCGGCTTTGCGAAAAAATATGGCTTCGACACGCTGCCGGCAGTGAAGAAGGTGATGGAGCACCCGGCCTATGACAGCTGGTGGCAGGGCCAGGCGCTGGATCGCCTGCTCGGCAGCCGGCCCTTGACGGTACCGACCATGCTGGTGGTGGGCCAGTGGGACCAGGAAGACAGCTATGGCGCGCCCGCCGTCTATCGCGCGCTGGAGCCCAAGGACACGAACAACAAGATGCTGTCGCTGGTGATCGGGCCGTGGCGGCATTCGGGCGTGAACTATGACGGTTCGGGCCTAGGCGTGCTGCGCTTCGAAGGCGACACCGGCCGGCAGTTCCGCGACGACGTGATGAAGCCCTTCCTCGACAGCCATCTGAAGACCGGCGCGCCGGCATTCGACGCGCCGCCGGTGCTCACCTATGCGGTGGGCGCCGACAAATGGCAGCGCCATGATCGCTTCCCGGCTGGCGAGAGGGTCAATCTCTATCTGGATGACCGTTTCAGCCTGTCACTGAACGCGCCTGCCGCCAAGGCGGCGCATGATGACTATGTCTCCGATCCGGCCCACCCGGTGCCGTTTGTGCCGGTGCCGGTGAATTTGAACGATCGCGCCATGTGGGGTGCCTGGCTGGTGAGCGACCAGCGCCACGCCAGCACGCGGCCCGATGTTGTCACCTATGTCTCGCCGCCGCTGAAGGCGCCGCTGCAGATCCACGGCCAACCGGAAGCCAATCTGTTTGCCAGCACCTCGGGGACGGACAGCGACTGGGTGGTGAAGTTGATCGATGTCTTCCCGGAAGAAAACAGCAGCCAGCCTGATCTGGCCGGGCTGCAGCTTGGCATCGGCATGGAGATTTTCCGTGGACGCTATGTGAAGAGCTTTGAAAAGCCGGAGCCGCTCACCCCCGGCAAGGCCGAGCGTTACCGCTTTCTGCTGCCCGGCGTGAATCATGTGATTCCAGCCGGCCACCGGCTGATGGTGCAGGTGCAATCGAGCTGGTTCCCGCTCTATGATCGCAACCCGCAGAAATATGTGCCCAACATCTTCCACGCTGCGCCCGGCGATTTCCAGAAGGCCACGCAGGGCGTCTGGCGCGATACCGCCCGGCCCAGCCACATCGCCATTCCGGTGGTAGGCGGCGCTGCTGCCGCGCGTGCCGCGCTGCCGAACTGAATTTCAACCAGGGGACTACCGATGCTGACTGCCTATCCAATGACGACGCTGGCGCTGATCGCTGCCTTGCTGGTCTATTTCGGCCTCGGCGTCGTGGTCGGCGGTGCGCGCGCCAAATATGGCGTGCCGGCCCCGCAAGCCAGCGGCCATCCCGAGTTCGACAAGCGCAACCGCGTCCACATGAACACGCTGGAGCAGCTGGCGCTGCTGGTGCCGGCGGTGATCGTTGGCGCGCCGGTGCTGGGCGACATGGTCGCCGCCGGCCTCACTGCGGTGTGGAGCCTGGGCCGCATCCTTTATGCCCGCGCCTATTATGCCGATCCGGCCAAGCGCGGGCCCGGTTTTGGCCTCACTTTCCTTCCCACCCTGATCCTGCTGGTGGCTGGCATCTGGGGTGGCATTTCGGCACTGATCTGAAACGCCAACCGGCCCGGCATCCCTGAAGGGACACCGGGCCGGTGACGGGCCGGGCGGGAGAGTGTGCCCGGCACGGGGGAACGATCAGAACCGCCAGCCAACGCCCACCCCAACAATCAGCGGATTGATATCGGCCCTGAGGTTGTTGACCAGCGCGCCTGTGGTGAGCCGGGCATTGGTATCCATGTCGACATATTTGACATCGAGATTGACGAACATCTTCTCGGTAATGTCGAAATCGATGCCGGCCTGCAGCGCGAAGCTGAAGCTGTTGGAAAGGTTCACGTTGGTGGCACCAATGGCGGTGTTGAGCTGGCTCGACGCCTTCTCGTTATAGAACATCGTCCAATTCACGCCGGCGCCGACATAAGGGTGAATCTTCCCTTCCGGCGCGAAATGATATTGCAGCGTCAGCGTCGGTGGCAGCACCCAGGTGCAGGCCAGCCGCCCGACGCCGGCGAGGCTGCCGCCGCCTTCCACGCAATGTTTGGTGGTCGCCGCGATCAGCTCCACGCCGATATTGTCGGTCAGCATGTAGGTGAAATCGATCTCCGGCGCATAGGCATCGGTGATACGGCCGGCGCTGGTCGGGAAGGTGGGCAGCACCGGGCCAACCTTTTCCTGCGGCACCACTGCAATGGCGCGCAGCCGCACCAGGAAATCGCCCTGTGCGGCCGCAGCCGGGCCGGCGGCCAGCACAAGCGCAACAATGGCAGCGGCAGTCTTCAACTTGGTCATCATGTTCGTCCCTGTTGTCGTGATGACCATCTTGTGGCGAAGCATGCCGCGCTTCTCTTTGATCTGGCTCAACAAATGCCTAAGGGCGATTGCGGAGAGGGTTTCCCCCTAGCACCGCAAATGTGAGGGCTGGCGAAGCCACCTGCGCCCTGTCAGGCTCAGCCAGCATCAAGGGAGGACAAGATCATGGGGACACTTGCGGGGCGCGTCGCTTTCGTCACCGGGGCAGCCAGCGGCATCGGCCGCGCCTGTGCCGTGCAGCTGGCGGCCGAAGGCGCCATCGTTTTCGCCACCGACATCGATGCCGAAGGCGGCCGCAAGACGGTGGAGCTGATCGAAGCCGCCGGCGGCCAGGCAACGTTTCGCGGGCAGGACGTGGTGGAAGAACCGCGCTGGGCGGAGTTGGTAAAGCGCGTCATGGATCTCTATGGCCGGCTTGATATTCTGGTGAACAACGCCGGCATCGGCACGACGGGCCTGATCACCGATGTGACGCTGGAACAGTGGAACCGGCAGATGGACATCAATGTCACCAGCTGCTTCCTCGGCACCAAGCACGCGCTGCCGGCGATGCGGTCGCCGCGACCTGATGGTCATGTTGGCGGCTCGATCATCAACATCTCCTCGGTGGCCGGGCTCGGCGGTTCAGCCGGCATGTCAGCCTATTGTGCCAGCAAGGGCGCGGTGCGGTTGCTGACAAAGGCCGTCGCCATGGAATGTGCGGCCATGAAGGACGGCATCCGCTGCAACAGCGTCCACCCCGGCATCATCGACACGCCGATCTGGCAGAAGATCGACACCTCGGGCGCCCTGTCAGCCGCTTTGGCTGTGTCTACCCTGCCGGGCGCGAACGCAATCGATGTCGATGCTGTCGGTGCCGGCGCCCCAGTCGGCTTTGCCGGCAAGCCCGAGGATATCGCGGCCGGCGTGGTGTTCCTGGCCAGCGATGCCAGCCGGTACATGACGGGTTCGGAACTGGTGATCGACGGCGGGTGGACGGCGCACTGAAAACCGACGGGCTGCGGGTTACGGCGTCACCCGCAGCACCTTGCCCGCATCTTCGTCCGTCGTCAGCCACACCGCGCCATCGGGGGCCACGCGTACATCGCGGATGCGTGCCGAAATCTTCGGAAAGATGCGGCTTTGCCCCACCACGCGGCCTGCAGCATCCACATCCAGCCGCCGCACTTCCTTGTTCACCAGGGCGCCGATGATCAGATCGCCCTGCCACTGCGGCCACAGCGCGCCGCGATAGACCGCCAGGCCGGACGGCGCGATCGAGGGCACCCACACGGCACGGCCATCGATCATGCCCTTGTATGTCTGGAACGGGCTGATGGTCGCGCCGCTGTAGTCCAGGCCCCTGGTGGCGACCGGCCAGCCATAATTGCCGCCCTTTTGGATCAGATTCAGCTCATCCCCGCCGCGTGGCCCATGTTCATGCTCCCACAGCCAGCCCGTCACGGCATCAACCGCAAGCCCTTGTGGATTGCGGTGGCCATAACTCCAGATATGGGGCTGCGCGCCGGCCTTGCCCCCCCGTTCATTGGCAAACGGATTGCCCGCCAGCGGCCGGCCATCGTCGGCCATGCGCATGATCTTGCCCAGGCCCGATTGCAACCGCTGCGCCTGCTCGCGATAGTCGAAACCGTCGCCGGTGGTCAGCACCAGGCTACCATCGGGCAGGAAGGCCATGCGCCCGCCAAAATGCACCGGCGTGTCCTTGGCCGGGCTGACCTGGAAGATGACCTTGGCCTCCACCAGCCGATCCCCGTCCAGCCGGGCGCGGGTGACGCGGGTGAAGTTCGCACCCTCCTCTCCGGCAGCATAGCTGAGGTAAATCAAGCCATTATCGGCGAACTTCGGGTGCAGCACCACATCGAACAGCCCGCCCTGGCTCTGCGCCCGCACCGCCGGCACGCCGGCAATCGCCCGCTTCTGCCCGCCCGTGCCCAGCCGCCACAGCCGCCCGGCGCGCTCCGTTACCAGCACATCACCTGCCGGCAAGAAAGCGATGCTCCACGGGTGATCCAGCCCGCTGGCCATCACCTGCACCTGCTCTGCCTGCGCCGCACCAGCCATCAAGGGGCCATACGCGGCGACAGTAAGAGTTATTAACAACTTTTTAGCGAAGCTTACCATTTCCGCCGAATCAACCCTTCCCTCGCGATTCCATCATGGAGTAAGAAGCGGCAAGGAACAGGAAAAAATACAACATGGCATCCATCAAGGACCTGTTGCGTACCGCCCCGGCCTGGTCAGCCGCGGTTCTCACCACCACTGCCATCGCCAGCATGATCCAAAGCTGGCAGGTGCAATCCGGTCTGCGCGATCTGGGGGTGGAAATCCCAGCCGGTCTGGCACTGGAAACCGCGGGCCGCGATTTTGCTGGCCTGCTGTTGCCATTGCTGGCGGTGTTCGGCTTTGCCCTGCTGGTCGCCTTCAGTCTCGCGCACTGGCTGAAGCCGCGCCTGCCGCTGCTCGCGCCCATCGCCTGGCCGCTGGCTGGCGGCCTTGCCATCGCCGCCGTGCTGATGGCCATGCATGCCCAGTTCCAGATGACCCCGTTGGCCGGCGCGCGCGGCATGGATGGTTTCATCCTGTTCTGCCTGGCCGGCGCCATCGGCGGATTCGTGTTCGGCTGGGTCAAACCGCGCTGAAGGATTTTACGCAACACCCCTACTTGTGTTGCCGTAAAGCCACACCATATCCTCCGATGAACAGGAGGAACGACCTCACATGAACATCGAAAAATTCACCGATCGCGCCAAGGGATTCCTGCAATCGGCGCAGACCGTGGCGATCCGCAACAACCACCAGCGCGTCGCGCCGGAACATGTGCTGAAGGCCCTTTTGGAAGATGAGCAGGGCATGGCCTCCGGCCTGATCAAGGCCGCCGGAGGCACCCCCGCCACCGCGCTGCAACTCACCGATCAGGCGCTGGCCAAGATCGCCCAGGTTTCCGGCAGCGGTGCGCAAAGCCTGGCGTGGGACAATGACACGGTGCGCGTGCTCGACAGCGCTGAACAGGTGGCGACCAAGGCAGGTGACAGCGTTGTCACCGTCGAACGCCTGCTGGTCGCCCTCGCGCTCGCCACCACCACCGAGGCCGGCAAGGCGCTGAAAGGCGCCGGCGTCACCCCGCAGGCGCTGAACGACGCCATCAACAGCGTGCGCAAGGGCCGCTCGGCTGATTCTGCCGGCGCCGAAGACAGTTTCGATGCGCTGAAGAAATATGCCCGCGACCTCACCGAAGCGGCGCGCGCCGGCAAGCTTGATCCGGTGATCGGCCGCGACGAGGAAATTCGCCGCACCATCCAGGTGCTTGCCCGCCGCACCAAGAACAACCCGGTGCTGATCGGCGAACCCGGCGTCGGCAAGACCGCGATTGCCGAAGGTCTGGCGCTGCGCATCGCCAACGGCGACGTGCCCGATGGCCTGAAGGACAAGCGGCTGATGGCGCTGGACATGGGCGCGCTGATCGCCGGCGCCAAATATCGCGGCGAGTTCGAGGAGCGGCTGAAGGGCGTGCTCGACGAAGTGCGTGCCGAAGGCAGCGACGTCGTGCTGTTCATCGACGAGATGCATACCCTCGTCGGCGCCGGCAAGGCGGAAGGCGCGATGGACGCTTCCAACCTGCTCAAGCCCGCGCTCGCCCGCGGCGAGCTGCACTGCATCGGCGCCACCACGCTGGAAGAATATCGCAAGCATGTGGAGAAGGACGCGGCGCTGGAACGCCGCTTCCAGCCTGTCCTTGTGGGCGAACCCACGGTGGAAGACACGATCTCCATCCTGCGCGGCCTGAAGGAGAAATATGAACTCCACCACGGCGTGCGCATCACCGATGGCGCCATCGTGGCCGCCGCGACGCTGTCCAACCGCTACATCGCCGACCGCTTCCTGCCCGACAAGGCCATCGACCTGATGGACGAAGCCGCCAGCCGCCTGCGCATGGAGGTGGAATCGAAGCCCGAGGAGATCGAGGCCCTCGACCGCCGCATCATCCAGCTCAAGATCGAGGCTGCCGCGCTGGAACGCGAGACCGATGCGGCCTCCAAGGAGCGGCTGAACGCGCTCAACGAGGAACTGGCCGGGCTGGAGGAAGAGTCCGGCACGCTCACCCGCCGCTGGCAGGCCGAGAAGGAAAAGCTGGCCGGCGCCACCCGCATCAAGGAGCAGCTGGACGCCGCCCGCATCGAGGTGGAGCAGGCCCAGCGCAGCGGCGATTATGCCAAGGCCGGTGAGCTGACCTATGGCCGCATCCCAGACCTCGAACGCCAGTTGGCCGAAGCCGAGCAGGTGACCCAGGCCGCGATGGTGCGCGAGGAAGTGACCGGCGATGATATCGCCGCCGTTGTCAGCCGTTGGACCGGCATTCCGGTCGACCGCATGCTGGAAGGCGAGCGCGACAAATTGCTGAAGATGGAGAGCATCCTCTCCGCCCAGGTGATCGGCCAGGAGGCCGCCGTGAAGGCGGTTTCCAGTGCCGTGCGCCGGGCCCGCGCCGGCCTGCAGGATCCGAACCGGCCGCTGGGCAGCTTCCTGTTCCTCGGCCCCACCGGCGTCGGCAAGACCGAGCTGACCAAAGCGCTGGCGCAGTTCCTGTTCGATGATCCGCGCGCGATGGTGCGGCTCGACATGAGCGAGTTCATGGAAAAGCACAGCGTCGCCCGGCTGATCGGCGCCCCTCCCGGCTATGTCGGCTATGAAGAAGGCGGCGTGCTGACCGAAGCGGTGCGGCGGCGCCCCTATCAGGTGGTGCTGTTCGACGAGGTAGAAAAGGCCCACGGCGACGTGTTCAACGTGCTGCTGCAGGTGCTCGATGATGGCCGCCTCACCGATGGCCAGGGCCGCACGGTGGATTTCACCAACACGCTGATCATCCTGACCAGCAACCTGGGCAGCCAATATATCGCTGCCCTGCCCGATGGCGCGCCAATCAGCGAGGCCGAACCGCAGGTGATGGAGGTGGTGCGCGGGCACTTCAGGCCCGAATTCCTCAACCGGCTGGACGAGATCGTGCTGTTCCAGCGGCTTGGGCAGGACGCGATGGCGCCGATCGTCGATATCCAGGTGAGCCGAGTCGCCGCCCTGCTGAAGGACCGCAAGGTGACGCTCGACCTCACCGACGCCGCCCGGCGTTGGCTGGCGCGGGTGGGCTATGATCCGGTCTACGGCGCACGCCCGCTGAAGCGCACCGTACAGAAACATTTGCAGGACCCGCTGGCCGAATTGATCCTTTCGGGCAGCGTGCCCGATGGCAGCACGGTGAACGTGGACGAAGGCGACGGAAAACTGGTGCTGGTCGCCGGGTCATGACAACGGCCAAGGGTTAGGCTTCAGTCGCGAACCAACGATTGGGTGCAGGCCTCAGGCCTGCCCGCCAGAGGCCATGCTTCCTTTTCTGCAACGTGATGGCTAGAACCCCGCCACCAACTGCAGCAACGCCTGCCGCCCCACCGGCCCATCGGCGCGTCCGGCATCGGCTGCGTTGCTGATGCTGGCCACCAGCCGGATGCGTGGGCTGAGCTGACGTTCGAGCCCCAGATCCAGCCCTCCGCGCGACGGCACGCCGGCCAGGGGCGAGCGCTGCCGCCAGCCGGCCATGGCGGCCCAGCCGTCATCTTCGACCCGCACCCGCAGCAAGGACTGAAAGTGCGCCACCGGCAGCGGCGTGAAATCGGCGCGCTGGTGGTGGGTGACCAGCGTTTCCAGCGTCAGTTGCGCCGTGGCGCCAATGCGGCCGCGCCAGAAGGCCGCCGCATCGATGGCCTGCACCCGCGCCGTCCCCGCCGTCTGGCGGCGCCAATCAATGCTGGCCACAAGACCCGGCACAAAGGCCGGCGCCAGCCGCAGGCCGATACTGCGGCCGATGCCGCTGGTGGAAGCCAGATCATCGATCCCGCGCGCCAGTTGGCCGCGCAGGGCGACGCCGGGGAAAAACTCCCAGCGCGCCCGCACGTTCCACAGTGCCTCGCTGCGGCCGGCGATCCAGGCCTGCCGCCAGCCCAGTTCCAGCCCAAGATCTTCGGCGGCGGGGCGATCCTGCAGCAGCGGCAGATAGGCCTGGGCATACAGCTCACGCGCCACGATCCGTGTTGCCGCCAGTCGCAATCGCCGCTGTTCGGCGCCAAAGGCCAGCGTGACCGCATCAACGGCGCCGGGCAGGACCATGTCGGTCTGCCGCGACACACCGGCGGAGAACAGCGCCTGGCGGCTGCCGACACCGGCGGCCTGATGGGCACCAGTTGCGGCGGCCAGGGTCCATTGCCAGGCCCGGCCGCCGCGCAGTTGCAGCGCCAGATCATGAAAATCGGCCTGATCCTGGCCTTCACGCCGGCTGGCAAACAGCCCCCGGCCAGTGAGCATCGCGCCCCCGATATCCTGCGCGAACCGGCCCGCCACGTGCCAACGCCCCTGCCGCGTGCCGGCCAGGCCAGCGGGGGTGGATACGGCGCCGCCCTGCGTGAAGCCCGCGCTGACCCAGCCACCATCGTCGCCGGCGCGCACATCAAGACCGCCAATGCCATGACCCGCCTGCTGGCCCGCCACGGCCCAGGAGCGATTGCCGGCGCCGGCTGGCGCGAGGGACAGATCGAGTGCACCGCCTATGCTGCCCGCGCCATGGCCCGTCCCCGCCGGCCCGGCCGACAATGCCGCGCCCGAAAGCCAGGCCAGCGGCAGTAGCGACAGATCAACCCGCCCATCGGCGGCCGGCGTGAGGCGCAGGCCGTCGAGCCGCACGATCGTGCCCGGCAAGCCAGACAGCGAAACCCCGCGCCCTGCCGGGGTGAGCAGGCTGAAATCTACCAGGGCTTCCCCTGTCAGCACGGCGCCGCGCTGGCGCAACCGATCCTCGCCCAGCACATGTTCCGTCACCATGGCAGGCCGCGCTGCAGCATCGGCGAAGGTGGGAACATCGGCAGGCATCGCCCCTTTCTAACGTCTGGACAGACAAAGGCCAGCGGGCCAAAGCTGCCGCCATGCCAAGGTGTTTCCCATGGACGTGAACGCCCTGTTCGCCCGCGCCGAACGCGCCTTTGCGGCTGGCCAGCATGCCAGTGTCCGGGCCGACTTGCGCGAGGTCCTCAGGCTTGTTGGCGAGCATCCGGCGGTGCTGCACCTGGCGGCGCTGAATGAATCGCGGGCTGGCGATGCCGGTGCCGCCCGCGTTGCGTTTGCGAGGGCGCTGTCGGCTGCGCCGACCGACGCGCAGATCCTGAACAATTTCGCCAACTTCCTGAAGCAGCAGGGCGATCTGCCGGCAGCACTGGGGCATTATGATCGCGCGCTGCAGGCCGCGCCCAACCTGCATCAGGCCAGGCTGAACCGTGCCATCCTGCTGAACAGCATGTCGCGCCATGAAGACGCCCGCCGCGATGCCGATCTGCTGATGGTCGCTCTGCCAGGCGATGCAGCGGTTCGGCAGACGAGCGGCGCCATCCACCTGGCGCTGGGGGCGATTGAGGCGGCAGCCGCCGATTTCGATGCCGTGCTTGCGCAGAACCCGCAGGATCTGAAGGCCCTGCATGGCCGGGCCCGGGCTGCGGCGATCGGCGGAGAGGAGGCGCGGGCTATCGGCCTGTATCGCGCCGCGCTTGGCCTCGCGCCGGATGACGGCGACCTGCTGATTGGGCTGGCAGAAGCACTCGAAGCGGCCGGTGAGGCAGAAGCAGCAGCCCCGTTGGCGGCCGCCGTTGCGGCGCGGCCAGACTGGGTGGAAGGCCATGGCGCGCTGGCACGCATGCAGGCCGAAGCGGGTGCAGGCGCGGAATTTGACGCGGCATGGCGGGTGGCAATAGCGGCGCGACCGGCGGATCTGGCGTTGGCGCTGGGCCATGTGGGCTGCCTTCTGGCCAGTGCCATGCCGCAGCAGGCGCTCGCAGCGCTGGATCGCATGGCGCCCCTGCATGGCAATCGCCCGGAATTTCACCTGTACAGCGCGATGGCAGCGGTGGATGCCGGCGACAGCGAACGCGCGGCGGCCGCGCTGGCGCAAGCCGGTGCGTTGCCGGGCACGGAGCTGACCCGGGCGCGCCTGGCCCTGCAGCAAGGAGACCCCGTGCAGGCGCGCGACCTGCTGGCACCCCTGGTGGCGGCGGCGCCGGATGATGTCGTGCTGTGGGCAAATCTCGATCTGGCCTGGCGGTTGCTGGGGGACGACAGCCATTACTGGTTGTCGGGTCAGCCCGGACTGGTTTCCACGCAAGAGATTGAATATGAAGGTGATTGGCAGCAGCTTGCGCAGGTTCTGCGCGGGTTGCACCGGGCGCGATCGCACCCGATCGGCCAATCGCTGCGCGGCGGCACGCAAACACGCGGACGGTTGTTCGGCCGACCGGAACCCGAGATCGCCACCCTGGGCCGGGCCATCATGGCTGCAGTGTCGCGGCATCTCGCAGCACTGCCGCCGGCGGATGCGCGGCATCCGCTGCTGCGCGATCGGCACCGGACACCACATTTCTCCGGAAGCTGGTCGGTGCGCCTGGTGGGAGAGGGTTTCCACGTCGCCCATATCCATCCTGCCGGTCGGCTTTCGTCGGCCTGTTACATCGTATTGCCCGACGGGCTGGATGCAGCGGGTGCGCCGGGCTGGCTCGAAGTGGGCGGGCCACCGGCCGAGTTGGCGCTTGATCTCAAGCCGCTGCATCTGATCCGGCCGCAGCCGGGCCGGCTGGCGCTGTTTCCCTCCACCTTGTTCCACGGCACCAGGCCATTCCCGGCCGGGGAGCGGCTGACCGTGGCCTTTGATGTGATGCTGCGATGACGGATGCCTGGAGCCGTTATTGGGCGCGCGAGACCAGCGGCGCCTGCCTGCCCGGTGCACCGGCGGCCGTGCAGGCTGCTTTGGCTGCGGTGTGGCAAGGTGCGTTCGCCGAACTGCCGGCGGGGTCGCGGCTGCTTGACGTGGCTTCGGGTGGCGGCGCCCTGCTGAAGCTGTTGGCGGAAAGTGGCAGCGGCGTGCTGGGCACCGGGATCGATTCTGCCGAGGTCAGCCCGGCGGCGGCCGCGCTGGGTGTGCGCGGTGCCGTCGATGCCCACGCTCTGCCATTTGGCGATGCCAGCCAGGATGTCGTGATCAGTCAGTTTGGGCTGGAATATTGCGGGCCCAAGGCCTGGGCAGAAGCGGCGCGCGTGCTGGCACCGAACGGCCTGTTGCTGCTCGTCTGCCATCACGCCGAAAGTCCGGCGGTACGGCACAATGGCCGGCGGCTGCGGGCGATGCAGGCCATGGCTGCAGCTGGCTTGTTCACCCTGGCCGAGCAGATTGCGTCCGGCCACGGCGAGGATGCGGCGCTGGCCCAGGCCGTGATGGCAGCTCGCAGGGACCATGCTGATCAGACGGTGGTGTCAGAGCTGCCCGGCGCGCTGGGCCATTGGGCCCAGCGAAGGCAACGGGAGGCCGTCGCGGCGATCCGGATTGAAGCCGAGGCCGAGATGGCGCGGTTGGCGGCGATGCAATCGGCAGCGCTTGATGCGGAAGGCGTGGCGCAGCGCCTGGCATGGCTTGCGCCGCTGGCAGCGCAGGCGCGGTCGTTGGACGGCCCGGATGGCGTGATCGGTTGGGTGGTACGCGGCCAACGCGATTGAACCGCAGCGCGATAGAGGCCGGCCGGACCTGATTGCATTCGGACTGAAGCGCGCTTTCCCAGTTTGTTGCGGCGCCGGCCGGCTGCGGTGCGCGCCGCGACAGGCTCGGCATGAATGAGGCTCTCCGGGTCAACTCGAACGCCAGTGAGTCCAGACTGTTTTCAACACGCAAGACCAAACAGAAAAGGGGCGGCTGGTTTCCCAGCCGCCCCTGATCTTGCGTCAGACGTCCGCGATTAGAAGCGGAAGCCAACCGAGATGAAGAAGTCGCGACCCAGCACGTCGTAAACGCCGGCGTAGGTGTTGGCCTGCTCCTGGTTGGTGCCGATGATCGGCGGCTTCTTGTCGAACAGGTTGTTGATACCTGCCGTAATGGCCACGTTGTCGGTCACGTCATAGTTGAAGGACAGATCGAACAGGCTGTAGGCCGGGATGCGTTCCACAACGAAGCGGACGGCGTCGTTGTCATCCTTGACCGCAGCCAGGTAGCGCCAGCGCACGTTGGTGGTCATGTTGCCATCCATCCAGGTCAGGCGGCTCTGGCTCTGGAACTTGCCCTGCGGGGTGCCGCAACGCGCGCCAAAGAAGCCAGCGCACTCGATCACGTTGTTGATACCCAGCACCGGGGTGAAGGTATTGCGCTGATAGATCGAGCCCAGGAAGTTCAGGTTGACGCGGGATTCATTGCCAAACAGGCCGAACTGCAGCGGGATGGTGTAATCCACGCCGATGTCGAAACCGCGGGTCTTCAGCGAGGACAGGTTGGCCACACCGGCGAAGATCGAGGCGATCGTGCCGTCGGGGTTGGTCGAACCATCAAGCGCACCGGTCGAGTCGTTGCGATTGATCAGCTGGCAGAAGCCGTTGGTCGGATCCTGGAAGGTGTTGAAGCACAGGTTGAGGATGTTGGCAGCGCCACCACCGGCCGTGGCAACAGCGTTGCCAATTTCGATGTTGAAATAGTCAACCGTGATCGACAGGCGCGGGATGAAGCTGGGCTTCAGCACGACACCGGCGGTCCAGGTATCAGCCTGTTCGGCGTTCAGGTTCGGGTTACCGCCCGTGCGAGCCTGCAGCTGGGTGTTGGGCTGCAGAGCCGACGGGATGCCCTGGCCAAGGTTGGCCGCCGGCACGCCGGTACCGATGCAGGTGTTGCGCAGCGGGCCAGCAGCAAGAGCAGCCGCCGTGGTGCACGGATCGGTAGCAGTCGGGAAGCCGATGCCGCCACCGCCGAACAGTTCGCCGACGTTCGGAGCGCGAACGGCGCGGCTATACTGGCCACGGAAGGTGATGTCCTTGATCGGGCTCCACTGAGCGCCAACCGCATAGGTCCACACGCCGCCGACGGTCGGCAGGTTGTAGTCCGAATAACGGCCGGCAGCAGTGACTTCCAGGCGCTGGAAGAACGGCTGATCAGCGGCGATCGGCACGATGATTTCACCGAACACTTCCTTGGCGTGGTAACCGCCGCGGGTCGGGTTGGTGGCGTTGAAACCGATCACGTCACCCGACGACAGCGCAGTGTCCGGGATGAACTGCGAGGTCACGCGGCGATATTCGAAACCGCCGTTGACGGCGACGTCGCCACCGCCCCAACCGAGGTTGAACAGCGGACCGCCAACGTTGGCCTGGGCCACTTCCAGCGTCGAAACAGTGGTGTTCTGCGCGATGATCGAGATGGCGCTGGCCATCGCCGGCGACAGCGAGTTTTCGCCGAAGATATCGAGCGCCACAGCACCGGCGGTGCCGTCAAGGCCACGCTGGAAGGCGGAACGCGACACGTTGCCTTCCTGGATGTTGCTGTTGCGGGTACGCGCGAACGAATAATAGGCGTCGTAGTTCCAGCCGCTGCCGATATCGCCACGCAGACCGAACAGCACGCGGAAGGCGCTGCGCTCGTCGTTGTTGATACGGGCATTGATATCGGTGACGCGACGGTTGATCGTCGCGGCAATCACGCCGGGGCCGTTGGCGATGGCGTTGGCACCGGTCGGGCTGTACAGCGTCGCGGCATTGCCGGTCAGGCCGGCAGCAGCGCGCGCCGCGTTGATCGCGGTTTCGTTGGCATCGATCTGCTGCAGCAGGGTGTTGTCAGCAGCCGACAGGAACGGCGCCACGGTGGCGAGACGCACGTTGAAGGTGCCGGTGACCGGGGTCGCGGCCAGCTGCGCACGCACATTGTTCTGCACATACGAAACTTCGGTGTAGGCCGTCACACCCTTGGTGATTTCGTAATCAGCGTAACCACCGAACAGGTAACGCTCTTGCGGCACCATCAGATAGTTGACCGGCGCATAGTTGTAGAGATCGGTCGCGCCGCTGAAGGGGCGCGCGCTGGCCGTGGTCGAATCAAAGGTGCCGCCCAGCGAAGTGCCGAATGCACCGACGCCCAGCGGCAGCACGTTGCAGCCGGCCGGCTGCGTGGCGCCCAGCGCATCGCAGATGGTCGAAGTCGGGGTGCCCGGGGTCAGGAAGGTGTTGGAAGCGGCAACCGCCAGACGGCCGGCCGGGGTGGCGGCAGAACCACCCGAGGTGAAGCCCGTGGCCGTCGCGTTGTCAGCAAACGCAGTCGCCGAGAACGGACGCTCGCCCTGGAACACCGGCTTGCGGTTGTAGTAGCTGGCATAGACCGTGGCATGGCCGCGGCCGTCACCGAAGGAACCACCGAACGCCACGTTCATGTCGAGGCGGTTGCCATCGCCGCGCTCGGTCAGGCTCTGGGTCACATTGGCCTGGAAGCCTTCCAGGTTCTTCAGCTTGAAGTTGACGACGCCGGCAATGGCGTCCGAACCGTAGACTGCCGAAGCACCGCCGGTGATGGTTTCCACGCCTTCCAGCAGGAACTGCGGAATGGTGTTGAGGTCGACGACCTGGTTGGTGCTGTAGAACATCCAGCGACGGCCGTTGACCAGCACCGAGGTGCGGGTGGCGCCAAGGCCGCGCAGGTTGAGGGTGGCGACGCCGCCGCCCGGGTTGTTCGAGAAGGCGGTGGTGCCCGGCACCACCTGCGGCAGCGTGTTGATGATGCTTTCAACGTTCACGGCGCCGAAATTCTTGAATTCCACGCCAGACACGACAGCCAACGGGGCCGGCGTGTCGAGGTCACGCCGCGCGATGCGCGAACCGGTGACGACAATGGCTTCATCAGCAGCAGCTTCTTCGGCAGCCGCCGTCTGCTGGGCGAACGCCGGAGCCGACGCCATGGCGAAAGCCAGCGTCAGGGCGCTGGTCGTCAGCGCCAGGCGGCGAGGCGAGTTCTTGAATTGCGTCACGGAAAAATCCCTTCTGTTGACCAAATTTTCAGGGAGCTGCGCCGCATCAAAAAGGACGGCCGACAGCCTTTCGGCTGCAAACCATCCATCAAGTGGCGCCTTTTCGGCACCACGGCACAACACCCAGCCCCTCTACAGGCCTGTGTACGTTTTGTGAAAACCCCGTCGCCGTGTAAAGCGCGCAAACGCCCGCAGGGTCGTTTCCGCCTCTTTGTGTGACCATTTCGCCACAATAACAAAGCCCAGCTTTGCCGTGCCTCAGCGACAGGCGCGGCATATCGGCCTTTTGCTCCCGCCATGATGGCTCTAAGGCAGAGTGATGGAGAGCGACGCCGCAATTGCCGCCTATGCAAGGCGGTTTTCCGACCCGGACGCCCGTGCACGCGGCCGGGGGCCGGCCCTGCCGCCCGATCTGGCGCGGCTGGAGGCGGAGGCCATCCACATCCTGCGCGAGGTGGCGGCCTCGTTCCGCACGCCGGTGATGCTCTACAGCATCGGCAAGGATTCAACGGTGATGCTGCACCTGGCGCTGAAGGCGTTCTGGCCGTCGCTGCCGCCCTTCCCGCTGCTGCATGTCGACAGCCTGTGGGAATTCGCCGCCATGGGATCGTTCCGCGACACGCTGCGGGACGCGCTGGGCATCGATATCCGCGTGCATGTGAACGAGGAAGGGGCGGCGCGCGGCATCAATCCCTTCGTCCACGGATCGGCGCTGCACACCGAAGTGATGCGCACCACCGGCCTGCTGCAAGCACTGACCGACGGCGGCTTTGACGCGGCCATCGGCGGCGGCCGCCGTGACGAAGAGAAATCCCGCGCCAAGGAGCGCATCTTCTCGTTCCGCGACGCCCACCAGGGCTGGGACCCGCGCCGCCAGCGCCCGGAATTCTGGCGCACCTACAACACGCGCGTTGGCCCCGGTGAATCCATGCGCGTCTTCCCCATCTCCAACTGGACCGAGCTCGATGTGTGGCGTTACATCGAGGCCGAAACCATCCCGGTGGTGCCGCTCTATTTCGCCGACGTTCGCCCCACCGTGATCCGCGATGATGTGCTGCTGATGGTGGATGATGATCGCCTGCCATTGCAGCCAGGCGAAACGCCGATGATGCGCCGGATCCGCTTCCGCACCCTGGGCTGCTACCCGCTCACCGGTGCGGTGGAGTCCGAAGCCGAAACGCTGGCCGATATCGTGGCCGAAATGGCCGATACCCGCACCTCCGAACGCCAGGGCCGGGTGATCGATCGCGACGGCGACGGATCGATGGAGCAGAAGAAGCGGCAGGGGTATTTCTGATGGCCACTGCCCTCAACCGTGACGGCGTGCTGCGCCTCATCACCTGCGGATCGGTGGACGACGGCAAGTCCACCCTGATTGGCCGCCTGCTGTACGACAGCCAGGCCATCATGGACGACACGCTGAACACCCTTGCCACGGACAGCCGCAAGCACGGCACCACCGGCGGCGAAATCGATTACGCCCTGCTGCTCGACGGGCTGGAGGCCGAGCGCGAGCAGGGCATCACCATCGATGTCGCATGGCGCTTCTTCGCCACACCGCGCCGCCGCTTCATCATCGCCGATACGCCCGGCCACGAACAATATACGCGCAACATGGCCACCGGCGCCTCCACCGCCGATCTGGCGATCATCCTCGTTGATGCGTCCAAGGGCCTGCTGCCGCAGACGCGCCGCCACAGCTTCATAGCCTCGCTGATGGGCATCGGCCACATCGTGCTCGCCGTGAACAAGATGGACCTTGTCGGCTTTGACGAGGCACGGTTTCGCGCCATCGTCGCCGAATACACCACCATCGCCGAACGGCTGGGCTTTGCCGGCTTCACCGCCATCCCGATGGCCGCCCGCGCCGGCCTCAACCTCGCCAGCCCGGCCGCCGAAATGGCCTGGTACGATGGGCCCACCCTGATCGCGCATCTGGAAAGCATCGAACTCGCCGCCACCGATGCCAGCGGGCCCCTGCGCTTCCCGGTGCAATGGGTGAACCGCCCCGATGCCCATTTCCGTGGCTATGCCGGCACCATCGTTGCCGGACAGGTGAAGCCCGGCGACCCCATCGTCACGGCGCGGTCAGGCAAGGCCAGCAAGGTCGCCCGCATCGTCACCGTCGATGGCGATCTCGCCGGCGCCGGCCCGGAGGCGGCCGTCACCCTGGTGCTGGAAGACGAGATCGACATCTCGCGCGGCGACATGCTGGTCAGCCCGGAAAGCCGGCCCGCCGTCGCCCAGCAATTCGCCGCCGATCTGATCTGGCTGGATGAAGACGCGCTGAAACCCGGCCGCTCCTACCTGCTCAAATCCGGGCCCCTCACCACCCCGGCCTCGGTCACGCTGCTGAAACACCGCATCGATATCACCACGCTCGACGAACGCCCGGCCCGCACGCTCGCCATGAACGAGATTGGCCTCGCCAACCTCGAAACCACCGCGCCGCTGCTGTTCGATCCCTACACCGACTGCCGGGACACCGGCGGCTTCATCCTGATCGATCGCTACACCAACAACACCGTCGGCGCCGGCATGATCCGCCACGCCCTCAGGCGCGCCAGCAACATCCACCTGCAACCGATGACAGTCACCCAGGCCCAGCGCAGCGCGCTGAACGGCCATCAACCCGCCGTGATCTGGTTCACCGGGCTTTCAGGCAGCGGCAAATCCACCATTGCCAACCTGGTCGAAGCCCGCCTCGCCGCGCTCAGCTGCCACACCTACGCGCTGGATGGCGACAATGTCCGCCACGGCCTCAACCGCGACTTGGGCTTCACCGATGCCGACCGTGTCGAAAACATCCGCCGCATCGGCGAAGTCGCCAAACTGATGGCCGACGCCGGACTGATCGTCACCTGCTCCTTCATCTCGCCCTTCCGCTCCGAACGCGAAATGGCGCGGGCTTTGGTGGGTGCTGACCGCTTCATCGAAGTCTTCGTCGATACCCCGCTCGAAGTCTGCCAGTCCCGCGACCCCAAAGGCCTCTACGCCAAGGCCGCCAGCGGCGAGCTGCGCAACTTCACTGGCATCGACAGCCCCTACGAAGCGCCTGAAGCGCCGCAGCTGCACATCAAGACGCAAGAAATGAGCGAAGCCGACGCGGCCGAGGCGATCATCACCTGGCTGCGGGCGCGCGATATCATCGGGTGAAGAGGGAGCGAGAGAGCCTCCGGCGGGGCAGGTGCTCAGCCCCTGTCCGCCGGAGGCCACTTAGTTCTTGTTCAGATTATACTTCATGATCCGCCCATGCCGCCCTTCCCGGTCGCGTTCCAGCGCATAGACATCGCCTTGCGGACCCGGCGTCAGCACGGCGGCAATGGCGGCATGGTCAGCGGCGGAGAGGCGCAAGGCGGCGATGGCCAGCGTGTCGGCCAGGTGGCCGGCGTGGCGGGCGCCGATGATGACGGCGCTGACGCCAGGTTGATCGAGCACCCAGCGCGCGGCGACGGCGGAGAGCGGGACGGCGTGCGCCTGGGCGATGCGGTCGAGCGCGCGCAACAGCGCCTGGAACGCGTCCCACCCGCCGCATTCATCGATGATCAGGCGATATTTGATCAGGCTGCGGTTGGAGAGGGTTTCGGCGGGATCCTGTGCCCCGAGCCAGCGGGCGGAGAGGAAGCCGCCGGCCAGCGCGCCATAGCAGATCAGGCCGGTGTTGCTGGCGGCGGCAGTGGCAGTGAAGTCGCCGGCCGGGCGACGATCGAGCAGGGAATATTGCACCTGAATGCTGGTGAGCGGCGCGCCGGCGGCGGCGAATGCGGCAACGTGGGACGCATCGAAATTGGTGCCGGCGATGTGGGCGATCTTGCCGGCTTGCTGCAACGCCTGCAGGTGCAGCAGCGTTTCGATGCAGCGCGGCTGGGCATAATCCCACCAGTGGAACTGCACCAGATCGAGCCGGTCCATGCCGAGCCGGGCGCGACTGCGATCGATGATGGCTTCCACATCGGCGCGGGTAATGGTGGGCAACAGGGTAAGATCGGGCACGAACTTGGTGTGCACCTTCAGCCGGGCCAGCGCTTCAGCACCGCGCGCCTGGCCAAGATGGCGGCGGAAATCGCCGATCATTTCTTCCACGCCGGTGTAGATATCGGCGCAATCCAGCGTGGTGATGCCGGCATCGAAGAAGGCGAGGAAGCCATCGTTCAGGCTGTCGCGCTCAACCGGTCCGTGATCGCCGGCGAGCTGCCAGCCGCCACGGATGATCCGCGAAATCTCGTGGCCGGGGGCCAGTGTGGTGCGCTCGACGCTCATGGTTTCACCGTTGCCGTGGTCTCGGCGCGGCGGAAGCTGCGCTTGGTCAGGCGGGTGATGCGCAGGCGGGATGGGCAATTGGGATCGGGGCAGGCGATTTCGGCGTCGCTGTCCATCCAGTCGTTGGGGTCGGTGGCGCGTTGCTTGGCCGCTAGCAGCGGCAGCACGGCGGCGAGGCTGTAGATCGAAAAACCCTGGCCCGGCGGCAGGAACAGCAGCTCGCCGCGCAGTTCGAACCAGTCACCCGGCTTGGCGTTGCACCACAGGGCAGCGCCGGGCGGAGCGATCACTTCGACCTTGAGGTCATAGAGTTCGAATGCATCATCCATGTTGGCCCTTGTGCAACAGATGAACGGTCATCACCAGCCCGCTGGCCAGCACGGCGGCTTCATGGCATCATCACGACAGGGTCAGTCAAATTCTGCTTGGGGGAAGAAGATGTTGCGCCTGTTTGCGATCATGCTGCTCTGTTGCGCTTTGCCGGGCTGCGCCTATCACAGCCTCACCGTGCCGGTGCCCAATCGCGGCGATCAATATCTGCACCCTGTGACCAGCAATGCCATTGCCTGGGGCGCCATCGAGGATCCGAAGAAGGCCGAAGCCTGTGTTGGCACCAACAGCATCAGCGATGTGCAGGTGCGCACCTCGTTGCTGCAGTCGCTGGCGACCGTGCTCACCCTCGGGTTCTGGCAACCGTCCCACATCCGCTATCGCTGCGGCAAGCTGCCGACCGGTGAAGGCGAGATTCCGAAATAAGGGGGACGCCGCATGGCTCGGATCCTGAAATTTGACGATCGCACCTGGCACAATTGGCATTTCACCGAACGGGATGTGCCGATTGCCGGCCGGTACGAGCTGCACCGTGCCGTTACCGCCAGCCTGGCCGACATGCGGGCCAGCGCCTCGGCCGTGCAGGATCTGATTGGCAAGGCCTTCACCGAACGGCGCCGGCTGCGCGCACATGGCGCGACCTGGTCCTTTTCGGCGGCGCCGTCGGTGCCCGGCGGCTGGCCGCTGGCGACGGGCTATGCCAACCAGTTGTTTGCGCTGCCGCCCAGCCATGTCGATCCCGGCTTTACGGGGGACAGACAAGGCCTGGTGCTGTGCCAGACCGGGATTTCGGTGGCCGAACTGAACATGTGGCTGGAGCCGCGCGGGCGATCGCTGGCGACCACCGGCGCATCGAACGGGCAGACATTCGTGGGCGCGATGAGCTGTTCCACCCACGGTTCCGCGATCGATCATGGCGCCATCCAGAGCCAGGTGCGCGCCATCCAGCTGATCCCGGGGCCCGACCGCAATCTGTGGATCGAGCCGGCGAGCCGTCCCGTCACCGATGGCCGGCTGGCGGCCGAACTGGGTGCCACCGTGATGCGTGATGACCGGCTGTTTGCCGCCGCACTGGTGTCGCTGGGGGCGCTGGGGGTGGTGCATGCCGTGCTGGTGGAAAGCGTGCCGCGGTTCCTGCTTGAAAGCCACCGCAAGCGCTTGCCGGCCGGGCCGGAGTTGCTGAACGCGATGCGCAGCCTGGCTGATGCCGATTTTGCCGCCAGCGATCTGCCAGGCGCAGCGGGACGGCGGCCCTATTTCTTCCAGTCGGTGATCAATGATCAGATTGACAAGGGTTTTGCCTATGTCACCTGCGGCTATCGCTGCGACTGGGACGATGGCCATGATCTGGATTACAGCATACAGCCCAAGCGCAGCCCGGGCTATAATCTGGCGACGGTGGTGGCCAATCTGCTCGATGCGGCGCCAGGGCTGACGCCAATCATCACCAAGGCGGTGCTGGCCGATCAATTGAGCCCCATCAACGGCCGGGTTGGCAGCTGGGGGCAGAGCTTCAACTTCACGACGCCGCGCGCCGGTACGGCAGGTGCTTCGGTAGCGACGCCGGTGGATTTCGTGCACGACGTAAGGGCAATCTTCCAGGCCGCGCTGAAGAAGGTTGGCAAGGCACCGGTGGCCTTTGCCTGCCGTTACGCCCGCAAATCGCCGGGCCATCTCGCCTTCATCCGCTGGCCACAGAGTGTGATCATCGACATCGATGGGCTCGACAACAATGCCACGAGGCAGGTGATGGCCCAAGCCATTGTCGATCTGCGCGCCGCCGGGATTCCGCATGCCGAACATTGGGGCAAATTGAACCAGGCGACGGCCACAAGCGTGCGTGATGCCTATGGCGATGATCTGGAACGCTGGCTGGCGGCGCGGGTCGATCTGCTGGATCGCGAAGGCGAATATGTGTTTGGCAGCGATTGGCTGGATCGCCTTGGATTGAGCAATCGCAATTTCTGAGGGGAGGCGTGCGCGATGAGCTATATCGACGGCTATGTGATCGCCGTTCCGGCTGCAAACAAGGACAAGTTTGAAGCGCATGCCCAGCTGGGCGACAGCGTGTTCATTGATCTGGGCGCGCTGCGCGTGATGGAATGCTGGGCGGACGATGTTCCTGAGGGGAAACAGACGGACTTCCGCCGCGCCGTGCAGGCGACGGCAGACGAAGAAATCGTGTTTTCCTGGGTGGAATGGCCAGACAAGGCCACGCGCGACGCCGCTTATGCCATCATGACGGGCTGGATGACCAACCCCGAAACAGCCGATCCACGCATGGACCCGGTGACGAACCCGATGCCGTTCGATGGAAAGCGGATGATCTTTGGCGGATTCACACCGTTGGTCGTGTTGGAGCGGCCGTAAGCCGAACAACAAAAAGCCCCGCCGGGATAAGCCGGCG
>NZ_ANFY01000003.1:0-290000 GCF_000331225.1 Sandarakinorhabdus sp. AAP62 | reverse complement strand
TAAGGATCGTAGCCTTGGTGAGCCTTTACCTCACCAACTAGCTAATCCTACGCGGGCTCATCCTTGGGCGATAAATCTTTGGTCCGAAGACATCATACGGTATTAGCAGTAATTTCTCACTGTTATTCCGTACCCAAGGGCAGATTCCCACGCGTTACGCACCCGTGCGCCACTAAGCCCGAAGGCTTCGTTCGACTTGCATGTGTTAGGCATGCCGCCAGCGTTCGTTCTGAGCCAGGATCAAACTCTCAAGTTCATGCAACCAACCGCTACGGGGAAAACCGTTTGCAGCTGGCTGTTGTTCAGGAGCTTATTCTGTTCACAAGATCACTAACGTACCGGCAAAAAGCCGGTGTGCTTTGTGGTATTGAGACATATAAGCTTCGGTTTAACCACGGCACTCGGAACCTGAAATCCCGAACCGTGGACCGCCGCCCACATGTCCCTTCATTTTAACCTACGATGAGAAAGAGCGACACCGTTCATTCCCCTGGCTTCCCAGGTTCCTGACCGGCATCATGTTCGAAGTCGGCGGCGAACGCTTTGACCAGTTCTTGCGAACCGCGTCGGTGGTTTCGTCGTCGGCGACGGGGGCGGCTTATGGTCCGCTCGAAACATCCCGTCAACAACTTTTTTTCGGGCGCTTGCCGATTTCTCGGAAGGCTGAAAATCCCGGCGCCGCAACGATTGTCTGCCCACTTTTCGGGTGGGTCAAGCGTGACCATTGCTGTTGTCTTGGCTGCCAGTGGAGCGTCGCTTTCGAAGCGGCGTCCCCGTTGGCCGGGAGCGCTCCTCTATGGGCGCGCCCCCGGGGTTGCAAGCGCTTTTTTGCGGACATGTGAAATTTTCTGTCGCTTCCTTGGAAGAAGTGAACCTTATCCCCAGGCGGGCTGCAGCCCTGACATGGCCCGGCGCAGCCAACCGGCACCCATTCGGCGCGAATGTGCCCCCTGCAACAGGCGAATCTCTGCTGCGATCCCGGCGAGCGGCAGCCGATTCTTCCGAATCAGCCGCAGCCGGCCCATCGCCACTCAGCTGGCGATATAGTGCTTCAGCGATTCGGCTTCGGCTTCGGCATCCTCGATTCGGCGTTTCACCAGATCCCCGATCGAGACCAGGCCGATCAGCTGACCGTGGTCCAGCACCGGCAAGTGGCGGAACCGTCGGTCCGTCATGATGGCCATGGCATCGCAGACACTCATGCGGGCGTCGACCGTGACCACGGGCGCACTCATCATGTCGGCCGCCGTGGCGTCGTGGACACCCTTGCCGTGGGTGTGCATGCAGCGGACGATATCGCGTTCGCTGACCAGGCCGGCAATGGCTTCGCCATCCAGCACCAGCACGGCGCCGATGCGATGTTCGTGGAGCAAGGCAATGATGTGGCTGACCGGGGTTTCCCGGCTGACTGTGACAAGCGGCTTCTTGCCGACGAGAATCGAACCGAGCATGATTCGCCTCCCAATAGCGGCACCGCAGCGGTGCCGAGGGCGCTAATCATGCGCTCATCATGACCGGAAGGCAAAGCACAATGACAGGCGAGCAACCGACCCGCGCCGAATCGGCCGAGGCCGAGCCGATGGCCGCCAGCACCGCCTGGGCGCCGTTCTGGCGGCTGCTGCGCATTGTCGGGTTGTGCGCGCTGCTGGCCGTGCTGGCGGCGCTGGGCGTGCTGCAGGCGACAGGTGCGCCAGCGCGCTGGGAATTGTGGCTGGCGGTGGCCGGCGGCGTGGGTGGGACCGTGCTGCTCAGTGGCGCGCTGATGGGCCTAGTATTCGTGTCCAACAGCTCCGGCCACGACAGGAGCGTGGGCCGGAGCGACTAGGCCTCATTCGGCCGATTCGGCCTCTGCCACCGGCTTGCGGGTGCGGCGGCGCGGAGCCTTTTCGGCCGGCGCGGGATCAGCCTCGGCTGCAGCGGCCGGCGCAGGCGGGGCATCAGCGGCGGGTTCGGCATCACGGCGCAGGCCAAGACGGCGGCCTTCACTACGCGACACCGGCGGTGGCAACGCCTGCAACAGCGATTCGCGGTCATCCACGGCCGGCACGTCGCCATTGTCCTGATCGCGGCCCTGTTCGGCCCGTTCCGGACGGCGATCCCGGCGGTCCCGCTGCCAATCGCGGCGGTTGCCGTCGCCGCCCCGTTCTTCGCGGGGGCGGTCGTCACGCGGGCGCTCGTCGCGCGGCCGGTCATCCCGGGGGCGATCATCGCGGCTGCGGTTGTCACGCGGACGGTCATCGCGGCGGCCCCGCTCCCGATCATCACGTTGGCGATCTTCACGGGGGCGATCATCACGGGGACGCTCATCACGCCGGTCATCGCGCGCGCGCTCGTCACCGTCTTCGTTGCGGTCGTCGTCGCCATCGGCGCTGTCGATGTCGCCATCCACCCCGTCATCGTCAAAGCCTTCACGGCCACGGCGGCCTTCGGGCTGGCGATCACGATAATCGCCGAGGATACGGAAATAATGTTCGGCATATTGCAGATAATATTCTGCGGTCACCCGGTCACCGGCCTGCTGGGCGTCACGGGCCAGGGCGCGATATTTCTCCAGCAGCTGGGTGGCGTTGCCACGCTGGCGGTTGTCGAGCCGGGCCCCATAATTGTTGCCGCCGGCCATCTGCTGCGGGCGCGGACCATTGTTGCCGCCACCGCGCCGCCGCCGCTGGTTGTTCCTGATCAAGCTCGTAATCCCCGTTTTCTGGCCTGTTGCCTGGCCGCCCATTGGCCGCTGATTGGGTGATAAATGGCCTTTCGCGCGCCGGACCCGGGCCATGGCCCGAGATAACCGCAACCGGCTGTACCCCCGAAATGGCCGACCGATCTGTGCTGCGCGAAAGGAAGTCCGCTGCAAAAGCGCGGCTGCCTGCTCCTGCCTTAGCCGGGCCGGCCGCATCCGCCAAGGGAAAAACGACGCAGGGCGCCCCAGGCTGCTCTGTGGGTTGCTTCAGCGCCCGGCAGCGGGCGCCATCCCGGCCATCAGCTTGAAGCAGGCTTCAGGGTCTTGCCGCTTCAGGTCGAGCAGTTGCATTTCGGCGGCGCCATCACGGCCAACCGGAATTTCTGGCACATTGCCCGTGATGCCTGCGATGATTTGTTCGGCAGCTTCATGGATGGAAATGCCGGCATCCACCGGATCCGCGCCGTCGCCTTTCTGGCTGCCATCCCCGCGCAGCGCGTTGCGGCCGATCCCCGTCGCCACGAAGCCGGGGGTGAGCACATGCACCTGCACGCCATGTTGGGCGATCTCGGCGCGCATCGCATCCGACCAGCCGACCATCGCATGTTTCGCCGCGCAATAGCCGGTGCGCAGCGGCGAGCCGACCTTGCCGGCGACAGAGGCATTGTTGATGATCCGGCCGGAACCGCGCTTCACCATCGCCGGCAGCACCAATTGCGTCAGCCGCAGCGGCGCGAAGAAATCCACCTCCATCAAGGTGCGATAGACGGCAAAATCCGTATCCAGCGCCAGGCTGCGCTGCGAAATGCCGGCATTGTTGATCAGCCAGTCGATGCCGCCGGTCGCGGCCTCCACCCGGGCGACGATCGCCGGCAGGGCATCAAGATCGGTGGTTTCAAAGGCCTCGACAATGCTGCCGGGGCATTCGGCGGCGACTTCATCGAGCGCGGCGCGGTTGCGGCCCGAAATCACCAGCCGCCCGCCCTTCGCGGCCAGTGCCAGCGCCAGCCCCTTGCCGATCCCGGAGGAAGCGCCAGTGATCCAGATCGTCTTCCCTGAAACGTTGCTCACCGCAAATACCCCCAAGCAGCAGCCGGCACCCCGATCAGCATCGGGTGTGCCCAGAGAATCACCAGCCACAGGGCCAGCCCGCCCAGTACCGGCACGACGCCGGGCCAGATCGCGCTCAGCGGCTGGCGGCCACCCACGATGGCCATGAACGGAATATGCGAAGTGCGCGCCATATGGCCGGCATAGGCCGGGTTCTGCGCTCTTTTCTTGCCATCCTGGAATGCCGTGCCGATCAGCGCCAGCACGCCGATGCCGCCGGCCAGCACGATGGTGCGCGGATCAGCCGTCATCATGATGTGCACGCCGGCCCAGATTGCCATGCTCCACATCATCGGATGGCGGGTGATGCGCTGCAGCCCCTTGGGTTCGCCCTTCACGCCCGGCATCATCGCCGGATTAGGCGACGAGACGGAGCCGACGAAGAAAATGCAGGCCACCAGCATGGCAATCAGCGCCGGCAGATAGGCGCTGGCCGGCGTATCCCACAGCCGTTCCTTGGGCATCTGCCGCCACAGCTGCACGGCGGCGCCGAAGCTGGCCAGCGCCACCAGCGAATAGACAACGGCAAAACCCTTTTCGCCCAGCCGCGCCACCAGCGGCGCCCGCAGCGGGTGCGACAGGAGTTCGTGGCTGATCACGAACCCGCCCATCAACAGCGCCAGCAGCATCAGATCCGACACACAGTTCCTCCCCTGGCCAGCGGGAGGCCCACCGGCAGCGCTTCATGGCCGCCGCTTCAAGTCGCGGCTCAGCGCGGATATTGCAGCGGCAAATCGGTCCGGCCAAGCGCTTTATAGCGATTGGCCAATTCGGTCTGCCGGCTGGTCATCGGCTGGGCGGCGCCATCGATCCACACCGCGACGGGCGCGCTCATCAATTCCAGCGGATCACCATCCCACAACACGAGATCGGCGCGCTTGCCGGCTTCCAGTGTGCCAGTGTCGGCCAGCCCCAGGATGCGTGCCGGATTGGCGGTGATCGCGGCCAGCGCCTGGCCCTTGGTGAGGCCCTTGCCGCCCGGCACATTGCCCTGCCCCACGGCATTACCAGCATAGCCGGGCAAATTGACCGGCGTGGTGCCGCCAATGCCGCCAAGCGGCCCGAACGCCACCGTGACGCCGGCAGCCTGCAGGTGGCCGGCATTGTTGCGCGATGCCGCCAGCCCTTCGAAATCATTGGGCAGGTCATAAAGGCTGTGCGTGATCACCGGCACGCCGGCGCGGGCAATCTGGCCCGCGACCAGCCAGGCCTCGCGGGCACCAACCAGCACCGGCCGCAGCGCCGGATAGCGGGTCTTGAGCTTCAGCACCTCCAAAATGTCGGCGGCGCGTTCGACATGCACCATCAACGCCTGCGCCCCGCTCAGCACCGGCAACAGCGCCTCGACATCGCGGCGTTTGACCAGCGAGCCGCTGTCATCGCCGCCCACATTCGCCGCCGGGTTGGCGGCCAGCCGTTTGGCGGCGTCGAGCAGGTCGATCAACTGGGCATAAGCGGCCGGGCGTGAACCACCGGCCAGTCGCGCGCCGGCTTCGCCCAGTTCCACGAACTGGAACGCCCGCGGCCGGGTCACGGTGGGCCCGTTGGCAGCAAGGCTGAGCACCGCGCCCTGCCCGCCGAACAGCGCATTGCCCGAATCGGGCACGGCCGCCGCGCGGGTAACGCCGGCCATGCGATAAATGGCAAAATGCAGCGAACCGGGGTTGATTGCCGCAGCCATGTCGAGCGCTGCAGAATAGGGCGAGCTGCGCGCACTGCCATCGTTGGTTTCGCGCACGCCGCCCACTTCCGTAAGGCCCAGATCGCTTGGCACGGCAACAATACCGGGCGTGATGGGCTGCCCCTTTGCATCGATCACCGTCGCGCCAGCTGGCACGGGCAGGCCGGTCCCGATAGCGGTGATGCGGCCATTGTCGATGATGATGGTGGCATTGCGGATCACCTCCTCACCGCGCCCAGATGCTACGGCCGTGTGGGCGGTGGCGCCGGTGATGGCGATGGGGGCCGCAACGGCGGGCGCGGCCGCCAGGGCCATGGTCAGCAGAACGCGCTTCATTTCACTTCTCCCGCGCCGGGCTGGCCGAGTTCGAAATCGGCCGTGGGCCGGCGTTTGGGGTCGCCCCAATCATACATGAGCGCGCCATCAATCCACACATGGGTGGGCCGCGCATAAACACTGAACGGTTCGGCTGACCACAGCACCACGTCGGCGGCCTTGCCGGCTTCCAGGCTGCCGGTGCGGTCCCCAATGCCCAGGCCCTTGGCCGGATTGAGGCTCAGCCAGGTCCAGGCCAGCTCGGGCGTGATGGTCAGCCCCAGCCGGCGACCAGCGGCGATGGCCTTGGCGGCTTCCTGGTTCAGGCGCTGGATGCCGTTTGCATCATCGCTGTGCACGATGGCGCAGGCCCCGGCGGCGTTGACCAGCGCGATATTCTCGCGGATGCCGTCATAGCTTTCCATCTTGAAGCCATACCAATCCGCCCACATCGCCGAGCAGATGCCCTCGGCCTTCAGCATGTCGGCGATCTTGTAGCTTTCAACGGCATGGTGGAATGCCGTCACCTTGTAGCCGAACTCGCGGCTCATGCTGATCACATTGGCCATTTCATCAGCGCGATAGCAGTGGTTCTGCACCAGGATCTCGCCATTGAGCACGCCCATCAGCGTGTCCAGCGCCAGTTCGCGGCGCGGTGCATCAGTGGGCTTGGCGCTGCCAGCTTCTGCCCGGCGGGTATAATCATCCCAGCGCCGCTTGTACGCGACTGCATCCGACCAGAGCTGGCGGGCATAGGCGATATTGCCCATGCGGGTGGAGGGCAACTGGTTGCGACCGCCATAAACGCGCTTGGGATTCTCGCCGCAGGCCATCTTCAAACTGTAGGGCGCACCCGGAAACTTCATCTCCTGCACGCTGCGGCCATAGACCGGCTTCAGCGTCACCCCGCGCCCGCCGAACAGATTGGCCGATCCCGGCAGTGCGTGCAGCGCCGTGATGCCGCCAGCCAGCGCACGGCTGAACCCCGGGTCCTGTGGCCACACGCTGTGTTCGGCCCACACCTCGGGCCGCGCCGGGCTGGTCGCTTCATTGCCGTCACTGTGCGCCTGCACGCCGGGGCTGGGATAGACGCCCAGGTGGCTGTGAATGTCGATGATGCCGGCAGTGACATATTTGCCCTGCGCTTCGATCAGCTTCGCCCCTTCCGGCACGGCGACGCTCTGGCCGATCTCGGCCACCTTGCCGCCTTCCAGCCGGATCATGCCATTATCGATGCGGCGACCGGCACCATCATAGATGGTGGCGCCGCGAATCACCGTCGCCTGCCCAGGGTAAGGCTTGTACTGGCTCGGCCACGGGTCCTTGCCGACCCGCACCACATCGGGTGGCGACGCGGGCACATCCTTTGGCTTGTCCTTCGCCGCGGCAGCGGTGGCCAACGCCATCCCGGCCAAACCCAACAGCAACATCGCCCGCATCGGCCTTCACTCCCCTTTTGGCACCATGCTGAGCCAAAGGGGAAGTGGGCGCAAATTACGCTCTGCCCACTATTTCACGCCGTGCATCAGCTTCTTGAGCAGCGGCGAGATCAGCAGCAGCACGCCGCCGATCGCCGCCGAGGCAAGACCGATGGTTTCGAACACGCCGGCATAGGTATCAAGGCTTACCTTCAGATTGGTCACCTGCCCGCCCACGGTTTCCACGCTGGCGACCTGCGCCACCAGCCCGCCAACATATTGCGCGCAGGCGATCGAAACAAACCACAGTCCCATCATCATGCCAACGATGCGGGCGATCGACAGCTTGGTCACCATCGACAGGCCAACGGGCGAGATCATCAGTTCGGCCATCGAGTGGATGAGGTAAAGTCCCGCCAGCCACCAGATGCCCACCTTGAAATCCGGGCCGGCAAACTGCGTGCCCCACACCAGGAACAGGAAACCGCCACCCACGCCGGCCAGCGCCAGGCCGAATTTCACCGGGATGCCCGGCTCCAGGCCGCGGCGGCCCAGCGCCTGCCACAACAGGCTGAACAGCGGCGCCAGCAGCACGATGAAGATGGCGTTGAAGAATTGCGTCTGCCCGGCCGAGATTTCAAACAGGCCAAAGATCGACTTGTCGGTGTTGCGATCGGCAAACAGCGTCAGGCTGGAACCGGCCTGTTCGAACAGCGTCCAGAACACGACGTTGAAGACGATGAGGACGATTGCCGCCAGCATCATCTGCCATTCCTGGCGGTTGCCATAGATGATCGACCAGATCGGGATCAGCACCACGCAGGCGAGGAAGGTGCCAAACAGCACCTTGCCCAGGATCGGCAGGCCCATCAGATAGCCGATGAAGCCCGCCCCTTCCACCGGCGGCGGCGCCGCCATCAGGTTGGTGAACAGGAACAACACCAGCGGCACGAAGGCGATGGCGCCGGCATAGATCAGCAGGTCACGCCGGGGCGCGCCTTCCGGTGGCTCGCCATAGCCTTCCAGCTTGGGCCCGGCGAACTGGATCAGGAACCAGCTCAGCGCCATGCCCATGGCGGCCAGCAGGAAGCCCGCCCACCAGCCATAGGCATCGGCCAGGAACGGACAGGCGAGTTGGCTGCCCAGCGATCCCAGATTGATGCCCATATAGAAAATGGTGAAGCCCGCGTCCCGCCGGCTGTCGCCCTTGGCATAAAGGCTGCCGACCATGGTGGAGATATTGGGCTTGAAGAAGCCATTGCCGATGGTGACGGCGGACAGGCCGAGCAGCATGATGGTGACGAACAGCGCATCACGCTCGCCGCCAGCCTCGAAACCGCCCTTGGGCACACGGCGGCCTTCGCGGCCATCACCGAACAGCATCGACACGCTGCCATCGTCATTGCCCCTGATCCGGTATTTCTCGCCTTCCACGGTGACATATTGCGCCTTGCTGTCGCCCGCGCCTTCCACCGTCACGGCATATTGGGTGCCCTCGATCTTGGCCCAGGGCTTGGCCGCTTCGCCGCCGAAGCACAGGGTGAAATAGCCCAGCGCCATCAGGATGGCGCCGAATTTCACCGCCTTCTTCGAACCCAGATAATTGTCGGCCAACAAACCGCCGACCAGCGGGGTGAGATAGACCAGCGCGGTGAAGCCGCCATACAGGCTGGCCGTCGTGCTGTCGGAAAACAGGAAATGGTTGGCGAGATAGAGCGTCAGCAGCGCTCGCATGCCATAATAGCCGAAGCGTTCCATGGCTTCGGTGGTGAACAGCCGCGCCAGCTGGGCTGGGTGGCCAAACCATTGCGGACGGGTATCGACCACGCCGCCGGTTGCCTCGTTGCTCAAATTGTCTCTCCCTCACGCGCCCTGACCCTGAGGCACGCTTTTTCCGGCCATGGTGATAGCGGGCGATGGCGCGTCCGCCAAGCCGACTTGACCGGAGCGCCGCCACGGGGTCTGCTCGGGCCATGAAACACCAACTTGCCGCCGCCCTGCTTGCCCTGTTGCCATGCCCTGCCGTGGCCGCGCCTGTCCTGCTCTCGCCCGACCGTGTGTGGGATGGCGAGGCGATGCACAGCGGCTGGCAGGTGCTGGTGGAGGGCGGGCGCATCGTGGCCGCCGGGGCCAATCTGGAGGCGCCGGCCGATGCCCGCCGCCTCGACCTGCCTGGCCACACCCTGCTGCCCGGCTTTATCGAAGGCCACAGTCACCTGTTGCTGCACCCCTATGACAAGACGCCGTGGGACGATCAGGTGCTGAAGGAGAGCGAAGCCTATCGCGTGGCCCGCGCCGTCGTGCATGCCAAGGCAACGCTGATGGCCGGCTTCACCACGGTGCGCGATCTGGGTAGCGAAGGCGCCGGAACCGCTGATGTGGGGCTGAAGCGCGCCATCAATGAAGGCCATGTTCCCGGGCCGCGCATGATCATCGCCACCCGCGCGCTGGTCGCGCCCGGCAGCTATGCTCCCAAGAATGATGCCTGGGCGGTGCCGCAAGGCGCCGAGGAAGCCGATGGGCCGGCGCTGGTGAGCGCCGTGCGCCGCCAGATTGGCGCGGGCGCCGACGTGGTGAAACTCTATGGCGATTATCGTTGGCGGCCCGGTGAAGGCAGCCGGCCAACCTACAGCCAGGCCGAGATCGCGGCTGCCGTTGCCGCTGCACACGACGCGGGCCGGCCGGTGGCGGTGCACGCCAACACGGCCGAAGCCATGCACCGCGCCAGCGCCGCCGGAGCCGACGTGATCGAACATGGCAGCGAAGGCGACGCCGCCACCTTCGCACTGATGGCGAAGAACAAGACCGTGCTGTGCCCCACGCTTGCCGCCGGCGATGCCATCGCGCGCTACCGCGGCTGGAACGGGCAGGAGCCAGCGCCCGCCGATGTGTTGCAGGACCGCGCGGCCTTCCAGCTGGCGATGAAGGCTGGCGTACCGATCTGCATGGGCGGCGATGTCGGCGTGTTCGCCCACGGGGAAAATGCCCGCGAAATGCTGTTGATGGCCAAGGCCGGGATGACGAACGCGGCAGTGTTGACCGCGGCCACGGCCGGCAATGCCCGCTATTTTGGCCTCAGCGATCGGGGCCGCATCGCGCCGGGCCTGCATGCCGATCTGGTGGCCGTGCCGGGCGATCCGCTGCAGGATCTGAACCGCATCTCCCACGTTGTCTTCGTGATGAAGGGCGGCGCCGTAGTGAAATCAGAGTGACAGTCGCGCCCGTGCTGCCTGCCATTCCCGGGCGATCCGGGCCAACAGGCTGGCGGTATCGGGCAGATCGCGCACCAGGCCAACCGCTTCGCCCACGGTGACATGCATGCGCGCCGGATCTGCTGCCGCCACACCCGAATCATAATCAGCGCGAGCCGCAGCCGGATCGGCCACCAGGTCCGCCAGGCGCGGCAACCAGTGCCGATGCATATCATTGTCGAGGGCGCGAAAATCATAGGCCGGCGGCCAGTTCTTGCGGCGCAAGATGTCGAACACGCCCGATCGCGCCGTGTCGTCGCCACTGGCGGCCAATGCCGCCGCATGGGCAGCGGGCGGCACCAGGGCCTCCCGGCTGGCCCACAGCCGGGTGCCGATCAACGCGCCATCGGCGCCCAGCGCCTGCACGGCGGCCAGCCCGCGCCCATCGGCCACCCCGCCGGCCGCCAGCAGCAGCACATCAGGCGCGCGCGCCGACAAAAGATCGGCGGCTTCCGGCACCAGCGCCAGCGTGCCGCGCCCGTGAGGGGCCGCCGCGCCGTGGCCGCCGGCTTCCTGGCCCTGCACCACGATCACGCGGGCGCCGGCGTCCACGGCTGGCATCACCTGGGCCAGCCGCTGCACCTGCACGATCAGCGGCACGCCCGCCGCCTGCAGCCGCATGGCATGGCGGCCGGGATCGCCGAAGCTCAACAGCACGACCGCAGGGCGCAACGGCTGATCGAGCAACCAGGCGAGCGCGCTGTCGTCCTGATCCAGACGCCAGCTGATGAAGCCGCAGCCCAGCCGGCCCCTGGCATCCGCCGCAGCGTCGCTGGCCAAGGACCACTGGGCCCGCAGCCATTCGAGATCGCCATAGCCGCCGCCGACCAGCCCCAGCGCCCCGGCCTTCGCACAGGCCGCCGCCAGAGTGCCGCCGCCGGCGACTGCCATCGGGGCCAGCGCCACCGGCAGTGACAGACCAAAGCGTGATTCAAACCGGGTCATGGCGGCGATGGTGCGCAGGTGCGCCGCACTGGCGCAAGCCGGCCAGCGCAGATAAAGCCGCGGCCATGGACAGCTTCAACGATTCCACTAGCACTGCCACTCTGCTCGCCACCCGTCGTTCCGGCAAAGCGCGCGACATGCTGGCGCCCGGCCCCAATGCCGGCCAGTTGCAGGCTATCATCGCGGCCGCAGCGCGCGTGCCCGATCATGGCAAGCTCAATCCCTGGCGGTTCGTGGTGATCGAGAATCGCGCCGCCTTTGGCGAGGCTCTGCTGGCTATCTACCGTACCGGCAAGCCAGAGGCCGGCCGACTGGAATTGGAGGCGGTGCAGCAGTTCGCCGCCAACGCGCCGTGCCTTGTGGTGGTGATCGCCAGCCCGAAGCAAAGCCATATCCCGCTATGGGAACAGGAATTGTCGGTGGGCGCGGCCTGCCAGAATCTGTGCCTTGCCGCCCATGCCCATGGCTTTGTCCCCAATTGGCTCACCGGCTGGGCGGCGTTTGATGAAAAGGTGCTCGCCCTGCTCGGCGGCGCAGCACCCGAACGCATCGCCGGCTTCTTCTTCATCGGCACCCAGGCCAAGCCGCTGGAAGAACGGCCCCGGCCTGATCTGTCAGCGGTGATCAGCCACTGGCAGGGTTGATCAGCTGCAGCGCACGTTGCCGCTGCCGGCGATCTTCTTCGTGCACTTGGCGCCGCCGGTGATGTCGACATTGCCCGCACCGGCAATGCGGATCGCAGCCTCACCGCTGACCCGCGCCCTGACATCGCCAGAACCGGCAATGCGGATCGACGAGTTGACACAGGCAAGCCGCGACAGATCAACGTCGCCGCTGCCGGCGATGCTGATATTCTGGGCGCCGCAGCGTCCCGCCATCATGACATTGCCCGAACCCGACACGCTGATATTGGCGGTCTTGGCATCCAGGCTGGCCACTGACAGGTCACCGGAGCCGCTCACCTTGGCGTCGAACACATCGGCTGCGCCCTTGTCGGCGGTCACGTCGGAAGAGCCGGACAAGGCGAGGCCGCGCAACGCCGGCATGGTCACCGCGATGGTGACGTCCTTGCCGCCCCAGCGCCAATTGCCGGACTTGCGGCCGATCTTCAGCTGACCGGCTTCCACCTTGACCTCAAGCCGGTCGAGATCATCCCGTGCGCCGGTGGCGACCACCGAGAAACTGTTGCCGGTGCGGATATTGACGTTGTCGGAGCCACTGATGGCCACCCGGTCAAAGCCGCTGGCGTCGAACCGGCGCTCAGCCGCATCGGCCGACACGGCGGCAAGGGTGGCGAGGATCAGCAGGGCAGGACGGATCATGGGGCAGATTCCTTTGTGTATTGCAGTAATAATACACAAAGGCACGAATGGCGCAAGCCCGGCGCAGCGGATGCCCGTGACACGACGGACCGCCGATCGCGGCTGCACATACGAAAATGCCGACACCAGCGGGATTCCCCGCCAGTGCCGGCGCATGTTCGGTCAGGCTGGCGTGATTCAGGCGGCTTTCAGCACCTGCTCGATCTTCTGCTGGGCGGCCGGCTCGTCGATGTTTTCCATCGCAGCAAGTTCGCGCGCCAGGCGGCCAATGGCGGCTTCATAGATCTGCCGTTCGGAATAGCTCTGTTCCGGCTGATCTTCGGCGCGGTGCAGATCGCGCACCACTTCGGCGATGCTCACCAGATCGCCCGAGTTGATCTTGGCTTCATATTCCTGGGCGCGGCGCGACCACATGGTGCGCTTGATGCGCGGCTTGCCCTTCAGCGTGGTCAGGGCTTCGTTCATGGTGGCCTGGCTCGACAGCTTGCGCATGCCCACGCCTTCGGCCTTGTTGGTCGGCACGCGCAGCGTCATCCGCTCTTTCTCGAAGCGCAGCACGAACAGATCGAGCGATGTGCCCGCGATATGCTGGCTCTGGATTTCCACGACGCGCCCCACGCCATGCTTGGGGTACACGACATAATCACCGACTTCGAAACCGAGCGGTTTGGCAATTGCCATTGATCCAACATCCTTTTCTGATCAGGCCGTCGAGATCAGTCGAGAGGCACCGGCATGCGCAGTGCGCGCTGCCGGTTTTGCTGCTGATGACCGCGTGACGTGCCTGCCTGCCTGTCTTGCATGACCCTGGCCCGTTGCCCGCCTGGCAGGTTGGCGATTGCGGCGACGGAACCGGCGAAACCGATCGGAGGCACATCACCGCCGATCACGTGCATCGTGTATCAGAAACTTGTCACAATTGCCATGCCATTAGCCGCCTGAGGCAACAAAAATGGCAGTTTCGGGTCAAAAGGTCTCACTTCTGGCCGTTTTCCGGCCTGAAATGAGCCATTCTGGCCGCTCTTACGAGCCTTTGCCCGGGGTCGGCGTGAAATATTTGTCGAACTTGCCGTCCTCGCCCTTGTGCGAATCGGCATCGTCCGGGGTCTCACCCTTCATGGTGATGTTGGGCCACTGGGCGGAATAGGTGGCGTTCAGCTCCATCCACTTTTCAAGGCCGCCTTCGGTATCGGGCAGGATGGCTTCAGCCGGGCATTCCGGTTCGCACACGCCGCAATCGATGCATTCGTTGGGGTTGATCACCACCATGGTCTCGCCTTCGTAGAAGCAGTCCACCGGACAGACTTCGACGCAATCCATATACTTGCACTTGATGCAGGCTTCGGTGACGACGTAGGCCATAAATCTCCCCTCCGGGCGGACGCAGCCGCCAAAGGCTGGTGACCGCAGATAACATGATCGCGCCTTAGGCGAGGGCGAAGGCCTCTGGCAAGAGGGCATCTTGCGACCCAAGCATCGCATCGGCACTGATCGACGCCCGCGCGGGGCTGAGATCGGTGTAAAATTCGCGGGCTTCGGCATAGGGCCCGCGCCGTTCCGGCAGGCCTTCGACCCGCACCACGATCACATCGTCACCGCGCGGCCAGCTCAGCACCGCGCCCGCCCTGACCAGGGCCGAGGCGCGATCGACCACCCGGCCATCAATGCGCAGTCTTCGGCTTTCACACAGGTCCTGAGCGTGGGATCGGGATGGCGCCAGGCGCGCAAACCACAGATATTTGTCCAATCTCAGCCCTGCTCCGTAGACCAAATGCTACCTCCTCATCATCGCGGCCAGACTGGCAAAAGGCGAAGCCTCGTTCCCTCTGGCCAAAGGAATGGCTTCGTCCGCCGGCGTTGACCGGCGAATGGCAGGCCGGGGTGGCCCGGCCCAGGCGAAATGCGGTGCGCCGTCAACCAGGCGCGGACGATAGCCCAGTGCCCGCAGCAACCGCGCCAGCCCGTCCTGCGACAGGCCGAGCGTGGACGCCCAATTGGGATCGGGCATGAACGGCGCGCGGCCATCACGGCGCTCGTGAATGTGGCGGGACAGGCGATCGACCATGTCGATGCGCACGGCAATCGCATCCTTGCCGCTGCCCAGCCGCCAGAAACCGGCCACCAGCAGCACATCGGCAGGCGCTTCGACAGCGGCACCCGAAAGCGAGACGCGGCCCGGTGACGGCAGTGGCGGCAGACTGGCCAACTCGCTGGCCACCGCCCACAATGCCAGCCGCCAGCGCGTCGGTTCCGGGCGCAGCAGAGCCGGCACGAACAAATGCAAAGGCCCCATGCGCACGCCGCAGCGGCTCAGCGCCTGCCGGTCAGCGCGGGTGACGCCCACCAATTGTTGGGCGACATGCTCGCGGGCCAGCACGCCCAGTCCTTCCACCAGCTGCACGATCAGGCCGCGCGCCGGGGCCGAAACCTCGGCCCGCAGCGCCTGCACCTTGGCGAGCGGCGCCGCGACATGGGCGATGGCTTCCCCCACGAAACGCTCCAGCCGTTCCGCAACGCGCCGGCGATCATCAGGCCCGAGTGCAGTGATGGCGCGATCAAGCTCGACACGCGGTGCCAGCGCATCGCGCCCCTTGCGCAGCACCGCCACCCGCGCGCCCTGCCACAACAGGCGCGGCGGCAGGCTGCCATCGAAATCCAGGGCAAATTCGGCGTCTTCAGCCAACGCCAGCCGCCTGGCGCGCGCGGCCAGTTCGCGCGACAAATGCCGCTCGGCCGCCGCCAGCAACAACCGCTGCTCGCCGGCCCGCGCGGCCGCGTCAGCGGTAAAGCGGAACCCATCGAGGCGGCCGATCATCTCGCCGTCAACCGCAACACCGCCATCCGGCTCGATCAGCACATGCGCCGAGACCCCGCGCGCCTTCAGATCCTTCAGCAGCACCGCCGTGCGGCGATCGACGAAGCGCTGGGTCAACGCCCCGTGCAATGCATCCGAAAGCCGGTCTTCCAGCGCCCGCGTCCGTTCTGCCCATTGGATCGGATTGTCGACCCAGTCGGGCCGGTGCGCCACATAAGTCCAGGTGCGCGCCGCAGCGATGCGGTCGGCAATCGCTTCCACGTCACCCGTGACGCGGTCGAGATGCGCGATTTCCGAGGCAATCCATGCATCCGGCAGGCGGCCACGGCCTTCGGTGAGATGGCGGAACACCCGGCCCACCAGCCGCGTGTGCGCTTCCACGCCGGTCTTGCGGTAATCGGGCAGGCTGCACGCCTGCCACAGGCGGAACAGGCCGCGTTCGCCCAGCATCCGGCTGCTGGCGCGCTCCATGACCCAGGGTTCACCGGCCAGCCGCTTGAGCACGCCCAGATCGATGGCATCATCCGACCGCACCAGTTCCGGGCGGAACGGCCGTTCATCCATGGTGGCGACCAGCCGCGGCAGGCTGGAGAAATCCAGATCGGTGTTGCGCCAGACGAGATGGGTGAGCGGGTCGAAGCGATGCTCCTCCAGCCCCTCGATTTCCTCCGGCGTGAAGCTGCAATTGGCCTCGCTGCCCAATTGCACCGTGCCGAACGTGCCATCGCGCTGGTGGCGGCCAGCGCGGCCAGCAATCTGGGCCATTTCCGACAAGCTGAGCCGGCGCTGGCGCTTGCCATCAAACTTGCCCAGGGCCGCAAAGGCGACATGGGCGATATCCATGTTCAGCCCCATGCCGATGGCATCGGTGGCGACCAGATAATCCACCTCGCCCGACTGGTACATGGCGACCTGGGCGTTGCGGGTGCGCGGGGAAAGCGAGCCCATCACCACCGCGGCGCCGCCCTTCTGCCGGCGCAGCATCTCGGCGATGGCGTAGACTTCGGCGGCGGTGAAGGCGACAATGGCGGTGCGGCGCGGCAGGCGCGAAAGTTTCTTCGGTCCGGCATAGGCCAGCGTGGAAAAGCGTGGCCGGGTGATGATCTCGGCCTCCGGAATGAGCTTGCGGATCAGCGGACGCAGCGTTTCTGACCCCAGGATCATGGTTTCGGCATAACCGCGCGCCCTGAGCAGGCGATCGGTGAAGACATGCCCGCGTTCGGGGTCGGCCCCCATCTGGCCTTCGTCGATGGCAATGAACGCCACCTCGCGATCGAGCGGCATGGATTCCACCGTGCACAGGAACCAGCGCGCGCCGGGCGGCACGATCTTTTCCTCCCCGGTAATCAGCGCAACCGAGGCCGCCCCCTTGGCGGCCACCACCTTTTCATAGACTTCGCGGGCCAGCAGCCGCAGCGGGAAGCCGATGATGCCGCTGGCATGGCCGCACAGGCGCTCCACCGCGAGATGGGTCTTGCCCGTGTTGGTGGGACCGAGAACGGCGGTTACGCGGCTGTTGCCGGTGTTGGTGGGCGAGGCTGCGGACCGGTTCACCCGACTGATCTGGAGCGCGGCAGGCGCGGCGGCAAGGGCCTGTGGCAATCGGACCGGGAACAAGCGGACTTGAGCCGTTTTGGGCCCCTCCGTTGCTGGTGACGTTGCAGCCACCTCATCATGTACAGCCGGCTCGGTTGTGCATGGCCAGAAGGTGACATGACTGAATCGGCGACGCAAGTGACCGTATAATGACGGCGGCTCATCCCGGTTGACTTGTCCCCAGATTGTTGCGCGATTGACACGGCGACTCGGGAGAGGCAAATCAACCATATATGCGTCGGAATTGAATTTATCCGGCAACTACCGATAGTTAACCGTTGGTAAAGACGGGTCGACTTTCGGAGATGGGGGAATGGGTTTGTATCAACCGGGACTTCAGCCGGCAGCCGGGGGCAGCATTGCGCTGCCGGGGCCGCTGTCTGCGCCCAATTCTGCCGTGGCAGCACAACTGCTTCGGGCCGGACAGGCCGTCACCCGCACTGCTGTTCGCGCCGCCGTAGCCGAACGCCTGCGCCTGACCGATGACTGGCAGCGGCTGCGCCGCGCGGCCGCCCAGGGCGACATTGATCTTGATCTTGGCACCGCCATCGGCAGCCGGCGCTGGTGGATGAAGATGGCGGCCTGCACGGCACTGGTGGGCGGCGCCATGCTGGCCGGCAGCATCGTGCCCCCCATTTACGAAGCCGTGCCCGCGCCATTGACGCCGGCCCAGCGCGACGAAGCCCAGGCCTATGCCGTCGCGCCGCTGGTGTTTGGCGGGGTTTCCGGCGCGGTTCCGCGGGTTGATCCGCGCCAGCTGCGGCCATTGGCCGAAGCGCCGGAACGGCCGCGGGTGGAACGCAGCGTGACCATCGGCCGGCGTGGCCTGTCTGGCGCGCTGCGCAATGCCGGCGTTGGCACCAGCGATGTAGCCGAGGTGACGCGGCTGCTGGCCGGCCTGAATCCCGGGGGCAATGCCAGGGCCGAGCTGGTGCTGGGCCGGCGGGAATCGAAGTCGGTGCCGCGCCCACTGGAAAGCCTGGCCCTGCGCGCCGCCTTTGACCTGCGGGTTGAGATCAGCCGCAGCGAGAGCGGCCTGAACCTCAAGCGCATTCCGATCGCGGTCGATTCAACCCCGCTTCGCGTCAGCGCGCCGGTGACGGGCAGCCTCAATCGCGCGCTGCGCAGCGCCGGCATCCCGGGCACCCAGGCTGCCGAATTCGTCAAGCAGATGCGCCACGTCGTCGATTTCCAGCGTGGGCTGGGCAAGGCCGACCGGTTCGACATCATCATCGAACAGGATCGCGCCGAGACCGGCGAAGTGCGCCACGGCAAATTGCTGTTTGGTGCGCTGGCACGGCAAGGCAAGAACCCGGTCGAGATCGGCCTGTGGAAAGGCGAATATTACCAGGCCAGCGGCGAAGGCGTGAAGAAGGGCCTGATGAAGACGCCGGTGGATGGCGCCCGCATGACAAGCCGTTTTGGCATGCGCCTGCATCCGGTGCTGGGCTTCAGTCGGATGCACAAGGGGGTCGATTTCAACGCCGGCCACGGCCAGACCATCATGGCGGCTGGCGGCGGCACGGTCAGCTTTGCCGGCTGGCATGGCGGCCACGGCAAATATGTGATGATCCGCCACAACAAGGATCTCGCCACCGCCTATGCCCATATGAGCCGCATCGACGTGAAGACGGGGCAGCGCGTGGGCCAGGGCCAGCGCATCGGCGCGGTGGGTTCGACCGGCCTGTCGACGGGGGCTCACCTGCATTATGAAGTGTGGCTGCGCGGGCAGGCGGTGAACCCGGTTTCCCTGCGCTTCATCGGCGGTGCCGAACTGGGCGGCCGCGATCTCAACGAGTTCCAGCGCCAGATGAACCGCTGGCGCGCGCTGGACAGCACCGGCGCGGCGCCGAAGCCTGTCACCGCCGACTGACATTTTTTGGCCATGCTGCGCTGGCATGGAGACCGGGTGACCGGCCTGCCCCGCTTTTTCCTGCTGCTTGCCGGCCTGCCGCTGCTGACGGCGGCCGTCACCCTGCCACGCCCGCAGCGGCCGGTGGCCAAGGTGGTTTCCAGTGCCTGGGGTGAGGAGGTTGCGCGTGACAAGGCAGGCGAGGCCGCCGACGTGATCCGCATTGCCGGCATCAGGGCCGGCATGGCGGTCGCCGATATCGGCACGGGCGGCGGCTATTATGTGATGCGCGTCGCGCCGGTCGTGGGGCCGCAGGGCCGGGTGTTTGCGCAGGATCTTTCGCTGGCCGTGCTCGATCGCGTGCGGCAACGGGTGAAGGCCGCCGGCCTGAGCAATGTGCGCTATGTGCAGGGCCGGCAGGCCAGTGCCCGGCTGCCTGCCGCCAGCGTGGATGTCGCGCTGATGGTCCACATGTATCATGAAATCGAACAGCCCTATCTGCTGCTCGATCGTCTGCGCACCAGCCTGAAGCCGGGCGGCCGGGTCGTGGTTGTCGATCTGGACCGGCCTTCGGAAGAACATGGCATGCCCAAGGCGCTGCTCGCCTGCGAGGTGAAGGCCGTGGGGTATGAACTGGTCAGCCTCGCCGATATTGCCCAGGGTTATGTGGCGGTGTTCCGCCCCGGCGTGCGACCCCGCCCCGAAACCGTGAAGGCCTGCCGCGGCTGAGCAGGGCGACTTGCCGCATTTGCGGCCGGCATCAGGCATGACAGGCAACCGGCCATGATGAAAACGCCGCCGATCGTGCTCTTCTATGGCCTTGCCGGGCTGATCCCGTTCCTGGCACCGCCGGTCGCCACCTTGTTCTTCCCCGATTTCCGCTGGCAGTTCACCGAGGCGCTGCTGTGGTGGGCGGCGATCATCCTGTCTTTCCTGGGCGGCGCGCGCTGGGGCGCGGCGGTGCAGAACGCGCAGCCTGCGCCCGGCCTGATTGGGCTGGCCATGCTGCCCAGCATCATCGGCTGGCTGGTGCTGCTGGCGCCGCCCAGATATCGCGTGGCGCAACTGCTGGCACTGGCCGCGGCATTGTGCGTGCATTTCCTGTGGGATTGGACCTCGCGCAGCCTGCCCGGCTGGTATGGCCGGCTGCGGCTGCTGCTCACCGCCGGCGCAGTGGCGGCGCTTGGCTGGCAGGCCGCCTTGCAGGGCTGAACCGGCCCGCATTTGACAGTTTTTCCGCATTTCGCGGGTTTGCAACCGCGACCATCCCGAATTTTCAAAGAGCATCGAGCGCGGAGCATAGCTGGCGACGGCGCTGTAGGACAGTCTCAGGCGCTCCAGCGGGCGAAGATGGCGGTGGGCAGCAATAGCCCGCGGGTTTCCTCGCGAATGGCCATGTCGCCCACTTCGATGTGGCCGCCGCGCGGGCCAAGTGCCTGCTCCACCAGCGGGTGCAGGGCGAGTGCGGACATGCGGATGGCATAGACGGTGAGCACGAAGAAGCGCGCATCATCGGCCAGCAACTGCCGGGCCAGATCGACCAGTTCGGGCAGATCGCGTTCCAGCTGCCACACCTCGCCATCCGGCCCGCGGCCATATTTGGGCGGATCGAAGATCAGGCCGTGATATTTCGCCCCGCGTCGCACCTCGCGGCGCAGGAATTTCAGCGCATCATCGATGATCCAGCGCACCGGCGCCTCGGCAAGGCCCGACAGCGCGGCATTCTCGCGGGCGGCGGCCACGCTTTTCTTGCTGGCATCAACGTGCGTCACCTGCGCGCCGGCCCGCGCCGCAATCAGGCTGCCGACACCGGTATAGCCGAACATGTTCATCACCCGGTCGCTTGGGCGGATGCGGCTGGCCAACCAATCGAACTGGCCGCCCATATCGGGGAAGAAGCCGAGGTGACGAAACGGCGTGTTGCTGGCCCAGAAACTGACCTCTCCGCCGGGTGATGGGCGCTTCATGGCCCAGCGTTCGGGCACATTGGTCGAAAGCTGCCAGCGGCCGCCGCCCTCTTCATCGCTGCCACCGATGAACTCGCCATCGGCCTTCCAGTCCGGGCTGGCCGGCGCCCACATCGCCTGCGGTTCCGGGCGGATGAAGCGGAAGCGACCATAACGTTCCAGCTTGCGGCCATGGCCGGAATCGACCAGCCCGAAATCGGCCCAGGGCTCGGTAACGAGGGTGGCCAGAGGCGTGGTTGGCGCCATCATGCAGCGGCTTTATGGCGGCCAATCTCGGCGCGAGCCGGGGCGGCGCTCAGCATGGAGGCGCCGGCAGCGCGGGCGGCATCCACGGTGACGGCGTCGATGCGGGCCACCAGTTCGGCCGGCGGCAGGAAGCGGCCGTGGACGATCAGGCTGCGGCCCAGATAATCGGACGCGCCTTGCGGACCTTCCAGCGCCATCAACAGGCCGGCCACCGCCTGGGCGCGGGCGCGATTGAGTTCGGCCTGCTCAAGGCTCGCCGCCGTTTCATGCAGCACGGCCATGATCAGGTCCCGCGCGGCGGCGGCCTGCTTGGGATCGGTGGCGGCGTGGACGCTCATCAGGCCGGCATCGACATAGGGCTGCAACGAGGCCGAGACCGTGTAGGCCAGCCCGCGTTCCTCGCGGACCTGCTGGAACAGGCGCGACGACATCCCGCCACCGGCCGCCAGCGTGAACAGCAACGCGGCATCCTGCGCCGGATCATGATGGCCGGGCGCGGCCCAGCCCGCCGTCAGCTGCGCCTGCTCGATGCGGCGAGCGTCGTGGTGGCGGCCGGGGTGGAAGCGCACGTCGTCGCCTGCCGGTGACGGATTGTGGCCGGCTGCTGCCGGGAACGCGGCCTGCGCAAACCGGCACAATTCAGCGTGATCAACCTTGCCGGCAGCCACGAGCGTGAGCCGCTGCGGCGCATAATGATCGGCCTGCCAGCCGAGCAGATCATCGCGGGTGATTCGCGCCAGGCTGGCTTCATCGCCCAGGATGGACCGGCCCAGCGCCTGTTCCGGAAAGGCGGCTTCCTGCAGATGATCGAACACGATGTCATCCGGCGTGTCGCGGGCTTCGCCCAATTCCTGCAGCACGACTTCCTTTTCCCGCACAATGTCATCGGGGTCGAAACGCGCGCCCGTCACCAGGTCGGCGATCAGATCGACGCCAAGCGGCAGATCGCGCGCCAGCAGGCGGGCGTGGAACATGGTGGTGTCGCGGCTGGTCCAGGCATTGAGCTGGCCGCCCACATCCTCCATCTCCTCGGCGATGGCGCGGGCGGAGCGGCGCTGCGTGCCCTTGAACACCATATGTTCAAACAGGTGGGCGAGGCCATTGTGCTCGGGATGTTCGAAGCGCGAACCGGTTTCGGCGGTGAGCGCGACGGCGGCGGTTTCGAGGCCGGGCAGCGCCCAGCTGGCGACGCGCAAGCCATTATCGAGGATGGTGATCTGCGGTTCGGTCATTTGGCGCGCGCACGTTCCGCAACATAGGCCTCGATCGCCTGCAGATTGGCCGGGGCGATATCGTAGCGCTCGGTGCGCGTCATCAGATCAGCCAGGCGCGCCGGCAGATCGGGGTGAACGCCGGTCGCGGACTGCACCGCAGCCGGGAACTTGGCCGGGTGGGCGGTGGCCAGCGTCACCATCGGCGCGTTGCCCGTGTCGCGGCGTGCCGCCGCAAGGCCGATGGCAGTGTGCGGATCGAGCAGCTCGCCGGTGTGCGCCAGCGCCCAGCGCATGGTGTCGGCCATTTCATCGGCATCAACGCGGGCGGAGCTGAACAGGCCAGCCTTGGCCAGCCAGGCTTGCGGCAGCGCCAGTTTCTTCGTCGCTTCAAATTCAGCCATGGCAGCGGCCAGCGCGGCGCCATCGCGGCCCGACAGGTCGAACAGCAGTCGTTCGAAGTTCGACGACACCTGGATATCCATCGACGGCGCATCGGTGGGGGCGACCGTGCCGGCGCTGTAATCACCGCTGGTCAGCGCGCGGTGCAGGATGTCGTTGCGGTTGGTGGCGACCACCAGCCGTTCGATGGGCAGGCCCATTTGTGCCGCGACATAGCCAGCAAACACGTCACCGAAATTGCCGGTGGGCACGGCGTAGGCCACGGCGCGGTGCGGCGCGCCCAGCGACAGGGCTGAGGTGAAATAATAGACGACCTGGAACAGCAGCCGCGCCCAGTTGATACTGTTCACCGCCGCCAGCGGGAAGCGGGCCGCAAAGGCCGCATCGTTGAACATCGCCTTCACGATGGCCTGTGCGTCGTCGAAATTGCCTTCGATGGCCACGTTGTGGATGTTGCCATCCAGCACCGTCGTCATCTGCCGGCGCTGTACCTCGCTCACCCGGCCGTGCGGATGGAGCATATAGACTTCGACGCCCGAGCGGCCGGCCAGCGCATCGATGGCGGCGGAACCAGTGTCGCCCGACGTCGCGCCGATGACAGTGATGTGCTGGCCGGATTGGGCGAGAAAACGTTCGAACACCAGGCCGAGCGCCTGCAGGGCGACATCCTTGAACGCCAGCGTTGGCCCGTGGAACAGTTCAAGCAGCCAATGGCGATGATCGAGCTGCTTCAGCGGCACCACGGCGGCATGGGCGAAGCGGCCATAGGCGGCGGTGAAGATGGTCCGCAGCGCGGCTTCATCCAGCGAACCGGCGGTGAAGCGCTGGCACACGCGCACCGCGACCTCGACATAGGGCAGGCCTGCCATCGCCGCGATCTCGGCTTCGCTGAAGCGCGGCCAGGTTTCGGGCACGTAGAGCCCGCCGTCGCTGGCCAGGCCGGCGAGCGTTGCGGCTTCGAAATCGAGGATCGGGGCAACACCCCGTGTGGAGACATAGCGCATGACCCGCCCCCGTTATTCGGGCTTGGCGCCAGGTGCAACCATCCGCCGCCGCAGATAAAGGCCGTAGATGGCGGCCAGCACGATGGCGAGGCCGAACCATTGGCCGGCATAGGCGAGGTGATTGTCGGGCAGATCGGCCGCGCGCGGCAGCTGCGGACGGGCCAGCGGCGGGATCGCTTCGTCAGGGATCAGCATGAAGCGCGGCCGGGCGGGCGCATCGCCATAGGGGTTCTCGATCACCACGCCCGACAGTTGATGATCGAGCAGGATCACCTGATCCTTGGCGTCGACGCGCCTGGTCCAGCCGGCGACCGCGACGATATCGGGCGGGCGGTCGTTGGGGCGGCACGACACGATGACGAAAAAGCCCGACGTGCCGCCCGCCGAACTGCCGGGGCGCAGATCATAGGGCTTCTTTGGCCCGGCGCGGCAATCGATGCTGGCGCGGCGGTACTGAATGGAGGCATCGCCCATCATGGCGGCGCGAAATTCTTCCGGCGTGACCTCCGGCAGGTTTGGCGCAGCCGCCAACCGTTCGATCAGATCATGTTTCCACGCGCGCCGATCCAGCTGCCATTTGCCCAGGCCGCACAGGATCAGGATACCAACGGCAGTGATGATGGTGGGGATGATGGGGATGCGGCGGGTCACGCCTTCCCCTCGCCGGCATCGTTGCGAAACTCAAGTGCGACCAACAGCCCCTTGGCCAGGCGCATCAGGCCCAGCGACAGGCCGATGGTGAGCGGACCCCACAGCAGCACATGCACCCACCACGGCGGCGCCAGCTTGGCTTCGGTCACCTGGCTGGCGATGATGACGATTGTGGCGACGATGAAGATCAGGAACGGCGCGGCGCCATCGCCGACGTTGAAGCGGCTGAAATCCAGCCCGCACGTGGAGCAGCGGGGCGCGATTTTCAGCATGCCAATGTACAAGGGGCCGCCGCCACAACGTGGACAGCAGCCCCTCAGTGCAACCTGAAGCGGAGTGGGGGCCTCAGCCAAACGCGTGAGGAGCCACAGCCGCGCCGAAGTTCGAACCCCACACATAGATGGCGATGAACAGGAACAGCCACACCACGTCGACGAAGTGCCAGTACCAGGCGGCCGCTTCGAAACCGAAGTGGTGACGCGCAGTGAAGTCGCCCTTGTAGGCGCGGGCAAGGCAGACCATCAGGAAGATGGTGCCCACGATGACGTGGAAGCCGTGGAAGCCGGTCGCCATGTAGAAGGCGGCGCCATAGATGCTGTCGGCCATGCCATATTCGGCGTGGTAATATTCATAAGCCTGCACGCAGGTGAAGATCAGGCCAAGCCCGATGGTCACCCACAGGCCCTGCTTCAGACCCTTGCGATCATCGTGGATCAGCGCGTGGTGCGCCCAGGTGACGCTGGTGCCCGACAGCAGCAGGATCAGCGTGTTGAGCAAGGGGAACACGAACGGATCGAGCAGTTCGATGCCCTTGGGCGGCCACACGCCTTCGATGCCTTCGTGCATCGACGGATAGAGCGCGGCGTTGAAATAGGCCCAGAACCAGGCAACGAAGAACATCACTTCCGAAGCGATGAACAGGATCATGCCATAGCGGTGGTGAAGCTGCACGACCGGCGTGTGATCACCGGTATTGGCTTCGTGCACGACATCCTTCCACCACAGGAAGAACATGGCGCAGACCGCGGCAAAGCCGGCGAAGAAGGTGGGCATGCCCCAACCGGTCTTGTGCATCCAGCCAATGGCGCCGGCGGCGAGGATCAGCACCGCCGTCGACATCATCAGCGGCCGCGATGACGGGTTGAGGATGTGATAGCTGTGGGTCTTGGCTCCGGCCATGGGTCAGCCCCTGTCTTTCAGATTGGTACGATTTGTCGCAGCGCTTAGCCTGTCACCAGTGGGTTTGTCCACCGGGTAGAAGGTGTAGCTGAGCGTGATTTCGCTGATCTTCTTTGCCACCGGATCATCCATGATGGCCGGATCGATATAATAGGAAACCGGCATGTCGACGGTTTCGCCGGCCTTCAGCGTCTGTTCGGTGAAGCAGAAGCAATCGATCTTGATGAAATAGCGGCCCGCCACGTCGGGTGACACGTTGTACACGGCGCGGCCGGTGATCGGCGCGGTGCCGGTGTTGGTGGCGGTGTAGAAGGCCAGGCGCTTCTCCCCGATCGGGATGGCGACATCATTGACCTTGGGCCGGAAGCGCCATTCGAGGCCGGGCGCAATGTTCGAATCAAACCGCACCTTGATGGTGCGGCCGGCCACCGCGGCGATCTGATCGGCCGTGGGCGCGGCCACCGCCGTCTGCGTGGTGCCGCCAAAACCGGTGACCTGGCAGAACAGCCGATAAAGTGGCACGGCGGCATAGGCGGCGCCGATCATGGTCACAGCCATCAACCCGGCCAGAAAACCGACGCGGCGGTTGGCCCGGTCTCCATTCCTGCTGGTGGCGCTGCTGCTCATTGCGGTTGGGCGGCGCTGGCCGGAATCGGTGGCGTCTGGCCGGTCATGCGCACGACGGTGATGCCGAAGAACAGCACGACCAGGCTGACAAGCAGGATGCCCAGCGCCCGGTTACGCGATTCGCGGCGGGCGTAGAAGGCGGCGCGCTCTTCAGCGGTCCAGTTGGCGGGTTCGATGCTCATGGCAGCAGCAGTCGATCGGCGACCAGGGCACCGAACAGGCAGGCCAGATAGAGCAGGCTGAACTTGAACAGCTTTTTCTCGGCCACCATGTCGGCGGCCAGCGTGGCGCTGCTGCGAAAGACGTTCCAGGCCATTGCCATGAAGATCACGCCCAGCGTGATGGCCGTGCCGCCATAGGCCCAATCGGCGAGGCCGAGCAGCGACGGCGCGATGGTGACGGGCACCAGCAGTGCCGAATAGCCGAGGATCTGGCGGCGGGTTTCCTTCAGGCCATGCGTGACCGGCAGCATCGGCACGCCGGCCTTGGCGTAATCCGCCTCCATGAACAGCGCCAGCGCCCAGAAGTGCGGCGGGGTCCAAAGGAAGATGATGCTGAACAATATCCACGCCATCAGCGGCGTTTCGCCGGCAACCGCCGCCCAGCCGCAGATCACCGGGAACGCGCCGGCGGCACCGCCGATGACGATATTCTGCGGCGTGCGACGCTTGAGCCAGACGGTGTAGACGACGACATAGAACAGGATCGATACGGCCAGCCAGGCTGCCGCCACCCAGTTCAGCGCCAGGCCCATGACGGCAACGGATCCGGTGCCGAGGATGACACCAAAGGCCAGCGCCTCGGGCTTCTGCAGCTTGCCGGCCGGCAGCGGCCGCCTGGCGGTGCGCTTCATCACCGCGTCGATATCGGCTTCATACCATTGGTTGAGTGCACCGGCGGCACCGGCGGCAACCGCGATGCACAAGATGCCGGTGAAGGCCAGGAACGGATGCATCTCGCCCGGCGCGGCCACCATCGCACAGGCCGCGGTGAAGATGACCAGCGTCATCACCCGCGGCTTGAGCAAGGCGAAATAATCGCGCCAATCCGCCAGCAGGGTGGAAGGCACCCCGGAAGCCGGCTCGGCTGTCACGCTGTTGTTCATCACATCTGGCCTGAAAGGGGGCAGAGCCGCAGGCCCTGCCCCTTGCAGCCGGTCCTTACTTGATGACCGGCAGGGTTTCGAACTGGTGGAACGGCGGCGGGCTGGACAGGGTCCATTCCAGCGTGGTGGCACCTTCGCCCCAATAATTGTCTTCCACCTTGCGGCGCGAGGCCAGGCTGACAATCAGGTTGAGGAAGAAGAACACCATGCCGATGGCCATGATGCCATAGCCGTAGCTGGCGATCTGGTTCCAATAGGCATAGGCATCCGGATAATCGGCGATACGACGCGGCATGCCATCCGAACCCAGGAAGTGCATCGGGAAGAACAGCACGTTCACGCCGATGAAGAAGATCCAGAAGTGCAGCTGGCCGAGCAGCTCGTTGTAGTGCTTCCCGAACATCTTGCCGAACCAGTAATACCAGGCGGCGAAGATGGCGAACACGGCACCCAGCGACAGCACATAGTGGAAGTGCGCCACCACATAATAGGTGTCGTGGAAATAGGTATCCACGCCGGCGTTGGACAGCAGCACGCCGGTGACGCCACCCACGGTGAACATGAAGATGAAGCCAATCGCCCACAGCATCGGGGTCTTGAAGCTGATGGAACCGCCCCACATTGTGGCGATCCAGCTGAAGATCTTGATACCGGTGGGCACCGCGATGATCATCGTGGCGGCGGTGAAATACATCTTGGTGTTCACATCGAGGCCAACGGTGAACATGTGGTGCGCCCACACGACGAAGCCGATGAAGCCGATGGCGACCATGGCATAGGCCATGCCGAGATAACCGAACACCGGCTTCTTCGAGAAGGTGGAGACGACCTGGCTGATGATGCCGAAGCCGGGAAGAATGAGGATGTAGACTTCCGGGTGGCCGAAGAACCAGAACAGGTGCTGATAGAGGATCGGATCACCGCCGCCATCGGCGGAGAAGAAGTGGGTGCCGAAGTTGCGATCGGTCAGCAGCATGGTGATGGCGCCGGCCAGCACGGGCAGCGACAGCAGCAGCAGGAAGGCGGTGACCAGCACCGACCACACGAACAGCGGCATCTTGTGCAGGGTCATCCCCGGCGCGCGCATGTTGAGAATGGTGGTGATGAAGTTGATCGCGCCCAGGATCGACGAGGCGCCGGCGATGTGCAGCGACAGGATCGCCATGTCCACGGCCGGGCCGGGGTGGCCGGAGGTGGAGAGCGGCGGATAGACCGTCCAGCCGGTGCCGGCGCCATTTGCACCTGCGGGGCCTTCGACGAACATCGAACCACACAGCAGCAGGAAGGACGGGACCAGCAGCCAGAACGACACGTTGTTCATGCGCGGGAAGGCCATATCCGGCGCGCCAATCATGATGGGGACGAACCAGTTGCCGAAGCCGCCAATCATGGCGGGCATGACGGTGAAGAACACCATGATCAGGCCGTGGGCGGTGATGAACACGTTCCACAGGTGATTGGCCTGATCGACATTGCCCTGGGTCATGAAGGTGAGCCACTGGATGCCCGGCTGCGCCAGTTCCAGACGCATCACACCCGAAATCGCGCCGCCGATGGTGCCGGCGATGATCGCGAAGATCAGGTAGAGCGTGCCGATATCCTTGTGGTTGGTCGAAAAGAGCCAGCGCTGGATGAAGCCGGGCTTGTGATCATGATCGTGGTCATGAGCACCGGCGGTTGCGGCGTGAGCCATGATACGGGTCCTCTTCTCGAATCTTACTGGGCAGCCGGAGCGGCCGCAGCCGCATCAGCGACAGGGGCAGCAGCATCGGCGGCGGGAGCGGTTGCGGGCGCAGCTTCGGCAGCCTTGGGCGCCTCGATGCCGTTTTCCTTCTGCTTGGCAGCGACCCACGCATCGAACTGCGCCTTCGGCAGCACTTCGATGGCGATCGGCATATAGGCATGCTTGGTGCCGCACAGCTCGCTGCACTGGCCGAAATACACGCCCGGACGATCGGTCTTGAACCAGGTTTCATTGATGCGGCCAGGCACGGCATCCATCTTCACATAGAAGGCCGGGATGGCGAAGCTGTGGATCACGTCGGCAGCCGTGGTCAGGATCTTCACGGTGGCGCCCACCGGCACCACGACGCGATTATCGGTATCCAGCAGCTTGGGCGTACCGCGCTTTTCGGCTTCCTCGTTGGTGAGCATCACCGCATCGAAAGTGAAACCGCCCTGATCGGGATATTCATATTCCCAATACCATTGGTGGCCGATGGCCTTGATGGTGAGATCGGCCTTGGGCGGATCATATTGATTGGCCAGCAGGCGGAAGCTGGGGAAGGCGATGACCACAAGGATCAGCGCCGGCACCACCGTCCAGATCACTTCGATCACGGTGTTGTGGCTGTTCTTCGACGGTACCGGGTTGGCAGCAGCGCGATAGCGGAAGAGCGTCCATGCCAGCAAAGCCAACACAAAAATGCTGACGCCGGCCATTACCGGATTGAGCACCCAGTTGATCATGTTGTGGGCTTCCACCGCGATATCGGTGGCGGGCAGCTGCAGATCCCAGCCACCACGCGGCACGCCATAATCCGCTGACGGCGCCGTGAGCGCCGGAACGGCGGCCGGCACCTCTGTGGTGGCAACGGGTGGCACGGGTGCAGCCGCAACGGCTTCCTGTGCGAAACTGCGAACCGAAGCGCCCATCGCCCCGGCGGAAAGGATCATCGAAGTTATGCGGCGCATACTGCCCCTGGCCTGAAAACGGGCGGACTCATCCGCCAAAAGACGTATCCCCTATGCCGCGCTGCACCGCAACACGCAAGCGCAAACCCGGGTCAAATGAACGCAGATCACCCGAAATTGCTAGGCTTTCAAATTTGCATAGGTGGCAGATTGCCGCGTCATTTGCGCCTTCACGGCTTCCTTCATGTCCTCGCCCTGCAGCATGCCGGCATTCCAGACCGCAACATATTCAAGGCCATCGGCCACGCTGTGATCACGGCCATAGTTGAGCACCTGCTTGATGCCGGTGATGGCCAGCGGGGATTTGGCGCAGATTTCGCGCGCCATCACCTCTGCCGCCGCCAGCGCATCGGCCTGCGTGTCTTCCACCCGGTTCACAAAGCCATGGCGCAGCGCCTCGGCGGCGGGGAACTTGCGACCGGTATAGGCCAGTTCGCGGATCAGCCCCTGCGGCAGCAGATGCGGGATGCGCTGCAGCGTGCCGACATCGGCAACGATGCCGACATTGATTTCCTGGATGGTGAAATAGGCATCAGAGGAACAGATGCGGATATCGCAGGCCGTCACCAGATCAACGCCGCCGCCAATGCAGCCACCCTGGGTGACGACAATCACCGGCACCCGGCAATCATCGATCACGTTGAAGCTTTCCTGCAGCTCCTTCACGTGGCGACGAAAGGCCTCGCGCTGGCGGCCCAGATCACCGCCCGTGCTCGCCGCCGCATTCTGCCCGGCCCAGTTCAGATCGAGCCCGGCGGTGAAATGCTTGCCAGTGGAGGCGAGGATGACGCAGCGCACATTCATGTCGTGCGCGATGGCCTTGAACACTTGCACCATTTCCGGCCAGAAATCGCCGTTCATGGTGTTGAGCTCGGCGGGGCGGCACAGGGTGATGCGGGCAATACCGTCACTCACGCTGTAATCGAGGGTCTTGAGTTCCATGGCGGCCTCCTAGCGGCTATGGGGAAGGAATGACCAAATTCACCGTCAACGGCAATCCTGTCGAATTTCTGATGCCGCCCGATACGCCCCTGCTGTGGGCGCTGCGCGATGCGGCGGGGCTGACCGGCACCAAATATGGTTGCGGCGCGGGATTGTGCGGCGCCTGCACCGTGCATGTGGATGGCAAGGTGACGCGCAGCTGCCAGGTGACAATCGCCGATCTGGAAGGCACGTTCGTCACCACCATCGAAGGCCTGTCCGACAATCGCGACCATCCGCTGCAACAGGCGTGGATCGCCGCCCAGGTGCCGCAATGCGGTTATTGCCAATCCGGCATGATCATGGCGGCGGCCGCGCTACTGAAGGAAAAGCCAAACCCTTCGGACGACGACATCAACGCCGCCATCACCAACCTGTGCCGCTGCGGCACCTATCCGCGCATCCGCCGCGCCATCCACATGGCGGCAAGCGGCCGGGCGGATGCCGGCATTCCGGGGCCAGAGGTGGACGCCGGCGAAGCCGCCGCGCGCGCGCCGAGTTTGAAGGGTTAGAACGGGTTCAGCGTGTAGCCGCGCTGCTGATAGAGCGCGTGCGCCGTGATGGCGGAAAGCGACATCTTCACGCCAGGGATGAGATCGGCCTTGGTGATCTTCTGGCCCATCGCCGTCTGGCCGCACAGATAGAATTCGACGCCGGCGCCGAGCAGTTTCTTCACGGCATCAAGGCTGCCATTGGCCTTGCCCTCATTGCGCGCGGCGTAGACCTCGGGCTTCAGCAGGTCCATCGCGCCGGGGCCGTGGACGATCACCACGATCTGCACGTCTTTCTGCGGCACGCCGGCCGCCACATGCATGTTGAGCGTGCGCGCCGCGGTTTCGATCTGGCGGCTGAGCCCACCCGGCGCGGCCTTGGCCGAAACGTCGAAGGCAATCTTGAACCTGGTGCCCTTGGGGATCGACAGTTCGTTGGCCACCGGTGCAATCGGGCCAACATCGGGCAGTACCGGGCCGGGGCCGAAGCCTTCACGCGACTGCGCCAGGGCCGGCGCCGAGAGCAGGAGAGCGGTCAACAGCGCGGCGCGGATCATGACAGAGCCTTTCAGAATGGATTCAGCGTATAGCCTTGCGCCTGCAAGATGGCGTGGGCGCTGCTGGCAGAGATGGCCAGTTCGACGCCGGGAAGCAAGTCGGCCTTTTTCACGCCCATGGCGTTGGCGGCCTGGCCGCAGACCAGGAAGCGAACGCCCTTGGCCAGCATTTCCTTCACCATGGCTTCGCTGGCATTGGTCGTGCCGGGATTGCGGGCGGCATAGACTTCGGGCTTCGTGAGCTCCGCAATCGCCGGGCCATGCACCACCACGGCCACCGCCACGTCGCGTTCGGCGACGCCGTTGGCGACATGGCTGTTGATGAAGCGCGCGGCCGTTTCAAAGCCGGGATTCAGCTTGCCGGGCGCCGCCTTGGTGACATCATAGACATGACGCAGCACCATGCCCTTGGGGATGGCAACATTGTGCTCGACCGGGGTGTGCTTGCCGAAACCGGCGAATACCGGCCCGCCTTGCGGTTCGGCGGCCAGCGCCGGGCCATGTGCCACGGCTGCCAGCAGGGCCGCGATCAACAATGCGCGCATCAACCCAGACTCCTCAGGCTCTTCAGCGTGTTTTCGGCCTCTGCCACGGTGCGGCGCACGATCTCGCCAGCGGGCAGGATCTCGTTGATGCCGCCGCCGCCCTGACCAGCGGCGAGGCACTGGGTTTCGGGGATCACGTCGAGCACGCCCGCAATCGGGCCCAGGCGATTGAGCTGCACCGATTCCGCCACTTGCGCGGCGAACGGCTTGGCATTGCGGTTGTCGAAATCGCGGTTTGAATCGTTCACGATGGCGCGCAGCGTCTTGCCGGTGAACACCTTGCTGATCACCGTGTCGCTTTCGCTCATGCCAACGATGGCGTCCTTGTATTTCTGGCCGGCATGCGCTTCGTGGCTGGCGATGAAGCGGGTGCCCATCCACACGCCCACACAGCCAAAGGCCAGCGCGGCGGCCAGCCCGCGGCCATCATACAGGCCACCGGCCGCCACCACCGGGATATCGACGGCATCCACGCACTGGGGCCACAGCGCCACGCTGGCGACGCTGCCGGTGTGGCCGCCGCCTTCCGTCCCTTGCGCGATGATCACGTCGCAGCCGGCTTCGGCGGCCTTCACCGCATGCTTCACGTTGCCGGCCATGCACATGACGACGATGCCGGCCTGCTTCAGCTCGGTGATGATCGCTACCGGCACGCCGAGGCCAGCGATGAAGGCCTTGGCGCCGCCCTTGATGATCACGTCCACACTGGCGGTGAGCGTTTCGGGCTGGGCGGTGAGCAGATCAACGCCGAACGGCTTGTCGGTCAGGTCCTTCACCCGCGCCATCTGATCGGCGATGAACTTGGGCGGCAGGCCGGCCATGCCCAAGGAGCCGAAGCCGCCCGCGTCGGAAACGGCGGCGCAGACTTCGGCATAGGACACGCCGCCCATGCCGGCGAGCAGGACGGGGTGATCGACACCCAGCAGATCACAGATGACAGTGCGCAGAGCCATGGCTTTAGAGACCTTCGGTGATGAAGACGCGATAATCGGCACCGGCGAAGCGATGCTTGACGGCATCCTGATAGGCCGGGCTGTTGTACCAGGCCTTGGCTGCCGCCGTGTCGGGGAATTCCACGATCACGGCGCCTTCGATCGGCGCGCCTTCCAGCGTTTCGTGGGCGCCATAGAAGGCCAGCGGCTTGGCGTTGTGCCCGGCGAGCGTCCCGCCGGCCTTGCCGCCATAGGTCGCGAATTCATCCGGATCGCGCAAACGTTCGCGCGTGAAAACGATATAGGCTGCCATGATATTCCCCCTGGCAATGCCGCCGCGCGCCACCGGCGCGCGGTGTCGACGATCATTCCGCCGCGGCCGCTTCGCCCCAGCCAATGATGGCCTTGGTTTCAAGGAAATCGGCAAAGCCATGGTCGCCCCATTCGCGGCCATTGCCCGACTGCTTGTAACCGCCGAACGGCGCCATCAGGTCGAACCCGGCCTGATTGACATTGACCTGGCCGGCGCGCAGCTCACGCGCCACCTTGCGGGCATGTTCCGGCTCACCCTGGACATAGGCGGCAAGGCCGTAAACAGTATCGTTGCCAATCGCGATCGCCTGTTCCTCGCTGTCATAGGGCAGCATGGCCAGCACCGGCCCGAAGATTTCCTCGCGGGCGATGGTCATGTCGTTGGTGACATCGGCAAAGATGGTGGGCTTCACATAATAGCCCTTGTCGAGGCCTTCCGGACGGCCGGGACCGCCGGCAACCAGCGTGGCGCCTTCCTTGATGCCCTGTTCGATCAGGCCCTGGATCTTGTTATACTGGGTTTCGCTCACCACCGGGCCCATGGCGGCATTGCCGTTGGGATCGCCCACGGTGGTGGCTTCGGCAACCTGCTTGGCGATGGCGGCAGCTTCCGCCATCTTGCCGCGCGGCACCAGCATGCGGGTCGGCGCGTTGCAGCTCTGGCCCGAATTCATCATCACGCTCTGCACGCCGCCGGTGACGGCTTTCACCAGATCGGCATCGGGCAGCACGATGTTCGGCGACTTGCCGCCCAGTTCCTGGGCCACGCGCTTGACCGTATCGGCCGCGTTCTTGGCCACCGCGATGCCGGCGCGGGTCGAGCCGGTGAAGCTGACCATGTCGACATCCTTGTGACCAGACAGGGCCGAGCCCACGCCCGGGCCATCGCCATTGACCAGGTTGAACACGCCCGCCGGCACACCGGCTGCGTGCATGATCTCCGTCCAGATATACGCCGAGAACGGCGCGATTTCCGACGGCTTCAGCACCATCGTGCAGCCCACTGCGAGAGCAGGCGCCACCTTGCAGGCGATCTGGTTCACCGGCCAGTTCCACGGCGTGATGAAGGCGCACACACCGATCGGCTCCTTGGTGATCAGCGTGGTGCCCTTCAGCTCATCGAACTTGTAATTCTTCAGCACTTCGATGGCGGTGGCGATGTGGCCGATGCCCAGCGCGGCCTGCGCCTGGTTCGAAAGCCACGCCGGCGCGCCCATCTCTTCGGTGATGGCGGCAGCCATGTCGTTGTAGCGCTTCTGATATTCAGCCGCGATGGCGCCCATCAGCTCGATGCGTTCGGCAACGCTGGTGCGGCTGAAGCTGGCAAAGGCCTTCTTGGCGGCGGCCACGGCCCGATCGACATCGGCGGCGCTGCCCAGGTTGATGCGGCCGGCAACTTCCTCGGTGGCCGGATTGATCACGTCGAGCGGGTTCGGCGTCGCCGGATCCACCCATTGGCCGTCGATGTAGAATTTGGTGTAGTCGCGCATGGCTCAGCCTCCCCAGCTGTGGTGTTGAGAGGGTTGTAGCACGCCTATGGGGCGATTCGGCGCTTGGGCTTTTTGAGGGGGGCGCTATTTCGCCGGCATCAGCATCGCGGCGGCCGCCGCCATGCTTTCCACACCGGTCGCGATGGTCGGCGCCGGATCGGGGGCCCAGCCGCTGTTGTGCAGGCTCGGGATCGCCGGCCCGCCCTTTTGCGCCGCATCCCACTGCGCCTGGCCAACGCCGCCCAGCCAGAAGATCACCGACGGCACCTTGGCCTCCAACCCGAAATACTGGAAATCCTCCGATGCCATCGACGGATCGAGATCCACCACCCGCGCCTTGCCCAGTTTCGTTTCAAACTGCGTCTTGATGCGGGCGGCCAGTGCCGGGTCATTCAGGGTCGGCACGCCATAGCCGGAGTGGCTGATCACCGGCATCAACGCTTCGGGCAGACCAGCCGCAATCGCCTCGCCTTTCGCCACCCGGGCAATGCCATCCAGCAGGCGCTGTTGCTGCTTGGGGTCGTAACTGCGGATGGTCAGCTGCAGCTTCACCTCGTCCGGAATGATATTGTGCTTGGTGCCGCCATGGATGCTGCCCACCGTGATCACCGCCGGCTGGAAGGGATCATTCTCGCGGGAAATCAGCGGTTGCAGCCCCGTGACGATGCGGGCGGCGAGCGCCACAGGGTCGCGTGTGCTGGCCGGATAGGCGCCATGGCCGCCAACGCCGCGCACCAGCATGTCCATCGAGGTGGAAATGGACAGCGCCCGGAACTGCGGCACGCTCACCGTGCCGGCGGGGATGCCGCTGCTGTCGTGCAGCGCCAGCGTGAAATCGGGCTTGGGGAATCGCGTCAGCAAGCCATCGGCCAGCATGGCGCGCGCGCCGCCGCCAGCCTCTTCGGCGGGCTGGCCGACCATCACCACGGTGCCGCGCCAGGCCTTGCGGTTCTCCGCCAACCAGCGCGCCGTACCCACCCAGACCGCCATGTGAATATCGTGGCCGCAGGCATGCATCACCGGCGTCATCGGGCCGTCGCCATAACTGCCCATGGCCTTGCTGGCATAGGGCAGCCCGGTGGCTTCCTTCACCGGCAGCCCGTCCATGTCGGCGCGGATCAGCAGCGTCGGGCCCTTGCCGTTCTTCAGCACCGCCACCACGCCGGTGCGGCCCACCTTCTCGGTCACCTCGAAACCCGCCGCGCGGGCTTCAGCCGCCAGGATGCCGGCCGAGCGGATTTCCTGAAAGCTGAGTTCAGGGTGGGTGTGCAGATCCTTGTAGAGCGTGACCAGATCCACCGGGGCGGCCAGCGTGGGCGCGGCCAACAGGGCAGCGCTCAGGCCAAAAGTGAAGCGAGTCCGTCCCATGTCAGCTTTCCCCCGACCATGATCATCAATGCGTGCATCATCGCATAAAAGCGCGGGCCATCAATACGCCGCACCAGCACGGTACCGGCCCAGGTGGCAAGCAGCGCCGCCGGCATCAGCGCCACGGCCAGCCACAGATTGGCCGGCGTGAAAGCGCCCAGCGCGTAATAAGCCGGCACCTTGATCCAGTTGATCACGGCGAAAAACACCGTGCTGGTGCCGATGAACATGTCGCGCGGCAGCTTCATCGGCAGCACATGCATCTGGAATGGCGGCCCGCCGGCATGGGCAATCTGGCTGGTGAAGCCGGCCGCGGCACCCATCGCCACGCCGGCCAGTGCGCCGCCGGGGCGCCCGGCCACACCGCGCCGTTCAGCCCGGATGCGCTGAATGCCAAAGCTGAACGCGATCAGTCCCACGGCCAGTTCGACAGCCGCCACCGGCACGAAACGGGCCAGCGCCCACCCGGCAGTGATGCCGATGCAGGCGCCAGGTATCATCAGCTTCAACACATCATCATTACGATGGCCGCCAAAGGCCTTCATTGAAAACACGTCCTGCACCAGCAGGATCGGAAGCAATATGGCTGCGCCCATCACCGGGTTCATGCCCAGCGTCATGATCGGCAGGCCCAGCACGCCCAGCCCGGCAAAGCCGCCCTTGGCCAGGCCCAGGATGGTGACGCCGGCCAGCGCTGCAACCCAGAAGGCCCAGCCCTGTGCGCTGAGCAGTTCGGCAATGCCCGCCGGCACGATCAGGCGGCGCGCAGTTCGATCAGCACCAGCCGTGCCGTCCAGCGTGGCCACGGCAGCGCGATGCGCCAATGGCCCGAATTGGGGTTGGGCCCGATCGCCTGCAGCACGCCGAGCTGGTCGCGCTGGGCATCCTCGCCATAGCGCAGCCGGCCCATGTCACCGGCCAGCCGCAGCGTGCCGAGGAAGATCAGTCGATCGACATCGGGATAGAGCGTGCCCAGATATTGCTGCGGCCCCGGCGCGGTTTCGAGGCGCAGCAAGATCCCGTCGGCCGCCAGCGTGCAGGGCACCCAGGCACTGGCCTGCACCGGCGGCGCCGTGCGCGGCGTGCCCTGGCGCCAGCCCAGCAGGATGGTGCGGCATTGGTAAGTGCCGGCCCCTGGAAAGGCCGGCGATGCAGTCGGGCGATCGACGGCCACCGGGCCCAACGCCGCCAGATCGGCATCGCGGCCGGCTTCGGTGATATCGGTGCGGGCCTGTTCCCAGGCGTCAGACAGGCGCGACAGCCGGCCGCGATCCGGATCGCTGATCACCGCCTGCCACACATCGGCGCGGCGCACGACGGCATAGGGGCGCAGTTCGTCTTCCTTGCTGCAGCCCGCCAGCAACAGCAGGGCCAGCAGAGCCACAACCCGGATCATTCGCCCAGCATGCCGCGCACGAACCCGGCCAGGCCCAGCTGGCGTTTGCGGCGCAGCCGTTCGGCCTTCAGAATGGCGCGGATCTCGTTCAGGCAGGTTTCGGCGTCGTCGTTGACAAGGATATAATCATATTCGCCCCAATGGCTGATCTCGTCGCGGGCGCGGGCCATGCGATCGGCGATCACTTCCGGGTGATCGGTGTTGCGGTTCTTCAGCCGGCGTTCCAGCTCGTCCAGATGCGGCGGCAGGATGAACACGCGCACCAGATCGGAGGCTGCATCCGTCTGCTGCAATTGCTGCGTGCCTTGCCAGTCGATATCGAACAGCACATCGCGGCCATCGGCCAGCGCCGATTCGACCGGCGCGCGCGGCGTGCCATAGCGGTTGCCGAACACGGTCGCCCATTCCAGCAGCGCGTTTTCTTCCACCATCGACTGGAACTGGTCCGTTGAAACGAAATAATAATCCACCCCGTCCACCTCACCGGGCCGCGGTGGGCGGGTCGTGGCCGAAACGCTCATGGTGATGCCGCTGTCTTCGGCCATCAGCGCGCGCGACATGGTGGTCTTGCCGGCGCCCGAGGGGGAGGACAGCACGAACATCAGGCCGCGCCGCAGGGGGCTGCGGGCCGGCGCGCCGGTGCGGGCAAATTGCGTCACTTGCGGCGGAACCGGTCGAGGGTGACGACATTGCTGCCATCATCCTGCGGTTCGGGCGCTGGCGGATCCGGCGACGGCTCTTCGGGCCCTGAATCATCCGGCGGGCCTTCGCCATCCTTGGGCGCAAACTGCAGCGCAAAATTCACCGCCGGATCAACGAAGCCCACGATGGCATCATAGGGGATCACCAGGCTGGATGGCATCTGGTTGAAACTGAGCCCGATGGAGAAATGGTCATCGGCCACCACCAGATCCCAGTAACGATGCTGGATGACAATGGTCATCTCGTCCGGATAACGCTCCATCAGATGTTTCGGGATGGAAACGCCGGGCGCGCGCGTGCGAAAGGCGATGTAGAAATGATGGCCGCCGGGCAGGCCGCCCTCGTCCGAAATGCGCTGCAGCACACGGCTGACCACACCGCGCAGCGCATCCTGGACGATATCGTCATAGGGGATCAGGCTGTCGGGCGTGGTGTCGTTCACGAGAACTGAGCCTTGGCTGAAAACGCGGGGGGATATCGCCACCGATTGGCGCGAGGCGCTGTCTAGGTCAAGGGGGGCCAAGGTCAAGCGATATGCCGGCCACAGCGGCGGATGACATCGCCGCAGCCGGCTGTTGCGTAGCTTCGCTGCCATGAGTGGATGTCTGGGGTGGGAAAGTCGATGCGGAAGGGAAACATCGGGCGAACGGCGGCAGCTCTGGCCCTGCTCACCATCCTGTCGGGCTGTGTTGCGGCCGGGCGCTTGCCGCCGGCCCGGGCCGACGCGCCGGCGCTCGATGCGCTGGCCTTCTTTACCGGGCAAAGCCGAGGCGAAGGCACGTTGAAGATTGCCCTGCGCCGGCCGCGCGTCGTGACGGTGGCCAGTGTGGGACGGAGGGGCAGCAATGGCGGCCTGATCCTCGATCAGACAGTGGCGCTGGCGGGCCAGCCGGCAACGCAGCGGCAATGGCAGTTGAACCGTGATGGGCCAGCCGGCGTCGCCGGCAGCCTGAGCGATGCCGCCGGGCCGGTGACCGGTCGCATCGAGGGCAATCGCCTCCACCTGCGCTTCACCATGAAGGGCGGTCTGCGCGCCGATCAGTGGCTGGCGCTGCAGCCCGGCGGGCTGGTGCTGCATAATGTGATGATCATGCGCAAATGGGGCCTGCCAGTGGCGCGGCTGGACGAGGTCATCACGCGCGGGGAGAAGTGAGGGGGTTCTGTTGCCCGGCCCCCTGAGTTGTTCTGGTTTTCCGGGAGGGCCGTGATGGTGCAAATCGGTGAGGGAGGTTCTGTTGCCCGGCCCTCCCTCAGGCCGCTGGAATCCACTTCTGTTGCCCGGTGTGGCCCGTACCGCGCTTTCGGCCAGTGAAACTCAGTCCGTGAGGACCTCAGTTACGCTGCGATTGCGAATGCCTCGTTGTCGTTGGCATTTATGGTGTTTTGAACGGTTTTACGGCTCATTCAGGCCGGGCAAAAACATCGTCTTTGAACACACGTCGATTCTGGTTCGGCCCCATACATCGCCCCGACAACGGGTTGAGAAAATGGTGGAGCCGCCGGGTACTGCCCCCGGGTCCGCTGCGTCTATTTCACGGCATCATTTATCGCCATATCCGGCAAGCCGGCTCAGCCTATGTAGGCGCAGCCGGGCGATTCCTCAAGGGTCAGCCCTTGACCAGCCGCCGATACAGCGCCGGCAGCAGCAGCAGCGTGAGCAGGGTGGAGGAGATGATGCCGCCGATCACCACGGTGGCAAGCGGGCGCTGCACCTCCGCGCCAGCGCCAGTCGCAATCGCCATCGGCAGGAAACCGATGCTGGCCACCAGTGCGGTGGAGATGACCGGCCGCAGCCTGTCCATCGCGCCCTCGCGCACCGCCTCGTCCCTGGCCAGCCCCTCCCCGCGCAGATGGTTGATGTGATCGACCATCACCAGGCCATTGAGCATGGCAATGCCCGACAGCGCGATGAAACCGATCGCCGCCGTAATGGAAAACGGCATGGCCCGAACCGCCAGCGCAAACACGCCGCCGGTCACCGCCAGCGGGATGCCGGCGAACACGATCAGCGCCTGGGTGATGGACCCCAGCGCGCCATAGACCAGCACGAGGATCAGCAGCAGGCAGGCCGGTACCAGCAATGCGAGGCGCGCCTTGGCTTCCTGCAACTGCTTGAACTGGCCACCATATTCGATGCGATAGCCTTCGGGCAGCGCCACCGCCTTGGCCATTTCCACCTTGGCCCGCGCCACATAGCCCTCGATATCGCTGCCCGACAGGTTGACCAGCAGCGCCGCCCGTTTCTGGCCATTGTCGCGGCGCACCGGCTCCACCGCCAGCACTTCCTCAAGCCTTGCCACCCGTCCCAGCGGCACCAGCCCGGCCTGCCCGACCCTGAGCGGCAGCGAACGGATGGTATCGAGATCGGCGCGGCTGGAATCAGGCAGGCGCACCACGATGCCGTGGCGGCGGATGCCTTCCAATATGGCCCCCACTTCCTGCCCCGCCAGCGCGGTACTGATGGCCCGGTTCACCTCGTCCGCCCCCAGGCCCAGCCGCACCAGCGCGTCATGATCAACCCGCACCACCAGGCTGGGGGTGCGGCCATCCACTTCATATTCGGCCTGCGCCGTGCCGGGCAGCCGCTTCAGCACGGCCAGCACCTTGGTGCCAAGTTGTTCCAGCCGATCATTGTCGTCGCCGAATAGCTTCACCGACAGATCGGCGCGGGTGCCTTCCAGCATTTCGTTGAAACGCATCTCGATCGGCTGGCCGCGCAGGAAGCTCTGATCGGCAAACTGGCGGTGGGCTTCGGCTTCGATGGCATCCTGCAGCGCGACCTTGCTCTGCGGGCCATCGGCCGGCCATTCGCTCAGCGGCTTGTAGCTGACATACAGATCATTCTCGTTCGGCGGCATCGGATCGGTGGCGACGGCCGACGTGCCGATGCGCGAGAAGACGGCGGTGATCTGCGGGAATTTCTTCAGCAGCGATTTTTCCAGCGCGATCTCGATCTCAAGGCTGCGCTCAAGGCTCATGTCCACCGGCTTGTAGATCATCGTGGTGATCGAGCCTTCGTCCAGTCGCGGCGTGAACTGCGTGCCAAGCCGGGTGAACAGCAGCCCGGCCGCGCCCACCGCCAGCAGCGCCGGCACCAGCGCCAGCAGCGGCCGCGCCAGCGTGGCGGTCAGCACCGGGCGATAGACGTCTTCCAGCGCCGCCACCAGCCGGGTAGGGCCGTGGCCAGCCGTGGGCTGCAACCAATAGGACGCCAACGCTGGCACCAGCGTGATACTCACCAGCAGCGCTGCCGACAGCGCCAGCATTACCGTGATCGCCATCGGTCGGAACAATTTGCCTTCCACCCCGCCCAGCGCCAGCACCGGCACATAAACCAGCGTGATGATCGCCACGCCAAAGGCCACCGGCCGCGCCACCTGCCCCATGGCTTCGGCGATCACCGCGCGGCGCGCCGTTTCGGTGAGCGGATGGCCCGGCCGGGCCTGTTCCGCCGCCAGCCGGCGCAGGGCGTTTTCCACCGCCACAATCGCCCCGTCGACGACCAGCCCGAAATCGAGCGCCCCCAGGCTCATGAGATTGCCGCTGACATCGAGCTGCACCATGCCGATGCTGGCGATCAGGAACGCCACCGGAATCACCGCCGCCACGATCAGCGCCGCACGCCACTGGCCCAACGCCAGGATCAGCACGAACGCCACCAGCAAGGCGCCTTCGGAAAGATTGCTGCGCACGGTGGCAACGGTGCGCTCCACGATGTCGGCACGGTCATAGCGCACCTTGATCACCATGCCCCTGGGCAAGGCCGCCTGCACGTCGGGCAGAAATTCGCCCACCCGCCGCGCCACCTCACGGCTGTTCTGGCCGGTGAGCATCATGATGGTGCCCAGCACGGTCTGCTGGCCGTTCACGGTGGCCGCGCCCGCGCGCAGCATGTGGCCAACACGCACGGTGGCAAGATCGGCCACGGTGAGCGGCCGAGCGCCGCCGGCGAACTTCACCGGCAGCGCGCCGATGGCTTCGGGCTGCATCACCTTGGCATCGGTGCGCACCACCAGCCGGCGGCCGTTCTGCGAGATGGCGCCGCCGCCGGCATTGTCGGCATGGGCGGCGACAGCGGCCGCGAGTTCGGCTGGCGTCACCCCGGCGGCCGCCAGCTTTGCCAGGTCCGGCTCGATCACATATTGGCGTTCCAGCCCGCCGATGCTGTTCACCTCGGCCACGCCGGCGACCTGTCGCAGCATGGGGATGACGACATATTCCTGGGTTTCGGCCAGGGCCATCAGATGCTCGTCGTGGGTGCTGGCCGGTTGCAGGCCGGCGTGATGCGGCTCGGCGTGCGGCGGGTGATCCCATTCCAGCGTGTAATAGAGAATCTCGCCCAGCCCGGTGGTGATCGGTGCCAGTTGCGGCGCCGAACCGGGCGGCAGCGTTGCCACCGCGTTGGCCAGCCGTTCCGTCACCACCTGGCGGGCGCGCATCACATCGGTGCCGTCCTCATACAGCAAGGTCACCTGGCTCAGGCCGGAGCGGGTGAGCGAGCGGAAGCCGGTGAGACCGGGCTGACCGCCCATCAGCCGCTCGATCGGTACCGTCACCCGTGTCTCGATCTCCTCACCGGCCAGGCCCGGCACGGCGGTGTTCACCTGGACCTGCACGCCCGTGACGTCGGGAATGGCGTCAATCGGCAGGGTGACGAGGTGATAAAGGCCGATGGCCGCCGCAATCAGCGCCGCGATCAGCACACCGCCGCGATGGCGGGCGCTGGCCGAAATCAAGGAGGCGATCACGGCTGCGCGCCGCCCCCGGTCGCGACGCGGATATTCTCCCGCGCTTCCCACAGGCCGGCGCGGGTTTCCAGTACGGCGGCCAGCGCATCCAGCCAGCCGGTCTGCATCTGCACATAGGTGGCCAGCGGCACCGCGCCCAGCCGCCAGGCCCGATCGGCCTCGGCCGCGGCATCGGCAAAGCGCTGCGGCGCATCCGCCGGCCATTTGGCCAGAGCTTCAGAACGGGCGCGATAGAGCGCGGCATCGGCATGCAGGCCCGACAGCAGGCGCCGCCGCGCCGCGATCAAAGCCGCCTCGCCCTGTGCCGCACGGGATTCTGCCGCGGCGACATCGCCTTCCTGCCGGTTCCACAGTGGCAGGGTGGTGGTGGCGCGCAGGCCGACCACCTGGTCCTTCACGTCGCCGCGATCGCGGTTGATGAACGGGCCAATGCTGAGCGCACCCACCCGGCCCTTTTCGGCCAGCCGCACACCCAGCCCCTGCTGTTCCAGCTGCGCCTTCAGCGCGAGCAGTTCGAAATTGCCGGCTTCCACCTGTTCGGCCAGCATGGTCACATCGGGCAGCGGCGGCGGCGCGGGCGGCGGGCGCAGGATGCGGACCTTGGCCGGGAAAGGCTGGCCGCGCAGGGCGTTCAGCTCATAAAGTGCGGCGTTGGCAGCGGCCTGGGCTTCTGCGGCGCTGCGTTCGGCGGTGATGGCCGCGGCTTCCAGCACGGCCGCTTCCACCGCCGGCGCCGGCCCGGCCGGATCGCGCGCCACCAGCACGGCGGCCAGCACCCGCATCCGCCCGGCCACCTGCGCGGCGGCATCGGCGCGGGCATCAGCGGCAAACAGGCGATAGCCAAGGGTGCGGGCGCGGGCGGCGAGCGTGGCGTCGAACTGGGCCAGGCCGATGCGCGCCAGCGTGACATTGCCCTGCGCGATGGCCTTCCGCAGCGGCAGGCGGCCATTGAACTCGATCGGCTGCAGGATGGAAACGACAAAGGCCGGGCCGTCGCCCAGGCGCTGGCCGGTGAGCGGATTGTCGGTGCGGCGCTCACCGAATTCGACGCTGATTTCCGGATCGGCAAAGCGGCCAGCGGCGGCAGCCCCCGTTTGCGCCAGGCTGATCTGGCGGGCGAGAAACTGGCGCTCGGGATTGCCCGCCACAATTTCGGCGGCGAGCGCATCAATGGAGATGGCCACCGTCTGGCCGGTGGCAGGCGCTGCCAGAACGGCAACCACGAAAAGGCAAAGCGCACGGATCATCCCGCCCCGCCTAGACCATCGCACGCAAAAACAAACCCGTTATTTTACGGGTGCTTAGTTGCAATCAGTTCGCGATAGCGGCTAAGCACGGCGCCATTGATGGCATCCCAGTCGAAGGCCTGCGCCGCCGCCAGCCCGGCCTGGCCATGATCAGTCCGCAAGACGGGATCGGTGCAATAGCGTTGCAGGGCATCGGCATAGCCGGTGATATCACCCGGCGTCACCAGCGCGCCGGTCGCGCTGTCGGTGACAAGGCATTCATTGCCGCTGGCCCGCGCCGCCACCACCGGGATGGCGCTGGCCATGGCTTCGAGGTTGATATTGCCAAAGGTTTCCGTGGTCGACGGATTGAACAGCATGTCCATGCTGGCATAGGCGCGGGCGAGGTTCAGCCCATCGAGGAAGCCGGTGAAAATGGCATCCGGGGCCAGCGCCTGGAAGCGATCCCGCGCCGGGCCATCGCCCACCACCACCAGCCGGTGAGGCACGCCGCGGCGCTGCAGTTCGGCCACGGCCGCGGCAACCGTTTCCAGCCCCTTTTCCAGCACCAGCCGGCCGACGAAGCCGATCACCGGCTCGCTGTCGCCAATGCCCAGCCCCCAGCGCCATTCCGGCGAGCGACGCTGCGGATTGAAACGGGCCTTGTCGACGCCGCGGCTCCACACCGCCGGTTGATTGGCGATGATCCTTGAGTCGCGCATCATGGCCCCGAAACCCGGCGTGGTGACGAACACTTCATCCAGCCCGGCATAGAAGCGCCGCAGCATGGCCTCCAGCAGCGGCCGGGCAAAGCCGAAGCCATAATATTCGAGATAGGTTTCAAAGCGGGTGTGGATGGAGGCCACCACCGGCAGCTTCAGATCGCGCCCGAGCCGCTTCAGCGCATGGGCGGCGGGATCGGGCGCCGAAAGATGGATGATATCGGGGGCGAAGGCGCGGATATCGCGCTTCAGTCGATCAGGCAGGCCCAGCGCCAAGCGATATTCATCGCGGCCGGGGATCGACAGGCTGGGCACCGAAACCAACGTGCCGGCCGGCTCGAACGCCGGGGTATCGCTGGTCGGCGAATAGACGCGCACGGTGCAGCCTTGCCGCTCCAGATAGGCGACCAGCCGGTTCAGCGCCTGATTGGCGCCATCGCGGACATAATTATAATTGCCCGAATAGAGCGCGATCTTCAGCCCACGCGCCGCCATCGGCGCGGCAACCGGCGCGGCATCAAATTGTTCGGGCATCTTGTAAGCGGTGGCCACACATCATTCCCTGATTCTCGCCCCCTATCGCATGCCATTGTGGCCAAGGCGCGGCAGAGTGATGGCAGCCAGCGATCAGCATTGCCCCAGAAGCAGGATCAGGCACACCAGCCCGCGACAAACCACCGATGGGCTCATCGGCATGAACATGAAAAGGGCGTGACGGTTGCCCGCCACGCCCCATTTCATTCTGCCGCCGGAATCGGCGATGCCGATCAGCCTTCGGTCTGCTCCAGCGCCTTGGCGTTGGCCTGCTGCACCGAACGCAGCACCGCGTCACGGCTGGCAGCCTGCACGCGCAGACGGCCCATGCCGGCACCGGTACCAGCCGGGATCAGGCGACCAACGATGACGTTTTCCTTGAGACCAGTGAGCGTATCGACCTTGCCCTGCACGGCCGCTTCGGTCAGCACCCGCGTGGTCTCCTGGAACGACGCCGCCGACACGAACGACTTGGTCTGCAGCGAGGCCTTGGTGATTCCGAGCAGCACCGGCTTGCCGGCGGCCGGACGGCCATCCTGACCAAGCTTGGCGTTTTCGGCGTCCATTTCCTCGCGATCGACCTGTTCGCCCACCAGCAGCGTGGTGTCGCCGCTGTCGGTGATTTCCACCTTCTGCAGCATCTGACGCACGATCACTTCGATGTGCTTGTCGTTGATGCGCACACCCTGGAGGCGATAGACTTCCTGGATCTCGGCGCAGAGATATTCGGCCAGCGGCTCGACACCCAGCACTTCCAATATGTCGTGCGGGTTGGGGTTGCCATCGATCAGATAGTCACCCCGGCGCACGAAGTCGCCTTCCTGCACGGCCACGTTCTTGCCCTTGGGCACCAGATACTCGGCGACGTCCCCACCATCTTCCGGACGGATGTTGATGCGGCGCTTCGTCTTGTAATCCTTGCCGAATTCCACACGCCCGTCGACACGCGCGATCACCGCATTGTCCTTGGGGATACGGGCTTCGAACAATTCGGCCACGCGCGGCAGACCCCCGGTGATGTCGCGGGTCTTGGCGGCTTCACGCGGAATACGCGCCAGCACGTCCCCGGCCGAAACATCCTGGCCGTCGGCCACCGAGAGAATGGCATCGGTGGCGAGCATGTAGCGTGCCGCTTCGCCGGACTGGTCATCAAGCAGGGTGATGCGCGGACGCAGATCATCCTTCTTGTTGCTCGACTTCCACTCCGTGACGACCTTGTTGGCGAGGCCGGTGGCTTCGTCCACCTCTTCCTTCAGGGTCGTGCCTTCGATCAGGTCCTGGTATTTCACCTTGCCCGACTTTTCGGTGATCACCGGCAGGGTGTACGGATCCCACTCGGCCAGACGATCGCCCTTCTTCACCGTCACACCTTCGAGGTGCGTGATGAGCGCCCCGTAAGGAATGCGGTGCAGCGAGCGTTCGCGACCTTCGCTGTCGCGCAGCACCAGTTCGCCATTGCGCGCCATCGAGACGTTGCGACCACGGCTGTCGGTGATGGTGACAATGCCGCGGAATTCGATGAGACCGTCAACCGGCGCATCGAGGGTCGACTGTTCACTCACCTGCGCCGCGCCACCGATGTGGAAGGTGCGCATGGTCAGCTGCGTGCCCGGCTCGCCGATCGACTGCGCCGCGATGACGCCAACGGCTTCGCCCATGTTCACCGGCGTGCCGCGCGCGAGGTCGCGGCCATAGCAGGTGGAGCAGACGCCGCCCTTGGTTTCGCACAGCAGCGGCGAGCGGATCTTCACTTCGGCAACGGCCGCCTTCTCGATGCGCGTCACGTCGGATTCGGTCAGCAGATGACCGGCCGGCGCCACGACTTCACCGGTCTTGGCGTCGACGATGTCAACCAGCACGGTGCGGCCGAGGATACGCTCACCCAGCGAAACGATGGTGTTGCCGCCTTCGACGATGGCCTTCATCACCATGCCGCGCGTGGTGCCGCAATCTTCCTCGACGACGACGCAATCCTGCGAAACGTCGACGAGACGGCGGGTCAGGTAACCCGAGTTGGCGGTCTTCAGCGCGGTATCGGCCAGACCCTTGCGGGCGCCGTGGGTGGAGTTGAAATACTCCAGCACGGTCAGGCCTTCCTTGAAGTTCGACAGGATCGGCGTTTCGATGATCTCGCCCGACGGCTTGGCCATCAGGCCGCGCATGCCGGCCAGCTGCTTCATCTGGGCCTGCGAACCACGGGCACCGGAGTGCGCCATCATGTAGATGGAGTTGATCTGCGCCTCACGGCCATCCGGCCGCTTCTTCTTGGCGCTGATTTCCTTCATCATTTCGCCGGCAACCAGGTCGCCGCACTTGGACCAGGCGTCAACCACCTTGTTGTACTTCTCGCCCTGCGTGATCAGGCCGTCCTGATACTGCTGCTCGAAGTCCTTCACCTCGGCCTTGGTCTTGTCGACCAGCACGGCCTTGGCGGCGGGGATCACCATGTCGTCCTTGCCGAAGCTGATGCCGGCCTGGAAGGCGTGGCGGAAGCCCAGCGCCATGATGGCATCGGCAAACAGCACCGTCTCCTTCTGGCCGGTGTGGCGATAGACGGTGTCGATGACGTCGCCGATCTCCTTCTTGGTCAGCAGGCGGTTGATGGTTTCGAACGGCACCTTGTGGCTCTTGGGCAGCGTTTCGCCCAGCAGCAGACGGCCCGGCGTGGTGTTCACGCGCTTCATGTAGAGCTGGCCGGCTTCGTCGGTCTGCGGCACCCGGGCGATGATCTTGGTGTGCAGCGTCACGTTTTTGTTGAACAGCGCCTGGTGCACTTCGCTCATCGTGCCGAACGCCATGCCCTGACCCGGTTCGCCTTCGGCTTCCATCGACAGATAATAGAGACCCAGCACCATGTCCTGCGACGGCACGATGATCGGCTTGCCGTTGGCGGGGCTGAGGATGTTGTTGGTCGACATCATCAGCACGCGCGCTTCCAGCTGGGCCTCGAGGCTCAGGGGCACGTGCACGGCCATCTGGTCACCGTCGAAGTCGGCATTGAAGGCCGAGCAGACCAGCGGATGCAGCTGGATGGCCTTGCCTTCGATCAGCACGGGTTCGAACGCCTGGATGCCAAGGCGGTGCAGCGTCGGCGCGCGGTTCAGCAGCACCGGATGTTCGCGGATCACCTCGTCAAGGATGTCCCAGACTTCCTTGCGTTCCTTTTCGACCCACTTCTTGGCCTGCTTCAGGGTCATGGAGAGACCCTTGGCGTCGAGGCGCGAGTAGATGAACGGCTTGAACAGTTCGAGCGCCATCTTCTTCGGCAGGCCGCACTGGTGCAGCTTGAGTTCCGGACCGGTGACGATCACCGAGCGGCCCGAATAATCGACGCGCTTGCCGAGCAGATTCTGGCGGAAGCGGCCCTGCTTGCCCTTGAGCATGTCGGACAGCGACTTCAGCGGACGCTTGTTGGCACCGGTGATGGTGCGGCCACGGCGGCCGTTGTCGAACAGGGCGTCCACGGCTTCCTGCAGCATGCGCTTTTCGTTGCGCACGATGATATCGGGGGCGCGCAGTTCGATCAGGCGCTTCAGGCGGTTGTTGCGGTTGATGACGCGGCGATAGAGATCGTTGAGATCCGACGTCGCGAAGCGGCCGCCATCCAGCGGCACCAGCGGGCGCAGTTCCGGCGGGATCACCGGCACCACCGTCATCACCATCCATTCGGGCTTGTTGCCCGAGTTGATGAAGCTCTCGACGATCTTCATCCGCTTGATGATCTTCTTCGGCTTCAGTTCCGACTTGGTGGTGCGCAGTTCCTCGCGCAGCGTCTCCATCTCGCCTTCAAGATCGAGTTCCTGCAGCAGGATGCGGATGGCTTCGGCGCCGATGCCGGCCTGGAAGGCGTCTTCGCCATATTCTTCCTGGGCGGTCATCAGTTCATCTTCGGTGAGAAGATCGAACTTCTTGAACGGCGTCATGCCCGGATCGAGCACGACATATTGTTCGAAATAGAGCACGCGCTCCAGCTGCTTCAATTGCATGTCGAGCAGCATGCCGATGCGGCTGGGCAGCGACTTCAGGAACCAGATGTGGGCCACCGGCGCGGCCAGTTCGATATGGCCCATGCGTTCGCGGCGGACCTTGGAAACGGTCACTTCCACGCCGCACTTTTCGCAGACGATGCCCTTGTACTTCATGCGCTTGTACTTGCCGCACAGGCACTCGTAATCCTTGATCGGGCCAAAGATGCGGGCGCAGAACAGGCCATCGCGTTCCGGCTTGAAGGTCCGGTAGTTGATGGTTTCCGGCTTCTTGATCTCGCCGAACGACCAGCTGCGGATCTGTTCCGGGCTGGCGATGGCAATCTGGATCTGGTCAAACGTCTCGGGCTTGGCGGCCGGCGAGAAGAAATTCATCACTTCGTTCGTCATGTTCTCGGCTCCTTCTCCCCTCCCTCCTGAGGGAGGGGGCGGGGGAGGGTTTTCGGTGGCGTGGCGGTCAGTTCAACGAGGAGGGCGAAACCCTCCCCCGGCCCCTCCCTGCAGGCAGGGAGGGGAGGCTGATGTCACTCCACCGCCTCGTTGCTCTGCAGCTGGACGTTGAGGCCCAGCGACCGCATTTCCTTGATCAGCACGTTGAAGCTTTCGGGGATGCCGGCTTCGAACGTGTCGTCACCCTTGACGATGGCTTCATACACCTTGGTGCGGCCCACCACGTCGTCCGACTTGACGGTGAGCATTTCCTGCAAGGTGTAGGCCGCGCCATAGGCTTGCAGCGCCCACACTTCCATTTCCCCGAAGCGCTGGCCGCCGAACTGGGCCTTGCCGCCCAGCGGCTGCTGGGTGACGAGGCTGTAGGGACCGATCGAGCGGGCGTGGATCTTGTCGTCCACCAGGTGGTGCAGCTTGAGCATGTAGATATAGCCCACGGTCACGCGGCGGTCGAAGGCGTCACCGGTGCGACCGTCGAACAGCTCGACCTGCCCGGACGTTTCCAGCCCGGCCAGTTCCAGCATGTGCGACACATCGGCTTCCTTGGCGCCATCGAACACCGGGGTGGCCATCGGTACACCGCCCACCAGGTTACGGGCCAGTTCGATCACCGCGGCATCGTCGTAATCGGCGATGTCGAGCAGATACTGCGGGCCATAGATGGCCTTGAACAGTTCGCGGATCTCATTGGCCGTGCCGCTCGCCATGGTCTGGTGGATATCCTCCAGCATGGCGGCGATCTTCTTGCCCAGGCCGCGCGCGGCCCAGCCCAGATGGGTTTCAAAGATCTGGCCGACGTTCATGCGGCTGGGCACGCCCAGCGGGTTGAGCACGATGTCGACCGGGGTGCCGTCGGCGAGGAAGGGCATGTCTTCCTGCGGCAGGATGCGGGAGATGACCCCCTTGTTGCCATGGCGCCCGGCCATCTTGTCACCCGGCTGCAGCTTGCGCTTCACCGCGACGAACACCTTCACCATCTTCAGCACGCCCGGCGGCAGTTCGTCGCCGGCCTGCACCTTGCCCTTCTTGTCTTCAAGACGGGCGGTGATGGTCGTGTGGGCTTCATCCCACTGTGCCTTCAACGCTTCCAGGCCGGCCTGCATGGCATCATCGGCCACGCCGAACTTCCACCATTCGCGGCGCGGCTGCTCTTCCAGCATGGCTTCGTCGATGGCGGCGCCCTTCTTCACGCCCTTGGGCGCCGCGACCACTTCCTGGCCCAGCAGCGCATCGCGCAGACGGGCATAGGTGGCGCGATCCAGAATGGCGCGTTCGTCGGTGGCATCCTTTTCGAGCCGCTCGATTTCCTCGCGCTCGATCTGCAGGGCACGTTCGTCCTTGTCGATGCCGTGGCGGTTGAAGATGCGGACATCAACAATCGTGCCCGACACGCCCGGCGGCAGCCGCAGCGAGGTGTCACGCACGTCGCTGGCCTTTTCGCCGAAGATGGCGCGCAGCAGCTTTTCTTCCGGCGTCATCGGCGATTCACCCTTGGGGGTGATCTTGCCGACCAGGATATCGCCCGGCTCCACTTCGGCGCCGATGTAGACGATGCCGGCTTCGTCGAGGCGGGCGAGCGCGTCTTCACCGACGTTGGGGATGTCGCGGGTGATGTCTTCCGGGCCCAGCTTGGTGTCGCGGGCCATGACTTCGAATTCCTCGATGTGGATCGAGGTGAAGATGTCTTCCTTGACGATCTTCTCGTTGATCAGGATCGAGTCTTCGTAGTTGTAGCCATTCCACGGCATGAAGGCGACGAGCACGTTGCGACCCAGCGCCAGTTCGCCGTCCTCCGTGGACGGGCCGTCGGCGATGATGTCGCCCTTCTGCACCAGGTCACCCACGGTCACCAGCGGGCGCTGGTTGATGCAGGTCGACTGGTTGGAGCGCTGGAACTTCATCAGTGTGTAGATGTCGACGCCCGATTTGCCTGGCTCCACGTCCTGCGTGGCGCGGATGACGATGCGGGTGGCGTCCACCTGGTCAACGATGCCGGTGCGCTTGGCGGCGATGGCGGCGCCCGAATCGCGCGCGACCGTGCCTTCCATGCCGGTGCCCACGAACGGGCTTTCGGCCTTCACCAGCGGCACGGCCTGACGCTGCATGTTGGAACCCATGAGCGCGCGGTTGGCGTCATCGTTTTCCAGGAACGGAATCAGCGACGCGGCGACCGACACCAGCTGCTTGGGCGACACGTCGGCCAGCGTGATGGTGCTGGCCGGGGCCATCAGGAATTCCCCGGCCTGGCGGGCCGAGATCAATTCCTCGACATAGGTACCGCCCTTGTCGATGCCGGCGTTGGCCTGCGCGATGGTGTGGCGGGCTTCTTCCATGGCCGAAAGATAGACGACATCATCGGTAAGCTTGCCGCCATCCACCTTGCGGTAGGGCGTTTCGATGAAGCCATATTTGTTGACGCGGCTGAAAGTGGCGAGGCTGTTGATCAGACCGATGTTCGGGCCTTCCGGCGTTTCGATCGGGCAGATGCGGCCATAGTGAGTCGGGTGAACGTCGCGCACTTCGAAGCCGGCACGTTCGCGGGTCAGACCGCCCGGACCGAGGGCCGAGACGCGGCGCTTGTGGGTGACTTCGCTCAGCGGGTTGGTCTGGTCCATGAACTGCGACAACTGCGAGCTGCCGAAGAATTCACGCACCGCGGCCACGGCCGGCTTGGCGTTGATCAGATCGTTGGGCATGACGGTGTCGATATCGACGCTGCTCATGCGCTCCTTCACCGCGCGTTCCATGCGCAACAGGCCAACGCGATACTGGTTTTCGAGCAGTTCGCCGACCGAACGCACACGGCGGTTACCGAGATTGTCGATGTCGTCGATTTCGCCCTTGCCGTCCTTCAGTTCGACCAGAGTCTTGACGACAGCAGCAATATCCTCGCGGCGCAGCACGGTCACATCATCCGGGCAGTCCAGCGCCAGACGCATGTTCATCTTGACGCGGCCGACGGCCGACAGGTCATACCGGTCCGGATCGAAGAACAGGCCGTAGAACATGGCTTCGGCGGTTTCACGCGTCGGCGGTTCGCCGGGGCGCATGACGCGATAGATTTCGGCAAGCGCGTGGTCGCGCTCTTCCACCTTGTCGGCCATCAGCGTGTTGCGGATCCACGGACCCACCGACACGTGATCGATGTCGAGCAGTTCGATGCTGGTCTGGCCGGCGCGATCGATCTTTTCCAGATTTTCGGCGGTCAGTTCATCACCGGCCTCGATGTAGATTTCACCGGTGGCTTCGTTGATCAGATCGAACGCCGAATAGCGGCCGAAGATTTCCTCGGTCGGGATCAGCAGGCTGGTCAGGCCATCGGTGGTCGCCTTGCGCACCATGCGCGGCGTGATCTTGGTGCCGGCCGGGAACACGACTTCGCCAGTGTCGGCGTTGACCACGTCGAACGTCGGCTTGGCATTGCGGTAGTTGGCTTCGACGAACGGCACCTTCCAGCCGGCTTCGCCATTGGCGCCATGGCCGCGCACCCAGGTGACGCGGTTGTAGAACAGGTTCAGAATCTCTTCCGAATGCCAGCCCAGCGCGTACAGGAGCGTGGTGACCGGCAGCTTGCGCTTGCGGTCGATGCGGACGTTGACGATGTCCTTGGCGTCGAATTCCAGATCCAGCCACGAACCGCGATAGGGGATCACGCGGGCGGCAAACAGATATTTGCCGCTGGCGTGGGTCTTGCCGCGATCATGATCGAAGAAGACGCCGGGCGACCGGTGCATCTGGCTGACGATCACGCGCTCGGTGCCGTTGATGATGAAGGTGCCGTTGCCGGTCATGAGCGGCATGTCGCCCATGTAGACATCCTGCTCCTTGATATCGAGCACGGAGCGGGTTTCGGTATCGGGATCCACTTCGAACACGATCAGCCGCAGCGTGACGCGCATCGGCGCTGCATAGGTCATGCCGCGCTGGCGGCACTCGTCGGTGTCGTATTTCGGCTCTTCCAGTTCATAATGCACGAAATCCAGCTCGGCGGTGCCGGCGAAATCGCGGATCGGGAAGACGCTGCGCAGGGTCTTTTCGAGGCCGGAGACATAGCCCACCGCCGGGTTGGACCGCAGGAACTGCTCATAGCTTTCGCGCTGCACCTCGATGAGGTTGGGCATCTGCACGACTTCGCCGATATGACCGAAGTTCTTGCGGATGCGGCGGCGGTTGTTGAACGGCTTCACGCCCTGGGGCGGCTTCATCTGGGTGGCCATGTGTTGCGATCGCCTTTTCGTCAAAATCGTGGCTCCAGTCAGTCGCCCGACCGGAAAAACAGCAAAAACCGCACGTCACTCCGCTGCTGCGGAATGTCGCACGGTCACTGGCGATGGAACCCTGTGTGCCCTTCCTCCGTCGCGGTCCGATCGCGCAAGCGAACCGTGTCTCGAAGAACAACAGGCTGAGCGGGACTCGAGGCCCGTTCAGTGCAGGGCGGCAAATAGGCGCTTTGTTGGATTTCGGCAAGAGGGGCGGCGAAATGACGGTGTCAGCCCATCGACCAGAAGGCGGATGCTAATGCTGGAATGCCGGCGGGCGGATTGCCGCAGTGCAGCCGGTGTCAAGGCCAGCCATGCTGCCCGCAACCACGAACGTGGTCATAATGCGATCCACACAGCCGTTCATGCCGGCAAAGCTATGGCTACTACCCGTCACCAGCACATGATGTGCCTGATCGATCAGCCTGGCGACCTGCTCAGCTCCCGCCGGCGGCGTCGCCGGATCAAGCTCACCCGAAATCAGCAGCGCCGGCCCTGGCAGCCGATAGGGTTCGCGCCAATCGGCTGGCACGCTGCCGCGCGGCCAACGGGCACAGCCACCGATCAACTGGTCGATCCAATAGCGCCCGAGCACGGTGCCACGCGCCGATCGCTGCGCCCTTGCTCGATCGATGAACGGCACATCCTCGCTGCAGGCCACCGACAGCATCAGGCCGGTAGCGATATCGTTTTGGGCAGCCCGCCGCAGCGCCGCCGCTTGCGCGATGAACCCCTGCCAGTTCCCGCCTGCTGCTTCATGCAACAGCAACGGCAATCCTGCACGCAGAGGCGTTGCTTGCAGCATCGTCCGGATCACGGCGCCAAACATGCCGCGCTGCAGGCGCAGCGGCTGCGTGTCGACCACGGCCGTCGCTGGTGCCTCATCGAGTCTGGCTCCAGCGCGCGCCAGATCGCCGGCCAGATCGGGAAAGGCGTCGTGACAGGCGTGGTCAGCTGTGCAGTCGCGCAGCATGAGTGCCACTGCCGCCTGGACGTCGGGGGCAAAATCGGCCGGCATGATTGACCAGGGCGGCACCACACCCTTCAGCGTGAGAGTGCGCACATGATCTGGGTAACGGCGGGCATATTCCATGGCGACCCTGGTGCCATAGGAAGTACCGTACAAATCGATGCGGCCATAACCAAAGGCTTGGCGCACGGCTTCGGCATCGGCAACGGCGGCACTTGTCGTGAAGGCAGCCAGCCGGTGTTTGGCAGAAAGCTGGGCGCGGCAGGTAGAAATGATCGCCGGATCGAACAGATCGGCAAGGGTTTGGTTGGCCGGAACGCGGCAATTCAGCGGCGCCGACCCGCCGGTGCCGCGCTGATCGATGAGCACTATGTCGTGGGTGGACCGCGCCCCGGCATAGACGCGGGCGTAAAAGCCGGTCAGCCGGGTGGCCGCCTGCCCAGGCCCGCCCTGGAAGATGAAGATGGCTTTGTGGCCCGTGCCTGCAACAGCGGGCAGCCGCACCAGCGACAAGGACAGCAATCGGTCCGGTCCGTGAGCTTCGCGGGACTCCGGCACCGCCAAGCGGAAACACGTGGCTTCGGCAGGCAGGCTGGGGTCGGCACACGTCACCGGTTCCGGTGCGAGCGCCGCGGCCGGGAGCGCCCATGCTGCTGCGGCAATGGCCGCAATCACCAAACGGCGCAGCCGATTCAACGGGTGCTCATGCGGCCAGCGCCGGCGCGAATGAGGTGGTTTTCTGGCCAATCGGGCATGATGACAAGGTTGCGCCTTTGGCATCCAAAAGAAAAGGGGCGGCTCCACGAGGAGACGCCCCTTTCCTGTTCGTGCCAGCAGAGCTGGTGCGAAGCGCTTACTTGAGCTCGACGGTGGCGCCGGCTTCTTCCAGCTGCTTCTTGAACTTCTCGGCATCAGCCTTCGACACGCCTTCCTTGACGGCCTTCGGCGCCGATTCCACCAGGGTCTTGGCTTCGGTCAGGCCCAGGCCGGTGATGGCGCGGACTTCCTTGATGACGTTGATCTTCTTGCCGCCGTCGCCGGTCAGCACCACGTCAAATTCGGTCTGCTCTTCAGCAGCCGGGCCAGCAGCAGCAGCGGCCGGGCCAGCGGCCACGGCCACGGCGGCAGCGGCGGACACGCCCCACTTTTCTTCCAGCATCTTGGCGAGTTCAGCGGCTTCCAGCACGGTCAGGGCGGAAAGCTGTTCAACGATCGAGTTCAGGTCAGCCATGGTAATTCTCCAGTGTTTTCAGTTTGGTCTGTGTGAAGTTTGGTCGAAGGCTCAGGCAGCTTCTTTTTCGGCATAGGCCGAAAAGACGCGGGCCAGCTTGGTCGCCGGCGCATTGGCCAGCTGGGCCAGCTTGGTGGCCGGTGCGTTGAGCAGGCCAATCAGCTTGGCACGCAGTTCGTCGAGCGACGGCAGTTCGGCCAGGGCCTTCACGCCATTCACATCGAGGACAGTGCCACCCATGCCGCCACCGACGATTTCGAACTTGTCGGTCGTCTTGGCGAATTCCACCGCGATCTTGGCAGCGGCCACCGGATCGGTGGACGTGGCAAGGCCGATCGGGCCGGTCAGCAGGTCGCCGATCGGCTGGTAGGGCGTGCCTTCGAGCGCGATGCGCGCAAGGCTGTTCTTCGTCACCTTGTAGCTGGCACCAGCCGCGCGCATCCTGTTCCTGAGATCGCTCGCTTGCGCGACGGTCAGGCCATGGTTGCGCGTGACCACGACGACCGAAGTCTCGGTCAGCGTCTTGGCCAGGCTGGAGACGGCTTCGGCTTTTTGGGCGCGATCCATGCTCACTCCTTGGTTTCATGCCCGCCAGGCCCAGGGGCTTGGCAGGCCGGTGATGACACAGCGTTTCCGCTGCGCCGGCTCATGAGCCTTGCGCCTGCCAATCACCACATTGTGGGGAGGAGCGGGCACCAGGCCCGTCCGAAGAGGATCGTCGCCACACCGGGATACCCAGTGCAGACCGGATCAGGCCACAGCCCAATCCGTGAAAACCAACCTCGTCTCATGCAGGCCCAACTGGCTTAAGGGCAAAACCCACCTGCAATCTCGGACGGTCGCCCAGCCATTGCTGGCTTGAGCGGATGCGGCGCACTACGGGGTGGCCGCCGCAGAGTCAAGCCCGACACGGCCCTGCCCGGGCCAGGCCGATCTTTTCCGGCGGCCCTGCATCGGCAGAAGGTGACCAGCGTATCTGCCTGCTGTCCAGTGAAGCGGATGGCCGGTGGCGGGCGCTGCCGGTTCCGGTTCGCAGCACGAAAAAAGGGCCGGGGAGATCGCTCTTCCCGGCCCCGTTTCATTGCGCTCAGCGCTTGGATCAGGCGTTCTGGCCCGTCGAGGCCGGATCGACCTTGATGCCGGCGCCCATCGACGAGCTGACGGCGACCTTGAGCAGATACTTGCCCTTGGCGCCCGACGGCTTGGCCTTCACCACGGCATCGAGCAGCGCGTTGAAGTTGCTGCGCAGATCGGCCTGGTCAAAGCTGGCCTTGCCCAGGATGCCATGGATGATACCGGCCTTTTCGACGCGATATTCGATCTGGCCGCCCTTGGCCGCCTTCACGGCTTCGGCGACGTTCATCGTCACGGTGCCCAGCTTCGGGTTCGGCATCAGGCCCTTGGGGCCCAGCACCTTGCCGAGACGGCCAACCAGACCCATCATGTCCGGCGTGGCGATGCAGCGATCGAAATCGATCGTGCCGCCGGTCACCAGTTCCAGCAGGTCTTCAGCGCCCACCACGTCGGCGCCGGCGGCCTTGGCTTCATCAGCCTTGGCGCCGCGGGCGAACACGCCCACGCGCACGGTCTTGCCGGTGCCCTTGGGCAGGGTGACGACGCCGCGCACCATCTGATCGGCGTGACGGGGATCAACGCCCAGGTTCAGCGACACTTCGATGGTTTCGTCAAACTTGGCGGTGGCCAGGCTCTTCACCAGGCCCAGCGCTTCGTCGATCGGATAGAGCTTGTCGCGGTTCACCGCAGCGGCCAGAGCCTTGGCCTTCTTGGTCGTTGCCATGGTCTTAGCCCTCCACCACTTGCAGGCCCATCGCGCGGGCCGAACCTTCGATGGTCTTCATCGCCATCTCGATGCTGTTCGCGTTCAGGTCGGGCATCTTCTGCTCGGCGATGGCGCGGATCTGCGACTGCTTGATCTTGGCAACCGGCGCGCCCTTGCCCGGCGTGGTGCCGCCCGACTTCAGGCCAGCAGCCTGCTTGATCAGGTAAGAGGCCGGCGGCAGCTTGGTGATGAAGCTGAACGAGCGATCGGCATAGACGGTGATGACCGTCGGGATCGGCGTGCCCTTTTCCAGGGATTCGGTCTTGGCGTTGAACGCCTTGCAGAATTCCATGATGTTGACGCCGCGCTGGCCCAGTGCGGGGCCGATCGGCGGCGAGGGGTTGGCGGAACCCGCCTTCACCTGCAGCTTGATATAACCGGTAATCTTCTTGGCCATCGGGCCACTCCTTGTTGTGTGGTGCTAGCGGCCGGGGCAACCGGCCTCCCACGCTGAAGATGGAAAAGCCTTACTTCTGCTTTTCCACCTGTTCGAAGCCGAGTTCGACGGGCGTTGCCCGGCCGAAGATCGACACCGAAACCTTGACGCGGCCATGGTCGTAGTCGATTTCCTCGACCAGGCCGTTGAAACTGGCAAACGGGCCATCGAGCACGCGCACACTGTCGCCGATCTCGAAATTGGCCTTCTTCTTGATCTTGGCCGCAGGGGTTTCCTCGGTCTTGGTGTTCAGCATGCGGGCGGCTTCCGCCTCGCTCACCGGCTGCGGCTTGTTCTGCTGGCCCAGGAATCCGGTCACCTTCGGGGTGTTCTTGACGAGGTGATAGACATCGTCGGTCATCGCCAGCTTGGCCAGCACATAGCCGGGCATCGACTTGCGCTCGACCTGGCGCTTCTTGCCCTTCACCACTTCGGTGACGGTTTCGGCCGGCACTTCAACCGCGTCGATGAAGCCTTCAAGGCCCATGCGGCGGGCTTCGGCGAGGATCGACTCCTTCACCTTGTTCTCGAAACCGGAATAGGCGTGAATGATGTACCAGCGCGACATAATGTTCCTCAGGCAGCGAGGCTGAGCAGGAATTTGACGGTGCGACCCAGGACCTGATCGATGCCGAGGAAGCAGACCGACAGCAGCGTCGTCATCACCAGCACCATGATCGTCATGCGCACTGTATCGGGCAGCGTCGGCCAGGTGATCTTGCGCTGCTCGGTCTGCACCTGGCGCACGAATTCCGCCGGGGAAACCCGGGGCTTCTTCGCCACTTCAGCCTTTGCCTCACTCACGCGCGTTCGCCTTTTGCCATTCGAAACCCGACACGAATCACTCGGGCAGCAGCTGGAACCCGCCGCCCGCAACGCCAATAACCGGCACGGGGAACCCCGCTACCGGCCGGATCAACGCTGCCCACGCCCCACAACTTGGGCCTGCGACCCTGCAACTTCAACCGCTTGCGGCAGAAATTCCGGGCTGCTGGCAGGAGTGGAGGGGCTCGAACCCCCGGCCCTCGGTTTTGGAGACCGATGCTCTACCAACTGAGCTACACTCCTGTGCGCAGAGGCGCGGCTATAAAGAGGCGGGCGCGGCGGCGCAAGTGGTCGGTGCCGGCGCTGCGGCCGATGCAGCGCAAACGGTGAAGCAATGATTGAATCGGCGGCACGGCTGGCCTATTGGCGGTGACAGCGCGGGTATAGCTTAGTGGTAAAGCTCCAGCCTTCCAAGCTGGCTATGCGGGTTCGATTCCCGCTACCCGCTCCATCGCAGCGGCGCGAGCGCGCGTGCCGCGTGCCGACAGGCGCAAGATCGGCCGGGCGGGCGGCTGACCCCCAGGCCAGCAGAACCGCTTCGACGTCAGCCGCGGCTTTGCCGCGGCCCCTTGCCTTGCCTTTTTGCCTGTCTGTTGACTTCACTGCCCTTCTTCGCACGCAAAAACCTCCTAAACCCGCCGCCGCTGCCGCCGTATCCGGATCAGGTCAATCAGTGCGGGAGGGTCAATCACATGAAGCATCAGCCGGGGCCAATGGTGGCAGAAAAGGCGGTGCCAGCCCCGCCCGATGTCGCCTTTCCCGCCGGCTCGGGTCCGCTGGCCAATTACGACCAGATCCGCACCCTGCTGATCCAGACCGGGCTGCCGCCGGAACCTTCCGTCTATGATGTGCTGTGGCGCTATGTACGGGATGAAGACCCCGAATTGTCGCTGGCCATCGACAAGGCCATTGCCGGCGAAGGGCTGACATTGGGCGTGGTGATGGGCCTGCGCGAGACATTGCTGGGTCAAATGAGCGAGGCGCAGGTCAACCAGTTGATCGCCGAAGCCCATGGCCAGGCCGAGGCCCTGACCAAGCGCATCGAAAGCGGCCAGACCGATCTGGCCGATTATGGCCGTGCCATCGCCAATGGCGGCGAGCAGCTGGCCGGCCCGATGGACGCCACCGCGCTGGCCGGCCTGCTGGAGCAATTGAGTTCAGCGACCTCCACGGTGCAGGCCGCCAATGGCCGCCTGCTGAAAGAACTGGAACAGGCCGCCGCCGAAAGCCGGGCGCTGGCCGACCGGCTGACCCAGGCCGAACGCGCCGCGGTGACCGATGCGCTGACCGGCGTGCTCAACCGGCGCGGGCTGATGGCAGCCGTCGAAAAGGCCCAGGCCGATGCCGCGGCAGCGGGCGCACCGCTGGCGGTGGCAGTGGTCGATATCGACCATTTCAAGCGCTTCAACGATCGTTTTGGCCACGCCATGGGCGATGATGTGCTGCGTTTCGTGGCCCGCCATCTGGCCGACAGGCTGGAACAGGATGGCGGCCTCGTCGGCCGGCTGGGCGGCGAGGAATTCGTGGGCGTGATGCCGGGCACCAGCGTGCAGGCGGCCGCCGGCCGCATCGACCGGGTTCGCGCCGATCTGGCGGGCCAGGTGCTGCGCAGCGCCGTTGATGGCAGCAGCATGGGCCGCATCAGCTTTTCGGCTGGCGTGGCCGAACATCGTGACGGGCAAGGGCCGGACCAGCTGATCGAGCGCGCCGATGGGGCGCTTTATACCGCCAAGCGGCTGGGCCGTGACCGGGTGGTACCGGATCGTGGCTGATGCGGCGCATTCGGAAAAGCGGCGTTGAAATTGGCGTTGACAGGCGCGCTGGCCTGACGCACTAGGCCGCCTCCCGACAGGTCCGCACAGCGGCTGTGGAGGGGTGGCCGAGCGGTCAATGGCAGCAGACTGTAAATCTGCCGGGTTTCACCCTACGTTGGTTCAAATCCAACCCCCTCCACCACCTGTCGGGCCTTTCCCTGCATTGACCGTGGCGCATGGCTGCTTTCATCGCTATGGCAGCGGCGTTTCAGTTATCGGAAGTTTGCCATGGGCCGCCGTCCCCACCCCAAGAACCAGCAGGGTCAGAAAAGCCCCTTCCCGCGCCTTTATGGCCGGCATGCGGTGTTTGCCGCGCTCGACAATCCAGAACGGTCGTTCCGCAAATTGTGGCTGACCCCGGCCACGTCGAAAACCATCGTGATCCCGCAGGGGCTGCAGGTACAGATTGGCGATGATCATGATCTGGGCCGGTTGTGCCCGCCCGATGCGCCGCACCAGGGCTTTGTGCTGGAAGTGGAGCCGCTGGAAAATGTCTGGCTGGGCGACATCCTGGCCCAGGCCGACGATGGCGAAAACCGGCCGATCATCGTGCTCGATCAGGTGACTGATCCGCACAATGTTGGCGCGCTGATGCGATCGGCGCTGGCCTTCAATGCGCGGGCAATCGTTACCCAGGATCGCCACAGCCCGGCCGAAACCGGCGTGCTGGCCCGGTCGGCAAGCGGCGCACTGGAACAGCTGCCATGGGTGCGCACCGTGAACCTGGCACGCGCCTTGGGCGAGATTGGCGATGCCGGCTTTTGGCGCATCGCGCTGGACGGGAGTGCGCCAGACACGCTGGAATCGGCGCTGGGCAAGGCGCAGCCGGCGCTGGTGCTGGGCAGCGAAGGCGAAGGCCTGCGCCATCTGACCATCGAGAATTGCGATCAGTTGGCCCGGCTGCCGATCAGCGGCGTCGAGAGCCTGAACGTGTCCAACGCCGGCGCCATTGCGCTGTATGCCTGCGCGCGGCGCGGCTTGTGATGGATATCGCCGCCATCGCAGCTGGCTATACCGCCGCCTGGAACAGCGGCCACCCGGAGGCCGTGGCGAACCATTATGCGAGTGATGGTGGCATCAGCATCAACGGCGGGCCGCTGTGGCAGGGCCATGCCGGCGTGACCGAGATGGCCGCCGGGTTCCTCGCCGATATCCCCGATATGGTGCTGCGCTGTGACGGCGTGCGCGCGGCTGGCTTGACCGCCATCTATTTGTGGACCTTCACCGGCACCCACGCGGCCAGCGGAAAGCCTGTATCGGTGGCCGGATGGGAAGCCTGGGAACTGAACGAGGCCGGAGAGATCGCCGCCTCGCGCGGCTGGTTCGACGCCGAAGACTACGCCCGCCAGACCGCGTGACCACAAAGCAGCGCGGCGTGGCCGGTTGGGCCACGCCGCGCGCCTTTGTCAAAGTCTGGAAGATCAGAACTGCACCCGCGCCCCGAAGCGGAACACGCGGCCCAGCGCGTTGCCGATGAACGGATCGTAGGACGGCTCCAGCCGCGAAGCGGGCGGATCGGCATCGGTGAAATTCTCGACCGAGAATTGCAGCTGCGTCTTCACGCCGCCGATGGTCGGCAGGTCATACTGCAGGTGGAAATCGTGCTGCGTGAAGCTGCTGACTTCGCGACCGAAGTTGACCGGGCCAAAGCTGGTGCTGGTGCAGTTGGTGAGGCCGACGCAGCGATCATCGGTGACGCCATCGACATAACGCACCTGGTAACGCGCGTTGATGCCGCTGTGATTATAGTTGATCCAGGCATTGCCGCGGAACGGCGACACCGTCTGCGGATCACGGAAATAGTTGGTGAAGCCCTTGGCCTGATAACCCGCCTGCACCAGCACACCGCGGAAGATGAAATCTTCAAACGTGTAGTCCAGCACAAAGCTGCCCTGGCCGCCGACGTTCAGCCGGCCGCCCAACACATCGACATTGTAATCGATCGACACATCGATGCCGCTGGTCTTGATGCCGGGGCCGTTCACCCAGTCGGTGCGGACGCGGGAGATGTCGAACCCGGTCGTCGTGCCCTGCACGCAGCCGCCCTGGAAGGTGATCAGGTTGGCAAAGATGCTGCTGCAATTGGCAAAACGCGTGCCGTTGGCAGCCACGGCGCCGCTGGCCACGCTGGTGGCGATGGCCTGGGCCGGCGTGGTGGTGATGCGGTCGTTGAAGTCAAAGCTCCAGTAATCCACCGAAACGGTCAGCCCGCCGGTGGAGACAACCGCGCCCAGATTGTAGGTGAAGGCGGTTTCCGGCCCCAGATCATTGGGATTGCCGAAGATATCGACCGATTTGAAGTTGTTGGCCGCCGCCTGGATGCCAGCGAGGCTGGTGATCTGGTTGGCCGCCACCTGGTTGGCCTGCGGACCACGGAAAGTAGTGCCCGCCGAGCCGCGCAACACCAGCCAATCAACCGGCTGCCAGCGCACCGTGCCCTTGGGGTTGAAGGTGGAACCAACCGAGCCGCCATAATCTTCAAAGCGGGCCGCACCCGTGACTTCCAGCGTGGAAGTGATCGGAATCTTCACTTCGGCAAAGATCGCCTTCACATTCTGGGTCTGGCGTTCGAAGCGACTGCCACCCAGGAAGATGAACGAGCCAACGCCTTCGATCGGCGTACCGACGCAACTGCGATCACCTTCACGGAAGCAGGGATTGATGTTGAGATCGGATTCCGGCCGCAGCGGCCGGGTGGACCAGCCATTGCCGCGATATTGCGCGCCAAAGGCGTAGGCGATCGGCCCACCTCCCAAGTCGAGATTGGTTTCGCCGGAGAAGATCAGATCAAACACGGTCTGTTCTTCCACCTGGCGGGTGCCGTTGGGCACTTGCAGCCAGCGGATGAGTTCCGGGCTGTTTTCGGCGCCGGGGACATAGTTGGGATTGGTCCGACCTTCGATCGAAATCGGTTGGCCGGCATTGAGGAAGGGATTGAACCACTGGCAGCCGTTCTGGCCGGGCGTGGTCCCGGTGCAGCCCGGGCCGCCAAGGCCATTCAGGGCATTCTGCAGCCGCGTGCCGATCACATCAGGCGCAAAGGCATCACGTTCCGAGCGCCACCAAGTACCATAGACCTGACCGCGGAAATTTTCGGTGAATTCATGCTCAATCCCGCCCGAAAAGCGATAGGATTTATTATTGGCCGCTCCGAGGCCGGCACCGCGCACCGGATCGGCCGGGTTGCCAAGCCAGCCAAGCGGCCGCCAGAATACCGCAGTCACGGCGGCCAGCGGGCGTTCCGCCGTTGAAGGTGCCAGCCCGCTTTGGGCCAGGAAGGCGGGCACGCCGGGGTTGTTCGGGCTGACGGTGAACGCGCTGGCCGAACCGGAACCGCGCGGGCCCTGGGTGGGCGGGAACGACGGCGAATAGCCCAGCGAGTTGAGATCGGTCTGGGCATAGCTGAATTCCAGATGCACCTTTGTGCGGTCGGTCAGGTCGATATCGGCCTGCACATAGCCCTGGTAACGATCTTCCTCTTCGATGATGTTGTTCCATGGGATGAAACTGAACCTGCACAAGGCGCCATCATTGATGCCGCCAACGGCCGTGCAGCCGGCGTTGCCGCCATCGCGGGCGGTCTGCGTGGTGAGCGCGCCATTCTGCAGATAGGTGGCCGCAAACAAGCCCGGCGTCGACAGCGCCGACCAGCCCGACGGGTTGACCGCATAGGTTGTGCGGCTGAATTCACGGGCATAGTTGGGCAACGTCGACCGGTGCTGCCAGCCGAAGCCGGCCATCAGATTAACCTTGCCAAACGTCTTTCCGATCAGGATCGAGCTGGTCCAGTTGTCGTCCGAACCCTTGATAGCATCCCAATCGCCCTGGATGATGACACCATTGAAGTTGCGGCGCGTGGTGAAGTTGGCGACGCCGGCAATGGCATCGGAACCATAGGTGGCGGCCGCGCCATCCTTCAGCACTTCGATGTTTTGCAGTGCAAAGATCGGGATCAGGTTGGTATCGATGAAGCCGTCACCCGGGGCCAGCACGGTGCGGCGACCGTTGAACAGCACCAGCGTGCGCGTCGGGCCCAGGCCGCGCAGGTTCAGCGAGCCATTGCCCTGGAAGCCCTGCGATGCCGTGGAATATTGGTTGGAATCGCCCAGCGTGGCGCCCACGGAGGGCAGCTGCTTGATGAATTCCAGCGGCGAGGAGACGCCCTGCTTGTTCAAATCGTCGGCGGTGAACACATCGACCGGCATGGCCGCATCTTCGCGGGTGCCGCGAATGAAGCTGCCGGTGACGATGATTTCGGCTTCAACTGATTCAGTATCGGCAGCAGCTTGCGGGGCAGCCTGTGCGAATACCGGGCTGCTGAACATGGCAACGGTAGAAAACAGGGCAACAGCCGCACAGCTGTTGCGAAGGTGCATCACCCCCATCGATCGTCTCCCCAATCAAGGTCATCGTCCGGCCTTATCTCCCACCATGGGGCGGTCCAGATCGTGACACAAAAGTGAGTGTTTAGCCTTTGCCGTTTGCCGTCAAGGGGCTGTGTGGGGTGCGCCAAGCTGTCCGCGCAGCAATTGTGTCCCTGCGGCCACAGCCCAGATGCCCTGCGCTGCGACCACCGCACCGAAACCGACCACGCCCAGCGGCAGCAGGCCCAGCCCGCCGGCCAGCGGCACCAGCGCCAGCGGCAAGGTCAGCAGCCCCAGCCAGCGCTGCTGCGGCCACACCGCCAGCCCCCACAGCAACAGCGCGATGGCCCAGGCACCGGTGCCCAATTGTTCCAGCGCACGGGCCTGGCCAAACAGCGCCCAGATGGTGGGTTGATATTGTTCCGGCAGGATATAGCCGGCCGCCAGCAGCCGCCTGGCCTGCGCGGCGAGGGCAAAGCCGTTGATGGCAGCAGCACCGGTGAGCGCCATCGCGCCAGCGGCCTGCGCCAGGAACGCCCCCTGCACCACCAGGCGTTGGCCGCCCAGCCGCGTCGCCAGCCCGGCATAACCGATCATCTGCATCAACATCACCGCCACCAGCGCGGCATGAACATCGGCCGCAAATGGGCCGATGGCCGCCAGATTCTGCACGCGTTGCAGCCCATCGCCCTGCGCCGTGGGGTGATGCAGCATGCCGAATACCGACAGGGCCGAGGCCGCAATGAGCAAGGCGCCGGCAGCGCGAGGTTGATCAGAAGTGTTGATGGTCATGGGGCGAGCTCCGCAAATGGTTGCTCGACCGACATAAAAGCGGCGGCTTGACCATTCACCAAACATCAGGGCAGATACGTCTGATAATGGACGGATTGCTTGATATGTCTGCTAAGTCACGCCTGCCGGATCGGCGGCAACTGCGCACCCGGGCCGCCTTGCTGACCGCCTTTCGTGATCTGATGTTTGCCCAGCGCTATGATCGTATCGATGTGGCGGCGGTGTGTGTGAAGGCCAATGTTGGCCGCTCCACTTTCTATGCCCATTTTGCCGGCAAGGATGCGCTGCTCGCCGCTTCGATGCAGCCGCTGCTCGACAAGCTCGCCGAAGTGGCCGCGACCGGGGATGATCCGTCGCTGCTGTGGCTGCTTGAACATTTCTGGGAGCAGCGCCGCCACGGCCGTATCATGTTCGCGCCGCCACTGCGCGCCGTGCTGGAACGCGCCCTGGCCGATGCCATTCAGGCGCGGCTGGGCTCCGAATTCCGGATCGCCGCGCTGCAGATTGCCGCCGCGCAGTTGACCGCAGTGGATGCGTGGCTGACCGGCAGCATTTCAGCGACACCGCCACAGATGGCGGCCCGCATCAGCGCCACGGCGCGGCTGGTTCAATAAGCCTCGGTCTCGTAGATGCGGCTGATGTCGCCGCCCCACGGACCATTATACAGCGCCAGCAGACGATCGGCGTTGGTCATGCCGCTGGCCACGATCTCGCGCAGTGGATTGAGGAAGCCCTGTTCGGTATCGCCGGCGCTGTTCAGCCGGGCCCGGTTGGCGAGGCCCAGATCGGCGATCTTCAGCACTTCGGCAGAAAGCTCCTTCAGCGTGCCGCCATTGGGGCTGGCCGCCCCCAGCGCCAGCGCCGGCACTTCGCGGCGCAGGCGGGCATGGTCTTCCGGCGTCCAGTGTTTCACCAGATCCCAGGCGGCATCCAGCGCCGTCTGATCATAGAGCAGGCCGACCCACAGCGCCGGGAGCGCGCAGATGCGATCCCAGCGCCCACCATCGGCGCCGCGCATTTCCAGATAACCCTTCATCCGCACTTCCGGGAAGGCGGTGGAAAGATGATCCTTCCAGTCGCCCAGCCGCGGCTTCTCGCCGGGCAGCACCTCAAGCTTGCCGGCAAGGAAATCGCGGAAGCTCAGGCCGGCCGCATCGATATATTTGCCGTCGCGATAAACGAAGTACATCGGCACATCGAGGGCGTAATCGGTGTAATGTTCGTAGCCGAAGCCCTCTTCGAACACGAAGGGCAGGATGCCGGTACGGGCCGGATCGGTGTCGGTCCAGATATGGCTGCGAAACGACTTGAAGCCGTTGGGCGCTTTTTCCGTGAACGGCGAATTGGCAAACAGCGCGGTGGCGATCGGCTGCAGCGCCAGGCTCACCCGGAATTTCTGCGCCATGTCGGCTTCGCTGCCATAATCCAGATTGGTCTGGATGGTGCAGGTGCGCAGCATCATGTCCAGCCCAAGGCTGCCGACGCGCGGCATGTGCCGCAGCATGATGTCATAGCGGCCCTTGGGCATGATCGGCAGTTCGGCACGCGTCTTGTCGGGCCAGAAGCCGAGGCCGAGGAAGCCCAGGCCCAGTTCCTGACCCAGTTCGCGGCACTGTTTCAGGTGGCGGTTCGATTCGGCGCAGGTCTGGTGCAGATTTTCCAGCGGCGCGCCCGACAGTTCGAACTGGCCGGCCGGCTCCAGGCTGATGTTGCCGTCCGCACCCTTCAGCGCGATGACGTTACCGCCTTCCAGGATCGGCTCCCAGCCATAGCGGGTCATCGCCATCAACAGATCGCGGATACCGCCAGGTTCGGCGTAGGAGGGAGCGCGGTGGTCTTCGGTGCGGAACACGAACTTCTCATGCTCGGTACCGATGCGCCAGGCGGCCTTCGGCTTGGCGCCGGCGGTAAACACGCCGATCAGCTGGTCACGCGATTCGATGATCGCGTCATCACCGGCGGAAGTCACCTTGTTGCTCATGGGAAGCGCCCTTAGCCCCGTTGCCCCGCTGGCGCAATGAAGCGGCCATGTTGCGGTTTTGTGGCATTCTTCGCACGAACCGCGCCCCCCGTTGCCGTCTGCGCCATCCTCCCCCTTGCAAATTCGTAATGTTTGCCGACATTGGCGGCCATGAAAGCCGCCCCCCTGCTGATTCTGTTGCTTCTTTCCCTGGCTGGCTGCGGCGTGGAGCAGGCGCAGCCGGCGCCGGTGACGGCCGATGACCGATGGGGCCATCTGCCACCTGACCCGGAGCGATTGCAGCAGGCCGAACGCGCGGCGGCCCTGCCAAGCTGAGCCACACGCCTGCTGCAAAGCGGCAGGGTTGCGCCATTGGCGACCTGTGGCATCCTCCCGCCATCCTGGGAGATCGAAATCATGCATGATCTGGTCATTCGCGGCGGCACCATCGTTGATGGCAGCGGCAATCCACGCTTTACCGGCGATATCGCCGTGGATGGCGGGCGCATCACGGCGGTGGGCAGCATCACGGCGAAAGGCCACGAGGAGATTGATGCGGCGGGCCTGATCGTCACGCCCGGCTTTGTCGACATCCACACCCATTATGACGGTCAGGCGACGTGGGATTCGGAAATGGCGCCCTCGTCATGGCACGGGGTGACCACCGTGGTGATGGGCAATTGCGGCGTCGGCTTTGCGCCGGCCAAGCCCGAAAAGCACCAGTGGCTGATCGGCCTGATGGAAGGGGTGGAGGATATCCCCGGCACCGCGCTGGCCGAAGGCATGACCTGGGATTGGGAGACGTTCCCCGAATATCTCGACGCGCTGGAAAGGCGGCCGCGCACCATCGATGTCGCCACCCATGTGCCGCATGGCGCCGTGCGCGCCTATGTGATGGGCGAGCGCGGGGCGCGCAACGAAAAGCCGACCGAGGACGATATCGCCCAGATGGCCGAAATCGTCGCGGAAGGCGTGAAGGCCGGCGCGCTCGGTTTCTCGACCAGCCGCACCATCCTGCACAAGTCGATCGACGGCGAACTCGTGCCTGGCACGACCGCCGAGAAGGACGAGTTGATCGCCATTGGCCGCGCCATGGGCAAGGTGGGCCACGGCGTGTTTGAAATGGCCAGCGATCTGCGCCGCGAGTGGGATGAATTTGGCTGGATGGCCGAGATGAGCCGCGAGACCGGCCTGCCGGTCACCTTCGCCATGCTGCAGTCGATCGCCAAGGAACTGCCGTGGGAAGAGCAGATGAGCGAGACAGCGCGCGCCAATGCCGAGGGCGCCAACATCGTCGCCCAGATCGCCATTCGCGGCAACGGCATATTGATGGCCTGGCGCGGCACCGTGCACCCGTTCAAGTTCAAGCCCAGCTGGCAGGCGATCGAGCCGCTGGCGTGGGAAGAGCAGTGGGCGCATCTCACTGATCCGGCCTTCAAGGCGAAGCTGCTGGCGGAGGAGAATATCTGGCCCGAAACCGATGTGCTGCCGCTCTTGATGGCGGTCGCCATGGGCTGGCAGCTGCAGTTCGAAATGACCGATGCCTTCAATTACGAGCCCACCCAGGACGAGACAATCTGGGCGATGGCCAAGGCCGCCGGCAAGGACCCGGCGGAATACGCCTATGACCTGCTGTGTCGCGGTGATGGCACCGGCTTCATCTATTTCCCGATCCTGAACTATGCCGATGGCAACCTGGATTTCGTGAAGGGCCTGCTGCACCGCGACGACGTGGTGATCTCGCTATCCGACGGTGGCGCCCATTGCGGCACCATCTGCGATGCCGCCAGCCCGACCTATCTGCTGCAACATTGGGTGCGCGACCGGGCGCGCGGCACCGTGACCCTGGAAAACGCCATCCGCCGCCAGTGCCACGACACGGCCAAACTCTATGGCCTCCACGATCGCGGCCTCATCGCGCCGGGTTACCTCGCCGATTTCAACATCATCGATCTGGATCGGCTGCAACTGGGCAAGCCATGGCTGGCCTTCGATCTGCCGGCCGGCGGCAAGCGCCTGCTGCAACGCGCCGATGGCTATGTGTGCACGATCAAGAATGGGCATGTCACCTTCCGCAACGGCCAGATGACCGGCGCCCTGCCCGGCGGCCTGATCCGCGGCCCGCAGGCCGCCCCGGCCACTGCCGCACTGGCCGCAGAATGATGCGCCCCGTCGCCGCCGCCCTGCTGCTCACCACGGCAGCCTCCGCCCAGGACGCGCCGCCCCCAAATATTCCCCTGGGCGTGTACAGCGAGGCACGTTCGCTGCCAGGCCTCACCGCGCCGGGCGAGATCATCATCGATCGTGCCGGCATTCCGCATATCTATGCCGCCAACGCCCGCGATGGTTTCTTCCTGCAGGGCTATGCGGTGGCGCGCGACCGGTTGTGGCAGATTGATCTGTGGCGCAAGCGCGGACTGGGCCGGCTGTCGGCCAGTTTCGGCCCGCAGTTCGTGGCGCAGGATCGCGCCGCCCGGCTGCTGCTCTATCGCGGTGACATGGCCGCCGAGTGGGCCGCCTATCCGGCCGCGGCCAAGGGCTGGACAGAGGCCTTTGCCGCCGGGATCAACGCTTATATCGCCGATGTCGAAGCCGGCCGGCAGAAACTGCCGATGGAGTTCACCGCCACCGCCAGCCGCCCCGAACGCTGGAGCGCCGACGATGTGGTGCGCATCCGTTCCAACGCGCTGACCCGCAACATCCCCGACGAAGTCGCCCGCGCCCGCGCCCTGTGCGGCGGCGACCTGAAATATGAACCGCTGCGCCGTGAACTGGCGCCGGCCCACAATGTCACCATCCCCAAAGGCCTGGACCCCTGCAGCATCCCGGCCAACGTGCTCGACGATTATGCGCTGGGCACCGGCGATGTGCGTTTCGATGGCCAGAAAATGGTTGTCGCCAGCCTCGATCCGGAAGCCCAGGAAGGCAGCAACAACTGGGTGATTGGCGCGGCGCGTTCGGCCACCGGTCGGCCGATCCTGGCCAATGATCCGCACCGCGCCCACGCCGTGCCCAATCTGCGCTACCTCTCCCACATCGACACGCCGGAGCTGAAGATCGCCGGCTCCGGCGAACCGGCGCTGCCCGGCGTCAGCTTTGGCCACAATGAGGATGTGGCCTGGGCGCTGACCATCTTTGCCATCGATCAACAGGATCTGGTGGTGAACCCCAAGGGAACGAAGTTTTCGCAAGTGCGTGAGACGATCGACGTGAAGGGCGAAGCGCCGCGCGAAGTGGTGCTGCACTTCACCGATGACGGGCCGATCATCCATGAAGACCTCGCCAGCGGCCGCAGCTTTGCCCTGCGCGCCACCTGGAGCAAACCCGGCGCATCGGCTTATTTCAATGCCACCTGGGCCTTCACTGCGCGCAATTGGGACGAATTCCTGACCACCCGCAATCATTGGGGGGCGCCGCCGCTCAACCTGCTGTTTGCCGCGCGCGATGGCGATATCGGTTGGGCACCCAGCGGCTTCGTGCCGATGCGGGCCGCTGGCGACGGGCTGTTGCCGGTTCCGGCTGGTAAGACTCATCGCTGGACCGGGCTGCTGGATGCGAAGCTGATGCCGGTGTCACACAATCCGCCCCAAGGCTGGTTTGCCACGGCGAACGAGATGAACGTGCCGGCCGGCTATCCACATCTGCTCGGCCTGGAATGGGCCGACCGCAGCCGCATCACCCGCATTTCCGAAGTGATCGCTGCCAAGCCCAAGTTCAGCCTGACTGATGCGATGGCGCTGCAGAATGACGCCACGTCCGCCATGGCCCGCCGTGCCGTGGCGTTGCTGAAGGGCCTGTCCGGCCGCAACGACGATGAACGCGGCGCACTGGCACTGCTCAGCGGCTGGGATGGCCATGAAGGGCCGGATTCAGCGGCAGCGGCGCTGTATGAGGTCTGGGCGGCGCGCCACCTGCCGATGGCGGCGGTGAAGGCCATCGTGCCGGACGACAAGCGCGAGAATTTCGGCCGCACCAGTATCGGCAATGTGCTGCCTGTGCTGGAGAATGGCGCCTTGCTTGGCCCCGATCCGAAAGCGCTGCGCGAAACGATCCTGCTGGGCTCGCTGGGTACTGCCTATGTCGAAGCCAAAAAAATGTTCGGCCCCGATCCCGCGCTCTGGCGCTGGGGCGCGCTGCATGTGGCCGATTTCAAGCCGGCGCTTGGCATCGCGGGGCGCAGCGCCGAACGCCGGGCAGGCCCGCTGCCCATCGGCGGCAGCGGCTCCACGCCGATGGCGATGGGCAGTGGCAGCGACTTCCAGCTCGTGTCCGGCGCGTCAGTGCGCGTCGTGCTCGACGTGGGCGCATGGGACAACAGCATGGCGATCAACACACCCGGTCAATCCGGCGACCCCGCCAGCCCGCATTACCGCGACCTGTTCCCGCGCTGGGCCACCGGCAATTACGTGCCCTTCGTCTGGAGCCGCCCGCGCGTGCTGCAGGAAGCCGAACGCATCATCAGCGTGACGCCTTAGTCCCCGCCCCCATCCACGCCGCCACTGCCACCATGTCGTCCAGGCTGAGCTGGTCGGCGATGGGCTGCATCGTCTCCGCGCCCGGATCAGTGCGGGCACGATTGCGGAAGGCCAGCAGCTGGCGGACGATATAGCTGGGTGATCGGCCCGGCCCCCAACCGCCCAGCATCTGCGCGTGGCACGCCATGCAGCCCAGTTCGGCGGCGATGCGACGGCCACGCGCAATGCTGCCCGGCGGCACATAGGCGGTGCTGCGGCCGCGCGGATTGTGGCGAAGGGAGTCCTCGGGCCGGTCCATCAGCTCGACGATGCGCCCCGAAATGGGTTCGGGCGGGCCGGGCACGCGCTCCCATACCAGCCCGGCGGCGCGCACCCTGGGCACCATCGCCGCCTCCCGCACCCGAATCAGGCTGCGATAACGCAGCTTGCTGTAATAGTTTGCCAGTTCAGCCACCTCGGCCTCGCTCACCTGCCCGGCAACGCGTGTCATGCTGTTGTTGGGGATATAGCCCGGCTGCGCCGCCTTGCGCTGGCCGCTGCGAAAAGCGGCGAACTGGGCGATGACATAATCGGCGTTCAGCCCGGCGATGCTGATATTCTGCGGATGCCCGACCCCATTGACCATGTGGCAATAACCGCAGGCAAATTCGCCGGCTTTTGCTTTCAGCACTCGTGCCGGTGGCGCAGGCTGATCTGCCGGAAACCAGTTCACCGTCTGGGCGCGGTCATGCAGGATCGCGGCGTCCACTGTCACCCGGCTACCCGGCACGCTTATGGGCGCATGCGACGCGGGCGACTCAGCCGCCATGTTCTGCGGATAGAGCCAGGCCGGCGGTGCGATGGCGACGGCGGCGGCCGCAAGCATGATGATGGGCATCGGCTTTCCCCCCGACTTGCCTGGCGGAGAAAATGCCGGCTTTTCGGGCGCAATTCAATGGCCGTTGATCGCCTGCCAGACGGCAACAGCTGCCAGCGCGGCCGTATCGGCACGCAGGATGCGTGGGCCAAGGCTGACGGGAACCGCGCCGGGGTGCGCACGGATGGCGTCGCGTTCCGGCGAAGTGAAGCCGCCTTCCGGGCCGATCAGGATGGCGGCCGGGGCAGGACAACGGGCAAAGGCGGCGGCCATGGCGTCGCCGCCGGTTTCATCGGCAAAGATCAGCGCGCGGTCCGCCGGCCAATGCTTCAGCAGCTGCGCCAGCGACAATGGCGCCGGCAGCTCCGGCACGGCGGTGCGGCCGGATTGTTCGGCAGCCTCGACCAGATGCGCGCTCAGCCGTTCCAGATTGGGCTTGTCCACCACCGTGCGCTGGGTCGTCACAAGTTGCAGCCGCGCCACGCCCAGTTCGCAGGCCTTTTCCACCAGCCAGTCGATGCGGCCCTTCTTCAGTGGCGCCGCGCACAGCCACAGATCGGGCACCTGTTCCTGCGGCGCGCTTTGTCGTTCGGCGATCAAGGTGACGGCCTTTTTGGCCACAGCCGAAACCCGCGCCGCCCATTCGCCGTCGTGGCCATTGAACAGCCGCACCATGTCGCCGGGCTGGCGGCGCATGACGCTGCCCAGATAATGGGATTGCGGCGCATCCAGCGTGATCGCCGCGCCCGCCGACAGCACAGCCTGTACAAACAGGCGCGGTGTGGTTGACAAGCTGCGGTCGAATTCGCTCATGGGCTTCGTGGTTACGCCGCCTGCCCCCACCAACGCAACGCCAGACGCGGTCAAGAGCTGGATCGATCTGCTGCCGGCGGGTGCGCAGGCCTATGCCCGCCTCGCCCGGCTCGACCGGCCGGCCGGCACCTGGCTGTTGTTGTGGCCGTGCATCGCCGGGCTGGCGCTGGCCGGCGGCCTGCAACGCGCGCCGTGGCTGATCGCGTGGTTCGCCCTTGGCAGCCTCGCCATGCGCGGCGCTGGCTGCGTGTGGAACGATATCGTTGATCGCGATCTTGATGCCCAGGTGGAGCGCACGCGTGATCGCCCGGTCGCTTCGGGCCGCATCTCGGTAAAGGCCGCGCTGGCCTTTGCGGTGGCGCTGTCGCTGATCGGCCTTGTCGTGCTGCTGCAGTTGCGCGGGCTGGCCCAGGTCGTGGCGCTGGCCAGCCTGCTTCCGGTCGCTGCCTATCCCTTCATGAAACGCATCACCTGGTGGCCGCAGGCCTGGCTGGGCCTGACCTTCAACTGGGGCGCACTGGTGGGCTGGACGGCGGTGGCACCCGTCGAAGCCCCGGCGATGTGGCTGTTGTGGGCCGGCGGCATCGCCTGGACGCTGGGATACGACACGATCTACGCGTTGCAGGATATCGAGGATGATGCACTGGCCGGCATCAAATCCTCCGCCCGCGCGCTGGGGCCGAAGGCGCGGGCCGGCGTCGCGGGCTTCTATGCGCTGGCGCTGATCCTGTGGGCAGCGGCGCTGTGGCTGGTCGCCGGGCAGGCGCTGGCGGTGCTGGCGCTGCTGCCGCTGGCGGCACAGCTGGGCTGGCAGGTGGTGAAGCTGGCCGACACGGCGCCGGCCAACGCGCTGATCCTGTTCCGCTCCAACCGGCTGGCCGGGGTGCTGTGGGCAGCGGCCTGTGCGTCGGTGGGATTGGCCTGAATGCAGCTGCGGACCTGTTCCGGATTGGATACAGGCCCGCGCGCTTCTTTGGGACCCGGCGACGGGCTGGCCCACCCATCACCCGCGCCGGACGAACGCTGTAATCGCACGGCACCGGGCCGGCGCATTGCATGGATTCGACAAATCGCCGCGATGATGGGCCCCTGTTGATTGGGCCGTGACAGGGGCAGATCATCTCCCTACATCTGGGCCATGCTTTCCCCTGATGACGCTCTCACCCGCCTTGATGCCGCCCTTGCCGCCGCCCGCGCAGCCGGGGCCGATGCTGCCGATGCGCTTTATGTTGGCGATGGTTCCACCTCGATTTCGGTGCGCCTTGGCCAGTTGGAAGACATCGGCCGTGCCGAAGGCGAGGAAATCGGCATCCGGGTGTTCGTCGGCCAGCGTTCGGCCAGCGTTTCTTCTTCCGACCTGACGGCCGCCGCCCTGCAGGAAGCGGCGATGCGCGCCGTGGCCATGGCCCGCCTGGCGCCGGAAGACCCCTATGCCGGCCTCGCTCCCGAAGACCGGCTGGCGCACGGCCCCCTGCCCGAACTGGACGTGGATGATCCCACCGAGATCAGCGCCGCTGCCCTGAAAGACCGGGCGCTGGAATGCGAGGACGCCGCGCGCGCCATTGCTGGCGTCACCAACAGCGAAGGCGCCGGTGCTGCCGCTGGCACGGTGGTGATGGCGCTGGCGACATCGACGGGCTTTCGCGGCGGCAAGCGTTCCACCAGCCACAGCCTTTCGGCCAGCGTGGTGGCCGGCACCGGCAGCGACATGCAGCGCGATTATGCCTGGCACAGCGCCCGCCATCTCGCCGATCTGGAATCCGCCGCCGAAATCGGCACTCGCGCTGGCCAGCGTGCCGTGCAGCGCCTGGGCCCGATCAAGCTGCCCAGCGGGGCGATGACCGTGCTGTTTGATCCGCGCGTGTCGTCCACCTTGCTTGGCCACCTGGTCGGCGCCGTCACCGGCAGCGCCATTGCCCGCGGCACCAGCTTTCTGAAAGACAAATTGGGCCAGGCCATCCTGCCTGCCGGCCTGTCGCTGATCGATGACCCGCTGCGCCGCCGCGGCCTCAGGAGCCGGGCCTTTGATGGCGAGGGCCTGCCCGCTGCCCGCACCGCCATCATCGAAAATGGCGTGCTCACCACCTGGCTGATGGATGCCGCCAGCGCCCGGCAATTGGGCCTGGCCCCCACCGGCCACGCCAGCCGCGGCACTTCGGGGCCACCCGGAGCCGGCACCACCAATCTGCACCTGGAAGGCGGCACCGCCACGCCGGCTGAACTGATGGCCGACATCAAGCAGGGCATATTGGTCACCGAATTGATCGGCATGGGCGTCAACGGCCTCACCGGTGATTACAGCCGGGGGGCCAGCGGCTACCGGATCGAAAATGGCGAGATCACCGGGCCCGTGGCCGAAATCACCATTGCAGGCAATCTGCTCGACATGTTTGCCCGGCTGGTGGCCGCCAATGATCTTGCCTTCCGTCATGCCAGCAACGCGCCGACGCTGCGCATCGATGGCATGATGGTGGCAGGCAGTTGACGCCGCACACACCTTCGCTGCGCGATGCCGATCTGGCCCTGGCGGCCGAGATCGTGGGCAACGCCGGCCGCATCGCCATGGCGCATTTCGGCACCGCCACGGCGCGCTGGAACAAGGCCGACGGTAGCCCGGTGAGCGCGGCCGACATGGCGGTGAACGAATATCTGAAGGGCGTGATCGCGGCTGCCCGCCCCGATGATGGCTGGCTGTCGGAAGAATGCCCGGACAGCGAGGATCGCTTGTCCCGCGGCCGGGTCTGGGTGGTTGATCCCATCGACGGCACCCGCGATTTCCTGCGTGGCCGCACCGGCTGGGCGGTATCGGTGGCACTGGTCGAAAATGGCGCGGTTGTCGCTGCCGTGCTGGGCGCGCCGGCACAGGATCGCATCTATGCCGCAGGCGCTGGGCGCGGCGCGACGCTGAATGGCAAACCGCTGCGCGTGTCGGCGCTGAACACGCTGGATGGCGTGCGCCTGCCCATCGATCAGGCCAATATGGCCGCCGCCTATTGGCCCTCCCCCTGGCCCGGCGCGGCGGTGACCAAGCCCAACAGCCTGGCGCTGCGCATGGCCATGCTGGCGGCAGACGAAGCCGATGCCTGGGTGGAAGGTCGCAGCGTTGGCGAATGGGATGTGGCGGCCGCAAGCCTGATCCTCAGCGAAGCCGGCGGCACGCTCACCGATCGCCGCGGCGAGGCGCTGCGCTTCAACCAGCCCACGCCACTGGTCCACGGCCTTGCCGCCGCCACCCCGGCCCTGCACGGCGAAGTGCTGGCCCGGCTTGATCATGCGCTCAAATTGTTCGCGGCGCGCCGGCGCGGTCTGGCTGCCTGATTTCACGGGCTTGCGCCGCTGCAGCCATCACCGCACTGTGCGGCGCGCCCTGAGGACGGACAATGGCTGAACCACTGAAACGCCGCACGCTTGCCGCCTTTGCCGCGCCATGCCTGCCGCTCACCGGCGTCGGCTTGCCGCTGGTTGTCTATCTGCCGCCTTATTATGCCAGCACGCTTGGGCTGGACCTGGCGCTCACCGGCATCCTGTTCTCTGCCGTGCGCTGGATCGATCTGCCACTGGATGTGGTGTTCGGCCACTGGATTGACCGCACCAAGACCCGGTTCGGGCGGTTCCGGCCCTGGATGGTGATCGGTGGCCTGGTGATGATGATAGGCCTGGCGCTGGTCTTCTTTGCCGAACCCGGGCTCAGCCCGCTGCGCGCCTTTGCCGGCCTGCTGCTGATGTACAGTGGCTATTCGGCGGCCCAGGTGGCGCATACCAGCTGGGGCCAGGCGCTCTCCACCGATTATCATGAACGCAGCCGCATCTTTGGCTGGTGGCAGGGTTTCAACATGGTGGCGCTGCTCAGCCTGCTGGCAGTGCCGCCCCTGATCAACGCGCTGGGGCCACGCTGGGGGCTGGAGCCCTCGTCGGCGCTGGGCGTGCACGCCATGGGCTGGGTGCTGCTGGCGCTGATGCTGCCTGCCCTGTTTGCCGTCTCGGCCGGGGTACCCGATGGTGCGCCGATCCATGCCAGTCCGCACGGTTGGGGCGATGTGAAGAACGCGCTGAAACGGCCCTTGTTGCAGCGGCTGATGCTGATCGATCTGCTTGCCAGCCTGCCCCCCGGCTTTGGCGGCGCACTGCTGGTGTTCTTTTTCGAAGCGGCGCGCGGCTTTTCGGTCAACGAGGCGCGGCTGCTGTTGCTGTTCTATTTTGCTGCCGGGTTGATCGGTGCACCCTTGTGGGGCTGGGTCGCCCGCCGCACGTCCAAGCATATGGCCGTGGCCTGGGCGATCGGCAGCTATGCCGTGCTGCACGTCGCGCTGGTGCTGGCGCCCAACGCCGGTTTCTGGGTGGCCGCTGGCGGCATGTTGCTGGCTGGCATTCCGGCCGTGGCCCCGCCCTTCCTGGTGCGCGCCATGTTGGCCGATGTGACCGATGCCGAAACACTGGCCACCGGCCGCAGCAACGCCGGGCTCTATTATGCCGTCCTCGTGGGTGTGCAGAAGATCGGCTACGCAATTCCCGTCGGCCTTGCCTATATCGTGCTCGATCTGGTCGGTTTTGATGCCAAGCTGGGCGCTGGCAACACGCCATCCGCCATCGATGGGTTGGTGCTGCTGTTCCTGCTGCCGCCCACGATCTGCGCGCTGGGGGCGGCCTGGCTGGCCCGGGGCTGGACCATCGACCGCGATGCCCAACAGCAGATCATTGCCGAGCTGCACGGCAGATGAGCTTGGCGGTCGGCATCATCGGCGCCGCGCGGGTCGCGACCTATGCGATGATCGCCCCGGCCCGGGCGCGCGATGATGTGGTGGTGGCCGCTGTCGCCGCCCGTGATGCCGATCGTGCCGCCGCCTACGCCGCCACCCATGGTATCCCCCGCAGCTTTGGCGACTATGCCGCCATGGTGAATGATCCCGGCATCGACGCCATCTACGTTGCCACCCCACCGGCCTTTCATCTGGAACAGGCCCGCCTCGCGATCCGGGCCGGCAAGCCGGTGCTGGTCGAAAAACCCTTCACGCTGAACAGTGAAGAGGCTGAAATACTGCTGGCCGAAGCGGCCGCGGCCGGTGTGCCGATGGTCGAAGCCCAGCACAGCCGCTGCCACGCCCTGTGGCGCGTGGTGCAGCAGGCGCTGCCGGCCATCGGGCCAATTCAGCAGCTCGAAGCCTGGTTCGACGCGGCGGTGAAGACCGATGACGATGAATTCCGCTGGCAGGCCAGCCTGGGCGGCGGCGCCCTGATGGATCTGGGCGTCTATCCGCTGACCTGGGTGCGCGCCATCGCTGGCGAACCACTGGCAGTGATCGCGGCGCAATTCCGCCAGCAGCGCGCGGCCGATGCGGCCTTTTGCGCGCACCTCGCCATGCCCGGCGGGGTGATTGCCGTGGTGCGCGCCGACATGGCGGCCCCCTTCGGAGCGGAGTTGGTCATCACCGGCCGCGACGGCCGCATCATCGTCGACAATCCGCTGGCCCCGCAGCGCGGCGGCCATGCCATCAGGCTGGAGCAGGCCGCCGGCACCAGCGTGCTGACCAGCCCCGCCGATCCCGGCAGCTATGATGTGCAGCTGGCGGCGTTTGTCGCCCATGTCACCGGCGGCGCGCCATGGCCGCTGCCCACCGACGACCCGCTGCGTTCCATGCAGGCCATCGATCTTGTCCGTAACCACTTCAACCAGGAGAAACCAGATGAAGCTCTATGACAGTATCGGCCCCAACCCGCGCGTGGTGCGTATGGCGATGGCGGAAAAGGGCATCTCGCTGCCCAGCGAGACCATCGACATCATGGCCGGCGTCAATCGCAGCGGCGACTATATCAAGAAGGTGCCGGCCGGCAGCACCCCGGCGCTGGAGCTGGATGATGGAAGCATCGTCAGCGAAATCACCGTGATCGCCGAATATCTGGAAGAGATTCACCCCGCTCCCGCCATCATCGGCAGCACGCCGGAAGAGCGCGCCGAAACACGGCGGTGGGTGCGTATCATCGATCTGGGCTATTGCGAAACCATGGCCAACGGTTTTCGCGCGACGCAGGGCCGGCCGATGTTCGAACCGCGTTTCCCGATCATGTCGGAAAGCGGCGGCGAGGAGCTGAAGGCACTGGCGGCCAAGAAGCTGGCCTGGCTCGATGGGCTGATGAAGGGCGAATTCGTCTGTGGTGACCGCTTCACCCTGGCCGACATCCTGCTGTTCTGTTTTGTCGAGTTTGGCGCACAGGTGGGCCAGCCGCTGCCGGCCGGCCTCACCTGGCTGCCGGCGTGGCGCGACCGCGTGGCTGCCCGGCCTTCTGCCGCCGCCTGAGGAACGCTGCCCGGCGCGTCAGATTTCGATCAGCGCGTCGGGCAGTTCGTTCACATCGCCAGCCTGCACCGGCAGATGCGCGGCCAGCACCGCGCCAGCGCGTTCGATCGCCGTCACCAGCCCGTCGGCGGCGCGGCCTGCCTTGATTCCGGCGATCAGCGCCGCGATGGTGTCGGCCCATTCGTCGGCTGCCACCCGGGTGAACACCGCTTCATCGGCGATCACCTCGGCCACATGTTCGGCCTCATCAAGATAGAGCAGCACGCCAGTGCGCCCTTGCGTGGCGGTCAACCCGCGCGCCCGGAACTGCATCATCGCGGCATGATGCACCCGATCCCGGCGCAGGCCGCGCGGGGTGAGCGCGCGGTCCAGCTGCAGCCCGGCTACCAGCGCCAGCGTGGCGACAAACACCAGCGCCTGCACGGCGGCAAAGCCCTCGATGCCGTGCACCTCGCGGGTGGCGCCATCCAGTGCGTCCCAATCCGGGAACAGCAAGGAAGGCGTCCATCCGGCCAGCACCGCCAAGAACGGCAAGGTGAAGGCCGCCAGCACCGCCGTTGCCAGCATCGTCGCAGCATAACGGTGCGCACGTGTGTTGATGATCACCACGATTTCGCCGGCCGTACTGGCTTCGGCAGCGGCGATGGCCGCCGCGATGCGGGCGCGATCGGTATCGTTGAACAGCATCACCAGTCTCCCGAAGCGCCGCCGCCGCCGAAGCTGCCGCCGCCGCCCGAAAAGCCGCCAAAACCGCCGCCGCCACCGCCGCCCCAGCCCGAGCTGCCGCCACCGCTCCAGTTGCCGCCGATGCCGGGGCCCCACACGATCACCGGGCCACGACGTCGGCCGCGCGAGCCGCGGCGCGAGGCGATGATGATCCAGACGATGATGATGATCAGCCAGACCAGCGCGCCCCAGCCGGGACTGTCGCCTTCATCGGCGCTGGCGGCCTTGGCCTGGGCGGCAAAGGCCGCCTGTTGATCGGGCGGCAATTGCAGCAGCGCAATCAGTTCATCCGCGCCGGCAACGATCCCGCCCGCCATGTCGCCCGCCTTGAAGCGCGGCACGATCGCCTGCCGGATGATGCGGATGGAAACCGCGTCTGTCAGCACGCCTTCCAGGCCATAGCCAACCTCGATGCGCAACTTGCGCTGCGCCGGCGCGATCAGCAGGATGGCGCCATTGTTGGTGCCCTTCTGGCCGATGCCCCAGGCCCGGCCGAGCTGATAGCCATATTCATCAATCTCATAGCCCTGCAGATCGGGCACGGTCGCCACCACCAGCTGGGTGCCGGTCGTGTCTTCCAGCGCCTTCAGCTTCGCCTCCAGCGCTGCCGCCGTATCGGCTGGCAACACCCCGGCCGCATCGCTGACGCGGCCGGTGAGTTTCGGGAAGATCGGTTCAGCCGCTGCCGGTAGCGCCGTGAACAGCGCCCACAGCGCCGCCAGCAGCAGCGTGATGGCCGGCAGGGTCGTCCGGCGAAGTGCCGTCATTGCTTGTCCTCCCCGAACGGGGGGTTTCAGAATTTCACCTCGGGCGCCTTGTCGGCGTTGACCGTCGTGGCCTTGAACGGCGCGATCGGCTGCGCACCATAAACCACCTTGGCCGTGATCAGCGACGGGAAGGTGCGGATCTCGGTGTTATAATCCTGAACGGCCATGTTGTAATCGCGACGGGCAACCGCGATGCGGTTTTCGGTGCCTTCCAGCTGGCTCTGCAGCTGCAGGAACTGCTCGTTGGATTTCAGCTCCGGATATTTTTCCACTGTCACCAGCAGTCGGCCGAGCGACTGGCTGAGCGCGCCTTGCGCCTGTTCGAACTGCGCCAGCTGCGCCGGGTCGGTAAGCTTGGTGGGATCAACCGTCACCTGGGTGGCGCTGGCGCGCGCCTTGGTCACGCTTTCCAGCACGTCCTTTTCCTGCGCGGCATAGCCCTTGACCGTCGCGACCAGATTGGGGATCAGGTCAGCCCGGCGCTGATACTGGTTTTCCACATCGGCCCATTTGGCCTTCACTGCCTCTTCCTTGGCGGGGATGGTGTTGACGCCGCAGCCCGACAGCAGCAGCGCAGTACCGGCCAGCGCAGCCAGTGCAGCGGGACGACGAAGGGCCTTGGTCATGGAAAAAGTCTCCAGTGGCAGCGGCTTGCGCAGGCCGCGGTTTGTGGCAGAGTGCAGTGGATCGTTGCGCATTGCTGACCACAAGATAATGCGCCTGCGGGCTTTTCAACAGGGGAGTAAGGAAATCATGCTGCAGGAATTCAAGGCCTTCATCGCGCGCGGCAATGTGCTTGATCTGGCCGTGGCCGTGATCATCGGCGCTGCCTTTGGTGCGGTGGTCACCAGCTTCACCGAAGACATGGTGATGCCCATCATTGGCCTCGTTTCGGGCGGCGCCGATTTTACCAGCCTGTTCGTGGTGCTGGGCGACATTCCGGCTGACTACAAGGGCAGCCCTACCGATTATGAAGCACTGAAGAAGGCCGGCGTGCCCCTGTTCGGCTATGGCAAGTTCGTCACCGCCTTCATCAACTTCATCATCATCGCCTTTGTCATCTTCCTGATGGTGAAAGCCGCCAACAAGGCGATGGCCAAGCCGGCCGAAGCCCCTGCCGAACCGCCGGGCCCGACGCCCAGCGAAGTGCTGCTGGCCGAAATCCGCGATGAACTGAAGAAGGGTCACGGTTGATCAACCAGCTCGCGGACCTGCTGGATTGGGTGCCGCTGCCCGCCATCCCGGCGGTGCTGCTCGGCATCTTCTTCCTCGCCGCCGAAGCCGGCTTCTTCTGCCACCGTTGTTTTGGCGGCAGTGGCGGCGGCGAGGATGAAAGCCAGGTCCTCTCCACCGCGCTGCTGGTGCTGGCGCTGCTGTTGGGTTTCACCTTCTCGATGGCGCTTGATCGCTATGATGAGCGCCGTCAGCTGGTGGTGCAGGAAGCCAACGACATCGGCACGGCCTGGCTGCGTGCCGGGCTGCTGCCGGCACCGCAGGGCCCTCAGCTGCAATCCGCACTGGCCGATTATGCCCGCATCCGGGTGAACAGCCCGCTGCCGCACGAAACCGCCCGGCTGGCTCATGCCTCGGCTTTGCGGAGCCGGGTGTGGAGCCTGACTTCAGCCGCCCAGGCCAGCCTCGATGGACCGCGCGCGGTCAACCTGGTCAGCGCCGTCAATGCGGTGCTGGATACCGGCACCCAGCGCGAGAAGGCGGTGGCGGCCCGCGTGCCCGGTGAAGTCATGCTGCTGTTGGTCGGTTTCTCCGCCGTCGCCTGCTTCCTGCTCGGCTATGTGCTCGATGCCCATGGCCACCGCCACCGCTTTGCCTCGGGCATATTGTTTCTGCTGATGGGCCTTACCATCATGCTGATCCTCGATCTCGATCGGCCGGCCGATGGCGCCATCCTGATCGATCAATCGGCGATGGAGACGCTGGTTGCCAGTCTTGCACCGGCTGCTGGCTAACGGCAGGATGAAGGCATGCGTGCCGCCCTGCTCCTGCCCTTCGTTCTCCTCGCCATCGCCGGCTGCCGTGAGCAGCGCCAGCAACTGGGCCAGGCCATGAGCGGCAGGCCGCCCGTGATCGCCGGCAGCCTGGAAGGCGAATGGCAGATTGCGGATCTCAACGGCGGCGGGCCGGTTGCGGGTGGCCGCCTGATGTTCGATCCCGGCGATCACGGCACCAGCCGGCTTTCGGGCACGGCCGGCTGCAACCGCTTCAACGGCAACTGGAAACAGGATGGCGCCGTGCTGCAACTGGGGCCGATGGCTGCCACGAGGATGGCCTGCCCGCCGCCTGCCATGGCGATCGAACAGCGGGTGCTGGCGCTGCTGGAAGCGGCAAACAGCGTGATCTACCTGGCCGATGGCGCCGCCATCCTCGCCACGCAGGATGGCCGCAAACTCACCTTGCGCAAGCCAGCGCAGCCCTGATCAGGCGGCGACGCGATCCACTGACAGATCGGCCAGCGTGGTGTTGTCGAGAATATCCGCCGTCTGTTCGCGCACCACCAGCATCACCTTGCGGATCACGCAGGTGGTTTCCTCGAAACAATCATCGCAGCGCTGATAGGCCGAAAGCGACACGCAGGGGACCAACGCCAACGGACCTTCGATCAGGCGGATGATCTCGCCGAAACTGATCTGGCTGGCCGGGCGCGCCAGGCGATAGCCGCCCATCTTGCCGCGATAGCTGTTCACCAGGCCGCCATTCTTCAGGTCGAGCAGGATCGCCTCCAGAAATTTGCGCGGCAGTTTCTGATCGGCGGCGATCACCGAAATCGGCACGGGGGCAACCCCACCCGACTGGGCGATGAAGATAAGCGCGCGAAGCGCGTAACGGGAACGCTGGGTGAGCATGACGAACGCTATCTCCTATGCATCAGCAGGGATTAGCTGCCAAGCCAAATGGCCGTGCCAGATGCAGGATCTCGCGACAAAATGAATGCCGATTATTGGCAATATTCACCATCTATTCGCGCTATCCGCATCCGCTGTCATGCATATGCAATACGGAATCTCCCCTAAGCCATTGATATTTCAAAATGCGATTTTTTCCGTTCACTTGGCACGGGCTTTGCAAAGCTGTTGGCATCGGCAGCCGGATGGTCCGGCCGCTGAAACAGACAAGAGGTCCCCCATGTTCGCTTCTGCCCAGAATTTCACCCGCAACCTTGTCGGCGCTGCCGGCACCCTGTTCTTTGCCGGCCTGTGCGTCGTCGGCGCCACCGCCACCCCGGCCAACGCCCAGGTCGCCTACAGCGTGAACGAAGCCGGCCAGCGCGTGGCCTATGTGTCCTACGCTGACCTCAACCTGGGTTCGACCGACGGCCGTGCCCGCCTGGAAAGCCGCCTGCGCCATGCCGCCAAGAGGGTTTGCCAGGGCTCCGGCGAAAATCCGCTGGCCGTGGCGCAGGAATATCGCTGCTACAGCGAGGCGCTGAAGGCCACCCGCAATGCGACGATGGCCGCCATCGAAGCGGAAAAGCTGGCCGCCTGATCGGCTGACGAAACGGCGGGTTTGGGCAGGGGCCGTCCTTGCCCGCCGATCCGGCCGGTGGCGCACCCGATAGCCCCCAACAGGGTGCGCCCCGCCCAAAGAGCCCCCAATCTTCAGCTCCCACGAGCTCCGATGCGCCTCTCTTGCCCCTCTCGGGGCGCATCGCGACGGTGCCGCCCGGCGAGATCCATCCCTCGACGCCGGGCGGCACTTTATTTTCAGGCGCAGCACGTCATGATGCGCCATGCGCCTGCTCCTGCTCAGCCTCGCCCTCCTGACCGCCCAGCCCGCCGCGGCCATCCGCGCCCGCGACACCGGGATCGCGCCGGGCCCAATGCCCACCGGGCTCCTCAACGCCATCACCGATGTGCCCGGCGTGCTGGTGGGCCAGATCACCCTTGATCGCGGTGAGACGATCCGCACCGGCGTCACCGCCATCCTCCCCCACGGCGGCAATCTCTTTGCCGACAAGGTGCCCGCCGGCATGGTTGTCGCCAACGGCTTTGGCAAGTTGATGGGCCTCAGCCAGGTGCGCGAACTGGGCGAGATCGAAACGCCGATCCTGCTCACCAACACGCTGAACGTGCCGGAAGCCGCCGCTGCCATCATCGAACATACGCTGGGCCAGCCAGGCAACGAGGGCGTGCGTTCGGTCAACGCCGTGGTTGGCGAGACCAACGATGGTGGCCTGAACGACATCCGCGCCCGCGCCGTCACCGTCGCCGACGCCCGCCGCGCCATTGCCGAGGCAAGGCCAGGCCCCGTGGTGGAAGGCGCTGTCGGCGCCGGGCGCGGCACGATTGCCTTTCGCTACAAGGGCGGCATCGGCACCGCGTCGCGGCGCACACCGGAAGGCTTCACCGTCGGCGTCATAGTGCAGAGCAATTATGGCGGCCGGCTGATCCTCGGCGGCGTGCCCATCCCGCCGCCGCCAGCGAAAACAGCGGCCCGTGTATCCGCGGATGGTTCGATCATGATCGTGGTGGCCACGGATGCGCCGCTCTCCGACCGCAATCTCACCCGGCTCGCGGCCCGCGCCATGGCCGGCCTCGCCCGCACGGGTTCTGCGTTCAGCAACGGCTCCGGCGACTATGCCATCGCCTTCTCCACCGCCGAAGCCGTCCGCCGCACCGCCGCCCGCCGCGCCACCACGACGGCCTATCCGGAAATCGGCAACGAGGCGACCACGCCGCTGTTCATCGCCGCTGCCGACGCGACGGAGGAAGCGATCGCCAACAGCCTGCTCGCCGCCGAAACCGTCAGCAGCCGCGACCCGGCCACCGGCGAGACACGACAGGCGGTGGCGGTCGATCCAGCACTGGTGAAGCGACTGCTCAGCCGGCGTTAAACGTCCAGATTGGCGACGTTCAGCGCGTTTTCCTGGATGAAGCTGCGGCGCTCTTCCACCACGTCGCCCATCAGTTTCGCAAAGATGTCGTCGGCGTCCGCCGCTTCGTCCACGTCCACGCGCAGCAGGGTGCGGGCAGCGGGATCGAGCGTGGTTTCCCACAATTGTTCGGCGTTCATTTCGCCAAGGCCCTTGTAGCGCGCGATGGCGAGGCCCTTGCGGCCCACATCGAGCACGGCGGCGAGCAGATCGGCGGGGCTGGTGATGCGGGTGCTGCCCAGCATCGCGGGCGACGCATAGGTGGCGGCTTCCTGCCCGGCCAGCGCAGCAAGGCGCGGCGCTTCCGGCGACGACAGGAAGGCGCCATCGATGACGTGATAATCCGTCACCCCGCGCCATTCCCGTTCTGCCTGGTAACCACCATCGGCGCTGAGGATCACCTTCCACAGGCCGCCATCGGTTTCCGACGCATTGAGCCACGCCGCCGCCTTGGCCGCGGCGCCGGCATCTGCCGTTTCCAGCGCGCCATTCAGGGCCAGCGCCTCGATGACAAGCGCCGGATAGCGCCGCGGTACATAGGCCATCAGGGCGCGCATGCGGCGGGCATGATCAACCAGCGCCGCCAGATCCGCGCCGGAACGCGGGCCGCTGCTGGTGGTCAGCACCAGGCTGCCGGTGCCGGTTTCGACCAGATAATCCTCCAGCGCGGCATGATCCTTGAGATAGACTTCCGACCGCCCACGCGTGACCTTGTAGAGCGGCGGCTGCGCGATGAAGAGATGCCCGGCCTCGATCAGCGACGGCATGTGGCGGAAGAAGAAGGTGAGCAGCAGCGTGCGGATATGGGCGCCGTCCACGTCGGCGTCGGTCATGATGATGACCTTGTGATAACGCAGTTTTTCCAGGCTGAATTCCGGCCCGATGCTGGTGCCCAGCGCCTGGATCAGCGTGCCGATCTCGCGGCTGGCCAGCATGCGATCGAGCCGGGCGCGTTCGACGTTCAGGATCTTGCCGCGCAGGGGCAGGATGGCCTGGTTCTGGCGGTTGCGGCCATTCTTGGCGCTGCCGCCGGCGGAATCGCCTTCGACGAGGAAGAGTTCGGATTTCGCCGGATCGCGCTCCTGGCAATCCGCCAGCTTGCCGGGCAGCGACGAGATGTCGAGCGCGCCCTTGCGCCGCGTCAGATCGCGCGCCTTGCGCGCGGCTTCGCGGGCGGCGGCGGCATCGATGATCTTGGCCACGATGGTCTTGGCGTGGGCCGGGTTTTCCTGCAGCCACACGTCCAGCCGGTCGGCCATCAGGCTTTCGAGCGGCTGGCGCACTTCGGAGGAGACGAGCTTGTCCTTGGTCTGGCTGCTGAACTTGGGATCCGGCAGCTTCACCGACACGATGGCAGTCAGCCCTTCGCGCATGTCGTCGCCGGTCAGGCTGACCTTTTCCTTCTTCAACAGGCCCGAGCCTTCCGCATATTGGTTGAGCGTGCGGGTGAGCGCGGCACGGAAGGCGGCGAGGTGGGTGCCGCCATCGCGCTGCGGGATGTTGTTGGTGAAGCAGAGAACCTGCTCGTAATAGCTGTCGTTCCATTCCAGCGCGACATCGATGCCGATATCATTGGCCTGGCCGGTGATGGCGATGGGATTGGGGATCAGCGGCGCCTTCGACTTGTCGAGGAACTTCACGAAGGCCGCGATGCCGCCTTCATAGAAAAGATCGACCGACTTGCCCTCGGCATGGCGGGCATCGGTGAGCACGAGGCGCACGCCGCTGTTAAGGAAGGCCAGTTCGCGAAACCGGTGTTCCAGCTTGGCAAAATCGAAATCGATGAACTTGAACGTGCCCAGCGACGGGAAGAAGGTGACGCGGGTGCCGCGCTGGCCATTCGACGGCCCGCGCACGGCCAGCGGCGCCTGCGCGTCGCCATGGTGGAAGCGCATCCAATGTTCTTCGCCGTCGCGCCAGATGGTCAGCTCCAGCCATTCCGACAGGGCGTTGACCACCGAGACGCCCACACCGTGCAGGCCGCCCGACACCTTGTAGGCATTGTCATCGCTATTGTTGAATTTCCCGCCTGCGTGCAGCTGGGTCATGATCACTTCGGCCGCCGACACGCCTTCTTCGGCATGGATGCCGGTGGGGATGCCGCGGCCATTGTCGGTGACGCTCACGCTGCCATCGGCGTTCAGCACGATGTCGATGCGGTCGCAATAGCCGGCCAGCGCCTCGTCGATGGCGTTGTCCGACACTTCGAACACCATGTGGTGCAGGCCCGAGCCATCGTCGGTATCGCCGATATACATGCCCGGGCGCTTGCGCACCGCGTCGAGGCCGCGCAGCACCTTGATGCTGTCGGCGCCATAATCGTTGATCTGGGCAGGATTCGGATTGTTGTCGGTCAACGCAGCAGCCTTGGGATGGGATTTGTGCCCAAGGCTATAGTGACTCCCGCGCGCGCGTGCGAGGGGAAATGCGCGCTCAACCGCCCAGCACGCCGCGCAGCCGGCGGTGTCCGGCCGGGGCCCGTTTCTGGCGCTGCTGCTGCGCCAGCCAGGGCAGCGCCTCCTCGGCCAGCATCGGCCTGGCAAAGAGATAGCCCTGCACAGCGGTGCAGCCATGCACGATCAGAAAGCGGCGCTGGCTTTCGCTTTCCACCCCTTCGGCGATCACCTCCAGCCCGAGGCCGCGACCCAGCCCGATCAGGGTGCGGGCGATCAGGCCATGTTCGCCGTCGCTGTCGATGGCACGGGTGAAGCTGCGATCGATCTTGATCCGGTCCACCGTGAAGGTGGTGAGGTGCGAAAGCGAGGCATAACCGGTGCCGAAATCATCCATGGCCAGCGTGCAACCCATCGCCCGCAGCGATTCCAGCGTGTGGCCGATACGCGCGATCGAGCGATCGAGCAGCACGGTTTCCGTCACCTCGATTTCCAGCCGGCTGGCCGGCACGCCGTGGCGGGCCAGGCTGCGCTTCACCGTGTCGAGGAAATCATCGGCCAGCAGTTGCGCGGTGGAAACATTGACCGCCAGATGCCCCGGCTCCAGTCCGGCGGCCAGCATGGCGGCAAAGCCGGCCAGCGCCGCTTCCATCACCTGCGCGCCCAGCGGCTGGGCCAGGCCCACATCCTCGGCCAGCGGCACGAATTCGGCCGGCGGCACCCATTCCCCTTCGTGGTGCCAGCGCGCCAGGGCCTCGAAACCCATCACGCTGCCATCGGCGAGGCGCTGCTGCGGTTGCAGGGCGGCCACCAGTTGTCGCCCGGATATGGCCTGGCGCAGCGCATCGGCCAGCCGTGTGCGACGCATCACCCGGTTGGCCAGTTCCGCCCCGAACAGGACATGGCGAGCGCGGCCCTGGCGCTTGGCATCCAGCAGCGCGGCATCGGCATTGCCCAGCAATTCGCGCGGCCCGCAACCCTTGGCTGGGAAAGGTGCAATGCCCACCGAAAAGGACGGCGCATAACGGTTGGCGCCCAGCCGCATCGGCCGGCGCAGGCGGGCGAGCAGCCGATTGGCAAAGGCCTGCACCTCTGCCGGCGTGGAAACCCCGTGCACGATCAGCGCAAACTCGTCGCCCGACAGGCGCGCCGCCACATCACCGGGACGCAAGCTGCGCTTCAACCGCCGGCCCACGAGGCGCAGCAGCATGTCGCCGGCGGCATGGCCCAGGCTGTCGTTCACCGCCTTGAAGAAATCGACATCGAACAGCACCAACAGGCCCGAAGGGCCGATATCGGGCAGGCCTCCCAGCTGCTGCATCAACACCTCGCGGTTGGCCAGCCGGGTCAGTGCATCTTCCTCGGCCCGGCGGCGCAGTTCGCGTTCGGCGCGCATCAGCGGTGTCACGTCAGTGCGGATCGAAACGATGTTGCCGCTTTCCGAAATCGCCGTGCTGGCCTGCATGAACTTGTCATCGCGCAGGTGAAAGACGCGGTTATACCCCTTGGCGCGATGCCGGCGCAGATAATCCGATACCCAGGCCCGCCGCACCTCGGGCGGATCGTCGGCGCGCACTTCCGGCACATAATGATTGGCCAGCACCTTTCTGGTGATGATATCGGCCAGTCGCTCGCCCATCACCATATACTGGCGGTTGCCGGGCAGGATGTCGCGATAGCTTTCGTTGACCAGGATCAGCCGTTCATCACGGTCATAAACCGAGAGCGCCGCCGGAATGCCGGTGATCACATCGCGCAGAAGGGTTTCCGTGCGCGAGCGCAAGTCCAGTTCCCGCGCGGCCCGGGCGGCGGCCTCGTGCCGGGCCGTGATGTCCTCGAATGTGCCGATCAGGCTGGTGGTGCGCGCCTTGCCGGAATCGGCCAGCCGCCCGCGCGCGCGAACATAACGCGGCTCGCCATCTGCACGGCGGATGCACAATTCCAGATCCCAGGCGGTCCCATCCTGCAGGGCGGCGGCAACGGCCGCACGGATGATCGGGCGGTGTTCCGGGATGTAGAAATCGACCGCCGTGTCGAGCGCAGGCACGAAATCGGGCGGAACATCGTGGATGGCACGGGTTTCAGCGCTCCACCAGAGTTGCCCGCTGGCATTGTAGTGCCAGGCGCCGATGCCGGCGACTTGCAATATGGGTTCGGCAGCGGCCAGCAGGCGCGGGCTGAGCGGACGTTCCCCGGCCGCTGGCGCAGGAAACGGCAGGCGCGTCCCAAGCGGCCAGCTGCTTTCCGACATGCAACAAATCTCCCGCTTGGCACCGACTCGCTCTAACGGCCAGGCAAGCGCCGGCTTTATCCGGGGGAGATTTGCCCGCCGATCAGCTGAAAACGGTGTGCCGGCGGGCGGTTGCCGGCCAGTTCGGCAAACAGTGCCGCATCAGTGCCGGTCATCCATGCCTGCACGCCCATGCCGCTCAGTCGTTCAAACAGGGCGGCGCGCCGGCTGGCATCGAGGTGGGCGGCAATTTCATCGAGCAACAGGATCGGCGGCTGGCCACTGCGCTGCGCCACCAGCGCGGCATGGGCCAGCACGATCGCGATCAGCAGCGCCTTCTGCTCACCGGTGGAGCAGGTCGCGGCCGGCATCGCCTTGCCGGCATGGGTGACGATCAGATCGGCACGGTGCGGCCCGTCGATGGCCCGCGCCGCTGCCGCGTCGCGGGCGCGGCCCCGGGCCAGCCGCGCCGCCAGATGATCGGCATCATTGCCAGCCAATGCGATCAGCGGCCGGGCAAAGGGCCCCTCGTCGCCGCCTGCCAGCGCTGCGGCGAGGGCTGCCACCATTTCGGCGCGGGCGGCCGCGATGACCGCGCCATGGTCGGCCATGTCGGCCTCCAGCCCGGCCAGCCACACCGGATCGGCGGGCGTATCGGCGGTGAGCAGCCGCGTGCGTTCGCGCATCGCTGCCTCATAGCGGTTGACGCGCTGGCCGTGGCCGGGATGCAGCGCCAGCACCAGCCGATCGAGAAACCGCCGCCGGCTGCCGGGGCTTTCGCTGAACAGCCGGTCCATCGCCGGGGTGAGCCACACCAGCGCCAGCCAATCGGCCAGTGCCGCCGCCGTGGCCGCTGCGCCATTCACCCGCACCAGCCGGCGTTCGGGCGCGGCAGCCGCCGTGCCGGTGCCGATCTGCACTTCCCCCTGCGGCGAGATCAGCGTTGCCGCCACGCTCCAGCCGCCCGGGCCATCCTGCCGCGCCGCATCCGACAGCGCTGCGCTGCGCAGGCCCCGCCCCGGCGCCAGCAGCGAGATTGCATCCAATATGTTGGTCTTGCCCGCGCCATTATCACCGGTGATCACGACCAGGCCCGGCCCGGTAGCGATGGTGGCGTGGGCATGGTTTCGAAAATCGGTCAGCGTCAGGCGGGTGATCGCCGTCACAGCATCAGCAGCCGATGCCGGCCATTGTCGAAACGATGATAGGGGATGGGCCGCGCCGGATCATCGAGCCGCGCCGCCACATCGGCCAGAATGGCCCTGGTGATGCTGGGCAGATCAAGCTGCGCCGCCTCTTCCCAGTCGAACCAGGCGATTTCGTCCAGTTCGCCGCAGCCGCTGCCGGGATCGAGGCTGACGAGATGATCCGCCTCCACCGTGAAGAAGCGGGCATCGAAACGGCGCGGCCGCACCGGCGGCGTGATGGCGCGGCCGACAAAGCGCAGGGGTTCCAGATGCGGCAGATGGCCGGTGGCGAGGAAATCGCGCCATTCCGGCGATTTCGTGCGGCCCGCGCCGGGCGCGCCCAGGACCAGGCCGGTTTCCTCGAACAATTCGCGCACGGCCGCCGCCGCCAGCGCCCGGGCCCGCCCCAGCGGCGCGGTGCGGCAGAGTGATGTCGCCGTTTCGTCGTGCAATTCGCTGGCGGCGGCCACGCGGAAATCAGCCGGGTGCAGCCGTCCGCCGGGGAAGACCCATTTGCTGGCCATGAACACATGGCCCTTCGCCCGCCGGCCCATCAGAACGCGCGGGGCCGGCCCGTCGCGGCGGATCACCAGTACGGTCGCCGCATCCTTGGGCCGCAACGAGCGGCCCTTGAGGATCGGTACATTGTCTTCATCAACCTGCATGTGGCCTCTCCTGCCACAAGCCGTGGCCTCACACCAAGGTCATCAGCGATTCAGTCGTATAATCGGTCAATTCGCCGTGGCGGCCATCGCGCACCTTCAGCGCCCAATCCGGATCGACGATCAGCGCACGGCCCACGCCAACCAGATCGAACTCGTCGCGCTCCAGCCGGGCGAGCAGGCCATCAAGGCTGGCCGGCTTCGATGATTCGCCGCCCATGCCGGCGACGAATTCGCCGGTGAGGCCAACGCTGCCCACGGTGATGGTCGGCTTGCCGGTCAGCTTCTTTGCCCAGCCGGCAAAATTCAGGCCTTCGGGGCCATCGAGTTCCGGATACTCCGGCTCCCAGAAGCGGCGCTGCGAACAGTGGAACACGTCGGCGCCGGCATCGGCGAGCGGGCCCAGCCAGGCTGCCATCTCGTCGGGTGTCGGCGCCAGGCGGAAGGCGAAATCCTGCTGCTTCCACTGCGACAGGCGGATGATCACCGGGAAATCGGGGCCAACGGCGGCGCGCACCGCCTTCAGCAATTCCACCGCGAACCGCGCGCGCAGCGGCAGCGTGTCACCGCCCCAACGGTCGCTGCGAGTGTTGGTGGCGCCCCAGAAGAATTGATCGATCAGATAGCCATGCGCGCCGTGCAGTTCGACCGCGTCGAAACCCAGGCGCATGGCGTCGCCAGCGGCGCGGGCGAAGGCGGCGATGGCATCGGCCACGTCTGCATCGGTCATGGCGCGGCCATTGGTCTTGCCGGGCATGTAATGGCCGGTCGGGCTTTCGGCTTCCTCGCCCTTGGGGCTGCGGCGGTTGGGCAGCGCGCCGACATGCCACAATTGCGGCGCGATCAGCCCGCTCTCGCCGTGTACCGCCTTCACCACCTGGCCCCAGCCATCGAGCGCCGAGCCAAAGAAATGCGGCACGTTGGGATCATTGGCCGCACCCACCCGCTCCACCGCCGTGCCTTCGGTGATGATCAGGCCCACCCCGCCGGCAGCGCGCTTGCGATAATATTCCGCGACATTCGCGCCCGGCTGGCCCGCCGGCGAGAAGCTGCGCGTCATCGGTGCCATCACGATGCGATTGGGGAGGGTGAGGCCCTTGAGAGGGAACGGGCGGAAGAGGGGATTGTTGCTCATGCCCGCCTGCCTAGCCGGGCGAACCATGCAAAGTCACCTGTCAATCTGACCCATCGGCAAGCGGATGGCGGGTGTTGACCAGTTCCACCAGCGCCGCCGAGGCGACATGGGTGTAAATCTGCGTTGTCGCGATATCGGCATGGCCCAGCAGCGTCTGCACGATGCGCAGATCGGCGCCGCCTTCCAGCAGATGGGTGGCAAAGGCGTGGCGCAGCACGTGCGGCGAAATACGGGCGGGTGGGATGCCGGCATCAGCAGCCAGCGCCTTGATGATCTGCCACAGTCGCAAGCGGGAGAGATAACCCGCCTTGCCCAAATCCTTCCGATTCTGGCCGGCCGGAAACAGGAACTTGGCGTCCTTGGGCACATGCGCTTCCCACGCCAGCACGGCGGCTTCGGCGCGGCGGCTGATCGGCACCAGCCGTTCCTTGGCGCCCTTGCCCAGCACCACCATATGGCCGCGCCCGGCCTTGCAGGCATGGCGGGGCAGCGCCACCAGTTCGCTGGCGCGCAGGCCCGATCCATAGAGAAGTTCCAGCAGCGCCGCCGAACGCAGGACCAACGGATCGTCAGGCCGGGCGCTGCGCTTTTCGGCCAGCGTGGCAAACAATCGTTCCACATCGCCGGCCGCCAGCGTTTTCGGCAACGGCCGCGCCGATTGCGGCAACGCCAGATCGCGGCCGGGATCATCGGGGCGCAGATGTTCGGCCATCAGAAAGCTGAGAAACTGCCGCACCGCACTGGCCTTGCGGGCGGCACTGGCGCGGGCCAGCGGTGCCCAATGCCGCGCCAGCCGGGCCAGTGCGGCCGCATCTGCTGCTGCCAGGCCGCCGCCCAGCCATTCGCTGGCCTGGGCAAGATCGCGGCCATAGGCGAGCAGCGTGTTCCTTGCCGCTCCGCGTTCGCTGGCCAGGCTGTCGAGGAACAGCGCAATGGCCTGGCGGTCCGTGATCATGCGGTGCGAGTCACCGCTTCGGCTGCGATCAGCCGCGCCGGCGCCATCTGCCCACAGGCAACAAGCGCGGCAATGATGGCCTGGACATGGGCCGGCGGCACATCGGCCCAGCCGCCTTGCAGGCCAGTTGCCGCCAGCAGGGCCACTTCGCCCACCGCCCGCCGCTTCGCCGCACTGGCCAGCGCCGCCGTCCAGCGGTTGCTGACCGGCTTGATGCCGTCGCGGTTCCAACTGCCGCCCCGCGCCTGCCCCAGTCCGGACAAGGCCGCGACCAGCATGGCCTCGCGGCGTGGGCTGGCCTTGGCGGCGCTGCGCCAATCGCCAACATCGCCCGAAGCCATCGGCACCCCCGCACCCGTGGCAAGCAGCGCCAGCGCGCGGGCACGAACATCGGCATCGGCTTGCTGCGCCACCGGCCACCAGGCCCGTGCCCGCGCCGCATTGCCGGCGGCCAGCAGCGCCGCGATGATCACATCGGACTGATCGGCCAGGGCCGCCGCCGGTTTCAGCGCCGCTGCCGCCGTGGCGGCTTCCAGCAGCGCGCCATAGTGATCGGCACCATCGTCGCGAACAATGGCCGCAATCACGTCGGCCCGGTCTGCCGCGCTGCCGGTGAAAGCATCACGCAGGCGGCCCGCCCGGCTGTCGGCGGCGAACCCGCCGCTGGCATCGGCGGGGCTGAGCGCCGCAACACCGCTGGCCAGTTCCTCGGCCGACAGCGTGCCCAGCACCGCAGCTTGCCGCAGCAACGCAAGGCGCGTTGCCGCCGGCATCCCGGCGTTGCGCACCACCCAGCCCGGATGCGCCGGGCCCAGCGCGGCCAGCCGATCGGCGGGCACTGTCACGCCGGCGGCACTGGCCACGCCATAGCGATAGGGGCTCAGCCCTTCTTCTTCCGCCCAGTTGATGCCGTCGGCCCGCCCGGCGCCGCCGGCCAGCACCACCACGCGCTGCGCCAGCCGCAGATCAAAGGCCGGCACCGCACCGCGCTTGTTGCGCACCGAATCGATGACGCCGGCCGCCGTGATGTCGTCACCGTCCATGGCGGCGCACATGCCCCAGGCCAGATCCCACATCACATCATCGGAAAGCGCCCGGCCAGTGGCGGCAATCGGGCACAGGCCGGCCAGATCAGCGGCGGCCAGCGATACCTCTCCCGCCACCTGGTAAGTCGCCGGGGTATAACGTTCACTGGGCAGCACATCGATCAGTCGCCGCGCCGGATCAATCGCCCCCATCCGCATCAGCAGGCCAGCCCGGGCCGCCACCCAATCGCCGTCACCCAGGCCCGCCGGCCCCGGCACCCGCGAGGCCAGCGCCCGGCCCACGGTGATGGCCGCCCAGCGCGAGGCGATGGGGCCCTTGATGCGATTGGCCAGCCCGGCCAGAAAACGCCCGTTGCTGCCGCTGAAGGCATCGGCCGGCAGACCGCCATTGGCAGCATCGAGAATGCCGATCGGCGCGCCTGGTGGCAGCGCCGGCGCCGCAGGTGCGGCAACATAGGGTGGCGGCACATCGCCCACCTGATCCGGCACCAGCGATGGTGCGGCGGGCGCAGCTGCGGTTTCGGCTGGCGGCGCATTCGCACCGGGCAGCAGGGGCGCCGGCGCGGCGGCAGGGGCCGGGGCCGGCGTGTCAAAGCCGGGGGGCAACAGCGATTTGGGCGCGTCGCGGTTGGGGCCGGCATCCTGGCCCACCACGGGTGCGGCGAGGATCAGCCCCGCGGCCACTGCCATGGCAGCGCCGGTCATCAATGCGCGTTTGCTTGCCGATCCCATGCGCCGGTGTATAGCGGGCAGCGCAATGGACGGCGACCCGAAAATCCCCCATCCGAAAACCTCGGGCGAAGCCGATCGCCTGGCCCTGGCGGCGCAGCGGCCGGTCACGCTGGTCGGGCTGATGGGCTCCGGCAAATCGAGCATCGGCAAGCGGCTGGCCGCGCGGCTGAACCTGCCCTTTGTCGATGCCGATACCGAAATCGAGGAAGCGGCGGGCATGACCATTTCGGAAATGTTCGAACGCTTTGGCGAGGCGCATTTTCGCGATGGCGAACGGCGGGTGATCGCCCGACTCATCGACGGCACCCCCAAGGTGATCGCCACCGGCGGCGGCGCCTTCATGAACGACGAGACCCGCGCGCTGATCCTGGAACGCACGCTGAGTGTGTGGCTGGACGCCGATATCGCCACGCTGGTCGATCGCGTGCGCCGACGCGGCACCCGCCCGCTGCTGAAGGGCAAGGATCCGGGCGAAGTGCTCACCGCGCTCGCCGCCATCCGCAATCCGATTTACGCGCAGGCCCGCATCCGCGTTGGCAGCAAGCCCGGCCCACACCATGAAACCGTGGAGGCGATTGTTTCCGCGCTCGCCGCCGCCAATGCCGAAGAGGCCGCCCGATGATCGTCGATGTCGCTCTGGGCGCGCGTGCCTATCCCATTCATATCGCGCCCGGCCTGTTGGGCGCGGCGGCAGCAGTGCTGTCACCGTTCGCGCGCAGCGGCCGCCTGGTTGTGGTGACCGACGAGACGGTCGCGGGGCTGCACCTGGAAACGCTGGCCACCGGCCTGCCCGGCATCCGGCTGGAACCCATCGTGCTGCCGCCGGGCGAAGCCACCAAGGACTGGGCGCACCTGCAACTGGTCGTCGAACGGCTGCTGGAACTGGGGGTCGAGCGCAGCGATGCCGTGGTGGCGCTGGGCGGCGGCGTGATCGGCGACCTCGTCGGCTTTGCCTGTTCGATGCTGAAACGCGGCTGCCGTTTCGTGCAGATGCCGACCACCCTTCTGTCCCAGGTCGATTCGTCGGTGGGCGGCAAGACGGCGATCAACGCCCGCGCCGGCAAGAATCTGGTTGGCGCCTTCCACCAGCCGGTGGCCGTGCTGATCGATCCGCACGTGCTCGCCACCTTGCCGCGCCGCGAAGTGATGGCGGGCTATGCCGAGGTGGTGAAATACGGTCTGATCAATGATGCCGATTTCTTTGCCTGGTGCGAGGCGAACGGCGCCGCCGTGCTGGACGGCGATGCATCCGCGCAGATCCACGCCATCGCCCACAGTTGTCGCGCCAAGGCCGCCGTCGTCGCCGCCGATGAGCGCGAGACGGACGACATCCGCGCGCTGCTCAACCTCGGCCACACCTTCGGCCATGCCTTCGAGGCCGAAACCGGCTTCTCCAGCCGGCTGCTGCACGGCGAGGCGGTGGCGATTGGCATGGTGCAGGCCTTCCGCCTTTCCGCCCGGTTGGGCCTTTGCCCCGAAGATGACGCCAAACGTGTGGCCCGCCATCTCGCCGGCCTGGGTTTCACCATCGAACCGGCTGCGCTGAACCTCGATTGCAGTGCGGCGCGGCTGGTCGATCACATGACCCACGACAAGAAGATGAGCGCCGGTCGCCTCGCCTTCATCCTGGCGCGCGGCATTGGCCAGAGCTTCGTTTCACGCGACGTCGAAATGGCCGAGGTGGAAACCTTCCTCGCCGAACAGCTTCAGTTCTTGCCGTAGCTGTCGAGCACGCGCTGCATGGCAGCGATGGCTTCGCGGCGGGCTTGCGGGTCGCTGATGCGCCCCAGCTTCTGTTTCAGGCTGCTGGCCAGTTCGGCATAATCATTCTGCCAGTCGCGGGCCATCACCCGGGCCAGATCATGCCGCCCGGTCTGCAGCCGCTTGGCCGGCGCGGCGGGTTGCAGTTCATAACGCTCACCGATTTCGGGCAGGATGACGCTGGGTGCCAGCCGCTCGGCCGTCGCCAGCTTGCCCAGCGTCAGCACCGCTTCCTCCTCGCCGTGATCAAGGAACAGGCTGCCCGATATCGGCCCACGCGCGCGCATCCAGTCGACCAGTTCGCCCTGATCGGCATGGGCGGAATAGCTGTCGATGCTGCGGATCTGGGCGCGCACCGCCACTTCCTGCCCGGAAATCCGCACCCGCCGCGCACCGTCCTGAATCACTCGGCCCAGCGACCCACCGGCCTGAAATCCGACAAACAGGATGGTCGATTCCCGGCGCGACAGATTGTGCAGCAGATGGTGGCGGATGCGCCCGGCCTCGCACATGCCCGAAGCCGCGATGATGATCGCGCCCGACATGCTGTTCAGCCGCATCGATTCGCTGGCATCATGGACATAGTGGATCGACGGGTGGGCAAACACGTCGCGCCCGGCGGTATCCTGCAGGCTGCGCACATATTTGCGGAACACGCCGGTGGCGCGATTGGCCAACGGACTGTCCACAAACACCGTCGCCGGCCCGATGCGCTCGTTGCGCGACAGCGTGGCGATGTCGAGCAGCAGTTCCTGCGTGCGTTCCAGAGCAAAGGCCGGGATGATCAGATTGCCACCGCGCTGCATGGTCTCCGCGATCACGGCCGCCAGCAGTTCGCGGCGTTCCTCCATGGTGACGCGGGCACGGGCCCGATCGCCGTAGGTCGCTTCGCAGATGACATGGTCGAAGCCAGCGCCGCCCTGGGGTTGCGGCAGGAAGGCCTTGTTCTCCGGCCCGATGTCGCTCGAATACATCAGACGGACCCCGCCGGCTTCCACCTCGATGGAGGCCGCGCCCAGGATATGCCCGGCGTTCCACAGCCGGGCGCGAAAACCGTCGGCCGGCGCGAACCATTCATCCAGCATCACCGGCTGCGCCAGCCGCCACGCTAGCAATGCATCGGCTTCGGTATAAAGCGGCTCGAACGGCTCATCGCCGGCGCGGTCCCGCCGGCGGTTGCGGCGTTCGGCTTCATATTCGTGGATGCGGCCGGCATCGGCGAGCATATATTCCAGCAGATCAGTCGTTTCCGGCGTGCACCAGATCGGCCCGGCATAGCCCTGCGCCGCCAGTTTCGGCAGCAGGCCGCAATGATCGATATGGGCGTGGCTGAGCACGACAGCATCGATCCGGGCCGGATCAAAGGCCAGCGGTTCATGGTTCAGCGCCTCCACACTGCGGGTGCCCTGGAACAGGCCGCAATCCAGCAGGATGCGCTTGTCGCCCACTTCCACTTCCAGGCAGGAGCCGGTGACGGTGCGCGCCGCGCCGTGGAAGCAGATTGTCATCGCCATGGGCTTGTCCCTCCATCCGTCAACAGCAGCGGGCGCACCCTTGCGTGCTGCAAGTGTCGGGCCTCCCCTCGGCCGCCGCAAGCCGGGGGAATTGCGGATGCCCCTTGTCCGTAGAAGCCCGGCATTGGCCCGCTGGCGCGGCTGATGCATGCTGCCCACAAGATGCAAGGGATGAGCGGCGCGCACATGGTCAGGATTTGCTCCTGCGGCCTGATCTGATGGCTATGGCCGGCCTCACCTCGGCCCAGGCAGCAGCGCGGCTGGCCGCCGATGGCCCCAATGATCTGCCGCGCCCTGGCACGCGTAGCCTGCCGCGCATCATCAATGACGTATTGAAGGAGCCCATGTTGGCGCTGCTGCTGGGTGGCGGCCTCGTCTATCTGCTGCTCGGCGAGCGCACCGATGCACTGGTGCTCGTCGGCTTTGCCGGGCTGTCGATCCTGATCACGGTGGTGCAGGAACAGCGCACCGAACGCGCGCTGGCTGCCCTGCGCGATCTGGCCTCGCCGCGCGCGCTGGTGATCCGCGACGGCCAGCGCCAGCGCGTCGCCGGGCGAGACGTGGTGGTGGGCGACGTGCTGGTGCTGGGCGAGGGCGATCGGGTGCCCGCTGATGGCTGGCTGCTGCAGGGCGATGGCCTGCTTGTCGATGAATCGCTGCTCACCGGCGAATCGCTGCCGGTCGGCAAGCTGGCTGTTGATGTCGCGCCGCCGCCCGCAGCGCCGGGCGGTGATGGCCTGCCGCACCTGCACGCCGGCACGTTGGTGGTGCGCGGCGCCGGGTTGGCGCAGGTCACGGCCACCGGCGCTGCCACCCACATGGGCCAGATCGGCATCATGCTGGCCACGGTTGATGCTGAAGTCCCGCGCCTGACGCTGCAAACACGCCGGCTGGTGCTGTGGTTTGCCGCGTTTGGGCTGGTGGCCAGCTTGGCGGCGGTGCTGCTCCATGGCTTGCTGCGCGGTGGCTGGCTGCAGGCGGTGCTGGCCGGCATCGCGCTGGGCATGGCGATGCTGCCCGAGGAATTTCCGGTGGTGCTCACCGTGTTCATGGCGATGGGGGCGATGCGGCTGTCTCGCCAGCGCGTCCTGGTGCGCCGCGCTGCCGCCATCGAATCGCTGGGCGCTGCCACCGTGCTGTGCAGCGACAAGACCGGCACGCTCACCCAGAACCGCATGGCGGTGGTGGCGCTGTGGCGGCCCGATGACCCACAGGCCGCCGCGCCTGATCGTGCCGTACACCGCGATCTCGCCGCGCTGGGCCGGCTGGCCAGCCCGCCCCATGCCACTGATCCGATGGACATCGCCTTCCACACGCTCGCTGCCGATCTGGGTGCGGCAGCGGCCACCAGCGAGGTGCTGCACCTCTACCCGCTCGCCCCCGGCCAGCCGGTGATGGCGCAGGCCTGGGGCAGCGGTACGGTTGCGGCCAAGGGCGCGCCCGAAGCCGTGGCGCGGCTGTGCCGGCTCGATGCCGCCGCGCTCGCCGGGATGGAGGTTGCCGCCGGCGCGATGGCCGCGCAGGGCCTGCGCGTGCTGGCCTTGGCCGAATGTGCATCGCCCGATGGCCCGCTGCCCGATGCACTGGCCGACCTGCCGCTGGAATTCCGCGCTCTGGTGGGCATCGCCGATCCCTTGCGCACCGATGTGCCGGATGCCGTGCGCGCCTGCCGGGCGGCCGGCGTGCGGGTGATGATGATCACCGGCGATTATCCCGAGACCGCCCGCGCCATCGCCGCCCAGGCCGGCATCGTGCCGCTGGCAACCCTCACCGGCGCCGAACTCGATACGCTCGACGACGCCGCACTCAGCCACCGGCTGGCCGGCATCGGCGTCTGCGCCCGCATCCAGCCGCGCCAGAAACTGCGCATCGTCGAAGCGCTGAAAGCTGGCGGCGCGGTGGTGGCGATGACCGGCGACGGGGTGAACGACGCGCCGGCGCTGAAGGCCGCGCACATCGGCGTCGCCATGGGCGGCCGCGGCACCGATGTGGCGCGCGAAGCATCGGCCATCGTGCTGCTCGACGATGATTTCGGCGCCATCGTCACCGCCATGCGGCTGGGCCGACGCATCCACGACAATCTGAAAAAGGCGATGGGCTTCATCGTCGCCGTCCACATCCCCATCGCCGGGCTGGCGCTGCTGCCTCTGCTGTTTGGCCTGCCGCTGCTGCTGGGTCCGGTCCATATCGCCTTGCTGGAAATGATCATCGATCCGGTCAGCGCGCTGGCGTTCGAAGCAGAGGAAGCCGAATCCGACGCGATGACCCGCCCGCCGCGCGCACCCGATGCGCCGCTGCTCGCCCCGGCCCAGCTGGCCGCCGCGCTGCTGGAAGGCGCCGTCGTGCTGGCCCTCGTCGCCGGCTTCTCACTGGCCTTGTGGTACGCCGGACTGCCTGAAGCCGCTGTCCGCTCCGCCGCCTTCCTCGCCCTTGTCACGGGCCTGCTGGTGCTGATGCTGGTCAACCGCCGGCTGGGCAACGGCCTCGCCACGCTGATTGGCGGTGCGGGGCGCGTGCTGGCGCTGGTGCTCACCGCCGTCCTCGGCCTGCTCGCTGCCACCCAGTTCGTGCCGCCGCTCACCGCCCTGCTGCGCTTCGCGCCGGCAACGCCGGCGCTGGCGCTGGCCATCGGCGGCGGCGGCGTTCTGGCCATCGTCCTGCTGCAAATGCTGAAAGGGGTGATGGCTGCCCGCTAACGGGGCGCTATTTGCGCTGCCACTGGTCCGCCTTGCCCAGCGGCGGATTGGACAGCGCCTTTCCCGCCCGTGTTTCGCCCCGCAGCCAGTGCCGCCACCACAGGGTGGTCAGCCGCGCCACCCGCGCCTGCATATCAGCTGGGGCGGGCGTTTTGATGGTGTCGCCGGCAAACAGCATATGCCCGGCACCTTCGATGAAGGCGAGCGCCTTGCGGCCGTCGGCCGGCGCACCGGTGAACAGACTGGCCCGCCTGGCCCGTTCGCTGGCCGCCACGTCAGGCGCGGCCTTGGCAGACACACCGTCCATGCTGCCGGTGATCACCAGCAGCGGCCGACCGATGCCGCCGAACTGGGCCTTGGCAGCGGCGGGATCAGCCGGGCCGGTCGTGCTCATGGCGATGAAGGCACGGAAACGGCGGTCGATCAGCGGCGCCTGTTCACCATCCGGGCGCTGTCCGGCCATCGCCTGCACCACCCAGGCCCCCATGCTGTGCCCGGCCAGCGCCAGATGATCGCTGTCAATGCGGGCAAGGTCACACGCCCCTTCGCGTGGCCGCCGCGCCAGTTCGTCGGCAACGAAACCCACATCGGCGATACGCGCAATCAGCTGTTCGGGCGCGATGCCGGCGCGCACCTTGGCCTGCCGTTCTTCCGGTGTGGCGGGGCCGCGATAGACGCTGGCATCGCTGCCGGGATGTTCCAGCCGGATCACGGCAAGCCCCGCCGCCGTCCACGCCGCCACCCAGCGCGAAGCATTGCCGCGCGTGCCGCCCAGGCCGGGCGACCAGATCACCGCCGGCACCTTGGTCTTGCCAACAGGCAGATCGATCCGCACCGGCACATCACGGCCGCGCGGCCCGTCGCGCCACACCGCATCGCATTGCACGGGCGCAGCCAATGACGGCGCTGCGACAGTCAGGGCAAGGCAGGTGAGCGCGGCTTTCACGCGCCCACCCTAACCACTTGTCAGGCCAGCGTCATCTTCCGCTTGCCATGCTTCACCACGGCCGCCTGCGGCGCGCTGGTGGCCATCGAAACGGCCTTGATCGTGTCCATGAACACCCAGTCACAGCGGGTTTCGCCGGCATTGAACGACAGGGTGAGATAGCCGCGCCGGCTGGTGTCGCACCACTGCATTCCGGCTGAGCTTTGCACCAGCGCCGCCCGGATCACCGCCGGATCCGCCGCCAACGCCGATTCGTAACCGGGCGAAGTGACAGAGTGGACGCCGAATTCGGCCGCCACCGCCTTGCCGTCCAGGCTGTGGTTGAAGGCCCAGGCATTGTGGCTGTCGCCGGCGATCACGATGGGATCGGCACCGGCATCGGCCATTGCCTTCAGCAGTCGGCGGCGCGCCTGCGGGTAGCCTGACCACATGTCCTGCGCGCCCGGGATGCCGGCCTGTGCCGCCGCAATGCCGCCCTTCACATAGCCTTGGGCGCGGGCATCGGCATTGGGGGCCAGGAACTCCAGCGCGTTCTTCGGCGTCATGATGTCACCCATCACCACCTGCTGCGCGATCAGCTGCCAGCGCTGGCCGGCCTTCACGCTGGCGGCGATTTCGCGGGCGAACCAGGCTTCCTGCTCGGCGCCCAGCAGCGTCCGCGCCGGCGACTGCCATTCGCCGCTGGCAAAGGCCTTGATGCCCTCCGGCCCGGCCCGCAGCGCGGCATTGAGATCCAGCTGCTTGTCGCGGCCCGACATGCGGGTATCCAGAGTCATCACCGACACCAGATTGCCGAAATCATAGCGATGCCACGGCACTTCCGGGCTCATCAGCCATTCGCGATGCGCCTTCAGCGCGGCATCGCGGCGCATATTCCACACGCCTTCATCGGCCTGGTGGTTCTGCGCGCCACCTTTCCACGTATCGTTGGCAAATTCATGATCATCCCAGATGGCGATCATCGGGAAGCGCGCGTGGATCGCCTGCAGGCCGGGATCGGTGCGATAGCTGGCATAACGCTGGCGATAATCGTCGATCATCAGGATTTCATCGACGGGCAGGATCTCGCGGCCGGGCATCACCTGTTCAGGATACGAACCCATCTGATATTCATAGATATAATCGCCAAGGTGGATCACCGCATCCAGATCATCACGCATGGCACCATGGGCATAGGCGTTGAAATGCCCGAACGGCCGGTTGGAGCAGGAGAAGACGCCCAGCTTCAGTGCATCCAGCTTGCCGGTCGGCAACGTCTTGGTGCGTCCCACCATGGACATCGTGCCATCGGGTGCGGTGAAGCGGTACCACAGCCACTTGCCTTCCGGCAGGCCCGACACGCGCGCCTGGGCGGTGCCCCAGCTTTCCGCGCCGGCCACGGCTTCGGCGCGGGCGATCACCCGGCTCATGGCTTCGTCTTCCGCCACTTCCAGCTTCAGCACGGTCGCAGCACCCGTCACGCTGGCATAGCGCGTCCACAGCGTGACAGCGCCGGGGCCGGGATGGCCCGATGCGACGCCATGGGTGAAGCCGCTGATCGGCCACAGCCGGGCCAGCGCCGGGCGCACCGGCAGGATCAGGCCGGCGGCAGTGGCGGTCAGGAAGGCGCGACGATCAATGGCAGGACGCATGGCTGATTCCCCTTTAGACATTGGCGCCATTAAACCGGATATTGTGACAATTTCGAGGGAGCCTGCCGCCATGGCGAAAATGCGCCAGAAGGCCGATCTGCCCACCAAGGAATGCGCCGCCTGCGGCCGCCCGTTCAGCTGGCGGAAGAAATGGGCGCGCGATTGGGAGAATGTGCGATACTGTTCCGACGCCTGCCGCAGCGGTGCCTATGGACGGGCGCGCGCCGGCACGACAGAATGACGCAATTTTCGGGGAGGAATCACATGGCCACGCAGTTGAAAACGCCGAGTGTGAAGGATCAGGTTTCGGCCGAGGAGTGGGCGCTGCGCGTCGATCTCGCCGCCGCCTACCGCCTTGTGGCGCATTATGGCTGGGACGATCTGATCTTCACCCACCTCAGCGTGCGCGTGCCGGGGCCGGAGCATCATTTCCTGATCAACCCCTATAATCTGATGTTCGAGGAAATCACCGCATCCAGCCTCGTCAAGATCGACGTCGAAGGCCACCCGGTGATGGAGACGCCCTACATCACCAACGCCGCCGGCTTCACCATCCATTCGGCCATCCACATGTCGCGCGAGGACGCCCACGCCGTCATCCACCTGCACACGCCGCACGGCCAGGCTGTTTCGGCGCAGGCCGAAGGGCTGATGCCGCTCACCCAGACGGCCATGCTGATCCGCGACGAGCTGACCTATCACCACTATGAAGGGGTCGCGACGGACCTCGATGAGCGCGAACGGCTGGTGGAAGATCTGGGCAGCACCAAGACGGCGATGATCCTGCGCAATCACGGCACGCTCACCGTGGGTGAAACCGTGGCCGAAGCCTTCATCAAGATGTATTTCCTTGAACGCGCCTGCGAAGCGCAAATCCATGCGCTCGCTGGCGGCCAGGATCTGATCAACCACCCGCCGCAGGGCACGCCCGAAAAGGCCGCCGATCAGGGCCGCGCCGGGCTGAAAATGGTGGGCAACATGCTGGCCTGGCCGGCATTGCTGCGCAAGCTGGACCGGATCGACCCATCGTTCCGGGACTGAGCGTCAGCTTTCGAAGCGGTTCAGCGCATCGCCGGCAAAGGCGATGATGGCGAGCCACAGCCAGCCGAACATCATGGCGGTGCCGCCCGCGGGGGCGAGCGCCGCCACCCATTTGGGTGCGCCCATCGCCAGCAGGTTCAAATCCATCGCGAACACGAACGCGCCGCCCAGCACCGCCCACGCGCCCGAGTGCACGAACGGCGAATTGCGCCACGCCAGCAGGCCAAACACGGCGGCCACATGCGGCAGCTGAAAGGTCACCCCGGTCATGATCCAGTCTTTCGCCTGGGGATCATCGATGCCGTGCGCCGCGAACGTGCCGAACGCCAGCGCGATCAGCGCATTCAGGCAGGCAAAGGCCGGCAGGTAACGCGGGCGGGCGGGTGGAGTGGGCTCGCTCATGCCGGGCAGACTGAAGCTGTGAACGTCACTTGAAAAGCCCTCAATTGCTGTGCCGCATCATCTCGCGCGCGGTGATCATGCGCATGATCTGATTGGTGCCTTCCAGGATCTGGTGCACGCGCAGGTCGCGGAAAATGCGCTCCACCGGATAATCCATCAGATAGCCATAGCCGCCGTGCAGCTGCAGCGCGCGATCGGCGACCGCCATGCCGGTATCGGTGGCAAAACGCTTGGCCATGGCGGCAAATTGCGTCTTGTCAGGCGCGCCCTCGCTCACCTTCACCGCCGCCTGATAGAGCAGCGCGCGCGCTGCCGAGAGTTCGGTCGCCATATCGGCCAGGGTGAATTGCGTCGCCTGGAAATCGGCGATGGCCTTGCCGAACTGCTGGCGCTGGCGCGTATAAGCCATGGCTTCATCCAGCGCGCGCTGGCCGCCGCCCAGACTGCACGCGCCGATGTTGAGCCGCCCGCCATCCAGACCGGCCATGGCGATGCTGAAGCCCTGGCCTTCGGCGCCGACCAGATTTTCCACCGGCACCCGCACCTCGTCGAAATTCACCTGCGCGGTGGGTTGCGACCGCCAGCCCATCTTGCGCTCCGGCGCGCCAAAGCTCACGCCCGGCATGTCGCGTTCGATCACCAGGCAGGAAATGCCCTTTGGCCCATCCACCCCGGTGCGCACCATCGTCACATACACATCGTTGACCCCGGCGCCGGAAATGAACGCCTTGGAACCGCTCACCACATAATGATCGCCATCCCGCACGGCGCGCGTCTTCAGCGCCGCTGCATCCGATCCCGAACCCGGCTCGGTGAGGCAATAGCTGGCGATCCGGTCCATCGTCACCAATGAAGGCAGATACTTCGCCTTCACCGCCTCACTGCCGAAACAGTCGATCATCCACGCCGCCATGTTGTGGATCGAGATGAAGGCGCTGGTCGACGGGCAGCCATAGGCCATCGCCTCCATGATCAACGCCGCTTCCAGCCGGCCCAGCCCGATGCCGCCGCCGGCCTCGCTGACATAGATGGAGCCAAACCCCAGCGCCGCGGCGGCTTGCACCACGTCCTTGGGATAATGATGCGTCTCGTCCCAGCGCGCGGCGTGCGGGGTGATCGCCTCGGCCGTGAAACGGCGGGCGACCTCCTGGATGGCCTTCTGGTCGTCGGTCAGATCAAATTGGCTCATGCCGCCTTCCATACGGGGCTGGTAACGGCGGCGCAATTCGTGGCATTGGCGCAGGATGAATCTTGCGCCTTCAACCATCGTCGATCAGCTGATCGACATCCACACCCAGTCCGTCGCCGCCCTGCGCGATGCGCTCAAGGATTATATCGACAACGGCGTCGCCCCCGATGGCAGCCAGCGTGTGCGCGGCGATTGGGCCTATCCGGAGTTGCGCCTGGAATTTTCCGGTGAGCGCCGCGCCCTGCGCCCGATCCGCGCCTTTGCCCGGCTCAATCGCCCCGGCAGTTACACCACGACCGTCACCCGCCCGGCGATGTTCCGCGCCTATCTCGAAGAGCAGCTGGGCCTGCTGATGGCCGATTATGACGTGGTGGTCTCGGTCGGCCGCTCCGAAGTCGAGATTCCGTACCCCTATGTGCTCGATGGCGCCGCCGATCTCAATCTGGAAGGCGTGGCGGCCGCCGAACTGGCCCGGCACTTCCCCACCACCGAATTGCAGCAGATCGGCGACGAACTGGCCGACGGCCTGTGGGATGAAAGCCTGGCCGATGAACGCCCATTGGCCCTGTTCGACGGCCCGCGCACCGATTTCAGCCTCGCCCGGCTGAAACATTACACCGGCACCGCGCCGGAGGATTTCCAGCATTATATCCTGCTCACCAACTATCATCGTTATGTCGATGAATTCGTGCGCTGGGCCTGCCGGCAGCTGGGGAACGGTTACGACCGCCTCGCCTGCCCCGGCGGGCTGGACATCACCGCCGATGATCCCGATGCGGACCGCGCCGCCGCCGATTTCGCCTGGCGCAAGAACCAGATGCCGGCCTGGCATCTGATCGGCCCCAATGGCAGCGGCATCACGCTGGTCAACATCGGTGTCGGCCCCGCCAACGCCAAGACGATCTGCGATCACCTCGCCGTGCTGCGCCCGGAAGCCTGGCTGATGATCGGCCACTGCGGCGGCCTGCGCCCCAGCCAGGCCATCGGCGATTATGTGCTGGCCCACGCCTATCTGCGCGACGATCACGTGCTCGACGACGTGCTGCCCGCCGAGATCCCGATCCCGGCGCTTTCGGAAGTTCAGAAGGCGCTGCAGCTCGCCACCGAAAAAGTCACCGGCATGACCGGCGACGCGCTGAAGCCCCGCCTGCGCACCGGCACGGTGGTGACGACGGACGATCGCAACTGGGAACTGCGTTATTCGCAGTCATCCCTGCGCTTCAACCAGAGCCGCGCGGTCGCCATCGACATGGAATCCGCCACCATCGCCGCCCAAGGCTACCGCTTCCGCGTCCCCTACGGCACGTTCCTGTGTGTTTCGGACAAGCCGCTGCACGGCGAGATCAAGCTGCCCGGCCAGGCCAACCGTTTCTATGAGGGCGCGATTTCGGAGCATCTGCAGGTGGGCATCGAAGCGATGATGATCCTGCGCGATGAAGGCCCGGCACTGCATTCGCGCAAACTGCGCGCGTTTGACGAGCCGCCCTTTAGATGACCGTCAACCCCGGGGGCGCCGGGGTGACGACTGGGGTTAGAGGTTGAGCCCCAGCTCCGCCAGCAGCGCCGCCCGAGCGGCCTTCACGTCACGCCACAAATCCGGGTTGGTCATGTCCGCTGGGCCGATCGCCTCGGGCCACCAGCGTTCCACCAGCCGTTCCAGCCGGTCGGCCTTGGCCGCATCCAGCAGGAAGCGCGCATCGACGCGGGCCGGATCGGCCACCACGCGCAGGCGCAGGCAAGCCGGGCCGCCACCATTCTGCATGGATTCGCGCACATCGACGAAATGCGCGGCGCGGATGGGGCCGTTGCCGGCGACCAGCGCCGCCAGATACGCCTTCACGCTCGGCGTTTCCTCGGCCTCTTTCGGCAACACCAGGGCCATGCTGCCATCGGGCAGGGTAAGCAGCTGGCTGTTGAACAGATAGGACTTGATGGCATCCTCAAGACTGACCGCGCTGGCCGGCACCTCGACATAGATCGCCTCGGGCATCCGCCGGGCGATGTCCGCCTTCAGGCCGGCCGCATCGGCAAAGGCGTGTTCATGGGCAAACAGCACATTACCGTTGGCCACGGCCACCACATCATTGTGGAACGCGCCGGCATCAATGGCGGCCTGGCTCTGCGCCACAAACAGCGCGTTTGAAACGCCGTGGCGGCGGGCGATGGCTTCGCTGGCGCGGCGGTTCTGCCGGGCCGGGAAGCGGCCGCCTTCCTCGCCGAACACGAAGATTTCGAGGCCGGGCGCATCGTGGGCGCCGCACAGGCGCATGAAATTGGCGGCACCTTCATCGCCAAACGCGGCTGGCAACGCTTCGTGCACCGCGAACGCCGGATCAGCAAAAGCGATGGCCAGTTGCGCGTGCGTCTCCGGATGTTCGATGCTGCGATGGGCCATGCGCGACAAATTGGCGGAGCTGATGTGGCAGCGGCCGTCTTCGGTGTCGGGCGCAGGCGAGACAGTGGCGGCGTTGGCCGTCCACATCGAACTGGCGGAGGCCGCGGTGGCGAACAGGCGCGGGTCCTCCGCGGCGGCGCGGGCAATCACCTGCTCGTCCGTCCCGACAAAGCCCATCTGGCGCAGGAAGCCCACATTGGGCCGATCGAGCGGCAGCAGGAAGCCCTGGGTCAGTCCCAGCCCCATCACGAAGCGCATCTTGGCAAAGCCCTGCAACGCCGCCGCGCGCGGGCGGCTAGTGGCGCCGCCGTGGCGGGCACTGGCCAGGTTGCCGAGCGAGAGCGCCGCATAATTGTGACTCGGCCCGATCAGGCCGTCGAAATTGATTTCGCGGATCATGGACGAAGGCCCGTGGTGATGCTGGCCGCCAGCGTTTCGGCGGCAAGGGTCGCCACCGGGAAAGCGCAATAATCGGCGGCGTAATAGGCTGAGGGGCGGTGATTGCCGCTCGCCCCGATGCCACCAAACGGCGCCGCCGACGAGGCACCATTGGTCGGCCGGTTCCAGTTGACGATCCCGGCCCGGCTGCGGCCCCAGAAATCATCGAAGCGCGCCGCATCGCCGCCGATCAGGCCCGCCGCCAGACCAAAGCGCGTGGCGTTGGCCGCCGCAATGGCCGCATCCCAATTGGGCACGCGAATGATCTGGAGGACGGGGCCGAACAATTCGTCGTCAGAGGGCGCATGGCCAGTCATGTCGATGACGGCGGGGGACAGGAACGGCCGGTCAGCCCGGGCGCGAACGAGCGGGCGCAGCACGCGCCCACCCGCGGCCTGCAAGCCGGCCCAGCCGCGCTCCAGCCCATCGGCAGCAGCATTGGAAATCACCGGGCCCATGAACGGCTGCGGCTCATCGAACGGCGCGCCGACAATCAACCGCTCGGCCAAGGCCAGCACCGCATCCACCAACCGGTCGTCGCCATCTTTCAGGATCAGCCGCCGCGCGTTGGTGCAGCGCTGCCCGGCCGACAGGAACGCCGATTGCACCACGGTTGCGGCCGCCGCGTCGATATCGGTCACATCCCACGCCACCAGCGGATTGTTGCCGCCCATTTCCAGCGCCAATATGCGGTGCGGCGTCTCGGCGAATTGCCGCGCCAGCGCCGCGCCAACATGCGCCGAACCGGTGAACAACAGGCCATCAATCTCCGCGCCGGCCAGTTCCCGGCCAACATCGCCGCCGCCGTGCACGAGGTTCAGCACACCGTCGGGCAACCCGGCCTGCGCCCACAGGCTGGCCATCAGTTCGGCCACGGCCGGGGTCTGTTCGGATGGCTTGAACACGATCGAGTTGCCGGCCAGCAGCGCCGGCACGATATGGCCATTGGGCAGGTGCGCCGGGAAATTATACGGCCCCAGCACGGCCAGCACGCCGTGCGGCTTGTGGCGCAGCATCTGCTTCACGCCGCCGGCCTCACTGCCCTTTTCTCCGGCGCGTTCGGCCTGCGCGGTGATGGAAATCTCCACCTTGGCCGCCACGCTGGCGACTTCGGTGCGGGTTTCCCACAGCGGCTTGCCCGTTTCAGCCGCGATCAGCCGGGCAAAGCCGTCAGCCTCCGCCTCCACCGCCGCCTTGAAAGCGCGCGCGATGGCGATGCGCTGGCCCAGCGGCGTATGCGCCCAGCCAGAGGCGGCAGCCCGCGCCCTTGCCACCGCCGCCGCCACGCCGCCCACCGGGCCGGCCCAGATGGCTTCGGCGGTGCAAGGGTCGGTTGAGACGAGTTCAGCAGTCGACATGGCAGATCCTGGTGCCCGGGGTGATGCCCAGCGGCTGGGCGATTGCGGCCGGCAGGGTGCGGCCCGCATCGGCCAGCGGCGACAGGAAGGCCTGGAATTCTTGGCAAGTGCCCGTTGCCACCAATTGCGGGGCGGCCTCCACGGCATCGGCCAGCGCCGCAATCTCGGCCTCGCGGGCGCCGCGCACGGTCTTCAGATCGTCGATGCGGGCGCTCACGGTCGGTCCGCCGTCGAAGATGTCGACATAATTGTCGAAGGCGAACCCCTCCGCCAGCAGCATCGCCAGCGCAGCGCGGCCAGTGGCGTGCGGCTGGCCGATGGCGGCACGAGCCTCGTCCGACAACAGATCGGTATAGATCGGGTGTCGCGGCATCAGATCGGCGATGAACTGGTTGCCATGCACGGCGTTGAACCTGTCCGCCTCGGGGAAACTGATGCCGAAGAATTTGGCGCCCAGCGCATCCCAGAACGGCGAGTTGCCCTGAGCATCCATCACGCCGCGCAGTTCGGCAATCACGCGGTCACCAAAGCGCGCCCGGTGCCGGGCGATGAACAGATAGCGGGCGCGAGCCAGCAAGCGCCCTAGCCCGCCGGTGCGCAGATCGGGATGCAGGAACAGCCCGCCCACTTCCGATGCGCCGTCGAAATCACTGGTGAGCGACAGGAACTGGATGCGCAGCGTGCGATCGAGTTCCTTGCTGGTCTGGGTCAACGTGGAAATCTTGTAGCTGTAGAACGGCCATTCGGCGCCGACGCGGCTGAACACCATGCCAGTGCCGCCGATGCGCCCAGTGGCGACTTCCTCCAGCAGCAGCAGGTAAAGCTCGTTTTCCGGCGCGGCATCGCTGCGCGCAAAGCTGGCGTCGGACCAGGCCAGCCGGCGGGCGAGTGCACCTTCGTCCTGCGGCAGGTTGGTGAAACCGCCGCCCGTAAGCTTCGCCAGTTCCAGCACGGCCGGCAGATCGGCGGCTCGCGCCGGGCGCACGCGCCATTCACCGGGGGCGATCATCGCTGCCACCCGTGTTGCGCCACACGCATCAGCACGAGCGCCGCCAGCCGGGCCCGTTCCTCCAGCGAATCGGTGCACAGAAACTCATCCGCGCTGTGGATGGCACCGCCGCGCGGCCCCATGGTGTCGACGACGGCCAGGCCGGTGGCGGCCAGATTATTGCCGTCACACACGCCGCCAGTGTCGCGCCAACTGATCGGCAAACCCAGCGAGGCGCCGCAGCTTTTCACCAGGTCAAACAGCCGCTGCTGGTTGGCATCCAGGGGCTTGGGCGGGCGGGCAAAGCTGCCGTGCACGTGGATGTGGACGTCATGGTCGCTCGCCACTGCCGCCACGATTTCGTTGATGCCGGCTTCGGCGCGCAGCTGGGCGGCGGCACTGTGCGGCCGCATGTTCCAGCGCAGCACGGCCCCATCCGGCACGACATTGTTCGGCCCGCCGCCGTCGATCTTCGCCGGGTTCACCGACAGATCATCGCCGGCCAGTGCGGCCAGCCGCAGCGCCAGATCCGCAGCTGCCAGCAGCGCGTTGCGGCCATCGCGCGGGTTGCGCCCGGCGTGGGCAGCGCGGCCATGCACGGCGGCGGAAAAATTGCCCGATCCGGCGCGTGCCCCGGCCAGCGTGCCATCGGGCAGCGCCGGTTCGAACGTGAGGCCCAGATGGCAGCGTCGGGCGGCCTCCGCCAGCAAAGGGGCAGAACCGGGGGAGGAGACTTCCTCATCGCTGTTCAGGATCACTTCCCAGCCGATGCTGTCGGCAAACGGGCTGGCTTCCAGCACCGTCAGCGCCGTCTTGATGACGGCGATGCCGCCCTTCATGTCGGCCACGCCAGGGCCGTTCAGCGTGTCCGCATCCAGCCAGCGGCAGGCCTGAAAACCATGATCAGCGGGGAACACCGTATCCATATGGCCGGTCAGCAGCACGCGCACCGGCGCGTCAGGGCGCTTCACGACATGAAGATTGTCGCCGTGCAGCAGCGCCCGTTCAGCGCCAGCGGCGTCGATCTGGCTGGCCGGGGCCGCCGCCACCCGTGTCGCCGTGCCGCCCAGCGGGGCAAAGGCCGTGTCCAGCACGTCGATCATCTGCGCCAGCCCGGCCAGATTGCGGCTGCCGGTGTTGATCGCGGCCCACGCCTCGATCTCGGCCAGCATCGCCGGCCGCAGCCCGTCGATACGGGCCAGCGCGTGGGCTTCGGCGGGCGACAGGCTGGTCATCCCGCCACCATAATCTGTGATTTCTACAACCGCTAGCCATTTTTGTGATTCATGTCACAAACTTCGCTGCGCTCTTCGCTTCTCTGCCACCTTGACCGCGCCCACCATTGCTGGGCATGACGGTGGCATGACACGGCGTTGGCTCCATGGGGTGGAGTGCGGCGCCAAACGTTTCGCAAGGGGAAATTGCTTGAACAAATGGCGCGTCAAGTCGCTGGATTCGATCCTGGCGACTGCTGAGAAGAAATCGCTCACCCGCTCGCTGGGGGCGTTCCAGCTCACCATGCTGGGTATTGGCGGCATCATCGGCACCGGTATCTTCGTGCTCACCGCCGAAGCCGCGCAGCTGGCCGGGCCGGGCATGCTGATCAGCTTTGTGCTGTCCGCCCTCGTCTGCGGACTTGCCGCGCTGTGCTATGCCGAACTGGCCGCGATGGTGCCGGTGTCGGGCAGCGCCTACACCTACAGCTATGCCACATTCGGCGAAGTGCTGGCCTGGATCGTCGGCTGGGCGCTGGTGCTGGAATATGCGGTGGCGGCTTCGGCCGTTGCTGTCGGCTGGTCCGGCTACATGGTTGGTGTGCTTGACAATTTTGCCGGCATCAAGCTGCCGGCCGAACTGGTGACAGGGCCATACGCCGGCGGCATCATCAACCTGCCGGCCGTGGTCATCGCGCTGGCGGTCACCTGGCTGCTGGTGATCGGCACCAAGGAAAGCGCCACGGTCAACTCCGTGCTGGTCACGGTGAAGGTGGCGGCGCTGGCGGCATTCATCTTCCTGGCGGTTCCGGCCGCCACGGCGGACAAGTTCACGCCCTTCCTGCCGCTGGGTGCCACCGGTGCCATTGGCGCTGCCTCGATCATCTTCTTTGCCTTCGTCGGCTTCGATGCGGTTTCCACCGCAGCCGAAGAAACCAAGGATCCGCAGCGCAACATCCCGATCGGGCTGATCGCCAGCCTCGCCATCTGCACCGTATTCTACATGCTGGTGGGTGCCGGCGTGATTGGCAGCTATGGCGCACAGCCGGTGTTCGGCGCGGGCGGTGAAGCGCTGCAGCCCGGTTCGCCAGAGCTCGTGGCCCAGTGCAAATCGATCATCGATGATGGCCTGAAGATGCCGGTCGTCTGCTCCAACGAAGCGCTGGCCCATGTGCTGCGCTCGATTGGCTACCCCGGCATCGGCAACGTGCTCGGCCTGGCGGCCGGTTTCGCGCTGCCGTCGGTCGTGCTGATGATGATGTTCGCGCAAACCCGCGTGTTCTTCGTGATGAGCCGCGATGGCCTGCTGCCCGGCATGCTTTCAAAGGTGCACCCGAAATATGGCACCCCGCACGTGGTGACGATCATCACGGGCCTGGGTGTGGCCATCTCGGCGGCCTTCTTCCCGGTGGGCCAGCTGGCATCGGTGTCAAACGGCGGCACGCTGTGCGCCTTCTTCTTCGTGTCGCTTGCCATCATGACGCTGCGCCGCACCGATCCCGATCGCCGCCGCGTGTTCCGCACCCCGGCGGTGTGGATCGTGGCACCGCTGGCCGCCGCCGGCTGCCTGCTGCTGTTTGGTTTCCTCAGCTTCGTGGCGCAGATGGTGTTCTTCGGCTGGGCCGCGATCGGCCTGGTGTTCTACTTCATCTATGGCCGCAGCCGTTCCAACGTGGCGCGCGGCATCACGGTGGTGGGTGAGCTTGATCCGGGCGTACCGCCGCAAGGCGTGCCGCCGCTGCCGGGCATCCACACGCCGGGCGGGAAAGACGCGTAACGCGCCGCACAGCGCAAACGAAAAGGGCGGCCTGCGAGGGCCGCCCTTCTTGTTTTGGAATCAGTGAACAATCCCCAGCCCCGCCTTGGCAGGAAGGGTTCAAGTAGTTGGCCTCCGGCGGCCAGGGGCTGAGCCCCTGGACCCACTTTCGTTGGCGTGCGCCAGGCGCGGAAATTGGGCATGAAGGGCGGACAAACAAATGGGTGCAGGCCTCAGGCCTGCCCGCCGGAGGCCAATTTTCTTGGGACTTCCAACCGCGCCAATCGAAATCTCCTGAAGGTGAACGCCGCTGGGACCTGGAATCAGCCCAGCTTGCTCGCCACCAGCGCCCGCAAATCCGCCTCCGGCCGCGCGCCGAAGTGGCTGATCACTTCCGCCGCCGAAATGCAGCCAATCCGCGCGCAATCGGGCAGGCTGCGCCCCTGCACCAGCGCCGCCATGAAACCGCCGGCAAACAGATCGCCCGCACCCGTGGTATCCACCACCTTGGCCACGCGCTCACCGCCCACCTCGTACCGATGCCCACCGCCCAGCACGACCGCGCCCTTCTCGCTGCGGGTCACCACGGTGATGCAGCTATGCTTCGCCAGCTCCGCCATCGCCGCATCGATATCGTCCGTCTGATAGAGCGCCTTCACCTCATTCTCGTTGCCGAACATGATATCGACATGGCTTTCAAGCAGGCTGCGAAAATCGGCGCGATGGCCCTCCACGCAGAACACGTCGCTCAAGGTGAAGGCCACCTTGTTCCCCGCCTCGCGCGCCACCTTGATCGCCGCCTGCATCGCCGCCCGCGGCGCCGCCGGGTCCCACAGATAGCCCTCCAGATAGAGAATGCCCGATTTCGCCACCAATTCGGCATCCAGATCGCTGGCATCCAGTTCCTGGCAGGCACCCAGATAGGTGTTCATCGTGCGCTCGCCATCCGGCGTCACCACGATCAGGCAGCGACCGGTCGGGCGGCCACCAGTGACAGCAGCGGTATCGAACGCCACACCGGCGGCGCGGATATCATGGGTGAACACCTCGCCCAGTTGATCACCCGCCACCCGGCCCACAAACGCCGTGCGCGCACCCAAGGCTGCCGCACCCACCACCGAATTGGCCGCCGAACCGCCGCTGATCTCCCGCCCCGGCCCCATCGCGGCATAAAGCGCCTCGGCCTCACCGGCATCGATCAGCCGCATGCAGCCGTGCTCAATCCCGCGGCTCGAAAGGAAATCCGGGGTCTCGCTGCTGATCACGTCAACGATGGCGTTGCCCATGGCGAGAATGTCATACTGCGGCATGCGAGGCTCCTAGAATAGAGGCCGTGCCATAGCCGCTTGCCCCGCCCCTGCACAGACCCTAGCGTGAACCGCCATGCCCGCCGCCTTCATCCTCAGCTTCGCACAATTGTGGGACCCGGCCATCCGCCGCATCCTGCTGCGCGCGCTGCTCCTCACGCTGATCCTGTTCGCCGGGCTCAGCTGGGCGGTGTTCAAGGGCATCACAATGATCGAAACCAATGGCTGGCCGCAATGGCTGCAAACATTCTGGACCAACGGCGCCGGCGACGCCGCGGCCTTCCTGCTCTCCATGCTGCTCACCTGGCTCGGCTTCACCAGCATCGCCACCGCCGTGATGTCCATGTGGCAGGACGAGATCATCGTCGCCGTCGAAACCCGCTATTACCCGCAGGCCAAAGGCCACGCGCTCGGCCTCGGCGTCGAACTCGCCATGGGCGGCCGTGCGGCCATCCGCGTCGCCCTGATCAACGCCCTGCTGCTGCCGGCCTACCTGCTCCTCCTCGTCACCGGCATCGGACCGCTGATCCTGTTCATCATCGCCAACGGCTGGGCGCTGGGCCGCGAATATCTCGAAGCCGTCGCCGCCCGCCACGTGGCGTTGGGTGAATCCCGCGCCTGGCCGGGGCAGCACAAATGGGATTCATGGGGCATCGGGTTTTTGACCGCCGGCCTGTTCGCCCTGCCCGTCCTCAACCTCGTCGCCCCGATGATGGGCGCGATGATGGCAACGCACATCTTCCACCGGGAACGGGAAGAGGAAGCAAAAGCGAAGTAGGCAGAAGTGCCTCCGGCGGGCAGGGTCGCAGACCCTGCACCCGGTTGTTTTCGGGCGCTCCAGCACCACAAGCGCATGTCATGCTGGCGCAGGCCAGCATCCACTGCATCGCTGACCGGGCTGTGGGATGATGGGTGCCTGTCCTACAATGGATGCTGGCTTACGCCAGCATGACTGATTTCCCGGATTGAAAGCTACATCCAACAAAATCGGGTGCAGGGACTGCGTCCCTGCCCGCCGGAGGCCTCTTCTTCGACAGCAACCTCACAACACCCCGCCGCCCATGAACAGGCGGAAGGCGCCGACCACGATCACGATCAGGTTGAGGTTTCGCCCCGCGTCCTTGCCCGACAGGAAGCCCAGCCCCAGCCCGACCATGGCGAGCGGGATGATCGCCCAGTTGGCCCAGCCGAGGAAGGGCAGGAAGGCGAAGATGGCGAGGCCCAGCGCGACCAAGCCGATCAGGAGCGAGACGATGTTCAGCATGGTTCGAATGTGGGGACCATCCGCCCCGGCGCAATACGCCGCAGCGACATTATTCACAGGGTTGCCGCGCTTCCGATTCGGGTTTACGTAAACGTCAACCTGCAAGCTGGGGAGTGAAGCCATGGACCTGAATTTCAGCGCCGAAGATGTTGCCTTTCGCGAGGAAGTGCGCGCCTTCATCCGCGATCATTATCCTGCCTATCTGAACGAGAAGATCGACGAGGGTGAGGAGATGGCGAAGGAAGATTTCCTCGCCTGGCACAAGGTGCTGCATGAAAAGGGCTGGATTTCGCCGGCCTGGCCCGTGGAATATGGCGGCACCGGCTGGACCGCGACGCAGCGTTATATCTGGTCGGAAGAGACCGCCCGCGCCGATTGCGTTCGGCTGATGCCGTTTGGCCTGTCGATGGTTGGCCCGGTGATCTACACCTTTGGCACGCCGGAGCAGAAGGCCAAGTTCCTGCCGCGCATCCGGTCTGGTGAGGATTGGTGGTGCCAGGGTTATTCGGAGCCGGGTTCGGGTTCCGATCTCGCCTCGCTGCGCACCCGCGCCGAGCGTTTCACGGGCGACGATGGCAAGGAATATTACCGCGTCAACGGCCAAAAGACCTGGACGACGATGGCGCAGCATGCCGATTGGGGCTTCTTCCTCGTCCGCACCGATCCGGCTGCCAAGATGCAGGAAGGCATTTCGTTCCTGCTGATCGACATGAAGACGCCCGGCATCACCGTGCGCCCGATCATCACCCTGGGCGGTGAGCACGAGGTCAACGAAGTCTGGCTGGAAGACGTGATCGTGCCGGTGGAAAACCGCGTGTTCCACGAAAACAAGGGCTGGACCTGCGCCAAGTTCCTGCTGGCCCACGAACGCACCGGCATTGCCGGCGTCGCCGCCTCGAAGCGCAACGTCGAGCGCATCAAGCAGGTGGCGCGCAATACCGCCGATGGTGGGGACGCCCTGCTGGCCAACCCCTTCTTCAAGCGCAAGGTTGCCGAGCTGGAAGTCGATCTGGCGGCGCTGGAATATACCGAACTGCGCACGCTGGCTGGCGAAAGCAGCGGCAAGGGCCCGGGCCCGGAATCGAGCCTGCTCAAGATCAAGGGCACCGAAATCCAGCAGCGGCTGACCGAGCTGGCGCTGGAAGCCGCCGGCACCTATGGCGCGCCGTACTTCCGCTCGATGGGCGAAGGCGACAACAGCTTCGCCGTCGGCCCGGACAGCGCCCGCCGCACCGCGCCGGTGTATTTCAACATGCGCAAGACCAGCATCTATGGCGGGTCCAACGAGATCCAGCGCAACATCATCGCCAAGATGGTGCTGGGCCTTTGAACGATTGAACGCCGCCCCGGCCTGAGCCGGGGCGGCGTCACTGCCTTGGGGAACGACGATGGATTTCAATTTCACTGAAGAACAGACCATGCTGCGCGACATGCTCTCGCGCTACCTGGCCGATACCTATAATTTCGATGCCCGCCAGAAGGTGGTGCACGGCGGCAAGGGCTGGAACCCGGCCGTATGGCAAGCCTTTGCCGAAGAACTCGGCATCCTGGGCGCCTCGTTCAGCGAAGCCCACGGCGGCCTGGGCGGCGGCGCGATCGAGAACATGGTGCTGATGGAAGAAATGGGCCGCGCCATCGTGCTGGAGCCCTATCTCTCCACCGTCGTGATCGGCGGCGGTGCGCTCAAGCATGTCGGCGGCGCGATCGCTGATGCCGTGATCCCGTCGATCATCGCCGGCACCACCCGCATCGCCTTTGCCGCCTATGAACCGCAGGGCCGTTTCTATCTCAACGATCTCACCACCACGCTGAAGGGCGGCCAGTTGAACGGCCACAAGGCGGTGGTGGAAGGCGCGGCGCATGCCACGCATCTGCTGGTGACGGCGCGCACCGCCGGCGGCCAGCGTGATGCTGGCGGCGTGGCGCTGCTGCTGATCCCGGCAGACGCCAAGGGCATCACCCGCCGCGATTATCTCACCGTGCACGGCACTTCGGCTTCCGAAGTCTATTTCGAAAATGTCGCGGTGGGCGCCGAGCATGTGCTGCGCGAAGAAGCGCTGCCGCTGATCGAAGCCGTGGTGGACGAAGCCACTGCCGCCCTGTGCGCCGAAGCCTGCGGCGTGCTGAAGGTGCTGCACGCCACCACGCTGGATTACGCCAAGCAGCGCAAGCAGTTCGGCAAGGCGATCGGTGATTTCCAGGTGATCCAGCACCGCCTGGTGGACATGTTCATGGAGGTCGAACAGGCCGTTTCCATGACGATGATGGCCACACTGAAGCTCGACACCGCCGAACGCAGCGCCGCGGTTTCGATGGCCAAGGCCAAGGTGGGCAAGGCCGCCAAGTTCGTCGGCCAGAACGCCGTGCAGATCCACGGCGGCATCGGCATCACCCAGGAACTGGCCGTAGGCCATTATTTCAAGCGCGCCACGCTGATCGAAAACCAGTTCGGCAGCGTGGATTTCCACCTGTCGCGCTACGAAGGCATCGCGCTGGCGGCGTAAGCCTCGGCCGCATCGCAAACGAGAGGGCCGGGCAGCGATGCCTGGCCTTTTTCCTTGGACCGCCGCACCAAATGGCTGGTTCAGAGCGTCGGAAAGCCCAACCGCTTTTCCAACGCCGCGTAACGCGGGTTGCCCCGCAGGCTGTCAAACGCATCATCAACCCGCAGTCGCGTCAGTTGCAGATCACGTTCATCCACTGCGCGCTCAAGCTCTGCAAAGGCCAACTCCATTTCGCCTTGCAGAGCGCGGATGCCGGCAATCCGGAAGGGCGTGGCGCGGCCACGAATTGCCTGCAAGCCGCGCAGCGCCGCATCGGATGCTGTCCGATTGCCCAGCATGGCCTCGGCCCGTGCGACCAAGCTCAGCTTTCCCACCTCATCTTCATAGCGTCGCGCCACAACCAGCGCTTCCCGAGGTCGCTTCAACAGCAATAGGGCGCGTATGTGATAACTGGTCGCAATCAGGTTGTCAGGGTTCGCCCTGTTCCAGGCCTCATAAGCGGAAAGCGCAGCTTCCCCCTTGCGGTCGTCCATCAAGATTCGCAGTCGATTGCGCATTGGCACACGGCTCAACGGGTCAAATGCGACCGCCCTGTCGGCAATCGCCAATGCTGCCGCACTGCGTCCCATTTCCGATTGAAACAGGCTTTCAAGGATGATGCCGCGTCCAGTGCCGAACGGCAGGGTTGCCGCCTTGGCAAACGCTGTTTCGGCGCCCTTGAAATCCAGCTTCAATTGTCGGGCCCGGCCGATAACCGAATGGGCGACCCGCAAATCCGGTTTCAACGCGATGGCCCGATTGGCAGCCGCGATCGAGTCATCCAGCGTGACTGAGCCGGCTTCGCCTTGCGCCGCGTTGTTGGCCATGTTGACCATCACCAGCGCACGGAACCCGTGGGCGAGAGCAAATTCGGGATCAGCGGCAACCGCCGCATCGATATCTGCAAGCGCAGCCCGGTAGCCCGCATCGCCGCCCAGCTGGTTCGCCGTTGATCGCAAATAGGCGTCATAGGCAGTCGGGTTCCTGGTGCCGCCCACCAGCGCTGCCGCCTTGCCAAACTGCAAACTGAGCGCCGTGGCGACACTTCCGGCAATCCCGGTTTGTACTTCCAGCACGTCGCCGGCTGGCCGGTCATAGGCCTGGCTCCAGCTTTCCAGCCCCGTCTCTCCATCAAGGAGCTGCGCCGTCACCCTGATCTTGCCGCCGCCGCGGCGCACGCTTCCCGTGAGCACATGGGCCACGCCCAGCTTGGTCGCCGCCTCCTTTATATCGGTGTCGCGCATCAATTCGGAAGAAGTGCGCGCGGCCACCTTCAACCCGGCGATGGTCGCGAGCGCAGAGCGCAGTTCTTCGGCAATGCCATCCGAGAAATAGGCCTGCGCCGGATCGCCCGACAGATTGGCAAAAGGCATAACCGCGATGCTGGCGGTGCCCTTGTCCGGAACCTTGCCGCCCATGAACTTCCAAGCACCAAACCCGCCCGCCGCCAGCGCCACCGCGCCCACCGCACCACCGATCAGCCCCCGGCGGCTGGGGCCGGCAGCTGCCGCAGCGGCCTGAGCCACAGGAGCAGCCGTCACCGGTCCCGCCAGCTGCCGCGTCACATCCGCAACAAACGCAGCCAGGCGCAGGTCTTTCGCATTGCCCTTCCAGCCGATCAGATCGGCCGATTGGCGCAGTTCGAACATCACCGGGCGCTGACAATCCTCGATCATCACCGGCATCAGCGCGCCGCGCTGCATCGCCACGGTGGCTTCGGATCGCACCCAGTCCGACGCCACCGCCGCCTTCGACCACAGCACCACTACCACCCGCGCCTCGCGCAGCGCGGCTTCCGTCACCCGATCATACACCTCGCCGGCCTTCAGCGCCTGATCCCACCACACGTCGTGGCCGGCGGCCTGCAACACGCCGGCCAACTGGCCGGCGATGGCCAGATCGGTGCGACTGTAGGACAGAAAAATATCAGGCATGTGCCGACCCTGTTGCAGCACCGGCCTGCCGCCAAGTGGCAGAAATTCGCATCAATCGCCCCCGTGGCCCTGCAGCATCACGGGCGCGGTCATACCAAGCAGTTGCAGCGCTGCAAAGCCGGCTGCGGCGTTGATAGGCACCTGAAGCTTAAATCAAATCGCCACCCGCCGCCGACGCCGTGGTGCCATGCGCCTGATACGCCTTGATCACATTGCGCCCCACCGTCCAGCGGTGCACTTCGTCCGGCCCGTCCACCAGCCGCTGCGAGCGGATATGCGTGTACCAGCTCGCCAGCGGCGTATCCTGGCTGTAGCCCAACGCGCCGTGCAGCTGGATGGCGGTATCCACCACCTTGTGCACCATGTGGGCCAGGAACACCTTGGCGATGCTGTTTTCCTGCCGCAGGTCCATGCCCTTTTCCGCCTTGTAGGCGATGTGCAGCAGCATCAGCCGCGCCATGTAGAGTTCGCTGGCGCACTCGGCGAGCATGAACTGCACGCCCTGCCGCTCGCTCAGTCGCTTCCCGAACGTCTCGCGCTGCGTCACATGCGCCGTCGCCAGATCGAGCGCGCGCTGCGCCATCGCCACATTGTGCATGCCGTGCCGCAGCCGGCCATAGGCCAGCCGGTGCTGCCCCATGTTGAAACCATTGCCTTCGCCGCCGAGCAGATTTTCCGCCGGCACCACCAGATCCCTGATCTCGATCTCGCTGTGGCCGCCGCCCATCACCTGGCTCAATGGCCCCTCGATCGCCATCGTCTTGATGTCGCGCTTGATGATGTAGCCGGGGTTGGGCAGTTCCACGATGAAGGTGGAAAATTGCCGGTGCCGCGGCGCATCCGGATCGGTGCGCGCCATCACCACGGCGATATCGGCGGCGCTGGCGGCGGACGAGAACCACTTCTCGCCGTTCATGATGTAATTGCTGTTGCCGTCCTTCACCGCGGTGGTGCGCATCCCCGTCGCATCGGCGCCGGCGGCCTTCTCGGTCATCGAATAGCAGACGCGCTTTTCGCCATTGAGCAGCGGTTTGAGGAACTTCTCCTTCTGAAACTCCGTGCCATGCGCCAGCAGGGTGAGCATGGTCGCATCATCCGGCCCCTGGCTGTTCATCGACAGCGCGCCCAGGTGGCTTTGCCCCAGTTCCATCTGCACCAGCGCGTTGGCGAGCGGGCCGAGGCCCATGCCGCCATGCTCCTTGGGAATGAACGGCAGCCACAGCCCTTGCGCGCGGGCCTTGGCGCGCAGTTCGGCCAGCACCGTCCTGTAATCCGCGCCGTCCTTCAGCGCCTGTTCCGCCGGCCGGCATTCATCATTCACCCATTGGCGAACCCGTTCGCGAACGGCCTTGGCTTCGGCTGGAATCTCGAAATCGATCGACATGGCTGTGGCCTCCCCGGCGGTTTTTCTGCGAGGAGCTTACTCGGGAGGCGAAGGCCCGCAACCTATCACCTCTCCCGTTGCGGGTGAGGGGTGCCGCGCGACACCGCGCCGTGTTGAAGCCAACACTCACCCCGGCCACACCCACCCTATGACCATCCTTGTGCCCTTGTTGGGCGATCAACTCTCCCACAATCTCGCCAGCCTGCGCGCCGTCACCCCGGCCAGCGCGGTGGTGCTGATGATGGAGGTGGCGGAGGAAGCCACCTACGTCCCCCACCACCCGCAGAAAATCGCGCTGTTCTTCAGCGCCATGCGCCACTTCGCCAAGGAGTTGCGCGAACAGGGCTGGACAGTGGATTATGTGACGCTGGACGACGCGCACAACACGGGTGATTTCGCCGGCGAAGTGGCCCGTGCCGCTGCCCGCCACAACGCCACCCGCATCGTCACGGTTGCGGGCGGCGAATGGCGCGTGGTGGAAAGCCAGCGCGCATGGGCCGAACGCGCCCGCCTGCTGCTGACCATCCTGGATGATGACCGCTTCCTCTGCCCCATTGAACAGTTCGCCGCCTGGGCGAAGGGCCGCAAACGCATGATCATGGAGGATTTCTACCGCATCATGCGCCGGCAAACCGGCCTGTTGATGGACGGTGATCAGCCGGTGGGCGGCCAGTGGAATTACGATCAGGAAAACCGCAAATCCGTGCCGAAAGGCCACCGCTTCACACCCCCGCTGCGGTTCGCCCCCGATGCCATCACGCTGGATGTGCTGGCGCTGGTGCAAGCCCGTTTCCACAACCACTTCGGCAGCCTCGACAGCTTCGCCTGGCCGGTCACCCGCGCCGAGGCGCTGACGGCGCTGAAAGACTTCATCACCCACCGCCTGCCCGGCTTCGGCGACTACCAGGACGCGATGGTCACCGGCGAAGACGTGCTCAACCACAGCCTGCTCGCCCCCGCCCTCAACCTCGGCCTGCTCTCGCCATTGGAAATCTGCCAGGCCGCCGAAGCCGCCTTCCACGCCGGCCACGCGCCACTGAACGCGGTGGAAGGCTTCATCCGCCAGATCCTCGGCTGGCGCGAATATGTGCGCGGCCTCTACTGGTTTGCCGGGCCAGACTACACCGCCCGTAACCACCTCGCCGCCACCCGCCCCCTGCCCGCCCTGTTCTGGGGCGCACCCACCGACCTGAAATGCCTCAGCGAAGCCGTGGACGCCACAAGCCGCAACGCCATGGCCCACCATATCCAGCGCCTGATGATCCTGGGCAATTTCGCCATGCTGGTCGGCACCGACCCGCGCGAAGTCCACCGCTGGTATCTCGCCGTCTATGCCGACGCCATCGAATGGGTCGAAGCCCCCAACGTCATCGGCATGAGCCAGTTCGCCGACGGCGGCCTGATGGCCACCAAGCCCTACGCCGCCGGCGGCGCCTACGTGAACGGCATGAGCGACCACTGCAAACACTGCCGCTACGACGTCAAACAACGCACCGGCCCCAACGCCTGCCCGCTGAACGCCCTCTACTGGGACTTCCTCGCCCGCCATGAGGCCTTGCTCAGCAGCAACCAACGCCTCTGGCGCATGTACGACGGCTGGCGACGCTTCGCGCCCGAAGAGCAAGCGCGGATCAGGGCACAGGCAGCGGCATTCCTGACGAATCTGGCCTGAGCGCCGCCAGCGTGCCACCCACCATCTGATCGATGAACAGCGCCAGTTCGGCGGCGCTCACCTGCTCAAACCGCATCAGCGCCAACGTGTGCGCCCCGCCAACGAACAGCCGCGCCGCCGAATTGAGCGCCGGGCTGGCGGGCGCTTCTCGGGCCAGGATCGCGCGCACGTGCGCCTGCAACTGGCCCTGCAGCAGCAGGTAACGCGGCCACACATCGGCGCGCACGCCGGTGCTCCAGTCCAGCCACACGCGCACCGTATCGGGTTGCTCCACCGCCATGTCGGCAGTGTGGTGGGCCAGGGTGGACAGGGCGGAGCGGAGCGGGGCGGCGGGCACGTCGGCCTCCTCCACCATGGCGACAATCGCCGCCGCCACCGCATCCAGCACCGCCGTCACCAGATCGGCGCGGGTGCGGAAATAGGAATAGACCGCCGAAACCGATACGCCGGCCCGCTCCGCCACCTGCGCCTGGGTGGCCCGCGCGATGCCATGATCGGCGAAACAGGCGACGGCGCAGGCCACCAGTTGGGCACGGCGATCGGCGGGCAGCAGGCGGGTGCGGGCAGGTCGCTTCGTCATCGTGGGCAAGCTTAGCGGTTCCTATTGACAAGTTCCACAATAAGGTTATTGTGTGTTCTATCAATAAGGGGGCGCACCATGAACGCGACGGACGTGATCCAGCCAGAGCGCATGACGGTGCGTCGTATCAACTTCCGCTTTCCGGAACGGCTGGGCGGCCTGTGGAACCGCCAGCGCCCGCAGTTCAGCCACATCGTCAACGCCGCCTCGCTGGGCATGCCCTATCTTGAGCCCTATCTGATCGACACGATGCGCCAGGCCCGCGCGAAGCTGACCGATCCGCGCCTGATTGCCGACATCGATCTCTATGTTGGCCAGGAAGCCGCGCATTACCGCCAGCACCAGCAGTTCAACAGGCGGCTCGCCGATCTGGGCTATGCCACGGTGCCGAAGATGGAGGCCGTGCTGAAGGCGGATTACCAGCGTTTCGGCAAGGAACGCAGCTTCACCTTCAACCTCGCCTATGCCGAAGGTTTCGAAGCCATGGCGCTGGCCATAGGCCACATGCTGATCGAGGATCGCGATTATCTGTTCCGCGATGGTGAGCCGGCGGTTGCCTCGCTCATCCTGTGGCACTTCGTGGAAGAGATCGAGCACAAGTGCGCCACCTACGACATCTTCAAGGCGCTGGATGGCCGCTACCACTGGCGCGTCTTCGGTCTGTTCTATGCCACCGCGCACATCATGGCGCGTACGCGGCAGGGTTATGGCGGGATGCTGGCGGAGGACGGGCTGTGGCACGACTGGCGATCGCGGCTGGCCATGTATCGCCTGCTGCTGCGCATCTTCCGCCGCCTCACCCCGCGTTTCCTGCGCATCCTCAAACCCGGCTATGATCCGCGCAGCGTTGCCGATCCGGCCTGGGCGATGGCCTGGTGGCGCAAGTTCGGCGACGGCGAAAAGGGCATGGCCGAACTTGACCTCGCCCGCCTGCACGAAGCCGAACCCGTCGCCGGAGCCGCCGCATGAGCGTGCTGCCCGCCCCCATGCCGGAACGCACCCGCGTGCTCCTGTTCCTGAACGGCGCACTGCTGTTCGTGTTCGCCCTGTTCGTCGGCTGGCAATGGTTCATCGCGCTGTTGGGCGCATTGGTGGCGTGGCCCTTGATCCCGCCCATCGAAATGCACATCCCCGGCGATGCCCGCGCCTGGCGCATGGTGCATATGGAGGCAATCACCCACGGCCTGCTGCTGATGGCGTGGGCCGCCGGCGGCCCCTGGCTGCGCCTCTCCCCGCGCCAGCACCGGGTTTTCTTCTGGAGCGCGCTGATCACGGCCTGGCTGTTCACCGTGCCGGCCTGGTTCAACGCCCTGGCCGGCACCCGCGGCCTGGCCTGGAACGGCGGCCCCTTCCCCGGCGACATCACCGCCAACAACATCATCTTCCTGTTCGGCTGGCCGCCACTGGTGGCGGTGCATATCCTGTTCGTGCTGGCGGTGATCGGCCTGTGGCGGACGCTGAAAGCTCTGCCCAAGGGGTGAAGAGGAAGAAGCGGCCTCCGGCGGGCAGGGTCGCAGACCCTGCACCGGTGCGTAGGGGCGACTTGCTTCCTGCCCCTGTACCCCTACACTGCTCGGCGGAAATTGCGGGGGACAAGTGATGGCCAGACAAATTCGGCGCGCCGCGGGCTTCGCGGCAAGCCTCGCCATCACGCTGATGGCGACAGCCGCTTCGGGGCAGCAAGTCATCCGCAGCGACACCTATCTGACCCACAAATCCGTCGGCCCGGGTCTTGCCGGCAGCGATGTGCGCATCCTGCTGCACCGGGTCACCATCGCCGGGGTGCAGCCCCGCAAGGGCACCGTGCTGTTCGTGCACGGTGGCGGCACACCCGGCACCGTATCGTTCGATCTTGCCCACGCGGATTACAGCTGGATGGCCAGTGTCGCCGCCGCCGGCTTCGATACTTATTCCATCGATTTCGTCGGCTATGGCGGCTCCACCCGCCCCGCCATCATGAGCGACCCCTGCAATCTTGCTCGATCGCAACAACCCGATCCCGCAGCCTGCCCCAACCCGCCAAAGCCGCCGGCCACCACGCTGGCGTCCGATGTCGAGGATCTCAACTTCGTCGTCGACACGCTGCGCAGCCGCAACAAGGGCCAGCCCGTGGCGCTGGTCGGCTGGTCATTGGGCGGTCCGCGCGCCGGCGTGTTCGCCGCCCGCCATCCGGACAAGGTCTCGCGCCTCGTGCTGCTGGCACCGGCCTATCGCCGCAACGGCGCCGCCAGTCGTGGTGCCAACGGCCCTCAAATGGAACCCCGCGCCTACGGCACCCAGAACCGTGCGGAATTCCTGGGTGGCTGGGGCGGCCAGGTCGGCTGCCCAGACCAACGCGATCCGCGCGCCGCCGAAGCGGCCTGGACCGCGTTGATCGCGACCGATCCGGAGGGCGCCCGTCTCAATCCCCCGGCCCGCCGCGCCCCGTTCCTGGATTATCTCAACGACTTTACCCGCCGGGAAGCGACAATGCTGACCACGCCCACCCTGATGATCGTCGGCCCATTCGACAAGCAGGTGCCGGCGATCGCGGTAAAGGAGCTGCACGAAGACATGGCGGGCCCCAGCGTCTTCGTCGATCTCGGCTGCTCCGGCCATCAGGCCATGTGGGAAAAGAACCGCCACCTGCTGTTCAGGGCCACGGTGGACTGGCTGTCCAAGGGCCAGGTGGAAGGGCTGAGCCGGGGCGAAGCCAGGCTCGGCTATCCGTCCTGAAGGCCAAGCGCCTCGATCAACCGATCAGCAATAGTGGATGCGGGAGCTCAGCCCCTGCCCATTTCACCCCGGACTTCATCCGGAGCGACGGCACTTTCTACGCAATCCGCGCGAATGCCTTCAGTCGCCGCGCCGTTGCCTGCGCTACTGCCTTGTCGCCCTTGGCCAGCACGGCGGCCAGTTCCAGCCCCTGGCGTTTCAGCATGGCTTCAAACCCGTCCTGTGCGGGCAGTGCATCCAGCCCCTTCAGCAGCCCGGCGGCGCGGGCGCTGTTGCCGGCATCGAGATCAAGCAGGGTGATGGCAAAGAACACGCGGGTGGAGGGCAGGCCCGGCGCCAGCTTCAGCGCCTGAGCGTAGCAGCGTTCCATTTCGGATTTCTTTGCGCCCAATGCCGTGCCGGCCAGGAAGCTGCCCACAGTGGCGACGGCGCCACCGTGCCAGCCGCCGAGTGCGCCCCACACCAGGCTGTTGTCCGGGTGGGCGGCGCGGATGGCTTCGAAGCGGCGGCGGGTTTCCTTGGCGAGGCCGATGCCGCGGGTAAGCTGGGCGCGATAGGCGATGGCGATGGCCTTCTGCAACTGGGCCTCCACATTGGTGGGCGCGCGGGACAGCGCCATGTCGAAATCCTTCTCGGCCGCAGCCACCAGTGCCAGGGCGCGATCTTTGCTGTCGGTCTGATAGCCGGCGATCGACAGTTGCGCCCGGCCGGCGAGCACCAGGCTGTCGACGCTGTTCTCGGCCCGGCCGTCGCGGATGGCAGCGGCCCAGTTGCCAGCGCGGAACTCGTCGACGGCGGCCGCACTGGCCGGGCTGGCCAGCAGCAGCATCAGGGCGGTGAGGGTCTTGGTCATGCTGTTTCTCGCTTGGAGAGGGTGAGGATGTCGGCAATACTCACCTTGCCAGAACGGCAGATGAATCCCAGCCCGCGGAGTTGACGCAGATGAGCGAATTTACCGGAAAATCGGTCATGGTCCTTGGTGGCAGTCGCGGCATCGGCGCCGCAATTGTTCGCCAGTTCGCAGGCGCAGGCGCGAAGGTGATCTTCAGCTATTCCGGCTCGCCCGATGCGGCGGCGGCCGTGGCGGCCGAAACCGGCGCGAGCGCCGTGAAGGCCGACAGCGCCAACCGCGATGAACTGATCGCGGCGGTGGCGGCCGCCGGCACGCTCGACATCATGGTGATCAACGCCGGCGTCGCCATCATGGGCGATCCGCTGGTGATGGATCCTGATGCGGTGGACCGCCTGATCGATATCAACGTGCGCGCGGTGTATTTCGCGGGGGTCGAGGCCGGCCGGCGGATGCACGACAATGGCCGCATCATCATCATCGGTTCGGTGAACGGTGATCGGGTGCAGATGCCGGGCACTACCGCCTATGCCCTGTCCAAATCCGCCGTGCAGGGCATCGGGCGTGGTTTGGCCCGCGATTTCGGTGCGCGTGGCATCACGGTGAACGTGGTGCAGCCCGGCCCGGTCGATACCGACATGAACCCGGTCGCCGGCCCACTGGCACCGCTGATGCACTCCATGATGGCCATCAAACGGCACGCCCACGCCGATGAAGTGGCGGCGCTGGTGCTTTACCTCGCCAGCCCGGCGGCGGCGATGATCACGGGAACGACGCAGACGATTGATGGCGGAATCGGGATTTAAGGCTCAGTTCGCCATTTGCGCGCGCAACTGGCCGACGATCAGCGTCACCATGTTGGCGATGACATCGGGTGCCTGTTCCAGCGGCAGACCGTGATCGAGAAGCCGATATGAGGCATCGGCGCCGGAAAGGCTGAGCAGCATCGCGGTTGCCTGCCGGGTTGCCTCGGCCGGTGCGCCGATCGCTTCGACAGACTGGCGGATCGCCGCCAGCCGATCGACCCGCCGACGGTCGCGCACGGTTCGCCAGGCACCCCGGCCGAATGCCAGCGATCGGGTAATCGGATGTTTCAGCGCCTGCCGGTGAATATCGCGGAAATAGCGGACAAGATCGTCTGGCCCCGCGCACAGCACCACGCCTTCGGGGTACAGCTGGTGGTCCAGCCACTCGGCCAGGGCCGCAATCTGGCTTTCCTCGTTGGGGAAATGCACATGCACCGTGCGCAGCGAAACACCGGCGCGTGCCGCCGCCGCGCTGGGGGACAGCCGGTCATTGCCTTCCGACAATTGCTCGGCAAAGGCCGTCAGAATGGCGGCGCGGGTGGCCTGCGCCTTTTCTTCGCGCTTCGCGCTGACATAGGGGCGGGTGGTCACGGCAGAAAGTTGATCCCGTTTTCGGCCCCAACCCGCACGACACCGGGGATATCGGGCGGGTTCATTTCGACTTCGCTCGATACCTGCTTGAAGAAACGGGCGGCATTGCCCCTGGTGACAATGGTGAGGAAGCGCGTTTCATCGATGGTCGTGTAACCGTGCGGCGTGTTGGCGGGGACATGGGCGTAATCACCCGGATGCAGCCGCCGTGTCGCGCCATCGACATGCACGTCCATCTCGCCCGACAGCACGATATAGACTTCTTCCCACTTGTGGGTGTGTGGTGGCGGGCCACCGCCCGGCGTCCCGGTGGTATCGAAAATCTCGATTGCCGAGCCCATGGCATTGGTGAGCATCGGACGCAGCGTTTCGCCCAGCACGACATAGGCGTCGTCGGTGGCAGTGGGTTCGATTTGCGGCATGACGGCCTCCCCATTTCGATGCACGGTAATGCAGCGAAACATGGATATACTTGGTTGCGTTCAAGTGCAACCAATTTCGGCGATGAGGCTGTCAGTCGCGGGTGGCCAACGCATCCGCGATCAGCGCGCGGCTTTGAGCGAGCCCATAGAGCGCAATGAAGCTGCCCATGCGGGGGCCGTTCTGGCTGCCGATGAGGATTTCGTAGAGCGCCTTGAACCAGTCGCGCAGGTTTTCGTAGCCGGCGGCCTTGCCGGCTTCGTAGACTTCAAACTGGTAGGCTTCGGCGTCGGCCTCTTCGCCCACGGCCGCCAGACGCGCGTCGAGGTCGCGCAGGGCGGCGGCTTCGGTTTCAGTCGGTGCGCGGCGGTTGAGGCCGGGGACGACGAAATCGCGCGCGTATGCGGCGGCGTGATGCACCAGCCGGTCGAGCATCGGGTGGGTTTCCGGCGAGGAACCGGGCGCATAGCGCTTCACGAAGCCCCACAGCCGCGCCGGATCGTCGGTGGCGGCGACGGAGGCGAGGTTGAGCAGCAGCGAGAAGCTCACCGGCAGCGCGTGGGCGGGCGGCTTGCCTTCGTGGATATGGTGCACCGGGTTGCCGAGTTGCTGTTCCAGCGGCTGTTCCGGGTAGCGGCTGAGGAAGTCGGCATAATCCTCGATGGCGCGCGGGATCACGTCGTAATGCAGGCGCTTGGCCTTGCGCGGGCTCTGGAACATGTAGAGCGCGAGACTCTCGGGCGGGCCGTAATCCAGCCATTGTTCGATGGTCAGGCCGTTGCCCTTGGACTTGGAAATCTTGGCGCCTTCGCCATCCAGAAACAGCTCGTAATTGAAGCCGGCGGGCGGGTTGCCGCCCAGCGCGCGCACGATCTTGCCGGAAAGCATGACCGAATCGATCAGATCCTTGCCGGCCATTTCATAATCGACGCCCAGCGCCAGCCAGCGCATCGCCCAATCCACCTTCCACTGCAGCTTGCAATGGCCGCCAGTGACGGGGACAGTGACCGTCTCCCCGGTGCCGGGGCGAATGTAGGAGACGGTGCCGGCCGCCACGTCGCGCGCCACGATGGGCACCTGCAGCACATGGCCGGAAACCGGATCGACCGGCAGAAACGGCGAGTAGGTGGCGCGGCGTTCCGGGCCGAGCGTGGGCAGGATGATGCCCATCACATCGTCATAATGCGCCAAAATCTTCAGCAGCGTCGCATCGAACATGCCGCTGGCGTAGCATTCGGTGGACGACATGAATTCATAGTCGAAGCCGAACGAATCGAGGAAGGCGCGCAGGCGGGCGTTGTTGTGCGCGCCAAAGCTGCTGTGCGTGCCGAACGGGTCGCGCACCTGGGTCAGCGGCTTGCCGAGGTCTTCGCGCAGCATGTCTGGGTTGGGGATGCCGTCGGGCACCTTTCGCAGCCCGTCCATATCGTCGGAAAAGGCGATCAGGCGGGTCTTCACGCCCGGCGCCATGGCTTCGAAGGCGCGGCGGACCATGGTGGTGCGCACCACTTCGCCAAAGGTGCCGATGTGCGGCAGGCCCGATGGGCCGTATCCGGTCTCGAAGATCACCGCATGGCCGGCCGGCACGCCGCCGGGATAGCGCGCCAGAACCTTGCGGGCTTCCTCAAAAGGCCATGCCTTGTTCTCAAGAGCGGCGGCTTGCAGGGTTTCGGTGGTGATGGTCATGGCTTTTGGCTATCGAATGGGTTCGGCCTTCCTCTGGCGACTGAACTTCATGAGTGCAACTGAATCCCGCGACGCAGCGCCTCCGCTGGCGATCCCGGCGCTGGTGGCCAGCCACGCCGGCGTGTGGATTGCAGCGCCGGATGGCAGCGTGCGCGGCGTGGGGCGCGGTGAGGCAATGGCCCGCGCCGGAGATTCGCCGCATCTGCTGCTGAATGCGCCAGTGACGGCGAGCCGGCTGGGCATTGGCGAATTGTCCGGTCTTGATCTGCTGGAATTGTTCGCCTTCCTGCATCCGGCGCGCTTTGCGGTGCCGACGGCGCATGGGCTGGCGGTGGCGCTGGGCATCGCATCGCCCAAGGGCGAGACTGACGCCGGCTTCCTGCAGCGTGCGGCCGGGGCATTGCTGGCGGTGGCGACGCAGCCCGATTGGCCGGAGCGCCACGGCGCGTGGACGTCATTGCAAAGCCTCAGCCGCCAGCGCTGGGCCTGGGCGCCGCATCTGGCAAAGCTGATCGAGAAGCCGCGCGCGCCCGAACGCCATGTGTTCCAGCTTTTGCCCAAGTGGGAGGAAGCGCCGCCGCGCCCCACGCCGCGGGTGGTGGCGCTGAATGAAGGCGCGGTGGCGGCGGAGCTGGCACGGCTGGTGGGCAGTGGCGCCGAACAGCGCGATGGCCAGCGGGACTATGCCAAGGCTGCAGCCGCCGCCTTCGCGCCGCGCGATGCCACCGCAAGTCCACAAATGGTGCTGGCCGAAGCCGGGACGGGCATCGGCAAGACGCTCGGTTATCTGGCGCCAGCCAGCCTGTGGGCACGCGAGGCGCAGGGCACGGTGTGGGTGGCGACCTTCACCAAGGCGCTGCAACGCCAATTGGATGCCGAAACCGCGCGGGTGTGGCCCGATCCGGCCGAGCGCCGCGCCAAGGTGGTGGTGCGCAAGGGCCGCGAGAATTATCTGTGCCTGCTCAATCTGGAAGATGCAGTGCAGGGCGGTTTTGGCGGGCGCGCGGCGGTGTTTGCCCGGCTGGCCGAACGCTGGGCCGAATATACGCGCGATGGCGACATGGTGGGCGGCGATCTGCCTGGCTGGCTGCCGCCGCTGTTTGGCCGCACCAGCTTTGCCGGGCTCACTGATCGGCGTGGCGAGTGCATCTATGCCGCCTGCCCACATTATCGCAGCTGTTTCATCGAGCGGGCGACAAGGGCATCGGCGCAGGCCGATCTGGTGATCGCCAACCACGCGCTGGTGATGATCAACGGCGCACGCGGGCGGGCGGAAGGGGCGGGGCTTAATCGGCTGGTGTTCGACGAAGGCCATCACCTGTTTGATGCGGCTGATGCAACGTTCGCGGTAGCACTGACCGGCCGTGAGGCGGTGGAGTTGAAGAACTGGCTGCTTGGCCCTGAACGTGCGGCCGGGCGGGGGCGGCGGCGGGGACTGGCGGCGCGGCTGGCCGATGCGATCAGCTATGATGACGAGGCGGCGCAGGCGGTGGAGCGCATCGCCGCCGCCGCGCGCCATCTGCCCGGTGAAGGCTGGCTCGGCCGGGTCGGCATGGATGAAGCAGAAGGGCCACTCGAAGGCCTGTTCGCCGCCGTGCGCGCGCAAGTGCTGGCCCGCGCCGAAGAGGCCGATCATGGCTATGGCCTCGAAACCGAAGTCGCCGAAGTGCTGCCGCGGCTGGTGGAAGCGGCGGCGGCTGCCAGTGCGGCGCTCGGCGCGCTGGTGACGCCGATGGCGCAGCTGGAAGCCCGACTGGCGCTGCTGCTCGATGATCCGCCCGACTGGCTCGATGGCGGCGCGCGGGCCCGGGTGGAAAGTGCGCGCGCCGGGCTGACGCTGCGGGCGCAACTGCTGGGCGCTTGGGCTGAATTGCTCGGCCGGCTGGGCGGGCCGGCGGACCCGGATTTCATCGACTGGCTGGAACTGGCGCGCGCCGAAGGGCGGCTGCTTGATGTCGGCATCCAGCGGCGCTGGCTCGATCCGATGCGGCCCTTTGCCGGGGCGGTGCTGGAACCGGCGCACGGCGTGCTGGTGACGTCGGCGACGCTGCGCTCCCGCCCCGATGCGCTAGCCGATGATTGGCGCGATGCCGAACAACGCACCGGCGCCGCTCGGCTGCCGCGCCCGGCCCGGCATTTCGCCGCCAGCAGCCCGTTCGATTATGCGGCGCAGGCCCGCGTGCTGATCGTGACCGATGTGAAACCCCGCGACATCGCCGCGCTCGCCCACGCCTATCGCGCGCTGATCGAGGCGGCGGGTGGCGGCACACTGGGCCTGTTCACTGCCATCGCCCGGCTGCGCGCCGTCCATGCCCGGCTGGCCGACCCGTTGGCGCGCGCCGGCTTGCCGCTCTATGCCCAGCATGTCGATCCCATCGATACGGCCACGCTGGTGGATATCTTCCGGGCCGAACCCGGCGCCAGCCTGCTCGGCACCGATGCGTTGCGCGACGGGGTGGACGTGCCGGGCACATCGCTGCGCCAGGTGATCATGGAAGGCGTGCCGTGGCCGCGCCGCACCGTGCTGCACGCAGCAAGGCGGCTGGCGGGTGGCGGCAACGGCTTTGATGACCGGGTGGTGATGGGCCGGCTGGCGCAGGCGTTCGGGCGGCTGATCCGGCGCGCTGATGATCACGGCCATTTCGTGCTGCTGGGGCCAGCGGTGCCGAGCCGGCTGCTCGGCGCCTTCCCGCCCGGTGTGCCGATCGAGCGGGTCTCGCTGGAGGAGGCGGTGCGTTTGGTGAAGGCCGGCGTTTCGGCCTCTGGAAACGCCGCCAGTGATGTGCCAAGCCTTGACCACTCATGAAGACGCTCACGCTCCTGCGCCACGCCAAGTCCGGCTATGATGATCCGCTGCTGCGGGATTTCGATCGGCCGCTCAATGATCGCGGCCGGCGCGCGGCGATGAAGGTGGGGCAATGGCTGGGCGCTGCGATCAGGCGGGGCGACATGCCGGATTTCGCGCTGGTGTTCGCCTCGCCCGCCGTGCGGGTGCGCCAGACGATCGAAGGCCTGGAGGCCGGCATGAACCGCCCGCTGGCGCCGGTCTATGAGCAGCGCATCTATCTCTCCTCGTCGGCCACATTGATCGAATTGTGCGCCGGTTTTTCCGACGAATTCAGTGACGCCATGCTGGTGGGCCACAATCCGGGGCTGGAAGATCTGCTGCTGGAACTCGTGCCGCCAGGCGGGAAACTGCGGGCCGAGGCGGAGCTGAAATACCCGACCGCCACGCTGGCGCGGCTGGATATCGCTATTGACCGCTGGGCGCAGATCGATGGCGGCCGGGCCGAACTGACGCGGTTCGTGCGGCCGCGTGACCTCGATCCGAGCCTGGGGCCGGACGACTAGAGCTTCAGCACCCGCCCCAACCGCCCGCGGACGGCCCACATGATGGCCGCCCCTGCCAGCGGGAAAGCGGCGTGCATCAGCCAGAAGGCCTGCACATCCATGGTTTCGTAAAAGCGGCCAAGCCAGCCCGAAACGGTGCTGCCAATGAACACGCCGAACTGCACGCCGCCCAGCATCACACCGGTGATCGCCATCGGTGCCGTGCGCGAGAACAGCGCGTTGACCGTGGGGACCATGAACAGCCAGCCCGTATTGAGCACAAGGTGGAACACCACTGCCCACAGGATCGGCGTTTGCGCCGCGCCGCTGCCAGCCGCCAGCCACAGGAAGGCGCCGCCCATCAGGGCGAGGCCGACGCCGATCTTGCCAAGCTCCCTGGGCTCGCGGCCGCGCACCGCCTGCCAGCGCCACAGCGCCAGCACCGGCGGCACGGCCAGGATGGGCGCCAGACTGTCGAACGCCTGCAGCCAGGTCACCGGCACGTCGAAGCCCAGTACGATGCGATCGAGATGGTCGCGGCCCCACAGCGAATAGACGTTCCACACCTGGCTTTGCGCCAGCCAGAACAGGCTGGTGAGCAGCATGACGCCGAGCAGCGCCGCGATGGTGCGCCCGTCGCCGGGCTGCAGGCGAGCGCTGCGGCGGGTTTCGGGCGGGGTATCGGCCGGCATCAGGCCGTTGCCCAACAGGAGCGTGATTGCCGCCAGCGCCATGCAGCCGCAGGCCGCGGCAAAGCCCCATTGCCAGTTCACCCGCTCGCCCAGCGCGCCGATCAGCAGCGGCCCCAGGAAGGCGCCCACGTTGAGGCCGGCGGCGAGGATGGAGAAGGCCGCATCGCGGCGGCCATCGTCGCGGGCATAGAGATGGCCCGTCTGTGCATTCAGATTGCAGCGCAGGGCGCCTGCGCCAAAGGCTGAAACCAGCAGGCCGGGGAGGAAGGTGGCCGGCAAGATCACCATCACCATGCCGGCCGTGGCCAGCACCGCGCCCAGGATGCTGGTAAGGCGCGGGCCCCAGTGGCGATCTCCCAGCCAGCCGCCGAGCAGCGGGGTGAGGAAGAACAGGCCAAGATAAAGCCCCATCGTCTGGGTGGCGAGCGCCTGCAGGCTCATCGGCCCGAACAGGTTTTCCAGCAGGCCACGCCATGCGACGAAGCCGCCAACGCTGGCCAACTGATCGGGCGTGAACAGGAAATTCGCCATGTAGAGGATCAGCAGCGCCTGCACACCATAGACGCCGGCGGCCTGCAGTCCTTCGGCGACGGTGACCACGGTCAGCCCAGCCGGATGCCCGGCCCAATCTTTGACGAATTCACGCTGTTGCCCCATGGCAGGCACCGTGGCGGGCCGGCAGCCAAGGTGCAAGGGCAGGCTTGACGATTACGGGTGTAGTCAACACATTGCGGCACCAGAATTGGAGTCAGACATGCGCCTTGCCCTGATCGCCCTGCTGATGGCCGCGGCATCTTTGGCCGCTCCCGGCGCGCCTGCTGTTGCCGCCGCTGCTCCCCTGCCGGAGGCTGAGCGGCGCGCAGCGGTGCTGGCCTTCCTGCAGGCGCGCATGGCCAGGGACCAGATCCCCGGCCTGCAGATCGCCGTGGTGCAAGACGGGCGAATCCTGCTGAATGAAGCGCTGGGCATGGCCAATCTGGAACAGGGCATCAAGGTCACGCCCGAAACCCGCTTCTCCATCAATTCGGCGACCAAGAGCATCACTGGAGTCGCCGCGATGCAGTTGGTGGAGGCTGGCACGCTGGATCTTGACGCGCCGATCGGCCGCTATCTCACCGATCTGCCGGCGGCATGGGCCGCAATCCCGGTCCGGCATCTGCTTTCGCACCAATCGGGCCTGCCCGACATCGTGGACGATGATGGCGTGATCGGCGGCAGCGAGGCGGAGGCTTGGGCGGCGGTGAAGGCCCGGCCGGTCGAAGCCGCCGATGGCGCCCGCTTTGCCTATAACCAGACCAACTATGCCCTGCTTGGCCGCATCATCAGCCAGCAAGCCGGGATGGGTTTTGCCGATGTTTTCCAGCAGCGCCAGTTTGCGCCGGCCGGCATGCGCCGCACCCTGTTCGGCGACAGCGACGATATCATCCCCGGCCGGGCGCCCAGTTACAGTTTCTATCGTCACATTCGCGGCATCGGGGGCAAGCCGGGGGCCGACGTGAAGGGCAGCGTGCTCGGCCATTGGCGCGACGAATTCCCGCCGTTCATGCGTGCCGGCGCCGGCATCGTCACCACGGCGACAGACTTGGCCAATTGGCTGGTGGCGCTGGAACAGGGCAGGCTGATGAAGCCCGAAACCCGCACCCGCATGTGGCAGCGGGACAAGTTGAACGACGGCAAGCCCGGTGAATGGGCGATGGGCTGGCCGGTGCTGGAAAGCCGCGGCCGTCGCATCGTGGCCGGCATTGGCGGCGCGCGATCGGCCTTCTTCATCTATCCGGATCACGGCCTGTCGATTGTCGTGCTCCCCAATCTGGCGGCCGCCAATCCGCAGCGTTTCATCGACGACGTGGCGACGATCTACCTCGGTTCACCCTGAGCTTCGCGCCGGTCCTTCTCGGCCTGCTCCTCGGCCTTGCGTGCGGCACGGCCGCGGTTGCGGTCGGCTTCGTCCTGGCTGGTGGTGGTGGCATCGATGACCGCGCCGGTCGCCTTGATCGGCGCGGTGATGATGGTCTTGGCCGCACTCGCCAGGCAGCCGCCGAGCAGCAGGGGCAGGGAAAGCAGAAGCAACGAGCGCAACAACATGGGCGACCCATAGCAGCGCCTTGCTGACTCTTGGATGAAGGCGCGTCAGGCCAGTGCGTTTTTCGGCAGCGCCAGCAGCTGAGGGATGGCGGCCTTGAACGGGAAGAAGCCCTTGGTGGCGCGCGGCCAGGCCAGATCATCCCACGCGCGGCGCAGGCGCACCAGTTGCACACCATCGGCCGCCAGCGCCGGGGCCAGCACGTCCAGCCGGTCCTTCACCGGGCCGATCGGGGCATCGGCGGTGATGATCTGGGTGAGGCGGTGGCGGGCCGCCCAGTCGCGCATGGCGTCCACGCCAAAGGTGGCGTCCACGCGTTCGGGCTCCAGCCCCAGCCGCGTCGCGGCGCGGTCCAGCCCGTCGGCCAGCATGGCCATGGCGACCTGATGCTTCAGCGGCGCCGGGGTGCCGCCGATATCGGGCGTGGCGGCCAGCGCCACGATGGCGCCGGGCAGGGCCAGGGTTTCAAGGCTGGTGTCTTCGGTGGTGACGAACAGACCGGTGCGCGCCGTGGGATCAGCGCGCATCACCGGTGCGGGCGGAATCGGCGGCGGGATGATGTCGGCCGGCCACGGCGCCGCTTCGCGGGCCAGCGGCGCATCCACCATGAAGCGCCCGCCCGACAGGTCGCGGATCAGATCGGCGCGCGCCAGATAGGTCTTGCCCGCCGTCTGCAGTCCCACCACCCAGCGCCAGCCCAGCGTGTTGCTGGCCGGGCAGGCGTCGAGCAGATGCTTGTAGAAGAACGCCGCCCCCAGCTGCCAGGGCAGGCGCAGGGTGAAGCACCAGATGCTGGCAAAGCTCATCCGCACATGATTGTGCAGCCAGCCGGTTTTGATGAGTTCGTGCACCCAGGCATCGAAACAGTCGATGCCGGTGGTGCCTGCGAGCGCCAGTTCATAGCGGCGCTGCCACTTGCCATCCTCGGCCAGCATCGCTTCCATGCGCATCACATCGGCCTGCCAGCGCATCCAGATTTCGGGGCGCTGCTGCAGCCAGCCGACCCAGTAGGTACGCCAGCACACTTCCTGCACGAACTTTTCCGCACCGGTATAGCCTTGGGCAGCGACCGCGGCGGCGGCGACTTCGGCCTCGCTCACCAGCCGGCGACGGATGGCGGGGGAGAGCAGCGAGGTGGTCGCCTTGCCCTCCGGTCCGCCGTCATGATTGCGCCGCGCGGCATAGGCGCGGCCCGCCAAGGGGACGAAGTCGTAGAGGCGCGTGAGAGCATCGTCGCGGGTGAGGGGGAAGCGCATGGGTGGCGGGATAGCCGGCTTGCCCGGCGGCGGGCAGCGGCGCTGGTGTCGCGGTCAATCCACCACGGGGTAATGCAGGCCGCCCCAATCAGCGTCGGGCGCATCCATCATCAGGTCGATGAAGATCGGCAGCAGCCATGAAAGGATGCGCACGCCGTCGCGGACCTGGTTGCGGTTGATGGCGCTGTTCCAGGTGGCGCCGCCGTGCACCAGCTGGTTGCGCAGCACATAGAGCCGGCCAAAGATGATGGACAGCACCCGATCCGTCTCGCCGCTCAGCAGGGCGGTCTGCGCGGCGCGGTTGTCCCGCTCCAGCCACAGTTGCCATTCCTCGTGACCACCCTCGCCGGCCTGGTGTTGCCAGAACGGGGCATAGACATAGGGATTGGCCAGCAGCACGCGGATTTCGTTGCTGAAACGCTGGTGGATGGCATCGGCGATCCGGCGATGGCGATCGCAGATCAGCAGCAGGCTGAAATAGCGGCGAAAGGCCTCGCGTTCCGACACGCTTTCATTGGTGATCGGCCCGGCATAGGCAGCGTTGAACGCCACCCACAGCAGCAGGAAGCGCACATCCTCGTCGTCGGTTTCGCTGTCGGAGCGGCCGAGCCAGCTCAGTGCGCGGTGGATGCGGATCGACAGGTCGCGGCTGGCCCAGCCGTCCCGCTCAGCGCGGTGGCGGGCCTTCAGTTCGGCATGGCTGGGCGGCGCCAGCACGGTTCAGACCGTGAAGCTTTCCCCGCAGCCGCAGCTGCCCTTGGCGTTGGGGTTGTTGAATACGAAGCCGGCGGAGAAATCATCCTCGCGCCAGTCCATTGTGCTGCCAATCAGATACATCAGGCTGCCGCCATCGACGAACAGCGTGCCGCCCGGCGTGTCGATGCGCTCGTCGCCGGGCTTGGCGGCGGTGACATAGGCCAGATCATAGGCGAGGCCCGAACAGCCGCGGCGCGGGGTTGAAAGGCGCACGCCCACCGCGTCGGCCGGCGCAGCAGCCAGGATGGTGGCGATGCGGTTCGAAGCACCTTCCGTCACGATCAGCGGGGCGGGGCGCGGACGGCGCAGCGTTGTCGTCTGTTCCATCACAACATCCCCATTTCCAGCCGGGCCTCGTCGCTCATCTTGCCCGGGTCCCAGGCCGGGTCCCACACCAGGTTGACGTCGGCAGACTGGATGCCGGGCACGGCACAGACGCGGATTTCGACTTCGCCGGGCATGGATTCGGCCACCGGGCAGTGCGGGGTGGTCAGCGTCATGGTGATGGTGGCGTGGCCATTGTCGACCTCGACGCCATAGATCAGGCCCAGATCATAGATGTTCACCGGGATTTCCGGATCGTGGATCTGCCGAAGGGCGGCAACCACTTCATCGACGATGTCGCTGCTGGCGTCGGCCACCGGTTCGGGCTTCTGCTTGAGGAAGCCGTCAAGATAATCGGGCTTGTGGTCGCCGGATGCAGCGGCAGCCTGCGCTTCGGCGAGCGCGCGCAGCGGCGGCGCTTTCGGCACCGGCGTGGCTTCGTTCACTTCTTCCACTTCGAAGGCGCGATCTGTCATCACTTCACCCCAAAAATACGGGAAACACGGGCAAGGCCGTCCACCAGTCGCTCGACATCGCGCGGGCTGCTGTACAGGCCGAAACTGGCACGGGCGGTGGCCGGCACGCCGAGCAGGTTCATCAGCGGCTGGGCGCAATGATGCCCGGCGCGGATGGCCACGCCCGCTTCATCCAATATGGTGCCGATGTCGTGCGGATGCACCCCCTGCATGGTGAAACTGAGGATGCCGGCCGAATCCTCCGGCCCCCACAGGCGAATGGAGTTGAGGCCAGACAGCGCCTCGCGGGCCTGGCACACCAGCGCCGCCTCGTGGGCGTGGATGCGATCGAGGCCGATGCTTTCCACATAATCGATGGCGGCGGCCAAGCCGATCACGCCTTCGATATGCGGGGTGCCGGCTTCGAAACGGCCGGGCGGCGGGGCGTAGGTCGTCTTCTCGAACGTCACCGTTTCGATCATGGCGCCGCCGCCCTGCCACGGCGGCATGGAGGCGAGGATGTCGGCGCGCGCCCACAGCACGCCGATGCCGGTCGGGCCATAAAGTTTGTGGCCCGACAGCACATAGAAATCGCAATCCAGCGCCGCCATGTCGAGCGCAAGCCGCGGCGCGGCCTGGCAGCCATCGACCATCAGCAGCGCGCCGGCCGCATGGGCAGCATCGGCGATGCGGCGCACATCGGCGACGCCGCCGAGCACGTTCGAAACATGGGCGATGCTGACCAGCTTCGTTTCCGGGCGGATCATGGCGATCAGCGCATCTTCGTCGATGCGGGCATCGTCGGTCAGCGGCGCGACGTCGAGCACGGCACCGCTGCGTTCGCACAGCATCTGCCACGGCACGATATTGCTGTGGTGTTCCAGCGCCGAGATCAGGATGCGGTCGCCCGCCTTGAGACGTTGGCCCCAGCTTTGGGCGACCAAGTTGATGCCTTCGGTGGCACCGCGCACGAACACGACTTCATCGGGGCTGGCTGCGCCAATGAAGCGGGCAACGGTGGCGCGGGCTTCCTCGAAGCGCAGCGTCATGGTGGCGGAGCGTTCGTACACCCCGCGATGCACGGTGGCATAATCCGGGCCATAAACGCGGGCGATGGCGTCGATCACCGCCTGCGGCTTCTGCGAGGTGGCGGCGGTGTCGAGATAGGCCCAATCACCGGCCAACCCGGGGAAATCACCCTTCAGATCGAGCAAGGCTGGCGCGGTCGCCACGGTCACGCCGTCGTCTCCAGCAGGGCAGTAATCTCGGCGTCGAGCGCTTCGGTGGTCGCTTCATCCAGGCCCTCCAGCGCATCCGACAGGAAGGCGCGGGTGAGCAGGGCGCGGGCCTGGGCCGGCGGCACACCGCGGCTGGTCATGTAGAAGAGCGCGTTCTTATCAATCTCACCGATGGCGGCGCCGTGGGCGCATTTCACATCGTCGGCGAAGATTTCCAGTTCCGGCTTGGCGTTGGCGGTGGCGCCACGGTTGAGCAGGATCGCCTTGAACGACTGGCTGGCGTCGGTCTTCTGGCCTTCGCGCGCCACGGCGACCTGGCCAAGGTAACTGGTCGTCGCCGTGCCGCCGGCCACCGCGCGCACGATCTGGCGGCTGGTGGCATTGGGGCCGACATGGCGCACGGTGGTGACCAGCTCGATGGTCTGTTCACCGCGCCCGATCAGGATCGCGCCCAGCTGGAAATCGGCGCCGTCATGGCAAGTCACGTCGAGCGCGATGCGGCCATAGGCGCGGCCGGCATCGAGGATGGTCATCCGATAGGCCCCGCCCGCACCGATGCTGATGGCAAGGTGGCGGATGCCTTCTTCCGTGGCCCGGATGATGTCGGCTTGGGAATCGCCGGCCGGCACCACGACGGGCTCGACAGCGACCGGCCAGTGGCGAGCGACGGCCTTGAGGTCGCTGTAGCGCCAGGCCTCGTCCTTTCGGGTGGGAAGCGCGCTCACGCCGCGATCGCGGAATAGCCTTCCGCCTCCAGCTTGTGCGCCAGTTCGGCGCCGCCCGAATGGACGATGCGGCCATCCATCAGCACGTGGATATGATCGGGCACCACGTAATCGAGCAGGCGCTGATAATGGGTGATCAGCAGCGTGGCGCGCTCCGGGCCGCGCATGCTGTTGATGCCATCGGAAACGACGCGCAGGGCATCGATGTCGAGACCGGAATCGGTTTCATCGAGCACGGCGAGGAACGGCTGCAGCACATGCATCTGCACCATCTCGTTGCGCTTCTTCTCGCCGCCCGAAAAACCCTGGTTCACGGCGCGCTTCATCATGTCGAACGGCAGGCCGAGCTTTTCGGCGGCGGCCTTGGCCAGCTTCATGAATTCGGCGCCCGACACTTCGGGTTCACCGCGCAGGGTGCGCTGGGCGTTCAATGCCGTGCGCAGGAACAAGAGGTTGGACACGCCGGGGATTTCGACCGGATATTGCAGGCCCAGGAACAGGCCAGCAGCAGCGCGTTCGTGCGGCGCCTTGGCCAGCAGATCCTCACCGCGGAAGGTCACCGAACCGCCCGTCACTTCATAACCGTCACGCCCGGCCAGCACATAGGACAGGGTGGATTTGCCGGCGCCGTTCGGCCCCATGATGGCGTGCACCTCGCCGGCATTCACGGTCAGCGTCAGGCCCTTCAGGATGGTCTTGCCATCAATTTCGGCGGTCAGATTGTCGATAACGAGCATAATGGGGGGCAGTCCTTAACGGGTCTGGTTCTGGCGCTTGACGATGTCGACCACCGCCTTTTCGCGCAGTTCTTTTTCAATGACGCCCACGCTGGCTTCGGCGACGGCCTCGGCCTGCTGGGGTGTGCGGTTCGGGTGGCCGAAGCGATCGAAGGAGGCGACCTTCAGGCGCAGCGCGTTGCGGATCGGGCGGCAGCTTTTCACCGCTTCAACCGCGATGCTGCCGGCCGGATCCTTGGACACGTCTGCGGCGGCCACGGCCTTGTCGACACAGGTGCCGTAATCGGCGGTCATCTTGTCCAGTTCGGCGCGCAGTTGCTGGCCCTTCGGGTCCTGCCGCGGCGCCGGCGCATTGCAGGCGGCCAGCAGCAGCATCGCAGTGGCCGGAACCATGAATCGAATCGAAGTCATCATCCCACACTCCCTTCCAGGCTGATGCCCAGAAGTTTCTGCGCTTCGACGGCGAATTCCATAGGGAGTTGTTGCAATACCTCGCGGCAGAAGCCGTTGACGATCAGGCTGACGGCGGCTTCCGCATCCAGCCCGCGCGACTGGGCATAGAACAGCTGATCGTCGCTGATCTTCGAGGTGGTGGCCTCATGTTCGATGGTGGCGCTGGGGTTGCGCACCTCGATATAGGGCACTGTGTGGGCGCCGCACTGGCTGCCGAGCAACAGGCTGTCGCACTGGGTGTGGTTGCGCGCGCCTTCGGCCGTTGCGGCCACGCGCACCAGGCCCCGATAGGTGCCGCTCGACCGGCCGGCGCTGATGCCCTTCGACACGATGGTGGAGGTCGTGTTCTTGCCGAGATGGATCATCTTGGTACCGGTATCGGCCTGCTGGCGATTGTTGGTGACGGCGACCGAATAGAATTCGCCGACGCTGCCGTCGCCGGACAGCACGCAGCTGGGGTATTTCCAGGTGATGGCGCTGCCGGTTTCAACCTGCGTCCAGCTCACCTTGCTGTTCTTGCCAAGGCAGTTGGCGCGCTTCGTCACGAAATTGTAGATGCCGCCCTTGCCCTCGGCATCGCCGGGATACCAGTTCTGCACGGTCGAATATTTGATCTCGGCATCATCGAGCGCGACCAGCTCGACCACGGCCGCATGCAGCTGGTTTTCATCGCGCATCGGGGCGGTGCAGCCTTCCAGATAGGAGACGTAAGAGCCCTTGTCGGCGATGATCAGCGTGCGCTCGAACTGCCCGGTGTTGGCGGCGTTGATGCGGAAATAGGTACTCAGCTCCATCGGGCAGCGCACGCCCGGCGGGATGTAGACGAAGGTGCCATCGGAAAAGACGGCGCAGTTCAGGCAGGCAAAATAATTGTCGGTGACCGGTACGACGCTGCCCAGCCACTTTTTCACCAGATCGGGATATTCCTTCACCGCCTCGCTGATCGAGCGGAAAATGACGCCGGCCTTTTCCAGTTCGGCACGGAAGGTGGTGGCGACGGAGACGCTGTCGAACACGGCATCAACGGCAATCCGGCGCGAGCCCTCGACGCCGGCGAGCATCTTCTGCTCCTCGATCGGAATGCCGAGCTTTTCATAGGTGCGGCGGATTTCGGGATCGAGCTCATCCAGCGAGGCCAGAGTCGGCTTGGCCTTGGGCGCGGCGTAGTAATAGGCGTCCTGGTAATCGATCGGCACCACATCAAGCTTCGCCCAATTCGGGCTTTCCATCTTTTCCCACTTGGCAAAGGCCTTCAGCCGCCAATCGAGCAGCCATTCCGGTTCACCCTTCTTGGCAGAGATGTAGCGGACGGTATCGGTGGTCAGCCCCTTGGGCGCCATTTCCGATTCAACGTCGGTGGAAAAACCCCATTTGTAGGTGGCGAGATCGGCGACCGCTGCACGCGCTTCCGCGTCCTGGATGGGAGTCTCCTGAACAGGTTCATTGTCCACGGCAGTGGCAGCCACGTCTTCAGACATCACTCGTCTCTTTTCCGTCGTTCAGTCAGCCAGCGCCGGGGCGGGCGCTGCCATTGGAGCTGCCGCTGCCGCCGGCCGCACCAGATCGGCCAGTGTCACGGCGGCAAGCGCGCCGCGCACGGCCTGGTTGATCGGGGCCCAATGGCCCCGGATCGCGCAATGGCCTTCCATCGCACAGTCATTCACATCATTGCCGGCACAGCTGGTCAGCGCGATCGGGCCGTCCACGGCTTCCACCACTTCGGCAACGCTGATGTCTGCCGGATCGCGAGAGAGGGTGAAGCCGCCGGCCACCCCGCGCGACGCCAGCAACAGCCCGCCGCGGGCCAGCGTGCCCATCAGCTTGGCCACCGTGGGCGCCGGGATCGCCGTCAATTCCGCCACCCGCGCCGCCGACAGCTTTGCGGCCGGCTCACGCGCCGCCGCCGCCATCACGACGACGGCATAATCGGCAAGATTGGTGAGACGAATCAAGCGTCGGTTCCCGCGACGTCCGCAAAGTGGACAAATCTGGTCGTCTTATGCGGTCGAGGGTTGTCGCTGTCAAGTTTTCCGCTGGGTGCCGGGAAGGCGAACGCCGGCGCCAGAGCCGACCGTTATAGAGGTCGACGCCGGCGCAAGCGCCGGCCGTTGTAGAGGTGGACGCCGGCGCAAGCGCCGGCCGTTGTAGAGGTGGACGCCGGCGCAAGCGCCGGCTGGGGGGCTCAGGCGATGCGCACCAGATTGGGTAATCCCGGCAGCTGCCGGCGCTGGGTCATGGTGATGCTGGTCAGCGGCGCCGCCTGGGCCTGGAACTTTGCCGGCGTGAGGCCGGTAAAGGCCCGGAATTCCCGAATGAAATGCGCCTGATCGTAAAAGGCATCACCAGCCGCTTCCGACCAGGTGGTCGCCTCGCCCAGGCCCAGCCGGACGGCGGCGCCCAGCGCCCGATATTTGCGGGCCAGCAGCTTGGGCGATGCGCCATAAAGGCGGTGGGTGAGCCGTTCGACCGAGCGCGACGACATGCCGGCCGCGGCCACCAGTGCATCCACCTGCGGATTGGGGCTGGCCGTAAGCCATTCATCAGCCAGCCGCGTGAACCAGCAGGCCGGGTGGCGGTTGGCCGCCAGCTGGGTGGTCAGGAAGTTGATGATCACGTCGAAGCGGCTCTGATCATCGACCGCACTGGCCAGCGCATCCATCAGCGAAGCGACGATGGCGGGCGGCAGCACACTGTCCAGCCCCACCGCATTGTCGGCCAGCTCGTCAGCCGACAGGCCGATCAATTCGGCCCAGCCCAACGGCAACAGCCCGATGCCGAACAGGCGCAGCCGCGTATCGGCGGTATAGTGGGTGGGGGCTGTGGTCGGTCCCTGCAGGATGGCGCCGCCGCTGGCCCATTGCCGGCCCGACTTGTACTGCGTGCGACCGACACCATCGATCAACAGGCGGATCTGACCCAGTTCGGCTCGCATCAGATCGGCAAAGCCCGGTGCCGCCGTTTCGAACCAATAGAGCGACGAGACGTGCTGCCGCAACGCCGCTGGCGGCTCGAAATACCGTATCGAAATCATGGCCTGCCCTCCCCGGCTGGTCATGCCATGTCGGCAGCTGCACCTGCCAACCCCGATTGCCCTGAATGCTGAACATGGCAGATTTCCACCATTTTGGCAAAACTCCAAAAAAAACGGCCCGGATGGGGATGCCATCCGGGCCGGTCAAGTTCGGGAGCTCCGGCAAGGCCGAAACTCCACGGGTCGCAGTTTCTGCATAGGCCATTCAGGCCGCGCACGATTGTAGAATTCCGACAAATCGCGGGCGCGTGGAGGCTTGCGCTGGCGCGCAAAGCCCCTAAGCGCAGGCGATGGGCATCAACATGAGCACGGCGCCAACTTCAGGCCGCTTCGCCTTTCCGGCGATGGTCACCGGTTCGGCCTGCCTGGCCTTTGGGCCATGGCTGGTGCGGCTGGCCGATGTCGGCCCACTGGCTTCGGCCTTCTGGCGGCAGGCACTGGCCGTGCCGTTCCTGTTTGCACTGGCGATGGTGCTGGGCCGGCGGCAGCCGAAATCCGGCTTTGCCGGCAGCACGCCGGGATTGATCGCCTTGGCGGCGCTGGCCGGATTGGCCTTTGCCGGCGATCTGGCGGTCTGGCACCTGGGCATCATGCGCACCACGCTGGCCAATGCGACGCTCCTGGCCAATGCCGCCACGTTCCTGCTGCCGCTCTATGGCCTCGTCGTGCTGGGTCAGCGCCTGACGCGCCCGCAATGGTGGGCGCTGGCGGTCGCTGCCGTGGGTGTGGGGCTGCTGCTCGGCCGCAGTGCAGAGGTCTCGGCGCGGCACTTCGCCGGCGATCTCCTGTGCCTGGCGGCGGCGGTATTCTATACCATCTATCTGATTGCCATTGAAAAGGTGCGCGGCACGCTTGACGCGATGCCGGCGCTGGCGCTGGCGACGCTGGCTTCGGCCCTGGCGCTGGCGCCGCTGGCCGCCACCGGCCTGTTCTGGCCGCAGGACTGGACGCCGGTGCTGGGCCTCGCCCTTGGCAGCCAGGTCGTGGGCCAGGGGCTGATCGTCTATGCCGTGCGCCACCTGTCGCCGCTGGTGGTTGGTCTCACCTTGCTGGTGCAGCCCGCGATCAGCGCCCTCATCGGCGCCCTGCGCTTTGGCGAAGTGCCCGGCCCGCTCGAGCTGCTTGGCGCAGCGCTGGTAGTGGCCGCCCTGTTGATCGCGCGCCTGCCGTCGCGAGCCTGACTTTTCAGGGGCCTAGAATTTCGGCTCGGCGGTCCAGCCCGGCTTCTGCCATCGGTTGGCCACGGTCAGCCCCACGCGCCACGCGGCCTCGGCTTCCTGCGCAGCCGCTTCGAAGGTGAAGCTGGCGGCGACCTCGTCACACGGCTGGTGATAGCAGCGCTGATTGAAATCATCGATCATCGCCTGCCCGGCCGCGGTGTCACCCGCCACCAGGTCGCGCCCGGCGCGGAAGGCCAGCGCCGGCACGCCATTGCGCGCAAACGGGAAATGATCGGACCGGAAATACCAGCCGGCCTCCGGATTGGGTTCGGGCACCACCACCAGCCCCATGGCGTTCGCCGCATCGCCCAGATCGGTTTCCAGCGTGGTGCGGCCGCCGCCAATCAGTTCCAGACTGCGGGTGCGGGGCAGTTGCACGTGCGGATCAAGGTTGATCACCGCCACGGTGGTGGCCAACGGAAACAGCGGATTGGCCGCATAATGTTCGGCGCCGAGCAGGCCCTTCTCCTCCGCTGTCCACGCCGCAAATACCAGGGTGCGGGCCGGGCGCGGGCCGGCGACAAAGGCGCGGGCGACCTCGATCAGTTCGGCGGTGCCGGTGGCATTGTCGATGGCGCCATTGCGGATGGCGTCGCCCCTTGCGTCAGCCACGCCCGCGCCATTGGCATCCCAGTGCGCGCCGAACAGCACGGTCTCGCCGGCCTGCGTCGTGCCGGGCAGCCTGCCAACGACATTGTAACTGGTGAACGGCGTGGCGATCAGCTGGCCCGATGCGCTGGCGCGGGCCGGCAAGGGCAAGGCGCGGAAATCGGTGCGGCGGGCGGCAGCCTTGGCCTTGGCCAGATCCAGCCCCGCCGCCGCCAGCAACCGCTGGCCCAGCCCACCCTCGATCCAGCTGGCAAAGCGGAACCCGCCGCCAAACTGGGTCGTGCCCGGCACCATCTGCGGCACAAGTTCGGTGCCAACCAACTGCGCCAGCGGGTAGGAGGCGGCGAAATCCTCGTGCAGCACGATGGCCCCCACCGCGCCGGCCTTGGCGGCCGCCGCCATCTTCACGCCAACGCGGCCGCCATAGGTCAGCCGTCGGCCCTCGAAGCCCAGATCGGCCCCGGCTTCGCCATCGGGATCACCGGCCAGCAGCAGCACCACTTTTCCCGCCACATCAACGCCGGCATAGGGATCATGGCCGCCCGCCACCACACCGAACCCGGCAAAGACCATCGGCGCGCTGGCGATATTCGTGTCACCCGGCAAGCGCAGCGCCAGTGTCGCATTCTGGCCCAGCGTCACCGGCAGCGCCGCGCCGTTCACCTGCACGACAAGCGTCGCGCCGGGCCCACGGTCCAGACGGATCAACGGCACCGGCTGCAGCCAGCTGCCGTTTGGCCCGGCCGGCTCCAGCCCGGCGGCCTGAAAGCGCGCCGCCAGAAACGCCAGGGTCTGCGCCTCGCCCACTTCGCCCGGTCCGCGCCCGGCAAAGGCGTCTGATGCCAGCGCCTTCACGTCGTCGCCGATGCGGACGGCAGAGAAACGGAAGGGTTCGGCTGCAACCGGCGTGGCGATCAGCAGGGCGGACAGGAAGAGGGTGCGCATGGCTGGCACCATGGGCGCAACGGGCCAGTGTCGCAAGCGCTGGCGGGATGGCGCAGCTGCGGCTATGTTCATGGCTCGTTCCCATTTCTACCGGATATGCCCGTGACCGAAGCTGCGATTGCCATCATTGCCCTGCTGCTTGGCCTGGTTGCCGGCTGGTGGCTGGCGAGCCGCCCGGTGGCGACCCTGAAAGCCGAACGCGATGCGGCCAGGCGCGAGGCCGACGAGCGGCGGACGAAGCTGGCGGAGACGGCCGTGGAGATCAGGGCGCTGCAGACCGAGCGGACCGAGCGCGATGCCGCCCATGCCCGCCAGCTGGAGGAGCTGGGCACAAGGTTCGAGGCGGTGGCCGGGCGCGTGCTGGAGCAGGCACAGGGCCAGCTGATCACCCGCGCCGAACAGCGCTTTGCCGAAGCAGAGACCAAGAACCAGGCCAGTTTGAAGGCGGTGCTGGCGCCGGTTGCCGAAACGCTGGCCAAATATGAGAACCGGCTGGGCGAGGTGGAGAAGGCTCGCGCCGAAAGCTATGGCGCGCTCAGCCAGGCGCTGGAGCAGGTGACGCAGGGCCAGCTGCGCGTGTCGGACGAAGCGGCGCGGCTGGTGACGGCCCTGCGCAGCAGCGGCAAGACCAGCGGCAGCTGGGGCGAACAGCAACTGGCCAACACGCTGGAAATGGCGGGCCTGCGCGCCGGCGTGGATTTCACCCTGCAAACCCACACGGCGACCGACAGTGGCGGCCGGCGGCCCGATGCCATCATCAACCTTCCCGGCGGCCGCCAGTTGATCGTCGATTCCAAGTGCAGCCTGAACGATTATCTGGCCGCGCTGGAGGCGGGCAGCGACGCCGATCGGCTGCTGGCCATGAAGCGCCACGCCGCGGCCGTGCGCACCCATGCCCGCGGCCTTTCGGAAAAAGCCTATTGGACGGAGTTTGGCGCTGCCGCCGATTTCGTCATCATGTTCATCCCCGGCGAGAATTTCCTGTCCGCCGCGATGGAGCATGATCTGGCGCTGCTGAGCTGGGCATTCGAACAGCGCATCCTGCTGGCCGGGCCGATCAACCTGCTCGCCATCGCCAAGACGGTGGCCTTGAACTGGCGACAGGACAAGTTGGCCGATGAAGCCCGCGAGATCGGCAAGCTGGGCGCCGACATCTACAGCGCGATTGCGGTGATGGCCGAGCATCTGGTGAAAATGCGCCGCAACCTGGGTGAAACGGTCAGCAATTACAATGATTTCGTTGGCTCGCTGGAACGCAACGTGCTGCCCAAGGCGCGGCGCTTTGCCGATATGGGGGTGGATCCCGGCAAGAAGCCGGTGCCGCAGCTGGCCGCCGTCGAAGCCCAGCCGCGCAGCGAACAGGCCAGCGAGCTCCTGTTGCCGCCGGCGGCCGAATGATCAGTCCAGCACGCCGAGCACGACCAGGATCAGCAGATAGAGACCGAGCGTGATGACGGCGGCAATGCTGAGGTACAGCGTGCGCCAGGTCGCGCCGAACCAGCCAAGGGCATAGGCGCCGCGCAATTGCACGAACATGTGCACTGCCGGTGCCAGCACCACCGGCAGCCAGAACAGGCTGTTGCTGATGCCAGCGGTCAGCCCCAGGCTGGCGGTGATGAACAACAGGCTCATGAAGCTGATCGAATAGAGCGCGAAGATGGCGTGATCATAAAGGCCGATTCCGCGACGCCAGAAAAACGCCAGCCACAGCCACGGCAGTGACAATGGGACCAGCAGGAAGCTCAGCTTGTAGGCCTTGGTCTGCAGCTTGTAGAGCACCAGGCTCGGATTCTTCAGGGCTTCCTTGGCCTTGGCGTTCAGTTCAGGGAACCCGCCGATGATCGTCAGTTCGCCGTTCTGGCTGGCCTGAACGATGCCGCGGCCGATGTCGGACACGACATCAGAGGCGCTGGCGTCAGGGTCGCCAGCGCGCTTCGCCAGCGCCGCCATGCCAGTGCGGGCCGCTTGCAACTCGACAATCCGGGGCTTGTTGCCGGCGGCTCGAGCGGCCGCCAGTTCGGCATCGATGTCGGCCAAGGCCTTCCGGGCTTCTGCGGCCCGCTCGGCCGGCGCGGCATCGCCGCCCACCTTCACGGCATCATCCGGCAAGCTGGCGAAAGACAGCACGAAGAACATCAGGAACACCACCAGCAGGAACAACGGCACCGGCGCGATGTAACGGGCGCGCTGGCCTTCGATGTAACTGCGGGTAAGCCGGCCGGGACGGAAGACCAGCATGGGCAGCGTGGTCCAGGCCTTGCCATCGAAATGGGTGATGCCGTGCAGGAATTCGTGGAACACCGCGCCCACGCTGCGGTGCAGATGGGCACGCTGGCCGCACTGGCCGCAGAAAGGCCCGGTGAGCATCGTGCCGCAGTTGGCACAGGCGCCGCCCTGGCTGTGGCCTGGTGCCGGCTGATCGAGCGCATGTGCTGCCATACCGGCTGTCACCAGCGCTCCGGCTGCTTCGATCTGGTCAGACATCAGGCCCCCGTCTGCCGTTGGTTGCCTTGCTGCTTGGGCCGAAATCCACAGCAAAGGCAAGTGGGCAAGCCGCCACCACGTTGCGTCGCTGCCGGGCCGGCGCTACGGTCGAACATCAGATCAGGGAGAGCATGATGGCGGGCGTGAACAAGGTGATTTTGGTCGGGCGTCTGGGCAAGGACCCGGAATCCAAGACCTTCGCCAACGGCGGCACGGTGGTGCAGTTCACCATGGCCACCTCGGAAAACTGGCGCGACAAGGCCACCGGCGAACGCAAGGAAAAGACCGAGTGGCACAACATCGTGATCCGCAACGAGAATATCGGCCGGGTTGCCACCCAATATCTGCGCAAGGGCAGCGAGGTCTATATCGAAGGGTCGATCGCGACCCGCAAATATACCGATCAGAGCGGCGCTGAACGTTACATCACCGAGATCGTCATCGGTCCGTTCAAGGGCGAACTGGCGCTGATCGGTGGCCGTGATGGCGGCGGTGGCGGCAGCAGCAGCGGCCGGGGCGACGATTTCGGCGGTGGCGGCTATGGCGGCGGCGCACCCGCAGGTGGCGGCGGCTTTGGCGGTGCGCCGGCCGGCGGCGGCAAGCGTCCGGGCGCGTTCGACGATGATCTGGATGACGACGTGCCGTTCTGATCAAGCCATTCCGGCCCGGCTCAATCCTTCTTCAGCACCGCAAACGGGCTGCGCCGGGCAATGGCTTCCTCTTCGCTGATCACGCCGGCCACGCTGACGGGCAGGCGCGGATAGGGATCGAGGCCGAGCGCAAAGGCCTGGGCGGCGATCTCGCCCAGATCGACAATGTCACCGGCCAGTGGTTCGACTTCGAGATCATCGCTCGACAGTTCAATGTCGCCGCCATCCGGCGTTTCCGGCGTGAGCAGCAGGGCGATGGGTTCCGTCACCAGAAACGGCACCGGATCGGCGCTGGCCACGCAGGGCTGGCTGCCGGCGCCGTGCACCTGGCCGGTGATGCGGATGCCGGCGGCCTCGCGCTTCACTTCCAGCGCCGCCGTCAGCCGGTCAAGGCTGAGCAGATTGAAACGCCCCGCCAGCGCCGCACGCTCGCTGTCATTGGCTTCCAGCATCAGGCGTTTGGTCACGCCGCCAATCTCGTGGGCGCGCAGGATGTGGCTATATTCGGGTGTGGCGCTCATGCGGTGGCTCCCCATTGTCCGGCCAGCAACGCTTCGGCGCTGGTGGCTGCCAGTTGCTGCTGCAGGCGCAGCACGGCGGTGGCGACGAAATCGACGGCCGGGTCGGCCACCGCTTCGCCGCGATAGAGATTGCGCCGCAACGCTTCGGCCAGCGCGCTGCGATCGGCACCGGCCTCGCGATAGGCCCCCAGCCGGCCGCCCAATGCCGCCATCATGCGGCCCATATGCTTCGGGATCACCTGATCGCCGATCCCGTCCTGGCGCAGATTGCCTTCCATGTCGGCCAGGAAGCGATCTCCCAGATCGGCCGACAGCTGCGCGGCCGGATGCCGGCCGTTGCCCTCCGACAACTGCTCCAGCCGCAACAGCAGCAGCGACAGCACCAGCACCACCATGTCGAATCGGCCATCCAGTGTGTCGGGCACGCCGCCTTCCACATAATAGCCCGGCTGCCGCGCCTCGTTCACCACCGCGGCATACAGCGGCTCGACCGGTGACGGCGCTGTGCGCCAGAGCAGGCGCCTGAGGCTGGAGAGCAATCCCATGCGACGAGCGGCTAGCATAATCGTCCCGGCTGACATAATGAACTTGCCGAACAGAGATGTCGCAGCGGGGGCGCCACGACGCTGGAGTGTGAGATGAAGACCGGTTTTGCCACCATTGCCCTGATCGCCGCCGCCCTTGTCACCAGCGGCTGCTCGCGAATCAAGGCGCAGCAGGGCTATCTGATCGACGAGACCTTGTTCACGTCGATACTGCCCGGCGTGGACAATCGCGAATCCGTGTCGCGCACGCTGGGCCGCCCGACCTTTGCCGCCCAGTTCGATACCGGCAGCTGGTATTATGTCAGCCGCCTCACCGGCCAATATGCCTTTGTCGCGCCCAAGACGCTGCAGCAGCAGATCCTGATTGTCAGCTTTGATGCGACCGGCAACGTGTCGAAGGTGGAACGTCGCGGCATGGAAAAGATCGCCCGCATCAATCCGGTGGACGACAAGACGCCCACGCTCGGCAAGTCGGAAAGCTTCTTCCAGGAATTGTTTGGCAACGTGGGCCAGGTCGGCGCCGGCAACGGACCACTGGGCGGCCAGCCGACAGGACGCGACGGCCCACGCTGAGTGCAGGGCTGACGCCGTGCGCCGTGCCGCGATCTTGGTCGGGTTACTTGCAGCGCCGGCGCGGGCCGCCGATCCTGCACCTCAACCCCGGCTTGAAGAACGCTGGCTGAGCCTTGCCGCCCAGGATGCGCCGGCGGGACTGTGGTGGGCTGGCCCTGACGAGCGGGATACCAGCGGCGCCGACACGCTGGCGGAGGCGCTGGCGGCCGTACCCGGCCTGATCTTCACGCCCGCACCCGGCAATGGCAGCGCCGCGCTGATCGTGCGCCATGGCCGCAGCCAGCCTGGCCTTCAGGTGGGTGGCGGCCTGCTGCCCGGGGTCTCGCCGCTGCTGGCTGGCCTGTTCGATGCCGATCTGCTGCTGGTGGGGCCGCCCGGCGGGCTGGGCAGTGCGGCCGGGGATATCAGCCTTTCCCTGCGCCGGCCGGCTGAGAAACTCGCCGGGCTGGGCGAATTTGCCGCCGGTGCGTTCGGCAGCCGGCGCGGCCTTGCTCGCCTGGATGTACCGGTCAGCAAGGGTGTCCGGCTCGGCCTTGCCGGCCATATCCAGCATGATCTTGGCTGGCTGCGCAATACGACCACCGGTGAACAGCTCAATCGCGGCTTGCGCTCCGGCGTGGCCGGCACGCTCGATATCGATCTCGGGCCGACGCTTTCGGTGGCGCTGACCAGCCTCTATGCGCGCAGCAAGGCCGGCAATCTGCCCGGCTTTGCCTGTGATCCGAATGCGCCGGCCAATTGCGATGGCCGCTTTGCCAGCACCGGCCAGCGCGGCCAGGCCCCGCGTGCCAGCTGGGGCCCGATTTCGGTGGACCTTGCTGCGCAGCCGCTGGGCCAGCGCACGGCACTGGTCCAGAACGCGCTGCGCATCGTGCAGCAAGGGGAGCGGTTGCGGGTGGAACTGTCCGGCAGCTGGGTACGGCAGACCGGCGATCTGGGCCTTGATCTGGCCGATGGCCGGCACCTGGCGGCACTGGCGGTTCCCGCCGGTCTGGCCAGCGGCGGCTATGGCCTGATCGCCCGCACGGTGGACGAAACGCGCGCAATCGAACTGACCGGCGAAGCCGATCTGGGCATGCTCACCCTGCGCGGCGGTGTCGGCATCAGCTCGGGCAGCAACCACCGCAATCAGGCTGATACGCTGGCCGGCAGTGTGCTCGCCGATCGCCGTATCGTGCAGGATCGCGACAGCAACCATGGCTTTGCGCAAGCGCGGCTGGAACCGGGCCATGGCCTCGCGCTGGAAGCCGGCCTGCGCGTCGACCGGCAGACGCTGAACCTCGCTGCAAGCGACCGCCGCGCCGGCTGTGCGCCGTGCCTGGCACTGGCCGGCCCGGCCCGGCAGGTCGAAACACTGGTCACGCCCGAATTTGCTGCTTCGTGGCGGGCGTCCCCACAATGGCTGATCTTTGCCCGCAGCGCGCGCAGTGCCCGGCTGCCGGGCTGGAACCTGCTGGCCCGTTCCACGCCCGAATTGCAGCTGCTGCCGGCCGAAACCGGCTGGCACCACCAGGCCGGCGTGAAGGCTGATCTGTGGCAAGGGCGGCTGCGGCTGGATGCCAGCGGCTTTGTCGCGCGCACGCGCGGGCTGGTCTCGCCGCTGCTCGGCATTGATCCGCTGGCGCTGGCAGGGGTGGGGGCGGCGTCCCAGCGCCAGGACATGACCAATCACGGCCTTGATGTGGTGGCGCACGCGCGGCCGGTGGACCAGCTTGACCTGGCCGCGACCCTGGGCTGGCAGCAGGCGCGCTGGACTGGCGCGGTGCCGGCCGGTGCGCCCGGCCGGCCACTCTACGCGCCCGACACCACGGCCAGCCTGTCGGCGGCGTGGCGGCAGCCGCTGGTGGGTACCGGATCGGTGCTGATCCCGCGCGTCGCAGCGCGCTGGCGCAGCGCCATGGCGGTGGCCGGCGGCCCGGTGCTGGGCCTGGCTGACGGGGTTTCGCCCGGCGGCTGGCAGGTGGCTGCGGCGCTGCAGATGGAAATTCCCGATGGCGGCTGGTTGATGAGTCTGGAGTGCGAGAATTGCCTCGATCAGACCCTTACCGATGGTGCGGTGGCCGGGCTGCCCACGCTGAACCCGCCACGCTGGTGGCAAATCCGGTTCCGGCGCCGGTTCTAGAAGGCCCAAAGTGGCACGATTGCCACGAATTGCCGTCTTTTGCGGTTATATTGCCGTGCCATGACAAAATTCCGCTTGCACCGTGGGGGGCATCCCCGCTTTAAGCCATTCATCAGGGGAAAACTGATGCAAGGTGCCCCCCGAGGGGCGTGTTTCACGAGAAGGGGAATTTATGGCCACTGAAGCCAAGAGCGGACGCAATACCTCGGCGCTGATGAAGCCGCTGACGCCGCAAGGCCCGCTCGCCGCCATCGTGGGCGCCAGCCCGCTGCCGCGCGGTCAGGTCGTTGCCAAGGTGTGGGATTATATCCGTGCCAACAATCTGCAGAAGCCGACCGACAAGCGCGTGATCCTGGCCGATGCCAAGCTGAAGGCTGTCTTCGGCAAGGACGAATGCACCATGTTCGAAATGAACAAGTTCATCGCCCAATATCTGAAGTAAGCACTTCGGACCGTATTGAAGGGGGCGCTGCCGGGGATGCCCGGCAGCGCCCCTTTCGCGTTCAGTCCGCAAGTTTCCGAAAGCGAGCGACGAAGAAGCCATCAATGCCGCCTTCCACCTGGCCGGGCAGGGTGCGTACCCAGCCATCGGCAGCGGGCTTGAGCCCGGCCGGCAGTTCATCGGCGGCGATCGCCTCACGCGGCAGGCCGGCGATCACGCGTTCGGCGATGCGCTCGCCCTCCTGCGGGAACAGGCTGCAAGTGGCGTAGACCAGCCGCCCGCCCGGCTTCAACCATCCGGCGGCCCGCCGCAACAAGGCCGCCTGCAGCAGCGTGACCGGCGCCAGATCGGTGGTGCCCTTCAGATGCAGCACATCGGGATGGCGGCGGAAGATGCCGGTGGCCGAACAGGGCGCATCGATCAGGATATGATCGAACAGCGCCTCGGGCTGCCAGCGCAGGGCATCGGCGGCGACCAGATCGGCGGTGAGCCCGGTGCGGGCCAGATTCTCACGCACGCGCTCCAACCGGTGATCCGACACATCGAGGGCCGTCACCTTGCAGCCGCGCGCTGCCAGTTGCAGCGTCTTGCCGCCCGGTGCGGCGCACAGATCGAGCACATGGTCACCCGCCTTGGCCGGCAGCAGCCGCGCCGGCAGGCTGGCGGCGAGATCCTGCACCCACCAGGCGCCTTCGGCAAAACCGGGCCATTCGGTGATGCTGCCTTTGCGCGCGGTGCGGACATGGCCGGGGGCGAGGCTGATCCCGTCCAGCGCCTGCGCCCAATGATCGGTTTGCGACGGGTCTTTCAGTGTCAGATCGGTCGCCGGCTCTTCGGCCAGGGCGGCGCTGGCGGCTTCGGCCACGGCCACGCCCCAATCGCGCGCCCAGAAAACATCGAACGGGGCGGGCAGACGCGGACTTGCCGGCAGCGTCGCCGGGCGGCGGATGAGACTGCCCAAGACGCCATGCACCAGCCGGCGCGGCCCGCCTTCCACCAGCGGCAGTGCGGTCGCCACCACGGCGTGCGGCGGCGTGTCCAGCTTCAGCCAGCCTGCCAGCGCGACCCGCAGGGCGTGGCGGGCGCGGGCATCACCGGGCAGCGGGCGCGGCGTGGCGCTGTCGATCAGGGCGTCCAGTTCCGGCAACCAGCGCAGCACGGTCAGTGCCAGCAGCCGTGCCAGCCCGCGATCCTGTGGCAGCGGCAGTTCGTCGGCATGGCTGGTCGCGGCATCGAACGGCGCGCCGCGATCGAGCACGGCCTGCACGATCTTCAGCGCGGCGCGGCGGGCGGCGACGCCGGTATCATCGCGGTTGGTGGTGGGGCGGCCAGAGCGCTCCGGCTTTCGGGGATTGTTCATCGCCCGCCCCTTGCCGCAAACGCGGGCGCTTTCCCACCTATTTCCGTCTTCCGAGGAAATTGCCGATCACCTTGAAGTACGACACCGGGAACAGCCGCACCATCCAGTCGATGAACCTTGCATCCGATCCGATCAGCACGCGATGCTGCCGGCGGGCCATGCCGGTGATGATGGTTTCGGCGGCCTGTTCGGGTGTGGTCGGCGCATTCTTCTCGAACTCGGCAGCGAAATCGGTGTTGGGGTCTTGGCCGGGCAGCAGCGCGATGCGCTTTGAATTCCTGGCCACGTTGGTCTTGATGCCGCCGGGGTGGACACGGATCACGCAGACATTGGGATCGGTCAGCGCCATCTCCATCGCCATCGCTTCGGTCAGTCCGCGCACGGCATATTTGCTGGCGTTGTAGGCGCTTTGGGTGGGGTAACCCATCATGCCGAACACGCTGGAAATATTGACGATCCAGCCCACGCCATCCCTGGCTGCGGCCGCGCGGACATGCGGCAGCGCGGCGCGGCAGCCCTCCACCACGCCGGTGAAATTCACGGCCATCACCCGGTCGAAATCCTCGCGCGGGCAATCGGCAAAGGGCGCCACCACCGTCAGGCCGGCGTTGTTGACGATGCCGTCGAGCCGGCCGAACTCTGTTGCTGCACCGTTTACCCAAGCGTTGAGCGCCGCCGTATCGGTCACATCCAGCGTGGTGATGCTTGCCGGCCGGTTGCCGAGCAGGCGTTTGGTTTCCGCCAGCCCATCTGCATCCTTGTCGGCCAGCGCCAGCATAGCGCCGCGCCCCGCCAGGTTCAGCGCCAGTGCCCGCCCAATGCCGCTGCCGGCGCCCGTGATGGCGATTACCTTGTTGTCGAACATACGGCTCCCCCGGCTTCACTTCGCCCCATTGCTAACAGGCGGGCGGCAGTGGCAACACTGGTTTATGGACAAGGACAAGCCCTCGACACCTGACCCGCGCGACAAGGCCCCGGAAGCGCCGCCGCCGCCGCCCACCGACAAGGAAGTGGGCGGTCGCAAGGGCCCCGACCCGGTGCGCTATGGCGACTGGGAAAAGGGCGGCATCGCGGTCGATTTCTGATGGGAGAGGTGCATCACGCCCGTTGCCTGTGCGGCGCAGTGCACATCCGTGTCGATGGCCCGCTGCCGCCGGGCGACGCCTGCCACTGCAGCCAGTGCCGCCGTCAGAGCGGACATTATTGGGCCTCAACCGATGTCCCGCGCGACGCGGTGACGATCAGCGGCGAAGAAGCGCTGACCTGGTATCAATCTTCGGAGAAGGTCCGGCGCGGCTTCTGCCACAGCTGTGGCAGCTTCCTGCTGTGGGATGGGCCAGGCCGCAGCAAGCTTGCCATAGCGCTGGGCGCGTTCGACACGCCGACCGACACACACATCGGAAAACACATCTTCGTTGGCAGCAAAGGTGATTATTACGAGATCGCCGACGGCCTGCCGCAGAATTTGTAAGTAGGCCTATTCCGCCTTAAGTGGCCGTGCGAGCAGCGCGCCGATGGTTTCCCTGACCGGCGCACCGGCCAGCAGGGCGGCCACGCCAACGCAGATCGGCATTTCGACGTTGGCGGCGTGGGCAGCTTCTACCAACACAGGCGCGGTGGCGGCCCCTTCGGCCACTGCCGGGCCGGCAAGCAGTTCGGCGATGGCGCGGCCTCGGCCAAGGCCGACGCCAAGCCGGAAATTGCGGCTGTTTTCCGATGAGCAGGTGAGCACGAGATCGCCCAGGCCACTGAGGCCGGCCAATGTTTCGGCGCGGGCGCCGCGGGCGATGCCAAAGCGGGTCATTTCCGCAAAGCCGCGCGCAATCAGCGCCGCGCGGGCGTTGAGGCCAAGCCCGGCCCCTTCGACCACGCCGCAGGCGATGGCCAGCACGTTCTTCACCGCGCCGCCAATCTCGGCCCCCACCACATCGTCGGACTGGTAGAGCCGGAATGTTGGCCGGGCCATGGCGGCGACCAGCCGTTCGCCGAGCGCCGTGTCGAAACAGGCGAGCGTGATGGCGCAGGGCAGACCGCGCGCGACTTCGGCGGCAAAACTGGGGCCGGAGAGGATGGCGATCGGGTTGGGCACGAGGCTGCGTGCCACCTCCACCATGAGTTCATGGCTGCCGGCTTCAATGCCTTTGGCGCACAACACCAGCGGCGTGGTGGAGGGAATGGCGGCGCTGGCCAGCACCGCACGCAGATGCTGGGCGGGGACGACGAGAAGGATGATGTCGCAGCCGGCCATGTCTGCCAGGTTGGTCGTCGCGGTGATGCCTGCCGGCAGCATGATGCCGGGCAGGAAGACTGGATTCTCGCGGGACATGTTGATCGCGGAGACGACATCGGCTTCGCGCGCCCACAGCGTAACCGGGCCATTGCCGGCAAGCGTGCTGGCCAATGCCGTGCCCCAGGCACCGGCACCGATGACGCCGAAGGTCGTCATGCCTTGCTCCACGCGCGGTGCGTGCCTCGACAAGCTCGGCATGAGCGGGTTTGGGTATTGGGGCGGGAGTGCATCACGCCTTCACCCCGGCGCCGCGCACGGCCTCGGCGGCGGGATCGAGTGGCCAGCGTGGGCGGGCGGGGGCGTGGAGATCGTCGATGTCGCCGGCCTGAAACCGTTCCAGCCCGGCCCAGGCGATCATGGCGCCATTGTCGGTGCACAGCCACATCGGCGGTGCGACAAAGGGCAGGCCCTGTGCCGCGGCCAGATCGGCCAATGCGCTGCGAATGGCCTGATTGGCGGCGACGCCCCCCGCCACCACCAGCGCGGTGGCTTCAGGGAACGCCGCGATGGCCCGCCCAGTGCGGTCGGTAAGGCAATCGCAGGCGGCCTGCTGGAAGCTGGCGGCGAGATCGGCGATGTCCTGAGCGGTCGGCTCCGCAAGGGCGGCGCGGGCGCGCAGCACGGCGGATTTGAGGCCGGCGAAGGAGAAATGCGGCTCGTCGCTGCCCACCAGGGGGCGTGGCAGCGGGAAACGCGGCGTGCCACTCCTGGCCGCCCGTTCCAGCGCCGGGCCGCCCGGAAAGCCCAGGCCCAGCACCTTGGCCGACTTGTCGAAGGCTTCGCCCACCGCATCGTCGATGGTGGTGGCCAGCCGGCGATAGCGCCCAACGCCTTCGACGCCGAGCAGCTGGCAATGGCCGCCGGACACCAGCAGCAGCAGATAGGGGAACTGCAACGAGGCATCAGCAAGGCGCGGGCTGAGCGCATGGCCTTCGAGATGGTTGACCGCGATCAGCGGCTTGCCCGCGGCAAAGGCCAGCGCTTTCGCCGTGACCAGGCCGATCATCACGCCGCCGATCAGGCCCGGCCCGGCGGTGCCGGCGATGGCGTCGACGTCTGCCAACGAAACGCCAGCTTCGGCCAACACGGTTTCCACCATCGGCGCCAGCCGATCGGCATGGGCGCGGGCGGCGAGTTCCGGCACCACCCCGCCGAAGCGTTCGTGCGCTTCGTTCTGGCTGGCGATGCGTTGGGCCAGGATCGTGCGATCGCCGCGCACCAGCGCCACCGCGGTTTCATCGCAGCTGGATTCGATGCCAAGAACGATCGGATTGTTCACGCGGTTGACCTAGGGCCAGTCTTGCCAATCCGCAACCGTCGCGCCATGGCAGGCGCATGAGCTTCAAGATCGGCACCCGCGGTTCCCCGCTTGCACTGGCGCAGGCCAACATGACGGCTGATGCGCTGAGAGCCGCGCATGGCTGGGGCGACGCCGATGTGGAAATCATCGTCATCCACACCACCGGCGACAAGGTGCAGGATCGCGCGCTCGCCGAAATCGGCGGCAAGGCGCTGTGGACCAAGGAGTTGGACGCCGCCCTGATGGATGGCCGCATCGATATCGGCGTGCATTCGATGAAGGACGTTGAAACGCTGCTGAAGGACGGCATATCGCTCGCCGCCATGCTGCCGCGCGCCGATGTGCGCGAACGGTTGATTGGCGCCACAAGCATTGCCGCGCTGCCGCAGGGCGCGAAGGTGGGCACCTCGTCTCCGCGCCGCGCGGCCCAGTTGAAGGCAAAGCGGCCGGATCTCGTCACCGAAATTCTGCGCGGCAATGTGGCGACGCGGCTTTCCAGGGTGGAAACGGGTGTGATCGATGCCACGCTGCTGGCGGCGGCTGGTCTTGACCGGTTGGGCCAGACGGTGGGCAGCCTGATCGAACTGGACGAAATGCTCCCCGCCAGCGCCCAGGGTGCGGTGGGCATCACCGCCCGCGACGGCGATGAAGCAACGCTGGTGCTGCTGGAGCCGATCAACCACCTCCCCACCTTCCAGTGCGTCACCCTCGAGCGCGCCTTTCTCGCCGCGCTTGGCGGCACCTGCCATTCGCCGGTGGCGGCGCTGGCGCGGCTGGAAGGCGAAGGCGTCAGCTTCCGCGGCCAGATCCTCGCCGAGGATGGCAGCGAAGTGCAGGAAGGCGGCTTCAACGCATCGTTGCAGGAAGCGCACGAGCGGGTGGCGGAACTGGCCGCCGAATTGCTGGGCCGCGCCAGCCCGGCCGTGCGCGGACTGTTCACCGCTTAGGGTCCAAACTCAATCAGGAGAGGGGTCGGCATGGGCTGGAGAGGCGATATGGCTAGGCGCAGGAGCGGTGGCGGGGCTTTGCCCCCCGGCAAGCGACCGCAACGACGCCATATCGCCTCTCCAGCCCACCCTGCGGGCGATGTCAGGAAGGCCGATGGCGCGCTCGCTCGATTGCCAGATAGCGCCGCTATCTGGCTGCACTCGCTCACTCCCATCGGCGTTCCTGACATCGTGACGACCCCTCTCCTGATTGAGTTTGGACCCTGATGCGCATCCTGGTCGTCCGCCCGCAGCCGGGTGCGGACGCGACCGCCGTGCGGCTGGCGGCGCTGGGCCATGAACCGGTTGTCCATCCCCTGCTCGCCACGCAAGCCGTCGCATGGGAACGACCGATCGCGCGGCCCGATGCCATCATCCTTTCGAGCGCCGCCGCCGTGCGCCATGCCGGCCGCGAGGCCGTTCCGTTGCAAGCGCTGCCGGCCCACGCGGTGGGGGCAGCGACCGCCACGGCCGCGCGGGCGGCTGGCTGGCAGGACGTGACAGCCGGGCCGGGCACCATGCAGGCACTGCTGGATCGCCTTGCCGCAGGCCATTATCTGCATCTGGCCGGGGCCGATGTGACGGCGGCGACCGTACCGAGCGGCGTCGATCTTACCCGTGTCGTCGTATACGAAACGCCGCTGCAGCCGTTACCGACCCTGCCCGATGTGGCCGCCGTGCTGCTGCATTCGCCGCGCACGGCCGCGCAGTTTGCGGCCGAATGGGATCGGCTGGGCGGGCAGCGCGCGGCGCTGACCCTGCTGGCCATCAGCCCGGCCACGCTGGAAGCGGCGGGCCGCGGCTGGCAAAGCGCCCGGGCCGCGCCGGAACCGACCGAAGCAGCCCTGCTGGCGATGCTGCCCAAAGCCTTGTAGGAAGGGCCCATGAATGAGCCTTTCGACCGCAACGACATCGGCGAATCGAGCCTGGCCGCCACCGAGCGGCTGCGCGCCCGGCTTATGACACCTGCCCGCCCGCAGCCGCCGCGGCGCAGCAACGGCCTGGCCTGGGCGCTGGTGCTGGCGACGCTGGCCTTTGCCGGTGGCCTGATTGCCAACCCCTGGTTCGAACAGAAAGTGCGCGGCCGCCTGCCCTTCGTGCAGGCCGAACCGACGCCCGATACGGCGGCATTGGAACAGCGTCTGGCCGCGCTGGAGCAGCGCAAGCTGCCCGCGCCGGCGGTCGCTGCCGAACGGCTGGCCCGCACCGAAGCCCGCGTGGAAAGCAGCACCGACCAGATCCAGCGTGACGCCGAGCGGATCGACGAGCTGAACCGCCAATTGGCCCAGCTTGGCGCGCGCGTGGCGGCCGAGGAAGCCCGTGATGCGGCCGTAGTCGCCACCGCACAGGGCGCGGCCGACCGTGCCGAAGCCATGTTGACCGTGCTGCTGCTGCGGCGCGCCGTGGCCGATGGCCGCGCCTATGATGCGCTGCTGCCGGCGACCCGTCGCCTGTTTCGGGAACAACATGCCGATGAAGTGACGGTGCTGGAGGCGCTGTCGGCAGCACCGGTCACACGGGCGCGGCTGGCGCGCGATCTGGCTGGCCTGTCCGACGCCGGGCCCGGCGCGGCGCGCCCCAATTGGTGGGAGGCGCTGACCCGCCGCGTGGAAACCGCCTTTGCCGCACGCGAGGGCGCTGGGCCGGTGGCGCAGGCCCAGGCCGCCATGGCGCGCGGCGATGTCACGGCGGCGGCCGCTGCCTTGCGCCGTTCAAGGGCGCTGCGCGGCAACGGCACGGTGCGCGGCTGGCTGGCGGCAGCCGATCGGCTGGCTGCCGGCGAGGCCGCGCTGGTGGCACTGGAAGCTTCGGCCGCGACACCGCTGCCTGCACCTGCCGTCACCCCAGCACCTGCTCGCTGACAGCCTCGGGGAGCGCGGCCATCACCGACACCGCCACTCCCGTTACCGCCTCCCTGCGCGCTACCAGAGCCTGGGCGCTGGCGCAGGCAGTCCGCGACCCTTACGTCATCCTCATCACCATCTATATCTTCATGCCGTGGTTCGTGCGCGCCGTGGTCGGCGATCCGGTGCAGGGCCAGGCGCTGGTGGCGCAAAGCGGCAAATGGGGCGGCTGGGCGGTAATGGTGACCATGCCGCTGCTCGGCGCGATGGTCGATCGGCTGGGGCCGCGCAAGCCGTTGCTGGCGCTGGTGATGCTGACCATGGTGGCCATCACCACCAGCCTGTGGTGGGTGATGCCGGCGGGGGCAGGTGACGGGCTGGGCATCGCGTGGGTGGTGTTTGCCGGCGCAGCCATGTCGTGGCTGTTTGCCGCGCATGAAACGCTGCACAATGCGCTGCTGGTGCCGGCGGCTGGCCATGGCGGTGTGGCGCGGGCCAGCGGGCTGGGGCTGGCCGGCGGCAATGCGATGAGCGTGGGCTTGCTGCTGCTGGTGCTGCTGGCCTTTGCCTTGCCGGGCACGGTGGATTGGCCGTGGTTGCCGACAGCGCCGCTGCTGGGGCTTGATCAGGCCCTGGGCGAACCGGCGCGCATCACCGGGCCGATCGTGGGCGCGCTGATGCTGGTGGGCAGTATCCCGCTGTTTCGCGCCGTGCCCGATGCGCCGCGCACCTCTGCCTCGCTGGCCGCAGCCTTCGTGGGCGGTGCCAGGGATCTGGGCCGGCTCTTCCGCGATGTGCGCGGCAGTGCCAATCCCCTGCTCTTCCTGCTGGCGCGGATGCTCTTCACCGATGGGCTGACGGCGATCCTGCTGTTTGGCGGTGTCTATGCCGCCGGCACCATGAACTGGGGCACCTTGCCGATGCTGGGCTATGGCATCGTGCTCAGCTGTGCCGCGGTGATGGGCGGGCTGCTGGCGCCGCGCCTGGATGGCTGGCTGGGGCCGCGCCATGCCCTGATGCTGGAACTGTTGCTGCTCATCCTGGTGCAGACACTGGTGCTCGGCATGGCGCCAGACCGTATCCTGTTCCAGCCCGCATCCCCCGTGCCGCTGTGGGATGGGCCGATGTTCACCACCCTGCCCGAACTGCTGTTCCTGGGGCTGGGCTGCGGCCTCGCCGTCACTGTCACAGCTGCCTATGCCTCGTCGCGCACCCTGCTCACCCGGCTGGTGCCGCCTGATCGGCTGGGCGCCTATTTCGGCCTTTATGCGCTGTCGGGCGCTGCCACCATGTGGCTGGGGCCGATGTTGGTGGAAATCGCCACGCGCGAAGGTGGCACGCAGGCGGCGGGCTTCATTCCGGTGATCGGCCTGCTGGCTGTGGGCCTGCTGCTGCTGTTGCTGGTGAAGGGCGGCGGCCGCCGTTAACCTTCGATCTTCTCGCGGGCGTAGGTGCCCCACATCTGGCCGCGCAGGATGTAACCGGATTTGCCGTCCTTGCTCACCCGGCACCAGATATCTTCACACAAGGTGATGTTCACCACCGCGCCCGGTGCGATCCGCCAGGCGATGCGACTCTTCATGTCGGGCGCGACATAGAGCAGGCGCTGCTGATCGCGCACGATGCCGGTGCGCCGCCCGGTGAGCAGCGCCTTGTTCATCCAGCCAATGGTGCCATCCGGATCGCGCACCTGTCGCCAGATCTCATATTCCTTGAGGATTTCCATCGGCAGGCCAACGCGCTTGTATTCCCACAGGATGGGGAAGCGTTCGCCCGGGCCGGAGCGCATCATGGCGCTGCCGCCCTTGATCGAAACAAAGCGCGGCTTCGGCAAATCGGTGGTGCCGTCGGCAAATTCGGCAGCCCCGGCGGGCACGGCCAGAGCAGCAACCAGCAGCAGGGGCAGGCGCATCAGCAGTTTCTTCATGGGCCTTCCTCTTGACCGCTTGGCCGTTGCCGCGCAAGCCTTGCCGCGTTCAATCGTTGCTGATTTCGGACCCGAGCCATGCCCAACAAGCCCCGCCCCAAGGTCATCGTCACCCGCCGCCTGCCGCAGGCGGTGGAAACCCGGATGGCCGAACTCTTTGATGTCGAGCTGAACCTGACCGACACGGCGCTGACACACGACCTGCTGTGCGACGCCGCCCGCCGTTGCGACGTGCTGGTGCCGACCGTGACCGATCATGTCGATGCCGCGGTGTTTGCGGCCGCAGCCGAAGCGGGACGGCTGAAATTGTGCGCCAATTTCGGTGTGGGGGTCGATCATATCGATCTGCATGCCGCCCACGCCGCCAAGGTGACAGTGACCAACACGCCCGGCGTGCTGACCGACGACACCGCCGACATGGTGATGGCGCTGATCCTGGCGGTGCCGCGCCGGCTGGGCGCCGGTGAAAAACTGGTGCGCGCCGGCGAATGGGCCGGCTGGTCGCCCACCGGCATGCTGGGCCACCGCATCACCGGCAAGCGGCTGGGCATCATCGGCATGGGCCGCATCGGCAGCGCCGTCGCCCGCCGCGCCCGCGCCTTTGGCCTGACCGTACATTACCACAACCGCCACCGCCTGCCCGCCAGCGTGGAAGCGGAAATGGAAGCAACCTGGTGGGCCGATCTGGATGCCATGCTGGCGCGGGTGGACATCATCACCATCAACTGCCCGCACACGCCTGATACCCACCACCTGATCGACGCCCACCGCTTCGGCCTGATGCAGAAGAGCGCCTATCTGATCAACGCGGCGCGCGGCGAGATCGTGGACGAAAACGCGCTGTGCGAAGCGCTGGCCGCCGGCCAGATCGCCGGTGCCGGTCTGGACGTGTTCGAGCATGAACCGGCCATCGATGCCCGCCTGCTGGCGATGACCAACGTGGTACTGCTGCCGCACATGGGCAGCGCCACCTTTGAAGGCCGCCAGGCGATGGGCGAGAAGGTGATCGCCAATATCCGCGTGTGGGTGGATGGGCACCGGCCGCCGGATATTGTTTTGGAGGGATGGGCATGAGGAGGCTTCAGCTATCGCGCAGCGATAGCTGAAGCCTCGCCGCATGCCGGCCGGGCTGGCTGACGGGCCTTCGCCCGGCAGAACAGCTTCGACGGCGTGGCTCTGCCACGCACTTTCTCTTCTGTCTTTCTTCACTCCCCACGGACTCGGCGGCTTTGCCGCCGGCCGTGCCCCTCCCCCGACCCCTCCCCTGAAGAGGAGGGGAGCAAGCGCCCTATCCCGGTCTAGGCTGCCTATAACCAAGGGAGCCACCACCATGAAAGCCATCCGTCTCCGCCACCCCGCCGGCATCGACAATCTGCGCCATGAAGACATGGCCGAGCCCGGCAACCCCGGCCCCGGCCAAATCAAGGTGCGCATCCGGGCGTCGAGCCTGAACTACCATGATTATATCGTCGTCGTCGGCGGCATCCCGACGCCGGACGGCCGCATCCCGATGAGCGACGGTGCCGGCGAGGTGCTGGCGGTGGGCGAGGGTGTCAGCGAATTTCGTCCGGGTGATATGGTCGTCTCCACCTTCTTCCCGACCTGGCTCGATGGCAAACCCAACATGGCCGGCTTTGCCGGCGTGCCGGGCGATGGCGCCGATGGCTATGCCTTGGAAGAGGTCGTTGCGCCCGCCACCAGCTTCACCCACGCGCCGTTCGGCTACAGCCACGCCGAAGCCGCCACCCTCACCTGCGCCGGCCTCACCGCCTGGCGCGCCCTGGTGCCGGAAGGCAATCTGAAGGCCGGCGATGTCGTGCTGGTACAGGGCACTGGCGGCGTTTCCATCTTTGCGCTGCAGTTTGCCAAGGCCATGGGCGCCACCGTGATCGCCACCAGCAGCAGCGATGAAAAGCTCGGCCGGCTGGCGGCAATGGGCGCCGATCATCTGATCAACTACAAATCGACGCCCAATTGGGGCGCGGAAGCCATGAAGCTCACCCAGGGCCGCGGCGTCGATCATGTCGTCGAGATCGGTGGCGCCGGCACCATGCCTGAATCGATCACCGCCTGCGCCGTCGGCGGCCACATCAGCCTGATCGGCGTGCTGGCCGGCTTTGCCGGGCCCGTCCCCACCGTGCAGCTGATGGCCAAGCAGATCCGCCTCATCGGCATCACCGTCGGCACCCGCCGCCAGCAACAGGACATGATCCGGGCGATCAACCAGAACGGCCTCCGCCCGCTGATCGATTCGCACTTCCCACTGGCTGAGCTGGGCGCAGCCTTCCGTCACCAGGAGAGCGGCAAGCATTTCGGCAAGATCTGCGTGGATATTTGAGGAAGACGCCTCCGGCAGGCAGGGCCTGAGGCCCTGCACCCACTTTTGTTTTGGGGCGGCCCTTGTTCATCAGGTGATCTCGTCATGCTGGCGCAGGCCAGCATCCACCCTGCCGCAACGGGCAAGAGCATAGGTTCATGCACGACAATGGATGCTGGCCTGCGCCAGCATGACACGGCCTTATTGCGGCAGGACCAAACCAAAACAAACGGGTGCAGGGTCTGCGACCCTGCCCGCCGGAGGCATTCTGCCTTCTCCTCTGCAACATCCAGCGCTCGCGGCGCGAACTGGCCAGCAGAAGGAGTAGCACCCATGCGTCTTGCCCTGCTTGCCCTCGCCGCCAGTCTTGCCGCTCCGGCACTCGCCGCCGATGCCGCGCATCCCACCGTGATCGAATTGTTCCAGAGCCAGGGCTGTTCGTCCTGCCCGCCTGCCAACGCCAATGTGATGGCGCTGGCGGATCGGCCCGATCTGCTCGTACTCAGCTTTGGCGTGACCTATTGGGATCAGCTCGGCTGGAAGGACCGGTTCGCCAAGCCGGAATTCACCCGCCGCCAATATGATTATCGCGATGGACTGCGCCACGACAATGTGTGGACGCCGCAGACCATCATCAACGGCCGCGTGGACGTGACCGGCGTGCGCGCCGCCGAACTGGCGCAGGCGGTGAAGGCCGGAGATCGCGGCACGGGCGGCCCGGCCGTTTCCGCCACCACTTCGCGCATCGAGGTCGCGGCCGGCAAAGGTGTCGGCGATGTCTGGCTGGTGCGCTATAACCCCAATATCGTGCAGGTGCCGATCAAGGCCGGCGAAAACGGCGGCCGCACCCTGCCGCACCGCAATGTGGTGACCGGTCTGGTGCGCCTTGGGGCGTGGTCCGGCAGCGCAGCCGGCTTTGCCCGGCCAGCGCCCGTGGCCGGGCTGTCAGAGGCGGTTCTGGTGCAGCGGCCGGGCGGTGGTCCGGTGCTGGCGGCGCTGAAGTTGAAGTGAAGAATGCCTCCGGCGGGCAGGGCCTGAGACCCTGCACCCGTTTGTTTTCGATTGGTTCTTTCCAATGAAACCATGTCATGCTGGCGCAGGCCAGCATCCAATATGGTGCATGAACTTGTGTTCTTGCCCACGAGGACACGGTGGATGCTGGCCTGCGCCAGCATGACAATTGCTTCGCGGAGATGGGTTGCCCAAAAACAAACGGGTGCAGGGACTGTGTCCCTGCCCGCCGGAGGCCCTCTTGTCCTGAAAACTCAAGCCCCGGTCAGTATCCGGTCCACCAATTGCTTTACCGTCGGGATGAAGCGGTTGGAATACCAGGGGTCGCTGGCGAAGCGGTAGGCGCTGTGGCCGGCGAAGGCGAGATTGGCGTCGGGTTCGCCGCCGTGGGCGATGTCCTGCAGGGTCTTCTGGATGCAGAAGCTGCGGGGATCCGCCAGACGCCCGGTGCTGTTGCCTTCATTGTCCGCCCAGGCCGAGAAGCCGCAGTGGGACAGGCAGCCCATGCAATCGGCCTGATCCTTGCGGATGGTGCCGCGTTCGGCGGGGGTGACGAACACCAATGTGTTGTCCGGCGTTTTCAGCGCTTCGGTAAAGCCGGCGCCGTGCCATTCGCGGGCGCGATTGAGATCATCGCGGGTGACGAAATAGCGTTTGGAGCCGACGCCAACATCCAGCGCGAACTGGTGATCGCCAGTGGCAGCGGTGGAGAAGGCCACCTGGCGCTCGCTGCGGGCTTCGAGCGCGCGCAGGAAGGGGTTGCGGATTGCCGAGGAGTAGAAACCGGTCGGCGAGAATTTGTGGAGCAGGATGTCGCCCTTTTCAAGGTCGAACAGGCGTTGTTTCCAGCTGTCGGGAATCGGGCTTTCCTGGGTGAGCAAAGGCCTTGTGCCGAACTGGAAGACGATCTGGCCGAGTTCGGGATTGTCGAGCCAGTTGGCCCATTCGTCGAGCCGCCAGACGCCGCCGGCCATGATGATCGGCACGGATTCGGGCACCCCAAGTTCACGCATGGTGGCGCGCAGTTCGGCGACGCGGGGGTATGGGTCTTGCGGCGCGCGCGGGTCTTCGGCGTTGGAAAGTCCGTTGTGGCCACCGGCCAGCCACGGATCTTCATAGACCACCGCGCCCAGCCATTCGGCGGCCTTGGAATAGGCGCGCTTCCACAGCGCCCGGAAGGCGCGGGCGGAACTGATGATCGGATAATAGTAAACGCCGTGCTGCGCCGCGATTTCGGAGAGCTTGTAGGGCATGCCGGCGCCGCAGGTGACGCCGTTGACCAGGCCCTTGGTGCGTTCCAGCACGCCTTGCAGCACGCGCTGGGCGCCGCCCATCTCCCACAGAACGTTGATATTGATGGCGCCGATGCCGCGCTTCAGTTCCGATGCTGCGATGTCATGGGCGCGCTGCACCTGGGCGACGCCGCCCTCGATGGCATAATGCACCAGCTCTTCATGACGATCGCGGCGGGTGGCGGCGCGATAGATCTGCGGGATGATCTGGCCTTCGGCATCATAGCTGTCGGCGTTGACGGCCGAAACCGTGCCCACCCCGCCGGCCAGCGCCCACGCCCCCGAAGAGGCGTGGTTGGTGGCGGAGACACCCTTGCCGCCTTCCACCAGTGGCCACACTTCGCGGCCACCCATCACCAGCGATTTCACACCAGAAAGCATCGTTTTCCGTTCTGTCACGGCCGGACCCATCCTCCGGCCACCGCTCTCTTGCGGCAAAGATGTGGCAGTGTGCAAGCCGTGCTGTTGTCTCAGGTGGTCACACCCAGCCTGGTTCTGGCATAGCGGAAGGCCGGTCCATCGAGGTCCACCCGCGGGATTTCATCCTTTTCGCGCCAATAATCCTGGGTATGGCGCCATTCCGGGCCGGGCGCGGTTTTCGGCAACAGGTGCTGGCCGCGAGCGAGATAGCCGGGGTTGAAATCCTCCGGATCGACCCACAGGCCGCGCGGGCTGTCGACAAGGGCGGGTGGCAGCACCACCTCGACCTTGTCGACGCCTTTTTCGTCCATGTGCTGCAGCAGCCGGCAGGTGAATTCCGAGATCATGTCGGATCGCAGCGTCCAGCTCGCCCGGAAATAGCCGAACACCCACACCAGATTGGGCACGCCGGTGAACATCATGCCGCGCCAGGTGACCGTGTCGCCCATGTCCAGTGGCTTGCCGTCGATGCTGAAGGCGATGTCGCCGAACACACACAGGTTGAAGCCGGTGGCAAGCACGATCATGTCGGCGGGGACCTGCGTGCCATCTGCCATCTCCACCCCATCGGGCGTGAAGCGCGATATCGTGCCGGTGACGACATCCGCCTTGCCGGCGCGGATGCCGGCAAACAGATCGCCATCGGGCACAAACGCCAGCCGTTGCCGCCACGGGCGATAGCTGGGCGTGAAGTGGCGCATGTCATAACCTTCGGGCAGCAGCGCCTGCACCCCGGCCAGCAGTTCGGCGGCCACGGCATCGGGCGCTGCACGGCATTGCTGCACGATCTGGTGCTGATCATGGATGATCTTCTTGCGCACGATGTCGTGAATGGTGGCTTCGTCCACCCCGATCGGGCGCAGCAGTTCGGCCAGTTCATTCTCGTTGCGGCCGGGCATGAAATAGGTCGGGCTGCGCTGTATCATGGTGATATGCGCGGCCTTTTCGGCCATGGCCGGCACCACGGTAGCCGCCGTCGCGCCCGATCCGATCAGCACGACCCGCTTGCCGGTGTAATCGGTGGCTGCATCCCATTCTTCGGTGTGAAGGATCGGGCCCTGGAAATCGGCCATGCCCGGATAGTCTGGCCAATAGCCCTGATGATGGCGATAATAGCCCTGCGCCATCCACAGGAATGGCGCGCGAAACAGGCGGCGCGTGCCGTCTGGCAGGGCGGCGGTAACCGTCCAGCGCGCTGTCGCGCTGTCCCAATCGGCGGTTTCGATACTGTGGTTGTAGCGGATATGGCGATCGAGGTCGTTCTCCTCGATCATCTCGCCCAGATAGGACTGAATCTCGGCGGCCGTGGCGATCGGCGGCCCCACCCATGGCTTGAAGCCAAAGCCGAAGGTGTAGAGATCGCTGTCGGACCGGATGCCGGGAAATTTGTGGGTGAGCCAGGTGCCGCCGTAACTGGCCTCACGTTCGAGCACCAGGAAGCGCTTGTGCGGCAGGCGCTGCTGCAGGTGCCAGGCCGCCGAGAGCCCGGAAATGCCGGCGCCAATCACCAGCACATCCACATCGGCAATCGCGCCTTCGGGGGCGGGGCGGGCCAAGGTGTGAGCGTCCATCGCTGATCCTTCCAAATCCGGGCACCAGTTTCGAGCCGGTGGCATCGGGGTGCCTTGATCTGGATCAAAGCCCACGCCTGCCCTTTTCCACAGGCGCGCAATCGGGCATGGCCGCCGCGATGAGCGAATCTGTTGTTTCCGATCCCACCACCATCCGCCGGCTTTATGGCCGCCGGCAGGGCCACGCCTTGCGCCAGGGCCAGGCGGCCCTGCTTGCGGATCTGCTGCCGCGCATCGCGGTGCCCGCCGGGGGCCCGATCACGGCTCCCGCCCTGTTTGGCGATGATCGCCCGCTGTGGCTGGAAATCGGCTTTGGCCGCGGTGAACATATGGCCGGCCAAGCCGTGATGAACCCCGATGTGGGCATCATCGGCGCCGAGCCGTTCGTGGATGGCGTGGTCGGTGCGCTGATGGCGGTGCGCGACGGCGGCCTTACCAATGTGCGAATCCACCACGGCGATGCGCTCGACGTGCTGGAACGGCTGCCCGAAGCCAGTGTGGAGCGCGTGTTCCTGCTCCACCCTGATCCCTGGCCCAAGGCCCGCCACGCCAAACGCCGCTTCATGAACCCCGGCCCGATCCATCTCATCGCCCGCGTGCTCAAGCCCGGCGGTGAATTCCGCTTTGGCACCGATCACCCGATCTATTGCCGCTGGGCGCTGATGCAGATGGGCAAGCGCGCCGATTTCCGCTGGCTGGGTGATACGGCGGCCGATTTCCGCACCCGCCCCGCCGATTGGCCGCAGACGCGTTATGAGGCCAAGGCACGCCGGCTGGGCCACGAGGTGTGGTATTTCCGCTGGCAGCGCCAATAGCCTGCATGTGACGTTGCGGCCATTGACCGCGCCGCGTCATATCGCCTAGGCCAAGCCGCGTGAGCACCTATCTCGACTTTGAAAAGCCGATTGCCCAGATCGCGAGCCGCGCTTCGGACTATCGTGCCGCCGGTGATGATGCCGGCGCCCGCCATGCCGAAGGCGCTGCCCGCCGCTTGCTGGCCGAAACCTATGCCAAGCTGACGCCGTGGCAGAAGACGCTGGTCGCCCGCCACCCGGCGCGGCCGCATTTTTCCGATATCGCCAAGGCGCTGGTAGAGGATTTCACCCCCTTGGCCGGCGACCGCGCCTATGGCGAGGATCTGGCCATCCTGGGCGGGCTGGGCAAGCTGCGCGGGCTGAACGTGCCGGTGATGCTGATCGGCCATGAAAAGGGCAACGACACCGCATCGCGCGTCCGCCACAACTTCGGCATGGGCCGGCCGGAAGGCTATCGCAAGGCCGCGCGACTGGTGGAACTCGCTGCCCGTTTCAACGTGCCGGTGATCACGCTGGTCGATAGCGCTGGCGCTTATCCGGGCGTTGATGGTGAAGCCCGTGGCCAGGCCGAAGCCATTGCGCGCGCCACGGCCGCCTTCCTTGGCGCACCCGTGCCGATCATCGCTGCCATCACCGGCGAAGGCATGTCGGGCGGTGCCATCGGCATCGCGGCGGCCGACCGGGTGATCATGCTGGAGCATGCGGTCTATGCGGTGATTTCGCCGGAAGGCTGCGCCTCCATCCTGTGGCGCAATGCCGACAAGCAGGCCAATCGCGCGGCAGACGCGGCCGAGGCGATGAAGGTGACGGCGGCTGACTGCAAGGCGCTGGGTGTGATCGATACCATCGTGTCCGAACCGCTGGGTGGCGCGCATCGTGATCCGGCCGCCGCGATTGCCTCGCTGTCGATGGCGATTGCCAGCGAATTGCAGCCGCTGCTGGCGCTGTCACCGGCAGCGCTGGTGAAGGCGCGGCGCGCCAAATATCTGGCGATGGGCCGGACGCTCTGACCTGATGTGACCGCTGGCCTCGGGTCGGCAGTTCGGGCTATGTTGCAGCCATGAAGAACATGCTGCGCACCCTTGCCTTGTCCGTTCTCCTGGCTGGTCCGGCCCTGGCACAGGCCCCGCCCGGCCTGACGGAGAGCGAGCGCAAGGCTGGCGCCGAAGCACATCCGCAAATCCTGCAGCAATTCGGCGGCGCCATGAGCGGGCCGGTGGCCGATTATGTGCGCAGTGTCGGCCAGAAGATCGCCGTGCAATCGGGCGGCGGCGCGCGGGCGACGGATTACAATGTCACCCTGCTCAACTCCAATGTAAACAACGCCTTCGCCATCCCTGGCGGCTATGTCTACATAACCCGGCAATTGCTGGCGCTGATGAACGACGAAGCCGAACTCGCCTTCGTGATGGGCCATGAAGTGGCGCACGTCGCGGCCCGTCATGGCCAGAAGCGGCAGAACCGCGCCGCCCTTTCGAACGTGCTGGCCGGTGTGGCCGGGGTGCTCACCGGTTCCGATCTGATCGGGCGCGGGGCCGGCCTTGTCGCCGGGCTCACCACGCTGGGGTATAGCCGCGAGCAGGAACGCCAGGCCGACAGCCTGGGGGTGCGTTATCTGGTCAGTGCCGGTTATGATCCCAATGCCGGCACCGACAGCCTGGCGGCGCTGGGCGCACAGACGGCGCTGGAGGCGCGGTTGAAGGGTCAGGGCGGCGCCGAACCGTCGAAATGGCTTTCCACCCACCCGCCCAGCGGCGAGCGCGTGGCGCGGATGCGGACCGAAGCGCAGGCGTTGGCCCCGCGCGCGGGCAAGACGCTGAACCGCGATGCCTTCCTGAATGCCATCGACGGCATGATCTATGATGATGATCCGGCCGAAGGCGTGGTGGTGGGCAATGGCTTCCGTCACGGCGGGCTGGCGCTGGCGCTGGATGCGCCGCAGGGCTTTGCCATCACCAACAGCCCGCAGGCCGTCACCGGCACCGGGCCGGGCAATCTGAAGTTCGACCTGCGCGCTGCCGATGCGCGCACGTCCGACCTCAATGCCATTGCGAGCGCGCGCTGGCAGCAACTGGGCGTTTCGGCCCAACCGATGCGCGCCACCCGCATCAACGGGGTGGAAGCGTTGGAAGGCAGCATCCGCGCCGGCTCGCAAGGCGGGCCGGTGGAAGCGACGCTCACCGTCTATCGCTGGTCGCCGCAGCTGGCGTTGACGCTGGTGAGCATCGCGCCGCAGGGCCAGGGTGGCAGCGTTGCCCCCGTGGCCGCCAGCGTGCGCAAGATGACGCCGCAGGAAATCGCCGGCATCCGCAGCCGCCGCGTGACTGTGGTGCGCGTTGGCCCGAAGGACACGCTGCAAGGCCTGGCCGATCGCATGGCCTATAGCGACGACAGGATGGCGCGTTTCCTCACCCTCAATCAGTTGGACGCCAATGCCCAGCTGAAGGCCGGTGACCGGGTGAAACTGGTCACGCTGCGCTGATGAAGATCATCCATGTCGTGGCCGCCGCCCTGGTGGACGGCGACGGTCGGGTGCTGCTGGCCCAGCGCCCGGAAGGCAAGTCGCTGGCCGGGATGTGGGAGTTTCCCGGCGGCAAGCTGGAGCCGGGCGAATCACCCGAAGCGGCGCTGGCGCGTGAGCTGGAGGAGGAACTGGGCATCACGGCCGAAGGCCTGGCGCCCTTCACCTTCGTCAGCTTTGCCTATCCCGATTTCCACCTCGTCATGCTGCTCTATTGGTGCCGGCACTGGGCGGGCGAACCGCATGGCCGCGATGGCCAGGCACTGCGCTGGGAACGGCCTGGCGCCATGGCGGCGCTGCCGATGCCACCCGCTGATGTGCCGCTGGTCGAGGCATTGGTCGCCGCAATCGGCGCCTGAGCCCGCCACCATGGTTGCACCTGTGTGACAGGGCGGCTATGGCCGGCAAAACCCGTCAGCGAGGGCGCGCGCGACATGAAGATTCTGGCCGGCAACGGCAATCCCGAACTGGCCCAGGCGATTGCCGCCTATCTGGAAATCCCGCTCACCAGCGCATCGGTGCGGCGCTTTGCCGATGAAGAAATCTTCGTTGAAATTCATGAGAATGTGCGCGGCGAAGATGTGTTCGTGGTCCAGTCCACCGCGGCGCCGGCCAATGACAATCTGATGGAATTGCTGATCTGCATCGATGCCCTGCGACGGGCATCGGCGCGGCGGATCACGGCGGTGGTGCCCTATTTCGGCTATGCCCGCCAGGATCGCAAATCAGGCTCGCGCACGCCGATTTCGGCCAAGCTGGTCGCCAATCTCATCACCATGGCCGGCGCTGATCGCGTGCTGTGCCTTGATCTGCATGCCGGCCAGATCCAGGGTTTCTTCGATATCCCCACCGACAATCTGTTTGCCGCCCCGGTGATGGCCGCCGACATCACGGCACGCATGGGCATGGCAGACCTGATGGTCGTTTCGCCCGACGTGGGCGGCGTGGTGCGCGCCCGCGCGCTGGCCAAGCGGCTGGGCAACGCGCCGCTGGCCATCGTCGACAAGCGCCGCGAACGGCCCGGCGAATCGGAAGTGATGAACATCATCGGCGATGTGCGCGGCCGTCGCTGCATCCTGGTCGATGATATCGTCGATTCGGCCGGCACGTTGTGCAATGCTGCGGCCGCCCTGCTCGAAGCCGGCGCGCAGAGCGTGACGGCCTATGTGTCCCACGGCGTGCTGTCAGGCGGTGCGGTGGCGCGCGTCGATGGTTCGGCGCTGGCGGAACTGGTGGTCACTGATTCGATTGCTGCCACCGAGGCTGTGAAGGCCGCCCGGAAAGTGCGACGCATCACCATCGCGCCGCTGCTGGCCGAAGCCATGCGTCGCACCGCCGAAGAAAGCTCGGTCAGCAGTCTTTTTGATTAGGGCACGACACGTCTCCCCCCCCGCATGCGGGTGGGGCCGTGGGCGGATTTGTCGTTCAGGGCAAGCTCGTCACCTCAGTCGCCGGTCGAACGATTGATCACCGTGCCATCGGGTTTGTAGACTTTCTCCGGCGTCACATATTCGCCCTTGGCCGTGCAAATGCCACCCGGATCCTTCGCGCGCGTCTTGGCACAGAATTCGGTGTCGGGCTTGGGTTGCGCCTGGGCGTTGGCCGGGGCCAGCGCGAGCGCGCTGCTCACCACGAGCGAGAGGGCGGCGGCAGAGAAGAAGATGCGGTTCATGACCCCCTGATACAGGGGAATGGCTTGCGCCGCCATGAACAACATCGCTAATCCAGTGCCGTGCCCGCCACTGCCCTCCCTCCGCCGCAAGCGCGGCTGCTGCTCGACAGTGCGGCGCTGATCGCCAACTGGCAGGATTTCGCCCGTGCCGTGGGGGCGGCGACATGCGGGGCGGCGATCAAGGCCGATGGCTATGGCCTGGGCGCGCGCGAAGCCTTGCTGCGGCTGGCGGCGGCGGGGTGCCGAACCTTCTATGTGGCGCACTGGCAGGAAGTACCGGCGCTGCTGCCGCTGCCCGACGGCGTGACCCTGTCCGTCCTCCACGGCGTGACCGCCGGGGAACTGCCAGCCGCGCTCACCCTGCCGGCCCGGCCCGTGCTGGTGACGCCGAACCAGGTTGCACTGTGGCGACAGACCGGGCGGCCGTGCGAAGCGATGGTGGACAGCGGCATGAACCGGCTCGGCCTCGCGCCGGCCGAAACGGCCGAAGTGCTGGCCGGGATGGAGGTGGCGGTGCTGCACAGCCATCTTGCCTGTGCCGACAATCCGGCGCACCCGCTCAACGAACGCCAGCGTGCCTGCTTTGCCGAAGTGACCGCGCGGGTGCCGGCGGGCGCCTATGCCCTGGCCAACAGTGCCGGCATCGCGCTGGGCGCGGCGTTCCACCTTGATCTGGTGCGCCCGGGCATCGGCCTGTTCGGCGGCGGCCTGATGCCGGATGGCCGCGTGTCACGCACGGTGGCGCGCATGCAGGCGCGCATCATCCAGCTGCGCGATGTGCCGGCCGGCGACACGGTGGGCTATGCCGCGGCGTTCGTGGCCACAAGGCCAAGCCGCATCGCCACCGTGGCCTTGGGCTATGCCGATGGCTATGCGCGTGGGCTTTCCGGGGTGGGTTATGCCGACGTGGCCGGCGTGCGCTGCCCGGCGGCGGGCCGCATCTCGATGGATCTTTCGGCCTTTGATGTCACCGATGCGCCGGCGCTGGCGGAAGGCGACTGGATCGACATTCCCTTCCCGCCCGAAACCATGGCCAGCCTGTCGGGCCGCACCAGCTATGAATTGCTGGTGGCGCTGGGGCAGCGTTTCGAACGGGTGTGGGCATGATCGCCGCGCTGGTGGCAATCGGCGCGCCGGTGCTGGCGGCATTCACCGCCATTGGCCGGCTGACGCGCTTTGCCATCACCGCGCTCACCCGGATGCTGCAGCCGCCCTGGTATCCGGCGCAACTGGCGCAGCAGATGCTGGTGATCGGCTGGCTGTCATTGCCGGTGGTGGGCCTCACCGCGATCTTCACTGGCTCCGCGCTGGCGCAGCAGATCTTCATCGGGGGCAGCCGCTTCAATGCGGCGTCGACCGTGCCGGCCGTCACCGTGATCGGCGTGGTGCGCGAACTGGGCCCGGTGCTGGGCGGGCTGATGGTGGCCGGCCGTGTCGCCAGCGCCATGGCAGCGGAACTGGGCACGATGCGGGTGACGGAACAGATAGACGCGCTGGTGACGCTGCGCACCGATCCCTTCCGCTGGCTGGTGGGCCCGCGCATATTGGCGGCCGTGCTGGTGATGCCGTTCCTGGTGCTGGTGTCGAATGCGCTGGGCGTGATGGGCGGCTGGCTGCTGGCGACGCAGCGGCTGGGCTTCAACAGCGCGCAATATCTGGCGACGACGCAGCGCTATCTCGAGGTGGATGACGTGATGTCGTCCTTGGTGAAGGCCGGCGTGTTCGGCTTTTTCATCGCCTTGATGGGCTGTTATCACGGCTATCACAGCGGCGGCGGCGCGGCGGGCGTTGGCCGGGCGACCACCAATGCCGTGGTTTCCAGCTTCATCCTGATCCTGCTGTCCAACCTGATCATCACCGTGATCGTGTTCGGTTCATGACGCCGCGGATCGAACTTTCCGGTGTATCGAAACGCTTTGGCAGCCGGCAGGTGCTCGATGGCCTGTCGGTCAGCGTCATGCCCGGCGAAAGCCTGGTGATCATCGGCGGTTCAGGCACCGGCAAATCCGTTTCGCTGAAATGCATCCTGGGCCTGATCCCCATCGATGCCGGATCGATCAAGGTGGACGGCCAGGAAGTCGCCGGACTGAAAGGCGCTGCGCTCGACGCCCATCGCACCCGCTTTGGCATGTTGTTCCAGGGCGGCGCCTTGTTCGATTCGCTGCCGGTATGGCGCAACATCAGCTTTGCCCTGCCCGGCCGCGCGGCGGATCGCAGGGCCGCGGCCATCGACAATCTGGCGCGGGTGGGTCTGGGCGCGGAGGTGGCGGATCTGCGCCCTGCCGAACTGTCGGGCGGCATGCAGAAACGCGTGGCGCTGGCCCGTGCCATCGCGGTGCGGCCACCGATCATCTTTTTCGATGAGCCGACGACCGGCCTCGATCCGATCACGGCGGCGGTGATCAACAAGCTCATCCGCACGCTGGTCACGGATTTGAAGATCACGGCACTTGCAATTACGCACGACATGGCGAGTGTGCGTTTGATCGCCGACAGGGTTGCCATGCTGCACGCAGGAAAAATCATCTGGCACGGGCCGCTCGCCAGCCTTGACGGCTGCGAAAATCCCTATGTGCGCCAGTTCATTCACGGCAGCACCGAAGGCCCGATCCAGATGCCGGGCGTGCGGCAATGAACCGGCCTGTTCAACCAGTTACCCCTGGCGCGGCCGAACTGTCGTCGTTGCTGCTGAAGGCGGCCGATGGCGATACCGCCGCCTTCCACGCCTTCTATGATCGCACCAGTGCAAAACTTTTTGGCGTGATCCTGCGTATATTGGTGGAACGGCAGGAATCCGAAGACGTGTTGCAGGATGTGTACCTCAGTATCTGGCGCAAGGCGGCGACCTTTGATCCTTCAAAGGCCAGCCCGATCACCTGGGCTGCCACCATCGCGCGCAACCGCGCGATCGACCGGCTGCGCGCCCGGCCGCCACGCGCGCAGGTGCCGGTGGAAGCCGCGTTCGAACTGGCTGACGATGGCCCGGCGCAGGATGCCGGCCTGATCCATGGCGATGATGTGCGCCGGCTGACAGCGGCGCTGGCCAGCCTGGAGCCGCGTCACGCCGCCGCCATCCGCGCCTGCTATTTCGACGGCGTTACCTATGATGAGCTTGCGGAACGCGAACAGGTGCCGGTGGGCACGCTGAAAAGCTGGGTGCGGCGCGGCCTGATCCGCATGCGCGGCGCCCTGGAAGGGAGCGAGGCATGAGCCAGAGCCCCGATCAGAACGGCCTTGATGGGCTGACCGAGTTGGAAGCGCAGGCGATGGATTATGCGCTGGGCGGCGGCAGCCGGGCCGAGCGCAAGGCCGCCGAGCTGCGCAGCTTGAGCGACCCCGATTTCCGTGCCGCCGTCGAACGCTGGCAGCAGCTGTTGTCGCCGCTGGACGACACGACGCCGGGCATCGCGCCGCCGCCGTCCGTCTGGGCTGCCATTGCTGCCGAGGTGACGCCGCTGCCGCGCCGTGCCGCCGGGCCGGCAGCGAAAGCCAGCTGGTGGGACAATCTCAATCTTTGGCGCATGCTGGGCCTCGGCGGACCGGTACTGGCGGCGGTTGCCGTGGCGCTGCTGGTGCAGCCGGGCAGCGTCGGTCCCGCGGTTCCGGCCATGGTGGCCAATGGCCCGGCGCTGGTGGCGACCCTGGCCGATGCGACAGGCAAGCCGCTGATCGCGGCGGCCTATGATCCGGCCAGCGGCCAGGTGCGTTTTGCGCCGGTTGCCGCCAGCGATGATACCACCACCGGCAAGGTGCCGGAACTGTGGGTGATCGAGGGCCAGAACCCGCCGCGATCACTGGGCGTGATCGATATTGCCGCCGGTCGCAGCCAGACCATCCCGCGCGAACGGCTGGCCGGGCTGAAGCCCGGTTCGATCCTGGCCATTTCCATCGAACCGACCGGCGGCTCACCCACGGGTGCGCCCACCGGGCCGGTGATTGCCACGGGCAAATTGGCAGCGGCCTGATCTCTGGCCCATTTCGTCGCAGCGGCACTGGTGAGCGCAACGCTGTCACCCATCTCGCGTAGATGAAGGAGCCGCCTATTCCGGCGGCCCTGATGTCAAGATGGAGTGTCCATGACTTCCCGTAACACACTGCGCGCTGCTCTGTTCGCCATGGCAGCCGCTGGCCTTTCCCCCATGGCCAGCGCGCAGCCGATCGTTGGCGGCGCCGCCATGCTGCCGACCAAGGATATCATCGATAACGCCGTGAACTCGGCTGATCACACCACGCTGGTGGCCGCCGTGAAGGCCGCCGGCCTGGTCGCCACGTTGAAGAGCGCGGGCCCGTTCACCGTGTTCGCCCCCACCAACGCCGCCTTTGCCAAGCTGCCGGCCGGCACGGTGGAAACCCTGCTGAAGCCGGAAAACAAGGCCACGCTCACCGCCGTGCTCACCTATCACGTGGTGGCCGGCAAGTTCACCGCCGCTGATGTGGTGAATGCCATCAAGGCCGGCGGCGGCAAGGCCGAGCTGACCACGGTGCAAGGCGGCAAGCTGACCGCCTCGATGATGGGCAATCTGGTGATGCTGCGTGATGCCAAGGGCGGCATGAGCCATGTCCGCCAGGCCGATGTGATCCAGTCCAACGGCGTCATCCACGTGGTTGACGCGGTGGTGCTGCCGTAAGCGTATCGTTGGTTGCGTATCCACGGGGGCCGGCTCACCAGAGCCGGCCCCCGATTTGTTTCAGGCCGTCGCCGGCTCGGCGGTGCTGTCGTCTTCCTCGGCCTGTTGCAGCGCCCACATCTCGGCATAGGCGCCGGCCTGCGCCAGCAACTCCTCGTGGCGGCCGCGTTCGATGATGCACCCCGAGTCCATCACGATGATTTCATCGGCATCGGTGATGGTGGACAGCCGGTGGGCGATGACGATGGTGGTGCGCCCCGCCGAAACGCCGCCCAGCGCCTCCTGGATGCTGGCCTCCGTCGCCGAATCGAGCGCGCTGGTGGCTTCATCGAGGATCAGGATGGCTGGGTTCTTCAGGATGGTGCGGGCGATGGCGACGCGCTGTTTCTCGCCACCCGACAGTTTCAGTCCGCGCTCGCCCACCTGGGTCTGATAGCCATCGGGCAGGCCCAGGATGAAATCATGGATGGCCGCGCCGCGTGCTGCCGCGATGATTTCCGCCTCGCTGGCGTCGGGCCGGCCATAGGCGATGTTGTAGCCGATCGTGTCGTTGAACAGCACCGTATCCTGCGGGACGATGCCGATGGCGCGGCGCAGACTGTCTTGCGTGACATGGGCGATATCCTGCCCGTCGATGCTCACTTCGCCGCCCTGGATATCGTAGAAACGATAGAGGATGCGGCTGAGCGTGGACTTGCCCGCCCCCGAATGGCCGACCACGGCCAGCTTCTTGCCCGGCGGCACCTCAAAGCTGACGCCGTGCAAAATCTGCCGGCGCGGATCATAGCCGAACTGCACCGCATCGAAGCGGATGCGTGCGCCCGACAGTTGCAATGGCTGGGCCCCCGCCGCGTCTGCGATTTCCGGCGTGGTATCGATAAGGCGGAACATCGCTTCCATGTCGATCAGGCCCTGGCGGATCTCGCGATAGACCATGCCGAGCAGATCGAGCGGGCGGAACAATTGCATCAGCAGGCCGTTGACGAAGGCGATGTCGCCGATGGTGAAACGGCCCTGATCCCAGCCCCACACCACATAGACCAGGGCGCCGGCCATCAATGCATTGGTGATTAAGCTTTGGCCGATGTTGAGCCAGGCCAGGCTGACCTCGGAGCGGGTGGCGGCATCGGTGTAGCGCTTGATGGCGCGGCCATAATTGGCGTTCTCATGGCTTTCCGCGTTGAAATATTTGACCGTTTCGTAATTCAGCAGACTGTCCACGGCCCGCGCGGTCGCCTTCTGGTCGCTGTCCACCATTTGCCGGCGCAGTTCGGCGCGCCAATCGGTGATGCGCTGGGTGTAGATGATATAGGCGGCGACCATTGCCAGCGTCGCCGCCACCAGTTCCCAGCCAAACCCGCGCCCGAACAGGAAGCAGACGGCGGTGAGTTCGATAACGGTGGGGAAGATGTTGAACAGCAGGAAATAGAGCATGGTATCGATGCTCTTGGTACCGCGTTCGATCAGCCGCGTGAGCGCGCCGGTGCGGCGTTCGAGGTGAAAGCGCAAGGACAGGCGGTGGATGTGGCTGAACACATCGAGGCTGAGATGGCGCGCGGCTTCCTGGCCGACCTTTTCGAACAGCGCGTTGCGGAAATTGTCGAACAGCACGCCGCCGAAGCGGGCGAGTGCATAGGAGGCAACCAGCGCCATGGCGACGCCGGCCCCGCCTGACAGACTGGCCGACATCGCATCCAGCGCCAGTTTCAGCGTGTAGGGCATCGCCAGCATGACGCCCTTGGCCAGCAGCACGAGGCACAAGGCGCCGATCACCCGCAGTTTCAGATCGGAACGGTCGGCCGGCCACAGATAAGGCAGGAAGCGCTTCAGCGTCTTGAAGTCGGCCTCACCTTTCGGCGGGCCGGGCGGGGCGGCAAGTGATTGCATTGCGGTTCATATGGGCCGGCGGGGCGGGTGGGGCAATGGGATGGTTTGTCCCAAGGCTTGGGTCTTGCGCACCAGAAAGAAGCAACCCTCCCCCAACCCCTCCCTGGAAGCAGGGACGGGAGACGGCTCTTGTTTCTCCCCTCCCTGCAAGGGAGGGGCCGGGGGAGGGTTCTCGCCGCAAGCGCCACCCTTGCCCGACCTGCCCCAAACGCCCATGGTGCCGCCATGCCCCGCATCCCCCGCCACAAGCCCCATCCCGGCCTGCCCGATCGGCAAGCCATATTGGATTTCATCGCCACCCAGAAAACCAGCGTTGGCAAGCGCGAGATCGCCAAGGCGTTCGGCCTGCACGCGCAGGACAAGATCGCGCTGAAGGCGTTGCTGAAGGAGATGATGGAGGCCGGCGAGCTGGAAACCGGCCCGGGGCGCAATCTGCACAAGGGTGGTGGCCTGCCGAAAGTCACCGTCGTCCGCATCTGTGATGTCGCCGATGGCGTGGCGATTGCCGTGCCCGATCGCTGGGAACATGCCACACCGCCGCCGCGCCTGCGCGTCATCGAAGGCCGCAAGCGCGCGGCCTTTGCGCTGGGTGATCGGCTGCTGGCGCGCATCGAGGAGCAGGGCAGCGGCATCCTCGCCTTCCCGATGAAGGCGCTGGCCAAATCCGAAGAATATGTGCTCGGCATCCTGCGCAAGGAGGCGCTTGGTTGGCGGCTGGTGCCAGTGGACAAGAAAGCCCGCACCGACCTGGCCATCAATGATCCCGGCGACGGCCAGCCCGGTGATCTGGTGCTGGCCGAACCCAGCGGGCGCCCGCCCCGCCAATATGGCCGGGTGGTGGAAGTGCTGGGCGATCCGTTCCAGCCCAAATCGTTCAGCCTGATCGCCATCCACGCCAAGGGCATCCCCAACCGCTTCGATGAGTCCACTCTGGACGAGGCGGAACGCATGGCCCGGCAATCATTGGGCGAGCGTGAGGATCTGCGCGCACTGCCGTTCCTCACCATCGATCCCGCCGACGCGCGCGACCATGACGATGCGGTGTGGGCGGCACCCGATGACGAGAAGCCGGGGCACTTTCGCGCCATCGTCGCCATTGCAGACGTGTCGTTCTACGTCCGCCCCGGCACCGCGCTCGACCGTTCGGCCCGCAGCCGTGGCAACAGCGTCTATTTCCCCGACCGCGTCGTGCCGATGCTGCCGGAAGTGCTGTCGGCGCATGTCTGCAGCCTGGTCGAGAATGAAGACCGCGCCGTGCTGGCCTGCCATCTGCACATCGATCCGGAAGGCAGATTGCTCGATTGGCGCTTCACCCGGGCCGTCATCCGCTGTGTTGCCAACATCGCCTATGAGGAAGCGCAGGCGACGATGGACGCAGGCGCGGGCGAATGGCTGCACGTGCTGCAACCCTTGTGGGCGGCGTGGGGCGCTTTGGCCAAGGCCCGCGCCCACCGCGAGCCGCTGGAGCTGGAGCTGCCGGAAAAGCGCGTGGTTCTGGATGAAGCCGGCCGCATCGCCGGCATTTCCATCCGCGAGCATCTGACGGCGCACCGGGTGATCGAGGATTACATGATCGCCGCCAACGTTGCGGCGGCCAAGGCGCTGGAGAAGAAGAAGGCCGGCTGCATCTTCCGCTGCCACGAGGCACCCAGCCGCGAAAAGATCGTGGCGCTGCGCGATTATCTGGAAACGCTGGGCCAGAACATCGCGCTGGGGCAGGTGGCGAAGCCGGCGGTGTTCAACCGCATCCTCGCCCGCGCCAAGGACGGCGAGAATTACGAGCAGGTGACCGAACAGGTGCTGCGCACCCAGACCCAGGCCTATTATTCGCCGGCCAATGTCGGCCACTTCGGGCTCAGCCTGGGCAGTTACGCCCACTTCACCTCGCCGATCCGACGCTATGCCGATCTGGTCGTGCACCGCAGCCTGGTCGCCGCCTGGCGGCTGGGCGACGGCGCGCTGCACAAGGAAGAGGAAAAGGGCCTCGACAAGACCGCCGATCACATCAGCATGACCGAACGTCGCGCGATGGAAGCCGAACGCGACACCATCGATCGTTATGTCGCCGCCTTCCTCTCCACCAAGGTCGGCGAGATCGTGCAAACACGCATCACTGGCGTCGCCAAATTCGGCTTCTTTGCCACCGTGGAAGGGCTGGGAGGCGACGGGCTGGTGCCGGTCTCGACGCTGGGCGAGGAACGCTTCGTGTTCGACGAGGACGCGCGCATCCTGGAAGGCATCCAGACCGGCACGCGCTATGCCGTCGGCCAGCGGATGGAGTTGCGCCTTGCCGAAGCCAGCCCGATCACTGGCGCGTTGCGCTTTGAATTACCCGAAGGCGGCAGCCGCGGCGGCCCGCGTCGGGATCGCACAAGGCCGCGCGGGTTCACGCCCCGACCGGGCAAATCACGCGTGCCGCCGGGGATCAGAAAGGGAAGAAGGTGATGCCTCCGGCGGGCAGGGGCTGAGCACCCACTTTCGTTTTCAGGCGCGCTTGACGATGCGGGCGCTTTTCTGCTGCTGAACACCATGAATTGCAAAGAGGGATTGTCGATGAAACTCGTGACTGCACTGCTGTTGACCGCAATCGCAGCGCCTGCCATCGCGCAGGAAAAGCGCCAGTCGCCGCGCGATGCCATGATCGCCGAAGCCGGAGCCGCCACCGCCCGCGCGCCGGTGGAGGAGCAGGCGTTCGTGTCGAAGGGCAGCGTCAGCATCAAGGGCAAGGCCGTCGCCTACACCGCCACCGCCGGCACGCTGACCATCCGGGATGACAACGCCCGGCCCACCGGCAGCCTGTTCTACACCGCCTACACTACCGGCGAGGCCAACCGGCCGGTCACCTTCTTCTATAACGGCGGCCCCGGCTCGGCGACGATCTGGCTGCACATGGGCAGCTTTGGCCCGGTGCGCGTGAAGACCGACAAGCCGGTGTACGTGACGCCCGATCAGTATAGCGTCACCCAGAACCCGTGGAGCCTGCTCGACAAGACCGATATCGTCTTCATCGATGCCATGGGCGCCGGCTGGTCACGGCCACTGGGGGACAAGACGGGCAAGGATTTCAACGGCGTCGATCAGGATGCCGATGCTTTTGCCCGCGCGATCATGCGTTACGTGAGCAAGAACAACCGCTGGAAGTCGCCCAAGTTCATTCTCGGCGAATCCTATGGCACGCTGCGCTCCGGCGTGGTGGCGCGGATGCTGGAGGAGCGCGGGTTGTCGCTGCACGGCGTCGCGCTGCTGTCCACCATCATGAACTATGGCGTGCGCCAGGCCGGCTATGATCAGAACCACATGGTGCTGTTCCCCGGCTATGCCGCCACCGCCTGGTATCACGGCACGCTGCCGGGCCAGAAGCCGGCCGATCTCGACGCCTTCGTGAACGAAGTGCGCGGTTTCGTGGCCGGGCCCTATGCCGCCGCGCTGGCCAAGGGCAGCAGCATTTCCGATGCCGAAAAGGATGCCGTCGCCCGCCAGATGAACGCCTATACCGGGCTCTCGGTTGACTTCCTCAAGCGAGCCAACCTGCGTGTGGACCTGCAGCATTTCATGACCGAGCTGCTGCGCACCCGCGGGCTCTCCATCGGCCGGCTCGACACGCGCTACACGCTGCCGCCCACCGATCTCAACGCCGACAGCCCGGATGAAGACCCCGCCTCCACCGCCATCACTGGCGCCTACATTTCCGCTTTCCACGATTATGCGGTGAAGACGCTCGGCGTGAAGACCGACCTGCCCTACAAGCTCTCCGCCCGCGAGCCGGGGTATAGCTGGGACTGGTCGCACCGCCCACCGCGCGGCGGCGTGCAAACCACGCCCAACACCGCCGTCGACCTCGCCTTCACCATGCGCGCCAATCCGAAACTGAAAGTGCTGTTCCTCAACGGCTATTACGATATGGCAACGCCCTTCTATGGCGCCGAATTCGACGCCAGCCACATGCTGCTGCCCGCCGATCTGAACCGGAATATCAAGTTCACCTATTATCAGTCGGGCCACATGATCTATCTGGCGGAATCGGAACTGGCCAAGATGCGGGATGACGTGGCGGCCTGGTATGATGAGGCGTTGAAGTAAGACGGGGCCTCCGGCGGGCAGGGTCGCAGACCCTGCCCCCGATCTTTCAGGCGCTGTTGCACCAATAGTCCACGTCATGCTGGCGCAGGCCAGCATCCACGGTGGTCAAGGGATTCACCCCCAATTGCACTCGACGGCACGATGGATGCTGGCCTGCGCCAGCATGACATCATCTTGAATTTGCTGGACTGGCCAGAAACGAAAGTGGGTGCAGGGGCTCAGCCCCTGCCCGCCGGAGGCATGGCCAAGCCCTTGCTCAGCGCCCTTCCAGAACGTCGGCAACCGCCAGGAACACGTCGGGCCGGATCTGCACGCCCAGGTGGCTGCTGCTGATCTCGATCGAACGGCCGTGGTTGTCGCGGCAGATTTCGCCCGCAACGAGGCCATCGGATTGGCTCCAGATGGCGGTGCTGGGGACGGAGAGGGGGGCGGCGATTTCGGCGCTGCGGGCGGCGACCGCCGGATCATCGAGCCGTTCGCCGGTGAACCATTCGAAGAAGCGCCAGACGTTGGTGGCCTTGCCGCTGCCGGCGAAAGGCGCGCTGATGGTGATGACTTCGCGCACCAGATCGGGCCGGCGCTGGGCGACGAGGCGCGCAATCATGCCGCCGAGGCTGACGCCGATCAGGGTCACCGGGCCGTCTGTGGCGGCGATTGCTTCGAGGCGTTCGATCAGTTGTTCGGCCTGGGCGCCGGTTGTTCGCGCGCCAAAGTTGCGGCCCAAACCCCAGCTGTGCGCCTGGTAGCCACGCTCCCGCAGGAAACGTTGCAGCGGGAAAAACGCCCGCTCCCCCTGCATCAGGCCGGGCAGCAGCATCACCGGGCGGCCGTCACCGCACTGTTCGCTGCGCAGCACCTTTTTGTGGCGCGGCAGGTTCATCACGGTCCAGGCGGCGCGCGGCAATTCGGCAGCCCACAGCAGTTTGGAAGGTGGGCGGATGGATTCGGCGAAAGCTGTCATCGTTATGTCATATAACGGTAACCGCCATGTCGCAAATGACATCTGGGGCCGGCATGGTGTCGCAACTGCAACAGCTTGCGCGCGTCCTTCTCAGTCGAAGCGCCATCCAGAATCGAAAGTAGGTGCAGGGCCTCAGGCCCTGCCCGCCGGAGGCTTGCTTTCTACTCCACTGAAATCGTGATCGCATCTCCCGGCGCCATTGCCTCCAGCCAGCGCGCCAGCACGTCCCGTTCCATCGCCACGCAGCCTTCGGTGGGGCGGCCATCGGGTTGGCGGACGTGCCAGAAGATGGCGCTGCCGAGGCCGGGGATGGGTGGGGTGTCGTTGTGGGCCAGCACCAGGATGAGGTCGTAGGCGTGGTCGTCGCGCCACAGGGATTCGTGGCTGTGGGGGTGTGGGATGGTGACGGGGCGATTGTAGGCTGGATCGGTGGGGCCGTCGCTCCAGCCGTCCCATGGGCGCAGCCAGCGCCAGGGCAGGGTGGTTTTGGGGCTGCGCAGTCGATCAGGGCGGAGGAGCGCGGCGCGGATGGGCCAGAGGCCGAGGGGGGTTTTGCCGTCGCCTTCGCGTTTGTCAGCGCACGCGCAGAAGCCGCCCTTGCCGAAGCTGGCGGCGTGGGTTTCGCCGAACGCGCTCACCATGCCGGTGGCAGGGTTGGCGCGGAAGATGGTCACAGCATATGCCCCTGCCGGTCGCGCTTGGTGGCGAGATAGGCGGCATTGTGCGGGTTGGGTGGCATGTCGTGGGCGACGCGGCTGACGGTGAAGCCGTGGGCAGCCAGCCCGTCCACTTTCAGCGGGTTGTTGGTCATCAGCGCGACGTTGGAGACGCCCAACGCCTTGAACATGGCGGCGGCGAGGCTGAAGTCGCGTTCGTCGGGTTCGAAGCCGAGGCGGGTATTGGCGTCGACAGTGTCCCAGCCCTGATCCTGCAGGGCATAGGCGCGCAATTTGTTGAGCAGTCCGATGCCGCGGCCTTCCTGTTGCAGATAGAGCAGGATGCCGCCGCCGGGGTTGGCCGCGATGGCGGCCAGCGCGGCGTGCAACTGCGGCCCGCAATCGCATTTCAGGCTGCCGAGCACGTCGCCGGTGAGGCAGGATGAGTGCAGGCGGGCCAGCACGGGCTGTTTCACGTTCGGATTGCCGATCACCAGCGCGAGATGCTCCGGCCCGCCATCATCGGGGCGGAAAGCGACGACCTGCGTGTTTTCGGCGCTGGCCAACGGCAGGCGGGCGCGGCTGGAGATGCGGACGCGGGCGACAGCCGGCGGCAGGGCGAGCGCGGCTTCTGAGGGGCAGGAGACAGCCACATCGGCGCCGGCCAGCGGCACCGCATAGGCGGCGGGGATCAGGCCGGCGTGTTTCACCAGGGCAATTGCAGCGCGGGCCGACGCAGCATCGCCATCCAGCGCGCGGGTGCGGAATGGGCCCTTGAATGGGGTGGCCAGATCGAGCACCGGATCGGCGACGGCGCGGCTGCCGGCGAGATCCAGCCAGTCCGGCCGGTCCATCCAGACGGGTTCGGGATCGGGCGCGGCGGCGGCAATCTGGTTGGCAAGATTGAGCACGGCGGCGCGACGCGCCGTGATGATCAGGCCGGCGCGGCTGCGGTTTTCCAGCGCGGCCAGCGTATCGGCATCAGCCAGTTCGGCCGAGAGGATGGCGAGGCTGCCCACGCCCACGGCGCGACCGCGCCGCAGCGCGTCACTGGCGGCTTCGCCCAGAAAGTCGGGCGCGATGCTCACAGGTCCAGCGTCACGATCTGCGGGATGTGATCGGATGGCTTGCCCCAGTCGCGGGCGTCGCGGATGGCTTCGAAGCCGGTAGCCTGTTTGGCAACGCTGGGTGAGGCCCAGATGTGATCGAGCCGCCGGCCGCGATCGGACAGGCGCCAATCGACGTTGCGATAACTCCACCAGGTGAAGAATTTCTCTGGCGCCGGATTGAAGTGGCGGCCAAGGTCCACCCAATCGTGGCTCTGCTGCAGGGCGCTGAGCGCATCGACTTCCATTGGCGTGTGGCTGACGACATCGAGCAGCGCCTTGTGGTTCCACACATCGCATTCCAGCGGCGCGACGTTGAAATCGCCGACGATGACGGCGGGTTCCTTCAGCCCTTCCGACCAGCGGGTCATGCGTTCGATGAAGTCCATCTTCTGGCCGAACTTGGGGTTCAGCTCGCGATCGGGCACGTCGCCGCCGGCCGGCACATAGACATTCTCGAGCAATATGCCGCCAGGCAGGCGCACGCCGATATGGCGGGCCTCGCCATTGTCCTGCCAGTCATAGCGCCAGGCGCCATCGAGCGGCACGCGGGCAATGGTGGCGACGCCATGGTGCATGCGCTGGCCATTCAGGATGCGGTGCGTGTAGCCCAGCTGTTCGAACAGGCCGTGCGGGAAGATGTCGTTGGCGACCTTGGTTTCCTGCAGGCACAGCACATCGGGCTGATGGTCGCGCAGGAACTGCTCGACGATGTCGGCACGGGCGCGAACGCTGTTGATGTTCCAGGTGGCGATACGGAGAGACATGGGACGGGTTTAGGCGAAGCCGCGGCGCGCGTCACCTGCCGGAGTGAGGGGCCAGATGCAGTTGACCCCTGGCACCGGGGGCGTGGTGCCAGGGGTCTTGTCTGCGCTCGTCACGCAACCAGGCGGGGTGTTTGAATCCATATCGCTACCGGTCAACAGGGGGCAAACCCAGCAGCGACAACCGCCTGATCAAACCCTTATGAGCGAGTCGACCTTGCCCCAAGCTGAACAGGAATCGTCTTGCAGGTTCAGCTGCGCAAAAGCGGCCTATCGCGGCCCGTCGCGGCGTGGATCGGTGAAGCCGAACGACACGCCGGCCATGCTGGCGCCATAGCGCACATTGCTCAGCCGTACCTCGCTGCGCCCACCCTGGGCGTCCAGAGCCGTCCAGCCGGCGAGGGCGAGGCCGCCGGGCGCGCCCGGCGATCGCACGAAGCGGATGGAGAGCGTGCCGAATTCGGGGCGCTTGGGATCGCGCGCCGCCACTTCCACGCCGTCGGGCGAATCGGCGACGATGCGGGCGATGGGGGCCAGATCAGGCTCGGCGGCGAGCAATATCTGCAGCGGCGTGCGGCGCACTGGCCATTGGCTGACCTGCCGCACCTCGTAATCGACAAAGGACAGCGTGCGGCCATTGCCGACCAGCAGCATTTTCGCCGTGTCATACTGGAACCGCACCTTGCCGGGACGAGCCAGCCACAATTTGCCGGCCAGCACGCGGCCATCGGCACCGGCCTGGGTGAAATCGGCGGCCAGGCTGGTGGTGCCCTTTAGCGAGACGGCAACATCAGCCAGACTGGTGGCGCTGGCCGGGGTGGCTGCCAGCAGCAGGAGCGCAAGAGCGTGTTTCATCCCCCCGCCATAGCGGGCGGCGGCTTCACGCGCCATGAACGGAATGCGTTTAGGCAGCGGCGCCCAGATAGCCGAGCTGCGCTGCCTTGAAGATGGTCTGGCTGCGGTTGACGGCGTTCAGCTTCTCGCCGGCGTTCTGGATGTGGAAACGCACGGTGGCATGGCTGCGCGACAGGATCAGGCTGATTTCCTTGTCGGTCTTGCCGATGCTGGCCCAGCGCAGACATTCCACTTCGCGCTTGGTGAGCTGGCAATCGCCCGGCAGCCAGCGCCGGGTGCGGTGCGCCTTCACATAGCCGGCGAGGAAGCGGTGCGACATCAGGGCAAGGCGATCGGCCCATTCCTCATATTCGGCCGACAGATCAGCGCGTTCCGGGTCGCGGCTGACAAAACAGACGGCACCGATCTGGCCGAAGGGCAGATGCACCGGCACCACGATGGAGGCCTTGGTGAGCGCCCGCTTCTCGAAATTGTCGAGACTCATTTCATCAAGATAGGGATTGGGCTGGCGGGTGAAGAAGCCGGTGGCGTTGGCCCAGAAGACTTCGGATTCATAGCGGCAGGCGCGCGGCAGCGGCGACGACAGCGCCAGTTTCGAATCCTTCCACCAATGCTCGTTCTCGCCAGTCCAGCCGAACACGTCAGGGGCGAGGATATTGCCGTCGGCATCCTCCATCGGCGCCTTGGAGGCGATATTGTCCACCGCGATGACATGCAGGCCGGTACACTCCAGGACGATATCGCGCATCGCTTCGGCGGCATGGCGGACATCGGCCATGCAGCGGACGGAAACGGCGGCGAGACTGGCTGACAGGTCCATTTGGTCACTCCCCAGATTGTGGCAGGAAGGGCTGGCCTCTGCTGGGCCGATGCGGCGATTCCCGCGCTCCCTCCTTCAAATCACTGGGGAAGTAATCACAGGCGGGCCATGGCTGCAATGGGCGATGGCCAGAAAAGCGTGCTGTCGCCGAATTTGGCCGCAAATCGCCACAATTGCTTGCATGTTGTCAGCAGTTTGATACTTTGTGGCGCACCGGGGGGAATGGACAGTGCAGCCGCTAGCAACGGGGAATAGCAGCGCTTTCACAGCATGGATGGGCTTTGCCCTCTCCTGGCTGCGAATCACGGCAATTGCGTCTGTATTTGCCGCCTTCGGGATTGAACCTGCCGTTTCCGCTGCTCCGGTTGATCGGGCCGTGCACCAGGGCGTCGCCAGTTGCGCCGGTTCCACCTGCCATGGCCGCCAGGAAGCCACCGGGCCTCGTGTTCGCCAGAACGAGGTGATCAGCTGGTCTGATCCGGCCAGCCTGACCGGCGTGCACAGCCGGGCGTGGAAAGTGCTGAACGAGCCGCGCGCCCAGGCCATCGGCCGGCGGTTGGGCATCGCCAATGTCGCGACCTCCAGGGAATGTATCAGCTGCCACGGCGATCCGGCGCCGGTGCGCGGGCCGAAATGGCAGCAATCAGATGGCGTGGGCTGTGAAGCCTGCCATGGCGGTTCCGATCGTTGGCTGGCCAGCCACGCCAGCGTGAACGCCAGCCATGCCGACAATGTCGCCAAGGGCATGTGGGCGGTGAACGATCCGGCGGTGCGCGCCAGCGTGTGCCTCGATTGCCATTTCGGTTCGGACAAGCCGGGCCAGTTCGTCTTCCACCGCATCATGGCTGCCGGTCACCCGCGCGTGGCCTTCGAACTTGATCTGTTCACCTCCCTGCAGCGCCACCATGACGAAGACGCCGATTATGCCGCGCGCAAAGGTGTCGCCGGCGGCGTGAAGACCTGGGCCGTGGGCCAGGCCTTGGCGGTGGAGCGGGCGCTGTCGCTGCTGCCTGCCGCTTCGGCGCGCGTGACCGGTCCGGATTATTATTTCTATGATTGCCGCAGCTGCCACCGCACCTTCAGCGATGATCCTGCCGCGCAGATCGTGGCGCGCACCAACGGCTGGCGGCCGATTCCGCCCGGCCAGCCGGTGTGGAACGACGAACAGATGATCATGCTGGCGGCCGCCGCGCGCATTGCCGCGCCGGACGTGGCGCGCAGCTTCGACAGCCAGAGCCGGGCGTTCCACACCGCGCTGGGCGGTGACCGGGCCGGCGCCCTGAAGGCGGCGGCAGCGCTGAAGGCCACGGCGGCAACGCTGGCCCGGCGCTTTGCCGGCACCAGTTTCGACCGGGCGCAGACCTTTGCGCTGATCGATGCCGTGCTGATCGGCAATGCGGCGGCCTACACCGATTATCAGGGCGGCGCGCAGGCAGTGATGGCGGCAGACACGCTGCTTTCGGCGCTGGTGACGGCTGGCCAGGTTGATCGCGGCGCGGCAATGTCGCTGCGCCCCGACCTGGATCGCGCCTATGCCCAGGCCCGCGATGCCAACCGCTGGGATCCGGCGGCGTTCCGGGCAACGCTGGCACAGGTTGCCGGCCGGGTTCGGGGCCTGAAGTGACGCACAGGCGCGCCCGCATCGCGGCAGGGGTGTCGGCGCGGGCGCTGCTGATCTTGCCGCTGCTGGCCACCGCTGCGCCGGCCATCGCCAAGCCGTTCGGCAAATGGTTTGACTGTTATGCCAAGGTGGAGCCACCCAAGGAGCGCCTGCCCGCCGAGCCGGAAGCCGGCCCCGCTGATCCGAACGCTGCCCCGCTGGAAGGCCGGCGTGTGCCCGGCTTTGGCGGCCCCAAGACCTGGGACCCGGTGGTGCAGGCCAATCAGGGCGCGGTCGCTTGGCCGAAACAGGGTGATTTCCCCAGTGATCACCTGCCGGTGCCGGATCGCTGGCGCCTGATCGAGACACTGGGGCTGGTGAAATCCAACTGGAAAGACCCGTACAACCAGAACACGCTGAAGGGTGACCGGCCGATCTGCGGCACCCATGATCTGTTCGTGCAGCTGACCGCGATTTCCGACACGCTGGCCGAGCCGCGCAGCTTCCCGATCCCGGTGGGCGTGCAGACCACGGATCGGCCGGGCAACAACGATGTCTTCGGCCGCCAGTATAGCGAAGTGTTCGCGCAGACCTTCATTGTTGGCGCCGCGCTGACCAAGGGTTCAACCGCCTTCAAGCCGCCGGAATATGAACTGCGCGCCGCCATCGCTTTCAACATGAACCATGTCGACGTGCCGGAACGCCGGGTGCTTTCCGTGCTGCCGTCGAAGCGCACGCTGCGCACCGATGCCTTCGTGGGCGTGCAGGAATTGTTCCTCGATTATCACCTGCGCAACACGTCGGACCGCTATGATTTCGATTCGCTGCGCATCGGCATCCAGCCCTTCTCCAGCGATTTCCGCGGCTTCCTGTTCCAGGACAACCAGCTCGGCGTCCGCCTGTTCGGCAACCGCGACAACAACCGGGTGCAATATAATCTCGCTGCCTTCTGGCGGCTGGAAAAGGATTCGAACTCCGGCCTCAACGCGATCCTGCGCCGCCCGCGCGACGATTTCGTGGTCGTCGCCAATCTCTACCGCCAGGATGTTCCGGTACCGGGCATGACCAGCCAGGTCAGCGTGATGTGGAACGCCAACCGCGAGCGCAGTGATGTGCAGGTCGATACCAACGGTTTCCCGGTGCGGCCGGCGCTGCTCGGCACATTACGTGGTCGCAGCTATGATGTCGTCTATCTCAGCTACAACGCCGATGGCCACATCGGCCGGCTGAACCTGACCTTCAGCGGCACCTATGCCACCGGCACCAACCGCAACAACATCTTCACCGACCGGCGCGCGAAGATCAGCAGCTGGTTTGCTGCGTTCGAGCCCAGCTATGACCGGGGCTGGGTGCGGGTGCGCGGCTCCGCCCTGTTCGCCAGCGGCGATTCCAACCCCTATGACGATACCGACAGCGGCTATTCGGCGATCTTCGAAAACCCGCAATTCGCCGGTTCCGACACCAGCTACTGGATCCGCCAGACCATCCCCTTTGCCGGCGGCGGCCGCGCCATCTCGGTGAACAGTCGCAACGGTATCTTGAACGATCTGCGTTCGTCCAAGGAACAGGGTCAGGCCAATTTCACCAATCCCGGCACCATGTTGCTGGGCGGCGGCGCCGATTTCGACGTGCTGCCGGAACTGCGCGTCAGCGGCAATGTGAACCATCTGTGGTTTGCCACCACCGCCACGCTGCAGGCGCTGCGCGTGGAAGGCAGCATCCCCAAGGATATCGGCTGGGACCTTTCAGCCGCGGCCACCTATCGCCCGCATTTCAACCAGAATCTCGTGTTCCGCCTGTCGGGCGCGCTCCTGAAGCCCGGCGAGGGCTTCCGCGATCTGTTCACCAACGCCCCGCGCACCGGGTCATATTATTCGGTGCTTTTCAACGCTGTGCTGGCTTATTGACATGCTGAAGCGCCTTCTGCTCCTCCTCGTGGTGCCGCTGGTCGGCATGAGTATCTCGCTTGGCGCGTCGGAAGGCGAGAAACCGGTGGCGCGCGATTACACCCGCGTCCACGCCGGCCCGGCGCCGAAATGGCAGACACAGGCGCAGGCCGATGCCAAATCGGCAGGCTGCATCAGCTGCCACACCGCCAGCGACGAAGCGACGATGCACGCGCCCAAATCGGTGGTGCTGGGTTGCACCGATTGCCACGGCGGCGATGCAAAGATCGTGGCTCCGGCAGCGCTGGCCGCGACCGACGCCAATTACATCAAGCTGCGCGACGACGCCCACGTGCTGCCGACCTTCCCGGAAGCCTGGCATTTCCCGTCATCGGCCAATCCAAAGCGCAGCTACACGCTGCTCAACCGCGAATCGCCGGAATTCGTCCGCTTCGTGAACCCGTCAGACTATCGCGCCGCGCGCGATGCCTGCGGTTCCTGCCACCTCGAAATCATCGAGCGCGCCGAGCGCAGCCTGATGGCCACCGGCGCCATGCTGTTCGGCGGCGCGGCCTACAACAACGGCATCCTGCCCTACAAGAATTATGTGCTGGGCGAATCCTATTACCGCCCCGGTCAGGCCAGTGCCATGCTGGGCGCGTGGAATGGCGATGCATCGGGCCATGGTGAGGTCGGCCTGAAACATGGTGAAGGCCATGGCGAAAAGGCCGGCCACGCGGGTGGCGGCGCCCACCACGACAACAGCCTGCCCGGCCTGATGTTCAGCCCTGGTGCCGGCGGCGTCGGGGCACTCAGCGCAGCCGAAAAGGCGCGCGGCAGCCTGCCCTTCCTCGCTCCGCTGCCGGCCTGGCAGGTGATCCCGCCCGGCGACATCTTCCGCGTCTTCGAACGCGGCGGCCGCAACATCAACCCCACTTTCCCGGAAATCGGCCTTCCCAACAGCCTTGGTTCCATCCAGCGCCTGGAAGAGCCCGGCCGGCCCGATATTCGCCAGTCCAACCGTGGCCCTGGCACCGGCCTGCGCATCGCGGTGCCGGTGATCAACATCCACAAGACAAGGCTGAACGATCCCTTCACCTGGTTCATGGGCACCAATGATCAGCCCGGCGATTATCGCACCTCGGGCTGCGGGTCGTGCCACATCGTCTATGCCAATGATCGCGAAGTGCGGCATTCGTCGGTCTATGCTGCCGCCGGCCGTGACGGGCAGAGCCAGAGCGCCGATCCGACGATCAACAAGCAGGAGGGCGGCCACCCGATCAAGCACAGCTTTACCCGCGCCATGCCGTCCAGCCTGTGCATGAATTGCCACATGCACCAGCCCAACATGTTCGTGAACACCTACTATGGCTACACGATGTGGGATTATGAAAGCGATGCACCGCGCATGTGGCCGGGCAAGGACAATCCCTATCCCAAGCCGCCAGGCATGAGCGACGCCGACTATGACCGGCTGTTCAAGCGCCAGCGCTATCCCACCGCCGCCGAAGTGCGCGAAACCAATGAACGCAACCCGGAAGCCGCCGCCGCCCATGGGTCGTGGAGCGATCTCGATTTCCTGCGCACGGTGAACGACCGCAACGACAAGATGAAGGATACCCAGTTCGCCGATTATCACGGCCACGGCTGGAACTTCCGCGCCGTCTACAAGCGTGACCGCGAGGGCAATCTGCTCGATGCCGGCGGCAATATGGCGACCTGGGGCACCGATACGGCGCACATTGTCGATCCCAACGACCCCGAGAAGTTCCGCAAGGCCGGCCAACCCCAGTTCACCCCGCCCGCTGCCACCCCCGGCCCCGGCCAGCCCGGCAAGGCCGTGCACCTGATGGACATCCATACCGAGGTCGGCATGCAGTGCGCTGATTGCCATTTTGCCCAGGATGCCCATGGCAATGGCTTCATCCACGGTGAAGTCGCCAACAGCGTGGAGATTGGCTGCAAGGATTGCCACGGCACCGCCGATGCCTATCCGTCATTGCGCACCTCCAACCTCGCAGCGCCGCCGCCGGGCACCGATCTTTCGATCATCCGCAATCCCGATGGCCGGCTGCGCTTTGAATGGGGCGTGGATGCCGCCGGCCGCCGCGTGCTGTGGCAACGTTCGGCCAGCGATCCCAAGCTCGTGTGGCGCGTGAAACTGGTGAAGGACAGCGTGAGCCGCGATCACCCGGATTTCAACGCCAAGGCGGCGCGCGCCAAGCTGATGGGCACGCTGGCCAGCACAGGCGGCGCGATGAATTTCGGCCCCGGCGTGGGTGAGCGGGCCCACAAGGACGACAATATGGCCTGTTTCGCCTGCCATACCAGCTGGACCACCAGCTGCGGCGGCTGCCACCTGCCGATCGAGGCCAACTGGAAGACCAAGACCCACAAATATGAGGAACAGGAAACGCGCAATTACGCCACCTACAACCCGCAGGTGGCGCGTGACGAGATCTTCCAGCTGGGCCGCCACCAGACCAGCAAGGGCGGCATCATCGCGCCGATCCGGTCAAGCTCGGCACTGATCCTGACTTCGACCAACATCAATCGCGAACGCATCTATGTGCAGCAGACGCCGATCGCGGCGTCGGGCTTCTCGTCCCAGGCGTTCGCGCCGCACTTCCCGCACACGGTGCGCACTCAGGAAACCAAGACCTGCACCGATTGCCACGTGAGCGATGAGGACGACAATAACGCCGTGCTGGCGCAACTGACCCTGCAGGGCACCAATTTCATCAACTTCGTCGGCATGCATGCCTTCTTCGGGCTGGACCGGGCCGTGGAAGCGGTGCGGGTAACGGAATTTGGCGAACCGCAGGCGGTGTTCGGCTCCTACCTGCACCGCTATGCCTATCCGGATTTCTGGAAGCTGCATGTCGAACAGAACAAGCGCGAACTGATCAACTGGAACCGCGGCCGCATCTTCGACAAGAAATTCTCTGGCGAAACCAACCCGACCGAGGAAATCCGCAACATCACGCAAGGCGCCAGCGGCGAAGTGCGCTGCATCCAGAACCGCGGCGAATATCTCTATGTGGCCGAAGGCAAGGGCGGCTTCGTCGCCTATGATATTGCCAACCTGTCGAACAAGGGCGTTTCGGAACGCATCGTCAAATCGCCCTTCTCCGCCTTGGGCCACGACGCGCAGGTGAAGACCGCCAACGCCACCTGCATGGCGATTGCCACTACCCAATCCGTATCGGTGCCGCGCAACGACAAGATTGTGGGTGAGCAGGAAAAGCGCGCCAGGGGCGAGCCACTGGCTGACCCGCTGGCCGGCTACAACCAGGAGCAGAAGATGCACGAGATCTACCGCTATGCGGTGGTGACCGATGCCGTCGAGGGCCTGGTTCTGGTGAATGTCGACACGCTCACCGACGGCGAGCCGCGCAACAATTTCCTGCGCCGCACCACGCTGGAAGGCGGCAAGACCGCGTGGAATCCGGATGGCGTGCTGAACGGCGCCCGCCATGTCACGCTGGCCGGCTACATGGCCTATGTCACCACGCCGCGTGGGGTGGTGGTGGTGAACCTTGACAATCCCAAGGCGCCCAAACTCGCCGCCGCGCTGCCGCTGAACGATGCGCGGGCCAGCGCGGTGCAGTTCCGCTATCTGTGGGTGACGACCGCCAATGGCCTCGAAGTGTTCGACATCGCCGATCTGCAGCGCCCGGTGCATCACCCTGAAGCCACCCTGCCGATTGCCGACGCGCGCAAATTCTACCTCGCCCGCACCTATGCCTATGTCGCCGCCAAGGGCGAAGGCCTGGTGATCGTCGACATCAAGAAGCCGCTGGCGCCCAAGCTCTACCAGCGCTTCACCGCGAACGGCACGCTCAACGATGCCGAAGACGTGGTGGTGGCCAGCACCAATGCGACGCTGTTCGCCTATGTTGCAGACGGGAAGAATGGCGTGAAGGTGCTGCAACTGACCAGCCCGGACAGCCAGCCGAATTTCTACGGCTTCTCACCCAAGCCGATGCCGGAACTGATCGCCTTCACCCGCACCGCCCGCCCGGCGCTGTCGGTATCGAAGGGGCTGGACCGCGATCGCGCGGTGGACGAGACCGGCGGCCAGATCGCCATCCTTGGCCGGCTGGGCTCACGCCCGTTCAACCGCAAGGAAACCGAGCATTTCTTCATCGGCGAGAACGGCCAGCCCTATCGCGTGACCGACCGGGTCGACATGGGGGCGTGGTCGCCGCTCAAGAAGTAGCGCCCCACCCTCAGCCGCAGCCATGCTGGCGCAGGCCAGCATCCATTGTTGGGCGAGCACCCACCTGGCGAGAAAAGGGGCGCAACCGGCACGGTGGATGCTGGCCTGCGCCAGCATGACGGGCCTGGCTTACGGCGCGACCAGCGGGAAATCCGGCTTCGGCGGCTGGAACAGGCCCATGAAGCGCTGCAACACCGCCAGATCGCCCTTGATTGCCAGTTGACCCGCCGCCATCAGCTCCGGCGCCTTCACCACACCGCCGATCAGGCCGATCAGCGCCCGGCGCGGCACCACCAGCGTGGCCTCCGCGGCATCGGTGGCGCCCTTTTCGTGCAGCATCACGCCATTGCCGATGCTGACAAGATGGCGTTCCTTGGTATCGGGAATCTCGAACGCGATCGTCAGCGGCGCGATGGCCCGGTCTGGCACCAGCCGCACGCTCATGCTGTCGAGCAGCATCGAGACGGTCAGATTGGCGGCAATGCCGGCCGCGCTCGCCGGTTCGCCGGGCTTGATGCCCTGCTCCAGCTCCTGCGCGCCGGTCAGATAGAAATTGCGCCACGGTGCTGCCTCGGCCCGCCAGGCCAGCTGGCGATAGACGCCGGCCAGCGCCGCCTTGGCGCCCGGCGTATCAGGCGCAGCGCGCACCAGCGTGGAGAGCAGGGTGGCGGCCCAACGGTCATCGCCCTTGGCGGCAGCGGCCTTGCCTGCGGCCAGTACTTTCCGGGGCCCGCCCATCTGCTTGATCATGCGCGGCGCAAGGTCAGCGCGCGGCAGCGGATCGAGCGTGGCCGGATCACCATCGAACGCGCCCAGATAGCGCTGATAGACGGCACGCGCGTTGAATTTCAGGCTGCCGTAATTTGGCCGGTTGAACCACGCCTTGGCCAGCGGCTCGGGCAGCTTGATCGCCTCGCCGATTTCCACCGCGTTCAGACCGGTATTCATCAAGCGCACGCTTTCATTATGGACGAAGGCATAGGCCTGGGCATGGCGCAGCAGATAGTCGCCGATATGATCCTTGCCCCAGCGCGGCCAGAAATGGCTGGTGAACAGCACGTCTGCCTCGCCGCCCCAGCGCCGCCGCGCTTCCACCAGATAATCCGCCCAGCCCTTGGCATCGCGCACCAGCGCCCCGCGCGGCGTGAGCAGATTGTGCATCGAGGCGTTGGCATTTTCCGCCAGGCACAGCGCCTTCCACGCCGGCAGATAGAAGTTCATTTCGGCCGGCGCCTCGGTGTTGGGGGTGAGCTGGAACTGGATTTCCACCCCATCGACGATGCGGTTGCTGCTGGCCGGCGTGATGCTGTCGGTCGGCGGGATCAGGCCGTAGGTGCCGGGGGTGTTGAACGACGACAGGCCGGAGGAGACATGGCCGGTGGCATTGTGCGGCAGGCTGGTGCCAAACATATAGACGGCGCGGCGCAGCATGGCCGGGCCGGCGATGACATTTTCCGACACGGCATGTTCCAGGAAACCTTCGGGCGCGATGATCTGCACCTTGCCGGCGGCGACATCGGCCGGTTTCACCACGCCCAGCACGCCGCCGAAATGATCGACATGGCTGTGCGTGTAAATCACGGCAACCACTGGGCGCTGGCCCAGTTTTTCGGTTACCAGCGCCATGGCGGCCTTGGCGGATTCGGCGCCGGTAAGCGGATCGACGATGATCCAGCCACTGTTGCCGCGGATCACGGTCATGTTGGCGAGATCGAGCCCGCGCACCTGCCAGATACCGTCGGCCACCTGAAACAGGCCGTGTTTCGCCACCAGCGTCGCGTTGCGCCACAGGCTGGGGTTTACCGTGGCTGGGGCTGGCCCGGTGAACTGGGCTTCATCGGCCAGATCGCGCAGCACCTCGCCCTTGGCGTTGCGGATCTTGCCGTCGGGGATGGAACCGAGAAAGCCGCGGCTGGCGAAATCGAAGTCCTGATCGTCCGCCCAGTTCAGCGTTGCGGCCAGCGCTGCATTGTCGGCCTGCGCAGCCGGGCTGGCGGTTGGCGGGGCCTGCGCGGCGGCGGAGGCGAGAAGCAGGGCGATGAGGTGCGGTGTCATGTCGCAAGGCTAGGCCCGGCGACGGCGCTCCTCAACTGTGAATTCGCACAATCAGGCTCTGGCTCGCCGTGGCCAGCAACGTGCCATCCTGGGCAAACAGATGCACGCGGCCATGGGCGAAACCGGCGTGCACGGCGTGGATGCGGATATCGGCCAGCACCCATTCGGTCGGCACGAAATTCATGTAGCGAATGGTGTTATCAAGGCTGTTGCCGCCGGCGTTCGCCCCCATCGCGTTGCCGACGCCCGAAGGCAGGAAATCCGCCATCACCGCCAGCACCAGCCGATCGATGGCCAGATCGCGGTTGGTCGGCCGCACCCACAGCCGGCCAATGCCATCGGTGGCCGGCGGCGCCTTGCCGCGCTCGCGGCCGAAACTGCCGGCGGCCACGCGGCGGTCCCACTGGCTGTTCATGTCGTCGGGGTCGCGCTGCCAGCGGATGGTCATTTCCGGGCAGTCTTCCGGCGGCGGCACGGCCGGCATCACGGCCCACTGGTGGTGCGGGCTGTCGGGCCGGCTGCCCAGCGCGGCGTTGACGGTGATGATCTCCTGATCGCCGGCCCGGGTGATGACGCGCGCCTGGCTGTTGTATTTGCCCGTGACCGGCACGATCACTTCCAGATCAAGCTCGGTCCCCGGCCTTGCGTAGCTGAGATATTGCGCCGCCGCCCAAACGGTTGGGCGGCCAGTGTGCGCCTCAACGGCGGCCAGCGCACTGGCAAGGCCGACGCCGCCGAACATGAACAACCGATCGGGCGGACCGACGCACAGATTCTTCGGCACGGTAAAGCGGTAGTGGCCGGGGCGGTCAGACGGTTCGACGGGGATGAAGGGGTGCAAGGCTCAACTCTCGATGAAGGCGCGGATGCGGGTGGTGAATTCCGGATCGGCGAAACGGGAAATCGGGGCGGGGGCGGTGCCGGTGTCGGCCAGCAAGGCACTGGCGCGGGCTTTCAGATCGTCCCCATCGGCAGCAACATGCAGGCCGGGGCGGATGCCGACATGCTTGGCGGTGGCCAATTGGTGATCGGTGTTGTGCTCGCCCATCGCTTGCAGGCGCGGCAGCATCAGGATCGGCTTGCCGGCCTCGATGGCGCTGATGATCGATCCCATGCCGCAATGGGCGACGAACAGCGCGCAGCCAGCGACGCGGGCCTGGTAATCGGGCAGCGCCAGCTTGCGCACCCACTTGGCGTGGCGTGGCTCGTATGTGCCCTTGCCGATCTGGATCTCGACCGGGATGCCCGGGTTGGCAGCGGCCCATTCGTCCATGGCGCGGGTCAGCCGGTCAAACGGCATCATCGAGCCGACCGAAACGAACACGCCGTTCACAGCACGCTGCCCCAATGCTCCACCCTGTCCGTGGCGAGATGGGGCCACTGGGTCACGACTTGGCTGCACACACGGCCGGCCTGCCCGCCGCTGCCCGACAATATTTCGCTATTGGCGATACTGTCCACCCACAGGCTCTTGGCTCCAAACGGGCGGGCCAGCGCACAGGCGATCAGGCCCGGCAGCGCGCCAGTGGTAATGATCACCTGCGGGCGCACCTTCAGCAGGATGGCGGCGATATCCAGCGTGGCGGCCGGAATGCGCCACCAATCGGCACGGGAGACATCGCGGAAGGTGAAGAAGGGCGCATCACTCACCAGCGCCCGCGACGTGGGGTCAACCGTGGCGATGCTCACCTGATGGCCGTCCCACGCAGGCGACAGGCGCATGAGTTGAATGAAATGCCCGCCGCCGGACGCAATCGCCAACACGCGCTTGCCCATGGGGTCAGGCCGCCACCGGAGACATTGCGTCCATCGCCAGCGTGTAGCTGCGCTTGCGATCTTCATGGCCGTGCAGGATGTTGACCAGCATCAGCTCGTCCGGAGCATATTCGGCGATCACTTGCTCAAGTCCGGCGCGCACGGTGGCGGGGCTGCCGGCGACCACGCGGCGGCTGGCAAAGGCCTTGGCCACATCCGGCCGATCGGCCAGCCACGCCTGCGCCACATCGGGCGGCGGCACCGATATGCTTTTGCCCATCAACAGATGCGCGAACATCATTCGCGCCGGCGCGGCAAGGCGCAGCGCTTCCGCGTCGGTTTCGGCACACACGGTCCACACCGCCACCATCAGATGCGGCTTGCTACCCGCATGCCGGGGACGGAACTGATCACGATAGGCTTCGGCCAGTTCACCCAGCCGCGGCGCGATGAAATCGGCGAGGCAGTACGGCAGGCCCAGATCGGCGGCGAAGGCGACACTATCGGGCGAGGAGCCGAGCACCCAGGGTTCGGGGACATGCGGCCGGCCCGGCAGGGTGGCGGCATAGGCGTGAAAGGGGTGATCATCCGGCAGCGAGTTTTCCAGATAGCCGATCAGCTCGGCCAGTTGCTGCGGGAACTGATTGGGGGCGTATTGGCGCCGGTCCTGCTGCAGGGCGACGGCCGTGCGCTGGTCACTGCCGGGCGCGCGGCCCAGGCCCAGATCGATGCGACCGGGATGCAGGCCAGCCAGCAGGCTGAATTGTTCGGCCACCTTCAGCGCCGAATAATGCGGCAGCATCACCCCGCCCGACCCGACACGGATGCGCGATGTGGCGTTGGCGACGGCGCCGATCAATATTTCCGGCGCGCTGCCGGCGAGCGCGGCGCTGGCATGATGCTCGGCCAGCCAGAAACGCTGATAGCCCAGCGCCTCGCAGTGGCGGGCCAGATCAATGCTGTTGGCCAGCGCCTGCGCCGGGGTGACGCCTTCCGGGATCGGCGTCTGGTCGAGCACGGAAAGCGGGATCATCGCCACAGCCCCTTCTTCACCACCCGCGCCGGCAATTGCGCAAGGATGGCACGGCGTTCGTCATCCCCCGCATGGGGCCAGCGGCTGATTTCGTCCATGCTGCGCTTGCAGCCTTCGCACCAGCCCGTCCGCCGGTCGATGCGGCAGACGTTGGTGCAGGGCGATGCGACGCTGCGCAGCTCGCTCATGACCGCGGCTTCCGCGCGGCCTTGAGCAGGTGATAAAGCAGCAGACCCGTTGGCCCGGCCAAGAAGGTGAGCGCCAGACAGGGCAGCAGCAGCCAGTGTGGCAGCGCATCATCCTCGGCTTCCCAGCTGCCCACCCACAGATCGAAGACCAGATAATGCACCCAACCGGCCAGCAGCGCCTGCGGGGAAGACAGCAGCAGCCGCACGCCTTCCAGCGTGTCGAAGCCAGCGCCAGGCGGCGGGCCTTCACCCGCAAGGCCCGTCGCCAGCAGCGTGACATACAAGCCAGACAGCAGCACCGCGATCACCCGCGCCAGCAATACCAGCCTTGCCCGGGCCAGCGGCGCGCAGGCCAGCGCCAGCCAGCCGGGCAACACGGCGGCGCTGGCGATACTGAACAGGCTTTCGGGCGTCATCGCGGCGCACAATGGTGGCGGCGGCAGTGATGGTCAAGCGAACCGCGCTGTGGCAGCATCTGATAAAATCGGGGAGGACGAACAATGAAGCAGGTGTTGGGGTTGGCATTGATGGCCGTGGCGCTGGTGGCCGCCGCGCCGGTTGATGTGGTTGGCGCGCCGGGCCGGCCGGAAGCGATGGTGGCACTCGACGCCGGCCGCAAACCCGCCGAGGTGCTGGCCCACAGCCTGATCCGCCCCGGCGCCCGCGTCATGGATGTGATGGCCGGCCAAGGCTATTACACCGAATTGCTCGCCCGCCATGTCGGCCCCAAGGGCAAGGTCTTTGCCGTCGAGCCGGTCAATTACATGGAAGATCCCAAGACCGTGGCCGCGTGGGACGCGGTGAAGCAGCGCAATCGCAATGTGGAACTGATCATCGGCGCGCCGGGCGAGGCCGCCATGCCCGACAAGCTCGACGCCGCCTTCTATCACCTCACCTATCACGACCTCTACTGGCAGAGCGAAAAATACAAATATCCGCGCACCGATGTCGATGCCTATAACGCCCGCCTGTTCGCCGCGCTGAAACCCGGCGGCGTGGTGCTGATCATCGATCACTACGGCGTGCCCGGCATGGAAAGCCGCGCCCAGGCCGACAAGACGCACCGCATCGACGCAGACGTTGTCAAAGCCGACATGGCCCGCGCCGGCTTCCGCTACGCCGGCAGCGTGCCGATCCTGGAAATGACTGGCGATGATCCAACGAAACTGGTGTTCGATCCGTCGCTGCGGGGGAAGACGAACCGGTTTTATTATCGGTTTGTGAAGCCCTGATGGTTTGAAGGCAGAAGGGCCTCCGGCGGGCAGGGGCTGAGCCCCTGCACCCACTTTCGTTTTCGGACGGTGCTCTACGGCGGGGTTGGGGCGGAGGCTGAACTTGGGGGATTTAAGGCCAAGATGAACCGCCATCCACCAATCAAGCTCTCGGTCCTGCGGGATATCGGATGGGAGTTGTGGGACCCAATCGGCTTGGGAGCACCAGGCAGCGGTTGGCCTGAAGGCTGCGCCGATGAGTACGACGACTACCTTCTTCACGTTGTGGGTATGTTAAGGCAGGGAAAATCTGCCGAAGAGGCCATGGTGTATCTAGACTGGGTAAGGGCAGAACACATGGGCTTGGGGACATCAACGGCCGTCGAGCGTCAATCGTGTGCAGCGACTGTTCAAGCAGTCGCTGCCTATTTGAAGACATTGCCGGACGAACCAAGCATACACAGCTGATGGCTCACAGGCGGACAATCCTCCAACCAGCGTAGCCGAATGCAAACGGGTGCAGGGTCTGCGACCCTGCCCGCCGGAGGCCCTTGGTTTCTTTCACTCCCGGCCAAGCCGGCCATTCTTGAAACCGGCACATCCCGCTGCTATGGCCGCCGCCATGAACCTGATGGCTATCTCGTCCACCCAACAAGGCCGCAGCAATGCGGCGGTGTTGGTGCGCGCGGTGGGTTCGAGGGCCGGATAGTCCGGCATCTGCCATCGAGAGCCACAAAACCCCGCCCGGCTGGCGGGGTTTTTTGTGCTGGTCGGGCGGTCTGACGGAAGGGACGATCCGATGAAACTGACGACTGACGAAGCGATCGAACGCCTGGCGCGGGCCATGGTTGATTGCTCCTTACCCAAGGCGGACTGGACGCATGAGGGGCATTTCGCGGCGGCCTTGTGGTTGCTGCGGCACCGGCCTGAGCTGGCCGAATATGACGCGATGCGCCGGCTGATCAGCCGCTATAACGAGGCGACCAATACACCCAACACGGATGACGGCGGCTATCATCACAGCATCACCATCGCCTCATTGCGAGCGGCGGCGCATCATCTGGCGGTGCAGGGGCCGTATGCGCCGCTGCCTTCCGTGCTGGCCACATTGATGGCGTCGCCGCAGGGCCGGTCGGACTGGCTGTTGGCGCATTGGCGGCGTGAGACGCTGTTCAGCGTTGCGGCGCGGCGGGAGTGGGTTGCGCCGGATCGCGCACCATTGCCGTTCTAGCGCTGCCAACAACGAAAGCGGGTGCAGGGGCTCAGCCCCTGCCCGCCGGAGGCCCACTTTTTCTTCACCCCGGCAGCGCGGCCGTCACCTCGATCTCGATCTTCATCGCCGGATCGATAAGATCGGCGAAGATCACCGTGCTGGCCGGCGGGTGGGCGCCGAAGGCGTCGCGCAGTTGCGGCCAGCAGGGTTCGAAATCGGCGCGGTGGGGCACATAGTAGGTGACGCGCACGACATGGGCGAAGTCCGTGCCGGCGGCTTGCAGCGCGCGGCCGATGATGGTGAGGGCATTGGCGCATTGGCCTTCCACGTCGGCGGGCAGTTCGCCGGTGTCGGGGTTGCGGCCAACGGTGCCGGAGACGAACACGAACGGTGGCGCGACGACGGCGCGGCAATAGCCAACCAGCGCCTCCCACGGCGCGCCGCTGGAAATGCGTGTGATCATCCTAGTTGCGGGAACGCCCGCCCCCGCCCCCGCTGCGGCCGCCGCTCACGCCGGCATCGCCCAATGTGTTGATCGCGCCGGCGACATCAACGGCCTGCACAGCGCGGGCGGGCTGCTCGACAGCGCCATCAAGGGCAGCGACATCGCCGGCCAGGGTTTCCATCACGGCATCGGGCAGATCGTCGGGCTCGGCAAAGCGGCTGGCGACGGTGAAGGGCTGGCCGCGCTGGCGGCTGTCGAGCACGTCGAAGCCGATGTTGAGCAGATCCTGCATGTTGTTGTCGCGGCCGAGCCGGCTGGGGCCGCCCAGCACCACGGCGATCAGGCGGCGCTCACCGCGGACGGCGGAGGCGGCCAAGGTGAAGCCGGCGGCGTTGGTGAAGCCGGTCTTGATGCCATCGACGCCAGGCATGGTGCGCAGCAGATGGTTGTGATTGGCCACGGCCATGCCGCGATACTGGTAGTGCGCCTTGGAAAACAGCGGATATTGATCGGGAAAGTCGCGCAGCATGGCGCGCGACAGCACGGCGATATCGCGTGCCGTGGTGGTGTGTTCGGCGTGGGGCAGGCCGGATGCATTGAAGAATCGCGTGTTCATCATGCCCAGCCGGCGGGCGGTGGTGGTCATGCGGTCGGCAAATTTGGCTTCGCTGCCGCTGATATGTTCGGCCAGCGCGACGGAAATGTCGTTGGCGCTCTTGGTGGCGATCACGCCAAAGGCATCGCGCACGCTGATCCTGGCGCCGACTTTCAGGCCGAGTTTCGATGGTGCCTGGCCCCAGGCCCGGCGCGAGATGCGGATATCGTCATCCAGCTGCAACCGGCCGGCAGCCAGTTCCTCGAAGGCGACATAGAGCGTCATCACCTTGGTGATGGAGGCTGGATAGCGGATTTCATCGGCACGGCGGGCGTAGAGCACTTCGCCGGTGCCATGATCGATCAGGATGGCGGCATAGCGCGGCGCGGAATAAAGGCTGGCAGCAAAGGCAGATGGCGCCCACAGCGCCACCAGCATCAGAAGTGTTCGAGCCAGAGCCTTGATCAGCAACGCGTCTTTCCCTCTCTTGCCACGCAACGAAGATTAACCTGATTGGCACGTCGCTGAAAAGGGCAGAATGACGGTGGCGCGGCGTCGCAGCCTTCGCCTGTCTCCCGATTGCAACAGATCGCCGTCAGGCGCGGGCCGTGATGTCAGGAAACCACGCGCAGGGCCGGGTGGGCGGTGTCACTGGTGCTGGCCCGTGCCAGGGAGCGCAGATGCGGCATCATCACCAGCAGATCGCCGCCCGCTGCCGCCGCGGCCCGACCGGCATTGCGCACCAGATGATCGCGGATGTGTGGCGGCACCGCGCCTTCAGGCAACACCGGATGCTGCGTGCACAGGGCAGCAAAGCGGCGATTGTCCGCCGCCATGTCGCCCGACAGATCGGCGACCCGTTCGCTGAAGCAGGGCGATGCCATCGGCGTGCCGCCCAGGCCATCCCGGCACGACAGGGTGATGCCATCCATGGTCTGCGCCTTGCCTTCGGCAGCACAGTTGAACAGCGCCAGTGAAAGCGTGCCGCGCGCCGGATTGATGGCGATCTGGAACAGCTGATTGTTGACCAATATGGCCGAGCCTTCGACGAACGCATCGAAGATGCCGGCCCGGCACGACAGATGACCATCTGCCTCCAGCCGGATCATGCCATAGGATTGCACGAACATGTCGGGCATCTCGTTGACGCCGGCGGAATAGATCACCCGCCAGAAGCCTTCCAGATCGGCCGCCCGTGCCCGGGTGGCAGCACCGGTGGCTGGTGGAATCGGGATGATCAGCTGATCGGGGCCGGCGGTTGCTGGCTGCGCCACGTCCACCCCCAGCCGGGCGGCCAGGTCGCCGATGCTGCGATCCCAATCATGCATGGTGAAATGCGGCAGCCGTTCGGCAATGGTCTGGGTGATGCGTTCCAGATTGTGGGCGGCGGGCGCATAGGTGCCGGCGCACCAGCGGCCGACCAGCGATTTGTCCACACCGGCCGCGACTGCAAGCCGCGCCCGGCTGATCGATAGCGCCTTTAGCACCAGCGTCAGCTTGTCACCGAAATCCCGCACCTGCGCCACCAGCCCCCACTTCAACGCTGCGGAAAAACTTATCCACAAATGCCGGCGTTGAAAAGCCCATCGCGCAACTGGTTAAGAAAGTGTTGCAGTATTGGTTGCAGAGGTTGCGCAACCGTTGCGCCGTTTGGCGCACACCGGCGCATCTTTCGGTGCAGCGGCAGCTGCTGCTATCGAGCCGTCATTGATCTGTACGGCGCGCCAAATCCCTGATGTGCCGGCGAAATTTGCGGGGAAATGACAATGAAGACGACGATGATCCTGGCGCTGACCGGCCTGTTGGCCTCTGCACCGGCCGCCGCGCTGGTGACGGCCGTTTCTGGTGGCGTGCAGTGGCAGAGCAGCGTGAAGATGAACGACGTGGTGACGCTGGGCAATCTTTCGCAGGACAATTGGGCCGCGCTGAACCCCGGCGTTACCTACAACGCGAACAGCCAGGCCGAAGCGCTGGGCGCCAATATCCAGGGCGTGCAGCGCCGCTATAGCTATGGCAATGCCGGCGCCACCTGGGAATCGGCCAGCAAGGGTTCATTCGGTGCCAATTGGGGCTTTGCGTCCGAGGGCGGCGGCGGCGGCTATGTGGCCAACGACGCACTCAAGCCGAACTGGAGCTACACCTTCACGCTCGATGCGCCGGGCACCTTTACCTACAACTACAGGATTGCCCACGAACTGGTCAAAGGCATCAGCACCTTTGGCGTCAACGGCTTCTTCCTCGGCACCAGCCTCAGCGGCCAGTCCTACAATGCCGGCTATCTGCTCGATGACGTCGATCCCTTCTTCGAGGGCGGCGGCTCGATCGGCTTTGGCGCCGGCACGCACACGGTGACCCTGTTCAATATCCAATGGGTGAGCACTGGCAGCAACCCCCGCGAAGCCTTTGGCGTGCAAAGCTTCAATTGGGAAATCCTCCCGGGTGCCACGGCGGTGCCGGAACCGACCAGCTGGGCCATGCTGATCGCGGGCTTTGGCCTGACCGGTGTCAGTATGCGGCGGCGGCAAGCGCAGTTGCGGCGTGTGACTGCCTGACGCTGCTTGCGGGAGCGCGACAAAGCCGCCATGGAGCGCGGCCATGTCCGCTCCCGCTTCTGCCTTGCTGTCGTCGAACCCGGTGAAGAACCGGCGCACCTTCGCGATCATCTCGCACCCCGATGCCGGCAAGACGACATTGACCGAAAAACTGCTGCTGTTCGGCGGCGCCATCCATGCCGCCGGCGAAGTGCGCGCCCGTGGCCAGAACCGCCGCGCGCGGTCTGACTGGATGAAGATCGAGCAGGCGCGCGGCATCTCCGTCACGTCATCCGTGATGACGTTCGAGCGCGGCGGCGTCACCTTCAACCTGCTCGACACGCCGGGCCACGAGGATTTCTCCGAAGACACGTATCGCACGCTCACCGCTGTCGACAGCGCGGTGATGGTGATCGATGCCGCCAAGGGCATCGAGGCACAGACGCGCAAATTGTTCGAGGTCTGCCGTCTGCGCGACGTGCCGATCATCACCTTCATCAACAAGGTGGATCGCGAAGGCCGCGACCCGTTCGACCTGCTCGACGAAGTGGCCGACATGCTGCAACTGGATGTGGCGCCACTGAACTGGCCAGCCGGGCTGGGCGGCGAGTTCACTGGTCTCTATGACCTCAAGCGCAAGCGTTTCCACAGGCCTGATGGCAGCGACAGCCGGTTGGCCGGTGACGTGATCGATGTCGATGGCCTCGATGATCCGCGCATCGATGCGCTGGCCGGGCCGATGGCGGGCCGCCTGCGCGAACAGGCGGAACTGGCCGAGGGTGGCTATTCCGATCTGGATATCGAGAAATATCGCGCTGGCTCGCTCACCCCAGTGATCTTCGGTTCGGCGCTGAAGGATTTCGGCGTGGTTGACCTCATTGACGCGATTGCCGCCATGGCGCCGTCTCCGCGCCCGCAACCGGCGCTGCCGGCGGCGGTGGACCCGGATGGCACCCAGGTGTCCGGCTTCGTGTTCAAGGTGCAGGCCAACATGAATCCGCAGCATCGCGACCGCATCGCCTTCCTGCGGCTGGCCTCTGGCCGCTTCCGGCGCGGCATGAAGCTGAAGCAGATGGCCACCGGCAAGCTGATCGCCATCAACTCGCCGATCTTCTTCTTCGCGCAGGACCGCGAGATCGCCGACGAGGCCTTCCCCGGCGACATCATCGGCATTCCCAACCACGGCGTGCTGCGCGTGGGGGATTCGTTGGTGGAGAAAGATGATGTCACCTTCACCGGCATTCCCAATTTCGCCCCCGAAATCCTGCGCCGCGTGCGGCTGGATGATCCGACCAAATCGAAACAGCTGAAAACCGCGCTCACCGACATGGCGGAAGAAGGCGTGACGCAGTTGTTCAAGCCGGCGATCGGCAGCCAGTGGATCGTTGGCGTGGTTGGCCAGTTGCAGCTGGAAGTGCTGATCAGTCGGCTGGAGGCCGAATATCGCGTGGCGGCCAGCTTCGAGCCGTCCCCCTATGAAACCGCGCGCTGGATTTCCGGCACGGCTGCGGCCATGAAGGCATTCGTGGATGAGCATCGCAGCGCCATGGCCGAAGATCGCGACGGAGCACCGGTGTTCCTGGCACGCGACAATTGGGAATTGAACTTCGTGACCGGTCGTTTCCCCGACATCAAATTCTCCGCCACCAGGGAACGCGCCTGATGGCCGGCCTGCCCGTCAGCCTTTCCTGGCAGCGGGTGCGCCCGTATCGCTGGTGGATTGCCGGCGGAATATTGGGATTGTTCGGCCTGTTGCTGCTGTGGCTGGTGGCCACCGCCCCGCTGGGCCGCGCGCTGGAACCGGCCAAGCAGCCCAGCCTGATCATCACCGACATGAACGGCAAGCCGATTGCCCGGCGCGGCGATTACAAGGAAGAGCCGGTGAAGATCGCGCAGCTGCCAAAGCATGTGCCGGCGGCCTTCATCGCCATCGAGGATCGCCGCTTCAAGGACCATTGGGGCATTGATCCGATCGGCATCTTCCGGGCGCTGGTGACCAATGCCCAGGCCGGCGGCGTGCGCCAGGGCGGATCGACGCTGACCCAGCAATTGGCCAAGACCAGCTTCCTCTCGTCGGAACGGTCGATCAAGCGCAAGCTGCAGGAGATCATCATCGCGCTCTATCTGGAGGCGCGGCTGAGCAAGGACGAGATCCTGCAGAATTACCTGAGCTCGGTCTATTTCGGCGATGGCGCCTATGGCATCCGCGCGGCCGCGCGCACCTATTTTGACAAGGCGCCCGAGCAATTGTCGCTGGGCGAAGCCGCCTTGCTGGCCGGTCTCGTGCAGGCCCCGTCTCGGCTGGCCCCTTCGCGCCACTTGAAGCAGGCAAACGAGCGCGCCGCGCAGGTGCTGGCGGCCATGGTGGAAACCGGTGTGATCACGGCGGCGCAGGCCAAGGCCGCGCGCCCGGCCGCCTATCGCCCCGGCCGCAAGAGTTTGCCTACCGGCAGCTATTTCGCCGATTGGGTGCTGCCGCAGGCGCGCGAGGCGACCGAAGCCGATTATGGCGAGATTGTCGTGAAGACGACGCTCGATCCCAGGCTGCAGAAGATCGCCGAGGATATCGTGAAGGATGGTCTCGCCCGTGCCGGCGGTTTGAACGTGAGCCAGGCGGCGCTGGTGGCGATGCGGCTGGATGGCCGCGTGGTCGCCATGGTGGGCGGCACGGATTACAAGGCCAGCAGCTTCAACCGCGCCACCCAGGCGCAGCGCCAGCCGGGCTCTTCGTTCAAGCTGTTCGTCTATCTGGCGGCGCTGGAGGCCGGCAAGAAGCCGGGCGACACCATTGTCGATGAGCCCATCGAAATCTGCGAGCCGGGCCAGCAGCCGGGCGAATGTTATGCGCCCAAGAATGATGATCTGCGCTTCCGCGGCACCATCAGCCTGGCCACCGCCTTTGCTGCCAGTTCCAACATCGCCGCGGTGAAGTTGGCGCAGGAAGTGGGGATTTCCGCCGTGGCCGCCCAGGTGAAGAAACTGGGCATCGACGGCGGGGTGAGCATCTATCCGGCGATGGCGCTGGGCACCACGCCGATCCCGCTGATCGACATGACACGCGCCTTTGCCGCCGTGGCGCTGGGCAAATATCCGGTGAAGGCCACCGGCCTGTGGCGCGCTGATCCATGGCCGGAAAAGGTGACACCGCCCGAAGACACGAAGGCCAGCTGGCCGGTGCGCGCCGACATCATGCAATTGCTTTCTTCCGTGGTGCGCAACGGCACCGGCAATGCGGCGCGGCTGCCGATGCCGGCCTGGGGCAAGACCGGCACCACGCAAAATCACCGCGATGCGCTGTTCATCGGCTTTGCCGGCGATCTGGTCGTGGGCATCTGGGTGGGCAATGATGATAATTCGCCGATGGCGGCGAGCATCGTGGGTGGCGGCCTGCCGGCGCGGCTGTGGAAGGGTTTCATGCAACGCGCGCTGCAGGCCGAAGGCCGGCTCGAGGTGGAAGAGGAAGTCGCACCGGTGGAAGTCGACATGGAGGCGCTGGCCGCCGACATGGAAGGCATGACCGTCGATCTGAACGGCGAGCCGAACAACCCGCCGCCGGTGATCGACATTCCGGATGAAAGCGTGACGGCACCGCCGGAGCCGCCGCAGGTCGTGCCTCAATCCTTGTAGAGCTTGTCCAGCCGCTCGCCGTAAACCTGCTTCAGCACATGGCGGCGGATCTTGAGTGATGGGGTCAGTTGCTGATTGTCGGTGCTGAACGCCTCATCGGCGATGATCACCCGGCGCACCTTCTCGATCACGCTCAGTTTCTGGTTCACCCGGTCGACGGCGGCCTGAAGGGTGCGGACATATTCCGGCTCGTCCTTCAACTTGTGCAGATCGGCTGGCAGGCCCTTGTCGCGGGCGAAGGCCAGTGCCCATTCGGCTTCCGGCACCACCACGCCCACCAGATAGGGCCGGCGATCGCCATAGACCATGGCCTGGGCAATCTCGTCCTGCAGGGTGAGCATGCCCTCGACCCGCTGGGGCGCAACATTATCGCCCTTGTCGTTGACGATGATGTCCTTCTTGCGATCGGTGATGACGAGATGGCCATCCTTGTCGAGATGGCCGATGTCGCCGGTGTAGAGCCAGCCATCCTTCAGCGCCTTGTGGCTCTCGGCATCGTTCATCCAGTAACCGTCCATCACCAGTTCGCCGCGCACGAGGATCTCGCCGTCGCTGGCGATCTTCACCTCCACCTGGTCCAGCGGCGGGCCGACCGTGTGCATCTTCAGCTTGGCGCGCGGGCGGTTGCAGCTGATCACCGGGCCGGCTTCCGTCTGGCCATAGCCCTGCAGGATCGGGATGCCGATGGCAGTGAAGAAAATGCCCACTTCCGGGTTCAGCGGCGCGCCGCCGGCCACCATGGCGCGCAGCCGGCCGCCGAACTTGGCGCGGATGGATTTGCGGATGGTGCGCTCCAGCGCCTGATCGATCAGTTTCTCCGCCAGCGACAATTTCTCGCCGCGGGCTTCCTTGCGGGCGATGCCCAGCGCCTGATTGAGCAATGTGATCGCCAGCCCGCCCTGCTTCTCGATCTGCTTGGCGATGCGCATGCGCAGCACTTCAAACAGGCGCGGCACCACCACCATGAAGGTGGGGCGCACCTCCTCGATGTTGCTGGCCAGCTTCTCCAGCCCTTCGGCATAGGCGATCTGCCCGCCCATGCCGATCGGCATGTACTGGCCGGCGGTGTGTTCGTAACTGTGGGACAGCGGCAGGAACGACAGGAACAATTCGCCCGGCACATCGCCGGGGAAGAAATCCTGTTCGATGACCGCGATGGCGCCGGCGATGTTGCGCAATATGGCACCATGATGCTGGCGCACGCCACGCGGCAGCCCGCCGGTGCCGCTGGTGTAGATGATGCAGGCCAGGTCCTCGCGCTTCATGGTGGCGCGGGCGCGCAGGGCGGCGCGGTCTTCATCCAGTACGGCTGCGCGGCCGGCGATCAGCTTGCTCCAGTCGTGAATGGCCAGGCCCTGCACGTCCTGCACCGGTTCCAGGGCGATGATGGTGCGGCAATTATCGGTGGCCATGGCGGCCGGCAGCAGCGCCTTGGCCAGCTTCGGGCCCGAAACCAGCGCCGCCCTGGCTCCGCTGTTGGTCAGGATATGGGTGTGATCGGCTTCGGTGTTGGTGATGTAGGCCGGCACGGTGATGGCGCCGGCGGCCATCACGGCGAGATCGGCGAGGCACCATTCCGGGCGGTTTTCGGACACCAGCACCACGCGATCGCCGCGATTTATGCCGGCGGCGGTCAATGCGGCCGACAGGCTGGCGACGATATCGCGCGCTTCGCCCCAGCTGATCGTGCGCCATTCGCCGCCCACCTTGGAGACCAGGAAGGGCGCGGCCGGTTGTTCATCGGCCCGATCAAGAAACAGCGTGACCAGATTGGGCGCAGCATCGACGCGCGCGGCAATGGCGGCAGGCCGCAACGGCGGCAGTTTCGGCAACATTGTCCTCTCCCAAAGACGTGTCTGTGGGGCGTTGGCCGCCCGCTGTTCTTGTCGTCAATAACCCGCCGGCCGGCCTTCGCCGCGGGCATCAGCCCCGCCGCGCCAGCCACCCGACACGCGCTGCACCCCATTCAGTTTCAGCGGCAGCGCGGTTGCCACCGGCTTGTGGCCCATGGCGGTGAACGCCGGAATCATGGTTTCCAGCATCGTGCCCTTTTCCACCGCGAATCGGTCGCCGATGGCAATCAGCTGCGGCAGCGCGATGGCCTCCTCCACCGGCAGCCCCCAATCGAGCACGCCGATGATGGCCTTGGTCACCTGCGCCACGATGGTCACACCGCCAGCCGCACCGATGGCAAGGATCGCCTTGCCTGACGCATCATACACGATTGTAGGGGACATTGCCGATCGCGGCCGCTTGCCCGGCTGCACATGATTGGCGGTCAGCTTGCCCTGATCTTCCGGGGCGAAATTGAAATCGGTCAACTCGTTGTTGAGCACGAAGCCTTCGGCGACCAGGCCGGAACCGAAGGTCTTTTCCACCGTCGACGTCCAGGTGGTGATGTTGCCGGCGCTGTCGGCCACGGCGAAATTGGTGGTGCCGGCCACTTCATTGTCGGCTGCGTTCACCCGCGCCGTCGGCGCGCCGGCCGGCATGCCGGCTTCGGCCTTGGCGATGCGTTCCCCGGCACTGATCAGGGCAGAACGAGCGGCAAGATAGGCCGGATCGGCCAGGCCCTTGGTGGGCACCGCCACGAAACCGGGATCGCCGATCCATTTCTCGCGGTCGGCATAGGCCAGGCGCTGGCTTTCGCCGAACAGGTGCCAGGCCACCGGGTTATCCTTGCCCAACCCCTTCATGTCGAAACGCTCAAGCTGCTTCAGCATGGCCAGCACGCCGGTGCCGCCCGAAGACGGCGGGCCCATGCCGCAGATCTTGTACTGGCGATAGGTACCGCACACCGGAGCGCGCACTTCAGCCTTGTAGGCGGCGAGATCGGCCAGGGTCATCGCGGTCGGGTTTGCGTCGGCGGTGCTCACCGTTTTCACGATGCTGGCCGCGATCGGCCCCTTGTAGAATGCGTCAGCCCCCTTGGCTGCAATCAGCCGCAGCGTGGCGGCGAGTTTGTCATTGCGGAAGGTGGTGCCGGCCTTCAACGGCGCGCCGTCCTTGTCAAAATACAGCGCGCGGCCTTCCGGGCCGGCCTGTTTCAGACTGTCCTGCCCGAAGGCGATGAAGCGGGCCATGGTGGGCGAGATGGTGAAGCCTTCGGCCAGCTTGATCGCCGGTTCAAAAAGCGTGGCCCAGGGCAGCTTGCCCCATTTCCTGTGGGCTTCGGCGGCCAGCGCGACATTGCCCGGCACGCCCACGCTGCGCCCGCCCGTGGCCGCCTGCATGAACGGCATCGGCTTGCCTTCGGGCCCGAGGAACTGCCTGGGGCTGGCAACGCCAGGCGCCTTTTCGCGGCCATCGATGCTGCCCACCGGGCCGTTCGCCGGCTGATAGACGATGAAGCCGCCGCCGCCGATACCAGAACTTTGCGGCTCCACCACGGTGAGCGCAAGCATGGTGGCAATGGCCGCATCGGCAGCGCTGCCACCGCGCTTCAGGATGCTCAGGCCGGCTTCTGATGCCATCGGGTTGGCGGCTGACACCACCGCCTTGAACGGCCCGGCGCCGGCCGTGCTGGCGGCCTGTACGGGCCCGCTGTCGGCATCCTTGGGGATGGGTTGGGCCACAGCTGCAGTGGCAAACAGGGAGACGGCGAGGAAAAGCGTGGTCTTCATGGGGTCTGCACCTTAGGCCGATTTGCGCGCCTGAAAAGTGGCCAAAACGATGGGCGGGTCACAGATCGTGCTGCAGCACGTGGACTTCTGCCTGACGGAAACCCTGCGCCAGATAAAAGCCCAGAACCGCATCATTGCCGTGGCGCACCATCAGATTTAGCCGGGGCACCCCCGCTGCGCGCAGCCAGTTCATTGCAGCCGCCATCAGCGTGCGGCCATGGCCGGCTCGCCGGCAATCATCGGCCACCGCCAGATAATAGACCCAGCCGCGATGGCCATCGTGGCCTACCATCACCGTGCCCAACAGGCGATCACCATCATGAATGGCCAATATGGTGGAGGATGGACCGGCCAGCGCCCGCTTGGCATCGGCCACCGGATCGTTCCACGGTCGCGTCAGCCCGGCCGCCTGCCACAGCGACACCGCGGCCGGAATTGCGTCGACTGAAAGCGGCGCGATCATCCGACTGCGTCCGCCACGCTGGCAAAGCCGTCCCTGCGCAGCAGCGCGGCCAGATCGGCCTTGATGCGCGTCACCAGCCCCGGCCCGTGATAGACCAGCGCCGAATAGAGCTGCACCGCGCTGGCGCCGGCGCGGATTCGGTCATAGGCATCCTGCCCGCTGGCGATGCCGCCCACCGCAATCAGCGGCAGGGCACCGCCGGTCTCCAGGCGGAAGCGCTTGAGGGCCGCCAGCGCCGGCAGCTTCAGCGGCTTGCCCGACAGGCCACCGGTTTCGCCGGCATGGCGGCTGGCCAATGCCGGGCGCGAGATGGTGGTGTTGGACACGATCAGGCCATCCACCCCGCCATCCAGGCAGGCGCGCGCGATGGTGCCCCAGTCCTCCTCGCCCTGATCGGGGGCGACCTTGACGAAAACAGGTATTTTCTGGGGCACATCGAGCCCGCCGCGCGCTTCCATCACCCGCGCGATCAGATCAGCCAGCGCCGCGCCGTCCTGCAGGGCGCGCAGGCCCGGCGTGTTGGGCGAGGAAATGTTGACCGTGACGTATGACGCCAGTGGCGCCAGCGCGCGCAGACCGGTCACATAATCGCCGGTGCGATCCTCACTGTCCTTGTTGGCGCCAAGGTTGATGCCGACGATGCCGAGCCGGCCAGCCCGCGCCGACAGCCTTGCATGGGCAAACTCGACGCCCTTCGAGTTGAAGCCGAAGCGGTTGATTACCGCCTCATCTTCCGCCAACCGGTACAGCCGCGGCTTGGCATTGCCCGGCTGCGGGCGCGGGCAGACGCTGCCGCATTCGACAAAGCCGAAGCCCAGACGCAGCATGGCATCGGGCACTTCGGCATCCTTGTCGAAGCCGGCGGCAAGGCCGATTGGGTTGGGCAGCTTCAGGCCGGCCAGTTCGGTTGCAAGGATCGAATCATCAGCCGCCGCAGCGGGCAGCAACGAAAGTCCCTGGCCGGCCTTCAGCGCGGCCAGCGTCAGATTGTGCGCGGCTTCGGGATCGAGCGAGAACAGCAGGGGTTTGAGGGCGGTGAACATCGTGTGCGGTCCATGCCACTTGCCCGCCTTCATGCAAAGACCGACCGACATGCGTTGACGAATTGGCAACAATATGTTCAGTTCGGATTCGTTCTGTTCTGTCAGTCTCCGGGGGTATGTGATGCGAAAAATTCTTCTGGCCGCTTCGATGCTGCTGGTCGCGGTGCCAGCGATGGCCACAAATGCGGTGACCAGCTTCACCACTGGCTCGGTCTTCACCGGCTTCAGCTCCGACGAAACCGTCGGCTGGAAGTTCAGCACGGCCAGCGCCATCAAGGTGACAGCGCTGGGCTGGTGGGTGCAGAATGAACGGCTTGCCGCCAGTCACCAGGTGGGCATCTGGTCGTCGACCGGCACCCTTTTGGGCAGCACCACGGTGACGCCGGGTGCGCCGACCGATGGCGTCTGGCGCTTTGCGGCCGCCTCGCCCTTCACATTGGCCGCGGGGGATTATTTCATCGGTGGTCGCGACCTCACCGGAGACGGGGACAATTACACCTCGTCGGTTGGCAGCCTCACCTTGGCCGCCGGTATCAGCTTCCTGGGCAGCGCTCGCTCGTCCAATGCTTCTGGCTTTGCCTTTCCCAGCATCGTTACTGCCAACAGCGGCGGCCGCTTTGGCCCCAATTTCCAGTTCAGTGATGCCACCGGAGCCGTGCCGGAACCGGCAAGCTGGGCCATGCTGATTGCCGGCTTTGGCCTGGTGGGTGCCGTGGCGCGCCGCCGCCGGGTGGCCGTCGCCGCCTAATCGCTGTCGTCTTCGCGCCCCACCAGCGCCAGGGCTCGCGCCCGGCGCTGGTGGAGGCCGCACCAGTGCAGCAGCGCCTCCTCGCGGCCGTGGGTGACCCAGACTTCGGCGGGGTTCAGCTCGGTGATGGTGGCGGTCAGCTCGTCCCAATCGGCGTGATCGGAAATCACCAGCGGCAGTTCGATGCCGCTCTGCACGGCGCGCTGGCGCACGCGCATCCAGCCTGAAGCCATGGCGGTGATCGGATCGGGCAGACGGCGGCTCCACACATCGCGCAGCGCCGAGGGCGGCGCGATGATGATGCTGCCCTTCAAGGCCTCGCCCTTCAGCATGCCAACCGGGCGCAGATCGCCCAGCGCCACGCCGTGCGCATCATAGAGCACGCACAGGGCCGTCATCGCGCCATGCAGATAGATGGGCGCATCATGGCCGGCGCGGCGCAGTTCGGCGATCAGCCTTTGCGCCTTGCCCAGCGCATAGGCGCCCACCGCCACGCAGCGATCGGGATTGGCGGCCAGCGCAGCCAGCAGCCTCGCCACTTCGCCGGCGGCATCGGGATGGCGGAACACCGGCAGGCCGAAGGTGGCTTCAGTGATGAAGATATCGCAGGGCAGCGGCTCAAACGCCGCGCAGGTCGGATCAGGCCGCCGCTTGTAATCGCCGGATATGATGATGCGCGTGCCGCCCTTCTCCAGCACCACCTGCGCCGAGCCCAGCACATGGCCGGCCGGCAGCAGCATCAGCGTCAGCCCATCGCCCAGCGCCAGCCGCTCGCCATAGGCCAATGCCTGCCCGCCCGGCTGCGGGCCGAAACGCTGGTGCATGATCGCCAGTGTTTCGGCGGTGGCCAGCACCTTGCCATGGCCAGCGCGGGCATGATCGGCGTGGCCGTGGGTGATGATGGCGCGATGATGCGGCCGCGATGGATCAACCCAGGCATCAATGCCGGGCAGATAGAGCCCCTCTGGCCGGGGCGTGATCCAATCGGGCGTTGTTGCCATGCGCGCCACGATGCCGGCTTGCGCTGCCCCTGTCACCCTTGCCATGGGTCGCAGCGTGCAACTGCCCCGTATCATCGCCCAATGGTTTGCCGCGCGCGGCTGGCTGGTGCGCGCGCATCAGCAGGCGATGCTGGACGCCGCGGCACGCGGTCGCCATGCGCTGCTCACCGCGCCGACCGGGGCGGGCAAGACGCTGGCGGGGTTCCTGCCGACACTGGCTGATGTTGCCACCAATCCCGCCGAGGGCCTGCACACGCTCTACATCTCGCCCTTGAAGGCGCTGGCGGTGGACGTGCAGCGCAACCTGCTCACGCCGGTGGCCGAGATGGGGCTGGATATCAGGGTGGAAACCCGCACCGGGGATACGCCAGCCGCCCGCAAGGCGCGGCAGAAGGAACAGCCGCCGCACATATTGCTCACGACCCCGGAAAGCCTGGCCAATCTCCTCTCCAGCCCCGAAGCCGCCGCGATGATGGCCGGGGTAAAGCGTGTCATCATCGATGAAGTCCACGCCTTTGGCACCACCAAGCGCGGCGACCAGTTGATGCTGTGCCTCGCCCGCCTGCAGCGGCTGGCACCGGCGCTGCAGCGCGTCGGCCTGTCCGCCACCATCGCCGATCCGGAAAGCTGGGCCGGCTGGCTGGCACCCGACGCCGACGCGACCCAGGTGGAGATCGTGGTGGCGGAAGGTGGCGCCGATCCGGCCATCGATATCCTCGTCATCGACGATCGCATCCCCTGGGGCGGTCACAATGGCCGCTGGGCGGCCCGCGCCGTCATGCGCCGCATCGAGGCGGCGCGACTGGCCATCGTCTTCGTCAACACCCGCGCCGTCGCTGAACTCGTCTTCCGCGACCTGTGGGCGGAGAATGACAACGCCCTGCCCATCGGAATCCACCATGGCAGCCTCGCCCCCGAAGCCCGCCGCAAGGTGGAAGCGGCGATGGCCGCCGGCAAATTGCGCGCCATCGTGGCGACCGCCAGCCTCGATCTCGGGCTGGACTGGGGCGATGTTGATCTCGTCATCCAGATGGGCGCGCCCAAGGGGGCATCGCGGCTGCTGCAACGCACCGGACGCGCCAACCACCGCATGGACGAAGCCAGCCGCTGCCTGATCGTGCCGGGCAACCGCTTCGAATATCTGGAGGCACTCGCGGCGCGCGATGCGGTGCAAGCCGGCGAGCTTGATCCCGATGGCTTCCGCCCCGGCGCGCTCGATGTGCTGGCCCAGCACGTGGTGGGCTGCGCGGCGGCCGGGCCGTTTTACCCGGATGAACTATATGACGAGGTGAAAAGCGCCGCGCCCTATGCCGGCCTCACCCGCGAGAGCTTTGACGCCGTGCTCGGCTATGCGGCCACCGGCGGTTATGCGCTGAAGGCCTATGAACGCTACCAGCGGCTGGTGGCGCTGCCGGATGGAAGGCTGCGGCTGCGCTCCGCCGCGCTGGCCCGGCAGTGGCGGATGAACAGCGGCACCATCGTCGAGGCTGTGGCGATGAACGTTGTCTTCGGCAGCGGCAAGTCCCGCCACCACGGCCGCAGGCTGGGCCAGGTCGAGGAGTATTTCGCCGGGCAATTGCGGGTGGGGGACAGTTTCATGTTCGCCGGGCAGACGCTTGAAGTCACCGGCTTCGACGGCGCCGATATCCATGTGCGCATGGGGCGCGGAAGCCCCAAGGTGCCGGTCTATGCCGGCGGGCGGATGCCGATGACCACCCGGCTGGCGGCGCGGGTGCGCGGCCTGATGAATGACCGCGCGCGCTGGCCTGGCATGCCGGATGATGTGCGCGAATGGCTGGCAATCCAGGCCCGGGTTTCGCGTCTGCCGGGCGAAGATGATGTGCTGGTCGAAACCTTCCAGCGCGATGATCGCTGGTACATGGTCGTCTATGGCTTTGCCGGCCATCCTGCACACCAGACGCTGGGGATGCTGGTGACGCAGCGCATGGAGCGGGCCGGGCTGAAGCCGCTGGGCTTTGTCGCCAGCGATTACGCCATGGCCTGCTGGAGCCTCGATCCGGTGGATGATCCGCGGCCCCTGTTTGATCCGACCGTGCTGGAAGACGAACTGGCCGAATGGCTCGCCGCCTCGCCGTTCCTGCGCCGGGCCTTCCGCGAGGTCGCCATCATCGGCGGCCTGATCGAACGGGTGCAGCCCGGTGTGCACAAGTCGGGCAAGGCGATGAGCGTGTCGTCTGACCTCATCTATGACGTGCTGCGCCGGTATGAGCCGGACCATCTGCTGCTCACCGCGGCGTGGACTGATGCGCGCGGCAAGCTGACCGATGTGGCCCGGTTGGCGGCCCTGCTGGAACAGGCGCATGCGCGGCTGAGCCATGTTCGCGCTGCGCACGTGACGCCGCTGGCGGTGCCGTCCTTGCTCACAATTGGGCGCGAACGAATAGGCGACAGTGCCGATTCGGCGCTGCTGCTTGAAGCCGAAGCACTGATCGCCGAAGCGATGCGAGTGGATTGACCGCAGGGGCCGCGCGGGCCTAACGCAGCACCATGCCTGTTTCCTTTTCGTTCGCTGGTGAAGTGCTCCAGCCGCTGCTGTGTGGCGCGCTGTGGTGGCCGGCGGAATCGACCTTGTTCGTGGCGGACCTGCACTTCGAAAAGGCCAGCCATTTCGCCGCAAAAGGCTGGCTGCTGCCGCCGCATGCCACCGCCGAAACGCTGGCCAACCTGATTGCCGCCGTCGAATCGACGGGCGCGCAGCGGCTGGTCTGCCTGGGCGATTCGTTTCACGATGAAGCCGGCCCCGACAGACTGTCAGTCGAAACCCGCCGCGCGCTGATGACGATGACGCGCAGCCTCGATTGGTGGTGGATCACCGGCAACCACGACGAGGATTCGGCTGCCGTGCTGGGCGGGCGGGTGATGGCGGAAGCCCGCCTCGGCCCGCTGGTACTGCGCCACGAGGCCGTTCCGGCCGACCCGACGCCGGAACTCTCCGGCCATTTCCACCCCAAGCTGGTGATCCGCCACCGTGGCCGCCACATTGCCCGGCGCTGCTACGCGCACGCGCCGACCAAGCTGATCCTGCCGGCTTATGGTGCCTTCACTGGCGGGCTCGACATCGCCGATCCTGCGCTGCAGACGGCGCTGGCCGGGCCGGCGACGGCGCTGGTGGTAGAAGGCGATCGGCTGTTGCGTTTTCCGGTTTGAATCCCCCTCTCCCGCAAGGGGAGAGGGGATGATATTCGCAGGTTGACGCTCTCGTAGCTTCGCGAGACGCTTCGCCCATGAGCAGCGACTTCGATCTCGTCATCCGCCGTGGCCATGTCGTCGATGGCAGCGGCCGCCCCGGTCTAGACGGTGACGTGGCGGTAAGGGACGGCCGCATCGCTGCCGTTGGCCAGGTGACGGGGCGCGGCGCCGAGGAGATTGACGCCAAGGGCCTCATCGTCACCCCCGGCTTCGTCGACGTCCACACCCATTATGACGGCCAGGCGACGTGGGACCAGCGGCTGCAGCCGTCGTCGTGGCATGGCGTCACCACGGTGATTGCCGGCAATTGCGGCGTCGGTTTCGCGCCGTGCCGGGTAGACGATCAGGATCGGCTGATTCGCCTGATGGAAGGGGTGGAGGATCTGCCCTTCCCGGTGCTCAAGGAAGGCCTGCCGTGGAACTGGCAGAGCTTCCCCGAGTATCTCGACAGCCTGTCCGGCCGCGCCTTCGACATGGATATCGGCCTGCAACTGCCGCACGCCGCGCTGCGCGTGTACGTGATGGGCGAACGCGGCGCCAATCGCGAACCGGCAAGTGCAGATGATATCGCCCAGATGGCAGCGCTGGCCGAAGCCGCCATGCATGCCGGCGCGATGGGTTTTTCCACGTCGCGCACGCTCAATCACCGCACGTCAGATGGCCAGCCGACGCCAACGCTGACGGCGGCCGAAGACGAATTGATGGGCATCGCGCTGGCGCTGGGCCGCGCCGGCAATGGCGAGGGAAGGGGCGTGCTCCAGTTCGTGTCCGATTTTGCCGATCCGGTGGCCGAATTCGCCATGATGCGCCGGCTGTGCGAACGCTCCGGCCGGCCCTTGAGCTTCAGCCTCGCCCAATCGCCGGTCGCGCCACTGGGCTGGCGCAAGTTGCTCGATCTGCTGGAACAGGCCACCGCCGCGGGCCTGCCGATGAAGGCGCAGGTGGCGGCGCGGCCGGTGGGTGTGCTGCTCGGCCTTGATCTCACCCTCAATCCGTTCAGCCTGCATCCCGATTGGCCGAAGGCGGCCAGCCTTGATGAACAGCGCCGTCTGCTCGCCGATCCGGAATTCGTCGCCCGCCTGATCGCCAATCCGCCGGCGAAGGGCAATGCGCTCGGCACGGCGCTGCTGCACCGCTGGGGTGACATGTATCAGCTCGGCAGCCGGCCCAATTACGAACCGCTGCCGGAAACCAGCCTGGCCGCGCAGGCGATGCGGCGCGGGGTCGCCCACGAGGTGGTGGCGGCGGAATGGCTGCGCGATGGCATGATCTATGTGCCGTTCCTCAATTTTGCCGATGGCGATCTGGCAGCGGTGGGTGCAATGTTGGCGCATGCCGATACCATCCCCGGCCTGTCCGACGGCGGCGCCCATGTCGGCATGATCTGTGATGGCAGCTTCCCGACGACACTGCTCACCCATTGGGCGCGCGACCGCGATCATGGCCGGTTGCCGCTTGAACATCTGATCAGGCGTCAGGCGCACGACACGGCACGGGCGGTTGGGCTGGCCGATCGTGGCCTGATCGCCCCTGGCCAGCGGGCAGACATCAACCTGATCGATCTCGACCGTCTCGCCCTGTTGCCGCCGGAAGTGGCGCATGATCTGCCGGCGGGCGGTCGCCGCCTGCTGCAGCGGGCGACGGGTTATCGTGCCACGCTGGTCGCGGGACAGGTCACCTACCGCGACGGCGAGGCCACTGGCGCGCTCCCGGGTCGCTTGCTGCGCGGCGCGACAAGCCGCTGAGAAGGCAAAATTTCACCAACTGTCGCGGAAGTTTCGCTTGACCGACCGTATCTGATGACAATGGATGAGTGCCATCAATAGAGGTCATTATGTCGTTCAAACCCGTCAAGACTGCCGTTTTCCCGGTTGGCGGCCAGGGCACGCGCTTCCTGCCCGCTACCAAGGCCATGCCCAAGGAAATGCTCCCCGTCGTCGACAAGCCGCTGCTGCAATATGCGGTGGACGAAGCGCTGGCTGCCGGCATTGAGCGGCTGGTGTTCGTGACGGCGCGCGGCAAGGGCGCGCTGGAGGATTATTTCGATGTCGCCCGCGAGCTGGTGGACAGCCTGAAGACCAGGGGCAAGACGGCGGAACTCGCCGTGCTGGAAGCCACCCAGATCGAGCCGGGTCGCATGGTCTATGTGCGCCAGCAGGAACCCGCCGGGCTGGGCCATGCCGTGTGGTGCGCCCGCCACGTGGTGGGGCGCGATGCGTTTGCCGTGCTGCTGCCCGATGAACTGCTGTGGAACCCGGCCTGCCCGGCGCTGAAGGAAATGAACGACGCCTACCAGCGACTGGGCGGCAATGTGATTTCCGTGCTGGAGGTGCCGGATGCGCACACGCACCGCTATGGCATTGTCTCGCCGGGCGCCGTCGATGGCCTGGTTACCGAGGTCAAGGGCCTGGTGGAAAAGCCCAAGCAGGGTACCGCCCCGTCGCGGCTGGCCGCCATTGGTCGCTATATCCTGCAGCCTGAGGTGATGGACGTGCTGGCGCTGGGCAAGCGCGGGGCCGGCAATGAAATCCAGCTTACCGATGCCATGGCGGAGATGATCGGCCAGCAGCCGTTCCACGCCCTCACCTTCACCGGCACGCGTTTCGATTGTGGCGACAAGGCCGGGCACGTGACGGCCAATATCGCCCTGGCGCTGGAACGGGATGATGTTGGCCCCGCCGTGCGCGAATGGCTGCGCAGCCAGACCTTCTGAGGTTTCAGGGCGCCGCCACCACCCGCAGCGCCTTCAACTGCCGCACCGATCGGGCGGCGCGTGCTTCGCCCGGCACGACCAGCCGCAACGGGCCATCGGCGGCGGCCAAAGGCTTGCCGTCGCAGGCGCTGGCCACCAGCACCGGGCGATTGCCCAGCTTGGCATCAAGCTCGGCCAGTCCGAAGGCGACGCGATAGCCATCGGCGGCTTCGGCGATGATCAGCGTGGTCAGCGCCGGGCCGCGCAGCGCCTCGCCCGCCGGCAAGCCGGCCGCCGCCGCCAGATCGGCAAGCCAGACTCCGGTGCAGGCGTGGCTCTGCCCGTGCGCGGTCAGTGTGGCGCTGGCCGCCGGCAGCCGCGCCGGCGTGGCGGCATCGATCGGCAGGCTGGCCGGCAGGGCGGCGCTGGCGGCAAACAGGGCAAGGGCAAGCATCAACGGGCTTTCGTCTGTGGCCAAAGCGCCACGATAGCGGGTCGTTGCGCATCCGCAACATTGACGGGCAGCGGATTCGCGATAGGGGACGGCGGATGACCAACGCTGATGCCCCCTTCGATCCCCGCCTGTTGCGCGATGCCTTTGGCTGCTTTGCCACCGGCGTCACCGTGATCACCAGCCAGTCGCTGTCGGGCGAACGGGTTGGCCTCACCGCCAACAGCTTCACCTCGCTCAGCCTCGATCCACCGCTCTTGCTGTTCTGCCCGGCCAATGGCGCATCGGCGCTGCCGGTGCTGCGCGAATCGGGGCGCTTTGCCATCAACATTCTTGATCTCGACGGCCAGGCCGTGGCCGATCGCTTCACGAAAAAGGGCATCGACCGCTTTGCCGAGCATGACTGGCAGGATTGGGATGGCGTGCCGGTGCTGGCCAGCGCCAAGGCGGCCTTTGCCTGCACGCTCTACGCCGATCATGATGGCGGCGATCACCGCATCATCGTCGGCCGGGTGACGCGGCTGGCGCTCGATCAGGCCCGCGAGCCCTTGCTCTATCTGCATGGCCGCTATCGCAGGGTGCATGTTGGCTGAACCCTCCGCCTCTAACCGTGATGCGGCGGAAACCGCTGCCTTGGCGAAGGGCGGGCGCACCAGTTTCTTTGGTTATGTGCTGCGACTGGCGGCGCGCTTTCCCTTCCTGTTCATCGCCGGGCGCTTGTACGGCGCCGAGGCGCTGGGCCGCTTTGCCTATGCCACCATGGTGGTCGAACTGGTGGCGATGCTGGCCACGCTGGGCCTCAAACGCGGCCTTGCCGAAGACATGGCGCGCCGCCCGCAGGAAGAAGCCGCCGCACTGATCGATGCGTTGCTGGCGGCGCTGGTCGCATCGCTGGCTGGGGCAGCGGTGCTGGTGCTGCTGCCCGAACTCGTGTTTCCGGCCACACGGCTGGCACCGCTTGATCGGTGGTTCGCATTGATTATCCCGTTCATCGCGCTTGCTGATGTGGCGCTGGCCGGGCTGGCCTTCCATCATGATGTTGGCGCGCAGGTGCGGGCCCGTTCGATCATCGAGCCCTGGGTGTTGTCCATCGCCGCGCTGGCGCTGGCGTTCACCGCCTGGAAAAGCGACGGCATGCTGATCGCCTATCTGCTGTCGATGGTGGCGGCGTTTTTCGCGGCGCTGTCGCCGGCGCTGCGCCGCTTTGGCTGGCCGGGCGGTTGGCGGCTGGATGCGGGGCGCATCTGGCGACTGGTGAAAGCCAATGTGCCACTGGCCGGCGCCGATATCGCCGAATGGGGCGCGCGCCGGCTCGATATCTTCATCCTGGGCCGTTTTGCCTCGGCGGAGATTGTCGGCATCTATTATGTGGCGCAGCAGATCGCCTCGCTGCCGCAGCGGCTGAAATCCAGCTTCGATCCGATCCTCGGCCCGGTGCTCACCCGCAATCTGGCGGCGGGCAATCTCGCCAAGGCGGCGGGCCATGTGCGCCAGATCAGTTTCTGGGTGGCGGCGGTGCAATTGGCGGCGGTGCTGGCGCTGGGCATTCCCGGCCAGGCCGCGATGGGCCTGTTTGGCCCGGCCTTTGCCGCCGGGGTGACAGTGCTGGCCGTGCTGTTGACGGTGGAATTGTTCGCGGCGCAGGCGGCAGTGGCGGAAGGCGCGCTGATCTATGTGGCGCGCAATGCCAATCTGATCTGGTCTGTCATCGGGCTGGCGGTGCAGGCCGGGCTGTCGCTGCTGCTGGTGCCGATGGCGGGCCCACTGGGTGGCGGCGTGGGGGCGGCGCTGGCACTGGCGATCGCGGCGTTGCTGCAATCGGTGGCCAAATCAAGGCTGTTGCAGGCGCGGCTGGGTCATGCCGTGTCGGGCTGGCGGCCATCTTTGCTGCTGGCGGGCATTCCGGCCTTTGGCGTGGGCCTGCTGGTGCTGCGCACGCCGGAACCCATTCAGCTTTCGATCGGTTTCTTCGCGATTCTGGGCAGCTATGGCCTGATCATCTGGCGCTTCGGCTTCAAGGGCGCCGATCGCCTGCTGTTTGCGCGCGGCCTGAAGAAGATCGAGGATGAAGCCGCCAGCCTGCCGCTGCCGCTGCCGGTGGACAAGCTCTAACCCGGCAGCTTCACCCAGCTGGCCAGCGCCGGATCGACATCGGCGGACGAGACTGGCCCTTCGCCGATGATCTGCACGATTACCGTGTCGTCGCTGTTGGAGCCGTCCCAGTGCACGCCGCCGGCCGGGTGGAACATGTAACTGCCAACGGGCAGAACTTGTGCCTTGTCGGGCGCGAACGCCGGCCCGGTGCCGGCAAACCAGCGGCCCTGCAACACCGTCACATGGCGATCACGGCTGTGGTGGTGGGGGCGGTCCATCACATGCGGCGGGAATTTCACCCGGATCACATAGGTGCCGGGCTGCGACGGGTTGCCGGCGATCAAGGCGCTCTGCGCTCCCTGGCCGTCTGGAATCGGCTGCCATTGCACGGCGTCGGCCTGAACGGTGCGAAATTCCGCTGGCTGAGCAGTCGCGGCACCGGCAAGCGCCAGCGTCATCAACAAAAGGCGCATGGGCGCTCTCCTCACATGCCGGGCGGCGGGCTGCCGAAGGCGTTGCCGTCGATGGCGGCACCCGGCGTGCCGGCCACCACGCTGGCATAGAGATCGGCGCCCAGCGGCGTGCCGGCGATCACATATCCCAGTGCCATCGCGGCCACGGGTGCGGCCAGCCCGATGGTCCATGCCGGATGCCAGCCCTCGCCGGCGCGCCATTCGCGGAACGCCAGATAGATCGGGAACAGCATGCCGGGGATGGAGACAATCTCCATTGCCCACGGAATCAGGAACGGCGAAGGCAGCAGCCGGCCAAAGGCTGGCCCCATGATGCTGGCCAGCGCGCACAGGTGCAGGCGGCGGTGCCAACCGGTATCGCGGCGCCTGGCGATGGCACTCAAAGCCAGAACGGCAAAGGCCAGCAGCGAAAGCGGGTTCTGCATCATGAAATATTGCGGGCGGAAGAAGAAGGGCGTGCGCCCGGCCTGCGCCACGGCGATGGTGATGGCGAAACCGGCCGCCACCATGGCGATGATCCATACCAGCCCCACCCAGCCGAGGCGGCGGTGCCATTCCAGCCGGCCACTGGCGGCCAGCCCGGCCTGCAACAGCGACAGGCCAACCCAGCCAAAGAAGATGATGCCGTGGATGTGCCAGATGGCCGGCATGGCGAAGGTGGAGCGGCCCATGCCGAGGTGGAAGGAAAACGCCGCCGCAAAGATCAGCGCCATCACCCCGGTGATGCGCGCCTGCGTGCCCAGCCAATCGTGCGTGGATGTTGCCCGAGTCGCCATGATCGTTCGTCCCCCCAGATGAACCGGTGTCAGCTTAATCACTGGCGCGGGGCGCGTCCATCATTTCGCCAGCTAGCCGCAGGCGCGGGCCTGGGCCAGCCTGCCGGCCATTCAAACCGGGAGACAGACAATGATCGGCGTGATCGCAACCCTGAAGATCCAGGACGGCAAGGCAGACGATTTCGAAGCGGTGTTTCGCACGCTTTCGGCAGCGGTGCGCGCCAATGAACCAGGCAACATCTGTTACCAGCTCACCCGCTCGAAGACGGATCCCACCACCTACAAGGTGCTGGAAGTCTACGCCGATGCCGATGCGCTGAAGGCCCACGGTGCCAGCGACCATTTCAAGGCCGCCGGTCCGGGGTTGGGGGCCTGCCTCGCCGGCAAGCCCGAGGTCGAATATCTGGACGGGGTGGCCTGAGGCCTATTCCCGCAAGGCAACACCCGCTCATGCCGAGCTTGTCGAGGCACGCACCACGCTTGGTCAGTGCCTCGACAAGCTCGGCATGAGCGGGTCAGACCCTATCGGATCCCGCCTTAGAGCGCCGCCTTCAGCGCAGCGACGAGGTCGGCCTTTTCCCAGCTGAAGCCGCCATCGGCATCCGGCGTGCGGCCGAAGTGGCCATAAGCGGCCGACCGCTGGTAGATCGGGCGGTTGAGGCCGAGCTGCGTGCGGATACCGCGCGGCGTGAGCGCAAAGCCGAGCTTGGCCGGATCGGCGAGCACGGCTTCCACCGCGGCTTCGGCCACAGTGCCGGTGCCGTGCAGATCGACATGGATCGACAGCGGCGCGGCCACGCCGATGGCATAGCTCAGCTGGATGGTGCAGCGCTTGGCCAGGCCAGCGGCGACGATGTTCTTGGCGAGATAGCGGCACACATAGGCGGCTGAACGGTCAACCTTGGTCGGGTCCTTGCCGCTGAAGGCGCCGCCGCCGTGCGGGGCCGCGCCGCCATAGGTATCGACGATGATCTTGCGGCCGGTCACGCCAGCGTCACCATCGGGGCCGCCGATCTCGAACTTGCCGGTGGGGTTGAGGTGCAGGACCGTCTCGGCGCTCAGGAAGCTGGCCGGCAGCACCTTGGCCAGCACGCCCTTCACATAGGTTTCCAGTTCGGCGAACTTGGCAGCGTCACCGCCCTTTTCGCCATCCTTTTCCCACGGCTTGCAATAATTCGGCGCATGCTGGGTCGAAACCACGATGGCGGTGGCGGCCACCGGCACCTCGTTTTCGTAACGCAGCGTCACCTGGCTCTTGGCGTCCGGCTCCAGGAACGGCGCCACACCGCTGTGGCGGTCATCGGCCATCTGCTTGAGGATGCGGTGCGAATAATAGAGCGTCGCCGGCATCAGATCCGGGGTCTCGTCGGTGGCATAGCCGAACATGATGCCCTGGTCGCCAGCGCCTTCATCCTTGTTGCCGCTGGCATCGACGCCCTGCGCGATGTCCGACGACTGCGGGTGCAGGTGGTTTTCAAAGGTCAGATTCTGCCAATGGAAGCCCGACTGTTCATAGCCGATGCGCTTTACCGTCTCGCGCACGGCGCGCTGGATTTCTTCCTGCGCGCCCGGCTCCCAATTGCCGGCCGTATCGATCATGCCGCGGCCGCGCACTTCACCGGCCAGCACGACGCGGTTGGTGGTGGTCAGCGTTTCGCAGGCGACACGGGCTTCCGGGTCCTTGGCGAGGAACAGATCGACGACGGCATCGGAAATCTGGTCCGCCACCTTGTCAGGATGGCCTTCGGAGACGGATTCGGAGGTGAAGATGAAGCTGCTGCGAGTCATGGCAGAGGGGCCCTACTGGAAAACACGCGCCGTCATACGCACGCCAGCCAGTACGCGCAAGTCACATAACGAAATCTTTATATGATTAACTGGTCCGGTTCACACCGTGATGGTGCGCAGCGGCCGTGGCGGCGGCGGTGGCCGGTGCCGTTCCAACAGATGGCCAAGCAGGGCGAGCAGCAGCACCAGCACGGCCACGGGGTAGAGGCCGAGGCGGGCAAACAGGCTTTCCGGCTGCGGCGGCGGCAGGCTGGTGGTGATGCTGCCCACGGCGCCCTGATCCATCGACACCCGCACCCGGCCAAAGCCGTCGACCACGGCGCTGATGCCGGTGGGCGTGGCGCGGGCGACGGGCAGGCGTTCTTCGATGGCGCGCAGCCGCGCCTGCGCCAGATGCTGCGGCGGCCCCCAGGCGCCGAACCAGGCATCGTTCGACACGTTCACGATCCAGCCCGGCCGATTGCTGTTGTCGGTCACGGCCTGCGGAAAGGCGATTTCGTAACAGATCATCGGGGAAACGCTGGTAAAGCCCGGCAGCGCCAGGGTGCGCGGCCCGGGGCCGGCGGCAAAATCAAAGTCGCCGGGCACCAGCCGGGCGATGCCCAGCGGCTCCAGCCAGTCGCGCCACGGCACATATTCCCCCAGCGGCACCAGGTGCGCCTTGTCGAACCGGGCAACGATGCGGCCGTCGCCGGAAATGGCAAACAGGCTGTTGGCATAACGGGCGCTGCCGTCAGGCAAGCGGCGCACACCGGTGCCACCGGCGAGCAGCAGATCGCCCTTGCTGATGGTGGCGGCAAGGCGCGCCAGCGCCGCCGGATTGATTTCGATCAGATCGTCGATGGCGCCTTCCGGCCACACCACCAGCGTTGGCTTGCGCGGCAGCAGCGCGGTGCCACCGCCGGCGGCTTCGGGCGTGGGCCTGGCGAGGCCGGCATCCACCTTGTTGCGAAACTCGCCGGTCACCTTTTCGGCGCTGGGCGGCAGCGGGGAGACCACGCCTTCGGTTTCCGTCAGGCTGCGTTGCGCCACCTCGGCGCTCTGGATCACCGGCCGTCCGGCCTGCGCCACTTCGTTCAGCGCCGTGCGGGTGAGGCGGATATAGGTCGCCAGATGACGCTCGGCCGCGGCGGCGTCATAGCGTTCGTCCTGGCCGATGCCGGGCTGAACGACCACCAGCGGTGTGCCGATGAATTCGGTTTCGCTAATCATGCTGCCGCCGAGCAACGCCAGCACGCCGGTGCTGGCCAGGGTCGCAATCCCGGCCGCCCGCCAGCGCCCGGCGCCGCGGACCAGCCACAACAGCGCCACGCCGCAGGCCAGCGCCAGCATCGAAAGCCCGGTGCCGCCCACCACCGAAGCCAGCTGCGCCACCGGCGTTTCCAGCCAGATCGCCCCGGCCGGATTCCAGGCAAAGCCGGTAAGCAAGGTGCCACGCAGCATTTCCGCCAGCGGCCACAGCGCCACCAGCCACAGTGCGCGGGCCGTGGGCTTCTGCGCCAGCCGCGCCGCCAGCCCGGCCGGCAGCGCCACGAACAGGGCCAGATACATCGACAGGCCCACAACGGCGACCCAGCCCAGTTCGGCCGGCATCTTGGCCTGGAAGGTGAAGGCGGTGGCAATCCAGTTCAGCGACACGGCAAACATGGCGGTGCCGAACAGCCAGGCCCATAGGGCTGCCGTCCAGCCGCGGCTGGCACTGGTCACCAGATGCGCCAGCAGGGCAAAGCCGATCACCCCCAGCGGCCACAGGTTGAGCGGCGCAAACGCCAGTGCGGTGCCGCTGCCGGCGACCGTTGCCATGATGAAATTGCGAGGGCCCTGCATGGTTGCCGGTGGTAGCCGGCTGCCACGCCCAAGGCCAGTGACCTTTTGACGACGGCAACAACGAAACGCCGGTCGCAATTCGGGATTGGCACAGCGTGCTGCACCATGCCACACAGGCGGGCAATGGTCGCCCGCCCGCCTGTCGCCCCTCAACCGGATCTGGCTCTGGCACTGTCGGGCGTCACCCTGGCGCTGGGCGGTCACCCGGTGCTCGCCGGCATCGATCTGGCGGTGCCGCAAGGCCAGTTCGTGGCGCTGGTCGGTGCATCGGGCGCAGGCAAATCCAGCCTGCTGCGCCTGATCAACCGCATGCTGGAGCCTGATGCCGGCCAATTGCGCGTGCACGGCGCCGATACCGCCCGCGCCGATCCGATGCAGCTGCGGCGCGGCATCGGCTATGCCGTGCAGGGCGGCGGACTGTTCCCGCACTGGACAGTGGCCGACAATATCGCCGCCGTGCCGTGGCTGCTGGGGTGGGACAAGCCCCGCCGCATGGCGCGCGCCGCCGAACTGATGGCCATGCTGGAACTGCCGCCCAAGCTGGCCGATCGTTTTCCCGGTGAACTTTCGGGTGGGCAGGCGAGCCGGGTGGGCCTGGCGCGGGCGCTGGCGGTCAGCCCGCGCCTGTTGTTGCTGGATGAACCCTTTGGCGCGCTTGATCCCGATACCCGCGATGAACTGGGCGATCGCTTGCTGGCGCTGCACCGGGCACAGGGGCTGACCACGGTACTGGTCACCCACGATCTGGCCGATGCGCTGCTGCGCGCCGATCTGATGGTGGTGCTGGATGGCGGCCGCATCGTCGCTTGCGGCCCGCCGGCGCAGGTCGCCGCCGATCCGCACCCGGCGGTGCAGAATCTGGTGGCGACGCCGCTGGCGCAGGCCCGCGCGCTTTCGGAAATGGCGCAGCGCGCGTGATCGCTGGCTGGGAATCCCTGCCATCGGCGCTGGCGGCGCACCTGGCGATCAGCGCGGCGGCGCTGGCGCTGGCGCTGCTGGTGGCGACGCCGCTGGTGCTGCTGATGCCGGGCCGGCCCTGGCTGCGACGCACGGTGATGGGGCTGGCCAGCGTGGTGCAGACGGTGCCGGCGCTGGCGCTGCTGGCCCTGTTCTTCCCGCTGCTGGTGCTGCTGCGCAATCTCACCGGCCTGCCGGTTCCTTCGCTGGGGCTGTTGCCGTCGCTGCTGGCGCTGGCGCTCTATGCGCTGCTGCCGCTGCTGCGCGGCGGGGCCGGTGGGCTGGCGGCCGTGCCCGATAGTGTTCGCGATGCCGCCCGCGCCATTGGCATGAGCCCGGCGCAGCGCCTGTTTCACGTCGAACTGTCGTTGGCGGCGCCAGTGGTGATGGGCGGTGTGCGCACGGCGGCCGTTTGGACCATCGGTGCGGCGACGCTGGCGACCATGGTGGGCCAAGAAAGTCTGGGCGATCTGATCTTTGCCGGGCTGCAGCTGCAGGATTGGAAACAGGTGCTGCTCGGTTGCGTGGCGGCGGCGGCGCTGGCGTTGATCGTCGATGGCGCGCTGGGCTGGTGCCAGGCCGGCATTGCGCAGCGGCGCTGGGCACCGGCGGCCAAGGGCCTGGCCCTGCTGGCGCTGCTCAGCCTGGGCGTGACCGGCTGGTGGCTGCACAGCCGCCCGGCCACCACGGCCAAACCGGTGCTGATCGGCACCAAGACGTTTTCCGAACAATATATCCTGGCCGAACTGATCGCAGCCGATCTCAGGCACGACGGGATTGCCACCGGCGTCCGCTCCGGCCTGGGCTCGGGCATTGCCTTCAAGAGCCTGGCGGCCGGCGGCATCGATATCAGCATCGATTATACCGGCACGCTGTGGACCCAGGCGCTGGAACGCAACGATGTGGTGCCGCGCGCGATGATGCTGCCCATCCTCACCCGTGAACTGAAGGCGCGTTATGGCGTCACCGTGGCGGCGCGGCTGGGGTTTGAAAATGCCTATGCGCTGGCGATGCGCCGGGCAGATAGCGATCGGCTGGGCGTGCGCAGCATTTCCGATCTGGCGCGGGTTTCGGGCAAGTTGCGGCTGGCGACCGATCTGGAGTTTCTCTCCCGCAGCGAGTGGGCGGCCCTGCGCCAGGCCTATGGGCTGGAATTTGCCAGTGCGCGTGCGTTCACCCCGGTGCTGATGGTGGCGGCCCTGAAGGACGGCTCTGCCGACGTGATCACCGCCTACAGCAGCGATGGCGCGCTGGCCGGGGCCGATATCGTGCTGCTCACCGATGATCGCGCGGCGCTGCCGGCCTATGATGCGCTGCTGCTGGTGGCGCCGGGCCGCGACGATCTGGTGCGGCAGTTGGCGCGTTACGACGGACGCATATCGGTGGAGGCGATGCGCGTCGCCAACTGGCAGGCCGATCGCCCGGAGGGCAAGCGCAGCCCGGTGGAGGCCGCGCAATGGCTGGCCAGGCAAACCGGCCTGCAGCCATGATGCGGCTGGCGGCCCTTGCCGGGATGCTGGCGCTGCCGGCGGCGGCGCAGACGGTGCCGACCGCTTCCAGCGCGGATGCACCAATCTGCACCGACCGCCCGACCAAATCCAATTTCGCCTGCACTGTGCCATCAGGCCTGGTGCAGATCGAGGCCGACGCCTTCAGCTGGATCAGCACGCGAGCCGGTGGCGCGCGGGTGGATCAACTGTTGTTCAGCAACCCCACGATCAAGTTCGGCCTCTCCAGCCGCAGCGATATCCAGCTCAATTGGGTGCCGTACACCCGCGTGCGCCGCCGCGATGCCGCCGGCACGCCCACCACGCAGGCCGGCACGGGCGATGTCACCCTGCGCTACAAGCACCGGCTGACAGCGGCCGATGGGACATTCCAGCTGGCGCTGCTGCCGTTCGTGAAGCTGCCCACCGCGCCCGCCGGCATCGGCAACCGCCGCGTCGAAGCCGGCATCGCCGCGCCGATGAACATCAGTGTGCCCGGCGGGTGGACGATCACGCTGGGGCCACAGCTGGATGTGCTGGCCGACAGCGACGGCCGCGGCCATCATGGCGGCATCACCGGATTGTTCAATGTCGCCAAGCAGTTTGGTGCCTTCACGCTCTACAACGAGCTCTGGACCAGCCAGAATTTCGATCCGGCCGGCACGGTGCGTCAGTACAGCTATGATGTGTCGCTGGCCTGGCTGGCGCGGCCGACGCTGCAACTGGACATTGGCGCCAATATCGGCCTCAATCGCGACACGCCCGATCTGGTCGCCTATCTGGGCGTCTCCAGCCGGTTCTGACGGAGGATCATCCCGCGATGCTGCGCCTGCTGTTTGCCCTGATGTTGCTGATTGCCGCGCCGGCCCTTGCCAGTGCGCCTGCCGATCTCCACGCACTGTTTGCCGACTGGCGGCGTTTCCATGCGGGGACAGGCGGCGTGCCGGATTACACGCCGCCCGCCGTCGCCGCCCGGGCCGAAGCGCTGAAAGGCTTTCAGGCGAAACTGGCCGCCATCGATACGAACGGCTGGAACGCGGCCGACAAGGTGGATTGGCAGCTGGTGCAGGCCGAAATGAACGGCCTGAAGTTCGATCTGGAGGTGGCCAAACCCTGGGCCCGCGATCCGGCCTGGTATCTCAGCCTGTGGGGCGCTCAGAGCGACACGCCCGATCATGAAGGCCCGGTGCATGCCGCCCCCATCGAACTGTGGCGCTATGGCTTCCCGCTGTCGAAGCCCGATGCGGCGAAGCTGGCCGGCGAACTGGCGCACATCCCGCCGCTGCTGGCCCAGGCGCGCGGCAATCTCACCGGCAACGCCGCCGATCTGTGGAACGCCAGCCCGATCACGCTGGCCGAACAGGAAGAAGGGCTGGTGGGCCTCGCCGCGAAGGTGAAGGGTGACAGGCTGCTGGAGCGCCGGGTGGCCGAAGCGCTGACCGCGACGCGGGATTTCATCGCCTGGGTGAAGGCCGAAGCGCCGAAGAAATCGGGGCCTTCGGGCGTCGGCATCGAGGCCTACAACTGGTATCTGAAGCATGTTCAGCTTTCGCCCTACACCTGGGAACAGGAGGTCGCGATCCTGAGCCGCGAACTGGCCCGTGCGCACGCCGGCCTGCGGCTGGAGGAAAATCTGCACAAGACGCTCCCGCAACTCACCAGCCCGGCCAACCAGGCGGAGTGGGAAGCCAAGAGCCTGGCGGACATCGACCATTTCATTGACTTCATGGACAGGACAGGTGTGGCCACCATCCAGCCCTACATGAAGCCGGAACTGGCCAAGCGCATCGGCAAGTGGGTACCGCCCGAACAGCAGAATTTTTTCCACATCGCCCAGGGCCGCGCGCCCAACAGCCTGTTCGCGCATTTCTATCACTGGTGGGATCTGGCCGAAATGGTCGAGCGCCCGCACCCCTCGCCGATCCGGCGCGGGCCCTTGCTCTACAATATCTGGGTCAGCCGGTCCGAAGGCAATGCCACGGCGATGGAAGCCATGATGCTGGATGCCGGCCTGTTCGACAACAAGCCGCGTTCCCGCGAAGTGGTGTGGATCATGCAGGCCCAGCGGGCGGCGCGCGGACTGGCGTCGCTTTATGCGCAGGCCAACCAGATCGACCTCAAGGCCGCGATGGCGATGCAGGTGGCGCGCACCCCCAACGGCTGGATGAGCCCCGATCTGCCGCTGCTCGGCTTTGAACAGTCGCTCTATCTGCGGCAGGTCGGCTATGGCCCCAGCTACATCACCGGCAAGGCGCAGATCGAACAATTGTTCGCCGAGCTGGCCGAGAAGGAACGCGCCAGCCTGCCCGGCGGCAGCTTCACGGTGAAGGGCTTCTACGATCGGCTGGGCGGCTTCGGCATGATCCCGGTCAGCTTGATCCGGGAACAGTGGCTGGGTGTGCCGGTGGGCAAATAGGCTATTCCCACCCCCAACCCCTTCCGCTTGCGGGAGGGGTTGGGGGTGGGTTCTTCCTATTTCGCGCTGCGCGGGATCAGGTGCAGCTGCGTCTGCCGGCCATCGATCCAGCGCCATGAACTGCCGTTCCAGAAACCATCCACCTCCAGCGGGAAGCGCACTTCGGCGCCGCCCCATTCCGGCACCCTGGCCAGCGCCGCCAGTTCGATCGACCAGGCCGTATCGGGGTAGATGCGATAGTCGCCGCGGCCGGGGATCGGGTTCTGATGTTCCCAATTGCCAATCCAGGGCCCGGCACCATGGCCGTGCAGGCCGATGCTGTGCGTGTAGATGATCGGGTTGGTGCCGGCGGCAATCGCCTTCTGGCGCGCGGCCATCAGCACTTCGTTGCCGGTGGCGCCGGTCTTGAAGCTGGCAACCAGCGCATCCTGCACCTTGTTGGCCGCCGCCATGCCGGCCTTCAGGCCCGCAGGGGCGTCGGTCTCACCGGGGCGCAGCACATAGGCCAGTTGCTGCGTGTCGGTCTTCAGGCCCAGCATGCCGGCGCAGAAATCGACGTGCAGCAGATCGCCGGGCATGATCACCGTGTTTTCCGGCAGGGTCTGGCGGCCGGGGACGATGCCGGGGCCGGCGTTGCGCTGCACCGTCACGGATGGCTGGCACCAGGCATCCTGGCGCAGATCGGCCAGCCGCTCGCGATACCACCACACCACGTCCTGCGTGGTGGTCACGCCCGGCGTGATCACCTTTTCCGACAGGCCTTCGGGGATCAGGCTGTGTGCCACGCGCATGATGCCCTGATACACCGCCATGTCTTCGGGCGTTCGGGTTTCGAGGTAGCCCAGCGCCAGCCGGTCATGGCTTTCCAGCCTGGCGGCCGCCGGCCCCAGCGCGGTGAGCAGCTGGCGATGCTCGCCGGCCGAAAGCCCGTTGGCCAACGCGAATGTCGGGCTGATGTTGATGGCGATGCGCTTTGGGCTGCGCTCGGCGATCACCTGGGCGACGCGCGCCCATTGTTCGGGCTGTTCTTCGGGATTCCACAGCGAAGGGAAGATATCGCCCACCGGATAGCGGGCGATGGCCAGGCGTTCGACGCCTTTTTCCGGGCCCCCGTTTGCTGATCTATCGAAGAAGATCAGCACCATGGTGCGTCGTGCGGAGGCCCAGGTGGCGGGCAGCATCGTCTTCACCACCGGGTCTTCATTATACTCGCTGGAGACGAGAACCCACATGTCCACGCCGACTTCGCGCATGATCTTCGGCACCACCTGGTCCAGTCGCGCCTTGATCAACCGGTCGTGCGCCGCCACGCGGTCGCGCAGGTTCGGCACGGCTGGCCGCTGATAATCCTGTGCGGCGGCGGTGGTGGCGGTGGCCAGCAGCAGTGCGGTGATCAGCGTCTTCATGCCCGTCTCCCCTTGTTGCGAAGGGTTTAGGACATGCGGCAGGCCTTGTCAGCCCGGCTCTGCGATGGCGGATGGTGCCAGCAGCGGCGCCAGATTTCGGGGGTGGTGCTGCCGGGGAGGATTGAACTCCCGACCTCAGCCTTACCAAGGATGCGCTCTACCACTGAGCTACGGCAGCACGGCCCCGAACGGCCCGCAGTGATGCGGGAAGCGGCCCTATGGCCAAGGCCCATCCCCCTGTCAAGCGCTGACGCCGCCGCACAGTTGGGCTATGAGGCGCAGCATGACCAGGGAAACCGAAAAGCAGGCACAGGCACGCGCCGAACGGCTGGCGGCGGCGCTACGGGCGAATCTGCGCAAGAGGAAGGGTGTTGGCGGTTCAGCCGATCCCGAACGCAGCCAGCACCCCTCACAAGCTGAAAAGCCGGATTAGTTCCCGGTCGCCAGCGCCTTGGCCACGGCAGCCTGCACTTCCGGCGAGGTTGGCGTGGTCTTGGTGCCGAAGGCAGCGATGAGGCGGCCATCCTTGCCGATCAGATATTTGTGGAAATTCCACTGCGGGGTCTTGTCTTCACCCAGGGTGGCGGCGGCCCATTTGTAGAGCGGGATGGCCTTGGGGCCCTTCACCACGGCCTTTTCCGCCATCGGGAACTTGATGCCGAACTTGCTCTCGCAGAACTGCTTCACTTCGGCATTGCTGCCATATTCCTGATCGCCGAAATCGCCCGACGGCACGCCGACGACGGTGAAGCCCTTGGCCTTGTAGCTGTCGTGCAGCGCCTGCAGGCCTTCATATTGCGGGGTGTAGCCGCACATGGAGGCGGTGTTGACCAGCAGCACCACCTTGCCCTTGTACTGCGCCATCGGCATCGGCTTGCCGTCGATGGTCTTCAGCGTGAACTGGTGCAGGCTCTTGGGCGTGGGCGCGGCGGCGACGAGCGCGGTCAGCGCGGCGGCGGCGAGGGTGATGTGCTTCAGCATGAGTCAGCTCCGGTGCGTGATTTGACGTGGCTTTACCACGCTTGCGCGCATCAGCGAAGGTGAAGGGTGACGCAGGGGCTCACAGCGGCGCGCAGGCCTGTTGCAGCCAGCTCTGCTCGGCCGGATCGGTGAGCAGCGGCCCGATCTCGTTTGCCACGCGGGCGTGATAGGCGTTCCACCAGTCGCGCTCGTCGGCGGTGAGCAGGCTGACGTCCACCAGCCTGCGGTCGATCGGCGCCAGTGTGAGTTCCTTGAAGCCCATGATCTCGCGCTCGGCGCCTTCGGCGCTGCGGCGTTCGACCAGCACCAGATTCTCGATGCGGATGCCGTAAGCGCCCTGCTTGTAATAGCCCGGCTCGTTGGACAGGATCATGCCCGGCTGCAGCGGCTCGTCATTGCCCGACTGCGCCGACCAGGCCGCGGCGATGCGCTGCGGGCCCTCGTGCACGGAAAGATAGCTGCCCACACCGTGGCCGGTGCCGTGGTTGTAATCGAGGCCCGCACTCCACAGGTGCTGGCGGGCCAGCGCGTCGAGCTGCACGCCCTTGGTACCGGCCGGGAAGATGGCGCGGGCCAGCGCGATATGGCCCTTCAGCACGCGGGTGAAGCGGTCCTGCATTTCCGGGCTGGGGGTGCCGACCACCAGGGTGCGCGTCACGTCGGTGGTGCCATCACGATACTGGCCGCCCGAATCGACGAGGTAGATACTGTCGTGCGTGATCGGCAGGTTGGTCTCTTCGCTCACGCGGTAATGCGGCAGCGCGGCGTTGGGGCCGGCAGCCGAAATGGTGTCGAACGACAGATCTTCGAGGCTATTGGTCTCGGCGCGGAACTGGCGCAGCCGCTCGGCGGCGCTGAGTTCATCAAGCCCGCCCTTGGGGGCCTCGCTGTCGAACCAGGCCAGAAAGCGGGTGAGCGCGGCGCCGTCGCGCACATGGGCGGCGGTGGTGCCGGCGATTTCGGTGGGGTTCTTCACCGCGCGCGGCAGCACGGTCGGGTCGCGGGCTTCGATGATGCGGGCGCCGCCGGCTTCCAGTGCGTTGAAGATGGCGGCGACGCACGATTGCGGATCGACCACCACCGTCTGCCCGGTCATCGCCTGCAACGCCTCGGCAAAACGCTCCCGGGGCTGGCAGCGCACGGCCTCACCCAAATGGGCGCGCACGGACGCGGTGATCTTCTGCGGCGCGGTGAACAGGTCAACCGAGCCATCCTTGTGGGCGATCACGAAGGCCAAAGCGACCGGCGTGCGCGAGACATCCTTGCCGCGGATGTTGAGCAGCCAGGCAATCGAATCCAGCGCGGCAATCACCACCGCATCGGCACCCATGCCGGCCAGCCAAGCGGCCACTTCGGCCCGCTTTTCGGCATGGGCACGGCCGGCGAACTGATCGTCATGCACTTCCAGCGGCGCCAGGCTGGGGGCGGGGCGGTCGGTCCACACCGCGTCGATGGGGTTGTGCTGCACCGCCACCAGTTCGGCGGAGCGCGCCGTCAGCTGCTGGTCGGCTTGCTTGGCCCAGGCGCTGGTGTGCAGCCACGGATCATAGCCGATGCGCTGGCCGGCGCTGGCGATCTCGCCCAGCCACTGCGCGGCGCTGGTTTGCGGCACGTCTTCATAGGCGAACAGATCGGCGGGCACCTGTTGGCGCACCTGCACGGTGTAACGGCCATCGGTGAACATTGCCGCCTTGTCGTGCATCACAACCGCGCTGCCCGCCGATCCGCCAAAACCGCTGATCCACGCCAGCCGCTGGGCATATTCGCCAACATATTCGCTCATATGCTCATCGGTGAGCGGCACCACGAAACCGGCAAGATTCTGGGCGGCGAGCTCGGCGCGCAATGCCGCAAGGCGTGAGGCGATGGTGGACGCGGCAGTGGACATGGGCAATCTTCCCTCTATCAATGCCGACCCAGATAGGCGCACTGCCCCCGCGCCTCAAGCGCAGGAAATCCTGACGCATCTGTTTGTTGCCGGAGCCGCTGCCCTGATGAACCCGCCAATTGCTGCCAAACGCCCGCACAGCTTCACCCACCATGGCATCACCGTGGAGGATCCGTACAACTGGCTGAAGGACCCCGGATATCCCACGGTCGCTGATGCCGATGTGCTGGCCTATCTCACATCCGAGAATGCGTATTTCGAAGCCCAGATGGCACCGATCACTGGCCTGAAGGACAGGCTCTACGAAGAGCTGAAGGGCCGGGTGCAGCCGGATGATGCCTCGGTGCCGGTGCCCAACGGTGCCTTTGAATATTGGTGGCAGTTCAAGCCGGGCGACCAGTATCGCACCTGGGTGCGACGGCCCAAGGGGGGCGGTGCCGAACAGCTGGTGTTGTCGGAACCGGAACTGGCCAAGGGGTTGGACTATTTCCGGCTGGGCGCGCAATCGGTCAGCCCCGACGGCACGCTGCTGGCCTATGCCACCGACAGCGATGGCAGCGAGCGTTTCACCATCCGCATCCGCGACATTGCGAGCGGAACAGATATCGAGAACGTCACCAAGGTCAGCGTTGGCGGCATCGAGTGGGCGGCGGATTCCAGAGCCATCGTCTGGACCGAGGTCAACGACAATTGGCGGCGCATCAAGGCGCGGCTGCACGTGCTGGGCCAGAGCGGCGAAGACCGCGTGCTCTATGAGGAAACCGAGGACAAGGGCTTCGGTGTTTCCGTAGCCAAGAGCCAGGACGGCCAGTGGATCATCATCACCACGTCTGACCATGTGACGAGTGAAGTGCGGCTGCTGCCGGCCGCCAACCCGACCGCGCCGCCGCTGCTGGTCAAGCACCGGCAGGCCGGGGTGAGTTATGAGGTGGATGTGCAGGATGATCGCTTGTTCATCCGCACCAACGATGAACATGTGAACTTCCGCGTCGCCACGGCCAGCATCGCCAGCCCAAGCGACTGGACGACGCTGATCGCCGGTTCGGATCGCGATTACATCACCGGCATCGCCGCCTTCACCTCCTATCTCGCCGTGCAGGGCCGCCGCGACGGGCTGGACCGGATCGTGCTGCGCAAGGACGATGGCCATGAGACCGTGCTGCCCTTCACCGAAGCGGCGTATACGGCCAGCATCGGCAGCAACCTCGAACCCGATGCGCCGCTGCTGCGCGTCAACTATGCCTCCATGGTCACGCCGGCCACCGTCTATGATTACGACGTCGGCGCGGGCACGCTGATCACCCGCAAGGTGCAGCAGGTGCCGTCGGGCTATGATGCCAGCCAGTATGAGAGCCAGCGCTTCTTCATCACGGCCCGCGATGGCGTGCAGGTGCCGGTCGCCATCGTCTACCGCAAGGGCTTCAAGCCCGACGCCACGGGCAAGCTGCATCTCTATGCCTATGGCGCCTATGGCATCCCGACCATGCCGGGCTTCTCGGCCAATCGCCTGTCGCTGCTGGATCGCGGCATGGCCTATGCTGTTGCGCAGATCCGCGGCGGTGATGACCTGGGCTACCAATGGTATCTCGATGGCAAATTGGCCAAGCGCACCAACACGTTCAACGATTTCGTCGATGTGGCCAAGGGGCTGGTGCAGGCCGGCTGGGCGGCGCCGGGCATGATTTCGGCCAGCGGTGGTTCGGCCGGCGGTGAGCTGATGGGCGCCGTGATCAACCAGGCCCCCGAACAGTTCCGCGCCGTGGTCGCCCATGTGCCGTTCGTTGATGTGCTCAACACCATGCTGGACGAGACGCTGCCGCTGACGCCGGGCGAATGGCCGGAATGGGGCAACCCCATTACCAGCAAGGCGGATTTCGAGCTGATCCGTTCCTATTCGCCCTATGATCAGGTGACGGCACAGGCCTATCCGCCGCTGATGGTCACCGCTGGCCTCAACGATCCGCGCGTCACCTATTGGGAACCGGCCAAATGGGTCGCCAAGCTGCGCGACCTGAAGACCGACCGCAATATCCTCGTCTTCAAGACCAACATGGGCGCCGGCCATGGCGGCAAATCCGGGCGCTTTGCCGCGCTGGAGGAGCTGGCGGAGGAATATGCCTTCATCCTCACCCAATTCGGGATCAGCGATGCCACCGCCCGCTGACCGGCGCAGCTTCGCGATCCAGGTCACCGCCACCGCGGCCGACATCGACGAGCTGGGCCATGTCAACAACGCGGTCTATCTGAAATGGATCCAGGACGTGGCGACGGCGCACTGGAGCGCGGTCGCCCCGACCGAACATCGCGACACCTATGTGTGGGTCGTGACAAGGCACGAGATCGACTATCTGCGGCAGACGCTGGAGGGTGAGACGCTGACGCTCACCACCTGGGTGGGGGAGCCCAAGGGCGCACGGTTCGACCGCCATGTCGAAATCGCTGGCCCCGATGGCGCGATCCGCGTGAAGGCGGTGACGACCTGGGCGATCATCGACAAGGCCACCGGCCGGCTCGCCCGCGTCCGGCCCGAGATTGCCGCGCCCTTTATCCAGCCCGGAACAACGTAAACAGGTGCACGGCGGCGAACAACACGCCGGCCACGCCGGCAAAGGCGGCCCCGTTCCACGGCAGATGCGCGTGCCAGGCCAATGGCGCCCGGGTGCGCGCCACGCCGCCCAGTGCGCCGGCTGCCGCCAGAACCGCGCCAGAGGCCAACAGGAACCAGGTCGTTTGCGCATCCATCGGCGGCGCTTTGGCAGGCCATTCAGACCAAGGCAATCTCTTGTCTTGCAGGTGGTGCGCAGCTGTTTTACGTCAGTGCATCACTTGAACGGAGACCACGCCATGATCCGCCGTATCGCTCTTGCTTCGGCTCTTGTCGTCGCTGCCATCGCCGCCCCTGCCATTGCCGGCCCGATCGAAGACGCCGTTGCCGGCAGCTGGCGCAAGCCGGCCGACAAGGCCCGCGACCAGTATCGCCATCCGGCGCAGACGTTGAAGTTCCTCGGCGTGAAGCCCGGCCAGACCGTGGTGGAAGTCTCCCCCGGCGGCGGCTGGTATACCGAGATCCTGGCCCCGGCGATGAAGGGTAACGGCAAATATGTCGCCGGCCTCGCCAATCCGCTGGCGTCGGTGAACGCCGCCAAGAGCGTCGAGAATTTCAAGACCAAATATGCCGACAAGGCCATCTATGGCGACATCGGTATCGGGGTGTTCGGCAAGGGCGTCGCCGACATCGTCGAGCCCGGCAGCGCCGACGTGGTGCTCACCTTCCGCAACGTGCACAACTGGCACATGGGCGGTTGGGACCAGGAGGCGTTCAACCTGTTCTTCAAGGCGCTGAAACCGGGTGGCACGCTGGGCGTGGTCGAACACCGCCTGCCGGAAGACCGGCCCGATGCCGACATGAAGAAGAGCGGCTACATGAAGATGTCCTATGTGAAGATGCTGGCCGAAAAGGCCGGCTTCAAGCTGGCCGGCGCCTCGGAAGTGAATGCCAACAAGAAGGACACCAAGGATTACGCCGACGGTGTGTGGACCCTGCCGCCGACCCTGCAGAAGGGTGATGTGGACCGGGCCAAATATATGGCGATCGGCGAGAGCGATCGCATGACGCTGAAGTTCGTCAAGCCGAAGTAAGCTTTTGGCCCTCTCCCCCTCGAGGGGGGAGGGCCAAGGCTCATCTGAAGCGCCGCACCACCGGCTCTGCGTCCGCCCGCGCCATCACATCGGCCAGTGGCTCCGTCACCACCTTCATCCAGTGCGCGTTGGCGTGACAGAGGCGGTCACCCTCCAGCAGCAGCCCGACATGGCCGGGCCAGAACAGAAGATCGCCCGGTTCGCGCGCGGCATATTTAACCGGCTCACCTTCGGCCACCTGCAGATCCGTGTCGCGGCGCAGCGAAATCCCTTCGGCAGCCAGCGCCTGCTGCACCAGGCCGGAACAATCGACACCATCGGGGCTGCGCCCGCCCCACAGATAGGGCGCATCGGCAAACAGCGCCGCTGCGGCGAATCGATTGGCCGGCGGGGCCTCGACATGGCGGCGATGCACGAAGCCGCCGCCGGCCAGTGCAAGGAAATTGCCATCCAGTTCGCCTGACACCAGCGCCGCAAATGGCAGCTCCATCACCACGGCCGCCTTGATGCTGGCCACGGCAAACACCGGTGCGCGCCGCGCCGTGACGCGATGGGTCGGCTCGGCGCCGGCCAGGGCCAGCACATCGAACGGTGCCCAGCCGATGTAGCGATCATGGAGCGTGCGACCGAGGGCAAAGCCGGTCTTCACTTCGACAATCTCGAAGCCCTCGCCCAGCAACAGCTCGCTCACCGCTTCTGCTGTTGCTTCGGGCGCGCCACGCACCGCCACGCGCGGCGCCGTGCAGACCAGGGCGCGCGGCTCGACATAGCGCACGGCACCAATCTCGCCGGCCAGGCCCAGTTCCACCACGTCCGGCCCGGCAAACCATTCGCGCGGTTCGAAACGCTGGGCCGGGCCTTTCAACACCCAACTCATCCGAATCTGCTCCTCAGCACAGCCCAACTGGCCCGCAGTGCCAGCGCCTCGCCGCCCTTGGGCCGGCCAGGGCGGGCAGACGGGTTCCAGGCGAAGGTGTCGAAATGCGCCCACGGCACGCCGGCCGGCACGAACTTTTCCAGAAACAGCGCCGCCGTGATCGCCCCGGCAAAGCCGCCATCGGCGCTGTTCACCATGTCGGCGATGCCGGATTTCAGCATGTCGTGATAGGGCGCCCACAAGGGCAGCCGCCACACCGGATCGCCCACCGCCATGCCGGCCGCCAGCAACTCGCTGGCCAGCGCATCATCATTGGCAAACAGCGCCGGCAACTGCGGCCCCAGCGCCACCCTTGCGGCACCAGTGAGCGTCGCGAAATCGATGATCAACGCCGGGCTCTTCTCGGCGGCGAGCGCGATGGCATCGCACAGCACCAGCCGGCCTTCGGCATCGGTGTTGGTGATCTCCACCGTCTTGCCGGCGCGGGTGGCGATGATGTCGCCGGGGCGCATGGCGTTGCCGGAAATGGCATTTTCCGCCGCCGGGATGATCAGGTGCAGCCGCACGCGCAGATTGGCCTGGATCACCAGCCTGGCCAGCGCCAGGGCGTGCGCGGCGCCGCCCATGTCCTTCTTCATCGCGGCCATGGCGCTGCCCGGCTTGATGTTCAGGCCGCCGCTGTCGAAGGTGATACCCTTGCCGATGATGGCCACCACCGGGTGCGCAGCGTCGCCCCAAAGCGCTTCGATCAGGCGCGGAGCCTGGGATGCCGCGCGGCCGACGGCGTGGACGGCGGGGAAATTCTGATCGATCAGCGCTTCGCCGGTGATCACCCGCACCTCGGCCTGGCTGCCCAGCGCGTCGATCACCGCCTTGGCCAGTTCGGCCGGGCCGAGGTCGCTTGCCGGCGTGTCGACCAGATCGCGCACCAGCGCCACGGCTTCGGCTTCGCTGGCGGCGCTGGCGATGGCGCCCAGGCTGGTGGTGGTCAGCACGCGCGCGCCCTTTGGCTCCAGACGGCGGTAACGGCCAAGCCGGTGCTGAGCGAGGCACCAGCCCAGGCCAGCCTGGCCCAGATCACCGTTGAGTGCATAGCGCCCGGCCGGCAGCTTTTCCGCGGCAGCGGCCAGCGCCCACGGGCCCAGTTGCGACCCTTCGGCCACACCGGCGGCGACGCTCCAATCGGCGGCGCCGTCGCCAGGCAGGATAACCACGCTGTCGGGCGCGGCCTTGAAGTCCTGTGCGGCGACGGCCACCCGCACCCGCTCGCTCTGCGCCCCCAGCCAGCCATCCAGCCCAGCCTTGGTCACCGGGGTCAGCCCGATCGCCGGCTGGCCATCGGCGGGGGCGAGCAGTGCAGCAAAGTCGGTCAAACCGGCACTCCAAACAGATCAGCCTCGTCGGCATCCTCGATATGGGCCATCACGATGTCGCCCGGCTTCACGCCGGTGCAATCGCGCAGATGCACCATGCCGTCGATTTCGGGCGCGTCATATTTGCTGCGGCCCGAAGCGCCGCCTTCGTCATCCACTTCGTCGATCAGCACCTCGATGGTGCGGCCGATCTTGGCGGCGAGACGCGCTTCCGAAATCTTCGATTGCAGCGCCATGAAGCGGTGCCAGCGCTCTTCCTTCACATCCTCCGGCACCGCGCCCGGCAGCGCATTGGCCTGCGCGCCGTCCACCGCTTCATATTTGAAGCAGCCGGCGCGATCGATCTGCGCCTGTTCCAGCCAATCGAGCAGATACTGGAAGTCCTCTTCGGTCTCGCCGGGGAAGCCGACGATGAAGGTGGAACGGATGGCGAGATCGGGCACCATGGCGCGCCATTTCTGGATGCGTTCCAGCACCTTGGCTTCGTTGGCCGGACGCTTCATGGCCTTCAGCACCCTGGGGGACGCGTGCTGGAACGGGATATCGAGATAGGGCAGCACCAACCCTTCCGCCATCAGCGGGACCAGGTCGTCCACATGCGGATAGGGATAGACATAGTGCAGCCGCACCCAGGCACCGGTTTCGCCGAGCGCGCGGGCCAGATCCTGGATATGGGCGCGCCGCTCGACCCCGCCGAGGCTTGAAGTGGCGTGGCGAAGGTCCACGCCATAGGCTGACGTGTCCTGGCTGATCACCAGCAGTTCCCTGGCCCCTGCCTTCACCAACGCTTCGGCCTCGCGCAGGATCGCGGCGGGTGGCCGGCTGGCGAGGCGGCCGCGCAAAGACGGGATGATGCAGAAGGCGCATGTGTGATTGCAGCCCTCGGAAATCTTCACATAGGCATAATGGCGCGGTGTCAGCTTCAGGCCAGCATCGGGCACCAGATCGACGAAGGCCGACCGCACGGGCGGCGCGGCATCGTGCACGGCGCTGACCACGGCTTCATACTGCTGCGGGCCCGTCACGGCGAGCACATCGGGGAAGCGGGCGCGGATGGCGTCGGCTTCATGGCCCATGCAGCCCGTCACGATCACCTTGCCGTTTTCGGCAATGGCCTCGCCGATGGCATCCAGGCTTTCGGCCTTGGCGGAATCCAGAAAGCCGCAGGTGTTGACGATCACCACATCTGCCCCGGCATAATCGCCTGACAGCGCATAGCCATCGGCGCGCAACTGGGTGAGGATGCGTTCGGAATCGACCAGCGCCTTGGGGCAACCCAGGGACACCATCCCGACCTTCGGCGCAGTATCAAGGTTCAAAGTCATCGCGCGCGCCGTGCGCTGTTCAGGCGAAAAGTGCAAGGGGGCATCGGGGCAGCCGCCGCTACCGCCCGCCGATCACCTTGGCGGGATCCACCGGCGCGCGCCCGCGGCGCAGTTCGAAATGCAGCTGCGGTTCGGCCACGGCGCCGGACTGGCCAGCACGGGCAACCACTTCGCCGGCCTTCACGCGCGCGCCGCGCGCCACCAGCAGGGCTTCATTGTGGGCATAGGCAGAAACCCAGCCGCCGGCGTGTTTCACCAGCAGCAGATTGCCGAACCCCGGAATCGCATCGCCGGCATAGGCGACGACGCCATCCCCGGCGGCGCGCACGGCTTCGCCGGGACTGGCCTTCAGATTGACGCCATCGTTGAAGCGCCCGCCCGGTTTCGGGCCAAAGCCGGAAATGATGCGGCCGGGGAGCGGCCAGCGGAAAGCCGGCGCATTGCCGGTGACGGCCGGCAGCGGTGCGGGCCGTTCCTCACCAGCCCGGCGCGGCACGGGTCCATTTGCGGCAGGCTGGCCGCCGGTCATCACGTCGTCGATGGTGATATCAAAGGCGCGGGCACGCTGTTCCAGCGTTTGCGACGGCGGCGGCGGCGCCGGGCGCGGAGACGGCGTCACGACCGGGGTCAGCCGCAGGCGCTGGCCGGCGCGCAGCACGAACGGCTCCTGCAACTTGTTGAGCGCAACCAGATCGCGCCAAGCCAGGCCATAGGCCCGGGCAATGGCGATCCCCGTCTCGCCGGTCTTGACGACATGAAAGCGGCCTTCCGGCGTGACGATCGCCGCCGGCACCACGCGGCGGACCACCCAATCGGTGCGGGCGGGCGGCGGCGTCTGCCGCTGGGGCGGCGGGGTCGTCGCGGAGCGGGTGGGTGGAGCGACGACGCGCGGCGTTGGGCGGGGCGCAGGCTCCGGCCGGCCGATCATGCAGCCCGGCAGCGCCAGCAGCAGCACAAGGGCCGCCAGGGACTCTGCCGCCCGCCGCATCAGGACTCGGCCAGATCGGCCAGCGCTGCCTTCAGCCGGCTCATCGACTGGTAATGTGTCATGTCGAGATGCAGCGGCGTCACCGAAATGGCGGCTTCGTGCATGGCCTTCAGATCGGTTTCATGCCCCGGCACCGGCTTTTCCTTGCCAAAGCCGTGCCAGTAATAGGGAAAGCCGCGCGGATCGATGCGCTTGATCAGGTGGATATTGCCATAATCGCGGAAGCCTTGTTCGGTGACGCGCACACCCTTCACGTCGGCGGCCAGCACCGGCGGGAAGTTGATGTTGATCAGCACGCCATCGGGCCACTCGGTGCCGATCACCCGGCTGATGATCGCTGCGCCATGATGAGCGGCGCAGGAAAAATCCTCCATCCCCGCCGTGTAATCCATCATCACCTGGCTCAGTGCGATGGAGCGGATGCCGGCAAGGCAGCCTTCCATCGCCGCCGAGACGGTGCCCGAATAGGTCACGTCCTCGGCGAGATTGCCGCCGCGATTGACGCCGGACAGGATCAGATCCGGCTTGCGATCTTCCATCACCGCGCCCAGCGCCAGCATCACGCAGTCGGTGGGCGTGCCGCGCACGGCATGGCGGCGCGGGCTGACCTCGCGCACGCGGACTGGTTGGGACAGCGTCAGGCTGTGGCCGGCGCCCGATTGTTCCTCGGCGGGCGCGACGACCCACACATCGTCCGAAAGCTCGGCGGCGATGGTTTCCAGCGCTACCAGGCCGGGGGCGTTGATACCGTCATCATTGGTCACAAGTATGCGCATCAACGGGGCTCCAACCGGTCGATGCCGGCCATATAGGGCTTCAGAACGTCAGGGATGACCACAGTGCCATCGGCCTGCTGATAATTCTCGATCACCGCCACCAGCGTGCGGCCCACGGCAAGGCCGGAGCCGTTCAGCGTGTTGACCGGCCCACGGCTGCCCTTCTCGCCCGCCACTTTCCAGCGCGCGTTCATGCGGCGGCCCTGGAATTCGCCGCAGTCGGAAATCGAGGCGATCTCGCGGTAGCAGCCCTGGCCGGGCAGCCACACTTCCAGATCAAACGTCTTGCGCGCCGAAAAGCCCATGTCCCCGGCGCACAGCAGCATCCGGCGATAAGGCAGGCCCAGCGCCTGCAGAATCGCTTCCGACGATGCAAGCATGTGCTGGTGCTCGGCTTCGGCCTGTTCGGGCGTGCAGATCGTCACCAGCTCGCATTTTTCAAACTGGTGCTGGCGAATGAGGCCGCGCGTATCGCGCCCGGCGCTGCCGGCCTCGCTGCGGAAACAGGGGGTGAGCGCGGTCATGCGGATCGGCAGGGCCGCGGCGTCGACGATCTCGCCGGCGACCAGGTTGGTCAGGCTCATTTCGGCGGTGGGGATCAGGTAACGGCCGTCAGTTGTCTTGAAGACATCCTCTTCCATCTTCGGCAACTGGCCGGTGCCAAAGGCGGCTTCGGCCTTCACCAGCAATGGCCCATAGACTTCCTGATAACCGCGCACGCTGGTCTGCGTGTCGATCATGTACTGGCCCAGCGCGCGCTGCAGCCGCGCCAGCGGGCCCTTCAGCACGGCAAAGCGCGCGCCGGCCACGCGTGCGGCGGCTTCCGGATCATAGCCCAGCCGGGCCGCCACAATGTCATGCTCCAGCGGCGCAAAATCGAAATCGCGGGGCGTGCCCCAGCGCATCAGCTCGACATTGCCATGCTCGTCCAGCCCGTCCGGCACGTCGGCGGCGGGCAGGTTTGGCAGGCGGACCAGCAGCGCCTCCGCCTTCTCGCTGGCGGCGCGGGCGGCATCTTCGAGGGCGGCAATCTCGTCTTTCAAGCCAGCAACTTCGGCCTTCAATGCCTCCGCGCGGCCACTGTCCTTCGCAGCCATCGCCGCGCCAATCTCTTTCGAGGCAGCATTGCGGCGGGCCAGCGCTTCCTGTGCCTTGGTTTCGGCAGCGCGCCGCTCGCTGTCAGCCGACAGCAGCGCATCGGCCGCATCGGTGATGCCGCGGCGGGCAAGGCCGGCGGCGAAAGCGGCAGGGTCAGCGCGGAGGGCTTTCAGATCATGCATGGTTCGCTGCCTTTGCCTTGGCTGGGCAAAGCGCGCAAGCGCCCCCTTCCATGCGCGCACCTGCCTGCCTATGGTGGGGCCGTGATCGTTTCCTGCCCCAATTGCAAAGCACAATATCGGGTGGCGGTGGGCGTGGTGATGCGCCGGCCGCGCATGAAGTGCGCCGCCTGCAGCCACCGCTGGGTGCCCGCCGAAGAGATTGACGAGGACGAGGCGGTTGCCGCCGTGCAGGAAGAGGCCCGCGCTGCCAGCCTGCCGCCACCACCCCCGCCCGAACCGGAGCCCGAACCGGCGCCCGAGCCCGAACCACCCGCACCGCGCCGGCCGCCGGCCTTGTGGTTGAAATGGCTGGTAGCGGTGGTGCTGGGGGCCGCCTTCACCACCGCCTCGGTCGGCCTGTGGGTGGGCCGCATCGATCCCGAAGCTCTGCCCGGCGTGGCCGATGCGCTGGCCCAGGTCGCTACGCCCGCGACGGTGCTGGATGTGAAACTGGAAGGCCGGGTGACGCGCCTGCCCGGCGGCGGCGCCCTGCTGGAAGTGACCGGCACCATCCACAACCCCAGCGCCGCCCGTGTCGTCGTGCCGCCGCTGAATGCCCGCCTGCTGGTGAACGGCATGCGCGTGCGCGACTGGACCATCCCGCCGCCTGCCGCCAGCGTTGGCCCCGGCAAGACGCTGATCTTTGCCAGCAGTCTCACCGATGTGCCGGCCGGGCCGGTGAGCGTGCAGGTGCGCTTCGGGCGCTAGATGCCCCGCTTCGGCGCGGCAAACACGCGGCGGATTTCCGGTTCAAAGCTTTCGAGGCTGTCCACGTCGAAGTTCGGGTCAAAGGCCGGCGCGTCCCAGCGGTCGACGATCTTTTCGGCCATGGCGAACCACGGCTCGCCGCGATATTTCTCGCGGGCGTTCGGGTCCTTGCCCAGGTGCTCGTAATAGTAACGGCCCTGGAAATCCTGGTGGTGGACGATGGCGTGATAGATGTCGTCGGCCACATAGGGCTTCAGCATCTCGCCGGCGATGGCGCCATGATTGGGGATGCTGAACAATTTGCCGATGTCGTGGCACAGTGCGGCGACCACTTCCTCGTCGTTGGCGCCGTCGCGGCGGGCCAGCGTGGCAGTCATCAGGCTGTGGACGAGCTGGTTGGCGCCGAAACCCACCTCGATGGCTTCCAGCCGCTTCAATGAGTCGATGATCTGATCGGCGGCGGCGGATTGCTGATGCTTCATATGCTCGGATGCGATGTGCATCCAGTCGTCCTTGGTGCCTTCCAGCATGGTGGTGAACATGTTGTGACTCCCGACAGATTCAAAGGCGACTCAGGCGGCCTTTCCGGCCCAGACTTCACGATACTGCTTCCTCAGCGTGACCTTGTCGATCTTGGCCGATCCCAGCTTGGGCAGCTGGTCGCTGCTGATCCACACTTTCGCCGGGATCTTGTAGGCGGCAAGGCCGGCCCGCAGGAAATCGGTGAGCGCATCGGGATCAAGATGCTCGCCCGGCTTGGCATAGACGACAGCGCCGACAATCTCGCCCAACCGTTCATCGGGAAGGCCGAACACGCTCGCTTCGGCCACCGCCGGGTGGGCATAGATGGCGGATTCGACTTCCTGGCAGCTGATATTCTCGCCGCCACGGATGATGATGTCCTTCTTGCGATCGACGATGAACAGATAGCCGTCCTCATCGATGTAACCCAGATCGCCGCTGCGGAACCAGCCATCGCCCACGAAGGCCGCGGCGGTGGCTTCGGGCTTGTTCCAATAGCCGCGGCAGTTGCACACCGATCGCAGGCAGACTTCGCCCACCGTGCCGGCCGGCAGCGCCTCGCCCACCGGGCCATCCCCATCGGCGATGCGCAATTCCATCAGCGGCGGCGCCGCGCGGCCGGTGGAGGCCGGCTTGTTGCGGTAATTCTCGCGGATGTTGCCGGCACCCACGCCGTTGGTTTCGGTGAGGCCATAGCCCTGCACCGGGTGCTTGCCTGCGAATTCCTTCACCAGCCGTTCGACATGTTCGGGCGGGCGCGGTGCGCCGCCGGATGCAATGTCGACCAGCGACGACAGATCATATTTGTGGCGGTCCGGGTGCTGCATGAGTTCAAGGCTCATGGTCGGCACGCCGACGAAATAGGTGCAGCGCTCCTTCTCGATCAGGCGCAGCGCCTCGCCGGCATCCCATTTGTGCATGATGATCATCTTGCGGCCGATGGCAAAGCTGACCAGCAGCACCGGCACCAGGCCGGTGATGTGGAACAACGGCACATTCAGGAGCATCACCTGCTGATCCGCCGGTGCCGCGCCCGACTGGGCCGACAATTCCAGCAGCGCCAGCCCGGTGACCAGATAATTCATGGCGGAAGACACTTGCGCGCGGTGGGTCGAAACCGCCCCCTTCGGCGCGCCGGTGGAGCCCGACGTATACATGATCGTGCAATCATCTTCGGGCAGCAGTTCGGGCAGATACCACATGGTGTCGGGACTGGCGGCGAGTTCATCCTCGGCGCGGGCAAAGCCAAGCTGGCTGGCGACTTCGCCAGAGGTGCGCACGGTGATCACCTTTGCCGTGCACGACAGGGTGGCGAGGCGGCGGGCGCGTTCCTCGTCGGCAACCACCAGGCGGGCACCGCTGTCCTCGATGCCATAGGACATTTCCTCGGCCGTCCACCACGCGTTCATCGGGATGCACACCGCGCCCATATGGGCACAGGCGACATAGGCGATGATCCAATCCGGATAATTGCGCATGGCGACGCCCACGCGGTCACCCTTGGCGATGCCGTGGCGGTGCTGCAGCATGGCGGCGAAGTGAAGCGATCTGGCATAGACCTCGGCGAAGGTCATGCGCTCCTCGCCGAACACCAGAAACTCCTTGGCGCTGTTCACGGTGAAGAACATCGCCATGAATTCGCGCATCGTCGGCGGCGCGGCGCTGAACACCGGCAGGGTGACGCCGTGCACATTGGCGGTGCCCACGCCGAGCGCACCACCGGGGGCCGTGATACCGGCGACGACCTGATCGAGGGCGGCGTCGAGGGCGGACTGCATGCGTGATTCTCCCAAGGGGTTGCTGCTGCTGGTCGCAGTTTTGTTACATCCCCTTCATGCCACGCCCGGCGATGGTTGCAAGCGCAAGGATTCGTGGCGGCATTGCTCCCCTCCCTGCAAGGGAGGGGCCGGGGGAGGGTCGCGAGCGCAGCGAGCGTTCAGGCCGGCCCATCAGCCACACACCCTCCCCCAACCCCTCCCTTTCAGGGAGGGGAGCAAGGAGCCTCAATAGCCCAACGTTCGCGCAATCCGGTCGCTGTGGAAGGCGGCGTCGCCAAAGGTTTCCTGCGCGGCGCGGGCGCGCTTCATGAAGAAGCCGATGTCAAACGCGTCGGTCATGCCGATGCCGCCGTGCATCTGCACGCCTTCGTTGCTGGCGAGAATCGCCACCTCGCCGGCCTTGGCCTTGGCGAGGGAGACATACATCGGCGCGCGGTCGTTGCCTTCATCCAGTGCCTGCAGCGCCTTCAGCGTGGCCGATCGCGCCAGTTCGACTTCGCAGAACAGGTGCGCGGCGCGGTGCTGCAGCGCCTGGAAACTGCCGATCTTCTGGCCGAACTGTTCGCGCTGTTTCAGATAATCCACCGTCATGCTGAAGGCCGTGCCGGATACGCCAAGCATTTCGGCAGCCAGGCAGGCGCGGCCGGCATCGAGCATCTTTTCAAGGATGGCAAAGCCTTCTCCCACGCCGCCCAGCACGTCGGCGCCATCGACCTGCACATCCTTGAGCGTGACGCGGGCAGCGCCCCGGCTGTCGACCATCGAACGCTTGTCGATGGTGACGCCATCGGCCTTGGGATTGACCAGGAACAGGGTGATGCCGGCCTTGTCGTCGGTCTCGCCGCCCGTGCGTGCCGCAACGATCAGCGTGTCGGCGGCCGCGCCATCGAGCACGAAGCCCTTCACGCCATTCAGCTTGAAGCCATTGCCCGACGGGGTGGCGGTGGTGGCGACATGGTTGGGCTTGTGGCGGGCGGCCTCATCGGCGGCCAACGCCAGCAGATGCGCGCCTTGCGCGATCAGCGGCAGATATTTGGCCTGCTGTTCGGCCGTGCCCTGTTTCAGCGCGGTGGCGCCCAGCACGGCGGTGGACAGCATCGGCGCGGCGCTGAGATTCTTGCCCATCGCTTCCAGGATGATGCCGGCTGCGACATGGCCCATGTCCGCCCCGCCATGGGCTTCCGGCACCAGTACGCCGGCAAAGCCCATCTCGGCCATCTTGGCCCACACATCGCGGGAGAAGCCGGTGGCGTCCTTCGCATCGCGCAAGGCGCGGTGCTGGGACACGGGGGCTTCATCCTTGAAGAAGCCCTCCGCCGAATCGCGGATCATGATCTGGTCGTCGGTGAGGATGAGTGGCATTTCTGGCCTCTATTTCTCCCCTCCCTGGTCAGGGAGGGGTCGGGGGAGGGTTACGAGCCGGGCAGAAGCCGGGAGAACGGGCGCTTGTCCGCAGCACCCTCCCGGCCCCTCCCTGCAGGCAGGGAGGGGAGCTTGTCAGGCCCCCGGCAAATCCAGCACGCGCTTGGCGATGATGTTGAGCTGCACTTCCGAGGTGCCGCCCTCGATCGAATTGGCGCGGCTCCTGAGCCACGAGCGGGCCAGATCGCCTTCGCCTTTCTCCTCGCCTTCCCAGGTCAGCCCGTCGCTGCCGCGGATCGACATCAGCAGCTGCATGCGTTCCTTGTTCAGCTCGGTGCCGTAATATTTCAGCATCGACGAAAGCGCGCCGGTGCCCTGGCCGCTCTTGGTCTCGGCCATCACCCGCTCCATCGTCAGCGAAAACGCCAGCGCGTTGATCTCGTGGCGGGCGATGTCGGTGCGCAGCGCGGTGTCAGCCAGGATGGCGGCATCGAGGCCGATCAGGCGCTTGGCGATGTTCGACACGCTGTCGCGCTGGCCGCCGCCGGTGGAATCGCTGCCGCCGATCATGTCACGCTCGTGGGTCAGCAGATATTTGGCGATGTCCCAGCCCTTGCCGGGCACGCCCATCAGGTTCTCCTTGGGCACCTTCACATTGTCGAAGAAGGTCTGGCAGAAGGGCGAGGAGCCGGAAATCAGCTTGATAGGGCTGGTCGACACGCCTTCGCTTGCCATGTCGAACAAGAGGAAGCTGATGCCCAGATGCTTGGGCGCAGCCGGATCGGTGCGGACGAGGCAGAAGATCCAGTCCGCCTTGTCGGCATAGGACGTCCACACCTTCGAACCGTTGACGAGATAATGATCACCCTTGTCTTCGGCAGACGTGCGCAGCGAGGCCAGATCGGACCCGGCACCCGGTTCGGAATAGCCCTGGCACCAGCGGATCTCGCCGCGCGCGATCCTGGGCAGATGCTCCAGCTTCTGCGCTTCATTGCCATATTTCAGCAGCGCCGGGCCAAGCATCCAGATGCCGAAGCTCGACAAGGGGGAGCGCGCCTTGATGCGGCGCATTTCTTCGGAAAGCACCTTGGCCTGCGCCCGGTCCAGCCCGCCGCCGCCATATTGGCTGGGCCATTCCGGCACCGTCCAACCCTTGGCGCCCATGCGTTCAAGCCACAGCTTCTGCGCTTCATTCTTGAACTTGCACTGGCGGCCGCCCCAGCACACATCGTCGTCATCGCGGATCGGCTCGCGCATTTCCGGCGGGCAATTTGCCTCCAGCCAGGCGCGCGTTTCGGCGCGGAAACTTTCAAGGTCAGCCATCTTCCCTCTCCCACTGGAAAATTCACATGTCGGCTTTATGGTGCCCCGCGCTGCGCCAGCAAAGCTGGCAGATGATGTAGAGGCACGATGTTTCCTGATTTCCTGGCGGCCGCGGTCGATTTCACCACGCTAAAGGTGCGGCCCGAGGCCTTCACCATCCCGGCGTTCAACCTGGCGGGCAGCGAATGGGGGCCATTTGCCCTGCGCTGGTACAGCCTGGCCTATATCACCGGCATCGCCGGGGCCTGGTTCCTGATGACGCGGATGATCCGCCAGCCCGGCGCACCGCTGAACCAGAAACAGCTCGACGATTATATCACCTGGGCCACGCTCGGCGTGATCGGCGGCGGCCGGCTCGGCTATGTGCTGTTCTATAATCCCGACAAATATCTGGCCGATCCGATGGAGATCATCCGGTTGTGGGACGGCGGCATGAGCTTTCACGGCGGCTGCTTCGGGGTCATCGCCGCCTGCTTCCTGCACGGCTGGTTTGCCCGATACAGCGGCCTGCGCCTGCTCGATCTGGTCGCCACTGTCACGCCGCTGGGCCTTGGCCTTGGCCGCCTGGCCAATTTCGTCAATGGCGAACTGTGGGGCCGGCCCACCGGCACGGATTGGGGCATCATCTTTCCCGATGCCGGCCCGGAACCACGCCACCCCAGCCAGCTTTATGAAGCCGGCCTGGAAGGCGGCCTGCTGTTCATCGTGCTGACCCTGCTGTTCTGGTTCACGCCGGCGCGGCTGCGGCCCGGGCTGCTGTCGGGCGTGTTCGGCATCGGCTATGGCGCGTCGCGCTTCATCGTCGAATATTATCGCGAGCCCGATCGCCAGCTCGGCATATTGTCCAGCGGCTTCACCATGGGCCAGCTGCTCACCCTGCCGCTGATCGCCGCCGGCCTGCTGCTGATCATCATTGCGCTGGTGCGCAAACCCGTCTGCGCGTGACGCTCGCCCACAGCCTTGCCGCGCGCATCGCCGCCGATGGGCCGATGCGGCTGGATGCCTGGATGGCGGCCTGCAACAGCGCCTATTATGGCGGCGAAGACCCGTTGGGCCGTGATTTCACCACCGCGCCGGAAATCAGCCAGATGTTTGGCGAGATGATCGGCGGCTGGATCGGCGATCTGTGGCTGCGGGCCGAAAAGCCGCCGCTGCACATTGCCGAACTCGGCCCCGGCCACGGCAGCCTGATGGCCGATGCCCTGCGCCTGCTCGGCCGGCTGCCGGGCTTCATGGGCAGCGCCGGCCTGCACATGGTGGAAACCAGCCTGGCGCTGCGTTCCATCCAGCGGGCGCGTCTGGCCGGCTGGGCGGCGCAATGGCACGACCGGGTGGATCAGTTGCCCGACGATCGCCCGCTGGTGATCATCGCCAATGAATTTTTCGATGCCCTGCCTATCCGCCAGCGCCGGTCGGGCAAGGAACTGCATGTCGATTTTGCCGAAGGCCTGTTCATGCCGAAGTGGCTACCGGCGGCAGGAGCAGACGCGGAATGGAGCGAGGCGGCGCACGCCATCATGGGCCATCTGGCCGGGCGCATCGCCGCGCAGGGCGGGGCCCTGCTGATCATCGATTATGGCTATGGCGGCCAGGTGATCGAGAGCGTGCCGCTGGACACGTTGCAGGCCGTGCACCGCGGCGAAATGGTCAGCCCCTTCTATGATCCCGGCGCGCATGATCTGACAGCGCATGTCGATTTCAGCGCGCTGGCCGCCGTCGCCCACGGGCGCGGCCTGGCCATCCACGGCCCGGTGGCGCAGGGCGCGCTGCTCGGCGATCTCGGCATTGCGGCGCGGGCCGAAGCGCTGAAACTGGGCAAGCCGCCGCACGAGGCCGGCAGCATCACCGCTGCCCTGCTGCGGCTGACGGCGCCGCAGCAGATGGGCGCCATCTTCCGCGCCATGGCGGTCACGGCGCCGGGCTGGCCAGTGCCGGCCGGATTTGGCATGGCAGCATCAGGAGATTCTGGCGCATGAGCCACCCCCTCATCACCTATCGCGATGCGACACCGGCCGATGGGGCCGTGCTGGGCGGCATCGCACGCGCCACCTTCATCGATACGTTCGGCACGCTCTACACGCTGGAAGACATGGCGGCCTTCCTCGAAAAGGGCAGCGACGAAGCCTATGCCGCCGAACTGGCCGATCCCGATATCAGCGTGCGCTTCGCGCTGACCGGCGGCACGCCGATCGGCTTCTGCAAGGTGAGCAGCCTGAAGTTGCCTGCGCCTGATCCCACACAAGGCGCGATGGAGCTGCGCCAGCTCTATATCTACAAGCCGTGGCAGGGCCTTGGCATTGCGGACGTGCTGACCGAGTGGGCGAAGGACACAGCCCGCGCGCGCGGCGCGCCGGAAATCTGGCTGAGCGTCTTCACCGAAAATCCACGCGCCCGGCGCTTCTATGCCCGCCATGGCTTCGACGAAGTGGCGCCCTATCACTTCATGGTCGGCGATCAGGCCGACGAGGACATATTGTGCCGGGCGAAGCTGTAGGCTTCCTCTCCGTTCCGGCGCTGGCTGGCACGCGCCACGGGTTTCTCACCCGGCGCGGCGGTGTGTCATCAGGTCTGTTCGCCAGCCTGAATGTCGGGCTGGGCAGCAGTGATGATCGCGCCCATGTGCTGGAAAACCGCCGTCGCGCGGTCGACGCCGTCGCGCCCGGCGCTGCGCTGGTGACGCTGCATCAGATCCACAGCGCAACTGTCGTGCCCGTTACCGCGGCTTATCCCGATGAGGCCCGTCCGCATGCCGATGCGATGGTGACAGCAACGCCCGGCCTCGCGCTCGGCATTCTCACCGCCGATTGCGCGCCGATCCTGTTTGCCGATGTGGAGGCCGGGGTGATCGGCGCGGCGCACAGTGGCTGGAAGGGCGCGCTCGCCGATATCGGCCCGGCAACGGTGGCGGCGATGGAGCAGCTCGGCGCCCGGCGCGACCACATTGTTGCCGCCATCGGCCCCACCATTGCGCGCGCCAGTTACGAGGTCGATCTCGCCTTTCGCGACCGTTTCTGCGCTGTCGATCCCGAACACGACGCCTTCTTCGCCGCCGGCAAGCCGGGGCATTGCCAGTTCGATCTGGAAGGCTTCATCGCCTCCCGCCTCGCCGCCGCCGGCGTGCGCACCGTCGTGGCGATGGGGGTCGATACCTACCCGGATGAAGCCCGCTGGTTCAGCTTCCGCCGCACCACCCACCGCGCCGAGCCGGATTATGGCCGGCAATTGTCGGTGATCGCACTGGCCTGAACGAAAAGCCCGATTCCCTTTTCCCCGTCCAGCCCGTAACGTCGGGCACGCATGGACATCTATCTGCCCATTGCCGAAATGTCGGTGAATGCACTGCTCATCATCCTGATGGGCGGGGCTGTCGGGTTTCTGTCCGGCATGTTCGGCGTGGGCGGCGGCTTCCTCACCACACCGTTGCTGATCTTCTATGGCATCCCGCCCGCCGTCGCCGTGGCGTCGTCGGCCACGCAGATCACCGGTTCGTCGGTATCCGGCGCGCTGGCCTATTGGGAACGCGGCCAGGTTGATGTGCGCATGGGCGGCGTGCTGGTGGCGGGCGGGCTGATCGGCGCCGGCGTCGGGCAGGTGGTGTTCTCGGTGTTGCAGCAGATGGGCCAGATCGATGTGGTGATCAGCCTGATCTATGTGCTGTTCCTGTCGGTGATCGGCGGGCTGATGCTGCGCGATGCACTGGCCGCCTTGAAGGCCGCCCGCGCCGGCACCGCACCGCCGCCGCGCCGCAGCCGCCACCTGCCCTGGGTGGCGGCCTTGCCGTGGAAGATGCGCTTTGTGCGCTCCGGCCTCTACATCTCGCCGCTGGCGCCGCTGCTGCTGGGGGCTGCCGTGGGCATATTGACCGTCATCATGGGCATAGGCGGCGGTTTCATCATGGTGCCGGCGATGGTCTATATCCTGGGCATGCGCGCCCAGGCGGTGGTGGGCACCTCGCTGTTCCAGATCATCTTCGTGACGGCGGCAACCACGCTGCTGCATGCCACGGCGTCGAAAAGCGTCGATATCGTGCTGGCGCTGCTGCTGTTGCTGGGCGGGGTGACGGGCGCGCAACTGGGCGTGCGGGCGGCGCAGAAACTGTCACCGGATCGGTTGCGGCTGGGGCTTGCCATTGTCGTGCTGGCGGTGGCGGGCGGGCTGATGATTGGCCTCACGCTCACGCCCGACGAACCCTTTGCCCTGTTTGAAGGCGCATGATCGGGCGCATCCTTCTGGCCTTGGGCCTGTGGCTGGCGCTGGTCGGCGCGGCGCCGATTCGGCTGATCACCCAGCTTTCCCAGGCCCGCATCGAGATCAACACCACGTTTCGCGGATCGGAAATGCTGGTGTTCGGTGCCATCCAGTATCCGCAAGGCAGCGTGCCCGATGCGCCGCCCGATATTGCCGTGGTGGTGCGCGGGCCGTCGGCACCCGTCACCGTCCGGCAGAAGGCGCGCATTGCCGGTATCTGGGTGAACGCCGCTGGTGTGCGCTTTGAATCGGTGCCGGGCTTCTACGCCGTGGCGGCGACCCGCCCGATCGACGCGCTGGCCGACGAACGCACCACCGCCATCTATGAAATCGGCATCCGCAATCTCCAGCTGTCTCCGGCCAGCGGCGCCGATGATGATGTCAGCCGTGCCTTTGAAGCCGGGCTGATCGCGGCACGCCAGAAAGCCGGATTGTTCAGCGAGCGGCCAGACGGCGTCCAGATCACCCGCGGCGTGCTCTATGCCGCGCGCATCGCGCTGCCGGCGGCGGTGCCGGTGGGCGATTACACGGCGGAAATCCACCTGGTGCGGCAGGGGCGGGTATTGGCCAGCACATCGGCGCCGTTCCTGATCGACAAATCGGGTTTTGAACGCTGGGTCTATGTGATGGCGCAGGACAACAGCCTGGCCTATGGCCTGGTTGCGGTGATGGCCGCACTGGCCGCTGGCGCGATTGCAGCACTGGTGACGCGGCGTCGCTGGTGAGGGGCCGGGTAAGCCCTTTGCAACCGCCAATATTCGACTCGCGTCCAGCCCCTTTTTCGTTTACCTTGTGGGTCGGCGCATTATCGGCCCGCTGCTTTGAATACCTCACCGCATCGCCCGCTAGGCTCCAGTTTCAGACAGACAGCTACGGATTTGGAAATTAAATGAGCTTTGATCGACGGGGACGTGGTCCCGGGCGTGGTTCTGACAAGCGCGAACGCGGCTTTGACAGTTTTGAAGATTCGGGCCGTAGCTTCGGCGGCGGTGGCGACCGGTTCGGCGGCGGCGGCTTCGGTGGCGGCGGTGATCGTTTCGGCGGCGGCGGTGGGCGCGGCGGCTTCGGCGGCGGCGGTGATCGCTTCGGCGGTGGCGGTGGCGGCGGTCGTTTCGGCGGCGGCGGTGGCGGCGGCTTCGGTGGCGGCGGTCCGCGCCGTGAGATGTCGCCCGGTATCGTGATCGGCACTGGCCGCGGCACGGTCAAGTTCTTCAACGCCCAAAAGGGTTTCGGCTTCGTGGTCCGTGAAGACGGCGGCGAAGATGTGTTCGTGCACATCTCGGCGGTGGAAGCTGCTGGCCTGACCGGCCTGGCCGATGGCCAACCGCTGGAATTCACCCTGACCGAGCGTAATGGCCGCGTGTCGGCGACCGAACTCAAGATCGAAGGCGAACCGCTGCCGGTTGAAGAGCGTGCCCCGCGTGAACCGCGCGAACCGCGCGCCGGTGGCGATTTCGAACGTCGCCCGTCGCGTGAACGCACCCCGATGACCACGGGTGAGCGCGTTGACGGCACGGTGAAGTTCTTCAACGGCACCAAGGGCTTCGGCTTCATCCAGCGCGACGATGGCGCGCCGGATGCCTTCGTGCACATCTCGGCCGTGGAACGCGCCGGCTTCGCCAATCTGAACGAAGGCCAGCGCGTCTCGTTCGAACTGGAAGAAGATCGCCGCGGCAAGCAGGCCGCCGTGAACCTGCAGCCGCTCTGACGCGCGCAGTTCGCTGAAAAATCGGGCGGCGGCCACCATGGCCGCCGCCCTTTTTCATGCCGGTCTTCCCTGCGCTGCGGCAAAATGGCCCGCCCCCCAAGGCGTTGGCATTATTGGGCTGGTATTCGCATTACAGGCCTGTCATGCGGCGTCGCAGCATGGGCATCAGGCCCGATAACATCCTTGGAGCACGACAATGCTGGGCAACAACAGCGTGACGATCATCATGATCGTGATGACCTACATCACCCTTTCGGCGCCGGTGGCCTATTTCTTCATTCTCGCGCCGCGCCAGCTGGAAACCCGCAAGCAGCGCAACATCGCCAAGCTGGTTTCGGGTGCCGAACTGCTGGCCGATGCCATCAGCCGCAATGGCCATGATCCGGTGCACCTCGCCCGCCTGCAGGCCCAGTATGACGCCCATGCCCGCGCCCTGACCCAGCTGGGCAGCGACGTGCCGGCGTTGATCGACGCGCCGGTGCTGCAGCAGGCTGCCTGAATTCAGCAGTGGACAGGCCGGTCGGGTGTGCGCCACCCTGCCGGCCATGACTGACGCCACTTTCGATTTCCCCGCCGCTCTGGCTGCCAATGCGGCGGCCAGGCCCAATCATCCTGCCGTCATCTGCGGCAGCGACCGGCTGAACTGGCGCGAATTCGTCGCCCGGGCCGAAAAGCTCGCCGGCACGCTCGCCGATCACGGCGTGAAGCCCGGCGACAGCGTGGCCAGCATCGCGCTTTCCAGCGTCGATTATGCCGTGCTGTGGGCCGCCGTGCTGCGGCTGCGCGCCACCATAGCGCCGCTGGCGCCCAGTTCCACGCCCGATCAGATCGCGGCCATGGTCGCCGATTCGGGCGCGCGGTTCGTGTTTGTCGATGCCCCCAATCGCGCCGCCTTTGGTTCGGTGCTGGCCGGGAAGACGCTGGTCGATCTCGACCGGCTGAACAGCTTCATCGATCCCACCGTGCCGGTGCCGCCGCTGGCGCCGCTCGATCCCCAGGCCGGGTTCAACATCATCTATTCCAGCGGCACCACCGGCACGCCCAAGGGCATCGTGCAGAGCTGCGCCATGCGATCGCTGCACATCACGGGCGGTCGCCGCATCGGCTATGGGCCGGACTGCGTGACGCTGTGTTCCACGCCGCTCTATTCCAACACCACCCTGGTCAGCTTCATCCCCACCCTGGCCTGGGGCGGCACCGCCGTGCTGATGCCCAAGTTCGACACGGCACAGTGGCTGCGCGAAGCCGAAACCCACCGCGTTACCCACGCCATGCTGGTGCCGGTGCAATATCGCCGCCTGCTCGCCGATCCGGGGTTCGACGCCACCGATCTTTCGTCGCTGCAGATGAAATTCTGCACCTCCGCACCGTTCGCGGCCGAACTGAAGGCCGAAGTGTTGCGCCGCATGCCCGGCGGTCTGATCGAATTCTTCGGCATGACCGAAGGCGGGGTCGGCTTCATGTTGGTCGCCCACGAACATCCCGACAAGCTGCACACCGTCGGCCAGCCGCAGCCCGGTCATGAAGTGCGCATCATCGATGAAGACGGCAACGACGTGCCGCCCGGCACCCCAGGCGAGATTGTCGGCCGCTCGCCCGCCACCATGAACGGCTACAAGAATCGGCCGGATCTCACCGCCAAGGCCTATTGGATCGACGCCGAGGGCAAGGAATGGCTGCGCACCGGGGACATCGGCCGGCTGGATGAAGAGGGCTTCCTGACGCTGATGGACCGCGCCAAGGACATGATCATCTCCGGCGGCTTCAACATCTACCCCTCCGATATCGAAGCCGTGCTGCTCACCCTGCCCGGCGTGGTCGAAGCCGCCGTGGTGGGTGTCGCATCTGATGCGTGGGGCGAAACCCCGGTCGCCTTCGTCGTCGCGCCGGGCGGTGACGCCGAAGCCCTGCGCGCCGCCGTCAACGCCAAGGTGGGCAAGACCCAGCGCCTGGCCGCCGTCGTGCTGGTTGACGAACTGCCGCGCAGCCACATCGGCAAGGTGCTGAAACGTGAATTGCGTGACAGCTTCAAGGGCACGGTTGCCTGAGACAGCAAAGCGGCGCAGCATGATGGTCCACTCTGGGGGGAGAGGATCATGAACCAACTCACACGCGCAACGCTGCTCGGCACAATCGCCCAGATCGCCATGGTGGTGGCCGGCCATCATGTGCCGGCCGTCGCCAATCTGTTTGCCGTCGGCGGCATGGGCATTTCCGCTGTTGCCGGCTGGGCGGCGCTGAAAGGCCAGCCGGCCAGCCTGTCGGCCGCGGCCGGCCAAGGCGCTCTGGCGGGCGGCATCAGCGCCGCCATCGGCATCGCGGTGTCGGTGGCGCTGGGTGATGTGCCGACCAGCCTGCTGGCACTGGGCACCGGCAGCAGCGCGGTCACTGGCCTGATCGGCGGGCTGATCGGGCGGCGGCGCGGCTAAGCGTTCACCCGGATTTCGCGCCGGCACCCCTGCCGCCATTATCCTCGCCAAGAGGGGATGGGCCATGAAGAATGGGTTTGCTGCACTGGCCGCCATGGCGTTGGCCGCACCGGCGTGGGCCGGCTGCCCGCCCGAATGTCCTTATCGGCTCGGCATTGAATCGACGCTGGCCGTCACCGATGGCGAGATCACGCGCGAAGAGCGGCTGACGTTCAGCCGCGATTTCGGCGTTGGCGACATCCTGGGCAGCCAGGGCACGATCCGGGTTGGCCTGTCGGCGCCCTTTCTGATCAGCGATCCGGGCACGAAGGGCGCGACGCTGGATGTCAGCCTGTTGTGGTCGCCGCTTGATGCCTTCACCCCGGCTGCCATCCAGCTGCGCACGCCGCTGACGCCGCTTTCGGAATGGCTGGACAGCGATCCCGAGGAAGAAGGCCGGCCGCGGCTGCGGGTGATCCTGCCGCGCCCGATCAGCTGGGACTGGCTGCCCAGCCCGTTCCTCGGCGGTGGCCCGCGCGAGGTATCAGCCGGGCTGATCTTCAATTTCCTCAGCGCCGCCGATACGCTGCCCGGCGCCAACGGCTTCATGGTCGATCGGCTGCGGGTGGACTATCAGATCAGCGCCGTGCCGGAACCGCAAAGCTGGGCCCTGTGGATCGCGGGCCTGGGTCTGGCCGGTGTCGTGTTGCGTCAGCGCAAGGCGATCAGCGCCTGAGCGGCCGCCGCCACGGTGCGGCGAACATCGTCTTCGTTGGTCTGCCAGTTGCACACGCTGATCCGCATCGTGCGTTCGCCCTGCCACAGCACGCCGCTCAGGAACGCTTCGCCGCTGGCGTTGATGGCGGCGATCACCGCGTCGCTGATGTTGGCGCCCGCCCGGTCGTGAAAGCGGATCATGCCCTGGTTCATCACGGGCCGCGCGATGCTGGTGGCGCCATCGAGCGCGGCGATGCCGTCGTGAATGGCCGCGGCATGATCACAGCAGCGCTCGATCAGATCGGCAAGCCCGTCGCGGCCCAGTTCCAGCAACGCCGCCAATGTCGGCAGGGCGCGGGCGCGGCGGGACCATTCCGGCGTGTAATCCATCGGGTCGCGGGTCTCGCCGCCTTCGGTCAGATAACTCGCCGTCATCCGCATCGAAGCCTGCAGCGCGTCGCCGTGGCGGGTGATGGCCATGCCGGCATCATAGGGCGTGTTCAGCCACTTGTGGCCGTCGGTTGCCCAGGAATCGCACAACGCGATACCGGCGACCTGGGCGCGGAAGCGCGGAGCCGCATTCAGCCACAGGCCAAACGCGCCATCGACATGCACCCAGGCCCCGGCCGCCTGCGCCATCGGCACCAGCGTGGCGAAATCATCGCTGGCGCCGAGGTTGAGATCGCCGGCGTTGAGGATGACGATGGTGGGCGCGCCTTCCGTCGCCAGCAGCGCGGCGGCCAGTTCGGCGGCCCCCACCTTGCCGGCCCCGCCGCCGCCGAGCGGCACGATCGCCGCCGTGCCAATCCCCAGCAGGCGCAGCGCCCGGTCCACGCTCGAATGCCGGTGCGCGTTGGCGAGCACGCAGATCGGCGGCGCGCCGAACAGGCCGTCCACCTCCACATCCCAGCCGGCGCGCGCCAGCACATGGTGGCGGGCGGCCGCCAGCGCGGTGGCGTGGCTCATCTGGCAGCCGGTGGTGAAGCTGTAGGCACATGTCGCGGGCAGGTGCAGCGCATCGAGCAGCAGCCGCCCCGCCACTTCCTCCAGCACCGCGCCGGCCGGGCTGGTGGCGGCGAGCACGACATTCTGGTCCCACAGCGTCGCCAGCACATCGGTGGCATGGGCCGCCGGCAGCGCGCCGCCCTTCACCCAGGCAAAGAAACGCCCGCCCAGATTGCCCATCAGGCCCGGCTCGGCAGCGCGGGCGATCAGGCGCACCACGTCGGCCGGGTCCATGCCGGTGGCGGGCAAGGCGGTGGGCATCGGGGCCAGGATATCGGCGCGCGTGCCGGTGGGTGCCACGCTGCGCGTCGACTGGCTGTCGATGAAGCGGCGGCCTTCGGCGATGGCGATGTCGAGGGGGGCGATGTCGAGGGGGGCGATATCAAGCGGGCTCATGGCCGGCCTGATAGCGGCCGCAATGGGTGGAGTCTTGCGGAAATCCGCCGTGTCACCTTTCCGCCCGACGCAACGGATTGAAAAGCGTCTGGCGCGGCTGCGACAATCTGGTTATCTCGCAGACGCAACATGAAAGGGGTTCGCCCATGGCCAACAAGCTCTATCCCGATGCCGCCGCCGCCCTGGATGGGCTGCTGTTCGACGGGATGACGGTCATGTCCGGCGGCTTCGGCCTGTGCGGCATTCCCGAAAATCTGATCGCCGCCCTGCGCGCTTCTGGCGTGAAGGGGCTGACCTGCATTTCCAACAATGCCGGCGTCGATGGCTTTGGCCTTGGCCTGCTGCTCGAAACCCGCCAGATCGCCAGGATGATTTCCTCCTATGTGGGGGAGAACAAGGAATTCGAGCGGCAATATCTGGCTGGCGAGCTGCAGCTGGAGTTCAACCCGCAGGGCACGCTGGCCGAACGGATCCGGGCTGGCGGCGCGGGGATCCCGGGCTTCTACACGAAAACCGGTGTCGGCACGCTGGTCGCCGAAGGCAAGGAGCACAAGGATTTCAACGGGGAGACCTACATCCTCGAAACTGGTCTGGTCGCCGATCTCGCCATCGTGAAGGCGTGGAAGGCTGATCCCTACGGCAATCTGGTGTTCCGCAAGACGGCGCGCAACTTCAACCCGATGATGGCCACCGCCGGCAAGATGACGGTGGTCGAGGTGGAGGAGCTGGTCGGCCCCGGCGAACTTGATCCGGATGGCATTCACACGCCGGGCATCTTCGTGCAGCGGCTGTTCGTGGGCCGCGATTATGAAAAGCGCATCGAGCAACGCACCGTTCGGGAAAGGGAGTCTGCCTGATGTGGACGCGTGACCAGCAAGCCGCCCGCGCCGCGCAGGAACTCAAGGATGGTTTCTACGTCAACCTGGGCATCGGCATGCCGACCCTGGTGGCCAATCACATCCCGCCCGGCGTGGACGTGACGCTGCAGAGCGAGAACGGCATGCTCGGCATGGGGCCGTTTCCGTTCGCGGGCGAGGAAGATGCCGATCTGATCAACGCCGGCAAGCAGACCATCACCGAGCTTCGTCGCACCAGCTATTTCAGCAGCGCCGACAGTTTCGCCATGATCCGCGGCGGCCATATCGACCTCTCCATCCTGGGCGCCATGGAAGTGGCCGACAATGGCGACATCGCCAACTGGATGATCCCCGGCAAGATGGTGAAGGGCATGGGCGGCGCCATGGATCTGGTGGCGGGCGTGAAGAAGATCATCGTGCTGATGGAGCACAATGCCAAGGACGGTTCGGCCAAGTTCAAGACGGCCTGCACCCTGCCGCTGACCGGCAAGGGCGTGGTGGACATGGTGATTTCCGAGCTCGCCGTGCTGGCCCGCCCCGCGAAGGGCGCCGCGTTCAAGCTGATCGAACTGGCGCCGGGCGTTGATCTCGACACGCTCAGGGCGCGGACCGAAGGCCATTTCGAGGCCTGAGCGCAGACAAGAGGGGCCGGCGGCATGAGCCGCCGGCCCCTCGCTCCGGTCGGGGGAGATCAGAAGCGGAAGTTGACGCCGGTCATCACCGCGTGGCGATGATAGTTGAGCGTCGCGGGCCCGCCGATGCCGGGCAGCGAATCGTTGCCGAAATCGCTGTAATTATACTCGATGCGGGCCGAGACATTCTTGGCCAGCATATGTTCGTAACCGGCGCCGACGGTATAGCCGTCGCGATTTTCCGAAACGTCTGCCAGCCTCAGAACATTATTGGCGACAGTGTAGCGCGCATTGGAATAGCCGCCGCGGGCATAGAGCAGGCCTTCCGGCGTCACCAGCCAGCCGGCACGCGCGGTCACGTTGATGGTGCGGCCGGCTTCCAGATCGAAGGTCGGGAAGCGGTTGCTGCCGGTGCGACCGGTCAGCGAGGCTTCGACGCCAAGCACGGCGCTGCCCAGGTTGAAGTCATAGCCAAGCTGGCCGCCATAGGCGAAGCCGTCGCCCCTGGCACGGGTGGTGATCGGCGGCACGGTGCCGGTGGTCAGCGACTGGCGGTCCTGCTGCCAGCCAAGCTGGGCACCGATGAACGGGCCGTTGAAGTTGGTATCGGCCGATTGGGCCATGGCGGGTGCGGCCAGGGCAGCCGCCGTCAGCAGCGCGATTGCAATACGCGACATCTTCTATTCCTTCATGTTGTTCACCGGCAGTGGGGGCGGCCGGCTGTGGCTGTATTATCAGACTAATACAGTAAGTCAACCGGTCGTTCCGGCCTGGCCGTTATGTGACAGCGCGCATGGCCGCCGGCTGAACCAAATTGGGCAATTTCAGGGAATTGCGGCGACGCGCGCCGCAAAACCGCCCCGCTTGGTTCATCCCTTCTTCAGGTGGCGACGGCCCAGAAGCTCGGCAATCTGCACCGCGTTCAGCGCCGCGCCCTTGCGCAGATTGTCCGACACGCACCACAGCGCCAGGCCATGTTCCACGGTCGGATCCTTGCGCACGCGGGAAACGAAGGTGGCATAATCGCCCACGCATTCGACCGGCGTGACGTAGCCACCGTCCTCGCGCTTGTCGACCAGCATGATGCCCGGTGCCTCGCGCAGCAGGCTCTGCGCCTTGGCGACCGTGATCGGCATTTCGAATTCCACATTGATGGCTTCCGAATGGCCGACGAACACCGGCACCCGCACGCAGGTCGCCGTCACCTCGATATCGGGATCGAGGATCTTGCGGGTTTCCACCGTCATCTTCCACTCTTCCTTGGTGTAGCCGTCCATGCCGCTGTCAGGGCCCAGGAAGCTGTCGATGTGGGGGATGACGTTGAAGGCGATGCGCTTGGTGAACTTCTCGTTCACCGGCTCGTCGCCCACGAAGATGGCGCGGCTCTGGGTGAACAGCTCGTCCATGCCGTCCTTGCCGGCGCCGGACACGGATTGATAGGTGCTCACCACCACGCGCTTGATGATGGCGGCATCGTGCAGCGGCTTCAGCGCCACCACCATCTGCGCGGTCGAGCAGTTGGGATTGGCGATGATCATGCGCTTCTTGTAGCCATCGATGGCTTCCGGGTTCACTTCCGGCACGATCAGCGGCACATCATGATCCATGCGGAACAGGCTGCTGTTGTCGATCACCACGCAGCCTTGGGAAGCGGCCTTGGGGGCATAGATCCTGGCGGGGCCGGAGCCGGCGGCGAACAGGGCGATATCCCAGCCGGTGAAATCGAAATGCTCCAGGTTCTGCACCTTGATCTCGCGGCCGGTCTCGCCAAATTCGACCATGTCGCCCACCGAGCGCGACGACGCCACGGCGGCAATATCCGCGATCGGGAACTGGCGTTCCGCCAGGATGTTCAGCATTTCGCGCCCGACATTGCCGGTGGCGCCCACAACAACGACCTTGTAACCCATGTTCAGCTCCTTGCGCCGGTGCTGTTAACGCATCAGGCCGCAGAGTCCAGACTGCCAATATTGCAATGCAGCAATCAGGGGCCCGATCAGGCGCTGCGGTTGCGCGACAATATCGCCGTCACCGCCAGATCGGCCGTGACATTGCCCAGCGTGCGGAACACGTCGGGCACCAGTTCCACCGCCAGCAGCACCGGCAGCACGGCGATGGGCACGCCCATGGCGTTGGCGATCGGTACGCAGGCGGCGAGGAAGGTGATGGAGCCGGGCAGGCCGCCGGTGGAGACGGCCGCCACCAGCGCGGCCAGCAGCGCGCCCAGATAGGCCAGCGCGGTGTGATCCATGCCGTAAAGATGGCCGCAATAGAGGACGACGGCGACATTGGCGCAGGGGCTGGTGATGCGGAAGATGCTCACCGCCAGCGGCAGCACCACGCGGCTGGTGGCCTCCGGCAGGCCCAGCCGTTCCGCCCCGTCAAAGATCGCCGGCAGGCTGGCAATGCTGGACTGGGTGGAAACGGCCACGGCCTGGGCTGGCAGCACGGCGCGGGCAAAGGCCAATGGGCCGACGCGGCCGAACAGGACGGCGAGCGGATAGACGAGGATGATGAGGCCAAGCTGCACCAGAACCAGCACGGCGATATAATGGCCCAGCAGGCCGAACGCGCCGAGCCCGGCCTTGATGCCGACGCTCACCGCCAGCGCGAACACGCCCAGCGGCGCGATCACGAAGATCCAGCCGACCAGCACCAGCATGGCATCCTTCACCGCATCGAACAGGCCGACGAGATTGCGGCGGCGATCATCGTCCAGCCGGGTCGCGGCCAGCGCAAACAGGGCGATGAAGGTGACGACCGGCAGCATGTCGCCCTTGGCCAGGGAATCGAAGATGTTGGCGGGCACCAGTGACAGCAGCCATTTGCCGACATCGATCCTGATATCACCCACCGGCGCCGCGCCGGCGCTATTGGCCACGATGGCCGCGGCCGCAGCCGGCGGTGCCGGCCACCAATCCAGCAGCAGCGGCACGAAGATCATCGACCACAGGGCGGAAAAGATCAGCAGCGCCAGGAACGCCAGCAGCGCCCGCCCGGCCACCTTGCCGCCGCCGGCCTGGCCCACGGATTGCGCGATGCCGGTGAACAGCAGCCCGGCGATCAGCGGAATGATCGTCATCTGCAGCGCCTGCAACCACAGATTGCCGATGGCGTCCGTCACTGGCAGCAGCGGCTTGCCGATGTCAGCCGGCAACAGCGCGCCGACCACCAGCCCGGCCAGCAGCGCCAGGAAAATGCGTAGCGTGAGGTTCATTTCGCCGCCTCCAGCGTGCCCATGGTCACGTACAGCTTGGCGAGATCATCGACGCCCATCGTTGGTACGGGCTTTACCCGGCTGGGCTCGACAAACAACAGGCCGCCGCCCACCGGCACCGGCGCGGTGGGAATCAGGACGAGATAGCGCGAGCCCTGGCCGAAATCATGCAGACGTGGGCTGGTGAGCAGCGCCAGCGCCTCGACGGACTCGCCAAAGCGGACCGAGACCACCGACATGCCGCTCATCTCGCCGCCAGGGCTGCTGCCCATCATGCGCACGAACTGCGCCAGCGGGCGATAGAGCGGCCCCAGCACCGGAATGCGGGCGATCAGGCCATCCAGCCCGCCCTCCAGCCGCTGGCGAAAGCGCGTTTGCACCAGCAGCCCCACCACCCACACCAGCAGCGCCGCCATGCCGATGCCAGCCCAGAAGGCGGCCAGCGGTGAAGGCGTGAAGATCATGCCGGCCGCGCCCAGCATATGGCCCAGCGGGGTTTCCGGCCCCAGCGCGGCAATCAGATAGCCGGACAGCCAGTTGAGCAGGATCAGCGTCAGTAGCACCGGTGCCAGGAACAGCAGCCCGGTCGCAAAGGGGCTGAGAAACTTGCGGATCAAAGAGTTGCCAGGGAAAGATTGGCCAGGATGGCGTCGCCCATGGCCGCCGTGGACATGGTGCCGCCCAGATCCGGCGTCCGCGCGCCCTTGTCGAGCGCGGCTTCGACAGCGGCTTCCACCTTGTCGGCCAGTTCCGGTGCGCCCAGGCTGTAGCGCAAGGCCATGGCGAGGCTGAGCACCGAAGCGCAGGGGTTGGCAACGCCGCGCCCGGCGATATCGGGGGCGGAGCCATGGATCGGCTCATACAGGCCGGGCTTGCCCGGTTCACCGATTGCGGCCGACGGCAGCATGCCGAGCGAGCCGGTGAGCATGGCGGCTTCGTCCGACAATATGTCGCCGAACAGATTGTCGGTCAGGATCACGTCGAACTGCTTGGGATATTTCACCAGCTGCATCGCCATGTTGTCGGCCAGCATGTGGGTCAGCTTGATGTCGGGATATTCGGCGTCGCGCAAGCTTTGCACATCCTCGCGCCACATCAGCCCGGCTTCCATCACATTGCCCTTTTCCGCCGAACAGACAGCGCCCGTGCGGGTGCGGGCCAGTTCAAAGGCGATGCGGGCAACGCGCTGGATCTCGCTGGTGGTATAGACATGGGTGTTCACCCCGCGGCGCTGGCCATCGGGCAGGGTTTCCACCCCGCGCGGGGCCCCGAAATAGACACCGCCGGTCAATTCGCGGACGAACAGGATATCAAGGCCATCGACATGCACGCGCTTCAGCGACGAGGCATCGGCGAGCGCCGAGAAACAGCGCGCCGGGCGCAGATTGGCATAGACGTTCATGCCGGCCCGCAAGCCCAGCAGCCCGGCTTCGGGGCGCTTGTCATAGGATTGGCTGGCCCATTGCGGCCCGCCCACGGCCCCCATCAGCACGGCATCCGCAGCCTTGGCCCGCGCCAGCGTCTCGCCAGTGAGCGGCACACCGGTCGCATTGATGCTGGCGCCGCCGAACAGCGCGTCTTCAACGGCCAGATCAAGACCGCCGGTGATCAGGCGGCCGGCAACGCGGCGGGCAACGGCGGTGACTTCAGGGCCGATGCCATCACCGGGAAGGAGCAGAAGGGTCTTGGTCATGCCTTGCCCTTAACGGCAACGCGCTGCGCTGCCAACCGGGTCGAATGGCGCTGCCAATCAGGCCACGTGCCGGGCGGCGCCGGCGATCCACGGCCGTTCGGCCGCCAGCCGGGCTTCGTGAGCGCCGATGGCGCCAGCCATGGCCAGTGTCAGCCCGATCTCGTCCTGCCCGCTGATCAGGCATTGCTTGCGGAACGGATCCATGGCGAATTCGAACCGATCCTGGAACGGCGTGGTGACGACCTGGTTTTCCAGATCGACCGTTACGGCCAAGCCGTCGCGCGCCACCTCCATCAAGCGGTCCACCTGATCCTGCGGCAGGGTGACGAGCAGCAGGCCATTCTTGAAGGCATTGCCGGCAAAGATGTCGGCAAAGCCCGACGAGATCACGACGCGGATGCCCAGATCGGCCAGGGCCCACGGCGCATGTTCGCGGCTGGAGCCACAGCCGAAATTATGCCCGGCGATCAGGATCGGCGCGCCGGCGTTGTTGTCGAACACATTGTCCGGATTCTCGCGCAGCGCGGCAAAGGCGCCCTTGCCCAGGCCAAGTCGGCTGATCGTCTTCAGGAAGCGCGCCGGGATGATGACATCGGTATCGATATTGGCGGCACCGAAGGGAATGGCCGCGCCGGAAAGGGTGGTGAAGGGCTGCACGTGAATTGCCTCTGTCAGGATCGGCGCATCACATGGCACAAGCGACCGGCGGAATCCACCGCCGGTGCCGTGTCCTTTGGCGTTTGTTCAGGCCGCGACGATCTTGCGGCTGCTCCGCCGGCGCAGGGCCGCACCCACCAGGCCCAGGCCGCCCATCAGCATCGCCCAGCTTGCCGGTTCGGGAATGGTGCTGCCGCTCGGGCTATATTCCACCACATAGCCGCCGCTGGTGAAGGTGGCGAAAATATCGTTCCAGTTGCCGGCATTGGCCTTGAAGTGGAGATAATCCTCAGAGCCGACATTGTTGGGTTCACCGGCATTCCAGTTGGCATAGCCCACCGGTCCTTCGTCGAACAGGAAGAAGGTCTGGCCCGCTTCCGGACCGGCGGCCCATTTCCAGACGCCCTCGATCGCTTCGTCGGTGCCGGCGGCCCAGACGAAGGTGGCGCTGCCCGTGAGCGCCTTGACGAAATCATCTTCGCCCTGGGACGTGATGGTGACGAGGTGCGCAGTGTAACCAGCAATCGGCGTGGCCGCAGCCGCAGCCGCCAGCGCGTCCTGCCAGCTGAGGTTGGTCGCGACAAATTCATAGAGATGGCCATTGCCGGCAAACTGGGTCACGGCGGCCGACGGAGCGGCAAGCAGGCCAAGCGCCGAGGCAACAATGAGAGCAGACTTCTTGAGCAACACGGAAATTCCCCCTGAGTTGAGGGCCTTGTGCCATGAGATGGTTACGAAGCAATTAACCACCAAAATGAAGCTTTCGTGTCGCCACCTGCGCTCTCGCCCCGATGCCGCCATGCTGCTAGCGTTGCGGCCATGACGCAGCAGCATCTTTATCTGGTCGACGGCTCCAGCTTCATCTTCCGCGCCTATCACCGGCTGCCGCCGCTCACCGATCCGCAAGGCACGCCGGTGGGCGCGGTTTATGGCTTCACCGCGATGCTGTGGAAGCTGATTGCCGAACTCAACAAGGCAGAGGCACCGACGCATCTGGCCGTGGTGCTCGATGCCGGCAGCCATACGTTCCGCAACGACATGTATGATGGCTACAAGGCCAATCGCCCGCCGGCGCCGGAGGATCTGATTCCGCAATTCCCGTTGATCCGCGATGCGGTGCGGGCGTTTTCCGTGCCCTGCTTCGAGCAGGCCGGGGTGGAGGCGGATGACATCATCGCCAGCTATGCCGTGGCGGCGCGGGCGGCGGGCATGAATGTCACCATCGTTTCGTCCGACAAGGATCTGATGCAGCTCGTCGAGCCCGGCATCAACCTGCTCGACACGATGAAGAACCAGGTCATCAACCGGGCCGAGGTGATCGAGAAATTCGGCGTGCCGCCTGAACAGGTGGGCGAGGTGCTGGCGCTGATGGGCGACACGGCCGACAATATCCCCGGCGTGAAGGGCGTGGGGCCGAAGACGGCGGCGGAGCTGATCAGCGAATATGGCAGCGTCGAAGGCGTGATCGCCAATATCGATGCGATCAGGAAGCCCAAGCTGAAGGAGACGCTGGCCGCTTCGGTGGAGATGGCGCGGCTGTCGCGCGAACTGGTGCGCCTGAAGGATGATCTGCCGCTGCCGGAGCCGCTCGACGCGCTGACCCTGAAGGAACCGCAGCACGAACCACTGGCGGCCTTCCTGAAGAAACACGGTTTCCGCGCCATGCTGGCCAAGCTGGGCAGCAGCGGCGCCAACGGGCCGGCGCCCAACACCCATCGCCCGTCAACGGCAGCCGTGGTGGAGGACGAGGTCGCCTTCACCCACGCCGATTACGAGACGGTCATCACGCTGGAGCGGCTGGATTGGTGGATCGCCGAGGCGACCCGGCTGGGCGCGGTGGCGGTTGATACCGAAACCACCGGCACCGATCAGATGCGCTGTGACCTGGTCGGCATTTCGCTCGCCACCGCACCGGGCACGGCCTGCTATATCCCGGTCGCTCACGGCACCGGCGAGGGCATGTTCGCGGAACGGCCGCCGCAACTGGGCCTGGCGGAAACCATCGCGCGGCTGAACCCGCTGTTTGCCAATCCGGCCGTGCTGAAGATCGGCCAGAATCTGAAATATGATCTGATCGTGCTGGCCCGCCACGGTGTGCCGGTGCTGGCCCCTTATGACGACACGATGTTGCTTTCCTATGCGCTCGATGCCGGGCGCTGGAACCACGGCATGGATGATCTGTCGGCCCGCCATCTCGGCCACACGCCGATTGCCTACAAGGATGTCGCCAAGGGGCTGAAGAGTTTCGCCGAGGTCGACCTGCGCAAGGCGACCGACTATGCGGCGGAAGATGCCGATGTCACCTTCCGGCTGTGGCAGGGTTTCCGTCGCCGGCTGTGGAAGGAACAGGTGACGGCAATTCACGAGCAGGTGGACCGCCCGCTGCTGCCGGTGATCGCACGGATGGAAATGGCCGGCATCAAGGTCGATCGCGCCGAACTCGCACGCCTGTCGGCGCTCTACGAGGCCGAGATCAGCCGGCTTGAACTTGAAATCCACGACCTGGCCGGCGGCCCCTTCACCATCGGCAGCCCCAAGCAACTCGGCGAGATATTGTTCGACAAGCTGGGTTACAAGGGCGGCAAGAAAAGCAGCAAGACCGGCGCCTGGACCACCGATGCCAGCGAGCTGGAACGGTTGGCAGAGGAAGGCGCGCCGATTGCCCAGAAGATCCTCGACTGGCGCCAGCATTCGAAGCTGAAATCCACCTATACCGACGCGCTGCAGGCCCAGATCAACCCGACGACCGACCGGGTGCACACCAATTTCCACCTCGCCGCAACGTCCACGGGGCGGCTCTCGTCAAACGATCCCAATCTGCAGAATATCCCCATCCGCACCGAACTGGGCCGGCGCATCCGCCACGCCTTTGTCGCCGCGCCTGGCAACGTCATCATGGCGGCGGACTATAACCAGATCGAATTGCGGCTGGTCGCGCACATCGCCGATGTGCCGGAATTGAAGGCCGTGTATGCGGCGAACGAAGACGTGCACGCACTCACCGCCAAGGAAGTCTTTGGCCATGTCGATCGCGACACCCGCGCCCGGGCCAAGACGATCAACTTCTCCATCATCTACGGCATTTCCGCCTTTGGCCTGGCGGCGCGGCTGGGCATCGATCGCAGCGAGGCGGCGCGCTATATCGAGCTCTATTTCAGCCGATTCCCCGGCATCCGCAATTACATGGCCGAGACGATTGCCTTCGCCAAGGACGCCGGTTTCGTCACCACGCTGTTTGGCCGCAAATGCCATGCGCCGCTGATCCTCTCCAAGAACCAGGGCGAGCGCCAGTTTGCCGAGCGCGCCGTCGTCAACGCCCGCGTGCAGGGCACCGCCGCCGACATCATCAAGCGGGCGATGGTGCAGATGCCCGGCGCGCTGGCCGAAGCCGGGCTTTCAGGCACGAAGATGCTGCTGCAGGTGCACGACGAACTGGTGTTCGAAGTGCCGGAGGCCGAGGTGGAGGCGGTGCAGCCGGTGATCCGCGCGGTTATGGGACAAGCGCACCGGCCGCTGGTGGACCTGACCGTGCCGCTGGGCGTGGAGATCGGCCACGGCGCGTCGTGGGGGGATGCGCATTAGGGCTTGACGCTTGGTCAAGGCGGCTGCGCCGCACCCTCCCCCGGCCCCTCCCTGCAAGCAGGGAGGGGAGGCGTGTGTGATTGCCCGTTCTGCCCCCCTCCCTTGCAAAGGGAGGGGCTGGGGGAGGGTGCGTGGTGCGCGCGCGCTCTTTAGCCTGCCACCAACCCCTTCGCCCGCTGCCAGTCCAGCATCGCCGCGTTCACCGGCACGGGCGCTTCCTGCTGCACCCAGTGCGAGACGTCCGGAAAACGCACCAGCGTGAAGTCCCGCACATGCGGGCCATAGCCCTCGGTCAGTTTCACATCCAATGCCGTGTCTTCCTCGCCCCACAGCATCAGCGTCGGCACGTCGATGGGCGGCCCCTTCTCGTCGAGAATGCCCAGATTGGCGCGGTAGTAATTGATCATCGCCGTCAACGCGCCGGGGATGAGGGCGTTCCTGCGATATTCCTCCAGCACGTGTGGCGGGAAGGCGCCCTTGTCGATCGCCATGTTGAGGAAGGCCTTGGCGATCCCCTCGGCACGATTCTGGCGCAGCAGATATTCCGGCAGCCACGGGATCTGGAAGAAGGCGACATACCAGCTCTTGCGCCGCTGCGGCGCGTAGTGGCGGATCAGATCGGCAAACACCGCCGGGTGCGGCACGTTCATGATGATCAGCCCATCGAGATCGACAGCCCGCCGCATCGCCACCACCCAGGCGATCACCGCGCCCCAATCATGCGCCACCAACAGTTTGCGGCGCGGTTTGAGCGCGTCGAACATCCCCACCACATCATCGACGAGATGATCGATATGGTAAGCGGCCTTGCCAAGCGGCCGGCTCGACTGGCCATAGCCGCGCAGATCAGGCGCCACCGCCCGCCAGCCCTGCGCGGCAAGGAACGGCAATTGGAACCGCCAGGAAAAGCGCGATTCCGGGAAACCGTGCAGGCACAGGGCCACGTCTGGCCCTTCCCCGGCGACATCGCAGGCGAAGTCCAGCCCGTTGGCCTGCAAGATCATGCGTTATAGTGCAATTTGAGGCCCGGTCGCGGCCAGCGGCATTTGGCGAGCTTGCCGGTGGTCGACAGGCAAACCCAGGCATCCATCATGTCCGCCCCGCCAAAGCAGATGTTGGTGGTGAGCAGATCGGGGAAAGGGAAAAACTCCTGCGCGCCCGTTGCCGGATCGACGCTGGTCACCCCGGCGCTCTCGATCAGTGTTGCCTGCGCGATATTGCCATTGGCTTCGATGGCGAGCGAATCAAGGAAAGTCTTGTTGGCCCACGCCGTCACGTAACGGCCGGGCACCGCCGGCAGCGGTTCCGGCGCCAGCACGCCGGGCGACACGATATCGAAGGCCAGCACGACGCGGCGGCTGGTGGAGGCGGCATAGACCGTCTTGCCATCCGGGCTGAGGCCGACGCCGTTCAGATCAGGCCCGTGGATCAGCCGGGTGATCCTGGAGCCATCGGGCAGGGCATAGAACAGCCCGCCGGCATCGGTGTGATGATCGAAATGCTTGCCGAGATCGGTGAAGTAGAAACCGCCGTGGGCATCGAACACGATATCGTTGGGCCCCGAGAGGCGGTGGCCGTCGCAGCTGTCATAGAGGCGGTCGACCTTGCCGGTGGCAATATCGATGCGCTCGATGCGGCCGGTGGTGTAATCCCTGGCGGCATTGCCGGGCAGCAATATGCCGTCCTGCTCATACCATTCGAAGCCGCCATTGTTGCACACATACAGCGCGCCATCCGGCCCGACCGCCATGCCGTTGGGGCCGCCGCCGGGTGTCGCCACCGTTTCGGTGCGGCCATCGGGGTGCACGCGGGTGATGCGGCCGGGGCGGATTTCCACCACCAGCACGCTGCCATCGGCCATCGCCACCGGCCCTTCCGGAAAGCCCAGCCCTTCGGCCACGATCACGTGCGGATAATAGTCGGTCATGCGCATCCTCCCCAGATTTCCGCCATGGTGGCGCGGACCGGGCTTCGGCGCAATCACGGCAATTGGGGAGGGCTTCAGCCTAATTTAACCGGAATATGGGCACATCTGCCCGGCCAGGGAGTGAAACGCCATGCATGAAGAGACCGTGATTGGCGAAGTGGTGGGCGTTACCGCCGGCCATCTGCGCTTGCGCATCGATATTGCCGCCACTGCCAGCCTGAAGGACAATTCCGATTCGGTGATCGCGGCCGCCGGCATGCTGGGCGGCCTGGTAAAGGTGGAATCAGGCCAGCGCTGGGTGGTGGCCACCCTGCGCGGCATCACCTGGCAGGACAATGTCGCCATCGCCGAGGTCGATCTGGTTGGCGAAGCGGCAATCGCGGCGGACCGCAGCATCGCCGGCTTCAGCCGCGGGGTCGGCGTCTATCCGCGCGCCGGCAGCCTCGCCTATCCGATGACCAGCCCGGAATCGGCGCGGGTGTTTTCCGGCGATGATCGCCCGCACATCCAGATCGGTGTGGTCTATCCCACCGCCAATGTGCGCGCCGCGCTGTTGTTCGACACGTTTCTTTCCAAGAATTTCGCCATCGTCGGTTCCACCGGCACCGGCAAATCCACCAGCACCGCGCTGATCCTGCACCGCATCATCGAAAAGGCGCCGGAAGGCCATGTCGTGATGATCGACCCGCACGGCGAATATGCCAAGGCGTTCGAACACACCGGCATGGTGTTCAATGTCGACAATCTGGAACTGCCCTATTGGCTGATGAACTTCGAAGAACATTGCGAAGTGCTGCTGACCAGCGAAGGCGCCGCCCGCGACATGGATCGGGATATATTGGCGCGCTGCCTGCAGATGGCGCGGGCCAAATCGGTTTATGCGCAAGGGCTGGCGACGGTCACCACCGACACGCCGATCCCCTATCTGCTGTCTGCCCTCACCGATACGCTGCAGGCCGAAATGGGCAAGATGTCGGAGGCGCAGAACGCTTCCAACTATGTCCGCATCCGCAACAAGCTGGACCAGGTGATGCGCGATCCGCGCCAGCAGTTCATGTTCGATCGGCGCTTTTCCAATGATTCCATGGTGGATTTCATCGCGCGCATCCTGCGCCTGCCGGTGGACGGCAAGCCAATTTCGGTGATCGACCTTTCGGGCGTGCCCACCACCATCGTCACGGCCGTGGTGTCGGTGCTGTCCCGCATCGTCTTCGATTTTGCCGTCTGGTCGCGCGGCGAGCGCAAGCGACCGGTGGTGCTGATCTGCGAGGAAGCCCACCGTTACATCCCCAATCGCGCCATCTCGCTGCGCTCCCCGGTGCGCGACGTGCTGGAACGCATCGCCAAGGAAGGCCGCAAATATGGCGTGTCACTGGGGCTGGTGACGCAGCGCCCGTCTGATCTGGCCGAAGGCGCGCTGTCACAGTGCGGCACCATCGTCTCCCTGCGGCTCAACAACGAGCGCGACCAGGATTTCGTGAAAGCCGCCCTGCCCGAAGGTGGGCGCAGCCTGCTCGAAGCCATCCCGGCGCTGCGCAACCGCGAGTGCATCATTTCCGGCGAAGGCGTGCCGGCGCCGATCCGCGTGCGGCTGGACGAACTGGAAGCCGCCAAGCGGCCGATGAGCGACGATCCGGTGTTCAGCGAACTGTGGGTGAAGACCGGGGATGACAGCGACATGCTGAACCGGGTGATCGCGCGCTGGCGGGCGAACGCGCGGTAACAGCTCCCCTCCCTGCTTGCAGGGAGGGGCTGGGGGAGGG
>NZ_ANFY01000002.1 GCF_000331225.1 Sandarakinorhabdus sp. AAP62 | reverse complement strand
CTCTCCCGCCGCGCTGCGCGCGAGTCGACCTCTCCCCGGCGGGGAGAGGTGATTCAGCCGCGCAGCATCCGCCGGGCCGCATCGGCATCGGCGGCAATCTGGCGCTTGAGTGCATCCAGCCCGTCCAGCTTCATTTCGGGCCTGAGGTAAGCGACCAGCTGCACATCGAGCGTCTGGCCATAAAGATCGCCGCTCCAGTCCATCAGCCAGGTTTCGAGCAGCTCCAACGGCGGCTCGATCATCGGCCTGATGCCGAGATTGGCGACTCCGTCGACGCGCTCGCCCGTGGGGAGCACCACATGGACGGCATAAACCCCATAGGCCGGCCGCACATAATCGCCGAGCACCATGTTGGCGGTGGGAAAGCCCAGCGAGCGGCCCAGCTTGGCGCCATGTTCCACAAGCCCACGGATCGTGAACGGCCGGGTGAGCAATTCCGCCGCCATGCCCGGCCGCGCATCGCGCAGCAGGGCGCGCACCCGCGTCGAACTGATCGTGCCGCTGCCATCCTGCACCGCATCCACCACCCGTGCGGCAAAGCCATGTGCCAGGCCCAGCCGTTCCAGATCGGTCACGCTGCCACTGCGCCCGCGCCCGAAGGTGAAATCGCCCCCCGTCACCACGCCGGCCACGCCCAGTCGCGCCACCAGCCATTCTTCCACGAATTCCTCGGCCGAAAGCGCGGCCAGCGCCCGGTTGAACGGCATCACCACCGCGCCATCCATGCCGAACTGGCCCAGCCATTCCCCGCGCTGTTCAATGGTGGAAAGCGAAAACGCCGGCACATCGGGCTGGAACAGCCGGGCCGGGTGGGGATCGAAACTGGCGACCAGCGCCGGCCGACCAAGCTTTCGCGCCCAATCACGCGCGGCGCCGACCACAGCCTGGTGGCCGGCGTGAAAACCATCGAAATTGCCCAGCGCCACGATGCCGCCACGCAAGTGGCCGGGCAGGGCGGCACCCCCAGAAATCACATCCATGCGATCAGTTCCATGGCCAGCGGGCTTAGCGAGGAGCCAGCCCGGCGGCAAGCAGCCGTGCCGTATTGCCGCCCATCACCTTGCCGATATCGGCCGCGCTCATGCCCGCCTGCATCAGCGCCTGGGTGACAACATCCAGATGCGCGGTATCGAAACCCACCGTGGTGCCGCCATCATAATCGCTGCCCAGCCCGACATGATCGATGCCGGCCACCTTCACCGCGTGCAGGATGGCCTTGGCCGTGGCCTCCGGTGTCGGCTGGCAGATGGCGGCATCCCAGTAACCGATCCCGACCACGCCGCCATTGGCAGCGAGCGCGCGCAGCTGATCATCTGAAAGGTTGCGCGGGGTATCGCACGTGCCCTTCACGCCGCCGTGGCTCACCACCACAGGCCGCGTGGCAATCTTCAGCACATCGGCATAGGCGGCCGGGCTGCTGTGGGCGACATCGATGATCATGCCGCGCTTCTCCGCCTCACGCACCACTTCGGCGCCCAGTGCAGTGAGCCCGCCCTTCTTCTCCCCCGCCATCGAACCGGCCAGTTCGGTATCGAAGAAGTGCGCCAACCCCAGCATGCGGAAACCGGCTGCATGCAGCTTGGCCACGTTGGCAAGCTGGCCTTCCAGATTCTGCCCGCCCTCGGTGGAGAGCAACGCGCCGGTCACGCGTTTGCCCGCCGCGCGGTCGTTCAGCAGGCCGGCCATGTCGGCTGGCGTCTTGATGATCCGCAAGCGGCCCCCGGCGCGCTGTTCCGCATCGTGCAGCTTTTCGGCGTGCCAGAGCGAGCGTTCCAGCAGACTGCCCCATGTGCGGGTGGGCTGCATCTGGGCGATCACCAGCGGGGTGATATTGTCGGTCTCGCCGCTGTTCTTTTCGTAATTCTGGCCACGCGGGGTCTTGGTCACGCTGGAGAAGACCTGCAGCGCGACATTGCCGGTCTCCAGCCGCTTCAGATCAACATGGCCATCGCTGGATTCCGACAGCAGATCACGCTTCCACATCAGCGTATCGGCGTGGAGATCGATCACGGTCAATGTCTTGTGCAGGGCCTGCGCCTCGGCGCTCACCGGCCAGGTCGCCCCCGTATGCTGGTTCATACCCCGCGCGACGATATCGGGAGCAAAGCCGAAGAAGCCCACTGCCGCGACGCCCACCAGCGCCGCTGTTCCCCAAACCAGCTTCTTCACTGCAAATCCCTCCAAAAACCGGCGATTATCGCCGTTCCAGCGTGATGAACGCATATCCCGGCCTGCCGCCCTCGGCTTCGTGCGTCACCCGCGCCACTTCTTCCCAACGCGCTGGATCGAATGCCGGCAGGAAGGTGTCGCCTTCCGGTTCTGCGTCCACTTCGGTCAATTCCACCCGCGTCGCGATGGGCAGGGCCAGGGCGTAAATCTCTGCGCCGCCGATGATCATGATGTGGCCGCGGATGCGCGGGTCCAGCCCGGCGGCGGCAATGGCTTCGGCCAGGTTGGGCACCACGGTCACGCCTTCCGCCGTCCAGCCGGGCTGGCGGGTGAGCACGATATTGTGGCGGCCGGGCAGGGGCTTGCCGATCGATTCGAAGGTCTTGCGACCCATCACCACGGGTTTGCCGACGGTGATCGCCTTGAAGCGCTTGAGGTCGGCCGGCAGATGCCAGGGCATGGTGCCATCCTTGCCGATCACGCCGTTCTTGGCGCGGGCGACAACCATGGTGATGTCTAGCCCCACAGCCATTCTCTCCACGACAATTTTTTCTGTATATTTAATCCAAGAGTTTTATGAAAAATTTTCGTCGCCTCTTCAGCAATATTTTCTAGCTCGATACGCTTTGGATGTTTGACGCGTAATCCCAAGGTTACAAGTTCATCCAGAGAATTGTAAAATTCACGGTCAAACCGACCAATATAATGCGATTGATGCTCCCAAATCATGTCAAGACCTACGGATATTTCATTGAACAATTTCTCGCATCTGTCGTATAAATCGTAAATATCCTTTCCAAAATAGGCGTAGGCTAAATGCTTCTTAGTAAAAAACGAGACTAATTTTTCCCTGCGTTTTTCTCGACGCTTAATGTATGCAAAAACGCTTATGCATCTTTCATAATATTCTGCAGGAACTAGTTTTTCTAGTTCATCTTTGTTGTTCGAAATTTCATTATTCCAGACAACGCCATTTGTAATATAAATTACGTCCTGTTTGAATTCGAGAAATGAAATGAATAGGTCTTCGGCTATTTCAATTCTTTTTGAGCCTATCTTTTGATCCTCCCAGACTCCTAGACCTTTGTTAGCGACAATTGCGGTTACAATTATCCCAACAAGTTGAACAATGGACTCCATAACAATCTATATCCCTACACCGCCACCGGCGCCGCGATATGCGGATGCGGATCATATCCAGTGATCAGGAAATCCTCCAGCCGGTAGCTGAACAGATCCTCCGGCTGGCGCGCGAAATCGAGGCGGGGGAAGGCGCGCGGCGCGCGGCCCAGCTGCTCCCTCACCAGATGCTCGTGATTGAGATAGAGGTGGCAATCCGCCCCCATCCAGGTCAGCTCGCCGGGTTCATAGCCGCACTGCTGCGCCAGCATGCGGATCAGCACCGCCGCTTCGAAGATGTTGAACGGAAAGCCCAGACCCAGATCGCAACTGCGCTGGTAGAGGATGCCCGACAGACGGGTAACGCCGTTGGAATCGGGGGCCACGAAATACTGGTAGGTCATGTGGCAGGGCGGCAGCGCCATGCGGTGCAGTTCGGGCACGTTCCATCCGGTGAAGATGTGGCGGCGGCTGGCCGGATTGTGCTTCAGGCCGTGCACCAGCTCCGCCATCTGGTCGAACGGCGTGTCGGCGCGGAAACTGCCATCCTCGTTGGCGGCATAGCGCGGCCAGCGCCGCCACTGCACGCCGTATACCGGCCCCAGATCACCCCACTTCGCCGCAAAATCATCGTCGGCAATGATCCGCGCTTCGAATTCATCGCGGCTCAATTGCTCGCCAGTGGCCTTGCGATAGGCATCAAGCGGCCAATCCGTCCAGATATGCACGCCCTGTTCGACCAGGGGGCGGATGTTCGATTCGCCGTTCAGGAACCAGATCAGTTCCTTCACCGCCGATTTCCAGTACACGCGCTTGGTGGTGAGCAGCGGCACCGTGCCGTCGGAAAGATCAAACTTCAGCGTCTCGCCAAACAGGGCGCGGGTGCCGGTGCCGGTGCGGTCGCCGCGGGTCACGCCTTCGCGCCACACACGGTCCATCAGGGAGAGATACTGGAGTTCGCCGGTCAAAGTCATTGCCCCTTGTCAGGGATATGGCGCGCACCCGTCAACAGGCGCCACACATCTGATCACAGCGGTGGGGAGACAGACGATGTTTGGCACGGCAACAACGGGAACCAGTCACAATATCCAGGCCGTTTCTGGCCTGTGGCGCGACGTGCACGGCCCGGCGGCGGCGGTGGCGAGCCGGGGCAATGCCCGCGCGGCGCTGCGGTCTGCCATGCTGAAGGATCGCAAGATCGTGCTGATGGACCGGCTGGGCTGGGATCTGCAATCACCCGATGGTCTGCACGAGATCGACGAATATGACGGCGATGACACGCTCTATCTGATCGTCCACCAGCCACAAACCGGCCGGCATCTCGGTTCGGTGCGGTTGCTGCCGTCCACCGGCGCGCATCTGCTGGGTGACAAGTTCGCCCATCTGTGCGCCGATGCCGTGCCCGCCGGGCCCGATGTCTGCGAGATCACCCGGCTGGTGACGTCGCCGGGCCTGTCGCGCAGCGAAGCCCTGCAGGTGCGCCGCCAGCTTTCCATCGCGCTGTTCGAACACGCGCTGGCCGCCGGCATCACCCGCTACACGATGGTGACGCATCTGCCCTGGTTGCCCAGCCTGCTTTCGATCGGCTGGGATGCAGAGCCGCTGGGCATGCCGCACGGCGAAGGCGTGAATGCCGTCGCGGCCCTGCAGATCTTCGTCAACGAACCCACTTTGCAGCGTCTGCGTGGTGCCTGGGAAATCGCCCGGCCCGTGTTGACCCTGTCCCCCATCGGCCGGGAGAATGAACAGGCGTTTTGACCCTGCGCCTGTCGCTGTCCTGCCGAGGATGCCCCGGCCTGCCGAACCCACCTGCAAACGGCCCTCCCCGTGCGCAGATTTTGGGGCAGGCTGGGGCATCCACCCCCCATCGAGCCATCGGCCATGATGCTGCCTGAATTGCTGGCCCTGTGGCATGTTGCGCTGGCGGAAGCCCTGTTGCTGGTGGCGCTGCTGGTCGCCATCAACGGCCTGGATGATCTGGCCATTGATCTGCTCTGGCTGCTGATGCCGCGCCACCGGCGTGCGCCGCAACCGTTCCCGCCAGTATCGCGGCTAGGGTCGGCGTTGCCGCGTTTTGCCATCCTGATCCCGGCTTGGGACGAATCGGCCGTGATCGGCGCCATGCTGCAGCGCCTGCTCGCCACGCAGGACTGGCCGGATTATACCGTATTCGTTGGCCTTTATCCCAATGATCCCAAGGGCCAGGCGGCCGTGGCGGCGCTGGCGGATCCTCGCCTGCACGCGGTGATTGGCGAAGCGCCCGGTCCTACCACCAAGGCCGATTGCCTGAATGGCTTGTGGCAAGCGGCGCTTGCGCAGGAAGTCGCCACCGGGCGGCGCTTTGCCGCCGTCGTGCTGCACGATGCCGAAGACGTGGTGCACGCGCACGAACTGGCGGTATTTGCCGCGCATCTGCCGCAATCGGCCATGGTGCAATTGCCGGTGCTGCCGCTGCCCGATGCTGACAGCCCGTTGATTTCCGGCCATTATATCGATGAATTTGCCGAAGCCCATGCCAAGGACCTCTTGGTGCGGCACTGGCTGGGTGCAGCGGTGCCGGCAGCCGGTGTTGGCGTGGCCATCGATCGCGCCATGTTGGGCCGCATCGCCGATGCCCGGGGCGGCCTGCCCTTTGATGCCGCCAGCCTGACCGAGGATTATGAACTGGGCCAGCATGTCCATGCGCTGGGTGGGCGAGGCCGGCTGGTGTGGGTGAAGGCTGAAGACGGCCCGGTGGCCACACGCGAACATTTTCCGGCCACCCTTGCGGCGGCGGTGCGGCAGAAATCGCGCTGGCTGATCGGCATCGCGCTGGCGGGCTGGGATCGGCTGGGGTGGCGCGGCGGCTGGGTGAACCGCTGGATGCTGCTGCGCGATCGCAAGGCGCCGCTGATGGCGCTGCTGACACTGTCTGCCTATGTGATCGCCTTGCTGCTGGGCATCGATGGCCTGCTGCGGCTGGCGTTGCCGATGGCGGCGCAATTGCCGCCGGTGGCCGGTGGCCTCACGCGGGCGCTGTTGTGGCTGAACTGGACCCTGCTGTGCTGGCGGCTGCTGGTGCGCGCGCTGTTCACGCTGCGCGTGCAGGGTGTGGCCGAAGCCCTGCTGGCCACGCCGCGGGCGCTGGTCGGCAATATGATCAACGCCATGGCGGCGCTGCGGGCGTTGTCGCTCTATGCGAAAGCGCTGCGCTCTGGCCGCCGCCTGGCGTGGGACAAGACGCTGCACCGCTTCCCCGTCCTGCCGGCCGGTTCGGCACCATGACAGGGGGCGGCCTGACTGGCCGGCCGCTGCGGGCCTTCACCGGGTTGGGGCTGCTGCTGGCGCTGTGGATCATCGTGCGGCTGCCGGCCATGCAGCACGAGGTGGCGGAGATGGCGCTGCTGGCGACAGTCACGCCCCGGCCTCCCGCCGTGGCCGTCATGCTGCCGCCTGCCAAGCCGGCCGTGATGCCGCTGCGGCAGCCGGCACCGCCGCCGCTGTTGGCCTTGCCCGTCCGTGCGCTGCTGCTGCCGGTGGCCAGTCCATCAGCGCCGCTGAACATCCCGCTGTCTGCGCCCCAGCCGCCCGCGCCGTCGCCTTCGCCGCCTGTGCCGCCGCCCGCACCGCCGCCCGCTCGCCTGATACCGCCCGATCCGGCCTTCACCCTGGCCTCGCGCGCCTATGATCGGCTGCGGGCGGGCCAGCGCCGTCAGGCCGCGGCTTTGTTCGATGCCGCGCTTGTCCTGCAGCCTGACAACCGCCCCTGGCAGGCAGAGCGCGCGGCGCTGGGCCGGCGCTGGCAGGTGGGCGGCTTTGCCCTGCTGCGCGATGGCGGCGTGGCGGCCAATCAGCCTGGCGCTGCGGCGTCACCCGTGCTGGGCGGCGGGCAGGTGGGGGGCAGCATCGCGTGGCTCACCGATCCCTATGCCCGCCACCCGCTGGCGCTGGTGGCGCGTGCCAATGTGGCGGCCGATGCCAGCGGCGTGCGCGGTGAAACAGCGCAAGTGGCGCTGGGCCTGCGCCAGAGCCTGTTGCCCGGTGTGTCCGTGTCGGTGGAACGGCTGGTTCCGCTCGGCGATGCCACACGTGGCGCCTTCACCGCGCGGCTTGCGGCCGGCGGGCGCTGGCAGCGGCTGGAGGGCTATGGCGAAGCTGGCGTGCTCGATTCGGGCCAGGTCTATGCTGGCGGCCAGGCCCGGGCCCGGCTCGTTCGGCTTGGCCCGACGTCACTCCACGCCGCCACCTGGGCCAGCGTGCAGACGGGCTCGCCCGACGTGTGGCGCGTTGACGTCGGTCCCTCGCTCGGCGCCAGCGTGAAGGGCATCCGCCTCGAAGCGGACTGGGGGCAGCGCGTGGGCGGCAATGCCGCGCCGGGCAGCGGGCCAACGATTACGGTGTCCGCCGGTTTCTAGTTCGTCGTGCCGGCCCGGTCGAAGATTGCCTGCAGTTCGGCATACGTCCGCGGTTTCTGCAGGGCCAGCATCAGCAGGATGCGCGCCTTGGCCGGGGTGAGTTCGCGGCCACCGATCGTTGGCACCCGGTCATCATCATCGTCCGATTTCGGTGCCGGCGGCGGCTCTGCGCGCCGCACGTCGCCATGGCCCTGGCGGGGTGTGGTGACCATCGGAATCTTTCGTTCCGCCAGTGCCCGCAGCGCCTTGCGGGCGCCGCTGGAAACGCCGCCGGTGCCCACCCCGGCCACGATCACGCCATCGGCATTGCGCACGATGTCGCGCACTTCGTCTTCGGTCTGGCCAGCATAGGCATATACAACGGCAATGCGCGGCAGCCTGGCGTCGCCAAGCGTCAGCGTTTCGGGCTGCGGCTGCGGCGGCCCGAAAAAGCGCGGCGAAAGGCCGAGCACATGGCCAATCGGGCCGCGGCTGGGGGCCGTGAAGGCCTCGATCCGGTTCACGTCGAACTTGGTGACGGACCGCGGATCAAAGATCGTGTCGTTCATCACCACCATCACGCCGCGCCCGGCGGATGCGGGCGAGGTCACGACCCTGATCGCATCCAGCATGTTCTGCGGCCCGTCGGCGGAAACGGCGGTGCTGGGCCGCATCGCGCCCACTACCACCACCGGCTTGGTTGGCGGCAGGATCAGGCTGAGCAGAAAGGCGGTTTCCTCCAGCGTGTCGGTGCCGTGGGTGACAACAACGCCGGCGACATCCGGATCGGCAAAGGCCGCCAGCGTGCGGGCATGAAGCTTGCGCCAGATGCTCTCGTCCATGTCGCTGCTCGGCACGTTGGCGATCTGCTCGCCGGCAACCCGGGCAATCTTGTCCACCCCCGGCAGCGCCGCAATCAGATCGTCCACGGAAACGGCGCCCGAACGATAGCTGGAGCCCGTCGCATTGCCCTTGCCGGCAATGGTGCCGCCGGTGGCCAGGATGCGCACCTGGCCGGTGGCGGGGGCCGGGGCAGGCTGCGCGCGCAGCGCCGTGCCGCCCAGCAGGGCTGCAGCAATCATCCAGGAAATCTTGTGCAAGGCCTGTCCTTCACCCATTGTCGTTGGCAATGATCCGCCGCTCGGCGAGCTTGCGCAACAGCGCCCGCGTGCGCAACTGGCCGAGCAGTTCGTTGATCACCGAAATGCCCTGTTCGGCCATGTCGAGCGCCTTGGCCTCGCCAACATGGCCGGCGGTATGTTCGAGGAAGTGGCGGACTTCCTGTGCCGTCAACCAGTCGATCAGCACGTTGTAGAGCCGCATCTGGCCGCCATCAAAACCCAGTTCCGGCGTGAAGCCGATATCATCGAGCCGCTGCACGGTGCGCAATATGGCGGCATCGCGGGCGCTGATGGTACCGTCTTCGGCCAGCGGGATCATCAGGTCATCCAGATGCTCGCGGCTATGCGGCGGCAGGCCAAGATCATCAAACACCACCCGGGCCGGGCCGCCGTCTTCGAGGCGCTGGGCGAGCAGCGCATCCAGCGTGGGGAACACATCGGGCAGCAGCCAGCGGTCGCCATCGTCGGCTTCCAGCAGGGTGCGGATCACCGCCAGCGGCAGGAAACGTTCTTCCTGCAGGCGCTTGATCGCCTTCAGCCGGGAAACGTGGATTTCGGAATAGCGGGCGCTGTTCGGGCTGGTCTTGTCCGGCTCCGGCAGCAGGCCTTCGCGGATGTAGAAACGGATGGTTTCCCGCCCGACACCGCTGGCCTTTTCGAGATCGCGCATTCTCATAGGCTGAGCGCCTTAGCGCAACTCGCGCGGCCATGCTAATGGGGTGATTGCCGATGGACGCCTTTGCCCGCCTGCTCGATGCGCTGCTCTACACGCGCAGCCGCACTGCCAAGCTGCGGCTGATTGCGGATTATCTGCTGGCGACCCCCGATCCCGATCGTGGCTGGGCGCTGGCGGCGCTCACCGGCACGCTTGATCTGAAGGCGGTGCAGCCCAGCCTGCTGAAGGCGTTGATTGGCGAGCGGGTGGATCCGACGCTGTTTGCGCTGTCCCATGATTTCGTGGGTGACATGGCGGAAACCATCTCGCTGTTGTGGCCAGAACCGCCCGGCGACCGGCCCGCCAGTCCCAGCCTTGATGCCGTTATCGGCCAATTGGCCGGCTTGTCACGAAAGGACTCGCCAGCGGTCGTGGCGGCGCTGCTTGATCGGCTCGACGTGCAGGGTCGCTATGCGCTGATCAAGCTGGCGACGGGCGCGATGCGGATCGGTGTTTCGGCCCGCCTGGCCAAGACCGGCTTCGCGCAAGGCTTTGGCCTCGATGTGGAGGCGGTGGAGGAAGTGTGGCACGGTCTGGTGCCGCCGTTCGCACCGCTGTTTGCCTGGGCGAGCGGGCAGGGCCCGCAGCCGACGGCGGGCGATGTGCCGGTGTTCCGGCCATTCATGCTGGCCAGCCCGCTTGAAGACGGGATGATGCTCGATCTGGCGACGCACGTGGCGGAATGGAAATGGGACGGCATCCGCGTGCAGATCGTCCACGCCGGCGGCCAGACCCGCCTGTTCAGCCGCACCGGCGACGATATCTCGGCCAGTTTTCCCGATATCAGCCTTGATCAACCGCTGGCCCTGGATGGCGAATTGCTGGTGCGCGGGGAGGGCCAGGCGGACGGCATCGCCGCCTCGGGCAGTTTCAACGCGCTGCAACAGCGACTGGGACGCAAGGCGCCGACGGCGAAGCTGATGACCGAGCGGCCGGCTTTCATCCGTGTCTATGATCTGCTCTCCCATGCCGGCGAGGATATGCGCGCCCTGCCGTGGCAAGCGCGTCGCGCCCGGCTGGAAGCGGTGCTGCCCGGCCTGAATCCCGCGCGGTTCGAATTGTCGCCGCTGGTAGAGGCCAGCAGCTGGGACGATCTGGCGCGCTTGCGCGACGCCGCCCGCGATGCCGCCATCGAAGGCCTGATGCTGAAACGCCGCGATGCCCCCTATGTGGCTGGGCGCCGGCAAGGCCAGTGGTTCAAGTGGAAGCGCAGTGCGCTCACCGCCGATTGCGTGCTGATGTATGCCCAGCGCGGCCATGGCAAAAGATCGAGCCTCTACAGCGATTTCACCTTCGGCTGCTGGACGCCCGATGGCCATTTGCTGCCCGTTGGCAAGGCCTACAGCGGCTTCACCGATGCCGAACTGGCCATGCTCGACAAGTTCGTGCGCACCAACACGCTGCAGAAGTTCGGCCCGGTGCGGGAGGTTGAAAAATCGCTGGTGCTGGAAGTGGCGTTCGACAGCATTCACGCTTCCAGCCGTCACAAATCCGGCCTGGCCATGCGCTTCCCGCGCATATCGCGCATCCGGACCGACAAGCCGGCGCATGAAGCCGACACGATCGCGGCGCTGTTGAAGCTCGCCACTTGAGCGCCTAGGGTTCGCCCATGCTGATCGCGACCTTCAACATCAACGGTACCAACGCCCGCCTGCCCCGCCTGCTGGAATGGCTGGAGGAGGCAAGGCCCGACATCGCCTGCCTGCAGGAAATCAAGACGATGACGGAGAATTTCCCTGTCGAGACGCTGCGTGAGGCGGGCTACCATTGCCTTGTCCACGGCCAGAAGGGCTTCAACGGCGTCGCCATCCTCAGCCGCGAGCCGGCGACAGAAGTGCAGCGTGGCCTGCCTGGTGACGAGACCGACGAACAGTCGCGCTATCTGGAAGCCGAGGTGATGGGCGTGCGTGTGGCCAGCATCTACCTGCCCAACGGCAATCCGCAACCCGGCCCCAAGTTCGACTACAAGCTGGCCTGGATGGAGCGGCTGCGCGCCCATGCTGCCGGTCTGCTGGAAGCCGGCCTGCCCGTGGTGCTGGCCGGCGATTACAATGTCATTCCCAATGACGATGACATCTGGGATGCGAGCGCAATGCGGGATGACGCGCTGCGCCAGCCGCAATCGGTGGCAGCGTATCGCCAGCTTTTGTGGCAGGGCTGGACGGATGCGGTGCGTCAGCTTCATCCGGTGGGCGGCATCTGGAGCTTCTGGGATTATCAGGCTGGCGGCTGGCAGCGCGACCATGGCTTCCGCATCGATCATCTGCTGCTGTCACCCGCCGCCGCGGACCGGCTGCAGGATGCCGGCGTGATGAAGGATGTGCGCGGCAAGGAAAAGGCCAGCGACCATGCGCCGGCCTGGGTGCGGCTGCGCTGAATCTCTCCTCCCTGAAAGGGAAGGGAGAAGAATGTCAGTCCAGCTGCGGCTCAGCCGGTTCCTTCAACGTCTTGTCCAGCCAATTGTCGTCCAGCCGTGGTGGATCGTCGGCGGGCGGGGCCTCGCCTTCGATGGGCGGTGCATCCTCGATGGTGATGCCATAGCTTTGCGCGTCTGGCTCCGGCCCCAGGCCTTCCTCGATGATCTCGGTCGCCAGCGGTTCGGGCGGGGTGCCGCCGACAGCGCGGGCCATGAACTGGGCGAAGGCGCGGGCCGGGGCACGACCGCCGGCGAGGCCGCGCACCGCCCTGGCATCATCGCGGCCCATCCATACGCCGGTGGTGATGCCGCTGGAAAAGCCGATGAACCAGCCATCCTTGTTGCTGGTGGTGGTGCCGGTCTTGCCGGCCAGCGGCCGGCCGATCTGGGCAGCGCGGGCGGTGCCTTCTTCGACAGCAGCCTGCATCAGCTGCGTCATCTGCGCGGCCACGACGGGTGCCACCACCTGCCGGGTTTCGCCCTCGTTGCGGTTGTAGAGCACGCGGCCGGTGCCGGTGGAAATCCGGGTGATGGCAAAGGGCGTGTTTTCCTGGCCGCCATTGGCCACGGTGGCAAAGGCGTTGGTCATTTCGAACACGGTGGCTTCCGAAGCGCCCAGCGCCATGGCCGGCTGGCGGCTCACCGGCGTGGTGATGCCGAAGCGACGGGCCATTTCGGCGACCGTGTCGAACCCCACTTGTTCGGCCAACTGCACCGCCACCGTGTTGATCGATCGGGCAAAGGCCTGGCGCACGGTGACCTGGCCAACGAACTGGCCATTGTCGTTCTTCGGGCTCCAGTTGCCGATGCTCACCGGCTTGTCTTCATAGATATCGTCGGGCGTCACGCCGCTTTCCAGCGCGGCGGCATAAACGAAGAACTTGAACGCCGAACCGGGCTGGCGGCGCGCCACGATTGCGCGGTTGTAGTTGGAGCGCACATAATCGGTGCCGCCTACCATCGCCTTCACGCCGCCATCGCGGGCCAGCGCCACCAGCGCCCCCTGCGCGCCCCTGGGCGCTTCGGTGCGGATGGCGGCTTCGGCATGGCGCTGCATGGCGGCGTTCAGAGTGGTTTCCACCAGCAGCGGTTCATTGGCTTCGTCGGTGAGATTTTCCAGTTCGGCCAGCACCCAATCGGTGAAATAACGCACGCCGGCCGGGCGGGCCTGCGGCGCGAACTGCACCAGGCGCGGATCGGCGGCGGTGGCTTCTTCGGCGGTGATGCCGCCCTGATCGACCATCACCGCAATCACGGTGGCGGCGCGCGTCCGGGCCGCTTCGGCATCGGCAGACGGCGAAAAGCGCGACGGCGCCTTCACCAGTCCGGCGATGATGGCGGCTTCCTCAAGGCTGAGCCGGCGGGCGCTGTGGCCATAGAATTTGCGCGACGCGGCATCGATGCCATAGGCGCCGCCGCCGAAATAGACGCGGTTGAGATAGAGTTCGAGAATATCTTCCTTGGCAAACTTGCGCTCGATCGCCAGCGCCAGCACCACTTCGCGCAGCTTGCGCGTGTAATCCTTTGAGGCGGTAAGGAACAGGTTGCGCGCCAGTTGCTGGGTGACGGTGGACGCGCCTTGCGCCTTGTTGCCGCGCGCGGTGTTGACCACGAACGATCGCACGATGCCGATGGGATCGATGCCGGGGTGGTACCAGAAGCGCCGGTCTTCCACCGCGATCATGGCGTTCTTCATCGTCGCCGGAATCTCGGCATAGCGCAACCATTCGCCATAGCTGGGGCCAAAGCTGGCCAGCACCGTGCCATCGTCGCCGCGGATCTCCACCGGCTGGCCATTGGGGCTGCGCTTCATGTCGTCGAAGCCGGGCAGATCGCGATAGGCCAGCGCGACCGCGACGCTCAGCGCAATCACGGCTGCAAGGCCGGCAACCAGCCCCCATTTCAAGAGGCTGATATACCAGCGGGACTTTTTCGGGCGTGGGGCAGGGCGACGTTGGGGCACGGGACTGTATTATCCGGCAAATACGGCAGCTATGGGGCAGAGCAGGCGAGGCAAGCCGGATCTTTCGGCAATGTGATGCTGCGAAAGCGGCCGGCATGCGCATCGAACAGGGTGATCCCGCCAGCGCTGCCGGCTGCGAAACCAGACAATTCGCGGATCACCTCCATCGCCATCAGGCTGCCGATCACGCCGGTGAGCGCGCCCAGCACGCCGACGGCGGCGCAATTGCGCTCGGGCTGGTCGATGGGGTTGCCGACGAAGCAGCGATAGCAGGGCAGGGCGGGATCAAACCCCTTGAACACCGCGACCTGGCCATCGAACGGCCCAACCGCGCCCGATACCAGCGGCACCCGCAGCGCCAGCGCGCAATCGGCCACCAGCAGCCGCGTCGCGAAACTGTCGCATCCATCAACAATCAGATCATGCCCGGCCAGCAGTGCATCGACATTATCGGCATCGAGGCGCAGCGGCACCGCCACGGTTTCGACATGCGGGTTGAGTGCATGCAGGTGGCTGGCTGCGCGTTCCGCCTTCATCTCGCCGGCGTCCGCCGTTTCAAACAGCACCTGGCGTTGCAGGTTGGAGAGCGCCACCGCGTCGTCATCGATGATGGTCAGCCGGCCGACGCCTGCCGCCGCGAGATAGAGCAGGCAAGGGGAGCCCAGTCCGCCGGCACCGACCACGGCCACCCGCGCCCGGGCCAGGGCCGCCTGGCCGCGCCCGCCGAATTCGGGCAGCACCAGGTGACGGGCGTAACGTTCCAGCTCGTCGTCAGAAAAATTCAACTGTGCACTCCTGTGGAGCCGAAGCCGCCGGCACCACGCTGCGTGTCGTCCAGCGCGGCGACCACGGCCAGCGTGGCGCGCGTCACCGCCGCCGGTACCAATTGGCAGATACGCATGCCGCGCTCGATGGCGAAGGGCTCGCTGCCAAGGTTGATCAGCAGCGCCTTCACTTCACCGCGATAGTCGCTGTCGATGGTACCGGGGCTGTTGGGAACCGTGATGCCATTCTTCATGGCGAGGCCGGAACGCGGCCGCACCTGCACTTCATAACCGTCGGGGATTGCCATGCAGAAGCCCAGCGGCACCGGGAAGCGCGCGCCGGGATGCAGCATCACCGTCTCGGTCACGGCCGCCACTGCGTCCATGCCGGCGGCACCGGGCGTGGCATAGGCCGGCAGCGGCAGGCCCTCGCCGTGGGGCAGGATGGTGAGCGGGATCGCGATCATGACTGTCCTGCAAAATGCGCGGCGATGCGCTGGGCCAGGGCGGTGGCGACGGCCTGCTTGACCTGTGCGCCCCAGTCTTCGGCACCGCTGGCGGTCACCAGATGCACATGGTTGGAATCGCTGCCGAACACGCCTTCGGTCACATCGTTGGCGACGATCCAGTCGGCGCCCTTCTTCAGCCGCTTGGCCACGGCGTGAGGGATCAGATCATGGGTCTCGGCGGCAAAGCCGACCACCAGCGCCGGGCGCAGCGCATGATGGCCAATGCCGGCCAGGATGTCGGGATTTTCCGTCAGGGCCAGCGGCGGCAGCGCCTTGCCGTCCTTCTTCAGCTTGTGCGGCGCGGTTTCCGCACGCCAATCGGCGACGGCAGCGACCATCACGGCGATATCGGCGGGCAGGGCGGCCGCGCAGGCGACCTGCATGTCGCGGGCGGTCGTCACGTCGATGCGGGTGACGCCAGCCGGCGTCGGCAGATGCACCGGCCCGGCCACCAGCGACACGCGCGCGCCCAGTTGCGCCAGCGCGGCGGCGATCGCAAAACCCTGCTTGCCCGATGAATGATTGCCGATGAAGCGCACCGGGTCGATCGGTTCATGCGTCGGCCCGGCGGTGACCAGGGCGTGGCGGCCGGCCAGCGGCTTCGCTCCGAAAAACGCCGCAATCGCCGCCATGATCGCCGGCACTTCGGGCAAACGTCCGGGGCCAAACTCCCCGCAGGCCATGGCGCCATCATCCGGTTGCATTACCGTTATGCCGTCACTGCGCAGCGTGGCGATATTGCGCTGGGTGGCCGGGTGCAGCCACATGCGCACGTTCATCGCCGGCACCATCAGCACCGGCTTGTCGGTGGCGAGCAGCAATGTGGTGGCCAGATCATCGGCCTGGCCGCCGGCCGCCCGCGCCATCAGGCTGGCGGTGGCCGGGCACACCACCACCAGATCGGCGGCGCGGCTCAACTGGATATGCCCCATGGCGGCTTCGTCTTCGAGATCCCACAGGCTGGTGCGCACCTGCGCTCCGGCCAGCGCCGAAAGGGAGAGTGGCGTGACGAAGCGCGCGCCATTTTCGGTGAGTACCGGCAGCACGCGGCCCCCTGCACGGCCCAGTTCGCGCACCAGTTCCAGCGCCTTGAAGGCCGCGATGCCGCCGCCCACGATCAGAAGGATGGTCTTGCCCTGCACGGACCACGCCATAGCCGGTTGCGGCGAGCGATGCCAGCGGCGCGGCAAGACGGATTGCCCAAGCAGGCGATTGCCGATAACTTGCCGACTTCAATCATGAAGGGGGCCGCAATGGCGGAAGATTGGTCAGTCGACGTTCGCAAATATGTGCCCGATGCTGATGGTGACATCATCGCCGGCATCGTGCGTTATTGCGGCATAGCGCTGCGCAACAAGGATTCCTCTTTGGTCGCCTTCTCGGACAAGACCGAAACCGATCGGGTGAAAGCCAATTTCCTGCGCAAGAAGCTGGCGCTGACCGATGCGGACGACGTGCTGGATGCCGCCATTGCGGCGGTGGGCGATCGCATGAAGGCGGATCGCACCAAGAATCGCGTCACCGTCTATTATCTGCTGGCCGAAGCCTTTGGCCGGCTGGACGATTTCCGGCCCAAGGCCAAGGCCGGCAAGGCCAAAGCCGCGCCTGCTCCTGCGCCTGCTCCTGCACCGGCCGCCGAAGCGCTGCCGCCTGCCGCCAGCCCGGAACCGGTGATGGCACCGCCGCCGCCACCTCCTCCCCCGCCGCCACCGCCGCCACCGCCACCGCCGGTCGTCGCTGAGGCGCCTGCCGCTGCGCCGCAACCGCTGATGGCCGCTCCGGCCCCGGTGGCACGTTCGGCAGCGCCAGCCCGCTCGGCCAGCGCCGGCCTGTTCTGGCCGCTCACCGCTGCCGTGCTGGCCTTTGGTGGCGTCGCTGCGCTGATCCTGCTGGGCAGCTGAGGATCAGATCAGCCGCTTGGTATAGACCGTGGTGGGCGCCATCGCGCCGTCAGGCATCAAGGCATAGGCCGGGATGTCGCCCACCTTTTCCCAGCCCGCCCGTTCATAAAGCCGCGCTGCCACCGATCCGCTGATCGTGTCCAGCACCAATGTGCTGCGTCCCTGTGCCAGCGCCCGTGCCTCCGCCGCCGCCAGCAACGCGGCACCCACGCCGCGCCCGCGCGCCCGGCCAGCCACCATCATCTTGGCGATATCGGCGCGGTGCGGCTGGTTGGGCATGGCGGCGGGCACCAGGCTTACCGTGCCGGCAACGCCGCCATCATCCAGCGCCACCAATATCTGCACCTCGCCCTGCGCCGCGGCTGCCAGCCGGCCCTGCCACCAGGCCAGTGAGCCAGCCTGATCAAACCCGGCCATGAAGCCGATGGAGGCGCCGCCCGCCACGGCCTCCACCATCATGGCGGCGAGGCCTGGCAGCAGCTGCCGGTCGGCGGCGGGATCGAGCGGGCGGATGATCATGGGGGCAGGATGCCAAAGCAGGGCGCGCCGATCCAGTGGCCGGTTGACGGCCCAATCCGTGGCCGCCACTGTGCCGGCCGGGGAGAACTTCATGCTGTCAGGTCCGTTGCGCTGGGCGATCATCCTGATCGGGGCCGCCATTGCGCTCAACTACATCGATCGCGGCGCCGTCAGCGTGGCGGCGCCGCTGATCAAGGATGAATTCGGCCTCACCAACGAACGGTACGGCGTCATCGTCTCCAGCTTCTACTGGACCTATGTGCCCGCTCTCGCATTGGCCGGCTGGCTGGCGGACAAGATGAGCGTGCGGCTGCTGATGGCGCTGGGCGTCGCCACCTGGGCGCTGGCCACGATCGGCATGGGTTTTGTCGGCACCGGTGTGGCTGGCGGCATTACCGGGCTCCTGATGCTGCGCCTGCTGATGGGGCTGGGCGAAGGCGTCGCCTTTCCCTGCGGATCGAAACTGATCGCCCGGGTACCGGAAGGCGCGCGCAGCCTGGCCAATGTCTCGTTGTCGGGCGGATTGGCCCTCGGGCCGCTGATCGGCACGCTGGGCGGAGGTTTCATCATGGAATTCTGGGGCTGGCGCGAGATGTTCATCATCTTTGGTCTGGTGACCCTGGTCTGGCTGGTGCCCTGGTGGCTGGCCCGGCGCGGCATCGAAGAGGGTGAAGGCAAGCAGGAAGCGACGCTCGATGCCGCCGTGCCGCTGGGCCAGGTTTTGCGGCAACCGGCGTTCTGGGCCATCACATTGCTGCATCTGGCCGGCACCTTCGGGCTCTATTTCATTGTCGGCTGGTTGCCGCTTTGGCTGGTGAAGGCGCGTGGCTTTTCGATCATCGACATGAGCCTGCTCACCAGCGTCTTCTATGTCGCGCAGATCATTGGCGGCACGGCGGGCGCCTGGCTGATCGATCGGGCCATACGCCGCGGCGCCGATGGGTCCGTGTGGCGGCGGCGCATGCTGTTCGGCTCGGTCTTTGCCTATGTCGCGGGCCTGATGCTGTTGCCGGAAATTCAGGGATGGCTGCCGCTGGTGACGCTGATCGCCATCACCGGCTTCGGCTATGGACCGCTGCCCAACATGCTGTTCGTCTTTGGTCAGACCATGGCCGGGCCCGCGTCGGCCGGCCGCTGGGTCGGGGTGCAGACCAGCATCGGCAATCTGTCGGGCATTGTCGGGCCGGTGCTCACCGGCATCATCGTCGATGCCGCCGGCTACCGCCCCGCCTTTCTGATGACCGCCGCCGTGGTGGCCGGTGGCACGCTGATCTTTGCCCGTGCCGTCAAGCGGATCGAACCTGTGCGCTGGGCTTCCTGACCCTCAGGAGGGGCTTAATCCGCCGGCTTGTCCTTGCCCAGAGTCTGAACCCTTGCCTTGCGATGCTCTTCCAGGTCGAGCACGGCCGGCTCGTCTTCGGTGAGCAGGCCCAGGCGGCGGGCGACTTCCTGATAGGCTTCGACTTCGCCGCCCAGATCACGGCGGAACCGGTCCTTGTCCATCTTGTCGCCGGTCTTCATGTCCCACAGGCGGCAGCCATCGGGGCTGATCTCGTCGGCCAGGATCACCCGGGCGAACTCGCCATCAAACAGGCGGCCGAATTCCAGCTTGAAATCCACCAGCCTGATGCCAACGCCGGCGAACATGCCGGCCATGAAATCATTGATGCGGATCGCCATGTCGGCGATGTCGTGCATCTCGTCCTGGCTGGCCCAGCCAAAGGCCGAGATATGCTCGTCGGTCACCAGCGGGTCGCCGAGCGAATCATCCTTGTAATAATATTCGATGATGGTGCGTGGCAGCTGGGTGCCTTCCTCGATGCCGAACCGCTTGGCGATGCTGCCGGCGGCCACATTGCGCACCACGACCTCAATCGGAATGATTTCAACCTGGCGAACCAGTTGCTCGCGCATATTGAGACGGCGGATGAAGTGGGTGGGGATGCCGATCAGGCCGAGCAAGGTGAACACATGCTCGGAAATGCGGTTGTTCAGCACACCCTTGCCGCTGATCGTGCCCTTTTTCTGGGCGTTGAAGGCGGTGGCATCATCCTTGAAATACTGGATCAGGGTGCCGGGTTCCGGGCCTTCATACAGGATCTTGGCCTTGCCTTCGTAGATCTGGCGGCGGCGGGTCATGGGATGCCTTTCTCTGGCCTTTCGACGGCGGCGAGGCCTGCCCGAGGGCAGGTCGCCGCTGAAATTCGGTCGCGCAGGGGCAAGCTAACACGGCCCTCCCGCGTGGGCGAGTGGCCATAGCGGCAAAGAAGGTGAGATACAATCATTGATCAGGCGGCCGTGCTTACCTATTTGGGTAGACGAACCCGCTTGGGAGCAGGACAAGATGACCACGTTCGACGACCGCCAGAAGGCCTTTGAAACCAAGTTCGCCCACGACGAGGAAATGCGTTTCCGCATCCTTGCCCGCCGCGGCAAGCTGATTGGCCTGTGGGCCGCCGAGAAACTGGGCAAGGAAGGCCAGGCCGCGGACGATTATGCCAAGGCGGTGCTGCTTTCCGATCTCGAAATCCCGGGCGATGATGACATCATCGCCAAGCTGCACGGCGATCTGGCCGGGCTGGGCGTCGGCGTGAACGATATCAAGGCGATGCTGGCCGAGAAACTGGCCCAGGCCGAAGCCCAGATCAGCGGAGCTGCCTGATGCCGATGGCGGCCGCCGACATCGAATCGGCGATTCTGGCAGCCCTGCCCGGGGCACGGGTGGAGATCACCGATCTTGCCGGCGACGGCGATCATTATGCCGCCGTGGTGACGGCGCCACAATTTGCCGGCCTGTCCAGGGTTGCACAGCAGCGGCTGGTGTATAATGCTCTGGGCGGGCGCATGGGGGGTGTGCTCCATGCCTTGAAATTGACCACCGTTGTGGGCTGACGACGGTAACCACAGCACCCAACGAGGAACGATCGATGACCAATCCCGTCCATGACCGCATCGCCGATCTGGTGAACAGCAACGATGTGGTGCTGTTCATGAAGGGCACGCCCTTCTTCCCGCAGTGCGGCTTTTCCTCCACTGCCGTCGCCATCCTCGAGCGGCTGAACGTCGCCTTCGAAGGCGTTGACGTGCTGGCCGATCAGGAAATTCGCCAGGGCATCAAGGAATATAGCGACTGGCCGACCATCCCGCAGCTCTACATCAAGGGTGAATTCGTGGGCGGCAGCGACATCATGATGGAAATGTTCCAGGCTGGCGAACTCCATGCCCTGGTGGCCGAAGCTGGCGTGAAGCCCGCAGCCTGATCTGGCTCGGAACGGGGCCGACCATGCAACGTCTGTCGGCAGCCGCTCTCTGGGATGCGATGTCGGGCACGCTGCGTGCCGATCTGCCGCGGCTGTTTTTCCTGGTGGCGCCGTTTGCGCTGCTGCCGGCGGTTGCCATCGAGCTGTTCGGCCCGCCGGCGCCCGCCAGCCTGGAAGCGATCAGCAACCAGCAATTGCTGTGGCGACTGGCGGTGCCCAGCCTGATCGCCGCCTTTGGCCAGTTGGCCGCCACCCATCTGGTCTTGCGCGGCAATGCCACGCCTCGTGAGGCGCTGGCCGCAGCGCTTGCGGCTTTTCCGGCTTATGCAGCGGCGCAACTGCTGGGCTCGCTGCCCGTGGGGCTTGGCGTCCTGCTGCTGATCGTGCCCGGCCTGTGGCTGTTTGCCCGGCTACTGTTCCTGTCGGGCGCGGTCGCCGTTGCCGAAGCTGGCACCCCCTTGGCCCTGTTGCGCCGCAGCTGGGCCTTGAGCGAAGGGCAGGGCCTGCAGCTCACCCTGTTCCTGGTGCTGGGCCTGTTCGGCGTGATCGGCATTGGCATATTGGCCGAAGGCGCAGGTGCCGCGCTGGACGTGGTGGCGCGCACCAGCGGATTGGCTGCGGTGGGGCGCTTCCTGCACGCGCTGGTGCCGGCCATCGGCAATTGCCTCGTCACCATCGGTGTTGGCGGCGCCAGTGCCGTGGCCTATCGGCAACTGGCCGCACCGCCCCGATAGTTCGAACGCCTCGTGCGCGGGCTACAGCAGCGGCACCGTCGGCGCCGTATCAGCCGGATAAAGCCCGCTGGCGCGCGGGTCATCGTAAATCTCCACCAGTCGCTCATAGGGGCGGAAGCCATGACGCTGGTAGAAGCCCAGTGCGCCGGGGTGATCGAGATCGCAGGTGTGCACCCAGACGCGGCTGATGCCGTCCTTCCATGCTCGCTTCAGCGCATGGCCCATCAGCCAGGCGCCATGGCCGCGCCCGGTCAGTTCTGGCACCAGGCCGAAATAGGCCAGTTCGCATTCGCCGTCGCCGCTGAAATCCAGTTCCAGCAGGCCTTGCGGCGTGCCATCGCGCCGAGTGGCGACATGCACTTCCAGTGAGGGTGCGCCCAGCGTGGCGGCCAGCGCATCATCATCCAGCACAAGCCGCCCACGCCATAGCCAGTTCTGGCCAATGGCCCGGAACAAGGCGCGATAACGGGCCAGATCGAAGGGCGCGGTCCAGTGCTCCAGCTTCAGCGCGGATTTGACCGGCACGGACGGCACCGGGGGCGCGGTCATTTCCAGGCAGGTGACGATGGTGGCGATCTGCCCGGCCGGCACCGCGATCACCCGCGATGCCACCATCGAGCCGCCACCTTGACGCTCGCTCATTCCCAGATCGCGAGCGGCGGCAGGCTCATCAATATGGCATCGGTGTTGCCGCCGGTCTTCAGGCCAAAGGTGGTGCCGCGGTCATAGACGAGGTTGAACTCGGCATAGAGGCCGCGATACTTCAGCTGGGCGATGCGCTGTTCCTCGGTGAAGTTCTGGTGCATCTTGGCGCGCACCAGCCTGGGATAGGTTTCGAGGAAGCAGCGGCCGACATCCTGCGTGTAGGCGAAATCGGCGGCCCAGTCGCCGCTGTTGAGATGATCATAGAAGATGCCGCCCACGCCGCGATGGCGGTTGCGGTGGGGCACCCAGAAATATTCTTCCGCCCACTTCGAATGGGCCGGGTAATAATCGGGGTGATGGCGGTCGCAGGTGGCCTTCACCGCGGCGTGGAAGGTCGCCGTCTCATCCGCGTCGGGCAGGGCTGGGTTGAGGTCAACGCCGCCGCCGAACCAGCGCTTGGTCGTCACCAGCATCCGGGTGTTCATGTGCACGGCCGGCACCAGCGGGTTGGCCGGGTGGATCACGAGGCTGATGCCGGTGGCAAAGAAGCGCGGATCCTCGGCGGCGCCGTTGATCTGCTTGGCAAAGTCCGGGTTGAACTCGCCATAGACTGTGGAGATGTTGACGCCGGCCTTTTCGAACAGCCGGCCCTTCATGATGCCCATCTCGCCGCCGCCACCATCGCCACCGGAATGATCGGTGCGCTGCCACACCCGCTTTTCGAAGCGACCGGCGTCGCCGGGCAGGGTCGATTCATCTTCCAGCTGCTCCAGCATCGCCCAGATGCTGTCACGCAGGGAACGGAACCAGGCCTGGGCGGCCTTCTGCTGGTCATCAAGCTCGATCATGGCCAGTCTTTAGACAGGCTTGCCGGCCGGCGAAACCCCCCACGGCAGGCAGGGTGCGCGCAAGAATATTACCGGATTGTCATATCCGCGCCAAAATGTCCGATGTCTGCGGCCCTTTTCTACGTTGCGTTGCGGCATTTGCTTGTCTATCCCGGCGCACCATGCGGGCAGGCTGTGGGCTTGCACGCCATGCATCATATTCCGGAAGGGGCACGATGGCGAGCGAAGTGCGGCAGGCGACTGCCGATAATCTGGAACCCGGTGGCGAGCGTCGCCGCGATTTCCTCTATGTGGCAACGGCTGCCTTTGCCGGTGCCGGCGTGGTGCCGGTGGCATGGTCGCTGGTCAACCAGATGAACCCGTCGGCCGACGTGTTGGCCTTGGCGTCGGTCGATCTCGATCTGTCGGCATTGCAGCCCGGCCAGGCCATCAAGGCTGCATGGCGCGGCAAGCCGATCTTTGCCCGGCACCTGACGCCGGAAGAGATCGCCGAATCGAACAAGGTGGATGTTGCCTCGCTGCGCGACCCGCAGTCGCTGGCCGATCGCACCAAGCCCGGCAATGAACAGTGGCTGATCACGCTGGGCGTGTGCACCCACCTCGGCTGCGTGCCGCTGGGCGCGGCGGAAGGCGAAGCCAAGGGCGATTTCGGCGGCTATTTCTGCCCTTGCCACGGCTCGCACTATGATGCCGCCGCGCGCATCCGGAAGGGCCCGGCGCCCAAGAATCTGGAAGTGCCGCCCTACACGTTCAAGTCGCCCACCGCTGTGACCATCGGCTGAGGAGCAGAACCATGAGCTTTCCCTGGGCCAAGCAATATCAGCCGACGTCGGCCGTCGGCCAGTGGATGGACGAGCGCCTGCCGCTCGCCCGTTTCGTCTATGGCGCTCTCGGGCCGGGCTATCCGACGCCCAAGAACCTGAACGCCTTCTACAATTTCGGCGTGCTCGCCGGCGTGGCGCTGGTGATCCAGATCATCACCGGCGTGGTGCTGGCCATGCATTTCGCCGCCGATACCCGCGTCGCCTTTGACTCGGTCGAGCACATCATGCGCGACGTCAACGGCGGCTGGATGATCCGCTACATGCACGCCGTTGGTGCCAGCTTCTTCTTCGGCGTCGTCTACATCCACATCTTCCGTGGCCTCTATTACGGGTCCTACAAGCCGCCGCGCGAAGTGCTGTGGATGCTGGGCCTTGTCATCTTCCTGTTGATGATGGCCACTGCGTTCATGGGCTATGTGCTGGTCTGGGGCCAGATGAGCTTCTGGGGCGCGCAGGTCATCACCGGCCTGTTCTCGGCGCTGCCGGTTGTGGGCCCGTCGATCCAGACGTGGTTGCTGGGCGGCTTCTCGCCCGACAATGCCACGCTGAACCGTTTCTTCTCGCTGCATTATCTGCTGCCGTTCGTGACGTTCGGGGTGATCATCCTGCACGTCTGGGCGCTGCACATCCCGGGTTCCAACAACCCGACCGGTGTGGACGTGAAGTCGGAAGCCGATACCGTGCCGTTCCACCCCTATTACACCGCGAAGGATTTCGTGGGCCTGGGCGTCTATCTGATCGTCTTTGCGGCCTTCGTCTTCTTCATGCCGAACAGCCTGGGCGAGCCGGACAATTATATCCCGGCCAACCCGCTCTCGACGCCCGCGCTGATCGTGCCGGAATGGTATTTCTGGCCCTTCTACGCCATCCTGCGCGCCTTCACGTCCGATTTCCTCGGTGTGCCGGCCAAGCTGTGGGGCGTGATCGGCATGTTCGCCTCGATCCTGCTGCTGTTCGTGCTGCCCTGGCTCGATCAGTCGCCGGTGCGTTCCAACAACTATCGCCCGCTGTCGCGCATCCTGTTCTGGGTGTTCGTCGCCGTGGCGCTGGGCCTGGGCGTGTGCGGCGGCAAGCCGGCGCATGAACCGTGGGTGCGGCTGAGCCAGGTGCTCACTGCCTATTATTTCGCCCATTTCCTCATCATCCTGCCGATCGTCTCCAAGCTGGAGAAGACCTCGCCGCTGCCGAATTCCATTTCGGAAGCGGTGCTGGCCAAGTACGGCAAGACCGGTGGCGGTGCGCCTGTCGCACAGCCGGCCGAATAAGGAGCTGATCTGATGATCCGTCTCGGCGCACTTGCCGTCGGCCTGCTGTTCGTCCTCAACGTCCTCTGGGGTGCCGTGCAACCCCGTGAGGCCGAGGCGCCCAACATGGCCGAAGAGCTTCACAAGCATCCCAAGCAGATGGTCTGGGCCCACAACGGCCCCGGCAATCTGGGCATCTTCGGCACGTTTGATCGTGCCCAGCTGCAGCGCGGCTTCCAGGTTTACAAGGAAGTCTGCTCGGCCTGCCATTCGATCAACCGCGTCGCCTTCCGCGATCTCGCCGATCTTGGCTACACCGAAGCCCAGATCAAGACGATCGCGGCGGAGTATGAGGTTGCGACCATCGATTCCAATGGCGAACCCACCACCCGCAAGGCGACCGGTGCGGACAAGTTCCCGCTGGTCTATGCCAACGAAGCGGCCGCCCGTGCGGCGCAGAACGGTGCCAACCCGCCCGATCTGTCGCTGATGACCAAGGCGCGCCACGATGGCGTGAACTATGTCTATTCGCTGCTCACCGGTTATTCCGATGATGTTCCGAAGGGCTGGAACAAGCCGGAAACCAGCTATTACAATCCCTATTTCCACAGCATCAACATTGCCATGCCGCCGCCGCTCGCGGCCGACGGCCAGGTGACTTATGCTGACGGGACCGCGGCGACCACCGACCAATATGCGAAGGACGTAACCGCCTTCCTGACCTGGACGGCGGAACCCAAGCTGGAAAACCGCAAGGAAACCGGCGTTGCGGTGATCCTGTTCCTGATCATCATGACCGGCCTTGGCTATCTGTCGTACCGCAAGGTGTGGGCCGACGTGAAGAAGGCCTGATCAGCCATCATCCGATTGCAGGGAGGCGGTCATCCACCCGGATGGCCGCCTCCTCGCGTTTCAAGGGGGCCTCGACAGTGAATGACGATCTGAAGGCGCTGGTGCGCACGATTCCCGATTACCCCAAGCCGGGGATCATGTTCCGTGACATCACCACGCTGCTGCTGGACGGGCCTGGCTTTGCCGCCAGCATCACGCGCATGGCGGCGAACCTGGGCACAAGGCCTGACCTGATTGCCGGCATCGAAGCGCGAGGCTTCATCTTTGGCGCGGCGCTCGCCCGCGAACTGGGGGTGGGGCTGGTGCTGCTGAGGAAGCAGAACAAGCTGCCGGGCCGAGTATCAGGTGTGAACTATGCGCTGGAATATGGCAGCGACCGTATCGAGATGCACGATGATGCCGTGCGCGCAGGCGCCCGGGTCTGCCTGGTCGATGATCTCATCGCCACCGGCGGCACCGCACTGGCCGGCGCGCAATTGCTGCGCGGGGCAGGGGCAGTGGTGAACGAGGCGGCCTTTGCCATCGATCTGCCCGATCTGGGTGGTGCCCAGCGGCTGCGCGACGCCGGCATCACCCCCCATAGTCTGATGGCATTTTCTGGCCACTGATCCGGTTATGCTTGGCCCGTCGAATCGTGCGGGGCGAGAGCAAATGGGCCGCGATCGGGAAGGGCTGCTGGATCTGGGCGGGAATGATGCGGTCTGGCGCGCCGTGCTCGGCAGCTGCCTTGGCCAGTATCGCCGCAATGAGGCACAATTGTTGGCGGCCCCAATTGGCGAATCCCTGCACCAGACGCGGGTGAGTCTGCGCCGACTGCGATCGGCACTACGGCTGTTCGAGCCCCTCACTGGCCCACAGCCAGCGCTGACGGCAGGACTGCGCGACCTGTCGGGCGCATTGGGGGCTGTACGCGATCTGGATGTGTTGCTGGCGCGTGCCAAGCCGGGCCTGCTGCACGATCGCCTGTCAGCCGCGCGGGATGAGGCTTTCGTCGAGGCCATGGCCGTACTGCGCGCCGCGCCCACCCGGGCCATGCTGCGGGACCTGTCGGAATGGCTCGTGCTGCACCCGCCCTTGCCGGCAGGCGCGGCGCGCGTTCATGCTGCGCGCCAGCTTGAACGCTGCCGGCGCAAGGTGAAGAAAGCTGGCCGGGCGCTGGTGGCGGGCGATGATGCCGCTCGCCACCAGCTGCGCAAGCGGGTGAAGCGGCTGCGCCATGCCAGCGAACTGTTGGGCAGCCTGTTTCCGGCGGCCAGCCGGCAGGCGCGGTTCATGGCGGCGCTGCTGCCGCTGCAGGATGTTCTGGGCGTGCTGAATGATCTGGCGGTGGCGCAAGCGGTACTGGCCCGCATCGGCGGCAGCCGTGCACGCGGCGCGGCGGCATTGATCGGCATGGCACAGCGCACGGCGTTGCTGCTGAAGGCCGGGAAGGCCCACGAACAGGTGATGGCAGCGCCGCGGTTCTGGCGCTGACAAGCCGGTTAGCGCACGCGCTGCTTGCGGGCGGCGTAGCGGGCGTCGCGGGCGGCCTTCTGGGCGGCTTCGCGGGAAATGGCTTCCAGGCGCTGCTGTTCGGCCTGCTTTTCGCGCTGGGCGTCTTTCAGCTTCTTTTCCTCGGCCAGCTGGCGGGCGCGTTCGGCGCGGGCGAGCTTGGCTTCGGCTTCTTTCTGGGCGCGCTTTTCGGCGCGGGCGCGAGCAGCTGCAATGGCTTCCTCGCTGGGCGCGGCGGCTTTGAATTTCTCCAGCTTGGCCTTGCGGGCTTCGGCGGCGGTCTTGGCGCGGTCTTTGTGATCGGGGAGCTTGAACATAGAGCGCCGCTTTAGCTGGTCGGGCCCGCTGCTGCAACCTCGCAGGCAGGCCAATTCCCCCCTATCGCAACAGGCTTTGCGGCCGTCGCGGCGTGCGCTAGCTATTGTCGCCATGGAGCAATGGCTGACAGGCAGGTCGCGCATGGCGGCAACCGCGGTTGCCCTGCTGTGCGGCATGGCGCTGCTCACCCAGTTCGGGCTGAACGTCGTGGAGCGCGGCCGCGATCCGATCGAGGAAGTGCAGCGGCTCTACGGCTGGTTCACCATCTGGTCCAACACCGCCGTGGCACTTATTGCCGGCCATGCCGCGCTTGTTGGCCGGGCGCGCGGGCCGGCGCACCCGGCGCTGCTGGCGGCCAGCGCCGCGTGGATTGCCGTGGTGGGCATCGTCTACAACACGCTGCTCGCTGGGCTGAACCCGCCGCCCACGCTGCTGCGCGCCATCATCGATTTCATCTTCCACGTGGTGGCGCCGATCGCCTGGCCGCTGTGGTGGCTGTTGCTGCGGCCGCAGGCGCGGCTGCACTGGCAGCATCTGTGGGCGGTGCTGCCGCTGCCGCTGGCCTACTGCCTGTTTTCGCTGCTGGTCGGTGCCCAGACCGGCAGCTACCCCTATTATTTCATCGATGCCGGCAAGTTGGGTTGGGGGCAGCTTGCCATCAACATCACCGGCCTTGCCGGCCTGTTTGCCGCCATGATGGCCGTTGCCATCTGGTGGGATCGCCGTCACCGCACAAGGGGATAGACCATGCACCCGTTCCATCACGCCGCGAACCAACCCGATACGCCGGCGATCATCATGGCTGGCAGCGGCGAAACCCTGACCTATGCCGGGCTGGAGGCGCAATCCAACCGCATCGCCCATCTGCTGCGCAGCCTTGGCCTGCAGCGCGGCGACAGCATCGCGGTGCTGATGCTGAACGAGATTGATTTCCTGCCGATCTGCTGGGCCGCGGCCCGCGCCGGGCTGATCTATGTGGCGATGTCCACCAAGCTTACCGCCGATGAGGCCGGTTACATCGCCCAGGATTCAGCGGCCAGGGCGATCTTCTGCTCGCCGGCCCTGGCCGCTGTGGCCGTGGCCGCCACGCCCGGCCTGGCGCCATCGGCGCGGTTCTGCACCGGGGGCGGCGCGCCGGGCTGCACCAGCTTTGCCGCGGCCATCGCCGATTTGCCCACCAGCCGCATTGCCGACGAAAGTTCGGGCCGCGACATGCTTTATTCCAGCGGCACCACCGGCCGGCCCAAGGGCGTGCGTGGGCCGTTGCCGGAAGGCCCGATCGATCAGGTCGATGCGCTTTCCGGGATGGTGGCCGCCTTGTACCAGTTCGCCCCGGGCATGAAATATCTGTCGCCGGCACCGCTCTATCATGCCGCCCCGTTGCGTTACTGCATGAGCGTGCACAAGTTCGGCGGCACCGTGGTGGTGATGGAGAAGTTCGATCCCGAAGCCTATCTGGCGCTGGTTGAAAAACACCACATCACCCACAGCCAGCTGGTGCCGACCATGTTCGTGCGCATGCTGAAATTGCCCGATGATGTGCGGGCGAAATATGATCTTTCCTCGCTGAAGGTCGCCATCCACGCCGCCGCGCCATGCCCGGTGGACGTGAAGCACGCCATGATCGCCTGGTGGGGCCCGGTGATCTTCGAATATTACAGCGCCACCGAAGGCGCGGGCTTCACCGCAATCTCGCCCCAGGAGTGGCTGGCGCGGCCGGGCAGTGTCGGCAAATCCATCTTGGGCGAAATCCGCGTGCTCGATGATGATGGCAACCGGCTCGGCCCCAATGAAGTGGGCCGCATCTTCTTCCATGGCGGCGGCAACTTCAGCTACCACAATGATCCCGAAAAGACCGCCAGCGTGATGGGCGAACATGGAGCCACCTTTGGCGACATCGGCCGTGTCGACGAGGAAGGCTATCTGTTCCTTACCGATCGCGCCGCTTTCATGATCATTTCCGGCGGCGTCAATGTCTACCCGCAAGAGGCGGAAAACACGCTGATCTCGCATCCCGAAGTGGCCGATGTCGCGGTGTTCGGCATCCCGGACGAGGTGATGGGCGAAGCCGTCCACGCTGTCGTGCAGCCGCGTGACATGGCCAGGGCCGGGCCCGATCTGGAAGCCGAACTGATCGACTATGTCCGCAGCCGGCTTTCCCATGTGAAATGCCCGAAACGCATTGATTTCCGCGCCGAACTACCGCGTCATGACACCGGCAAACTCTACAAGCGGCTGCTGAAGGACGAATATTGGGCCAAGGCGGGTTAACTGCCCGGTAAGATATAAGTGTCGGAAAAATTGACATATTTTCGTCTTCCTTTGAGAAGGCGTAGAGTTTGTCTGTTTGTTTTCAATGTGTTGAACGTTGGACGAGTGTTGGCATGAATATTGCTTTCCTCGAAGCGGCAGACTCAATGAGCCTGCGGTTTTGTTTGGGGGATTCATGCACAAGATAATGCTTTTGCTGACAGCGGCAGCACTGGCAGCGCCAGTTGCGGCGGCCACGATCGACGTGGGCCCGCAGACCTCGACCTTCACGGGCAACACCCGCGGTTACTGGTTCACCGCACCGGTCGATTTCTACATCACCGGCCTGTTGGTGCCGACCGACGCTTCCAGCGCCAGTCAGGACATCGCGGTGATGCGCTTCAACAGCGCCATCCCGACGTTCAGCGCCACCACCAATGATTTTACCACGCTGCGCCTGATCCGCGACGACGCCAGCATTGGTTTCGTTGCGGCCGCCATTCAGTTCCGGGCCGGCGATATCGTTGGTCTGCTTGGTAGTCGTGGTGCGTCGGCGACCAACAGCTATGGCGCGGGCGGCTTTGCCACCACCTTGGGCGGCAATGCCATCACGCTGCAACGCTTGGGCATGCAGAACCAGATGCGCGCGACCGATCCAGTCAATATCTGGACGGAAGGCGGCGCGATCAGCCGCGTGCTTTTCACCTATGAACTGGGTGAACTGGCTCCTGGCGTGCCGGAACCGGCCAGCTGGGCGATGCTGATTGCCGGCTTCGGCCTGACCGGTGCCGCAATGCGCCGCCGCCGCGCCGTCGCCGCCTGATTTTTCGCTCGTCGCGACAAAGAGGGCCGTCCCGCAAGGGGCGGCCCTTTTTCGTTGCCTGCCGGCCTGCTATCGACCTTGCATGATGTTGCACCGCCTGTTTCTGATCCTATGCCTGTGGCTCGCTTCCCCCGCCTGGGCAGTGCCGGCGATGTGGCAGGTGGGGCAGGGCAAGCGTCAGATCACGCTCTATGGCACCATCCATGCCCTGCCGAAGGGTACGGACTGGCTCACCCCGCAGGCGGCGCAGGCCTTCAATCGCGCCGGCACGCTGGTGGTGGAAATTGCCGGGCCGTCCGATCCGGCCGCCATGCGCGCCGTGGTAATGGAATTGGGCCGGCTGCCGACCCCGGTGCCGCTGGCCAGCCGGCTGCCCGACGAATTGAAGCCCAAGGCCGATGCGCTGCTGAAGGCCGCCGGGCTGCCGGTGGGCGCGCTGGATGGGATGGAAAGCTGGCTGGCAGCGCTCACCCTGGTGCAGATCGAGGTGGCGCGCGCCGGGCTTGATCCGGCGGCCGGGGTTGATGTCGCCCTGATTGCCCGCGCCCGCGCCGCCGGCAAGCGGCTGATTGGCCTGGAAACCGCGCGCGGCCAATTGGCCCTTTTCGACAGCCTGCCCGAAGCCGATCAGCGGCTGCTGCTCGCTTCAGCGATTGCCGATGCCGGCAAGACTGTGGAACAGATGCAGGGGCTGGTCGCCGCCTGGGGTGCGGGCGACGTGGATCGCATCCTGAAGGATTTTGACGACGCCAGCCTGTCGCCGGAACTGGAAAAACGCCTGTTTCACGACCGCAACGCCGCCTGGGCCAATTGGGTGCAGGCTGCGCTGAAGCGGCCGGGCCGCAAGTTCATGGCGGTTGGTGCGGCCCACATGGCCGGGCCGCACAGTCTGATCGCCATGTTGCAGGCGCGTGGCATCCCGGTGAAGCGAGTCCAATGAGGGGGTGGCTCACCCCTCTGGCAGCAATTGCGCTAGCCGCATGTGCCGTGCCGGACGAGAAAGCCAGCCGCGCTGTGATTGACCGCTTTCACGTGGCCCTCAATGCCGGGGACTGGGTTGCCGTTGATGGCCTGCTCAGCCAATCGACCCGCAATCTGCGCCCGGGTGGCGGCACGGCGCGGGCGTTTCGGGCCATCATCCAGCGCCACGGCCGCTATACCGGTGGCCAGTTGAGCGGCATCAGCCACGACGATGGCCGCACCACCATTGCCTGGTCGGCCCGCTATGAACGGGGGCCGGTGTCGGAACTGTTCGTGCTGGTGGAGGAGGGCGGCAGCCTGAAGATCGACAGTTACACCGACTCCGCCCGGCCTTGATCCTGCAACCGGGCCGACTTCGCTTGCCTTTTGCGCCGGCATCCCCTATGCGCGCCGCTTCGTTGGTGATCCGCCATTTTCGCATCCCTGGAGGCGGCGGGCGCAAACGAAATCATATCCATTCAGGAGCAAGCAATGAGCGAAACTTTCAAGCTCGTGGCTGAACTTCGCGCCAAGGCAGGCAAGGGAGCCTCCCGCGCGATCCGCCGCGAAGGCCGTGTCCCGGCCGTGATCTATGGTGCTGGCGAAGCCGCAACCACCATCCATGTCGAGGAAAAGATCCTCATGCGCCAGTTGCACACTGGCCATTTCATGAACGCCATCGTCGAGCTGGAACTGGATGGTGCCACCATCCGCACCCTGCCGCGCGACGTGGCCTTCCACCCGGTTACCGATCGTCCGATCCATGTCGATTTCCTGCGCCTCACCGGCAATGAAGTCGTCACCGTGACGGTCCCGGTCCACTTCGTCGATCAGGAACTTTCGGCCATCAAGACCGGCGCGATGCTGAACATCGTCGCGCACGAACTGAAGCTGGATTGCGCGCCGGATGTGATCCCGGATGATGTGACCATCAGCCTGGCCGGCCTGCAGGTGGGCGCCACCATCCACATCGCCGATGTGAAGCTGCCCGCCGGCGTGAAGCCGCATGGCCGCGAGACCGGCCTGACCATCGCCACCATCGTTGCCCCGAAGGCAATGAAGAGCGAAGAAGGCGAAGCTGCCGCGACCGCATAAGCGCAACGGCGTCAGCCAGCGATTGCTGCGGGGCAGGGGAGCAATCCCTTGCCCCGTTTGCCTGTTTGGGACACAGCAAGCGCCATGCAGATCCTTGTTGGCCTCGGCAATCCCGGCGCGCAATATGCGCTGCACCGGCACAATGTCGGCTTCATGGCCATTGATGCCATTGCCGAACGCTGGAACATCGGGCCGTTTCGTCCGCGCTTTCAGGGCATGGCCGCCGAAGGCCGCATCGGGCCGGCCAAGGTGCTGCTGCTCAAGCCCGCCACCTTCATGAATGAAAGCGGCCGCAGCGTCGCCGAAGCGGTGCGCTTCTACAAGCTCGATCCGGCCGCCGCGCTCACCGTGTTTTACGACGAGCTCGATCTTGCCCCGTTCAAGCTGAAGATCAAGCATGGCGGCGGCGCGGCCGGCCACAACGGCATCCGTTCCATCGACGCCCACCTCGGCCCCGATTGGCGGCGGGTGCGCATCGGCATCGGCCACCCCGGCCACAAGGACCGGGTGACGGGCCACGTATTGGGCAATTTCGCCAAGCTGGAGATGGACCCGCTCGCCGATCTGCTGGGTGTGCTGGCCGCCGAATTGCCCACGCTGCTGGCCGGCGATGAAGCCCGCTACCTGTCCGATATCGCGCTGCGGTTGCAGCCCTGAATCTCCCCTCCCTGCAAGGCAGGGGAGTCTGCTTGCGCAATTGCCCCTTCACCGGCTACGGGCGCAGTCAAACCTCATCCATCTGGAACCACTTCATGCCCATCCGTGTCGGTATCGTCGGCCTGCCCAATGTCGGCAAATCCACCCTGTTCAACGCGCTCACGCAAACCGCGGCGGCGCAGGCGGCCAATTATCCGTTCTGCACGATCGAACCGAACGTGGGCAATGTGGCCGTGCCGGACCCGCGCATCGACAAGCTCGCCGCCATCGCCAAGAGCCAGAAGATCATCGAAACGCAGCTGGGCTTCACCGATATTGCTGGCTTGGTGAAGGGTGCTTCAAAGGGCGAAGGCCTGGGCAACCAGTTCCTTGCCAATATCCGCGAAACCGATGCCATCGCCCATGTGCTGCGCTGCTTCATCGATGATGACGTGACGCACGTCGCCGGCAAGGTTGATCCGGTGGAGGATGCCGAAACGGTCGAAACCGAGCTGATGCTGGCCGATCTGGAAAGCCTCGAGAAGCGGGTGCCGCAGCTGCTGAAAAAGGCGCAGCAGGGCGACAAGGAGGCCAAGGTGCAGGCGGCCGTGCTGGGACAGGCGCTGGAACTGCTGAAAGCCGGCAAGCCCGCCCGCCTGACCGAACCGAAGGACGAGGACGAAGCCCGCGCCCTGAGACAAGCCCAGCTGCTCACCACCAAGCCGGTGCTCTATGTGTGCAACGTCGAAGAAGCCAGCGCCGCCACCGGCAATGCGCTGAGCGATGCCGTGGCCAAGATGGCGCTAAGCATCGGTGCCAGTGCCGTGGTGGTTTCGGCTGCCATCGAAGCCGAAATCGCCACCATGGAACCGGCCGACCGCCAGGAATATCTGGAAAGCCTGGGCCTGCACGAAACCGGGTTGGCCCGCGTCGTGCGCGCGGCTTACGAACTGCTCGGCCTCATCACCTTCTTCACCGTCGGCCCCAAGGAAGCCCGCGCCTGGACGGTGAAGCGCGGTTCCAAGGCGCCGCAGGCCGCCGGCGAAATCCATGGCGATTTCGAGAAGAAGTTCATCCGTGCCGAAACCATCGGATACGAGGATTATGTGACGCTGGGCGGCGAAACCGCCGCCAAGGACGCTGGCCGCCTGCGCGCGGAAGGCAAGGAATATGTGGTGCAGGATGGCGACGTGATGCACATCCTTCATGGCGCCTGACGGCGGCGAGCGCTACACCATCCCCATGCTCACGCGCCGCACCCTGATCGCTTCCGCTCTTGCGGCACCCGCTGCGGCGCAAGTCGATCTGGGCTTTGCGGACAATGGCCTGCGGCCGACCACACGCGCCTTCCCGCAAAAGGGGGAGATGATCCTGCAGCGCTCTACGCCGCCGCTGCTGGAAACGCCATTGAGCGTGTTTGACGCCCATGATTTCACGCCGAACGATCGATTTTATGTGCGCTGGCATTATCCGTTCCCGACCAGCATTGATCCTACGAAGCACCGGCTGCGCGTCGGCGGCCATGTCGGCAAGCCGCTTGAGCTGTCGCTGGCCGATCTGGCCAGGCTGCCGCGCGTCGCCATCGCCGCGGTAAACCAGTGCGCCGGCAATGGCCGCGGCCTGTTCAGCCCGCGCATGGCTGGCGCGCAATGGGGCAATGGCGCGATGGGCAATGCGCTGTGGGAAGGCGTGCGGCTGAAGGACGTGCTGGCGCTGGCTGGCGTCAGGCCCGGCGCGGTGGCCGTGCGCTGCGGCGGGCTGGACACGCCGCTGGTGGAGGCCGCCCCCGATTTCGAGAAATCGCTGCCCATCGATCATGCGCTGACCGACGATGTGCTGATCGCCTGGGGCATGAATGGCCAGCCATTACCCCTTTTGAACGGCTTTCCGCTGCGCCTCGTCGTGCCGGGCTGGTATTCCACCTATTGGGTGAAGATGCTCGATCACATCGAGGTGCTGGACAAGGCGGATGAAGGCTTCTGGATGGCCAAGGCCTATCTGCAGCCCGCCAACGCGTTGGCCGATGTCGTGCCCGGCGCCCCCGCTGGTCCGCGTGTGCCCGTCACCATCATGCGGCCGCGTGCAGTGATCACCAATATCACCGACAACAGCAAACTGCCGCCACGCAGCCTTACCCCGGTGCAGGGCTTGGCCTTTGGTGGGGATCAGGGCGTGAAGAAAGTGGAGCTTTCCGCCGATGGCGGTCGCAGCTGGGTGCCGGCGCAGCTTGGCCCCGATCATGGCCGTTACAGTTTCCGCCGTTTTCGCGGCGCGCTGGCGCTGGGGCCGGGCCGCCACATCATCCTTGCACGGGCCACCAATGCCGCCGGGGTTTCGCAGCCGCTCACCCAGAACTGGAACCCATCCGGATACAACCGGGCCGGCGTCGATCCGGTCCGCGTGGAGATCGCCTGATGCGCCTCTCTCTCGCTCTTGCTGCCTTGGCCCTTGTCGCCGCCGCCCCGCCCACCAGGCGTCTCGCGGTGGAGCTGCCCGATGCCGAAGGCCTGCTGCCCGAACGCTATGGCGTGTCGTCCGAAGCGGTGAACAACAATTGCCTCGCCTGCCACAGCGCCGCGATGATCACCGCCCAGCCGCGCCTGACGCGCGTGCAATGGGGTGAAACCATCACCAAGATGCGCACCGTCTATGCCGCCCCGATCGACCCGGCAGATGACAAGGCCATCCTTGATTGGCTCGTGGCTGATTGACCGCGCAACCTCCCGCCCGCTAAGGGCCACACGTGACCAAGCCGCTATCCTTCCAGTCGATGATCCTCGCGCTCCAGCAGTATTGGGGCGGCCACGGCTGCGTGATCCTGCAACCCCATGATCTGGAAGTGGGGGCGGGCACCTTCCACCCGGCCACAACGCTGCGCAGCCTGGGGCCCGATCACTGGAACGCCTGTTACGTGCAGCCCAGCCGCCGGCCGTCGGATGGCCGCTATGGCGAGAATCCCAACCGGCTGCAGCATTATTACCAGTTCCAGGTGATATTGAAGCCCAGCCCGGCCGATCTGATCGGCCTCTATCTCGGCAGCCTTGATGCCATCGGCATCGACCGGGCGAAGCATGATGTGCGCTTTGTCGAGGATGATTGGGAGAGCCCCACCTTGGGCGCCTGGGGCCTGGGCTGGGAAGTGTGGTGCGACGGCATGGAAGTGAGCCAGTTCACCTATTTCCAGCAGGTTGCCGGCCATGATTGCGCGCCGGTCGCCGGCGAGCTTACCTACGGTCTGGAACGGCTCGCCATGTATATCCAGGGCGTCGAGAGCATTTACGATCTGGCCTATAATGATGCCGGCGTGACCTATGGCGACGTGTTCCTGAAGAACGAGCAGCAGTTCAGCGCCTATAATTTCGATGCGGCGAACACCGAGAAGCTGTTCCAGCATTTCAAGGATGTGTCCGAGGAGTGCCGCGCTTTGGTTGCTCGCAAGCTGCCGCTGCCGGCCTATGACCAGGCGATCAAGGCCAGCCATTTGTTCAACCTCTTGAACGCGCGCGGCGTGATTTCGGTGGCGGAGCGCCAGGCCTATATCGGCCGCGTGCGCGATCTGGTGAAGGCCGTGGCGGATTGCTGGGTGGCGTCGACGTCTCCCCTCCCTTCCAGGGAGGGGTTGGGGGAGGGTGCCGAGCGCAGCGAGGCTGGACGCGAGCGGGGAGAGGG
>NZ_ANFY01000001.1 GCF_000331225.1 Sandarakinorhabdus sp. AAP62 | reverse complement strand
GCGACGATGCGTTGTTGTTCCGCGAGGGGCGGTAGCGGGAATGGAAGGCCAAGAAGATCATCAAGTTTGATCCCCTTCACCGTCATGCCCGCCCCTTCAATTTCGCATGTTAGGAAGTAGTTATAGCAATAATCTAGTTTGACATATTTCGATAGGAAAATAGCCCTCAGATCCTGATTAATCGCCAAGTCAATTGTGTTGATAGAAAGCTGACCAAGACCCATTCTGGTCACGAGTATGATGTTACCAGCAGGAACTATGTTTGCAGAGCTTCTTGCCAAGCCAAGCTCCGTGATACGATCTTGAGTATCAGAAACAAACTTGCTCTTTCCGACGTCTTTCACGCTAGCCCAAGGAATGTCGCCACCCCAAAATGAGGGTTCCGCTTTAGATGGCGTTCCACCACCGACGTGCCCAAGAATCACGTCAGCCAATCGAACGATTGCCCATCCTTGGGGAGCTCCTTCTAACGGGCTGAGTGATCGCTCTCCACCACGTCCCATCTTCAAGGTTACGCCCGAATGCTTAGAGGCGGCTCGTTCCTTCCCGATCTTTCTCAGCAACTCTGTGGCAGGTTCTTCAGCCGGATCTTGCGGCACGAGCTTCCCGCGCACAGCCAGATCAAGGAT